>NZ_JBPVJQ010000003.1:0-1793363 GCF_051942715.1 Acidovorax sp. BL-A-41-H1 | reverse complement strand
TACGGCTACCTTGTTACGACTTCACCCCAGTCACGAACCCTGCCGTGGTAAGCGCCCTCCTTACGGTTAGGCTACCTACTTCTGGCAGAACCCGCTCCCATGGTGTGACGGGCGGTGTGTACAAGACCCGGGAACGTATTCACCGTGACATTCTGATCCACGATTACTAGCGATTCCGACTTCACGCAGTCGAGTTGCAGACTGCGATCCGGACTACGAATGGCTTTATGGGATTGGCTCCCCCTCGCGGGTTGGCGACCCTTTGTACCATCCATTGTATGACGTGTGTAGCCCCACCTATAAGGGCCATGAGGACTTGACGTCATCCCCACCTTCCTCCGGTTTGTCACCGGCAGTCTCATTAGAGTGCCCAACTAAATGTAGCAACTAATGACAAGGGTTGCGCTCGTTGCGGGACTTAACCCAACATCTCACGACACGAGCTGACGACAGCCATGCAGCACCTGTGTTATGGCTCTCTTTCGAGCACTCCTCTATCTCTAAAGGATTCCATACATGTCAAAGGTGGGTAAGGTTTTTCGCGTTGCATCGAATTAAACCACATCATCCACCGCTTGTGCGGGTCCCCGTCAATTCCTTTGAGTTTCAACCTTGCGGCCGTACTCCCCAGGCGGTCAACTTCACGCGTTAGCTTCGTTACTGAGTCAGTGAAGACCCAACAACCAGTTGACATCGTTTAGGGCGTGGACTACCAGGGTATCTAATCCTGTTTGCTCCCCACGCTTTCGTGCATGAGCGTCAGTACAGGTCCAGGGGATTGCCTTCGCCATCGGTGTTCCTCCGCATATCTACGCATTTCACTGCTACACGCGGAATTCCATCCCCCTCTACCGTACTCTAGCTATACAGTCACAAATGCAGTTCCCAGGTTGAGCCCGGGGATTTCACATCTGTCTTATATAACCGCCTGCGCACGCTTTACGCCCAGTAATTCCGATTAACGCTTGCACCCTACGTATTACCGCGGCTGCTGGCACGTAGTTAGCCGGTGCTTATTCTTACGGTACCGTCATGGACCCCAGGTATTAACCAGAGTCTTTTCGTTCCGTACAAAAGCAGTTTACAACCCGAAGGCCTTCATCCTGCACGCGGCATGGCTGGATCAGGCTTTCGCCCATTGTCCAAAATTCCCCACTGCTGCCTCCCGTAGGAGTCTGGGCCGTGTCTCAGTCCCAGTGTGGCTGGTCGTCCTCTCAGACCAGCTACAGATCGTCGGCTTGGTAAGCTTTTATCCCACCAACTACCTAATCTGCCATCGGCCGCTCCATGAGCGCAAGGCCTTGCGGTCCCCTGCTTTCATCCGTAGATCGTATGCGGTATTAGCAAAGCTTTCGCTCCGTTATCCCCCACTCTCGGGCACGTTCCGATGTATTACTCACCCGTTCGCCACTCGTCAGCACCTTGCGGCCTGTTACCGTTCGACTTGCATGTGTAAGGCATGCCGCCAGCGTTCAATCTGAGCCAGGATCAAACTCTACAGTTCGATCTTGATTTTTTTCGCTCTTTCGAGCAACTCATAATTAAGAATTGAAGTGAACTTCACTTCTCTCTCATGAGCGTTTGTAGTGCTAAGCACTAGTTCCAAAGAACTTGGCACTCGCCATCAAACGCCCACGCTTATCGGCTGTATGTTTTTAATGAACCGGATCACATTTCAGACCGAAGTCTTTCTTTGCTTTCCTGACTTAGCTGCGATCAGCTAAGCCTTGAATTCTAGCACGGTTTTTAAAGCACCGTCAAAACTTTTTTCTTTCTCTTCAGATTTTTGATCCCGTCGCAAGCCGCCGTAGCAACCCAAAACAACACCAAACATCCGCTGAGCGAAGCCTTGAATTATATACCGGTTTTTATCCCGCTTGCAACTCAATCGCTTCCTTTTTTGCACCACCGCCAGACAAGGACTGACTTCAGCACAACCACCGAACACGCCCCGGAATCAAGCCCCAGAGCACCTTCAGCAGCCCCGCCGCTTTGATCAACCCTTGCAGGTAGCTCTTAGTAGCGAAGCCCTCGACTATAGCACTGAAATTGTCTTTCGCTGTGCCAAGGCCAGAAATTTTTTCAGAGCCGCCATTTTTCCAGAAGCTTCTCCGGTCCTAGGCTGTCATAGCTCTCGAACGGCTGGTGGATCCAGGGGTTGGACGGCAAGAACTCGACTGAGTAGTCTGCTGTAAACGAGGAAATGCCCTTGGTCCAGATGACCGCACTCCGCAACTCGCTAATGGGCGCGTAGTTGGTCTTCAACATGTCAATCACTGCATGCAAGGTGTGACCGGAATCAGCCAAGTCATCTACCAGCAAAACCCTGCCAGCGATCTCGCCCTTAGGAGTGGTTATGAATCGAGCGATGTCGAGGTGCCCTTGGACAGTCCCCGCCTCAGCTCGGTATGAACTGGTAGACATGATCGCCAGAGGTTTGTCAAAAATACGACTGAGAATGTCTCCAGGACGCAGGCCGCCCCTGGCCAGGCATAGGATGGTGTCGAACTCCCAACCCGACTGGTAGACCTTGAGCGCAAGCTTTTCGATCAAGCTATGGTACTCATCGTAACTAACGTAAAGGTGCTTGCCGTCTTCGGTCAACATGTGGGCTCCGTATCAAGTGAACTGCAGTAGCGACGTGCGGTTCAAACCGCTACGTATGGATGACGCATCATGATGGTGTGATCGCGATCCGGACTCGTCGAGATCATGTCAATGGGAACACCAGTAACCTGTTCAATGCGTTCAAGGTAGGCACGGGCCGCGTGCGGCAGCTTGTCATAGTCAGTGATGCCAACGGTAGAGTCAGACCAACCAGCAAGAACTTCGTACACCGGCTTGCATCGCGCTATGTCCTCAGCCCCCATGGGCAGCAGATCAATGCGTTCGCCATCCAGCTCGTAACCCGTGCAGAGCAACAGTTCTTGAAGACCGTCAAGCACGTCCAATTTGGTGATGCACAGGCCCGAAAGGCCGTTCACCTGAGCACTACGTTTGAGCAAAGCTGCATCAAACCATCCGCAGCGACGACTTCTGCCAGTGGTCACGCCCTTTTCGGCCCCCACGGTACTCATGTGATAACCCGGAGTGCCGGGGCTTTCCCAATCAAGCTCTGTCGGAAACGGGCCACCGCCTACCCGCGTACAGTAAGCCTTTGTGATGCCGAGTACGTAGTGAAGCATTCCGGGCCCAACGCCTGCACCTGCAGCCGCATTGCCCGCCACACAGTTGCTAGAAGTCACATAAGGGTACGTACCATGATCGACATCCAGCAAGGTGCCCTGCGCGCCTTCGAACAGCAGATTAGCTCCCGCTGCATTTGCCTCATTCAACTCCCGCGATACATCAGCCATCATTGGCTTGAGCAGCTCCGCGTGACGCATTGCCTCCGAGTACACTGCCTCGAATTGCACCCGCCCTTCAACGATGTAGGGGCGAAGCGCATCGCCAAAAAGGAACGCGCCGGAATTCAGGTACGTAGTCAGGACGTGGTTGTGCAGGTCCAGCAGCTCTTTCAGCTTTGCCGCAAAGCGGTCTGGATACTTGAGATCCTGAACACGCAACGCACGACGCGCGATCTTGTCCTCATATGCTGGACCAATACCTCGACCGGTGGTACCAATCTTCTCGGTGCCGCCCTGCTCGCGTGCGGCCTCCCGCGCCACATCGATCGCTGCATGAAAAGGCAGGATCAGAGGACACGCCTCACTGATACGAAGACGTGAACGCACCTCCACGCCCGCCTTCTCCAAGCCTTCGATTTCCTCAAACAGCTTGGCGGCAGACAGAACCACGCCGTTCCCGATGTAACACTTCACCCCGGGACGCATGATCCCGCTCGGTATGAGATGCAAGGCCGTCTTCACGCCATTGATAACGAGCGTATGACCAGCGTTGTGACCACCTTGAAACCGCACAACACCTTGCGCACTTTCGGTCAGCCAGTCGACAAGCTTGCCTTTGCCTTCATCGCCCCACTGCGTGCCCACCACAACAACGTTGCGACCTTTGGTTGCTTTCATCTCAAACCCAATTCAGTTTTCAAAACAATCGATTGGCTGGACCACCCATTGGCCGGCCTTACAAACAAGTTCGCGGTCGTAGCAGAATTCGTCCACTTCGCTTTCCCTTCCAGGAAGCACACACACAACGGTCTCCCCGGATTTACGCAATACGGCAATTGCGGCACTTGTACCAGCGTCTTCGCCCCATGGCGCCCGAATGGCCGCGCGTAACGCCCTCGGCGCAACAACAGATACCAGCTGCTTGATATCGAGGCTGAAACCAGCCGCAGGACGATTGCGCCCAAAAACAGCACCTACCTCGTCATACCTTCCGCCCCGCACCAAAGCGTCACTAGCGCCCGGTGCATAGATCGCAAAGCGAGCGCCGCTGTAGTACGCGTAACCACGCAGATCCGCCAGATCGAAACTGACCGTCGCACCTTCAAGGCGAGACGCGAGCCACCTTAGATTCGACAGTACGACCTCGACGCCAGGGATATCTTTCAAAACTTTCTGCGCTTCGTCGAGCACAGAAACATCGCCATAAAGCTGGGGTAGCGCCAAAAGCGCCTCCCTGGAATGGCGAGGAAACTCCTTGGCCAGCTCGGTTAGCGCAGCGGTGTCCTTGGCGGCCAGCGCGCTGTGGATACTTGCAATATGACTAGCCGGAAGAACCACCTCCTCAAGCAGCGCACGAACAATGCGAACGTCTGCAAGATCAATCGTGGTTTCATAAACGCCGGCGATACCCAGACACTCACGTGCCAGCTGCAGGGCCTCTAGGTCTGCCTCCAACCCGGAATGCCCGTATATCTCTGCACCAAACTGAAGAGGCTCCCTGGTCGCATGTGGTCGGTCGGGGCGGGCATGTAAAACAGGGCCGCAATAACAAAGCCGGGTAACACCTTTGCGATTGAGCAGATGAGCGTCAATGCGTGCAACCTGAGGCGTCGTATCAGCACGCAACCCCATAGATCTGCCAGAAAGCTGATCGACCAGCTTGAAGGTCTGCAGATCCAACGCTTCACCCGTACCCGTCAGCAACGACTCCAGATGTTCAAGCAGCGGAGGCATGACGAGTTCATAGCCATAACAGCGGGCTGTGTCTAGCAGCCCGCGGCGCAATTCTTCGATGTGCCTTGCTTCAGAAGGAAGCACATCGGCAATGTGATCCGGAAGGACCCAAGCGGACATGAGAAATGGGGAGCTGTTAAAACCGCGATTCTACCGGTAGCCGGCAGTAGCTGCGGGAGCGCCGAGCGCACACGCGCTAGGTTACAGGCGGCCAGCCCAACCCGCTCCGAGCAAGAGGACGACCCCATGTGCTAAGGCGGCGGCGCTGCTGTGCAGCACAACAACCTCTCGAACTATAGGGCAACAATCCGACCCGAGACGGGTCGGATAGAGCGCTCAGTTACTTGCGAACGGCGGCGGCGGAGTTCCCACCAGAAGGAGCGGCGCCCCGAAAAGTCTTAAAGAACTCGGATGTCGAAGGATCCACCACCATGACATCCCCCTTCTTGCTAAAGGTCGTCTTGTAGGCTTCAAGGCTACGGTAGAACTGCGCAAACTGAGGGTCCTTACCAAACGCCTCCGCGTAAATCCTGGCCGCCTCAGCATCACCCTCACCCTTGAGCTTTTGCGCGTCGCGATATGCGTTGGCAATAGTGATTTCGCGCTGGCGGTCTGCATCGGCCCGAATCTTCTCGCCCTCTGCCGCGCCCGTAGAACGGAGCTCGTTCGCCACACGCTTGCGCTCAGCTTCCATCCGGCGGTAGACAGATTCAGTGATCGATTCGACGTAGTCCACTCGCGTAATCCGCACATCAACCACATCAACGCCCCACGGTTTCTCACCGCGCACGGTTTCGAGCACCTCACGCTTGACGTCAGCCATCAAGGCTTCGCGCTTCGCGGAAAGCAGCTCATTTACGGTACGCTTATTGATCTCTCCCTGAAACGCATTACGAACGACCCGGTTAAGTTGCATTGCACCGGCGCTCTCATCCAGGCCGACGTTGCGAATGTATTCAGTGGGTTCCGAAATCCGCCACCGTACATACCAGTCAATCACGACGCGCTGCTTTTCTGCGGTCAGCATTGGCTCCGTATCGCTGCTGTCGAGCGTCAGCAGACGCTTATCGATGTAGGAAACGTTTTGAAAAGGCGGCGGGAGCTTGAAGTTCAAACCAGGCTCGGTGATGACTTCCTTGATCTGGCCGAGTGCATACAACACCCCAAACTGACGCTGGTCGACAACAAAGAGCATCGAGCTCATGAGGGCGAGGGCCACCAGGAAGGTGGTCGCGATAAATCCAAGTCTGTTCACAAGTAGCTCCTATCGCGACTCACGGTCACGGGTCCGGCTGCTGTCGCGCGCACGGGAATCATTGGGTATCGGGGGTGCAGGGAGGGCGATCGTGGGACCTCCACTCACTCCTAAGCTCGAGCCCGCAGCATCAGTGGGGGTGCCGGCAACGGCGCTTTGCATAATTTTGTCCAAGGGCAGATACAGCAGGTTTGAACCCTGTCGAGACTCCACCAAAACCTTGGTCACATTGCCATATATTTGCTGCATGGCGTCCACATACATACGATCCCTCGTCACCTGCGGCGCCCGCTGGTATTCGGCAAGAATCGAGGAAAACCGCTGCGCATCACCCTGCGCCTGCGCAACGATCCGGGCCTTGTAGGCCGCAGCCTCCTCATTCAGCCGCGCGGCTGAGCCAACTGCACGCGGAATCACGTCGTTCGCATAGGCCTGAGCCTCATTCTTGGCACGCTCACGCTCTTGCCCAGCCTTCAGCACATCATCGAAGGAAGCCTGAACCTGCTCCGGCGGACGCACCCCGCCCTGTTGCAGATTGATACCGACCACCTCGACGCCTACCTTGTAGCGATCCAGGATGGTCTGCATCAAAGCACGTACACGAGGGGCAATCTGGTCACGCTCTTCGGCAAGGGCCGTGTCCATGCGCATTTTTCCGACGACCTCCCGAACGGCGGTCTCTGCTGCCTGAACAACTGCCGCCGATGGGTTCTTGCTCTCAAAAAGCCAGGCTCGCGCGTCATTGAGCCGGTACTGAACAGCAAACTTGATCTCGACGATGTTCTCGTCTTCGGTGAGCATGGCTGATTCACGGAGACCCGTACTCTTGATCACCGTATCACGCCCCACGTCAGCAGAACGGATCTGCGTTACGAATACGAGCTCATGACGTTCGATCGGATACGGCAAGCGCCAATTAAAGCCGGCGCCCACAGTGCTTTTATATTTACCGAACTGAGTGATGACAGCCTGCTGGCCTTCCTGAACGATGAAAAATCCAGTGCCCATCCAGATCAGGAACGCGATACCAGCTATCACACCAATACCAAGCCCTGCGCTTTTCATGTCAGGCTGAAACCCGCCACCCGAGTTGCCGCCGCCTGGCCCGTTACGACCTCCTCCACCACCGCCCTTGGTACCAAAAAGCCCACCCAGCTTGCGATTTAGATCTCGCCACAGTTCGTCGAGGTCAGGCGGCTGCCCTCCGTTGTTGGGCCTCTGCTCGGTCCCACGCTGACCTCCTACAGGTCCTGTAGGACGGGGGTCGGTCTTGGAATCGTCCTCGGACTTTTCGTCACCGCGTCCCCAGCGGGGATCATTCAGGTTGAACATGCCCCGAATACGCGCTGGGAGCAACGCCAGACGTGGGAAACTGTATGGAAGATTCATGCGCGATTCTCTGGTTTTCTATCTGCGTCTGGAGGCTACCATTGTGCCTAATCAAGGCTCGTCGGCAGCCAATTCAGTCTCTTGGGATGGGGGCATGCTGGTAGCCGACATCAAAGCCCGGCCAGACAATACATTTCTCAGTACATCCAAACCTGCGCCCGAACGAGCGCTGACAAAAACGCGCGGCGTCGGATTGCCATCAACGTCAAACTCATCAAGCGGCTTGAGAGGACGCTGGCTCAATTCAAGCGAATCAATCTTGTTGAATACCAACAGCTGCGGGACATCTGCCGCCCCTATCTCGTGCAAGACCCGCATTACCTGCGCCATCTGCTCAGGGAATGCCTGATTGGATGCATCAACCACGTGTAGCAACAGGTCTGCATCGACGGCCTCCTGTAACGTTGCCTGAAACGCATCCACCAAACCGTGTGGCAGGTCACGAATGAACCCCACCGTATCCGACAACGAAACCGATCTTCCCGCACCAGCGAGATATAGCTGACGCGTGGTCGTATCCAAGGTGGCAAACAGCTGGTCAGCCGTATAAGCCTGTGCTTTCACAAGCGCGTTGAAGAGTGTCGACTTGCCTGCATTCGTATAACCGACCAAGGAAATATTGAACGTCTCACGTCTATCTCGCTGCCGACGCTGAGTCGAGCGCTGACGCTTGACCTTGACCAATCGTTCACGGGTGCGTTTGATTGCTTCACCAATCATCCGACGGTCCAGTTCAATCTGCTTTTCCCCAGGGCCGCCTCGCGCTCCAATACCGCCCGTCTGGCGCTCAAGGTGAGACCAGCGACGCACGAGGCGCGTACTAAGATACTGCAGCCTAGCAAGCTCGACCTGCAACTTGCCCTCGTGGCTACGCGCCCTTTGTGCGAATATCTCAAGAATGAGCAGCGTCCTGTCGTTGACAGGGAGTTCAAGATGGCGCTCCAAGTTGCGCTGCTGAGCCGGACTGAGCGATTGATCGAAAAGCACTTCGGTCGCCCCGTGCATGTGAGCAAGTGTGCGGATCTCATCTGCTTTCCCACTGCCCACAAACAACGCTGCATCAGGGGCCTTGCGCTTGCAGGTGAGTCGGGCTACAGGGTGCATGCCAGCCGTTGCAGCTAACAAACCCAATTCTTCCAGATCCCCGTCAAAATGGGAGGCGCCAAAGTCGACGCCCACTAGCAGCACTGGCGCCGTACCTGGCCCCGGGACATTCATCGGGAAGCCCCCAATACCGAACGAGGCAGCCCGTCAATTGCCCAAGACAACGGCGCCACCTAAGCGCCGCCGCCTTCGGCTTCCGAACTGTCAGTCGTCGCGAAATTCACCGCACGACCTGGAACAATTGTGGAAATCGCATGTTTGTAGACCATCTGGGTCACGGTGTTGCGAAGCAAAACCACGTATTGGTCAAACGACTCAATTTGCCCTTGAAGCTTGATGCCATTGACTAGGTAGATGGAAACTGGAACGTGCTCCCGACGAAGAGCGTTCAGGAAGGGGTCTTGCAAAAGCTGGCCTTTATTGCTCACGATATGCTCCGTGTTCAGAATGTTGTTGTAAAACGTCACCTTACCACAGCGATCTACGCTCTTCGCTGAACTGGACGATGTCCCTGCCGGACGCGCGACTTTGAGCCTAATCGCTGTCTTTTTCAGCGAAGGGGTTGCTCGACGTTTTCATTTGTATCCGAAGCGGTGTCCCTACCAAGTCAAACTCTTTCCGAAAACGACCTTCGAGAAATCGTTTGTAGGCTTCTGTCACGTGTTCTAGAGAATTACCGTGGACGATGATCACCGGCGGGTTCATGCCACCCTGATGGGCATAGCGCAGCTTTGGGCGGAACATGCCTGCCCTCTTCGGACTTTGAAACTGCACGGCTTCCAGCAAAAGCCTCGTCAACACGGGAGTCGACATCTTGCACGTGGCCGCACGGTGGGCTTGGGCAATGGAACTCCACAAAGGACCGAGCCCCTGTCGCTTCTTGGCAGAGATGAAGTGCATGGAAGCGAACTTCAGAAAAGCAAGTCGCGTCTCGATAGAACGCTCAAGCAATTGGCGCTGGTATTCGTCCACCGCGTCCCACTTGTTTACAGCTACGACGACCGCCCGACCACTCTCCAGGATGTAACCTGCGATGTGCGCATCCTGATCAGTGACCCCTTGGGTAGCATCCAGCAGTAACAAGACCACGTTGGCCGACTCGATCGCCTGGAGTGTCTTGACCACCGAAAATTTTTCGATAGCCTCAAACACTTTGCCTTTGCGCCGCAGGCCGGCAGTGTCTACAAGCTCGAATCGCTGCCCATCACGCTCAAAAGGCACGGTGATTGCATCGCGCGTGGTCCCGGGCATATCGAAGGCAACCAGGCGCTCCTCGCCCAGCCACGTGTTGATCAACGTTGACTTTCCAACGTTGGGTCTGCCCGCCACGGCCAGCTTGATAACGCTTTTGTCGACAGAAGTGTTCTCTTCGTCAGGGTCTGGCAAATGAAGAGGCTCAAGCGCAACATCGACCAGCCCGCGAATACCCTGCCCATGCGCCGCCGAGACCGGATACACGGCTCCCAGTCCCAGTTCGTAGAACTCGGCAAGCTGAACACCTTCAATCATGCCCTCTGCCTTGTTGGCAACCAGCACGCAGGGTTTGCCTAGCCGACGCAGATAGTTGGCAATGTCGTGGTCCTGCGCAGATACGCCAGCCCGTGCGTCGACCACAAAAACTACGACATCAGCCTCTGCAACCGCCTGCTGCGTCTGCTTGGCCATCTCGCGGTAGATGCCGCTCGACGCATCTGGCTCGAACCCCCCGGTATCAATCACGATGTACTCGTGCTTGCCCTGCTTCCCGTTGCCGTAATGGCGGTCTCGAGTCAACCCTGCAAAGTCGGCAACGATGGCATCGCGTGATTTGGTCAGGCGATTGAAAAGCGTGGATTTCCCGACGTTGGGACGCCCCACGAGTGCGATAACTGGCTTCATTGGATAACCAACCGATCAATCAGGACGGAATCCGTAGACACTGCCATTACGAGAAACAACCACCAACGTATCCGACGCCACTGCGGGTGCAGCGGCAATGCCAGATCCATCGGTCGAGATGCGATTCAGAGGCGCGCCATCATCACGCGACACGAGGTGTACCGTTCCTGAATCGTCACCAAAAACGATTGAACGCCCCAGGAGCAGCGGAGCCGTCAGCTTGCGATGCTTGTAGCGGTCCATGGACCACAGACGCGATCCATCCACCCTGCTCCAGGCCGTTACCACACCATTGCCTTCCGTGCCGAACACGGCACGGTCGTCGCCGTGGATACCTTCCGAGCCACTGGCTACCTGGGTCCACGCGACGGCACCACGCGCAGTGTTGACACATCCCACGGATGCCTGGAACGCGCGCGCGCAAACACTATCGCCAACGCGGCTGACGCGCCCCACCAGCTCCACCAGACGTTCGACATCATTGGTACCGCGTGGCGACGCAAGCGGGAGCTCCCACTGCGTGACGCCCGTATTGGGATTCATCCCGACCATACGGCCCGAAAGCCCCACTACCAGCGTATCCCCCAACGCCAAGAGGACACCCGCCTGCCGAAGCACAAGCGGCTCCCCCGGGCGTTGCTGAGTCCAAAGACGGCGACCTGTGGCTCCGTCATAGGCAGCCACAGAGCGATCGGAGGACAGCACAAAGACACGCCCTCCAGCCACAAGAGGCGGCGTGAATACCTGCGCTGGAAGCTGCTGACGCCATTTTTCCCTGCCCGATTCGAGCGCGACCAACGCATTGGCGCGAGTCACCACCGCAGCGGTCTTGCCATCACTCCCCGGGCCGGTCGACAATGGTTCGCCCAGCATCGCACGCCATACATCACTCCCCGTCTTTGCATCCAAAGCTGCAACGACCCCATCCGATGACGCAAGGGTGACAACGTTGCCATTCACGTGGAGCTCGAGCGGCAACTCGATCTTGCCCACCCGCGCCGTCCACGCCTGACGTACGCCAAGTACAGCCACGTTGGGCCCGAGTTCCGCGGCAACCGGTTTTGCGGCGCGCCCGCCCCAGAGCGAGCACGCAGACACCGACGCAACGAGCACTGCAGCGGCCACCGACCGCAGCAAGACCGATCGACACACCATTTGCACTCCAAAACGCCGTATCGCCATGCTTATCGCACTCCCTGGACAGAAGAGACCTTCTCCAAGACGGACGCTTGCGGCGACACGCCCAGCGCTCCCAGCTTGATTTCCACGAGCCGACGATATTCAACCTTTTCGTCCATGGTCTTGTACGCTTTCGTGTACTCAGCAATCGCTTCTGCTCGCTTGTCCTGAAGCATCAGGATGTCACCACGGCGATCTGCAAACACGGCCTCAAACTCAAGCGGAGCGCTGGCAGAAAGCTGCTTCAGCGCTTCGTCAAAATTCTTCTGATCCAGCAACAGACCCGCGAGCCTCAACCTTGCGATCGCCTTGAGGCCCTCATCGCGAGCATTCATGCCGACCCAGGTCAATGCCTCTTTCGCGCCGTCAAGGTTGCCTGCATCCACCATGGCCTTGGCGACCGCAAGACCAGCCTGTGCAGCCTGCGCGGTCCCGGCATACTTGTCTCGGATATCGCCAAAAGCCTGAGCCATGCGCGCCTGGTCACCACCGCGCACTGCAACATCCACAGATTCGAAGAGCGCCGCCGCCTGACTGGCCTGGCGGTTTTGCCAGAACTGGTAGCCATTCCAAGCCGCCACGGACCCGGCAACTACGATGACTACGCAACTGATGAGCGTGCCCCAGGTGTTCCAAAAATGCTTGAGCTGGTCAAGCTGTTCCTGTTCTTCGAGATCTAGATGTTTTGCCATGAAATAACCTGTGCTTATCCGTTGGATTGTAGGGTTGGCGCCCATTGATCGATGGAAGCCAATGGATGTTCGGATTGGGCGCCCGCGCCGTCCCGCAATGCCTTGACCGTAACCATCCCTCGCGACAACTCGTCGTCGCCGAAGATCAGGGCGCGAATTGCACCGCTGGCATCCGCCTTCTTGAACTGCGATTTCATGCTGCCCATGCCCTCCACGCCGGCAGCCGCAGCATGCATTTGCACAGAAATGCCCGCGCGACGCAGTTGCTCAATCACTTTCATTGCAGCCGGCACCACAGCGGAAGAAGGTATGACGGCATAAACATCAGCACACACCCGCGGTTCATCGCTGGCCTGCTCCTTGAGCAACTCAAGTACTCGCTCAACACCAAGCGCCCATCCGACTGCTGGAGCCGGCTTGCCGCCGACCTGCTCGATCAGGTAGTCATACCGCCCGCCTCCGCAAATGGTGCCCTGTGACCCGAGTTGATCCGTCACGAACTCAAAGACAGTGAGGTTGTAGTAATCCATCCCTCGGACAAGCCTGGGATTGAAGCTCCACTGCACACCATTTGCTGTCAAGATGGCTTTCACGCCATCAAAATGTGCAATCGATTCAGGCCCGAGGAAATCAACAAGGCGCGGGGCGGCATCAACAATCGCCTGCATAGCCGGGTTCTTGGTGTCCAGAATACGCAGCGGATTGCTATGCAACCGCCGACGTGCATCATCGTCCAGTTCATCGGCATGTTGCTCAAGATAAGCGATCAGTGCTTCACGATGAGCCATGCGCTCATGGGGCTCTCCCAGACTGTTGAGTTCCAGACGCACACCCTTAAGACCCAGCTCCCGCCACAGGGCGTCAGCGAGCAGGATGAGTTCGGCGTCCACTTCAGGGCCAGGAAAACCAAGCGCCTCTGCACCTATCTGATGAAATTGCCTGTACCGTCCGCGCTGTGGCCGCTCGTGCCTGAACATGGGCCCCATGTAGTAAAGGCGCTTACCGCCCTCGTAGAGCATGGAATGCTCCACCACTGCGCGCACCACTCCCGCGGTCGACTCCGGGCGAAGTGTCAAGTGTTCACCGTTGAGCCGGTCCTCGAAGGAATACATTTCCTTTTCGACGATGTCTGTCACCTCCCCAAGGCCGCGGACGAAAAGCGCGGTGGGTTCTACGATCGGCGTACGAATATTGCGGTATGCATACTGCGCCATCAGACGGCGGACCTTATCCTCAAGCCACTCCCACCGCGCGGACTCCGGCGGAAGAATGTCGTTCATGCCTTTCACGGCTGTCAGCTTGCCCGCCTTTTGGAAGGGAGTGCTCTTATCGTTGCTCACAAGTGTTACGTTCCTGCATGGTGATTGCGGAGGTCTTCCGTGGTGCACAACAGACCACGGCAAAACGAGGTCCGAGATTACGGCGTTGGCTCGGATGTACGTAGCGCACCGAAGCGTCGCTCGACATACTGCTCAACAAGCTGGTGAAATTCTTCTGCGATGCGATCGCCACGCAAGGTCATCGCTTTCTCACCGTCAATGAATACAGGCGCTGCGGGCGCCTCTCCGGTACCGGGAAGACTGATACCAATATCGGCATGTTTGCTTTCGCCCGGCCCGTTAACGATGCACCCCATCACGGCCACGCGCAAAGTCTCGACTCCTGGATATCGCACACGCCAGACAGGCATCTGCGCACGCAAAAAGTCATCAATCTGCTTGGCCATCTCCTGGAAGGTGGTGCTGGTCGTTCGCCCGCAACCCGGGCACGCGGTGACGCTGGGTACAAAAACGCGCAGGCCTAGCGACTGCAGTATCTCTGACGCAACGACCACCTCCTGCGTCCGGGCTTCGCCTGGCTGGGGCGTCAGCGAAACACGGATCGTGTCACCGATGCCCTCCTGCAACAAAACCGACAGCGCTGCAGCAGAAGCGACTGTACCCTTTGTCCCCATTCCAGCCTCGGTCAGCCCCAGGTGCAGTGCGTAGTCACAGCGCCGCGCCAGTTCCCTATAGACAGAGATCAGATCCTGCACACCACTGACCTTGCAGGAAAGGATGATCTGGTTGCCATCAAGGCCCATGCCCTCGGCACGACGCGCAGACTCGATCGCTGAGGTGATGAGCGCCTCGTACATAACCTGGCGGGCATCCCAGGGCGCTGCGCGTCTGCTGTTCGCATCCATCAGCTCAGCAAGCAGCTCCTGGTCGAGGCTGCCCCAGTTCACGCCGATCCGTACGACCTTGTTCCAGCGCATCGCCGCATCAATCATCTGGCCAAACTGGCGGTCGCGTTTGTCGCCTTTGCCCACGTTGCCTGGATTGATGCGGTACTTGGACAGCGCCTGCGCGCAGTCTGGGAAGTCCGTCAGAAGGCGGTGGCCGTTGTAATGAAAGTCCCCCACCAATGGCACGGTCTCGCCCATCCGGTCAAGTTGCTCCCGGATGTAGGGCACCGCCGCCGCTGCTTCTGGCGTGTTGACGGTGATCCGGACGAATTCGGACCCGGCCTGCGCAAGCTCCTTGACCTGAATCGCCGTTGCGATGGCGTCCACCGTATCGGTATTGGTCATCGACTGAACCCGAACAGGAGCGTCACCGCCCACAGTCACGATCCGCGATCCCCAAACTACTTTCGCTTGACGCGAGCGCCTCGGCAGCGGGGACGAAATGGCGATTGGTGCACCGCTGTGGTCTTGGATTTCCACTTATTTCACCTCGAAACGCGCCACGTTTTCACGCGATACCGGTACCAGATCAAAGGCTTTGCCACCCACGAACACGTCCGTGGCATCTGCCCGCCCCACCACCACAGCCATCGGCAGCGGACCGGAAACATCCACAGTCTCACCGGCAGACAACTTGCGTTGCAAGGCCAGCGCCCCGGTGGCATCGCGAACCTGGACCCATGACTCTGCACGGGCACGCAAGGTGAGTGGGCCAACTGAACCATTGGACGCCAGGGGAGCACTCGTCGCGGCGGCGGCGGGCGCAGCAGCGGCGGCGGGCGTGGCAGAGGCAGCGGGCGTGGCAGAGGCAGCGGGCAAAACCAACGCAGCCGCGGCATTCCCCTGGGCTGCCGGCGCATCCACCGGGGTCGAGGGAGGAACAGTCGTCGTAAGGGCCGACTCGCCTGCGGTTGCTACCGGGTTGACAGGCATCGCTGCCGTTTCTGCGCTTTGCGAATCGGGTGGCGGCGGCGACGACTGCAGTCCGGCCACATCAGGTATAGCCGGGACTCGACCCCGAGGGAAATAGAGCACAGCCAAGGCACCCAGCAAAAGCGCGCCCACCACCATCACTACGGACCGCGGAATAGCTGCGCCACCAACACCCGAACCTGCTGTACGAACGCTTGTGCCTTTCACCGGAGCGTTGAGCCCGGCACTATCACTGGCAAGGCTTGGGCTCTTGCTCTGCGGCAGCAGCGACAACACTTGTGCCGGATCGATTTTGAGTGTCCGACAAATACTTGATGCCAGAGCCCGGACAAATACGGTATCGGGCAACGCGTCATAGTCATCAGACTCCAGCGCTTCCAGCTTGCTCACCGGCACTTTCAGCGCGACAGCCAAGGCTGCAATATGCAGTCCACTCGCCTGTCGGGCTTGCCTGAGCATTCCCCCCGCAGTCATTACGACCGACTCCACCGCCTCACTCATTGAAAGCTCCACGCTCGTATGCGCCCATCTCGCGCGACTCGGGAAAACGCCGACGCAGCTGGTCGGCAAGTTGACGCATGGCGACCGTATCACCCAGCGCGCGCTCCACCTTGATTCCCAGCCACAGGGATTCCGAATTGGCGAACTGACTGTTGTTCAGGCGCCGAATATAAAACTGGGCACGCGAAAGCTCGCTGCGCCGCAGCAGCAGGGCCGCCATATGGTAGGCCACCACTGGATTGGCAGCATCGAGTTCGTAGGCCCTGGTCAGCGACTGCTCCGCCTCTGCAAAGTGGCCCGCTCCGGACTGGCAAAGACCCCGTGCCATGAGTGTCTTGGCTCTTGCGCCGTAGGCCGGGTTAGCCAGCGCTTTCACGAATTGCTGGTCTGCATCTGCGTACTTTTTTTGCTGACAGAGCAACCATCCGTAATTGTGAAGCACGTTCGAGTCGCCAGACTTGAGCGCCAGCGACCGCCTGAAGCTCTCCTCCGCCTGGCCGAAATCATTGACCCGCATGTAGATGAGTCCGCGCAGGTTGAATGCATCCGCGTAAGTCGGATCAGACGCCAACGCCTGCTTCACTTCATCCAACGCCACCGCCGTCTGGCCGTTCTCAAAATAATTGGCAGCCAGCTCGAGGCGAATGCGGGCCCGCCGCCGGGATTCAGGCTCATCTGACGGGGTTATCAAACCTGCATCGGCATCCCGGTCCACGGAAGTGCTGCTGCCAGAAGTTGCACAGCCTTGCAGTGCGGCACTCGCTACAACGAGACCACATGCCATGAGCGCGCAACGGCCCGCATGCCGCCAGCTATCGATCAAACCTGCCATGTGGTGTCTCCTTGTTTTTGCCGCCAGCCCCGAAGCTCAGAAGATCGGCTTGAGGGGGATTGTCCGCTGCTTTGCCATGCGTTCCGCGGCTCGCGTCCTGTCTTTCACGTCCCCTGCAAGCTGGCCGCAGGCAGCGTCAATGTCGTCGCCTCGGGTCTTTCGAACCGTCGTCACGATACCGGCGTCGCCGAGCATCTTGGCAAAGGCGAGAACGCGATTTTGAGGCGAACGCAGCAGACCCGACGCAGGGAAGGGATTGAAAGGGATGAGGTTGAACTTGCAGCGCACGCCAGTACGCCCTCCAGGTTTTACGAGCCTGATCAGTTCCTCGGCATGCTCTGGCTGATCGTTGACGCCGTCCAGCATGCAGTATTCAAACGTGATGAAATCCCGCGGCGCGTGCTCCAGATACCGGTTGCAGGCCTCCAACAGTTCGGCCAGAGGGTACTTGCGGTTCAGAGGAACCAGGTTGTCCCGCAGCGGATCATTCGGCGCATGCAGCGACACCGCCAGCGCCACCGGACAGTCGTCGCCAAGACGGTCGATCATCGGGACTACGCCCGAAGTAGAGACGGTCACCCGCCTGCGCGACAGGCCGTAGCCATGGTCGTCAAGCATCGCCTTGAGGGCCGGCACGAGCGCCGAGTAGTTCTGCAGCGGCTCGCCCATTCCCATCATGACCACGTTGGAAATAACTCGCTCGTCCAACTGGAGACGTTTGCGCAGCGAGTGCTCTGCGAACCAGAGCTGGGCAATGATCTCGCCCGTGGTCAGATTGCGGCTGAAGCCCTGGTGCCCCGTAGAGCAAAACCGACAGCCCACGGCACAGCCGGCCTGCGAGGAGATGCACAGGGTGCCTCTATCGTCCTCGGGGATGAACACCGATTCGACCGCATTTCCATCGCCCACATCGAACAGCCACTTCACCGTGCCGTCCGAAGAAACATGTTCCGAGACCACCGGCAGAGCCTGCACATGCGCACAGCCCTTGAGCTTCTCACGCAAGCTCTTGGCGAGGTCGCTCATTGCATCGAAGTCGCTGGCACCCCGCTGATGAATCCAGCGAAAAAGCTGCGTGGCTCGGAAGCGCTTCTCGCCCAGCCGCTCGCAAAAGGCTGCGAGGCCGTCGAGATCAAATTCCAGAAGATTCGTCGCGGTCATCAGAATGACCCCGGGATCTGCCGCGCGGGCACCCCCTGCGACTCAGGCATCCTCAACGAGGCCGGCGTGAGCAGGGGGTAAGTCATCTCAACGCGAGTAGACGTTCATGCCAGGGAAGAAGAATGCGACTTCTGCCTGGGCGGTTTCTGCGGCGTCGGAGCCGTGCACAGCGTTGGCGTCAATGCTGTCAGCGAAGTCAGCGCGGATCGTGCCGGCTTCAGCCTTCTTGGGATCAGTGGCGCCCATCAGCTCACGGTTCTTCAGGATCGCGTTTTCACCTTCCAGCGCCTGGATCATCACCGGGCCGGAAATCATGAAATCCACGAGATCCTTGAAGAAAGGACGCTCTTTGTGCACTGCGTAGAACTGCTCAGCTTCCAGGCGCGACAGGTGAGCCATGCGCGCAGCCACAACCTTCAGGCCGGCAGCTTCAAAACGGGCATAGATCTGGCCGATGACGTTCTTGGCCACTGCGTCAGGCTTGATGATGGAGAGAGTGCGTTCGATTGCCATGTTGATTCCTCAATGGTTGTTGCTGTAATTCGTTTGCCCGGCAGGCAAAGCCTTTGATTCTAACCGGGCGCCGATGGCCCCACTCAGCGGCCGCCACCGCGGCGCGGACCGCCGGGCGGGCGCTTCTTGGCGTCCTGACGGTGTCGCGTGAGGCTGTCCACCCCGATGTAACCGACAGAGGTCTTCATGGGGTCCGGCTGGCTCGACCGCTGCCTGTCCGCGTTACCGGCACCCTTGCCACGTGCGCCCTGCCCCTGGGTCGTGCCATCGCGGCGCGGCTTGTTTCCACGCGCTGCTCCCGGCTGCCCCGGGGCGCCATCGCGACGGAAGCCGTCACCGGCCGAGCGCTGGCCACCACGCCCGCGATCGCCCTGACGACCTCCCGATCGAGCATCTGCGCCCTGTCGGGTTTCCTGACCGGCTTCGGATGGGACGGAATTCGCACGTCCTGCGCTGGCAGCCTGTACCAGCGCACGGATATCACTGTCATCCAGCTCCAGCCATGCGCCACGCTTCAGGCCGCGGGGCAACATCATGGCGCCGTAGCGGATGCGGATAAGACGGCTGACCGCGTGGCCCACGGCCTCCAGCATGCGGCGCACTTCGCGATTACGCCCTTCGGAAATCGTAACGCGATACCAGCAATTCGACCCCTCGCCGCCGCCGTCCTCAATGGAGCCGAACGACGCCATGCCGTCATCAAGCCGTACGCCGTCAAGCAGCCGCTGCTTCTCTTCGTTGCTCAGCGCGCCCAGCACCCGCACTGCGTACTCACGCTCCAAGCCAAAGCGTGGATGCATGAGCTTGTTGGCCAGCTCGCCCGAACTGGTAAACAGAAGCAAGCCTTCGGTATTGAGGTCAAGGCGCCCTACCGACTGCCACTTGCCCTGCATCAGCCTGGGCAGCTTGCGAAACACCGTCGGTCGGTTTTGCGGGTCATCGTGCGTGACCACCTCGCCCACAGGTTTGTGATACGCGATCACGCGTGCCGGCGGGGGATCGATGCGGTAACGGATAGGCTTGCCGTTGACCTTGACCTGGTCACCGAACTGGATGCGCTGGCCGATGTGTGCGGGTTCGTTGTTGACCGAAATGCGCCCTTCCAGAATGAGCTGCTCCATCTCCAACCGCGAACCAAGACCCGCCTGCGCAAGTACCTTGTGCAGCTTGGGCGTTTCGACCTGCGGCAAGAGCACGCGCTTTGCCGGTACAGCTTCGGGGGATGTTTCATCCTCGTCGAACCGCCCTGACACCACATCTTCGAAGTGGTAACCCTCCACAACGGGCGAAGACCCGCGCTTTGCGCCACCATCGGCTCTCGGGCGCGGAGCACCAGTCCTGCCGTCACGACCTCGCGCCTGAGCGCGCGGTTCACGATCCCCATGCGTACGCGGCTGTCGCTCCGCTTCGACAGCAGGGGCTGCCTGGGCTGCCTCAGCACCCACTACCACTAGCGCGTCTGAAGTAGCAGGACCTGACACCTTTTCATTCGCCGTCTCTTGCGCCGCAGCCGCGTGCAAAGGCTTTTCGGCCGTTTGATCGACGACGTCCGGAACTGGCTCCGCCTTCTTGCGCGGCGCGCGTTTGGCCGGCGCCTTCTTTGGCACCAGCGCTGCATCAACTTCGGCGGGCTGCGACTGTCCTGCTGTCGCTTCGGAGGCTGAATCGTTCATCAAGTAGTTCCCTCGATACCGCCTGGGGTATCACTGTTCGTATCGTCGTTGCGAAGCTCAGTCTCCGCATTTTCAAAAAGTGCCCCGTCAGACAACGAAGCCATTGCACCGCCCTGAACATCGTCGCCCGCGGCTGCAATCGCAGCCTCGGGCTCGGGCTCAATGACGCCTTGTGCGGCTGCTGCCATGGCCTCCAGCGCGTTGGCACTGCCTGACGGGTCGTCCAGCACCGGCAGCTGGTCCAGCGACTGCAGGCCCATGTCGTCCAGGAACTGCCGCGTGGTGGCAAACAGCGATGGTCGCCCGACCGTTTCGCGATGCCCGATGACCTCCACCCAGCCGCGGTCCTCGAGCTGCTTGATGATCAGACTGTTCACCGTGACGCCCCGGATATCTTCAATGTCCCCCCGGGTGACTGGCTGGCGGTAAGCAATGATGGCCAGCGTCTCCATCGTGGCCCGCGAGTAGCGGGGCGGCTTTTCAGGGTGCAACCGGTCCAGGTACTCGCGCATCTCCGGCCGGCTCTGGAAGCGCCAGCCGCTGGCCACCTGAACCAGTTCGACACCGCGCTGCGACCACTCGAGCTGAATATCCTGCAAGAGCAACTTGATCGTGTCGGAACCCAAGGCGTCCCGGAACAGCACGCGCAGCTCTCGCAGGGGCACGGGCTGCTGGGCGCAGATCAGCGCGGTTTCGAGGACCCTCTTGGCATCCACCGTGTTCATGGTTCAATGATTCCTGGAAAGTGCCACGCGTCGCAACGCGGGTCACGTCAACAGCAGGTGCAATCAGTGGTGCGCGGTGCAGAACTGCAGCGCTGCGCGAGAGCCCGGCGGGAATCCGTCTTCGGGCTGCGGCCTGTCGGGCCGTTATGCCGGATTGTAGCTGAGGCCCCATGAAGCCAACGCACCGCGCATGTCTGCGGGCACCGGGGCAAAAAACTCCAGGGGCGCGCCAGAGACCGGATGATCAAAGGCAAGCCGGAACGCGTGAAGCGCCTGGCGCTGCATGCCTTCCAGCGGCGCCCCGCCGTACAGGGTATCGCCCACCAGCGGATGGCGAAGCGTTGCCATGTGCACCCGGATCTGGTGCGTGCGTCCAGTGTGCAGCGTGCATTTCACCCAGCAACCCTGATCGGCACCATCGAGCAGCAGCACGTCGGTACGGGCCGACTTGCCCGCGTGCGACGCCAGGTCCACCACCGCCATGCGCAGCCGGTTCCTGGGGTCACGGCCGATCGGTGCGTCTACCGTCACCGACTTTTGTCCCGTCCAAGCGCCATGCGCCAGGGCAACATACTGGCGCTGCACCTTGCGCGCCGCAATGAGGGCGACCAGCGCATCCATGGTCGCGCGATCACGGGCCACAACCATCAGGCCGCTTGTATCTTTATCCAGCCGGTGCACGATGCCAGCACGCGGCACCAGCAAGGCCTTGGTGTCACGCGCCAGCAGCCCATTGAGCAGCGTCCCGCTCCAGTTTCCCGGAGCCGGGTGCACCACCAGCCCGGCAGGCTTATTCACAATCAACAAATGCTCGTCCTCGTAGACGATGTCGAGCGCCATGGCTTCCGGACAAAACGCCTGGCTCTGCAGCGTAGGCCGCATCTCCAGCGTCACCTGATCGCCCACCTTGACCTTGGTAGACGCCTTGGTTGCAGGGCGGCCTTGCAGGGTCACGCAACCCAGTGCCATCAACTGCTGCAGGTAGCTGCGCGACAGCTCGGGGACGAGGTCGGCCAGGGCGCGGTCCAGCCGCTGCCCATGCTGGACCTCCCCCATCGTCATGGAACGGAGTTCACTGGCGCCAGCGTCTGCCGGCTCCTCGGACTCTTCCTCGGCCCAGCCCTCCAGCGCGCGGGCAGTCGGCTCGGACAGCGCCTCGGGCGGCGCTTCCGGGTGGTCGGGCCTGGAGATCAACGTGCGGGCAGGTAGCGCGATGGATCCACCGGCTTGCCCTGGCGGCGGATCTCGAAATGCAGCTTCACCCGGTCTGCATCGGTACTGCCCATCTCGGCGATCTTCTGCCCCTTGCGCACCGCCTGGTCTTCCTTTACGAGCAGCGTCTGGTTGTGCGCATAAGCGGTGAGGAAGGTGTTGTTGTGCTTGAGGATCACCAGGTTGCCGTACCCGCGAAGGCCGGCACCCGCGTACACCACGCGTCCGTCAGCAGCGGCCAGCACGGGGTCGCCTGCCTTGCCTGCGATGTCGTAGCCCTTGTTGCGGGCCTCGTCAAAACCGGCAATAAGCGAGCCCGAAGCCGGCCAGATGAAACCCAGGTCGTCGTCGCCCGCGGCAGCAGGCGCTGCAGCGGGCGCTGCCACGGCGGAGGCAGCAGGCTTGGCGCCACTAGCAGCGGGCAAGGGCGCGCTGGCAGGGCTCGACGCGGCACCGGCAGCAACCGGCGACGAGGTCACGGGTCGCGTTACCACACCTGTATCAGAAGCCACCACCTGCGATGGCGGCGCAGGGGGTAGCACGCGCAGAACCTGCCCCACCTCAATCAGGTTGGCGTTTTCCAGGTTGTTCCACCGGGCGATGTCTTTCCAGCTCTGGCCTGATTCGAGCCCGATGCGAATGAGGGTATCCCCCTGCTTGACGGTGTAGTAGCCGGGCTTGCCGGCGTTCTCGGCACCGGGCAAGGGCTTGATGGGTGTGACCACGACCTCGCCGCTGTGCGACGCCGCAGGCGCTGCCGGAGCTGCAGAGGTGGATGTGCCTCGATCTTCCACTGGTGCCCTGTTCAGACGGGTGCCACAGCCGGTGAGCGCCAGGCCCGCCAGTGCAACAGTCAACCCGACCACAAGACCACGCGATACGAACATAAGCATTCTTCCCCTTTAGGCAATCCCCGATTTTAGGGGGACAAAATGCACGGGCTCGAGCACGTTTTGTTTCAATCCGTGCGGGGTTTTGTCGATCACAAGCAACATTTGCTGCCCGCCCGAGACCGCCATGGGGGCCACCAGCCGGCCGCCAACGGCCAATTGGTCGCACCACTCCTGGGGCACAGCCTCACCACCGGCGGCTGAAATGATGGCTGCATAGGGCGCGCCCTTGGCATAACCGATCATTCCGTCACCCAGCAGAAGATGCACATTGGCCAGCCGAAACGGCCGCAGGTTGTCGCGTGCCTTGTCGTGCAGCGCTCGGAGGCGCTCCACCGTGTAGACCTCGCGGGCCAGGTGGCTGAGCACGGCCGCCTGGTAGCCGCATCCGGTACCGATCTCCAGCACACGACCCAGCCCCTGGGCCCGAGCCGATTCAGCGCCCAGCAGTAATTCGCACATGCGAGCCACCACGCTGGGCTTGGAAATTGTCTGCGCCAGCCCGATGGGCAGACTGGTGTCCTCGTACGCCTGGTTCACCAGCGCACTGTCCACAAAACGGTGCCGCTCTACCGCGGCCATGGCCTGCAGCACCGCAGCCGACGTGATGCCGCCTGCCGCCAGCTTGCTGATCATGCGCGCGCGGACCGCAGCAGAATCCAGCCCCACACCAGACGGCGCGGCCGACGCAACGACCAGCGCTCCGGAAGCCCGCGCGGGTGCAGGGGCGCCAGCACCCGGCAGGCGCGCAGGAAAGCCGGGGCGTCGCTGCATTAAGCAGCCGGGGCGGCTACCGCCCCCGAGGCAATGGCCGACGCAGTCTGGGCCCAGTACCCCAGGTTGTCGTGGTCGGTCAGATCCACCTTCAACGGCGTGATCGACACGTGGCCCTGCGCCGTGGCATGAAAATCAGTGCCTTCGGCATCGTCCTTGGCCGCACCCGCGCCACCGATCCAGTACATGGCCTCGCCGCGCGGGCTTTCCTGCACGATCACGCGTTCTGCCGCATGGCGCCGCCCCAGGCGGCACAGCTTGATGGGCTGCATGGCCGCGAGCGGCATGTTGGGGATGTTCACATTCAGCAGCCAGGGGGTTTCGCCGATGAGGCTCTGGGCATGCATCTGCGACACGATCTCGCGTGCCTTGGCTGCAGCCGCCTCCAGTTCTCCCCAGCCTTTGTCCACTTGCGAAAACGCAATGGCGGGGATGCCAAACAGGTAGCCTTCCATCGCAGCGCCCACGGTGCCTGAATAGATGGTGTCGTCACCCATGTTGGCGCCGTTATTGATGCCCGAAACCACCAGGTCGGGCCGGTAGCCCAGCAGGCCCGTCAGTGCAATGTGCACGCAATCGGCCGGGGTGCCATTCACGTAGCGAAAACCGTTGGCAGCCTTGTGCACATACAGCGGCGAGTGCAGCGTGAGCGCGTTTGACTTGGCGCTGTTGTTGTGCTCGGGTGCGACCACCTCGACCTCGACGCCGGGCAGCGTTTTAAGCGCGTCATGCAGCGCCACGATGCCGGGCGCCTGGAAACCGTCGTCGTTGGAGATCAGGATTTTCATGGGTGATGCAGAAGGTTGCAACGGATTGTAGGTGCGCCCTGCCGCAGTCGTCGCCCGTGGGACATTGCCTGCCGGAGGGCCGCGCCTATCATGCCGACCACCACAGACAGGAGACTTTTTCCATGCACGCTTGGCTTTGCACAGACCCTACGGGTGTCGACGCACTCAACTGGACAGAACTGCCCACCCCGACCCCGAAGGCCGGCGAAGTGCTTATCGAGATCAAGGCCGCCAGCCTGAACTTCCCCGACCTGCTGATCGTACAGAACAAGTACCAGATGAAGCCGCCGCTGCCGTTTGTGCCCGGCTCCGAATATGCGGGCGTGGTGGTTGCCGTGGGCGAAGGCGTCAAGCACCTGCAGGTGGGCCAGAACGTCGCCTGCCTGTCGGGCACGGGCGGTTTTGGCACGCACACCCTTGCGCCTGCTGCGCTGTGCATGCCTTTGCCAGAAGGCTTCTCGCATGTGGATGCGGCCGCATTCATCATGATCTACGCCACCTCCCACCACGCGCTGGTCGACCGGGCGCAGCTCAAGGCGGGCGAGACAGTGCTGGTGCTGGGCGCAGCGGGCGGCGTAGGAACAGCCGCCATCCAGATTGCCAAAGCCATGGGCGCGCGGGTGATTGCCGCCGCCTCCAGCGACGAAAAATGCGCGCTGTGCACCTCCATCGGCGCCGACGCAGTCATCAATTATTCGAAGGAAAACCTGCGCGAAGCCATCAAGGCCCTGACCGACGGCAAGGGCCCCGACGTGATCTATGACCCGGTGGGCGGTGACTTTGCCGAGCCAGCCTTCCGCTCCATTGCCTGGCGCGGCCGCTACCTGGTGGTGGGCTTTGCTTCGGGCCCCATCCCCGCCCTGCCGTTCAATCTGGCATTGCTCAAGGGCGCGTCCATCGTGGGCGTGTTCTGGGGCGACTTTGCCAAGCGCGAACCCAACGCCAACGCCGCCATGATGGCCGAGCTGGCCCGGTGGTATGCCCAGGGCAAGATCAAGCCCGTGATCGACCGCACCATGCCCATGGCCGAGCTGCCGGCGGCCTATGCCCACATGGGATCGCGCGGGGTGATGGGCAAATTAGTGATGGTGAACTGACCGACAGTGCGCGGCTTGCAGGGCGCCCACACCCTCTGCAGGCCTGCGTGCCCCCCGGGCCAACCCGCGCCGCACGGTGCGTAACGCTGTGTCACACTCGCGTTTTCGCTCCGATCTTGCTGTCTGCACATGGCCGACCGACCACCTTCCGAAATCGCCCGCGAGACATTGAAGCAACTGGCTGCGCGCCGCTTGCCGCCTACGCCCGACAACTATCTGGCGATCTACGACGAAATCGCAGGTACCCGCAGCGCCCAGCCGTTCCCCGACGGCCCGCTGCACCACATCCTGCGCATCCTGCCCGGGCAGACACCCGCCCAGAAGCGGTTGCTCGGCCAGTTTGAACGCGCCGTCAATCAAAAGGACTGGTCCGCCCTGCAGAGCGTGCTGGTCGGCTATGCCAACCTGGGATTGAACCCCGCGGCCGGAGCCGCTGCAGACAAGGCGGCCGAAGGCACGACGCAGCCCGCTGGCGTGATCCCGGAAGAGTTTGCCCAGACCCTCGCCCGCGTGATCGACAACACGCTGCCTGCCCTGGGCGAAGACGATCCCCGCGTCATCGACATGGCGCAGCAGCTCATCACCTTCCTCAAGGACCCGTCACCGCCCATCAGCACGGCACAGCTCATGCTGGGCAACTTTGCCTACCGGCTGTCGTTTGCCACCGAAGAGCAGGCCGCCATCCGCGCCAGCCTGTTGCAGCTGCTGCAGATGGTGTTCGAGAACATTGCAGTGCTCAGCGCTGAAGACCGCTGGCTGCTGGGCCAGGCCGAAGCGTTGATGGCAGCCTCGACCCCGCCACTCACGCTGCGTCGGCTCGACGACGTACAGCGCCGCCTCAAGGACGTGATCTTCAAGCAGACAGAGGCCAAGGCCCGCACCGTCGAGGCGCAAGAGCAGATGAAGGAAATGCTGGCCGCGTTCATCGAGCGCCTGGCCCGCATCACGGCCTCGAGCACCACCTACCAGGGCACCATGGAGCGCTGCGCCGAACTCATCGGCAAGGCCAGCTCACTGGAGGAGATTGCCCCCGTTCTGCAGGAAGTGATGGGCGCCACGCGCGCCATGGCGCTCGACAGCCGGGTGGCGAACGAAGAACTGAGCGACCTGCGCGAGCGCACCGAACTCAAGCGCGCCGAAGTGGAACGCCTGCAGCAAGAGCTGGACCGCGCCAGCGCCCAGGCCCGGCACGACCCGCTCACCGGCTCGCTCAACCGCAAGGGGCTGGACGAAGCCATGGAGCGCGAGATCGCCCGCGCCCGCCGCCTGGGCTCGCCGCTGTGCGTGGCACTGCTCGACGTGGACAACTTCAAGACCATCAACGACCGCTTGGGTCATGCCGGTGGCGACGCGGCCCTGCAGCACCTGGCAGAGGTGACACGTTCGGTCATGCGCCCGCAAGACCTGCTGGCCCGCTACGGCGGCGAGGAATTCGTGCTGGTGCTGCCCGACACCACGGTGGAAAGCGGCGTGGCAGCCATGACGCGATTGCAGCGCGAGCTGACCACAAAGTTCTTCCTGCAGGGCGCCGAAAAAGTGCTGATCACGTTCAGTGCCGGGGTCGCCCAGATCCACGACAGCGAAGACAGCAGCGATGCGATACGCCGGGCCGACCAGGGCATGTACCTGGCCAAGCGCTCGGGGAAGAATCGGGTCACGGCTGCATGACCAGAAGCCCCCCTGAGTCGCCTGCGGCGCCTTCCCCCGAGGGGGACGCCGCCAGCGCGGCGGGGCGGCCCTTGCGCGGCGGCCGCGCGCCTGTGCCGCGCCGGTTTTGACCGCCGTGCCCGGCAGCGACCTCCCACGATGACCCCGGCGCAAAGACGGTCCTTTCTCCAGCGCGCAGCTTGGGCCGCAACTGCAGCCGCCCTGCCCCGCTGGGCGTGGAGCAACCCGCCCGCGCTGCAATCCAACCCGTTTGCACTGGGCGTGGCCAGTGGCGACCCGGCCCCCGATAGCGTGGTGCTGTGGACGCGGCTGCTGCTGGCCGACCCGGCGCAGATGCAGACCCCGCACACCGTGCGTTGGGAGCTGGCGCACGACGCGCGATTTGCGCAGATCGTGCAGAAAGGCCAGGCCACCGCCAGCCCTGGCCTTGGGCACAGTGTGCATGTGGAGGTGGCGGGCCTGGCGCCCGACCGCTGGTACCACTACCGCTTCATGCTGGGCGATGCCGTGAGCGCCACCGGGCGCACGCGCACTTCGCCGACTGCCGATGTCCTCACCCAGAAACTCCGGGTGGCGTTCGCGTCTTGCCAGCGCTGGGAGCACGGGCACTATGCCGCGTGGCGGCACCTGGTAGCGGATGAGCCCGACCTGGTCCTGTTTCTGGGCGACTACATCTACGAATACGCCACCCCGCGCAACACCGAGGGCCTTGCCCGCACGCACAGCCTGCGCCACGCCAGCACGCTGGCCGACTACCGCGACCGCTACGCATTGCACAAGAGCGACCCGCACCTCCAGGCGGCCCACGCTGCCTGCCCCTGGGCGGTGACATGGGACGACCACGAAGTGCAAAACGACTACGCCGCCGACGCAGAGCGCGCCAGCGACCCTGCCACCTTTGGCGCGCTGCGCAGCGCCGGGTGGCAGGCGTTTTACGAAAACATGCCGTTGCGTACGGCCTCGCTGGCCAGCGCCGCAGGCGGCCCGGCGTGGAACACCCTGCAGGTGTACCGCCGCCTGCGCTGGGGCCGGCTAGCGCACATCCACCTGCTGGATGCACGCCAGTACCGCAGCTGGCAGGCCTGCCGCCAGCCGGACACCACAGGCGCAGGAGCAGTGCGCCCCGCAGACTGCCCTACGCTGGCCGACCCGGCACGCACACTGCTGGGCACCGCGCAGGAGCGCTGGCTTGATGCCGGCCTGGCCGCGGATGCGCGCACCACCGATGCCACGCGCTGGAGCGTGATCGCGCAGCAGACGCTGTTCTCGGCCCGCCAGTACCCCTCGGGCCTCGTCCCCACCGACAGCTGGGACGGCTACCCCGCCGCCCGCGCACGCATGCTGCAGTCGGTCGCGGCCCATGCGCCGCGCAACACGGTGCTGCTGGGCGGCGACATCCACCAGAACTACGTCTGCCGCGTGCAGGCCGAGCCACTGCGCGCTGGCTCGCCGGTGCTGGCCAGCGAGTTCTGTGGCACTTCCATCAGCTCCCGCGCGGGCACCACGCAGGACAAGGTCGACGCCATTGCCCGCCTGAACCCCCATGTGCTGCTGGCGCGGCCCGACCAGCGTGGATATGGCCTGGCCGACATCACCCCCGCCCGCTGGACCACCACCCTGCGCGTGGTGGACGATCCGCTGCGCGCCGGCAGTGGCGTGAACACCCAGGCGCGCTTCGTGGTGGAAGACGGCCACGCAGGCCCCGTGGCTGCCTGATCCACATCTATTGCTATCATTTAAATAGCAACCAGGGCAATCAATACCCGGACCTCAGGCCAAAAACACCTGAAAAGATCCAAAAAGATCCAAAAACCGTGCCCTGTATGTTGGTGTAACTCGCCCGGCCGCCAACCCAGCCCCGCTTACGATGACCGCTTCCGCCATTGAAGGAGACCTCCCCATGCCGAAGAACAACCCCCACCTGCCCACCACTTCCCTGCGCATGACCGCCCCGGTCGTGCTGGCCATCGCGGCCGTGCTGGCCGGCTGCGCCAGCGCCCCCGCCACGGCACCGTTTGCCTACACCGTGCCGGCCCAGCCCGAGGGCTCGTCGGGCTACACCGAAAAGCCGGGCTGGGCCACTGAAACGTTTGCCGTGGCTGCCGCCAACCCGCTGGCCACCGATGCCGGCTACCAGATCCTCAAGGCCGGCGGCTCGGCAGTGGATGCGGCCATTGCCGTGCAGATGGTGCTGACGCTGGTGGAGCCGCAGTCCAGCGGCATCGGTGGTGGCGCCTTCCTGTTGCACAGCAGCGGCAAGGCCGTGCAGGCCTACGACGGGCGCGAGACTGCACCTGCTGCTACCGATGAAAAACTGTTCATGGGCGCCGACGGCAAGCCCATGCCCTTCATTGATGGCGTGGTGGGCGGCCGCTCGGTGGGCGTGCCCGGCACTGTGCGCATGTTGGAGCTGGCCCACAAGGAACACGGCAAGCTGCCCTGGGCCACGCTCTTCCAGCCGGCCATCACGCTGGCGGAAGGCGGCTTCAAGGTCAGTGCGCGGCTCCACACCCTGGTCAAGGCCGACGCCCACCTCAAGAAGGACCCGGTGGCCGCCGCCTACTTCTACAAGCCCGATGGCGACGCGCGCGACGTGGGCTTCAACCTGCGCAACGCCGAGCTGGCGGCCGTGCTGCGCCGCATTGCCACCGAAGGCAGCAAGGCCCTGCACGAAGGCGAGATCGCCCAGGCCATCGTCGACAAGGTGCAAAAGCATCCCATCAACCCCGGCAAACTCAGCATGGCCGACCTGGCCGGTTACCAGCCCAAAAAGCGCGATGCCCTGTGCCACGACTACCAGGTGCAGACCAAGGACTACCGTGTGTGCGGCTTCCCGCCCCCCAGCTCGGGCGCCATCGCTATCGGTCAGATCCTGGGCATCCTGAAGAACACCGACGCGGCCGCCAAGCCCTTGCAGGACGGCATCCCCAGCGCTGACTGGCTGCACCTGTACACCGAGGCCGCACGCCTGGCCTTTGCCGACCGGGGCCTGTACGTGGCCGACCCCGACTTCGTGCAGCCCCCGGGCGGCAGCTGGACCAGCCTGCTGGCCCCCGCCTACCTGGCCGAGCGCGCCAAGCTCATCGGCACGCAGAGCCTGAAGGTGGCCCAGCCCGGCAACCCCGGCGCCGTCAAGACCAGCTACGCCCCCATGCCCGACCAGCCCGAGTACGGCACCAGCCACATCAGCATCGTTGATGCATATGGCAATGCGGTGGCCATGACCACCACCATTGAGGACGCCTTTGGTGCGCGGCAAATGGTCAAGGGCTTCCTGCTGAACAACGAGCTCACCGACTTCAGCTTCGCCCCCACTGACGCCCAGGGCCAGCCCATTGCCAACCGCGTACAGCCCGGCAAGCGTCCTCGCTCGTCCATGGCCCCCACGCTGGTGTTCGACAAGGCCACTGGCGAGCTGCTGATGAGCGGTGGCAGCCCCGGCGGCGCGGCCATCATCCACTACACCGCCAAGACGCTGTACGGCGTCTTCAACTGGGGCCTGATGCCCCAGCAAGCGATCAACCTGCCCAACTTCGGCTCCATGAACGGCCCCACGCTGCTGGAAGAAAAGCGCTTCCCGCCCGCCACCGTCGAAGCCCTGCGCGCCCGCGGCGCCGAGGTGCGCGAACAGGCCATGACCAGCGGCCTGCAGGCGATCACGCGCGGCAATGCGCACGGCAAGAAGCTGTGGATGGGCGGGGCCGACCCGCGGCGTGAAGGCGTGGTGATGGGGGATTGAGCAGTTCCACTGCCTGGCGGGCTGCAGCTTTCGCGCGGGCCCGCCGCGAACAGGGGTCGGCCCGCTAAAGTCGCGCCATGGATTTAAGAAGCCTGCGCTACTTTATCGCCGTGGTCGAAGCCGGCAGCCTCTCGCGGGCGGCCGGCAGTCTGTACATCGCGCAGCCTGCCCTCACCGCCCAGATCAAGAAACTGGAATCGGAGCTGGGCGCGCAGTTGCTGGAGCGGTCGCACGCAGGCGTGACGCCCACACAAGCGGGTGTGCTGCTGTACCAGGACGCGCGGCGCCTGCTGAGCGATGCGGTGGCGATGCGCGAGCGGTTCCGGCGCCTGCCTGATGGGCTGGAGGGCTCGGTCACCATTGCCGTGCCGTTTTTGCTGTCGTCGCTGCTCATGGGCCCCTTGCTCGCGCACCTCAAGGACACCCATCCGCGCATCCGCGTGTTCGTGCTCGACGATCTCAGCCTCATGGTCCGGAAGGCCATGCTCGACCGGCGTGCCGACATCGGCCTTCTGGTCGATACGCCGCAGGTCGAAGGGCTGGCATGCCGCCCCTTCGCTCACGAATCCATGTATTTCTGTGGGCACGACCCGGATGGCCGCGTGCACGCGCTACTCCAAACGCCACCGCCCGCGGGCTCTGGCGCCCGCCCTGACATCGACTTCGCCGTGGCGGCGGCGCAGCCACTCGTGCTCCAGTCACGCCGCTACTCCATCCGCCAGCAGGTAGAGGACGCCGCATCCCGACGCGGCACCCCGCTTAACATCGTGCACGAGCACGACTCCGCCCGCGTGATCCGGTCCCTCTACGCCTGCGGCGCGGGCTTCACCTTCACCCCGGCCTGCGCGATGGGCGACACACCCGCCATGGGGCCGGACTGGCTGGTGGCCCGCGTGGTCAACCCCCAGATGACCCGCATGTACACCCTGGCCACAGCCCCCGATCGCGACCGCGACCCCGGCGGGAGCGGCGTGCTGCATGCCGTCTTGCAAACCCTGGCCGAAGTGACGCAACGCCTGGTGGCCACCGGCCGGTGGGACGCCGAGATCGCCGACGCCAGTCCATCCCCTTGATGCGGGCGGGTGGCGCGCGCCAGCCGCTCCGCCAGGGCGAGCCCCCCAGGCTGGGCACTTGGCGTCAGTCATCAATCCGATTGATAGGCGCCGATCAGCAAACCGTATTTCCCTGATACCCCCGTCTTCTGGAACAGTGACCCCATGCCCCGCACCCGACGGGGCAGGTGATCCAGGAGACAGCCATTACCACCTCGCTACCCATTCCCCCCCGCGTGATCGCCAACGTCGGCGCCCTGGTGGCCCGCAGCGCGCGTGCCCATGCCCGCCGCATCGCCGTCAAGAGCCCCGCGCGCAGCATCACCTACGCCGAGCTGGAGCAGCGCTCCAACCGCCTGGCCAACGCCCTGCTCGGCATGGGTCTGTCGCGCGGTGACCGCGTGGGCATCTACCTGCCCAACTGTGTCGAAGTCGTCGAGATCGAGATCGCCTGCTACAAGGCCGGGCTGGTCAAGGCACCGTTCAACGCACGCCTCTCCCCCGCCGAAGTCGGTGCCATCGCGGACAACAGTGGCGCCGCGCTGATCGTGACGACCACCGGCCGGGCAGAGGCCATCCGCCCGCATGTGACGCAGAGCATGCCCGATGCAGTGCCGCGCCTGCTGCTCACCGACGACGCAGGCTCCGCAGGCTATGAATCGGCTCTGGACCGTGCCCTCGACACGTTTTCCCCGGTGGCTGTGTATGAGGACGAAGTGGCCGTGCTGCACTACACCTCGGGCTCATCCGGTGTGCTCAAAGCGGCCATGCAGACCTTTGGCAACCGCCTCGCGCAGCTTCGCAAGTTCCTCACGCGCTCGGACGGGCAGCAGCCCGGGCACATCCTGGGGCTGGTGGGGCCCATCACCCACGCCTCGGGCATGCAGATGGTGCCTGCGCTGTGCCAGGGCGTCACGATCCGGCTGTTCAACGGCTTCGAGCCCGCGCGCTTTCTTGCCGACATGCGGGCCGACCGCGTGACGCATACCTTCATGGTGCCCACCATGATCAACATGCTGCTGACCGAGCTGGAAGGCCAGTACCGGCCCCTGCCCGACCTGCTGCGCCTGGGCTACGGCGCCGCCCCCATGGCGCCCGCGCGCATCCTTCAGGCCATGGACGTGTTCGGCCCCATCCTGCAGCAGGGCTACGGCGCAGGGGAGACCACCTCGGGCGTTTGTGGCCTGTCGGTGGAGGACCACCTGTTTGCGCGCGCCGCGCGGCCAGAGCGGCTGGCCTCGTGCGGACGTCCGTTTCTGGAATGCGATGTGCAGATCCTCGGTGACGACGGCCAGCCCGTGGCCACCGGCGAGATCGGCGAAATCGTGGTGCGTGGCGACGACATCTTTGCGGGCTACTGGCGCGCCCCCGAGCTCACGGCCGAGGTGCTCAAGGATGGCGCCTACCACACGGGGGACCTGGCCCGCATGGACGACGAGGGCTACGTCTACATCGTGGACCGCAAGAAGGACATGGTGATCAGCGGCGGCTTCAACGTGTACCCGTCCGAGGTGGAGGCAGTGCTGTACCAGCACGAGGCCATTGCAGACGCCTGCGTGTTTGCCGTGCCCGATGACAAGTGGGGCGAGGCCGTGGCCGCGCACGTGGTGCTCAAGCCCGGCCGCGCGGCCGGTGCCGACACCACCGCCGCCATCGACGCGTTCTGCGTGCAGCACCTGGGCGGCTTCAAGCGGCCCCGGCGCATCGAGTTCGTCTCCGCCCTGCCCAAGAACCCCAACGGCAAGGTGATGCGCCGCGCCGTGCAGGCCCCGTACTGGGAGGGGCGTGGGCGGATGGTGAACTAGAGGGCATCCCCCTGAGCGGCTTGCCGCTTCCCCCTTCTCTCTTAGCGCTGCGCGCTGCGGGAAGGGGGACGACGCCATCGCTGCGGGGCGGCCCTTGCTCGGCGTCTCTCGCCGGGGCCTGCGCCAGTCTCCACGGCCCGCTGTCACAGCCAACGACAAGGAATCCTGACATGAACAACGACATCACATCGCCCCTCCCCGCGCCGCTTTTTCCCGGCATGCCTTTTGAGGGTTCGCCCCAGGCGGCCGAGCTGATCGGGCGCATCAACGAGTTTCTGTACGGCGAGCTGGCCGCCCTGGCGCGCGAGCACGGCATCGACCATGAGCACGCGCCCGACAAGGCCCTGCTGCAGCAGGTGTGGAAGCGCTCGCACGCGCTGGGCTTTTACGGCATGACGCTGCCGCAGAAGATGGGGGGCCTGGGCCTGTCCACGCTGGACCACGTGCTGGTGAAGGAAGCCATCTACGCCAGCGGCTCGCCCTTCGCGCCGCATGTGTTCGGCGAGCTGAGTGGCCCGCCGCGCGTGGGTGCGCTGGCGCGCATGGCCACGCCGCACCAGATGCAGCACTTCATCCTGCCGGTGGCCCGGGCCGAGATGGCCATCTGCTTTGCGCTGACCGAGGCCGAGGCCGGATCGGACGCGGGCAACGTGCAGACGCGCGCCGTGCGCGACGGCGACGACTACGTCATCACCGGTACCAAGCGATTCATCTCGGGCTCGCCCTTTGCCGACTACGCAGTGCTGATGGCTTCCACCGCCACGCATGACGACCCTGATCCGAAAAAGCGCGAGGTCACCGCGTTCTTTGTGGACCTGCACGCGGCCGGGGTGCGCGTGGAATCTGACTACAAGACCATGGCCGGGCAGACGAGCACCGGCAACATCGTGCTGGAAGGCGCGCGCGTGCCCGCCGCCAACCTGATCGGCGAGCCCGGGCGCGGCCTGGCGCTGGCGCTGGGCCGCATCAGCGTGAACCGCCTGCTGCACTGCCCCGCCATGCTGGGCCTGGCCCAGGTGGCGCTGCGCGATGCGCGGGACTATGCCCAGCAGCGCCACCAGTTCGGCCGCGCCATTGGGCAGTTCCAGGCCATCCAGCACATGCTGGCCGACATGGCGACCGACTGGGCCGCTGCACGCGGGCTGATGCTGGCGACGGCCCGCGCTATCGACGCCGGTGCCGAGCCGCGCGCCGAGTCGTCGATGGCCAAGCTGTTTTGCTCGGAGGCCGCGTTCCGCATTGCCGACCGCGCCGTTCAGATCCACGGCGGCGAAGGCATCGTGCAGGGACGGCGCGTGGAGTTTCTCTTCCGCATGCTGCGCATGTACCGGGTGCTGACCGGCACCAGCGAAATCCAGCGCAACACCATTGCCAAAGAACTGCTGGCATCCCCCTGAGCGGCTGAACGGCCGCACGCGCTTAAGAGCCATCAAGACCGCATACCTAAAAGACAATTACCAGGAGACAAGACATGACACACCACTGCACCCCATCTCTGCGCCGCCGCACCCTGCTGGCCGCAGGCCTGCTTCCGCTGCTGACCGCGGCCCCTGCCCTGGCCGCCGATGCGTGGCCGGTACGGCCCATCAAATGGGTCGTTCCCTACCTGGCCGGCACGGGGCCTGACACCACGGCGCGCATCATGGCCGAGGCGGTCTCCAAGGAGCTGGGCCAGCCTGTGGTCATCGACAACAAGGGCGGCGCTGGCGGCAACCTGGGCGCACGCCAGGCGGCCAAGGCGGCGCCCGATGGCTACACCTGGGTCTACGCCGGGTCACCCATGGCGGCCAGCATGCGCATGTACCGCCAGCCTGGCTACGACGCCCTCAAGGACTTTCGCCATGTGATCGGGCTGACCAGTTCCGACACGGTCGTCGTCGTCAACGCACAGAGCGACATTCGCAACCTTGCGGATCTGCTGGCGCGCATGCGTGCGCAACCTGGCAAGCTGGACTACGCGTCGGGCGGCGTCGGCACGCCCTCGCACCTGGGGGTGGAGATGATGCTCAGCGTCAGCCATGCACAGGCCACGCATGTGCCGTACAAGGGTGCGTCTGAAATCGTCAACGCGGTGCTGGGCCAGCAGGTCACGTTTGGCGCTCCCATCACGGCTGTGGCCTACTCGAACATCATGGCTGACAAGCTGCGCCCGCTGGCCGTGACCGGGCCGGCGCGCAACCCCAAGCTGCCCAACGTGCCCACGCTGGCCGAGGCGGGCCTGCCCGGCGTGGAGCTGACCTCCTGGGGCGGCGTATCCGTGCCTGCAGGTACGCCCGATGCCATCGTTTCGCGCGTGCGCACCGCGTTCGAATCCGCCCTGCGCCAGCCCGCCGTAGTGGCGGCACTCGAGGAGCAAGGCGGCATGGTTCACCTGCAGGACAGCGACACGTTCACGCGCGCGTTCGTCAAGGAAATCAGCTTCACCGAAGGCATGATGAAGCGCATCAAGCTCGAACCCATGTAAGGGGCGCCCTGGCCAGCGCCTGCCTGTATCAGCCTGCGGGCAGGCACCACCATCACGTCAATTTTGATAGCTGCTAGCGCTTTCACCGCAAGCGCCTGGTGCTGTTTTGACTCTTAACATAGAGATATCTCCCATGCGAACCCTTCCAACGTGGGCGGCGATCGCCCTGCCGCTCTTGCTGGGCCTGGCCCCTGCGTCCCACGCAGCCGATGCCCGCCAGGACGCCACGGCTGTCACCCGTGCCCGCCAAGCTGCCAGCCTGGGCACCCTGGACGTGAACGCCCCCGAGAGCTTCGAGGACGCGCGTCGCGGCCTGATCGCCGCACCCAGTGGCCAGGTGCGCAATGCCCAGGGCCAGGTGGTGTGGGACTTTGACGCACTGCAGTTTGCGCAGGGCGACGCACCCGCCACGGTACACCCCAGCCTGTGGCGGCAGGCGCGCCTGAACCAGACGCCCGGCCTGTACCGGGTGCGTGAGGGCATCTGGCAGTTGCGGGGGTTCGACCTGGCCAACCTCACGCTCATCCAGGGGCGCACCGGCTGGATCGTGGTGGACCCGCTCACCACGCAGGAGACCGCGGCCGCCGCGCTCGCGTTCGCCCGCCAGCACCTGGGTGCACAGCCCGTGTCGGGCCTGGTGTTCACACACAGCCATGTCGATCACTTTGGTGGCGCCCTGGGTGTGCTGACCGCACAGGACGCAAAAGCGCGCGGCGTGCCCATCGTGGCGCCTGTGGGCTTCATGGAGGAAGCCACCAGCGAGAACATCCTGCTGGGCCCGGCCATGTCGCGCCGCGCCAGCTTCATGTACGGCAGCCATTTACCGCGCGATGCGCGCGGCGTGGTGGACAACGGCCTGGGCATGGCCGTGGCAACCGGGCGCATCGGCATCCTGCCGCCCACCGTGCTCATCGACCAGCCCGTGCAGTCGCTGGACATCGATGGCGTTCGCTTCGTGTTCCACAATGTTCCGGGATCCGAAGCACCGGCCGAGATGACCTTCGAGCTGCCCGACCTGCGTGCCTTTGGCGCGGCCGAACTGGTCTCGCAGACGATGCACAACCTGTACACCCTACGCGGCGCGAAAGTGCGCGACGCGCTGGCATGGTCGCGCTACATCGACAGCGCCATCGAGCATGCCGGCCGGGCCGATGTCGTGTTCCTGCAGCACGGCTGGCCCGTGTGGGGCCGCGAACGCATCGACACCTTCATGACCACGCAGCGCGACACCTATCGCTACCTGCACGACCAGACGGTGCGCCTGCTCAACGCCGGCCTGACACCGGGCGAAATCGCCGAGACGGTGCAACTGCCGTCCACGCTCGCCGCGCAGTGGGCGTCGCGCGGGTACTACGGCACCGTCAGGCACAACGTGCGCGCCGTGGCGCAGTTCTACCTGGGCTGGTTTGACGCGCACCCCGCCACGCTGGACCCGCTGCCCCCGGTGGAGGCCGCACGCCGCTACGTGGCGCTGGCTGGTGGCACGGACAAGGCCGTGGCCGCCGCACGCCAGGCCCACGACGCGGGCGACTACCGCTGGGCGGCCGAGCTGCTGCGCCACGTGCTGCTGGCCGACGGCAAGAACGCGGCCGCCAGCAACCTCATGGCGCGCAGCTTCGAGCAGCTGGGCTATGCCGCCGAATCCGCGCCCTGGCGCAACTTCTACCTGACTGGTGCGCAGGAACTGCGCCACGGTGTCGCCGCCCGCCCATCCGCCGCGCGCGGTGCGCTGGCCGACATGCTCATGCAGACGCCCGTCCCGCAATTCCTCGATGCCATGGCCGCTTCGCTCAACGGCCCGCGCGCCGACGGGGTGCGCCTGGCCGTAGCGCTGCGCCTGCCCGACGTGGACGAGACACACAGCCTGTGGGTCGACAACGCCGTGCTCCACCACCGCCGCGGCATGCCGCCGCAAGCACCGGCCGCCACGCTGGTGCTCAACAAGCCGGCCTTCCTGCGACTGGTCAACGGGCAGGCCTCGGCGCAGGAGTTGGTCACATCGGGCGTCTTGCGCATCGAGGGCGATGCCGAGGCCGTGGCCAAACTGATGGCCCTGCTGGACAAGCCGGCGCGCGACTTTTCCATCATGACGCGCTGATGCGGATGGCTTCTGCCAAGCGAAGCCATCGGGGAGATCACGCCCGCCACGCATCCCCTGCCCGGGGTCAAGCAGCCGCTACGCGGACGGGCCGTGGCGCCTGCGCCGCTCAGGCGAGCGCAGCGCCTTCAGCGCGCAGCCCTCAGCGCCACACCCGGGAAGTCCACTGGCACCGTCAGCGCTACGTTCACGTAGTTTGTGAACAGGTTCAGCGCCACATGCGCCACGATCTCGACGATGTACTCATCGGTAAAGCCCTCTGCGCGCAGCGCCTGCACGTCGTTTGCGCTCACCTGGCCGCGCGCCTCGACCAGCCTCAGTGCGAAGCGCAGCGCGGAGGCGGTGCGTGGGTCGGATGACTCGCCCAGCTGCGCCGCTGCGAGGGCCTCGCCGCTGACGCCGGCTTTGCGGCCCAGCGCGGTATGCGCCGCCAGGCAGTAATCGCATCCATTGCGGTTGGCCACGGCCACGGCGATCTGCTCGCCCAGTGCCGCGCCGATCACTCCGCCGCCCAGCGCACCAAAGGCGCTCCACATGCTTTGCAGCGCAGCCGGCGAATGGGCCACGGCGCGAAACATGTTCGGGATGGTGCCGAAGGCGCCCTGGATCTGGTCGAGCAGCGCGCGGGCCGGGCCGGTGGCAGCGGTTCGGTCTACAAGGGCTACGCGGGGGGTGTTGCTGTGGGACATGGTGATTCCTTCAAGGTTGGTCAAATAGATAAACGCAAGGTGCCGGTGGCCTGGACCGCGCCGGCTGTGCTGTCTGGCACCGCTGAACTTTCCGCTTTACGGTTGCACCATTGGTCATTAATAATCCACGTTTGATACCCAATCGTCCATATCATGCTCCCACCGACTGAACCCGCTGCGCCGCCCTCCTCTGCAGCCAAGGCGGCGACAGACCCGCAAACCCGCGATGGCGCCGCCGCCAGCTTCGACCGGCTTTCGTCGCTGCTGGAGCGGTTTCGGGTGCGCGCCCACCTGTTCCACAGCGGCCCGCTGTGTGGGGTCACGCACTACGCGGCGGCGCCGGGCCGGGGCTTTTTGCACGTGCTGCGGCGTGGCGAGATGGTGGTCACGCACCAGCCGCACGCGGGCCCGCCGGAGCGGCTGGAAGTGTGCGAGCCCAGCCTACTTTTTTATCCCCGCCCGCTGGAGCACTACTTTCACAGCGCCCCTGCGGAGGGCTCCGACTTCACCTGCGCGGCGCTGGACTTCGACGGCGGTGCCAGCCACCCGCTGGCCCGCGCACTACCCGCCTTGGTAGTACTGCCACTGCATGCGGTGCCGGGCCTTCAGCAGTCACTGGACCTGCTGTTTGCCGAGACCGACCGGCTGCGCTGCGGCCATCGCGTGCTGGCCGACCGGCTGTTTGAGGTGGTGCTGCTGCAGCTGCTGCGCTGGCTGCTGGACCACCCGCAACAGGCACAGATGCCGCCGGGCCTGCTCACCGGGCTGGCCGACCCGCAACTGGCCCGGGCGCTGACAGCCCTGCACGACGCACCGGGCCAGCCATGGAGCCTGGCGCAGATGGCGGCTACGGCGGGCATGTCGCGCAGCGCGTTTGCCGCACGCTTCAAGGCCGCCGTGGGCGACACCCCCGCCGACTACCTGGCGCACTGGCGGCTGACGCTGGCGCAGTCGCACCTGCGCGCGGGGCGCTCGCTCAAGTCGATTGCGGGGGAACTGGGCTACGCCAACCCGTCAGCGCTGTCGCGCGTTTTTGCGCAGAAGCTGGGGATGCCGGTACGGGCGTGGCTGGCGGCGCAGGATCTACGCCCCTGAGCGACGTGGGCCACGTTTAGCGGAAGCGGCCCCGCAGACGTACTTGACTCCAATATTGCGCACCAGAGGCTGTTCACGGCACTTGGTGCGCCCCGCTTCGTGGGTTACAACACCGCTCCGCAGATTGGAACCATCGCTGACGGCTCCGGCTGCAACCGCATCCAAAGCGTCAGTAGCATGGCCGGCTCAACCCTGTGCCTACAGGCCCGCCCTGCCCAGGACATCGCGCAGTACGTCCTTGGACACCCGCGTGGTTTCCTCGGGCATCGACACCGGCATCCCAAACCAGTGCGCAAAAGGCGTCTCAAAAGCAAACTCCACGGCCTTGTCATGGCGCGTGTCCTGAAAGGCTGCGCTGCTTTCGACGGCTTTCCAGGTGTCCTCAAACGCGGCCAAAGCAACGGGCAGGTTCTCAATGCGCAGGGTTCCGATGGAACGCCAGGCGTTCACACAGCCCAGTTCAGCAAAAGACACCGATGACTGGCACCTTGGCAAGTGCAGATGCTCGTACAGCACCGTGAGAAATCGGGGCGACCTGTCGGCGTGCATCGCCCGGACGCACTGCAGCGCAAACCACTCGACCTCTCGCGGCTGTCCGGTCATGCGCGCACCGAAGAAGCTGGGGCCAAAGAACGCCTCGAAGGCCACCTCGGTACTGCCGCCGAGATACTCGCGGACCGCGTCCTCGCTGGGCAGCGCATCCGGCGAAAAACTCCACGCAGATTCCCACGCGCCGCCCTTTGCGAATTGGCCTGATGTGGGGCTGCGGCTGAACTGGGGTGAATCAATAAGCAAGGCACACTCCGAAAATTTGCGAGCGGCTCACTGCACCTTCGCAGGGTAGATGAAGAATTGATCGTGCGTGGCGATCACGCCAAACCTGGCGCGAGCGACTCCCGCGATCACAAGCCCGAGAACCGCGTCCACAGCCACGGCAGACAAGACAACCGCCCCGGCATGACCGCTGGCCCGCTCAGGAATGCCGGCAACAGCTGTGGCGCGATGATCCGGGGGGGCCTGCACAAAGCACAGCAGTGTCCCAAGCACCGAAACCATCTCAAGAGCGAATCGATCGGCCAGGAGTGTACGGGCGGGCACCCGCGCCAGGCCGCCGGGCACGCAAACCTCTCACACATCAATGGCTGCGGCCGACCCCGCCTGCTTGCGCAGTTCGAACTTCTGGATCTTGCCGGTGCTGGTCTTGGGCAGCTCGCCAAACACCACGGCGCGCGGCACCTTGAAGCCGGCCAGGTGCTTCTTGCAGTGCGCCACGATGTCTTCGGGCGTGGTCTGCGCGCCGGCCTTCAGCTCTACAAACGCGCACGGCGTCTCGCCCCACTTGGCATCGGCCTTGGCGACCACGGCGGCGGCCAGGACGTCGGGGTGGCGGTAGAGCACGTCTTCCACCTCGATGGACGAGATGTTCTCGCCGCCCGAGATGATGATGTCCTTGCTGCGATCCTTGATCTTGATGTAGCCGTCAGGGTACTGCACGGCCAGGTCACCGCTGTGGAACCAGCCGCCGGCAAAGGCCTCTTCGGTGGCCTTGGGGTTCTTCAGGTACCCCTTCATGGCGATGTTGCCCTTGAACATGATCTCGCCCATGGTTTCGCCGTCCTGCGGCACGGGCTGCATGGTTTCGGGGTCGAGCACGCGCACGTCGCGCTCCAGGTGGTAACGCACGCCCTGGCGGGCGTTGAGGCGGGCACGCTCGCCAATGTCGAGCGCATCCCACGCCTCGTGTTTGGCGCACACGGTAGCGGGGCCGTACACCTCGGTCAGGCCGTACACGTGGGTCAGGTCGAACCCCATCTTTTCCATGCCTTCGATCATGGACGCGGGTGGCGCGGCGCCCGCCACCATGGCCTTCACGCCCGCGGGCACGCCCTCTTTCATGGCGGCCGGCGCATTGACCAGCAGCCCATGCACGATGGGCGCGCCGCAGTAATGCGTGACGCCATGGTGGCGGATGGCGTCGAAGATGGCCTGCGCGTCCACGCGCCGCAGGCACACGTTGACGCCCGCACGGGCCGCCACCGTCCACGGGAAGCACCAGCCGTTGCAATGGAACATCGGCAGCGTCCACAAATACACCGCGTGCTTGGGCATGTCCCACTCCAGCACGTTGCTGATGGCATTGCTGGCCGCGCCGCGGTGGTGGTAGACGACGCCCTTGGGGTTGCCGGTGGTGCCGCTGGTGTAGTTCAGGGCAATGGCGTCCCACTCATCGGCCGGCAGCTCCCAGGCAAACTGCGGGTCGCCGCTGGCCACGAAGTCCTCGTATGCGGTGGCGTCCAGCGCCTGCGCGGGCGGGCCGTACAGGTCGTCGTGCACCTGCACGATGAAGATGGGTGCAGTGGACTGGCGCAGCGCCAGCGCCTTGGCCATGGTGCCGCTGAACTCAGGGTCCACGATCACGGCCTTGGCCTCGCCATGGTCGAGCATGAAGGCGATGGTTTCCGGGTCAAGCCGGGTGTTCAGCGCATTGAGCACAGCGCCCGCCATGGGCACGCCAAAGTGCGCCTCGACCATGGGGGGCGTGTTGGGCAGCATCACGGCCACGGTGTCGTTCTTGCCGATGCCGGCGCGCTGAAGGGCGCTGGCCAGCTGGCGGCAGCGGGTGTACGTCTGCCCCCAGGTCTGGCGCAGGCTGCCGTGCACGATGGCCAGGCGGTCGGGGTAGACCTCGGCCGTGCGTTCGATGAAGCCCAGCGGCGACAGCGGCGCATGGTTGGCCGCGTTGCGGGGCAGGTTCTGGTCGTACATGGAGGTCATGGCACTGGTCCTCTGAAAAACGGGGTTGCGCGGCATTACAACGGCCGGGGCTGACTGCGTGCTGAACGGGCCACCTGTGGCTCGCAATGCATCGCAGCTTGCAGTTGCGCAGGTTTTTGCTCCACCCGCCCGGCAAGCGCCGGCAGTGGTCCAAAATACGCCGGTGTCCATTCCCCAGTCATTCATTCAAGAGTTGCTCTCGCGCATCGACGTGGTCGAGATCGTCGGGCGCTACGTGCAGCTCAAGAAGGGCGGGGCCAACTTCATGGGGCTGTGCCCCTTCCACGGGGAGAAGTCACCGTCGTTCAGCGTCAGCCCCTCCAAGCAGTTTTATCACTGCTTCGGTTGCGGAAAGAACGGAAACGCCATTGGCTTCCTGATGGACCATGCGGGCATGGGCTTTGTCGAGGCGGTGCAGGACCTGGCCCAGCAGGTGGGACTGCAGGTGCCCGACGACGATATCTCGCCCCAGGAAAAGGAACGCGCCGCCGCCGCCCGCCAGAAGCAGGCCACGCTCACCGATGTGCTGGAGAAGGCGGCCGACGCTTACCGCCGCCACCTGCGCGAATCGCAGCGGGCCATCGGCTACTTCAAGGCTCGGGGCGTGTCGGGCACCGTGGCCAAGCGCTACGGCCTGGGCTACGCCCCCGAGGGCTGGCGCAGCCTGGCCAGCGTGTTCCCGCATTACGACGACCCGCTGCTGGAAGAAAGCGGCCTGGTGATCGTGAGCGAGGACGACGGCGGCAAGCGCTACGACCGGTTTCGCGACCGCGTGATGTTCCCCATCCGCAACGTCAAGGGCGAGTGCATCGGCTTTGGCGGCCGCGTGCTGGGCGACGAAAAACCCAAGTACCTGAACTCGCCCGAAACGCCCGTGTTCCACAAAGGGCGCGAGCTGTACGGCCTGTTCGAGGCGCGCACTGCCATCCGCGAAGCCGGCTATGCGCTGGTGACCGAGGGCTACATGGACGTGGTGGCGCTGGCGCAGCTGGGTTTTCCCAACGCGGTGGCCACGCTGGGCACAGCCTGCACGCCCGACCATGTACAAAAGCTGCTGCGCTTTACCGAGTCGGTGGTCTTCAGCTTTGACGGCGACGCCGCTGGTCGCCGTGCCGCCCGCAAGGCACTGGACGGCGCCCTGCCCCACGCCAGCGACACGCGCAGCATCAAGTTTCTGTTTCTGCCGGCCGAGCACGACCCCGACAGCTTCATCCGCGAGCACGGCACCGACGCGTTTGCCCGCCATGTGAGCGATGCCGTGCCGCTGAGCCGCTTCCTCATCGAGGCCGCCAGCGACGGCTGCGACCTGGCCACCGCCGAAGGCCGTGCCCGCATGGCCAGCCAGGCGCGCACCCTGTGGACAACCCTGCCCGACGGCGCGCTCAAGCGCCAGCTGCTGGGCGAGCTGGCCCAGCTCACCCAGCTCAAGGCGCAAGACCTGTCCGACCTGTGGGGCCAGGCCGCCGCACGCGAGGCACCGCGCGTGCCGCAGCAGCCGGCAGCGAGCATGGGGCAACGGCCCACACAGCAGTACAGCACGGCACCGACCGGCAGTGGCGCCATGCAGGATGGCCCGCCCGACTGGGGCGACATCCCGCCCGACATGGGGGCTCCATCCAGCCACTGGCAGCCCGAGCCCGCGGGGGGCTACGGCGCCTACGCCGCCTACGGCAAGCCGCCGTTTCGCAAAAGCTCCGACTGGAAAGGCAGCGGCGGCAACTGGAAAAAGAAGGACCGCGACGCCCCCTGGCCGCCGCAGCCGCGCCTGCCACGCACCCCGGCCGTGAGCCGCGCCGACCATGCCGCGCGCCTGCTGCTGTCGCACATGGCGTTTCTGGAGGACCTGACCCACGACGACCACGATGCCCTGTGCGCGCAGCCCGCGCCCCACGGCACGCTGTTTGCCTGGCTGGAAGCGCAGTTCCACGAGCACGGCCCCCTGGCCTGGGCCGTGCTCCGCGAAAGCCTGCGTGACCACGAGTGCGAGGCATTTGCCGTGAAGATGATGACCGGCTCGCACGCCCAGACCGAGGGCGACCTGGCCGAGCTGCGCCGCGAGCTGCGCGACCTGCTGTGCCGCATGCAGATCGAGGCCATTGAAGAGCAGCAAAAGGTGCTGGTGCTGCAGGCCGAGCAGGACCCCACCGCGCTCGACCGTTACCGCGCCATGGAACAAAAACGCACGGTTTTGCGCGCCACGTTGCGCGATGGACTAGACAAGAACCTGTCGAAGACCACTTGAAATCACCCCGCGCGGTATAATGTAAGGTTAGTTATCGGCAAGAGCGACAGCAGCACCTCCGAGCCGGGCCACCGTGACACACGCGCACACAGAGCCCAACCATCGCAAGGACTGCACACCAAATGTTCGCCCAGACATCTTGCCCCTGAGGACCTCTCCTCAAAGCGCGAAGCCCGTTGTTCAGCTTCGCGTCGCCACCCGCGCCGGGACCCAAGGCGCTTGCGTTTTCTTTGTGTCCGTTTTTGATTCTGAGGTTGCCCATGCCCGCTCAAAAGTCCGCGAAGCCACTCAAGTCAACCCCGGGAACCGCCGCCAAGGCTGTGTCCACCCCTGCTGCCAAGGCCCCCGCCAAGGCCGCGCCCAAGAAGGCCGCGCCTGCGCCCGCTGCAGCAGCCAAGAAAGTCAAAACCGTGTCCGTGAAAAGTTCTGCCGAGCTGACCAAAGCTGCCGATGAATTGCTGAAGAAAAAGCCTGCCCGTGCCAAGGCAGTTGCTGTGTCTGACGAAGAAGAAGCCCCGAAGAAAAAGCCTGGCCGTCCGGCCAAGGCCGCTTCCGCCACTGGCGAAGCCAAGGTGCCTGCCAAGCGCGGCCGCAAGCCCAAGGCAGCCGCCGGCGATGACGTGAGCTCTGACGATGCCGATCTGTCGGACATCGAAGCCGACCTGGAAGGCGAAGTCGAGGAAACCACCGAGGTGGCGGCCACGGTCGAGAAGGTCAAGCCCCTGCGCATGAAGATCAGCAAGGCCAAGGAACGGGCCTTGATGAAGGAATTCGGCCTGGACGAGACCGTCCTGTCCGAAGAAGACATGCAAAAGCGCCGCCAGCGCCTGAAGGCCCTGATCAAGCTGGGCAAGACCCGCGGCTACCTCACGCACGTTGAAATCAACGACCACCTGCCCGACAAGCTGGTCGATGCCGAAACCCTTGAAGCCGTCATCACCACCCTGAACGACCTGGGCGTGGCGGTGTATGAGCAAACACCTGATGCCGAAGCGCTGATCATCACGGACAACGCCCCCGCTGGCGCCACCGAGGAAGAAGCCGAAGAAGCCGCCGAAGCCGCACTGTCCACCGTGGACTCGGAATTCGGCCGCACCACCGACCCCGTGCGCATGTACATGCGCGAAATGGGCACCGTGGAGCTGCTGACGCGCGAAGGCGAAATCGAGATCGCCAAGCGGATTGAAGGCGGCCTGATGGCCATGATGGAGGCGATCAGCGCATCGCCCGCCACCATCGCCGAGATCCTGAACATGGGCGAGGACATCCGCGAAGGCAAGGTTGTCATCTCGACCATCGTCGACGGCTTCTCCAACCCCAACGAGGCCGACGACTATGTGGCCGAAGAAGACTTTGACGAGTTCGACGAAGCTGACGATGACGACGGCAAGGGCGGCAGCAAGGCCCTGACCAAGAAGCTCGAAGAACTCAAGAAGCAGGCGCTGGAGCGCTTTGACAAGCTGCGCGAGCTGTTTGAAAAAGTGCACAAGGTGTACGACAAGGAAGGCTACGGCACCCCTGCGTACGTGAAGGCCCAGCAAGCCCTGTCGGCCGAGCTGATGACCATCCGCTTCACCGCCAAGACCATCGAGAAGCTGTGCGACATGGTGCGCGGCCAGGTGGACGACGTGCGCAAGAAAGAGCGCGAGCTGCGCCGCATCATCGTGGACAAGTGCGGCATGCCCCAGGAAACCTTCATCAAGGAATTTCCGCCCAACCTGCTCAACCAGAAATGGGTCGAGAAGCAGGCCGCCGCCGGCAAGCCCTGGAGCACGGTGATGGCGCGCAACATCCCGCCCATCCAGGAACTGCAGCAAAAGCTGACCGACCTGCAGGCGCGCGTGGTGGTGCCCCTGGCCGAGCTCAAGGACATCAACAAGCGCATGAACGAGGGCGAAGCCACCTCGCGCGATGCCAAGAAGGAAATGATCGAGGCCAATCTGCGCCTCGTGATCTCCATTGCCAAGAAGTACACCAACCGCGGCCTGCAGTTCCTGGACCTGATCCAGGAAGGCAACATCGGCCTGATGAAGGCGGTGGACAAGTTCGAATACCGCCGCGGCTACAAGTTCTCGACCTATGCAACGTGGTGGATCCGCCAGGCCATCACAAGGAGCATTGCCGACCAGGCGCGCACCATCCGTATCCCGGTGCACATGATCGAGACGATCAACAAGATGAACCGCATCAGCCGCCAGCACCTGCAGGAGTTTGGCTTTGAGCCCGACGCGTCCATCCTGGCCGCCAAGATGGAGATCCCGGAAGACAAGATCCGCAAGATCATGAAGATCGCCAAGGAGCCGATCTCGATGGAAACGCCCATCGGTGACGACGACGACAGCCACCTGGGCGACTTCATCGAGGACGGCGCCAACACCGCCCCCATCGAAGCCGCCATGCAGGCCGGCCTGCGCGACGTGGTCAAGGACATCCTTGATGGCCTCACGCCGCGCGAAGCCAAGGTGCTGCGCATGCGCTTCGGTATCGAGATGACCAGCGACCACACGCTGGAAGAAGTGGGCAAGCAGTTTGACGTGACGCGCGAGCGCATCCGCCAGATAGAAGCCAAGGCGCTGCGCAAGCTCAAGCACCCCTCGCGCTCGGACAAGCTGCGCAGCTTCATCGATTCGCTGTAAGCAACGTCAAGCCAGGCCCACGGCCTGCGCCTGATCAGCCCGCCTCTGCATTGCACGGGCGGGCTTTTTTACGCCTGTGCAACAGCGCGCAGGCGTGGCGCGAATCGCTGCACTGCCGCGGGCACTGCGGCAGTGCCGTCATCTCCGCGTCGTGGGCCACCTTCATCATGGCCTGCTGGTTAACCCTGAGACCAGCGACAGCGCTTTGACAGTTTGAACCTCGACCATCGGCCCCACGGGTACGTAAAAGCACTTATTCCGGCTCCAGAAGCCGGCCGCCGTGCAGCACTGCAAAGGCAACGACCCGGTTTGCCAGCAAGCCCCGCAGGCCCGTGCACGGCTGGCGCGGCCCCCCAGCGACCTTTCACCACAAGGCTTTCCATGACCTCCATCGACCGCCGCAAGGCACTGACCTTCGCAGCTCTCGCGGCAACCGCGTGGGGCACCGCCAGCCCCCTGGCCTGGGCACAGACGCCGGCCGCTGCCGCGCCGCAGCGCACGGGCGCAGCACCGTCTGCGGCCAAGGCCCCGCGCCTGGCTGGCACGCTGCGCATCGTCATCCCGGCCAACCCCGGGGGCGGCTGGGACCAGACCGGCCGCGCGCTGGGCGCCGCGCTGCTGGCCGTGGGCGCGGCCGAGCAGGTGGAATACGAAAATATCGGCGGCAAGGGCGGCACCATCGGCCTGGCCAAATACGCCGAGAAGTACAGCAACGATCCCAACACCCTGCTGATGGGAGGCATGGTGATGGTGGGCGCGGTGGCGCTGCAAAAGCCCGCTGTAGATATGACGCAGGTGCAGCCGCTCGCGCGCCTGACCAGCGACTACCTGGTGGCTGCGGTGGCAGCCAACTCCCCCATCAAGACCGGCAAGGACCTGGCCGATGCCATGCGGGCCGACCTGAAGGCGATGCCCGTGGCCGGGGGCTCCGCGGGTGGTGTGGACCACATGTACGCCGGCGTGCTGGCGCGGGCCGCCAAAGCCAGCCCCGAGGCGCTGGTCTACAAGCCCTTTGCTGGCGGTGCCGAGGTGGTCGAGGCCGTGGTGTCGGGCAACGCGGCGGTGGGCCTGTCGGGCTACAGCGAGTTCGCCGATGCCATCGCGGCTGGCAAGCTGCGGGCTGTGGGCGTATCGTCCCGCCGGGCCGCGTTTGGCATACCCGCGCTGCGCGATCAGGGTGTGGATGCGGTGATGGCCAACTGGCGCGGCGTGTTCACCGGCAAGGGCGTGCTGCCTGCGCGCACGGCCGAGATGCTGGCCGCCATCGACGCAGCAGCGCGCCACGAGTCGTGGGCCCGCACGCTCAAGCAAAACCGCTGGGAGCCATCATGGCTGACCGGCAAGGACCTGGCGGAGTTCATGGAGCTGGACCTGACCACCGCGCGGGTGATGGTGTACCTGCTCAAGCTGAAGGCCTGAACCCGGCGGCGGCCACCGCGTGTGGCCCCGCTCAAGAGCCAGCGCCCGGCTGGCGCCCCCTTCCCTGCAAAGCGAGGAGCTTTTGATGAACATCATGTCCAACCATTCCATTGGCGCCCGCATGGCGACCGCGCTGGGCCTGGTGCTGGCCCTGCTGCTGGGTGCCGCCCTGTTCGGCATTGCGGCGCTGTACCGCAGCCTGAACACGTACGACACCACCGTGCAGCAGCGTGTGGCGCAGGAGCGCGCCGTGAGCCGCATGGAAAGCGACTTCAAGACGCAGGTGCTGGAGTGGAAGAACACGCTGCTGCGCGGCGAGGACTCGCGCAAGCGTGAACTGCACTGGGCGGCCTTCCAGGCCAGCGAAAAGCGCGTGGCCGATGCCGCCAGCGCCCTCAAGCCGCAGCTGGCCGACCCCGCCGAGCAGGCTGCGCTGCAAAAATTCACGGCGGCGCACGCCGACATGGCCCAGGGCTACCGCAAGGGCTTTGAGGTGTTCCAGTCGCTGGGCTTCGTGCCCGCCGCAGGCGATGCCGACGTGGCCGATATCGACCAGGGTCCGGCGCGGCTGCTCACGGCACTGAGCGAGCAGGTGGCGGCCAGCAGCGCCGCCATTGCCCGCGATGCGGCGCGCGATGCGCAGCGTGCGCTGGTCAGCAGCCTGGTGGCGCTGGCGCTGGTCACCGCACTGGGGGCCGTGGCGGGCCTGCTGCTCACGCGTTCGGTGGTGCGGCCGCTGCGCGTGGCGGTGTCGCTGGCCAACAAGGTGGCTGCGGGCGACCTGACCACGACCATTGTGGTCAACGGCAACGACGAGCCGGCCCGCCTGCTGCAGGCGCTGCGCGCCATGCAGGACAACCTGCAGAATGTGGTGTCGGGCGTGCGCATCAGCGCCGAGGGCGTGGCCAGTGCCAGCGCCGAGATCGCACAGGGCAATGCCGACCTGAGCCACCGCACCGAAGAGCAGGCCTCGTCGCTCGACGAAACCACATCGTCCATGCAGCAACTGCAGTCCACAGTACAGCAGAACGCATCGAGCGCCCTGCGCGCCAATGAGCTGGCCCGCAACGGTGCGCAGGTAGCGCAACGCGGCGGCAGCGTGGTGACGCAGATGGTGGAGGTGGTGCAGGGAATCCAGGACAGCTCGCGCCGCATTGCCGACATCATCGGCGTGATCGACTCCATCGCGTTCCAGACCAACATCCTGGCGCTGAATGCTGCCGTGGAGGCTGCGCGTGCTGGCGAGCAGGGCCGCGGCTTTGCCGTGGTGGCCAGCGAGGTGCGCAACCTGGCCACGCGCAGCGCCGACGCTGCCCGCGAGATCCGCCAGCTCATCCAGACCAGCGTGGAGCGCGTGCAGGCGGGCTCCGACCTGGCGCGCAACGCGGGGACCACCATGGCCGAGGTGGTCACGTCCATCCAGGGCGTGAGCGCGCTGATGGAAGAGATCAGCCAGGCGAGCGCCGAGCAGACGCGCGACATGCTGCGCGTGACGCAGGCCATCGTGCGCATGGACGAAACCACGCAGCAGAACGCTGCGCTGGTGGAAGAAAGCGCTGCCGCCGCAGGCAGCCTGAGCGGGCAGGCCCGCCAACTGGTGCAGGCCGTACAGGTGTTCCGCCTGCGCCAGGGCGCTGGCGCCCCCGCCCTGCCGCCGCCCTCACAGTCGTCACCCGGGTAGTCGGGCTAAACCCTGCGGCATACCCGGCCTGCAAAGCCGCGCGGGCATGCACTGGGAGCGTGGCGCGGCCGGTCAGGGCAGCGCCCTGCGGGCACCCCGCAGCCTGATTTCAAGCGTTTTAGTGCTGAGGTGCTAGTGGAATCATGCCTGACAGCTATTATTTTTATAGCATTTACACCGACTGTAAGGTACGCACCCATTCCTCAGTCGATCTTCAGCCCTGACTGCTTGACTAGCCGCGCCATGCGCGCCACTTCGGTCCGGAAAAACGCCGCCGTGGGCTCGGGCGCGGTGGCCTGCAACTGGTAGCCCTGGGCCAGCAGCGCATCGCGAATCTCGGGCACAGCCAGCGCAGACACCACGGCCTGGTGCACGCGCTCGGCCTCGGCCTTGGGCAGCCCCGCGGGGCCGACCATGGCCACCCAGCCATCCAGCGCGTATTGCGGCAGGCCTTGCTCGGCAATGGTGGCCAGGTCGGGCAACAGCGGCGAGCGCGTGGTGGACGACAGCCCGATGGCCTTGAGCGTGCCCGCCTTCACATGCGGCGCGGCCACGGCCACGGCAATGAACGCCATCTGGATCTGCCCGCCCAGCACGTCGGCCGTGAGCGGGCCCATGCCACGATAGGGGATGTGCTTGATGTCCACCTGGGCCTCGTGCACAAACATCTCGGCCGCCAGGTGCAGGATGGTGCCGTTGCCCGACGAGCCGTAGTTGAGCGTGCCGGGCTGCGCCTTGGCCAGTGCGATCAGCTCGCGCACGTTTTTCGCGGCCACCGAGGGGTGCGCCACGAGCACGAACGGGGTCGCCCCGATGACGGTGATGGGCGTGATGTCCTGCACCGCGTCGTACGGGATGTTCTTGTAGACACTGGGGTTGACCACATGGTTGTTGGACACCATGCCCAGCACCGATCCGTCCTTGGGTGCCTTGACGATCACCGACGTGCCGGTGATGCCGCCCGCGCCCGGAAAGTTTTCGATCACCACGCCGCGGCCCAGCGCCTTGCCCAGGCCCGGCCCGAACGCGCGGGCCAGCCCGTCCACCCCCGAGCCGGCGCTGACGGGCAAGACCAGGCGCAGCGGGCGGTCGCTGGCGGCCTGGGCCCAGGCTGCACCAGGGGCGGCCAGGCCGGCTGCCGTGGCGGCCAGCGTTGCCAGTACCGTGCGTCGGTGCAGCGTGCCAGCGCCGCTCGCAGGGGCGGCTGGCCCCGGGTGGCATGGCGAAGATTCAGTGAGGAAACGCTGCGAGAAATCGGTGGTGCGTGGCATTGGGTTTGTCTCCGTTGTCGTTGTGGTGTCGGATCGCGGCGCTGTGGGCGCCGCGTGGGCGCTGGTCAGGCCACGGCGCGGCTGCTGCGCAGCGCGGCCACCTGCTCGGGGGTGTAACCCAGCTCCTGCAGCAGCTCGGCGGTGTGCTGCCCCAGCACGGGCGGATGCAGGCGCACGCCCAGGCGCCGGCCGTCCATGGCCACGGGCAGCAGCGTGGTGCGGGCGGTCTGCCCGGCGCGCTCGCCATCGGGCAGCGTGATGTCGGCCAGGCCGCCGGTGGCGTTCAGGTGCGGGTCGTCCAGCAACTGCTCGGGCCGCGAGATGGGAGCAAAAGGCAGACCGTGCTTTTCAAACACGGCGGCCAGCTCGGCTGCGCTGTAGGCGGCCAGGCGCGCACGCAGGTCGGGCATCAGCGTGGGGCGGGCGCGCACACGGTCGTTGTTGGTGGCCAGCCGCCGGTCGGCCTTCAGGTCGGCAAAGCCCAGCGCATCGCAGAAGGTGACCCACTGCGCATCGCTCACCGCGGCCAGAAAGATCTGTTCGCCGTCCTTCACGCTGAACACGTCGTACAGCGCCCACGACGAGATGCGGTCGGGCATGGGCGCCGCAGGCTGGCCCGTGACGGCGTACTGCATCATGTGCTGGCCCACCAGGAACACGTTGTTCTCGAACAGGGCCGAGTCCACCTCCTGCCCGCGCCCGGTGATGCCACGCTGCATCAGTGCGGCCATGGCGCCGATGGCACCGAACATGCCGCCCATGATGTCGTTCACGCTGCTGCCCGCGCGCAGCGGGTCGCCGGGCCGGCCGGTCATGTAAGCCAGGCCGCCCATCATCTGCACCACTTCGTCGAGCGCCGTGCGGTGCTCGTAGGGGCCGGGCAGAAAGCCGGTGTGGTTCACGTAGATGAGGCGCGGATTGAGGGCGCTCAGCGCGGCGTAGTCCAGGCCGTACTTGGTCATCACGCCGGGCTTGAAGTTCTGCGCCACCACATCGGCCGACGCCGCGAGCTTGCGCGCCACCTCTAGGCCTTCGGGCCTTCGCAGGTCCAGCGCAATGCTCTTCTTGTTGCGGTTGAACATGGGGAAGAACCCCGCGCCCGCGCCCAGCAGATGGCGCGTGCGGTCGCCCTCCACTGGCTCCACCTTGATGACTTCAGCCCCCAGGTCGGCCAGCACCATGCCGCAGGTGGGGCCCATCACCATGTGGGTGAACTCGACCACGCGCAGGCCAGCCAGCGGCAGCGCGCGTGGCGGAGCAGCGTCAGCACCCAATGTGGACGAAGGCGTTGAAGTGAAGGGGGTTTCTGAAGCGTTCATGGATGGACAGACGGGTTGGGTGCGTGGCGCGGGTGCAGGGCCTGATCAAGCGATGACAAGGCAAGCCGTGCCGTACGGATGTGCGTTCAGTGTGCCGCTTCGCAGGGCTGCGCAATGGCGGCCACCCCTTGCAAGCGCGGCAGGCCCGCCTGCCAGAGTGCGCCGTGCAGGGTTTCGCCCGCCAGCCAGCGAGCCACGCGGCTGCGCAATGCCAGCAGTGCCGAGACGTCGATGCCGGTGGCCACGCCCATGCGTTCGAGCATGTAGACCAGGTCTTCAGTGGTGACGTTGCCGCTGGCACCCGGCGCGTGCGGGCAGCCGCCGATGCCGGCCAGGCAGGCATCAAACCGCGTGACGCCGGTCTGCCAGGCAGCGTAGGCATTGGCCAGCCCCATGCCGCGCGTGTCGTGGAAATGTGCGCAGCACAGACGGTCGCCCACCAGGGCACGGGCGGCGGTGAACAGGCGGTCCACCGATGCTGGGTCGGCAAAGCCCACGGTGTCGGCCAGGCTCACGCGGTCGGCGCCGGCATCCAGCAGCGCCTGCATCAGGCGCAGCACCTCGGCCTGGGCCACCTCGCCCTGCAGCGTGCAGCCAAACGCCGTGCCCACGCCACCCTCGATCAGCGTACGGCTGCCGCTGGCATCGCGTACGGCGCGGATGCGCGCCACCTCGGACACCACCTCGTCCGGCGTCTTGCGCAGGTTGGCCACGCTGTGCGCGTGGCTGGCCGACAGCGGCACCACCATCAGGTGCGCGCCACCGGCCATGGCGGCTTCGGCACCGCGCAGGTTGGGCACCAGCACCGATGCCTGCAGGCCCGGCAGCGTGAGGGCATGGGCCAGCACCTCGGCGGTGTCGGCCAGCTGGGGCAGCAGCCGGGCGGGCACGAAGGAGCCGACCTCGATCTCGCGCTGGCCTGCGGCGTAGGCCGCATCGACCCACGCCAATTTGTGGGCGGTGGCGACCACAGTCGCAATGCTCTGCAGTCCGTCGCGCAAGCCTACTTCGCGCACCACCGCCGCGCTGGGTCCGGCGGGAGCGCGCACCGGCGCGGCTGCTCCATCAGCGGTGGAGAAGGAGGATGCTGGCGATGGCGTCGATGTCATGGGCGGCAGACGGGCAAAGGGTGATGGGCGAACGTGCAGCGAGAGGGTTTGAACGTATTCACGGATTTTAGAAATTCCCAAACCTGCGCGTAACGATATTTGGGAAGCCTTAACATTCCCAACCGGAACATCTAATCTGCCAGCCATGCGCGACCTTGACCTGCTGACCCTTCGCCTGTTTGCCGCCGTGTGCGAGCAGCGCAGCATTGCCCGCGTGGCCGAGCAGGAGGCCATTGTGGGCTCGGCCATCAGCAAGCGGCTGGCGCAGTTGGAAGACGCGGTGGGCACGCCGCTGCTGGTGCGCAAGCGCCGCGGCGTGGTGCCCACGCCGGCGGGCGAAACACTGCGTGAACACGCGCTGGCCATGCTGGCGAGCGCCGCACAGATCGAGCGCGACATGGCCGCCTATGCCACCGGCACGCGGGGCCATGTGCGCATGCTGGTCACCGCATCCGTCATGGCCGAATCGCTGGCCGATGACGTGGCTGCCTTTTTGCAGAACCCGGCCCACCGCGACATCCAGGTGAGCATGGAAGAACGCGTGAGCCCCGACGTGGTGCAGGGCATTCGCGACGGCAGCGCATCGGTGGGCATCTGCTGGGACGCGGCCGACCTGTCGGGCCTAGCCACCTGCGGCTACCGGCACGACCACCTGGCCGTGGTGGCGCACGCATCGCACCCTGTGGCGCAGCTGGCATCGGTGCGCTTTGCCGATGTGCTGGACCATGAGTTCGTGAGCATGCCCGCCCTGAGCGCCGTGCAGGTGCTGCTGGCCCGCGCGGCGGCGGTGGAGGGCAAGCTGCTCACGCACCGCGTGCTGGTGTCCAACTTCGACGCGGCGCTGCGCGTGGTGCGGGCCAACCTGGCGATCAGCGTGGTGCCTGCGGAGGTGGCACAGCCGTTTGCCGACACCGCACCGGTGCGCGTGGTACCGCTGAGCGACGCCTGGGCCCAGCGGCGCTTTGCCATCTGCTACCGCGATGCGCAGGCGCTGTCGCCCGCGGCCCGGCTGCTGGTGGAGCACCTGCGGCGGGCGGGGCACAGCAGCGTTTAGCAGCCCAGGGGCCCGCGCCCATGCCCCCGTGGCCGAGTTGCAACAATTTGCAGCCAGAGATTGTCAATTTCAGGGCTTCACGCATGTGTGGTGTGTGTTCCGAGCTACCAAACTTGTAGCAAAATCGGTTCCGCGCTATAGTCGGAACGCACTAGCGGGCGCGGCACGGGCCACCCGAATGAACATGACCCAACACTTGCGATAGGAGAAGCGTCCATGAGCTCCAAAGAGAATGCCGCCATCAACCAGTTGTTTGAGCGGCTCGAATGCCGCTACGCGCTGCGCGTGCTCTGGGCCCTGAAGGACGGCCATCCCCAGACCTTCCGCCTGCTGCAGGACAGCGTCGGCGGCATCACGCCCAACACCCTGAACACCCGCATCAAGGAACTGCGCGAAGCCGGTTTCCTGGACCACGGCAGCGACGGCTACACCGTCACGCCGTCGGGCACAGACCTGCTCAAGCGCCTGTCGGACGTGCAGGCCTTTGCCACCCGCTGGGTGGCAGGCCGGGCCAAGAAGGCCTGAGCCAGAGCCGGCGCCCCGCCCTCCGGTGTAGGGGCCGCAGCCGGCGTCCAAAGGGCCTTCCAGGTCCTTTTTTACGCCAAATGTGCTCCAGGCGCACGTCTCATAAGCACTGGTAGCTATCAATATTGCAGCAGTCGCTGCAGCATCCATTTTTTGAAAAGAAGACACCACCATGGCAATCCAGACCACAGCCTCCGGCCTGCAATACGAAGACACCGTTGTCGGTGAAGGCGCAGAAGCCACCAAGGGCCAGAACGTGTCGGTGCACTACACCGGCTGGCTCTACAACGACGGCCAGCAAGGTGCCAAGTTCGACTCCAGCCGCGACCGCAATGACCCGTTTCAGTTCTCGCTGGGCGGCGGCATGGTCATCAAGGGCTGGGACGAAGGCGTGCAGGGCATGAAGGTGGGCGGCCAGCGCACGCTGATCATCCCTGCCGCCCTGGGCTACGGCGCCCGTGGCGCTGGCGGCGTGATCCCGCCCAATGCCACGCTGAAGTTCGACGTGGAACTGCTCAAGGTCGGCCGCTGAACGGCGGCGCCTGCGGCGCCAGACCCCATGAAAAAAGCGGCTTCAAGCCGCTTTTTTCATGGGTGCACGTTATCTAGCGCGCCGCAGGGCAATGGAAGCCCCCAGGCTCATCCAAACAGCGCTTTTTCCAGCCGGGCAAACTTTGCATCGCCCACGGCCTCGCGGATCTTGGGGGCCAGGGCCGACAGGTCTGAAAAGCTGCCAGCGCCCTCCACCGCCAGGTTCAGGCGGAACCCGCGCAAGCCCAGTTCGGCGGTGAGTGCGGTGGCAATCGGGTACGCGTCCTTGTAGCGGTCGACGGCCGACCGGCCCGAGTCACCGGCATCGCTGCCGACGGCGGGAGCGTCTGCCCCGCTGGCGGCAGGTGCCGGTGCAGGCGGCTGACCCGACAGCGACACCAGCAGGCCCTGGTCGATCATGGCCTGCACATCGGTCTGCGTGATGCCCATGGCCGCAGTGGCCGCCAGGATCTCGGCCGTACTGCGCTTGCCATCAAAAAGGATAAAGGCCGAGCGTTGACGCGAACTGAGACTTCCGTGCCGGTCTTTGAGCGCTTCCTGTCCAGCCTGGGTCTTGACGAGAACCATGAGTCTCCTGAATGTGAGCAATGGTGGGTGCTGCCACGATAACAGCGTTCCACGCCAAGAATCCCATGTTTGTGCCGCCGTGCAAATCCGGGTTTACACATAACGGCGCGCAGGGCACCCAGTGCAGGGAATGCGCGGTAACCAAGGCGGTGCAACCGCTTTGCCAACGCACGCACCGGTAGGGCTTGCACCACGCGCTAACAGCGCCGTGCAGCCTGCGCATCAGTGCGGTGCTACATCTCCAGGCGTATTGCCGGTTGCGGTGGCGCAGGCCGTGTGATCCAGCTCACCAGCAGCGTGAGCGCCACGCCGCAGGGCACGCCAAAGACGCCTGCAGATATCGGCTGTATGCCAAACCACAGCCCGTCGGCCATCAGCCAGCGGGGCAGAAATTGCAGCGCCTGTACGTGCGACAGCATGTAGTACACCGCAATGCCCAGCCCGCCCAGCATGCCCGCCACCGCGCCTTGCCGGGTGGTGCCGCGCCAGAAGATGCCAAGCACCATGGCAGGCACAAAGGCCGAGGCTGCCAGCGAGAACGACGCCGACACCATGGGCAGGATTTCGGACGGCTTGAGCGCCGCCACGAACGCGGCCGACAGCGCCACCGCGAGCAGTGTGAACTTGGTCAGGATCACGCGCTGCTCGGGCGACGCGCGGCGCTGCGGGTCGTGAAAGTACAGGTCGCGCACCAGGGCGTTACTGATGGTCAGCAGCAAGCCATCGGCCGTGGACAGCGCCGCAGCGAGCCCGCCTGCGGCCACCAGCCCCGACACCACATACGGCAGGCCGCCCAGCTCGGGCGTGGCCAGCATGATGAGGTCGGCGCCCAGCCGGATCTCGCCAAACTGCACGATGCCGTCGCCGTTGACGTCCTCCACCGACAGCAGCGAGCTGTCCACCCGGGCCCACTGCGCCATCCAGGTCGGCAAGGCCTCAAAGCTGCTGCCCACCAGGTTCTGCATGACCTCGAACTTGACCAGCACGGCCAGCGCCGGCGCGCTGAGGTACAGCAGCGCAATGAAGAACAGCGACCACCCCACCGACGCCCGCGCGCCCGAGACCGTGGGGGATGTGTAGTAGCGCGTGAGCAGGTGCGGCAGGCCCGCCGTGCCCACCATCAGGCAGAACATCAGCGCCAGAAAGTTGCGGCGCGAGAGCTCGTAGTCGCTCTGCTCCTGGGGCGTACCGTTGGGGTCACCGGCGTAGGCCTGGCTGTGCTGCGGCAGGCCGCCCAAGGGGCGCGCCCGTTCGTAGTTCTCGCGCATCTCGCGCGTCCAGCGCTCTCGGGCAGCGGCAGCATCGCGTGGCAGCGAGCTCAGCTCGCGGCTGGCCGTGACGATGAGGCCCACCTCTGCATTGGCAGCACGCAGTGCGCGGATGCGCTCGCGGCCCTTTTCTCGCTCGCGCTCCAGCGCCAGCTCCACGTCCATCAGGCGCTCTTCCAGGTCGCGCGCGCGCTGCAGGTACGTCAGCATCACCTGGTGCTCTGCAGCCGAGTCGAGCAGTTGCGCCTCCAGGTCGGCGATCTTGCCGATCTGGGTGCCGTAGACCAGCGGGGCGAGCGGGTTGCCCAGCTGCTTGTACGCCAGCCACGACACCGGGATCAGGAACGCCATCAACAGCACCACGTACTGCGCCACCTGCGTCCAGGTGATGGCGCGCATGCCCCCCAAAAACGAGCACAGCAGCACGCCGCCCAGCCCCAGCATGATGCCGATCTCAAACTGCACGCCCGTCAGGCGCGATGCGATCAGCCCCACGCCATAGATTTGCGCCACCACATAGGTGAACGAGCACAGCACCGCCGCCAGCGCAGCAATGATGCGCGGCCAGCGCCCGCCAAAGCGCACATGGAAGAAGTCGGGCACCGTGTAGAGCCCCATGGCGCGCAGGTGCGGCGCGATCAGCATGGCCACCAGGCAAAAGCCCCCCGTCCACCCCAGCAGGTAGGCCAGCCCGCCCGCCTGCCCCGGCGTGCCCGCAAAGCCTTGGAGGTACAGCGCGCCCGAGAGGCTGATGAACGACGCCGCGCTCATCCAGTCGGCGGCAGACGCCATGCCGTTGTACACGGGCGGTATGCGCCGCCCGGCCACGTAGTAGTCCTCCGGGTCGGACGTGCGGCCGTACACGCCGATGCCGGCGTAGACCATCACGGTCAAAAACAGAAAGATTGGTCCGATCCAGTGGCGCGACAGGCCCTGGCGCTCGGCCCAGGTCATCAGCGCCAAAAAAGCGAGCACGCCCACTACATAGAGTGCCAGGATGCGGTGCAGGCGCCACATGTATGCGCGCTCCTCATCCTTCACGGTGGCGGGCCGGCGCTCACGCATCACGCCGGACCTTGCGGGATGCCAACAGGGCGTCGGGATCGACGCTGCCATCGCCTTGCATGACGGCAGATTGCGCTGCTGCTGCAGCAGCCTCGGCATCCGCCAGCGCAGCCGCCGCAGCGGCCTCCTCGGCGGCGCGGCGGGCGTCCTGCCGCTCGAAATGGTTCATGGCCCAGGCGTACACCACCACGATGGCTATAAACACCAGCACGGCCCCCTGGGCGGCCACCCAGTAGCCAAAGGGCCAGCCACCGGCCATCACAAACTGCAGATCGCGCGCAAAGTAGGCCGCCCCGAACGACACCACCGCCCACACCAGCAGCAGCCACGCCTTCAGGCGCAGGTGCCGCACGTCATGCAGGTCGGGTGGAAACGGCCCCGCCATCTCCGCGTCGTGCGACTGGCGGAGCAGCGTGGGCGCGGGTGGTGGCATCGCGGGCACCAGGGCGGCGAAAGCTTTGCGCGTGGCAGGCAGTGCTGCGGTCAGCCCGCAGCCAGTTGCTGCCAGGTCGCCATCACGCTGTCGGGATTGAGCGAGATCGACGAAATGCCTTCCTTGGCCAGCCACTGTGCAAAGTCGGGATGGTCGCTGGGGCCCTGACCGCAGATGCCCACGTACTTGCCTTGCGCAAGGCAGGCCTTGATGGCCTGGTGGATCAGCGCCTCCACGGCTGGGTCGCGCTCATCGAAGTCCTGCGCCAGCAGCTCGAGGCCCGAGTCGCGGTCCAGGCCCAGGGTAAGCTGGGTCAGGTCGTTGGAGCCGATGGAGAAGCCGTCGAAGAATTCGAGGAAGCGGTCGGCCAGGATGGCGTTGCTGGGCACCTCGCACATCATGATGACCTTGAGGTCGTCCTTGCCGCGTTGCAGGCCGTGGGCGGCCAGCAGATTGGTCACGCGCTCGGCCTGGCCCAGCGTGCGCACAAACGGCACCATCACCTGCACATTGGTCAGGCCCATGTCATTGCGCACGCGCTTCAAAGCCTCGCATTCCATCGCAAAGGCTTCGCCGAAGTCTTCGCTGATGTAGCGTGCCGCACCGCGGAAACCCAGCATCGGGTTTTCTTCCTCGGGCTCGTAGCGGCTGCCGCCAATCAGCTTGCGGTATTCGTTGGACTTGAAGTCCGACAGGCGCACGATGACGGGCTTGGGCCAGAAAGCAGCGGCAATGGTGGCCACGCCTTCGGCCACCTTGTCCACGTAGAAAGCGCGCGGGCTGGCATGGCCACGGGCCACGGATTCCACCGCCTTCTTCAGGTCAGCGTCGATCTGCGGGTAGTCGAGGATGGCCTTGGGGTGCACGCCGATGTTGTTGTTGATGATGAACTCCAGCCGGGCCAGGCCCACGCCTTCGTTGGGCAGCTGGCAGAAGTCAAAAGCCAGCTGGGGGTTACCCACGTTCATCATGATCTTGGTCTTGATGGCGGGCATTTCGCCGCGCTGGACCTCGGTCACTTCGGTTTCGAGCAGACCGTCGTAGATCTTGCCCGTGTCGCCCTCGGAGCAGCTCACGGTGACCAGCGTGCCGTCTTTGAGCAGCTCGGTCGCGTCGCCACAGCCCACCACTGCCGGGATGCCCAGTTCGCGCGCAATGATGGCCGCGTGGCAGGTACGCCCGCCGCGGTTGGTGACGATGGCGCTGGCGCGCTTCATCACGGGTTCCCAGTTGGGGTCGGTCATGTCGGTCACCAGCACATCGCCAGGCTGGACCTTGTCCATCTCGGAAATGTTGTGCACGAGGCGCACGGGGCCGGTGCCGATCTTCTGGCCGATGGCGCGGCCTTCGGCCAGCACGGTGCCGTGGCCCTTGAGCTTGTAGCGCAGCTCGGCCTGGCCCTTGGCCTGGCTCTTCACGGTCTCGGGCCGGGCCTGCAGGATGTACAGCAGACCGTCGGTGCCGTCCTTGCCCCACTCGATGTCCATGGGGCGGCCGTAGTGCTGCTCGATCACCAGCGCGTACTGGGCGAGCAGTTCCACATCGGCGTCCGTCAGCGAGTAGCGGTTGCGCTGCTCGGTGGGCACATCAATGGTCTTGACCAGGCGGCCAGAGGCGGCCTTTTCTTCGGGCGTGGAGAACACCATCTGGATCAGCTTGCTACCCAGATTGCGGCGGATCACGGCCTTCTTGCCGGCCTTGAGCATGGGCTTGTGCACGTAGAACTCGTCGGGGTTCACGGCGCCCTGCACCACGGTTTCTCCCAGGCCGTAGCTGCTGGTGATGAACACCACGTCTTCAAAACCGCTTTCGGTGTCGATGGTGAACATCACGCCTGCGGCGCCCAAGTCGGAGCGCACCATGCGCTGCACGCCGGCCGACAGGGCCACCACGTCGTGCTCGAAGCCCTTGTGAACGCGGTAGGAAATGGCGCGGTCGTTGTACAGCGACGCGAACACTTCCTTCATCTTGTGCATGACTTCCTCGATGCCCACCACGTTCAGGAAGGTCTCCTGCTGGCCGGCGAACGATGCGTCGGGCAAATCCTCAGCCGTGGCAGACGAGCGCACGGCAAACGATGCGCTGGGGTTGCCCGCGCTCAGCTTGGCAAACTCGTCGGCAATGGCTTTTTGCAGGTCGGCCGGGAAAGGCTGGGCCTCGACCATGGCGCGGATCTCGGCGCCCACTTGCGCCAGGGCACGCACGTCTTCGGTGTCCAGGCTCTTGAGCTTGGCGCTGATGCGGTCGGCCAGGCCGTCGTAAGCCAGGAATTCGCGGAACGCGTGGGCGGTGGTGGCAAAACCCGTGGGCACGCGCACGCCCTGGGGCAGCTGGGAGATCATCTCGCCGAGGGAGGCGTTTTTGCCGCCTACCGACTCGACATCGGTCATTCTCAGGTTTTCAAACGGTACGACCAGGGCGGTCGGGCTGAAAAGTGCAGACATGGGAAAGCTCCAGAAGTTGAAACCGGGTCTGCGTGCCGGGCCCTGGATGGCCTCTGGCAGGCGGCCATGCACGGCCTGGGGCTTTGTCGTTGTGGTTGTGGGCCGACGCGGTGCATGGTAAGAATTTGGATAATCGAGGCATTGTAGGCCCGGGCTTCTGGCAGCGGGCTGACGCTTTCAAAAAGGGGCCCCATGCACTCGCGCACCGTATTTTTCGTCTCGGACGGCACCGGCATCACCGCCGAAACCTTCGGCAACGCCATCCTGGCCCAGTTCGAGATGAAGCCTCGCCATGTGCGGCTGCCCTTCATCGACACGGCCGACAAGGCCCACCAGGCCGTGCGCCAGATCAACCACACCGCCGAGGTCGAGGGCAAAAAGCCCATCGTGTTCACCACGCTGGTCAATATGGAAGTGCTCAAGGTCATCCAGGAAGGCTGCAAGGGCATGCTGCTGGACATGTTCGGCACCTTCGTGCACCCGCTGGAGGAAGAGCTGGGCATCAAGTCGCACCATCGCGTGGGCCGCTTTTCGGATGTGAGCCGCAGCAAGGAGTACACCGACCGCATCGAGGCCATCAACTTCAGCCTGGCCCATGATGATGGCCAGAGCAACCGCGACCTGGCCGGTGCCGACGTGATCCTGGTCGGCGTGAGCCGCAGCGGCAAGACGCCCACCAGCCTCTACCTGGCCATGCAGTGCGGCCTGAAGGCGGCCAACTACCCGCTGATTCCCGAAGATTTCGAGCGCCGTCAGCTGCCACCGGCGCTGGTACCGTTCCAGAAGAAAATTTTCGGGCTGACCATCAGCCCCGAGCGGCTGTCGGAGATCCGCAGCGAGCGCCGGCCCAACTCGAAATACGCGGATCTGATCAACTGCCGCAACGAAGTGGCCGAGGCCGAGGCCATGATGCGCCGCGCGGGTATCCGCTGGCTGTCCACCACCACCAAGTCGATCGAAGAGATCGCCACCACCATCCTGCAGGAGATCCGGCCCGAGCGGCTGGTGTACTGACCCCCGCGCCACATTCCGAGGGCCTTGCCTCCATGAACGCACCCCGACTTGCCACGGCACTGGCCTGCTGCGCTGCGGCACTGGCCGCCCTGCCCGCGCTTTCCGCCACCGCACGCGATGCCGTGGCCCTGCCCGGCTTTGCCATCGACCGCAATGAGGTCAGCATCGCGCAGTTTGCCGAGTTTGCCCGCGCCACCGGCCGCACCACGGCGGCAGAGCGCGAAGGGGGCGGCTTTGAATGGGGCCAGGGCTGGGAGCGCCGCCCGGGCTGGACCTTTCGCCAGCCCTTTGGCGAGGCGCCTGCCAGCCCGCAGTGGCCCGCCGTGCATGTGAGCTGGCAGGAAGCCAGCGACTTTTGCCGCCACGCCGGCGGCCGCCTGCCCACGCGCGCCGAATGGACGCTGGCCGCCTACACCGAACAGGGCCCGGGCGTGGCCGGTGGCTTGAAGGCGGGCCAGACCTACCCCTTCCCCACCGGCGGCACGCCCGCGGGCGCCAACACCAGCGGCAGCGACCCCTGGCCCCGGCTGGCCCCCGTGGCCACCACGCGGCGCGGTGTGAACGGCCTGCACGACATGGGCGCCAACGCGTGGGAGTGGCTGGCCGACCGGGAGGCCGACAAGGCGCTGACGGCCGGAGGCTCGTGGTGGTACGGCCCTGAGCAAATGCGCGCGGCCGGCATGCAGTGGAAACCCGCCGACTTCTACGTGGTCTACATCGGCTTCCGCTGCGCCTACGACAACGCCGCCAGATAAGGCCCCGGCGTGCCACGCAGGCCGGACCGGGTGAGCCCGCCGATCGGATTGCTATTATTTATATAGCATCAGGGGCAATCAAAACCTGGACTTCAGGCCTAAATGACCCCAAATTGCACCCACCGGCATCCACTGGCATCGACACGGGCCTGCGCAACGCCCCACCCGGGCTTCCTGCATCACGCTGCCGCGGCAAGGGTTGAGGCCGTCATGAGGAGCTGACGCACCCCATCGGCCGACCGCACCGGCGTGCACTGCACTTGCCAGATGCGGGCCACGGCGTCCGGCGTCAGGATGTCATCCACAGGCCCCGCCACACCACCCTGGGCCGCGAGCAGCAGCACATCGTCGGCATAGCGCAGCGCCAGGTTCAGGTCGTGCAGAACGGCCACCACGCCCACGCCCTGCTCCAGTGCCCAGCGGCGCACCAGCTGCATGGCATGGTGCTGGTGCGCCAGGTCAAGTGCGGCGGTGGGCTCGTCCAGCAGGAGCCAGCGGGCGGTGCCATCCGGGCGCGGCTCCCACACCTGCGCCAGCGCGCGGGCCAGGTGCGTGCGGGCGCGCTCGCCCCCCGACAGGGTGTTTACGCTCTGCCCCGCCAGGTGCACCACCCCGGTGGCCTGCATGGCATCGCGCACGATGCGCGCCTCGTGCGGGCTGGGTGCGTGGCGGTGCGGGTAGCGGCCCATGTCCACCACCTCCTGCACCGTGAAGTCGAACGCCACCGCGGTGTCCTGCGCCAGCACGGCCCGCTGGCGCGCCAGCTCCAGCACGGGTAGCCGGTGCACGGGCTGACCGCCCATCAGTACCCGCCCGGCGCGCGGCGTACGCTGGCCCGACAGCATCGACAGCAGCGTCGATTTGCCCGCCCCGTTCGGGCCCAGGATGGCGGTCACGCGCCCGGCCTGCAGCTGGGCATGCACGGTGGCCAGCAGCGGCAGGCCCGGCAAGCCCACGGCAACCTGGTCGCACTCCAGCATGTTTGAATGCACCGGCTTCATACCTTGCCCCTGAACTGCCGCAACATGGCCAGAAACAGCGGCACCCCAATGCAGGCGGTGAGCACACCCAGGGGCAGTTCGGCCGGCTGCACCGCCGTGCGCGCCACTGCATCGGCCGCCAGCACCAGCGCCGCGCCCAGCAGGGCCGAGCCCGGCACCACCACCCGGTGATCGGGCCCGGCCACCAGGCGCACCCAGTGTGGCGCCACCAGGCCAATGAAGCCGATGATGCCGGTGGCCGCCGTCACGGCACCCACGGCGAGTGCCGTCACCAGCACCGCCAGGCGCTTGGTGAGCTCCACCGGCACGCCCATCAGCTCGGCCTGCGCCTCGCCCAGCGCGATGGCGTTGAGCGGCCGCGCCAGCGCCATACCCGCCGCCACCGCCGCGGCCACCACGGTGCTCACCAGTGCCACCGCGCTCCAGCGCGCGCCGCCCAGGCTGCCCATCAGCCACATCTGCAGGTTGCGCAACTGTTCGTCGGTGGAAATGAAGTTGAGAAAGCCCAGGCCCGACATGGCCAGCGCATTCACCGCCACACCGGCCAGCAGCATCAGCCCCATGCGGGTGGTGCCGCCCACCTGGGCCAGCGCGTGGATGAGCGCCGTCACGGCCAGACCGCCGGCAAAAGCCATGGCCACCAGCGTCCAGCTGCCCAGCGTGCGTGGCAGCTCAGGGAACCACTGGGCCCCGAGCACGATGGTGACGGCTGCCGCCAGCGCCGCGCCGCTGCTCACGCCGATGAGCCCCGGGTCTGCCAACGGGTTGCGAAACAGCCCCTGCATCAGCGCACCGGCCAGGCCCAGGCCCGCGCCGGCTGCCACGCCCATCAGCAGCCGCGGCAGGCGGATGTTCATGAAGACCAGGTATTGCGCCGGCGGTTCTGCCGCCGCATCGCTGGCGCCCACCGCCTGCAGGCCCACCTGCCACAGCTCGGGCAGCGTGATGGCATAGGCGCCGCGCGTGCTGGCCCAGCCCAGCGCCAGCAGCACCAGAGCGACGCCAGCCAGCAGCGCCGTGCGTGGCGCCAGCCGCGACAGGCGCCGCGCTGGCGAACGTGGCTCGCCCAACACGGCCGTGCTCATGCGACCAGTGCCTGCATGCGCGCGTGGAGCTCGCCCACTGCGCCGGGCAGGCGCGGGCCAAAGCCCAGCAGGTGGCTGGCCTCCATCGACACCAGAGCCTTGCGCCGGAAGGCGGGTGCCAGCGAGAGCTCAGGGCGCTGCCAGAAGGCCTGCTCGCCACCCAGCGCTGCGATGCCTTGCGCGGTGTTCACCAGCACCTGCGGCGCCGCCTGCGCCATGGCTTCGGCGGTCAGCGGCCGGTAGCCTGCAAACTGCGTGATGGCGTTCACGCCACCCGCAAAGCGGATCAGCGCGTCGGCCGCGGTGCCGGTGCCCGCCACCATCGGGCTGCCGCCGTGCGACAGGATGAACAGCGCCCGCGGCCTGCGACCCGTGGCAGCCACCGCCTGCTGCACGCGCTCCCACTCGGCATCCAGCCGCGCCTGCAGCGCCTGCGCCTGCCGTTGCCGCCCCGTGACCCCGCCCACCAGAGCCACCTTGCGCCGCACCTCGTCCCACGAATGGTCGGCCGCGACCAGCTCCACCCGCACGCCGGCGCTGCGCACCTGGTCGAGCACCACGGCGGGCCCGGCCTCGGTCGTGCCCATCACGGCATCGGGCCGCAGCGACAACAGCCCCTCGGCCGACAGCTGGCGCATGTAGCCCACCTTGGCCGTGCGCTGCGCCGCATCGGGGAACAGACTGGTGGTGTCGGTGCCCACCAGCTGGCCCTCTGCGCCCAGCAGGTAGACCACCTCGGTCAGCGCGCCGCCCAGCGCCACGATGCGCGCGGCGGGCACCGGCGAAGGCGTTGCCGCGCGGGCTGCAAGCGCCGTACCCAGCGGCCAGGACGCCAGCGCGCGCAACACTGCGCGCCGCTGCCTTGCGTGCGCTGGCGCCATCCCGCGCGCGCCGGGTGCATCACGCCGCATGTTCCACCTCCCGCTCGCCGGGCAGCCGCGCCACCAGGTCGCGCCAGCCTTGCAGTTCCGCCTGGCCGGGCTTGCGCGCGCCAAAGAACATGGCCATCAGCTCGCCGTCTGTGTCGAACACCTCCACCGAGGTCACCACGCCATCGGCCGTGGGCTTTTGCACCACCCAGGCATGGGCCACCAAGTCGCTGCGCAGGTGCAGGTTGAAGCCCTCGTCCAGCACATTGATCCACTGCGCGCCGGGCGTGTCCATGGGCTTGATGTGGCGTACGGGCCCGGTGTGGATCTGGATGCAGCCTGCGCTGCCCACAAACACCATGATGGGCAGGCCCTCCATCGCGGCCTCGTCCAGCAGCAACGTGACTGCATCGCGCGAGGTGCGGTGCGCAAACTCGCCTTCGACCAGGCGCAGGCTCTGCTGGCGCTCGGCACCAAACCTGCGCAGCAGGCCGAAGAATTCGTGCGTGTCCTGCATGGCCGCCCAGGCGGCGCGCAGGCCGGGCGCATCGATGGTGGCGTCGGGTTGAGGCGCAGTGCGCGGTGCGGGCGCCGTGAACACATAGCCCGCACCCGGCTGCGCAAACTGCGCGACCACGGCATCGAAGGCCGCGCGGTCGGTGGCCTCTCGCACAAACACCTTGTGCACCGCCAGGCCGCTCGCATCAAAGAACTGCAGGCTTTGCGCCGGAGGTTGTCCTGCGTTGGCTGCAGCCTCGCTCACGGCAAAGCCTGCGTGCCAGTAGCTGAAGAACAGGCGCAGGTCGATGTCGTGCCCCAGGGCGATGCCCATGGTGGCCGAGCCCGACACGTTGGCATACACGCCCGTCTTCTCGTGCACCACGCCGTTGTTGCGGGTCAGCGCCATCAGCGGGCCGCAGAACTCCAATGCCTGCAGCAGCGCCAGCCAGTCGCAGCGCAGCGGCACGACCTTCAGCGGCTCGGCATGCTCGCCTGCGTGGGCGGCAACCACTGCGCCTTCAGAAAGGCCCAGGCTGTGCGCCGCGTCGCGCGCGCGCAGGCCGCTGGCGCGGGCTGTGGCAAACCGGGCGCGGATGCCGGGCGCGCCGTGCAGGGCTGCGCCGGGGGTTGGAGTGAGCAGCGCGGCGGTCATTGCACCACCTCCGGGGCGGGAACCCACAGCGCACGGCGCTGCTCGGCCGCCGACAGCGCGCGGGCGGGCGCATCATGCGCTGCCCCGGCGTCGGGCCGCGCATTGCACGCGAGTGCACTCCAGCGGTCCTGCAGGTTGCGCAGCATGGTGCCAAAGTGCGGCGTGAACATGCCCGTGTGGGCCAGCACCTGCAGGTTCGACACGATCTTGCGCCCCATGGCCTGGCGGTGCGTGTCGCAGCAGGCCTGGGCGTGGCCCGTCATCAGGGCCAGCGTGCCGGCCAGCAGCGCTTCGGCGCGGGGCAGGCTGTATTCCTCGTCGAGCAGTGCGTCGTGCACGTCCGGTGCGCCGGTGGGCGGCAGTGGGTGGGTCATGGTGTGGTCTCCCGGGGTCAGAGTGAAAAAGATGCAGGTGTCAGGCCTGCCAGTTGCCGTTCGGACTGAGTCCCACGCAGACCTGCGCAGCGCTTGGGCAGGCTCAGCGTGAACGGCTGGTGTGTTTGTTTGAAGGCGGCCAGGGCTCAGAAGTCAGCCACCAGCGACACGCGCACGGCGCGGCCGGGCTGCGTGTACGCATCGGTAAAGCTGGCGTTCGCAGCCAGCCCGCGCACATCGGCCCAGCGCCAGTGCTTTTTGTCGGTGAGGTTGTAGATGCCCGCGTTCAGGCGCAGGTCCTTGCGGATGCGCCACTGGCCCGCCAGATCGAGCACCGTGTACGAAGGCGCCAGGAACTGCGATGCACCCGTGGCCACGTACACGTCGCTCCCCTTCTTGGCCGCGCTGTGCGTGGCGTCCAGCCGCACATGCCAGCCCGCGGTTTCATAGCGCACCCCGGCCATCAGGCGCTCTGGGTCCACCGAGTTGACGGGGCGGCCCGTGGCGCTGTCACGCCCGCGCGTCTGCCCGTAGGCAAAGGGCGTGCTGATGCGCCCGCCAGCCCAGTCGCCCCAGTCCATGCGGCCCTTGACCTCGAACCCGCTGAGCGTGACGCGGCCGATGTTGACGGACTGGAACACCAGCGGGTTGCCCGGCGCGCCCGTGCCCGCCACCTGCTGCAGGTCTTCGATGAAGTCCTTGTAGCGGCCGGTGAAGACTGCGGCCTCAATCTGCAGCGCCTGCAGGCGGCCGCGCACGCCCAGTTCCAGGTTCTGGCTTTTTTCGGGGCGCAGGCTGGCATTGGGAATGGTGCGGTAGTTGCCCACCGGGTTTTCAAAGAATGCGTTGACCTGCCCTGCATTCGGCGCACGGAAACCCGCGGCGTAGTTGCCGAACAAGGTCCACGCATCGGTGGCGCGGTACAGCACGCCCAGCTTGGGCGACGTGGCATGGCCCGACAGCGACACGGCTGTGGCACCAAAGCCCGCCTGGTCGGCACGGATGCGGTAGCTGTCGAAGCGCAGGCCGGGCGTTACGCTCCACGAGCCGTGCATGACTTCGTCCTGCAAGTACAGCGCGGTGCTGGTTTCGGTGGTGTCGGGAAAGCGCTTCAACGGAAAGGTCTCGCCCACCGGCGGCGTCACGCCCGTCTGCAGGTTCTTCACCTCGGCGGAGGTGTGGTCGAGCCCGTAGGTGAGCTTGTGCGCCCAGGCGCCATCGCCTTGCCCCATGCGCAGCAGCTTGCTGCCCTGCAGGTTGGCCTGCCAGGTGCGCTCGTCGTAGGTCACGTCACGCACACGGTCGGCGGCGGTATTGCGGTCTTCGGTGATGTACTCGCGCGAGTGGGCGTCCTGGTAGCTGAGCACGGCCTTCACGTCGTCGGCCCAGGCGGTATTCACGCGCCAGCTGCCTTCCCAGGTGCCGCGGGTGCGCTGCATGTCGGTAAAGGATGTGGACGCCAGCGTGGAGGTGGCGGCCAGCGGCGGCTTGGCGCGGGCCGACAGCAGGTCGTAGTCGGCGGTCTTGTCGACATGCTCCAGCGTGAACACATGGCGTTGGCCGCCGCCGGGCGTGAGCACCACCTTGCCCAGCACCGCACCGCTGCGGTCCTTTTGCGGATTGGGGCGGGTGCGGTCGACATTGGCCGCACCGTTGGTGCCCATGTTGTCCAGCTCGCTGGAGCGCGAGGCGCTGGCGCCCAGCAGCCACTGCACCGTGTCGCTAGTGCGGCCCGCCAGCGTGGCGCCCAGCCGCGCGCCCTGGTCATCGCCGTCGTAGCCGACGCTGGCGCGGCCCCCGAAGGTTTTTCCGTCTGCCAGAAACGACGATGGATCGGCTGTGATGAAGTTGACCAGCCCGGCCATGCCGTCCGAGCCGTACAGCGCCGACGTGGCACCGCGCACCACCTCGATGCGCTGCAGCAGGCCGATGTCGAGGTAGTCGCGCCCGAACGCATTGGCGCTGAAGGCGTAGCTGCGTGGCAGGCGGATGCCATCGACCAGCATCAGCACGCGGTTGCCCTCCAGCCCGCGGATGTTGAACCCCGCGTTCTGGTCGCGCCCCGTGGAGCCACTGGCCAGCGAGAAGCGCGCCGGCGAGCGCGTGACCGACACATTGGGCAGCTCGCGCGCGGCATCGCGGATGTCGCGCACCTGGCCCTCTTCCAGCGCCTGGGTGTTGATGACGTCGATGCTCATCGGCAGGTCCTCGGCGTGCTGCTCGCTGCGCGAACCGCTGATGACGACTTCCTTGAGCGCGGGGCCGGCAGCGATCACCACGGGCGCATCGGCACCGGGCTGGGCGGCCATGGCCGCGTGGCCGCAGGCACAGGCGGCAAGCCATGCCAGCGGCCGCAGTGCAAAGCGCGCAGAGGCCGAAACCAACAAAGGGGGAAATGCAAAAACCTGCGCCACAGCAGCTGTCCTTCTTTTGAAACGACGGTGAAAAACCGAAAAGCACGTGAGCTGGCTCGGTGATCACGGACATCGCTCCTGCGGGCAGAAGGCGCCGGTGTGGCTGGCTGACGAGAATTATTGTATGCGAATAATTCTCAATACGAAAATTATTTGACGCAGGTCAGGCACGGGTTTTCTGCCCCCCGGCACCAGCGCCCGACAAGTCCAAAACAAAAAGCGCGCAGCCACCGAAGTCGCTGCGCGCTCTTGAATTGATAGCTGCTAGCGCTTTTTATACAAGCGCTACACCCCGTTTTGATCTCTGATCAGGCCGGCACTGCCACCCGCTCCGCTGCGGGCGCCGCTGCCGAAGCCGCGGGCACCGCGGGCTGTCGGATGAGGTGGTCGAACGCGCTCAGCGCCGCCTTCGACCCATCGCCCGCCGCGATCACGATCTGCTTGTACGGCACCGTGGTGCAGTCGCCCGCCGCAAACACGCCCGGCACGTTGGTGTGGCCCTTGGCGTCCACCACGATCTCGCCGAACTTGCTCAGCTCGACCGTGCCCTTGAGCCACTCGGTATTGGGCACCAGGCCGATCTGCACGAAAACGCCTTCCAGGGGCACCAGGTGTTCCACGTTGGTCGCGCGGTCCCTGTACTTGAGGCCGTTGACCTTGCCGTCGGCGCCGGTGATCTCGGTGGTCTGCGCATTAGTGTGGATGGTCACGTTGGACAGGCTCTTGAGCTTGTTGACCAACACGGCGTCGGCCTTGAGCTGGTCGGCAAATTCAATCAGCGTGACGTGGGCCACCACGCCGGCCAGGTCAATGGCCGCCTCGACACCCGAGTTGCCGCCGCCGATCACGGCCGTGCGCTTGCCCTTGAACAGCGGGCCGTCGCAGTGCGGGCAGTAGGCCACGCCCTTGTTCTTGTACTCGGCTTCGCCGGGCACGTTCACATTGCGCCAGCGCGCGCCGGTCGACAGGATCACCGTCTTGGCCTTGAGCGAACCGCCGTTGGCCAGCACCACCTCGGTCAGCCCGCCGGGCTGGGCCGGGGGGATGATCTTGTCGGCGCGCTGCAGGTTCATGATGTCCACGCCGTAGGAGCGGGTCTGCGCCTCCAGTGCAGCAGCGAACTTGGGGCCGTCGGTTTCCTGCACCGAGATGTAGTTCTCGATGGCCAGCGTGTCGTTGGTCTGCCCGCCAAAGCGCTCGGCTGCCACGCCCACGCGGATGCCTTTGCGGGCGGCGTACACGGCCGCTGCAGCGCCTGCGGGGCCACCGCCCACGATGAGCACGTCGTACGGGTCCTTGGCCGACAGCTTGGCGGCTTCACGGGCGGCAGAGCCGGTGTCCAGCTTGGCCACGATCTCCTCGATGGTCATGCGGCCCGAGCCGAATACCTGGCCGTTGAGGAACACCATGGGCACGGCCATGATCTCGCGGTCGGTCACCTCCTGCTGGAACGCGCCGCCTTCGATCACGGTCGTCTTGACCTTGGGGTTGACGATGGCCATGAGCGACAGCGCCTGGACCACGTCCGGGCAGTTGTGGCAGGTCAGGCTCATGTAGACCTCGAAATTGAAGTCACCATCGAGGACCTTGATGGAGTCGATCACGTCCTGCTCGACCTTGGGCGGGTGGCCGCCCGTCCACAGCAGGGCCAGCACCAGCGAGGTGAACTCGTGGCCCAGCGGCAGGCCCGCAAAGCGCAGGCTGTTGGTGGCGCCCACGCGCTGCAGGCTGAACGATGGCTTGCGCGCATCGTAGCCATCGGTGCGCAGCGTGATCTTGTCGGCACGCAGCGACTGGATGGTTTCCAGCAGCTCGCGCATGTCGCGCGCCGTCTCGCTGTCGTCCAGGGAAGCCACCAGTTCAAATGGCTGCTGCACGCGTTCGAGGTAGGCAGAGAGTTGCGATTTGAGTTGGTCGTCGAGCATGGTGGCTTCCTTTGGTGATATTCGAATGTTGATGCATCAGGGCGGTGGGCAGTTGTGCTGCAGGTCAACCCCGGCTGAATCAGTGGCCCGGATTGCGGGCGAAAAAAAGCCGGACGGCATGGCGCGCACGCGCCATGGCCCTGTCCGGCCGGGGAGCGCCGCACCGCGTGCGTGCGCTCAGCCGAAGCAGCGTACTGCTTAGATCTTGCCGACCAGGTCCAGCGAAGGCGTCAGGGTCTTGGCGCCTTCCTTCCATTTGGCGGGGCAGACCTGGCCAGGGTTGGCGGCGGTGAACTGAGCAGCCTTGAGCTTGCGCAGGGTTTCCGACACGTCACGGGCGATTTCGTTGGAATGCACTTCCATGGTCTTGATCACGCCATCGGGGTTGATGACGAACGTGCCGCGCAGTGCCAGACCTTCTTCAGCGATGTGCACGCCGAAAGCGTTGGTCAGCTGGTGCGTTGGGTCGCCAACCAGGGGGAATTTGGCCTTGCCCACGGCGTCGGACGTTTCGTGCCATACCTTGTGCGAGAAGTGCGTGTCGGTGGTCACGATGTAGACCTCGGCACCAGCAGCCTGGAAGGCTGCGTAGTTGTCGGCAGCGTCTTCGATTTCGGTGGGGCAGTTGAAGGTGAACGCGGCTGGCATGAAGATCAGCACGGACCACTTGCCCTTCAGGTCGGCTTCGGTCAGGTCGATGAACTCACCCTTGCCGCTGCGGTTGACGAAAGCGGTGGTCTTGAAGGGCTGGACTTGCGTGTTGATCAGGGACATGGTTGTTTCCTCTTGGTGGTTTGTGAACAGAACGAAGCGAAGTTTAGGTCGGGCAGGGCCATCAATCCAATTAATTGATTTGATACAACCAATTGATTCAGGCTATAGCAAGCCAAAGGTACCGGGCGAACCCGCAGCTGCACGCACTGTTCTTAGATGGGGTCGATCGTCGCGGGCACAAGACGAGAGAACGGCCGCACCGGCAGCGGTCCCGCTTCGGGCGCAGGTTCGGCACACGCTAACCCAGCCATTTGCACCCGATCTGCACACAGTAGATTTGCGAAGGATCAATAACATCAATGATATTGATTCGCATTTGTGCCTATGATCGCCCAATGCAAACCTCGCTGCCCCCGCCCGGCCCGCGGCGCTTGCGGCGCAACGGTCCGTTCCGTCGCGGCGCGCCCCTAGGCGGCGCTCGGCTGCGCCACCGTCCGGCCACGGGGTGCGCCAAGCGGGCCAGTTATTGGCCAAAACCGGCTGTAGCGCTTGTTTTGATTGCACTGATAGCTATTCATTAAGTAGCACCCACCACCTCTACCCTCACGCCTGTCCCGGCCAACTTCCATGTTCCAGACCTTCCTCATCTGTTTCCGCGAGGGGCTTGAAGCCCTTCTGGTGGTGGCCATTGCCACCCTGTACTTGCGCAAGACCGGCCGCCTGCAGTTGCTGCTGCCGCTGCGCGCCGGCGTCGCCCTGGCGGTGCTGATGTCGGTCGTGCTGGGCTGGGTGCTCTCGCGCGTGGGGGCCCTGTCCCCGGCGGCCGAGGGCACCATGGCGCTCGTGGCGGCAGTGGCGGTGGCCTGGTGCGTGGTCCACATGCAAAGCGCGGGCAAGGGCATGGGCAGCGAGATCGCCCAGCGCATGGACCGCGCCAGCCTGCTGCAGGGGCCACGCGCTGCTGCCACCGTGTTTCTGTTTGCCCTGTTCATGGTGGGGCGTGAGGGCGTGGAGACGGCCACCATGCTGGCGGCACTGGCAAGCAGCGCCGAGCTGGCGTACATGGCCTGGGGCGGCCTGGCCGGGCTGGTCGTCGCCAGCGCCATTGCCTGGGCCTGGACGCGCTACGGCCGCGCCGTGAACCTGGGGCGGTTTTTCCGCGTGACATCGTGGTTCATGGCCGTGTTTGCCGTGCAGCTGGTGGTGTACGCCTTCCATGAATTCACCGAAGGCGGTCTGGTACCCGGCGTGGACAACGCCTGGTGGCACGCCGCCACCGAAGACCTGGCCGAGGGCGCGGTGGCGCAGGCCCTATCGCTGGCGCTGGTGCTGGTGCCCACACTGTGGCTCGGCGTAGCCCACTGGCGCGACCGGAGCGGCGCGCAAGCCGCACCCGGGGCCACCGGCGCAGCCAGCACTGCCCGCTGACAGACGACGCCGCGGCCGCCGCTGCGCGCGACGCGGATGCGAACCGCAATCAGCATCACACGCAGCCCGTCCGCGCCTGCATGGCTTTGTGTTGCCTTCGCGGACCCGCGTCACTCACAATCGGGCTCGAATCAACGCAACGAACAAGGAGTCCCCCATGAAAGGCGACGCACAGGTCATCGGCCATCTTCAGGCCCAGCTCAAGAACGAGCTCACCGCAATCAACCAGTACTTCCTGCACTACCGCATGCTCAAGCACTGGGGCTTCGACAAGCTGGCCAAGAAGGAGTACGAGGAATCCATCGGCGAGATGAAGCACGCCGACTGGCTGATGGACCGCATTTTCATGCTCGACGGCCTGCCCAACCTGCAGGACCTGGCCAAACTGCAGGTCGGCGAGGACGTGCCCGAAGTGCTGGCATGCGACCTGCGCTCCGAGCTGGGCGCCCAGGCCACCATCAAGGAGGGCATTGCCCACTGTGAAACGGTGCGTGACTACGTCTCGCGCGACCTGCTGCAAAAAATCCTGGACGATACCGAAGAGCACATCGACTTTCTGGAAACCCAGATCGATCTCATCGGCAAGGTGGGCCTGCAGAACTACCTGCAGTCGCAGATGGGTGACGCCAGCTGAAGGGCCGGGTGACGGTTTGGACGGGCTGCTTCGGCAGCCCTTTTTTTTGGCCAGGCGGGGACAGCAGCACCCAGGTTCGGCCGGGCCGATGTGTGGTTCACAAAAACAGTGCTTTGCCGGTGGGAGCGCTGGTTTCACATTTGGGGCTCATCACCACAAGGAGCACCATGCCACCGCATTGAGACGCCAGCCACCCACCCCGACGAAGGCCTGCCGCCGAATGCAGACCGACAGAGGGGCCGGTGCGGGCCCGGCCCCGGCCACCGATCCGCCGCAGGCGCTGCGACGACACCGCCGCCCTGCGACCTCTCGTGCATAGAGACACCGCAAAACCATGGACACATTCACTCCCTTTCTGCTTGCCGATTTCATGGGGCACCCGGCCTGGATATGGCTGGTGTTCATCACCATCGTCGTCGCCCTGCTGGCTTTTGACCTGGGCGTGCTCCACAAGGACGACCACGAGATCGGCGTCCGCGAGAGCCTGCTGCTGTCGTCCGGCTACATCAGCGTCGCACTGCTGTTCGGGGCGTGGGTCTGGTGGTACCTGGGTGCCCAGAGCGGCATGGACTACTACACCGGCTTCATGATCGAGAAGTCGCTGTCAATGGACAACGTGTTCGTCATCGCGCTGATCTTCACCTATTTCGCCATTCCGCGGCAGTACCAGCACCGGGTGCTGTTCTGGGGCATCCTGGGAGTGATCGTGCTGCGCGCCATCATGATTGGGCTGGGTGCTGCGCTGGTCAGCGAGTTCAGCTGGGTGCTGTACCTGTTTGGCATCTTCCTGGTGTTCACCGGCATCAAGATGTGGATCATTGCCGACCATGTGCCCGACATTGCCAGCAACCCGCTGCTCAAGTTCCTCAAGCGGCGCATGCGGGTGACCGAAGGGCTGCGGGGCAATGCCTTCTGGGTGCGTGAGCCCGACCCGGCCACCGGCAAGGTCGAACGCTTTGCCACCCCGCTGTTCCTGGCACTGGTGCTGGTGGAGGCTGTCGACCTCGTGTTTGCCGTGGACTCGGTGCCCGCGATCTTCGCGATCACGGACGACCCGTTCATCGTCTACACCAGCAACATATTTGCCATCCTGGGCTTGCGGGCGCTGTACTTTGCGCTGGCAGCCATGATCCACCGCTTCAAGTACCTCAAGTACGCGCTGGCCCTGGTGCTGGTGTTCATCGGCAGCAAGATCTTTCTGGTGGGCATCATCGGCAAGATCCCGCCGGTGATCTCGCTGAGCGTGACCTTCGGCCTGATTGCTGGGGGGGTTGCCGTCTCGCTGTGGAAGACACGGGGCCAGGCGGGCGACGCACCGGCAAGCCTGCCGCCACCCGCACCGTCCAGCACCAAAGGCTGACCGGCGCCCTCGGCCCCGGCATTGACGAAGGCCCGCCCACTGCGCACCGCGGTGGGCGGGCCTTTTTTTCGGATGCCTTCAGGGCTGCGGTGGCCCGCTGCTGCGCGGCACAGCACCCGCAGCGGCCGCCACCAGCAGGCCCAGAAACAGCACACCGCCCCACAGCATCCACAGCAGATACGCAGGCGGTTCCACCTCGATGTGCACAGCACCAGGCTGCCCTGCTGCAAACAGCGTGTTGAGCTGCTCCGCCGCCGCCTGGGCCTGCGTGTAGGCATCGGTGCCTTCAAACTCGGCGGCAAACACCTCGTGAGGCGGCGAAACCAGGTAGAGCAGGATACGGTCTGGTCCGCGGCGCACGGGCTGCACGCGCACATCGGCTCTCGCAGGCGAAGCCAGTGCAAACGAATGCGACGTAACCCCCGATGATGTATCGCGCCCCAGGGTGCAGGTGATGCGGGCCTCTTTCGCGCAGCGCACGTCGTAGCCCCGCACCGGCCCCCAGAACGCCAGTGCAGCCGCCCCCGCCAGCAGCGGCACCAAAAGCACCAGGGCCACATGGCGCATGGTCAAGCGCACAGCCCTCGCGCCCTTGCAGGCAGGCGCCGCGTGCGCGTTGCAGCGAGCCGCACGGCAGCAGCCCTGGCTACACGTTCATGATGGACACGAGGCGCGTGTTCAGGTGCGCCTCGATGGCCTCGGGCCCACCTTCCGACCCATAGCCCGAATCCTTGAGCCCGCCGAACGGCAGCTCGGCCGCAGGTGCGGCAGCCTGGTTGATCCAGAGCATGCCCACTTCCAGCCGCTGGGCCAGCAGGTGCGCGTTTTTCAACGACCGCGTAAAGGCATAGCCCGCCAGGCCGAACGGCAGGCGGTTGGCTTCGGCGATGGCGTCTTCGATCTTCTCGAACCCGCGCACGGCGGCCACGGGGCCAAAGGGCTCTTCATTGACGATGCGAGCCGACAGCGGCACGTTGTCGAGCACCGTGGGCTGGAAAAAATTGCCTTCGCTGCCGATGCGTTCGCCGCCGGTGACCAGCGTGGCGCCCTGTTGCACGGCATCGGCCATCAGGTCGGCCATGGCGGTGATGCGGCGCGGGTTGGCCAGCGGGCCCATCTGCGTGCCGGCGGTCAGGCCGTCGCCCACCTTGAGGCCCTGGGCGTATTTGCCGAACGCGGCCACGAACTCGGCGCGAATGCTTTCGTGCACCAGGTAGCGCGTGGGCGAGATGCACACCTGCCCGGCGTTACGGAACTTGGCGCCGCTGCCGATCTTGATGGCCAGCTCCAGGTCGGCGTCTTCGGCAATGATGACCGGGGCATGGCCGCCCAGCTCCATCGTCACGCGCTTCATGTGCTTGCCCGCCAGCGCCGCCAGCTGCTTGCCCACGGGCGTGGAGCCGGTGAAGGTGACCTTGCGGATGACGGGGTGCGGGATGAGGTAGCTCGAGATTTCGGCCGGGTCGCCATACACCAGGCCCACGGTGCCTGCGGGCACGCCCGCGTCGGCAAACGCGCGGATCAGCTCGGCCGGGCTGGCGGGCGTTTCCTCAGGCGCCTTGACGAGGATGGAGCAGCCTGCGCCCAGCGCGGCGCCCAGCTTGCGCACCACCTGGTTGATGGGGAAGTTCCACGGCGTGAAGGCCGCCACGGGGCCCACCGGGTCCTTGAGCACCATCTGCGTGGCCTTGAGGTTGCGCGACGGCACGATGCGGCCATACACGCGCATCGACTCGTCGGCAAACCATTCAATGATGTCGGCCGACGCCATGGTTTCCACCTTGGCCTCGGCCAGCGGCTTGCCCTGCTCCTGCACCATGATGGCGGCAATCGACTCGGCCCGTTCGCGCATCAGCGCAGCGGCGCGGCGCATGGTCTTGGCGCGCTCGGCGGCGGGCATGTCGCGCCAGGCTTCAAAGCCCTTTTGCGCGGCGTCCAGGGCACGGTCCAGGTCGGCCTTGCTGGCATGGGCCACGCGGCCAATTTCCTTGCCGGTGGCGGGGTTGTGCACGGCAATGGTCTTGCCGTCTGCGGCGTCCTGCCATTGGCCTGCGATGAAAAGCTGGGTGTTGGGGTACGTCATGGATGGGTAGCTGAGCGGGTGGACAAAGATGCTTTTGACTATACGCCCGCACGATTTTTTGTGCTGCCAACCGGCGACACCCCGCCGCGGTTCATAGGATGATGTGCACCATTGATCCCAAGGAGATTGCATGAGAGCCGTGGTCGAAAGCCTGGAAGAGTCCCGCATCCGCGAGGTGGCCAATGAGGGCCTGGGGCGCAGCGATGTGCTGAAGTTCTGGTTTGGCGAGAGCGACGAGGTCACGCCCGATTTCATCCGCGAGGCCGCCATTGCATCGCTGCAAAAAGGCGAGACGTTCTACGCGCACAACCTGGGCCTGCCCGAGCTGCGCCATGCCATTGCCGGCTACATGCACGGCCTGCACCCGCAGCAGCACACCGATGCATGGTTTGACCGCATCGCGGTCACCTCCGGCGGCGTCAATGGCCTGATGGTGGCCGTGCAGGCGCTGGTGGATGCGGGCGACGAGGTGGTGCTGGTGACGCCCGTGTGGCCCAACCTGGTGGCACAGCCGCGCATCCTGGGCGCGCGGGTACGCACCGTGCCGCTGGTGGCCGATGCGAGCGGCGCGTGGCGGCTGGACATGGATGCGCTGCTGGGTGCCATCACGCCCGGCACGCGCCTGCTGATCGTCAACGCCCCCAACAACCCCACCGGCTGGACGCTGACGCGCGAGGAGCAGGCCACCATCCTGGCGCACTGCCGCTCCACCGGCACCTGGGTGCTGGCAGACGAGGTCTACGAGCGGCTGTACTACGCGCGCGACACGGCCAATGGTGCTGCGCCCAGCTTTCTGGACGTGGCCGAGCCCGAAGACCGGCTGGTCGTCACACACAGCTTTTCCAAGAGCTTCCTCATGACGGGCTGGCGTCTGGGCTGGCTGGTGCTGCCGCCCTCGCTCACGCACGCGGTGGGCAAGCTGATCGAGTTCAACACCTCGTGCGCGCCAGTATTTGTGCAGCGCGGCGCCACGGTGGCGCTGCAGCGCACCGATGAGCTAACGCCTGCGCTGGTGGCCCACCTGAAGACCTGCCGCGACACGCTGGTGCCCTTGCTGGCTGCCGTGCCCGGTGTGTCGGTGGCCCTGCCCCGGGGCGGCATGTACGCCTTCTTTCACATCGACGGCCACGACGACTGCCTGACGCTAGCCAAGCGCCTGGTGCGCGAGGCGGGGCTGGGCGTGGCGCCCGGCAGCGCCTTTGGGGGCGAGGCGGCGGGCTGGCTGCGGTGGTGCTTTGCCAGCCAGGATCTGGGGCGGCTGAAGGCGGGGGTGGATCGGTTGCACGGCTGGCTGGCTGCGCAGCAGTGAGCCGGGTCGCCGTGAGGGGCATTTGGCGCGTTTTCAAGCGTTTTCAAGCGTTTTCAGCCTGTAGCCCCCGTTTTATTTGCCTGATTAGCTATTATTTATATAGCAAACATCGATTCTACTGGGTAAGCGGTGTACAGCCGCTTTCAGGCAGAGCGCGACCGCCAAAGGCCTGCGTTTGAGGGTACACGCGGGTGCGCGGTGGGCTGGGCTGGGGCCTTGATGCATAACAACTGCCGGTGGCCCGCCGTGCCCACCGCCCGCGCCTCTCCTCAGACCGGTTCGGCCGTGCGGGTCGCTTCAAAAAACAGCTCGAACTGCGCCTGGGCTGCGCCTGCGCACGGGCACCCAGCCGGTGCGGGCTGCTGCTGCAGCAGCGCGTCGGGCCAGGTGGCGTTTTTGCTGAAGACGTGCTGCGTGACCGGCAGGCCCGCTGCGCGCAGCCGGGCCGCATAGGCCAGCGCCTCGTCGTGCATCGGGTCGGTGTCGCCGACCAGGATCAGGGTGGGCGGAAGGCCGGCAAGGCGCTGCGCGGCCGCGGGCACGGCATAGGGGTGCTCGGCATCGCGCGGGCTGCGCAAGAACTTGCGCCAGCCCTCGGCCCACTTGCATCCCGTGGCGTCACCCGTGGCCTCGCGCAGCGATGCGGTGCCGGCGCAGGGGTCCAGCATGGGGGACAGCAAAATCTGCCCGGCCAGCGGCGGGTGCAACTGGTCGCGTGCCATCAGCGACACTGCGGCGGCCAGGTTGCCGCCCGCTTCTTCCCCCGCCAGGTATAGCAGCGCGCCCTGCCCGGCCAGCCGGGCTCGGTTGCGGTACGCCCACTTGAGCACGCCGTAGCCGGTGTCCACCGGCTGCGGAAACGGGGTGAGCGGGTATGCCACCGACACCACCAGCGCACCCGCGCCCTCCAGCAGCGCAGCCACGGTGCACCCGTTGTCTAGCCCGCCCGAGGTGAAGGCGCCGCCATGGAAATGCACGACCAGCGGCAGGCGCTGCCCCGGCTTCTTGCGGCCATACAGGCGCACGGCCACATCCTGGCCCGGCGCCACCTCAATGGTGGAATCACAGGGCTGTGCGGCTGCCGCGCCAGGCGCGGCCTGCGGCAGGGAGTCAGGAGACAGAGACAGGGAATCGGGCGGCAAGGCCATGGCAATACCCAGGTGGGTGGACGATGGAGAGACTGTAGTACCTGCCGGCTACGGAATAAAGCCTTGCCCGGGCCCTGCAGTGTTTCCAAAACGCCAACAATGGCGATGCCCTTGCGTGTGAGAATTCTTCGGCACCCACTGGTGGGTGCCGAGATTCAAGGAGAAGCCATGGACCAGATACAGGCCATGCGCATATTCGTGCGGGTGGTGGAGGCCGGCACGTTCACCCGCGCGGCAGATTCGCTGTCATTGCCCAAGGCCACCGTCACCAAGCATGTGCAGGCCCTGGAGGCGCGCCTGCGCGTGAAGCTCCTGAACCGCACCACGCGCCGCGTGACGGTGACGCCCGATGGCGCTGCCTACTACGACCGCACGGTACGCCTGCTGACCGATCTGGACGACATCGAGGCGAGCATGACCAACGCGCGCGCCAACCCGCGCGGCCGCTTACGGGTGGATGTGGGCACAGCCGTGGCACAGCTGCTCATCCTTCCACACCTGGCGGACTTCCATGCGCGCTACCCCGACATCCAGGTGGACCTGGGCGTAAGCGACCGCATGGTCGACCTGATCGGCGACAACGTGGACTGCGTGATCCGCGGCGGCGAGCTGACCGACCAGTCGCTGGTGGCGCGGCGCATTGGCAGCCTGGAGTTCATTACCGTGGCATCGCCCGACTACCTGGCGCGCCATGGCACGCCCGCCCATCCGCTGGAGATCGAGCAAAAGCACATGAGCGTGATCTACTCGTCGCCCCAGACCGGCCGCCACTACCCGCTGGAGTTCCACAAGGGCGATGAATCCATCGAGATCACCGGGCCCTACCGGCTGAGCGTGAACGAGAGCAACGCCTACCTCACGTCGCTGGTGGCGGGCCTGGGCATTGGCCAGATCACCACATTCCAGGCGGTGCGCCATTTCGAGGCTGGCACGCTGGTGCAACTGCTGCCGCAGTGGACGCAACCGCTGCTGCCCGTGTACGTGGTGTACCCGCCCAACCGCCACCTGAGCGCCAAGGTACGGGCGTTTGTGGACTGGGCTGCCGAGCTGTTCGAGCGCGAGGCCAGGCGCCAGGGCATGCGCTGACCCGCAGCACAACGCGTGGCAGCGATATGCTTGCAGCCATGAACCCATCGACCGAGCCCCCGGCCCCAGCGGCCCCACTGCCCGATGCGCCGCCGCAGGCCGACGCGTCTGCCAATGCAGCGCCCGCGGCCACGGCAACGCCTGCTGCCACCGGCGTGACCAGCGCCCCGTCCCGCCGCAGCCAGCCCCACAACCCCCTGCACGGCGTGACACTGCAAGCCATGGTGGAGGCGCTGCACGCCTACTTCGGCTGGGAAGAGCTGGGCCGCCAGATTCCGGTGCGCTGTTTCCAGATCGACCCCAGCGTGGGCTCCAGCCTGAAGTTCCTGCGCAAGACCCCATGGGCGCGCGAGAAGGTCGAGAGCCTGTACCTTTTCATGCTGCGCGACCAGCGCCGCAACGCGGGGGGCTGAGGCCCCCGCCGTGTGCAAACCGCGGTCCGCGCGGTCTGGGCAATCAGTCGCCCGAAGCGACCAGAAAGTCGCGACTGATGCCGCCACCCAGGTCGTTCACCCGATCCAGGAACTGCGTGAGGAAGGCATGCAGCCCGGTGGCCAGGATCTCGTCGATGCGACCGTATTGCAGGTCGGCCAGCAGGCGGCCTGCGCGGCGCTGCGTCTCTTTGGACTGGTCGTTGGCGACCACGGCCAGGTTCTCCACCACCTCCAGCAGACAGGCATGCAGTGAGCGCGGCATGTCGCGCCGCAGGATCAGCAGCTCGGCCACGCGGCCGGGGGTGATCACGTCGCGGTAGACCTTGCGGTAGATCTCGAAGGCCGACACGCTGCGCAAAATGGCGCTCCAGTGATAGAAGTCGTTTTCCTGGTTGCGCTCGCTGGCGCGGCCGAAAAAGTCGTTCTTGACCGCGTGGAACTTCACGTCCAGCAGGCGCGCGGTGTTGTCGGCCCGCTCCAGGAACGTGCCCATGCGCAGAAAGTGAAAAGCCTCGTCTTGCAGCATGGTGCCCAGCACCACGCCGCGCGAGAGGTGCGAGCGGTACTTCACCCATTCAAAGAACTGCCCCGGGTCGCGCTCGAAGGCACCGGCTTCGAGCTGGCGATGCAGTTCCAGCCAGGTCTGGTTCTGGGTTTCCCACAGCTCGGTCGTGAGTGCACCGCGCACGGCACGGGCGTTTTCGCGGGCGGCGCGCAGGCATGACAGGATCGACGACGGGTTGTTCCCGTCGCGCACCATGAACTCCAGCACGTTTTTAGGCGTGACCTCGCCATGGCGCGCGGTGTAGGCCGGGATGAGCTCGCTGATGGACAGCAGGCCTTCCCAGCCCTTTTGCGCGACGTCGGCAGACTGGGGCAGCAGCGATGTCTCGTAGCTCACGTTGAGCATCCGGGCGGTGTTCTCTGCCCGTTCTGTGTAGCGAGACATCCAGAACAGGTGGTCGGCAGTACGGCTCAGCATGCGGCCTCCTTGATCGAACAGGGCAGAGAACCCCGCGCGTGCTGCGCACGCTGGCTGTGTTGTGGCGAATCTCCGCCTGCGGAGGCGGTTTCTGCCCGTTCGGTGTATCGGGACATCCAGAAAAGATGGTTGGCAGTGCGGCTCAGCATCTCAATATCCCCCCTGTGTTTGTGTCATACCGCCCATCGACTGGCTTTGGGTCTGCGACTGCGTCTGCTGCGTTGCACTCGCCCAGCACCCAGGTGTCCTTGGTACCGCCCCCTTGCGATGAATTGACCACCAGCGAGCCCTCCTGCAGCGCCACGCGCGTGAGGCCGCCGGCCACCATCTGCACTTCGCGGCCGCTCAGCACAAAGGGGCGCAGGTCGATGTGGCGCGGGGCGATGCCGCTCTCGACATACGTGGGGCAGCTCGACAGGCTGAGCGTGGGCTGCGCGATGTAGCCCGCGGGGTTGTCCAGCAGCGCGCGGCGGAAGTCCTCGATCTCGGCGTGCGTGGCCGCGGGGCCGATCAGCATGCCGTAGCCGCCTGCACCGTGCACTTCCTTGACAACCAGGTCCTTGAGGTTGGCCAGCACATACTGCAGGTCGTCCTGCTTGCGGCACATCCAGGTGGGCACGTTCTTCAGGATGGGCTCCTGGCCCAGGTAGAAGCGGATCATCTCGGGCACGTAGGGGTACACCGACTTGTCGTCGGCCACGCCGGTGCCCACTGCGTTGCAGATGCCCACGTTGCCGGCGCGGTAGGCCTCCATCAGGCCGTAACAGCCCAGCGTGGAGTTGCGGCGGAAAGCCTGCGGGTCCAGGTAGTCGTCGTCCACGCGGCGGTAGATCACGTCCACACGCTGCAGGCCGCGCGTGGTGCGCATGTAGACGAACTTGTCCTTGACCACGAGATCCTGGCCCTCGACCAGCTCCACGCCCATCTGCTGCGCCAGGAAGGCATGCTCGAAGTAGGCGCTGTTGTGCATGCCCGGAGTGAGGACCACCACCGTGGGTTCATCTGCGGTGGGTGGTGCGCTGGCGCGCAGGGTATCGAGCAGCATGTCGGGGTAGTGGGCCACGGGCGCCACCTTGTGCAGGCTGAAAAGCTCGGGAAACAGCCGCATCATCATCTTGCGGTTTTCCAGCATGTAGCTCACCCCGCTGGGCACGCGCAGGTTGTCCTCCAGCACGTAGTACTCACCCTCGCCCTGGGCGTTGGGGGCGCGCACGATGTCGATGCCGGCGATGTGCGCGTAGATGTTCTTGGGCACGTTGACACCGGCCATCTCGGGGCGGAACTGTGCGTTGTGCAGGATGAGATCGGCAGGCACGATGCCGGCGCGAATGATGTCCTGCCCGTGGTACACGTCGTGGATGAAGCGGTTGAGCGCCGTGACCCGCTGGACCAGGCCGGCCTGCATGCTTGTCCACTCGTGGGCCGGGATGATACGGGGGATCAGGTCAAACGGGATCAGCCGCTCGTTGCCAGCCCCTCCCTCGTCCTTGGCGCCGTACACGGCAAAGGTGATGCCCACGCGTCGGAAGATCATCTCCGCCTCGGCCCTTCGGGCCTGCATCACATCGGCGGGCTGCTGGGCGAGCCACTGGGCGTAGCGCTTGTAGTGTTCCCGCACATCGCTGCCATCAAAGGGCAGCATGGCGTACATCTCATCGAATTTTTGCATCAACGGCCTCCTGGTTACAGGATAGCAAGTTGTGCGCCTGCGGCCGCGCAACCAGCGGGCGTCTGACGCAATTCCTACAGGTCCACGCGCCGGCTGCGCACGCAGCGGCCCCTGGCGCCAAGGTGTGCCGGGGCGCGGCAAATCCTGCAGCGCTGCAAGCATCAATGCAGCGTGGCCTCGCTGGCTGCCCATCCGGCAACGTTTCGGCTTTGCCCCGCTCAGGGACCTGCCTGATGGTGCCAGTAGCGGCGCGCGCGATCACGCTCGCAGGCCTGCAAAGCCGGCTCGGCAGATCGCCAGGTGGCGGCGCCGCACACCGGCGACTCGACCAGCGCAATGCCCCGCTCGCGATAGCGTGCTGCAACCTCGGGCGCGGGATGGCCGAAGCGGTTGCGGTAGCCAGCTTGCACCAATGCGGTGCGTGGTTGCACGGTATCCAGAAAGCCTGCGGACGACGATGTCTTGCTGCCGTGGTGCGGCACGAGCAGCCAGTCGGCGCGCAGCCGCGGCGCGTTTCGGGCCAGCAGTGCGGCCTCTTGCGGCGCCTCGATGTCGCCCACCAGCAGAGCGGTGCTGCCGCGCCCGCCGTCGGCCGCAATGCGCAGCACGCAGCTCAGCGCATTGGGCTTGCCAGCCAGCGCTGCATCGCCCTCGCGCGGGTGCAGTACCTCAAACTCCACGCCGTCCCAGTGCCAGCGCTGGCCTGCCAGGCAGGGTGCCACCGGGCGCAGCGACTGCAGGGCGTTGTCTGCCTCGATCGAACCGGTGACCCGGGCCAGCGGCTGCTGCGCCAATACGGCCGCCGCGCCGCCGGTATGGTCGGCATCCCGGTGGCTGAGCATGAGCACATCCACCTTTTCGCCCAGGGCACGCAGCAGGGGCACCACCACCCGGTGGCCGGCATCGCTTTCACGGCTGAAGCGGGGCCCGGCGTCGTACAGCAGGGTGTGCTTGGCCGTGCGCACCAGCACCGCATTGCCCTGGCCAATGTCGGCCGCCAGCAGTTCGAACTGCCCGGGGGCCGGGCGTGCCGGCTGCCAGCCGATCACCGGCATCAGCAGCGGCAGTGCCAGCAGCCGCAGTTGCCACGGCAGGCGCATCGCCAGAATCACCCCCGCCGCCACCGCCGCCACGCCGGCCCACCAGGGCGCCGCAGGCACAAAGACCACCGCCCAGGGCCACTGCGCCAGCCATTGCAGCAGCGCGGCCAGCGGCTGCAGGCTCAGCGCCGCCAGGCTCCACAGCGGAGCCCAGACCACGCCGCCCAGCGCCAGCGGTGTGACCACCAGCGTCACCCACGGTATGGCCACCAGATTGGCAGCAAAGCCCACCACAGACACCTGTCCGAACAGCAGCAGCGTGAGGGGCGTGAGGGCCAGCGTCACCACCCACTGTTCGCGCAAAAGCGCATGAAAATGCCGCAAGGCGCTTGTATTTATTGCCCCTGTTGCTATCGAACCCGTAGCAAACAGGATCCCCACCGCCACAAAGCTCAGCCAGAACCCCGCCTGGGCCAGCGCCCACGGGTCGGCCACCACCACCGCAGCGCAGGCCAGCAGCCATACTTGCGGCCACGGCCAGCGGCGCCCGCTGAGCGACAGCAGTGCGATGGTGGCCAGCATGATCACCGTGCGCTGGGCCGGCACGCCCCAGCCGCTGAAGACGGCATACGCCGCCGCCAGCGCCACCCCGGCCACCAGTGCGGCCGCGGGCGCAGGCACCGCCAGACACAGCCGCGTGGACCGACGCCACAAAGCGCCCACGCACAGCGCCGCCAGCCAGGCAAACAGCGTGATGTGCAGGCCTGAAATGCTCATGAGGTGGGCCACGCCGGTGGCACGGAACACATCCCAGTCCGCCCGGTCGATGGCGCGCTGGTCTCCCGTGACCAGGGCGGCCACCACGCCGGCGATGCGGGCACGGGCGGTGTCATCGGTATCGCCCGCATGTACCAGGCGCTCCACGATGGCGTCACGTACCGACTGCCGCGCCTGCTCGACCGGATGCTGCCAGGTGGCGGCCAGGCGCACCGGCGCTGCATCCCTGGCACCGGCCCGCACATAGCCGGTGGCCTGTACGCCCTGCTCCCAGGCCCACAGCTCAAAGTCAAAGCCGTGCGGGTTGCGCAGGCCGTGCGGCGCCTTCAGGCGCACTGTCATCTCCCAGCGCTCTCCGGCTCGCAGCGGCTGGGGCTGCCGCTGCAGCGCAACCTCGCCAGCGGCTTCGCGCCACACCCCGGCATACCAGGCCACATCGATCAGGGGTGGCAGGCGCACGGGCACTCCGTCCAGCTGCGCCGCACCCACCCGCAGCCGCAGCCGCGTGCCCGCCTCGCTGACCTGCGGCATGGCAGCCACCACGGCCGAAATACGGATGTCGCGCCCCTCCAGCGCGGGGTCCAGCCGGTCGGCCAGGATGCTGTGCGCGCGCAGGCCGCACACGGCGAACATCAGGACCAGGCCTGCGAGCGCAGCCAGGCCGTGTACCGCGTAGCGCCATCGCGGTGCGCCCCGGGTGCGCGCCGCCGCACGGCACGCCAGTGCCCCTGCGGCACCGGCGGCCACCAGCGCCCCATACGCAGATTCCCGCCAGAGCATAGGCTGCTGCAATTGGAGCCCGGCTCCCACCACCAGGCCCGCCAGCCAGGCCGACACAGGCCAGATCGGCCAGGCTGCGTTTTCCGGTGCATCGCCGGCGTCTTGCCCTGTGGCCGCCGTGGCCCCGCTACCGCCCACAGATGCGAGGGTGGTCAGCTCATTAGGCGCACTTATGGGAGACATGGGCTGATGCTAATGCGCCGACCTGCAGCGCCGGGATGCCCGGCCCGAAGGCTGCTGTGTAACACTCGCGAGCGTTGCCCCTCAGAGCGCTGCCCAACCGTGGCAACGCCCCGGACGGGCCCACATCTACCCCGCACCCTCCAAGGAAAATCATGAGCGTTTACGACAAGCTGAATGAACTCGGCATCACCCTGCCCCCCGTCTCCGTGCCCGCAGCGGCCTACGTGCCCTACGTGCAGACCGGCAAGCTGGTGTTCCTCTCCGGTCACATCGCCCGCAAGGACGGCAAGCCCTGGGCAGCGCAGTTTGGCCGCGACATCAGCACCGAAGAAGGCAAGGTCGCTGCGCGCGCTGTGGCTATCGACCTGATGGGCACGCTGCAGGCGGCCTGCGGTGGCGACCTGAACAAGGTGCAGCGCATCGTCAAGGTGATGAGCCTGGTGAACTCCACCGGCGACTTCACAGAGCAGCACCTGGTGACCAATGGCGCCAGCGAACTGCTGGGCCAGGTCTTCGGTGAAAAGGGCGTGCACGCACGCAGCGCCTTCGGCGTGGCGCAGATTCCCATGGGTGCGTGTGTGGAAATCGAACTGATCGCCGAACTGGCCTGATCCCCCGGCCAGCCAGGCGCTGGCCCCAGGCCCCTGCAGCGCGGCAGCAGTGCCCGGCAGGGGCTTTTTCATGGGCGGGTGCAGCGCGTAGCCGGACGACGACAGCGGGCGCGACCCTGGACACCCGTCAGGCCCCGGGCAAGGCCTTGATGCCGCATCGACACGCTGGCCTGACTGTGGACATCCGGGTTGCCGTCGTTGTCACAGGCGCCGCCATAGCGCCAGCAAGCGTTGCCTCCATGCCCCCAGCGCACTGCGGCGCAAGATGGGTCAGAGGCTTCGGGCGCGTCAGAATGACTCCCAGTCGGCATCTGCCCCGGCTGCCGGTGCGGCGCGCTGGGCGCTGCCACCGGCCGATGCGGGTGGTGCCGTGATCGCCGCAGGGGCCGGCGCGGCTGCCGCTGTCTTGCCGGCGGCTGGAGCCGCCTTGGCCCGCAGCCCTGGCAACGTCTTTGGCGATGGCTTTGCCAGGCTTGCGGCAGGCCGGGACGGCGGGGGCGCCACCGACGAGGCTGGCGCCGGCGCAGCACGTGCAACGCCGTAGCCCGATGCATCGACCTTGAAGCGGGAAACCACCTGGGCCAGCTGCTCGGCCTGTTCGCGCAGGCTCTGTGCTGCCGCGGCGCTTTCTTCGACCAGCGCGGCATTTTGCTGCGTCATCTGGTCCAGGTTGCCAATGGACTGGTTGACCTGCCCCACGCCCGCGCTCTGCTCGGACGATGCGGCCGTGATCTCGCCGATCATGTCGGTCACACGCTGCACCGACTGCACGATGTCATTCATGGTCGTGCCCGCATCGGTCACCAGGCGCGAACCGGTTTCCACCTTTTCCACCGACGCGTTGATCAGCTGCTTGATCTCCTTGGCAGCATCGGCACTGCGCCCGGCCAGGCTGCGCACTTCGCTGGCCACCACCGCAAACCCCCGGCCCTGCTCGCCCGCACGGGCGGCTTCCACCGCGGCGTTCAGGGCCAGGATGTTGGTCTGGAAAGCGATGCCGTCGATCACGCCGATGATGTCCGAGATCTTCTTGCTGCTGTGGTTGATGTCCTCCATGGTGGACACCACCTGGGTCACCACTTCGCCCCCGCGGCGGGCGACGCCTGTAGCACCGGCCGCCAGGCTGCTGGCCTGCTGGGCGCTGCTGGCGCTTTGCTGGATGGTGCTGGTGAACTGCTCCATGGCAGCAGCCGTCTGCTGCAGGTTGCTCGACGTCTGCTCGGTGCGGACCGACAGGTCGTGGTTGCCGGTGGCGATCTCCGCACTGGCGATGGCGATGCTGTCAGTGCTCTGGCGCACCTGGTGGACCATGCGGCCCAGCGCGTCGCTCATCTGGTACAGGGCGCGCAGCAGGTCACCAAACTCATCCCCGCGCGTGACGGTATCCCGGGCACTCAGGTCACCCTCGGCAATCCTCGCGGCCAGCCCGCTTGCCTGCTCCAGGGGCCGCTGGATGCTGCCAATCAGGAAATAGGCGCCGCCCACAATGGCCAGCAGCATCAGCAATACGGCGGCTGCTCCGACCTTTACCGTCCACATGCGCGATGCGGCAATTTCTTTCTGGATCGCCTGGGCCGTATCCTGCTGCTGCTTCACAAAGTCGCGCAGCGTGGCAATGTAGGCCGCCACTGCAGGGTTGTATGACTGCTTGACCAGCGCCACGGCCTGGTCCTGCTGATTGTCCGCCTTGAGCTTGCGCGCCTGGCCGCGCAGGTCCACCATGAGCTTGCGCGCCTCGGCAATCTTGGCCATCTGGGCCTTGTCTGCGTCGGACAGGGCCATGGACTCCAGCGACTTCTGCACTTCCGTGATCTGGGCCGAGGTCGAGGCGATCAGGTCCTTGAATTCGGCCTCGACCGCTGGGTCGCTGCTGACGATGAGTGCCAGCGTGCGGGCTGCGTTGGTTTCGGTCAGGCCCGTCCAGCGCAGGGCGGCCTGCACCCGCGCATCCATGTCGCGGTTGGCCGCATCGGCCTGGGCCTGGACTGCCGCAGAACGGTACGCGGCAAAGCCCACCACGGCTACCTGCATCACCACGATGAGCACCACGGCCAGCCAGAGTTTCTGGGCCATTCGAAGGTGTTTGGGCACGGTTGCCTCCTAGGAAAGTGTTGCAAACAAAGTGTTACGAAAAGCCCACTATCGCACGGCGACGGTCTCGCAACACGAGGGGTTATCCCAAAGGACGCATGCGGCTTCCACGGTGCCGCGCAGGCACAAATGGCTTTCCTAGAGCCGCTGCGAGCCCAAAGCGGGCCTGCAGCAGTCCGCAACGACAGGTAGCGCGCGATGGATGGCCGCAGCGCGCGGGTCCATGGTCGCACTGCCGCCCTGCACCGCCCTCCGCTCCAGCGGCGGAGGCCGCGGTATCACTCTACCCGTGACACCGCCGCGGGTTTGAAGCCCAGGTCCGCCGCCTTGCCCTTGCGGCCGCGCAGTGCGCGGGCGTTGTTCAGCGAGCGGATCTCAAGCGTCTCATCGCGCTCCTTGCCGCCACGGCCGATGCCCTCGATGCGGATGCTGCGCGTGTAGGCCGCAGCACCCGCCAGCGTGTCCTTGGGCTCCAGGTCGATCAGCATCAGGCCGCGCCCGCCGTTGGCCAGCGTCTTGAGCTCGCTGATCTCGAACGTCAGGATACGACCGCCGGTGGAGGCACAGGCCACATGCGTGGCCGGTGCCAGCGGCTGGCTGCCGGTGGTGCCGGCGGCGTGCGATGGCGCACACAGCGTCTCGCCCTCGCCCAGCGTCACAAAGGCCTTGCCACCCTTCTGGCGCGAGACCATGCTTTCGACCGCTGCCACAAAGCCATAGCCCGCCGAGCTGGCCAGCAACAGCTGGGCCTGCGCGGGGCCCGCAAAATAGTGCAGCAGTTGTGTGCCCGACTCCAGCTCGATCAACGTGGTCACGGGCTGTCCGTCGCCCCGCCCGCCTGGCAGCGCTGCAACGGGCACCGAATACACGCGGCCGTTGCTGCCAAACACCAGCAGCGTATCGATGGTGCGGCACTCGAACGTGCTGTACAGGCCATCGCCCGCCTTGAAGGCAAAGCTGGCGGCCTCGTGGCCATGGCCGTTGCGTGCGCGCACCCAGCCTTTTTGCGAGACAACCACCGTGACGGGCTCGTCCACCACCTTCACTTCTGCCACGGCCTTTTTCTCGGCCTGGATGAGCGTACGGCGCGGGTCGGCGAAGGTCTTGGCGTCGGCCTCAATCTCCTTGACCATGGTGCGGCGCAGCGAGCCGGGGTTATTCAAAATATCTTCGAGCTTGCCCTGGCTTTCGCGCAGCTCTTTCAGCTCCTGCTCGATCTTGATGGCTTCGAGCCGCGCGAGTTGGCGCAGGCGGATTTCAAGAATATCTTCGGCCTGCCGGTCGCTCAGGTTGAAGCGCGCGATCAGGGCGGCCTTGGGCTCCTCGGCCGCGCGGATGATGGCGATCACCTCGTCAATGTTGAGCAGCACGGTCTGCCGCCCTTCGAGGATGTGGATGCGGTCCAGCACCTTGTCGAGCCGGTGCTGGCTGCGCCGGGTGATGGTGGTCTGGCGGAAGGCAATCCACTCTTCCAGCATCTGCCGCAGCGACTTCTGCACCGGCTTGCCGTCGAGCCCCACCATGGTGAGGTTGATGGGCGCCGACGTTTCCAGGCTGGTGTGCGCCAGCAGCGCGGTGATCAGCTCCTGCTGCGGGGTCTTGCCCGTCTTGGGTTCGAACACCAGGCGTACCGGTGCATCCTTGCTCGATTCGTCGCGCACCACGTCCAGCACGGCCAGCATGCTGGCCTTCAGTTGCGTCTGGTCCTGGCTCAGCGCCTTCTTGCCGGCCTTGACCTTGGGGTTGGTGATCTCCTCGATCTCTTCCAGCACGCGCTGGGTGCTGACGCCGGGCGGCAGCTCGGTAACCACCAGCTGCCACTGGCCGCGGGCCATGTCCTCGATTTTCCAGCGTGCGCGCACCTTGAGGCTGCCGCGGCCCGTGCGGTACGCATCGGCAATGTCGCCAGGGCTGCTGATGATCTGGCCGCCGCCGGGGTAGTCGGGCCCGGGCACGATGGCCAGCAGGTCTTCGGGGCTGAGGGACGGCGTCTTGATCAGCGCGATGCAGGCGTCGGCAATCTCGCGCAGGTTGTGGCTGGGGATCTCGGTGGCCAGGCCCACGGCAATACCGCTGGCGCCGTTGAGCAGCGCGAACGGCAGGCGCGCGGGCAGCTGGCGCGGCTCCTGTGTGCTGCCGTCGTAGTTGGGCATGAAATCGACCGTGCCTTCGTCGATTTCGTCGAGCAGCAGGCTGGTGATGCGCGACAGGCGGGCCTCGGTGTAGCGCATGGCGGCGGCACCATCGCCATCGCGGCTGCCGAAGTTGCCCTGGCCATCGATCAGCGGGTAGCGCTGCGCAAAATCCTGCGCCATGCGCACCAGCGCGTCGTAGGCAGACTGGTCGCCGTGCGGGTGAAAACGGCCGAGCACATCACCCACCACGCGGGCGCTTTTCACGGGCTTGGCCGCCGTGTTGCGCGTGGGGCCGCTGTACCCCAGGCCCATGCGGTCCATCGAATACAGAATGCGCCGCTGCACGGGCTTCAAGCCATCGCACACATCGGGCAGCGCGCGGCCCTTGACGACCGACAGCGCGTATTCTAGGTACGCACGCTGGGCGTAGCCCGCCAGGCCCAGGGAGTCGCCTCCGTCATCGCCGGCGGTCGTGAAGTCGAGAGTGGGTTGGTCGCTCATTCGTTTGTTACGGTTCTTGAATCACGTTCACGGAAAGGCACGGAGCCCTGTAGCGCCGGCACGGCTCCCGGCAGGTTGCCACGGTTGGCGGCGCCGCCCTGCAGTTCCATGCGTACGCGGCCGGTGGCGGCGCGCTGCGCCTGTACGGCAGCCGGCGGCTTGAGCTGGGCATACAGGCCCATCACGGTGCGCACATAGTTCTGCGTTTCCTTGAAGGCCGGGATCTGGTTGCCCGCCCGCTGCACAGCGCCCTCGCCCGCGTTGTAGGCGGCCAGGGCCAGGTCGGTGCGGCCGGGAAACAGGTCCAGCAGGTAGCGCAGATAGCGCGTGCCCGCCGGCACGTTCACTGCGGGGTCGGCCAGCTTTTGCTCGACCGTGCGGCGGGCGTCGGGGCTCACGCCAAAGCGGCTGGCCGTTGCGGGCATCACCTGCATCAGCCCCACGGCGCCCTTGGGAGACACTGCGCTGGCATCGAAACCCGATTCGGTCGCAATCACGGCCTGCAGCAGTTCGTAGTCCACCCCATGCTGGCTGGAGGCGGCCCGCAGGTGGTGTTTGACGCGCTTGTAGCCCGGCGCCACATCGAAAAACGCCAGCAACTGCGCCCCCGCTGAGGGCACCGACAACGCCCTGGAGCTGGGGCTGGCCGCGAGGTCGCGCGTCGAGTCGAACTCGGTGCCCTTGAAGAACAGCTGGTAGCGGCTGTCCACCTGCTCGGCCGCGAAATGCGTCACGCCGCGCTCATCCACACGCGCCCACAGGTCTGCCCAGGCCAATTGCTGCGAAAAGCATAGCAACAAGCCCAGACAAATCGTGCGACAGAGGCGGTTTTCAATCAAATTCATCAGGCAAACAGGCCGGTGAGGCCCAAGCGGTGGTTCAGATGTCCACCTCGACGTCGTCGCCGTGCAGCTCCATCAGCTCGCGGCGAGCTGCCGCCTCGCCCTTGCCCATCAGCTTGGTGATGAGGCCTTCGGTGGCAGCAAAGTCCATGTCGCCCAGCTGTACCGGCAGCAGGCGGCGGGTGTCAGGGTTGAGCGTGGTTTCCCACAATTGTTCCGCGTTCATTTCGCCCAGGCCCTTGAAGCGGCTGATCTGGCACTTCTCCTTGGGCACGCCGTCCTTGGCGCATTTGTCGAGGATGGCGGTGAGTTCGCCCTCGTCCAGCGCATACATCTTGGCGGCCGGCTTCTTGCCGCGGGCGGGCACGTCCACCCGGAACAGCGGCGGGCGAGCCACGTAGATGTGGCCCGTCTCGATGAGCTTGGGGAAGTGGCGAAAGAACAGCGTGAGCAGCAGCACCTGGATGTGCGAGCCGTCCACGTCAGCGTCACTCAGGATGCAGACCTTGCCGTAACGCAGGCCGCTCAGATCCGGCGTGTCGTTGGGGCCGTGCGGATCCACGCCGATGGCCACCGAAATGTCGTGAATTTCGTTGTTGGCAAACAGCCGGTCGCGCTCGACCTCCCAGGTGTTGAGCACCTTGCCGCGCAGCGGCAGGATGGCCTGGCTTTCCTTGTCGCGGCCCATCTTGGCGCTGCCGCCTGCCGAGTCGCCCTCGACCAGGAAGACTTCGTTGTGGGCCAGGTCGCGGCTTTCGCAGTCGGTGAGCTTGCCAGGCAGCACGGCCACGCCCGAGCCCTTGCGCTTCTCGACCTTCTGGCCGGCCTTCTGGCGCGTTTGCGCGGCCTTGATGGCCAGCTCGGCCAGCTTCTTGCCGTAGTCCACATGCTGGTTCAGCCACAGTTCGAGCGCCGGGCGCACAAAGCCGCTGACCAGGCGCACCGCGTCACGCGAGTTCAGCCGCTCCTTGATCTGGCCCTGGAACTGTGGATCCAGCACCTTGGCGGAGAGCACGTAGCTGGCGCGGGCAAACACGTCTTCGGGCAGCAGCTTGACGCCCTTGGGCAGCAGGCTGTGCAGTTCGATGAAGCTCTTGACGGCATTGAACAGGCCGTCACGCAGGCCGCTTTCGTGGGTGCCGCCGGCGCTGGTGGGGATCAGGTTGACGTAGCTCTCGCGCACGGGCTGGCCGTCTTCGGTGAAGGCCACGCACCACGAGGCGCCCTCGCCTTCGGCAAAGCTCTCGTTGTTGCGGTCGGCAAAGCCCTCGCCTTCAAACAGCGGGATGACGGGCTCACCGTTCAGCGTCTGCATCAGGTAGTCGCGCAGGCCGCCCTTGTACTGCCAGGTCTGGGTGTCGCGCGTCTTCTCGTTGATGAGCGAGACCGAAACGCCGGGCATCAGCACCGCCTTGCTGCGCAGCAGGTGGGTGAGTTCGCCCATGGGCAGCGCACTCGATTCGAAGTATTTCGCGTCGGGCCACACACGCACCGTGGTGCCCTGCTTGCGCTCGCCGGCCTCCAGCGGGCGCGCCACGAGCGGCTCGATCACATCACCGGCGGAGAACACCAGGCGCGCCGACTGCCCTTCGCGGTGGCTGGTGGCTTCGAGCCGCGTGGCCAGTGCGTTGGTCACGCTCACGCCCACGCCGTGCAGGCCGCCCGAGAAGCTGTACGCCCCCCCCTTGCCCTTGTCGAACTTGCCGCCCGCGTGCAGGCGGGTGAACACCAGCTCGATCACCGGCGCCTTCTCTTCGGGGTGCATGCCGAACGGGATGCCCCGTCCATCGTCCTCGATGCCCACCGAGCCATCGGCATGCAGCGTGACCTTGATCTTCTTGCCGTGGCCGGCCAGGGCCTCGTCGGCGGCGTTGTCCAGCACTTCCTGGATGATGTGCAGGGGGTTGTCGGTGCGGGTGTACATGCCCGGGCGCTGCTTGACGGGCTCCAGGCCCTTGAGCACGCGGATCGAACCTTCGGAATATTCGCTGGCAGAAACAGAAGACGGTTTGGCAGACATAGCGGCGGATTGTAGTGCTGCAGCGCTCCAAAGGCTGGATAAAACAACAGCCTGCAGGGCGCCTGGCCGCTGTGGGGATGCCGTCAGGCAAACCGCAGCCATATTCGCTACATTCGTGCGTATGCATACGAATCCTCCCAAACTGTCCATGTTCCAGGTGCTGGCATGCGGCGCAGCCATCGTCACGCTGTCCATGGGCATCCGCCATGGTTTCGGGCTGTGGCTCCAGCCCATCACGCAGGAAATGGGCTGGACCCGGCAGTCCTTCGCCCTTGCCATTGCCATCCAGAACCTGTCCTGGGGCCTGATCGGCATCTTTGCCGGCATGGTGGCCGACCGGTTTGGCGCCTTCCGCGTGTTGATGGGCGGAGCGGTCCTGTACGGCCTGGGGCTCGCGGGCATGGCGCTGTCGCCCACGCCGTTGCTGTTTGCCCTGACGGCCGGCGTGCTGATCGGCGCGGCGCAGGCGGGCACCACCTATGCCGTCATCTACGGCGTGCTGGGGCGGCAGATTGCCCCCGAGCGCCGGTCGTGGGCCATGGGCGTGGCCGCGGCCGCGGGTTCCTTTGGCCAGTTCCTGATGGTGCCGGTCGAAGGCTGGCTGATTGCCGGCCTGGGCTGGCAGCAGGCCCTGCTTGCGCTGTCGCTGATGGTGCTGCTGATCGTGCCGCTGGCCTTTGGCCTGCGCGAACCCGGTTTCAAGGGCACGGCGCCCCCTAAACGCGAGCAGACCATCACGCAGGCGCTGGGCGAGGCCTTCCGCTATCCCAGCTTCAACCTGCTGATGGCGGGGTACTTTGTGTGCGGGTTCCAGGTGGTGTTCATCGGCGTGCACATGCCCAGCTACCTCAAGGACAACGGTCTGTCGCCCCAGGTGGCCAGCTACGCGCTGGCCCTGATCGGGCTGTTCAACGTGGTGGGCACTTACGTGGCCGGGTCGCTGGGCCAGCGCATGCCCAAGCGGCATATCCTGGCGTTCATCTACTTCGCGCGGGCCGTGGCCATCAGCATCTTCCTGATCGTGCCGCTCTCGCCGTTGTCGGTGTACATCTTTTCGGCCGTGATGGGCACCCTGTGGCTCTCCACCGTGCCGCCCACCAACGCCACCATCGCGCAGATCTTCGGCGTGCAGCACCTTTCGATGCTGGGCGGGTTCGTGTTCTTCAGCCACCAGATCGGCAGCTTCCTGGGCGTGTGGCTGGGCGGCTATCTGTATGACGCCACGGGCAGCTACGATGTGGTGTGGTACATCGCAATCGCGCTGGGCGTGTTTGCCGGGCTGGTCAACCTCCCGGTCAAGGAAAGCCCTATCCAGCGCGGTGCGCCGCAGCCAGTCTGACACCACCACTCGCCTTAAGCACGCTTTCCATGGGCACCTGCATGATCAACACCGCCACCGACCCTGCTGCCACCTCAACCGCCCCAGCCGCACCCGTGCCGCGGGCGTTGCGCTGGGCTGCGTGGGTGTTGGCCACGCTGGTGTGCCTGCTGGTGTTTGGCATGTACACCGCGCCCGACTTCATGGTGATGCTGGCCGACCAGATGTGGGCGTGTTTCTGAGCATTGCAGCCATTTTCCAAGCCTTTTTGGCCGCAAGCCCTTTATCCAAAATACCTGACAGCTATCATTTTTGACAAAAACATGCACGGTACCGAAGCCCCGTCCGACTGGGTACGCCGCTGGACGCCGCTGATTCCTGCCGATGGCGCGGTGCTGGACGTGGCTTGCGGCGCGGGGCGCCATCTGCGCTGGCTCCATCAGAGGGGCCACCAGGTCGTGGGCGTGGACCGGTCTGAACCTGCGCTGGCCGCCTGCGCCGGGCTCGGCGAGCTGGTCTGTGCCGACATCGAGAACGGCCCCTGGCCGCTGGCGGGCCGGCAATTCGACGGGGTCGTGGTCACCAACTACCTTTGGCGACCGCTGTGGCCCACGCTTGTTCAAAGCGTCGCGCCTGGCGGCGTGCTGATTTACGAAACCTTTGCCAGCGGCAACGAAACCGTGGGCCGGCCGGCACGGGCCGACTTTCTGCTGCAGCCCGGGGAGCTTTTGCGCGTCTGCGCGGGGTTGCGTGTGGTGGGCTATGAAGACGGGTTTCTGGACCACCCCGCCCGTTTCGTGCAGCGTATTGCCGCTGTGCGGGAACTCCCTCAGCCAGCGGCGCCTGCGCGGTATCCGCTGCCGCTGAATGGCTAGTTAGAATGCCCCTTTACCGTTTTTCACCGCGGACATGACCTCTTCCTCCGTCGCCCTCACGGGCAGCATCGTCGCCCTCGTCACCCCCATGCACGAGGACGGTAGCGTGGACTACCCGGCGCTGCGCAAACTGATCGACTGGCACATTGCCGAAGGCACCGATTGCATCGGCGTGGTGGGCACCACGGGCGAGTCGCCCACGGTCAATGTCGAAGAGCACTGCGAGATCATCCGCGTGGCGGTAGAGCAGGCCGCCAGGCGCGTGCCCATCATGGCCGGCTGCGGTGCCAATTCCACAGCCGAAGCCATCGAGCTGGCGCGGTTTGCCAAGAAGGTCGGTGCCGACAGCCAGCTGCAGGTGGTGCCCTACTACAACAAGCCCACGCAAGAAGGCCAGTACCAGCACTTCAAAGCGATCGCCGAAGCCACGGGCGAGCTGCCCGTCATTTTGTACAACGTGCCCGGCCGCTCGGTGGCCGATATGCAGCACGACACCGTGCTGCGCCTGGCGCAGGTGCCCGGCGTGATCGGCATCAAGGAAGCCACCGGCAACATCGAGCGCGCGCAATGGCTCATCCGCGATGTGCCCCAGGGTTTTGGCGTGTATTCCGGTGACGACCCGACCGCGGTGGCACTGATGCTATGCGGCGGCCATGGCAACATCAGCGTGACGGCCAACGTGGCACCGCGCCTGATGCACGAGCTGTGCGTGGCAGCCCTGGCCGGCGATGTGCGCCGCGCCATGGACATCCAGCTCAAGCTCATGCCCGTGCACAAGAACCTTTTCATCGAAGCCAACCCCATCCCCGTGAAATGGGCGCTGTCCCGCATGGGCCTGTGCGGTGGCACGATGCGACTGCCCATGACGCCGCTTTCCGGCAGCAACGAGGCGGCTGTCGAGGCCGCCCTGCGCACAAGCGGCCTTCTCTGATCCGGGCCCAGCCCGATCTTTCCGACTGAGACACTCTCCAAGGATTTCCGCGTGAAAGCTGCATCCAACCGTCTGGGCCTGCTGGCCCTTGCCGTCGCCCTGACGGGCTGTGCCGCCCTGGAAGGCGACAAGATCGACTACAAGAGCGCCGCCAAGGGCTCCACCCTGGAAGTCCCGCCCGACCTGACCCAGCTGTCGCGCGAGACGCGCTATGCGATTCCGGGCGGCACGGTGTCGGCCGCTGCCATGCAGGCCGGCCAGGCCGCTGCGCAGCCCACGGGCACGGCCAACGCGGCGGCCGTGGCGCTGGGCGATGTGCGCATCGAACGCAATGGCACGCAGCGCTGGCTGGTCGTGAACCGCCCGGCAGACAAGCTCTGGGAGCCGGTGCGCGAGTTCTGGCTGGACAACGGCTTCACCCTGGCGCAGGCGGAAGCCAACGTGGGCATCATGGAAACCGACTGGGCTGAAAACCGCGCCAAGTTGCCGCAGGACATCATCCGGTCCACCCTGGGCAAGCTCATCGACTCGATCTACTCCACGGGTGAACGCGACAAGTTCCGCACCCGCCTGGAGCGCAATGCCAGTGGCGGCACGGAGATCTACATCACCCACCGTGGCATGCAGGAGGTGTACAGCACGATCACCAAGGACACCACCGTGTGGCAACCTCGCGCGGCAGACCCCGAACTCGAAACCGAATTCCTGCGCCGACTCATGGTCAAGCTGGGTGTCAGCCAGGAGCAGGCCAAAGCCGTCGTGGCGGCTGCCCCCGCAGCAGCCGCTGCGCAAGGTGCGCGCATGAGCACTGTGAACGGCGTCCCCGTGGTGCAGCTGGCCGAAGGCTTCGACCGCGCATGGCGCCGCGTGGGCCTGGCGCTGGACCGTACGGGTTTCACGGTTGAGGACCGCAACCGCAATGAAGGTACGTACTTCGTGCGCTACGTGGCACCCGACACCAACAAGAAGGAAGCCGGCTTCTTCGGCAAGCTGTTCAGCGGCTCTTCGCCTGCCACCCCTCCGCTGAAGTACCGCATTGTTGTCCGCAGCCAGGGCGAAGCAACGACAGTGTCTGTGCTCAACGAAGCAGGCGCGCCGGAATCGTCGGCCAATGCAGAACGCATCGTGCGGGTGATTGCAGACGACATGAAGTGACCCGGGGGGCAGGCGCTACGCGGTTGCACGCCCCGCGCGCGCTCCCGCGAGGGCCAGGCCGCCATTGAGTGCGCTGTGCCCTCCTTGGGCGCCCGACGCTGCGTATCGTCTGCAAAGGCGTGGCCCAGCCCCATCCCCACACCTGCGGCCACCGCTCGGCGGCCCATTCACCGCACATCCCCCCGACCATGCTGCGCTTCAAGAACCTGGGCAGCGGCAGCACGGGTAATGCCACGGTCGTCGAAGGCGGCAGCGGCAGTCAGGCGCGAAGGCTCCTGATCGATTGCGGTTTCGGCATCCGCCAGCTTCAGTGGCGGCTGGAGGCAGCCCAGCTCGGGTACGCCGACATCCACGCCATATTCATCACACACGAGCATTCGGACCACATTGGCTGTGCCCAGACCATGGCCGTGCGCCACCGCATTCCGGTGTGGATGAGCGAGGGCACCCACGCTGCGCTAGGCGCTCCCGATTTCGACGGAATGCTGCGCATTGCACACGACATGGAAGCGATCGACATGGGCGAATTCAGCGCCCTGCCCTTCACCGTGCCCCATGACGCACGCGAACCGCTGCAACTGCGGTGTTCGGATGGCGCAGCGCATCTGGGTGTGCTGACTGACCTTGGGCATGCCAGCGCCCATGTGCTGACGCAGCTGGCAGCGTGCCATGCACTGCTGATCGAGGCCAACCATGACCCGGCGCTGCTGGAAGCCTCACGCTACCCCACCTTCCTCAAGCGCCGTGTGGGCGGCCCCTACGGCCATCTGGCCAATGCCGCCACGGCAGAGATACTGCGGGCGGTGCGCCACCCAGGACTGTCGCGCGTGGTGGCGGCCCACCTCAGTGCCCAGAACAACCTTCCAGCACTCGCACAGGCTTGCTTGGCGGACGCATTGGGCTGGTCCGATGACGCCGTCACTGTCGCAAGTCCCACGGAGGGGACCCGCTGGATCGACGTGGGCTGATCCGTCCCGGCCAAACGCTCTGGCCATAAAAAAAGCCCCGTACCGTGAGGTCGGGGCTTGTCGGCTGACCGGGCCAGCATGCGCTGGCTCAGGCGGCGCGAAAAATTCGCTTACTTGGCAGCAGATGCGCCCGTTGCAGCAGCAGCAGCGGCGTCAGCAGCAGCCTTGGCAGCGTCAGCAGCAGGAGCTGCGTCGGAAGCAGCTGGAGCAGCTGCAGGAGCAGCAGCGTCGGAAGCGGCAGGAGCAGCTGGCTCAGCAGGTGCAGGAGCAGGTGCAGCCACGGGAGCTGGTGCAGGTGCAGGTGCAGCTTCTTCCTTCTTGCCACAGGCGGCGAGTGCAGCAGCGGCGATCAGGGTAGCCAGTACGAGCGAGTTCTTCATTTTGATTTCCTAATAAGTGAGACAAACAAGAGAGACAAACCTGAGAAGCCACGGCGCAAGTCCTGAAGCAAAGTACTGGCGCCGTTGGCACCTGTCACTTGACTTGCACCTTTCTGGCGCAGCCACTGATTATATTGGCATTTAGTCAATACTGACTAACACTGACGAAACCATTACGTCCCGGGCCGGAATTGGCCTGGGAGCAACGCTCGAACCACTCGCCACGGTGTGTGCGCCAGTTGCAAGCCGGACGCGGCACCTTGGGCCGGTCGCCGAGCGCAGGGGAAGCGGCACGCGCAGCACTATGCCGCCGCGGTCAAAGGCCCAGGGTGGTGGAGGGGAAACCCGGTGCGCTTTTGCTGCGTGCCCACTCCTGAAGGGTTTCGCGGAGCAGCACACGACGGTCTGCCTCGACGCCCGACACACCCACGCAGCGCTCCGGATCAAGGCGGTGCATGACCCATCCGGGGGACCACAGCGCGCTTGGCAAGTCAAGCGGATCGGCACTGGGGCTCCGTCGGCAGGTGATGATGTGGTCCCACGTTCCGCGCCAGCGCACAAAGCGAGCGTGACGGCGAATCACTTCGTCATAGCTGCAGGCCAGCATGGTGAAACGGCGGCCACCGCGGGCCCACGCCTGAAGCGACTCGGTCACGGCACGCTCACCTAGCGGCCAGTCGTGAAAGTTGGCGTCGCTGATGAAGATTTCCTCCCAGCCCTCGCGCGCGGCCGTGGCAAAGGCGTCGCGCACCATCTGCTGGAAGAACTCCCGCCCGGTGAACCGCCCTGCAGGCAGCTCGCCTGAAGGTTGCGGCGATGCCGCGCCAGCCATACTGGAAGCATCCGTCATGGCAGTTGCCTACGCTTTCCAGGAATGGGCCCAGCCTGCATCGCACCACGACGAGAGCAGCTCCAGTGCATCGTCGCTGGCGCGCGCCAGTTCGCGGGCCGACAGCTGGCGCTGGTCGGCCAGCTGGCGCATCAGCGTGGCGTCGCGGCCGCCTGCACGATAGCTTTCGCCATTGATGAACACATGGTGGGTGTCGTACATCATGCGGCTGCGCCGGTCCAGGCGCACGCCTTCCAGCATCACGCCCGCAGCACCAGGCTCGAACCAGACGTTTGACTTGGGCTCGGTGAGGTATTCACCCAGCGCGCGCTCCAGCACCAGCGGCTGGGCCAGCGCGCGCGCCAGCGCTTCGCGTGCAAAGTCCTGCAGCTGCGCCGGGATGGCGGCGGGCTGCGCCACGGCGGCCTGGGTGGCGTCGCGGTACATGAGCGAAGGGCCTTCTTCCCCGGCATCTTCCGCAAGGCGCCCGAGCAGTTCCTGCGCCAGCTCCGCCCGTGCCGGCGACCGGAAACCGATGGAGTAGGTCATGCACTCGCCCTCGGCAATCCCGTCGTGCGCATAGCGCGGCGGCAGGTACAGCATGTCGCCGGGCTCCAGCACAAACTCCTCTTCAGGCTCGAATTGCGCCAGCACTTTCAGCGGAATGCCTTCGCGCAGCGTCAGGTCCTTTTGCCGCCCGATGCGCCAGCGGCGCTTGCCATGGGCCTGCAGCAAAAACACGTCATAACTGTCGAAGTGCGGCCCCACACCGCCGCCATGGCTGGCGTAGCTGATCATGAGGTCATCCAGGCGCGCTTCAGGCACAAACCGGAACTGCTGCATGAGCGCATGCACCGCGTCGTTGTGCAGATCCACCCCCTGCACCAGCAAGGTCCAGTCCGGCGTCTGCAGACCCGGCAGCGACCGGCGCTGGAATGGCCCGTGACGCAGCTTCCAAGCGCCCTTGGCCAGTTGCACCAGGCGGGATTCAACCCCTTCCTGCGCGGCCAGCGCAAACAGATCCTGCCGCCCCACAGGAGGCTTGAACTGGGGCATCGCCTGGCGTACCAGCAAGGGCTTTTTTTGCCAGTGGCGGCGCATGAACTGCGCAGGAGTAAGGCCGCCGAGCAGCGCCAGGGGTTGCTGGATATCCATGGAAGATCGAGCCCGCAGGGCCGTGTTGGTCAAACTGCGACAATTCTCCTATGGAAATTACCGAACAATGTGTGGTCGCGCTGACCTGGACGCTCAAGGACACCCTGGGCGAAGAACTGGACGTGCTGGACGAGCCCGTGGAGTTTCTGGTGGGGGGCAATGACCTGCTGCCGAAGATCGAAGAGGCCCTGCAGGGTTACGCGGCAGGCGCGTCCCTGTCATTGCATCTGGAGCCCGAAGATGCGTTCGGCGACTTTGATGACCAGTTGCTTTTTCTGGAGCCTCGCGATCTGTTCCCGGCCGAAATCGAGGAAGGCATGACCTTCGAAGGCTCTGCGCTGCCAGAAGGTTGCAACCCCGATGCACCCCGCACAGCGCTCTACACCGTGGCCGAAATCTATCCCGAGCATGTGGTGCTGGATGGCAACCATCCGCTGTCAGGCATCGCGCTGCGCCTGCATCTCACGGTGCAGGGCGTGCGTGAAGCCACCGAAGAGGAAATTGGCCGGGGCACCACCGGCACCGGTTTTTTCCGGGTGCAGCCGCAGGCACCGGGCAACAACTTGCTGCATTGAAAAAGGGCCTCCACGCGGAGGCCCTTTGAGCCCCTTCCAGAACGGGGCATCGTTCAAATACGCGCCTTACAGGCGAGAGATCTGCCCGTTGTACAGCCGTACGCGATCGCCCACGCGCAGGTCACCGGGATTGCTCACGTCGTAGGCGCGGTAGCCGCCTTGGTCCAACTGGATGGACACACGGTACCCCTGTTCCACATTCTGGTTATTGTTGCGACCTTCTACCGCGTTGCCGGCAACAGCTCCACCCAGTACACCCACGGCAGTAGCCGCAGCGCGGCCAGAGCCCTTGCCCACCTGGTTGCCCAGCACACCACCCACCACGGCGCCGATCACGGCGCCTGCGCCGCTGGTTCCACCCTGCGCGCGGCCCTGGAGCATTTCAATGTTGGATACCCGGCCGTATTCGGTACCCACGGGATTGTTGGGGTAGGCCGGAGCGGGCGCTGGCGTCTGGTAACCGCCGCCGTAGCCATACTGCGGGCCGGGGGGCGCCTGGTTGTACCCGCAGGCACCGAGTGTGATGGACAGCGCCACGGTGCCGATCACGGCCAGAGAACGCGTGAGGCTATGGGAGCGGGTGGAACGGTTGAGGCGGGCGGTTTGCAGTTGCATGCGGTTCTCCTTAAGTCGTTGAGGGCGCGCAGAGCTGGCAAATGACCGGCCCGCTGCGCAATATGCCCTCATTGAACAACGCCCGGCGCGGATCAAAGGTAGACCGGTGGAGTGCGAAGTTGTAAGCCAAAGTACGCTGCCGCTGTGGGACAACTGAACCGCCCCGGGTTTCGCGGAGGCTGTTTGGTTTAAGTGCTCATGCCACTGCAGCTGATTGCTCGACGAGTTGGCGGTAGTAGTTTGCCTCAGCTTCAGCAGGCGGGATGTAGCCCAGCGGCCCCATCAGACGATGGTTGTTGAACCACGAGACCCACGTCAGCGTGGCGAGCTCGACTGCCTCGCGGGTCTTCCAAGTCCGTCGGTGGATCACCTCGGCCTTGTACAGGCCGTTGATCGTCTCGGCCAGGGCGTTGTCGTAGCTGTCGCCTTTGCTGCCCACAGACGGCTCGACCCCTGCCTCTGCCAAGCGTTCCGAGTACCGAATCGAAACGTACTGCGAGCCGCGATCCGAGTGGTGAATGAGGCTGCTGTCGCGCTCGGGTTGCCGCTCGTACAGCGCTTGCTCCAGAGCATCGAGAACGAAGTCCGTGGTCATCGATGTGCTCACGCGCCAGCCCACGATGCGCCTGGCGAAGACGTCAACGACGAATGCCACATAGAGCCAGCCCTGCCAGGTAGAGACATAGGTGAAGTCCGAGACCCACAGCTGGTTCGGCCGCTGTGCATGGAACTGCCGATTCACCTTGTCCAGCGGGCACAGTGCCTTACGGTCACTGATGGTCGTGCGAATCACCTTACCGCGTCTGACACCCTGCAGCCCCATTCGCTTCATCAGGCGCTCGACCGTGCACCGAGCAACGACCTCGCCCTCGCGGTTCAGCTGCATCCACACCTTGTCGGCGCCGTAGACCTGCAAGTTGGCGTTCCACACCCGCTCGATGGTCGGCATCAACACCGCATCGCGCCGGGCCCTGTGGCTGAGCAGGCCGGTGTCGCGCAACCGGGCTGCATGCCTGCGATAGGCCGACGGGGCGATCTGCAGCAGCCTGCACATCGGCTCGACCCCGTGGACTTCGCGGTGTTCGTCCACGAACCGGTACATCACTTCAACCGGCGGTCGAGCTCCGCCTGGGCGAAAAACGCGCTGGCCAGCTTCAATATCTCGTTGGCCCGGCGCAATTCTTTGACCTCGCGTTCCAGCTCCTTGACCCGTTGGGCTTCGGCCGTGGTGACACCTTCTCGCGTACCTGCATCAACTTCGGCGCGTTTGACCCATTCGTTCAGTGTCTGTGGCACGCAGCCAATCTTGGCGGCGATGGACTCGATGGCGGCCCACAGTGAAGGGTACTCCCCGCGCTGCTCCTGCACCATCCTCACTGCGCGCTCACGCACCTCAGGCGAGAACTTGTTCGTCTTCTTCATGGCTCAATCCTCTCAGAGTGTTGAGCCTCCTCGAAACCCGGGGCGGTTCACAACCGCTACCTCCCCATCCATCGCCGCGTCTTGCCTCAGGCCTTGCCAGTGGATCCGTACCCGCCCTCACCCCGCTCCGTGGCCACGAACTCCTCCACCACATTAAATTGGGCCTGCACGACGGGCACGATCACCAGTTGCGCCAGTCGCTCCATGGGTTGGAGCGTGAAAGCCACCGGGCTGCGGTTCCAGGCGCTCACCATGAGCTGCCCCTGGTAATCGCTGTCGATCAGCCCCACCAGATTGCCCAGCACAATGCCGTGCTTGTGGCCGAGCCCCGAGCGCGGAAGGATCAGCGCGGCATGGCCTGGGTCCTTGATGAACACCGCGATACCAGTAGGCACCAGTTGCCAGGCATTCGGCTGCAGGGTCAACGGCTCGTCAAGGCAGGCACGCAGGTCCAGCCCGGCACTGCCGGGCGTGGCATAAGCGGGCAACTGGTCCGCCATGCGCGGGTCCAGAATCTTCACATCAATCTTCATGGTCTTCCTGTTCAACGCTTGTCTGAAGGGCGCGCCGCACCCGTCTTCGGTGCTCCGGCTGCCGCGAGCTGCAACGCGGGGGCCAGACGGGCAGCGATTGTCCCCAAACCCCACCACATGGCCATGGTCACCATCAGCCACCACAGGGAACCCTGGCCGAAAACCAGGGCCACACCGTTGGCTAACGCCAGCAGCAAAAGCACCGCGCGCGCAGGGCGGATGAGGGCGCCCAGCGGCGCCAGCACCTGCGCCAGCTCGGGAGGCGCCTGAACGACTGCGTCGGCAAAGCCCTTGCCCATGGCGCGCTTTAGCCCGGCAGGCGCAATACCCGTGGGGGCGGGCGATGCAGGTGTCCGCGCCTCCACGGCAACCGCACGATGCGAGACCGTTTTTGCGCGGGTGTCCGGCGCAGCGGTCAGCCGCTCGACATAGCTCGCAAAATCGCCGTCGGCCGGGGTGTCCCAGTCGGGCCTGTGGGGGCCTTGTGTCATCGAAACCTCCTCGCACAGCGCAGCGATGGCCGCGCGCAACCGTTTCTAGTGTGGTGTTGCACGCTTGACGGCACATGCAAAACCGATGGATTTTTGGTCAGGGCAAGGCGCAAACCACAGCGATACCTGTAGGTATCGCGCGGATTTGCAACGTAGCCCGGGCCGAAAAGACGCGGTTTTAAGTGCCGGATAGCGCGCAACACCACACTATCGGCAACGCGCCGCAATGTCTTCGATCAGCTGCCGGGCCAGCACACGCTTGGATGCGCGTGGCAGCTCGCGATGGCCATCTGCATCGACCAGCAGCAAGGCGTTGTCGTCCTGCCCGAAGGTGGCCGGCCCGATGTTGCCTACCAGCAGCGGCACTGCCTTGCGCGTGCGCTTGGCCGTGGCATGCGCCAGCAGGTCGTGGCTTTCAGCCGCAAAGCCCACGCAAAAGAGCTGGCCTGCCAGGGCGCGCTCCGATCGGGCAACCATCGCCAGGATGTCGGGGTTTTCGACTAAAGCCAGACTCGGCGTGGCGCCAGTGCCGTCTTTCTTGATTTTCTGGTCGGATGGCGCCGCGGGGCGCCAGTCGGCCACAGCCGCTGTTGCTATGAATACAGTAGCTAACGGGGCATGTGATTGAACCGCTGCGGCCATTTCGAGAGCAGATTTGACATCCACACGACGTACACCGCGGGGGGTGCCCAGGTGCACAGGCCCGGCGACCAGCGTCACATCGGCACCGGCCTCGCGCGCGGCGCGTGCGACCGCAAAACCCATCTTGCCGCTGGAGAGGTTGGTAATGCCGCGCACCGGGTCGATCGCCTCAAACGTAGGGCCTGCCGTCACCAGCACCTTGTGGCCCGCCAGCACCTTGGGCGCGAAGAACGCCACCAGCTCGTCCACCAGCTCATGCGGCTCCAGCATGCGGCCGTCACCGGTTTCACCACAGGCCTGGTCACCATTTCCCACGCCCAGCACCACCGCACCATCGCGCGCGACTTGCTGCAGGTTGCGCTGCGTGGCCGGGTGGGACCACATCTCGCGGTTCATGGCGGGCGCCAGCAGCAGCGGCACGCTGGCCGCGGGCCGCGCCAGGCACAGCAGGCTGAGCAGTTCATCGGCCCGGCCCTGCGCCAGGCGCGCCACAAAGTCGGCGCTGCAGGGCGCGATGACGACGGCATCGGCCTCGCGGCTCAGGTTGATGTGGGGCATGTTGTTGGGCTCGCGGGCGTCCCACTGCGAGCCGTACACGGCGCGACCAGACAGGGCCTGCATCGTGACCGGCGTGATGAACTGCTCGGCAGCCTCGGTCATCACCACCTGCACGGTGGCGCCCTCCTTGATGAGCTGGCGGCACAGGTCGGCCGCCTTGTAGCAGGCCACGCCTCCGCTCAGGCCCAGGACGATGTGTTTTCCAGCAAGCTCATTCATCCGGCGAATTTAGCAGACGGGCTGCAATGGCTCGCGGTCGCGCCGAGGCCGCCATCTATAATCCCAATTTCCCACCACCAGGGGGCCTCTCGAAACCTGTAGCGACAGCAAGCGCTGCGGAACGGGATGGGCTGCTAGGCGCAAACCACAGCAATGGCCCTGCCATTGCGAGGATTTGCAACGCCGCAGACCGCACGAATCCGCAGATGCTCGCGTCGCTACAGGTTCCGAGAGTCCCCCTTTCGACATGACCAAATTTGTCTTCGTCACCGGCGGTGTGGTGTCTTCCCTGGGCAAGGGAATCGCCTCAGCCTCCCTTGCCGCGATCCTCGAATCGCGCGGACTCAAAGTCACCCTCATCAAGCTAGACCCGTACATCAACGTGGATCCGGGCACCATGTCGCCGTTTCAGCACGGCGAGGTGTTCGTGACCGATGACGGCGCCGAAACCGACCTAGACCTCGGCCACTATGAGCGTTTCATCGAAACGCGCATGAAGAAAACCAACAACTTCACCACCGGCAAGATTTATCAGTCCGTGCTGGAGAAGGAACGCCGCGGCGACTACCTGGGCAAGACCGTGCAGGTCATTCCCCACGTCACGAACGAAATCCAGGAGTTCATCAAGCGCGGCGCCGGCATCGGCACGCCCGATGCCGTGGATGTGGCCATCGTTGAAATCGGCGGCACCGTGGGCGACATCGAGTCGCTGCCGTTCCTGGAGGCAGTGCGCCAGATGAGCCTGCGCATGGGCCCCAACAACGCGGCCTTTGTGCACCTGACGTATCTGCCGTGGATTGCCGCAGCCGGCGAGCTCAAGACCAAGCCCACCCAGCACACAGTGCAGAAGCTGCGCGAGATCGGTATCCAAGCCGACGCCCTGCTGTGCCGCGCCGACCGCCGCATTCCGGAAGAAGAACGCGCCAAGATCTCGCTGTTCACCAACGTGCCCGAATGGGGCGTGATCAGCATGTGGGATGTGGACACGATCTACAAGGTGCCGCGCATGCTGCACGAGCAGGGCCTGGATGGCCTGATCTGCGACAAGCTGCGTCTGAACACGCCGCCCACCAGCCTCAAGCGCTGGGACGATCTGGTGTACGAAACCGAACACCCCAAGGGCGAAGTACGCATCGCCATGGTGGGCAAGTACGTGGAGCTGTCCGACAGCTACAAGTCCGTCAATGAAGCCCTGCGGCACGCCGGCATGCGCAACCATGTGCGCGTGCGCATCGACCACCTCGACTCCGAAGCCATCGAAGGGCAGGAAGCCGACAAGCTGGCGCAGTACGACGCCATCCTGGTGCCCGGCGGCTTTGGCTCGCGCGGCGTGGAAGGCAAGATCTGCACTGCCAAGTACGCACGGGTGCACAAGGTGCCCTACCTGGGCATCTGCCTGGGGATGCAGGTGGCCACCATCGAGTACGCCCGCCATGTGGCCGGCCTGCCCGGCGCCAATTCGACCGAATTCGACCCGTCCTGCAAGCACCCCGTGATCGCGCTGATCACCGAGTGGAAGGATGCCGACGGCACCATCAAGACGCGTGACGAGAACTCCGACCTGGGCGGCACCATGCGCCTGGGCGCGCAAACCTCCGATGTGGCCAAGGACACGCTAGCCCACAGCATCTACGGCGACGTGGTGACCGAGCGCCACCGCCACCGCTACGAAGCCAACGTGAACTACCTGGACCAGCTGCGCAAGGCGGGCCTGGTGATCTCGGCGCTGACGCAGCGCGAGCAGCTCACCGAGATCGTCGAGCTGCCCCAAAGCGTGCACCCGTGGTACATCGGCGTGCAGTTCCACCCCGAGTTCAAGTCCACGCCCTGGAACGGCCACCCGCTGTTCAATGCCTTCATCAAGGCGGCGGTGGAGCACCAGCAGGCCGCAGCGGCCAAAGCCTGAGGACGTGACGATGCAACTGTGCGGATTTCCGGTCGGGCTCGACCAGCGCTTTTTCCTGATCGCGGGCACCTGCTCCATCGAAGGCCTGGAAATGTCACTCGATGTGGCGGGCCAGCTCAAGGAAGCGTGCACCGCGCTGGGCATTCCTCTGATCTACAAGGGGTCGTTCGACAAGGCGAACCGGTCGTCGGGCACCAGCAAGCGCGGCGTGGGCATTGACGCGGGCCTCAAGATCCTGGACGAGGTACGCCGCCAGCTGCAGTTGCCGATCCTGACCGACGTGCACGACACCTCGCATGTGGCCGAAGTGGCCAGCGTGGTCGATGTGCTGCAGACCCCCGCCTTCCTGTGCCGCCAGACCGATTTCATCCGCGCGGTGGCGCAAAGCGGCAAGCCGGTGAACATCAAGAAGGGCCAGTTCTTGGCCCCTTGGGACATGAAGAATGTCATCGACAAGGCCCGCGACGCTGCGCGTGAAGCAGGCCTGTCTGAAGACCGGTTCCTGGCGTGCGAGCGCGGTGTGAGCTTTGGCTACAACAACCTGGTGGCCGACATGACCAGCCTGGCCGAGATGCGCAACTCGGGCGCGCCCGTGGTGTTCGACGTGACGCACTCGGTGCAAAAGCCCGGCGGCCTGGGTGCGGTAAGCGGCGGTGCGCGCGACATGGTGCCGGTGCTGGCCCGTGCTGGCGTGGCTGCAGGCGTGGCGGGGCTCTTCATGGAGACCCACCCCAAGCCTGCCGAAGCCTGGTCCGACGGTCCCAACGCCGTGCCCCTCAAGCACATGAAAGCGTTGCTGGAAACCCTGGTGGCGCTGGATGACGTCACGAAGAAAAGCGGATTCCTCGAAAACAATTTTGGAGCCTGAAACATGAGCAGTGGTTACGTCATCGCATCGGTCACCGTCACCAACCCCACGCAGTACGACGAGTACCGCAAGTGGAGCACGCTGGCCATGCAGGCCCACGGCGCCGAAGTGTGCGTGCGCGGCGGCAAGGTCGAGGTGCTGGAAGGCGACTGGAACCCAGGGCGTACCGTGATCCTGAAGTTTCCGAGCTTCGAAGCGGCCCGCGCCTTCTACGACACCCCCGAGTACCAGAAAGCCAAGGCCGCCCGCGAAGGCGCGGCCGTGATGCGCATGGTGTGCGTCGAAGGCGTCTGACGGCTTGTCGGGTTGTACCCGGTTCGTACCTGTCTGCCGGTTTACTATCAAATCGGTAGCATAAAATGACGACAGACGTGCCCTGGCGGGATATCTAGCGCAAAGAAGCCCGCCCGTCTGGATGAATTTCAAAAACCTGAAGGAAGACCATGAGTGCCATTGTTGACATCGTAGGCCGCGAAGTGCTGGACAGCCGCGGCAACCCCACCGTCGAATGCGACGTGCTGCTGGAATCGGGCGTGATGGGCCGCGCTGCGGTGCCATCGGGCGCATCTACCGGCAGCCGCGAGGCCATCGAAATGCGCGATGGCGACAAGAGCCGCTACCTGGGCAAGGGCGTGCTCAAGGCCGTGGAGCACATCAACACCGACATCTCCGAAGCCGTGCTGGGCCTCGATGCATCCGAGCAGGCCTTCCTGGACAAGACGCTGATCGACCTGGACGGCACCGACAACAAGAGCCGCCTGGGCGCCAATGCCATGCTGGCCGTGTCGATGGCCGTGGCCCGCGCTGCGGCCGAAGAGTCTGGCCTGCCGCTGTACCGCTACCTGGGCGGCATGGGCAGCGTGCAGTTGCCCGTGCCCATGATGAACGTGATCAACGGCGGCGCACACGCCAACAACAGCCTGGACCTGCAGGAGTTCATGATCATCCCGGTGGGTGCTCCCACCTTCCGCGAAGCCGTGCGCTGGGGCGCCGAGGTGTTCCACGCCCTCAAGAAGATCATTCACGACAAGGGCATGAGCACTGCCGTAGGCGACGAGGGCGGCTTTGCCCCCAGCGTCGAAAACCACGAAGCGGCCATCCAGCTCATCCTGCAGGCCATCGACGCTGCCGGCTACACCGCTGGTGAGCAGATTGCCCTGGGCCTGGATTGCGCGGCCAGCGAGTTCTACAAGGACGGCATGTACGTGCTGGAAGGCGAAGGCGGCCTGAAGCTGAGCGCCGAGCAGTGGACAGACATGCTGGCCACCTGGGTCGACAAGTACCCGATCATCAGCATCGAAGACGGCATGCACGAAGGCGACTGGGACGGCTGGAAGCACCTGACGGAACGCCTGGGCGACAAGGTGCAGCTGGTGGGCGACGATCTGTTCGTGACCAACACCAAGATCCTCAAGGAAGGCATCGACAAGGGCATCGCCAACTCGATCCTCATCAAGATCAACCAGATCGGCACGCTCACCGAAACGTTTGCCGCCATCGAAATGGCCAAGCGCGCCGGCTACACCGCCGTGATCTCGCACCGCTCGGGCGAAACCGAAGACAGCACCATTGCCGATATCGCCGTGGGCACCAATGCTGGCCAGATCAAGACCGGCTCGCTGTCGCGCTCGGACCGCATCGCGAAGTACAACCAGCTGCTGCGCATCGAAGAAGACCTGGGCGAGATCGCCCACTACCCTGGCCGCGCGGCGTTCTACAACCTGAAATGACGCTCCCCCTGAGCTGCGTCGCGTCTTCCCTCTCTCCTGCGGGAGGGGGACGCACCCGATGGCCCGGCCAAGCCGGCTCCATGGGTGCGATGGCGTGGAGTGCGCCCAGTGCGGACGACTGGGGCGGCGGTGAAACCCCCTTGGTCATGCGACGGCGATTGCACGACTGACCCGCCGCCATGGTCTCCCGCGTCGTACCCGTCATCTTGCTGGCCTTGTTGGCGGCATTGCACGCCCAGTTGTGGCTGGGGCGGGGCAGCGTGCCCCGCGTCAACGAGATGCAGCGCCAGATCGACGTGCAAAAAGCTGCGAACGAGCAGGCGCGCCAGGTCAATGCGCGGCTGACCTCCGAGGTTCAGGACCTCAAGGAAGGCCTCGACATGGTCGAGGAAAAGGCCCGCAGCGAGCTGGGCATGGTCCGCCCGAACGAGGTGTACGTGCACTTCACCCCGCGCTGACGTGCAAGACGCTGACGGCGCGCCGGCCCTGGCGCGGCACTCCCCTCCTCCTGAAATTTCCAGCTTGCCCGGCACTGCGCCGGCGGTGGTGACCATCACGGGCGCGCCCGGTACCGGTGTGGCCGAACTTGCCGCTGCCTTGCGCGCTCGGTTGGGTCCTGCAGTCACCATTGCCTTGGCTGCGCAGGCCGACGACAGCGCAGCGGAGCCAATGCCCGAAGCCGCCTCCGTAACAGGCGCGGCCGCGGCGCCTGTAGAGATGCCAGAGGCGGTCGCGGCTTCCGTGCACGCCGTGGGCACGCTGACGTTGCTGACGGGGCTGGACATCCACTGCCCCCCTTTCGCCCGGGCTGAACAGGAGGCTGCCGATGCCGCCCTGCGTGCAGCGCTTGCGCGCGCGGGCACGGACTTCCGGGTGGTTTACGGCACCGGTGAGCAGCGCATCGCACATGCCCTGCGCGCTATCAAATCCATTGCAGGAGAGGCATGTATATCAAGCGCTACAGGCCTTTTTGATGCAAAAATGTGCCCAGCGCCGCCCTTTGCGCAACCCCGGCGCGCCGCGTGGTCTTGCGAGAAATGCAGCGATCCGGAATGCGAGCACAAGCTCTTCACGTCGCTCATGGGTCGCGCTGCGGGCACCGAAGGCCTGACTTAGCTTTGCTGACGCGGCTTGCCCACCAGCCGAGCCCCAGCCCTGATGCACGGCCCACCCATGGTCCTGTCGGGAGGCCGGGACTTATTGAAACAAGGCACCAGGCGAGACTGTCACGACCTGAAAGGTGCCCAGAGCCGTCTGCGTCAACAGAGCTCCCCCCTTGCCTCAGGACTGCAGCGCCAGGCTCCGCTTGAGTTCCTTGAGCAGCAGTACCACCTGGCTGGACCCAAAACGGTAGCCGCCGTTGAGCACCTGCACGGCCTGGTCCCACTTGCCCTGCTGGGCCAGCTCGACCAGATCGCCGGCCTGTTCGTGAAAATACTGGTGGCGCGCCATCAGGAGCGGGTAGGCAGGCTGGTCGCCCAGCACTTCGGCGCCCACGCCGTGCAGCCAGCGGCCCAGCGCATCGTGGTCAGAGCGGCGCACCAGCTCCGGGTCCAGGCCAACCTTGCTGCGGCCTTCCAGGTAGTCCATCAGGCGTGTCTTCCAACGCTCGTGCGCCACGATGGCGGCTTCAATGTCGAGCGTGGCCAGGTAGGTGTCGGCGCGCACCGAATCCGGACCAGAGCGGCTGTCGCCGTACGCCAGCGCAGGCTGTTCCACAGGCAGGGGTACGGGGCGCCGGGGTTTGAGCGCCCGCCATAAGAATTCCATCTCTCGATCTCCGTGGGGTCGGGCTCAACGAGCATTGCAGCGAAATGAACGCGGCAGGTGCGGCGGCCGCGCGGTCACGGCAGGCACTCGACTCAAGAAAAACCCGGTGTCCCGATCTTAGGGATTGCCCGCGGTTTTGAATGTCAACGATGTTGAGCGAGCCTGCGCACGTCGGTATCGCTCCCGAACGCGCCAGACACCGTCCCGGACGGATGCCGCGGGAGGCACAAGAACGTGCAGGCGCGCCACGAGCGGATCCGACGGCAAGGCCAGAGCCGCCGCTGCGCTTTGGGTCACCCCTACTGGATGTTGGTCGGCCCGGGTGGCTGGCTCACCGCAGGCGAGACAAAAATCTGCGCGGCGTCCACCGCGTCAAATCGGTATTGCTGGCCGCAGAACTCGCAGCCGACTTCGATGTCCTCGCGCTCGGCCAGGATGCTCTCGGCCTCTTCCGCTCCCAGGCTGCGCAGCATGTTGCTCACACGCTCGCGGCTGCAGGTGCAGGCAAAGCGTGGGCCGCTGGCACCCTGCTGGGGCTCAAAGCGCAGCACCTTTTCTTCCCAGAACAGGCGGCGCAGGATGGTGTCCACGTCCAGCGTCAGCAGTTCCTCGCGGCTCAGGCTGGAGGCCAGGTGGGCGATGCGGTTGTAGTCCTCGTTGCGGCCGATCTGGTCTTCGTTTTCGCGGTGCGTCAGGCTGGCCGCCAGGTTGCCCTCGCCCTTGACGGGCATGCGCTGGATCAGCAGGCCGGCAGCGACCTGGTCGTTGGCGGCCAACACCAGCACGGTGTCGAGCTGTTCGGACTGCAGCATGTAGTGCTGCAGCACGTCAGAGAGCCGGTCGAGCTTCTCGCCCCGGTCGCCGTGCAGCGGCACCACGCCCTGGTAGGGCTGCTGGCCGGGGTGGCGGTCCTTGGGGTCCAGCGTGATGGCGCAGCGGCCGCCGCCGCCCACATTCACCATGTCGCTCAGCCGCGCGCCTTCGGCGACTTCACTGTTGAACGTGGCGGTGGCGCGCAGGCTCAGGTCGGACTGCACCTCGGCCACGGCCAGCTTCACGGGCCCGTCGCCAAACACCTGCAGCACCAGCGCGCCGTTGAACTTGATGTTGGACTGCATCAGCACGCCGGCAGCAGCCATCTCGCCCAGCAGTTCGCGCACCGGCGCCGGGTAGGCACCCGTGCTGGTGTTGCTCGCGCGGCGGCGCAGGATGTCGGTCCAGGCGTCAGTCAGGCGCACGATCATGCCGCGCACAGGCAGCCCATCAAAAAGAAACTTGTGGAGTTCAGACACGCAAGGGGTTCCCGGGGAATTCGGCCATCAGCCGATTTTGCGCAGGCCGTTCTTGAAGCGGCGCGCGTTGTCAATGTAGTGCTGCGCGCTCTGGCGCAGGCCTTCGATCTGCTCGGGCGTGAGCTCACGCACGGCCTTGGCAGGGCTGCCGATGATCATCGAGCCATCGGGGAACTCCTTGCCTTCGGTGACCAGCGCACCGGCACCCACCAGGCAGTTCTTGCCGATGCGCGCCCCGTTGAGCACTACGGCGCCAATGCCGATCAGCGATTCATCGCCAATGGTGCAACCGTGCAGCATGACCTGGTGGCCGACTGTCACGCGTTCGCCCACCACCAGCGGCTTGCCGATGTCGGCATGCAGCACGCTGGCGTCCTGGATGTTGGAGCCCGCGCCAATGGTGATGCTCTCGGTGTCGCCACGCACCACGGTGCCAAACCACACGCTGGCGTCTTCGCCCAGCACCACGTTGCCCATCACCTGGGCGCTGTCGGCCACCCAGGCGCTTGCTGCCATTTGGGGCGCCACGCCGTCAAGTTCATAAATCGCCATTGCCCACCTCTTTAGCCGAGATCAATTGGTTACCACCAGAATGCCGCCCTGGGCCGGCTCAGCCACGAGGGCAGCCGGCCCGCCCACCGAAACGGCCTAGAATTGTAGGATGGAGCTTCGCCACTGTGCCCTGCAGGCCCTGCGCCTGGCAGACCCTGAACAAAAAGTGGCTGCAGCGCTTGATTTGCATGCGCTAGCAGCTACAACTTCAATAGCGGATTCATCCCCCGAAGGCCCGAGCGACCCGGCCGAACTCCCGGGGCGCCCGGACCGCCCCGAACTGCTGGCCCACACCGCCGTCGCACGCCGCTCGCCCGCCACTCCTGCCGGCCGTGCCATCCTGATCCACGCCATCGCACACATCGAGTTCAACGCCATCAACCTGGCGCTCGATGCAGTGTGGCGGTTTGGCGGCATGCCCTGCGCCTACTACCTCGACTGGGTGCGCGTTGCTGCCGAAGAAGCCACGCATTTTCAGCTTTTGCGCAACCATCTGCGCGCGCAGGGGCATGACTATGGCGACTTCCCGGCCCACCAGGGACTGTGGACCATGTGCGAGAAGACCCGCCACGACATCGTGGCCCGCATGGCGCTGGTGCCCCGCACGCTCGAAGCCCGCGGGCTCGACGCCACGCCGCAGATCCAGGCCAAGCTGCGCAATGCCGGTGCACCCGATGCGGTAGCGGCCGCCGCCATCCTCGACACCATCCTGCATGACGAGGTCGGGCATGTGGCCATTGGCAACCACTGGTACCGATGGCTGTGCGACCGCGAGGGCATCGACCCCGAGGCACACTATGGACATCTGGTGCGGCAATACGAGGCCCCTCGCCTCAAACCGCCCTTCAACGACGCGGCCCGCCGCAAAGCCGGCTTCACAGAGACCGAACTTCGCTGGCTCCAGCAGGTCTGACACAGGGTCGCGGTCGCGCTACGATGCCTGAAAGCGTGCTTTTGGCGCCTACATCACCCACCGCACACCTGACGAAGCCCCATCCCATGAACTCCCCCACTGCCCATGAGTCCCCTTCCACACCACCGCCTGCCAGCGGCCCGTCACCCGTGGCCATGATCGCCCGCCAGGCCATCGTCAATGCGCAGCAGGTGGTGGTGGGGTACGAGCTGTTCAACCGCTCCCGCACCGCCAACGCGCACACGGCTGCGACCGACGTCACCCTCGTATTCAACGCCCTCTCGCACGCGGGAAGTGAAGAGCTGGTGGGCAAAAAGCTCATCTTCGTGAACTGCACCCACGAAAGCCTTGCCGGCGGCCACCTGGAGCTGCTGGACCCCGACAAGGTGGTGCTCGAGATACCCCCGCTGGGCCACGCCGCCAGCGAAGAAGTGGCCACGCGCACCCCCATCCTGACCGGGCTGCGCAACCGCGGGTTTCACCTCGCGTTCAACCACACGGTGCTGCAGTCGGCCTACGCGCCCTGGCTGCCGCTGGCCGACTACATCAAGCTCGATCTCTCCGTGCTCGCTCCCGACCAGCTGGCGGTCCTGATCAGCTATGCCGGGCGCCACTGCAAGGCAGAGCTGATTGCCGAAAAAGTGGAAACCGCACAGCAGTACGACATGGTGTCGACCCAGGGCGTGCAGCTGTTCCAGGGCTACTGGTTTGCGCGGCCCTCGCTGGTGGAGACCAAGCTTCTGGCACCGGCGCAGGCCAGCATCATCGAGCTCATCAACCACGTCCGCAACCAGTCGAGCACCGACGACATCGAGCAGGTGCTCAAGAAAGATGCCGGGTTGGCGTTCAACCTCATGCGGCTGATCAACTCGGCCGGCTTTGGCCTGAACCGCGAGATCACGTCCTTCCGCCAGGCGGTCATGCTGCTGGGGCTCAAGAAGCTGTTCCGCTGGGCTGCCCTTCTGCTCACCGCCTCGCGCACCGGCGGTGCGCCCTCTTCCCTGGGCCAGACGGCCGTGGTCCGCGGGCGGCTGATGGAACTGCTGGCCCTGGAAACCCTGCCGCCCGAGGATGCCGACCAGGCCTTCGTGGTGGGGATCTTCTCGCTGCTAGATGTGATGCTGTCGATGCCGATGGACAAGGCGGTGGGACTGCTGAACGTACCCGACGCCGTCTCGGCTGCCTTGCTGCGCCGTGAGGGCTTTCTGGGCGATCTGCTGACCCTGGCGGAGGCCTGCGAGTCCAGCGACGATGCAGTCTTCAACCGTACTGCCGGGCTGCTGCACCTCACCAGCCAGCAGATCAACCTTGCGCATCTGCAGGCGCTGGCCTGGGCGGACCAGTTGGGGGACTGAGCAGTTCGTTACCGCTGTATCAGAGAGTTCGCTTTGGTAACCTGCGGGTCTAGAATCGGACTCCCGTCCAGACCTTACCCCTAGCGAACCCTCCATGTCGAGCACACCCGAACACGTTGCCCCGGAAGTCACCCTGCCTGAGGTCGCACCGGTGGACGAGAACCTTGCCGTCATTGCGCGCCAGGCCATCGTGGACGAATCGCGCGCCGTGTATGGCTATGAGCTTTTCGACCGCTCCACTGCCTCCCAGACCCACACGGCGGCCAGCGATGCAGCACTGCTGTTCAATGCGCTCTCGTACGCAGGCACCGAGGCACTGGTTGGCAAGAAGACCGTCTTCATCAACTGCACGCACGACAGCCTTTCGGGTGGTCACCTGGAGCTGATCCACCCCGAGAAGGTGGTGCTTGAAGTACCCCCGCTGCCCGACACGGCCACCGCCGACGAGATCGAGGGCCGCGTGCCCACACTGCAGGCACTGCGCACGCGGGGCTTTCGCCTGGCGTTTGACCAGCAGGCGCTGCGCCGTGCTTACACCAGCTGGCTGCCGCTGGGTGCATTCGTCAAGTTGGACATGCAGGCCTTCAAGCCCGAGATGGCCCCGGCCCTCGTGAAGTTCGCCACCACTCATAGCCAGGCCACGCTGGTGGCCGAGAAGGTGGAAACTGCCGAGCAGTACGAGCTGATGCGCGACCTGGGCGTGAAACTGTTCCAGGGCTACTGGTTTGCCAAGCCAGCGCTGGTCAAGGCAACCACCATTCGGCCCTCGCAGGCGACCATCATCCAGCTGATCAACCTGGTGCGCAAACAGGCCAGCACGGCCGAGATCGAGGACCTTCTCAAGAAGGACCCTACGCTTTCCTTCAACCTGCTGCGGTTCATCAACTCGTCGGGGTTCGGCCTGTCGTGCGAGATCACGTCGTTCCGCCACGCCGTGATGATCCTGGGGCTGAAAAAGCTGTTCCGTTGGGCTGCGCTGCTGATGACCACCTCCAAGGCCGGGGGCGCACCACCCGCCGTGGGCCAGACCGCCGTGGTGCGGGGCCGCCTGATGGAACTGCTGGCCGCGGAACTGCTGGAGCCCGAAGATTGCGACAACGCCTTTGTGGTGGGCGTGTTCTCGCTGCTCGACACGATGTTGGGTGTGCCGCTGGAAAAGGCGCTGGAATCTGTGGCCCTGCCCGAACCCGTGATGGATGCCCTGCTGCGCGGCACCGGGGTGTTCGCGCCGTTCCTGGAGCTGACCAAAGCCTGCGAAAGCGGGGATGAAGTCGCGTTTGCCCGTTCGGCCAACGCGCTGCACCTGTCGAACCGCCAGGTCAACTGGGCCCACCTGCAGGCACTGACCTGGGCGGAAACCCTGGACGGGGAGTAAACACAGGGCGCCCACAGCGCCGCTCTCCCGCCCCGCCAAAGGCCCTGCCACGCAGGGCCTTTTTCATGGCCGCGTCGGTGTCATCACCATCGGCTTATGCCCTGCCACACGCGCCGGCAGCGCGATCACCTCGCAGCATCCGGGGCTGGGAGCCAGCGCGGCGACTCAATTCCCCTGGATGCCCGCCGCGCGGATGATGCGGGCGTTGTTGTCCGACTCGCGCGCGATCTGCCGCGCAAACTCGGCTGCACTGCCGCCCGTGGGCACGTTGTCGGTCGCGTCCAGCCGCGCCTTCACATCTGGCAGGGCCAGGGCCTTGTTCACCTCGGCGTTGATGCGGTCCAGTACGGCTGGCGGCGTTCTGGCCGGGGCGAACAGGCCGAACAGCGACGACAGGTTGGCGGCGGGCTGTCCCAGCTCGGCCAGTGTGGGCACTTGCGGCAGCGAATCGAGCCGCGCTGGCGCGCCCACCGCCAGAGGCCTGAGCTTGCCCGCCTTGATGTGCTGCAGCAGCGCAGGCCCCGCGTTGGTGGAGAGCACCTCGAACTGCCCGCTCAGCGCGTCGGTCATCTGCTGGCCGCCGCCTTTGTAGGGGATGTGGGTGATCTGCACCTGGCTCTTGCCCGCGATCTGCTCCAGCATGATGTGCCCCAGCGATGCCTGCCCTGAGGTAGCCCAGCGCACCAGCCCCGGCTGCGCACGGGCGCCGTCGACCAGCGCGGCAAAGTCCGCGGCCTTGGTCGCAGGCGTGGCCAGCAGCACCACGGGCGAATACATCACGCTCACCACGGGCGCGATGTCCTTTTCCGGGTCAAACGGAGACTTGCCCAGGTGCGGGTTCAGCGCCAGCGGGCTGATGGCGGCAAACCCCAGCGTATAGCCGTCTGCTGGCGCCTTGGCCACGGCATCCACGCCGATGCTGCCGCTGGCGCCCGCCTTGTTCTCGATAACGACGGGCGTGCCCAGCTGCACGGCCAGCTTGTCGGCGAGCGCGCGGGCCACGTTGTCGCTCACGCCACCGGCCGGGTAGGCCACGATGATGCGGATGGGTTTGGCGGGCCATGCCTGGGCCAGTGCTGCGGCCGGCAACGCTACAGCGAGGGCGGCAGCGGCGGCCAGGTGGTGAAAGCGGCGTCGGTCGATGGAGCGCATGGAAAACCTTGAAAACGTCATGGGGAGTAGAGGGCCACCGGGCGGCTGCAGTTCTGCGCCCGTCAGCCCCGGGGATGATGCTGGGCGTGCAGCGTCTTGAGCCGCTCGCGCGCCACGTGGGTGTAGATGGTGGTGGTGGAAATATCGGCATGCCCCAGCAGCAGCTGCACCACGCGCAGGTCGGCGCCGTGGTTGAGCAGGTGGGTGGCGAACGCATGGCGCAGGGTGTGGGGTGACAGCGGCGCATGGATGCCCGCCACCTGCGCCCATTTCTTGACGATCATCCAGAACATCACGCGTGTCATGCCGCTGCCGCGTTGCGTCACGAACAAATCGTCCGTCTGCTGCCCACCCAGGATGGGCCCGCGCGCTTCGGCCAGGTAGCGCTCCAGCCACTGGCGCGCCACCTCGCCAAACGGTACCAGGCGCTCCTTGCTGCCCTTGCCCATCACGCGCAGCACGCCTTCGTTCAGGCCCACCTGAAATGTTTTAAGCGTGACCAGTTCCGTCACACGCAGGCCGCTGGCATACATCAGCTCCAGCATGGTGCGGTCGCGCAGGCCGAGCGGCGTGGCCACATCGGGCGCGTCCAGCAGGGCTTCCACCTGCGCCTGCGACAGTGTCTTGGGCACGCGCAGTGGCTGGCGCGCGGCCTGCAGCCGCACCGTGGGGTCGGCTGCAATGCGCCGCTCGCGCAGGGCCCAGTGGAAATAACGGCGCAGCACCGTGAGCCGCCGGTTGGCCGACGTGGCGCGGGTCTGCGCATGGCGGGCCGCGAAATAGCCGTGCAGGTGGTGTTCAGCCGTGCCGTCTAGCCCCAGCGGTTCGGGTTGCTCCGCCAGCCACTGCGCGTACAGCGTGAGGTCGCGACGGTAGGCCGCCAGCGTGTTGCGCGAGAGCCCGTCCTCCAGCCAGACGGCATCGACAAACTGATCAATCGCACTCAGGCTTGCGTTCAACATGCAAAACCATAGCACGTAAAAAAACCGCCCGGTAAGGGGCGGTCTTGCGTGGGGAGATGGTGGCTACCCGCGCGGTCACTCCAGCGTGAGCTTCTGCTTGGCAACCACATCCTTGTACACGGCCAGTTCGGCCTTGATCTGCTCGGCGAACTGCTCGGGCGTGTTGCCCACCACCAGCGAGCCAGTGTCTTCGATGCGCTTTTTCACGGCCGGGTCTTCCAGCGCCTTGCGCACGCCCGCGTTGATCTTGTCGACCACTTCCTTGGGCAGGCCCTTGGGGCCGACGATGCCGTAGTAGGCCATGCGGTTCACCGGCTCCAGGCCCAGTTCCTTGAACGTGGGCACATTGGGCAGGGCTGCCACGCGCTGGGGGGCTGCCACGGCAATCGCCACCAGGCGGTTGTCCTTGATGAACGGCAGGGCCGACGGGATGTTGTCAAAAATGATCGGCACCTGGCCGGCCACGGTGTCGTTCAGGGCCGGGCCCGCGCCGCGGTAGGGGATGTGCGTGACGAAGGTGCCCGACAGGTTCTTGTACAGCTCCATCTGCAGGTGGCCGATGCCGCCCGTGCCCGACGATGCGTACGAATACTTGCCGGGGCTCTTTTTCACCTCAGCCACGAACGACTTGTAGTCCTTGGCCGGAAAGCTGGGGTTCACCGCAATCAGGTTGGGCGTGGCCGCAATGTTGATGATGGGCGTGAAGTCCGTCAGCGGGTTGTACGGTGTCTTGGGGTTGATGGCGGGGTTGGCCGCCGTGGTGGACACGGTGGCCACACCCAGCGAGTACCCGTCGGGCGTGGCGCGGGCAGTCTCGGATGCGCCCACGACGCCACCGCCACCGGCCTTGTTCTCCACGATCACGGTCTGGCCCAGGGCCTTGCCCAGCGGGTCGGCAATCACGCGGGCGATGATGTCGGTGGTGCCACCGGGGGCAAACGGAACCACCAGGCGGATCACCTTGTTGGGGTAGGCCTGGGCGGCTGCAGTACCGGCAGCAGCTGCCAGAACGGTCAGCGCGAGCCATTGACGACGGTGCATGGAGTCTCCTTACAGTGGGTTCACAGATGTCGCAAATGGTAGGGGCAACCGGGCCGTTGCAGCACTGCGGATTCCACATAAGGGCTAACCCGCATGACTGACGAGCATCAAGTATTCTCGGCCGGTGAATTACGCCCAGCTCCTGCTTCCTGATTTCTCGCTCATCCTGCTCGGCTACCTGCTGTGCCGCTTCACCGCCCTCAACCGCGCCGTGTGGCAGCCGGTGGAGGCACTGGTGTACTACCTGCTGTTTCCGGTGCTGCTGTTCCAGTCCATCGTGCGCAGCCCGATGGACATCCAGGCCGCGTCGGGGCTGATTGGCGCGGGGCTGCTGTCGGGCATTGCGGGTATTGCGCTGGCTTACAGCCTGCCGTACTGGCCCTGGCTGGGACGGCAGTTTGACCGGCGCGACCACGCGGCCAGCGCGCAGGTGGCGTTTCGGTTCAACTCGTTCATTGGCCTGGCGATTGCCGAGCGGCTGGCGGGCGCGCAGGGGCTGCTGATGATTGCCGTGCTCATCGGCGTGTGCGTGCCGCTGTTCAACGTGGCCGCTGTGTGGCCCATGGCGCGCCATGGCCAGCAGGGATTTCTGCGCGAACTGGTGCGCAACCCGCTCATCATTGCCACGGCCTCAGGCCTCACGGCCAACCTGCTCGGGTTTCAGATGCCGGTGTGGGCCGAGCCCACCGTCACCCGCATCAGCGCTGCATCCCTGCCGCTGGGGCTCATGGCGGCCGGCGCGGGCATGCAGTTTGGCCTGCTCACGCAGAGCAAGGCGCTGGGCACCTCGGTGCTGGCCATTCGCCACCTGGTGCAGCCGCTGATTGCGCTGGGCATGGCACGGCTGTTCGGCCTCAGCGCCGCGCAGACCACCGTGCTGCTGGCATTCTCGGCCCTGCCCACCGCTTCCACCTGCTATGTGCTGGCTGCGCGCATGGGCTACAACGGGCCGTACGTGGCGGGCCTGGTCACGCTGTCGACTTTGCTGGGCATGGCCAGCTTGCCGTTTGCCCTGGGGGTCCTCCAATGAACCACATCACCACGCCACCTCGCACCGACCGCAGCCGTACCCATTCCCGCCGCTGGCTGCTGCTGGCCGCACTGACTGCCGTCACCGTGGCCCCCTTGGCGGCCTGCAAGGGCAAGCCCCCGAAGGCCAGGGCCGTGCCCGCGGGCGCCACGGTCCTGGCGCTGGGCGATTCGCTCACCTCGGGCGTGGGCGCCACGCCCGACACGGCCTACCCTGCGCGGCTGGCACAGCTCACCAGCTGGAACGTGGTCAATGCAGGCGTGTCGGGCCACACCTCCGCTCAGGCGCAGGAGCGGCTGGCCGCGCTGCTAGCGCAGCACAGCCCCGCGCTGGTGATCGTGAGCATTGGCGGCAACGATTTCCTGCGCCGCCAGAGCGCTGCCGACACCCGCGCCAACGTGCGGCGCATCTGCGCCGAGGCCCTGGCCAGCGGCGCACAGGTGCTGCTGGTGGCCGTGCCCGAGCTGTCGCTGCTGGCCGCAGCGGGCAGGCTGAGCGACCACGCGATGTACGAAGAGATCGCGGGTGAACTCAAGATACCGCTGCACCGCAAGGGCTGGGCTGGCGTGCTGGCCAACGAAAGCCTGAGGGCAGACAACGTGCATGCCAACGCGGCAGGCTACGAGCAGTTTGCCCTGGGGCTGACCGAGACGCTAAGGGAAACGGGGCTGCTGGTACGATGACGAAATTGCTATATATTTAATAGCTATCAGGCATTGATTTACCTGCACCTGCGGCACTTTTGACCTGAAAACGCCCCCTGAAGGCGGTTTGAGCACCCCGACGGGCAGCACGCACCCTGCACCGTGCAGACGCCGCCCGGGCAATACGGCTACGCAGCCTGCGCACCTTGTGCCAGCGCCCACGCCACGTGCTCCCGCACCAGCGCGCTTTCGTCCTCAGCGCGTGCCTGCAAGGCCGCGCGCAAGGCGTGCACATCAACCACACCGGCCGACCCCCGATCGACAGCCGCACGCAGTGCATTGCCCAGCGCGACTGCAACGTTGCGCAACCAGCGCTCGTGCCCGATGCGGCGGATCGGCCCGCCCTCTGTCATGCGCAGGAATGTGGCCTCGTCCCACGCAAAAAGATGCACCAGCTGCTGGCCCGCCAGCCCCTGGCGCTCGTCAAAGTCGGGCAGGCGGCTCACCTGCGCAAACTTGTTCCACGGGCAGATCAGCTGGCAGTCGTCGCACCCATAGATGCGGTTGCCCATCAGCGGCCGCAGCTCCAGCGGGATGGGGCCGGCATGTTCGATAGTGAGGTAGGAGATGCAGCGCCGCGCATCCAGCCGGTGCGGCGCAATGATGGCCTGCGTGGGGCAGATATCGATGCAGGCGGTGCAGCTACCGCAGTGGGCCGTGACGGGCTCGCTTTCGGGCAGCGCCATGTCCACATAGATCTCGCCCAGGAAAAACATCGACCCAGCCTCGCGGTTGAGCACCAGCGTGTGCCGCCCGCGCCAGCCCTGCCCGCTGCGCGCGGCCAGTTCGGCCTCCAGCACGGGGGCCGAGTCGGTGAACACGCGGTGACCAAACGGGCCCACCTCGGCGGCAATCCGGTCGCTGAGCTTTTGCAGGCGGGCGCGCAGCACCTTGTGATAATCGCGACCCCGGGCATAGACGGAAACAATGCCCTCACCCGGCCGGGCGAGGCGCCCCAGCTCGAACGCCTGCCAGCTGTCAGGCGCACGCTCGCCCGTGTGGCGCGGCAGGTAGTCCATGCGGGCGGTGATCACGCTCACGGTGCCGGGCACCAGTTCTGCCGGCCGTGCGCGTTTGAGGCCATGCGATGCCATGTAATGCATGTCACCATGAAAACCCTGCGCAAGCCATGCCGCAAGGCCCGGCTCTGCGGCAGACAAATCGACCCCTGCCACGCCGATTTGGGAAAATCCCAGTTCGCGGGCCCACTCCTGCATTTGAGGAACGAGTTGACTGCTGCACCACATATCCCTCCGATTGTAGAAACGCCCCCCGCCGCTGATGCCGCAAAACCGGCACGCACCCTGTCGTGGCATACCGAGGACGACACCGCCGCCTTCGCACAGCGGCTGGCCGCGCAGCCCGGGCTGGCCCACGCATTCATCACGCTGCATGGCGCCCTGGGCGCGGGCAAGACGACGCTGGTGCGCCACCTGCTGCGCGCGCTGGGCGTGCAGGGCCGCGTGAAAAGTCCGACGTATGCAGTGGTCGAACCGCACGAGGCTCCGGGCCTGGCGCCGCATGCCACCACGGTGTGGCACTTCGACTTCTACCGCTTTGACGATCCGCGCGAGTGGGAAGACGCAGGCTTCAGGGACATCTTTGCCAGCCCCGGCCTCAAGGTGGCAGAATGGCCAGAAAAGGCCGCAGCGCTTATCCCGCCTGCAGATCTTGCTATACACATTGAAGCAATTGATGACAACCAAAGACGCGTCACGCTGCAGGCCGGCACCGCCGCAGGGCGCCGCCTGCTCGTGGGGCTCTGAGTGGTTGCCCCGCGCTGCACCATGCACTGCTGCCTTGTGATGACACGCTCGCTGTTCCCCCGCCCCGGCACGCGTGCCCCGTTCTCTGCTGGCACCTGCGCCACGCTGATGCACGCATGACCGGCAAGGCGCCTTCTACCTCCCGACGCGCGCTGCTGCAGACCGGCAGCCTGGTGCTGCTGCTGGGCACGCAGCAGATCGCCCGCGGCGCCACCATCCTGGCCGTGCGGGTGTGGCCTGCGCCCGAGTATTCGCGCGTCACCATCGAGTCCGACGGCGCCCTGGTGGCCAAGCAGTTCTTTGTCACTTCGCCGCCGCGGCTCGCGGTGGACATCGAAGGCATCGACCTGAGCCCCGAGCTGCGCGAGCTGGTGGCCAAGGTCAAGCCCGACGACCCGAACATTGCGGGCATCCGCGTGGGCCAGAACGCTCCTGGCGTGGTGCGCCTGGTAGTCGACCTCAAGCAGCCCGCCATGCCGCAGGTGTTCACCCTGCCGCCGGTTGCAGCGTACCGTCACCGGCTGGTGTTCGACCTGTACCCGGCCGACCCGGTGGACCCGCTGGAAGCACTGATTGCCGAGCGGCTGCGCGATGCGGGTAACCCTGCCCCAGCAGCGGGCCGCGCCGCGCCGCCAGCGCCCGCCGTGACCGCCAATGCCAAGTCATCTGCAGCCCCCGCCGCTGCAGACCCGCTGGGCGACCTCATTGCGCAACGCGCCCAGCGCCCTGGTGCCGGCGAAGCCAGCGCCCCCCCCGTGGCCGCAGCCCCACCCGCGGCCGATACGGCTGGTACGCGCGCCGGAGGCAACCAGCCCACCGCCACCCGCACCGACCGCATCATCATCGTGGCGCTGGACCCGGGCCATGGTGGCGAGGACCCCGGCGCCATCGGCCCCGCCGGCACGCGCGAAAAAGACGTGGTGCTGCGCGTGGCCTACCTGCTGCGCGACCGCATCAACGCCACCACCGTGGGCGGCAACCCCATGCGCGCCTACCTCACGCGCGATGGCGACTTCTTTGTCCCGCTGGGCGTGCGTGTGCAAAAGGCCCAGCGCGTGCAGGCCGATCTGTTCATCAGCATCCATGCCGATGCCTTCACCGTGCCCACCGCACGTGGCGCCAGCGTGTTTGCGCTGAGCCAGGGCGGCGCATCCAGCACTGCGGCGCGCTGGCTGGCCAACAAGGAAAACCAGGCCGACCTGGTGGGCGGCATCAACGTCAAATCGCGCGACCAGCATGTGCAGCGCGCCCTGCTCGACATGAGCACCACCGCGCAGATCAACGACAGCCTCAAGCTCGGCTCGGCCCTTCTGGGCGAGATCGGCACCGTGGGCCGCCTGCACAAGCCGCGCGTCGAACAGGCCGGGTTTGCCGTGCTCAAGGCGCCCGACATTCCCAGCGTGCTGGTCGAGACGGCCTTCATCAGCAACCCCGAGGAAGAGCAGCGCCTGCGCAGCAGCGCCTACCAGGAGCGGCTGGCCGATGCGCTGATGCGCGGCATCACACGCTACTTTGCCCGCAACCCGCCGCTGGCGCGCAGCCGGTCGGTATGACGCCGCGGCCGACGCGGGCGGCCCGATCGGGCCCCGCGTCCTACACCCGCTGAACGGGGCTGCCTACACCTGGCGGCACGCCGCGGGCCGATAGTGCAGGTACAGGCTGAAGCACACACGCACCGCGTCTGGTCTCTCAGGGCTGACCCACTCACTATTGAAGGAACACTGCCATGAACATCCGTCACATTATTCTCGCGACCACCTGCACCGCAGCCCTCGCATTGGGCGGCTGCGCATCCAACCCGAGCAATACCCAGGTCGGTACCGGCGTGGGCGCCGTGGTCGGCGGCGTGGCTGGCAACGCCATCTTTGGCGGGGCCGTCGGCACCATCGGCGGCGCTGCTGCAGGCGCCCTGGTGGGCCATGAACTTGGCGAGGACCGCGACCAGCGTCGTCGTTGATACGCATCGCGCGGCACAGGGCCAGCAGCCCGCCGCGTGCCGAGAACGGCGCCCCAGTGGCTGGGCGCGTTGTTTGAGGCCAAAGAAGCTCCCAGCGCTTATTCCATAAGCACTGGGAGCTTCTTTTTTGATAGCAACCTGGATGCAGCCGGGTTGACTTCGTTCCCGTGGCTCGCGGGTCAGGACGATGCTGCCTTGGCCTGACGCCCGGCGCGCCACGCGCCGAAGATGGCAATCAGGCCGGGGATGAAGATCATGGCCCAGATGATCTTGTCCAGATGCTCCTGCACCCATGCAAAGTTGCCAAAGAAGTATCCGGCGCTGCAAATGCCCAACACCCACAGCAGCGCACCACCCACGTTGTAGGCCGTGAACTTGGCGCGGTTCATTTCGGCCACACCCGCTACAAACGGGGCAAACGTGCGAACGAAGGGCATGAAGCGTGCGATCACGATGGTGATGCCGCCGTAACGCTCGTAAAAATCATGTGCCTGGTTGAAGGCACGCCTGTTGAACCAGCGCGAGTCTTCCCACTGGAACACCTTGGGCCCAAAGAAACGGCCGATCGTGTAATTGGTCTGGTCGCCCAGGATGGCCGCCACGATCAGCACTGTGCAGGCAATCGGAAAACTCATCATCCCCGCGCCGCACAGCGCGCCCACGATGAACAGCAGCGAATCACCGGGCAGAAACGGCATCACCACCACGCCCGTTTCCACAAACACGATCAGGAACAGCAGCGCGTACACCCAGGCGCCGTACGCGGTGACGAAGTTCTCCAGATACCGATCCACATGCAGGATGAAGTCGATCAGGAAGGTGACAATTTCCATTGCGGGCGGGCCAGAGGCTGGGTGGATGAAAAGCGCGCATTATCCCCACCGGGATGCGCCGCCCCGCCAAAACCCCTTCGGCCCGGGCACCTAGAATTGCCTGGGTGAACGACCCCACCCTGCCCACCGCGGCTGCCGCGCCGCTGCCCGCCGCCACCCCCACCCGCCGCCCCATCCGCGACCTGCCCGACGAGCTCATCAGCCAGATTGCTGCGGGCGAAGTGGTGGAGCGCCCCGCCTCGGTGGTGCGCGAGCTGGTGGACAACGCGCTGGATGCCGGTGCCACGCAGATCACGGTGCGGCTGCTGGCGGGCGGCGTACGGCTGATCACGGTGGAAGACGATGGCGGCGGGATTCCCCACGACGAGCTGCCCGTGGCGCTGCGCCGCCACGCCACCAGCAAGATCACCAGCCTGACCGACCTGGAAACCGTGGCCACCATGGGCTTTCGCGGCGAGGCGCTGGCCGCCATTGCGTCGGTATCGGAAATGGCATTGCTCTCGCGCCCTGCCGCCCAGGGCAGCGCCTTTTTGCTGGACGCCCGCAGCGGCGAGTTGCGCCCTGCCGCGCGCAGCACGGGCACCACGGTGGAGGTGAAGGAGCTGTTCTTTTCCACCCCCGCACGCCGCAAGTTTTTGAAGACCGACGCCACCGAGCTGGCCCACTGCGTGGAATCGGTACGGCGCCATGCGCTGGCGCGACCCGACGTGGGCTTTGCCATCTGGCACGAAGGCAAGCTGGTGGAGCAGTGGCGCGCCACCTTCACGCCCGGCCAGCCCCAGCAAGCACAGGACGGGCAAGACGCGCTGGCCCGCCGCCTGGCCGACGTGCTGGGCGAAGACTTCGTCACGCAATCGGTGGCCGTGCAGCACCGCGTGGGCCCCGTCACCGTCACCGGCCGCGCGGGCCTGCCCGACGCCGCCCGCTCGCGCCCCGACCACCAGTACTGCTACGTCAACGGCCGCTTCGTGCGCGACAAGGTGCTGACCCACGCCGCCCGCAGCGCCTACGAAGACGTGCTGCACGGCCACAAGCAGCCCATCTACGCGCTGTACGTCGAGATCGACCCGGCGCGCGTGGATGTGAACGTGCACCCCACCAAGATCGAAGTACGCTTTCGGGACAGCCGCGAGGTGCACCAGGCCGTGCGCCATGCGGTGGAAAACGCGCTGGCTGCACCCCGTGCCGCTGCGCTGGCCGCGGCCGCTACTGCTGCCACGGCAGGCGCGGAGCCCGACACGGCGGCTGATGGTGGGCATTTCAAGTCAAATAGGCCGCCAGCGCAGAACTGGCAAGCGCAAGCAGCTATCAAATTTGATGAACGTGGCCACCATGTGGCAGACCTGCAGGCGTTGTGGGGGCCGCGCAAAGACACCCCCGACGCACTGGTCGCAGCGCCGGAAGCCCCGTTGGCCTACGGGGGCGATCCAGCATCCGCCGCAGGCCCATCGTCTTTCGCCGCGCTGCCCTCGTCAGCAGCCCCCGCATCCACGTCACAAGGCGCTGCAACAGGGTCCGCCACACCTGCCAGCGCAGGCCATGAAGCCGCGTGGCCCCAGGTGCAGGACCAAGGCAACTGGCCGCTGGGCAAGGCCGTGGCCCAGCTGCACGGCGTGTACATCCTGGCGGAGAACGCGCACGGCATGGTCATCGTCGACATGCACGCCGCGCACGAACGCATCGTGTACGAGCGCCTCAAATCCCAGGTGGACAGCGGTGCGCGCATTGCCAGCCAGCCCCTGCTGATCCCGGCCACCTTCGCTGGCACGCCGCAGGAAGTGGCCACCGCGGAAGAGTCTGCCGAGGTGCTGTCCACGCTGGGCTTGGAAGTTGTCCCCTTCTCCCCCAAAACCCTGGCCGTGCGTGCAGTGCCCACCACGCTGGCGCAAGGCGACCCGGTGGAGCTGGCCCGCAGCGTGCTGGCCGAGCTGGCCGCGCACGACGCCACCACCGTGGTGCAACGCGCCCGTAATGAAATCCTGGGCACCATGGCCTGCCACGGCGCCGTGCGCGCCAACCGCAAGCTCACCATCGACGAGATGAACGCCCTGCTGCGCCAGATGGAAACCACCGACCGCAGCGACCAGTGCAACCACGGGCGGCCGACCTGGCGGCAGCTGTCGATGCGCGAGCTGGACGCGCTGTTCCTGCGGGGCCGGTAAGGTCACCGGCACCGCAAAAAATCGGCCTCGCGGGCCGATGGACTACCCCCCAATCAAGCCCAAGGGCTGCCGCAACCGGCGCGCCCCCAGGCCAGTGCACCCGTGGAACCGGCTTTGCCGGGCCACCGGGTGCGTCCCCCTCAGGGGGATGGCGCGCAGCGCCTCAGGGGGAATTCAATTGTCCCGGGCCGCCTTGGCAACATCCGGGAAGTCGCTGAACACCCCGTCTACGCCCAATTCATAGAACAGCTTGTACTCGGCCTTCGGGTCGCCCTTGAAGTCCGACGCAAGGCGACGCGCCTCGCTGCGGAAGGTGTAGGGGTGCACCATCAAGCCCACGGCGTGGGCGTTTTTCACCACGTCGGTGGCGGGCATCATCACGCGGTCGCGGTCGTCGATCTTGCCGTCACCGTTGAGGTCGTCGGCCTTGCCGTCGCGGTTGGCGTCCACCTGCTTCGAAGGGATCAGGTACGGCTTCCAGGGGCCGATGCCGTCGGCATACGTCTTGACTTCCTTGAGGCCATCGGGCGTGAGCAGGCTGGCAAAAGTGCGGCGGTCGCCGGCCACGGCAAAGTCATACGGCTTGTCGTACGGTGCCACCAGCGACATGCTGCCGTCGGGGTTCACGTCGTCGGCATCCACCAGCTGCACCAGGCGCACCTGGGTCTTGGTGCGCAGGTACTTGAGGTTCGACACCTCGAACGACTGCACGATCACCGGCGAAGCCTTGGTGGTGTAGCCGTACTTGGCCAGGATGGCCAGCAGACGGTCCTCGAGCTGCAGGCCCAGGTTGACGTGGTAGGTAGGGTGCTTGGTCTCGGGGTACACCCCCACCGTGCGTCCGGCCTTGGTGCCTTCGGCCTTGGCCAGGTCCAGCACTTCTTCCAGCGTGGGGATCTGGAACCTGCCATTGAACGACTGGTCGCGCTCGGCCATGGGCTGCACGGCGCGCAAGGTCTTGATCTCGGCCAGGGTGAAATCAGAGGCAAACCAGCCTTCTTCTTCCACGCCATCCACCACCTTCTTGGTCTTGCGCGACGCGAACTCCGGGCGAGTAGATACGTCGGTAGTACTGGTGATGTTGGGTTCGTGGCGCGCCACCAGCACGCCATCCTTCGTGGCCACAAGGTCGGGTTCGATGAAGTCGGCGCCCAGCTCCACCGCGCGGCGGTAGCTCTCCAGCGTGTGCTCGGGCAGATAGCCGCTGGCGCCGCGGTGGCCAATGACCAGCGGCTTGCTGCCGTCCAGCGTGGGGTAGCGGCTGTCGTCGTTACCGCCGCAAGCGGCGAGCAGCGCCGCCACGGCCAAAGCACTCCATCGCGCACCGGTTGTGTATCTGTGCATGCCTTCTCCTCGGTTGTTGTAGGGGGAAGCCATCGACTCTAGCCCCACGCCATGACGGAGTGGTGACATCGTGTGACAGCACCAATAAAGGGCAAATCACGCGTCAGCGCACAAACACAGGGCAAGCATCAATGACCAAAACTGAGATTGCACGACTTTGGTGCATCCGGCAATGCATTTTTGACATAATTTGGTGCGCAGCGCGCTCTTGCCTACCCCTTTTTTTGATCGCAGAAAGCCTTTGTCATGAAACACGAGTCCGTAGGCAGCTTCCTCTCGCAGGTAGCGCTTCGCAACCCTGGCCAGCCTGAATTCCTCCAGGCGGTCACGGAAGTCATGGAGAGCCTGTGGCCGTTCATTGAACAAAACCCGCGCTACGCCGAGCACGGCCTGCTGGAGCGGCTGGTGGAGCCCGAGCGCATCGTGATGTTCCGCGTCTCATGGGTGGACGACCACGGTAGCGTGCAGGTCAACCGCGGTTACCGCATCCAGCACAGCATGGCGATTGGCCCCTACAAGGGCGGCCTGCGGTTTCACCCGTCGGTCAACCTGTCCGTGCTCAAATTCCTGGCGTTCGAGCAGACCTTCAAGAATGCGCTGACCACGCTGCCCATGGGCGGCGGCAAGGGCGGCTCTGACTTTGACCCCAAGGGCAAGAGCCCCGGCGAAGTGATGCGCTTTTGCCAGGCGCTCGTGTCCGAGCTGTTCCGCCATGTGGGCGCCGATACCGACGTGCCTGCGGGCGACATCGGCGTGGGCGGCCGCGAGGTCGGCTACATGGCGGGCATGATGAAAAAGCTGAGCAACCGCGCCGACTGCGTGTTCACCGGCAAGGGCCTTTCGTTTGGCGGCTCGCTCATCCGCCCCGAAGCCACGGGCTATGGCACGGTGTACTTTGCCGACGAAATGCTCAAAACGCGCGGCCGCTCGTTCGATGGCCTGCGTGTGTCGGTCTCGGGCTCTGGCAACGTGGCGCAGTACGCGGTCGAAAAGGCCATGCAGCTGGGCGCCAGGGTGATCACCGTGTCGGACTCCAGCGGCACCATCGTGGACGAAGACGGCTTTACGCCCGAAAAGCTGGCGATCCTGATGGACGTGAAGAACCACCACTACGGCCGCGTGAGCGACTACGCCGCCCGTACCGGCGTGCGTTTTGAAGCCGGGGTGCGCCCCTGGCATGTGCCTGTGGATGTGGCCCTGCCCTGCGCCACGCAAAATGAGCTGGACGCGAACGACGCCGCTACGCTCATCCAGAACGGCGTGCTGTGCGTGGCCGAAGGCGCCAACATGCCCTCGACCATCGAAGCCGCCAAGGCCTTTGAGGCTGCCGGCGTGCTGTACGCACCGGGCAAGGCCAGCAACGCCGGTGGCGTGGCCACCTCAGGCCTGGAGATGAGCCAGAACTCGGCCCGCCTGTCGTGGCCCCGCGAGGAAGTGGACGCTCGCCTGCTGCAGATCATGCAGGGCATCCACGCAGCCTGTCTGCGCTACGGCAAGCGCGCCGATGGCAGCGTGAGCTACATCGACGGCGCCAATATCGCCGGTTTTGTGAAGGTGGCCGACGCGATGCTGGCGCAGGGTGTGGTCTGAGACCGGAACGCCGGGCGCACACGGACCCGGCGCCTGACGGCAGATGTAAAACACGGGCAAAGACAAGGCTGTGTGAGAACTTTCCGACACGGGCCGGAGTCTTTGACCTGAATGAAACGATCTGCCCTCCTCGTCTCGCTGGCCCTGGCCGTGCTTGTCTCTGCCGGCTGCGCCACCCTCGATGCCAAGCAGCGCGAGTGGATCTTCCAGCCCAGCGACCGCAGCTGGGGCGGCGCATCCTCCACCGAGGGCATGCAGGATGTATGGATCACGTTTGATTCGGCCAGCAGCGGCAAGGCAGAAAAGCTGCACGGCCTGTGGCTGCCACACGAGCGGGCCGATGCGCCGGTGATGCTGTACCTGCATGGTGCGCGCTGGAACGTCTCTGGCTCGTCGGGTCGCATCCGGCGCATGCAGGAGCTGGGCTTTTCGGTGCTGGCTATCGACTACCGCGGCTTCGGGCAAAGCAGTGCAGGCCTGCCATCAGAGACCATGGCTGCCGAGGACGCACGCGCAGCGTGGGACTGGCTGGCGCAGCAACAGCCCGGTAAGCCCCGCTACATCTTCGGCCACTCGCTGGGCGGGGCCATCGCCATCGACCTGGCGCGTGAGGTGCAAGACGAGCAAGGCACCATCGTCGAAGGCACCTTCACCAGCATCGCCGACGTGGTCAGCACCTTCAAGTGGGGCTGGCTGCCGGTGTCGGGGCTGATCACGCAGCGGTTCGAATCGGTTCGCAAGGTCTCGCAGATCGGATCGCCGCTCCTGGTGGTGCACGGCAGCGAAGACCGGTTGATCCTTCCTTCGCTCGGGCGCAAGCTGTACGAGGCCGCGCAGGAGCCCAAGCGATTCGTGCTGGTGGAAGGCGGCTCGCACCACAGCACCAATTCGGTGGGCCAGCCGCTGTACCGCGAGGCAGTAGCCTCGCTGTTCAGGCTGCCGCCCGTGGCCACGGGCGGGGGCGCCGCCACGGCCGCCCTGCCGCGATAACGGCCTGATGGCGGGTACCCTCGGCGCTCTGCAAAGCAGCTGACACCCACAGGCCGCGCGCCTGTCCACGCAGCTCTCTGCCGCTGGCCGCGCAGGCCCTGCGGGCGGCTCCATCTGGTACCCTCAAGTGGATATGTCTGCCCCCTCCGCCACCGCACTGCCCGCGGCTGCTCCGGCTTCCATGCAGCCCGGCCTTGCCATCCTGGTGCTGGCCCTGTTGCTCAGCATCCAGCCCGTCACCACCGACCTGTACCTTCCGGCACTCCCGGCACTGACCCGCAGCCTCGGCGCGCCGCTGTCGGCTGCGCAGCTCACGCTCAGCGGTCTGCTGCTGGCGTTTGGCTGCTCACAAATGGTGTGGGGCCCGCTGTCCGACCGGTTCGGGCGCCGGCCCGTGTTGCTGGCGGGGCTGGCCATCTATACCGCAGCATCGCTGGGCGCCGCGTTTGCGCCGTCCATGCCGCTGCTGATCGTATGGCGCGTTGCGCAAGGCGCCGCCATGGGGGCCGTGGTGATGTGTGCGCGCGCCATCGTGCGGGACCTGTACACCCCGGTCGAAGGTGCACGCGCCATGTCGAAGGCGCTGACCGGACTGGGCATCGTTGCCTGCATCTGCGCGCCGCTGGGTGGCCTGCTCAGTGAATGGCTTGGCTGGCGCGCCGCACTGCTGGCCCTCACCGTCTATGCCAGCGTCACGCTGGCGCTGGTGGCCCTGCGCATGCCCGAGACGCTCGTGCAGCGCAATCCCCAGGCGCTCCAGCCGCGCGCGCTGGTGGGCAACTGGGCCATGGTGCTGCGCAGCCCGACCTTCTGGGCCTTCTCGCTGCAGACCACAGCCAGCTATGGCGGCCTTTTCACATTTCTGGCGGCCTCGTCATTTGTGTTCATCGATGTGCTGGGCCTATCGCGCACCTATTACGGCGCGGTCATGGCATCGGCCTGCGCAGCGTACTTTGCGGGCACCTTTTTATGCCGCAGCCTGTTGGGTAGGTACGGCCTCAAGCGCACTGTCGCCATTGCCGGGGCCCTGAGCATGACCGGCGGCACCCTGATGGCCGCCGTGGCCTATGCAGGCTGGCACCACCCATGGGCGCTGATGGCGCCGTTTTATCTCTTCATGCTGGGCCACGGCATTCACCAGCCCTGCGGGCAAAGTGGCGCGGTGGGGCCGTTTCCGCGTTCGGCGGGCGTGGCCTCGGCGCTCAATGGTTTCATGATGATGCTGGTGGCCTTTGCCATTGGCGGCTGGCTGGGCACCCACCTTGACGGCACGGTGTGGCCGCTGGTAGGCGGCATCTGGTTCTGGTCGGTGGCCCTGGCCGCCATTTCGTGGACCCTGGTGCAGAAGTTTGGAGAGACCCGTGAGCGCGCCTGAAGCACTTCCTGCCATCGCCCTCGCCGGCCCCACCGCGTCAGGCAAGACCGCGGGCGCCCTGGCGCTGGCTGCCGTGCTGGGCCGCCAGGGGCAGCCCGTTGAAATCATCAGCGTGGATTCGGCCCTAGTATACCGCGGCATGGACATCGGCACCGCCAAGCCCACCGCCGACGAGCTGGCTGCCGTGCCCCACCATCTCATCGATATCCGCGACCCGCTGCAGGCCTACAGCGCCGCCGAGTTCGTGCAGGACGCCAACGGCCTCATGGGCGAGATCCGCGCCCGCGGGGCGATGCCCCTGCTGGTGGGCGGCACCATGCTGTACTTCAAGGCGCTGTTTGATGGCATCGATGACATGCCGGCCGCCAACCCCGACGTGCGCGCGCGCCTGGAAGCGCAGGCCCGCGAACACGGCTGGCCCGCCCTGCACGCCGAGCTGGCCCGGGTAGACCCAGCCACCGCTGCCCGCCTGGCGCCCGCCGACAGCCAGCGCATCCAGCGCGCGCTGGAGGTGTGGCATGTGTCGGGCAAACCGCTGTCGAGCTTTCACACTACAAAATCTGTAGCAGACAAGGCAAGTAAATCAAGCGCTACAGCACTATTTTCTTTGGAACCGGACGACCGGGCCTGGTTGCACGAGCGCATTGCCCAGCGTTTCGATGCCATGCTGGAAGCGGGCCTGGTCGACGAAGTGCGCAGCCTGCGCGCGCGCGGCGACCTGCACCCGGACCTGCCCTCCATGCGCTGCGTGGGCTACCGCCAGGTGTGGGATGAACTGGACTTCCAGGCCGCCCGCGCGCCCGGTGCGCCGCCCAACGTGGCCCACCTGCGCGAGCGCGGCATTGCCGCCACGCGCCAGCTGGCCAAGCGGCAAATCACCTGGCTGCGCAGCATGCCGCAGCGCCATGCCATTGCCTGCGACCAGCCCCACGCCGTGGCCGCGCTGGTGCAGGCCGTGCTGCAGCACCTGGCCCAGCTGAAAGAGGCCACCGCATGACCGCAGCAGCACCTGAACGCAGCGCCTTGCGGGTTGCGCAACTGGGCAAGCACTACGGCGATATCGCCGTATTTGCGAATGTCGACTTTGAGGTGGCCCCGGGCGAATTTGTCGCCATCGTGGGCGACTCGGGCGTGGGCAAATCCACCCTGCTCAACTGCCTGGCGGGGCTGGACCACTGGGACCGGGGCCACATCACCCACGGCGGGGTGGACCTGGGCACGCTGGACGACACCGCCCGCGCACTGTGGCGTCGCGGACATGTGGGCTTTGTGTTCCAGGCGTTTCATGTGCTGCCGCACCTGGACGTGGCGCAGAACGTGGCCCTGCCGCTGATGCTGCTGGGCCAGCAAGATCCGGCCCGCGTCGACCAGATGCTGGACGCCGTGGGGCTGGCAGGGCTGGGTGCAAGACTGCCGCAGCAGCTCAGCGGCGGGCAGCTGCAGCGCGTGGCCATTGCCCGCGCACTGGTGCACCGCCCCGCCCTGCTGCTGGCCGACGAACCCACCGGCAACCTCGACCCCACCACGGCGGCCCGCGTCATGGATGTGCTGGTGGCGCAGACGCGCGAGCATGGCGCATCGCTGGTGCTCGTCACGCATTCAGAGGTAGCGGCCGCACGGGCCGACCGGGTGCTGCGGCTAACAAGCAGAGGGGCTTCCCCACCACAATAGCGGTGTGTCTTTGCGCTGACTTCAGCGGGTACACGCCACCCAACATTTTTCAAGTAGACCGAGCGAGGGCTTGCATGCAAATCGAATCGATCGAAATCCGCAATTACCGACTTTTCCGTCATGCCAAACTAGAAAAAATCCCACGTCTTTGCGTGTTGGTAGGGGCGAACGGCACAGGGAAAACCACACTTTTCGATGTGTTCTCATTCTTGAAGGATGCACTATCGATGAACGTCGGTAAGGCGGTCTCCAAACGCGGCGGCTACCGAGAGGTCGCTAGCAGAGGGTTTAGCCACGAGCCCATCGAATTGACGCTGCAATTCCGAATGGAAATAACTGGCAAAGAAAGACTCGTTACTTACGCTTTAAAAATAGGCCCCGACAAAGAAGGTCGCCCCATCGTAGAGCGCGAAGTGCTCAGGTACAAACGTGCGGCGTACGGCGCGCCATATCGGTTTTTGGACTTTTCATGTGGCAAAGGTTATGCCATTACCAATGAAGAAAATTTCTCAAAACCGGACGAAGAGCTAGATCGCGAAGAGCAAGAGTTGGATGCGCCGGACATTTTGGCGATCAAAGGTCTCGGTCAATTCGACAAGTTCAAAGCTGCAAGCGCTTTTCGACTAATGATCGAGAACTGGCATGTCTCGGACTTTCACGTATCCGAGGCGCGCCCAAGTCAAGAGTACGGGGTTGAAGAACATCTCTCCACCCGTGGCGACAACCTACCCTTGGTCGCGAACTACCTGTTCGAACACCACCGGGATCGTTTCGACAGAGTGCTGGACTCAATGCAACGCCGTGTACCAGGGGTGTCGGTTGTAGAGCCGCGGCAAACAGAAGACGGGCGCCTAGTGCTCCGCTTTCAAGACGGAAGCTTCAAGGACCCGTTCATTGCCCGATATGTGTCCGATGGAACCATCAAGATGTTTGCGTATTTGGTGCTGCTGAACGATCCAAAACCATACCCCCTGCTTGCGGTGGAAGAGCCGGAAAACCAACTGTACCCAGAGCTCCTACCAGAGTTGGCGGAAGAATTTCGCGACTACGCGCGTCGCGGTGGACAAGTCTTCATATCTACGCATTCGCCCGATTTCCTGAATGCATTGGAGTTGCAAGAGATCTATTGCCTTCGGAAGGAGGGTGGTTTCACCTCTGTCACGAGCGCAAATGCATCCGCCAACCTTAGAGCCCTGATTGAGGCGGGGGACTTGCCGGGATTTTTATGGAAGCAAGGGCTATTTGACTATCTGAACAGGAACGTCGGTTGATGGGCCGAGTCATATTTCTGCTTGAGGAGCCATCAATGAAAGCGCTCCTTGATGTTTGGTTGCCCAGGCTGATGCCAGGATGGATTGAGGGCGAACACTTCCAGTGTGTCCCGCACGAAGGCAAGACAGACTTAGATAGAAGTATTCCTCGAAAGCTGTCCGCATGGCGAGAACCCGGAGTACGATTTTTTATCGTTCGCGACAATGATGGGGCGGATTGCATCGCAGTCAAAGCACGTCTGCAGCAAATGTGCTACCAAGCGGGACGCACTGACACAGTTGTTCGGCTCATCTGTCAAGAACTGGAAAGTTGGTACTTGGGAGACCTTGCAGCACTTGGCGCCGCTTTGCGTGAGGGCAACATAGCTACGCCAGCACACCGCAAGCGCTACGCAAATCCGGATGACTGGCGCAAACCCTCCATCGAAGTCAAAAAACTTGCTCCATCGTTTCAAAAAGGCAGCGGTGCCCGTGCAATGGCTGTGCACCTGAGCGATTCCGAAAATCTCTCGCGCAGTTTTCAGGTCTTCGTGAGCGCCGTGCGCGCGTTGGCCTGACCTGGGCCGGTCGCCCATGCTCGCCCTGCTCCGGACCTTCTCCTGGCAGGACCTGCGCCACCACCCCTGGCGCAGCGCCGCCGCCGTGACTGCCGTGATGCTGGGCGTGGCACTGGCGTTTGCCGTGCATGTCATCAACGCGTCGGCACTCGACGAGTTTTCGCAGGCCGTGCGCGCCGTCAACGGCCAGCCCGACCTGGAGCTGCGCGCCATGCAGGGCAGCCTGCCCGAGGCGCTGTACGAGCGCGTGGCCACCCACCCTGGCGTGACCCGCGCCAGCCCCCTGCTGGAGCTTTCGGCGCTCGCGCAGGCGGGCTCCGCAGGCACTGCGCCGCCCACGACGGGCCATGTAGCAAAGGCCCCGGCCCGCATACCCCTGCGTGTGCTGGGTGCCGATGCACTGCTGGTGCCCGCCATGGCCCCCGCGCTGGCGCCGCGCCCCTGGCCAGGGGCCGACCGCATGGTGCTGTTTGCACCCGCCACCGTGTTCCTCAACGCCGCCGCGCTGCAGGCGCTGGGCCTGCCCACCGAGATTGGCGATTCGCCACTGCGCATCACCTTGCTGGCCGGTCTGCAAAGCCTGGAGGTAGAGGTGGGCGGCACTGTCGCCGCAGGTGGCGCACCGCTGGCCGTGATGGACATTGGCGCCGCGCAAGACCTGTTTGGCCGCGCCGGGCAGCTCAGCCGCATCGACGTGCAACTGCGCCCCGGCACCGACCGCGCGGCATGGCAGCGCGACATGCAGGCCCAGGCGGGCTGGCCTGCCAACGCCAGCTTTGCCCAGCCCGGCGACGCAGCCCAGCGCATCAGCAACCTCTCGCGGGCGTACCGCGTCAACCTGACCGTGCTGGCGCTGGTGGCGCTGTTCACCGGGGCCTTTCTGGTGTTCTCGGTGCTGGCGCTCAGCGTGGCGCAGCGGGCGCCGCAGTTTGCGTTGCTGGCGGTGCTAGGCACCACGCCCCGGCAACGGCTCGCGCTGGTGCTGGCCGAATCCGCCGCGCTGGGGCTGGTGGGCAGTGCGGCGGGCATTGCCCTGGGTACAGCGCTGGCAGCCACCGCCCTGCGGCTGCTGGGCGGCGACCTGGGCGGTGGCTACTTCTCGGGTGTGCAGCCCGCGCTGCAGTGGAGCGCGCCTGCCGCCCTCGTTTACGGCGCGCTGGGCGTGGCCGCCGCCCTGATCGGCGGCTGGTGGCCGGCGCGGGCCGCGCAGCAGCTGCCGCCCGCGCAGACCCTGAAGGGCCTGGGCGCTGCGGCCAGCGTGGCCGAAAAGCCCTGGCTGGGCGCTGGCCTGCTGGCCACCGGCGGCCTGCTCACTCTGGTGCCGCGGGTGGAGGGCATACCGCTCGCGGCATACATCGCCATCGCACTGCTGCTGGTGGGCGGCATTGCACTACTGCCTTGGGCCATGGCACGCGCCCTGCACTCTTTGCAGCCGCTGGCCGCACGGCACGTGCTGCCCCTGCTCGCGCTGGAGCGCGCCCGCCGTATGCGCGGCAGCGCGGCCATTGCCGTGGGCGGGGTCGTTGCCAGCCTGAGTCTGGCCGTGGCGCTGACGGTGATGGTGTCGAGCTTTCGCGGCTCGGTCACGCAATGGCTCGATGCCGTGCTGCCGTCACCGCTGTACGTGCGCTCTGCGCAGAGCGAGGCCGGCAGCGAAGCCGCTCTGCTGCCCGCAGGCTTTGCGGAAGCCGTGGCCCTTCTGCCAGGACTCGACCGCGTGCAGCCACTGCGCGCCAGCCCCTTGCAGCTGGAGCCCACCCGCCCCGCGCTGATGGTGCTGAGCCGCCCGCTGGGCACCGACCCCGGCCAGCACCTCCCGCTGGTGGGCGAGCCGCTGGCCGTGCCCGCCGGGCGCACCGCCGTGTACATCAGCGAGGCGGTGGTCGACCTGTACGGATTGGCCCCTGGAATGGACTGGCCGGCACTTTCAAGGTCTTTTGGCGGTGTAGCCCAGGAATCAAAATCCCCTGCAGCTATGTTTTTCATAGCGGGCGTATGGCGCGACTATGCCCGCCAGTCCGGTGCGGTCGTCATGGACCGCACCGTCTGGCTGGCGCTCACCGGCGACGCCCGCACCAGCGACCTGGCGCTGTGGCCCCGCGAAGGGATGGACCTGGCAGCACTGCAGCAGTCCATTCGCACGCAGGCCGCACAACTGGCTGCGGCTCCCACCGGTCCGGGCGGGAAGGCCGCTACAGATGTGCCGGGCGCATCATCGGGCACGTCGGGTGCCATGCCAGCCTACCCTGCGCGTTCGGCAGGGCAAAGCGCATCAGCGGGCGACGCACAGCCTGGCGCCGCGCTGGTGGAGTTCGTTTCATCGTCCACCATCCGCGAGCGGTCCCTGCACATCTTCGACCGTAGCTTTGCCGTCACCTACTGGCTGCAGGCCGTGGCCATCGGCATCGGCCTGTTTGGCGTGGCCGCCAGCTTCAGCGCCCAGGTGCTGGCCCGCCGCAAGGAATTTGGCCTGCTCGCCCACCTGGGCCTCACCCGGCGCCAGATCCTGGCGGTGGTGGCGGGCGAAGGCGCTGCCTGGACGGGCGTAGGCGCGGCCGCGGGGCTGGCGCTGGGCATTGTGGTTTCAGTGGTGCTCGTGCATGTCGTCAATCCGCAGAGCTTTCACTGGACCATGGACCTGAGCCTTCCCGGGCCGCGGCTGTTTGCGCTGTGCCTCGCGGTGATCGTGTCGGGCACCGTGACGGCGTGGCTGGCGGGCCGCGCGGCAGCAGGGCGGGATGCGGTAATGGCAGTGAAGGAAGACTGGTGATGTTGCGAAAATCAATATATATGGTTAAAATGATTTTCACAATTTCATATCTATCAGTAGATCGCCATGCCGCACCCTGCCCGGACGTACGCGGGTACCGAACCGACCAGTGCGAGCATTCGCTCCGCCGAGGGACGACGCCTGGGCATCCAGGGGTGGGCCACTCAAGCCACATCCACCGCGACAAAGCGCGCGACGGTATGGCAGCGTGCGTTGCCCATACTCGCGATGGCGTGGTTGATTGCCGGTGGTGACGCCCAAGGGCAATTCGTCGTTTCGAGCCAGAGCTCCATGGATCTGCCCTCCGGGTCGTCCATCGATACCGCCTGCATACCGGTGGAAGTGCATGGGACCCTCACACTGGACTCCGCGGCATTCTCCACGGGCTCCAGCCTGAGCATCGCCGGAAGCGGCTATCTCACTGGTCGTGCAGGCCGGCTTGAGGTGGGCGGCAACCTCACCTCGGCAGGTACGCTCGATGCACGCACGAGCACGGTAGCTCTGGTGGATGGCTGTGCGGGCAATACGACCATGGTGTCCGGGACCATGGTGGTGGGCGATCTGACGCTTCAAAGCAGCACAGGGCGTACCTTCATGTTCTCCAATGACAGCCAGATCACGGTGCTCGGCACGCTCAGCCTGCTGGGTGTGGCCGGGGCCGAGATAAAGCTGGCCTCCTCCGGGCCCGGCACATCCACCATCAACCTGGGGCCGAACGCCACGGTCAGTCAGACCTTCGCCAGCGTGGGCACGGGCGTGCATCTCGGGGCTCCCGTACCCCACGCCGCACAAGCCATCCCCACCCTCGGTACCTGGAGCCTGCTCGTGACGGCCCTGCTCCTGAGCCTGGCGGCACTGCACAGAGGCATCCCCACGGGCGTCGCGTCAGGACGCGGTCACCCGCGACCACCGGAGGAGACCCCATGACACCCGAAGGTCGCCACGCCGCCCGCTTCACCCGCCTGAGCCGACAACTCCAGGCCGCAGGGGGAGCGCTTGGCGCACTGTGCGCCATGCAGACCCTGCCGGCTCTGGCAGCCGACGTGTCCACCACGGTGCCGGGGGGCGGCGGATTCGTGATCCGCAACGCCACGGGCTCTGCAGAGCGGTTTCGGGTACAGGACTCGGGAGCAGTGCTGGCGCCAGGGCTTAATGCTTCAGCGCCGACATCGACACCCACATGCTTTGATGCCCCCACCGGGCGGCTTGGTCCGTGCGCGGCTGGCGTAGCGACAGGTGCAACTGGCGCTACGGGGCCTGCTGGCGCAACGGGTGCCGCGGGCCCTGCGGGAGCCACCGGAGCGCCTGGACCCACAGGCGCAACCGGCGCGAACAGCACGGTGGCAGGCCCCACGGGACCCACTGGGGCCACCGGTCCGGCGGGCGCCACAGGACCAGCTGGAGCCACAGGACCAGCTGGAGCCACAGGACCAGTTGGGGCCACAGGCTCGCAAGGCACGCAAGGGGCGACGGGCCCCACGGGCCCTCAGGGCAGTACCGGCACTGCGGGCCCGACCGGTCCCGCAGGACCCGCAGGACCCGCAGGACCCGCAGGACCCGCAGGCCCTACAGGCGCGCAAGGAGCCCAGGGCGCCCAAGGCCAGCAGGGTTCTGCCGGAGCGACAGGCCCGACGGGCCCTGCCGGGGCGACAGGAGCCACCGGCGCCAGCAGCACAGTACCCGGCCCTGCCGGCGCAACTGGAGCGCAAGGCGCCCAGGGCACCCAGGGAGCGACCGGCGCGACCGGACCGGCGGGTGTGCAAGGCCCCTCCGGCGCACAAGGTCCAGCTGGCGCTACCGGCGCCACGGGCGCGGCAGGCCTGAACAGCACCGTACCGGGTCCGACCGGACCTGCTGGCGCCACTGGCGCACAGGGCGCGCAAGGTCTGCAAGGCGCTGCCGGTTCGCAAGGGCCGGCCGGGGCCACCGGCCCAGCCGGGGCCACAGGTGCCACAGGCCCAGCTGGAGCCACAGGGGCCACAGGAGCCAGCAGTACCGTCGCGGGGCCTACGGGCCCGGCGGGACCCCAAGGCACTTCGGGCAGCACAGGAGCGACCGGCGCCACGGGCGCTACCGGTGCAGCCGGCGCAACCGGGGCGACCGGCGCCACGGGCGCATCGGGCACAGCCACCCTTTTCGGAACATCCACCAGTCAGGCACAGGCAGGTCCTGCTGCACTCGATTGCACTCTGGGCCAGGTATGGCTGGTTGCCGGCACCCGCGCAGGTGGCACCCCGGCCGCCGGCCAGGTGCTGTCCATTGCGTCCAATACCGCCCTGTATTCGCTGCTGGGCACCATGTACGGAGGGAACGGGTCCACCACCTTCGCGTTGCCCGATCTGCGCAACGCTGCGCCTAACGGGCTGACCTACGTGATTTGCACCTTCGGGCTGTATCCCGCGCTCAACTGAGGTACGCCGCTGTCGCCTGCGCCATAACACCGTGTCTTGCCCTGCCCGTCCCCATCACCCCATCACCGTCCTCAACATGATCGTGAGGGACGAGGCGCCCGTGATCGCGCGATGTCTCGCGTCCGTGCAGCCCTGGATTGACCATTGGGTGGTGGTTGACACCGGTTCCACCGATGGCACCCAGGACCTCGTGAGGCAATGCCTGCAGGGCATTCCCGGCGAACTGCATGAACGACCCTGGCACAACTTTGCGCACAACCGCAACGAGGCGCTCGAGCTGGCACGCCCTCTGGGCGACTACATGCTGTTCATCGATGCCGACGAGCAGCTTGAAGCGCCGCCTGGCTTCGGGTGGCCGTCGCTCACGGCCGATGGCTACACCCTGACCTGCCACATGAATGGCTGGGAGTACCAGCGCAACGCACTGGCTGCAGCACATGTCGGGTGGCGCTGGGAGGGCGTCCTTCATGAGTACCTGACGGCACAGCAACACGGGCCATGGCAAAGGTTGCCGGGGCCCGTGATTCGGGTCTCGCACGACGGCGCGCGCGCGCGGAACCCCCAGACCTATCTGGCCGACATTGAGCTGCTCCGGCAGGCCGTCGAGGACGCACCGGCGAACGCGCGCAACGTCTTCTACCTGGCGCAGAGTTTTCGCGACGCAGGCCTGCTGCAGGATAGCCTGCGCTGGTACCGGCACCGCGCTGCCATGGGCGGCTGGGAGGAGGAGCGCTGGTGCGCGATGTTCCAGGCGGCCCTGCTGCAGGAGAGACTCGGCGCATCCCCGCCCGAGGTGAGGGAGGCGTACCTGGCTGCATACGCGGCCCGTCCTGCACGCGCAGAGCCGCTTTGCGAACTGGCCAGATTTCACCGCATGCGCGAGGAATACGCCGCAGCCACCCTCTTCGCCTTACAGGCCGCGGGCATGATGCCGCCAGAGGACACCTTGTTCGTTGACATGCAGGTGTACGCCTGGAGAGCTCTTGACGAGCTTGCGGTGAGCGCGTTCTACACCCCGCACCGGGAGCTGGGCCGCACCGCGCTGCAGCAGCTTTTGCGGCGGCGAACCTACCCAGCCTCCGAGGCAGCAAGGATCGAAAGCAACCGCACGCACTACGGGTTCTGACCGGCTTCGCGGCAGCGGCAACGCCCCTGCGACAATCCTGGCATGCCGATCCCGCACACAGTGACACCCTGGCTCCACGAAGCCATCGCCCGCATCGAAGCCGACTACCAGCGCAGTGCCGATACGCACCTGATCCCGCTGCGGCTGCCCGCCTTTGCCGCGCACGGCATTGACCTGTACCTCAAGGACGAGTCCACCCACCCCACGGGCAGCCTCAAGCACCGGCTGGCGCGGTCGCTGTTCCTCTACGCCCTGTGCAATGGCTGGGTGCATGAGGGCTCCACCATTGTCGAATCCTCCAGCGGCTCCACGGCAGTGAGCGAGGCCTACTTTGCACGCCTGCTGGGGCTGCCGTTTGTGGCGGTGATGCCGCGCACCACCTCGCCCGAGAAGGTGGCGCAGATCGAGTTCCACGGCGGGCGCTGCCATTTTGTGGACCGTGCCGGCGATGTGTACGACGCGGCCCGCGCGATTGCGCAGGAGACGGGCGGGCACTACATGGACCAGTTCACGTATGCCGAGCGCGCGACCGACTGGCGCGGTAACAACAACATCGCCGAGAGCATGTTCACGCAGATGGCGCGCGAGCGGCACGCAGTGCCGCGCTGGATTGTGGTGGGCGCAGGCACAGGCGGCACCAGCGCCACCATTGGCCGCTATGTGCGCTACCAGCGCCATGCCACGCAGGTGTGCGTGGCAGACCCTGCGGGCTCGGTGTTCAGCGCGTACCACCGCACGGGCGATGCGCAGCTCACGGCACCCGGCTCGCGCATCGAAGGCATCGGCCGGCCGCGGGTGGAGCCCAGCTTTGTCCGCACGCTGGTGGACCGCATGATCGACGTACCCGACGTGGATTCGGTGGCGGCCATGCGCGCGCTGTCGCATCTGCTGGGGCGGCGCGTAGGGCCTTCTACGGGCACCAATTTTGTGGCCATGCTCACGCTGGCAAACGAGATGCGCGCGGCGGGCGAGCGCGGCTCCATCTTGTCGCTGCTGTGCGATGCGGGCGAGCGGTACTTGCCCACGTATTTCAACGCGGATTGGGTCGCCAGCAGTTTTGGCGACTGCAGTACGGCCGAAGCGCGGCTGCAGGCGCTGATGGGTTGACGCAAGCGGCCCACAGCATCTGCGCGCCCTCGCACTGACCGACTGACATGCCCACGCGCCCACTTCTTGGTCCACCCGCGCCGCACATGGCTGCTGTGACACCAGAGCACGCCGGGCCTTCGCGCCGCCAGGCGCTCGCGCTGGGCCTGGCGGGCGCGTTGGCAGCACCGTGGCCGCGCAGTGCCCATGCCCTGCCGGTGCGCACGCTGCAGTTTCCGCGCGACCACGGCAGCCACCCTGACCTGCGCACGGAGTGGTGGTACATCACGGGCCACGCATTGGCCGGTGGGCGCGAGTGGGGTTTTCAGGTGACGTTTTTCCGCTCGCGTGTGGATGCCACGCAGGGCATGCGCTCGGCGTTCGCGGCGCGGCAACTATTGTTTGCACATGCGGCGGTCACCGACCTCAAGGGCCAGCGGCTGCTGCACGACCAGCGCATCGCCCGCGCGGGCTTTGGCGTGGCGCAGGCCAGCGAGGCCGATACGGCAGTGCGCCTGCAGGACTGGAGCCTGGTGCGCAACAACATCGACCCCGCCGCAGGCCCCGACACCACGGGCGTGCGCAGCCGCTACAGGGCCAGCATCCAGGGCGAGCAGTTCGGTCTGCAATTGCAGTTCGACTCCACGCAACCCGTGCTGCTGCAGGGCCGCGAGGGCCTGTCGCGCAAAGGGCCCGATGCCGAGCAGGCCAGCTACTACTACAGCCAGCCGCAGCTGACCGTGAGCGGCACCATTGCGCTGGGCAGCGAGCGCATGGCCATCAACCCCGCGCAGGCTCGGGCGTGGATGGACCACGAGTGGAGTGAGGCCCTGCTGCACCCCGAGGCCCAGGGCTGGGACTGGATCGGCATGAACCTGCTGGATGGGAGCGCGCTGACGGCGTTTCGCCTGCGCCGCGCAGATGGCACGGCGCTGTGGGCGGGTGGATCGTGGCGGGCAGGCAGCCAAGCGGCTACCAAAGCCTTTGATGCGAGCGAGGTGGTGTTCACGCCCCTGCGTTTCTGGACCAGCCCGCACAGCGGCGCACGCTACCCGGTGCAATGGCGGGTGCAGACGCCCGCAGGACGCTTTGAGGTGCACAGCCTGCTCGACAGCCAGGAGCTGGACAGCAGCGCATCCACCGGGGCCATTTACTGGGAAGGCCTGTCCGAGCTGCGCGCGGCAGACAGCGGCAAGGTGGTGGGCCGCGGCTACCTGGAGATGACGGGCTATGCCAAGGCGTTGCGGCTGTAGAGCTGACAGCGCGGGCGGATCAGGCGGAGGCTGGCTTTCCGTTCCACCAGCCCTGAGGTCAGCCGCGTACGGACCTCCCCCATGAAAGAGACCGGCAATAGCGCCCATGCAGTGATGCAGGGCACTGGCCGGTCACCCGATCAGCGGATCAGCGGATCAGCGGATCAGCACGTCAGTGTGCGTTGGTGCCACCACCCGCGCGGCGGCGGGCCATCCAGGCAATGATTTCGCCCATGATGCCGCGGCGGAAGGCCAGCACGCAGATCACGAAGATCAGGCCGGTGACCATGGTGACCGATTCGCCCAGCGTCTTGAACCATTCCACACTGGTCAGCGCGGCCAGCAGGTTGCCGAATTCGCCGATCTTGTTTTCCAGCAGCACCACCACGGCCGAGCCAATCAGCGGGCCCGACAGTGTGCCGAGGCCACCCACCAGCGTCATCAGGATGACCTGGCCAGAGGCCGTCCAGTGCACATCCGACAGCGTGGCAAAGCCCAGCACCAGCGTTTTGAGCGAACCGGCCAGGCCGGCCAGCGCGGCGGAGATCACAAACGCCAGCAGCTTGAAGCGGTGCGTGTCGTAGCCCAGCGAGATGGCGCGGGGCTCGTTTTCCTTGATGCCCTTGAGCACCTGGCCAAAAGGCGAGTGGATGGTGCGCACGATAAGCAGGAACGCCACCACCACAATGACCAGCGCCACGTAGTACATGACCAGATCGCTCTTGAGGTCGATCACGCCAAACAGCTTGCCACGCGGCACGCCCTGCAGGCCGTCTTCACCGCCCGTGAACGGCGCTTGCAGGCAGGCAAAGAACAGCATCTGGGCCAGCGCCAGTGTGATCATCGAAAAGTAGATGCCCTGGCGGCGAATGGCCAGCCAGCCAAACAGCAGCCCCAGCAGCGCGCCGCCGGCTGTGCCCAGCAGCAGCCCCACCTCTGGGGTAAGGCCCCAGACCTTGATAGCGTGGCCGGTGACGTACGCCGCACCGCCCAGAAAAGCCGCGTGCCCGAACGACAGCAGGCCCGTGTAGCCCAGCAGCAGGTTGAAGGCAGAAGCAAACAGTGCAAAGCACATGAGCTTCATGACGAAGATGGGATAGGCGCCGAGGAAGGGCGCAGCAATCAGCCCCAGCGCGAGGATGCCGTAGCCGATGTTGGCGAAAGTCTTGGTGTTCATGCGGTCGGCCCCTGTTATTTCTCTTTGCCGAACAGGCCGGCGGGGCGGATGAGGAGAACGATCACCATGATGACGAACACCACGGTGGACGATGCTTCAGGGTAGAAAACCTTGGTGAAACCTTCGATGACGCCCAGGCCCAGCCCGGTGAGGATGGAGCCCATGATGGAGCCCATACCGCCGATCACCACCACCGCAAACACCACGATGATGAGGTTCTGGCCCATGAGCGGCGTGACCTGATAGACCGGCGCAGCCAGCACGCCGGCAAACGCAGCAAGACCGGCACCGAAGGCATAAGTCAATGTGACCATCACAGGCACGTTGATGCCGAAGGCTTCTACCAGCCGCGGATTCTCGGTACCGGCGCGCAGGTACGCGCCAAGCTTGGTCTTTTCAATCACGTACCACGTCGCCAGGCACACCACCACCGACGCCACCACGACCCATGCGCGGTAGTTCGGCATGATCATGAAGCCCAGGTTGGTCGCGCCTTCAAGGATTTCGGGGGTGTCGTAGCCCAGGCCCGATACCCCATAGATGGAGCGGAACACGCCTTCGATCAGCAGCGTGAGCCCCAGGGTGAGCAGCAGGCCGTACAGGTGATCGAGCTTGTAGATCCAGCGCAGCAACAGCCGCTCGATCAGCACGCCGAACAGCCCGACGATCACCGGCGCCGCGAACAGCATCACCCAGTAGTTGACGCCGAAGTAGTTCAACGCCATCCACGTGATCAGGGCGCCCGTCATGAAGAGCGCGCCGTGCGCAAAGTTGATGACGTTGAGCAGCCCGAAAATCACGGCCAGCCCGAGGCTGAGAATTGCGTAGAACGACCCGTTGACCAACCCCAGGAGGAGCTGACTCAACAGGCCAGGCAGTGAAACACCAAAGATTTCCATGGGGGCGACGGCAGAAGGTGAGGTTTCGGGTCAGGCGAGGACGAGGCCGCGGCGATGCTCCACCGCAAAGTGCAGCGAAGAGAACCCGTGCTGCAACGCATCCCGCGCGGGTTGCGTTGCAGCGCCGGGTTACAGGCGCCTGGTGTTTACTTCCAGAGCGGGCACTTGCTTTCGGCCTTGGTCGTGAAGACCTGGTCACCTGGCAGCTTCTTGACGAGCTTGTAGTAGTCCCATGGCTTGGTGGACTCGGAAGGCTTCTTCACTTCCATCAGGTACATGTCGTGCACGTAACGGCCGTCGGCGCGGATCTGGCCCGAACCGAAGAAGTCGTTCATCTTCATGCCCTTCCAGGTGGCCATCACCTTATCGGCATCCACCGTCTTGGCGGCTTCCACGGCCTTGAGGTAGTTCATGGTGGCCGAGTAATCAGCGGCCTGGATTTCGGTAGGCATGCGCTTGGTCTTCTCGAAGAAGCGCGCTGCAAACTTGCGCGTGTCGTCGTTCAGGTCCCAGTACCAGCTGGTGGTGAACTGCAGGCCTTCGGTGTTGCGCAGACCCAGGCTGTGGATGTCGCTCAGAAAGATCAGAAGGCCGGCGAGCTTCATGTTCTTGCCGATGCCGAATTCCTTGGCGGCCTTGATCGAATTGATCGTGTCGCCGCCCGCATTGGCCAGGCCCAGGATCTGTGCCTTGGAGTTCTGTGCCTGCAGCAGGAAGGACGAGAAGTCCGACGCGTTGAGCGGGTGGCGCACCGTGCCCACCACCGTGCCGCCCTTGGCCTTGACCACGGTGCTGGTGTCGGCTTCGAGTGCGTGGCCGAAGGCGTAGTCAGCAGTCAGGAAGTACCAGCTCTTGCCGCCGCCATCCACAATGGCCGAGCCCGTGCCCTTGGCCAGTGCGACGGTGTCGTACGCGTAGTGCACGGTATAGGGAGTGCACTGCTCGTTGGTCAGTGCGGAGCTGGCGGCGCCGTTGTTGATGTACACGCGCTTCTTCTCGGCAGCCACCTTGGCGGTGGCCAGTGCGGTACCCGAATTGGTGCCCCCGAAGATCATCGTCAGGCCTTCGGTGTCGATCCACTCGCGGGCCTTGGAGGCCGCGATGTCGGCCTTGTTCTGGTGGTCGGCGCTCAGCAGCTCGATGGGCATGCCCAGCACCTTGCCGCCGAAGTCGTCAATGGCCATCTGGATGGCCAGCGCACCGTTCTTACCTTCCACGTCGGCGTACAGGCTGGACATGTCGGTGATGAAACCGATCTTGACCTTGTCTTGTGCATGCGCTGCCGAGGTGGCCAGGCCTGCTGCGCCCAGCATCAATGCGAGCACTTTCAGTTTGTTCTTCATGGCTTGTCTCCTGTTGGAATGGTGGTGGTGGGAAAACACAAAAACCGGGAATGCGTGCGGGGCGCGGCTCACACGCCCAGCAGTTCGCTGAGTACGGGCATCTTTTGCTCCAGCTCGGCAGCACCGAACTGCTCGACGATGCGGCCGTGCTCCATCACATAGAAGCGGTCGGCCAGCGGGGCGGCAAAGCGGAAGTTTTGCTCAACCATAACCACCGTGAAGCCTTTTTGGCGCAGCATCATGATCATGCGGGCCAGCGCCTGGACGATGACCGGCGCGAGGCCTTCCGAGATCTCGTCGAGCAGCAGCAGATTGGCCCCCGTGCGCAGGATGCGGGCCACGGCCAGCATCTGCTGCTCGCCGCCCGACAGGCGCGTGCCCTGGCTGTTCTTGCGCTCGGCCAGGTTGGGGAACATGGCGTAAATCTCTTGCACCGACATGCCAGGCTTGTCGGTCTTGAGCGCGGGCGGCAGCATCAGGTTCTCTTCGCACGACAGGCTGGAGAAGATGCCCCGCTCTTCCGGGCAGTAGCCCACGCCCAGGTGCGCAATGCGGTGCGTGGGCATGTTGATGGTTTCCACGCCGTTGATCTTGACCGACCCCTTGCGCGAGCCCGTGAGGCCCATGATGGCGCGCATGGTGGTGGTGCGGCCTGCGCCGTTGCGGCCCAACAGCGTGACTACCTCGCCCGGCTGCACGACGATGTCGACGCCGTGCAGCACGTGCGATTCGCCGTACCAGGCTTCGAGGTTCCGGATTTCGAGTGCGGGAGCGGATGCCATCAATGCGCTCCTTGCAGTTGGCCGTCAGTCGTGCCCATGTAGGCTTCCATCACGAGCGGGTTGCTCGACACCTCCGCGTACGGGCCTTCGGCCAGCACGGCGCCGCGCTGCAGCACCGTGATGCAGTCGGCGATGGTGGAGACCACTTTCATGTTGTGTTCGACCATCAGAATGGTGCGACCCACAGACACTTTCTTGATGAGCTGTGTGACGCGGTCCACGTCCTCGTGGCCCATGCCCTGGGTGGGTTCATCCAGCAGCATCAGCTCGGGCTCCATCGACAAGGTGGTTGCAATTTCAAGCGCGCGCTTGCGGCCGTAGGGCAGGTTCACCGTGACCTCGTCGGCCAGGTCTTCCAGGCCCACTTCGGTCAGCAGCTGCATGGCCCGGTCGTCCAGCTGGCGCAGGGTGCGCTCGCTGCGCCAGAAATGAAACGACGTGCCCAGCTTGCGCTGCAAGCCCAGGCGCACGTTTTCAAGCAGCGTGAGGTGCGGGAACACGGCCGAGATCTGGAACGAGCGGATGACGCCGCGGCGCGCGATCTGCGCGGGCTGCTCGCGGGTGATGTCGTGGCCGTTGAAACGGATGACGCCCGAGGTGGGCTCGAGAAACTTCGTCAGCAGGTTGAAGCACGTGGTCTTGCCCGCCCCGTTCGGGCCGATCAGGGCGTGGATGGAACCACGGCGCACAGCCAGGTTCACATCGCTTACCGCGGTGAAGCCTTTGAACTCTTTGGTCAGGCTTTTGGTTTCAAGGATGACGTCGCTCATTGCGCCTGGATTGCTCCGTAAAGGTGCTGGTGTTGGAGTCACGCTGCAGGGGCAGCGGCTCATCGCGGGATGGTCGTGCAGGCCAATCACTATGCATGCATTCGGTCTGCATGGTATGCCGCGGGAGCCGTGTGTAGATACTGGGACTAATGCCTATGTATTAATGCCTACTGTCCACGTCCGGTCTCATTCCCATCCATGCAAACCATGCCCACACGGCCTTCCACTACCGCAGAGCGCGGGGCTCCGCGTTCACTTTCGGGGCTGCTGCCCTTTCTGCGGCCCTATCGCGGGCGCATTGCACTCGCAGGCGTTTTTCTGGTGCTTGCGGCACTGGCCACGCTGGCCTTCCCGATGGCCCTGCGCGGGCTGATCGACGGCGGTCTGCTGGCAGGCGACCGGGGTGCCCAGACCATGGCGTTGCGTGAACATTTTGAAGCGCTTTTTGCAGTGGCAGTCGCCTTGGGCGTGTTCTCTGCCGCCCGCTTCTACATGGTGAGCTGGCTGGGCGAGCGCGTGACGGCCGACCTGCGCAATGCCGTGTACGGCCATGTGCTGCAGCAGAGCCCGGAATTCTTTGAAACAACGCAAACCGGCGAGGTGCTCTCGCGACTGACGACCGACACCACCCTGGTGCAGACGGTCGTCGGCTCGTCGCTGTCAATGGGCCTGCGCAATGCCGTCATGGGCGTGGGTGCGCTGGCCATGCTGGTCTGGAGCAACCCGTACGTCATGGCGCATGTGCTGCTGGCGGTGGTGCTGGTGGTTTTGCCCACGATGTGGATCGGCCGGCGCGTGCGCCGCCTTTCGCGCGACAGCCAGGACCGCGTGGCCGACTCCAGCGCCATTGCCGCCGAGGTGCTCAACGCCGTACCCGTGGTGCAAAGCTACACCGCCGAGCCGCGCGAGGCAGCGCGTTTCGGCCGGGCCACCGAGAACGCATTCCAAGTGGCCGTGCGCCGCACCAGCGCCCGTGCGTTGCTGGTGGCGTTCATCATCATCGCCAACGCGGCACTGCTGCTGTGGGGGCTGTACCGCGGCACGCAGGCCGTGCTTGCCGGTGACATGACTGCAGGCCATCTCGGGCAGACGGTGGTCTACGTCATCCTGCTGGCCGGTGCCGTGGCGGTGCTGGGCGAGGTATATGGCGACCTGCTGCGCGCGGCTGGTGCCACAGAACGGCTGATGGAACTGCTGGCGAGCCGTTCGCCAGTGGCCAATCCGCCCAAGCCTAAAGAACTGCCGCTCTCGGGCCAGGGGCTGGCGGTGGAATTTGACGGCGTCAGTTTTCACTACCCCTCCCGCCCTGCCCACCCGGCCCTGCGCGGCTTTTCGCTGACGCTGCGGCCGGGCGAGACCGTGGCGCTGGTGGGGGCCAGTGGCGCCGGCAAGACGACGGTGTTCCAGCTGCTGCAGCGGTTTTATGACGTGGGCGACGCGCAGCAGCGGCAGCAGCCTCAGACAGGCGCCCCCTCCGCGGTGGAAGGTAGCAGCGCGCCAGCCTATGGAAGCACCTTACCCGGCGAGGTCGAGCACGGGTCATGCAGCAGCGGCATGTCAGCAGCGCCACCGACGTCCAGCGGCGCCATTCGCCTGAACGACGTGGACATTCGGGCACTGCGCCTGTCCACCCTGCGTGCGGCCATCGGCACCGTGCCGCAGGATGCTGTGATCTTCTCGGCCACCGCGCTCGAAAACATCCGCTACGGCCGGCCCGATGCCACCGAAGCCGAGGTAACCGCTGCCGCACAGGCCGCGTTTGCGCACGACTTCATCACTGCGCTGCCTGAAGGCTACGAAACCTTTCTGGGCGAACGCGGCGTGCGCCTTTCGGGCGGCCAGCGCCAGCGCATCTCGATCGCCCGCGCCATGCTCAAGGACCCACCCCTGCTGCTGCTGGATGAAGCCACCAGCGCGCTCGACGCCGAGAGCGAGCGCATGGTGCAGGCCGCGCTGGACACCGCCATGCAGCGCCACACCGGGCGGAGGACCACGTTGGTGATCGCCCACCGACTGGCCACCGTCCAGAACGCAGACCGCATCGTGGTGCTGGAGCATGGCCAGATCGTCGAGGAGGGAACCCACGCGGCGCTGATCGAGCGCGCAGGCGTTTACGCGCGCCTTGCGGCGCTGCAGTTCACCGCGTGAGGAGCTGGTGGCGGCACAGCGCAGCGCGAGAAGGGTAGACCGTGTTCTGCACGCTCAGACCGAGGGCAGCGGTATCGGTTTTGACTCACTGAGGGCCTTCCGTTGGCCACAGGCCATGAGGATCCCCTTCGTCGAAGCGCTACAGCCGCGGAGGCGGCTACATGGGAACAGCGCGACGCGCCGGATGCAATGAAAGCCGACGGGGATCGCGAGGCGGCCCGTCGCACGGCACTCCGCGGGAGACTCGGTTTGCTATCATATAAATAGCATTAGGTGCAATCAAATCGAGCGCCACAGACCGATTAGACTCAAAAATTGTCCGAGATGATGCCCCAGCCCGCTCCGGGAGAGCGCCGCAGCGTGCCCACGGCATCCGTCCGGGGCCAGGACAATGCGATCCCGCAGACAGGGAGCCGGTGTCAGAAAGCGCCTGTGCTGCAGCCGACGCCGCGAAGGATGCCCCCGGCCGCGTTACTGCAACGTTTCCTTGGCAGAGACCGGTAGCGGCAATGGCAGGACGGCGACACCCTCTTCCAGAAGCTCCAGGGCTTCTTCGGCCGTGGCCTGGCCGCGAATGCCGCGTTCGGGCGCTTCCCCATGGTGGATGCGGCGCGCCTCCTGTGCGAAGGCAGCGCCCACGTCCTCCGTGTTGCTGGCAATGTGCCGCGCCAGGCGCAACCACGCGGCCTGGATGGCTTGGGGGAGCAAGGCGGCATCGCCTTGGTCGAATGGGACGACAGCCGTGGTCAGAGCCCCCTGTGCGGATCCGGAAGAGCCGCCTCCGGCATCCGGGTGCGCGGGCTGATTCGCATCATGCCCAGAACGCGCCGGCCCGGGCGGGCGCGCCCCCAGGTTCAGCCGTGGCGCACTCAGGAGTTTGTGGACCTGATGGTCATTGCAAAGGGGGCATTGCACCAGGTCGCACTGCTTTTGCGACTGGAAGTCCTCTTCAGAGGCAAACCAGCCCTCAAAGACGTGGCCCTGGCTGCACTGGAGATCGAGAACCTTCATGGCGGGCGAAAGCCTGGCGTGCCGGACAGTGCGCGACTAACCGTGGCGGCGCAGAAGGTAGCGATACACGAACCCGGGAAACGCGAGGGTCAGGAACAGGGTGCCGGTGACGGCATAGAACTCCCAGCCCTGCGGCGCGATCTGCCCGGCCCGGCGCTCCAGCAGCAAGGCGAACCCGCCCACCAGCAGGTACAGCACGAATAGTTCAACCAGCCGCACCACCAGCTTTTTCTGCGGCAGGGCCACGGGGCCCACTACCAGCCAGCGGTGGTTGATGAACGGCAGGTTTGCAGCAATCAGTGCTGCAATGATCACCAGCCAGACAGATGCGGTCAGAGACACGGGAGTGCAGGTCCGAAAAGGGACAGAGAGTGCGACACCGGACGCAGGGCTGGCGTGGTGGTGGAGCCGTGCGCCGCACGCCCCTGCACCGCTTGCGCGGCCACGCCGGTAGAACCAGCAGCGGCCGAGGACACAGCAATAAAAGGCGCGCAGAACATACGGATCAAATCAGACCGGCTGATCAGGTGGCCAGTGCGCGGACTACCGCGTCGGCGCACAGCGACATCAAACCGCCAGGCAGCAGGCCGAGGCCCAGCACCAATGCGCCGTTGATCGTCAGGACCACGCGCACGTCTAAAGGTGCCGATACGTGCGTCACCGTCAGCGGCGGATCAAAGTACATGACCTTGACGACGCGCAGGTAGTAGAAAGCGCCGATCAGCGACATGATCACGGCGAACACGGCGAGCGCAATGTAAAGGCCCTGGCCCGAAGCAATGAGCGCCTGCAGCACCGCCAGCTTGGCGTAGAAGCCCACCAGCGGCGGGATACCAGCCATCGAGAAAAGGCAGACTGCCATGACGCCTGCGTACAGCGGGCTGCGCTGGTTCAGGCCAGCCAGGTCCGAGATCTCTTCGCTCTCAAAGCCTTCGCGCGCCAAGAGCAGGATCACGCCAAATGCGGCCAACGCGGTCAGCACGTAGGTGATGACATAGAACATCGACGCGCTGTAGGCGTTCTCGACCGCCGTGGCGTCCACATTGCCGTTGATCACACCCGACATCAGGCCCAAGAGCACAAAGCCCATCTGAGAGATCGTGGAGTACGCCAGCATGCGCTTGAGGTTGGTCTGTGCGATGGCGGCGAGGTTACCCACCAGCAGCGAACCGATCGCAAGCACCCCCAGCATCTGTTGCCAGTCGATCGCCAGCGGCAACAGGCCATCCACCAGCAGGCGGATCGTGATGGCAAACGCAGCCAGCTTGGGCGCACTGCCAATCATCAGCGTGGCAGAGGTCGGAGCGCCCTGGTAAACGTCGGGCACCCACATGTGGAAGGGAACCACGCCCAGCTTGAACGCCAGACCGGCGACCACAAACACGAGGCCGAACACCAGCACCTGGTGGCGGATCTGGCCGGAATTGACGGCCTTGAACACCTGGCCGATGTCGAGCGAGCCCGTGGCACCGTAGATCATCGACAGACCGTAGAGCAGGAAGCCGCTGGCCATGGCACCCAGCACGAAGTACTTCATGGCTGCCTCGGTGGCGGTGGCGTTGTCTCGGCGCAGCGCGACCAGCGCATAGCTCGACAGCGTCATCAGCTCAAGGCCCAGGTAGATCACCAAGAAGTTGTTCCCGGAGATCATGATGAACATGCCCAGCAGGGCGAACATCGACAGGGTGAACAGCTCACCGCCGTGCATCATCTGGCGGTCGGCAGCGTAGGGGCGGCTGTAGACCAGCGTCACCATCACGGCAATGGTGGCAAAGCACTTGAGCCAGTTGCCCATGGCGTCGCTCACCACCATGTTGCCAAAGCCGTAGAACGTGTTGCCACTGGTGGCGTACATCGCCTGCAGGGCTGCGACTACCGCCAGCGTGAGCATGGTGAGCACATAGGTGCCCGTGCGGTACTTGCTCTGAACGCCCAGGTCGACCAGCGCAATCACGCAAGCCATGGTCAACAGCACGATCTCGGGGTAAATCGCAAGCCAGCTGATGTTGTCAATCATCTCGAATCTCTCAGTTCAGTCTGGTCTGGTCAGTTCAGCTTGGTCAGCGCGACATGCTTGAGCAGTTCGGCCACCGAGGTGTCCATCACGTCCGTGAAGGGGCGTGGGTACAGGCCCATGGCCAGCACGGCGATACCCAGCAGCGACAGCACGAGGAATTCCCGGCTGTTGATGTCAGTCAGGCCCTTGACGTTGTCGTTGCCCACAGGGCCGAGGTACACACGCTTGAACATCCACAGCGTGTAGGCCGCGCCGAAGATGAGGGCTGTAGCTGCTGCAAAGCCGACCCAGAAGTTGGCCTTGACGGCACCCAGGATCACCATCCATTCGCCCACAAATCCGGCCGTACCCGGCAGGCCGCAGTTGGCCATTGCAAACAGCAGGGCAAAAGCGGTGAAGTTGGGCATAGTGTTGACCACGCCTCCGTAAGCTGCGATTTCACGCGAATGCACGCGGTCGTAGAGCACACCGATGGACAGGAACATCGCGCCTGACACGAAGCCGTGCGCAATCATCTGCACCAGGCCACCGGACACGCCGAGGTCGTTGAAAATGAAAAAGCCCAGCGTGACGAAACCCATGTGCGCCACAGACGAGTAAGCCACCAGCTTCTTCATGTCCTTCTGGACCATGGCCACCAGACCCACGTAGATCACGGCGACCAGCGACAGCGCAATCATGAGCCAGGCCCATTCGCGTGCGGCGTCAGGAGCGATCGGCATCGAGAAGCGCAGGAAACCATAGGCACCGAGCTTCAGCATGATGGCGGCCAGCACGGCCGAACCACCGGTAGGCGCTTCAACGTGCACGTCAGGCAGCCAGGTGTGCACGGGCCACATCGGCACCTTGACCGCGAACGCTGCGAAGAACGCGAAGAACAGCAGTGTCTGTGCGGTACGGCTCAGCGGCAACTGGTGCCAGGTGGCAATGTCGAAGCTGCCACCCGACTGGTTGTACAGGAAGATCAGCGCGATCAGCATCAGCAACGAGCCGAGCAGCGTGTACAGGAAGAACTTGAACGCCGCGTAGATCTTGTTGGGGCCGCCCCAGATGCCGATGATCAGGTACATCGGAATCAGTGTGGCTTCGAAGAAGACGTAGAACAGGATGCCGTCGAGCGCGCTGAACACGCCAATCATCAGACCCGAAAGGATCAGGAACGCACCCATGTACTGGTTCACACGCTCGGTGATCGACTCCCACGACGCGATGACCACGATGACCGTGATGAATGCCGTCAGCGGCACGAACCAGAAGGAAATGCCGTCGACCCCGAGGTGGTAGTTGACGTTGAACCGTTCGATCCACGCAGCTTTTTCGACAAACTGCATGGCAGCTGTGCCGAGTTTGAAGCCGTCGTACAGCGGCAACGTGACCAGGAAGCCGATCAGGGCACCGAGCAGTGCAAGCCAGCGCACCGCACGGGCGTGCTCATCCCGCCCCAGAGCGAGCAGCACAGTACCGAAAGCGATCGGCGTCCAGATGGCAAGACTCAACAGACCCATTTGTTGTTTTCCTTATTTGATGAGCTGCACCAGGGCATCGCCCCAGACGAACCACGTCATCAGGGCGAACACGCCGAGAATCATTACCAGCGCGTAATGGAACACGAAGCCGGACTGGATCCAACGCACTGCGCCAGAAATACCGCGCACCAGTTTCCAGGAACCGTTGACCAATGCGCCGTCAATGATGGCCTGATCGCCGCCCTTCCACAGACCGACACCCAGTGCACGCGCACCGCGCGCCAGAATGTTCTCGTTGATCCAGTCGAGGTAGTACTTGTTTTCCAGCAGCGTGTAGATGGGCTGGACGCGCGCCTTGATGGCGGCCGGCAGCGCCGGATTGACCATGTACATGTAGTACGAGGCCGCCACGCCAGCGAGGGCCAGCCAGAACGGTGCGGTCTGCAGGCCGTGCAAGGCCATGCCGACCGGGCCGTGGAAGATCTCGGCGAGCTTGGTCATGGCGGGGTGCTTGGCCGCATCCACAAAGATCACGTCCTTGAAGAAGTCACCAAACAGCATGGGCTGGATGAACATGAAGCCGACGACGACCGACGGGATGGCCAGCAAAACCAGCGGCACCGTGACCACCCACGGCGACTCGTGGGGCTCGTGGTGGTGGTGATCGTCATGACCGTGGTGGTCGTCGTGGTGGGCATCCGGGTTCTGGTCAAAGCGTTCCTTGCCGTGGAAAACAAGGAAGTACAGGCGGAACGAATAGAACGCCGTGATGAAGACACCGGCCAGCACGGCAAAGTACGCAAAACCGGCGGCGGGCAGATTACTGAAATGCACGGCCTCAATGATGCTGTCCTTGGAGTAGAAGCCCGAAAACAGAGGCGTACCGATCAGTGCCAGCGATCCCAGCAGCGACGTAATCCAGGTGATCGGCATGTACTTGCGCACGCCGCCCATCCAGCGAATGTCCTGGTTGTGGTGCAGGCCCATGATGACGGAGCCCGCAGCAAGGAACAGCAGCGCCTTGAAGAATGCGTGCGTCATAAGGTGGAACACCGCCACTGAATAGGCCGAGGCGCCCAGGGCGACCGTCATGTAACCCAGCTGGGACAGCGTGGAATACGCCACCACGCGCTTGATGTCGTTCTGGATGATGCCGAGGAAGCCCATGAACAGCGCGGTGATGGCACCGATCACCAGGATGAAGTTCAAAGCGGTATCCGACAGCTCGAACAGCGGCGACATGCGTGCCACCATGAAGATGCCTGCCGTCACCATCGTGGCGGCGTGGATCAGGGCCGAAATGGGGGTAGGACCTTCCATCGAGTCGGGCAGCCACACATGCAGCGGAAACTGTGCACTCTTGCCCATCGCGCCGATGAAGAGGCAGATGCAGATCACCGTGATCAGCATCCAGTCGGTACCCGGGAACGCCATGCCGCCCAGCTCGCCCGATTTGGCAAACACTTCGCCGTAGTTCAGAGTGCCGGCATACGCCGCAATCAGGCCGATGCCCAGGATGAACCCGAAGTCACCTACGCGGTTCACCAGGAACGCCTTCATGTTCGCGAAGATGGCCGTAGGCTTGTTGAACCAGAAGCCGATCAGCAGGTACGACACTAGGCCCACCGCCTCCCAGCCGAAGAACAGCTGCAGCAGGTTGTTGCTCATGACCAGCATGAGCATCGAGAACGTGAACAGGGAGATGTAGGCAAAAAAGCGGTTGTAGCCTTCATCCTCTTCCATGTAGCCGATGGTGTAGATGTGCACCATCAGCGACACGAAGGTCACCACCACCATCATCATCGCGGTGAGGCTGTCGACCAGGAAGCCGACTTCCATCTTCAGGCCACCAACGACCATCCACGTGTAGAGGGTTTCGTTGAAGTAGGCACCGTCAACCGCTACGCTCTTGAGCGTCATGGCGGACAGTACGAAAGCCACCAGCACGCCAAGAATCGTCAGCGTATGGCTGAGCCGGCGGCCAATCCAGTTGCCGCCGAACGTGGTGCCGAAAACGCCGGCCAGCAGCGCGCCTGCCAGCGGGGCCAGCGGAACCGCCAGGAGCGTTGATGCAGAGAGGGTTTGACTCATTCTTGAGGACCTTGCGAATACCGGTAGCTCATCAACCCTTGAGGGTGTTGAGGTCTTCAGCGTTGATGCTGGTCTTGTTGCGGAACAGCAGCACCAGGATGGCAAGCCCGATGGCCGACTCGGCCGCAGCCACGGTCAGGATGAAGAACACGAATACTTGGCCGTGCATGTCACCGAGGTAGTACGAAAACGCCACGAAATTCATGTTGACCGCCAGCAGCATCAACTCGATGGCCATCAGCAACACGATCAGGTTCTTGCGGTTGAGGAAGATGCCGATCACGGACAAGGCGAACAGCATTGCGCCCAGCGACAGGAAATGGCCCAGTGTCAAAGTCATGCCTTCTTCTCCTCGGCTGCAGCCGCTGCAGGCTCTTCAGGAAGCGGCTTTTGCGTGGCGGCAACCTTCACCACCGCCAGGCGGTCGGCAGCGCGAACGCGGATCTGTGCCGACGGATTGATCGCCTTGCTGTCCTTGCGCTCACGGAGCGTGAGCGCAATGGCTGCGATCATTGCCACCAGCAGGATCACAGCTGCAATTTCAACCGGGTAGAGATACTCGGTGTAGAGCAGCTTGCCCAGCGACTTCGTATTCGAATACTGAACGACCTGCCCCGCTGCATCGAGCACGGGTGCCAGCGCCTTAGGCTCTTCCATGCCGCGGAAACCGCCCATCAGCACAGCCGCCATCTCCAGAGCAATCAGTGCACCCACGGTGGCCGCCAGCGGGAAGTTCTTCCAGAAACCCTTGCGGACAGTGTCGATATGGATATCGAGCATCATCACCACAAAGAGGAAAAGCACCATCACCGCGCCCAGGTACACCAGCACCAGCGCAATGGCCAGAAACTCAGCCTTCAGCAACAACCAGACGGCGGCCGCCTGCGAAAACGCAAGGATGAGATAGAGCACTGCATGCACAGGATTGCGCGCAGTGATCACCCGGAAGGCTGCAAACAGCAGCACAACCGAGAAGAGGTAGAAGAAACCAGTCTTGGCGTCCATGAATCGGGTCTTTATAGAAGTTCTGGCAGGAAGGCTGTACCAGACACCGCTCAGCGGTACTTGGCGTCCGCAGCCTTCGCTGCAGCGATCTCGCCTTCATACCGGTCGCCCACGGCCAGAAGCATTTCCTTCGTGAAGTACAGGTCGCCCCGCTTTTCGCCGTGGTATTCCAGGATCTGTGTTTCCACGATCGAATCCACCGGGCAACTCTCTTCGCAGAACCCGCAGAAGATGCACTTCGTCAGGTCGATGTCGTAGCGCGTGGTGCGGCGTGAGCCGTCTTCGCGCACATCGGATTCGATGGTGATGGCCAGCGCCGGGCAGACAGCCTCGCACAGCTTGCAGGCAATGCAGCGCTCTTCGCCGTTCTCATAGCGGCGCAGGGCGTGCAGGCCACGAAAACGCGGCGAAAGCGGCGTCTTTTCTTCGGGAAACTGAACGGTCACCTTCCGACGGAACGCGTACCGGCCGGTCAGGGCCATACCCTTGAGCAGCTCCACGAGCATGAAGCTCTTGAAGAAGTCCTTCAGCGAGAAGGGAGCAGCAGCAGCAACAGCAGTCATTTCGCGTTCCGCCTATTTCCAGATATTCCAGGGCGACAGCAGCCACCCACCGACAAAGACCAAATACACCAGCGTGACCGGGATGAAGATCTTCCAGCCCAGACGCATGATCTGGTCATACCGGAACCGGGGGAAGGTCGCCCGGATCCAGATAAACATGGACACCACCAGGAACGTCTTCAGACCCAGCCAGATCCAGCCTGGGATCCAGTTGAAGAACGCACTGTCGATCGGAGGCAACCAGCCGCCCAGGAACATGATCGCGGCCAGAATAGACACCAGCCACATGCTGGCGTACTCGGCCAGGAAGAAGATGGCAAAGCCCATGCCCGAGTACTCGACCATGTGGCCGGCTACGATTTCCGCTTCGCCTTCGACGACGTCGAACGGATGGCGGTTGGTTTCAGCGACACCCGAGATCAGGTAGACGAGGAAGATGGGCAGCAGCGGCAGCCAGTTCCAGGACAGGAATGTGAGACCGTTGTCAGCCGCCATGCCCCTGCCCTGGCTCATCACGATCTCGGTCAGGTTCATGCTGCCCGACACCATGATCACGACGAGGAAGCAGAAACCCATGGCGATTTCGTAGCTCACCATCTGTGCCGAAGCCCGCAGCGCGCCGAGAAACGCGTACTTCGAGTTGGAGGCCCAGCCTGCAATGATCACGCCGTACACCTCGATCGAGGTGATGGCCATGACCAGCAGCAACCCTGCGTTGACGTTGGCCAACGCCACGTCAGGACCAAAAGGAATCACCACCCAGGCTGCCAGCGCTGGCATGATCGCCATGACCGGGCCGAGGACAAACAGACCTTTGCTGGCGGCGGCAGGCTGGATGATTTCCTTGGTCAGCAGCTTGAGCGCGTCGGCAATGGGCTGAAGCAGACCAAAAGGACCTACGCGGTTGGGGCCGTGGCGAACCTGCATGAAGCCTAGCAGCTTCCGCTCCCACAGCGTGAGGTAGGCGACAGCGCCCATGAGCGGCGCAAGAATGCACACGATCTTGAGCAGGATCCAGAGAACCGGCCAGGCCATGGCAGCCCACCAGCCATACGGCAGGAGCGTCAGACCACCGTTGTACAGCGCGTCAATCATGCGGCCACTCCTTCACGGGCCAGGCGGGCATCCGCCGTCAGTTGCAGCGAGGGCGAGCGGCGCACCAGACCATCGAGTTGATAGATCGACGCCACCACTGGGTCGGCAGCGGTGACTGCCGCGGCAGGGACAGCCGCGCTTACGGCGTTCGACAACTGCTCGGCGGGGATGTGCGTCACCGAACCCGCGGCCGCATTGGTCGCGCGCGCCAGCACATCGGTCGATGTCTCGAAATCAAAACCAGCCACACCCAGAAGGTTGGCGAGCACGCGCAAGACCTTCCACGCAGGGCGCGTTTCGCCCAGTGGACGCACGACGGCGTGAAAGCTCTGCAAGCGCCCTTCGGCATTCACAAACGTGCCCGACGTCTCGGTGAACGGGGCAATCGGAAGCAGCACATCGCTGAATTCAAGATTGCACTTGAAGGGACTCAATGTGACCACCATCTCGGCGCCAGACAGCGCCTGGACGGCCTGCTGACCGGCAGCCGAGTCGGCCACGGGCTCGGTGTTGAGCAGCAGGGCTGCCTTGAGCCCGCCTGCCAGCATCTGGCCAGCGTTCAGGCCGCCGCTGACAGGATGTGCCCCAGCAAACTGTGCGCCGACGGTATTGGCAGCTTCAGTGAGGAAGCCCACCGTGGCGCCCGTCTGGCTGCCGATCCAGTTGGCCAGAGCGAGCAGCTCGCTGGCATGCGCATGGTGTGCGGCAGCGTTGCCCAGGAGAACGGCCTTGCGCTCGCCACCCAGCAGGGAGCGCGCAATCGCCATTGCGTTTTCGTCACTGGCAGCTGCGCCCGCAGGGGCTGCAATACCCTTTTCTTGAGCGACTGCAGAAGCAATGGCACCGAGAACGGAAACCCACTGCGCCGCAGGCTGTACCAGCGACCGATGAAGAGGCATCGCCCATTCGGGCTCCCGCGCAGCGATGGCCGTAACCTGTGCACCATGGCGGACCGCTTGGCGCACGCGCAGCGCAAACAGGGGATGATCCTTGCGGAGGTTGGACCCGATGACCAGTGCGCGCTGCAGGGTGGACAACGATGCAATCGAGGTACCCAACCAGCGAACGCCCTGCGGCGCTGCAAAGTCTGCATTGCGCAAACGGTAGTCAACGTTGTCGCTGCCAAGGCCGCGCACCAGCGAAGCTGCCAAGTACAGCTCTTCCAGCGTGCTGTGCGGGCTCACCAGCGCACCAATGCTTTGTGCGCCGTGGTCGTTCTTGATGTTCTTGATGCCGTTGGCGACGTATTCCAGCGCCGTCTGCCAGTCCACTTCCTTCCACACCCCGCCCTGCTTGAGCATGGGCTGGGTGAGGCGGTCGTCGCTGCTCAGGGCCTCGTACGAGAAACGGTCGCGGTCCGCAATCCAGCATTCATTGACGGCTTCGTTTTCAAACGGAAGCACGCGCAGGACCTTGTGGTTCTTGACCTGAACAATCAGGTTGGCGCCCGTGGAATCATGAGGACTCACCGAGCGGCGTCGGGACAGCTCCCACGTGCGCGCGCTGTAGCGGAACGGCTTGCTGGTCAGCGCACCCACCGGGCAAATGTCGATCATGTTGCCCGACAGCTCGGAATCTATCGTGTCACCGGCCACCGTCGTGATCTCGGAATGTTCACCGCGGTGAATCATGCCGAGCTCCATCACGCCGGCCACTTCCTGGCCAAAGCGCACACAGCGGGTGCAATGGATGCAGCGGCTCATCTCCTGCATGGAGATCAGCGGGCCGACGTCCTTGTTCAGGACGACGCGCTTTTCTTCGGCATAGCGCGATGCAGAGCCGCCGTAGCCGACGGCCAGATCCTGTAGCTGACACTCGCCGCCCTGATCGCAGATGGGGCAATCCAGCGGGTGATTGATCAGCAGGAACTCCATCACGGACTGCTGGGCCTTGATCGCCTTTTCGCTCTTCGTGCGGACGATCATCCCTTGCGTCACTGGCGTGGCGCAGGCAGGCATGGGCTTCGGAGCCTTCTCCACTTCTACCAGGCACATGCGGCAGTTGGCAGCGATGGAGAGCTTCTTGTGATAGCAGAAGTGGGGAATGTAAGTACCGGCTTTTTCGGCTGCATGCATCACCATGCAGCCTTCGGCGACTTCCACCTTCTGACCGTCAAGTTCTATTTCAACCATATGTTTTCCCGCGATCAGACGGAGGCCGCAGTGCGCGACGCCCCGTTCTGGATCATTGCCTCGAACTCGGGGCGGAAGTGCTTGATCATTGCGCGGACCGGCATGGCTGCGGCATCGCCCAGTGCGCAAATCGTGCGCCCCTGGATGTTGTCAGCCACCGAATTGAGCAGGTCCAGATCGGTATCGCGTCCGTGACCGTGCTGAATACGGTCAATCACTCGCCACATCCAGCCTGTGCCCTCACGGCAGGGCGTGCACTGGCCACAGGATTCATGCATGTAGAAGTAGGAGAGTCTGAGCAGGCTCTCCACCATGCAACGCGAGTCATCCATCACGATCACCGCGCCGGAACCGAGCATGGAGCCGGCCTTGGCAATGGAGTCATAGTCCATCGTGCAATCCATGATGATGGAGGCCGGCAGCACGGGCGAAGACGATCCACCGGGGATCACGGCCTTGAGCTGACGCCCCTTGCGCACGCCGCCGGCCAGTTCCAGCAGCTTGGAGAACGGGGTGCCCAGTGGAACCTCGTAGTTGCCTGGCTTCTCGACGTCACCGGACACCGAGAAAATCTTGGTACCGCCATTGTTTGGCTTGCCGCAGGCAAGGTAAGCGGCGCCGCCGTTGCGGATGATCCACGGTACCGCAGCAAACGTTTCGGTGTTGTTGATCGTGGTCGGCTTGCCGTAAAGCCCGAAGCTGGCCGGAAATGGCGGCTTGAAGCGGGGCTGCCCCTTTTTACCTTCGAGCGACTCCAGCAAAGCCGTTTCTTCGCCGCAGATGTATGCACCAAAACCATGTGCGGCGTGCAGCTGAAAGCTGAAGTTGCTGCCGAGGATCTTGTCGCCCAGATAACCGGCGGCGCGAGCTTCTTCCAGAGCCTCTTCAAACCGGTCGTACGTCTGGAAGATTTCGCCGTGGATGTAGTTATATCCCACCGAGATACCCATCGCGTAGGCCGCGATGATCATCCCTTCAATCACGATATGCGGATTGAACTGCAGTATGTCGCGGTCCTTGCAGGTGCCCGGCTCGCCTTCATCGGAATTGCAGACCAGGTACTTTTGCCCAGGGAAAGAGCGGGGCATGAAGCTCCACTTGAGACCAGTCGGAAAACCCGCGCCGCCGCGACCACGGAGTCCAGACTCCTTGACCGTCGCGATCACCTGATCCTGCGTCAGACCTTCGGTGCCGTCCTGGCCAAGAATGCGGCGAAGCGCCTGATAGCCATCGCGGGCCTCATAGTCTTTGAGGCTCCAGTTGGTTCCATCAAGGCCCGCATAGATCTGCGGCTCAATGTGGCGGTCGTGGAAACAGGTCTGTACGCCTGTCGCCTGGAACTGCGAAAGAATCTGTGCTGCGGTGGTGGTCATCACTCGCCCTTTGCCTGGGTCGCCGAGACAGCCTCTTGGCTGCCGCGGAGCCCGTCAATGAGTTGGTCCAGCTTGTCGTTGTCCATGAAACTGCACATTGCGCGATCGTTCACGAGCATGACGGGCGCATCAGCGCAAGCGCCCAGACACTCCGACTGCTGCAAGGTGAACAGGCCGTCGGCTGTGGTTTCACCAGCCGAAATGCCCAGCTTGTGTTCAAGGTGGTGCAGCGCCTTTTGACCGTCACGCAGCTGGCACGGCAGGTTGGTGCACACGTTCAGCTTGAACGCGCCCACCGGCCGCTGGTTGTACATGTTGTAGAACGTCGTGACTTCGCGCACGGCGATCTGCGGCATGCCCAGATACTCGGCGATGACAGCTTCGCTCTCGGTGCTGACGGAGCCTTGTTCCTGCTGGACGATCGCCAGGCAAGCCATGACCGCCGATTGTTTTTGGTCGGCGGGGTACTTGGCGACCTCACGGGCAAAGCGTGCGCGCGTGGCTTCGGTAATCATCGGTCAATCTCTCCGAACACGATATCCATGGTGCCAATGATGGCCACCGCGTCCGCGATCATGTGACCGCGTGCCATCTCATCGAGCGTGGCCAGATGGGCGAAACCGGGCGCGCGGATCTTCAGGCGGTACGGCTTGTTGGCGCCATCGCTCACGATGTAGATACCAAACTCACCCTTGGGATGCTCGACGGCCGCATATGCCTCGCCTTCGGGCACACGGAAACCTTCGGTGAAGAGCTTGAAATGGTGGATCAACTCCTCCATGTTTGCCTTCATCGATTCGCGGGCTGGCGGGGCAATCTTGTGGTTGTCGGTGATCACCGGGCCGGGGTTCGCGCGCAGCCAGTCCACGCATTGCTTGATGATGCGGTTGGATTCGCGCATTTCCTGCACGCGCACCAGGTAGCGGTCGTAGCAGTCGCCGGTCTTGCCCACGGGCACGTCAAAGTCAACGCGGTCGTATACATCGTAGGGCTGGGTCTTGCGCAGATCCCATGCGATGCCTGAGCCACGGAGCATCGGGCCAGTCATACCAAGGTTCAGTGCGCGCTCAGGCGGCACCACGCCAATGCCAACCGTGCGCTGCTTCCAGATCCGGTTGTCCGTGAGCAGCGTTTCGTATTCGTCCACGCACGCGGGGAAGCGGCGTGTGAAGTCGTCGATGAAATCCAGCAGCGAACCCTGGCGGTTCTGGTTCATCGCCTCCAGTGCCTTGGCGTTCTTGATCTTGCTGACCTTGTACTGCGGCATGCTGTCCGGCAGGTCGCGATACACACCACCCGGACGGAAATAGGCGGCGTGCATGCGCGCGCCCGAGACTGCTTCGTACATGTCGAACAGGTCTTCACGCTCGCGGAAGGTGTAGATCAGGATGGTGGAGCTACCGCAATCGTTGCCGTGCGAACCCAGCCACATGAGGTGGTTCAGCAACCGCGTGATTTCCGAGAACATCACGCGGATGTACTGCGCACGCACGGGCACTTCCAGCCCCAGCAGCTTTTCGATGGCCAGGCAGTACGCATGCTCGTTACACATCATGGACACGTAGTCCAGACGGTCCATGTACGGTAGCGACTGGATGTACGTCTTGTGCTCCGCCAGCTTTTCGGTCGCACGGTGGAGAAGACCGATATGCGGGTCTGCACGCTGCACCACTTCGCCGTCGAGCTCCAGCACAAGGCGCAGCACACCGTGCGCGGCCGGATGCTGCGGCCCGAAGTTCAGGGAATAGTTCTTGATTTCAGCCATGATGGATCACTTGAGGCGCGGGGCGACTCAGTGCAGGCCTCCATATTTTTCTTCGCGGATGATGCGCGGAGTGATTTCACGCGGCTCGATGGATACCGGCTCGTACACCACGCGCTTTTGTTCGGCGTCATAGCGCATCTCGACGTGTCCCGACAACGGGAAGTCCTTGCGGAACGGGTGCCCGATAAAACCGTAGTCGGTCAGGATGCGGCGCAGGTCGTTGTGGCCATCAAAAACGATGCCAAACAGGTCGAAAGCCTCGCGCTCGTACCAGTTGGCTGAGTTCCACAGCTCTGCCACCGAAGGCACCATGGGGAAATCATCATCCGCGCAGAACACCTTCACGCGCACGCGCTGGTTGAGGCTCACCGACAGGAGATGGGAAACCACGCAGTAGCGCGCGCCCTCGTTGGGCACATCGCCGTACGAAGAGTAATCGACGCCACACAGGTCGACGAGTTGCTCGAAGCGGCAACCCTCAGCATCGCGCAAAAGCTGCATGGCTTCCACGTAATCGGACGCCGCGACCACAACCGTCACCTCATCGAGGGCCACATTGATTTCGCGAAACCGGGAGCCAAGCGCAGCGGTAATGTTGTCCTTGAGCTTTTCAGGACGAATGGCAAATGCAGACATCATCAACCCTTCAGACACGCGCAATGGTGTTGGTACGCCGGATCTTCTGCTGCAACTGGATGATCCCGTAGATCAGAGCTTCTGCAGTGGGTGGGCAACCGGGCACGTAGACATCCACAGGGACGATACGGTCACAGCCGCGAACCACGGAATAGCTGTAGTGGTAATAGCCGCCACCGTTGGCACAGGAGCCCATTGAGAGAACCCAGCGGGGTTCGGACATCTGGTCGTACACCTTGCGCAAGGCCGGTGCCATCTTGTTGCAAAGCGTGCCCGCAACGATCATCAGGTCAGACTGCCGGGGACTGGCGCGGAACACCTCTGCGCCAAAGCGGCCGATGTCATAACGAGCGGCAGCCGCATGCATCATTTCGACCGCGCAGCACGCCAGGCCGAAAGTCATTGGCCAAAGCGAGCCAGTCTTGGCCCAGTTCACCACCGAGTCGTAACTCGTGGTGATGAAGCCTTCCTTCATCACGCCTTCAATCATTGCATCATCCTTGTTGCAGCCTGCTCATTCCCAATCGAGCGCGCCCTTTTTCCATTCGTAGGCAAAACCCACGACCAGAATGGCCAAGAAAATGACCACCGCCACAAAACCGGTCATGCCGACTTCATGGAGAGCGATAGCCCAGGGGAACAGAAAGGCGATTTCGAGATCGAAAAGAATGAAGAGGATGGCCACCAGGTAGTAGCGCACATCAAACTTCATGCGGGCGTCTTCGAAGGCCTCGAAGCCGCATTCGTAAGGGGAATTTTTGGCGTCATCAGGCCGGTTGGGGCCAAGGATGTAACCCAAAGCCAGGGGCACTACGCCAACGGCGATGCCAACCAAGATGAACAAAAGGACGGGGAGGTACTGATCGAGGTTCATCTTGAGGATGTGCTCACCGCTGTGGCCTTACCCGTCAGACCCCTCGTGCGGGGCGTGCAGGCAGGCCTTTGTTTGGTGCCGTCGGCGAGACTCGAACTCGCACAGCTTTCGCCACTACCCCCTCAAGATAGCGTGTCTACCAATTTCACCACGACGGCTGATTTTTGTATCTGGATGGCATGAGGACCTTGCGGTTTTGGCTTTCCAGACAATCCGGAATTCTACTCCGGAAAAACCCTGCTCCGGTTCGGAGCAGGCAATTTTGTAAAGTTTATTTGGTGGGGATCTGGGCGGCACCAGATGCAGGTGCAGCAGGCGCAATGGCGGCATCAGAAGCTGGAGCGCCAGCTGCCGGAGCCACTGCTGCAGGCGTCTCGAGCACGCTACCCGCGCCAGCCGGGCGCGCATTGCCAAAGTAAGCCAGGGCCAGCGTTGCCACGAAGAAGACCGCCGCCAGCACAGCCGTTGTACGCGAGAGGAAGTTCGCGCTGCCGCTGGCACCGAACAGGCTGCCCGAGCTGCCGCTGCCGAAAGCCGCACCCATGTCAGCACCCTTGCCATGCTGGATGAGGATAAGACCAATCATCCCGAGGGCCGTCAACATCTGGACAGCCAACACCACATTCACGATCACGTTCATTCTCTGTTCACTCCTGATTGAATAATTTGTGCACCGCGGCTTCAGCGCGCTGCGTGGATGATCTGCAAAAAGTCTGGCGCCTTCAGCGACGCACCGCCGACCAGCCCGCCATCAATGTCCGGCTGGGCCAGCAGTTGGGCTGCATTGGCCGCGTTCATGCTGCCACCGTACAGAAGGCGGATGCGGTCTGCGTGCTCGCTCGCGGCTGCAAGCTGCTTACGCAGCACGGCGTGAACGGCCTGCGCTTGCTCGGGTGACGCCGTGCGCCCGGTACCAATCGCCCACACTGGCTCGTAAGCCACCAAGATTTCGCTGATGCAATGCCCGTTGAGGTGAATGACTGCGGCCAGCTGACGCTTGACGACAGCCTCGGTCTCGCCGGCCTCACGCTCTTGCAGCGTTTCGCCCACGCAGACGATGGGCGTGATACCGGCCGCCAGTGCACGCTGCGCCTTCTGGGCCACATCGGCGTCGGACTCGTAGTGATACTGGCGGCGCTCGGAATGGCCGACCAGCACATAGCGGGCACCGAACTCCTTGAGCATCGACGCCGAGACCTCGCCGGTGTAGGCACCGGATTCATGGGCCGATAAGTCCTGCGCCGCAACGCCGATGACCGAACCGGACACCTGCGCCTGAACCTGTGCCAGATAAGGAGCAGGCACCGCCACTGCGACATCGCACTGCGCATCAGCAAGGCCGGCAGCAATGGCCGTCAACAAGGCCTGGTTGGCAGCCAGGCCGCCATTCATCTTCCAGTTGCCTGCTATGAGTTTTTTCTTGGACTGCATGGTTGGCTCCGTGGGGTTACCACGTCAAAACGATCTTGCCAGTATGTTGGCCGGATTCCATCAGCGTGTGGGCCTGGGCCGCGTCCGCAGCTGCAAACGTGCTGTGAATCACCGGCTTGACCACGCCCGATTCGAGCAGGGGCCAGACATGCTCGCGCAGGGCGCGTGCGATGGCGCCTTTGAACGCGACCGGACGCGGCCGCAGCGTTGAACCCGTGATGGTCAGCCGCCGACGGAGCACCAAGCCTGCGTTGAACCCGCTCTGGATGCCCCCCTGAACCGCGATGATCACGATGCGCCCGTCTTCCGCGAGGCACTCGACCTCACGGGCCACGTAGTCTCCGCCGACCATATCGAGCACGACATCCACACCCTTGCCGGCGGTGATGCGCTGCACTTCGGCCACGAAGTCTTGCGACTTGTAATTGATGGCGTGGTGAGCGCCCATCGACAGGCACGCCGCGCACTTGGCGTCGCTGCCGGCAGTGGCGATCACCGTCGCACCAAAAGCGCGCGCCAGCTGGATGGCCGTCACACCGATGCCACTGGTGCCGCCCTGAATCAGCAGGCTTTCCCCGGGCTGCAGGCGTCCGCGGTCGAACACGTTGCTCCACACCGTGAAAAACGTCTCCGGCAGCGAGGCCGCCTCCACTTCACTCAGCCCTTCAGGCACTGGCAGACACTGTTCAACCGGGGCTACGCACCACTGCGCATAGCCGCCGCCCGCCACCAGTGCACAGACACGGTCGCCAATGCGGAACCCCGCCTCGGCCATCGCAGCTGCATCGCCCGCCTCAATGACCCCAGCGACCTCCAGACCCGGCAAGTCAGACGTGCCCGGCGGCGGGGCATAGTGTCCCAGCCGCTGCAGCACATCCGGGCGGTTGATGCCACTGGCGCTGACGCGGATAAGTAGCTCGCCCGCGCCCGCCTGCGGCACTGGCCGCTCGCCAAGACGAAGGACGTCGGGCGCTCCAAACGAAGTGATTTCTACCGCGTGCATGTGGCCATTCATGGGTTTTTTGAATGATATTACCGCCTGGTGCTTATGCTATAAGCACCGGCAGCTATCAAATCAATAGCAGATGTTGACGAGCGCCCTGCCCTCGATCAACCAGCCAGCTGGTCGGACGAACCGCCGACTGGCATGCCCTGTTGCTGCTGCTGCTGCTCAGCAGGCTGACGGTCACGACCGTGGTCGCGGCGTGGTTCGCGGTCGCCGCGCTCGGCAGGGGCCGGACGATCACTACCGCCTGCTGGACGGTCTGCCAGAACCTTCATCGACAGCTTGACACGGCCCTTTTCGTCGGTTTCCATGACCTTGACCTTCACGATCTGGCCTTCAGTCAGGTAGTCAGACACCTTCTCGACGCGTTCGTGTGCGATCTGGCTGATGTGCAGCAGGCCGTCCTTGCCGGGCAGCAGATTGATCAGTGCACCGAAGTCCAGGATCTTGGTCACGGGGCCTTCGTAGATCTTGCCGATTTCGACTTCGGCCGTGATCTGCTCGATGCGGCGCTTGGCCTCATCGGCCTTGGCGTTGTCGGTGGCCGCGATGGTGATGGTGCCGTCTTCTTCGATATTGATCTGGCAACCGGTTTCCTCGGTCAGCGCACGGATGACCGAACCGCCCTTGCCGATCACGTCGCGGATCTTCTCGGGGTTGATCTTCATCGTGTACAGCTTGGGCGCGAAGTTGGAGACCTCAGTCTTGGCTTCGCCCATGGCTTCCTGCATCTTGCCAAGGATGTGGATGCGGGCTTCCTTTGCCTGGGCCAGTGCCACCTGCATGATTTCCTTGGTGATGCCCTGGATCTTGATGTCCATCTGCAGCGCAGTGATGCCTGCGGTGGTACCGGCCACCTTGAAGTCCATGTCACCCAGGTGATCTTCGTCACCCAGAATGTCGGTCAGCACAGCAAAGCGGTTGGCATCCTTGATGAGGCCCATCGCGATACCTGCGACGTGCGCCTTCATGGGCACGCCAGCGTCCATCAGCGACAGGCAGCCGCCGCAGACCGAAGCCATCGACGACGAACCGTTGGACTCGGTGATCTCCGAGACCACACGCATGGTGTAGGGAAACTCTTCCTTCGTCGGCAGCACGGCAACCAGGGCGCGCTTGGCCAGACGGCCGTGGCCGATTTCGCGACGCTTGGTCGAACCCATGCGACCCACTTCGCCCGTGGCAAAGGGAGGCATGTTGTAGTGCATCATGAAGCGGTCTTCGTATTCGCCAGCCAGTGCATCGATGCGCTGCGCATCGCGCTCGGTGCCGAGCGTGGTCACCACCAGCGCCTGGGTTTCGCCGCGCGTGAAGAGCGACGAACCGTGGGCACGTGGCAGCACGCTGCCGCGGATCTCAATGGGGCGCACGGTACGGGTGTCGCGTCCGTCGATACGCGGCTCGCCGGCCAGAATCTGGCTGCGCACGATGCCCGCTTCGATGTCGAACAACATGCCTTCGACCTTGACTGCGTCAAACTCGACGCCTTCAGCTTTCAGGGCCGACATGACCGCGGCATACGACTCGCGGCACGCCTGTGTACGGGCCTGCTTGTTGCGGATCTGGTAGGCAGCACGCAGCTTTTCGTCAGCAAGGGCCCCCACCTTGGCAATCAGGGCCTCGTCCTTGGCAGGAGCTTCCCATTGCCACACTGGCTTGCCAGCATCACGCACCAATTCATGGATCGCGTTGATGGCCACGTTGCCCTGCTGGTGACCGAACACCACAGCGCCCAGCATGATCTCTTCAGACAGCTGCTGCGCCTCGGACTCCACCATCAGCACAGCGGCTTCGGTACCGGCCACCACCAGGTCCATCTGCGAATTCTTGCGAGCCGTCTGACCGGGGTTCAGAACGTATTCACCATTGATGTAACCCACGCGGGCTGCACCGATCGGACCGTTGAACGGGATACCAGAGATGGCCAACGCGGCGCTGGTGGCGATCAGGGCGGCGATGTCGGCGTCCACCTCAGGATTGAGCGAAACCGTGTGGATGACCACATGGACTTCGTTAAAGAAACCTTCTGGGAACAGCGGACGGATCGGGCGGTCGATCAGGCGGCTGGTCAGGGTTTCGTGCTCGCTGGGCTTGGCTTCGCGCTTGAAGAAGCTGCCGGGGATCTTGCCTGCGGCGTATGTCTTCTCGATGTAGTCGACCGTCAGCGGGAAGAAGTCTTGCCCTGGCTTGGCACCCTTGGATGCCACCACCGTGGCCAGCACAACGGTGTCATCAATATTGACGAGCACGGCCCCGGAAGCCTGGCGTGCAATCTCTCCCGTTTCCATGAAGACGGTCTTGTCGCCCCACTGGAATGTCTTGGTAACTTTATTGAAAATGCTCATGTTCAGCTCCTTTTTTGATAGCTGGCAGTCTTGTGCCAGCCTGAACTGGAAACGAATTCAGAACACGATGCCATTCCAGTGAAACCATCTGCACCCCCCGGGCGATGACGTCACTGGAATGACACAGCTTCGCTCTGTTTTCCGTCTCCGAAGTAAAAAACGCCTGAGCTAGCGGACTAACCCAGGCGTTTTCGCGTGCGATACAGCTTACTTGCGCAGACCCAGCTTCGCGATCAGGGCGGTGTAGCGGTCAGCGTCCTTGGCCTTCAGGTAATCCAGCAGCTTGCGGCGACGGCTGACCATGCGCAGCAGACCGCGACGACCGTGGTGGTCCTTGGCGTGCGTCTTGAAGTGGGGGGTCAGTTCGTTGATGCGAGCGGTCAGCAGGGCCACTTGCACTTCTGGGCTACCAGTGTCGTTAGCGGCACGGGCATTGGCCTTGACAACTTCGGCCTTGATGGAGGATGCGATCATTTTTTTCCTTTGAGAGGCCGAGCAGCGAAAACTGCAGGCCATGATTTACTTGCGCAAGCGGCTGGAAAGGCTGCGTGCGTGCGTCTTGCACTGTGCAAAACCTTTCCATTGTACCGCATCCATGTTGCTAACCCAGCGGCTGCGCTGAGGTGAACGTATCCGAGCCGCCCATACCGCCACGCCCCACCGAGCAACCGTTATGGATAAACCCCACCCCATGGCGCGGAGCCCAATCAATCGGCCCAGCCACAGCCCCTTTTTTACGCCACTCCAATCGGACAACGTAAACTTCGCGCACCTAGAAAGGGGCATACATGCAGCAGGGAAACAGACACAACACTACTGCTATCGGATTGATTGCCAAAGCAGTGTTGCTAGCCTGCACCGCTCTTGCCGCGATGGCGTTGGCGCCTGATGCTGCAGCCAAGCCCAACGATAACAATGAGACAGCTGCAAGGTCTGCACAGCCTCTCAAGAAACCTCCGCAGCCCAAAGTGAAGGTATACAAAAGCTCTTCAGAGGAGACTGAAGCAGAACGGAGTCGCCGGTTATACCGAGAATGCAAGGGTATGAACAATGCAGGCGCTTGCAAAGGTTTCACGCGCAAATAGAGACCAATAGGATCTCGCAGTCGCGGTCAAAAATCATCGCTTCCAGCAATACGCGCCACGATCCGCAAGTCTGGCCCCAAGCAGTCGACTGATCTGAACTGCAGCGACTCGCCTTGGGCAAGACTGTCCATAACCCCGAGGTCGGCCATACCGTAGCCATTTCCGAGCAACGTTGGCGCGAGGTACACCAGCAACTCGTCCGCAAGCCCACGTTGAATGAAGCCCCCATTCACGCCGCGCCCCGCCTCCACATGGAGTTCGTTAACGCCCCGCCGAGCCAGGTCCGACAGCACCGCCTGAAGATCCAGCCCCGACTCAGCGCCTGGAGACGGAATGACAGTAGCGCCGCGCTCCTCCAACTCCCGCCTTCTGTCACCGCCATCGGCAACCGACGTGTAGATGTAGTGCTCCCTGCCGGTTGTGAACAGCTTTGAACTTGGCGGGGTTCGCAGCCTACTATCGAGGACCACCGCATGAGGCTGCCGGCTTGCGCCAGGGTGACGAACAGTCAAGCGTGGATCATCAGCGAGCACCGTCCCGGTACCAGAAAGGATGGCACATGCACGCGCCCTCCAGACATGCCCATCGGACCGGGCCGCCTCCGATGTGATCCATTGGCTCTTGCCATTGTTCAGCGCTGAGACGCCATTGAGCGACGCTGCGATCTTCAGCCGCACCCAAGGGCGCTGACGCACCATGCGGGAGAAGAACCCGATGTTCAGTTCGCGCGCCTCTTCTGCGCGCGGGCCAATCAACACCTCGACACCTGCCGCCCGCAGCCTTGCAAAGCCCTGCCCAGCAACAAGCGGGTTGGGGTCGCTCACCGCAGCAACGACCCTGCCTATCCCGGCCCGAATCAACGCGTCGCAGCAGGGGCCGGTTCTGCCAAAGTGTGCACACGGCTCCAACGTGACGTATGCAGTTGCGCCCTCGGCAGACACCCCACGCGACTCCACCTCGCGCAAGGCCATCACCTCTGCGTGCGCTTGCCCAGCTGATTGCGTGCTGCCAGAGCCAAGTACCTGCCCGTCGGCCGAAACGATGACACAACCCACCCTTGGGTTGGGCGAGGAAATATTCATCGCCGCTTGCGCACGAGCCAAGGCCTCATCCATCCACCGGAGATCGTTTGGCAATTCCATCCCGGCAATGTTACCGCTCCAGCACAGTCAAACGGCAGCCTTGATCCGCCAAACGGCACAACGACCAAAAGCCAACCTTCATAAAATCAAGACCATGACAGCTCACCCCCACACAGCCAAAACCTTCACGCGAAGCAAGAGCCGCGATGGCCTTCGGGGCTTCTCGCTTGTCGAAGTGCTTGTATCGATTGTTGTCCTCTCGTTCGGTCTGCTGGGAATGGTGGGACTGCAAGCGTTTGCACTCCAGTCCAATCGGGAGGCCAGGCAACAAGGCCAGGCAGCAGTGCTCGCGAGGGAGCTTGCCGAAATGATGCGAGGCAACAAGGTGGTCAGCACTGACCCTGATGCCGCAGACAACCCCTACTTGGGCGCGTTCGCCGTAGGTGCACTGACAATGGGCACGAATGCTGCCTACTGCTCCGGCGCCGGAACTTCGACACCATGCACGACACCGCTGGCGGTGGCCAGGGCCGAGATGACAGACTGGCTCAATCGTGTAGACACAGAACTTCCTGGAGCGAGGGTAAGCATATGTTTTGACGCTGCCCCTTACGACAGTGCGGGGATGCCGCAATGGACCTGTAATGCAACCGGGGCAAATGAAATTGTGGTGATCAAAATCGGCTGGACCCGAAGCTCAACAGATCGAACAAAAACTACAGCCGACGCGTTCGAACGAGCGTCCGACGTTAATAGTGTCCCGAATATCATTTTCCCTGTCACCGGCGGGAACGCCACAAGCGGAACTTGATCATGAAAGCTCCCATGACCGGAAGAGTGCACCTGCCTATCCACCAACAGGGCTTCACGTTGGTGGAATTGCTCGTCGCCATGACGCTCGGCCTGCTGATAACGCTGGCGGCATCTACCGCTTTATACGTATCGCGCCAAGGATTCTTTTCCGTAGATGCAGCGTCGCAACTGCGTGACAACGCACGCTACGCACAAGACATCATTCAGCGCCTCGGCGTCCAGGCAGGTTTCAAAAATGTGTTCTACATGAAGGGAGGGGCGGGAGCCGCCAGCGGGCTTGATCCCAATCCGCCCCCGCATGTTTTCGGGATCAATAACCGAAAACGGGCCTCGACGTCGGCTTGGGACGCGGGGACAACCTGGGGCTCAACTGACGCAGGCGTAAATAGCGATATTCTGGTTCTGCGCGCTCAAGTCAGTACAGCTGCCGAAACGTCAGCAGCGTCGGATGGCACCATGATCGATTGCTTGGGAGTGCCTCCCGCCGCGATCCCCACAAGCCGTGACGACAGGTTTATCAGCATTCTTCATGTCCAGGCCTCATCTGATGGCGAGCCTGCGCTAATGTGTAGCAGAGGGACGGCAGCGCCGTTTGACGTCCAGCCTCTGGTGCAAGGCGTTGAAACATTTCAAGTGCTCTATGGGGTGGATAACGTCGTCCCTGGAACCGCTCCGTCGGGAACGACTGACTCCATTCCAGAGCGATATCTGCGTGCCGACCAGTTGACCGTATCAGGAAATGATGTCGCTACGTATGCAAACTGGAGGCGCGTTCGCAGTATACGAATCGGAATGGTGCTGCGATCAAAGCCAGGTTCCGCGGTAGATCCACAAACGCAGGTTTTTTACCCGCTAGGAACAAGCAAGAATTCCGCCACAGGCGTCATTGGCTCGGCATTTGCGAATGCGACGAATGATCCTGGAACCGAGTTCACGGCGCCAGCAGACGGAAGGGTTCGCCAAGCCCTGACCTTCACGGTGCACCTGCGTAATTTCCAAGATCTCGAGACAAACTGACATGACGCATGCACCCGAGACGCTACTGATGACACGCCAGCACGTCCGCATACAACCGCAGACGGGAGCATCACTGATTGTAGTGATGCTGATCCTTGTAGTCGTTTCAATACTTGGCGTTAGCGGTATCCAGATTGCCATGATGGGTGAACGCGGAACTAGAAACGACCGTGACCAACAAGTGGCATGGCAGGCGGCAGAAGCTGCACTGATCGATGCGGAATTCGATATCGAAGGATTGCCGGCTGCCTCAACGACAAAGCGCAACGCCATTTTCAAATCTGAAGATACCGATATCGCGAAATTCGAAACGGATTGCGGAGCCAGCGGACAGAGCAGAGGTTTATGCGCGCTTAACGCGACTGGAAAACCTGCGTGGTTGACCGTGAACTTCACTACCACCGGTAACAGTGCCCCCACCGTGCAGTTCGGCACCTTCACCGGTCGAGCATTTCCGTCTGGAACGAATGGCGTCCAACCCTCCAGGCCTCCCCGTTATGTCATTGAGCCAATTCCAGACCCACTGGTGTCGAGAACGAAACCACAGCCAAGGTATGTGTATCGCGTTACAGCGATGGGTTTTGGCCCCAATCCGGAAAGTCAGGCAGTGGTCCAAATGATTTACCGCAATTGAGAAAATTATGATCCAAGCAAAATTTGGCACTCACTCTCGACTGCGTCGGCTGGGCGCGGCAATCGTAGCAACCTTACCTGCGACGCCGGTTGGTTGGTTTGGCTGGACTGCTTTGCCGCTCGCTATCGTTGCTTCGTTTGTTGCTTTCAGCCAGTCGACTCCGCCGGCGTTCCCGGCGGTGAATCTCGCGAACCAGCCTTTATACGCTGCTACTACAGTAGACAAACCCACTCTTGCACTTGCCTTGTCGGTGGAATTCCCGACGGTAGGTGCGCAATACTTGGATGGCACATACAGTAGCGCAAATGAATACCTTGGGTATTACGACGCCGAGTCTTGCTATAACTATAACAATGCGCCAACCGAAACCGCGACCAGCCCCCTCACCACGGCTGATTACAAGCGGTTTGATCGCTCAGGGCCTGCGACTAACCGAACTTGCGCGAACGCCTTCAGTGGCAATTTTCTCAACTGGGCATCGAGCTCTGCCATTGACATGCTTCGCCTTGCCCTGTCGGGTGGCGATCGCTACATCGACACGCCGGATTTGACCATTCTTCAGCGGGCCGTGATTCCCAATGGCGATCCCATCTGCATGTGGAACTCAGGGAACTTCCCGGCCAAGCGGCTTTTGGCGAGCGGCGGGGGTGCAGGTGCTTACTGGGGAGCTGTCCCGACGGCCATGATTACACAGGCCAACGGCAATGATATCTGGGTCGCAAATACACTCAACCGTATTTACTTCAAGGCAGGAACAGCCGCTGACGGCGGCTGTGGCAACACCGGAACATACACACTTGGTGGGCCCGTTTCAGGAAATCAAATTGAATCTCCAATCCGCACTGCTACTGCATTACCATTAACCGGAATGACCCTGTGTATTGCCGGAGAGACTGGCACATGCAGCTTTTCTGGAATCAAGGAAGTTTGGTACGGAGCTGGTACTAGCTGGCGTGTCGCTGCTGCAAACAATGGTGTGAATTGCACAAGCGGATGCAACGCTGTATTTGGCGACCCAGCGCCAGGGTTGCCCAAAACCGTCTACTTTCGAAACTACACCGGCACGTGGACACCGCCAACCACTGGCACTTTGAACTCGGATGGCTTTTTCTACTCCCGTGTTCAAGTGTGCAATGTGAACGGCAGTGGTGTACTCCAGGATTCGCGCGATTATGGGCTGTGCAAGCAATACCCCAACGGCAAGTACAAGCCCGTCGGCGTTATTCAGAAATATAGCGATCAAATGCGTCTTGCTGCGTTTGGCTATTTGATGGATCAAACCGCGAGCTACAACGCCGGCCGTTACGGAGGAGTCCTTAGGGCTCCAATGAAATATGTCGGAACAAAAACTTTCGACATCAATGGCAACGACAATACACCGAGCGGCGGCAATGCCGCCGCCGAGTGGAGCGCGACGACAGGTGTTTTCACCTCAAATCCTGACGGTGATACAACCCAGAATCCTCCTATCAGTGGCGTCATCAACTACCTCAACAAGTTTGGCAGAACGGGTCCGGTTCCGGGCCGGTATAAGCGTTTTGACCCGGTAGGTGAACTTCACTATGAAACGTTGCGCTACTTGCAAGGCTTACCGCCGAGTGCAGATGCCATCAGTAATATGACAGCGGCCATGCAAGACGGTTTTCCGGTCTATACGACCTGGGATGATCCCTACGGCAATGGCAGGACAAATGCGTCGGACTACTCATGCGTGAAAAGCAATATCGTTGTGGTTGGCGATGTGAATACCCATGACGGAAATCGACTTCCTACCCCAAGCGCTGCCAACAATATTCCAGACATTGCCGGATGGCGAGGAATAGCTGACAGATTTGAAAGAAACTCGGGAGGCACATATGTAGATGGTCAAGGGGTTACACGGACGATTACAAATCCAAATCCCGCGAATACGAGCATGCCGACTGGTTCTCAGACCAGCCAGATCATTGGCTCAGCATACTGGTCTCATATCAAGGATATCCGTGGCTCGGATTGGACCGATGCAGCCAAAAGAAGGCCAGGCCTGCGGGTCAAAACAATCATTTTCGACGTAAACGAAAATGGCGGGGCTACCTCCTACGCCACGCGGAGTACACGCAACCAGTTCTTTATGGCTGCCAAATATGGAGGCTTTGAAACCGATCCAGCAAACCAGGGGGGGCGGCCCTATAACACGTACGGAAATCCGTTCAAACGCCAAGATGGAACGGATGATAATGCCGTATGGCGTAAAGCTGCTGCTCCAGGTGATGCATCCTCGTATTATTTACAGAGTAACGCTCGGGGCGTTTTGAGCGCCTTTGATGAAATTTTTAGCCGTGCAGCTTCGGCAGCTCGAAGTATTGCGGGCAGCGCAGCCTCGGGCGACACTGTCTCGTCAGGCACTGCGCGATACACTGCGCGTTTTGACACGAGCAACTGGAGTGGTGATGTCGTCGCCGAGCCTATCAGCGTAAACACCACCACGAATGCGCTGGTGGTAGGCGCCCCCATTTGGAGTGCAGCGAATCGCTTGGATACCAGGACATCCCCTGCCACTACACGAAATATCGTAGTTGGCAAGGAAAGCGGGACGGCTAACCCCCCAGCTATGGACTTCACGTGGGGGGCTATTGACACCACGCTTCAAACGCATCTTGGAAAATTGACGCCTGCATCGGCGGTGGACACACTGGGCGAAGACCGTCTCAATTACATACGGGGAAGCCGTATTAAGGAGGGCAACCCCTTCCGTGTACGTAGTTCATTGATGGGGGATGTGGTCAATTCCACCGTTGCCTACTCAGGGCCACCGAGCCTGGATTTTTCTGGCGCAGGATATGTGGCTTTCCGGACTGCGAATGCCAACCGCACACCAGCAGTGTTCGCTGGAGCTAACGATGGCATGTTGCACGCTTTCAATGCGACCAACGGGGATGAGTTGTTTGGATATATCCCCAGTTGGCTGGGGCCGAAGCTGTCAGCATTGCCTGATCCAGGGTTCGCCACGAGCCATCAAAACTATGTGGATGCACCGATTGCCGTTGGAGAAGCCCAGGTCGCATCGGCTGGTCTAGCGACCGACTGGAAAACAGTCTTGGTCTCTGGCACGGGCGGTGGCGGTTCGGGAGTGTTTGCTCTCGATGTGACGGATCCGACGGCCTTCAGCGCATCCAAGGTGATGTGGGAGTTCAAGCGGACAGACGATCCAGATATCGGGCAAGTCATCGGGCAGCCTCGCATCATGAAGTTCAAGATCAGCGGTACCGCCAGCACTCCAACATACCGTTGGTTTGCAGTGGTAGCTAGCGGTGTGAACAATTACGTACCCGATGCCGGAAACCGCTTTAGTACCAATGGCAAGCCTGCGATCTTTTTGCTCGCTCTCGATAAGGCACAGGGTACGGCTTGGGCAGAAGGTACGAACTATTACAAAATTCCCGTACCTGTAAACACCACGCTTGCTGCCACTCTGGCTCCAGGGGTAGTGAACTTCAACGCTTTGTACGGTAGCGCCGGTGAAGTGACTGATATCTATTTTGGCGACATGCACGGCAATTTTTGGAAATTGAGCTTTGCACCAGCGAATGTGGCGTTGTCTCCAAGTGACTGGACGATGGACAAACTGTCTTTCTTCAACAAGGGTACTGCTGCGGCGCCGATTCCTTACCCAATGTTTATTGCTAAAAATGCAGCGGGCACGAGCGTGCAGCCCATTACAGCCGCCCCCACAATATTTACCGGGCCCGTGGTAGGAGGGGTAGAAACTTTCTATGTGTCGTTTGGCACCGGAAAGTATTTGGAGGCCTCCGACAACACGTCTACACTGACCAACAGCTTCTATACCATCTATGACAACGGCTCATCGGCGGCAGACTCATCACCAGCTGGTGATGCAGCCATCAGCGGGCGCGGCAGACTTATGGCGGGTTCCGTTAACACCACTACAAAGGCCATTACGGTATCGGCATTCACCTGGGGGCGGCCGGCCTCGGATGCCACGACGACCTCAAGAGCAGGCTGGTATTTCGACCTGCCCAGCACCGGAGAGAAGGCAGTCAGTCGTATTCTCGACCTTAGTCCGAGAAACGGCACCTTCAACACGGTAATTCCTGGAGCTGCTGGGAGCACGGCAGGGTCCTGCTCGAACGCCCCGGGCACTGGAAATCGATATGCCATCAATATACAAACCGGTGCAAGTACATTCGTCACATCGACTTTGGGAATTCCTGGCCCCTCTATCTTCTTCGTCAACTCGGCAGAAATCACTGAAACGAAAAGTGACAGCACGGGCCGACGCATAAGGACTATCGTCAAGCGCGAGATAGCGGATGGGACCGAGGGGTCGGCGCCGGGCAGCACGGTGACCGTGAACGAAACGGTTGGCCGACTCGTTTGGCGGCAGATCTATAATTATCAAGATATGAAAAATTAGTATCATGCGAAACTCTTATTCCAGAGGGTTCACTCTGATTGAGCTCATGATTACCGCAGCCATCATCGGGATCTTGGGTGCGGTCGCCTATCCGCTGTACACGGATGCTGTCTTAAAGGGACGGCGCGCAACGGCCCGGACCGCTTTAACAGAACTCATGCAGCAACAGGAACGGTACAAGACCCAACGAAATTGCTACATCGGTTTCACGACAAACACCTCAACCGGAATCCCAACAGCGTCGGCTCCGTCCCCATCCACTGCATGTGGAGGAGTCACTCCGGGAGCCGTGCCGATGAAAGCCTTTTCGGGAGACACTTTTGTGGGCGCGCACTACTTGCTTGAGGCGGGCACTTGCAGCGATGGGGCAAGCGGAACGCTCTCCATTGCAGACTGTGTTCGAGTTACAGCAATTCCCCGTCGAACAGATACGGTAGTAGGCACACTGTCTCTTACCAGTACCGGGGCTAAGGACTGCTCTGGCACGGCTGCGACGACGAACAAAAAGCTTTGCTGGCCATGATTGCGCCTCCATTTCCGAGCCAGTCGCAGACTGGTTTCACCCTCATTGAGTTGGTGGTAACTATCGCGATTGCAGCAGTGCTGATGGCGGTAGCGGCGCCCAGCTTCATTGGATTTCAACGAAATTCCGAACTAACCTCGGTGACAAATTCGTTGATTTCTGCAACAAACGCGGCGCGTGCCGAGGCGATGAAGACTGGCATGAACGCGTTCGTGGTTCCTACGGCAAACGGGAATGACTGGAGTGCCGGCTGGGTGGTCTTTGTAGATCGCGACAGGAGTAACAGTTACTCTGCAGCCTCCGACACTACGGTGCTGGAACAGGGCGCCATCGCAAGCTATCTAAGCATTACCGGTACAGGTAACGCAGCACTATCAACATCCCCATACATCATGTTTGATAACTCGGGGTACGCAAAGAGCTATGGCACCACCCCAGGCGTACCGAACCTGACCTTGTCGATCGCGCGAAATGATGTGCCGGCGGCCCAAGCCGCCACTGAAACCCGGCGGGTGGTAGTTGCACGCACCGGGCGAGCCCGGTCTTGCCGCCCAACCTCTTCATCGGATACATCCTGCTCCGCAACAACCGCTGATTGACAGTACTTTTTGCAAACATCCAACTTTGCACAGCTGCCGTGGCGCAGTGTGAATCTTGATCTGCATCTCACACGCGAGATGTTGAGTCGACTGATCCGCAGTGGAGACAAGCTGCTTCACACTTTACGGCGCTCAGGAGCAGCGCCACTGCGAACTCCCTGCACGGGACTTTAGAGCCGCGTTGAGCTAATCAGCGCGCTGTTTTCATCTGCGGCCGGGGGCGGTCAGCCGCGAAAAAAATACTCGCCACAGCTGGGCTATGGTTGCGTTTTGCGCCTTGCTGCCTATCCCGGTCGACAGTGCTCGAACGCCGCTTGAGTGGTGCGGAGGATCCTTGACGCAAACCAATTGCGCCACCGTCCGCAACACCGCTAAGCGTCAGTAGGCACATCCTCACCGCTCTCAAGTGTTGACAGCCCCGTTGGCAGAGATTGGTAATGACCGCGCACAAACATGGGTCGACCAACGCTAACTTGGTGCTTTGTTGGCCTGTTATTTGCTTCACATCGGTGCAAAAGCGGTCTGCCTGAACATGCAGCACCAATAGCATCACCAAAAAGCACTCGAGGACAGGCATGGACGCACCCAATCAGGGCACAAACGCCCTTTTCATACTTTTAGGCGCCATCATGGTGCTTGCAATGCACGCTGGGTTCGCGTTTCTTGAACTGGGCACCGTGCGCAAGAAAAACCAGGTCAACGCCCTGGTCAAGATCCTTGTGGACTTCTCGGTCTCCACGATCGTCTACTTCGCGGTGGGGTACAGCGTCGCGTATGGCACCCACTTCTTCATCAGTGCCGAATCACTGGTGCAACAAAACGGCTACGCGCTGGTCAAGTTTTTCTTCCTTCTCACATTCGCAGCCGCCATTCCAGCCATTGTTTCGGGCGGTATTGCCGAGCGCGCAAAGTTCTGGCCGCAGCTGATGGCCACGGCCGTGATCGTGGGGTTTGTGTACCCGTTCTTCGAGGGCATCGCTTGGAACCAGCACTTTGGCGTACAGGCCTGGATCAAGGCACTCACAGGGGAGGAGTTCCATGACTTTGCGGGCTCGGTCGTCGTGCATGCGATGGGCGGCTGGATAGCGCTCCCCGCTGTGATTCTGCTTGGATCACGGGCCAATCGTTACCGCAAGGATGGGGCGATTTCTGCCCACCCTCCGTCAAACATTCCCTTTCTGGCACTCGGCGCCTGGATCCTGGTCGTGGGATGGTTCGGCTTCAACGTCATGAGCGCGCAGACGGTCGACAAGATGTCCGGGCTGGTAGCCGTCAATTCGCTGATGGCCATGGTCGGCGGCACCTTGGCAGCACTGGTTTTTGGCAAGAACGACCCCGGGTTTGTGCACAACGGCCCCCTGGCTGGGCTGGTGGCCGTATGCGCAGGGTCTGATCTGATGCACCCGCTCGGCGCGTTGCTAGTGGGTGCGGTCGCAGGCGCGATCTTTGTGGTGACGTTCACCCTGACGCAAAACCGCTGGAAGATTGACGATGTATTGGGCGTTTGGCCACTGCATGGCCTGTGCGGTACCTGGGGTGGCCTGGCGGCAGGCATTTTCGGGAGCAAAGCGTTGGGAGGGCTCGGCGGGGTGAGCTTCCCGGCGCAGCTCATCGGCACTTCGCTCGGCGTGCTGTGGGCAGGTTTTGGCGGTCTCCTCGTCTACGGCCTGCTCAAGTACACGGTGGGCTTGCGGCTTACGCAGGAAGAAGAGTTCGACGGTGCTGATCTTTCGGTACACAGGATCAGTGCGACGCCAGATCGTGAAGTGAACTGGTAAGGACGGGCGCCGCACGGGTGGCGGGTGCATCTGTATGGGCACCTCGCCGCACTGCAAGGGCCATGCTCCCTACCAGGCAGCGCAAACAGGCCAGACAGTCACGATAAGCGGCTTTGCTTGCGCACTGTGCCAGCGGGCCGTCACCTCAAGCAGGGCTCGACGGCTCTGCGTCCGACAGTAACCCTGTGCAAGCACGGTCACAATCGCGCCATGCTTGCGCGCACCGCTTCCCACACACTCCTCGCCTCGGCCGCCCGTTATGGCTGGCTCGCACTGGCGGCCATGATCGCGGCGGGGCTGATCACAGGCTGTGCCGGGTTGCCCAAGGACGTCCATCGGCCCGTATCAGTGGCCATGGCTTCGCCTGCCGACACTGCGCTCGGACAGCTCGTCATAGAACGGCGCGCAGCCGACGGAGCAAGGAATGCTTCGGGCTTTCTGTTGCTGAACGGCCCGCAGGCGGCCTACGGCAGCAGGTTGGCACTGGTCAATGCCGCTCAGCGCACCCTCGACATCCAGTACTACGCCATTCATGCCGACACCAGCACCGAGCGGCTGTTGCTCAGCGTGGTAGAAGCCGCACGGCGCGGCGTGCGCGTGCGCGTGCTGCTCGACGACTTTCACACCACGGGTCGCGATGCCCAGGTGATGCGCCTTGCGTTTGTTCCCAATATAGAAATGCGCATGTTCAACCCCCTCACAGGTGCACGCGCGTCGCAGCTGGGGCGCATGCTGAACCTGGTGACAGACTTTTCGCGGGTGCAGCAGCGCATGCACAACAAACTGTTCATTGCGGACAACGCGATGGGGGTGACGGGAGGCCGAAATCTGGGGGATGCGTATTTTGGGCACGCCGAAACGGGCAACTTCGTGGACCTGGATGTTCTCGCCGCGGGCCCGATAGTGCAGGAGCTTTCGCGCAGCTTTGACAGCTACTGGAACAACGAGCGTGCCTACCCTGTGCAGACGCTGGTCACAAAGCAGGAGCTTGACGCCATGCGGGCACAACTGGCGCCGCGCGATACCGGCGAGCATCAAGGGGCCAGCCCTTCGCAGCGTGGAGCGGCGGCAGGCACGCCAGTTCCGGCGGCGGCGACGCCTGCCCCCACCGATGCACCGGATGCCGCTGCCCGGCAACGCGCCCGCGTGTGGGACCAGCAACCCATGCAACTTGCACAGGCCGGCTTCACATGGGCGGCGGCCGCGGTGCTGGCGGACAAACCCGCAAAGATTCCGACTGATAACACTGGTGCAGGCTCATACCTTGCCGATGCAGCTGCCACTAGCGGCCAAGCCGAGGGCAGCATGGCAGAAGGTGGCCGCCCGGATGGAGCGCCCTCCAGAGAGACTACGTTGCCGCCCCCGGGCGCGGCGGCGGCTAGCACAGTAGCTGTGCAGGCCGCTCCGACGGCCACTACGGCCATCGAGCCGCCGTCCAAGGCAGTGGTCAGCCCATCACAAACCGCGCTGCCTGCTCCGGCCAGACGCCTTCTGCAACGCAGCTCCGTGAAAGCCCACGAAACCCAGCCACCGGCCAACGCGGGGTCGCCGGAACAAGGACAGGACGGCGAGACCGTCGTGGACGGCCTGTTGCAGCTGATGGGGCACGCGCGGCGCGATGTGCTCATAGTGTCGCCCTACTTTGTGCCTGGCTTGGACATGAAACAGGCGTTCGCAGACGCCCGCGCCCGGGGGGTGCGGGTGCGGGTGCTGACCAATTCGCTCGCATCCAACGATGCGCCCATTGCCCATGCAGGTTACGCGCGCCACAGACCCGATTTGCTTGCGATGGGCGTGGAACTGTTCGAAATGCGCAGCGAGTTGCCAGCGGAATTGCGCGGCAGCCTCGGATCCACCGGCAGCATGGGCGGCAGCGCAGGCAGGTCCAAGGCTGCTGATGAAGACGGTGGGCCCGGTGCATCCCGGGCCATGCTGCATTCAAAGCTGCTGGTGCTGGACGGCAGGCTTTTGGCCGTGGGTTCGATGAACCTTGACATCCGCTCGCAGCGGCAAAACACAGAGATCGCCTTGCTCATCCGCAGCCAAAGCCTTTCTGCCCGCGCCACAAGCCAGATCGAGGCTGCGCTGAAAACAGCCGCCTGGCGGGTCGAGCTGGACCCCACAGGAAACCGGCTGGTATGGCGGGCGCCCGAAGGTAGCGGACGCGAGGATGCGATCACCGAGCCCGATGCCAGCATGCCCCTTAGGTTGATGCTGATGCTGCTTGGACCGCTGGCACCCGATCACCTTCTGTAGCCTGCCGCCCACCGCAAACGCTGCAGAACCCGGGCGCACCGCGACCGGGCACTGCGGCCCCACAGGCTCAGCCCTGCCCCTGCAATCAGGCCTGCCGGGCTGCCACCCAGGCGCTGATGACCCGCTGGTCCGTGAGCGTGCGCACTTCCTGGTAAGCCTGCTCGGCTTCGGGGAAACGGCGCCGCAGCAAATTCAGCCACTGCTTGAGGCGCCCTGCCCGCTGGCGCGGTTCCAGGTCGTCGCACACCAGTTGCCAGAACGCGGCGATGTACGGGAGCAGGTCGTTCCACACGACCGTGACCTCATCGCGACGCCCTGCATCCGCGGCGCGGATCGCCAGGGCCAGGCCCGGGTCGGCCACCATGCCCCGGCCCAGCATCAGCGCATCGCAGCCCGATACGGCCCGGCAACGCAGCGCATCGGCCACCGTCCATATCTCGCCGTTGGCCACCACCGGTATGCGCACCGCAGCGCGGATGGCAGGGATGTGCTCCCAATACGCAGGGGGTCGGTAGCCATCGGCCTTGGTGCGCGCGTGCACCACCAGCTCTGCTGCGCCGCCCGATTCCATGGCCTGTGCGCACTCACGCATCAGGCCGTGGTCGTTGTAACCCAGCCGCATCTTGGCGGACACCGGCAGGTGCGCTGGCACGGCGCGCCGAACTGCTGCCACCACCGCGGCAATGCGCTCGGGCTCCTGCAGCAGTGCAGCGCCGCCGCCATGCCGGTTGACCACCTTGGCCGGGCAGCCGAAGTTCAGGTCGATCCCCTCCGGGCCCAGCGCCGCCAGGCGGGCTGCGTTTTCTGCCATGCAGACCGGGTCCGAGCCGAGCAGCTGTGCACGCACCGGCACGCCAGCCAGCGTGCGGCTGCCGTTGCGCAGCTCGGGCAGGTAGCGCAGAAACACCTTGTCGGGCAGCAACGTGCCGGTGATGCGGATGAACTCCGAAACGCAGCGGTCTACCCCGCCCACGCGGGTGAGCACGTCGCGCAGCACAAAATCCAGAAGCCCCTCCATCGGGGCCAGCAGCAGGCTCATGGGTTCAATCCGTCAGAACAAGCAGGTGTGGGGCACCGTGACAGCGCCAGGCACACCACCACCGGCAAAAAGTCCGTTTACAGCCAGAATTTGATAAAAACCGGCTGTATCCCTCTGATTTATTGCCTCCATTGCTATTATTTTGATAGCAAATTCGCGCAGGGCATATCGGTCAGCAGCGATGGCTGCGGCCCAGCCGGGTATTGTGCTGCAGCCGGTCATCACGGCGTCATGGCAAGGCATTGCAATGGCAGGCTGCATCTGCCCAGGAACCGCCATGCTGCTGCAACGCACCGAAAAAGCACGACTCGAACTCTCGCCCGGGGTTCGCACCCTGAGCCTGCGCGAGCGATCCCTGCTCTTGCTGGCCGATGGCAAGCCCCTGCATGACCTGCAAGCCATGTACCACGGCCTGGGTGCCCAGATGGTCGAGCAGCTCGTGGACCAAGGCTACCTGAGCAAACCGGCCATCCATCAGGCCGACCACCCTTTCACCGCACCAGCGGGCCATGCAGCCATGCAGCAGGGCCTGCCGGGCGTCACAGCCATGCCACAAGCGGCCGAGATGGTGCTCAGCCCCGGACAACCCGACCCAACGCTTCGGTCACTGGCAGGCGCGCGCATGTACCTGTTTGACACCTGCGAGCGCCTGTTTGCACGCCGCGATCCGGTGCTGGCAGAGCACTTCCGCAACGCACTGCGCGCGGCCCGCGACGCCACCAGCATGGTGGATGTGGGAGAGGCGATGTTTGAAGAAGTGGCGATGGCTGCCGGTGCCGAACGCGCCGCCACACTGCGCGAGCGGCTGGACCAGTTGCTTCCCCGCACCGAGCAGCCGTCACTGCGCCAGCGGGCTGCAGCGGCGGCCAGACACCCGCGGGTACAGGACCACACAGGGGGCGTCATCAATACGCTGCCTGCCAGCCTGGTGGCATGACGTTGCGCAGCAAACACGTCAATCAATGCACGTACATATGCGGGACGAGCGTGACGTCGGTGCGCCTGGCCACGCAGGGCGGCCAGGGACGCTGTGCACGAATCAGGCGGTGAAAGAGCGCTGCGTATCGGGATGGGCTGCATGGCGCAAAACGCAGCGGTAGCCCAGCCATTGCGAGTATTTGCTTGCGCAGCAGACCGACCATGACCGCATGGGCACGGTGCGCTGATGCGTGCAGAGGCTCCCTAGGTAGCAGCGGCCAGGCGCCACAGCGAGGTGACTTCGACCGCACGCGCAGCGTGGAGCGCATCCGTCACATCGACCGTCTTGCCATGGCGGGGCTTCACATCCTGGCGGCCCAGAACCACCAGCCCCGCCCCGGCAATCCATTCGAGCAACTGCGCACGCGGACGCAGTCCCAGGTGCTCGGCCAAGTCCGACAGGATCAGCCAGCCTTCACCGCCTGGTTCGAGATGGGCAGCCAGACCCGACAGGAACCCGCGCAGCATGGCACTGCCTTCGTCGTACACGGCACGCTCGATGGGCGAGCTGGCACGTGCAGGCACCCAGGGCGGGTTGCACACCACCAGCGGAGCACGGCCATCCGGGAACAGGTCAGCCTGCACCACTTCGACCTTGGCTGCCACGCCAAGGCGCTGCAAATTCTCACGGGCGCACGCCAGCGCGCGCGGGTCCAGCTCGGTAGCCACCACACGCTGAACGCCGCGGCGGGCCAGCACCGCAGATAGCACGCCGGTGCCCGCACCGATGTCAAACGCCAGCGTGCTGGCGGGCAGGGGCGTGGCCGCCACCAGGTCCACATACTCGCCGCGCACAGGCGAGAAGACGCCGTAGTACGGGTGGATGCGGTTGTTCGGCGCTTCCCCCAGGGCAGGCACTTCCACACCCTTCTTGCGCCACTCGTGCGCGCCCACCAGGCCCAGCAGCTCGCGCAGCGTGGCCACAGAAGGCTTGCCATCGGCAGGGCCCCACGCCTCGGTGCAGGCCTGGCGCAGGTCGGGCGCGCGCCGCAAGGCAATGCCGTAGTCGCCATCGAGCGGAATCAGCACCGACGCCAGCACGCGGGCGCGCTGCGACTGCGCCTGCCGGTGCAGGTGGAATGTCTCGGCAGGTGTGGCCGCAGCGGCCTTTTGTGCCGCCTTGGCGGCGGCTGCCTTGCGCGGCTTGCTGCCGCGTGTGTCGATGCGGCGCATCAGCGCCTGCACCAGCATGCGGGCGTTCTGGAAGTCGCCCTGCCAGAGCAGGCCCGTGCCTTCACAGGCCATGCGGAAGGCGGTGTCCGCCGCCAGCGTGTCATCCGCCACCACAATGCGGCGAGGTGCCGGTGCGCCGCTTTCGGAGCGCCACAGGGCTTGTCGATTCTGGCCCTGATGGCTCCATTCGATCATGTGCAATACCGGGTTAGTTGATGGGGCGCTTCAGGCGCACTTCTTCGATCTTCACGCCACCCACCACGGCCGTCTTGGCCGTGGAAAGCTCGCGCTTGAAGCCGGCGAGCTCGTGGAAACGGATGGCGCGCTCGTTGCGCAGCGGCACCCAGGCGGTCACGTTGGTACAGCCTTCTTCCTGAAGGCCGTCGCGGGCGGCGTCCCACAGGGCCAGGCCTACGCCCTGGCTCCAGTGCGTGGGAGCGGCATAGATGGCCCAGATCTCACCCGTGGTGGGGCGGGACTTTTCATCGCGCGAGCGGTCGTAGCCCACAAAGCCGACGATCTTCTCGCCGTCCACGGCCACCTGGACCTGGGGCTCGCAATATTCAATGGCTTCGCGCCAGTAAGCCTGGCGCTTTTCAACCGACATGGATTTCAGCTGCTCGTCTGGCACCAGCCCCTTGTAAACCTCTTGGGCAGAGACGGTGTGGATCTGGGCGATGGCTTTGGCATCGCGAAGCGTAGCGGGACGAACCTGGATACTGGACATGGGAAAACCGAACGAAAACGGGGAATGAAAAAACGAAAGGACCGGCATTGTCGCCGCAAACGGTTTTTGCCCCCTCTGGCGACGGCCCCCGGGGCCCGCAGTCGCAGTCGTAGCACTGGGCGCGCGCCACACCGCTCACGGCTTGTGCCTGCCGCCCGTGCAGGTCCGCGCACGCGCAATGCGTCCGGGGCTGCTGCCGTGCACAGATGACTATCAGGATGTGGCGGAAAAGCCCGGAAAATCAGAAGACCTGCACCCCAACGCACATGACGCCATGGCTACCGCAGCGGCCTTGACGCTGCGCCGCCCAACCCAACACAGTGGGCGGACCAAGGCCACATCAGCGCAGACCGCACCGGGCTATGCAGCAGCCCCCTGGGCTGTACCCGCACCACCCTGCCCTGCGGCGGCCGATGTGGCAGCCGCTGCAGCCAGCGCAGCGTGCTTGACCAGCGCCCGCTTGTTGCGCGGGCGCGGCACATGCACGGCAGGTGGGGTCCCATTGATGGCGCCCATCGTCAGCACGAGGGCAATGGTGGCCGAGCCCTCTTCATGCTCGTCGCGCTCCTCGCAGGAGTAAGCCCGGTAGCTGCCGCTTTCAGCCCCGTGGCTGCGCTGCACGGCATGCAGCGACAGCCGCACCCCCGGCACGCGGTGGCCGCTGAACGGCAGCACGCGCAGCCGCGCCGTGCGGTCCAGGGCCAGGCCCATGTTGCCCGGACGGTTGACGAGGTCGGTGCGCACAGGCCTCCAGCTGCGTCCCTCGTCCAGCGACATCTGCCAGGTGCCCGCCTGTGCATCCAGCCGCTCGACCACCACAGCGGGCGCATGGGCCAGGTGCGGTGCGCGCAGTGCCGGGGCGCAGTGCAGCTCCAGAAGACCTGCCACCGTGGTGCCGCCCACGCCGGTAGGGCAATGCGGCTGGCCACCAGCCACCATGCCCCGCCGCTCGGCGCGATGGGGCGGCGGCGTTTCGATCGACGATGGCGTGCAGGCATGGACCAGGGCATTGACCGACATGGGATGAACCTTTGAAAGCAGGGCTGGGGTGGCGACGCTGGGCGGGTGCATTGCCGTTTGTGCAGGGACACGTTTCGCAATGCCTGGACAAAGTCTAGAAAGCGGCCTGGCGGGCGTCCATCGCACAAATGGACTAGTGGGCAACAGCGGTTTGTGCGCAATACTTGCTGTATGCCTGCCCGTCTTCTGCTTGTGGATGACCACACCCTGTTTCGCACCGGACTGCGCCTGATCGTGGAGGACCACCCCGAGGTGGCCGCCATCGCGGAAGCAGGCTCGGTAGCAGACGCCTGCGCGCAGTCGCGCGCAGACATTGACCTGGTGCTGCTGGATATCCAGATGCCCGGCATGAGCGGCCTCGATGGCCTGCGCCTGCTCCGCCAGCACTGCCCCAGAGCGCGCATCGTGCTGGTGTCGGCCAGCGTGGCGCCCGATGCGGTGCATGAGGCCTGGTTGCGCGGCGCAGACGGCTTCCTGTTCAAGTCCGCCAGCGGGGATGACATCCTGAACGCCATCACGCTGGCGCTGGCAGGGCAGCCGTGCTTTCCCGTTCCGCTCGGGGGCGCGGCCAGTGCCGGTACCGCTCGGCCTGCCGGTACGCCGACGCTCACGGCGCGCCAGCTTGATGTGCTGGAACTGCTGTGCACCGGCAAGCCCAACAAGGTGATTGCGCGCGACCTGGGTCTGAGCGAGAACACCGTGCGTGTGCATGTGGCCGCCATCTTTGCCCAGCTGGGCGTAAACAGCCGCAGCGCAGCGCTGCTGACGGCACAGCGCATGGGGCTGTGCACTCCGCAGTTCCATGACGCCACCTGAACCTGCCCCCGCGGCGCCCGCGACTCCCGCGACTGGCTCCGGCACGCGCTGGAGCTGGCCCGGGCGCGAACCCGACGAGGTGCTGCGCGAGCAGGTGACCCTGCTGCGGCAGAACTTCCCGATGACGCTGCTGGCCTCGCTCGCCACGGCGTTCGGCACGCTGTGGGTGATGGCACGCGTGGCCGACACGGACATGGTCACCCTATGGCTCATCGCCCATGCTGCAGTGGTGTGCGGTGTGTACCTTTCCGTGCGTGGCATCTCGCCCCTTACCGACCCGCCCGCGCGCGCAGCGGCCAAGCTGGTGGCCTGCATGGCGCTCATGGGCATCAGCTGGGGCAGCCTGGGCTATGTGGTGCTGTACTGGGGCACCGCCGACAGCGTGGTCTATGCCATCGGCATCATCAGTACCGTGTCGTCGGGCGCGCTGGGGCTGGGTGCGCCGCTGTACCGCGCCTACATGGCGTACCTGAGTTGCGCCATCGGCGGCGTGATGCTGTCGATCGCGCTGGCCGGAGGCCCCGCGATGTGGCCCGCGCTGTTCCTGACTGGCGTGTATTACGCCCTGACCTGCATGCAGGCGGGTACGGCAGACCGCGCCACGCGGCGCAGCATCGCGCTCATGCTGGAGAACAACCGCCTGGTGACCGAGCTGCGGGCCGAATCACACCGTGCGCTGGCCGCGCAGCAGGCTGCAGAGCGTGCCGACCGCGACAAGTCGCGTTTTCTGGCCGCAGCCAGCCACGACCTGCGCCAGCCGTTGCATGCCATGGGGCTGTTTCTCGAATCACTGCAGCGCAGTCCGCTCAACGACCACCAGCGCACGGTGCTGGGCCACGCCCACGCCGCATCCGGTGCGGCGGCCGAGATGCTCACGACGCTGCTCGATTACTCGCGGCTGGAAGCAGGCGTGGTCAAGGTCCGGCCCGAGGCTTTTGCCGTGCAGCCGCTGCTGACCGTGCTGGAGCAGGAATTCGGTGTGCAAGCCGATGCCGCGGGCCTGGTTTACCGCACGCGCGAAACGTCGGCGGCTGCCTTTGCCGATCGCTCCCTCGTGGGGCTGGTGATGCACAACTTCATCTCCAACGCCATCCGGTACACCGCGCGCGGCGGGCTGCTGATTGCCTGCCGCACCCGCGGTAAACGCCTGGCGCTGGAGGTGTGGGACACCGGAGCGGGCATCCCCGAAGCGCATTGGGAGGACATCTTCAAGGAGTTCCACCAGCTCGGAAACCCTGAACGCGACCGGCGCAAGGGGCTGGGCCTGGGCCTGGCCATCGTGCAAAGGCTGGTCCGCGAGATGCATACCTCGGTGGAAGTGCGGTCCATTCCCGGCCGTGGTTCGGTTTTTCGCCTGTGGCTTGACCGTTGGCAGGGTGCCCTGGACGACCACATCACAACACCGCTGGATGCGCGCATTCTGGTGGGCCTGAGGGTGCTGGCCGTGGATGACGATGAAACCGTGCGACTGGGCATGCAGTCACTGCTGCACAGCTGGGGCTGCCAGTGCATCACGGCAGAGTCGGGCACCGATGCGCTGGAGCGCCTGGAGGACCTCACGCCAGACCTCATCATCACGGACTTTCGCCTGCGGCACGAAGAGACGGGCAAGCAGGTGCTGCAGGCGCTGCGTGCCTATCTGGGCACACATGTGCCGGGCATCATCATGACGGGCGATACATCGCCCCAGCGGCTGCGCGATGCACAGACCGCTTCTGCCTACCTCCTGCACAAGCCGGTCTCCACCGGCCAGCTGCGCGAAGCCATGGTGCGGCTGATGACCGGACAGCTGCCGGAGTACGAATACGACTCCGCGCCCGCCCCCCTGGCTGAAGACGGACCCGTAGCTACAGCCAGCGGCGCAGCATCCCCATGAGCTGATCGAAGCGCGGGCCGTACGGCGGATAGAACAGCGAACCCATCGACCAGCGCGACTGCACCAGCACCGACTTCTGGTGGCAAAACCGCAGGAAGCCCTGCTCGCCGTGGTACGCACCCCAGCCGCTGTCGCCCACACCGCCAAACGGGAGGTTGTCGTGTGCGATGTGCATCAGCGTGTCGTTCACCGTCACGCCCCCGCTCACGGTGCGGCGCAGTACATCGTCGCGCACCGATTCGCTCTGGCCGAACCAGTACAGCGCCAGCGGGCGCGGCCCGGCGTTGATGTGGGCAATGGCGTCGTCCAGCTTCTCGTAGGCAATGACCGGCAGCACCGGGCCGAAGATTTCTTCCTGCATGAGCTGCATGCCAGACGTGGCACCAAACACCAGCACCGGCAGCATCTGGCGGCTGGCCCCGTCGCCCAGTGTGCCTTGTGTGGTGACTTGTGGCTTGCCTTCGGTGGGGTCGATCACCTGCACCTCGGCGCCCTGCGTCTGCGCCTGCTGCAGCATGGTGCGAAGCCGCGCGTGGTGGCGCGCCGTGATGATGGAGGCGTAGTCGCCATTGCCCTCGATGGTGGGAAACAGCCGCGCCACCGCCGCCCGGTAGGCCTGCGCAAACTCGGCCTCGCGCCCGCGCGGCAGCAGCACGTAGTCGGGGGCAATGCAGGTCTGCCCGGCATTGAGCAGCTTGCCGTGAGCGATCTTCAGGGCGGCGTCCTGAATGTCGCAGTGGCCGTCGATGATGCAGGGTGACTTGCCGCCCAGCTCCAGCGTGGTGGGTGTGAGGTGCTGGGCCGCCGCCTGCGCCACCTTGCGACCCACGGCGGTGGAGCCGGTGAACACGAGGTGGTCAAAGGGCAACGATGCAAACAGCGCCGACAGGTTGGCGTCGCCCTGCACCACGCAGAACTCATCGGGCGTGAAGAACTGGGCCACCAGCCGCGCCAGCTGGGCCGACGTGTGCGGCGTGAGCTCGCTGGGCTTGAGCATCACACGGTTGCCGGCGGCCAGGGCCGTGATGGCGGGCGCCAGTGCCAGCTGCACAGGGTAGTTCCACGGCGAGATCACGCCCACCACGCCCAGCGGCTGGCGGTGGATATAGCCCTGCGCGGGCTGAAGATGCAGCGGGGTGCGCACCTTCTGCGGCCTCGTCCAGCTGGCCAGATGCTTAAGGGTGTGCGACAGCAGGGTGCGCAGTACCAGGAAATCTGCCACCTCCGTGAGGCGCGGCGAGCGCATGCCGAAGTCGGCCTGCACAGCCGCGGCCAGCACGGGGCCGTTTTCATCCAGCAGCTTGCGTATGCGCAGCAGCCGCTCGCGGCGTACCAGCAGGGGCACATCGACGTGTTCGCGGCTGGCCTGGCGCTGGAGCTCGAAATGGGAATGGATGTCGGCGGGTGTCATGGCTGCATCATAGAAGAGGCCCCGGAACACGCAGGGCGCAACAGGGCGAATCAAAAAGACCGCCAGCAGGCTGTGAAGCCGGGCGGTCTGTAGGGAGTCTGCGAAGGGCGCTACCGAACCTGTCGCGGCTCGACGTCCGTCACCTCTTGCACACCTGGCAACACGCCGCCGCGGCGCGAGGGCGAGGCGGTGGCACCCGCGTCATCCGGCGTTACCGGGGCGGACCGGGCAGACTGGGCGTCAGCCGACCAGCGCGCAGAGCGGAACACCGTTCCAAACCCGGTGCGCGGGTCCATGCGCATCACCCACGGGTTGACCGGACGACCTGTGAGGCGCGCCCATCCCGCCCGTAGGCCCCAGGCCGCAGCCAGCACCAGCGTGGCCAGCAGAAGGCTCGCAAACAGCACCAGGCCGGCAGCCGCGGCGATGAGCCACATCAGCAACCGGGCGATCCCGGCAACAAAGTCATTCAAGCGAAACCTCCTGTTCAACATGCGCGTAGCGGGCCTGCCCGCCACCGCGCCACCTTACCGCACACGGGTAGCAACCCCTTATGCAAACTGGAACACCCCCGGCTCCAGCACCGGATTGACCGTGACCGCAATCGTGCTCTTGGGCGGAAAGCGCCCTTCCAGCAGCAGCTTGGACAGCGGGTTCTCGATGCGCTGCTGGATGGCCCGCTTGAGCGGTCGCGCACCGAACACGGGGTCGAACCCCACCTTGGCCAATTCTGCCAATGCAGCGTCGGACACCTGCAGCTCCAAATCCATCTTCGCGAGCCGGTTTTGCAGCAGCTGCAGCTGGATCCTGGCGATGGACGCGATATGCGCAGCATCCAGCGCGTGGAACACCACGGTCTCGTCGATGCGGTTCAAAAACTCGGGGCGGAAATGGTTCTTGAGCTCGCCCCACACCGCATCCTTGATGTCCTCATAGTCCTGCCCCACCATGGCCTGGATCAGGTGCGAGCCGATGTTGCTCGTCATCACGATCACGGTGTTCTTGAAGTCCACCGTGCGGCCCTGGCCGTCCGTCAGGCGGCCATCGTCCAGCACCTGCAGCAGCACGTTGAACACATCGGGGTGGGCCTTTTCCACCTCGTCGAGCAGAAGCACGCTGTAGGGCTTGCGGCGTACGGCTTCGGTCAGGTAGCCGCCCTCCTCGTAGCCCACGTAGCCGGGCGGCGCGCCAATCAGGCGGGCCACCGAATGCTTCTCCATGAACTCGCTCATGTCGATGCGCACCAGGTGGTCTTCGCTGTCAAACAGGAAGCCTGCGAGCGCCTTGCACAGCTCGGTCTTGCCCACGCCCGTGGGGCCCAGGAACAGGAACGAGCCCGTAGGCCGGTTCGGGTCCGACAGGCCCGAGCGCGAGCGGCGGATGGCGTTGGCCACGGCGGCAATCGCTTCCTCCTGCCCCACCACGCGTTCGTGCAGCTTGGTTTCCATCTGCAGCAGCTTGTCCTTTTCGCCCTGCATCATTTTCGACACCGGAATGCCCGTCGCGCGGCTCACCACCTCGGCGATCTCTTCCGCGCCCACCTGGGTGCGCAGCAGGCGGTTGGGGGTCGATGCGCCGTCCTTGCCGTCTTCCTTGGCCTGGGCTTCCTTGAGCTTGCGCTCCAGGTCGGGCAGGCGGCCGTATTGCAGCTCGGACACCTTGGTCAGATCGCCCTTGCGGGTGAATTCGACAATCTGCAGCTTGATGCGCTCTATCTCCTCGCGCACCTGGGCCGAGCCCTGGGCCTGGGCTTTCTCACTGGTCCAGATTTCTTCCAGGTCGGCAATTTCCTTTTGCAGGCGCTCGATCTCTTCCTCGATGAGGCCGAAGCGCTTTTGCGAAGCCTCGTCCTTTTCGCGGCGCACGGCTTCGCGCTCGATCTGCAGCTGGATCAGGCGGCGGTCGAGCTTGTCGATGGCTTCGGGCTTGGAGTCGATCTCGATCTTGATCTTGGCCGCGGCCTCGTCGATCAGATCAATCGCCTTGTCGGGCAGGAAACGGTCGGTGATGTAGCGGTTAGAGAGCTCGGCCGCGGCCACGATGGCCGGGTCGGTGATCTCCACGCCGTGGTGCGCCTCGTACTTTTCCTGCAGGCCGCGCAGGATGGCGATGGTGGCTTCCACGCTGGGCTCGCCCACCAGAATTTTCTGGAACCGGCGCTCCAGCGCAGCGTCTTTTTCGATGTACTTGCGGTACTCGTCGAGCGTGGTGGCGCCCACGCAGTGCAGCTCGCCACGCGCCAGCGCGGGCTTGAGCATGTTGCCCGCGTCCATCGCGCCCTCACCCTTGCCGGCGCCCACCATGGTGTGCAGCTCGTCAATGAAGACGATGGTCTGGCCCTCGTCCTTGGCCAGCTCGCTCAGCACGGTTTTCAGTCGCTCTTCAAACTCGCCGCGGTACTTGGCGCCGGCCAGCAGGGCAGCCATGTCGAGGCTGAGCACGCGCTTGTTCTTGAGCGACTCGGGCACCTCGCCCGCCACGATGCGCTGGGCCAGACCTTCGACAATCGCCGTCTTGCCCACGCCGGGCTCGCCGATCAGCACCGGGTTGTTCTTGCTGCGCCGCTGCAGCACCTGGATGGCGCGGCGGATCTCGTCGTCGCGGCCGATCACGGGGTCGAGCTTGCCGGCGCGGGCGCGCTCGGTCAGGTCCATGCAGTACTTTTGCAGCGCGCCGCGCTGGCCCTCGGCCTCGGCGCTGTCCATCTTCTGGCCGCCGCGCACGGCGGTGATGGCGGCCTCCAGACTTTTGCGGGTCAGGCCGTTGTCCTTGGCGATCTGGGCGGCTTCGCCCTTGCTGTCGATCAGCGCCAGCAAGAACAGCTCGCTGGCAATGAACTGGTCACCACGCTTGATGCCTTCTTTTTCGGTGGCCTGCAGCACGCGGCCCAGCTCGGGCCCGCCCTGCACCTGGTCGTGCCCCTGCACCTGGGGCAGGCGCTTGACGGCGGCCTCGGCCGCGGCCGTCAGGCCGGGTACGTTGGCGCCCGCCCGCTGCAGCAGCGCCTTGGGGCCGTCGTCCTGCTTGAGCATGGCCAGCAGCACATGCACGGGCTCGATGTAGGCGTGGTCATGGCCGAGCGCAATGCTCTGCGCATCGCCCAGAGCTTCCTGAAACTTGGTGGTGAATTTGTCGAGACGCATGGTCTAAGTCCTCCGAATTACCCAGCACGTGGGGCGGGCGCTGCCTTATTTCAAGGCAGCGCCCGCATCGGGGGATTGACCTGTGTCAGCAACGCGCGCAGGTTGCTACATCTCGTTTGCTATACTTTTCATAGCTACCAGACATTGATTTACGTGCGCTATCGGCCTATTTGGCTTGAAAACCGCCCTGCGACCACAAATCTATGCATTGCTGGCCACAATGCCCCAGCGCGCCAGTGCCGCGTCGTCGCTCACGCGGGCGTCCACCCAGCGTGCGCCACCGGGCGTTTGCTCCTTTTTCCAGAACGGCGCCTGCGTCTTGAGGTAGTCCATCAGGAACTCGCAGGCCTGAAAGCTCTGGCCGCGGTGCGCGCTGGTCACGGCCACCAGCACGATCTGGTCGAGCGGCTGCAGCAGCCCCACACGGTGGATCACGCGCGCGCCGAAGATGTCAAACCGCCGGAAGGCCTCGTCCACCATGGCCTCGATGGATTTTTCGGTCATGCCGGGGTAGTGCTCCAGCTCCATGGTCGATACGGCGTCGCCCTCGTTGCGGTCGCGCACGGTGCCCACAAAGCTGCACACGGCGCCCACGCCAGGCTGGCCCTGGCGCAGCGCCGCGATCTCGCGGCTCAGGTCGAAGTCTTCGGTCTGGATGGAAACACGGGGCTGGCTCATGGCAAGACTGGGAGATAGGCAAAACGAACGGCGGCAGGCGGGGGCCGGGGGGGGGCCGGGGTTATGGCGAGCGATGCAGGCGCGGCGCGGCCAGCATGGCGCGCTCTTCCTCCAGCACCTTGTGCAGCTGGATGTGGGCCGGTGTAGGCGGCAGCCGGGCCGCCAGGGCCTGCAGCCGCGTGATGTCGCCCACCGTGGGCGCCACCTTGATCTGGGCAATGGCGGCAGCCACGTTGCCGCCCTGGATGAGGGCCATCACCTTGGCGGGCCACTCGCTTTTGTTTCTGGACATGGGTTGAAGCTGCGGTTGTCGACAGCAATTGTCGGTAGGATCGCCGCACTGTACCCGCACCTTGCCCGCACCGCGGGCTGTGCCGCACATTGCACCCACACCCATGGCCACCCAGACCATCGAGACCGCCCTCTACAAGCTGTACCCGTCGCCCCGCAACGCCACGCGCGATGTGTTCGCGCACCAGGTGTTCGTGCCGTACCCGTACGCGCTGATCGACCTGCCCAGCATGGACCTGGCGGGCAAGACCACGCTGTTTGGGGCCTGCCGCCTGTCCGACATGAAGATGGGCCAGGTCGTAACCTTCGAGCTGCCCGCCGATCAGGCACGCTTTGAGCGTCTGTTCACCCCAGACTGAAGCGCCCGCCACGCCATCACGCCGCAACCCGATGTACGAAGACGACAACCAGATCCACGTGCCGCCATCGTTCATGGCCGTGTACACCGACGCGCGTGGCCGCCTGAACGAGAAAGCCGCCACGGTGCGCACGCGCTACGAGCTGTGCGAAGACCTGGCTGGCCACCTGGTCGAGCATGCGCAGACGCTTTACCACGTGCAGGCACCGTCCGAGGCCGAGATCCTGCGGCGCATCCATGCCGGGTTGTGCACCGCCGAGTCGGGCGTGTCGGTGGCCGAGGCCACCTGGATCGTCACCCGCCTGGCCGAGCTGCTGAACTGGCAGTGCCCGGACCTGCCGGCTCCCGCGCCGGATGCCGGGCCGCAAGGCACTGTTGCGGGCTGAACACGCCCGCCACGGCTTACCCTCGCAGGTACACGGCATGTCAACAGCCCCGCCTATACTGGCCGCCATGCCCGCGCACCGCACTCCTCAGACTGCCAACACCCCCGTGGTGGCAGCGCAGTGCGCAGGCAAAACCAAAAAACCAGAGCTCATCTGACCGGAGCTGTGGTTCCGTCCGGATGAGCGACGGAACCACCTGGCAGACAGACAGCCCCCGGCCCCCTGCCCTCGCGGCCCTTCGTGCGCACACCCTGACGGTTCTTCCACTGGTCGAACCCGCAAAGGACTTGCTGCACCATGACTGTTTCCGCCCTCTCCTCCATCTTTCCCGCCGCGCCCATGGCAACCCTAGCGTCTGCCGAACCACGCTTTCGCGGCCTGTGGATCGCCCTGGTCACGCCGTTTCTGGACGACGGCAGCGTGGACCACATCGCCCTGGCAGCGCTTACCGAACGCATGCGGTCCGCAGGCGTGTCAGGCTTGGTCGCCTGTGGCTCGACCGGCGAGGCAGCAGCGCTGTCCAAGGCCGAGCAGCTGCAGGTGCTGGAGACCGTGCTGCAGGCCGCCCAGGGCCTGCCCGTGGTGATGGGCGTATCCGGCTACCACCTGGGCCAGACGTTAGAACAGGTACAGGCTTTGGCGGCATACCCACAGCTGGCGGGCGTGCTGGTGCCGGCGCCGCACTACATCCGGCCGTCGCAAGACGGGTTGCTGCACTGGTTCAACGCCATTGCCGATGCCAGCCCGGCGCCGATCATCGTCTACGACATCCCCTACCGCACGGGTGCCGTGCTGGCCGCTGATACGCTGCTGAGCCTGGCCCGCCACCCGCGCATCGTCGCCATCAAGGACTGCGGCGGCGACATGGCCAAGATCCAGGCGCTGATCGCCGATGGCCGCCTGGCCGTGCTGACCGGCGAAGACGCGCAGATTTTCAGCACGATGGCACTGGGGGGCGCGGGCGCCATCGCAGCCAGCGCGCACTGGCAAACCGAACGCTTCGTGGAGCTGGTGCGACTACTGGAGGCCGGACATCTGCCGCAGGCGCGCAGGCTGTGGCATGGGCTGCTGCCCTGGGTGCAGGCCTGCTTTGCCGAGCCCAACCCCGCACCGCTGAAGGCCGTGCTGGCGCACGCTGGCTGGATGCGCAATGTGCTGCGCGCGCCGATGATGCCGGCCTCCCTGGCGCTTGCCGAGCGTCTACAGGGCCTAGTGGCGGAAGGGGAGTTGCGCCAGCGCATCTCATAAACAGGCATCGCCACCGCAAGCAAGCGGGGCTTTGAGACCGCGCGCAAGCCCGTGCAAGGCTGCCCGAGACGCGCTGCGCGGGTTGACTTGCTCAGCCCTCGCCTCGCACCCCGCCGGCGGAGCAGTACAGCTGGGGTGCCGCGCGCCTACCCGCCCGTCACCGGCGGGAAAAACGCCACCTCGGCCGCATCCGGCAGCGCGGCCGATTCATCGCTGAGCGTCTGGTCCAGCGCCATGCGCACGGCCTTGCCGCGTGCCAGGCTGGCAGCGTGGGCACCGCCGCGGGCAATCAGCTCGTCGCGCAGCGCGCCCAGCGTGGCGGCAGCGGTTTCCACCACCTCCTGCCCGGCGCCCACGGCCTCGCGGATGGATGCGAAATAGCGCACGGTGATCTTTTTCATCGCCCTACCGTTCAAAAACAAAAACCGATGCGGCGACTGGCGCACGCGGCAGCGCAGCGTGGCAACCACCGGTCATGACAGGAGATCCGAGAACGCGATGTACTGCACCGTGTCGCCGGGTGCAATGGTGCAGCCGGCCGGGTTGTCGACCACGCCATCGCCCCACGCGGCCGAGGTCAGCACGCCCGAGCTCTGGTTGCCAAACAGCTCCAGCCCGCCTTCTGCCCGGCGGCGCACGCGCAAGAATTCACGGCGTTTGTCGGCCCGGGCCCAGGTGAAGTCTGCCGTGGCAGCTATGGATTTGGGAGCAACATCGCGCACTCCCTGCAACCGCAGCACAAAGGGCCGCACCAGCAGCGCAAATGTCAGAAAGCTCGACACCGGGTTTCCGGGCAGCCCCATGAAATGCGCGGTGCCACCTCCACGCGGGATCTGGCCATACGCAAAGGGCTTGCCCGGCTTCATGGCGATCTGCCACAGGTCGAGCCGGCCCAGCGACTCGACGGCGGGCTTGATGTGGTCTTCCTCGCCCACACTCACGCCGCCGCTGGTGAGGATGAGGTCGTGCGCGCTGCTGGCCTGTCGCAGTGCGTCGATGGTGGCGTCGCGCCGGTCGGGCACGATGCCAAAGTCGGTGACCTCGCAGCCCAGGCGCAGCAGCATGGCGCGCAGGAAAAACCGGTTGCTGTTGTAGATGGCGCCCGGGCGCATCTGCTCGGGCGGCACATCGCCGGGCATCACGAGTTCGTCGCCGGTGGAAAACAGCGCCACCCTGGGGCGGTGCGCCACCTGCAGCTGGTGCAGGCCAATGCTGGCGGCCAGGCCCAGTTCGGCCGGCGACAGGCGCGTGCCTGCGGCCAGCACCACGGCGCCGCGGGTGACGTCTTCGCCTGCGCGGCGAATCCACTGGCCCGCCTGGGGCACGGCGTTGATGCGCACCCGGGCCGCGCCACCATCGCCCGAGTTGGCGCCCAGGCCGGCATTGAGCGCTTCGCAGTCTTCCTGCATCAGCACGGCATCGGCCCCGGCGGGCACGGGGGCGCCGGTAAAGATGCGCGCGGCGGTGCCGGGCTGCAGGGGCTCGCCTGCACTGCCGGCGGGAATGCGCTGGGACACGGGCAGCTCGGCGCCCGGGGCGGTCACGTCGGCGCGGCGCACGGCGTAGCCGTCCATCGCGCTGTTGTCCTGCGGCGGCACCTGCAGGGCCGAGATGCAGTCTTGCGCAAGCACCCGGCCATCAGCATCGAAGGTGGTCACGATGTCGCAGCCGGGCAGCGGTACAGCCTGCTCCAGCAGGTCGGCCAGGGCATCGTCCAGGGGCTTCAGGGGCTTGGGGGTAGGCTTCATGGTGGGCAGAAAACGGGGGATCTCAGGCGATCTCAACGCACTGTGGCAGGCAGCACGCCACCGTGCAGTTCCCAGTCGTATTCAAAGCGGTGGGCCTGCTCCAGCAGGAAGTCGGCCACGGCCGACGGGGAGTTGAGGTCGAGCACCGGCAGGCCCGTGCGCACGGGCAGGTGTTCCGGTGCGTCGGTGGCTACGGCCACCACAAAGTCGTCGTCGGGGTAGCGCACGGGCCGGGCCGTCTGGCCCGCCTCGGGAAGGCGCCATACCTCGATCTTGAGCAGGTCGCTTTCCTTGAAACCCTCGACCAGCACCCAGTCCACGCCCTGGTACAGCTCGGCCAGCAGATGGTGCACGCTGAGCACGGCAGGCTGCTCGAACTCGCGCACCAGCATCAGCCGCTTGTCCGACGCGGCCACCACCTCAAAGGCACCGGCCTCGCGGTGACGGTAGGTGTCCTTGCCGGGGTGGTCCACGTCAAAGCTGTGGTGGGCGTGCTTGACCACCGAGACGCGCAGCCCTCGCATGCGCAACTCGGGGATCAACTGCTCGACCAGCGTGGTCTTGCCACTGCCGGAAAAGCCGGCAAAACCTGCAACCTTCATCCAACGCTCCTTGTATAGCTATGCTATTTATAGCTGCCAACGCTTACCAGACAAGCGCGTGGGGCATTTTTTATCTAAAAACCGGTTTCAGCCGACCCTGACGGGCTACGCCACAGCCGAATCGCAGTGGCGCTCGATGTAGGCCTTGACCAGTTCCACGTCGGCCGGCATCACCTGCACGCGCTTGGGCAGCGCTTCGATGCCGTCGAACTTGGCAGGCCGCTCGGGCGCGTGGCCCAGCGCCTCGATGATGGTCTCGGCAAACTTGATGGGCAGCGCGGTCTCCAGCACGATCATGGGCACGCTCGCGTCCTGGTGGTGCTCGCGCGCCACCTTCACGCCGTCGGCCGTGTGAGTGTCGATGGTGACGCCGTGGCGCTCGAAGTTGTCACGGATGGTGGCCAGGCGGTCGGCATGCGTGCTCCTGCCGCTTTCAAAGCCGTATTTGGCGGCGGCCTCGGCGAATAGCGGGTCGGCGCTCAGGTCGAACCGGCCGTAGGTTTGCAACGCAGCGCTGAACAGCGCCTTGGTGCGCTGGCCGTTGCGGCCCAGCAGGTCAAAAATGAAGCGCTCGAAGTTGCTGGCCTTGCTGATGTCCATCGAGGGGCTGGATGTCTCGTGCGTGTCGGCCGCGGCCCGCACGCGGTACACGCCGGTGCGGAAGAACTCGTCGAGCACGTCGTTTTCGTTGGTGGCCACCACCAGCTTGTGGATGGGCAGGCCCATCATGCGCGCCACATGGCCTGCGCAGACGTTGCCGAAGTTGCCCGACGGCACGGTGAAGCTGACCTTCTGGCTGTTCGTCTCCGTGGCCTGGATGTAGCCCGCAAAGTAGTACACCACCTGCGCCAGCAAACGGGCCCAGTTGATGGAGTTGACGGTTCCGATCTTGTACTTGCGCTTGAAATCCAGGTCGTTGCTCACGGCCTTGACGATGTCCTGGCAGTCGTCGAACACGCCTTCGATGGCGATGTTGTGGATGTTCTCGTCCTGCAGGCTGAACATCTGTGCCTGCTGAAAGGCGCTCATGCGGCCGTGCGGGCTGGTCATGAAGACGCGTACGCCTTCTTTGCCGCGCATGGCGTATTCGGCGGCGCTGCCGGTGTCGCCACTGGTGGCCCCCAGGATGTTGAGCTGCTCACCGCGGCGCTTGAGTTCATATTCGAACAGGTTGCCCAGCAGTTGCATGGCCATGTCCTTGAAGGCCAGCGTGGGGCCGTTGGACAGGGCTTCGAGCCAAAGGCCGTCTTCGAGATGGCGCAGAGGCACGATCTCGCCGGTGCCGAACACTTCGGCGGTGTACGTTTTGGCGCACAGGGCTTTCAGGTCGGCCGCAGGAATGTCGTCGATGTACAGCGACAGCACCTGGAACGCCAGCTCGGCGTAGCCCTGCTCGTGGTAGGCCTTGCGCAGCCGCGTGAGCATGGCGTCATCCACCTTCGGGTAGTGCTCGGGCAGGTACAGGCCGCCATCGGGGGCCAGACCTTCGAGCAGGATGTCGCAGAACTGCTTGCGGTCGGCATGGCCGCGGGTGCTGAGGTATTTCATGGGAATTCCCGTGGGTAGCTGGTCTCGGATGCTGCGCTCAAAAGCTGATGCCGTAGACCTGGATGTCAATGTAAAAGCGCGAGGCGATCAGCGCCGCGAAGCCGCCGATCAGCACCAGCCAGTGCAGGGGCTTGTCCTGCAGGTTGTCGGTGCGATCGAGGAGCACGAAATACAGCCACGCTGCCGCAAAGCTGCCCGCGCCGTTGAGCAACGCATCGGCCCGCGACATGGAACCCGAAAGGGCCAGCGTGACCAGCACCCCGAACCAGAAGGCCAGGTGCCAGCGCGGCATGTCGACCGCGGACAGCTTGAGCAGCGCCACCAGCGTCAGCACGGCAACGAGGGTGGGCATGGCACTGCGCAGGGATCATGGGCGGGCGACTGATGCGGCAACGGTCAGTTGAGCTCTTCCTTGCGGATGCGCGTGATGGGCGCCAGCACCGTGGGCAGGGCCTGCATCTGGGCGATGACAGCGTCCATGGTGCCTTCGCGGGTGTTGTGCGTGAGGATGATCAGGTCCGTCTGCGTGGAACCTTCGCCCCCCACCTCGTCGGCCTCGCGCTGCAGCACGGCGTCGATGCTCACGCCGGCCTCGGCCAGCAAACCCGTGACCTTGGCGAGCACGCCGGCCTGGTCGGCCACGGAGAGCCGCAGGTAGTAGCTGGTGACCACCTCGCTCATGGGCAGCACGGGCAGGGCGTCCATGGCGTCGCTCAGCGTCTGCGGCTGGAAGGCCAGATGCGGCACGCGGTGTTCAGGGTCGGCCGTGTGCAGGCGGGCAATGTCCACCAGGTCGGCAATCACGGCGCTGGCGGTAGGCTCGCTGCCCGCGCCCTTGCCGTAGTACAGCGTGGTGCCCACGGCATCGCCCTGCACTACCACGGCGTTCATCGCGCCTTCCACATTGGCAATCAGGCGCTTGGTGGGCACCAGGCTCGGGTGCACGCGCAGTTCCACGCCCTTGTCGGCGCGCTTGGTGATGCCCAGCAGCTTGATGCGGTAGCCCAGCTGCTCGGCGTACTTGATGTCGGCCGCGCCCAGCTTGGTGATGCCTTCCACGTAGGCCTTGTCGAACTGCACCGGGATGCCGAAGGCGATGGCGCTCATCAGCGTGACCTTGTGCGCGGCGTCCACGCCTTCGATGTCGAAGGTAGGGTCGGCTTCGGCATAGCCCAGGCGCTGGGCTTCCTTGAGCACCACGTCGAAGTCCAGGCCCTTGTCGCGCATCTCCGACAGGATGAAGTTGGTGGTGCCGTTGATGATGCCGGCAATCCACTGGATGCGGTTGGCCGTGAGGCCTTCACGCAGCGCCTTGATTATGGGGATGCCACCGGCCACGGCGGCTTCAAACGCCACCATCACACCCTTGGCCGATGCGGCCGCAAAGATCTCGGTGCCGTGCACGGCCAGCAGCGCCTTGTTGGCGGTGACCACATGCTTGCCGGCGGCGATGGCTTCGAGCACCAGCGCGCGGGCAATGCCGTAGCCGCCGATGAGCTCGATCACGATGTCGATATCGGGGTTGGCAATGATCGCGCGCGCATCGTTGACCACCTGCACTCCAGCGCCCACCACGCTCCTGGCGCGCTCGACATCCAGGTCCGCCACCATGGTGATCTCGATGCCGCGGCCAGCGCGGCGGCTGATCTCGTCCTGGTTGCGCTGGAGCACGCTGAACACGCCGCTGCCGACGGTACCGATGCCCAGCAGGCCTACTTGGATGGGTTTCATGGTCATAACTCTTGTGAACTCGAAATCGTTGTAAATACAGATGGGCGGGGAGGCCCGCAGCTACCGGGTCACGTACGCGGGCAGTTGCCAGGCGCCGCCGGGGAACCCGCGGCACATGCTGTCGCCCTGCTCGCCCGTCAGCACAAAACCCTTGCCATCAAAGCGCCAGGAGCGCATCCACCAGCAGTCGCCAATGCCGCGGCCCTTCATGGCCGAGCGCACCTCGCCGGTGGCGGGGTCAAACTCGCCGTCCACATCCTCCAGCAGCCGGGGCTGGTAAGGCGCGCGGTCATTGGTCATGAAAAGGAGGCTGCTGAAGTTGTAAGCGCCCATGCCGCACGGCACCTCCAGCAGCAGCTTGCGGTCGGTCAGGCGGTGGACCTTGACATCAGACGCATCCGGCAGGCCACCATTGCACTGCCCTTCCAGGTCGGCACGGCCCACAGCGGCCAGCAGTGGCCCGGCCAGCGCCGCATCGCCCTTGCGGGCAGGGATGGGTTTGACGGATTTCACGACCGGAGCGGGCACCGCCGGCGGCACGGTGGATTCGGGCTGTGTGCCTTTGCGCACGATTGCGCCAGGTGTGTTCAGACGGCCCTGAACCTCATCCATTTTCAGCAGCACCGCATTGGCCCCCGCCAGGGACAGCACCCAGCGGTCCTTGCCGGCAGTCACGATGGCCTCTTCGCTGCGCAGCAACTCCTGCAGCAGGCGTGGCACCTGCGCGGCAGGCACTTGCGGGCTGTTGCCATCAAGGCCCGTCAGCCTGAACTTACCCGCCGTGACCTGGAGAGCCGCCGGGCTGGCTTTTTCGGTGTAGACCTGCAGGTCGACCTGCACCGCAGTCCCCGGGCCAGCCGCGCGGGTCAGCCGGATCGACACGGGTTCAGAGTCTCCGCTTTCAGCCTGGTAACCCACCGCGGCGCAGGCACGGGTGTTATCGCACTGCAAGGCCCAGTCCTTGTGCGAAAAGCTCACCGCAGCAGGGTCGGCAGCCAGTGCGCCTGCGGGCACCATCGCGAATGCCAGCAACCATCCCGCACGCCCGAGGCTGCGAACATTCACATGGGTTGCGCGCACGGCAAGGGCTCCCGGGACGGGTCAGGCCGCAAGCGCCTGATTGCGCTTGCGGTACTGTTCCAGGAACCGCGCCACACGCCCGATGGCATCACGCAGGTCATCCTCATGCGGCAGGAACACGATGCGGAAATGGTCTGGCGCGGCCCAGTTGAAGCCCGTGCCCTGCACCAGCATGACCTTGGTTTCCTGCAGCAGCTCCAGGAAGAACTGCTGGTCGTCCTTGATGGGGTACACGGCCGGGTCCAGACGCGGGAACATGTACAGCGCGGCGCGCGGCTTCACGCAGGTGACGCCCGGGATCGCGGTGATCAGCTCGTACGCCAGGTCGCGCTGCTTGCGCAAACGGCCGCCTTCGCATACCAGCTCGTTGATGCTCTGGTGACCGCCCAGCGCGGTCTGGATGGCCCACTGGCCCGGCACATTGGCGCACAGCCGCATGTTCGAGAGCATGTTCAGGCCCTCGATGTAGTCGCGCGCGGGCTTCTTGTCGCCCGACACCACCAGCCAGCCGGCGCGGTAGCCGCACGAGCGGTAGCTCTTGGACAGCGAGTTGAAAGTCAGCGTGAGCACGTCCTCGCTCAGCGAGCCGATGGCGGTGTGCTTTGCGCCGTCGTACAGCACCTTGTCGTAGACCTCGTCGGCAAAGATCACCAGGCCGTGCGCCCGTGCGATCTCGACAATGCCCTTGAGCAGCTCGTCCGAGTAGAGCGCACCGGTAGGGTTGTTGGGGTTGATGACGACGATGCCCTTGGTGCGGGGCGTGATCCGGGCGCGGATGTCGTCAAGATCGGGCATCCAGCCATTGGCCTCATCACACAGATAGTGCACCGGTGTGCCGCCCGACAGGCTGGCCGCGGCGGTCCACAGCGGGTAATCGGGCGATGGGAGCAGCAGCTCATCGCCCGTGTCCAGCAGCGCATTCGTGGCCATCACGATGAGCTCGCTGGCGCCATTGCCCAGATAGATGTCATCCAGGGTCACCCCCTTGATACCCTGCTTCTGGGTTTCGTGCATCACCGCCTTGCGCGCTGCAAAGATCCCTTTGCTGTCCGAATAGCCTGCCGAGTTGGGCAGGTTGCGGATCATGTCCTGCTGGATCTCTTCCGGGGCGTCGAAGCCGAACACGGCCAGGTTGCCGATATTGAGCTTGATGATCTTGTGGCCGTCTTCTTCCATCTGCTTGGCCGCATCCATGATCGGGCCCCGGATGTCATAACAGACGTTGGCGAGCTTGGCGGATTTATGGACGGTTTTCATGCGCTGGCAATGGTGCTGGGGCCTTGTGCCGCCGACGGGCGGGCACACTGGGGCGAAACCTATAATTTGACCACAGTTCAGCAGCGCGCCTGGGTGCCAGCGCCTGTACGAGCCTGTACCAGCCACCCCTTACACGCTTCGCCCGAAGACCCCATCCCCATGAAATTCCAGCCCGACCGCTCAGAAGCGCAAACCATCAGCGGCTACGGGCCGGGATGGATCACGGTGGATGGGGAAAAGATTGCGCAAAGCGTCATTCTCGGATCGAAAGGAACGCGCGAGCCCTGGGCCTGCGCGCGGTTCGAGGACCTCACCGCCGAGCATTTCGCGCAACTGGCCCTGCTGGAAGCCGAGCTGGTGATCTTCGGCAGCGGCAAGCGCAACCGCTTTCCGCCTCCGGCCTGGCTCGCCCCCCTGATGGCCCGTCGCATGGGCCTCGAAACCATGGACACGGCGGCGGCTTGCCGCACGTACAACATCCTCGCCAGCGAAGGCCGCACTGTGGTGGTGGCGCTCTTGCTGGAAGGTGAGTGAGGGGCGAATCGCCGATTCCGCTCGCCTTCTGTCACCGTCTGCGAAGCAGCTCCGCCTGAGACACAGCACAGCCGACCGACGGGGAGCAGCGCGGCGCCCATAGCGCCCCTCGGCACAGAGCCGACACACTGTCTTACATTTGGTCGGGAAGGGGTTTCGGGGTAAAATCACGGGTTGCGGTCGGGGCCACTCACAAGAGCAATAACACACCCAACACCCCGACTTACCAACGACTACACCTGAGAGATTGAAGTGCTATGGCGATCGTTGTCAACAAACCCCTCCCTGAATTTGAAGCCAACGCGACCGGTGGTATCAAGGTCTCCAACACCTCCCACCTTGGCCAGGTCATCGTTCTCTATTTTTACCCCAAGGACAATACCCCTGGCTGCACCACGGAGGCCATGCAGTTTCGCGACAAGTACAAGGACTTCGTGAAGGCCGGGGCAGCTGTTTTCGGTGTGTCGCGCGACAACATGAAGTCGCATGACGAATTCAAGGAAAAGCTGGAACTGCCCTTTGAACTCATCGCCGACACGGAAGAAAAAATGTGCCACATGTTCGGTGTGGTGAAGAACAAGATCATGTACGGCAAGAAGGTCAAGGGCATCGAGCGCAGCACCTTCCTGGTCGGCCCTGATGGTCTGCTGGTGCAGGAATGGCGCGGCCTGAAAGTACCCGGCCACGTGGATGACGTCCTCAAGGCGGTGAAGTCCATCAAGGCGCTGAAGAAGGCCGCCTGACTGTTCATTGCGTCTGGCAGACGCTGTCGTTTTATCCCTACTCGCCCTGCGCTGTTCCGCCTTGGCCTGTAGGCATAATGGATCGATGCTGCCGGTACACGCAACGCTTGCCCCCACACGAAAAGCCGCCTTGGCCTCCAGGCGGCTTTTTGCTTTCTGATCACCCCACTGACCGAGGCCCTGCCACCCATGCCCCTGCCACCCGCACCCAGCCGACGTGCTGCGCTCCTGGCGCCTGAAGCATTCGAGATCACTGCCCGCCCCCGTAAGCCCGCCGCCGACACCGCAGAGGTGACGGCAACCGATGCGCCCGCACGCTCCAGCGCCACCGGCCGCAGTGGCCGCAAGGCAGACAGCGTTGCGTCGGCCTCCATGCCTGCCGCCAGCGGCGGCATGGTGCAGGTCGAGACGCGCGGCCGCGCGGCAGCGCCCGCCCCTGCGATGGCAGCCCCGGAACGCGCCGAAGCACCTGCACGCAGCACGCCCCGCCGCACCGCCAAGGCACCTGCGGCAGCCACGCAGTCCGTTGCCGAAGCCGTGGCTCCGGCCACCACGCCAGCGGCAGGTGGCCGCACCAAGCGTGCCAGCCGCCCACGCGGCCCCGCCAAGCTGTTCGTGCTGGACACCAACGTGCTGCTGCACGACCCGACCAGCCTGTTCCGGTTTGAAGAGCACGACATCTTCCTGCCGATGATCGTGCTGGAAGAGCTTGACGGTCACAAGAAGGGCATGACCGAAGTCGCCCGCAATGGCCGCCAGACCAGCCGCACGCTCGATGCCCTCGCCGGCGTCCAGGGTGCCGACATCGGCCGCGGGCTCAAGCTGGACTCCACCGGCCAGCGCGCCGCTGGCGGATGCCTGTACTTCCAGACCGCACCACTGGACTACAGCCTGCCCACCAGCCTGCCCCCGGGCAAGGCCGACAACCAGATCCTGGGCGTGGTCGCGGCCCTGGCAAAGGAGCACACTCAACGGGAAGTGGTGCTGGTGTCCAAGGACATCAACATGCGCGTCAAGGCGCGCGCCCTGGGCCTGAACGCCGAGGACTACCAGAACGACAAGACGCTGGAAGACGGCGATCTGCTCTACGCCGGCGTGCTGGCCCTGCCACAGGATTTCTGGTCCAAGAGCGGCAAGAATGTGGAGAGCTGGCAGAGCGGCGCACACACGTACTACCGCATCGGCGGGCCCATCGTGCCGCAGCTGATGATCAACCAGTTCGTGTACTTCGAGGCGCCCGGCGAGCCCAGCCTGTTTGCGCGCGTGAGCGAGATCCGCGAAAAGACCGCGGTGCTGCAGACGCTCAAGGATTACGGTTCGGCCAAGAACGCGGTGTGGGGCGTGACCACCCGCAACCGCGAGCAGAACTACGCCATGAACCTGCTCATGGACCCGGAGATTGACTTCGTGACGCTGACCGGCACCGCTGGTACTGGCAAGACGCTGCTGGCCCTGGCCGCGGGACTCACGCAGGTGCTGGACGACCGGCGCTACACCGAGATCATCATGACCCGCGCCACGGTGAGCGTGGGCGAGGACATCGGTTTCCTGCCCGGCACCGAGGAAGAAAAGATGGGTCCCTGGATGGGCGCGCTGGACGACAACCTTGAATTTTTAGCCAAGGGCGATGGCGGCAACGCCGGCGAGTGGGGCCGCGCAGCCACCAACGAGCTGATCCGCAGCCGGATCAAGATCAAGAGCATGAACTTCATGCGCGGGCGTACCTTCCTGAACAAGTACGTGATCATCGATGAGGCGCAGAACCTGACGCCCAAGCAGATGAAAACGCTGATCACACGCGCGGGCCCGGGCACCAAGATCATCTGCATGGGCAACCTGGCGCAGATCGATACGCCGTACCTCACCGAAGGTTCGTCGGGGCTCACGTTTGCCGTCGACCGCTTCAAGGGCTGGCCACACAGCGGACACATCACGCTGGCGCGCGGTGAACGCTCGCGCCTGGCCGACTTTGCCAGCGAGGTACTCTGACCATGGTCGGCTGGGTCACCGCACTCAAGCTCGTGCCCTGGGGCGATGTCATCGAGGCCACGCCCCAGATCCTCAACGCCGCCAAGAAGCTGCTGGGCACCACACGCAAGGGCAAGGCCGATGCGCCGGGCGCCGCATCCATTGCGGCATCCGGTGAAGAGGCCGCCCTGCCTGTGGAAACCCAACTGCTGCACCTGCGCGAACGCGTCGGGCAACTGGAGCAGGAGCAAATCGATGGCGCAGCGCTGATCCAGTCACTTGCGCAGCAAAACGCGCAGGTGATACGGGCCGTGGAAGACCTGCGCAAGCGCAACCGGCGCCTCACCCTGGCGATCACGGTACTGGGAGCGACCTGCCTGGGGCTGCTGATCTGGGCAGTGACGCAATAGAGCCGCGGGCTGCGGCTGCTGTACGCGCTGACAACGCCGAAAAGTGCCTGGCAGGCCCACGCGGCACGGCAGCGCGTTTGCCGGGCCTTTGGCGACAAGCGGGGAGCAGGTGTCGGGCCTCAGCAGGTGCGTACGGCTGGTGCTGTTGCGCGGATTAGGGTGGACGCCAGCGCTGTGACACGCCAGCACATTTGCTATGTTTTAGATAGCAATAGGTGCTTGCAAATCAAGCGCTACAGCCCATTTTGACTAGTAATCGTCTCCAGAACCCATCGCCAGGTTCTCGAAACGCGTCTGGTTCTTCTGGAAGTACAGCTTCACCGTGCCGGTGGGGCCGTTACGCTGCTTGCCGATGATCACTTCGGCCACATTGGGCTCCTTGGAGTCCTTGTTGTAGTAATCGTCGCGGTAGATGAACATGATGATGTCGGCATCCTGCTCGATGGCGCCGGACTCGCGCAGGTCGGACATCATGGGGCGCTTGTCGGTGCGCTGTTCGACCGAGCGGTTGAGCTGCGACAGCGCGATCACCGGGCACTGCAGCTCCTTGGCCAGCATCTTCAGCCCCCGCGAGATCTCACCCAGCTCGGTGGCGCGGTTGTCGGAGCCTGATGAACCGGAGCCGCTCATCAGCTGCAAATAGTCCACCACGATCAGGCCGAGCTTGCCACACTGCCGCGCCAAGCGCCGCGCGTTGGCGCGCAGTTCGCTGGGCGTGAGGCCGGGGGTTTCGTCGATGTGGAGCGACACGGTGCGCAGCTTCTCGATGGCTTCCGTCAGGCGGGGCCATTCCTCGTCGGTCAGCTTGCCGGTACGCAGGTTGCCCTGGTTCACGCGGCCGATGGAGCCCACGATACGCACGGCCAGCTGGGCCGCGCCCATTTCCATCGAGAAGATAGCCACGGGCAGGCCTTCGTTGAGCGCCACATGCTCGGCGATGTTCACCGCGAACGAGGTCTTGCCCATGGAGGGGCGCGCTGCCAGCACCACCATGTCGCCCGCCTGCAGGCCGGACGTCATGCGGTCCAGGTCGGCAAAGCCGGTGGGCACGCCCGTCACGTCCACCGGGTTGTCGGCCATTTCCTGGACGCGGTCGAGCAGGTCGATCACCAGCGTGTCGAGCGACTGGAAGCCCTGCTTGGTGCGCGAGCCCTCTTCACCGATGGCGAAGATCTTGGCCTCGGCCTCGTCCAGGATGCGCTCGACTGTCTTCCCCTGCGGGTTGAATGCGTTGGTGGAAATCTCGTCGCTGGCCGTGACCAGCTTGCGCAGGATGGCCCGCTCCCGAACGATCTCGGCATAGCGCCGGATATTGCTGGCACTGGGCACGTACTGGGCCAGGTTGTTCAGGTAGGTGAGCCCACCGATATCCTGCGCCTTGCCCAGGTTGGTGAGGTGCTCGAACACGGTGATCACATCGGCCGGCTTGCTGGCATTGATGAGCGCGCCGATGGCCGTGTAGATCATCTGGTGCTCGTGCCGGTAAAAGTGGCTTTCGACCAGCAGGTCGCCCACGCGATCCCAGGCGTTGTTGTCCAGCAGCAGCCCGCCCAGCACGCTCGATTCCGCCTCGATCGAGTGCGGGGGCACGCGCAGCTTGGCTATCTCGCGGTCTGGCACCGGGGTGAAGCCGTCGTCGAGGGGGGGAAACACAGCAGACATGAAATCCTTTGACACCGAGAGCAGAGAGCCCTCCGAAAATACGGCCCGGGGACGCAATGTCGCCCACGGCCTTCGCCCAGCGGGTACTTGGTGACCCTGCTCCTACGGGCGCCTTGCGGTCGCCGCGTTTGTCATCGCTAACCGCGCCTCGGGCGCGGCCGCTGCTGTCGGCTTGACCAGTCGTTTCGCAGACCCATTGCGAGCCACGAAGCAGATCGAGGCCCGCGCCAGACATCCCGGGACAATCGCACGCAACCGTGGGCAACCCGTGATGCTATCGCCGGCGCAGCGCGCCGTCATTGCACAAGTCTGTGGATAACGCGTGCACTGCCGGTGGGCAGATGTGTATGAAACCGCTGGTTCGCGGCTGCACCACCGGTACAAAAAGAAAAGCCGCCCGAAGGCGGCTTTCTTTCGTGGCAGTTGCCGGGGAATCGGTCAGGCGGTTTCGCCGAGCACCGTCACCGTCACGTCCACCACCACGTCGGTGTGCAGGGCCACGCTCACAGTGGACTCGCTCACGACCTTGATGGGGCCATTGGGCATGCGGACCTGGGCCTTGACAACCTTGTAGCCTTGCTTGTTCAGCTCTTCGGCGATGTCATGGTTGGTCACGGAGCCGAACAGACGGCCGTCAACGCCAGCCTTCTGGGTCAGCTTGACGGTGGTGCCGCCCAGCTTTTCGCCTTGAGCCTGGGCTTCGGCCAGCTTGGCAGCTGCAGCCTTTTCCAGTTCAACGCGCTTGGCTTCGAACTCGGCCTTGTTGGCTTCGGTGGCGCGGCGTGCGCGGCCCGAAGGGATCAGGAAGTTGCGGGCGTAGCCGTCCTTGACCTTGACGATTTCGCCGAGGTTGCCGAGGTTCACAACCTTGTCGAGCAGGATGATTTGCATGGGTTGTGCTCCTTAGATCTTGTGCTGGTCGCTGTAAGGCACCAGGGCCAGGAAGCGGGCGCGCTTGATGGCGGTGTTCAGCTGGCGCTGGAAGATGGCGCGCGTGCCCGTCAGGCGTGCGGGGATGATCTTGCCGTTTTCGGCGATGAAATCGCGAAGCGTGTCGACATCCTTGTAGTCGATTTCTTCAACACCCGTCACCGTGAAGCGGCAAAAGCGCTTGCGCTTGAACAGCAGGGACTGGGTGTTGCGCTTTGGGCGCTTGTCTTTGTTGAACTTCTTGAATGCGGCCATTGCGGACCCCTTGCAAATTAATTTTGTTGAATATCCTGGATGTGCAGCACCGCGGTCTTGCCATTGCGCGGGGTGGCCAGAAAACCGGTGAAAGTCCAGAGACTTCCGATGTTCTGCCTTGCCAGGCGCTCGGCCATTGCTCCAAAAGCAATCGCCTTCATGGCAGCCTTGACTTCGCGCGGGGTGCCTGCTTCCGTCTGCCGGGACTCGTGTTCGAGTCGCAGCGTGATGGCGGGCAGTCCGGCGGGCGTGTAACGCAGGGGCTCAGCCTCTGCAATACAGGCGGTCAGGGCTACGCGGTTCTCCACTCCAATGAAGATGGATCAGCGGTCGCCGCGATCCGGGCGGTCACCGCGGTCTTGGCGCTCACCGCGCTCGCCACCGGCAGCTGCGTATTCCGCCTGGCTAGCCTTGCGGGCTTCTTCGCGCTCGACAGTCTTCATCATCGAAGATGGACCCGTGTCGGCCTTCTTCTTCTGGACCGTCAGGTGGCGCAGTACGGCGTCGTTGAACTTGAAGGCGTGCTCCAGTTCAGCCATCACAGCCTGGTCGGCTTCGATGTTCACGCACAGGTAGTGGGCCTTGGCCAGCTTGTTGATCAGGTACGCCAGTTGACGGCGGCCCCAGTCTTCCACGCGGTGCACCTTGCCACCGCCAGCGGTGATCATGCCCTTGTAGCGCTCCAGCATTGCTGGAACTTGCTCGCTTTGATCCGGATGGATCAACAAAATGATTTCGTAATGACGCATGCATACTCCTTTTGGGTAAGACCACCCGTTGCGTCCCGACCCGGATGGGTCGTGCGGTGTGGCAAGGCAAAGCCGGCGATTATAGCCCTGACTTGGCGGGCTTGTACACTCCCGCTGGCAAAACGGCTGTCTGCAGTGGCTCTGCATCAGGCAAACCGCCCGGTGGCACTTGCAAAAACGCAAGACGGGCCGACATCTGAGGCACCACCGGCCATCACCAGCAACAGCCCAGGCAGCCCCCGCGTTCCAAGCTGACCATGCCCCTACACGGGGGCTTGAATTCCGGCCGAAGGCCCGCAGCTACCGCGCGTACCCGCTCCATTACCTCTACAAGACCATGTCAGATCACAGCGAAACCAATCTCTCCCAGAGCGCTCCCGCCCCTGAAGAAGTCGAAGCCGCCATGGCCGCCCACGCGTCGGACGAACTGGCCCGCCTGCAGGGCGAGCTGGCCGAGCTCAAGGCCAAGAGCGCCGATCTGGCCGACCAGTTCCTGCGGGCCAAGGCCGAAGCCGAGAACGCCCGCCGTCGCGCCGAGGATGAAGTGTCCAAGGCCCGCAAGTTCGGTATCGAGAGCTTTGCCGAGAGCCTGCTGCCCGTGGCTGACAGCCTGGACGCCGCCCTGTCCATCAAAGAGGCCACGCCCCAGCAGCTGCGCGAAGGCGCTGATGCCACGCTGCGCCAGCTCACCTCGGCCCTGGAGCGCAACAAGGTGATGGCGATCAACCCCGCCGCAGGCGCGAAGTTCGACCCGCACCAGCACCAGGCCATCAGCGTCGTGCCTGCCGAGCAGGAACCCAACACCGTGGTCGCCGTGCTGCAAAAAGGCTACGTGATTGCAGAGCGCGTACTGCGCCCGGCCCTGGTCACCGTGACCGCGCCCAAGTGAGCTTTTGCAGATAAATCGACACGGATGACTTGAAGCAACGCAAGTTATCCACAAGTTACCAGTCATCCAAACCATTCAAGCATTCGGAGAAAAATCATGGGAAGAATCATCGGCATTGACCTGGGCACCACGAACAGCTGCGTTTCCATCATGGAAGGCAACACCACGCGTGTGATCGAAAACAGCGAAGGCGCCCGCACCACGCCTTCCATCGTGGCCTACCAGGAAGACGGCGAGATCCTCGTCGGCGCCTCGGCCAAGCGCCAGGCCGTGACCAACCCCAAGAACACGCTGTTCGCCATCAAGCGCCTGATCGGCCGCAAGTTCACCGAAAAGGAAGTGCAAAAAGACATCGACCTGATGCCCTACTCCATCGTGGCTGCCGACAACGGCGACGCCTGGGTGGAAGTGCGCGGCAAGAAGCTGTCAGCCCAGCAAGTGTCGGCCGACATCCTGCGCAAGATGAAGAAGACCGCCGAGGACTACCTGGGCGAGCCCGTGACCGAGGCCGTGATCACCGTGCCTGCGTACTTCAATGACGCACAGCGCCAGGCCACCAAGGACGCCGGCCGCATTGCAGGCCTCGATGTAAAGCGCATCATCAATGAGCCTACCGCTGCAGCCCTGGCCTTTGGCCTGGACAAGCAGGAAAAGGGCGACCGCAAGATTGCCGTGTATGACCTGGGTGGCGGCACGTTCGACGTGTCCATCATCGAGATCGCGGATGTGGACGGCGAAAAGCAGTTCGAAGTGCTGTCGACCAACGGCGACACCTTCCTGGGCGGCGAAGACTTCGACCAGCGCATCATCGACTACATCATCGACGAGTTCAAAAAGGAATCCGGCGTCAACCTCAAGAACGACGTGCTGGCCCTGCAGCGCCTGAAGGAAGCCGCCGAAAAGGCCAAGATCGAGCTGTCGAACTCGGCCTCGACCGACATCAACCTGCCCTACGTGACGGCCGATGCCTCGGGCCCCAAGCACCTGAACATCAAGCTGACCCGCGCCAAGCTGGAAGCCCTGGTGGACGAGCTGATCGAGCGCACCATTGCGCCCTGCCGCATGGCCATCAAGGATGCTGGCGTTTCGGTGTCCGACATCCATGACGTGATCCTGGTGGGCGGCATGACCCGCATGCCCAAGGTGCAGGAGAAGGTCAAGGAATTCTTCGGCAAGGAACCCCGCAAGGACGTGAACCCTGACGAAGCCGTGGCCGTGGGCGCTGCCATCCAGGGCCAGGTGCTGTCGGGCGACCGCAAGGACGTGCTGCTGCTGGACGTGACCCCTTTGTCGTTGGGCATTGAAACCCTGGGCGGTGTCATGACCAAGATGATCACCAAGAACACGACCATCCCGACGAAGTTCGCACAGACCTTCTCGACGGCCGATGACAACCAGCCTGCCGTGACCATCAAGGTGTTCCAAGGCGAGCGCGAGATGGCCTCGGGCAACAAGCTGCTGGGTGAGTTCAACCTCGAAGGCATTCCACCCGCAGCCCGTGGCACGCCACAGATCGAAGTGTCGTTCGACATTGACGCCAACGGCATCCTGCACGTGGGCGCCAAGGACAAGGGCACGGGCAAGGAAAACAAGATCACCATCAAGGCCAACTCCGGCCTCTCGGAAGAAGAAATCCAGAAGATGGTGAAGGATGCCGAGCTGAACGCCGCCGACGACAAGAAGAAGCTGGAGCTGGTGCAGGCCCGCAACCAGGGCGAAGCCGCTGTGCACAGCGTCAACAAGAGCCTGGCCGAGCATGGCGACAAGCTCGACGCGGGCGAAAAGGACGCGATCACTGCGGCCGTGAAGGCCCTGGAAGAAGTCTTGAAGGGCGAAGACAAGGCCGCCATTGACGACAAGACCACCGCGCTGATGGCCGCCAGCCAGAAGCTGGGCGAGAAGATGTATGCCGAGTCGCAAGCGGCGCAGGCAGCCCAGGCGGCCGGCGGTGCAGAGGCCGCAGGTGCATCGGCCGGCGCGTCCGCCAAGCCCGCTCACGACGACAACGTGGTCGACGCCGAGGTCAAGGAAGTCAAGAAGGGCTGAGCGAGCCCCCGTTGATCCGAGCCGCCGCGCATTGCTCGTAACGGGCTGCGCGGCGTTCCTGTTCCAACCGGGTTCTGAATGACCATGTCCAAAAGAGACTTTTACGAAATCCTGGGCGTTCCCAAGAACGCTTCGGACGAAGAAATCAAGAAGGCGTATCGCAAGCTGGCGATGAAGCACCACCCTGACCGCAACCAGGGTGATGCCGCCAAGCCTGCCGAAGAGAAGTTCAAGGAGGCCAAGGAGGCTTACGAGATGCTCTCCGACCCGCAAAAGCGGGCTGCCTATGACCAGTACGGCCACGCCGGCGTAGACCCGAACATGCGCGGCCCCGGTGGCGCGGGCGCGGAAGGCTTCGGCGGCTTTGCCGAGGCGTTTGGCGATATTTTTGGCGACATGTTCGGCCAGCAGGGCGGACGCGGGCGCGGTGCCGGTGGCCGCCAGGTCTACCGCGGCAGCGACCTCAGCTACGCCATGGAAATCACACTGGAAGAGGCCGCCCGCGGCAAGGACGCGCAGATCCGCATCCCGTCGTGGGAGAGCTGCGACACCTGCCACGGCAGCGGTGCCAAGCCCGGCACCAGCGCCAAGACCTGCGGCACCTGCCAGGGCGCGGGCACGGTGCAGATGCGCCAGGGCTTCTTCAGCGTGCAGCAGACCTGCCCGCACTGCCGCGGCACGGGCAAGATCATTCCCGAGCCGTGCACCACCTGCCATGGCCAGGGCAAGCTCAAGAAGCAAAAGACGCTGGAAGTGAAGATCCCCGCCGGCATTGACGACGGCATGCGCATCCGCAGCACGGGCAATGGCGAGCCGGGCACGAATGGCGGCCCGCCGGGCGACCTGTACATCGAGATCCGCCTGAAGAAGCACGACATCTTCGAGCGCGACGGCGACGACCTGCACTGCCAGGTGCCGGTGAGCTTCATCACCGCCGCACTGGGTGGCGAGATCGAGGTGCCCACGCTGCAAGGCAAGGCCGCCATCGACATCCCTGAAGGCACGCAGGCCGGCAAGCAGTTCCGCCTGCGCGGCAAGGGCGTCAAGGGCGTGCGCGCCAGCTACCCGGGCGACCTGTACTGCCACATTGCGGTAGAGACGCCTGTCAAGCTGACCGAGCACCAGCGCAAGCTGCTGCGCGAGCTGGAAGACTCGCTCAAGAAGGGTGGCGCACGCCACTCGCCCAGCGGCGAGAGCTGGACCGACCGGCTCAAGAACTTCTTCAGCTGACCACGCACAGGGCCCTGCAGGCCCGTGCCCACAGAACCGCCCGCCGCCGCACAGGCCCGGGCGGTTTTCTTTTGTGGCGCCTGCAGCGGGGCTGCCCACATGGCAGCTTGATGACACCCATCGCCCCGACCTTGACCTGAAGCAAGAAACCCCGGCTCACCCCAAGGGCGGCGCCCACAGCGCAGTAGGATGATTCATCAACGCTGGCGTATGGCCAGCTGCGGCTTCAGCCAAGGATCCGACATGGACGTCAACATCACTTTTCTCGGTGGCTCGGGCACCGTCACCGGCTCCAAGTACCTGGTGCGCCACGGCGGCAAGTGCCTGCTGGTGGACTGCGGGCTGTTCCAGGGCTACAAGCAGCTGCGCCTGCGCAACTGGCAGCCGCTGCCGGTCACGCCCGGGCAGATCGACGCGGTGCTGCTGACCCATGCCCACCTGGACCACAGCGGCTACCTGCCGCTGCTGGCGCGCGACGGCTATACGCGCGCCATCCATGCCACACCGGCTACCCGCGACCTGTGCGCCATCCTGCTACCCGACAGCGGCCACCTGCAGGAAGAAGACGCCGCCTTCCTGAACCGCCACCAGCTCAGCAGCCACAGCCCTGCCCTGCCGCTGTACACGCGGCTCGATGCGGTGCACTGCATGCGCCAGTTCAAGGTGCACACCATGAACGCCGCGTTCGAGCCCCTGCCCGGCTGGCGCGCCACCTTTTCGCCTGCAGGCCACATCCTGGGTGCGGCCAGCGTCTTGCTGGAAGTGGGCGGGCGGCGCATCCTTTTCTCGGGCGACCTGGGCCGGCCAGACGACCTGCTGATGAACCCACCCGACGCGCCCCCCGTGGCTGACACGGTGCTGATCGAATCGACCTACGGCGACCGCCAGCATCCACCCGAAACCCTGCTGGAAGAACTGGGCCCTGCCCTGCAGCGCTTGGCAGGCCGCGGCGGCGTGGCCGTGGTGCCCGTGTTTGCCGTGGGCCGTGCGCAGATGGTGCTGCACGCCATCGGGCTGCTGAAGGCGCAAGAGGCGGTGCCCAAGTCACTGAAGGTGTTTCTCGACAGCCCCATGGCCGTGAGCACCACGGGCCTGTACCAGCACCACCTGGGCGAGCACCGGCTGAATGCGCGCGAGGTGCAGGCCATGGAGCACGGTGCCACCATGGTGCAGACGCCGGAGCAATCGAAGGGGCTGGCGCGCCTGCACGGGCCGATGGTGATCCTGGCGGCCAGCGGCATGGCCACCGGCGGGCGCGTGCTGCACCACCTGGCGCTGCATGCAGGCGACCACCGCAACATGATCATCCTGACCGGCCACCAGGCACCGGGCACGCGCGGAGCCCGGCTGGCCGACGGCGAAAAGACTATTCGCATCCATGGGCAGGACGTGAGCGTGAGCGCCGAGGTGGTCAAGCTCTCGTCTGCATCGGCCCATGCCGACGGCAACCAGCTCATCGCGTGGCTGCGCAGCATGGGGCACGCGCCCGACCAGGTGTTTGTGGTGCACGGGGAGATGAGCGCAGCCGACCACCTGCGCCAGCGCATTGCGCACGAGCTGCGCTGGCGGGTGAGCGTGCCGGAGCATGGGAGCACGGTGGCGGCGTGATCAGGGTGTGATGGGCAGAGTTGCGGAGCCGATGGTTGCGCACGGCCCAGCCACCTGCCTGGATTGCGCGTACTTCTCCCGCTGTCGTCGCCCCGCCAGCATTGATCATTGCCTTAGTGCCAACCCGCACTGGCTCAACCTGGGGTTGCCCCCCTCCCAGTCGCATCCCCCAGTGCTGCACCAATATGCTATACATTTGATAGCTACAAGTGCAATAAATACGTGCGCTAGCGGTATATTTGACCGAGAAGTTGCTGGAAAAGGCTCTTTTGACCGCCAGCCCAGCGCCAGAAAAAACGTCCATTCAGCGACCTCGGCCATCGCATTCCACGATGACAACGTGATGAAATGCCGCTGAAAATAACGATCCTTCTCCGAACAAGAGGCCTCCACCCTCCATGAAAAGCTCCGAGCGCAGTTTTGCGCGCCGCATTGACCTGACCTCGCTCCAGCTGTTTGTGGCGGTGTGCGAGCTGGGCAGCATCGGCCGCGCTGCGGAGCGCGAATTCATTGCGGCGTCAGCCGTCAGCAAGCGCCTGTCGGACCTGGAAACGGCGGTGGACACCCCCCTGCTGTACCGCCACAGCCGCGGCGTCACGCTGACACCCGCGGGAGAGAGCCTGCTGCACCACGCACGCACGGTGCTGTTCGGCCTGGAGCGCATGCAGGGCGAGCTCAGCGAATACGCCGACGGTGTGCGCGGCCATGTGCGCATGCACGCCAACATCTCGGCCATCTTTCAGTTTCTGCCCGAAGACCTGGGCGCTTTTGCCCGGCTGCACAGCCAGATCAAGATCGACCTGCAGGAGCACCTCTCCAGCGCCGTGCTGCACGCCGTGCAGGAAGGCGCCGCCGACCTGGGCATCTGCAACCTGGGCCAGGCCAGCACCGCACCCGCACCGGGCCTGGCCGAAGCGCCTCTTGCAGAGCCACCAGGCGCTACGGCTGCCGCGCCGCGCACTGCCGCCGGTTTGCAAAGCCGCCCCTACCGCACCGACCGCCTGATGCTGGTAGTGCCGCAGGGCCATGCACTGGCCGCCCGCGACAGCATTGCTTTTGAAGAAGTGCTCGACTGGGACATCGTAGGACTGCATGCCAACAGCAGCATCAGCCTGGCGATGCGCGCAGCCGCCGCCACGGCTGGGCGCACGCTGCGCCAGCGCATCCAGGTCACCGGCCTCGATGCCATGTGCCGCATGATCGACAACGGCCTGGGCGTGGGCCTGCTGCCCGACCGCGCCTTTGAGCTGATGCAGAGCGTGGGCCACCTGCACGCCGTGCCGCTGACCGACGCCTGGGCCCACCGCGAACTGCGCGTGGTGGCCCGCGACTTCGACGCACTGCCGGTGACGGCGCGCCTGCTGGTGGAGCACCTGGCACCGCGCGAGCCGCTACCCGTACAGGCCATTACGTCCGCCACGGCGGCTGCTGCGCCTGCACGCCAGGCACACCACTAGAATTTCCCACCCACCTGAAAACCAAGAAAGCCTCGCCATGGGACGCACCCTCTACGACAAGATCTGGGACGAGCACGTTGTGCACACCGAAGAAGATGGCACGTCCATCCTCTACATCGACCGCCATCTGGTGCACGAGGTGACCAGCCCCCAGGCCTTTGAGGGCCTGCGCGAAGCCGGTCGCAAGGTCTGGCGCATGAGCTCCATCGTGGCCACCGCCGACCACAACACGCCCACCACCGGCTGGGAAAACGGCTACGACGGCATTACCGACCCGATCAGCAAGGAGCAGATCACCACGCTGAACGACAACATGGCGCAGATCACGCCCGCGGCGTTCTTCCCGTTCATGCACAAGCGCCAAGGCATCGTCCATGTAATTGGCCCCGAAAACGGCGCCACCCTGCCCGGCATGACGGTGGTGTGCGGCGACAGCCACACCAGCACGCACGGCGCGTTTGGTGCACTGGCCCACGGCATCGGCACCTCCGAGGTCGAACACGTGATGGCCACGCAGACCCTGCTGGCCAAAAAGGCCAAGAACATGCTGGTGCAGGTGGACGGCACGCTGGCCAAAGGCGTGACGCCCAAGGACGTGGTGCTGGCCATCATCGGCAAGATCGGCACGGCGGGCGGCACGGGCTACACCATTGAATTTGCAGGCTCCGTCTTCCGTGCCATGAGCATGGAAGGCCGCATGACGGTATGCAACATGGCCATCGAAGGCGGCGCGCGCGCGGGCCTGGTGGCGGTGGACGACAAGACCATCGAATACGTCAAGGGCCGCCCTCTGTCACCCACGGGCGTGGAATGGGACCAGGCCGTGGCGTACTGGAAGACGCTGCACTCCGACCCCGACGCGAAGTTCGACACCGTCGTCAAGCTCGATGCCGCCGATATCGTGCCGCAGGTCACCTGGGGCACCAGCCCCGAGATGGTGCTCGGCGTGGATGCTCGCGTGCCCGACCCTGACAAGGAAAAGGATGCGAACAAACGCGGTGCCATCGAACGCGCCCTCACCTACATGGGCCTGCAGCCCGGCAAGGCCATCAACGACATCACCATCGACAAGGTATTCATCGGCAGCTGTACCAACAGCCGCATCGAAGACATGCGCGAAGCCGCTGCCGTGGTGAAGAACCTGGGCCGCAAGGTGGCCAGCAATGTGAAACTGGCCATGGTGGTGCCCGGCTCGGGCCTCGTCAAAGAGCAGGCCGAGCGCGAAGGCCTGGACAAGATCTTTCTGGCCGCAGGCTTTGAGTGGCGCGAGCCGGGCTGCAGCATGTGCCTGGCCATGAACGCCGACCGCCTGGAGCCCGGCGAGCGCTGCGCATCCACCAGCAACCGAAACTTTGAAGGTCGTCAGGGCGCTGGTGGCCGCACCCACCTGGTGAGCCCCGCGATGGCTGCAGCCGCTGCCGTGCACGGCCATTTCGTAGACATTCGCCAGTTCGCCTGACCCCATCCACCCACGCATCAAGACTGAAGGAACCTCGCCATGAAGAAGACCGCCACCCTCATCGCCCTGTCCCTGGCTTTTGTGCTGGCCGGCTGCAACACCGTCAAGGGTGTGGGCCAGGACATCGAACGCGCAGGCAACGCCATCGAGCGCGCAGCCAAGTAAACAAGGTCCCCATGCAGAAATTCACCTTACTCAAGGGCCTCGTGGCCCCGATGGACCGCGAGAACGTCGACACCGACGCCATCATCCCCAAGCAGTTTCTGAAGTCGATCAAGAAGACCGGCTTTGGCGTGAACCTGTTTGACGAATGGCGCTACCTGGACCACGGCGAGCCGGGCCAGGACCCGGCCAGCCGCAAGCCCAACCCCGACTTCGTGCTGAACCAGCCACGCTATGCAGGCGCCTCCGTGCTGCTGGCGCGCAAGAACTTCGGCTGCGGCTCCAGCCGCGAGCACGCGCCGTGGGCGCTGGACCAGTACGGCTTTCGCGCCGTAATTGCGCCCAGCTTTGCCGACATCTTCTTCAACAACTGCTTCAAGAACGGCCTGCTGCCCATCGTGCTGCCCGAGACCACGGTGGCCCAGCTGTTTGATGAAGTGCACGCCTTCCCCGGCTACCAGCTCACCATCGACCTGGAGCGCCAGGTCATCGTGCGCCCCCAGGGCGAAGAGATCCCGTTCGAGGTGCAGGCCTTTCGCAAATACTGCCTGCTCAACGGCTTTGACGACATCGGCCTGACCCTGCGCCAGTCCGACAAGATCAAGGCTTTTGAAGCCCAGCGCCTGGCCACCAAGCCTTGGCTGGCGCATTCGATGGTCTCCTGATCCACATTTCAAGCAAAAACGGCCTGTAGCGCATGCAAATCATGCGCTGGCAGCTATCAATAACAGAGCAAACAACAATGAAGATCGCAGTTCTGCCGGGTGACGGCATCGGCACCGAAATCGTGGCCGAGGCCGTCAAGGTTCTCAAGGCACTCGACCTGAAGTTCGAGATGGAATCCGCACTGGTCGGCGGCGCCGCGTACGAGGCCCACGGCCACCCGCTGCCCGAGTCCACGCTCAAGCTCGCCAAGGAGGCCGACGCCATACTGTTCGGCGCTGTGGGCGACTGGAAGTACGACAAGCTCGACCGGCCGCTCCGCCCTGAGCAAGCCATTCTGGGCCTGCGCAAGAACCTGGGCCTGTTCGCCAACTTCCGCCCCGCCATCTGCTACGAGCAACTGGTGGGTGCATCCAGCCTCAAGCCCGAGCTGATCGCAGGCCTCGATATCCTCATCATCCGCGAGCTGACGGGCGACATCTACTTCGGCCAGCCACGCGGCCGCCGCGTGGCTACCGACGGCCACTTCCCTGGCGCCGAAGAAGCCTTCGACACCATGCGCTACAGCCGCCCCGAGATCGAGCGCATCGCCCACGTCGCCTTTCAGGCCGCCCGCAAGCGCAGCAAGAAGGTCACCAGCGTGGACAAGGCCAACGTGCTGGAAACCTTCCAGTTCTGGAAGGACGTGGTCACCGACGTGCACAAGGAATACCCCGACGTCGAGCTGCAGCACATGTACGTGGACAACGCGGCCATGCAGCTGGTGAAGGCCCCCAAGGCGTTCGACGTGGTGGTCACCGGCAACATGTTCGGCGACATCCTGTCGGATGAAGCCTCGATGCTCACCGGCTCCATCGGCATGCTGCCATCGGCCAGCCTGAACAGCAGCAACCAGGGCCTGTACGAGCCCAGCCACGGCAGCGCGCCGGACATCGCCGGCAAAGGCGTGGCCAACCCGCTGGCCACCATCCTGAGCGCCGCGATGATGCTGCGCTTCAGCCTGAACCAGGAAGCCGCCGCCCAGCGGATTGAAGCGGCTGTGCAGAAGGTGCTGGCGCAAGGCCTGCGCACGCCAGACATCTACAGCGAAGGCACCACCAAGGTGGGCACGGCGCAGATGGGCGATGCCGTGGTGAAGGCGCTCGCCAGCTAAATTTGGCAGCTTTATCCACCCCGCAAAGCGCCGGTTATCCGGCGCTTTTTCTTTGGGGGTTCGCCCGCTTTAGACCCACCCGTTGTCGATGAATTCCAGGATGGAATAGCGCCGGTTTTCCAGCGCCTGCCGGCGCACAGCGGCCACGATCTGCGCGACGCCGTCGGCGTACGGTGCGTCGCCATACACGCGGGTTTCCATCCGGATGCTGCAGGCGCCGTCCTCGATCGCCACCTCATGGAAGGCGTGTCGCGCCAGATGCTCGGGCGGAATCTGCAGTGCGTTTTGCTGAACCTGTACGTCTCGCACCGACCTAATCTCCGACGCATCCAGCCCCAGTGACTCGGCCATGCTGACCGCCGTGCCCGGCACGGACGTCTTGCCCGCCTGGTGGGATTCGACCAGCCCGATGCGGTAACCGCGGAACAGCGCCCCGCTGCGCCCGAGCATCGCCATGAACTTGAGCATCAGGATGTTGGTGTTGGGGCACAGGATCACGGGGCACGCCACCGGGCCCTCTTCGAGCACAGAGCCGGTGGCCAGCTCCACCAGCGCCGACTGCGTGGTTTCGCAAAAGCGCCGGACCTCGTCGATCTCGCGACCCGAGCCCGCGTGGACGACGACAGATTTGGCGGTTTGCAACTCCCCCGACCGCCATGCCACGACACGGCCACCAAGCCCGGCATCCAGCGCCGCCAGCAACTCCCGGGCGAGCTTGCCCGACCCCACGACGATGACTTGCATGTTCCGCAATCCGATCCAATGACGACGAGGGAGCGACTGTAGACGCTGGAGCGGGACCAGAAGATAGCTGCAGGCCTATTGCGGTCACCAGACCGTGCCAAACGCCGCGGCATCCGTGCACAGCCTGACTGCGGCGGAGCTGCGTTCACCGCATCAGCTACAATTCCAGCCCATGTTTGCCGCCCGCCCGTTCGCCCTGAACACAGCATCCGCCGCCCAGGCCGGTGTGGCTGCGCGCGCAATCATGATCAAAACCACGACCACTATTAAGGGCTGATCCAGCTCCGGTATCGTCGTGCGCCCTCCCTGGCCCAGACGAGCCGGGGCAGACAGTCCGGTCGGGCACTGTTTGTAACTATGAAAAGGGGCGAGAAATGAGCAAGTTGGTAGGTTTGGTCGGCTGGCGCGGCATGGTCGGCTCGGTGTTGATGGACCGCATGGTGCAGGAAAAGGACTTCGACCTGATCGAGCCCCTGTTCTTCTCCACCTCCAACGCAGGCGGCAAGGCCCCGGCCCAGGCCAAGAACGAAACCACGCTGCAGGACGCGTTCAACATCGAGCAGCTCAAGCGCTGCGAAATCATCATCACCGCCCAGGGCGGCGACTACACCAGCGAGGTGTACCCCAAGGTGCGCGCTGCCGGCTGGAACGGCCACTGGATCGACGCCGCATCCTCGCTGCGTATGGAAAAGAACGCGGTCATCGTGCTGGACCCAGTCAACATGCCGGTCATCAAGAATGCGCTGGCCAACGGCGGCAAGGACTGGATCGGTGGCAACTGCACCGTGAGCTGCATGCTGATGGGCGTGGGCGCGCTGTACAAGGCAGGCTTGGTGGAGTGGATGAGTACCCAGACCTACCAGGCGGCGTCGGGCGGTGGCGCCCAGCACATGCGCGAACTGCTCACGCAGTACGGCACGCTCAATGCTGAAGTGAAGGCGCTGCTGGACGACCCAAAGAGCGCCATCCTGGAGATCGACCGCAAGGTCATCGCCAAGCAGCGCAGCCTATCTGCAGCCGAAACGGCCAACTTCGGCGTGCCTCTGGGCGGCTCGCTGATCCCGTGGATCGACAAGGACCTGGGCCTCGGAAAAAGCCAGGACGAGCTTGGCTGGGGAATGTCCAAGGAAGAGTGGAAGGGCATGGCCGAGACCAACAAGATCCTCGGCATGGGCGAAGGCTTCAACTCGGCCGCCATCCCGGTCGACGGCTTCTGCGTGCGTGTAGGCGCCATGCGCTGCCACAGCCAGGCGCTGACTTTCAAGCTGAAGAAGGACGTGCCCGTGGCCGACATTGAGGCCATGATCGCCGCCGACAACGAGTGGGTAAAGGTAGTGCCTAACACCCGCGAGGCAACCATCAAGGACCTGACTCCCGTGGCCGTGACCGGCACCATGACCATCCCGGTCGGCCGCGTCCGCAAGCTGGCCATGGGGCCGGAATACGTTGGCGCCTTCACCATTGGTGACCAGCTGTTGTGGGGCGCTGCCGAGCCCTTGCGCCGCATGCTGCGCATCCTGCTCGACGCCTGATCCGCACCCTCGAAAGCGCGCACAACCTTCGATGTGCGCGCTTTTTCGTTGGCGATGCCAAGACACAACCAGTTACGCCTCGTTGGCAATAGGCAACATGTGTTCGCACCAAAGCGGGGCGCTAACCGGGCGCTGAAAGCTTCCGCAGCACCTCAGCTTGTCAGTGCAAAACATTGATGCTATGGTGCTTTTTACATATTTTCACGCGCCGGGGCGGGACCAGACCATGCGAAAAAAAACGCCGCTCGACCGAGCCGTTCAAAAACCTCATCAGTTGTTGGCAAACATGCATCGTTGGAAATTTTCTGTCCTGGCGGCCGCGGCCGTCGCGTCGGCCGGCTTTTACTCGGCTGACGCGTCCGCGCTGGCGCTGGGTCGCATCACAGTGCAGTCTGCCTTGGGCGAGCCGTTGCGCGCCGAAATCGACATTCCCCAGATCACCCCTGCCGAGGCAGACACCCTGCGGGCAACCACGGCTACGCCCGATGTCTTCCGCACGCAAGGGATGGAGTACACCCAGCTCGTCAGCAATCTGCAGTTCCAGTTGCAGCGGCGCCCTGACGGCACGGCGTTTTTGCGGCTGAGCAGCGAACGGCCCGTGAACGAGCCGTTCCTCGACATCGTTCTGGATGCCAACTGGGGTTCTGGTCGCATCGTGCGCAGCTACACGATGCTGTTTGACCCGCCAGCCTTGCGCCGCCCAGCGCCAGCAGCCACTGCAGCTCCACAGATCTCGGCACCCGCTTCGCCCGCAGTGCAGGCACCGTCGGCTGCGCCACGTTCGCCAGCAGCCGTGCGATCTGCCGAGCCCACGGCCCCACGATCTGCACCTGCGCCCGCAGCTGCCCGCGCTGCCCCAGCCGGGGGTGTGACCGTACAGTCCGGCGACACGGCCGGCCGTCTGGCCAGCGCTTACCGACCCGCAGATGTTTCCCTCGACCAGATGCTGGTTGCCATGATGCGCGCTAATCCGGACGCATTCATCCAGGGCAACGTGAACCGTCTCAAGGCCGGCGCTGTGCTGCAAATGCCTGACCAGGCAGCAGCCCAGGCCACTCCGGCGCCGGAGGCGCGCCAGATTCTTGCAGCCCAGGCCCGCGACTTCAACGAGTTCCGCCGCAAGCTGGCTGGGGCCGCACCCTCCACCGAAGTGGCTGCAGCCCAGCGTTCAGCCACAGGCACGGTACAGACGCGTGTGGAGGACCGGAAGGCTGCGACTGCAGCGCCTGACAAGCTGACGCTTTCAAAGGGATCGCTGCAAGGGCAGAAGGCCGCCGAAGAAAAAGTGGCCAAGGACAAGCAGGCCGGCGAAGCAGCCACGCGAATGGCCGAGTTGTCCAAGAACATCACCGACCTGAACAAGCTGGGCGCGGCATCAGCGGCCGCTGGTGCAGGCACTACACCCGCGCCTTCGGCCAGCGCCGCCGCTGGTGTAGCCGTAAAGAGCCCCGTGGTACCGGCCACGCCGGTAGCGCCTGAAACCCCGGCTGTCGCGGCACCCGCCGCGCCCGCGCCAGCACCGGTTGCCAGCGCTCCTGCGGAAGCCCCGCCCGCAGCAGAGGCGGCATCCGCACCGGCATCTACCCCTGCCGAGGTGCCAGCCCCTCCGCCCGCGCCCGCTGCTCCACCACCGCCACCCGTCGCTGTGCCGCCCCTCGCCGCTGAACCCAGTTTCATGGACGGCTTGATGGAAGACCCCATGTTGCCTCTCGCGGGCGGTGGACTGCTCGCACTTTTGCTGGGCTATGGCGCTTACCGCATTGCACAGCGGCGCAAGCAGGCCGGCGGCGTGGACAGCTCTTTCCTCGAAAGCCGCATTCAACCGGACTCGTTCTTTGGCGCCAGTGGCGGCCAACGCGTGGATACCGCCAACAGCGACATGACGACCGGTTCGTCCATGGCCTATTCCCCGAGCCAGCTTGATGCTGGCGGCGACGTGGACCCCGTTGCCGAGGCCGACGTTTATCTGGCCTATGGCCGTGACCTCCAGGCTGAAGAAATCCTCAAGGAAGCCATCCGGCACAACCCCGCCCGTGTGTCCGTACACGTCAAACTGGGCGAGATCTACGCGAAGCGCCAGGATCGCAAGGCATTGGAAGCGGTGGCGGGTGACGTCTTCAAGCTGACCCAGGGCGAAGGCCCCGACTGGGCGCGGATTGCCGAACTTGGCCGCGAGCTTGATCCCGAGAACCGCATCTACCAGCCAGGCGGCCGCCCTGGCATGCCTGACGAGGACTATCCGTCGCTTCCACCGGGCAGCTTTGCCAGCACCTTCCCTGGCGCACCTGCCGCTGGAGCAGCCGCCGTTGCCATGGCGCCCCCTGACTTGGATCTGGATCTGGACCTTGATCTGGACCTGCCCGATGATGCTTTGACCGACGCGCCAGCCGCACCAGGGGGCTTTGCAGCCGCCGCGGCAGCTGCGTCAGCGCCGAACCGGGGGAACGCCACTTCGGATGCAGACGACATTTCCACCGTCCGCCCCGGCCTGGAGCCAGTGGCATCGACTGACTGGGCACCGCAGGAAACAGCACCAAGCCCCATCGCACCTGCGCCCATGGCTTCCAATCTCGATTTCCCGAGCGTTGACGATCTCAGCATGGCGCCATCGGGCCCCATGCCGCTGATCGGCGACCCGCCAGATTCGGCGCCGATGGAGTTTGACCTTGGCGAACTGTCTCTTGATCTGAACGCGCCCTCTCAGCCCATGGCACGCCCAGTTGCTGCCCCGGTATCAGCCGCGGCACAGCCGGACTATGAGGATGACGGCTCTGCAGCCGCGCAGGATGATCCGCTGGCCACCAAGCTCGCATTGGCTGAGGAATTCAACGCCATCGGCGATACCGACGGCGCCCGCACGCTGATCGAAGAAGTCGTGGCGGAAGCCACAGGCACGCTCAAGACCCGCGCCCAGCGGATGTTGGCCGATCTCGGCTGATGCTCCGCGGTAGTACGCAGCCCATCACTTCCCGATGCCCCCACCGGGTCACCCCATGACGCGGGTGGCATTGGGGGTGAGCTACAACGGCCAAGCCTACAGCGGCTGGCAGAGCCAGCTTTCTGGCAACACCATCCAAGACAAGCTGGAAACCGCACTGGCGCGGTTTGCGACCCATCGGTTGAGTACGCTGTGCGCTGGGCGCACAGATGCAGGCGTGCACGGGCTGATGCAGGTGGTGCACTTCGACACCGTGCTCGACCGTCCTGCGGCCTCTTGGGTGCGCGGCACAAATACCTTCCTGCCCCCGGACATCGCGGTGCAGTGGGCGCAACCGGTTCCGGACGACTTCCATGCGCGCGGCAGCGCAACAGCCCGGCGGTATGCCTACGTTCTGCTGCAGTCGCCGGTGCGGCCCAGCGTTGATGCAGGTCGGGTGGGCTGGGTTTTTCGCCCCCTGGACCATGACGCCATGCAGAACGCAGCGGACCAGCTTGTGGGCGAACACGACTTCACGTCATTTCGCGCCTCGGCCTGCCAGGCCAAGTCGCCCGTCAAGACGCTTCAACCCATCCGCATCACGCGCAGGGGCACGCAAGCGCCGCATCCCGAACTGGGCTGGGCGCCTTGCTACTGGCGCTTTGAGTTTGAAGCCAATGCCTTCTTGCACCACATGATCCGGAACATCATGGGATGCCTGATCGCCGTGGGCCAAGGCGACAAGCCCGCAGGCTGGATGGAGCATGTGCTGCAGACGAAATCGCGCGACGCGGCTGCCCCCACGTTCTCGCCAGATGGTTTGTACTTTCTGGGGCCCGTCTACGACGCCCGCTGGGGTCTGCCCCAGCGCACGGCTGCGTATGATTGGCTCCCATGACCACGACTTCTGACGCAAGCCTTCCACCCCACACATCGCGGCCCGTAAGCGGACGGGCCGGTGCCGAATTACGAGGATGGACGGGGCTTGACGATCTGGTGGGCCATCCGGATTCAGGGCTGCGCTACACCGCAGCGAGGACACGCATCAAGATTTGTGGGCTCACCCGTGAAGAGGATGTGGACGCAGCGGTTGCCGCTGGCGCAGACGCCATCGGTTTTGTGATGTACGCCCCCAGCCCGCGCGCGGTATCCCCGGAACGCGCGGCACAACTGGCAAGTCGGCTCCCGCCCTTCGTGTCGCCGGTACTGCTGTTTGTGAACGAAGCCACCGCGACTGTGCAGGCCATCAGCGCGCAGGTGCCCGGCTGTGTGCTCCAGTTTCATGGTGACGAAAGTCCGCAAGAGTGCATGGCGGGCGCCGCCAGCCCCAGCCGGTCCTACATGCGGGCTGCCAGGATTCCCCTTGGCGACGGTGCGGCGCAGTTCGACCTCGTAAAATACGCCAACGATCATTCTCACGCGCAAGCGATACTGCTCGACGCCCACGTCGAAGGGTATGGCGGCAGCGGCAAGGCATTCAATTGGTCACTCCTTCCACCAAGCGTCAGCTCTCACCTCGTTTTGTCTGGTGGACTCACGCCTGCAAACGTGACCGATGGCATTTTGCAAGTCCGCCCGCGTTGCAAGACGCTGGCGGTTGATGTCAGCTCCGGCGTTGAGGCCGATGGCCCCGATGGCAAGCCCGTCAAGGGCATCAAGGACGCCGAAAAAATCCAACGCTTCGTAGCCGCAGTGCGCGCGGCCGATGCACAGCTTGCAAAGAACCTTCATGACCTCCTATCAGCAACCTGATCCCGCGGGCCACTTTGGCCCCTATGGCGGCAGCTTCGTCAGCGAAACGCTGACACATGCCATCCAGGAACTGCGCGACGCTTACGCGCGCTACCAGCACGACCCCGAGTTTCTGGCCGAGTTCAACTACGAGCTCAAGCACTTTGTGGGGCGGCCATCGCCGATCTATCACGCGGCCCGGACGAGCCGCGAGATGGGCGGGGCACAGATCTACCTCAAGCGCGAAGACCTGAACCACACCGGCGCACACAAGATCAACAACGTGATCGGCCAGGCCATGCTGGCCAAGCGCATGGGCAAGCCACGCGTGATTGCCGAGACCGGCGCTGGCCAGCACGGGGTGGCCACCGCCACCATCTGCGCCCGCTACGGGCTGGAATGCGTGGTGTACATGGGCGCCGAAGACGTCAAACGCCAGAGCCCCAACGTGTACCGCATGAAGCTGCTGGGGGCCACCGTGGTACCGGTCGAATCGGGCAGCAAGACGCTGAAAGATGCCCTGAATGACGCCATGCGCGACTGGGTGGCCAATGTCGACAACACCTTCTACATCATCGGCACGGTGGCGGGCCCCCACCCCTACCCCATGATGGTGCGCGACTTCCAGAGCGTGATCGGCAAAGAATGCATCACCCAGATGCCCGCCATGCTGGCCGAGCAGAAGGTGCTGGGCGAGCAGCCCGATGCAGTCATTGCCTGCGTGGGCGGCGGCAGCAATGCCATGGGCATCTTCCATCCCTACATCCCGTTTGCAAAGACCCGCCTGATCGGCGTGGAAGCGGCTGGCGAGGGGCTGGAGTCAGGGCGTCATTCGGCCTCCCTGCAAAAAGGCAGCGCCGGCGTGTTGCACGGAAATCGCACATTCATCCTGCAGGATGAAAACGGCCAGATCACGGAAACGCACAGCATCAGCGCCGGACTGGACTACCCCGGAGTAGGGCCTGAGCACGCCTGGCTGCAGGAAATCGGCCGCGCCGAATACGTGGGCATCACCGACAAGGAGGCACTGGAGGCCTTCCACTATCTCTGCCGCACGGAAGGCATCATTCCTGCGCTCGAATCGAGCCATGCCGTGGCGTACGCAATGAAGCTGGCCAAAACCATGCGGCCAGACCAGTCCATCCTGATCAACCTGTCCGGGCGTGGCGACAAGGACATCGGTACCGTGGCTGACCTGAGCGGAGCAGACTTCTACTGCCGCCCCAGCTGCCAGGGCCAGTCGGTCAAGGGCGGTGAGCAGACCGTGAAAGTGATGATCAAATGAGCCGCATCGAAGCGACTTTTTCGACCCTGAAGGCCCAGGGCCGCAAGGCATTGATTCCCTATGTGACCGCGGGCTTTCCGTTCGCCGACATCACCCCGGCGCTGATGCACGGGATGGTGGAGGCAGGTGCCGATGTGATCGAACTGGGCGTACCCTTTTCAGACCCGATGGCCGATGGCCCGGTCATCCAGAAGGCGGGCGAGAAAGCTCTGAGCCTGGGTATCGGCATGGTGCAGGTGCTCGACCACGTACGTGAATTCCGCAAGCGCAACAGCACCACACCGGTGGTACTGATGGGGTATGCCAACCCGGTGGAACGCTACGACCAGAAGCACGGATCGGATGCATTTGTGCGCGACGCCGCTGCGGCCGGTGTGGACGGCGTGCTCATCGTGGACTACCCCCCGGAGGAATGCGAGGCCTTTGCCGCCAGCCTGCGCGCCCACGGCATGGACCTGATCTTCCTGCTCGCCCCCACCAGCACCGATGCACGGATGGTGCAGGTGGCCCGCGTGGCCAGCGGCTACGTGTATTACGTGTCGCTCAAGGGGGTCACGGGTTCGGGTGCGCTGGATACCGCCGCCGTCGAGCAGATGCTGCCACGCATCCGCCAGCACGTGCACATTCCGGTGGGCGTAGGTTTCGGCATCCGTGACGCTGCAACGGCGCAGGCCATTGGCAAGGTGGCCGATGCGGTCGTGATCGGCAGCCGGATCATCCAGCTGATTGAGGACCAGGAGCACGCCAAGGTGGTGCCCATCACCATCGACTTCCTGCGCGGCATTCGCAAGGCGCTGGACGCGTAGAATAAAGAGCATCCCCCTGAGCGGCTTTGCCGCTTCCCCCTTCTCTCGCGCTATGCGCGGGATGGGGGACGCTCCCAGCGCGGCGGGGCGGCCCTTGCGCGGGAGCCCTGGTCTTCGGGCCGCGCCAGTATCAAGGGCGCGCCGCCGCTGGCCCATTCATACAGAGGAAATCCATGTCCTGGCTTGAAAAACTTCTGCCCTCCAAGATCCAGCAGACCGACCCCACCGAGCGCCGCCAGGTCCCTGAAGGCCTGTGGATCAAGTGCCCGAGTTGCGAGACGGTGCTCTACAAGGCGGATCTGGAGCAAAACCAGAATGTGTGCCCGACCTGCAGCCACCACCATCGCATCGGCGCGCGTGCACGCCTGGATGCGTTCCTTGACGCCGAAGGCCGCTATGAAATCGGCCAGGAAGTCCTGCCGGTGGATGCCCTGAAGTTCAAGGACAGCCGCAAGTACCCCGAGCGCCTGAAAGAAGCGCTCGAAAACACGGGTGAGACGGACGCGCTCATCGTGATGGGCGGTGCCGTCAAGAGCATCAACGTGGTGGCCGCCTGCTTTGAGTTCGACTTCATGGGCGGTTCGATGGGCTCTGTGGTCGGCGAGCGTTTTGTGCGCGGTGTCGAAACCGCCATTGAGCAAAAGGTCCCATTTGTCTGCTTTACCGCCACCGGTGGCGCCCGCATGCAGGAGGGCCTGCTCTCCCTGATGCAGATGGCCAAGACCAATGCCGCCCTCACACGCCTGGCCAAGAAGGGCCTGCCCTACATCAGCGTCCTGACCGACCCGACCATGGGCGGCGTGAGCGCCGGTTTCGCGTTTGTGGGCGACATCGTGATTGCCGAACCCAAGGCCCTGATCGGTTTTGCCGGCCCGCGCGTGATCGAATCCACCGTGCGCGTGACATTGCCCGAAGGGTTCCAGCGCGCCGAGTTTCTGCAGACCAAGGGCGCCGTGGACTTCATCTGCGACCGCCGTGAACTGCGCAACACCGTGGCCAGCAGCCTGGCGATGCTTCAGCGACTGCCCGCCGACTCGGTGATGTAGTCAGCCGCTGCATCCATCGGCTCGCACCAGCGGTGCCAACTGATGCGCGACACCAGGATAAGCCACCCGGCAGGAAGCAAAAAGCTACTTTATTGATAGCATTCGACCATTGCAATATGTGCACTCCGCGGGCTTTTTGCTTTAATCGCCCGATTCAGCGCATCACGCTGGATTGCAGATGGCCAAGTACGATCATCGCCACTTGCAGCAGCACAAGCAGCACCAATGGCGAGAGGTCGATGCCCCGGGCCAGGGGCACGAACCTCCTTATCGGCCTGAGCACCGGTTCGCAAAGCCGCCCGATCACATCTGCAATGGGAGAGCGGGTCTGCAGCCACGACATCACGGCGTACACGATCATCAGACCGATCAGCCCGGACACAGCCACGCGCACCAACCCGAAAAGCGCCATCCACGGCAACCAAGCCCATGCGGCCCCAGCGCCTATCAAAAGCAGAACCAATGCGTACTGGACCAGTTGCACCAGGGCCGCGGCCATCAGGCTGGAGAGATCCCATCGCCCCACTGGCGTGATCACCTTTCGCAATGGCATCACTAACCAGTCGGTGAGCGCAAACACCAAGCCACCTACCGGATTGGAGAACGACACACGTTGCAGCTGCATGTAAAGCCGCAACAGGCAGGCGCCTGTGAGCAGGCCACCGATGACGTCAAGAAGAAAAGTGGCGATCTGGTAGAGCATGGCGAGCAACAAAGCGGCGGTACAGCTGCGAAAGCGGGTGAGGTCGTGGGATGATAGCGGCCAGCCTTCCACTTGCCCCATGCCACAGCCACTGACACTGTCATCGCTGCCTCTCTTCCCTCTGGGCTCCGTGCTCTTCCCCGGAGGGCTTCTCGCGCTACGGGTGTTCGAGGTGCGTTATCTCGACATGGTGCGCAAATGCCACCGCGCAGGAGCTCCGTTCGGCGTCGTGGCGCTTAGGGAAGGGAAGGAGGTGCGCCAAGCGGGTGCAGCGCAGGAACAGTTCGGCGATGTTGGGACATTGGCAACCATTGAAGCGCTGGACACCCCCCAGCCCGGGCTGATCACGCTGCTTTGCCGAGGCACGCAACGCTTTCGCATTCTGCGACGCACCCAGCTCACGCATGGCCTCTGGACGGCCGACGTCGAGCAGATCGATGACGACGTGGCGGTGCAGGTGCCCGACGACCTCAGGATGACGGCCACGGCGTTGGCTCAGGTCCTGCAGACACTGCGGCAGCGCGAACAGGGCGCCCCACACCTTGACGCGCCAACAGCAGCACAGCTAGAAGATTGTGGATGGGTAGCGAACCGCTGGTGCGAATTGCTGCCCGTTCCATTAGAGCTGAAGCAACGACTCATGGAGCTGGAGACACCCCTGGTCAGGCTGGAACTTGTGGGGGATGTGTTGGAGCGCACCGGCATAGCGCCTACCCTGTAGGCTTGACCCGTTTGCAAACCCTCCTGTCTGTCTGTAGCTCATCCTTTTCCTTCCGCACATGCTGAGTTCCATACTTTCGTGGCCACGATCCCTCAAGCGACTCTTTGTAGTTTGTCTGGACCTGTGCATCGGGATCATTGCCATGTGGCTGGCTTTTACCCTGCGCCTGGACACTCCGCACTGGCCGTCTGGTCTGCAGTGGTTAGCCTATGCCCTGGGACCGACCTTGGCACTTCCAATCTTCGTACGAATGGGCCTGTACAGGGCAATATTCCGTTACACGGGTGTCGCAGCGTTGATAACGACCGGAAAAGCTGTGGCGCTTTATGGCACCATTCTTTTGAGCATATTGCTCGCAGCACAATGGGAGGGCGTTCCTCGTAGCGTCGGCGTGCTGCAACCGCTAATACTGCTGCTGATGGTGGGCGCGAGCCGCGCACTGGGCTGGTTCTGGCTGGCGGGCAGGCCCGAAAATGCCACACACCGATTGTTGATTTATGGCGCCGGAAGTGCAGGCGCGCAAACAGCCGCAGCCATGCAGAACATGCGGCAGTACCGGCTTATGGGTTTTGTAGATGACGACCACAAAAAGGCCGACAGCACCATCAATGGCGTACGTGTCTACAGCCCGGGCAACCTGCCCGAACTGATCGAGCGACTGAAAATCACTGATGTACTGCTGGCCATTCCGAGCACCACCCGCGAGCGCAGACACGAGATCATTCAAGACTTGGGGGACGCTGCGGTGCGGGTGCGCACCTTGCCTGGGTTGTCAGACCTAGCCAGTGGCCGCGTCACCATGGCAGACTTTCAGGATCTGGACATTGAGGACTTACTGGGCCGGGAGCCAGTAACCCCGAACCCCCAATTACTAGACAGGAACATTCGGGGAAAAACCGTTTTGGTGACGGGAGCTGGTGGCAGCATTGGCAGCGAGTTATGCCGGCAAATCGCGGCCCAGTCTCCCGCGTGTTTGGTACTGCTAGACCATAGCGAATATGGGTTGTACAGCATTCACCATGAACTGGACGCTTTAAAGGGTAAAGGCATCCGCGTATCTGAGCTTGTGCCGATATTGGCGAATGTGCGAGATGAGTCGCACCTCGTACGCATCTGCAAGCAATACCGTCCGCACACTATCTACCATGCTGCTGCATATAAGCACGTGCCCATGGTCGAGGTCAATCCTGAGGAAGGTGTGCTGAACAACGTATTCGGGACCTTGCACACGGTCAAGGCTGCCATTGCAACCGAGGTGCAAGACTTCGTGCTGATTTCAACCGATAAGGCAGTACGACCAACGAACTTAATGGGTGCTACCAAACGCGTGGCAGAACTTATTTTGCAGGCCTTGGCAGCCTCCACAACTCACCCTTTTCCATCACATAAAGATACCGCGGATGCCACTTGGGAAAGCCCTACAAGGTTTTCAATGGTACGCTTTGGCAATGTGCTCGGCTCGAGCGGCAGCGTTATCCCTCTGTTTCGACGGCAAATCGCGGCAGGAGGACCCGTAACCGTAACCCACTCAGAAGTAACGCGTTACTTCATGACCATCCCTGAGGCCGCGCAACTGGTATTACAGGCAGGCGCTATGGCTGAAGGAGGCGACGTTTTCGTTCTGGATATGGGTACGCCTATAAAAATTTTGGAACTAGCAAAGCGAATGGTGAGGCTTTCGGGGCTAAGTATAAGGGACCAGAGCCACCCGCACGCTGACATCGACCTCGTATTTACTGGGCTGCGACCTGGCGAAAAACTATACGAAGAGTTACTGATCGGCGATAACGTACGACCAACGGAACATCTTCGAATACTGCGTGCCCGCGAGGAATACTTGTCCTGGGAAATATTACAACCACAGCTACAAGCCCTAGCTGAGGATATGCAAAGTCACCATGGGTCGAATCTTAAGGACTTGATTCGCCGGCTAGTTCCGGCCTACGCCCCAGAAACATTATGATGCATAGATTTAAAATCAATGCAATTATTTCAGCAAAGAGGTAGTGCATTATTTAGCCGGTGGCGACGAAAACAAGTGCGACGGCTCCACAAACAGGAAGACCTGCATACAACCCTGGAATTCAGTAGCTATTTTTTGTGAAAAGACGGTGTGACGCTCACTGTCATAGACATATCCTTTTGAATTTTCAAAGTGTGATGGTAAACAACAAGGCGTTTCTTGTTATTTTTTCCAGTTTCAACGAACACAAAAAATATGTCAAAGCTTTTTCCGGCAACCACCACGCCAGCACCAGCCCCTACTGACAGTACGTCGGACAGAAGGGCACCAATTTATGTTACTCAGCCTGCCCTCCCGCCGTTGCAAGACTTCATTCCTTATCTTGAGGATATATGGACCACGAAAATTCTCACAAATGCAGGCCCGTTTCACCAGCAGCTTGAAAGAGCACTGTGTGATTACCTGGGTGTGCAGCATCTGGCGCTTTTTTCTAACGGGACGCTAGGTCTGGTTACTGCGCTACAAGCCCTACGCATAACGGGCGAAGTCATCACCACACCGTATTCCTTTGTGGCAACCGCCCATTCTCTACTCTGGAATGGGATTAAACCTGTTTTCGTGGATGTACACCCCGACACCCTCAACCTTGACCCTGCTCGTATTGAGGCCGCCATCACCCCGCAAACTACTGCGATCATGCCAGTGCATTGCTATGGCCACCCTTGTGACGTAGATGCCATACAGCGTATTGCCGAAAAATACAACCTGAAGGTGATCTACGACGCCGCCCATGCCTTTGGCGTTCAAGATGCAGGGGGCAGCATCCTGCGCCACGGCGACCTGTCGGTAGTTAGCTTTCACGCCACCAAAGTGTTCAACACCTTCGAAGGGGGCGCCATCATCTGCCCCGACGTCAAAACCAAGCAGCTTATAGACCACCTGAAGAACTTTGGCTTTGTTGATGAAACAACCGTCGTAGCGCCTGGGATTAATGGAAAGATGAGCGAGATTAATGCAGCGTTTGGCCTACTGCAACTCAAGCACGTCGATGCTGCGTTAGCCGAACGTGCACTAATAGATGCGTTCTACCGCGAAACACTTAAAGACGTACCGGGGATTCACTGTCTTCAAAAATCCGGCGAGCGCGTTGCTAACCATTCGTACTTTCCGATATTGGTAGAGCGAGATTATCCACTAGATCGCGACACACTCTACTACAAATTCAAGGAAAATAATATATTTTCACGCCGATATTTCTATCCCCTGATAACCGAGTTCCCGATGTACCGAGGAATACCATCCGCGTGTGGCGAGAACTTGCCGGTGGCTATAGCTGCCGCTCAAAGGGTTCTTTGCCTCCCAATTTATCCGGGCCTGACTTATTCAGATTTGGTGCGCATAACCTCCATCATCAAAGGAGAATAAGATGGAAAGAATCACCTTTGGACTAATTGGCGCAGGCGGCTTTGGACGCGAGGTGATGCCATTTGTAAAAGATAGCGTTTCGAAATCCTTGCTGACCCCTATATGCAATATTGATGCCTACTTCGTTGAGACCTGGCAACCTAGAGATCGTCAAGTAAACAACTATCCCATCATTTCTTTAGAAGATTTTTCTAGAATCGACGGGAAGAAGTTTTTTAACATTGCCATCGGTAACGGGGAACACCGTGCATCACTAGTTGCCGAAGCGAGCTCCAAGGCAGAGCCACTCACTTTATTATCTCCACAGACCCTTGTGTTGGACTGCAACGTTATAGGAGCAGGCTCAATATTTTGCGCCAATACAACAATTACATCAAATACGATTATTGGCAAATTCTTCCAATGCAATATTTATTCTTATATTGCACATGACTGTGTTATTGGCGATTTTGTTACTTTTGCGCCTGGCGTTCACTGCAATGGACGAGTTCATATAGAAGATTACGCTTATATCGGAACAAACGCCGTGATTCGGCAAGGCACCTCGGACAAGCCTCTTCGCATAGGAAAGGGTGCTGTCGTAGGGATGGGAGCTGTAGTCACAAAAGATGTACCTCCTGGCGCAACGGTCATTGGCAATCCTGCCCGCATTATGGAAGGCCGGTAGTTTGTGTCCCTAAAGCGCAACATCCTCACCAGCTATGTCAGCCAGATTTACGTTAGCTTGGTCGGTATTCTGGTGCTGCCACTGTACTTGCGGTACATGGGGGCGGAGGCTTATGGCCTTGTAGGCTTTTTCGCCATGCTCCAGGTTTGGTTCAATCTGCTCGACCTGGGGCTCACGCCCACCGTGGCGCGCGAAACCGCCCGATTCAGAGGTGGTGCAATCAAGGAACTGAGCTACCTCCGACTGTTACGTGGGCTGCAAATTATTTTTTGCACCATGGCCGTGCTTGGCGGCGGCTTATTGTTTGCATTTTCCGGTGTGCTTGCCGAGCACTGGCTCAACGTTCAAAGCCTGCCGATTTCACAGGTACAACTGGCGTTGCAATTGATGGCTGTAGGCGTGGCCTTCCGCTGGATGTCGGGTCTTTACCGAGGATGTATTTCAGGGGCCGAACATCTAGGCTGGCTTGGCGTGTTCAACGTACTCATAGCCTCGATCCGATTTTTGGGCGTGATGCCCTTTTTGATCTGGATAGATTCAAGCCCGACGACATTTTTCATTTACCAAACTACTATATCCCTTCTTGAAACCGCGGGGCTTTTTTTAAAAACGAGCCGCTTAAACGCACACTCCGGTGACAGGAAAACTATTGGTTGGCACCCAAAAATACTGACACACGATTTACGTAAAAACTTGCAATTCTCCTTGTCTATTGCGTTCACATCGACTGCTTGGATCATAGTTTCGCATACCGACAGACTGCTACTTTCTAAATACCTTCCACTTGCCGATTATGGATATTTTACTTTAGCCGTACTTGCAGCAAGCGCGGTGCTGCTGATAAATAGCCCCATCAGCAGTGCATTGGTACCGAGATTGACAAAACTACATGCAGAAGGGAAGAACGATGAGCTCATCGCACTCTACTGCCGCGCAACCCAATTAGGAACTACTATTGCAACTCCTGCATGCGTTTTGTTGGCATTTTTTCCAGAAGAAATAATTTTTTCTTGGACGGGGGATAGAAATCTTTCGAGCCATGCTGCACCTGTCTTACAAATCTACGCCGTTGGAAACTTTCTGGTGGCGCTAGCCACGTTTCCGTATGACCTCCAACTGGTCAAAGGTAATTTAAAAAAACACGTCCAAGGAAATATTATTTTTATAGCCTTCTGGATTCCATCGATAGCATGGAGCACATCAAAATACCACGCCATGGGGGCTGCATACACATGGTTGTTTTTTAATAGCTTATATTTTTTTATCTGGCTTCCGCTGGTGCACAACCAATTTCTAGAAGAGCTCCATAAGAAATGGGCACTTCAAAACATTGCACCGATTTTTGCAGCCGGCCTTTTATCCGCGTTCATGATTCGCAGAATCTTCGAAACGCCCTCCGCCAGAGACGAAAGTTTATTACTGGTATTGTCCGCCGGTTTTTTTATAACAGGCTGCTGCTTGATTTCATCAAGGCTCGGAAGAAATTCGCTCACTAAATTTTTCAAAAAATGAAAAATTTTATTATTTACGCACCGTCTTACGACTCATCCAGCGGTGGAACAATAGTCCTTCACAAACTATGCGATGAGTTAAACAGGGGAAATGCCAATTGCAAAATTTATCCACTACAGCATTATAAAATACAAAAAAATCCACTGGAAATAGCAAAATCACTAATTAGAACAACGGTCTTGAAAATATTAAAAATCTCATTCAAGACAAATAGTCATTTTGAAACACCGGTTGTCACCGATTTCGACAGGGAAAATACCGTCGTAATATATCCGGAAATTGTTAAAAACAACCCACTCGGCGCGAAACATATTGTTCGATGGCTGCTATTCAAAGACAATTGGTTCTCAGATCACCCGGAAAAATATCAAGACAACCTGTTCTTTTTCTACCAAGAAGCTTTTCGCCCTATTGAAAACAACATTCATTGCGCAGGCGAATTGCAGATAACACATTTACAAACGGAGATTTACTTCAATCGTGGAAATCAGAAGAGGCAAGGCACCTGCCACGCCATAAGGAAGGGGAGAAAATTTGGAAAAATATTGGCGCCAAGATCTTTGTTGATAGATAAACTTTCACACGAAGAGATTGCATCCGTCTTTAATAATTGCGAAAGATTCATTTCATACGACCCCTACACACTTTATTCGCAATATGCCGCGATTTGCGGATGTCTTTCCATTGTTGAGCCGATTGAAAATTTGACCAAAGAGCAGTGGCAACCCATTGAAGGACTTCGATATGGCGTTGCATACGGAAATGAAGATATCCATTGGGCAATCAACTCACGGGAAAAAGTTTTACCCTATCTAAAAAGCAAGGAAGAAGAAAATAAGGAGTCTGTAAAACGATTCATATTCGAATGTGAAAAATTTTTCAAAATCCAAAATGAATTTTTATGATACTTACTGCATCATAGTAACATTCTTCCCGAAACAACAGAAACTTGCGCAAGTTGTCCGAAGCATCGCCGCAAACAACTGCAAAATAGTAATTATTGACAACACCACCGAAAACACGGAATTCAAAGACTTACCAGATCATCATGTGATTCGATTAGGGAAAAACACTGGGATATCCTACGCGCAAAACGTAGGTATACGCTTCGCGATAGAACAGGGAGCAGGCTATATATGGCTAAGCGATCAGGATACAATATATTCAAGAGATTTCCTTGAAAAAATGCTTGCCGCCGCTATCGACTGTCGCAAGCATGGAATTAACTTTGCCGCACTCGCTCCAGTGTATTTCGACACCCAAAAACGCTCGCCTCAGCCTTTTATTAGACATAATCCTTTTACAGAAAAATTCACCCCAATGGGCGGCCTGAACGAAATATCTCACTCAATCGCTTCAGGCACCATAATTCCGATTACAGTATTAGAAATCACGGGATTAATGCAAGAAAATTTGTTCATTGACTGGGTTGACTTGGAATGGTGTTGGCGCGCGAAAAATATATTCGGTTATCGAATAATCGGCGTCGGAGATGTACTAATCCAGCACACTCTTGGCGATGGATTTGTAGTTTTTCTCGGGAGAAAAGTTAGTATCCGTTCGCCTCTGCGGCACTACTACATGGTACGAAACGCTGTACATATTGCACTGCACTCACGCTCAGCGACCATACCTATCCGGTGCGAGATCTTTGTCAAAGCGGTTGCATGGACGTTCATCTTTCCGCTGATCGCCCCCAGCCCAAAAAGACAGCACCTGCGCGCAACGCTGACGGGGCTTTGGGATGGTCTGCGCAACCACATGGGCCAGAAATCCCTGACCTGAGCCAAACTTGATGCACAAACCCGACAAACAGCCCATAGTGCTCGTCCTACTGGCCGCGTTTAACGGCATGGCCTATCTGCCGGCCCAGATGGCCTCGCTGCTCGGCCAGCAAGCAGTCGCGGTGAAGGTTGTCCTCAGCGTGGACTATTCCACCGATGGTACCGAGGCTTGGGCGGCCGAGCTCGCAACACGTGAAGCGCAGGTTTCGGTACTGCCAGGGGGCCAGGTTTTTGGTGGTGCAGCGCCCAATTTCTTCCGCCTGCTGCGCGATGTGGACATGGCCGGTTGTGACTACGTGGCCCTGGCCGATCAGGACGATCTGTGGCACACCGACAAGCTGGCTCGCGCCTGCCAGCAACTGCGACTCACAGGTGCGGCGGGCTATTCGGGCAACGTCACCGCTTTTTGGCCCAGCGGACAAGAGCGACTGATCGACAAAGCCCAGCCGCAGCAGCCTTGGGATTTTTTGTTTGAAGGTCCAGGTCCAGGGTGCACCTTTGTGCTGGCGCAACCAGTGGCGCTGGCGCTGCAAACGTGGATTCGCCAGCAGGGGCAGGCGCTGCATCCGGTGGACTTCCATGACTGGTTCATTTACGCGTGGGCGCGCGCGCGGGGCTCTCAATGGCTGATCGATGCTCAGCCGCACCTGCACTACCGGCAGCATGCCCACAACCAGCTGGGCGCCAACGCCGGGTGGCGGCCCCTACTGCACCGGGCCCGGCAAATGGGCAACGGCTGGTGGCTGGGCCAAGCCATACTGTTCGCCCGACTGCTGCAACTGCAAGAGCACCCTTTTGTGGCACCCTGGCTGCAAGGGCAGCGGCGCGGACTATTACAGCTGGCCCTGCGGGCCGGGCAATGCAGACGGCGGCCGCGTGACCAGCTTCTTTTCTTTTTGTCATGCCTGTGGATGGCGATCTACTTGCCCGGACGCGGGAGGGCGCCATGCGCACCTGCCTGATCACCGGGGCCTCCGGCTTTATTGGCAAGGCTCTGGCCTCTGCGCTTGCGCACGCCCAGCAGCCGTGGCAACTGCGTTTGGTGGGTCGCAGCGCTGCGCGGCTACCTGACTGTGCAGGGGCCACGCAACACACGATCCGCGCACTGGATGCCAGCACCGACTGGTCTGGCATGCTTCAAGGTGTGGATGTAGTGGTGCATGCTGCCGCCCGGGTGCATGTCCTGCACGACACTGCCATCGATGCACCGGTGCAGTACCGCCGCACCAACGACGAAGGTACGCTGCGGCTGGCGGAACAGGCTTCGGCGGCGGGGGTCAAACGTCTGGTTTTTCTGAGCACCATCGGCATCCATGGCTTGGGCCAAGACCTTCCGTACCAGGAAACCGACACTCCAGCCCCAAACGGTCCCTACGCCCAGTCCAAGCTGGACGCCGAGCGCGGACTTCAGGCACTGGCGGTGCGCACAGGGCTGGAGGTGGTGGTGATTCGCCCACCACTGGTGTACGGCCCGGATGCGCCCGGCAACTTCGCTCGGCTGGCGGCCGTCGTACGCAGAGGCATTCCTTTGCCGCTGGGCAGCGTGCGCAATCTGCGTAGTTTGGTAGGCGTGTCCAACCTGGTCAGCCTCATTGACACCTGCATGACCCACCCCGCTGCTGCTCAGCAGACGTTTTTGGTGAGCGATGGGCAAGATCTTTCCACCCCCGACCTGATCCGGCGCATGGGGGTGGCTCTGCACCGGCCTGCGCGGCTGCTACCTATGCCTTTGCCACTGCTGCGCTGGGGCGCGGCCTGCGTAGGCAAACAATCTACGCTGCAGCAACTGACCAGCACGCTCCGAGCCGACATCCGTAAGGCGCGCGCCGTGCTGAACTGGACGCCACCGCTGACAGTCGATGCCGCCCTGGCCGAAGCGCTCTCACCTCAGCGAAGGCCATGAAGCGATTGATCGACCTGTCGCTTGCCTTGTTGGCTAGCCTTTTGTTGGCCTTGCCCCTCGTGCTGATTGCACTCTGGGTCAAAGTCACATCACCCGGTCCGGTGCTCTACTGGTCAGACCGCGTTGGGCGTAACAATGCCCTCTTTCGCATGCCCAAGTTCCGAAGCATGCGCATCGATACGCCCGAGGTTGCCACCCATTTGCTGGAGCACCCCGAACAATGGCTTACCCCCATAGGCAGCTTTTTACGCCGCAGCAGTCTGGATGAACTGCCTCAGCTATGGAACGTTCTGCGTGGCGATATGAGCCTGGTGGGGCCTCGCCCGGCGCTGCACAACCAGCATGACCTGATCGCACTCCGTACTCGCGCAGGAGTTCACGTCCTGCGCCCAGGCCTTACGGGCTGGGCCCAAATCAATGGCCGGGACGAGCTGCCAGTCGAGCAGAAAGTCGCCCTGGATACGTGGTACCTGCACCACCGCTCGCTTAAGCGAGATGCAATGATTCTGCTGAGCACTGTTTCGGCTGTGCTGCGACGCGATGGAGTAAGCCATTGAGCCTCAACCAGGCCGATCCTTCAAACAGCCACCCAACACATGCACATCGCGAGCCAAGACGGGGTACGCAGCCCGGACAACTTCAACCACAGCACTTTGAGCCACCACGTTTTCGATCGACAAGGGATTAAGACCCTCTTGTTGTGCGCAGGGTTGGATGCGCGCGAAACCACAGAGACACATATCGATTTTTCGGATTTGCAATAAAACCGACGTAACCCAGTGGGCGGCAATTCACACCCATCCGCCCGCGCTACACGCGAAAACTTAAAATTGCCGATTTTGGTTCAAACCACTGCCCCCTTACGGGCGGCCTCCCATGTCTGACAACAATACATCCCCCACCACAGCCCCTCCCCAAGACGACAACCAGCTCATCGCCGAGCGCCGCGAGAAGCTGCGCGCCCTGCGCGAAGCACAGGCTGGCGGAGGCGCCGTGGCGTTTCCCAACAACTTCAAGCCCGCGCACAAGGCGGCGCAGCTGCACCTGGAACACGCGCAGGCCGACAGCGAGTCATTAGAAACCACGCCGGTCACAGTCTCGGTGGCCGGCCGCATGATGCTCAAGCGCGTGATGGGCAAGGCCAGCTTTGCCACGGTGCAAGACGGGTCCCTGGGTGACGTGGGCGGGCGCATCCAGCTCTACGTGACGCGTGATGCGCTGGGCGAAGACCTGTACGCGGCCTTCAAGCACTGGGATCTGGGTGACATCGTGGGCGCCGAGGGCACCTTGATGAAGACCAAGACGGGCGAGCTGTCCATCAAGGTCACCAGCCTGCGCCTCTTGACCAAGAGCCTGCGCCCCCTGCCCGACAAGTTCCACGGCATGGCCGACCAGGAGCAGAAATACCGCCAGCGCTATGTGGACTTGATCACTGACGAGCACGCGCGCAAACGGTTCATGGCGCGCAGCAAGGCCGTGAGCAGCCTGCGCGAGTTCATGGTGAGCCATGGGTTCCTGGAGGTCGAGACGCCCATGCTGCACCCCATCCCGGGCGGTGCCAATGCCAAGCCGTTCGTCACGCACCACAACGCGCTCGAGCAGGAGATGTTCCTGCGCATCGCGCCAGAGCTGTACCTGAAGCGCCTGATCGTGGGCGGGTTCGAGCGCGTGTTCGAGATCAACCGCAGCTACCGCAACGAAGGTATCTCGGTGCGCCACAACCCCGAGTTCACCATGATGGAGTTCTACGCGGCGTACTGGAACTACCTGGACCTGATGGACTTTACCGAGACGCTGATCCGCGAGGTGGCGCTGAAGGCCACAGGCTCGCTGCAGATGACCTACCAGGGCCGTGCGGTGGACCTGACACAGCCATTTGCCCGCCTGACCATCCGCGAAGCCATCTTCCAGTACACCGAGGCCGGTGCCCATGTGGACGATGCGGCCTGGCTCATCAGTGCCCTCAAGAAGCTGGGCATGACGGAAGAGAAAGACAAGCTCTCCACCCGGTCGCTCGCCAGCCTGCAGGTGTTCTACTTTGAAGAAACGGTGGAAGACAAGCTGTGGCAGCCCACCTTCATCATGGAGCACCCGACCGAAATCAGCCCGCTGGCCCGCGCCAACGACACGCGCCCCGAGGTGACCGAGCGCTTTGAGCTGTACATCACGGGCCGCGAATTCGGCAATGGTTTCAGCGAGCTCAACGACGCCGAAGACCAGGCCGCGCGCTTCCACGCCCAAGTCGCCGCAAAAGACAGCGGCGACGACGAAGCGATGTTCTACGACCACGACTTTGTGCGTGCACTGGAATACGGAATGCCGCCCACCGGCGGCTGCGGCATCGGCATTGACCGCCTGATGATGCTGCTGACCGACAGCCCCAGCATCCGCGATGTGATCCTGTTCCCGGCCCTGCGCCGCGAGAGCTGATCCGAACCCGCTCTGGCCTACCCTACCCTGCCCCACGTTACCCCGTAACGTGGCGGCGGCGCGGCATGCCCCCGCTTCAACACCATGACGACCTCAAAAGTGCAGATGCTGACCACCCGGCTGCCCGCCTGGATGCAGGAGTGGCTAGAAGTCATCGTGCCCGGCACGCAGATCCTGCTGATCGTGCTGGGAGCCTGGCTCATCCAGCGCACGCTGCGGCGTCTGATGCGCCGTGCGGCAGCGCACTACCAGTTGCCCGACGAACTGGTCGTGCCCATCAACGGGCTGATCCGCTGGCTGACCATTGCTACGGCGGCGCTCATGGTGCTCGAACGCATGGGGGTCTCAGCCACCGTGCTCTGGACCGCGTTCACCGGCTTTGCCACGGTGGGCGCGGTGGCGTTCTTTGCGGCGTGGAGCGTGCTGTCGAACCTGTTTTGCGCGCTGCTGATCTTCACGGTGCGACCATTTAGGGTGGGCGACTACATCGAGGTGCTCGATACGGCCGAAAAACCCGGGGCCAAGGGTCGTGTGGTGGACATCAACCTGCTGTACGTCACGCTGGAAGACCAAACACCGGGCCAGGGCGAGGCGTGGCTGCAGATTCCGAACGCGCTGATCTTCCAGCGCGTGGTACGGCGGTTCCAGGGCGTTCCGCCAACGCCCGCAACGCCACCCGCAGGCGCGCCGGACGCAAGCCCGGCGGCACCCGCGCCCGTGGTGCCCAGCCCCTTCAACAATCCCTGAACGCGCCTGCAGGGCGCAGGACCTGAAGCCGTTGGACTGGCCAGCGCATCGGCTCTCAAGCGCCCGGCTGCGTCACGGATGCGGCATCAGGGCAGCACGTCCAGCGCCTGCAGGTACGCGGGCTGGTACATCAGCTCATCCCACGGCTGGGGCAAGGTTTCAGGCAGCAGTGCAAGGCGGCGCGCCTCGCTGTCCACACTGGGCTGCCATGCGCCCTTGTCGCGGGCAGCCAGCAGACCGTCCAGCAGCTCGTCGACGGGCTCGCCAGTGCCCACGCTCTGGTTGCACAGCAGCACCAGGTCGCAACCAGCATCCAGGGCGGCCACGGCGGCGTCGGTGTAGCTGACCAGCTGGCCGTCGAGGCGGCGCGCGCCTTCCATGCTCAGGTCGTCGCTAAAGATCGCGCCGTCAAAGCGCATCTGGCGGCGCAGGATGTCCTGCAGCCAGCGTTTTGAAAAGCCTGCGGGGCGGCTGTCCACTTTCGGGTAGATGACATGCGCGGGCATCACGCTGGTGAGCGTGCTGCTCAGCCACGGGTACGGCGCTGCGTCGTCGGCGAGGATGGCCTTGAGGCTGCGCTTGTCCACCGGCACTTCGGTGTGCGAATCGGCCTTGACGAAACCATGCCCCGGAAAGTGCTTGCCGCAGTTGGCCATGCCCGCCTGCAGCAGGCCATGCATCAGGCTCTTGGCCAGCATCGCCACCACGCGCGCGTCGCGGTGGAAGGCGCGGTCGCCGATCACGCCGCTCTCGCCATGATCCAGGTCCAGCACGGGGGTAAAGGAGAAATCCACACCGCAGGCCCGCAGCTCGGCGCCCAGCACATAGCCCGCCGCAGTGGCGGCATTGGTGGCGCGCATCGCACCACTGCCAGGCAAGGCGGTGGCGCCCTTGCCGTCGTCCATCCACATCTCGCCCAGTGCGCGCATGGGCGGCAGGTGGGTGAAGCCGTCCGTGCGAAAGCGCTGCACGCGACCGCCTTCGTGGTCCACGCAGATCAGCAGGTCGTCCCGTACGGCCTTGATGGCGCTGGTGAGCTCCAGCAGCTGTGCGCGGTTGTCCCAGTTGCGGGCAAACAGGATGACGCCGCCGGTGAGGGGGTGCGCCAGGCGGCGGCGGTCGTCTGCAGAGAGCGACGTGCCTGCCACGTCGAGGATGATGGGTGCGTGTTCGGTCATGGTCATGCAGCGAAAATGCTATATTTAGAATAGCTGTCAGCGCTTATAAAACAAGCGCTACAGGCCGATTTCGTTCAAATTTTTTCGACCACGCAGAAGCTGGCGGCGTAGTCGGTTTCGTCGGTGACGCTCAGGTGCGCTTTCAGGCCCCTGGCGTCAAACCATTCCTTGAGCGCGCCGTGCAACACCACCACCGGCTGGCCCGAGGGCAGCTTGGCGATCTCGCAGTGGCGCCAGGTCATGGGCATGCGCATGCCCAAGCCAATGGCCTTGCTGAACGCCTCCTTGGCAGAGAACCGCGTGGCGAGGTAGCGCAGGCCGCGGTCGGGCCAGCGGGCGCTGCGCTCGCGCCAGGTGCGCAGCTCGCCTTCGGCAAGCACCTTGGTCGCAAAGCGCTCGCCATGGCGGTCCAGGCTGGCCTGGATGCGGCGGACATCGCAGATGTCCGTTCCTATGCCGTAGATCATGGATTCAGACTCAAACCGGGTTGTAGCGCTTGATTTATGTGCCTTGAAAGCTATTAAATCAGGAGCATTACGCTGGACGGCCAGGCTGGCTGCCTTCGGCAATGCAAGCCAGGTACGCCTGCACGGTGGCGGCGTAGCCCATCTCCAGCGCGTCGGCGATGAGTGCGTGGCCGATCGACACTTCGTGCAGCCCCGGCACCTCGCGCACAAAGGCTGCCAGGTTGTCTCGGTTCAGGTCGTGGCCCGCATTGACGAGCAACCCGGCATCGAGCGCAGCCTGGGCGGCTGCACGGTAGCGGGCCAGCTCGGCGTTCTGTTGTGGCGTGCCCCAGGCCGCAGCATAGGGCTCGGTGTACAGCTCGACGCGGTCCGCGCCCACCGCGCGTGCGGCCGCCATCTGGGCGGGCGCCGGGTCCATGAAGAGGCTGACGCGCACGCCCAAGGCCTTGCACTCGGCAACGAGCGGGCGCAGGCGCTCGGCATCCTGCGGAAAGCTCCAGCCGTGGTCACTGGTGAACTGGTCCTCGCTGTCGGGCACGAAGGTGACCTGGTGCGGTGGCATGCCCTGCGCCGCCAGCTGGCGGATGAAGTCCATCAGGTTCTGCGACGGGTTGCCTTCGATGTTGTATTCACGGCCCGGCCAGGCTTTCATCAACATGGCGAGGTCGAACACGTCCTGGGGGCGGATGTGGCGCTGATCGGGCCGGGGGTGCACGGTGATGCCCTGGGCACCCGCTTGCAGACACAGCTCGGCCGCACGCGTGACGCTGGGTATGCCCAGATGGCGCGTGTTGCGCACCAGTGCGACCTTGTTGACGTTGACGGACAGGGCTGTGGCGCGCGCGGGCTGCGAAGAAAGGCTGGAGGGCTGGGTCATAGGGCCTGGAGATCGATCATCAGCTGGCGGGTGCGCAGCGTGGGGCTGCCGCAATGGTATTGCAGCAGCGTGCGCAACTGCGGCTTGAGTTCGGCGGCAAAGGGCGCGCAGGCGCGCAGCGTGGCGGTGTAGCTGGCAACATCGTCCAGGCCACGCTGCAGCGCCATCCACTGGCTGCCTTGCAGGCCGGCCCGGTCGCTTGGCGACGCGGCACGCAGCCCGCCTTCGGGCACGAGGGTGTAGCGCGTATCGGGCTGAAGGGGCGCGAAGGTCATGGTCTGCACATCGAGCGCTGGCAACAGGCCGATCTCGCGCAGCAGCAGCAGCTCGAAGCTGCGCAGCACGGGCTCCAGCGCGTCGCCATGCTCGCTGGCAAGCACGCGCACCACGCCGGCATAGGCATCAAAAAGCGCTGCGTGCGGGTCAGCACGGGCCAGCAGACGGAGCAACAGTTCGTTGAGGTACAGGCCCGACATCAAGGCGTCGCCCGTGGGCATCACATGCCCGCCCACCCATTCGGCGCCCTTGAGGGTGTGGATGTCGCCTTCGCCATTGCCCGCGAGGCTGTAGGTCAGCGCCAGGGGCTGCAGAGGCAGCAGCACGGGCCGGAAGTTGGAGCTGGGCTTCTTAGCGCCCTTGGCGACCAGTGCCACGCGGCCATGGTGGCGGCAGAACACTTCGAGAATCAAACTGGATTCGCTCCAGTCATAGCTATGGAGGACGAAAGCGGGTTCGTCTGAAATGCGCTTGGCGGCGGCCACGTGAAGTCAGCAGTGGGCGTGCGGGTCAGGCAGCAGGCGCAGGGCAACGCATCACTCGTAGCCGAATGAGCGCACGCGGGCTTCGTCGTCCGCCCAGCCGGAACGCACCTTCACCCACAGCTCCAGGAACACCTTGGCGTCCATGAGCTTTTCCAGCTCCTGGCGGGCTTCGGTGCCGATGCGCTTCAAGCGCTCGCCCTTGTCGCCGATGACCATCATCTTGTGGTTGTCGCGCTCGACCACGATGGTCGCGGCGATCTTCACCATGCGCTTGTGCTGCTTGCTGGTTTCTTCGTCGAACTTGTCGATCACCACGGTGGAGGTGTAGGGCAGTTCGTCACCGGTGAAGCGGAATAGTTTTTCGCGCACGGTTTCGGACGCGAGAAACTTCTCGCTGCGGTCGGTCAGCTCGTCCTCGGCATACCACCAGCCCTGCTCGGGCAGGTACTTGGCGCAGATACCGAACAGGCGCTCGATGTCGCCCTTGTTCTTGGCCGACATGGGCACGAACTCGGCAAACGGGTGGCGCTCCTGCATGCTCTTGAGCCAGGGGGCCAGCTCGGCACGGCGGTGGACCATGTCAAGCTTGTTGGCCACCAGCAGGGTCGGGATGCCGGGCTTGAACAGCGACAGCACCTTGGCATCGGCCAGCGTGAAGTTGCCGGCCTCGACCACAAAGAGGATCAGGTCCACGTCGCCAATCGCGCCCATCACGGTCTTGTTGAGCGACTTGTTGAGGGCGGTGGCGTGGCGCGTCTGGAAGCCTGGCGTGTCCACAAAGATGAACTGCGTCTGCTCCCGGGTGCGGATGCCGGTGATGCGGTGGCGCGTGGTCTGAGCCTTGCGCGAGGTGATGCTGATCTTTTGCCCCACCAGTGCATTGAGCAGGGTGGACTTGCCCACGTTGGGCTTGCCGACGATGGCGATCACGCCGCAGCGCTGGCCCGGCACCGCAGCCGGCGCACCGGCCGCAGCCAGCATGCTTTCGAGGTCATTTTGCACGCTAGCGCCCGTATCATCTGCACCGCCAGCTACATTTTTAGTAGCATCATTCATAGTTTCCTTGTTTTCAAAGTGGCCAGCATGGCCGCGGCCGCCGCCTGTTCGCCCGCACGGCGCGAGCCGCCGATGCCGCGCTCGGTCAGGCCGAGTTCCGGGATGTCGCACTCCACGTCAAATGTCTGGCGGTGTGCGGCGCCGGTGGTGCCCACCACCTGGTACTGTGGCAGTTTCATTTTGCGGCCCTGCAGCCACTCCTGCAACGCGGTCTTTGCGTCCTTGGACGCTGCCTGCATCTGCGGGTTGATCTCGACGCCCTCAAACAACCGGTGCACCAGCGCCTCGGCGGGCGCATAGCCCGCGTCAAGGTACACGGCGCCGATCAGGGCTTCCAGCGCATCCGCCAGGATCGATGGCCGTTGCTGCCCGCCTGATTTGGCCTCGCCTTCACCCAGGCGAAGCACTTCAGAAACCTTGAGCCGAAGAGCGAGCTGGTGCAGCGTGTCCTGCTTGACCAGGTTGGCCCGCACCCGGGACAGGTCGCCCTCGGGCAGGTCTGCCAGGCGGCGGTACAGAAGGCTGGCGACCGCCAGGTTCAGCACCGAATCGCCCAGGAACTCAAGCCGCTCGTTGTGGTCGGCGGAAAAGCTGCGGTGGGTGGTGGCCCGCTGCAGCAGGGAAGCGTCTGCAAATACATGCTGCAGGCGGGCCTGCAGCGCTTGGAGTCCGGGTTGCACTAGTTGGTCTGCGCTTCGAAACGGTACACGAGGTAGGCAGGGCCTGCCAGGGCGATCTCGCGCGAGTACTTGAAGCTGACCACGACCTTATCGCCGCGCTTGGTGACTTCGAGGTCCTTGCCCTGGATGGACCGGATGTCGTCGATGGAGGCAGCCCGGTCGAAAGCAGCGCGCACGCCAGGCACGGTTCCCTCAACTCTGGCTTTCTCTATGGCTTTTTTCGCGGCGAAGTATTCGATGAACATCGGCAGCGACTGCCCGCCGATTGCGAACACCGACACGGCAAACACCCCAGCGATGACCAGCCCGAAGAAAGACAACCCGCGTTGACGCGAACGCAGTGCTGCCCGGTGCGATGTACTCATTGCCGCTCCCTCGATGATTGTTGATACAGGGCCATGTCAGTTGAATGGGCCGATGCGCTTGAAATTGCCAAAGTTCATCCAGACGAAGAACGCCTTGCCAACGACATTGCGCTCGGGCACAAAACCCCAATAGCGCGAATCGAGGGAGTTGTCGCGGTTGTCGCCCATCATGAAGTAATGCCCCTCAGGCACCTTGCACACCACCCCTTCCACACTGTAGCGGCAGTTTTCGCGGTAAGCAAAGTTGCTTGCACCTTGCACAAATGCCGGTACATCGGCGTTGTTGAGCAGGCGATGGCGGTGCTCGCCCAGCTGTTCCTCAAACTGCTTGAAGTAGCGCATTGAGTCTTCTTCAAGGAAGTCTGGCAAAGCCGCCGTGTCCACCGGTTGGCCGTTGATGCTCAGACGCTTGTTGATGTAGGCGACCTCATCGCCCGGTACGCCCACCACGCGCTTGATGTAGTCAAGGCTGGGCTGGGGGGGATAGCGGAACACCATGACATCACCCCGCGCAGGGCGGTTGCCTTCAGTGATCCGGGTGTGGATCACAGGCAGCCGGATTCCATAGGTGAATTTGTTCACCAGGATCAGGTCGCCCACCAGCAGCGTGGGAATCATCGAACCGGAAGGAATCTTGAACGGTTCGAACAGGAAGGATCGAAGTACGAACACCGCAGCAATCACGGGGAACAACCCGGCGGTCCAGTCCAGCCACCATGGCTGCATGAGGATGCGCCCCTTGGCCTCGGTGGTGTCCACATCCACCTTCTGAATGCCCATGCGGTCAAGCTCAGCCCGGCGCGCAATCGCAGCATCTTCGATGGCTTGCGCAGCTTGGCGGCGGCGCGGGAGAAAATAAAACCGCTCAGCGAGCCAGTACACGCCTGTCACGAACGTGGCCAGAAAAAGGAGCAACGCGAAGTTGCCCTCGATGGCCCCGAGGTACCACGCGCCCACGTAGCCTGCCGCCGCGGCAAGGATCGCGGCCGTAAGGATCTGCATGAACTGCATCAGTCTTCCACCTGCAAGATGGCCAGGAACGCCTCCTGTGGCACTTCGACGGAGCCAATCTGTTTCATGCGCTTCTTGCCTGCTTTCTGCTTCTCGAGAAGCTTGCGTTTGCGGGATATGTCGCCCCCGTAGCATTTTGCCAGCACGTTCTTGCGCAGGGCCTTGATGGTCTCGCGCGCAATGATGTTGGCGCCAATCGCAGCCTGAATGGCCACGTCGTACATCTGTCGGCTGATGATCTCGCGCATCTTTGCGACCACCGCACGGCCGCGGTACTGCGATTGAGACCGGTGCACGATGATGGACAGTGCATCGACCTTCTCGCCGTTGAGCAGGATGTCTACCTTGACCACGTCGGAGGCCCGGTATTCCTTGAACTCATAGTCCATTGACGCATAGCCGCGCGACACGGACTTGAGCTTGTCAAAGAAGTCCAGCACGATCTCGCCGAGCGGCATCTCGTAGGTCAGCATGACCTGGCGCCCGTGGTAGGCCATGTTGATCTGCACGCCGCGCTTCTGGTTGGCCAGTGTCATCACCGGGCCAACGTAGTCCTGCGGCATGTACAGATGCACGGTCACGATGGGCTCGCGGATTTCCTCCAGACGGCCCTGGTCGGGCATCTTGGAGGGGTTCTCGACCATGACCACTTCGCCATCGGCCTTGACCACCTGATAGACCACGCTCGGCGCTGTCGTGATGAGGTCCTGGTCGAACTCGCGCTCGAGACGCTCCTGAACGATTTCCATGTGCAAAAGCCCAAGGAAACCGCATCGGAAACCAAAGCCCAGCGCCTGGCTGACTTCGGGCTCGTAATGCAACGAGGCGTCGTTGAGCTTGAGCTTTTCCAGCGCATCGCGCAGCGAGTCGTACTCGCTGGCTTCCGTGGGGTACAGGCCCGCAAACACCTGCGGCTGGATTTCCTTGAAACCTGGCAGGGCTTCAGTAGCAGGCCCGGCATTGTTCGGTAGCTTTTTTTCCAGTGTGATGGTGTCACCCACCTTGGCCGCCTGCAGTTCCTTGATGCCTGCAATGATGTAGCCCACCTGCCCGGCATCTAGCGAATTGCGCGGTTCGTTGGCAGGCGTAAAAACACCGAGGTTGTCGGCGTTGTACACAGCCTCGCTGGCCATCATCTTGATGCGCTCACCCTTGAGCAGGCGCCCGTCTACCACGCGCACCAGCATGACCACGCCCACGTAGCTGTCGAACCAGCTGTCGATGATCATCGCGCGAAGCGGGCCGTCTGCCTTGCCACGCGGCGCAGGCACCTTGGCCACGATGGCTTCAAGGATTTCGTCGATCCCCATGCCGGTCTTGGCAGAACACGGAATGGCGTCGGTGGCGTCAATGCCAATCACGTCCTCGATTTCAGACTTGGCGTTCTCCGGGTCTGCGTTGGGCAGGTCCATCTTGTTGAGGACGGGCACCACCTCCACACCCAGGTCAAGAGCCGTATAGCAGTTGGCTACGGTCTGGGCCTCAACCCCCTGCGATGCATCCACCACCAGGAGCGCACCTTCGCATGCAGACAGCGAGCGGCTCACCTCGTACGAGAAGTCGACATGCCCTGGTGTATCGATGAGGTTGAGGTTGTAGACCTGTCCATCCAGGGCCTTGTACTGCAGCGCAGCGGTCTGCGCCTTGATGGTTATCCCACGCTCCTTTTCGATGTCCATCGAATCGAGGACCTGGGCTTCCATCTCACGGTCTGCAAGCCCGCCACAACGCTGTATCAGGCGGTCGGCCAGTGTCGACTTGCCATGGTCGATGTGCGCAATGATGGAAAAATTTCTGATGTGGTTCATCAACGGGACACGTCAAGTGATTGAATTGAAATGGGGCGCACAAGAAAAAAGGGCGCGTCGAATGGCGACGCGCCCTGAACCAACAATCATTGGCAACTGCGAAAGTTGGAGCTTCATTGTAGGCAAAAAGGGCGAAAGCGGCAGCCAGTCGAGGACCATTTCAGCGAAGTTGCCGCACTGCAACAGCGATTTTATGCACAGGTTATACACAGTCTGCAAACTTGCAACGCTGGACAACTTGTGGGTGAGCACCGAAATCGCCGAAGATCGCGGCACGAATCCCGTATGGTGAAGACCGCCGCACTCGATATACCAAGGCGCGCTAACGAAGGCCTCCATTCTATCGAAACTCATCCATGGGGCTTCTAGACCCGCGAACGCCGGGTGCCTTGTCAAAGGCACGTCAGCGCGCGCAGGATCGCCATGGCACGCGCCGGACGGATTCAGCCCCGGCTACTTTGCTGGACGAATGAGCGCGTACTGAGCCCACTCCCCACGGCGGTAGAGCACATTGATGGGCTTGCTTTTATCTGCCTTGGCCAACACGGCCTCGAACTCCTTCACGCCAGCAACTTCCGTATTGGCAATCGCCAGGATCACGTCGCCTTCGCGCAAGCCTGCCCGTGCCGCCGCGTCCGTGGCAGCAGCAACGACCACACCGCCCTGCAGCTTGAGCTCCTTCTTTTGCGCATCCGGCAACTCTGCAACGGCCAGCCCAATCTGTTGCGCAGCAGGAGATGCCTTTGGCTTTTCCTCGCGCTCCGGCGCACGCGCCACCACTGGCTTTTCAGCCTCGATCTCGGCGACCGTCACCGCGAGGTCACGCGAAGAGCCGCGCCGAAACACCGTGACGGTGGCCTTGCTGCCTGGCTTGGTGTTGCCCACAAAGCGCGGCAAGTCCGCCACTTTCTCGATCGGCTTGCCATCGAAGCGCGTGATGATATCGCCCGCCTCGACGCCCGCCTTGTCCGCTGGCGAACCTGGCTCTACGCCGGTCACCAGCGCACCTGTGGCCTTGCCGAGGCCGATGGATTCCGCCACGTCACGGCTGACCTGCCCAATCTGCACGCCAATGCGCCCGCGCGTCACGCGGCCTGTTGCCTTGAGCTGGTCGCTCACCCGGATCGCCTCATCCATGGGGATGGCAAAGGAGATTCCCATGAATCCACCCGAGCGCGAATAGATCTGGCTGTTGATGCCAACCACCTCGCCGCGCATGTTGATCAGCGGCCCACCCGAGTTTCCAGGGTTGATGGCAACGTCGGTCTGGATGAAGGGGAGGTAATCACCGGTGTCACGCTGCTTGGCGCTCACGATGCCCGCAGTGACCGTGTTCTCCAGTCCGAAGGGAGAGCCGATCGCCATCACCCACTCTCCCACACGCAGGCGGCTCAGATCACCGACCTTCACGGCAGGAAGCCCGGTGGCTTCAATTTTTACCAGCGCGACATCCGTGCGCTTGTCGGCGCCCACGATCTTGGCCCGGAACTCACGTTTGTCCGTCAACGTCACGATGACCTGATCAGCTCCATCGACCACATGGGCGTTGGTCATCACGAATCCGTCTGATGTGAGGATGAAGCCGGAGCCAACACCGCGAGGCTGATTTTCTTCTTCCTGCTGGGGTCGCTGGGGCCTCTCTTGGCGCGGCACATTCGGAATCGGAACCCCGAACCGTTTGAAAAACTCGAGCATCTCTTCATTCATGCCGTTGGCGCCACCCGCGCGGCTGGATGCCTTTTCAACGGTTCGGATATTGACCACCGAAGGTCCCACCTGGTCCACGAGTTCGGTGAAGTCTGGCAGACCTCGCACCGCAGCAGCAGGCTGGGCAACGGCCAATTGCGGCGCAACCATTGCACCCGCCAGCCCGGTGAACATGCAAGCCAACGCCACAGAGCGGAGGGTATCGAGTTTGGGCATCGTCAACCTTTCGTAGAAGAAAACACAGCAGTCCAACAACTTATGTAACTCAGAAGGCTCCGGATACGATTGGTTCCCGTCGGCCTGTACCACGCGCCACCGTTCGGATCACCTGGCCTCGTAGCATTGACAGCCTCGCGATCGCACAAGGCTTCTACGGACGCAGCCTTCGACCGTATGCGGAAAATCGAGGTATGCGGGTGGAGCGCTGGGCCCTACCAGAGCGACCCTCAGCGAATGCGCTGGAACTGCGTGGTGAAAACCTTCAAGGTTTGCAAAGGTACTTCCCCCACGGCCGTGACCCAGGTATCCGCATTCAGGCGCTGTGCCAGAAGATGCGTGGCTCCCATGCTGGTCGCCTGCGGCTGGGCCGGGTGGCGCGTGGCATCGAAGGGCTCCAGAAACAGCGAAACGGACGCAAGCCCGTCCGAGTAGAGGCACTGCAGCACCTGACCGGCCCCATCGGCGGCCGCCATGGAGCGCTGGTGACAACTCACGGGAACAAACCCTGGCACCGGCTGGCGCATCGCCCACCCCTCGGCCTGGGCCGAGGTTCTGGTGGCAGGAGCCGAGACCTCCTTGAAGCCTGCAGTGGTATCCATCAAGCGGGAGATCTGTTCGGGCTGGAGGGAGGCTCGCAAGTCCAGTTCAGAAAAGGCAGCGTTCTCGAGAACCTTGCCGTCGGCAGTAATGGTCTGGAGCTTGATCACCAGACCGGTATCGCGCTCGCTCCACAAACGGTACCCAAACCGCAATGTGTCCTGCGGCTTGAACCAGACGACATCAGCCAGATAACCGGCTACCCGGTCCTGGCCCAGACGGGTTGCAGCGTAAAACTGGGAGATGGCTGTGCCAGGCACGACCGCAACACGGGGGAACGTGGTACCGGTGTCGCGGCGGTCTGTGCGCACGGTACGACTCTCAGGCGAAAAGGTGCGCACCTCATCGTTGCGCCGAAACACCGTGCGAGGGTTGCCACTCAGGGATTCCACCCGCTCAAGCCGGTTACGCTCGTCACACGCGTGCCAGATGCGGGAGGTGGACATGGCACCAGATGCCGACAGGACAACAAAAGTGCCGGTGTACGAGCGCTGACACGGCGCAGCATGCATGCGCTCGACCCATTGCAACACGCTGCGGTCCGCCGTGGGGACTCCCTCAGCGGAAGCCGATGAGGCGGCGCCGGCAATCAGCCCAGATCCTGACAGAGCACCGGGCTGAGCAAGCCCGTCGCTGGAGGCTCCAAAGACGCAAAGCAAAAGGGTTGCTGCAGCCAACATCCCACTCCGCATCGCGCCCTCCGCAGTGCCCGCGTCTTCCCGTGTTCGGCTGTTCATAGGGGCACAGTTACAGAACCAGAAACCACGCCCACCACGTTATCGACCGGGCGACTCGAAGGTGGCGTTGCGCAGAAAACCGGCAGGCATCTGCAGGGCCGAAGTGCTGCCAAACTGCTTGTGGGCGGCCAAGAGCTCATCGAGACGAGGATCGCGGATCATGACCTGCTGGCCGTCGGCATCAGCCACAGCGACAACAGCCGGATTGGCGGTCGTTGCGACTACTGCGGGTGCGGCAGCCAGCTGCTGGCTCATGCTGGCCGGTCCCCGGGTGCCCGCCTGGATGCCCGCCAGCGATGTCCAACCGACTGCTGCCACTGCGGCAAGCGAAGCAAAGCCAGCCACCATCTTCCATCGAAACACAGAGGCATTCGAAGCCTCATCCACCCTACCTACACGCACGATGGAAGGCTGTTCGACCTCCATTTGGACGTTTGCAGGGGATGGCTCCTGACCCAGTTGTTCGCGCAACCGGGACATGAACGCGCTGTTGACCGGCCGCGCAAGATCAGGAGAGCGAAGCACATCGCCAGCGAGGTGGTACAGCTCCCAAGTGGCCTGGCTCTGATCGCGCCCGCACAGATCCAGCGCCGCCTGGAGTTCGTCGCCTTGCAGTTCGCCGTCCGCCAGCGCAGAAAGAAGCTCGCGCTCGCTTTGCCCACAATCAACCGCCGAACTGTCCTTGCCTGCAAATGCACTGTTGTTCATTCCGTTACCTACCATCTTTTGCCTGTCTGGTTTTCCAGCAAAGGGCGCACCTTGGCCGAAATGGCCTCGCGCGCCCTGAAAATCCGGGACCTGACCGTTCCGATGGGGCATTCCATGGCGGTCGCGATTTCCTCGTAACTCAACCCCTCGATTTCACGCAACGTGACCGCCTGCTTCAGATCATCCGGCAAAGCTTCCATGGCGGCGTTCACAGCCTCAGCGATCTCGCGCGCTGCGAGTACCGTTTCGGGGGTTTCGTCGGTGGTTAGTTCCTGTCCGATGCGGGAAGTTTCATCGTCGTCATCATTGCCGCGAAGCGCATTCTCGGAAATGACAGGATTGCGCTTCATGTCCATCAGCGCCTTCTTGGCGGTATTGACGGCGATACGGTAGAGCCAGGTGTAGAACTGCGCCTCTCCGCGAAACTGATGGAGCGCACGGTAGGCACGGATGAATGTTTCCTGGGCAATGTCCTGGACCAGGTCGGTGTCGCGCACCATGCGGCCGATGAGCCGTTCTATGCGCCGCTGGTACTTGATCACCAGCAGCTCGTAAGCGCGCTGGTCGCCCGCAACAGTGCGCTCCACAAGCTGGAGGTCGCTGTCGTCTGGGCGTAAGGGAGGAATTGCGGTCATGGGTACTCAGGAATCGCGGTCCACGGCAGCCGGCCGGGACAGGTTGTCTGCCGGGCCAGCACCCGAGGGGGCGCGCGAATATACCGCACGGCGCAAGTCGAGCCATCGCTGTGGGTGATGCGCACGCTCCAACCAGAGCCACACGCGCCTGCCGTCAGCAGCCCTGAGGACCAGCCAGAGGTGCGTCTGCAAGTCGAGCAGCGCCTGAGGGCGCTCTTTCAGGGCTCCGCTGCGCGAGTCGGCTTGACCAGCTTCGCCGACACTCAGCAGCCAGCCAGAGCCGTCCCAACGAAGCTCGCCACGGGGCTGGGTGAACCAGAAGTGCCCCGCTCCCAGTGCTGCCAGCATCCACGCCACTATTGCAGCGCACAACCAGACCCACGGGCGGGGATGTGCCGTACCGCCGGTACCGGCCCAGGCCGCGATGGCGCCCACGGCAACAACAAGGATGGTACCTATGACCCAAGCCAAAGCAGCGCTTCGCTTCACCGGGAACACGACGGGAGGTGCGCTCTTGCGGGAGGATGCTTTCACAGGGGAACGGCCGGAGCGAACAACGGACCAGCGCTGCGGTTGTTGTTACTGGATCCGTATCGTCCATGCTGCCAAACGCAGCTTGGACTTTTCGTCTCGCACCCTGCCAGACCGCCCCGCCACCTGTATCAGACGCGTTTGAAAACGAGCGTACCGTTGGTGCCGCCGAAACCAAAGTTGTTCTTCACAGCCACGTCCATCTTCATATCGCGGGCCGTGTTGGCGCAATAGTCCAGGTCGCACTCCGGGTCCTGATTGAACAGGTTGATGGTGGGAGGCACCTTTTGCTCGTGCAAGGCCAGGATGGTGAACACGCTCTCGATACCGCCGGCACCGCCAAGCAGGTGGCCCGTCATCGATTTGGTAGAGCTGACCACGGTCTTGTACGCGTGATCGCCCAAAGCCGCCTTGATGGCATTGGTTTCGTTCAGGTCACCCAGGGGGGTGGAGGTGCCGTGGGCGTTCAGGTAATCGACCTGATCGACGTTGACGCCCGCATTGCGCAGCGCGCTCAGCATGGCGCGACGCGGTCCGTCCATGTTGGGTGCCGTCATATGGCCAGCGTCCGCGCTCATGCCAAAACCGGCAAGCTCCGCATAAATCTTGGCGCCGCGCGCCTTGGCGTGCTCGTACTCTTCAAGCACTACCACACCAGCGCCCTCGCCCAACACAAAGCCGTCGCGGTCCTTGTCCCAAGGGCGCGAAGCGGTCTTGGGATCATCGTTACGCGTGGACAGCGCGCGCATGGCCGCAAAGCCTCCAATGCCCAGAGGCGACACCGTGGATTCCGTACCGCCCGCGATGACCACATCTGCGTCGCCGTACTCGATCATGCGACCGCCTTCGCCAATGCAGTGCAAACCTGTGGTACAGGCTGTCACGACCGACAGGTTGGGGCCTTTGAAGCCAAACCGCATCGACACGTGGCCGGCCACCATGTTGATGATGGAGGCAGGTACAAAAAATGGGGTGATGCGGCGAGGGCCACGGCTGACCAGTTCCGCATGGGTGTTTTCAATCAGCGGAAGACCGCCGATTCCAGAGCCGATCACGCAGGCTATGCGGGTCGCGAACTCATCGTCCAGGGCTTCGCCTGTAGGCAGCCCTGCGTCCTGTACGGCCTGGGCCGCCGCTGCAATGCCAAAGTGGATGAAGCTGTCCATCGCACGCGCGTCCTTGGCGCTGATGTACGACTCAAGATCCAGCCCTTTGACCTCTCCTGCAATCCTGCAGGCGAAGTTGGTCGCATCGAACTTGGTGATGAGATCAATGCCGGACTCGCCGGCGAGGATATTGGCCCAGGCGTCGGTCACCGTGTTACCCACGGGGCTGACGCAACCCAGGCCGGTCACGACAACGCGACGACGGCTCATGCGTGAAAACCTTCTGCTGATCGGCTTGAGTCAGGCGCAGAACGCCTATCAGGCCTTCTGGTGGGTGTTGGCGTAGTCGATCGCGTTTTGCACCGTGGTGATCTTTTCCGCGTCTTCGTCGGGGATCTCGATGCCGAACTCGTCTTCCAGAGCCATCACCAGTTCCACCGTGTCAAGGGAGTCTGCGCCGAGGTCAGCAACAAAAGCCTTTTCGTTCGTGACCTGGGACTCTTCCACGCCGAGTTGTTCGGCAATGATTTTTTTGACGCGTGCTTCGATATCGCTCATGGTTTCCCTCTGGGGGTTGTGAATGAATCCGCGATTCTAGCTGGTTAAGGAGCGCACCCTAAACAGCCCGCCGTCCGGATGAACCGGCGTTATCTTTCAACAATTACATATACATGCCGCCATTGACATGCAACTCCTGACCGGTCACGTAACCTGCTTCGCGCGAAGCGAGGTATGCAACGGCATGCGCGATGTCTTGCGGCTTGCCCATGTGTCCCAGGGGGATCTGGGCATTGAGCGCTTTTTGCTGTTCTTCGGGCAGCGCCGAGGTCATGTCGGTCTCAATAAAGCCGGGTGCCACGCAATTGACGGTGATGCTGCGACTGCCCAGCTCGCGGGCCAGGGCGCGCGTCATGCCAGCCACGCCGGCCTTCGCGGCCGCGTAGTTGGCCTGCCCCGGATTACCGGATGCACCGACCACGCTGGTGATGCTGATGATGCGGCCAAAGCGCTGCTTCATCATGGGACGAATGGCGGCGCGGCTGGCGCGGAACACGGCCTTGAGGTTCGTGTCGATGACGGCATCCCAGTCGTCGTCCTTCATGCGCATGGCCAGGGTGTCACGCGTGATGCCTGCGTTGTTGACCAGAACATGCAGGCCGCCCTGGTGCTTGACAATGGCGTCGATCAGCGCTTCGAGGGCGGCACCATCGTTGACGTTGAGGTTCGCACCGCGACATCCGGGGTACGAGGCAAGCGCCTCGGTAATGCGCTGCGCGCCATCGTCCGTGGTGGCGGTACCGATGACCTGGTAGCCGCGCGAGGCCAGCTCCAGCGCGATGGCCGCACCAATGCCGCGCGAAGCGCCCGTGACCAGCGCAACCTGCGTTGAAGATGAAGTTTCGGTCATGCCAGCAGCTCCCGGGTTTCGGCCAGCGTGGCCGTGTCGTACAGGGCTACGCCCACCAGTTCAGGATCAATGCGCTTCGTGAGGCCGGCAAGCACCTTGCCCGGACCACTCTCCACGATGTGTGTCACGCCGCGGGCCTTGAGTGCGTGCACGCATTCCACCCAGCGCACGGCACCAAAGGCCTGCCGGTAGAGCGCATCACGAATGGCAGCTGCATCAGACACCACGGCCACATCCACGTTGTTCACCACCGGAATCTGGGGGGCCGCCAGGGCGACATCCGCCAGTGCGGCACGCAGCTTCTCGGCCGCCGGCTTCATCAGGCTGGAATGGAAAGGAGCCGACACGGGCAACGGCAACGCGCGCTTGGCCCCCGCGGCTTTCAGCACCTCGCAGGCCTTTTCAATACCCGCCTTGGTTCCGGCGATCACTGTCTGGGAAGGATCGTTGAAATTGACAGCTTCGGCCACCTCGGACGAGCCCTCGCCGAACGAGGCCACAGCCTGAGCGCATCCGGCGATCACGCCCGCGGCATCCATGCCCAGGATGGCGGCCATCGCACCAGCACCCACGGGCACGGCTTCCTGCATGGCTGCGGCACGGAGCCGAACCAGCGGCGCAGCCTGCGACAGGCTCAGCACGCCAGCGGCGACCAACGCCGAATACTCGCCCAACGAATGACCAGCCACTGCCGCGGGGACAGCCCCGCCTTCAGCACGCCACACCCGCCAGGCAGCCACACCTGCCACCAACATCACCGGCTGGGTGTTGGTGGTCATCGCCAGGGACTCCTTAGGCCCCTGGGCGATCAACGCGCCGATGTCTTCGCCCAGCGCGTCAGACGCTTCGCGAACGGTATCCAGAACCGCAGGATGACCCGCCCAGCCATCCAGCATGCCGACGGACTGCGAGCCCTGGCCCGGAAAGACAAATGCAAATGACTTCATGTGAATGAAAAAAAATGATCAAAACAGCGTCGAGTCCAGGCATTCACTGCCCGGGCAGCTACATTTTCAGTAGCACAGCACCCCAGGTGAAACCGCCGCCCACCCCTTCGAGCAATACGGTGTCACCCTTCTTGACCTGGCCAGAGCGGACGGCATGGTCCAGCGCGAGGGGGATGGAGGCCGCAGACGTGTTGCCGTGCTGGTCCACCGTGACCACAACCTTGTCCATCGACATCTTCAGCTTGCGGGCCGTGCCCTGCATGATGCGGATGTTGGCCTGGTGCGGAATGAGCCAGTCGATATCTGCCTCGGTGAGGCCTGCCTTGGCAAGTGCCGCATGGGCCGCTTTTTCCAGCACGCCGACCGCCAGCTTGAACACCGCCTGACCATCCATCTTGAGCACCGGATCACCCAGCACAGAGCCGCCCGACACATTTCCGGGGACACACAGAATGTCTACATATTTGCCGTCGGCATGGAGGTCACTGGAAAGAATGCCTGGCGTCTCGGAAGCCTCGAGCACCACAGCCCCGGCACCGTCGCCAAACAGCACACAGGTGGTGCGGTCGTTGAAGTCCAGGATGCGACTGAACACCTCGGCACCCACGACGAGCGCACGGTTGGCGGCGCCCGTCTGGATCATCGAATCAGCCACCGCGAGCGCATAGACGAAGCCACTGCAGACCGCCTGCACATCGAACGCAGGGCAGCCGTTAGCCCCCAGCTTGTGCTGGAGAATGCACGCGGCCGAGGGGAAGACCATGTCCGGCGTTGACGTGGCCACGATGATGAGATCGATGTCCGATGGCTGAAGGCCTGCGGCTGCAATGGCGTTGCGCGCAGCCTCCAGGCCCAGATCACTGCTGGCCACATCGGGGGCCGCAAAGTGGCGCGCACGGATACCGGTGCGCTCCACGATCCATTCATCAGAGGTTTCGACGCCGCGTTCGGCCAGCTCGGCCACGAGATCGGCGTTGGTCAGGCGGCGCGGCGGCAGGTAGCTGCCGGTGCCGGTAATGCGGGAGTAACGTCTCATCAATGTGTCGCCGCCGCAAGGCCAGGCTGGGGCTGGGCATCGGCGGGAGCCAGGAGGGGCGCCGCATGCGCAATCCGGGTCCGGACACGGTCGAGCAGGTTGTTGCGGGCTGCATCATACGCCCGGTTCAAAGCTTGCTCGAAGGCCATCGCGTCCGCCGAACCGTGGCTCTTGAAGACCAGCCCGCGCAGCCCCAGCAGGGCCGCGCCGTTGTAACGGCGGTAGTCCATGCGCTTCATTAGCGCTTTTAGGATGGGATACGCGGCAATAGCAGCGATTTTGGTGAAGATATTGCGCGAGAACTCCGCTTTCAGGCCACCGATGATCATGGTGGCCACGCCCTCGCTGGCCTTGAGCGCCACATTACCCACAAAACCGTCACAGACGACGATATCGACCACGCCCTTGAAAATGTCGTTGCCTTCAACGTTGCCAACAAAGTTCAAATCTCCGGCGTTACCGGCAGATCGAAGCAGTTCGCCCGCTTTTTTGATGACTTCGCTGCCCTTGATGGCTTCTTCGCCAATATTGAGCAGCCCCACGGTAGGCTCGCCACCGTCATTGAGTACCGATACCAGCGCCGAGCCCATCACGGCAAACTGGAGCAAGTGTTCGGCGGAACAATCCACGTTGGCACCCAGATCAAGCACGGTGGTGGCCCCGCCCTTGGCATTGGGCATCTGCGTGGCGATGGCCGGGCGGTCAATGCCGTCCAGCGTCTTGAGGATGTAGCGCGCAATTGCCATGAGCGCACCGGTGTTGCCGGCAGAAACGGCAGCAGCAGCCGTGCCGTCCTTGACCTGCTGGATGGCGACCCGCATGGAAGAATCCTTCTTCTTGCGGAGGGCGACTTCCACCGGATCGTCCATGGCCACGACCTCGGAGGCCGCAACCAGTGTGGCCCGGTCGTGGGAGAACGCTTTAAGACTGTCCGTCAGACCGACCAGCAGCAGGTGGGCATCAGGATGGTGGTCTAGGAACTGGCGGCACGCCGCGAGCGTGACGCGGGGGCCATGGTCGCCCCCCATGCAGTCAACAGCCAGTGTGATCATGGGCGACTTGTCCGGCTGGCCGTGGTGGCCAGGAGATGAATGCAACGGTCAAAACAAAGGCCCGCGCTACCTTTGAAGTAGCCACGGGCCTCTGGATGGGGCGAAAGTCAGGCTTCAGACTTGTTCTTCAGCACTTGGCGGCCACGGTAGAAACCGTTGGGGCTGATGTGGTGACGCAGGTGCGTTTCGCCAGTGGTAGGTTCCACAGCAATGCCGGGCACATTCAGGGCGTTGTGCGAACGGTGCATGCCGCGCTTGGAAGGGGACTTTTTGTTTTGCTGAACGGCCATGATGGCTCCTGGTCTTGAATAGGTTGGTAAAAACGCGATCAGCCCATTAAGACACGAGGGGATTCGCGCGAAGCCCTCGATTATAACCCAAATGATTTTGGGCCCGATCAGACCGGAAAGGCTTCAGGACTTACCGTCCTTGCGCAGGCTTGCCAATGCGGCAAAGGGGTTGGGTTTGACCGCGCTGGCTTCCTCGAAATCGTCATCCGACGACGCCAGCGGGACCGCTGTGGGGCACTCGTCATGCTTGGGCACTACGGGCAGCGCCATCAGCAACTCATCTTCAATCAACTCGCGCAGGTCAAACTCACGACTCATGGCCAAGAGGTCTTCCTCGCTCTCGTCATCGAGCGCCTCTGCCGTCGCTTCGTCGGCAACGAAGCGGAACGCGCGGTCCACCTCCAGCGGGATGTCCACGGGCGTCAGGCAGCGCTGGCATTCCATGGGAAAACTGGCCCGCACCTTCAGGTGCAACCAGACTTGGCTCATCCCGCCCAATGCGGTGCGCAGTTCGCCTTCCGCCTGCCAGTCGACCAGCAGATCGGGGTGCAGGCCTTTGGCTTCCAGCGCCAGACGCTCGTACTTCAGCAAGGAGTCGTGCCCAGCCAGCTTGGCGCCCGCCTGTGCGAAGGCCTTGACATCGAGTCGCTGTGCGGAGAATTCCTTGGTCATGGTTGCAGTGTAAGAGAATCGGCGCATGCATCCATCCTCCCCCCTGCAACGATCCCTGGTATTGGGCTCCACCTCCCGTTACAGGCGCGAATTGCTCCAGCGGCTTGACGTCCCGTTCTCGGTGGCAGCCCCTGATGTCGATGAGACCCCGGCCCCCGGCGAGGCCCCGGGCGCCCTGGCCCTGCGACTTGCACTGGCGAAGGCCCGCGCCGTGTCGGCCCAGCATCCCGAGGCAGTCGTCATCGGGTCGGATCAGGTCGCTGACCTGCATGGTGCCCCGCTGGGCAAGCCCGGCCACCACGAGCGCGCTGTGGAACAGCTGCGGCAGATGCGCGGGCAGACCGTGGTGTTCCATACCGCGCTCGCCGTGGTGTGCACTGCCACGGGTTTCGAGCAGGTCGATACGGCCCCTGTACGCGTCAAGTTCCGCGACCTGAATGATGACGAGATAGAGCGCTACCTGCGCGCCGAGCAGCCCTACGACTGCGCAGGAAGCGCCAAGAGCGAGGGGCTTGGCATCGCACTGCTCGATGCCATCGAGAGCGACGACCCGACCGCGCTCATCGGCCTGCCCCTGATCCGCACCTGCAGAATGCTCCGAGCCGCGGGGCTCGTGCTGCCATGAACAGCAGCCCGACGCGATTGGGCACGCTGTACCTGGTGCCCGCACCGCTGGATTTTGGCTGTGACACGCAGGCCCCTCTGGAAGACGCCCTGCCCTCGGGCACGCTGCAGGCTGCCTCGCGCCTGACCCACTGGATCTGCGAGAACGCCAAAAGCACACGCGCCTACCTCAAGCGCATTGATGCCGTGCATCCGCTGGCCGCACCGCTGCAGCAGCAGGTGATCACCGAACTGCCGCGTGAGGTCCACAAGAAAGGTGACCACGGCGACAAAGGGTCTGCCCCGTTCGACGCCCGCCCGCTGCTGGCGGCTGCGCTGGGTGGTCAGGACATGGGACTGGTGAGCGAGGCCGGCATGCCCGCCGTGGCCGATCCCGGGTCATCGGTGGTGCGCGCCGCCCATGACCTGGGCATTGCCGTGGTGCCCCTGGTGGGCCCGGTTTCGTTGCTGCTGGCCCTGGCCGCCAGCGGGCTCAACGGTCAGAATTTTGCGTTTGTGGGCTACCTGCCGCAAGACAGCCAGGATCGGCAGCACCGCATCAAGGAACTCGAAGCCCTGGCTCACAAGACGGGCCAGACGCAGCTGTTCATCGAAACTCCCTACCGGAACGCTGCCATTTGGCAAGCGCTGGTGCAGGGGTTGCAGCCCCACACCCGTCTGGCGCTGGCCAGTGGGCTCACCCTTGCGCAGGCCCGGGTCCAGAGCCAGCCGGTTCACCAGTGGCGCCAGCAGTCTTTCACACCCGACAACCGGACCCCGGTAGTGTTCGCGCTGGGCCGCTAGTCATCAGATACGGTAAAGCGCCACGCCGACAGGCGGTGTCGAGCGCCGCTCAAAAGATAAACCCCGGTAGCGCAAGCCATCGGGGTTTTTGTTGGGCCGCTTGCCCGACGCAGGCAACGCAGGCAGTCGGCGCACCTCGCTTTAAAACCCGCTTACCGGAGCTGAGGCCCCGACAGTGCCAGCGATTTCGCTACGCCCACGCCCATCGCGGCGCCAAAGCGCTTGACCAGGCGCTCGGCCACGTTGTCGCGGCGGGTGTAGTCGATGATGTCCTCGGCCTTCACCACCTCGCGCGCCACGTAGTCCAGGTTGCCCAGCTTGTCCGCCAGGCCCATCTCCACGGCCTGCTGACCGGTCCAGAACAGGCCGCTGAAGGTTTCGGGCGTGGGCTTGAGGCGGTCGCCACGGCCGGCCTTGACCACGGCGATGAACTGCTGGTGGATCTGGTCGAGCATGGTCTGTGCATAGGCACGCTGCTTTTCAGTCTGCGGGCTGAATGGGTCCAGAAAACCCTTGTTTTCACCCGCGGTCAGCAAGCGGCGCTCCACGCCGAGCTTCTCCATGGTGCCGGTAAATCCAAAACCATCCATCAGCACGCCAATACTGCCCACGATGCTGGCCTTGTCCACAAAGATGTCGTCCGCGGCGGCCGCAATGTAGTACGCAGCCGAGGCGCAGGTCTCTTCCACCACGGCATAGATTGGCTTGTTGTGCTTGGCTTTCAGGCGCACGATCTCATCGTTGATGATGCCCGCCTGCACCGGGCTGCCGCCCGGCGAATTGATCAGCAGCACCAGTGCCATGGAGCCTTCGTCCTCCAGGGCGCTGCGCATGGCAGCCACCACAAACTCGGCACTGGCCTCGGCCCCCGAGGCGATTTCACCCTTGATGTCGACAACCGCCGTGTGCGGGCCTGTCTTGGCAGCGCTCGGGGCCGTCTGTCGCAGCGCGGCGAACAGCACTGCGGCAATCACGGCAAGCCACGCCAGCCGAAAGAAAATCTTCCAGCGACGCGCGCTGCGCTGCTCGTTCAGGGCGGCGAAGGCCAGCTTTTCCAGCGTAGCACGTTCCCAGCCGGGTTCACGCGATGATTCGCTCACAGGTGCTCCTGATTGTGTAGCTGCAGGCGCCCACAGGTCGGGCGCTGGATTGGTTTTTGGATCAAAACCGGACGAACTGGGGTTTTGGGGATCGGTCATATCAGTGAGCTTCGGACTTGCCGCTGCAAATGGCTGCCGTCCATGCCAGTGGCGTCCACTGCTGCAAGCGCTTGCGCATCAGGGTTAATCATCTGGCGTTTACTGGAACTCGACAGGCTGCAACGGGTGGTCAGTATGCCAGTGCACCACACCATCACTTTCCGTCAGGGCAATTTTCACCAGCCCACCCCGGCACGGTCCGCCTGCACACGCGCCTGTGGCTGGCTGGTAGGCCGCTCCGTGGGTGGCGCACAGCAGCCAGTTGCCGGTGTCGTCAAAAAACCGGTTGGGTTGGTAGTCCATTTCCATGGCAACGTGCGTGCAGCGGTTCAGATACGCATGCGGCACCCCGCGAAAGCGGATGGCAAAAGCCCGGCAGGTTTGCCCCGCGTAGACCACATCGAAGGGCACCGCATCGCCACCATCCTGCAGATCGGCGCTGTTGCACAGGGCGACTTTCAGTCCGTTTGAAGTCATGTCACAACCCTGGTAGTTTGAAAACGCGAGAAGACTCAGGCGTTTTCCAGAAGCCAGTCATGCATCTCGCGCACCGAATGCGCGATAAACAACGGCTGGAGTGCATGGAAAGCATCAGGCTCATGTGCACCGTAGCTCACACCCAGGCTCGCACAACCGGCATTCACGGCCATCTGCAGATCATGGGTGGTGTCGCCGATCATCAAAACGCGGTCGGGTGGCACGTCAAACTCGGCCATCAGTTCCTTGAGCATCAGTGGATGTGGCTTGCCCGCCGTCTGGTCGGCCGTGCGCGAGCCATCGAAAACACCGCGCAGGTCGACCGAATGCAGGGCCTCGTCGAGCCCGCGGCGGCTTTTGCCGGTGGCTACAGCCAGCAGATGTCCACGGTCACGCAGGTCGGCCAGCAGCGGAAGCACCCCATCAAACAGGCTCAGGTCATCCTGGTGCTGGATGTAGTGGAAACGGTAGCGGTTGCCCAGCTCGGTGTACTTCTCGGGTGGCACGTCGGGCGCGGCGTAGGCCAGTGCCTGCATCAGGCCCATGCCGATCACATACGAGGCTTCCTTGTCGGTGGGCACCGTTCCGCCCACATCCCGTACCGCTGACTGGATGCAGCGCACGATGATGGCGGTGGAGTCGAACAGGGTGCCATCCCAGTCGAAGGCAATCAGGTCAAAACGGCGCGAACGGGATTGGGTGGCTGGCATGGCAGAGCGGGTTACGCCTTGTCAGGCGGGGGCAGAAAATCGGACAGTTCGGGCGGAAGTTCGGCATTGAGCGCCACGCGTTCGCCGGTGGCAGGGTGGTTGAACTGTAACCGCCAGGCATGCAGGAACATGCGCTTCATCCCCAGCTTCTGCAGGCGCTTGTTGAGGTCGAAATCGCCATATTTGTCGTCGCCCACGATGCCGTGGCCCTGGCTGGCCAAATGCACCCGGATCTGGTGCGTGCGGCCTGTCTTGATCGTGACTTCAAGCAACGACATGGCTGGCAACCCCTGCGCCTGGCGAGCGGCTATCGTGCTGCGCATCTTGACCAAGGTGATCGAGCGCATCCCGTCGGGATCGTCGGCCGTGGTGACACGCACGCGGCGCTCCCCGTCGGCCTGCAGGTACTTGTGCAGCGGCAGGTCGACCACCTTCTTGTTGGCCGGCCAGGTCCCGGTCACCAGCGCGAGATACGTCTTGCCGGTCTCGCGCTCGCGGAACTGGTCCTGCAGGTGCGTGAGGGCCGAGCGCTTCTTGGCCACCAGCAGGATGCCGGACGTTTCGCGGTCCAGCCGATGCACCAGTTCCAAAAACCGCGCCGCCGGGCGCGCCTGGCGCAGCTGCTCGATCACGCCAAAGCTCACCCCGCTGCCGCCATGCACGGCCACGCCCGCAGGTTTGTCCAGCGCGATCAGGTGCTCGTCTTCCAGCAGGATCGGGAACTCGCGCGCAGGCGCCGGGCGCTCGGCCTTCTCGGCCACCTTGTCGGAGATGCGCACGGGCGGCAGACGCACCACGTCACCGAGCTCCACCCGGGTGTCGGCGCTGGCGCGGCCCTTGTTGATGCGCACCTCGCCACTGCGGATGATGCGATAGACGTGGGTCTTGGGCACGCCCTTGAGGTGCCGTATCAGAAAGTTGTCCAGCCGCTGCCCGGCCGAGTCTTCATCCACCTCGACCATCCGTGCCGCCGGCGCCGGGGCTGCCCCGGTACGGTCCGATGGGGGTTTGGCCCCTATAATGTGTTTCACCTGCGCGTTGCTTTGTAAGTGGTTGATTTGTCTGGAGTTTAGTCCACGCAACCCTTGCACTGGCGCAGGAAGGTCGATGCCAGCGGGCGTCGTGCTCGCAGATTGCAGGCCAGATGCCTGCGGTGGCCAGCGCGTCGTGCGGCGGGCTGACAGATTGAAACACTGATACGGAATCCCCCAAGCTGGCAGATGCGCCCTACCCGGATGCAGCCTGTCAGCGGATCAAAGCGAGCATGTGGCTGTTGATGAGCTGGATGGTGACCTTGTGGCGTTGGCTGATGCCACCGGCTGCACGCCCATATCTGGCTCCAGCGCCTGCACACCAAGCACAGTGCGCTACGTTTTTCGTAGCAAAACTGCGCCTCTCCCACTCGCCCCCATCCACGCGCCCCTGCCTTTCCCTGCTGCGCTAGTGCGCCGCAGGGTTCTGGCATTCCCGGCAATTCCCTTCGTTTCGATGCGTCAGTCCAGGCATTCACAGCTCCGGTAGAGCTTGTTGTATTGGTTTGGAACTGTGGGCGGCAGCCCGCGCAGCCTTTCCCCATGCTTGGGGTGGCCGCACCGCTGCTGTCCGCGAAACACTGAAGGAATCGCATCATGAAGCGGATGCTCATCAACGCCACGCAGCCCGAAGAACGGCGCCTGGCCATCGTCGACGGACAAAAGCTCCTCGACTACGAGATCGAGATTGAAGGGCGCGAACAGCGCAAGGGCAATATCTACAAGGCCGTCGTCACGCGCGTCGAGCCTTCGCTGGAAGCCTGCTTTGTCGATTATGGCGAAGACCGCCACGGTTTCCTGCCGTTCAAGGAAATCTCGCGCCAGTACTTTGCCCCGGGCGTGTCGCCCAGCCAGGCGCGCATCAACGAAGTGATCAAGGAAGGCCAGGAACTGCTGGTCCAGGTCGAAAAGGAAGAGCGCGGCAACAAGGGCGCTGCCCTGACCACGTTCGTCTCGCTGGCCGGCCGCTACGTGGTGCTGATGCCCAACAACCCCCGTGGTGGTGGCGTGTCCCGCCGTATCGAGGGCGAGGACCGTGCCGAGCTCAAGGAGGCGATGGACCAGCTGGAATACCCCAACGGCATGTCCATCATCGCGCGCACTGCCGGCATCGGCCGCAGCGCGCCCGAGTTGCAGTGGGACCTCAACTACCTGCTCAAGCTCTGGAACGCCATTGATGGCGCCGCCAAGGGCGGCAAGGGCGCTTTCCTGATCTATCAGGAATCCTCGCTGGTGATCCGCGCGATCCGCGACTATTTCAACAACGACATCGGTGACATCCTCATCGATACCGACGACATCTACGAACAGGCGCAGCAGTTCATGGCGCACGTCATGCCCGAGCATGCCGCCCGCGTGAAGCGCTACCGCGACGACGCCGCCCTGTTCAGCCGCTTCCAGATCGAGCACCAGATCGAGTCGGCCTACGCCCGTACCGTGCAGCTGCCCTCGGGCGGCGCCATCGTGATCGACCACACCGAAGCGCTGGTCAGCGTGGACGTGAACTCGGCCCGCGCCATCAAGGGCGGCGACATCGAGGAAACCGCCACCCGCACCAACCTGGAAGCTGCCGACGAAGTGGCGCGCCAGATGCGCCTGCGCGACCTGGGCGGCCTGATCGTGATCGACTTCATCGACATGGAGGAGAGCAAGAACCGCCGCGAAGTGGAAAACCGCCTGCGCGACGCGCTGCGCCAGGACCGCGCACGCGTGCAGTTCGGCACCATCAGCAAGTTCGGCCTGATGGAAATGAGCCGCCAGCGCCTCAAGCCCGCTTTGAGCGAAGGCTCGTCCATCCCCTGCCCCCGCTGCGGCGGCGCAGGCCATATCCGCGACACGGAATCGTCGGCCCTGCAGATCCTGCGGATCATCCAGGAAGAGTCGATGAAGGACAACACGGCCGCCGTGCACTGCCAGGTGCCGGTGGAAGTGGCTTCGTTCCTGCTCAACGAAAAGCGCACCGAGATCGCCAAGATCGAACTCAAGCAGCGCGTGGCCGTGCTGATGGTTCCCAACAAGACGCTGGAAACCCCCAACTACCGCCTGGAACGCCTGAAGCACGACGACCCGCGCCTGGACCACATTGAAGCCAGCTACAAGCTCGCCGAAGACGTGGAAGACCCCACCGCCGTGACACGCCGCTCGCAGGAGCCCACCAACAAGCAGACGCCCGTGATCAAGGGCGTGCTGCCGGACGCACCGGCCCCCGTGGCAGAGCCCCGCCCCGAAGGCGCGGCCCGCCCACCGCGTGCTGGCCAGCGCCCTGCGCCAGCCGCCGCAGCACCTGCACCCGTGGCAGCACCCGCACCGACTCCGGTGGCTGCGCCACAAGAGCAAGGCTTCTTCGGCTGGATCAAGAGCCTGTTCGGTGGCGGCAGCGCACCCGCTGCGGCACCGGCACCGGTGGCTGCACCCGCACCCGCCGCCACACCCGAAACCACCGGCCGGGGCGAACCCCGCCGTGATGGCCGTAGCAGCGAAGGCCGCGGCCGCCGCGGTGGCCGTGATGGCACCCGTGATGGCGCCCCACGCGATGGCCAGCGCGAAGGTGGCCGTGAAGGCGGCGCACCGTCTGAAGGCCGCGGCCGCCGTGGCGAACGCTCGGCCGAAGGCCGCGCACCCCGCGATGGCGAACGCCGCCCCGAGGGCAGCGAAGCGCGCGAACCCCGCGAGCCGCGTGAACCCCGCGAAGGCCGCAATGGCCGCGAGGGCGGCCGCGAAGGTGGCCGTGGTCGCCGGGATTCCGAGCCCCGCAGCAACCAGGCTGCATCGCTGAACGGCGAAACCGGCACGCAGGGCCAGGTCGAAATGCCCGGCGGCAACGGCGCTGCCACCGATGCTGGCGCTCCACAGCAGCCCCGCGGCGAGCGCGGCCCCCGCCGTGAACGCGGCGAACGCGGCGGCCGTGGCGAGCGCACAGAGCGCGGCGACCGGGCACCCCGCTCGGCCGAAGGCCAGGACGCCGCCAATGCGGCACCCGCCAACGGCGCCGCCGACTTTGTGGACACCGCCCCGCTGGCCAGCCTGCCCGACCTGGACCTCTCCGGCAACGAAGTGACCACCGGGAGCGCCGCCACCGAAGAGCAGCGCCGCGAGCGCCGCTCACGCGACCGCTACGGCCGCGACCGCCGCGAACGTGGTCCGCGCGATACCGCTGGCTCGGCTGCACCTGCAATGATGGACTTTGACCCGACCGTGGCCGCCAGCGCAGACAGCGCAGCGGAACCGGCGCAGGAAGAAGCCCCACGCCGGAGCTACTTCAACACTGCTGCGGCTGCGCAGGGTGATGCGGCTGATGCGCCTGTTCAGCCTCCTGTACAGGCGCCATCGGCCGCCCATGCGCCCTTGGCTGCGCCAGCTCAGGTGGCATCTGCCGCCGCAGCGGCAGCGCCTGTGGCGGCGGCCCCCGCTCCGGTAGCACCCGTGCAGGCTCCTGTGCAGGCGCCCGCACAGGCTGCTGCCCCGGTGGCAGCGCGTGCGCCCGCACCGGTCGCTCCCCCGGCAACGCCAGCCACTTCGGCAACTGCAAGCGCAGCCAGCAACGGCATGCCCAAGGTCCAGGGCTTTGAACTGCCCCTCGATGCGCTGCACCAGGTGGCATCGTCGTCGGGCCTGCAGTGGGTGAACTCTGACGCGGCCAAGGTGGCAGCGGTGCAGGCCTCCATCGCCGCCGAGCCACAGCCCGTGCGCGTGCCCCGCGAGCGTCCTCCCGCGGTCGTCATCGACGAAGGCCCGCTGGTGCTGGTGGAAACCCGCCGCGACCTGTCGGCCATGAAGCTGCCGTTCGAGCAGCCACCGGCCGCCTGATCGAGGCAGCCTCGCGCCCTGGTGCTCTGGCACCGTGCGCAGCGCAAAAAGGCGGCTTCGGCCGCCTTTTTGCTTGTACAACCAAGGCACCCATAACCCCGCGGTCCGGTCGCCATACTGCAGCCGGTACCATTTCGGCGGCCCGCAACCAGGCACTCGGCCTGGCGCACTGCAATGCGGTGATCGGCCACCCAGGCCCTTTGCCTGACCGGTTGCCGGTTTGTCCGTTTCCCCTTTCTCACGCGTCGTCATCGCCATGCTTTTCCTGCTGTCTCCCGCCAAGTCGCTCGACTACGACACGCCGCTGCCCGATGACCTGCCGCACACCACGCCGCAGTTCGTGCCGCAGTCCAAGGCGCTGATTGAAGTGCTGCGCCAGAAGTCGCCCCAGGAAATTGCCTCGCTGATGGATCTGAGCGACAAGCTCGCTGCCCTGAACGTGGCACGTTATGCCGCCTGGACGCCGCGGTTCACGGTTCGCAATTCGCGGCAAGCCCTGCTGGCGTTCGATGGCGATGTGTACGACGGCCTGCAGGCGCGGTCGCTGGATGTACAGGACCTAGCCTGGGCCCAGCAGCATGTCGCGGTGCTCAGCGGGCTTTATGGCGTGCTGCGGCCACTTGACCGCATGCAACCCTACCGGCTTGAAATGGGCACGCGACTGGGCACCGATGCGGGCAGCAACCTCTACCAGTTCTGGGGTCGCCAGATTGCCGACCACCTCAATGCGCGGCTGCGGGCCGACACCACGCCGGTCGTGGTCAACCTTGCGTCGCAGGAATACTTCAAGGCGGTCGATCTGTCGGTGCTCAAGGCGCGGGTGATCGAATGCGTGTTTGAGGACTGGAAGGGCGGCACGTACAAGATCATCAGCTTTTACGCGAAGCGGGCCCGCGGGCTGATGGCGCGCTACGCCATCACCCACCGCGTGGCCACGCCGCACCAGCTGGAGGCGTTTGGCCTGGACGGCTATGGTTTTGCACCGGGCGTCTCCACCGCAGAACGGCTCGTGTTTCGCCGCAAGACACCGTAGACGACCCGAGGTCATCATGGCAGACGCGGCGCATGCCTACGGCTGCACCGGGCCGTCTATTGCAGGCTCGGCAGCGTCCGGCACCGCGAAACCCTCACAATGCGCCCCTGATACTTTTCTGCCTGGAACCGCACACACACTGCCATGTCTTCAAGCATCCAAGCCAACCGCACCACCGCCCAGTCCGTCACGCCCGAGTTGCGGCGCTGGATCATCGAACAGGCCCAGGCCGGCTTTGCCGCGCCGGTGGTGCTGCAATCGATGCGCGATGCCGGGTGGGACGAGGACGTGGCCGCGCAGGCGCTGGAAGTCACGCTGCAGGACCACCTCAACGAGCTGGCGGTGCAGCAGGGGCTGCCCGCCGCCGTGCCGGTGCCGGAGCCTGCTCTGGACGAATCCCCTGCCCTGCTCGATGCGGACGATCGCCAGGTGAGCGTGCTGCTGGCCATGGCGCAGCCGCGCATCGTGGTGCTGGGCAACCTGCTGTCTGACGAGGAATGCGAGGCGCTGATCGCCGCGGCCGAGCCCCGCATGGCGCGCTCGCTCACGGTGGCGACCAAGACCGGCGGCGAGGAGGTCAACGACGACCGCACCAGCGACGGCATGTTCTTCCAGCGGGGCGAGTCACCGCTGCTGCAGCGCATAGAGCAGCGCATTGCGCAACTGCTGCAGTGGCCCGTCGAAAATGGCGAAGGCCTGCAGGTGCTGCACTACCGCCCCGGCGCCGAGTACAAGCCGCACTACGACTATTTCGACCCCGCCGAGCCGGGCACGCCCACCATCGTCAAGCGCGGCGGGCAGCGCGTGGGCACCCTGGTGATGTACCTGAACACGCCTGAAAAGGGCGGCGGCACCGTCTTTCCCGATGTGCATCTGGAGGTGGCTCCGCAGCGGGGCAACGCGGTGTTCTTCAGCTACGAACGCGCCCACCCCAGCACACGCACGCTGCATGGCGGTGCTCCGGTGATCGCCGGGCACAAGTGGATCGCCACCAAGTGGCTGCGCGAACGCGAATTCGTCTGATTCGGCATGATTTCAAGCCAAATCGGGCTATAGCCCAGGCAAATCAATGGCCAATAGCTATACTTTTAATAGCAAATCAAGAGATAGACAATGAACACGCCAGAACAATCACAACTGGGCAAGGCGTCGGCATACGTCGACCAGTACGACGCATCCCTGCTGTTTCCCATTCCGCGCGCCGGCAAGCGTGCCGAGATCGGCATCACCGGCGCGGCGCCCTTTTTCGGGGCCGACCTGTGGACGGCGTTCGAGCTCTCGTGGCTGAACCTGCGCGGCAAGCCGCAGGTGGCGCTGGCCCACATCACCGTGCCCTGCGAAACACCGAACATTGTCGAGAGCAAGTCGTTCAAGCTGTACCTCAACAGTTTCAATAACACCCGCTTTGCCGACGCGGCCGAGGTGCAGGCCCGAATCCGTGCCGACATCAGCGAAGCCGTGTGGCGCGGTGCCGAGCACCCGGCCACGGTGGGCGTCAAGCTCATCGGTGCTGACCTGTTTGACCAGGAGCCCGTGCACGAACTCGACGGCCTGAGCCTGGACCGGCTGGACGTGGAATGCACACGCTACGAGCCTGCGCCTGACCTGCTGACCGCCGAGTTCAACGAGACACCGGTGACGGAAGTGCTGACCAGCAACCTGCTCAAGAGCAATTGCCTCGTGACAGGTCAGCCTGACTGGGGCAGCGTACAGATCAGCTACAGCGGCCCGCAGATCAACCAGGAAGGCCTGCTGCAGTACCTGGTGAGCTTTCGCAACCACAACGAATTCCACGAGCAGTGCGTCGAGCGCATCTTCATGGACGTGTGGACGCGATGCCGCCCCATCAAGCTCACGGTATATGCCCGCTATACGCGCCGCGGCGGGCTCGACATCAACCCGCTGCGCACCAGCCACCCGCAGGGTCTGCCGCGCAACGTGCGCACGGCACGCCAGTGAAAGGCGGCAGGACGCGGGGAACTGCCCGGTCCGCGGCAGGGCCTCTGCAGGCGCTTCAGAAAAGCTCGCCGTTTTCCATGGCTTCGATCTGCTTGCGCTGGCGGCGAGCCGCCGTGCCGGTGGTTGCCCGCAGAGGCAGACCCTCGGACCCGGCCGCAACCTTTGGGGCGGACTCGTCGCCCACACGCACCAGCCCGCTGGCCCGCACGCCCAGCAACCGCAAGCGCCTGTCCAGCGGCACGCGCTTGAGGCACTGCCCCGCCAGCTGCCGGATGGTGGCCGCGTCTGCGGTGTACGCCTCGGCCGTCTGGTCGCGCGTGGCAATTTTGAAGTCGTCGTAGCGCAGCTTGATGCCGATGGTGCGCGCCACATAGCCCTTGCGCTCCAGGTCCTGGGCCACGCGCACGCACAGGTCGGTGAAGATGCGGGACAGCTCGGCCCGGTCGCGTACGGCGTGCAGGTCGCGGTCAAACGTGGTCTCGCGGCTCATGCTCACCGGCTCGCTTTCGGTCACCACCGGGCTGTCGTCCTGGCCCCAGGCCACGCGGTGCATCCACGCGCCGGTCGATTTGCCGAACTTTGCGATCAGCCACTGCGGGTCTTGCGAGGCCAGCTCGCCGATGGTGTGGATGGCCAGCCCCGCCAGCTTCTCGCCCGCCTTGGGGCCGATGCCATTGATCTTGCGCACATGCAGCGGCCAGATGCGGGTCTGCAGGTCCTCCTCATACACGATGGAGATGCCATTGGGCTTGTTGAACTCGCTGGCCATCTTGGCCAGCAGGCGGTTGGGCGCCACGCCGATCGAGCAGGTCAGCCCCGTCTTCTCGAAGATGCTTTTCTGGATGAGCCGCGCCAGCACGCGCCCGCCCTCGCGCTGGCCGCCGGGCACGTCGGTGAAGTCGATGTAGACCTCGTCCACACCCCGGTCCTGCATCACCGGCGCGATGTCCAGGATGGCGGCCTTGAAGGCGCGCGAATACTTGCGCACCTCGTCAAAATCCACCGGCAGCACGATGGCCTGCGGGCACAGCTTGGCCGCCTTCATCATGCCCATGGCCGAGCCCACGCCAAACTGCCGCGCAGGGTAGGTGGCAGTGGTGATCACGCCGCGGCCGACGTAGTCCTTGAGCAGCGGAAAGTCCTCGACCGGGATGAAGCACGGCTCACGCGGCCCCGTTCCGTCGGGGCCTTGCAGCAGCAGGTCATCCACCTTGCGGCGGCCCCCGCCAATCACCACCGGCAGTCCTTTGAGCTGCGGGTAGCGCAGCAGCTCGACGGAGGCGAAAAACGCATCCATGTCGAGGTGCGCGATGCGGCGCAACCGGCCGCCTGCGGCAGAGGCCTGCTGGGCGCGGGGGTCGTCCTTGTCGATAGCGGGTTCGGTCACGCCCACCATTTTGCGCGGCAGCCAGACAGGCTGCTGACAGGCCAGCAGTTCATTGCCGCGCCATGGCCGCGCTGCGAATGCCCTGCAGCGTGCCCGTGGGCGTGATGGCCTCGGGATCGATCAGGCAGTGCAGCACAGAGGGCAGGCCACTGGCGCGCGCGCGGGTCAGGGCCGGCGCGAAGTCTTCGGTGCATTCGACCCGCTCGCCATGGCCGCCAAAGGCCTGGGCGTAGGCCTTGAAGTCGGGGTTCTTCAGCTGCGTGGCGCTGATGCGGCCGGGGTACTCGCGCTCCTGGTGCATGCGGATGGTGCCGTACATGGCGTTGTCCAGCAGCACCACGATGAGGGGCAAGCCGTACTGCACGGCGGTGGCAAATTCCTGCCCGTGCATCAGAAAGTCGCCATCGCCGGCAAACACCACCACCTCGCGCTCGGGCCACAGGCGCTTGGCACCTACACCCGCCGGCAGGCCGTAGCCCATGGAACCACTGGTGGGTGCCAGCTGGCTGGCGTAGGTGGTAAAGGGCCAGAAGCGGTGCACCCAGGTGGCAAAGTTGCCCGCACCGTTGCAGAAGATGGTGTTGGCCGGCAGCGTGGACTTGAGGTGCTGCATGACCTGGCCCATCTGCAGGTTGCCGGGGATCTGGATGGGGGTGGGGTCACTCCACAGCACGTATTCAGACCGTGCCATCTCGGCGTGGGCGTGCCACGCCACGGGCTCCTCGGGCCGGACCTGCGCCAGCGCTGCTGTAAATGCTTGTGGGGTAGCGTGGATGGCCTGTGCGGGCCGGTACAGCTTGCCCAGTTCATCCGCATCGGCATGCACATGCACCAGCGGCTGGGCGGGGTTCGGAATGGCAAACAGCTCGTAGCCCTGCGACGGGATTTCGGACAGCCGCCCGCCCACCACCAGCACCAGGTCCGACTCGCGGATGCGCGCCAGCAGGCGCGGGTTCACGCCCAGGCCGAGGTCGCCGCTGTAGCACGCATGGTTGGCCGGGAACAGCATCTGCCGCCGGAACGAGCAGTACACCGGCAGAGACCACGCTTCGGCAAAGGCTACGAACTCGCGCACGGCCTGCTTGGACCAGCGGCTGCCGCCCAGGATGGCCACCGGCTGGTGCGCGGCTTTGAGGCGCTGGGCCAGCTCAGCCATTTGCGCGCCACCGGCGTGCGTTTCCGTCACCTGGTAGGGCAACGCATCGGCCACGGTGGCGGCTTCGGTCAGCATGTCTTCGGGCAGCGCCACCACCACGGGGCCGGGGCGGCCCGAGGTGGCCACATGGAAGGCGCGGGAAATCAGCTCGGGCACCCGGGCCGCATCGTCAATCTGCACCACCCACTTGGCCATGGTGCCAAACACGGCGCTGTAGTCCAGCTCCTGGAACGCCTCGCGCCCCATGGCGCCACGCGCTACCTGGCCCACGAAGAGGATCATGGGAGTCGAGTCCTGGTGGGCGATGTGCACACCGGCCGACGCGTTGGTGGCACCCGGGCCACGCGTCACAAAGCAGATGCCGGGCTGGCCGGTGAGCTTGCCCTGCGCCTCGGCCATCATGGCGGCGCCACCTTCCTGGCGGCACACCGTCACGGCAATGCTGGCGTCGTGCAGGGCATCGAGCACGGCCAGATAGCTCTCGCCCGGCACGCAAAAGAGTTGCTTCACGCCGTGGGTGATGAGCTGCTGCACCAGAATCTGGCCGCCGGTACGAGGTGCATTGCTGTCAGGCAGGGAGGGCTTGGTCATGTCAGGCGTCCACAACAGATAAACAGAAAAACAAGGGCTCAAAGGTGGGGTGAAGTATGCGTCCGCCTGCGCCTTGCACGGTACCCCAGCACAGGCAAAGCGCAGGTCCGCTGGCCGTTCGGCAGCGGCACTCCCACATCGTCGCCCGGAGTGCGAGTCCGTCGATCAGATCACGTTCTTTTCACGCAGCGGCGCATTGCGGCCAATGCGCTCAATGGACAGCGGCGACAGGTCCAGCGTCTGGTACTGCCCGGTCAGCATCAGCTCTGCCAGCCCGCGCCCCACGGCCGGGCATTGCTGCAGGCCATGGCCCGAAAAGCCGTTGGCAAACACCAGGTTGTCGCACGCCGAATGCAGGCCCACGATGGCGTTGTGGTCAAAGGTGTTCATCTCGTAGTAGCCCGCCCAAGCGCCCTGCATGCGCAGCGCCTCGAAGCCCGGGATGCGCTCGGCGAGCGTGGGCCAGATGCGTTCCTCGAAGGCCGCGTATTCGGGTTCCAGCGGTGCAAAGTCGGCATCGTTACCGGCATCGGGCGCAAACCCGCAGATGAAGCCCCGCCCTTCGGGCCGCAGCCAGATACCGCTGGTGTCGATCAGCAGCGGGCAACCGGGCAGCGTTGCCGGGCTGGCCAGGTGGAACACCGTACGCCGCTTGCCGACCACGGGCAGGCCAATGCCCGCCCAGGCCGCGACGGTAGCAGCCCAGGGCCCGCCGGCGTTCACGGCGTAGCGGCAGGGCAGCACAGCACCGCTTTGCAAGCGCACCGCATTCACATGCTGCACGCCATCGCTGGCGACCATGTCAAACCCCACGGCCTCGTCGGCCACGTAGCGCACGCCCTGGCTCTGCGCCTTCTTGCGCAGGGCCGTGAGCAACAGGTAGCCGTCAAACCAGCCCTCGCCCGACAGGCCCAGCGAGCCCAGGGCCACGTCCTGCAGCGCCAGCCAGGGAAACCGCTCGGCCAGTTGCGCCGGGCCCAGCAGCGCCACATCGGCGCCGTGCTGCCTTTGCAGCGCGTGGTTCTCGCACAGCGTGGCTTCGCCTGTGGGCGTGGCCAGGTACAGGTAGCCGCCTTCGTGCAGGCCGATGTCGGGCACATCACCGTCGCAGGCCAGCAGCGTGCCCACGTTGCGTAAGAAGCCGATGCCGTAGGCCGAAATCTCGATATTGATATCCGTCGAAAACTGCTGCCGGATCGAGCTGGCCGACAGCGCCGACGAAGCGCGCGCATAGCTCGGGTCACGCTCAACCACGGTCACGTTGGAGCCGGGCTGCTGCATCGTGAGGAAGTAGGCAATGGCGCTGCCGATGACGCCACCGCCGATGATGACGATGGATTGGTAGGGAGAACTCATCCAGACATTTTCCACACGAAACCGGCGCTCTGCGTCGGGCATGACGGCCACGCACGCTGCGAGGGAGAGCATCATCACCGTACGACCGGCCTGGCCCACAGCCTCGCTGGAGCCACGCCCCCTCCGGCATCGCTATCCACTGACTGTCAGATCAGCCGTGTCGGCCGTGCGTCGCGGGCAGGCACGCATCCACCAACGCCGCAGCGCGGGCGAATTCCAGCGAATCAAGGTAACCTTGCAGCTCGGCCACGCGGGCCGGGCCCCACCAGCGTTCCACGGGGCCCGACAGCTCGGTCCAGGCATCCAGTGCGGCGAGATCGCGGCCTGCCAGTGCCTGGCGAAACCGCCCGATCCGCGCTGCCAATGCCGGGTCTTCAACCACCTGCTCAACGGCGGGACCGTCTGGTATCACGGCCCCGGGGGCCGGTGCGGCCAATGCCGCGCTGAGCACTGCCCTCCATTCCTTCACCGCGTGGCGCAGACGGGGCAGCAGCGACGCAACCGTGGCGCCGTCGCCCTCCCGGGCTGCTTTTTCGGCACTCGTCACCATGTCGTACAGTTCCAGGGCTCCCATCGATCCGGCCATGCCCTTGAGATCATGCAGCGCGGGCACAAGGGCTGTCAGGTCGTCGGCCAGGAACACCCCCGTTGATTCGGGCAACGCATCTACAAGGCCAAGGATCCGCCGCGCCAACTGGAAGAACAGCGGCGGGTGGACCTTAAGCCGGGCGTGAGAGACAGCCGCAGATACGCCCGCAAGGCGCGGCCAGTCATCGGGGACCACCTGCGCCGGCATCTGCGCTTGCGAAACAGGCGCGGCCAGCCCGCCGGGCGACGCCACATCGGCATCGGCGTTGGCATCGGCATCGGCATCGGCATCGGCGTTGGCGTTGGCGTTGGCGTTGGCGTTGGCGTTGGCGTTGGCGTTGGCGTTGGCGTTGGCGTTGGCGTTGGCTTCAGCTGCGGCTGACAGACAGCGCCGGATCGTGCGCACCAGTGCGGGGGGATCGAATGGCTTGCCCACCACCGCATTCATGCCGGCTGCCAGCGCTTGTGCCTGCTCGGAGAACGACACTCCCGCGGTAAGGCCGATCACAGGCAGGTGCGCAATCGCAGGGGTGGCGCGCATCTGGTGGGTTGCATCCAGCCCGTTGAGTACCGGCATGTGCACATCCATCAGCACTGCGTCATAGGCGCCGGAACGGGCCTGCAGCTTTTCCAGCGCGGCCTTGCCGTTTTCGGCCACATCGACCACCGCACCTTCGGCCTGGAGCACCCGCGTTGCGACTTCCTGATTGATGTCGTTGTCATCCACCACCAGCAGCCGCACCCCCGCCAGGCCCTGTGCACCCTGCAGCAAGAGGTCCGCATCCGTGGCCACCGGCATGGCGCTCCTGCGCATGGGCAGCGTCACGACAAACTGACTGCCTTCGCCCGGAGTGCTGTGTACTTGCACAGACCCACGCATCATCTCGGCCAGCTGCTTGACGATGGACAGGCCCAGCCCGGTACCACCATAGCGACGCGTGGTAGACAGATCTGCCTGCACGAAGGGCGAAAAGAGGCGCTTGCAGGACTCTTGGTCTATGCCGATACCGGTATCTGCCACGCTGATGCGCACATCCACAAGATCGGCATCACCCGTTTCGTCCGCTGCATTGCCCGAAAGGCGTTCGACCGCCAGGCGCACCTCGCCCTGCTCGGTGAACTTGATGGCGTTGCTCAGCAGGTTGATCAGGATCTGATGCAGACGGGTACTGTCGCCCTCCAGTGGCGCCGGCAGGCCTTCATCGAGCTGCACGACGAGCGACAGCCCCTTGGCGGTGGCCTGCAGCTCGACAACGGCAGCGGCTTCGCGCGCGATCTGGTTCAGGTTCAGCGGCATCTGCTCCAAGGCCATCTCGCCTGCCTCGATCTTGGACAGGTCCAGGATATCGTTGATCACCGCGAGCAGTGCCTTTCCAGCCACCTGCAACCGCGTGAGCATGCCCTGCTGCTCACGATTGAGCGCGGTGCGGGCCAGCAGGTAAGACAGGCCCAGCACCGCATTCATGGGCGTGCGGATTTCATGGCTCATGTTGGCCAGGAACCGGCTCTTGGCCTCGCTGGCCGCGTTCGCCTGCTGCATGGCGACGCGCAGCGACTGCTCCTGGACCAGCTGCTGCCGAATGTCGGAGGCAATCGCCAGGTAACCCGTGAACTGCCCTTCCACGTCCTCCATGCGCGTGACCGCGAGCGACACGGGAATCCTCTTGCCATCCGAGCGCACCAGGTACCACTGGCCTTGCGCCTGCCGGGTAGCGCGCTGCACCCATTCGGCAGAGGATGGCCCGCCGGGCTGGGGCACGCTGCCAGTGTCATGCGCTTCAGCATCCGATTCGGCTGGCTCCTGTTCGAGCAATATCCCGGCGTCCAAGCTCCCGATGGCGGCCTCGGCCTTTATGCCCAGGAGTAGTTCCGCTCCGCGGTTGAGCAGCGACACCACGCCACGGGCATCGGTCGCCACGATGGCGACCTGGGTGGAAGCCTCCAGCACCGCGCGCAGCAAGGACAGGGTGCGCTGAAGCTCTATTTCCGTGCGCTTGCGGTCCGTGATGTCAGCGCGTATGGACACGAACTTCTCGACCTGACCCTTTGCGTCGATGAAGGGCGCCACCACGCTGTCCACCCAGTAAAGGGAGCCGTCCTTGGCACGGTTGCACACCTCCTTGCGCCAGCTCTCGCCGCCGCGCACGGTCTGCCACATCTGCCCCCAGAACTCCGGGCCATGCACGCCCGAGTTCACGATGCGGTGATCCTGGCCCAGCAGTTCATCGCGGGTGTAGCCCGAAAGACGGCAGAAGGCCGCGTTCACATCCACGATGCGCCCCAGCGGGTCCGCCACCGACACCACCATGTGGTGGTTCAGCGTTTCCAGCATGGCCGCGTTGTCCCGCTGGGCTGCAGCCAGCTGCATGCGACTCTCCGTCAGCTCGGTGACATCGTGCACAAACGCGTAGAACCCCATCACGGCACCATCCTGCAAGTCAGGCAGGTAATGCACCAGGGTGTGGCGGGCGGCGCCGGTTCCTGAAGCCGGATGTGTCTGCTCGAACCTGCGGGCCTCGCCAGCCAGCGCCGCCTGCGCGTGGTGCAGCGAGGCGTCGAACAACTGTGGCCCGATCAGGTCGCGCATGTGCATTCCGTCAACCTGGCGGGGGTCGATATGGAACCAGTCCCCGTAGGCCCGGTTGGCCACTCGGTTGCGAAGGTCGGGGCCCCAGTAGCCGATCTGGGACGGCATGGCATCCAGCACGGTCTGGAGCGCATGGCGTGCCAGTTCCAGGTCAGCCGTGCGTTCACGCACCTGGTCTTCGAGGGTGGCATTGAGCTCGGCCACCTGGCGTGCAGCGGCACGAACCTCCCGCACGTCACGCACGGTCTTCGCCAGCCCTACTACCCGCCCCCCGCTGTCCGTAATGGGGCCTGCCGATATGGAGACCTCGATCAGGCTCCCGTCGCGGTGGCTGCGCACGGTGTCGTAGGCCTTCACGCGACTGCCCGCCGACACCAGTGCCAGCATCGATGCATCTTCCTTCTGCAGATCCGGGGGCACCAGCAGTTCCTGGGCCGTGAATCCCAGGACCTCGTCCGCGCTGTAGCCGAACAGCCGGCGGGCGCCATCGTTCCAGTCGGTGATAACGCCCTGCAGCGTCTGGACGATGATGGCGTCTTCGGAGCCCTCCACGATGGCGGCGCGGCGGGCCCGCTCCAGCCGCTGTACGCGCCCGCGGTGCACAAGATGAAGCATGGCAACCACCAGTGCCATCATCAGCAGTCCAACGACTCCCACTTCGGCAGCCTTGCGCTCTGGCGTGGTCTGTCGCAACGAATCCACAAACTCGCGCGTGGGCTGGAGGTCGGCTTCCCACTGGCGCCCGACCATGTACAGGGACACCGTGCGTTCGCGCGCTCCGGGCAGCGCAGGGGCGGGCGCAGGGCCGTACAGCCAGACACCTGGCGGCGACGCCTGGTCGCGCAAGGCCATCGTGAAGTGGTCGAATTCTTCGTCGATGTCGCGAAGCACCTCGGCAACGTCAAGTGGCGTGTAAACCCAGCCCACCAGGGCCCGTTCGCGCGATGTCGGGGTATTGGTGGGCATGCCGTGGCGATAGACGGGCAGCAGAAGCAGCAATCCGGAGGTGCTCCCCCTGTCGCTTTGCAGCAGCGAGATCGGGCCTGTCAACGCGGGTTCGCCAGTCTGCATGGACGCCATGGCCGCGGCGTAACGCGCTGGCTCCGACGCAATATCCAGCCCAAGCGCCTTCAGGTTGCGCTGCAGCGGCTCTATGTACTGGATCACGAAGCTATCCCCGTCGTTGGGCTGAATCCGGCGTACCTCAAAGCCGGCCCCAGCTTCCTCGCGGGCCTTTGCCAGAAAGGCGGGCATGGCGTCGGGTGTCACCCTGCGAATCCAGCCAAACCCGAGAGCTCCCGGAAACTCCGACTTGAAGTCACGGCTTTCTGCATAGCGTGCAAAGGCAGACCAGTTCAGCCCATCGCCCACTGCGGCTACTGCGCCTCGTGTGCCACGCAATCCGTATTCGTACTGCTGCATGCGCAGCACCACCTCGCTGAGCACCCGGGTTCTGACGACCTCAAAACGCTCGGTGATCTCTGTCAGGTTCTGATGCCGCTGCACAACAAACGCTGTGCCCATGGCCACCAGCGTGATCAGCCCCGCAAGCGCCGCAACAACGCGCGGCCTGGCGATCCACTGCAAGCGCGCGTCGCTGCCGGGCCGGGCACGCGGCTCCATGGCTCAACCTTCATCCAGCGTGCACCAGCGGTTCCTGCCTGCGGTTTTTGCGGCGTAGAGGGCTTCGTCGGCCGCACGCATCAGGGTGGCCGTTGCGCTGCCCTCAAACCCGGCGGCGGAACACGCCGACACCCCAATGCTGGCCGTCACATGCGGGGCGGTGGGCGAATCGTCATGCGGTACCGCCAGCGCGTGGACGGCTTCGATGGCCTCCTGGGCCACCCTGCGGGCGCCTGCCAGGTCGGTGGCTGGCAGCAGCACCGCAAACTCCTCTCCGCCCACGCGTCCCACCAGGTCCGCCGGGCGCCTGGCCACGGAAGCGAGCGCGCGGGCCACAGCCTGAAGGCAAACATCCCCCGCCGGATGCCCGTGACAATCGTTGAAGCGCTTGAAGTGATCGACATCGACCATGAGCAGCGCCAGCGGGGTTCCCTCACGCGCGTTGCGCTCCCATTCGAGCCTGAGCATGTCGTCGAAATGCCGGCGATTGGCCACACCGGTCAGCCCGTCCGTGCACGCCATCAGGCGCAGATCGTCCGAGAGCGTCTTGATGCGCAGCTGGGTACGCACGCGCGCCAGCAGCAGCGCCTCGTTCACCGGTTTGGTGATGAAGTCCACCGCACCGGCTTCGAGCCCGCGCACTTCGGCAGCCGTGTCACCATTTCCCGTGAGGAAGACTACGGGCACCGTGTTGAGCGACGCATCAGCCCGAATGGTTTCGCACACCTCATAGCCACTCATCCCCGGCATTTCCGCATCCAGCAGGACAAGATCCGGACGCTCCTCGCGCATCAGCTGCAAGGCCTCAGCCCCGCCGGTGGCGAAGCGCAGCCGGGCAACGCCCTTGAGCATCCGGGCCACGAGCTGAATCAGGGTGGCGTTGTCGTCAACGATAAGAATGTTTGTCTTCATGGGAGACAGCGGCATAAAGACGCTCAGCTAAATATATTTATCATCTTAATTTCGTGTTTTTATCACATTTTATGAAATGGCGCGCAGAGACCGTCGTCGCGCGGAAAAATCGACGCCGCGTTGTGGACTTTTACGGACTGGCTTGAAACGCCTTGCGGCGCGGCCGAAGGCCACCCCGCTCACGGACGGGGCTGGCCCTGCCAGAGGCAGCTAGTGGAGGTGCACGGCAGCAGCGGGCGCCTGGCTGTACGAGCCCATGGGCCCGCCAGCTGGCGCGGCCGGCGGGGCACGGCGCACGCGGGGCACCACGCTCAGCTGCACGGTGTCGAGCACCGGGCCGGGCACGACCGCAAGTGACTTGCGGGGCAGGTCGACCAATTGCTCGGCGTGCCACACGCGCACCTGGGCCGTGCCATCTGGTACGGCGGGGAAACGTGCGATGCCGTCGTTGTCGGTCTTGAGGGTCCAGGCCGAGTCGGTCACAAAGATGTGACCGCGCATGGAGCCGTGCAGGTGGCAGCCCAGCAGCACGACGCCTGCGCTGTCGAGCTTCACGTCGGCATGGTTAGCGGGTTTTCCATCGGCCTTGCCAGACAGACGCAGCTCGAAGTTGGGGATCGCGGCTGCACCGCCGACAGCGGCCTGCGCGCCGCCCGCCGGGGTGCTGGCTGAGCCGCCCGAGGGATTGCCGCGCACATGGTGGTCCCAGCGGTCCTGGTTGGTAAAGCGCACGGTCGAGCCCGGCGCCACTACCGTTACGGCCGGGACAAAGCGCATTTTTTCCTGGTCGATGGTGGGGCTTGCCTGCAGCAGGCTGGGCGGGCTGCCTGCTGCACTGCCGGGGTACAGCACCACCACGGCGTCCGGTACGGGCTTGCCGTCGCGGTCCAGCACCTGAATTTGCACATTTCCGGCGCTGGCGCTTGCAACATAAGCCGCAGCAGCTACTAAAAAGATAGCGTTTTTCATGATGTGCTGCGTTACCGTACGGTGATCACGTCACGGTGCATGGGGGCCAGCAACGCCAGCAGGCGGTTTTGCTGCGCAAACGGAATGCCCTGGGCGTCCATCGAGACCTGCAGCACCTCGACCAGCGCGTTGAAGTGTCCCTTGTTGATGTCCATGTCGGCATGGGCCGATTTCATGTCGGCGCCTTCGTACTTGCAGGGGCCGCCGCTGAGCTGGCAGACCTGGTCGGTCAGGCTTTCCTTGAGCGCTGCGGGCTTGGTGTCCTTGAAGTGGTTGCCGATGCGCGGGTCTTTCACCACGCGGTTGACGAAGTCGTCCATCAGGCGGGTGATGCCAGCCTTTTCGCCCAGCGCCTGGTACAGGCCGGCAGGGGCAGCGGTGGCGGCCGCTGCCGCCGCAGCAGGCTCTGAAAACGCGGGGGCGGCCAGCAAGCTGCTCAGGGCCACGGCAAGAGCTACGAATGTTTTGGGGTGCGTCATGAAATGTTCCTCAGAAGGCGACTTGGGCCGACAGGTAGTAGCCGGTCTGCCGGCGGTCGTTGGTGATGCCGGGCACGATGCGGCCCAGGTCCACATACGCCAGCGTGAACGACAGGTTCTTGCTGGGCGCCCAGGCGATGAAAATGTCTTTCCAGTCGTCTTCGCGCAGCGCCGTACCCAGGCCGGCCGCGGCACCCAAGGCCTGCAGGTTGTTGGGCTTGAAGCGGTATTCGGCGCCCACGGCCAGGTTCTTGTTGATGAGATAGGCCACCGAAAACTCAGGCTGCAGGCTGCGGCTGTTCTTGCCGGGCGCGGCCGAGCCAAACCCCAGCAGCCCGTTCTGGTTGGCGTTGGTGTAGCGCAGCGTGCCGTTGAGCAGCAGGCTCTTGTCGAGCAGCAGCTTGGTGGCGCTCACATACACGTCGGTGCCACTCCTTTTGGTGCCGAGAAAGTCCAGCACCGATCCGATGCTGCCCGGACGGGTGCGTTTGTGCTCGATGCCCACGGCCACCTGCGGCACCCAGGTGTCGGCGTCCAGCACGGCATCGCCCAGCACCTTCACCTTGATACCTACCACGTCCATCTTGATGTGCTGGCCGGGCGTGACGCCGAACGGCGCAATGCCGTTGAGCGCAATGGCGGGGGATGCATCGAAATCCTGGCGGGCCAGCGAGAGCTCCACCCGGTCGTACAGGCCCACGGCCACACCGTAGCCGTTCAGGCTGTAGTCCTGCGTGGCGGCACGGGTGGCGTAGCCGCTGAAGCCCACCTCGCCTTCGGTGGCGTTGGTGCCGATGACGGCCCAGGGAGTCAGCCCGCCACCGGCAGATCCGGCAATGGTGTTCACCCCGCCGGTGAGCAGTAGTTTGCCGGTATCGGCCTGAACAGTGCTGGCAGCCAGTGCGAGGCATGCCACCCATGCCAGTGACGGGATCGTTTTCATCTTCATAGGGGCTCCTGTATTTGTTAGCAATTGCTTCAGCCGTACAGACTACGATGACCGGCACTGGCTGGATTCAACAATTTCAAAAGCCGGAGCGCAACCGAAGGTTTTTGGCGTGGGCCCTGCCCCATCAGCCCGCAAACGCCACGCGCTGTACGGTCCAGTACAACGACAGCGCCACCAGCGCGGCCGAGCCGCCGCGAACCACCACGGTGTTGTATAGGCGCCAGCGCATCAGCACCATCGACACCACGCACCACAGCGCCACCAGTGCCAGCTGCCCGGCCTCGACCCCCAAGTTGAATCCGGCCAGCGCCCATAGCAGCAGGCCGCCGGACACCCCCGCCTCGACCAGCACGCCTGAAAACCCGAGCCCGTGCACCAGGCCGAAGCCCAGTGCCAGCCAGCTGCCGCGCAGCCCGCGCACGGGGTACAGGTTGAGCAAGGCCGAGATGCCGATGCTGACCGCAATGGCGGGCTCCACCCAGTTGCCAGACACCTGCACGATGCCCAGGCCGGCAAGCGCCAGCGTGACGGAATGCCCCAGGGTAAAGCAGGTGACCGTGACAAACAGTGCCCGCAGGCCTGCCCAGCGCCCGCTGTTGGCGTGGCCGTCAGGCACCTGCTGCCAGCCCCATGGCGCCGATGCTGCGCCTTGCCCTGCCTGGCGCTGCCAGAGGGTGATGGGGAGCAGCAGTGCCAGCAGAAAGGCCAGGTGGTCATAGCCTTCCAGAATGTGGTGCACGCCTTCGCCCACAAAGTGCAGCAGCGTGGCAAGGCCGCCGCGCGGCGCTGCCGATTCGTCGCCAGTGGCCAGGCCCTGTGCTTCGCCAATGTCACCGGCAGCCGACCGCAGGTCTGTGGTGGAACGGCCGTCGGGCACCAGCACGGCAGCCAGCGGCCGGCCATCCAGGCTGCCGGCCACCAGCAGGCGGTGCGTGGGGTCCACACCCTGCATCAGGCTGTAGCCTAGCGCCAGAGGCTGGCCCGGGGCGCAGTCCAGCGTGGCCTGCAGGCGGGCGTAGCGACCATCGCTGCGCTGCTCTAAAGCCGCCAGGCGCCAGGCAGGTGGGGCCACGGCGGCACCCGCGCACGTCCACCGCACGCCCGAGCCCACCCACTGAGCGATGACCCCAGCAGCCTGGCGCACTTCGCCCCAGGTGAGCAGGCGGTCGGCATCGGCATCGAGCTGGTCTACGGCCGCGTCCACGTCCTTGAGCGCAATGGAAAGGGACAGCGACAGTGCACCGGCTGCCGATGCAGAAGCTGTGCCGGGTGATGCTGTGGCGGTGGACAGTTCGTTGCCACCAAGGCCGGCACCCGCGTCCGTTGCCACAGCGTTATCGGAAATACGCAGGTAGGCGTCGCTGGCCTTGTGGGCGTGGGCCGGTATAGCCAGGGCCAGGCCAAGGGCAGTCAGCGCGGCCAGGCGCGTGAATGGGAAGCTGGGGAACATCATTGGCCTCCCTGCACGTTGGTCCTCGCAACCCCCTGCGGCTGCCAGCGGGCCAGGCGCGCGTCCTGCAGGCCCGTCTGGGCCAGCGCCTGGACCACGGCGCGGTGGGCAGCCGTATCGCGCGCCTGCTCGGATGCCTGCAGTGCCAGCCACCAGTCGAGCGGCTCTTTTTGCAGGCTGAGGTTGGTGCGGGCGGCCTGCCAGGCAGCGCCCGGCTGGGCATCAAGCCACAGGGCCAGCAGCGCGCGCTCGCGGGCATGGGCGTCCAGCCCTTCGCCGCGCTGCGCAATGGCGGCAAACCGGGCCTTCACCTCGGCGGCCAGCGGCTTCCACCCATCGTCACCCAGCAGCCGCAGGGCGTAGGCCCGGCGCAGCAGCACGGCATCGCTGGCGGGCTGCGCGCGCAGCACGTCCAGCACGGCGCTCGCGCGCCCGCGGCGCAGCAGCTGGTCGGCAAACGCCAGTGCGGTGTAGCCATCGGCCATATCGGCCAGACTGCGGCGGTAGGCGGCCTCGGCGGCGTCATCGCGGCCGGCGCGCTCCTCACTTTCGGCCAGCAGCGACAGCACCCAGGCGCGCTGCGCGGGCGCGGCAGCGAGCTGCTGGGCCAGGGCGGTGAATCCGCTGCGTGCGGCATCGTGCTCACCTTGCAGGGACCGGGTTTCCAGCGTACAGGCGGCCGCATACAGCGCAGCACCGTGGCGGGCCACGTTGCGGCAGGCGGTTTCGGCAGCGGCGTAGCGGGCCGCCACGCGCTCCAGCGTGGCCAGCGTGAGCCAGCCCTGCACCTGGGCCGGGTTGGCCTGCAAGGCGCGCTCCAGCGTGGCGCGGGCGGCGGCGAATTCGTGACGGGCCTGCTCCACCGTAGCCTGCAGCACCAGCTGGTCCGCGGGTGCATCGGGCCGGCCCCACCATGGCGCCAGGGCTGCCTGGGCACGGCCCAGGTAGCGCGGGTCGGCCGTGTCGCGCGACAGCGTGATCCACCGGCGCGCAGCAATGGCCGCGGCCTGCGGTGTGACGGGGGCCACGCTCACGCGCTCGGGCAGGCGCTCCACCACTTCGGCATCAGCGCCAGCGCGCAGGTCCTGCGGGGCGGCAGCATGTGCGGCCAACGCCGCAGCAGTCAGTCCGAATGCAGCCAGCACAAGCTGTGCGCGGCGGGCAAGCGTGGCGGGGCGTGCGAGGTGGGAAAAGGGGTACACGGCGACTCCGGCGTGAGCATCAGGGAATGCATGTTCAAGGAGGCGGAACGCTGCGCGCCATGCAGCGCAGCGTTGCCGCGGGCCCGGACTGGCGCGATCGTGGCGCGTCCACCCGGGCCTTCGAAGCGCGTCAGCGCAGGGTCAAAGCCTTGTATCGGGCTCTTCAGTCTCGGTGGTCGACAGCACGATGCGGCTCACGTCCTGCGGCTCCGCCATGTCTGCCATGCCAGTGGCCACGATGGGGGCAACGTAGCCAAACGCATCGACCATCACCGGACCGGTCTCAGGGCCAGGGCCGGCAACGCCGTCGCTGCCACCGCCACCGCACCCTGCCAGGCTCAGCAGCGCAGCGCAGGCCAGCACCACCGGCACGCGGACAAAAGAAACGTGTTTTTTCATGTTCATCTCCCCGGTCAGAAGTTGCGGGCGCCGGGCAGTGGCGGGTTCACGTACGGGAAGGCCGTGCGGTAGTCGGTGGCCTTGGTACGCGAGCCGTCCACAAAGGGCACGGTGCCTGCAGGCGCGTCCGACGGCTTGCAGCCGACCTTGAGCGCATCGGTGGTGCCGGTAACGCTGCACAGCGCACCCATGGCCACGCGCAGCGACACATCCACCACGTCGTCGCCCAGGCGGCGGCCGTTGGGGAAGCCGGCGGCATCGCCACCCACCACACCCAGCGAGCTTTGTGCGCTGGCGGCCGTAGCGGCAATTCCGGTGTTCAGCCGCAGCATTTCGGCCAGCGGGCCGCCTGCGCCCAGGCCGGTGATGTTGCCAGGGCGGTTCACCGTGGGCAGGCCCGTGAGGAACGCTGTCATCAGGTCGGTGCGCGGGAAGTTGGTGGGCGCCTTGGCGCCGAACAGCACCTCGATGAGTGCGGGCAGCGTGGGGTGCGTCACGTAGTCGGCAAAATTGGCTGCGTCGTCCTTGGGCCTGGAAGCGTTGAACTTGTCCTTGTCCTTGAGGCCGATGACGACTTCATTGACCAGGGGCATGCCCAGGCGCGAGACCTGAGTCCATGCGCCGCCGGCCTTTTCGCTGGCCTGCAGGCCTGAATCGGGCTTGCCGTTCAGCACCCGCGCCTGGCGCAGGCTGGCCGTGGTCCAGCCGCCAATCACCTTCTCGCCCGAGGCTGCCGTCAAGCAGTTGGTGGGCACCTCGACCGCCAGCGAGGTCACGTTTTTATCGGCAATCTGCCCGGCGCCAAACGCGGCTGCATTGGCTTCACTGGTAATGACGGCAGCAGGCGCGTTGACCAGGTCGAAGATGGTGCCCAGCGACACAGGGAACGGGTCCTGCCGCTGGCCCACAAACACCTTGCCCGGCGTGCTGCAACCCGGGATGTTGATGCCGTAGACGTAGCGACCGGCATAGGCGTCGTACGCGGCGGCGTTGCCCAGCGATTTTTCGCCGATGTAGTCGATGGGCTTGGTGAACGTGGTGCCACCGCTGGTCAGCGTGACCTGCTCACGCTTGCCGGTGCGGCGATCACCGCGCACGATGAACATTTCATATTCTTCACGGTAGGCCAGCGGGTCGGCCGCCGCGCCGGTGATGCCGCCGGCGTTGCGCAGCGGGATCGCCACCTTCTTGCGCGCGCCATCGGGACCGATGTCCAGCGTGATCCCGGCGCCGCCGTTGTTCAGGGTGTTCTTGAAGCGGAACTGGAAGGTGATGTCTTCGGCCGCGTCACCGTTGTTGTCGATGTGGATCTCGTAGAGCGCGTTGGGGTCCAGGCTGAAGTAGTTGGGGCCGCCATATGCGTCCTGCAGCGGCAGGTAGTTGGCGATCATGGTGACAAAACCCGAGCGGCCCGCCTCGTAGCTGTTGAACATATAGAAGTCTGCGCCATCCACTTTGGGCTGCGTCGTGATGAACGGCGCTTCGCGGTGGCTGGACGCCAGGCTGACGCCAGCAGTGCCGGCAGCCAGCAGGGCCAGAACGGCCAGGCTGAGTTTCTTCAGTTGCATGGAAATCTCCTCGTAGTTGGACAGCAGGGAGCCAAGCGCCCCTTCCTGAATACGCCGAGGCGGCGCCACTGGATTCAACCCCCCGGAAATCATTTTTACGCAGCAAAAATAGAAGTGCAATAGCATTTGCATCATAAATATTATTTTTTGCCACCCGTTAGCGGACGAGCACCCCCGGGTGTGCCAGCAGCAGCGTCGAACATGGGTCCATGGAGCAGGACGTGGAGGGCGCGCAAATGTCGGCAGACCGTGAAAGCCCTGTACGCCAACGCAGCCCGGTCAGAGCGCCACCCTCGGCGCACGCCCTGCCAGCTCCAAAAGGGCAGCACCATCAAAAAAAAAGCCCCGTACGGCCAGCGAACGGCACGGGGCATGGGACACGGCGCAGCGCAGCGCTGCAACAGCGCAGGCGATCAGGTCGCCTTGCGAATGAGTGCACCCTTAAACAGCACAGGGCCTGTGGGGCCGGTGGCACTGGGCACGCCGCCGCGCGGCTCCAGGCTGATGGCCAGAGTGGGCACCTCTTTTACGTCGCCCTCCTGCGCGGTCAGCTTGAGCAGCTTGTCGCCGCCCAGCACGCCCAGCGAACGCGGGCCACCGGCGGGCGGCAGCGCCCAGAGCTGCAGGGATTTGTCGTCGCCCTCCTGGAAGCCACCCACCCGCTGCAGTACCAGCTGGTTGTTCTTGGGGTCGAAGGTGACGAGCATCGACGCGTCGGCCTTGGCATCGGCCAGCACCGCCACGTACTGGATCTGCGGCGTAGCCTGCAGCTGCTGCTGCAGCGACGCGATCTGTGCGCCCGTGGTGGCCTTGAGGCCACCGTTGACCTGCACGCCTACCACCACTGCAGCCAGCGTGGCCACTGCACCGGCGGCCGCCGCACCACGCCACACCAGCAGGTTGCGCCACCAGCCGCCTGCAGATGGCTCGCGGGCTGCAGCCTCGGCCGCATCGGCGCGGGCGGCCTGCATGGCGGCCTGCGATTTGCCGGCCTGCACCAGGTTGTCGATGCGCGTCCATACGGCGGGCGCGGGCTCCACTGCGGGCTGCAACTCGGTCAGGCCTGACCAGCGGGTCTGCCACACGAGGGCGGCTGCACGCACGGTGGCGTGTTCGCGGGCCAGGGTTTCAAAGCGGCGGCGTGCGCCACCGCGCAGGGTGCCCAAGGCATAGCTCGCCGCCAGGCGGTCGAGCAGTTCGGGGTGTTGGGTGATGTTCATGATGGCGTGTTCCTCGGGCCTTGTTCAGGCATAACGCGCCATGCAGGTGCGCAGCTGTTCCAGACCCCTTCGGATCCATGTCTTGACGGTGCCCAGCGGCAGCTTGAGCTGCTCGGCCAGTTCGCCATGACTCATGTCGCGCAGGTAGGCCAGGCTGACCACCTCGCGCTGCTTGTTCTCGAGCCGGCCCAGGCAATGGTGCAGCGCAAACGCCTGCTCGCTGGCATCGGCCGTGTCCATGGGGTTGGGCGAATCGCCCTCCAGCACCTGCGCCATGTCGTCGTCCAGCTCGTTCATCAGATCGGCCCGGTCAGATGTGCGCTTGCGCAGCGCGTCCAGCGCCCGGCTGCGCACGATCAGGCCCAGCCAGGCCATCGGGGGGCTCAGCGCACCCCGGTAGCTGCCTGCGCCGCGCCATACGCTTAAAAAAGCTTCCTGCAGCACATCCTCGGCCGTATCGCGGTGCCGCACGATGCGCAGCGCCAGGCCAAAGAGCTGTGCAGACGTCCGTCTGTACAGTTCCTTGAGCGCGGAATCATCCTGCTCGGCGATGCGGTCAATGAGGTTCATCAGTTCGCTGTCGGGGTGAAGGGTGCTGCTCATGCACCGATTGTCTGGGATACATCCACTCACGTGAAAGTGAGGGACTTGCTGTAGTGGAATACGCCACAAACACTGTGATGGATGCAAAACCTATACAAACAGCTCCCGAAAGATGCCGGCAGGATGGACGGACCAGCCCAGGTGCCCTGCCGAGCGGGCAAGGACACACCCAAAGAATCAGCCACGTTGCGCAATCAGCCCTTGGCATCCGCGGGCCCCACTGCCAGACTGCGTGCAACGACTTGAATCCGGCGGGCAGTTTGGCGCGTACCCTTGAGCGACAACCCCGGCCGACTGATCGCATCGCCGCATTGGCCTCCCGCTCACTGCCCTTGTCTGCCCTTGTCTGCCTTTTATTCGCGCATGTACCGCCCCGCACTACCCGCTACTTCGCCCAACCCTGCTCTGGCAACGCTGACCCGGGGCCCTGCACAGCGCCGTACCGGCATCGCGGGCACCGCGCGTGTTGCAGCTGTGGCCATGACCGTGGCTTTGCTGGCAGCCTGCACACCGGGCACCACTGCCGCGCAGTCGGTGGAGCGTGGGCGCGCGGTGTACCAGGCGCATTGCGCCAGCTGTCACAGCCCTGATGTGCACGGCGACGGCCCCGCGCACCGCGGCGTGGTGGGCCGCCGTGCCGGGGCGCTGGCCGACTTCGACTATTCACCCGCACTGCGCCGAAGCAAGATCCTGTGGACGCGCGCCACGCTCAAGGCATGGCTGACCGACCCCGAGGCGCTGATCCCCGGGCAGGGTATGGACTACATGCTGGAAGACGAACGCGAACGCGAAGACGTGGTGGCGTATCTCGCCACGCTCAAACGCATGCGCTGAGAGAGCGCACGGCCCACATCCATCGGCGGCACATCACATTTGATAGCTGCTGCCGCTTTATGGACAAGCGCCGAGGGCCAGTTACTCCGTGCAGAGCAAAAAAAACGGTCCCGGCATATGCTCGCAAGCTCTCTCTCTGGTCTAAAGGAATCCACCGATGTTCGAAACCTCCATCGCCGGCAGCTTGCCCAAGCCCGCCTGGCTGGCTGAAACCAACAAGCTCTGGCCCCAGTGGATGGCCGAAGGCGATGCGCTGCGCCAGGCCAAGGCCGACGCAACGCTGCTGTGGATCAAGGCCCAGGAAGACGCAGGCCTGGACATCGTGGGTGACGGCGAGCAATCGCGACAGCACTTCGTGCACGGCTTCCTGGAGCAGGTCGAGGGCATTGACTTCGAGCACAAGGTCAAGATGGGCATCCGCGACAACCGCTACGACGCCATGGTCCCGCAGGTGGTTTCTGCCCTGCGCCTGAAAGGCCGGGTCCACGCCTTCGAGGCGCAGCTGGCGCGCGCGCATACCAAGAAAAAGCTGAAGTTCACCCTGCCCGGCCCCATGACCATCGTCGACACCGTGGCCGACCGCTTCTACGGCGACAAGATCAAGATGGCCTTCGCGTTTGCGGAGCTGCTCAACCAGGAAGCGCTCGCGCTGCAGGCCGACGGCGTGGACATCATCCAGTTCGACGAACCCGCCTTCAACGTCTACATGAAGGATGCCGCCGACTGGGGCGTGCAGGCGCTGGAGCGTGCGGCCCAGGGCCTTACGTGCACGACGGCCGTGCACATTTGCTACGGCTACGGCATCAAGGCCAACACCGACTGGAAGAGCACCCTGGGCGACGAATGGCGCCAGTACGAAGCGGTGTTCCCGGCCCTGGCCAAGAGCAGCATCGACCAGGTGAGCCTGGAATGCATCCACTCCCACGTGCCGCCCGACCTGATGAAGCTGCTGGCCGGCAAAGACGTGATGGTCGGCGTGATCGATGTGGCCAGCGACGTGATCGAGACACCCGAGGAAGTGGCCGACACGATTGGCCGGGCACTGGAGTTTGTGCCGAAGGACCGGCTGTTCCCGTGCACGAACTGCGGCCTGGCGCCCATGGGTCGGGACGTGGCCTGGGGCAAGCTGAAGGCCTTGGCAGAGGGCACGAGGCTGGCGAAGGAGCGGTACGCTACGGCGTGACGTCGAGCGGGCGCCGCGCCATCGGTGGCGCTGCATTGGTGACAGGCTGCGAGCAGCCAGAAGCTGCCGTTCACCTACATGGTCTAGAGTCAGCATCATGACGAGCCAACCAGATTCAAACCGTCCACTATCCGCCGCTGAATATCCACTGGCTCAATGGATGCTTGCAAACGGGACACATGAGGCGACGCCATACCTTGAGCAACTCGAAAGTGCTGAAGTGACGCCTTGGCGCTGTCCATGTGGCTGCGGCAGCATCAATTTCCAAATCAAGGGTCATCTCCCTGCACCACCCGGCGTGCACATACTTGGCGACTTCTTGTGTGGCCAACCTGAAGCACCTTTCGGAGTTTTTATCTTCGAAAGCGGCGGTCTTCTCAGCGGAATCGAGGTCTACTCGCTTGCGAGCGAGGCCCCTTCTAAGTTACCCGCGCCGCCATTGCGTGTGTTCGAGTAGGTTATGACTGTCGCTATGTTGGGGCGCTGAGAGTCTGCAAAGGGCCCAAAACAGTCGGTCACGAGTCACATCGACAACCCTGCACAAACCGGAACCAGATCGAGTCTCGCAATTCAATCTGGCTCCTCGAATCACACCGGATAGGTCCCAGGCAACAGGATCGACGCATCCACCGTGTTGATGTTGGTGTGCCCGCAGAACGCCATGGTGATGTCCAGCTCCTTCTGGATGATCTGCAGCGCACGCGTCACCCCTGCCTCGCCATAGGCACCGAGCCCGTACAGAAAACTGCGGCCGATCAGTGTGCCTTGCGCACCGAGCGCGCGGGCCTTGAGCACGTCTTGCCCGCTGCGGATGCCGCCGTCCATCCACACCTCGATGCCGCCGCCCATCTGGTCCACCGCCTGCCGGATGCCGGGCAGCGCCGCGATGGACGACGGTGCGCCATCGAGCTGCCGGCCGCCGTGGTTGCTGACGATGAGTGCGTCGGCCCCGCTGTTGACGGCGAGGCGCGCGTCTTCGGCGTCCATGATGCCCTTCAGGATCAGCTTGCCGCCCCAGCGCTTCTTGATCCACTCCACATCGCCCCAGTTGAGCTGCGGGTCAAACTGCTCGGCCGTCCACGATGACAGTGAAGACAGATCGCCCACACCTTTGGCATGGCCCACGATGTTGCCGAAGCTGCGGCGTGGTGTGCCGAGCATGCCCAGGCACCAGCGCGGCTTGGTGGCCAGGTTGATGAGGTTGGCGATGGTGGGCTTGGGTGGCGCCGACAGGCCGTTCTTGATGTCCTTGTGACGCTGGCCCAGGATCTGCAGGTCCAGCGTGAGCTGCAGCGCCGAGCAGTTGGCGGCCTTGGCGCGGTCGATCAGGCGTTCGATGAAGTCGCGGTCGCGCATCACGTAAACCTGGAACCAGAACGGGTGGTTGCCCGTGTGCTCGGCCACGTCTTCGATGGAGCAGATGCTCATGGTCGAGAGCGTGAACGGGATGCCAAACGCCTTGGCGGCCTTCGCGCCCAGGATCTCGCCGTCGGCGTGCTGCATGCCGGTAAGGCCAGTGGGCGCAATGGCCACGGGCATGGCCACGTCCTGACCGACCATGGTGGTGCGGGTGGTGCGGCCTTCCATGTTGACGGCCACGCGCTGGCGCAGCTTGATGGACTGGAAGTCCTGCGTGTTGGCGCGGTACGTGCCTTCGGTGTACGAACCCGAGTCGGCATAGTCGTAGAACATGCGCGGCACGCGGCGCTTGGCGATGACACGCAGGTCTTCGATGCAGGTGATTTTGGACAGGTTGGGCACGCGAGGCTCCGAAATTGAAATCAACACACGGGCGCTGCAGGCCAGGAGCCGGCGCTGCAAGAGCAAGTCAGAGTGATGGTAGGCGCTGGTCGCTGCGAGGGCCATCAAATTTATTTGCGCGGTGCTGCAACAAATTTCCAGCCTGCACCACCCTGCTGACAGCGCCGCTGCAGCGCGGCACATGCCTACCATGGCGGGCAGCAGGCGCACGTTACGCCAAAGGTGTGCACACCCCACCACATGCACAGGCAATGCCGGAGCCCACTACCGGCTCTTCAAGGCCTTCAGAAGCAAAAATCACGCGAAAACCGCGTCAAGCCTTTGTTTTGATTTGCCTGATAGCTATACATTTAATAGCAATCCGCCTTCACGCGCTATCGGCTCTCCGCCGGTGTGCGTCTGCGGCTTCGTTCACGGGCAGCACCGTTTGCGGTTCGGCGCCAGGCCCTGTGTACAGCATGAAGCGCCAGCGGCCGCCGCGCTTGGCCGCGTACATGGCCTCGTCGGCGTGGCGCGAAAGCACATCAAACGTGTCGCCATGCTGCGGGTATAGCGCGATACCGCCACTGAGGCACACGCGCGATGTCTCGGTGCCCAGGTCAAACGGCGCGTCGCACGCCGCCAGGATCTTGCGCGCCACGGCGCAGGCTGCGTCGGCGCCATCAAGCCCCGGCAGCAGCACCACAAACTCGTCGCCACCCTGTCGGCACACGGTGTCGGTGGCGCGTACGGCGGCCTTCAGGCGCTGTGCAAACTGCACCAGCAGCGCGTCGCCGGTATCGTGGCCAAGGCGGTCGTTCACCTGCTTGAAGCCGTCCAGGTCCACATACATCACGGCCAGGGTACGGCCGTCGCGGCGGGCCTGGGCAATGCCCAGCTCGGCCCGGTCGTGCAGCAGCACGCGGTTGGGCAGGTCGGTCAGCGCGTCGTACTGGGCCAGGTGCGCCATGCGCTCGGCCATGGCCACGGCGTCGGTCACATCGCGCAGCACGGCCACGGCGCCGGTGATGCGGCCATGCCGGTCGGTGATGGGGTTGACCGTCTTGGCCACCTGAAAACGCTGCCCGGAGGTACGGTGCACGACCACACCGCTCACCGGCTCCGCACCGGTGCTGGTGCCGTCGCGTATGGCGGCCAGCAGGGCACTGGCCATGGGGCTGTCGTTGTGGGGGCTGCGCAGGCACAGCACTTCGTCGATGGCGTGGCCGGCGGCATCAAACGCCTGCCAGCCCGTCAGGCGCTCGGCAACCGGGTTGAGGTACGTGACGGTGCCCTGCGCGTCAGAGCACACCACCGCATCGCCAATGGACTGCAGCGTCAGGCGCACACGCTCCTTCTCGTCAAAAAGCTCGTCTTCCATGCGCTTGCGCTCGGAGATGTCGGTAGCCTGCGCAAAGATACCCCGCACCACGCCCGTGGCATCGTCGCGGTCGGGGTGGTAGGAGATCATGGTGTGGCGCGTATGCCCCTGCGTGTCGACGATGGCGCGCTCGAACAGCTGGGGCTCGCCCTGCAGCGCGCGTTCCAGGAACGGGCGGTTGCGCTCGTACAGCTCGGGGCCCAGCAGCTCGCTCACATGCAGGCCACGCAGGCGCTCTGGCGTCATGCCGAACCATTCCACATAGGCCTGATTGGCAAAGCGGTTGCGCAGGTCGGCATCCCAGTAGCCAATCATGGATGGCATGTTGTTGAGGATGGTGCGCACGTCGTGCTCAGCCGCGTGCAGCCGGGCCGACACCTGCTGGCGTAACGTGAGTTCACGCACGAACAGCAGGGCCAGGCCCACACAGGAGGCCATCAGCACGCCGGCAAAGATGCCCAGCAGCCACGCGCTGCGGTACCACTGCGCCAGGATGGTGTGCGTGGACTGCGCCACGTTGATGATCAGCGGGTAGTTACCCACCGGGCGAAACGAGTACAGGCGCTCCACCCCGTCGATGGCGGCCCTGCCCACAAAGGTGCCGGAGCCTTCCTTTTGCAGCCGGTCAAAGCTGGGCGTGCCGGCAATGCTCTTGCCGACATCGGCATCGCCATACGGAAAGCGCGAGACGATGACGCCGTCTTGCCGCAGCAGGTTGACGCCGCTTTGCTCGCCCAGGTTGAGCGAGCCGAAAACCTCGTTGAAGAAACTCAGCCGGATGGCTGCTACCACCACGCCTGCAAACTTGCCATCGAGCGTGTAATAGCCGCGCGCCAGCGGCAGCACCTTGAGACCAGAGGGAGCAAAGACCACCGGCGCACCAATGAACAGTTCCTTGTGGCCGCCCTCGGCAAATGCCCGGAAGTAATCCCGGTCCGCAAAGTTGCCCCGGCCCTGCTGCGCAATCTGGGGGTTGCCGGAATCCAGTACGACGTTGCCTTTGGCGTCCAGCACGAACACGTCGCCCGTGACGCCTGCCCGCAGGGAGTTGTCGAAGATGAGGCGGTTTCGCAGGTCTGGGGCAAGGTTCCACACCTCGCTGAGCGCTGCCTCGCGCGCCACGCCCTCCAGCGACTTGTCGATGGAGCCCAGAGACCAGCTCAGGCCCTGCTCCAGCGTGCGCGCCAGATTGTTGTTGTTCTGGACGGCATAGTTCCACTCGTCGTTGCGGATGGTCCAGATGGCACGGGCGAAGAGCGCGCCGATGCCCAGGGAAACCAGCAGCGCCAGCCAGATCAGGCGGTGTGAGAAGAACTGGCGCAAAGACGGCATACGGTGGAGATGATTTGTAACGATTTTATGCGCCCCCCTTCGCCTGGACGGCACGGCGCCACCCCGGGGTTTACGCCACTTTCAGGACCGTCCGGGCTTTTGTATGGGCACCGCAATCCCCGCCCCCCGCACCTCGATACGGATTTCGTCCAGCACCCGTCCCCGACCATCGGTAAGCAGCACCACATGCCGCCCCGGCCACGGCAGCCAGGCCACCCGCGCGCCCCGGCCCAGCGGCTTGCCGCCGATACGCCAGCGCAGGTCTGCACCGGCAGCAGCAGGCCCCGCCACAAACTGCAGGCGCTGGCTGGCCGGCGGGATGTCCGGGTCAAGGGCGATCACGCTGCCCGGCGCAGGGGCGGTGATGCGCGCGCCGGACGCATCCGGGGCGGCAGAGGTGGCCGTGGCAACCTTTTTAAGGCGTTTTGGGGCTGTAGCGCTTGTTGAATCTTCCCTTGCAGCTATTGAATCAATAGCAAAAAGTGCCTGCTGCGTGCCAGGCACAAACCATTCGTCCCGCGCCGCCTCCAGCGGCTGGGGGCTGTCGGCCCCGCTGCCAAAGCGCACCGGTGCGCGCACCAGCCCGGCGGGCGGCCGCGGCGCGAGGCTGGGCTCACGGGCATGCAGGAAACCCATCACCGCCGCCCAGATGGGCGCCGCACCGCTGGTGCCGCTCACATCGTGCATGGCGGCGCCGCTGGCATTGCCTACCCACACGCCCACCGTGTAGCGGGCCGACCAGCCCACCGCCCAGTTGTCGCGCATGTCCTTGCTGGTGCCAGTCTTCACGGCAGACCAGAAGCGCGTGGCCAGCACGCTGTCGGTACCAAAGGTGCGGGCGCGGGCGTTGCCGTCGGCCAGGATGTCGCCCACGATGAACGCCGCATGAGCGCCAAGCGCCCGGTTGAATGGGGGCGCTTTGGTAGCGGTGGCATCTGCGCGCGCAACCTTGGACGCAGTGGGTAACACGGCCACCGGACTGGCACGCCCGCCGTTGGCGAGCGTGCGGTAGGCATTGGTCAGGTGCAGCAGCGGCACCTCGGGGCTGCCCAGCGCCAGGCTGTAGCCAAAGTAGTCACCCGTTTCGCGCAGCGGCATGCCCGCGGCAGCCAGCTGGCGGTGGAACGCGTCGGGCGTGACCATGACCAGCGTGCGCACCGCCGGCACATTGAGCGACGCCGCAAGCGCCGTGCGCACCGACACCCAGCCCTTGAACTGGCGGTCGTAGTTCTGCGGGATGTAAAGCCCGCTGGCCGTGCTGATCTGCGCGGGCGAATCATCGACCAGTGATGCAGCAGTGAGGCGCCGCTCGGCAATGGCCTGCGCATACAAAAATGGCTTGAGCGTGGAGCCCGGCTGGCGCGCAGCCAGCACGCCGTCAACTTCGCTGGCCTGGCTGAGCTGGCCGGACGACCCCACCCAGGCCAGCACCTCCCCGGTGGCGTTGTCGAGCACCAGCACCGCACCGTCCTCCACATTGCGGCCGCGCAGCTCGCGCAGGTGCTGCTGCAGGCTTTGCACGGCAAAGCGCTGCAACGGGGCGCGCACCGTGGTGCTCACGCGCTCCGGCACTGGCGCGGTGGCCTGGCCCGCAGCGATGCTGGCACTGCCAGCACGCTGGCGCAGTGCGTAGCGCGCCAGGTGTGGCGCCACGCCCTCGCTGGCATCGAACGCGCGGCGCTGCAGGGCGGCAGTGGCAAACACATCCAGTGCATCGCAGTCCACCCGCGCAGTCGGCATGCCCGGCTGCGCCTGCATGTCGCGCAACACCCCGCAGGCACGCTGCGCCACCAGCGCCGGGCGTGCATTGGGCGCGCGCACCAGGGCGGCGGCCACGGCGGCCTCGCGGTCATCCAGCGCATGGGCGGCCTTGCCAAACAGTGTGCGGGCCAGCGCATCAATGCCCACCAGCTCGCCGCGAAACGGCACCAGGTTGAGGTACGCCTCCAGGATCTGGTCCTTGCGCCAGCGCCGGTCCAGCACCTGCGCGGCCACCGTCTGCCCCAGCTTTTGCGGCACGGTGCGCCCCCCGGGGCCCTGGCGCCAGTCGCCATCGAGCAGACCGGCCAACTGCATGGTGATGGTGCTGGCACCGCGCGTACGCTGGTTCCACAGGTTGCCCCACGCGGCGGCCGTGGCCGCGCGCCAGTCCACACCGCTGTGCTCAAAAAACCGCTTGTCCTCGCTGAGCACCAGCGCCTGGCGCAGCGCGGGCGACACGTCTGCCAGCGGCACCCATTGGCCGCGGCGCACGGTGGCATCGGTGCGCAGGCGCTGCAGCACCTCGCCTTCGCGCGAGAGGATGAGGGTGTCGGACGGACGGAAGTCCGCGCGCACTTCGTCGAAGGCGGGTAGCGCTGCTGCGGGTGTCGCACAGACAGCTATCCACATCGCAGCAAACCAGTGGCACGCAGGCCACGGCGCACGCAAGCCCTTGCCACCACGCGCAGTGCGTTCCATCAGCGTGCCGCGTCCACCTTCACCCGCGCATTGGGCACCTCGCCAAACATCTCGGGCGCGTACATGGCCTCCACCCGGCTGGGCGGCAATGCGAAGTCGCCCACGTTGTTCAGCCGCACGGTGTACTCCATCTTCACGGTGCCCTTGGGCAGGTATTCGTAGTAGCTGCGGAACGACTCGAAACTGCGCTCCTCGAACGCGGGCCAGCCGGCGCCGCTGCGCTTTTCGCCCTGCGTGGCAATCTCTGAATCGCGGCCCAGGCCGCTGCCCAGGATGGTGGCGCCGCCCGGGATCGGGTCGGTGATGGCCACCCAGGTCATGTCGGCACTGGCGTTGACCTCCAGGGTGATGCGCAGCACATCGCCGCGGGTGTACTGGCCAGCGGGCAGGCTTTTGTTGGCCTGCTCCACGGGCGTGATGGTCTTCTTGATGGCGTAACCCGCTGCAAACGGCGCCTTGAGCTGGACGGCGGCCACCGACTGCAGCGTGAGCCACGGCTTGCCCGGGCCCTGGTGAGTGACGGCCAGCGACTCTTTGCCGCCCGCCTTGCCCGTGCCGGAACCCCAGGGCAGGAACATGGTGTTGTTCCTGAAATTGCCGGGTGATGCCGGTGCGCCAAACCACGAGGTCTGGTGTGCGACGCCCGCCAGGTCGCTCGCCTTGATGCGCTCGACCTTGCTCCAGTCCACGCTGGCGGTGTTGCCGGACATTGCTGCGCGCGTGGTGCCCGCGACGGGCGTGGCCTCAAATTTGGCGCTGAACTTCTCCAGCGCCAGCGCGCCCCACAGGTTGGCGGTGGTGGTGTGCCAGGCGCCGCCCTGCTGGCGGGCAATGAAGCCGTTGGCCAGGCGACCCATGTCGTCCTTCCAGGTGGGGTCGTCCATCACGGCCAGCATCAGGCGCGCGGTGTTCACGTCGCCGCTTTGCATCAGCCACCACCAGTAGTCGTCCTGCTCGGTGCTGAAGATGAGCTTGGTGCCCTGGTACGACAGGCGCGCCCGCAGGATCTGCAGGGCCTCGGCCAGGCGCTGCTCGCGCTGCGGCACATCGGCCACGCGCTTCAGTACGTTGAGCCAGTCGATCACCGTGTGCGTGGGCCACTGGTTGGGCGCGATGGTGATGCTGCTGACCATGCGGCCCTGGGCCTTGCCGTAGCGCGACAGCGCTTCCAGCGCGGCCACCTTGCGCATGTCCAGATCCTTGCGGGGGCTCCAGAAGCTGCGCTCGATGCGGCCTTCCACAAACCCGATCAGCCCGCGCTCCATGGCGGCGCGGGCCGCGTCGGGCACCGCAAAGGCAGGGTTGAGGCCCGATGCCTCGTGCGCCACCGCCAGCAGGTAGGCCGTCAGCGTGTCGCTGCCCCGGTTGGCATCGCCATCGCGCGGCGGGAAGTAGCTGGCAAGCCCGTCTGCATCCAGGTAGGTAGGCAGCTGCGCCATCACGGTCTGCCATAGCGCGGGGTCGCGCAGGCCGATGGCCTTGCTCGATTGCTGCTCCAGGCAGGCAAACGGGTAGCGCGCCCACCAGTCACGCACGCCTGGCAGGCCCTCGGCCAGCTTGGGCTGCAGCGACAGCTTGAGGCCGCCACGGCCTGGCAAGGCGTCGGCCGGCGGGTTCACGTCGAGGCTGTAGCTGCCATCCACCTGCACCAGCGTGGCCTGCTGCACCGTCAGCGGCACGGCCGGGATCAGCCGCTGGCTGGCCTTGAGCGCATCGCGCGCGCCGCTCACCGTGTCCTTGGCTTCAATCTCCCACAGGATGGCCTGGGCGCGGGTCTGCGCCAGCTGGGCCGGTGCGGTCACGTTCCACGCCACCTCGCGCGATTCGCCCGTAGGTATGTCGATCGTCTGCGGTTTCAGGTCCAGCAGCGTTGCGCGCGGAGCCACCTCGACCTTCATCGCCGCCTTGGTGGTGTTGCGCAGCGTGATCTGGGCGCGGAACTGGTCGTCCTCGCGCACCAGGGGCGGCAGGCCGCTGATGATCTGCAGATCCTGCGTCGCGCGGATGCTGGCGCTGCCGGTGCCAAACAGCCCGGTCGATGCATCGGCCACCGCCACGATCTTGAACGTGGTCAGCGCATCGTTCAGGGGCACCGTCACCTTGGCCTGGCCATTGGCATCGAGCTTGAGCGCCGGCTCCCACAGCAGCAGCGTGTCGAGCAGTTCGCGCGTCTGCGCCCGGCCCCCGCCGCCGCCCGCAGGCACGGCCTTTTTACCGTAGTGCCGGCGGCCGATGATCTCCATCTGCGCAGTCGATGTCTCCACGCCCCAGCTGCGGCGCTGCAGCATGGCATCGAGCAGGTTCCAGCTGGTATTAGGCATCAGCTCCAGCAGGGCCTGGTCTACTGCGGCCACGGCCACCTCGGCGTTGGCAGCGGGCTTGCCGCCGGGCAGGGTGGCGGTGATGGTGACCTGCGCCTTGCCGCGCACTGCGTAGCTTTCCTTGTCGGTGGCCACCTTCACGTCGATGCGGTGGGCCTCGGTACCCACGCGGATCTCGGCCACGCCCAGGCGGAAGGCGGGCTTGGACAAATCCACCAGCGCAGTGGGCGCCTTGTATTCCCTGCCCTCGTACCAGAACGAGGTCCACCACTCGCGCGGGGCCTTGAAGCCCCAGGTGAAGAAGCTGTACCACGGCACCTCGCGCAGGCGGCCGCGCAAGGCCAGCACACTCACGTACACGTTGGGGCCCCAGTCGGGCTGCACTTTCAGGCTCACGGTCGGGTCTTGCCCGTTGAGCTGTACCACCTGCGTGTCAATGATGCCTTCGCGCTCCACCGCCACCAGGGCCGTGGCGTAGCGAAACGGCATGCGCACCTGAAACTTGGCAGTTTCGCCAGCCTGGTAGCTCTTCTTTTCAGCCAGCAGATCCATGCGGTCGTGGTCTTCGCCACCAAACCACAGCTCGCCCTGGCGCGTGACCCACACCGACGACGCCGCCACGCTGGTGTTGCCGTCCTTGTCGGTAGCGGTCACCACCAGTTCCACCTCGCCGGGCTGGTCGAGTTTGGCCTCGCACAGCAGAAGGCCGCGCGCGTCGCTCTTGCCGGTGCACAGCGTGCCCAGGTCCTTGGTTTCGGTCTGGTTGTCGTAGCTGTAGAAGCCGCCCACCATGCGCTTGCGCGTGCTGGTGGTGGTGCGGGCGACGGCCTGCACCTGCAGTGATGTGTCGGCCGCGGGCTTGCCGCTGTGCTGTAGCGCCAGCGCCTGGAAACGGATCTTCTGCCGCGCCGATACCCAGCCCTCGGTCTTGATGCCTGCCACCACGCCGGCCGGCCACAGCGTCTGCGTGCTGCGGATGGTTTGCACCTCGCCGTTGGGGTCGGCGTAGGTGGCCTCCAGCAGCAGCTCCTGGGGCTGGCGGGCCGATGGCACGTTGTCGATGGTGACCTTGCCTGCACCTTCCTTGTTCAGCGTCAGCGGCAGCTTGTCGGCGATCACGCGCGCATCCTGGCTGGCGGTGGCTTCTTCATCGTCGCTGCCGTTGCTTGCCTGGTCGCGATTGCGGGGCGGGTTGAAGCTGAAGGTCTCGTAGTCGCCGTACTGCAGGTATTTGCCCCGCACCAGCGCCGACACGCGCACCGGCAGGTTGGCCGCGCCGCCGCCCGACACGTAGTTGATCTGCACATCGGTCGGCACCGAGCGCACCTTTACCAGCGCCTTCTTGTCGGCGGGCGCAATACGCCCTTCCAGCACCGGCAGGCGGAACTCCTCCACGCGGAACATGCCCGACGAGAAGCTGCCGTTCACCGTGCCATTGCCCGCCAGTTCGACCTGGTACACCCCCAGCTTGGCAGCGGGCGGAATGGCAAACGTGCTCTGCGCGCTGAGCCCGCCTGTGGCCGTGCCGCGCCAGGCCAGCGGCTGCGTGAACTGCTGGCCGCTGCCCAGATGGGTGATGACCAGCTGATCCGGGCGCGAGCGCGGCAGTGCAAAGCCCTGGCGCGTTTCGGCGCGCAGCAGGTGCTTCATCGACACAGTTTCGCCCGCGCGAAACAGCGTGCGGTCAAAGATGGTGTGGGCGCGTTCATCCGGTACGGGCATGCGGCTGGTGGGCACGTTGAAGCGCCAGGGCTCGATGCCGCGCTGCCAGTCGCTCCAGGTGAAGGCCATGTCCTCCACGCCATCCATGCCCTTGTGGCGGGCACTCACAAAATAGGCCTGGCCGCCATCCTCGGCGGTGGTGTTGTTGCAGCCGGGCGGCTCGGGCGAGAGGCCTTCCACCCGGGCCACGCCCTGTGCATCCGTCAGCGCCTGGGCCAGTTCCTTGCCGCGGCAGTCTGATACCCGCACCATGGCGCCCTGCACGGGCAGGCCCTTGTCGAGCGAGGTCACCCACACCAGCGCGTTCTCGCGGCCCAGCTTGAAATGCACGCCCAGGTTGGTCACCAGGGCCGAGGTGCGCACGACCATCGTGCGGGCATCGCCATGGCGCTCGTCCAGCAGCGACTGGCCCAACCGCTGCGAGGCAATCTCCACCACATGGAAGCCGGGCGACAGCGGAATGCCCACCACCTCGAAAGGCCGCGGATCGTTACTGGCAGGCTTGGGCAGGTCCAGCGTGCTGACGCCAGGCTTGCCGGCCAGCAGCGAGACCATGCGCGTCTGCACATGGTCCCGGTGGGTGTCCAGGGGCTTGGGCAGCGGGCCCGTTACGTCCCGGCGCGCCTGGCCGCGGTCCACCAGATAGTTGTCATAGCGCTGCACCTTGCGAAACCACGCAATGATGTCCGCGTCGGACTGCGGCTTGAGGGTGCTCACCTTCCCCTGCTGGGCGGCGGCGGCAGAGGGCACTCCGGCCTGCAGGCCCTGCACGCGGAGGGCGGCTTCCACATTGCGCAGGGTCACGGGCAGCAGCGCGGGCGGGTTGTCGGTGGCAGGCCCCTCGGCAAAACGCTCGACGATGCCAAACGGCGCGGCGGCAAACTTGGCCAGCGGCGGCATACCCCCGGTAGCCACCTTGAGCGGGAAGCTGCCGGCGTTGCGCAAGGTGCGGCCTGCGGCGTCTTTCAGGTCACGCGGCAGCTCCAGCGTGAAGGCGGTGTTCTCATCCAGCGGTGCAGCAAACTGCACGCTGCTGACCAGCGCATCGGCTTGCGCGCCATCGGCGCCGCCCGCGATCACGGGTTTGATGGTTTCCTTGGCCGACTTCAGCCGGATGCCCGCCGCCAGCTTGCGCGGCACCGGTGCGTTGAAGCTCAGCTGCATGGGGCGGATGGGCAGGCACGCGGCCTGCGCATTTTCCCGCTCGCAGCTGAACTCGGCCGCAAACGGCTCGCGGACGGTGAAGTCAAAGCGCCGCTCTATGGCATTCGGCACCCCACTGGGCGTGGCCACGCCCTTGCCAAAGACCAGCTGCATGCGCGAACCCGAGGCCAGGCGGCGGTTGCAGGCCAGCGTAGCGAACTGCAAAGGCGCCTGCGCCGCGCGCTTGTCCAAGCCTTGCGATTTGAGGATGTCTGCGCGCTGCGCGCCCTCGATCAGGCGCACGGGCACGCGCTCACCCAGGCCGTCGGCCACGCACCACACGTTGGCGCGCACACTCTCCAGCGTGGCCGGCCCGTTGAGCTCCAGCACAAAGAACTGCTCTTCGTCGATACGCTCGTACGTGCCCGGACGGAGGTTCTGTACAAAGGGGCCACCGCTGTTGAACTGAAAGCTTTTGGCCCCGGCCACATCTGCCCCTGCAGGCGACTTGAACCCGGGCCTCGGCACCGCGGTGCACCGCACGCCCGGTGGCAGATCGTTTTCAAAGTCGAACACCCATTCGCGCTCGCTGGTCCAGCGGCCCGTGCCCTTGCTGGCGCTGGCATCGCTGCAGCTCACCGAAAGCGGCGCTGGCGCTTTGGGGTCGCCAAAGTTGACCGCTGCGGTATCGAATTTGGCCACTACCTGCCGCACCCGTGCAACTTCGCCCTGCGGCGAAAAGCCCGTGATCTGCAGCGCGTGTGCCCCCGTCGCCAGCAACACCAGGGCGCTGGTCCACATCCATTTTTTTATGTTCACGGCTTCCCCTCCACAGGAAGCGGCAAGCGTAACAAAACGCCCCATAGCCGGGGCATGCGTTGCACGCGCTTACGTCTGCCCCCGCCGCGAATCCATCCGGAGCGCAGACGAAGCCATTGCCGCGCGGCGACGACGGCGCATTGCGCCAGCGTCCTACCCGTGTACCGGCCACCGCGCTCAACCATGGAGGCTTCGTCGATTTCACGGCCGCACCCGGCCGGACTGCCAGGACCGCGACCCCCATGCCACGCTCCCCCGCCCCGCGCAACCCCGCCCACCGGTCTACAGGGGCCGGTGCCTCCCTCGTTCCATCCGACACCTACCGCGGCTACGCGGGCGAGCTGCAGCAGCAGGCCGGCGGCAAGCACCCCGTGCTGACCACGGCACAGGGCATTCCCGTGGCGGACAACCAGAACTCCCTGCGCGGCCCGGGCGCGCCGGGGCCGACGTTGCTCGAAGACTTTGTGCTGCGCGAAAAGCTCGCGCACTTCAACCGGGAGCGCATTGCAGAACGCGCGGTGTTTGCCCGCGGCTCGGGTGCCCACGGCTTTTTTGAGCTGACACGCTCGCTGCGCGAGCACACCACGGCGCGGGTACTGACCGAATCCGGCGCGCAAACGCCGGTGTTCGCGCGCTTTTCCACCATGGCAGGCGGCGCAGGCTCGGTGGACACCCCGCGCGACACGCGCGGCTTTGCGGTGAAGTTCTATACCCGCGAGGGCAACTGGGACCTGGTGGGCAGCAATGTTCCCGTGGCGCTGGTGCAGGACGCCATGAAGTTCCCTGACCTGGCCCATGCGCTCAAGATGGAGCCCGACCGCGGCTTTCCGCAGGCGGCCAGCGCCCACGACACCTTCTGGGATTTCGTGTCGCTGATGCCCGAGGCCCTGCACGGGGTGATGTGGCTCATGAGCGACCGCGCCCTGCCCCGCAGCCTGCGCATGATGGAAGGCTTTGGCGTGCATAGCTTTCGGCTGGTGAACGCGCAGGGCGAAAGCACGTTTGCACGCTTTCACTGGCGGCCCCGGCTGGGCCTGCAATGCACGCTGTGGGACGAAGCCCTGAAGCTGCAGGCCGCAGACAACGACTTCCACCGCCGCGACCTGTTCGAGGCGATCGAGGCCGGTGACTTCCCCGAATGGACGCTTTCCGTGCAGCTTTTTTCGCAAGAGCAAGCTGCCGGGTTTCCGTTCGATCACCTCGATGCAACCAAGCTCATCCCGGAAGAGCTCGTGCCCCTGCAGCCCATCGGCCGCATGGTGCTCAACCGCTGGCCCGACAACTTCTTTGCCGACACCGAACAGGTTGCCTTCAGCCCCGCCAACGTCCCGCCAGGCATCGACTTCAGCAACGACCCGCTGCTGCAGGGCCGCCTGTTTGCCTACATGGACGCGCACCTGGCCCGGCTGGGCGGGCCCAACCATGTACAGCTGCCCATCAACGCGCCGCAATGCCCGTACCACCATGCGTTGCAAGGCGGATCGATGCTGGTGAACGCACCCCGGGGCCGCGTGAGCTACGAGCCCAGCAGCCTGCAGCCGGATTCGCCGCGCGCCGCACGGTCTGCCGGCACGCGTCCAGCACGCCCTGCAGCGGAAGCTGCAACGGAACAGGCCGGCGGCCGTACGCGCCCCGAGAGCTTTGCCGACCACTACAGCCAGGCGCGCATGTTCTACCGCAGTCAGAGCACTACCGAGCAGGCGCATACCGTGCAGGCGCTGGTGCACCAACTGTCGTGCGTGGGCAGCCCGCATGTGCGCGACGCGGTGGTGGCCCACCTGCAACTGGTGGATGAAGGACTGGCAACGCAGGTGGCCGAAGGCCTTGGACTGCCTGGGCTGCCCGAACCTCCGGTACCGGCCGTGCCGGTGCAGGACTTGGCGCTATCGCCCGCGCTGCGCACCATCGACCGCATGCTGCCCACGCTGCAGGGTCGGTGCGTGGCCATTCTGGTGGCAGACGGCAGCAATGGCGTGGCGGTGGCTAACCTGCGCAAGGCGCTGGACAAGGCCGGTGCGGCGGTGAAGGTGCTGGCACCCCGCGTGTCGGGCGCGGTGCTGCGCGACGGCAGCCGCTTGGCGGCAGACGGCACCTGCCGCACCATGCCATCCGTGCTGTTTGATGCTGTGGCAGCAGTGATGACCACCGAGATGGGCGAAGCGCTGGCACGCGACAGCACCGTGGTGGACTGGTTTCGCGATGCCTTCCTGCACCTGAAGGCGATTGCCGCCAGTCGCGGCTCGCACGCGATCCTCAAGGCGGGAGGCATCGAGCCGGATGCAGGGGTGCTCGACCCGGCCGATACCCTGGGGTTTGTGGCCGCGGCGCAAACGCGGCAGTGGGAGCGCGAGGCTGCGCTGCGGCCCGCGCCCTGATCCCGTTCAGGACCCGCTGTTTACTGCGCGACGAAGCCGCTGGTCTTGATGATGCGCGACCAGGCCTCGGTGTAGGCAGCCTGGCGCGTGCCCAGCTGCTCGGGCGTCATGTAGCCCACCGTGAGGCCCATGCCGGTGAGCTGGTCGCGCACTTCAGGGATGGCCACCACGCGGGAAAGCGCTGCAGAGAAGTCCGTCACGAACTTCTGCGGCGTTCCGGCAGGTGCGTAGATGCCGTAGTAAGGCAAGTCGTCAAACCCCTTGAGGCCCAACTCGTCGAACGTGGGCACATCGGGCATGGCGCCCTGGCGCTTGTTGCCCAGCACGGCCACCACGCGCACCTTGCCGGCCTTGTGGTTCTCGATGAAGTCGGGCACAGAACCCACGCCCGCCGCAATCTGGTTGCCCAGCATGTCGGCCATCATGGGCGCGCTGCCGCGGTACGGGGCCGCCACCAGGTCCAGCTGGTACTTCTGACCCACCAGCTTGACCAGGAACTCCGGGGTAGAGGCCGGTGCCGGCACACCCACTGCGCCCTTGCCGCTGCCCGACGTGCGCACCCAGCCCACGTATTCATTGAAGGACTTGGCCGGCGTGCCGCCCGACACGGCAAACGCATTCACAAAGGTGGCAAAGCCGCCCACGGGCACGAAGTCGTGCGCCGGATCAAAGCCCGGGTTCTTCACCACCTGGGGCAGGATGGAAATGGTGTGGTCGTGCGACAGGAACAGCGTGGTGCCATCGGGCGCTGCAACCTTCAGGGCCTGGGCTGCAATCTGGCCGCCGGCACCAGGGCGGTTTTCCACCACCACCGACACGCCCAGTTCGTTCTTGAGCTTTTCAGACAGCACGCGCGCAATCGCGTCGGTGCCGCCACCGGGCGGAAAGCCCACCAGCACGCGAATGGGCTTGCCGGACTGCGCAAAGGCAGTGCCCAGGGTGAGCGCGGTGGCCAGCACGGCCGTGCTGCGCAACAGGGTGGACAAAAGACTGCGGCGAGAATTTTTCATGGGTGGGCTCCGGGGCGTTGGGACAGGGACACGTGGTGATCAGGCAAGGCGGGCACGGTGGCGCGCCAGCTGCACACGCACCTGGGCCGGCGCAGTGCCGCCCAGCGTGTTGCGGGCGTTGAGCGAGCCGCGCAGGCTCAGGCATTCGTACACGTCTTTTTCGATCTGCGGGTGAAAGCCTTGCAGCACGGCCAGCGGCAGCTCGGACAGGTCGCACGCGTGCGTGGTGGCGGCCTTCACGGCATGGGCCACGGTTTCGTGGGCATCGCGGAACGGCAGGCCCTTTTTCACCAGGTAGTCGGCCAGGTCGGTGGCGGTGGCGTAGCCCTTGAGTGCGGCCTGCTCCATGGCAGGCGCATTCACGGTGATGCCGCCTTCCTTATTGCCGGTAGCGGGGTTCAGCTGGCCGCCCACCATCTCGGCAAAGATGCGCAGCGTGTCCTTGAGCGTATCGACCGTGTCGAACAGCGGCTCCTTGTCTTCCTGGTTGTCCTTGTTGTAGGCCAGGGGCTGGCCCTTCATCAGGGTGATCAGGCCCATCAGGTGGCCGACCACGCGGCCGGTCTTGCCGCGCGCGAGTTCAGGCACGTCGGGGTTCTTCTTCTGCGGCATGATCGACGAGCCCGTGGTGAAGCGGTCGGCAATCTTGATGAAGCCGAAGTTCTGGCTCATCCAGATGATGAGTTCTTCAGAGAGGCGGCTCACATGCACCATGCACAGGCTGGCGGCTGCGGTGAATTCGATGGCAAAGTCGCGGTCGCTCACGGCGTCCAGGCTGTTCTGGCACACGCCGTCCATGCCCAGCGTGCGCGCCACGCGCTCGCGGTCCAGCGGGTAGGTGGTGCCGGCCAGCGCCGCGCTGCCCAGAGGCAGCACGTTCACGCGGCGGCGCACATCCGCCATGCGCTCGGCATCGCGGGCAAACATTTCCACATAGGCCAGCATGTGGTGCGCAAAGCTCACCGGCTGCGCAACCTGCAGGTGGGTAAAGCCGGGCAGGATGACTTCGACGTTCTGCTCGGCCACATCCACCAGCGAACCCTGCAGCTCCTTGAGCAGGTCGGCAATCAGGTCGATCTCGCCGCGCAGCCACAGGCGCACGTCGGTGGCAACCTGGTCATTGCGGCTGCGGCCGGTGTGCAGGCGCTTGCCGGCATCGCCGACCAGCTGGGTCAGGCGCGCCTCGATGTTCAGGTGCACGTCTTCCAGGTCCAGCTTCCATTCAAAGCTGCCGGCTTCGATCTCGGACGTGATCTGCGCCATGCCGCGCTGGATGGAGGCGTGGTCTTCGGTGCTGATGATGCCCTGCGCGGCCAGCATGTCGGCGTGGGCCAGGCTGCCGGCAATGTCGGCCTGCCAAAGGCGCTTGTCGAAAAACACGCTGGAGGTATAGCGCTTGACCAGGTCGCTCATGGGCTCGGAGAACAGCGCCGACCAGGCCTGGGCCTTGGTGTCGAGCTGGTTGTGGGACGGCGCAGGCGCGTTGCCGGTGGCTTGGGCTTTGGACATAAGGAGGGCAATAATCCGGAGGTTCAGACACCCGGACTGCCCGGATGCCGCAATGCATAACAGCCAAATTTTATCGACCCAACCCCTGCCGCCCGATTTGCCCCCCCCGGGCAGGCCATACCGACACGTCGGCCCGCCCCGTGGCCAGGCCCTGGTGTTCGATGCCTGCCATGTGGGCGTGGTGCTGCGGGCCGTGCTTTTTGTCGAGGCCGTCCTGGGGGTGGGTGCCTTGTATGTGTCGCCCAGCCCGATGGAATGGCTGTCGACGCTGGCGCTGCTGACGGGCGGTGCGCTGCCTGCCACGCTGGTCTGGCTGATCACGGCCTGCAGCCTCAAGACCTGGCTGCAGCGCCTGGGCACGGCGCAGCAGTACGCCGCGGGCGTGGTGCTGGGCGCACTGGCCGGGGCGTACGCCTGCGGCATGCTGGCCTTGGTGGGCGCCACCACATCACCGCCATGGGTGGCCAGCGGGGCCACGGGCGCCCTGCTGGCGGCCCTGCTGGTGGCCGCACTCGTGCTGCGCGCCCGCGGGCGCACGCCAGCGGCCACCACCGCGCGGCTGACCGAGCTGCAGTCGCGCATCCGCCCGCACTTTTTGTTCAACACCCTCAACAGCGCCATTGCCCTGGTGCGCGAAGAGCCAGCCAAGGCCGAGTCGCTGCTGGAAGACCTGTCGGACCTGTTTCGCCACGCGCTGGTGGAGCAGGGCGAATACGTCACGCTGGCCGAAGAGATCACGCTGGCGCGGCGCTACCTGGCCATTGAGGAAGTGCGCTTTGGCAAGCGCCTGCAGGTGCAGTGGAACCTGGACGCCCGCACCGACAACGCCCGCCTGCCCCCGCTGCTGCTGCAGCCCCTGGTGGAAAACGCCGTGAAGCACGGCGTGGAGCCCAGCGATCGCGGCGGGCGGCTGCGCGTGCTGACCGAGCTGCGCGGCAGCCGCGTGGTGGTGCGCATCACCAACACGCTGCCCACGCGCGATGGCAAGCCGGGCGCGGGTGATGATGCGGCCCCGCGTGGCCACGGCATTGCGCTGGCCAACGTGCGTGCGCGGCTGGCGCTGCTGCACGACGTGCAGGGCGAGTTCAGCGCGGGCGTGCGCGACGGCCTGTACGAAGTGCGCATCACCCTGCCAGCACCCGAGACCCGGGCCGCCGGGCGCGAGCCCCGCAGCCGCCCCGCCGGCCAGCGTGACAGCACCGCCATGGGCAACCGCCGCAAGGCCTTGCGCCCCGACACACAAGCACCCGCCGAAGATCAACCATGAACATCCTGATCGTTGACGACGAGGCCCTGGCCCGCAGCCGCCTGCGCACCCTGCTGGCCGACTGCCGTGATGCACTCCCCGCGCCGCAACAGCGCACCACCGTGGCCGAGGCCTCGAACGCAGCCGAAGCCCTGGCGCTGCTCGGTACCACCGGGGGCAAGGGGTTCGATCTGGTGCTGCTCGACATCCACATGCCCGGCCAGGACGGCCTGGCGATGGCCCATGCATTGCAGGCGCTGCCCCAGCCCCCCGCCATCGTGTTCGTCACGGCCCACGCAGACCACGCCGTGAGCGCATTCGAGCTGGACGCGGTGGATTACCTCACCAAGCCCGTGCGCCGCGAGCGGCTGCTGCAAGCCATTGCCAAGGTGCAGCGCACAACACGCACCCCGGCCCCTGCGCCCGGCATTGATCTGCCCGAGGGCGAAACTCTGCTGATCCAGGACCGCGGCCGCACCGAGCGCCTGCCCGTGGCCGAGATCCTGTACTTCAAGGCCGAGCAGAAGTACGTGACCGTGCGCACCGCCACGCGCAGCTACATCGTCGATGGTGCGCTGAGCGACCTGGAGGCGCGTTTTGCGCCGCGCTTTCTGCGCATTCACCGTAACGCACTGGTGGCCCGCCGGGCCGTGCGGGCGCTGGAAAAGCACTACGACGCCGAAGAAGGCGAAGGCTGGGCCGTGCGGCTACAGGGCTCGACCGAGCTGCTGGCCGTTTCGCGCCGGCAGGTGGCAGCCGTGCGGGAAGAGCTGGCACGCTGAACGGCGGCGCCCCCCACCTCACCCGTTTCGGGGCGCGCCAGGGGCTGTTGGGCGGCGATTTAAAGCATTTTTGGCCTCAAGCCCAGGTATCAATTGCCCCTATAGCTATCAAAAACATAGCAATCAGGCTATGGATCGCCCGCCATCACCCGGCGACTCCGCCACCAGCCGCCCCAGCGCATCCACCCCCACAGGCGGCGTCGCCAGCCACGGCAGCACGTAGGTGCGCTGCGCGAGGCCATTGGCAATGCGCGCCGCCTGCTGGTGCTCGCCCGCCAGGCGGGCCTGCAGCAGCGGGTCGGTGGTGCCGGTAGCGGCCACGCTCTTGTTGATGACCCACGCCCAGGGCTCGATGCGGGCGCGGCGCAGGTCGTCCTGCAGCGCGGCGGCCTGACTGACGGGCGTGACCTCGGGCAGCGTGACGATGACGACGTGCGTCATGTCGGCATCCTGCAGGCGCATCAGCGGGGTGATGATGTGTCTGGCGTTGGCGTTGCCTTCGTATTGCTGCGTCATCTGCCGGTGGTAGGCGCCGGTAGCGTCCATCAGCAGCAGGCTGTGGCCGGTTGGCGCGGTGTCCAGCACCACAAAGGCGCTGCGGGCCTCGTTCACCACGCGGCTGAAGGCGTGGAACACGGCCACCTCTTCGGTGCAGGGCGACTGCAGGTCTTCCAGCAGCAGGGCGCGGCCCGCGTCGTCCAGCGCCTTGCCGCGCGTGGCCATGATCTTGTCGATGTACGCCCGGGTTTCGGCCTGTGGGTCGATGCGGCCGACCTTCAGGCCGGGCAGGCTGCCGCCCAGCTGGCTTTGCACATGGGCGGCCGGGTCGGTGGTGGTGAGGTGCACGCTGTGCCCGCGCTGCACCAGGCCCACGGCCAGCGCGGCGGCCACGGTGGTCTTGCCCACGCCGCCCTTGCCCATCACCATGATCAGGCCGTGGCCCTTGGCGGCCAGGGCGTCGGCCAGGGCTGCGAGGGGATCTGCCTGCAAAGACACAGCCGCCGCGGCAGCGGGCGCTTGCAACGGCACAGCGCCGCCGCCTAGTAGCGCACGCAGCGCGGGCAGGCCCACCGTGTCAAACGCGCGCAGCGGAACCTCGTCGCGCGGGAGCTGTGCCAGCGCGTCGGGCATGGAACCCAGTGCCTCGCGGCCCAGGGCTTCGATGGCGTCCGCCACGGCATCGTGCCCCGGCTGGCTGGCGTGGAACACGCCATTGATGGCCAGGCGCTGGTTGGCCAGGCCCAGGGCGCGCAGCTCCAGCGCCGTGCGCGCGGCCTCCTGCATGGGGCGTGGGTCGGGGCGGGTGACCAGCACCACGGTGGTCAGTGCCGGGTCGCTGAGCGCGGCCAGCGCCGCATTGAAACGGGCCTCTTGCATCTTGAGCCCCGAGTGCGGGCCCAGGCACGAGGCTCCGCGGTCGTTACCCGCCAGAAACCCCGTCCAGGCCTTGGGCAGGCTCAGCAGCCGCAGGGTGTGGCCGGTGGGCGCGGTGTCAAACACCACATGGTCAAACGCGTGTCCCTGTGCATCGCCCTCGCTGGCGAGCAGCGCGGCAAATTCGTCAAACGCCGCGATTTCGGTGGTGCATGCGCCCGAAAGCTGCTCGCGCACGTTGTTGCGCTCGGCCGGCGTGGCGCTGGCTTCCAGCTGCGCAATCACCCGCTGGCGGTACGCCTCTGCGGCGGTGTCGGGGTCGATGTTGAGCATGTTCAGCCCGGGCACGCCCGGCACGGCCACCGGGTGGTTGGACAGCGGCACGCCCAGCATTTCATCGAGGTTGGACGCCGCATCGGTGCTGACCAGCAGCACCTTGCGCCCGGTATCGGCCAGCGCAATGGCGGCGGCGGTGGACAGCGAGGTCTTGCCCACGCCGCCCTTGCCGGTAAAAAAGAGAAAGCGCGTGGGGTGGGCCAGCAGGCCCAGCGATGCGGGGGCGGTGCGCAGGGTGTTCATGCCTCCAGCATGGCACGCTGCCGCCGCGCCGCCTTGAGCCACGTCAAGCCTGGGCGATCAGTGCGCGTGGGCCACTCCGCTCACCATGGTGACCACGGCCATGCCGGCAATGAGCCAGGCAATCTGCGCCACCGTATCGCGCGCCGTGAGGCGCTTTTGCAGCTGCGGAATCAGGTCGGCCAGCGCTACGTACACAAAGCTGCTGGATGCCACCACCAGGAAGTACGGCAGGAAGTCCTGCAGCTGGCCCACCAGGTAGTAGCCCGCCACACCGCCCAGCGCGGTCACGGCACCGGCCAGCGACACCTTGATGAGCGCCATGCGCCGGTTGGGACTGGTTTGGCGCAGCACCACCAGGTCGCCCATGTGGTGCGGCACCTCGTGCGCCAGCACCGATACGGCGGCGATCACGCCCAGCCGCATGTCGGCCAGAAAGGCCGAGGCGATGAGGATGCCGTCGCCAAAGCAGTGCACGCTGTCGCCGGTCAGCACCGACCAGCCACCACCGCGCGGGGCATGGGAATGGCCGTGCGAATGGCCGTGACTGTGGTCGTGGCCGTGGTCATGTCCATGCGCATGGGGCTCCGGCACCGGGTAGCTGTGCTCATGCCCGTGGTGCCACAGCTCGGCCTTGTCGAGCAGGAAGAAAAACACCACTCCCACCAGCAGGGTGGCAAACAGGTCATGCGCCCCCGCCGCGCTCTCGAATGCCTCGGGCAGCAGGTGCATGAAGGCCGTGGCCAGCAGCGCCCCGGCCGCCAGGCTCAGCAGGTGCTGCGGGCCCACGGCACTGTCGTCGCGCCCTCCCAGCCCCAGGCGCATAAGCAGTGCCGCCAGCCACACGCTGCCAATGCCCGCGGCCAGCGTGGCCAAAATAATTGCTACTAAAGTCATAGCTATAAGCGCTTATAGATAGTGCGGCAGAGGCCGTTTTTATTGTTGATCTTGTATCTCGGCTTGCGGGTGTGTTCCATGGTGGCTGGCGCGCCACCTGGCCTTCACCGCACCGCACCTGGCCAGAGGGCCCCTACGGCCCAAAGCCCATGCCAGCAACCCGCAGCGCCTGCCGCCGGGCCGCGCTGCGTCAGGCCACGCCGTGCGTCTTGAACCAGGCCAGCGCGCGCTTCCAGCCGTCTTCTGCGGCTTCTTTGCGGAAGCTGGCGCGGTAGTCGGCATGGAACGCATGGGGCGCATCCGGGTACACCACAAACTCCGAAATCTTGGCCTGCGGCGAACCGCTGGCCAAGGCTGTTTTCATCTTATCAACCGTGTCAAGGGGGATGCCGGTGTCTTTTTCACCGTACAGGCCCAGCACCGGCGCCTTCAGGATCAGGGGAATGTCCACAGGGTGCTTGGGTGTGAGGTCAGTGGACTGGCCGACCAGGCGGCCGTACCAGGCCACCCCCGCCTTCACCGGCCCGTGGGCGGCGTACAGCCAGGTGATGCGGCCGCCCCAGCAAAAGCCGGTCACGCCCACGCGGGCAGCGTCACCACCGTTGGCCACGGCCCACTGCACGGTGGCGTCCAGGTCGGCCATCACCTGCGCATCGGGCACCTTCGAGACGATCTCGGCCATGAGCTTGGCCACCTCGGTGTACTGGGCGGGGTCGCCCTGGCGGGCGTACAGCTGCGGCGCGATGGCCAGGTAGCCGGCCTTGGCAAAACGGCGGCAGGTGTCGGCAATGTATTCGTGAACGCCAAAGATTTCCTGGATGACCAGCACCACGGGCAGGCCCGTCTTGCCCGCAGGCGCGGCGCGGTAGGCCGGCACCTTGAAGCCGTTGACCATGAAATTCACCTCGCCCGCCGTCAGGCCGTCGGCCGGCGTGGCAATGGCGGTTTGCGCCATCACGGGTGCGGCCGCTGCCGCGTAGCCCACCCCCAGCGCCACCTGCAGCGCGGTGCGCCGCGTGGGGCCCGCTTCGGTGGTGCTGCCCGGCAGGAGCGCGCGGGCGTCGGAATGAAGATCGTGGTCGAGCATGGCAGTTCTCCGAAAGAGTGGGTGGGCAGGCAGGGGAAGCATCCGGCGGGCGCGGGGCAGGCGTGTGCGCACGCCGCCCCGCCCGGCATTCTCGCGCAGCTGCGGCCACATCGCAGGCTACACAGGCTGCACAGGCCACACAGGTCACGCGGGCCCACTAGCCACGGTGCCCGGCTGCGTCACGCGGCACTGCGGGGGTATTGCAACTTGCGCAACGCTGCGGCGGCAGCGCTCTGGCACACTGATTTGCACTGCGCGTACCGGCGCACCACCGCCCGTGCGGGCACGCGGCCGCCCCACTGGGCCGGTACCAAACCGCCCTGCCGCGGCACACTGAACGAGGCTTTTCACATGCGTGTATTTCTTACTGGCCCCGCCGGCTTCATCGGCAAGACCGTCACCCAGGCACTGGAGCAGGCCGGGCATACCGTGGTGGCAGGGGTGTCGCCCCGCCATGGCGCGAGTGGCAACCGCGTGCCGGTGGACTTTGCCCGCGATACCACCGCCGCCGTCTGGCTGCCCCGGCTGCACGGCATTGACGCAGTGGTCAACACCGTGGGCGTGCTGCGCGACACGCGCGCCCGCCCCATCGACGCGGTGCACCGGCACACGCCCATTGCCCTGTTTGACGCCTGCGTGCAGGCCGGCGTGCGCCGCGTGGTGCATGTGTCGGCCCTGGGCATTGTGGGCAGCGGCACGCGCTACGCCCGCACCAAGCTCGCGGCCGACGAGCACCTGCTGGCGCTGCGCCAGCAGGGCGCAGCCATCAGCCCGGCCGTGCTGCGCCCCAGCGTTGTGTTTGGCAAGGGCGGGGACAGCAGCGCGCTGTTCATGAACCTGGCGCGCCTGCCGCTGGCGCTGTTCCCCGGGCCCATGCTCACGGCCCGCGTGCAGCCCGTGTCGGTGCACGACCTGGCGGCCGCCATCGCCGCCCTGCTGGGCCCCCACCTGGCGACCGAAGGTGTCATCGAATGCACGGGGCCTGAGGCACTGCCCATGGGCGCCTTCATTGCCAGCCTGCGCCAGCAACAGGGCAGCAGCCCGGCCACCGTGTTCCGCCTGCCCGACCCGCTGACCCAGCTGAGTGCCCGCATGGGCGACCTGGTTCCCAGCGTGCCCTGGTGCACCGAGACGCTGACCATGCTGGGCAGCGACAACGTGGGCAACCCGGCCGCGTTCGAGCAACTGCTGGGGCGCAAGGGCGTGCACTACAGCCAGTTGGTGGCCACGGCCTGGCGGTGAACTGGAGCGTTGCCCTGCGCGGCGCTTAACCCGCCCGGGGGCTTGAAGACACAACCCCAACCTGTCCAGCTGTACTTGTCGAGGTAATCGCTGCAGTCACTAGTAATTTCTTTGTTGACAGAAACTACAGAATTGGCAATACTCCCGTCCATGCAACTTACTCCCATTTCCCAACAATTCGTCGTCCACTGGGGTGAGATGGGAAGCGCATGGGGCGTCAACCGCACCGTCGCGCAAATCCATGCGCTGCTGTTCTTTCATGGGCGCCCGCTCAACGCCGAAGAGATTGCCGATACCCTTGTGGTGGCACGGTCGAACGTGAGCAACAGTCTCAAGGAATTGATGAACTGGCAGCTGATCCGCGTGACCCACGTGCTGGGCGACCGGCGCGATTATTACGAGACCAGCAGCGACGTATGGGAGCTCTTTCGCACCGTGGTGCGCGAGCGCAAGACACGCGAATTTGACCCCACCACCCGCATGCTCAGGGAGCTGGTGCGCAAACCCGAATTTGCCCAGGAGAGCCCCGACGCCCAAGACCGCGTGCGCGAGACCCTGCACCTGATGGAGTCGCTGGGCACCTGGGCGGACGAGATGCTGCGCCTGTCACCCAGCACGCTGGAGAAAGTGCTGCGCATGGGCGCCACGGTGCAAAAGTTTGTGCGCGGGGGCGACGCACCGGCACCAGCGCCTGCGCCGGCCCTTCGGGCGGCGCCTGCCTCTACACCTGGCACCGCGCAGTCTGAGCACACTCCCCCTGTGCCCTGACTTTTTTTACCCATAAATTTCTCTTTTGACAGAAATTTCAGAAAGGAACACGACCATGAGCACCGGTACCTACCCCGTGACCCTGTATTACGACAGTGCCTGCCCCTTGTGCGACACCGAGATGCACAACCTGATGCTGCGCAACCAGGCCGTACAGCTGCACTTTGAAGACGTGCAGGCCCCCGGCTTCACCTGCCCCGAGGGGGTGACGCGCGAGGCGCTACTAACCCTGATGCACGCCCGCACCGCAAGCGGGCAGTGGCTCAGCGGCGTGGCCGCCTTTGAAGTGGCCTACACCGCCGCGGGCCTGGGCTGGGTGATGGCCCCCGCCCGCATTCCGCTGCTGCGCAAGGGCATGAACGCGCTGTACCCCGTGATCGCACGCAACCGCTACCGCGCACCGGCCTGGGTGATACGCATGTTTTTTGGCAAGACCTTGCGCCGCGCGGCAGAGCGGGCTGCGGCCCAGCAATGCACGGACCAGTGCATGCTGGACAGACTGCAAGAAGGGCACGAAGGGCAACACGGGCGCGACGGTGGAGCCAGCACAGCCCCTGCAAACCCCGTTCAGGCTGAGCGTGTCGAAGCCTCGCGCCGCGCTTCGACAGGCTCAGCGTGAACGGTTCTGTGAGGTCACCATCACTCCCCATCGGAGCCCCGCCATGCACATGCCCTCCACGACATCGCCCGCCACATCCCTCTCTTTTGACCCCCTGCAGGTGCTGCTGACCGGGGCCACCGGTTTCATCGGCCAGGCCATTGCAGCCGCGCTGCGCCGGGCCGGGCACACCGTGCACATGGGCCATTCGCCAAATTCACCACGGCAGCAACACGCTGGCGGCGTGCCCATGGACTTTGCCCGTGACACCGACGCCGCCACCTGGCTGCCGCGCCTGCAGGGCATCGACGCCGTGGTCAACGCCGTGGGTGTGCTGCGCAACACCGCCACCCGTCCCATCGACGCCGTGCACCACCGCACGCCCGTGGCGCTGTTTGACGCCTGCCTGCAGGCCGGTGTGCGCCATGTGGTGCAAATATCGGCCCTGGGCGTGCAGACTGGCACCACCCGCTACGCCCGCACCAAGCGCGCGGCTGACGACCACCTGCTGGGCATGACCGCCGCCCCTGGCTGCCCCCTGCGCAGCGTGGTGCTGCGCCCCAGCGTGGTGTTTGGCCACGGCGGCGCCAGCGCTGCCTTGTTCATGCAATTGGCACGGCTGCCCGTGCTGGTGCTGCCCGGCCCGGTGCTGACCGCCCGGGTACAACCCGTGGCCGTGCACGACCTGGCCGATGCCGTGGTGGCGCTGCTGGGCCCGCACCAGCAACAGCGCGGCGTGGTGCCCTGCGTGGGGCCCGAGGCACTGCCCATGGCCGAGCTGATTGCCAGCCTGCGCGCGCAGTGCGGTCGCCCCGCAGCCCAGGTGCTGCGCCTGCCCCTGCCGCTGACCCAGCTCTCGGCCCGCATGGGCGACTGGATCGCCGTGTCGCCCTGGTGCAGCGAAACCCTTGCCATGCTGGCCACCGACAACGTGGCCGACCCAGCCCCGCTGCGCGCCCTGCTGGGGCACGACGCCACCCACTACAGCCAACTGGTGGCACGCGCCTGGAGCGCCCCCGCCAGCGCCCCCCAACGCACTGGAGCCCCCACATGACTCAGCAGAGCCTTACCCCCCTGCCCGCCCGCACCACAGCCCTGCTGCGCGCCAGCCTGGTGGCCGTGTGGCTGGGCACCGCCGCAGTCAGCGCCATCACCCACCGCACCCAGGGCGACGCGCTGCTGCGCCAAGCCGGGCTGAGCGATGACTGGTGGATTCAAGCCCTGATCTGGGGCGGCGCTGCCGCCGACCTGGCGATGGGCCTGGCACTGTGGCGCTGGCCCGGCCGCCACAGCGCTTGGGCCGCCCTGGCGCTGATGGGCGTGATGACCGCCACCGCCACCGTGCTGCTGCCCCACCTGTGGCTGGACCCGCTGGGCTCGCTGCTCAAGAACCTGCCCATCGCCGCCATCCTGGTGGTTTTAGGAACCAGCTCGGCGCATACCGAGGAAACCGCACCATGAACACCTACCTCCTCCTCAAGACCATCCACATCATCTCCAGCGTGCTGCTGGTGGGCACCGGGCTAGGCTCGGCCTTTTACCTGTTCTTTGCCAACCGCAGCGGCACCGTGGCCGCCCAGGCCGTGGTGGGCCGCCTGGTGGTGCGGGCAGACTGGTGGTTTACCACCCCCGCCGTGGTGGTGCAGCCGCTCAGCGGCATTGCCATGGCGCACATGGCGGGCTGGCCGCTGACCACACCGTGGCTAGCCCTGTCCATCGCCCTTTACCTGCTGGCCGGTACCTGCTGGCTGCCCGTGGTGGCGCTGCAGATCCGCATGTCCCGCATGGCACAGGCCGCGCATGCGGCAGGCACCCCCTTGCCCGCCCAGTACGCACGCATGCAGCGCTGGTGGGAAGGCCTGGGCTACCCCGCCTTCATCGCCATGGCCGTGGTTTTTGCCCTGATGGTGAACAAGCCCGCGCTGTGGGGTGGATGAACGCAGCATGCGCGCGTGTCCGTGTTGGACGTTGAGCGCGGCCTCGGCCAGTCACGCCCCAGCTCTAACTGAGGCTGCCGTCGGCGCTGAGCACCTGCTGAGACTACCCGGGGGCGGCGCCAAGATGTCCACTACAGCCGATCGCTGGTGCATAAGGTGGCCGTGACAGAGCCTCCCCCAAAAAAGCCGCCACAGAGGCAGCAGCGCTTGCCGTGGCTATTGCGGCACGTAGTCCGACGGGTACTTGAGCGAATCCACCAGCAGGTGCGGCATGCGCATGCTCAGGTTGATGCCCCGCGGCGGGATCGGCTGCGTAAACCACTTGTCATACAGGCGATGCAGCTCGCGCGTCTGGATCAGGCGGCGCAGCTCGGCATCCACCACTGCCTTCAGCTCCGCATTGTTGCGCTCGAACGCCACCGCGTAGGGCTCGATGGTCATGGGCTTGCCGATGACCTTCAGGTCCTCAGGCCGCGAATGGCTGGCGCGCAGGCCGAACAGCAGCACATCGTCCATCGCAAAGCCGTCCACCTTGCCGCTTACCACCCAGCCAAAGCCTTCGGCATGGTCCTTGGCGGGTTCGATGCGCACCCGCACCGACTTGTTGGTGGCCTCGCGCGCCAGCGAATCGATGTTCGTGGTGCCGGTGGTGGACGCCAGCACCTTTCCCTCCAGGTCTTCGATGCGGTCATACGGCTTGGCGCTAAGCACCACAATGCGTGATGACGCAATGAAGTGCGGGATGGTGAACGCCACGCGCTGGCGGCGCGCCGCCGTGTTGGTGGTGGAGCCGCACTCTAGGTCCACCTCGCCTTTTTCAATAGCGTCGAAGCGAGTGCTGGACGTGACCATGCGGTAGGTGGTGCGCACTTCGCGCAGCTTGAGGTGCCGGCCCAGAGCCTGGGCGATGTGCTGGCACACGTCCACGCTGTAGCCCATCGGCGTGCCATTGGCCACATACGACATGGGCAGCGATGATTCGCGGTGGCCGATGACCACGACGCCGCTGGACTGGATGCGCTGCAGTGTGGTGCCCCCGCCCGCAGGCGATGGCGTTACAGGCGGCGCGCTCTGGCCCCAGGCGGGGGGCAGAGCGCTGCCCAGGGCACACAACAACAGCCCGACCGCCCATGCGCCCGCGCGCAACTCCATCCGGTTCACTGCGAATGTCATGGTTTTCACCTTCATTGAAACGTCGCCATCCGGGCTACCCGGGTGTTCAGGGCTACCTGCGGTCTACCTGCACTGCAGGCCTCAGCCAGCCGGCACCGTGCTCCGGTAGGCGTGGCGCGCCAGGGCCGATGCCAGCACCACCGACGGGTTCACCAGCGCCAGGCCCTGCAGCCGTGGCTGCGCTGACAGGGCCAGCGGGATCTCGGTGCAGCCCATGATCAGCGTGGTCACGCCATAGCGCTCCCTGAGCGCAACCGCCACCGCCTCGAAGCGCTCCCGTGCCAGCGGGTAGTTGCCCGCCTTCACCCCGTCGTAGATGCCCTGCATCAGCTGCTCCTGCTCGTGGTCCTGCGGGACAAAGCAGTCGATGCGCGCGTGCTCCAGCTCGCGCTGGTACAGGCCTGCGTCGTACGCGCCGCGTGTGGCCAGCAGGCCCACACCGCGCACCTGGCGGGCTGCCAGATCCGCCACCACCTCCTGCACGCCGTGCAGCACCAGCATCTGCGGAAACCGCTGCTGCAGGATGCCGTGCCAGGCGTGCGCCGTGTTGCACGCAATGGCCACCACACGTGCGCCCAACGCTGCCAGCCGGCCCGTGGCCTGCAGCATGGGGTCTGCGGGCTGGTGCGCGCCGGGGCGCGTATCGTGCAGCGCGGCGGTGCGGTCGGGTATGGGCACCTGGGCCAGCCAGTGCTCGGGGTAGGCCTGGTCGTGCACCGGAATGCCCAGCGACTCCATGCGCGCCGTGCAGGCCTGCACGAACAGCCGTACAAAGTCAGCCCCGGCTGCCGGGCCCATGCCGCCCAGGATTCCCACCACCTGCGGGGTGGGCAGATGGCTTGCGGTCGCAACAGACATGTGTTGCCCGGCCTACTGTGCAGGCTTGTCGCTCTGCGCCACCAGGTTCTCGCGAAGCTCCTTGCTCATGGCCAGGTTCAGGTTCTGGCCGCGCGGCGCAATCGGCGACATGAACCACTTGTTGTAAAGCTTCTCGAAGTCGCCCGACTTCATCATCCCGCCGATCACGCCATTGACCAGCGCCTGGAACTGCTGGTCGTCCTTGCGCATCATGCAGGCGTAGGGCTCCACCTGCAGCGAATCGCCCACCACCACCCAGTCAGCCGGGTTGCGGGCGTTGCCCATCAGGCCAAACAGCAGGATGTCGTCCATCGCAAACGCCTCGGCGCGGCCGCTGTCCACCAGCAGCAGGGAGTCGTCGTGGTCCTTGCCCAGGATGATGTCCATGTCCAGGTTGTTGTCGCGGTTGTACTTGCGGATCACCTGCGCGTTGGTGGTGCCCGTGGTGCTGGCCACCTTCTTCTTGGCCAGGTCGGCGTAGTTCTTTACGCCCGAGGACTTCTTGGTGAGCAGACGCGTGCCGGTGTAGAAGTGGTTGATGGCGAACTGCACGTCTTTGCCGCGCACGCTGTTGTTGGTGGTGGAGCCGCACTCCAGATCAATGGTGCCGTTGGTCAGCAGGGGGATGCGGTTTGCCGACGTGACGGCCTGCAGCTCGACCTTGAGGGCCGGATTGTTCAGGCGCTTTTTCACGGCATCCACCACCGCGTTGGAGATATCGACTGAAAAGCCCACCGGCGCACCGGGGCCCGACAGATAACTGAACGGCACCGAAGACTCGCGGTAGGCCAGCGTGATCTTGCCGGACTCAGCAATCTTCTTGAGGGTGTCGGCACTGGCCAGGGTGCTGGCAAGCAGGCCGGTGGCAACGATGGCGGCGGAGGTGATGGCGGAGAGCTTCATGCGAATCCCTTTGCGAAAAAATGCAGGTGGATGATCTGAAAAACCGGAACGCAAGGGCACTGTAGGAATTCGCGCCGCACTTGAACAATTCATTTGCACAGGGTGTCCATGACGAAAAGTTATGCCGCCAATCTGGTGCACACCGTCGCACCAGCAGGGTGCTCTTTTTCCAATGTCCGGCCGCACAGCCTTTAGCTTCCCGCACACCTCGCCCACATTGCCATGGCTCGGCGCCCGGGCATAACCTGGCGGCATGGGTGCGCACTGCATTGGCATTGTTCAAGGCCCTGCCCGCACCCTACATTGGGTGTCACCCCAACCACAACACACCATCACAACATGCAGGTATGTGTCCTCGGCGCAGGCATCGTGGGCCTGGCCACCGCGTATGCCCTGGCGCAGCGCGGCATGCAGGTCACCGTGATCGACCAGGCCCAGCCCGGCGCTGGCGCCAGCGGCGGCAACGGCGCACAGCTGAGCTACAGCTACGTGCAGCCCCTGGCGGATGCCAGCATTTGGCGGCAGCTGCCCAAGCTGCTGCTGTCGCCCAGCTCGCCCCTCAAGCTGCGCCCGCAGTGGGACACCCACCAGTGGCGCTGGGGCATGGAGTTTCTGCAGGCCTGCAACCAGAGCACGTCGGAGCACAGCACCCAGCGCCTGCTGGCACTGGCAGCGCTCAGCCGCCACGGCTTTGAGGCCATGCTGCAGGCCGAGCAGATCGACTGCGACTTCTCGCGCACCGGCAAGCTGGTGCTGTACGACACACGCGCGGGCCTGGATGCCGCCCGCCGGCAGATGGAGCTGCAGCGGCCCTGGGGCAGCGCGCAAGAGGCGGTTTCGGCCCAGCAGTGCGCAGACATCGAACCGGCACTCGCCCACTACCAGCCGCAGATTGCAGGCGCGATCTACACCCCGAGCGAGTGCGCAGCCGACTGCCTGGCGGTATGCCAGGGCCTGCAAAAGCTGCTGGCGGCGCGCGGTGTGCGCTTTGTGCTGGGCGCGCGCGTGCTGGGCTTTGCACAGGGCTTGGTGGGCACAGCGCAGCGGATCACCGCCGTCAAAACCACGGCGGGCGACATCGAGGCGCAGCAGTTTGTGCTCGCCCTGGGCAGCGCCAGCCATGCGGTGGCGCAGACGCTGGGCTTCCGGCTGCCGATCTACCCGCTCAAGGGCTACAGCATCACGCTGGACACCACCGGCGCGCGCGGCGCAGTGCCGCGCGTCAACGTGACCGATGCCGCGCGCAAGGTGGTGTTTGCACGCATCGGCCAGCGGCTGCGCGTGGCGGGCATGGCCGAGCTGGTGGGGCACGACGATCGCATTCCGCCCGCACGCATCCACAGCTTGCGCGAGGCCACCGAAGCGCTGTTTCCGGGCTGCAGCACGTTCACCGAGCTGCACCCCTGGACGGGTATGCGCCCCGCCACACCCACGGGCGTGCCGCTGGTGGGGAGGCACCCTGGTGCACCAGCCAACCTGCTGCTGAACACCGGCCACGGCGCGCTGGGCTTTACGCTGGCCTTCGGCACGGCCGCGCAGGTGGCGGAGCTGCTGGCACCCGACGCCTGAGCTCTCGCAACGGCTGCACGGGCTGCAAAACCAGACAGTTCTCCAGCCGGCGGCATTGCACACAACGCGCTACTCGGCGTCGCGCAGGCCTACCGATTCCATCGTCTCCACCACTGCGCGGCGCATGCACTGCGTCATGGCGCTGGCCAGCAGCGAGCTGGGGCGGTTGACGGTGCGCAAGGACTTGATGGGCACCGCAATGTGCGGCGCCAGGGCCAGCACATCGACCTTGCTGCGGTCGGCCGACGCAGCCGTGCAGGTATCCACCACGGCCACCGCATGGCCGTGGTGCGCCAGCGCCAGCGCGGCGTGGTACGTCTGCACGGTGATGGCCGTCTGCAGGCCAACGCCAGCCTCGCGGCAGGCGTGGCTGACCACCGTGCCGATGGGGTCGCGCACATCCAGGTGCACCACCGGGGTATCGCCAAGGTCCGCCAGGTGCAGCACGCCCGCGTTGACCAGCGCCGCAGCCAGCATGCCCTTGGGCGCCACGCACACCATGCGGCCATCGGCCAGGTGCTCCTGCGTGAGCGCGGGGTGCGCAATGGCACTGAACACAAAGCCCACGTCGGCCTCCTGCAGCACCAGGGCCGACACGATCTGCGGCGAATGTAATGCGTCGATGGTGATCTTCACATCGGGATGATTCTGGCGAAAGAAGCGCAGCGCGCGCGGCAGTACCTCATAGCTCAGTGCCAGCACGCTCAGGATGTGCAGCTCGCCCTCGCGCTGGTCGCCCTTGAGGCTTTTGGCCAGGCGCTGCACGTCGTCAAGCTGGGTGAACAGGCGCTCGATGTGCGGGTACAGGGTTTGCGCCTCGGTGGTGGGCACGAGCTTGCCCTTGAGCCGGTGGAACAGCGGGAACCCCAGCTGCAGCTCGGCATGCGCCAGGATGCGGCTGACCGCCGGCTGCGTGACGTTGATGAGGCGGGCCGCCGCGCTCACGCTGCCGGTGAGCATGACGGCGTTGAAAACTTCTATGTGGCGAAGACGCATGGGCTAAGAACCTGTTCAATGTCTTTTTTGGGTCGCACAAGTGCCTTGCCGGGATGGGATGCTAGGCGCGGCGCGCGGCCAATAGCTCGGCTATTGGCAAGCGCCGCAACGCCGCAGACCGCCCGACAAGGCACTTGCCCGAAGGGTTGGAGTGAAATCGGGTGATTGAACGCCCCGGCTGCTTGCATGGGCACGAGCCCATGCGGCGCATCCGAAGCATCCACTCCTCCCGATTGCACTCCAATGCGATCCCCAAAAAGACATTGAACAGGTTCTAAAGATGCAAGGAATGGGCCGACGGCGCAATTGCTGAATCTGCCCATTGCATCGCCGGGCCGTGTCGACCCTGCGCAGGCTCAGCCCGGACAAGTCTTTGGTGCGCGCATCAGTGCACCGGGCCGCTGGACCACGGCAGACAGCCCAAACAGCCCCGAAATGCACGATTTTGAGCAAAACAGGCCGCAAGCCCAAGTGAAATAATGCCTGATAGCTATTATTTTAATAGCAAACCATCAGCCATCAGCCATCAGCCATCAGTCTGCACTCTCAACGCTACAACGCCATCGACGGCCGCTGTGCCATGGCCGCGCGCCAGCGCCGCAGGTGCGGGTGCTGCTCACCCGGCTTGTGCTTGACCACGCGGGCAAAGTCCACCGCCACCACCGCCGTGATATCGGCCACGCTGAAGCGGTTGGCGGCAATGAAGTCGCGCCCCGCCAGGCGCTCGTTGAGCAGGTGGAAGAACTGCCCCACGCGCACCAGCCCACGCTCGGCCAGGGCCGGAATCTGCGGGTAGTCCACGGCACCCGGCAGCGCCCGGTTGGCCATGGCGGGCGCGCTGTTGCGCAGCGCCTCGGCAATGGCCTGCAGCCCCTCGAACTCCATGCGCCAGTTCCAGCTGGCGATCTCGGCCTTTTCGGCGGGCGTCTCGCCCAGCAACGGTGGCTGCGGCCAGCGCGCCTCTACATAGGCGGTGATGGCGGCGTTGTCGGTCAGCAGCGCACCATCGTCTTGTGCGCGCAGTGCAGGCACCGTGCACTGGGGGTTGATCTGCCGGTAGGCATCGCCCAGCTGTTCGCCACTGCGCAGGTCCACCTGCACGGTATCGTGGGCGATGCCCTTTTCTGCCAGCAGGATGCGCGCGCGGCGCGGGCTGGGGGCCGTGGCGCAGTCATACAAAGTGATCATGGTGGGGCCTTGCAACAACACTCAACGTGCGGGGGAAGAAGCTGCGGCCGCCGCCTCGATCTTGTCCTGCGTTTTGGTGTCAAAGTCGCTGGCCTCATGCCGCTCGCGCAACTGGCTGGCCAGCTCGCCCTGCACCCGGTTCACCTTGCGCCCACGCTGCACTGCCGGGCGCTTGGCCACCTGTTCGGCCCAGCGCACCACATGCGCGTATTCGTGCACCTGCAAGAACTCGCCCGCGTTGTAGGCCTGCCCTTTCACCAGGAGGCCGTACCAGGGCCAGATCGCAATGTCGGCCACGGTGTACTCATCGCCCGCCACGTATTCGGTCACGGCCAGGCGCTGGTTCAGCACATCGAGCTGGCGCTTGGCCTCCATGGCGTAGCGATCAATCGCGTACTCGATCTTGACCGGCGCGTAGGCATAAAAATGCCCAAACCCGCCCCCCACAAACGGCGCACTGCCCATCTGCCAGAACAGCCACGACAGGCACTCCGCCCGCGCCGCGCCGTCCTTGGGCAAGAAGGCGCTACCGAACTTCTCGGCCAGGTACATCAGGATGGCGCCAGACTCGAACACCCGCACCGGGTTGGCGGGGTCGGTACGGTCCAGCAGTGCGGGGATCTTGGAGTTGGGGTTCACAGACACGAACCCGCTGCCAAACTGCTCGCCCTCGTTGATGCGGATCAGCCACGCGTCGTACTCCGCCCCGCTGTGGCCTCGGGCCAGCAGCTCTTCCAACATGACCGTCACCTTCACGCCATTGGGCGTGCCCAGCGAATACAGCTGCAGCGGGTGGCGGCCTACCGGCAGTTCCCTATCGTGCGTCGCACCGGCTATCGGCCGGTTGATGCTGGCGAACTGGCCGCCGTTTTCCTTGTTCCATTGCCAGATGGCGGGGGGGGTGTAGGGCACTGAATCGGGCATGCGGGAGCTCCAGACAAAAAGTGGAAACGTGGTCTTGCGGACACCGGTTATCCGGCCAGTTTAGCGACGCAGTGGCAGGGCGGCGCCAGGCGTGTCAGCGGTGCGCGGCAGCGGGTTCGCTGCGACGGTCGGCAGTGCCTGCTGTGGGCTCGGCAATGGGCGCTGCGCGATGGCTCATGGTGTTGCGAATGAACTGCTTTTCGTAGTGGCGGTTGCGTCGGTTCTTCTTGGCTGCAGAACGCTGGCCCAGCCGCTTGTCCTCCACCAGCTCATCCAGATGGCTGAGGTCGTCCAGGTCCGCGATGAGGTGGGGTGAATTGCGTCTCGTCATGGCGCCACCGGGACGCTGGCTCAGGCCAGGGAGACCAGCACCCAGCCGCTGGCGCCGATATGCCCCAGCGTGACCAGCACCGACAAGCCATGCAGCCACTGAAAACGCCGGCGCTGCCCTGCATCGGTCGCCCGGTTGATGGCAGGCATCAGCAACTGGCGCACCGGCACGGTGGTGGCGCTGATGGCTGCCATCACGGCAGTCATCGTCGTGTTGTGCGGCCACCAGAACAACGCCGCCATACCCGCCACCGCAATCACGAAGCTGTAGAACCATGGGAAGGCGCGGCGCAGGACCGCACCTGCCTGCGCAGCAGGCAGGGCGCTGAACAGGAACGCGGCAAAGCCAAACGAGTACAGGGTCATGCCGCCAAAAAGCAGGGCAGTACTGAGCACAGCGAGAGCAAGGGTCATGGTGCAACGGCTCGGTGGTGGATGTGGGGTGCCAGGGATGCGTCGCGTGCAGGGGCAGGCCGTGCACAGCGGTGGCGGTGGTCAGGTCAAAGGCCAGCCTTCTGCCAACGCCACGCGTTCCAGCGCGGTTTCGAACAGGGCGCGCGCCATGCCGGCGGTGTGGTGGAGGTGGGCATGCAGCTCGGCGTCGGCAGGACTGCGACTGGCGCACTCGGCGCTGTAGGTCTCGAAACTGGCCAGTTGCAGCAGCAGCTCGGCCAGGTGCCCGGGGCAGTCGCATGCCACACCGGACGACAGGCCCGCAAATTCCGTCAGGGTGGCATCGTCAAAACGGCGCGGCGGCGGGCTCGCCATGGCCCGCCCGCTTGTGGCCAGGTCAATCTGCGCACCAGCACCCTGGCCGCTGCTCCCTTGGCCCAAACCAGCCTGGCCTGCGCGGTCCGCCCGGGATGCCTCCAGTGTGGCCAGCCACGCCCCCAGCGAGGGGTCGTCCAGCGGTTCACGCACCACCAGAGCCCCGGTTGACGCGAAACGGTCGCACGCCGACGGGCCGGCAAACCGGTAGGCAATGGCAACCCGACAGCCCGGCCAGGCTGCACGGGCAGCCGTCAAATCGGCGCTGGGGCCGTCCTGCAAACCCGTGGTCTGCCACAGCAGCAGGTCCACGGAGCCTGGATGCGAACCCGCCCGGGCCGCAGCATCTGCGAGCGACTCGAACACCGCCACCACTTGTGCCGGCCGCACGCAGGCACGCTGCACGGCAGGACGACGCAGCCTGCGTGCCATGCCCTGCCCCACCACCACGATCCGCATCGGCGCCCGCAGCCCGCGCGAAGGATGCGCGATGAGGCCGACCTCCGGGCTGCTGTTGCCGAGTTCGGTGCCTACCCCCGTCATCGCGTCTGCAGAGGCGTGGGTGCGGGCCACATCGCGCAGTTGCTCCAGGCCCAGCACGGCCAGCGATCCGATGGAATGCCCCTGGGTAGTGAGCTGACGCAACAGGACGACCCGCTCGACCTCGGCAGCCGTGTAGAACCGGTGCCCCGAGGCCGCCGTGCTCGGCCCCACCGCCTGGTAGCGCTGCTCCCACACCCGCAAGGTAGAGACAGGCATGCCCGCCATGCGCGCCACAGCTCCGCTGCGGAATACGGGCTGATCCGGCTGCGCCGTGGAAGAGGTGGCATCCATCGACCCGGGGCCCGAAGCCGGCGGTTGAATGTTGCGTTTGTTTTGAGTTGGAATATCAGATCGCATCACACTAGTTTAGCCATTCTCGCGGCCAATGAGTTGGACAAGCCTATCATCAATGCATGTCAAAACAAACTCAAACCACCCCCATCGTCTATTTCGACGGTGAATGCCCCGTGTGTTCCCGCGAAGTGGCGATGTATCAGCGCCAGCCGGGCGCTGATGGGGTTTGCTGGGTAGATATCACCCGTTGCGCCCCCCAGGATCTCGGTACTGATCTGACACGCGAAGCCGCAATGGCCCGCCTTCATCTCCGTCAGCCGGACGGCACCCTGGTCAGTGGCGCCCAGGCCTTCACGACCCTGTGGCGCGCACTGCCTCGCTGGTCCTGGCTGGGACGTTTGCTGGGGAGCTGGCCCACGCTGTGGGCGCTGGAAGGCGGGTACCGGATGTTTCTGGGAATCCGCCGGCTCTGGCGGCCGAAGTCGCCTTCCATCCACGGAGCACCGACCGAGAAGCCAAGCCCTCGGCAGTGAACACCACCCTCAGGCTTGCAAACCCCACCACAAAAGGCACACGATGAAAAACACACGACGCGTCTTCATGATGACGCTGGCTGCGGCCGGCACTTCCTTGTCGGCCATGGCCCAGGGCCAACCGAAACTCAGTGAAAAGGACCCCCAGGCCGTGGGGCTCGGCTACGTCGAAGACGCCACCAAAACCGACACCAAGAAGTTCCCCAAGTACGCCAGCGGACAGCTGTGCAACAACTGTGTGCTGTACCAGGGCAAGGCCAGCGACGCACTGGCAGGCTGCGCGATTTTTGCCGGCAAGCAGGTCGTGGGCAAAGGCTGGTGCAACGCGTGGGCCAAGAAGGCAGGCTGAGCCCTGGGCCCGTGGTGCTCCAGGCGGACTCACCCGGGCCCGAAGCCACGCAGCCACTTGCGACACCGGGCCAGGCGCTGCCCCCGGGGATAGCGTCCCGCTTGCGCAAGGATCACGCAGGCGAAGTGGGCGCAGTACACATCTACCGCGGTGTGCTCAGGGTCACGCGCAACCCGGCGCTAAGGCGCTTCGCGCACAGCCACCTTGCCACTGAAGAAAAGCACCTGGCGCGCATCGACGCATGGCTGCCTGCCCGTGAACGCAGCCATCTGCTGCCACTGTGGCGCGCAGCCGGGTGGCTCACGGGCGCCTTGCCCGCGCTGGCAGGCCCCCGTGCGGTCTACATCACCGTCGAAGCCGTGGAGACGTTTGTGGAGCAGCATTACGCCGAACAGGTTGCCTACCTGGGCGTCCGTCCCCGGTGGGCGCTGCTGTGCGAGACGCTGCGGGAATGCATGCACGATGAAGTGCAGCACCGTGAGGAAGCCGCTGCTGCAGGCGGCGGTGGGCAACGAGGGCACATCGCGCGGGTCTGGTGCGCCCTCGTCCATGCAGGCTCACTTGTCGCCGTGCGCATCTGCCGCCATCTCTGACACTGTCCGGCGCGGCGGCCAGCGTGTGCCCAGCCGCGGGCGCGAGCGCGGGCAAGCAGATGCTCAGCACACGGCAAGCGGGTGAACACCAGTCAGGGGGCCACCGTCCCCTTCAAGCGCCTTAGAGCTCAGTGCGCCTTGTCCCAGTTGCGCCCCACGCCCACCTCGGCCAGCAGCGGCACCTTGAGGGCCGCCACCTCTGCCATCAGCCGCGGGATGTGGCTCTTGAGCCAGTCCACCTCGCCCTCGGGCAGTTCAAACACCAGTTCGTCGTGCACCTGCATGATCATCCTGATGTCCGGCCTGTGCGCGTCCAGCTCTTTCTGCACGGCCACCATGGCCAGCTTGATCAGGTCGGCTGCCGTGCCCTGCATGGGCGCGTTGATGGCAGCGCGCTCGGCCCCGGCGCGGCGGGGGCCGTTGGGGGAGTTGATTTCGGGCAGGTACAGGCGCCGGCCAAACACGGTCTCGACATAGCCCATGGATTTAGCCGCGGCCTTGGTTTCGTCCATGTACTGCTTAACGCCCGGGTAGCGCTGGAAGTATTTGTCGATGTAGGCGGCGGCGGCCTTGGTTTCGATGCCAAGGTTCTTGGCCAGGCCAAAGCTGCTCATGCCGTAGATGAGGCCAAAGTTGATGACCTTGGCGTAGCGGCGCTGCTCGCTGGTGACCTGGTCTACCTCTACCCCAAACACTTCGGCAGCGGTCGCGCGGTGTACGTCCAGCCCGGCGTGGAAGGCGTGCAGCAGCGAGTGGTCGCCGCTCAGGTGGGCCATGATGCGCAGCTCGATCTGGGAGTAGTCGGCACTCGCAATCACACGGCCTGCGGGCGCCACAAAGGCTTCGCGCACGCGGCGGCCTTCGGGCGTCTTGACGGGAATGTTCTGCAGGTTGGGGTCGTTGCTGGACAGGCGGCCCGTCACAGCCACGGCCTGCGCATAGTGCGTGTGCACGCGGCCTGTGCGTGGCAGCGCCAGCTGGGCCAGCTTGTCGGTGTAGGTGCCTTTGAGCTTGACCAGGCTGCGGTGCTCCAGCAGCTTGGCGGGCAGGGGGTAGTCCTCGGCCAGCTTTTCCAGCACTTCTTCGTCGGTGCTGCGGGCGCCGGTGGCGGTCTTCTTGACCACGGGCATGCCCAGCTTGTCGAAGAAGATTTCGCCCAGCTGCTTGGGGCTGCTCAGGTTGAAGGGCTGGCCTGCAATCTCGTAAGCCTCGGTTTCGAGCTGCAAGATGCGCTGGCCCAGCTCGTGGCTTTGGGCGGCCAGCGTGGGCGCGTCGATGAGCACGCCGTTGCGTTCGATGCGGTACAGCGCTTCGCTGCTGGCGATTTCCAGGTCGTAGATGAAGCGCAGTTTGTCGTCCGCCTGCAGCAGGGGCCACAGGGCGTTGTGCACGTCCAGGGTCTGGTCGGAGTCTTCGCACGAATAGGCGGCGGCCTTGTCCACCGGCACTTGCGCAAACGGAATCTGGTGCGCGCCTTTGCCGCACAGGTCTTCGTAGGTGATGCCTTTGCGGCCCGTGTGGCGCTCGGCCAGGCTGGTCAGGTTGTGGGGCTTGTGCACTTCGAGCACGTAGCTTTGCAGCATGGTGTCGTGTGCATAGCCCTGCACCTCGATGCCGTGGTTGGCAAACACATGCTTGTCATATTTGATGTGCTGGCCTAGCTTGGGGTGCTTGGGGTCTTCCAGCCAGGGCTTGAGGCGGGCAAGCACTTCATCCAGCGGCAACTGCGCGGGGGCGTCGGGCCCTTCGTGGCGCAGCGGGATGTAGGCGGCCTCGCCGGGCTGCACGCTAAACGAGATGCCGACGATTTGCGCACGCATTTCGTCGAGGGAATCAGTTTCGGTGTCGATGGCCGCCAGCGGGGCCTTGTGCAGGCGCTCCAGCCACTGGTCAAAGTCGGCCCAGTTCAGGATGGTGTCATACACCACCGTGCGGTGCTGGGCTTCTTCGGCGACGGTGCTGGCGGAGTGGTCGGCAAACAGGTCGCCGCTTTGGCCGGGCATGGCGACGGTGGGGGCCGTGGCGGCGGGGGCCGCTGCGCCCTTGATCGCGGCAGCCAGGCCCTTGAAGCCATACTTTTCGTAAAACGGCAGCAGGCCAGCACTGTCCGGCGCGTCCAGCGTGATGTCATCAAACGCAGGCAGCCCGGGGATGTGGTCGGTCAGCGCGCAGTCGGTCTTCATCGTGACCAGCTGACGGCTCAAGGCAAGCTGGCCGCTGGCAATGGCTTCGCGCAGGTTGTTGCCGGCCACGCCCTTGATGGCATCGGCGTTGGCCATCAGGTTGTCAAGCGAGCCATATTCTTCCAGCCACTTGGCGGCCGTCTTGGGGCCTACCTTGGTCACGCCGGGCACGTTGTCCACGGTGTCGCCCACCAGGGCCTGGTAGTCCACCATCAGCGCGGGGGGCACTCCAAATTCGGCCGTCACGCCCGCCACATCGCGGCGCTTGCCGCTCATGGTGTCGATGATGGTGATGTGCTCGTTGACCAGCTGGCTCAAGTCTTTGTCGCCGCTGGACACAATGACCTCAATGCCCTGCGCGGCCGCCACATTGGCCAGAGTGGCGATCACGTCGTCGGCCTCCACGCCGGGCACGGCCACCACCTTCCAGCCCAGCAGGTCCACCACTTGGTGGATTGGCTCGATCTGGCTGCGCAGGTCGTCGGGCATGGGCGAGCGCGTGGCCTTGTATTCGGTGTACAGGGCGTCGCGGAAGGTGGGGCCGCTGGCGTCGAACACGCAGACGGCGTAGTCGGCCACCACCTCTTTGCGCAGGGCCTGCATCATGTTGATCATGCCGCGGATGGCACCGGTAGCCGGGCTTGCAGGGTCGCCCGGCACGGCCCGCAGGTCGGGCATGGCATGGAAGGCGCGGTACAGGTAGCTGGAGCCGTCCACCAGCACCAGGGTCTTTTTGTCAGTCATGCACGGATTGTGCACAGAGACCGAAGCCTTCCAGCCCGGCAGGCCTGGCGTACCTGAGAGCCCGCGACCCTGGTCTGCTGGCCGACCACGCAGCCCGGGTTTGCCCGCTGCGCCCCCCGGGCTGCGTTGGAGTTCAATCGCTGCCTGCTTTGCTTTGCCGATGGAGTGACACATTGAAGCCTATCCCGAAAATTGCACTGGGTACGTTGCTGGCGCTGGCCGTAGCGGGCACCTTGGGCTGGTTCAGTCTGGACAAGGAAACTCGCGGTTTGCTCAAGACCGTGCCCACCAACCGCGACCTGTTGTTCTGGACCGTGCCGCAGCGCGACGCGGCCTTTCGCGCGCTGGACCGCATATCGCTGCTGGCCAAATGGCGTGTGGTGGAGGCCAGCGGCACGCCGCGCCCCCTGCCCGCCGGCGCGCCAATCAAGACCTTGCCCGACATTGACGCCTACATGGCCGACCAGCGGAGCAGCGCATTGCTGATCGTGCACGACGGCAAGCTGCGCCTGGAGCGCTACGGCCTGGGCTTTGACGCCGACGGCCGGTGGACCAGCTTTTCGGTGGCCAAGTCGTTCACGTCCACGCTGGTGGGCGCGGCCATTGCAGACGGACACATCAAGAGCATGGACGACAAGGTCAGCACCTACATCCCGCAAATGAAGGGCTCGGCCTATGACGACGTGAGCGTGCGCCAGCTGCTCACCATGACATCGGGCGTGCGCTGGAACGAAAACTACAGCGATCCGAACTCCGACGTGGCGCAGTTCAACAACCACAAGCCCGAGGAACCCGGCGTCGACGCGCTGGTGAGCTACCTGCGCAAGCTGCCGCGCGAAGCGCCCGCTGGTGAGCGCTGGCTTTACAGCACGGGCGAGACCAACCTGGTCGGCATCCTGCTGAGCCAGGCCACGGGCAAGCCGCTGTCGCAGTACCTGGAGGAAAAGATCTGGAAACCCGCCGGCATGGAGCAAAAGGCGACCTGGATCCTGAACAAGACGGGCCAGGAGATCAGCGGCTGCTGCATACAGGCGGCCACACGCGACTACGCCCGCTTCGGGATGTTCATCCTGGACGGGGCGGCGGCCGGCGGCAAGCCCACCGTGCCCGAAGGCTGGCTAAAGCAGGCCACCAGCAAGCGTGCCGACATCGGCCAGCCGGGCCGCGGGTACGGCTACCAGTGGTGGACGTATGACGACGGCAGCTTTGCCGCGCGCGGCATCTTTGGCCAGGGCATCTTCATCGACCCGGCGCGCAAGCTGGTGATTGCATCCAATGCCAACTGGGCGGGTGGCGCCAGCGACCCCAAGACCAGCCAGGCGCGCGAGGTTTTCTACAAGGCTGTGCAAAAGGCCCTGGACGACGAGGCCAGGCAGCGCAAGTAGGGCCCGGCTGCGTGTGCGGGCCGCCCGACCCGGTCGGGCGCGCCGCCTACAATCGCCCCCATGCGCGCAGCTCACACCCTTTTGCTGCTGGCCCTGGCCAGCGCCCCCGTTTTTGCCCAGACCAATGCCCAAAATGCCCCCCAGGGCAACAACAGCGGGCGCGAACAGCTATCAAATAGTGAGCAACAGGAACCCGGCCGCCTGAACCAGCGCACGCAGCGCATCCAGGTAGAAGACGCCGGCAGCCGTGTGGACGAAGTGCGCGTGGGCGGCCAGACGCAAAGCATCTCGGTGCAACCGAAGGCCGGCAACATGCCCAGCTATGAAGTGCAGTCGCCCGATGGCGCCCGCAGCCGCGCAGGCGCCAACAGCGGCGCAGAAACCGGCACCGCACCCCGCGTCTGGAACGTGCTCAAGTTCTGACCGGTAGCGCACCCACGCACCCGCGCGGTGCCCATGCGGCGCAGCCGCGTGCAGGCGCCCTGCAGTTCATCGGCTCCTGAGCCCAGCCTTTCTTTCATTTCACGTTTCCGTAAGCGATGGCCGTCTTTACCGAAGTCTCCAACGAAGAAGCGCGCGAACTGCTGCGCCGTTTGCAACTGGGCGAGCTGGTGGCGCTGCGCGGCATCGAGGGCGGCATCGAGAACACCAACTACTTCCTCACCAGCGAGCAGGGCGAATTCGTGCTGACGCTGTTTGAGCGGCTCACGGCCGAACAGCTGCCGTTCTACCTGCACCTGATGAAGCACCTGGCGCATGGCGGCATCCCCGTGCCCGACCCGCGTGCCGACACCAGCGGCGACATCCTGCACAGCGTGTGCGGCAAGCCCGCCGCCGTGGTCAACAAGCTGCGCGGCAAAAGCCAGCTGGCCCCGCAAGCCGTGCACTGCGCCGCGGTGGGCGGCATGCTGGCCCGCATGCACCTGGCCGGGCGCGACTTTGAACGCCGCCAGCCCAACCTGCGCGGCCTGCCCTGGTGGAACGAAACCGTGCCCGTGGTGCTGCCCCACATCGGCACCGCGCAAGCCGCACTGCTGCGCAGCGAGCTGGCCTACCAGAACCATGTGGCTGCCGGCGCCGCCTATGCCGCACTGCCCCGCGGTCCGGTACATGCCGACCTGTTCCGGGACAACGTGATGTTTGACGGCGAGGAGCTGACCGGCTTCTTTGACTTCTACTTTGCGGGCGTGGACACCTTCCTCTTCGACCTGGCCGTATGCCTGAACGACTGGTGCATCGACCTGCCCACCGGCCGCCACGACGCCGAACGCGCCACGCAGATGCTGCAGGCCTACCAGGCCGTGCGCCCGCTGACGGCGGCCGAACGCGAGCTGTTGCCCGCCATGCTGCGCGCAGGCGCCCTGCGCTTCTGGATTTCGCGCCTGTGGGACTTTTACCTGCCGCGCGAGGCATCGATGCTCAAGCCGCACGACCCCACGCATTTCGAGCGCGTGCTGCAAGGCCGCATCGCGCAGCCGGTGCACGCCGGCTGACGCCTGCATCCGCACTGGCCTCGGATGGCTGCGGCCGCCTGGCGCTGGGATTCTGCCCGCGGGCGCGTGCAATACCGGGGGCTCATGGCAGCACCGCTTTTCCCTTTTGCGGGACGGTTGAGGGCACTGGAGTAAATTCCCGGGGTATTGCGCCCTTTGCGACGGCGAAGACCGCACCATTCCGGGCCACCCCGCACGCACGCCGCAACCCGCTTCCTTCTTCGATCGCATTCCACAATGAAACTCCAAATCGTCCCCGCACGCACCGGCCTGGCCTGGGTCAAGCTTGGCATCCGGGCGTTCTGGCGGCAGCCGCTGGCGCTGGCGGCGATGTTCTTCATGACCATGGCCGCCATGTCGCTGGCCACCATGATTCCCTTGGTGGGACCTGCCATCGCGCTGGCGCTGCTGCCCTCAGCCACGCTGGCCATGATGGTCGCGGCCGCCGAGGCCACGCAGGGCCGGTTTCCAACGCCTGCCGTGCTGCTGGTGGCGTTTCGTACTGGCAAGCAACGGCTGCACGACATGCTGGTGCTGGGCGCCCTGTATGCGGTCGGGTTTCTCGCAGTGATGGGCCTGTCCGCATTGCTGGATGGCGGGCAGTTCGCGCAGGTGTACCTGGCCGGTGCACCGCTGACCAAGGAGATTGCGGAAGACCCCGCCTTTCAGCGCGCGATGTACCTGGCCATGGCGCTGTACCTGCCGCTGTCGCTGCTGTTCTGGCATGCGCCGGGCCTTGTGCACTGGCACAGCGTGCCCCCCGTCAAGGCGCTGTTCTTCAGCATCGTGGCGTGCTGGCGCAACATGGGCGCCTTCACCGTGTACGGTCTGGGCTGGCTGGGCGTGTTTCTGGTGGGCGGTATTGCGGTAGCGCTGGTGTCCACGTTTCTCACGCTGGCCGGGCTGGGCGCCAACGCAGCGGGCGGCATCATGGTGGGCGCAGCGCTCATGCTGGCCGCCATGTTCTTCACGTCGGTGGTGTTCACGTTCCGCGACTGCTTTGATGCGCCCCCGGCCCCGGCCGCAGAGGTCGACGCGGAAGCCGGCGACGAGCCGCCCGCTCCGCCATCCGGTCCGAACTGACCGCAACCGACCTTTAGGCTCCATGCAAACAAGCTGCCCGGCTGACCTTATGTAGAGGTCTTCCGGGCAGCTTGCCTGAACGCGGGGCATGACAGCCCCCGCGTGTCACCAGTCTTTTCGATACGTCTTAGCTGCCGATCACGCCGCCATCGTTCTTGGTGATGACGATCGTGGCCGAGCGGGGACGCTGGCCCGCACCGTAACCGGCATTGGCAGGCCACTGGCTCTGGTACTTGGTCGCGTCGCCCACGTTGGCCATCGCGGTGGCTTCGCCGGGATGCTGGATGTTCACGAAGATGGCTTTGCCATCAGGCGTTTCGGCCAGGCCCGTGATTTCACTGCCCTTGGGGCCCACCAGAAAGCGCTTGAGCGTGCTGTCCGTCGCGGCCTTGCCCACGGGCGTTACCACGTCCATCTTGCTGCCGTCGGCCTTGGTGTAGGTCAGCGTCTTCCTGGCGCCATCGCCCACCTGGCCGGGAACGGCCGCCAGCATCATGCAGTTGGTCACGTCGGTGTAGGCACCGTCGTCGGTCTGGATCCAGCAGATGCCCGTGGCCTTGCTGAACACCAGGCCGTCGGGGCTTGAGAAATCCTGGTCGGCCGTCAGCGCCGAGATGTTGACCATGGCTTTGTCGGCACCGGCTTCGGCGCCAAACAGGTACACGTCCCAGGTGAAGCTGCCGACCGAAGCGTCTTCCTTCATGCGCACCAGGTGACCGTTGGGGTTGCCGTTCTGGGCGCTGGTGCCCTTCATGTCGGTGTAGGCGCGCGGGTTGGCGGCATCGGGCAGGTACTGGCTGCCCGTGGGGTTCACGGCGCGGTTGCTGTTGTTGGTGAGCGTGAAGTAGATCTCGCCGTTTGCGGGGTTCACGGCGTTCCACTCGGGGCGGTCCATCTTGGTGGCGCCCACGGCGTCGGCGGCCAGGCGCGTGTTGATGCAGATATCGGCTGCGTCAGCAAACTTGTAGCTGGCGTAGTTGGCAATCGCGGTGTTGGTGGTGCTCAGCTCCACCCAGGTACCCGTGCCGTCGGCATTGAACTTGGCCACGTACAGCTTGCCGCTGTCCAGGTACTTGTCGCCGATAGCCATGCGGTCGTTCGCATTGGCGTCTGCCGCATTCCACGTTGCTGTGGACACGAACTTGTAGATGTACTCGCCGCGCGAATCGTCGCCCATGTACACCGAGAGGGGCTTGCCCGCCTCGACCTTGCCGAAGGCCGCGCTTTCGTGCGCGAAGCGGCCCAGCCCCGTGCGCTTCTTGGCCATGCGGGTCTTGTCGTAGGCGTCAATCTCGACGATGTAGCCCATGCCGTTCATCTCGTTGCGGTAGTCGTCGCTGCCGTCGGCCGAGGTGCCCGTCTTGCTGTTGTTCCAGCGCTGGTACTTGTCGCCGGCGCCGCCGGTTTCCCAGCCGTGGCGCGATGCCGCGCCCTGGTTGCGGCCATAGCGCTTGAGGGCCGCCACGCTCTTGTCGTTGCCGCGTGCAGCGTCGTCGGCAGCGCCGCGTGTGAAGTAGCCAAACCAGTTTTCTTCGCCGGTCAGGAAGGTGCCCCATGGCGTCTTGCCGGTGCCGCAATTGTTCAGCGTGCCGCGCGTCATGACGCCGGTGGGCGAGAACTTGGTGACGAGCTGTGCATTGCCACGGGCTGGGCCGGCAATCTCGATGGGGGTCAGCGAGGTCAGGCGGAAGTTCTGCGCCGAGCTGGGTACATAGGCCCATTTGCCACCCGACTTGGCGACTTCGATCACGGCAATGCCGTGCACGTCGGTTTCCTTGTCCACTTCGGCAGCGGGCCGGGGCAGCGTGGAAGTGCCGCCATTGGCGTGCAGGAAGAAGGACGACAGCTTTTCGTCGGCGGTCGCCTCGTGGTTGATGGCCAGCAGGCCGCGCTCGGTGGCATTGTCATTGCGCTTGCCGTCGGCACCCAGGCCGAACCATTCCATGCCGTCGTGGTGGTCGCCAGCGCGCTTGTCAAAGTCGCCGTCGGTGCCGTCGTTCTTGTACGCAGCCACGCCTGCAGCCATCGGGTCGCCCAGGGCAAACAGCACGCTGGCGGTGTAGCCCGCGGGCACCAGCACGGTGTCGGCCAGGCTTTTGGGCACGGCGCCAAAGCCCAGGAGCTTGGGGCCTGCGGGGGGCGGGGTCACCGCAGGGTCATCGCTGCCGCCACAGGCGGTAACGCCAAAGCCGGCCAGCACAGCAGTGCCCACCGACCCCACGCCTCCGCGCAGCAGCCCGCGGCGCGACAAACGCGCGCCCAGCACGGCGTCAAACGTGGGGTTGGCAGAAGTGTTGGCGTTTTCGTTGTTGAAGTCGATGGCCTGCACGGCCGTGTCGATGCGCTGGGTCATGGGGGTTCCTGTGTTGTGGTCGTAAAACCTGTGCAGCGTAGGAACCGCCCGTGACGCCAACGTGAAGCTTTTGCGTCGGATTGATGACACGGCACCCCGCGGGGGCGAAACGCCGCCTGCTGTTGCAGGCCCCGCTCAGTCCACCACCGTGAGCTTGGCCACGCTCAGCGCCAGCCACTTGGTGCCGTGGCGCGGGAAGTTGACCTGCGCCCGCGCGTCGTCGCCGGTGCCTTCTATCGCCAGCACCTTGCCTTCGCCGAACTTGGTGTGGAACACGTTGATGCCTGCACGCAGGCCGTGCGCTGGGGCAGCTTTTTGCACAGGCAACGGCGGGCTGGCAAAAGTCTCGGTTTTGAAGCCAAATTGGCCTCTAGCGCTGGATCCATAAGCACCGCCTGCTCCTGAATTAGGAGCAAATGAACCAAAGCCCTGCTGCTTGGGCGTGATCCATTTGAGCGCCGCCTCGGGCAGTTCGTCAAAGAAACGGCTCTTGATGTTGTAGCGCGTCTGGCCATGCAGCATGCGCGTTTGCGAATGGCTCAGGTACAGGCGCTTGCGGGCGCGGGTGATGGCCACGTACATCAGGCGGCGCTCTTCCTCCAGGCCGTCGCGGTCGCTGGCGGAGTTCTCGTGCGGGAACAGGCCCTCTTCCATGCCGCCGATGAACACGGCGTCAAACTCAAGCCCCTTGCTGGCGTGCACAGTCATCAGCTGTACGGCGTCCTGCCCAGCCTGGGCCTGGTTGTCGCCGGCTTCGAGCGCGGCGTGCGTCAAAAAGGCGACCAGGGGCGACAGGGTTTCGCCGGTGTCGGCGTCCACGATGCCGGGCATGGCGGACCTCAAAGCCTCATCGAGCAGCGGTGCGTTGGGGTCCAGCCCCTGGCTGACGGCGCTCTGCATGAGCGGCGTGCCATGCTCATCCAGCGGCAGCGCCACCGCGTCGCGGCCAAAGCCTTCCTGGGTGACAAAGCTTTCGGCGGCGTTGACGAGTTCTTCGAGGTTCTCGATGCGGTCCGCGCCTTCCTTCTCCAGCCGGAAGTGCTCAATGAGGCCGCTCGATTCGAGCATCTGCTCGATGATGCCGCGCAGGTTCAGGCCCTCGGTCTGCTCGCGCAGCACGTCGATCATGGCTACGAAGGCCTTGAAGTTGGTGCCCGCCTTGCCGGGCACGGCGCTCACGGCATCGTGCAGCGAGCAGCCGGCTGCGCGGGCGGCGTCTTGCAGCGTTTCGATGCTGCGCGCACCAATGCCGCGCGGCGGGAAGTTGACCACCCGCATGAAGCTCGTATCGTCCTGCGGGTTCTCCAGCAGGCGCAAGTACGCCAGCGCGTGCTTGATTTCAGCGCGCTCGAAAAACCGCAGGCCGCCGTACACCCGGTAGGGCACGCTGGCGTTGAACAGCGCCGATTCGATCACCCGGCTTTGCGCATTGCTGCGGTAGAGCACGGCGATTTCCTTGCGGTCAAAGCCGTCGTTGCGCACCAATTGCTTGATCTCGTCGACCATCCACTGCGCCTCGGCCAGGTCGGTGCTGGCCTCGTACACGCGCACGGGCTCGCCCGCGCCCTGCGTGGTGCGCAGGTTCTTGCCCAGGCGGCGGCTGTTGTTGCTGATGAGCGCGTTGGCGGAATCGAGGATGTTGCTGTAGCTGCGGTAGTTTTGTTCGAGCTTGATCTGGCGCTGCACATCAAACTCGCGCACAAAGTCGGCCATGTTGCCCACGCGCGCACCGCGAAAGGCGTAGATGCTCTGGTCGTCGTCACCCACCGCAATCACGCTGCCGCGGGCTTCAAAGCGCCCGCCCACATCATTGCCGGCCAGCTGCTTGAGCCACGCGTACTGCAGCTTGTTGGTGTCCTGGAACTCATCGACCAGGATGTGCGCAAAGCGGCGCTGGTAGTGCTCGCGGATGGGGTCGTTGTCGCGCAGCAGTTCGTAGCTGCGCAGCATCAGCTCGCCAAAGTCCACCACGCCTTCGCGCTGGCACTGCTCTTCGTACAGCTGGTAGATCTCGACCTTCTTGCGGCTGTCGCTGTCGTGCGTGGGCACATCGCCGGGGCGCATGCCTTCTTCCTTGCAGCTGGCGATGAAGTACGACAGCTGCTTGGGCGGAAACCGCTCGTCGTCCACGTTGTGCTGCTTGCACAGGCGCTTGACGGCCGAGAGCTGGTCTTGCGTATCAAGGATCTGGAACGACTGCGGCAGCCCCGCCGCCTTGTGGTGCGCGCGCAGCAGGCGGTTGCACAGGCCGTGGAAGGTGCCGATCCACATGCCGCGCACATTTACGGGCAGCATGGCCGACAGCCGAGCCACCATTTCCTTGGCGGCCTTGTTGGTGAAGGTAACGGCCAGGATGCCACCGGGCGTGGCGTAGCCGTTTTGCAGCAGCCAGGCGATGCGGGTGGTGAGAACGCGCGTCTTGCCTGATCCCGCGCCCGCCAGGATGAGCGCGTGCCCTGCGGGTAGCGTGACGGCGGCAAGCTGTTCGGGGTTGAGGTGGGCCAGGAGGGGCGATGCGGCCGATGGCGCAGCACCGGAAGGGGGCACCGGGGCATCCGGCGCACCCGTAAACGGGTCTTGTGGGAACATGCGCCATTGTAGAAAGCACCCCGGCAACGCCCCGCCCTGTCATGAAAAACATTGCAATTGCCCTGACTGCCACCCTTGCGCTGGCCCCTGCCTCTCATGTGCTTGCGCAGGCCGGATGCAGTAGCGACGGCGCTGCCCGCCCGGTGGTACTGTTTGAACGCTTCATCAACGCCGACTGCGCCGACTGCTGGACCGACCCGGCCACGCCAGCGCCCTCTGGCGGCACACGTACGGTAGCGCTCGACTGGATTGTTCCGGGCGCCAGCGGCGACGACGCACCCTTGTCGGCAGCCGCGACGCGGGATGGCCTGATCCGCTTGGCGGACCTGGGCCGGCAGCCCCCCAAGAACACCGATATGCACATCCTCGAGGTGGGCGTCCCGCCTGCGGGCACTGTGCGTGTCGCCAGCGGGCCGCCGTTCAACGAGTACCTGGGCACCTCAATTTCATGGCAGCCTCCAGGGAAAGGTGCCAAGGCACGCGGTCCATGGCACTACCACCTGCTCCTGGTGGAAGCGATACCGGCAGGCACCGAAGGGTCCAAGGTGGCGCGCAACATCGTCAGGAACATGCTCCAGGGCACCTGGGACGTGGCAGTTCCGCCATCCACAACGAAGCGTGTGGTCTTCACGGAACCACGCCCCATGCGCATCCCCGAAAGCGCCAAGCCGGAACGCCTGTTCATGGTGGGCTGGGTGCAGGATGCGCAAGGGCAAACTGTCGCGGTAGCGCAGTCCGTATGCCGCTGATACCGCAGGGCTTATGACGCCGGTCGCGCAGGTCGGTAGAATCAAGCACCGGGCCCAAGTTTCTTGAAGCCCGGTTTTTTGTGCCTGCGCTCAGCAGGGTCCGGAGTCACTGCCACGTTGCCTCCCGCAAAGCCGGTCTGACAGCCAAGCGCCCACCGCTACCGAAATTGTTCGGCAGCGTCCTTTTATGGAGCTTGGAAATCTCATGGAAATCTTCGACTACGACAACGTTCTGCTGCTGCCCCGCAAGTGCCGCGTGGAAAGCCGCTCGGAATGCGACGCCAGCGTAGAGCTGGGCGGCCGCTCGTTCCGGATCCCGGTGGTGCCTGCCAACATGAAAACGGTGGTGGACGAATCCATCTGCGTGTGGATGGCGCAAAACGGCTACTTTTACGTGATGCACCGGTTCGATCTGGACAACGTGCGCTTTGTGCAGGACATGCACGCCAAGGGCTGCTATGCATCGATCTCGCTGGGGGTGAAGAAGCCCGACTACGACACGGTGGACCAGCTGGTGGCGCTGGGCCTCACGCCCGAATACATCACCATCGACATCGCCCACGGCCATGCCGACAGCGTGAAGAACATGATCGGCTACCTCAAGCAGCACTTGCCCAAGGCATTCGTGATTGCCGGCAATGTGGCCACGCCAGAAGCCATCATCGATCTGGAAAACTGGGGCGCCGATGCCACCAAGGTAGGCGTCGGCCCGGGCAAGGTCTGCATCACCAAGCTCAAGACCGGCTTTGGCACCGGCGGCTGGCAGCTGTCGGCGCTCAAGTGGTGCGCCCGCGTGGCGACCAAGCCCATCATTGCCGACGGTGGCATCCGCAGCCATGGCGACATTGCCAAGAGCATCCGCTTCGGCGCGACCATGGTGATGATCGGCTCGCTGTTTGCCGGCCATGAAGAGTCGCCCGGCCAGACGGTGGAGGTCGACGGCGAGCTGTTCAAGGAGTACTACGGCTCGGCCAGCGATTTCAACAAGGGCGAGTACAAGCACGTCGAAGGCAAGCGCATCCTGGAGCCCATCAAGGGCAAGCTGGCCAACACGCTGGTGGAAATGGAGCAGGACGTGCAAAGCTCGATCAGCTATGCGGGCGGCAAGAAGCTGATGGACATCCGCAAGGTCAACTACGTGATCCTGGGCGGGGACAACGCGGGTGAACACCTGCTGATGTGATGGGTGCTGTGGCAGGGCATACGCCGCGGCGAACCGCTGCGCACCCTTGCCACCCGATCCGAGCCGAAGCCTAACTGCGCAGCAGGTTCAGCGCCATGTGGTGCAGGTCGTGCCCCGGCCGCACCAGCGCATCGAGGATGCTGAAGTGGTTCAACCTCGGCAGGACCACGCTGCGCGGCACGTAATGGCTGCCCCAGGCATCCTGCATGAGCTGGTTCTGGCGCTGGAATTCCGGGCTTTCATCGCCGCCCACGGCACAGAACAGGCAGCCCGACGGCGGCTCGAGCAGACGCGCCGGGCTGCACTGCAGCACCTGCTGCTCAGTCAGGTGCAGTGCCTGCTGCAGAAACGGCGTGTGCATCAGCGGCTCCAGGTCATGCACCCCCGATATGGACAGCGCATTGCGTACCAGGCCATCGGGCAGGCCTGCCCCGATCAACGGCCACACGCTGGTCAGCAGCATCGCTGCCAGTTGCCCCCCCGCAGAATGCCCGGCGACGGTGATGCGCCGCGGGTCGCCGCCATGGCTTTCGGCGTTGCGCCACACCCAGGCCAGCGCTTTCTCCATCTGCCGGCCGATGTGGGCCACAGTGACCGGCGCCTCGGGCGTGCCCGGGCACAGCGCATAGTTGACCACCACCACGCAAAAGCCGGCCTGCGTGAATGCAGGCGCGATGAATGAGTGGTCGGATTTGTCGAGCGACCGCCAGTACCCACCGTGGATGAACACCAGCACCGGCGCCCCGCCCGCAGCAGAGTGGATGGGCGCAAATACATCCAGCGTTTCGCCCGGGCCCGTGCCGTAGGCCACATCCAGCATGCAGGGCTGGATAGCCCGTACCGCCGCAGACTCGCGCGCCCAGCGGTCGAAGTAGTCAGCGTGGTCAGGCACCAGTGCACGGTTGTTGTACATGCGTTCCAGCCAGGCTGGGTCGTGCTGGGGCAGTGTCATGGCGGTCTCCTGTGGCTGCGGCATCATCTTTGCATTCTGCGCAGCCTGCAAGCTCGGTGACAGACTGCCAAGGCAAAAATGTCCATCATGGACAAAGCACCGAATACACGCACCGCAAAACAGATGACAACTACACCGCTTCGCATCGCCGTCCTCGGCATTGGCCTGATGGGCCGCCCCATGGCGCTCCGGCTGCAGGAGGCAGGCCACGAGGTACATGCCTGGAACCGCACCCTGGCCAAGGCCGAGCCGCTGGCCGCCTTCGGCATCACCGTTCACTCCACCGTGACGGATGCCGTGCGCAAGGCCGACATCGTTGTAAGCCTGCTCGAGAGCGGCCCCGTGGTGGGCCATGTGCTGTTCGAACTGGGCGCGGCCCAGGCCATGCAGCGCGGCGCATTGTTCATCGACATGGCGTCCATCCAGCCGCGCGAGGCACGCGACCATGCGGCGCGCCTTGGCGAAATGGGTTTGTTCCATCTGGATGCACCCGTGTCGGGCGGCACGGTCGGGGCCGAAAACGGGACCCTGGCCATCCTGGTGGGCGGCCGGCCTGAAGACTTTGCCCGGGCACAGCCCGTGTTCGCAGCCCTGGGCCGCGCCACGCTGGTCGGGCCACACGGGGCTGGCCAGCTCACCAAGCTGGCCAACCAGATGATCGTGGGGATCACCATCGGCGCCGTGGCAGAGGCACTGCTGTTTGCCGCCAAAGGCGGCGCCGACATGGCCAAGGTGCGCGAGGCCATCAGCGGAGGCTTTGCCGACAGCCGGATCCTGCAGCTGCACGGCCAGCGTATGGTGCAGCGCGATTTCGCGCCACGCGGCCGCATGACTGTGCAGCTCAAGGACATGCGCAACGCGTTGGCCACCGCCAGCGAGATCGGCTTTGATGCGCCAATCACGGCGCTCTTCGAAGGCCTCTACGCCGAAGGCGTAGAACACGGCCTGGGCGAACTGGACCACAGCGGCCTGTTCGTGGAGTTGGCCAGCCGCAATGCGATGCAATAATTTTCGCGGCGCTTGCCAAGCAGCCAAAAATTGCGGCATAATTCGAGGCCCAGCAGCAATGCAGTACAAATAAAAAGTTTGGGTTCTTAGCTCAGTTGGTAGAGCAGCGGACTCTTAATCCGTAGGTCGAGTGTTCGAGTCACTCAGGACCCACCAAACGTAAAACCCCGGCATCTTCCAGATGCCGGGGTTTTGTACTTGGGGCGGCGATCACCGCCGTAGCAGGGCAACTGGCTAGCAAGCTGGGTTACGTTGGCCGCGACGCGAAGCGCACGGTAGCCTTACGGCGAAGGCAAGGTCTCCGCGCTGCGCAAACACAGCGCCGCCTTGTCCCCGGTCCTACACGGCCAAGGCGGCTCAGCCATTAGCATCACCGGCGCGCAGCCACACAGCCGCTTTGCCGCCCTCGCCTTCTCCTGCACCGCCTGACGCGACTCCTTGAACATGAACCCACACGCCCAGACGTTATGGCGCGCCCCCCAGTGGGCCCTGGCTGCCCTGCTTGCGGTGCTGGGCATGCTGGGTCCGTTTTCCATCGATACCTACATCCCTGCATTCACCGGGATTGCCACGGCACTGGGCGCTACGCCGGTCGAGATGCAGCAGACCCTGTCGGCCTACCTGTTCGGTTTTGCATTCATGAATCTGTTTCATGGCGCTTTGGCCGACAGTTTTGGGCGCAGGCCCGTCGTGCTCTGCGGTATCGCCATGTTCACGCTGGCATCGGCCGGGTGCGCAATGTCGGAAACCATCGGGCAGCTCATCGCATTCCGCGCCCTGCAGGGACTGTCCACCGGCGCTGGCATCGTGGTGTCCCGGGCTGTGATCCGCGACATGTTTCCGCCCGCTCGTGCACAGCAGGTGATGAGCCAGGTCACCATCTACTTTGGCGTGGCCCCGGCCATCGCGCCGATTGTGGGAGGCTGGCTGTTCGTCCATGCAGGCTGGCACAGCATCTTCTGGTTTCTCACCGCCATCGGCGTGGCCCTATGGATTGCCAATTTCCGCCTGTTGCCCGAGACCTTGCAACCCGAGCTTCGCCAGCCTTTCAATGTGCCCCACCTGATGCGTGGCTATTGGCAGCTGGGTTCCAGCCCCCGGTTTGTACTGCTGGCGCTGGCCAGCGGGGTGCCGTTCAACGGGATGTTCCTCTACGTGCTGGCTGCCCCCGCTTTTCTGGGCGACCACCTGGGGCTGGGGCCTACCCAGTTCTTCTGGTTCTTTGTGCTGACCATCTCGGGCATCATGGGCGGTGCCTGGCTGAGCGGACGTCTTGCGGGCAAGATTGCGCCCAAGCGGCAGATACGCCACGGGTTCGTCATCATGGCTACCGTGGCCGTCTGCAACCTTGCGGCCAACCTGCTGCTGCCAGTGCACGCCGTCTGGGCGCTGGCGCCCATCGCCGTGTTTGCATTCGGGTGGGCACTCATGGTGCCCGTTGTGACCCTGCTGGTGCTGGATCTTCACCCCGAGCGGCGTGGAATGGCGTCATCCATGCAAGCGTTCGTGGGTTCCACTGCCAATGGGCTGGTAGCTGGCGTGCTGGTGCCGCTGGTCATGCATTCCACGGTATTGCTCGCGCTTTCTTCATTGCTGATGATGTGCGTGGGCATGTTTGCCTGGATCTACCTGCACCACCGCTGGCCCGACGTGGGGCGCAATGCAACCGCGGCGGACTAGTGCAGCGCTGAAAAACCCGCAACCCGCACAAGCACAGGAAAAATCGATGCGCCGCGCCTTGGCGCTTTGCATCTGGTGCAACGATCCGGTCAACCGGATTTGCGCCGGTCGATGCCTTTGTCTTGGTAGTAGCGCTCTTTCTCGGCATACATGGCCCTGTCGGCGCGGTGGATGGTGGCTTCGACCTGCTCCCCTGAGGCGCACGAAGCCACTCCCATCGCCAGGCTGATGGGCTGCCCAGGATAGAACTGGTTGTTCAGCTCCAGCATTGACAGGATGCGCTCCTGCAGCGTGTACGCGCCGCGCTCGTCCATACCGGGCAACAGCACACAGAACTCGTCGCCGCCAACGCGCGCTGCACAGGCGGGCGCATCCACCGACTTCCCCAGCACCTCGCCCACCCGGCGCAGGAGCGCATCGCCAGCCGCGTGCCCGCGATCATCGTTGACGGCTTTCAGGCCGTTCAGGTCTATGGCGATCACCGTCAGGGGCCACGGGCCCTTGCGCGTGATGCGGTTGAGTTCCTCCACATAGAAAGCACGGTTGCGCAACTGTGTCAGCACGTCGTGCTTGCCCAGGTACTCCAGATACGCTTCCGCCTTCTTGCGGGCCGTGATGTCCACCAGCGACAAAAGGACGAGGCTCCAGTCGGCGAGATGGTCCGCCGGTATCGAGAACTGCATGTGGATATGGACCGGGTCTCCCGATAGCGCGTAGTTGACCACCTCCCGCTGCTGGAAGGTCTTGCCCTCCCACAAGTCGATCAACTGCTCTGCAAAGGACTCGTGCATCTCCCCGCGAAACACCCGGCCAATATTGTTGAGCAGCGCCTCCTTGCTGACTGCGCCGAACATCCGCAGCGTCTGCTGGTTCACGTCGATCACCCTGATCTCGCTCATGCAGCGGGTCACAAACTCGGGGTGCACCGTGATGAAAGTCTTGAAATCGTCAATGCCCTGAGCGCGCACACCGTCGAGCAGTGCTTTCACGGAGCTGAAGTCCTCAACCCAGAGCGAAACCGGGGAATGCTCGAACAGGTCCCGCGCATGCTGCTCACTTCGCCGAAGCTGATGCGCAGCACGCACTTGGCCCGTGATGTCTTCCAGGGATACCAGCACGCGATCCCATGAGTTTTCGTGTCCGGGAAGGATGCGGGCGCGAATCTGTACGTCCAGGCGTCGGCCGTCCAGTGTGTAGTTGGCGCTCTGGTTGGAGAACTCCAGCTGCCCCGACCACAGCGCCTGCAGTTCATGGACCACTGCGTCGTGCATATCGTCACGAAACACCTTGTCGAGGTTGGCGACCAGCGCATCCTGCGAAGGCGCGGCAAACAGTTCCAGCGTTCGGCGATTGACTCGCAAAATCTTAAGCGCCGCGCTGCATGCGCCCAGCCGCGCCGGGTCGGCAGCCAGGTGTGCGTGCAGGTCGGTCACCCCCTCTGTGCGCCAGCGGTCGAACAGCTGCTTGAGCGCGCTGTAATCTTCAAGCCACAGCGAAACGGGCGCGAGATCGAACATGTGCTCGAAGTCAGCGACTTCACAATAAGAAGACGACACAGCAGGTACCTCCCTCGCCGATTATTGTCGACGCCGCAGGCGCGGCCTTGGGCGCCTTTCGGATGCGGCGCCCATGAAAAAGGGCTGGCACCTTTCGGAGCCAGCCCTTCTTCGAAGCTGTTGTGAACGCAAGGCCAAGCCGGGCAACCAGCCCGGCGGACCCCATGTATCAGCGTGCCGGACGTGCAGGACGCTTGCGAGCGTCGTGCGCAACAAAAGGCTTGCCACCGCCGCCAGCGCCTGCAGGCTTGGCAAATGCGGGCTTGCGCGGTGCGAAGTCGCCGCGAGGAGCGTAGTCGCCACGAGGCGCACCAGCGTCGCCGCGCGGAGCGAAACCACCACGGCCAGCGTCGCCAAAGCCGGGCTTGCGGCCGTAGCTGTCGCCATCACGGCGTGGGGCAGCGAAGCCGCGGTCTTCACGACCACCGCCAAAACCATTGCCTTCTGCACGTGCAGGGGCACCGCGGTGAGCGTCGCGACCAGCAAAGCCGCCGCCGAAACCACCACCGCCACCGAAGCCGCCGCGATCACCGTTGCCACCACGTGCAGGGCCACCGAAACGGCCACGCGATGCGTTGTCACGGTTGTCGTAAGAACGGCCAGGAGCACCGCGGCCACCGCCGAAATCACCACCGCGAGGTGCCTGCGGAGCGCGCTGCGAGGGCTCCATGCCCGGGATCACTTCGGCCTTGAACTGCTGGCGGCTGTACGACTCAATGTCGTAGATCTTGCGGCGGTCGCGGAACTCGGCAAACGTGACAGCCAGGCCGTCGCGGCCAGCACGGCCGGTACGGCCGATGCGGTGGGTGTAGTCCTCGGCCTTCATGGGCAGGCCAAAGTTGAACACGTGGGTGATCGTGGGCACGTCGATACCGCGGGCAGCCACATCGGTGGCCACCAGGATCTGAACCTGGCCAGCGCGCAGCGCCATCAATCGGCGGTTGCGCAGACCCTGGCTCAGGGCGCCATGCAGGGCGACGGCCGAGAAGCCTTCTTGCTGCAGGTCGTTGGCGAGGCCGTCGCACTCAACTTGCGTGCTGGCAAAGACGATAGCCTGGTTGATGGTGGTATCCCGCAGCCAGTGGTCCAGCAACTTGCGCTTGTGCTGAGCGTTGTCGGCCCAGTACAGCATCTGCTTGATGTTGGCGTGCTTTTCCTGCGGCGAATCGATGGTGACCTTTTGCACGGCAGAGCCACCGTCGTGCATCACACGCATGGCCAGTTGCTGGATGCGAGGCGCAAACGTGGCACTGAACATCATGGTCTGCTTGCGCTGGGCGGTCAGCTGGTTCAATTCGGCCAGGTCGTCCGAAAAGCCCAGGTCGAGCATGCGGTCGGCTTCATCCACAACCAGGAACTGCACCTTGTCGAGCTTGATCTGCATCGAGCGCTGCAGGTCCAGGAGGCGGCCAGGGGTAGCCACAACCAGGTCGGCATTTTGCAGCTTGGCGATCTGCAGCTGGTAAGGCATACCACCCACCACGTTGGCCACGCGCAGGCCACGGCAGTGCTTGACGAGGTCGATGGCGTCATGCGCCACCTGCTGCGCCAGTTCACGCGTGGGGCATACGATCAGGGCGCCGGGGGTGGCAGCCTTGAAGTTGCGCGAGCTGGTGGGGTCTTTGCGCTTGGCGCGCTTGGGGGCAGGCTCGCCACGCTCGGCGGCCTCAGCCACGGCGCGCTCGAAAGCGGCGCGCTCTTCAGCCTCGGCGGCCGCTTGTTGGTTGATCAGCGTGTGCAGCACAGGCAGCAGGAAAGCAGCCGTCTTGCCGGAGCCGGTCTGGCTGGACACCATCAGGTCAATGAACTTGGTGGAATCGTTTCCACCGCCCATGGCCAGGGGGATGGCCTTGAGTTGCACGCTGGTGGGCTGGGTGTAGCCAAGGTCGGCCACGGCCTGCACCAGCTCGGGTGCCAGGCCCAGCTCGATGAAGCCGTTGGGCTCAGCCGTGACTTCTTCGGCGGCAACGGCCACGATGGAATCAAGCGGGGACTGCACGGAAACGTCAGCAGCCAGGGAAATGTTTGCAGGCGCGAATTCGCCCTGCACCAAAGAGGTGTCGGTCATGATTTTTCTCTCACGAAGACGATCGCAAGCGCAGCCTGCGAGTGGCTTCGTCAATGGTTAAAAAACATCAACCATCAAACGAAACCTGCGCCGGTGGTCCGGTGCGGGTGGGCGTTCTTGCCAGTCCTGTTCTGTTCAGTGAAGACAGACGGCTGGCGGGCCCGGTGTGTGAGGGGAGATGCACAATCTGCGAGGACGGTTTCCTGCGCAGCCAGCGATTATCGCACGAATCAGGGTTTCCCCGCAAGCCCCTCCCGTTCGGATCATGGGCGCGGCGAGGTGATCCTCCGATGGCGCAGTGCCCATGTCATCGCGCGCCCTCGGGACCACACACTCAAACGGAGAGCAAGTGCGTCCGGTAATGCGCCAGCTCGTCGATGGATTCGTGCACATCGGCCAGCGCGGTGTGCTTTTGCGCCTTTTTGAAGCTGGTGTAGGCCTCGGGCTTCCAGCGCTTGGCCAGCTCCTTGAGGGTGCTCACGTCCACGTTGCGGTAGTGAAAGAAGCGCTCCAGCTTGGGCATGTACCGCACCAGAAACCGCCGGTCTTGGCCGATGCTGTTGCCGCACATCGGGGCAACGCCCTTGGGCACGTACTTCGCGAGGAAAGCGAGGATTTCCTGCTCGGCCTCTGCTTCCGTCACGGTTGATGCCTTGACCTTGTCGATCAGGCCGCTGCGGCCGTGCGTGCCCTTGTTCCAGGCGTCCATGCCATTGAGCAGCACGTCCGACTGGTGGATGACCAGGACGGGGCCCTCGACGCGCGGCTCCAGGGTCGGGCCGGTCACGACAACCGCGATCTCCAGCAGGCGATCCGTGTCGGGCTCCAGACCAGTCATCTCGCAGTCCAGCCACACCAGGTTCTGGTCGGATTTGGCAAGCATGGCGGGGGTAGGGTTGTGGGTTTCTGACATGGCGCGCATTGTCGCTGATGGCCTAAACTCGCCGCACATGTCTGCACCTCCCGTCCCCGAAAACCTATTTTCCCCATCGCTGGCGCTGACGCTGGCCTTTGCCATTGCACTCGCTGCGGGCCTTTTGCTCCGGTTTTGGCTGGCCTCGCGCCAGATCCGGCATGTGGCAACCCACCGCGGGGCCGTGCCTGAAGCGTTTGCGGAGCGCATTTCGCTCGTTGCCCATCAAAAGGCCGCTGACTACACCATCACCAAGACACGTCTTGGGCTGATTGAAATGGCTCTGGGCGCCGCCGTACTCATGGGTTGGACGCTGCTGGGGGGTCTTGATGCACTCAACCAGATCCTGCTGGATGTACTGGGCGGTGGCATGGCCCAACAACTTGCGCTGCTGGCTGCGTTTGCGGTCATCAGCGGCCTGATCGATCTGCCGCTCTCGCTGTACCAGACCTTCGTGATCGAAGAGCGCTTCGGCTTCAACCGCATGACGTGGCGCCTCTGGCTGGCAGACGCCGTCAAGGGACTGCTGGTGGGTGCAGCCATCGGCTTGCCGGTTGCCGCCCTCATCCTGTGGCTCATGGGTGCGACCGGGTCACTCTGGTGGCTTTGGGCCTGGTGCTTCTGGATGGGGTTCAACCTGGTGCTGATGGTGGTGTATCCGACCTTCATCGCGCCGCTGTTCAACAAGTTCCAGCCGCTGGAAGACGAGTCGCTACGCGCACGCGTGACGGCGCTCATGCAGCGTTGCGGCTTCTCGGCCAAAGGCCTCTTCGTGATGGACGGCAGCCGCCGCAGCGCACACGCCAACGCCTACTTCACCGGCTTTGGCGCAGCCAAACGGGTGGTCTTCTACGACACGCTGCTGCGCCAGCTTTCGCCAGGCGAGGTGGAGGCCGTGCTGGCCCACGAGTTGGGTCACTTCAAGCACCGCCACATCGTGCAGCGGGTGATGATGATGTTTGCGATCAGCTTTGCAGGGTTTGCGCTGCTGGGCTGGCTTTCGGGGCAGGTCTGGTTCTACACAGGCCTGGGCGTGAGGCCCAACATTTCGTTCGACCCTGCACTGGCATCAGCGCCCAACGATGCACTGGCGCTGCTGCTCTTCATGCTGGCCACGCCCGTGTTCACGCTGTTCATCTCGCCCTTGTTCTCGCGGCAGTCGCGCAAGCATGAATTCCAGGCCGATGCGTACGCGGCATCGCAGGCCAGCGGTGCAGACCTATCGTCTGCCCTGCTCAAGCTTTACGAAGACAACGCGTCCACACTGACACCGGACCCGATGTACGTGCAGTTCTACTATTCGCATCCGCCGGCAGCCGAACGGCTGGCGCGCATGCAGCCCTTGAAGGTTGTACACCCATGAGTTCCACGATGCTGAAGAAAAAAGACTGGTCAGCGCACGTCCGCCGTGCCCTGACAGCTACAGAAGTTGTAGCAAGTCTTGCCAAGGTAGAGGGCTGGCGTCTCACCGGTGACGGTGCCGACGTAGCCATTGAGAAGACCTACCATTTCGCCAACTACTACGAAACCATCTCGTTTGTGAACGCCGTGGCTTTCATCGCCAACGCGCAAGATCACCACCCCGACCTGTCGGTGCACTACAACCGCTGCGTGGTGCGGCTGAACACCCATGACGTGCAAGGCATCTCGTCCACTGACTTTGACTGCGCGGGCCAGTTTGATGCACTGCTGGCATGAAGCTGCCAGCACGACAGGCGCGCACTGATGGCTGAGCGCAGCGCACTCATGCCCGGTACCGTGGTGGCGAGCCACGGGCGGCACTGCATGGTCGAGACACCGGATGGCGAGCGCCGTATCTGCCACCCCCGCGGAAAGAAGAACCAGGCCGTGGTGGGCGACCGGGTGCTGTGGCAGGCAGCCCCGCCCGGCCAGGGCGACGAAGGCACCATCGAGAAGGTGCAAGAGCGCAAGAACCTTTTCTATCGGCAGGACGAGATCCGGACCAAGTCGTTCGCAGCCAATCTGGACCAGGTCCTGATCCTGATTGCAGCCGAACCCGTGTTTTCAGAGAGCCAGCTCTCGCGCGCGCTGATCGCTGCCGAGGCAGAGGGCATCACACCGATCATTGCCCTCAACAAGAGCGACCTGGTGGAGCCATTTGCCCGCGCGTGGGAGCGGCTGCTGCCCTACCGTCACATGGGCGAAGGTAAGCACTACGGCGTGCTGCCTCTGTCGCTGGCCCTGTCCAGCGATGTCGACCGCGCATTGCTGATGCAGCACCTGCAGGGCAAGACCACGCTGGTGCTCGGGCCCTCGGGCTCGGGCAAGAGCACGCTGATCAACCTGCTGGTTCCAGGGGCCACCGTGCTCACCGGCGAAATATCGCAGGCGCTGAACTCGGGCAAGCACACCACCACCAGCACGCACTGGTACTGGATGGATGCCGCGCGCACTACGGCCCTCATCGATTCGCCCGGCTTTCAGGAGTTTGGCCTGCACCACATTGCGCCCATGCAACTGGCGGCGTGCATGCCCGACATTGCAGCCCACGCTGGCCACTGCAAGTTCTACAACTGCACCCACCTGCATGAGCCAGGTTGCGGTGTGCTGGCCGCGCTGAAAGAAGGGCCGGGCGAGAACGGCATCAGCCCGACACGTCACCGGATCTACAGCGATTTGTTTGAAGAATTGAGCCACACGCGGTACTGACGCAGGAAGGCGAATGCGCCTCTGCCCAAGGGCGGGCTGGCGACGGCAAGAGTGCGTTTGTATTGGCCGCCGTTTGCGCTCCTGCGCTGCTGGTCAATCCGCGCCGGGTCAGCCCAACAGGCGCGCCAGCGTCAACAGCGCCAGCAGCAGCATCCACACCACGACAGACCGCCAGACGAGCCCCACAACGCTGCGCAGGTGGCCCACCTCTGGCTCGCGCCCCGGCGTGGCATCGCTGTCGCCCATATCGGCATCGGCTGCCAGCCCCTGGGGGGTATCTGCGCTGGCGCGGGCCTTGAGGGCTTCGCCACCCAGGCGGACGTTGATGGCACCGGCAGTGGCCGCCAGCACCACACCGTCGTTGTCGTCCGGAAAGTGCTGGGCATGAAAGCGCCACCCTTCGATGGCCTCTTCAAAACTACCCACCACGGCAAAACTCAGGGCGGTCAGCCGCGCCGGCAACCAGTCGATGACCATCCACGCCTGCGCACAGGCGCGCTGAAGCGCCTCGCTGGCCGGCTGGGCGCCCGCGCGCTGGCGCGCATGCCAGTAACGCGACACGAACTCCGCAAGCCGGTACAGCACGGCGCCCGTGGGCCCAAGGCCCAGCGCAGCCAGCACCGAAAACCATGCCAGCACACCAAACACATGCCGATGCGCGGCCAGCACCGAATACTCGATGACATGGCGCACGATCTCGCTGCGCGGCAACACGCCAACATCCACCTGCTGCCAGTGCGCCAGGCGTTCGCGCGCCACATCTTCTTCCCCGCTTTCGAGCGCGTCGCGGATGCTGGTGAAGTGATGGCTGAACTGCCGGAAGCCCAGCGTGACATACAGCACCGCAATGCTCCACAGCACCGCAAAAGGCCAGCCCAGGCCCCACATCAAAAGCCAGTGGATGGCCAGGGTGACAACCGCCGGCACCATCACGGCCAGGCACCAGGCAACCCATCCGTGATGGGGTTTGCCGGCGTCAAAATTGCGCGTGACCGACAGGGCCCAGGCCCGCAGGCCGGCATGAATCGGATTACTTCGCGCCAACGGGCGCGCCTGCTCGATCAGCAGGGCGAACAGGATGGCGAAGAAACTCATGGGGACAATGATAGCGGCGCCAGCCCGGCCTTAGGCGCACGGCGGCCCCGGTCAGGCCGCCGACATGAAACGGTAAAAGTTGCGCAGCATGCCCGCGGTGGCGCCCCAGATAAACCGGCTCTTGTCCCCGTCCTGGTAGGGCATCGAGAACCACTCGCGCCGGATACCGTCCAGATCGAAAACATGGCGCCGATGGTGCGCCGGGTCGAGCAGGAACGAGAGCGGCACCTCAAACAGATCGGCCACTTCGTACGGGTTGGGCTGCAGCACGCAATCGGGCCGCACCAAGGCAACGACCGGCGTGATGATGAAAGACGACCCGGTGACATAGGTGGGCAGGTTGCCCAGCACCTCCACGAACTCCCGCGCAAGGCCCACTTCCTCGTGCGCCTCGCGCAGCGCCGTCTCGGCGGGCGATGCGTCGTCGGCGTCCGCCCTGCCACCCGGGAACGCCACCTGACCTGAATGGGTGGACAGGTGGGCGGTGCGCTCGGTGAGCAGCACCATGGGCTGCTCGCGCTGCACGATGGCGAGCAGCACCGATGCGTGCGCGGGCTCGCGGTTCATGAACTTCTTTTCAAGCACCACTTCCGGCTCCCACAGGGGCGGCGCCGCGAAACGGCTGCGCAGCGCCTGCGCCGTCTGGGCGTGCAGCGGCACCGCCGGCAGGTGGGCATCGACCGCGACCACCGGCACCTGCCGAGGATCGAAGTCAGGAAGCGCCGTGACCGGGGCGATGACCGAGGAAACAGCGGGGATGGACATGGGTTTCACGGGCGGGGAAAGAGGGCCGCAAAAAGCAAAAAGCCGCTACAGGCAGATGCTGTAGCGGCTTGTCAGGTCGAGCCCGCGCCTTATGCGGCGGTGGCTGCAGCCTTGTTGACGCGCGAAGGCAGCTTTTCCTTGATACGTGCCGACTTGCCGCTGCGCTCGCGCAGGTAGTACAGCTTGGCACGGCGCACGTCACCGCGGCGCTTGACTTCGATGCTGGCGATCAGCGGGCTATAGGTCTGGAACGTACGCTCCACACCTTCGCCGCTGGAGATCTTGCGCACGGTGAAGCCGCTGTTCAGGCCGCGATTGCGCTTGGCAATCACAACGCCTTCGTAGGCCTGCACGCGCTTGCGGGTGCCTTCAACCACGTTCACGCTCACGATGACGGTGTCACCAGGGGCGAATTCGGGGATGGTCTTGTTCAAGCGGGCGATTTCTTCCGCTTCCAGGGTCTGGATCAGGTTCATTTGGATTCCCACGATCTTGGCCGCGCCAAAAATGGCTGCGTCGGGATTGACGTTTCAATGTCTTGGAGCTGCTTTGCAGGCAAAGCGGCGTCGCAAAACGGCCGGGCAGAGGATCGAAAAGCCTTTGATTATAGCAATTCAGCCGAGCCTAGCCAAGACTGCTTCGTCTGCAGGACCCAGAAGGCCCGCCTCGCGCGCAATCCCGATCAGGTCCGGACGATGGCGGGCCGTGATCGCGAGCCGCTGGTCGCGCCTCCAGCGTTCGATCTGCAGGTGGTGACCCGACATGAGCGGTGCCGGTACAGCCTTGCCCGCCCACTCTTCGGGTCGCGTGTAGTGCGGACAGTCGAGCAGGCCGTCGAGCGCCGGGTTAAAGCTGTCGAACTGGTGGCTGCCCTCATCATTGAGCACGCCCGGCTGCAATCGCGCCACAGCATCGATCAGCGCCATGGCCGCGATCTCACCGCCAGAAAGCACGAAGTCGCCCAGGCTCATCTGCACGTCCACATGAAGGTCGATGAACCGCTGGTCAATGCCCTCATACCGGCCACAGAGCAACACCGCGCCCGTGCTGGCCGACCAGCGCTCTACCGCCGCGTGATTGAGGGTCTGCCCAATGGGCGAAAAGAGCACCACAGGCGCCCTGGCGTCCACAGACTCGTCCCGCGCGGCCCGAATGGCAGCCAAGCACTGCGCCAGGGGCTCAGCCATCATCACCATGCCCGGGCCGCCGCCAAAAGGTCGGTCGTCCACCCTGCGGTAGTTGCCCTGGGCGTGGTCACGCGGGTTCCACAGCTGCACGTCGACCTGCCCGCTCGCGTATGCGCGGCGCGTCACGCCGCTCGCAAGAAACGGCGCAAACAACTCGGGAAAGAGCGTGATGACGTCAAAGCGCATGGTGCGCAACCGGGCCGGGCAGCGAACGCCGGTCAGTAATGGGGCTGCCAGTCGACCGTGATGCGGCGGGCCGGCAGGTCCACCTTGTCAACAAAGGCCGACACAAAAGGAATCATGCGCTCTTGCGCCTTGCCGCCCTCTTCGTAACCAAGGACCAGAACCGTCTGCGGTCCGGTGGACATCAGCTCGCGCACTTCGCCCAGCGCAATGCCTTCGCGGTTGATCACAGCCAGACCAATCAGGTCCACCCAGTAGTACTCGTCTTCGGTGGTGGACGGGAAACTGGAACGGAGCACAAAAACGCGGGCGCCGCGCAGTGACTCTGCGGCATTGCGGTCGTCAATGCCCTGGGCCCAGGCCACCACGGTATCCGAGTGGTCCTTGGCCTGGCGAATCGACAGGACCACCGTGCCGGAAAAAGTCTTGGCACCGCGTTCGGAAGGCTGCAAGTACCAGGTCTTGGCCGCAAAAAGCGCGTCTGGTGAGCTGCTGTGCGAGATCACCTTGAACCAGCCCTTGACACCCCAGGCATCGGCTATGCGCCCCACCTCCACGGCATCTGCGGGCAGCTCGGCGGGCGGGAGGGACACGGTGGTGGTCATGGCAAAAATCGGTTCCAGAAACGGGAAAGGGGCGGGTTTCGCCAGACAAGCCGACGAATCCCGCCCCTTTCAGGAAGCTTCAGGCTGCCTTCTTGGCGGCTTGCTTGATCAGGCGGTCGACGGTAGGCGACGACTGGGCGCCCACGCTCTGCCAGTAGGTCAGGCGGTCCTGGACGATGCGCAGGCCTTCTTCGGATTCCTTGGCGGTGGGGTTGTAGAACCCGATGCGCTCGATGAAGCGGCCATCGCGGCGCACGCGCTTGTCAGCAACGACGATATTGAAGAAAGGACGGCCCTTGGAGCCGCCGCGGGAGAGTCGAATGACGACCATGATTTATCCTTCGGGTGGTGAACTCCGGCAACATTTGCCTTGAGCCACAGTGTTCGCAACCATTATTCGCAACGCTTGAGACACGCGACATGGCCACCCGGCCAGCGACACGCTGCAAAGCCCGCGATTATATCCATTTCCCAATGAAGCCCACCATCCGCGCCAGCACCGACCAGGATATCCCTGCCATCACCGCCATTTACCGCCACCACGTCCTGCACGGCACCGGCACGTTCGAGATCGACCCGCCCACCGAAACCGACATGCAAGGCCGACGTGCCGATGTGCTGGCCAAAGGCCTGCCTTGGCTCGTGGCCGAAAGCGATGGCAAGGTGCTGGGCTACGCCTATGCCAACTGGTTCAAGCCGCGGCCGGCATACCGTTTTTCGGCCGAAGATTCGATCTACATCGCCGAAGAAGCGCGAGGCATGGGCCTGGGCCGCACGCTGCTGGCCGAACTGATTGCGCAGGCCGAAGCCACCGGCGTTCGCAAGCTGCTGGCAGTGATTGGTGACTCGGCCAACCTGGGCTCGGTCGGCGTGCACAAGGCCTTGGGCTTCACCCACGTGGGGGTCATGCGGTCGGTGGGCTGGAAATTCGGCGCCTGGCGCGACATCGTCCTGATGGAGAAAGTCCTGGGCGAAGGCGACACCACTGCGCCTGAATGACAATCGGCACCATGAAAAACAAAACCGTCGCCGCCTGGCTTGCTTTCGTCGGAGGCCCGCTGGGGCTGCACCGCTTTTACCTGCACGGTGCAGGCGACATGCTGGGCTGGCTGCTGCCCATACCGACAGCGCTCGGGGTGTACGGCATCCAGCGCGTTCAGCAATGGGGACAGGACGACCACTTCAGCTGGATGCTGATTCCCTTCCTGGGTTTCACCATTGCCGGCTGTGCATTGCGCGGCATCCTGTATGCCCTGATGACGCCAGAGAAGTGGAATGCACGCTACAACCCATCGGCCGCCTTGGATGCGGCGCCCGGCCGCACGAACTGGATCACCGTGGGCGCCATCGTCGTGTCGCTGATGATGGGCACAGCCGTCCTGATGGCGAGCATCGCCTTCAGCTTTCAGCGCTACTTTGAATACCAGATCGAAGAGGCACGCAAGATCTCGCAATGATCGGCTGGCCTGCCTGGGCCGTGCGAATACAAAAAAGCCGCCCCTTGCAGTCTGTGTAAATAGTCTGTCGAGGTTGCTCTAGAAAAATGCCCCTGCGCTCGCGGGGCATTTTTTTTGGGCGATGACAAGCAAAGGCCTCAGCCTTGCAGTGCCAGATGCATCCAGGCAGAACCCTTGATGTTGAAGACCCGTTTGAAGTTGTATGCGAGAACGGCCAGGCTCAACTCGCCCTTGGCCCCCGGCAGGCCTCGCATCAGCAACCGCGCATTGCCCAGGATGCGGTGCTTGATGCAGGCAAATGGGTGCTCCACCGTTTGCCGTCGCAAGGCCATCATCTCTGGGCGTGCCTTCAGACCCTGTGACGTCGTGTACAGGGCGTCCTCGAAGAGGTGGCGTGAGAGGAGCCTGCGCGCTGCTTGCGTGCACTGCGGCTTTTGCGCGCAACCCGAGCAATCTTCGATGCGTGCCGCATAGATCACCGCGCAGTCCTTGCGGGTGATCTGTTTGCGCTCAAGCAGTTGACCGGCCGGGCAGACGAAGTGGTCGTGCTCGGGCTTGTAGGTAAAGGCGCTGCGGTCGTAGTGCTGACCATCGCCCTGGTTGTTGACGGAGCGCTTGGCAGGCAGGTAGCACTGCATGCCCTGAGCCTGCAGTGCCGCGATCTGAGTACCGTTGGCATACCCGGCATCAGCTACCACCGTGCATGGCGCCTGCAGCACATTGCTTGCGGCCTCTGCCATGGGCTGCAGTTGGGTCTGGTCGTTGGCATCTGCGCAGACCTCATGAGCCACGATCAGGTGACTGCCAGCATCCACAGCCGTTTGCAGGTTGTAGCCTGGCGCGCTGTTCAAGCTGCGCATGACCTGGGCGTCAGGCTCGGTGCTGACGTGCAGACGTTTGCCACTGGCAGCCAGCGCCTTGGCTTGATCGGCGATACGCTGGCCATCGATCTGCAATCGTGCCAGAGCCTTGCGCACACGAACGCCTTGCCCGCAGGTCGATGCTTCCTGGCGGTCGGCGTCTTCGAGCAAGCTCAGGTAGCGCTCGATGTCCTGGGCATTGCGTTGGGCTTGCTCTGCCAGGCTACGCGGTCCGACGATGGCTTTACGCGAGGCCACCGCCTGTACCTTGCTGCCATCAATGGCGACCGTGGTGGAGGCGATCAGGCGCTGGCTGCGAGCGAACTGGACGAAGGCAGCGCTGGCAGCGACCAAGGCCTGCAGATTGCCCCTGCGGAATTCGGCGATGGTCTTGTGGTCCGGTGCCAGACGGCCCAGCAGCCACATGCACTCGACGTTGCGGTGGCACTCGCGCTCCAGTGCGCGAGATGAACGTACCGCATTGAGGTAACCCCACAGATAGAGCCGCAGCAGGTCGGCGGGGTCATAGGGCGGTGCCCCCAAGCGCTGGGGGATGGACTTGGCAAAGCCCAGATCGGCCAAGGCCAACGTGCCAATCCATGCGTCAATGACGCGGACAAGTGCCTCTGGCGCTTTCCAATCAATATCTGATAGCTATCAATAAAGTAGCTGAACAATCAGAGGCAACAGTTCCCGATCAGAAGATCGTGAGGCTGATCCAGTACGCCACAGCCGCCACAAAGGCACTGGCGGGGATGGTGAGAATCCACGCCCACACGATGTTGCCCGCGACGCCCCAGCGCACGGCACTGGCCCGCTGGGTGGAGCCGACGCCGACGATGGCGCCCGTGATGGTGTGCGTGGTCGACACCGGAATGCCCAAGGTGGTCGCCAGAAACAGCGTCAGCGCGCCCCCGGTTTCGGCACAGAACCCGCCCACGGGCTTGAGCTTGGTGATCTTCTGCCCCATGGTCTTGACGATGCGCCAGCCACCGAACATGGTGCCCAGGCCAATGGCCAGGTAGCAGCTCACGATCGTCCAGGTCGGCGGCGAGGCATCCGATGCAGCTGTGTAACCGGTGGCGATGAGAAGCAGCCAGATGATGCCGATGGTTTTTTGCGCATCGTTACCGCCATGCCCGAGGCTGTAGGCACCGGCTGAGACCAGTTGCAGCCGCCTGAACCACTTGTCCACCCGGCTCGGCCGCGAGCGCCTGAAGATCCAGGCCACTGCCAGCATCATGAGCGAGCCCAGCGCGAACCCGAGCAGCGGCGACACAAAGATGAACGCCACCGTCTTAAGGATGCCCGTCGACACCAGGGCACCAGCGCCCGCCTTCGCGATCACGGCACCGACGATGCCGCCGATCAGCGCATGCGACGAGCTGCTCGGGATGCCGTAGTACCAGGTGATGACGTTCCACGTGATCGCGCCGACCAGTGCGCCGAACACCACATGGGTGTCGACCACGCCCGGCTGCACGATGCCCTTGCCCACCGTGGCAGCCACACTGAGGTGGAACACAAAGATCGCCACGAAGTTGAAAAAAGCGGCAAATAGAACGGCCTGGGCCGGCTTGAGCACGCCCGTGGAGACCACGGTGGCGATCGAATTGGCGGCGTCATGAAACCCGTTCATGAAATCGAACACCAGCGCCAGCGCCACCAGCATCACCACGATCCACAGGGCCGTCTGTACGGTTTCCATGCTTGCTTCGCCCGGAGGATCAGGAGTTCTCGAGGACGATGCCCTCGATGCAGTTGGCGACGTCTTCGCACTTGTCGGTGATCGTCTCCAGCAGCTCGTAGATAGCCTTGAGCTTGATCACCTCGCGCACATCAGGCTCTTCGCGGAACAGCTTGCTCATGGCGCTGCGCATCACGCGGTCAGCGTCGGACTCGAGCTTGTCGATCTCTTCGCAGGTCTTGAGCGCAGCCTCGGCCACAGCCGGGTCGGCGATCTTTTCGAGCAGCTTGACGGCGTCGCGCACGCGTTCGCAGCATTTCACGCTGAGGTCCGTCAGGCGCGTGATTTCTTCCGTCATGTGGCGCACGTCGTACAACGCCATCGTTTCGGCCGAGTCCTGGATCAGGTCGGCCACATCGTCCATGGTGTTGATCAGCGCGTGGATCTGCTCACGATCGATAGGCGTGATGAAGGTCTTGTGGATTGCCTTGTTCACCTCATGCGTCACGCGGTCTGCGGCGCGCTCGGCGTTGTCAACGTCCTGGTTGTACTTGTCACGCAGGTGCGGATCGTTGTAGTTGGCCACCAGCTGCGAGAACGCGCGTGCCGCCTCGACGATGCGGTCGGCATGCTGATTGAACATCTCGAAAAAATTGCCCTCGCGGGGCAACAGCTTTCCAAAAAACATGCGGACTCCTGATCGACGCTGGACGAAATGGCGAGCTGCTTGGCCCCCTCGCCTGCCAAAAACCCGGGATGGGTGAGGCGGCAACCCTGCGGGGCTGACAGCACGGCAGCCCCGCCAAAGACACAGGACTGACATGGAATTGTCATGCAGCTGAAACAAACAACAGGGGGCGAGTTTAACCGTCGCGCAATCGATGTTTGCTCGCAGATCCGCCGCTTGCAAGCAAGGAGAGTCCTACAGAAGCCGGGTGCACACGCCCACAAGGATGTGCCGTGCCGCTGCCTACATTGGCTGGGCGGGTCCGGGCAGCGATCTGTTGCCCGCGTACCTCTGAGCCCCACCACACCACTACCGAGGATGGTTTCCATGACCCCCATGATTCGCGCTTTTTCCTGTGCAGCGCTGGCCGCTGCAGCCTGCAGCCTGGCGAACGCACAGACCCAGCAGGGCACCACCGCTGGCACCAGCGGCACCACCAGCAGCATGTCGGCCAATGGCCAGCGGGATTCGTTTCTGCCGTACACCCAGCAAGGCTACGTAGGCGTGAGCGCTGGCCAGTCCAAGTACGACCTGCGCTCCGGCACGGGCGGATTTCCGACCGACGACTCTGACCAGGCGCTCAAGATCTACACCGGTGGATACTTTCATCCAAACTTCGGGGTGGAACTGGGCTACCTCAACGCCGGCAGGGCCGACCGCATTGGCGGAACATCGCGTGCACAGGGACTGAACCTGAGCCTGGTGGCGCGCGCTCCGCTGACCGAGCAGTTCGACGTGTTCGGCAAGCTGGGCACCACCTACAGCCGCACCCGTACATCGGGCAATTCAGGCTTTGGCGTGGCCACCGGCAGCGACAGTGGCTTTGGCCTGAGCTACGGTGCCGGCGTGCGCTGGGCGTTCAATGAAAACTGGGCCGCCGTGCTGGAGTGGGAACGCCACAAGATGCGCTTTGCCGACGGCAAGTCGGACGTGGACCTGACCACACTGGGCGTGCAGTACCGGTACTGACCAGGGGCGTAGCGCAGCGCGAGGGCAGCGTCGAACGACAGCACCCAGCAAACTGCCAGACCATAAAAAAAGCCGCACGGCATCAATGCTGTGCGGCTTTTTGCTGGGCGCCTGCGGCGCTTGAACGGCGCGAAGTGCACCGCCCGCTGCCAAAAGGCTGGGGGGCTGAACAGCCCGCCCTGCCCCCGTATCCTCACTCGCCCAGATAGGCGGCGCGAACCTTGGGATCGTTGAGCAAGTCGTTGCCCGGACCGGTCATGGTGATCAGGCCAGACTCCATCACGTAGCCACGGTCGGCAATGGCCAGCGCCCGGCTGGCGTTCTGCTCGACGAGCAGCACCGTCACGCCCAGGGCGTACACGTCGCGCACCACTTCGAAGATCTTGTCCACCATGATGGGTGACAGGCCCATGGAAGGCTCATCAAGCAGCAGCACCTTGGGCTGGCTCATCAGCGCGCGGCCCATGGCCAGCATCTGCTGTTCGCCGCCCGACATGGTTCCTGCCAGCTGGTCCTTGCGTTCGCGCAGGCGCGGGAAGATCGTGAACATCTTTTCGATGTCGGCGAGGATACCTGCCTTGTCGCGGCGCGTGTAGGCGCCCATCTGCAGGTTCTCTGTGATGGTCATGCGGGCAAAAACGCCGCGGCCTTCCGGCACCATCACCAGGCCCTGCTTGACCAGGTCCCACGCGCCCTTGCCCTTGATGCTCTGGCCCAGGTACAGGATGTCGCCGTCGTTCAGGCCCAGCGTGCCGGTGATGGCCTTCATGGTGGTGGTCTTGCCGGCGCCATTGGAGCCGATCAGCGAAACCAGTTCACCCTCGCGCACTTCGAAATCGACGCCCTTGACGGCCTGGATACCGCCGTAGGCCACTTTCAGGCCCTTGACCTGCAGCAGTACCTTGTTGGATTTTTCGGCCATTCTCAATGTCCTCCGGTGCCCAGATAGGCCTCAATCACTTTTTCGTTCTTCTGTACGGTGGCAGGCGTGCCTTCAGCGATCTGCTTGCCGTAGTCGAGCACCGTCACACGGTCGCACAGGCCCATCACCAGCTTCACATCGTGCTCAATAAGCAAGATGGTGCGGTTGTCCTTGCGGATACGGTCGATCAGCTCGCGCAGCAGGACCTTTTCGGTGGCGTTCATGCCGGCTGCGGGCTCGTCCAGCGCAATGAGCTGCGGATCGGTAGCGAGGGCGCGGGCGATCTCCAGGCGGCGTTGGTCGCCGTAGCTGAGCGTGCGCGCCTTGTAGTCCGCAAACTTGCCGATGCCGACGTAGTCCAGCAGCTCCTGCGCGCGCTTGGCGATGGCGGCCTCTTCTTCCTTGAAACCCTTGGTGCGCAGGATAGCGCCCAGCAGTCCGGACTTGGTACGGATGTGGCGGCCCACCATCACGTTCTCGAGCGCCGTCATCTCGGCAAACAGCCGGATGTTCTGGAAGGTTCGGGCAATGCCTGCCTTGGCCACTTCGTGCACGGCCGTGGGCTCGTAGGGCTTGCCAGCCAGCTCGAACTTGCCGCTGTCGGGGGTGTACAACCCCGTGATCACGTTGAAAAAGGTCGTCTTGCCGGCGCCATTCGGCCCGATCAGGCCGTAGACCTGGCCACGCTCGATGGTGATGCCCACATCGGACAGGGCCTGCAGGCCCCCAAATCGCTTGGAAATGCCCGATACCCGCAGCACCACGTCGGCCGGATTCTGGATGTTCTCTGCCATGTTCTAACTTTCTGCGGTGTTCAGGTCTTCTGCGTGAGGCTCTTGCCGTGATCGGGCGCGGGCCACAGGCCGCGCGGCCGCATCAGCATGACCACGATCATGGCCAGCGCAATCAGCAGCTGGCGCAGGATGGCCGAGTCAAGGCGTCCGTCCGTCATGGCCTGCAGCGGGCCTGCCACATAGCGCAGCACCTCGGGCAGGGCAGACAGCAGCACCGCGCCCAGAATCACGCCAGGGATGTGGCCGATACCGCCCAGCACCACCATCGCAACAATCATCACCGACTCCATCAGGCTGAAGGACTCGGGCGAGACGAAGCCCTGGAACGCGCCGAACATGGCACCCGATACACCACCGAACGAAGCGCCCATGCCGAAGGCCAGCAGCTTGAGGTTGCGGGTGTTGATGCCCATGGCCTTCGCTGCGATTTCGTCTTCGCGGATGGCCATCCAGGCGCGACCGATGCGCGAATCCTGAAGGCGATAGCAGATGATGACCGACACCACCACCAGCACCAGGAACAGGTAGTAGTACAGCGTGACCGAGCTGATGTCGAAGCCGAACAGCGCCAGTGGCTTGCCCAGGTCCAGCCCGAAAATCGTGACCGAGTCGATCTGGCCCAGGCCCTTGGGGCCGTTGGTCAGGTTGACGGGGTGGTCCAGGTTGTTCAGGAAGATGCGGATGATTTCGCCGAAGCCCAGCGTCACGATGGCCAGGTAGTCACCGCGCAGCTTGAGCGTGGGAGCGCCGAGCAGGGCCCCGAAAAACGCCGCAAGGAGCGCCGCTAACGGTATGACCAGCCACAGCGACGTGTGCAAGCCGTTGGGGAACATGGCGGCAAAGGCCGCAAAGTTGTCCGCCAGGTGTGGCGATGCCATCAGCGCAAACAGATAGGCGCCCACGGCGTAGAAAGCCACGTAGCCCAGGTCCAGCAGACCGGCATAGCCGACCACGATGTTCAGGCCCAGGGCCAGCAGCACGTACAGCAGTGCCAAGTCGGCAATGCGCACCCAGGCGTTGCCGAACGATTGCAGGATCAGCGGCAGCACCAGCAGCGCGACGGCGCCGAGGATCCAGTTGGTTTTGGTGTTCTTCATGTGTGCAATTCCTCAGGCACGGTCTGCTACACGCTCACCCAGCAGGCCCGATGGGCGCAGCGTCAGGATGATGATGAGCACGATGAACGCAAAGATGTCGGTGTAGTGGCTGCCCAGCAGGCCGCCCGTGAGGGTGCCGATGTAGCCCGAACCGATGGCTTCAATGAGGCCCAGCAAAATGCCGCCCACTACCGCGCCAGCCAGGTTGCCGATGCCGCCGAACACGGCTGCCGTGAAGGCCTTGAGGCCGGGCAGGAATCCCATGGTGTGCTGGGCGGTACCGTAGTTGGACGCATACATGATGCCGGCAATGGCCGCCAGGACGGCGCCGATGATGAACGTTGCCGAGATCACCATGTCGGGCTTGACGCCCATGAGCGACGCCACACGGGGGTTCTCTGCGGTGGCGCGCATTGCGCGGCCCAGATTGGTGTGGTTGACCAGGTACATCAGCGAAGCCAGTGCCACCGCCGTCACACCCAGGATCAGGATCTGGGTGGGCGTGATGTAGGCGCCGCCCACCTCGAAAGGTGCGCTGGGCAGCATCGTTGGATAGGGCTTGTAGTTGGGCTTCCAGATGATCATGGCCAGCGTCTGCAGCAGGATCGACATGCCGATGGCAGTGATCAGCGGTGCAAGGCGCGGGCTGTTGCGCAGCGGGCGGTAGGCCACTTTCTCGATCACGAAGTTGAGCGCGGCCGCGACCACGCAGGCGATGATCGTGGCCAGCAGCAGGATGGTCCAGCCCGGCGCTCCGGGCATGGCTGCCTGCATCATCCCGATGCAGCTCCAGCTGGTCAGAGCACCGATCATCAGCACTTCGCCGTGGGCGAAGTTGATCAGTTGAATGATGCCGTACACCATGGTGTAGCCCAAGGCTATCAAGGCATACATGCTGCCCAGTACCAGACCGTTGATGATCTGTTGCAGCAAAATTTCCATAAGAGAAGTCCTTCGTTTGTGACGTACCCACCGCTCAGGCACCGGAATCGGTACAGCCTTGTGGGCCCGACTGCCATCTAGCAAAAAACCCGCCAGAAGTGCAGCTGTGCGGGTTTGTGGTCGGAATTGTAGCGAGTACACCCAAGTGGCCCATTGCAGGCCGGACGGGGTTTTCCCTCGGGTTTTGGGCACATCAGTGCGCAACGCAATTCATAAGCCGTCGTGATGCAAGCAGGATAATTGATGTGCAAACTTATTACCCTCACGATGCCGAATTGGCATAACGTACTTGCCGGCAGGCCGGGAGTTTCAGTCTGATGCGCTATCGGCAGCGTTGCGACCACCATCCGGCACGGGTGCCAAGGTGTCTGCGCGGGCATTGCGCGCTTGCAGCTCACGCAGTTTCTGTGCGATCTTGATTTCCATACCGCGCTCGACGGGCTGGTAGAAACCGGGCGCGGGCATGCCCTCGGGCAGGTAGTTTTCGCCGGCAGCGAAGCCCCCCTCCTCGTCGTGCGCGTAGCGGTAACCCTTGCCGTAGTCGAGCTGCTTCATGAGCTTTGTCGGTGCATTGCGCAGGTGCATGGGCACGGGGCGGGTGCCGTCCTGCTTCACCCGGGCGCGAGCGGCGTTGTAGGCCTTGTACACAGCGTTCGACTTGGGCGCCACGGCCAAGTAGACCACGCACTCGGCCAGCGCCAACTCGCCCTCGGGGCTGCCCAGGCGTTCGTAGACCTCGGTGGCATCCAGTGCCAGGCGCAGGGCGCGCGGGTCGGCCAAGCCGATGTCCTCGCTGGCCATGCGCACCAGCCGCCGGGCCATGTAGCGGGGGTCGGCCCCGCCGTCGAGCATTCGCACCAGCCAGTACAGCGCGGCGTCGGGGTCGGAGCCGCGCACTGCCTTGTGCAGCGCGCTGATGGTGTCGTAGAACTGCTCGCCGCCCTTGTCGTAGCGGCGCATCCGCTCGCCCAGCACCTTGAGGAGCCAGTCGTCGGTGATCTCGGCCAGCTTCTCCTGCGTGGCCGCCATGGCCAGTGTTTCCAGCGTGTTCAGCAGGCGCCGCGCGTCGCCGTCAGCATAGGCTACCAGCCTGTCAATTGCTACACTTTCTATAGCTTGCAAGGCATTTTCTGCCTGGGCCAGCGCCACAATCTGCTTCAAATCGGCTTCGGACAGCGGCTGCAGCACATAGACAGCCGCGCGCGACAGCAGAGCCGAATTGACCTCGAACGACGGGTTTTCGGTGGTGGCGCCGATGAAGGTGAACAAACCGGATTCGACGTGCGGCAGGAAGGCATCCTGCTGGCTCTTGTTGAAGCGGTGAACTTCATCCACGAAGACGATCGTGCGCTGCTGCATCAGGCCATCACGCGCAGCTTCGGCCCGCTCGACGGCCTCGCGGATGTCCTTGACCCCGCCCAGCACGGCGCTGATGCTGATGAACTGCGCGTCGAAGGCATCTGCCATCAGCCGCGCGATAGTCGTCTTGCCCACGCCCGGCGGGCCCCACAGGATGCAGCTGTGCGGGCGGCCCGATTCAAACGCGAGGCGCAGCGGCATGCCTGGTCCCAGCACATGCTGCTGGCCAATCACCTCGCCCAGGGTGCGAGGCCGCAGGCGCTCGGCCAGCGGCTGGTGGGCTGACGGGTGGGCCTGGTGGGCCTGATGCCCTGGCTGTCGCGGATGGGGAGCGGTGGCACCACGTGCTGCCATGGGGGTGTCCTGTCTCTCTAAATCACGCAGTTTGAAGCCAAAACGGGGGCAGGCGCACGTTTCAATTGCCCCTGCTGCTATGCTTTTTGAAGCAAATCACTGGCGAACCACATCCGCGCCTGCCGGCGGCTTGAACTGGAACGTGGTGGCGGGCAGCGCCGCATTGGCCTGCATGGCGTTGAACCGGATCAGCGAGCGCTGGCCGAAGCTGTCCAGGATGTCGAGCGCTGCCAGCCGGTCGCCCGTAAACCCCACCCGCACGCTCTTGAGCTGGCCGTCCTTGCCCTTTGGCGTGGCCTGCACCCACTGCATACCATCCTGGTCGGGCGCTGATTCGAGCGCAAATTCGGCCTTGAGCGCGCTGAGGTCTGGCGCCGAGGCGAGCAGCGCCGCGGGCGTGCTGCCCAGTGCCTGCGCCTGCGCGCGCTGGGTGACCTGGTTCAGGTCGGCGTCATACAGCCACAGCGTCTGGCCGTCGGCCACGATGGTCTGCTCGAACGGCTTCTTGTACACAAATTTGAAGCGGCCGGGCCGCTGGAACTCGAAGCTGCCGGTGGACGTCTTGCTGCGAGCGGCCTGGCCGTCCTTGGGCGGCGAGGTCACCGTCTGGGTGAAGTCTGCGCGGCCGGTCTGCGTGCCCTTCATGAAGGATTCCAGGCTTTTCATGCCGTCAGCGCTTGCTGCGCTTGCCGCGGCAGCTATCAAAATTGCAGTAGCGATCTTTTTCAACGGAAACTCCTGTGAGGGGTGCGGACCGGCCTTGCGGTCCGGTCCGTCATTCGCTGCGGTTGGGCACCAGCACTTCGCGCTGACCACTGGTGGTCAAGCCGCTGACGAGGCCCGCCTTTTCCATGTCTTCCAGCAGGCGGGCCGAGCGGTTGTAGCCAATGCGCAGCTTGCGCTGCACATAGGAGATGCTGGCCTTGCGGTCCTTGAGCACCACTTCGACGGCCTGGTCGTACATGGGGTCCTTTTCGCCTCCTTCACCGCCGCCGTCTCCAGTCAGATCGCTGTCGCCGTCCACGGTTCCGCCCTCCAGCACACCTTCTATGTAGTCCGGCTCCCCTTGCTGCTTGAGGTAACTGACGACACGGTGTACTTCTTCGTCCGACACAAAGGCGCCGTGCACGCGGATCGGCAGGCCGGTGCCGCTGGCCATGTAGAGCATGTCGCCCATGCCCAGCAGTGCCTCGGCGCCCATCTGGTCGAGGATCGTGCGGCTGTCGATCTTGGAGCCCACCGAGAACGCGATGCGGGTCGGAATGTTGGCCTTGATCAGGCCCGTGATCACGTCCACGCTGGGGCGCTGGGTGGCCAGGATCAGGTGGATGCCCGCGGCCCGCGCCTTTTGCGCCAGGCGGGCGATCAGCTCCTCGATCTTCTTGCCCACCACCATCATCAGGTCGGCCAGCTCATCGATGATGACCACGATGTGCGGCAGGCGCTGCAGCGGCTCAGGCTCTTCGGGCGTGAGGCTGAAGGGGTTGTAGATGAATTCCTCGCGCGCCTTGGCCTCGTCGATCTTGACGTTGTAGCCCGCCAGGTTGCGCACGCCCAGCTTGCTCATGAGCTTGTAGCGGCGTTCCATCTCGGCCACGCACCAGTTCAGGCCGTGCGCGGCCTGCTTCATGTCGGTGACCACGGGCGCCAGCAGGTGCGGGATGCCTTCGTAGACCGACATTTCCAGCATCTTGGGGTCGATCATCAAGAGGCGCACATCACGCGCCTCGGCCTTGTACAACAGCGACAGGATCATGGCGTTGATCCCGACCGATTTGCCCGAGCCCGTGGTACCGGCCACCAGCACGTGCGGCATCTTGGCGAGATCAGCCACCACCGGGTTGCCCACGATATCCTTGCCCAGGCCCATGGTGAGCATGCTCTTGGCCTCGTGGTACACCTGCGAGCCCAAAATTTCGGACAGCCGGATCGACTGGCGCTTGGCGTTGGGCAGTTCCAGCGCCATGTAGTTCTTGCCGGGGATGGTCTCGACCACGCGGATCGACACCAGGCTGAGCGAGCGCGCCAGGTCCTTGGCCAGACCCACGATCTGCGAGCCCTTCACGCCCGTGGCGGGCTCGATCTCGTAGCGCGTGATCACCGGGCCGGGCATGGCGGCCACGACACGCACTTCCACGCCAAAGTCCTTGAGCTTTTTCTCGATGAGGCGGCTGGTCATCTCCAGCGTTTCGGGGGCCACGGTTTCCTGGCGCAGCAGGGGGCCGTCAAGCAGGTCAACCAGCGGCAGCTTGCTGTCAGGCATTTCGGTGAACAGCGGCTTCTGGCGCTCTTTCACCACGCGGGTGCTTTGCGGCACGTCGGCCAGTACAGGCTCGATGATCTGCACAGGCTCGGGGTGGTGCTCCTCACTCTCGGTGCGCTCTTCCAGCACCACCACCTCGCGCTCGCGGGCAGCCTTGCGGCCCACGGCCACATCCTTTGCCACCTCGCGCCGCGCCAGGCGCGACTGCACCAGTGCATCGATGCGGCCGCCCAGCAGCTCGGCCACTTGCCCCCACGAAAAGCGGAACACCATCGCTGCGCCCAGCACTGCCAGCACAATGGCCAAGAGGCCCGAACCTGTGAAGCCCAGCCACTTGACGCTGGCAGGACCGGTGAGATACCCCAGAACGCCCCCGGCGTGACCGGGCAAGAACGCCTCGAAACGGTACAGGCGCGACCACTCCAGCGCCGTGCTGGCGCACATCAGGGCTACCAAACCCAGCCAGAACAGCGAACGCCTCTGCAGCGGGCTCAGCGCACCTGGCGGCATCTCGCCGCCGCGCATCCACCGCGCCAGGGACGACAGCCACGCGCAGACCGCTGCAGCCACGCACCACCACACCGAAAACCCGAATGCAAAGTAGCTGGCATCGGCCAGCCAGGCCCCGGAACGGCCCGCCCAGTTGGACACCATGCGCGCATCGCTGGCACCCGAGGTGGACCACGCAGCGTCCTGCGCGGAGTAGCTGACCAGTGCCAGCAGCCAGAAGACGAGCGCCAGAATGCCGACGATCAACGCGATTTCATGCCCGAAGCGCGCAGCGCCCGTGCGCGGCGGCGACTTGGCCGCAGCCGATGCATTCAGGGTATTGAGGGAATAGGTCATAAGCGTGCGCAGCGAGCTTACCGCAAGCCATCCGCGAGCAGATGTAACGCGCGGGCGCATCCGCCAGGCCGCAGGCGCGGGCCGCGCACCATCGCAAGGTTATCGATGGCTTCTTACAATCGGCACGATTGAAAACGGGGCTGTCGATACGGGCCACGGCCGGTTGATACTCGATGGGTGGGGAGCCTCTGCACCAATCAAGCGGTAGTGTGCGCTGCGGATCGGGATGGGCTGCGAGGCGCAAAACGCAGCCATAGCTCAGCTATGGCGAGTATTTGCAACGCCGCAGACCGCCCGAGCCCGCAGATGCACACGGCGCGCTGATTGATGCAGAGGCTCCCAAGACCCCCAGTTTTCCCAACAGCGCCCCGATGGAGGGCGCAAAACACAGGCTTCACCATGTCTACCACCCAACACGCGAAAGTTCTGATCCTCGGCTCCGGCCCTGCCGGCTACACCGCTGCCGTCTACGCCGCCCGCGCCAACCTCAACCCGGTCCTGATCACCGGCATGGCTCAGGGCGGCCAGCTGATGACCACCACCGAAGTGGACAACTGGCCCGCCGACGTGCATGGCGTGCAGGGCCCCGAGCTGATGCAGCGCTTTCTGGAGCATGCCGAGCGCTTCAAGACGCAGGTGGTGTTCGATCACATCAACAAGGTCGACTTCAGCAAGCGCCCGTTCACACTCACCGGCGACAGCGGCACCTACACCTGCGATGCACTGATCCTTGCCACCGGCGCATCGGCCAAATACCTGGGCCTGCCGTCGGAAGAGGCTTTTATGGGCCGTGGCGTGTCGGGCTGCGCGACCTGTGACGGTTTCTTCTACCGCGAGCAGGACGTGTGCGTGATCGGCGGCGGCAACACCGCGGTCGAGGAAGCGCTGTACCTGTCGAACATTGCCCGCAAGGTCACCCTGGTGCACCGCCGCGACAAGTTCAAGGCCGAGCCCATCTTGGTGGACAAGCTCAACGACAAGGTCGCGGCCGGCAAGATCGAGCTCAAGCTGTTCCACACGCTGGACGAGGTGCTGGGCGACAACACCGGCGTGACCGGCATCCGCATCAAGAGCACGCAGGACGGCAGCACGCAGGACATCGCCCTGCAAGGCTGCTTCATTGCCATCGGCCATGCGCCCAATACCGAGATCTTTCAGGGCCAGCTGGCCATGGAAAACGGCTACATCATCACGCAGGGCGGCCTCAAGGGTTTTGCCACGCAAACGAGCGTGCCCGGTGTGTTTGCAGCCGGTGACGTGCAGGACCATGTGTACCGCCAGGCCATCACCAGCGCTGGTACGGGCTGCATGGCCGCGCTGGATGCCCAGCGCTTTCTGGAACAGGAATCCTGAGGTTTCAGGACGGCGGCACACGGCCAAGCGGCAAAGCGCTGTACCTCCGTCGCTTACGCCGCGGCGCTGGCTGGACACAGCGATGTGCCGCAGGCTATAATCCGCGGCTTTGCTGATTTCTGCCCGTCTGCGATGGGCATCCTCGGATCGGCAATCGGGTTACCGCCACCCTTTCTGGCGAGGTGAGGTCGCTAGCGAGCCCTGTGCATCACGCCGGGGCGCCCGCAAATGGCCGTTAAAAAGTATCGGAGTGTCCTCATGGCACGCGTCTGCGACGTAACGGGCAAGAAGCCCATGACTGGGAACAACGTTTCCCACGCCAACAACAAAACCAAGCGCCGGTTCCTGCCGAACCTGCAATACCGCCGTTTCTGGGTCGAGACCGAAAACCGCTGGGTTCGCCTGCGCGTTTCGAGCGCTGCCCTGCGTTTGATCGACAAGAACGGTATCGACTCAGTGCTCGCAGACCTGCGCGCACGTGGTCAGGCTTAAGGAGAAGCACCATGGCAAGCAAAGGCGGACGCGACAAGATCAAGCTGGAATCCACTGCGGGTACCGGTCACTTCTACACGACGACGAAGAACAAGAAGACCATGCCCGAGAAAATGCTGATCATGAAATTTGATCCCAAGGCTCGCAAGCATGTGGAATACAAGGAAATGAAGCTGAAGTAATTCAGCCTCGCTTTCTGCAAAAGCCGCCTGGCAGCAATGCCCGGCGGCTTTTTTCATGGTCGGTCTTTAGATTGAGTTGAGGTTCCGCCGGGCTTCCCCAGATACGCAACATGCGCTTGGCGAGGGATCGGTGGCCCAGCATTACGGCAAGCCCACTCCAGGCCGAACGCAAAGCCGTCCGGCCTTTCGATGAGGGCCTTCCTGCCAACGAGCCGACAAGCCAAACCGTGCCGGGAACGGTTGGGCGGATGAGACAGCAACGACGCCGAGCTGCTCCAGAAACAAAAAAACCGCCACCGGCTTTCGCCCGGCGGCGGTTTGTCCTGCAGCGAGTCGACGGGGAACGGCCGTCAGGCCTTTGCAGCCCGCAGGCCGATCGAAAAATCGCGCAGCGCGGCAATACCGCTTTCCTCGGCGCGGCGGCACCACGCCTGCAGGTCGGCCGTGAGCTGCTCGCGCGACTGCGAGGTATTGAGCCACAGCTGGCGCAGCTCTTCGCGCATGGTCACCATCTTGTCCAGCGTGGGGTAAGCAGCACGGGCTTGCGCCAGCTGGGGCAGCGCCACGGCGGGCACCTTTTCGGTGTCGCGGTGCAGCCAGCGCTTGGCCGCCTGCAGCACCGACACGTCGGCCTGGCGCGCCTTCAGGGCCGCAATTTCTTCCTGGCACGCCTGGCGCACGCCACGGGCGTAACCAGCCATCACCTCGTAGCGATTGGCAATCAAGGCCTCCAGCGTCTTTTCGTCGGCCACGGGCTTGATGTCGCCCCGCTGCAACTTGGGCGGCACCTTCTTGACGGTGGCCCAGCCCACCTTGCGCATCAGGCTGATGTAGACCCAGCCAATGTCGAACTCGTAAGGCTTGACGGAGAACTTGGCAGCGGTGGGATAGGTATGGTGGTTGTTGTGCAGCTCCTCGCCGCCAATGATGATGCCCCAAGGCGACAGGTTGGTACTGGCGTCCTGCGCCTCGAAGTTGCGGTAGCCCCAGTAGTGGCCCACGCCATTGACGACGCCCGCTGCCCAGAAAGGAATCCACAGCATCTGCACGGCCCACACGGCAGCGCCCAGCGCGCCGAACAGTGCCAGGTTCACGATCAGCATCAGGCCAACGCCCTGCCAGCCAAAGCGCGTATACACGTTGCGCTCCATCCAGTCGTCCGGCGTGCCATGGCCGAACTTCTTGATCGTCTCGGCGTTTTTGGATTCGGCACGGTACAGCTCGGCGCCGCGCCACATCACGGTGTCCAGCCCGCGGGTTTGCGGGCTGTGCGGGTCATCCACGGTTTCGCACTTGGCGTGGTGCTTGCGGTGGATGGCCACCCATTCCTTGGTGACCATGCCGGTGCCGATCCACAGCCAGAAACGGAAGAAATGCGACGGAATGGCGTGCAGATCCAGGGCGCGGTGGGCCTGCGCGCGGTGCAGGAAGATCGTGACGGCCGCGATCGTGATGTGGGTGGTGGCCAGCGTGTACAGAACGATCTGCCACCAGGCCAGATTCCAGAGACCGTGGCCCAGCCAGTCAATCGCAGCGTTCAGCACAACCCAGTCGGGTAACAACATATTCAAAAACCTTCACGACAAAACCACCTGCACACTAGCGAGCAGTGGCTCAATTTTAGAGGCCAGGCCCCTTCCACAGTTCAACCGTAACCACAGTTTTACGCGGGCTTAAGCGCTTTGGAGTGGCTTCCCGAATCTCTGGCAAGGCGCCACGGAGGCAAGTCGCTCCAGGGCACACGGTGTAGGTCAATCCTTTTTGATCCAGGCAGCGGCAAAAAAGCCGTCGGTCTGGTGCCGGTGCGGCCACAGGCGCAGGTAGGCACTGCCCGACTCTCCGCCAGCGCACAGTGCCTGGGCATCGTGCACCTTGAGCTGCTCCAGCAGCGCACCAGCGTCCAGCAGTTCAAAATCCGGGTGCGCGGCGCCGAACGCCTCGGCAATGGCTTCGTTTTCCTGCGGCAGGATGCTGCAGGTGGCATACACCAGACGACCACCGGGCTTGAGCAGGCGGGCGGCGCTCGCGAGGATGGCGGTCTGCTTGGCCACCAGCTCCTCGACCGATGAGGCCGACTGGCGCCACTTGAGGTCGGGGTTGCGCCTGAGCGTGCCCAGGCCCGAGCAGGGCGCATCCACCAGCACGCGGTCGATCTTGCCCGCCAGACGCTTGACGCGGTCATCGCGCTCATGGGCAATGGCGGCGGGGTGCACGTTTGACAAACCGCTGCGCGCCAGGCGGGGTTTCAGGGCATCCAGCCGGTGGGCCGACACGTCAAAGGCATACAGCCGCCCGGTGCTGCGCATGCTGGCGCCAATGGCCAGCGTCTTGCCGCCCGCGCCAGCACAGAAGTCCACCACCATCTCGCCGCGCTTGGCGTCGAGCATGAGCGCCAGCAACTGCGAGCCTTCGTCCTGCACCTCGATGGCGCCGCGGGTGAAAGCGTCGAGCTTGGTCAGCGCAGGCTTGTCATCAATGCGCAGGCCCCAGGGCGAATACGGCGTGGGGGTGGCCTTGATGCCAGCTTTGGCCAGCTCTTTTTGCACATCGGCCCGCTTGTCTTTCAGCGCGTTGACGCGCAGGTCCAGGGGCGCGCTGTGGGCCAGGCTTTCCACCAAGGGCCAGAAGTCGTCGCCCAGCTGGTCCTTCAGGGGCTTGACCAGCCACTCGGGCAGGTTGTGCCGGTGGCGCTCCATCAGGTCATCGACAGTGACGGCGTCGCACTGGTCCAGCCAGTTTTTTTCCTGGTCGGTCAGGGCGCTCTTGAGGAAGTCGCGCGGGCCATGGAAACCGAGTATCGCCAGGCGGCGCTCCTTGGGGCCGGAGCCCGAGGGAGCCATGTGGTCAAACAGCAGCTTCTTGCGCAGCACGGTGTAGACCGTTTCGGCCAGCGTGGCGCGCTCGCGGGGCCCCAGGCCCCGGTTGTCACGAAAGAAACGCGACACCACCGCGTCGGCGGGGTGTTCAAACGTAAGGGTGAGCCTGACCAGTTCGGCGCAGGCATCGAGAAGAACTTTGGGATGCATCCCCCGATTGTCCCATCCCCACCGTCTGGGCCGCGCCAGCCCGCCGGCACAAGCCCGCGGCGCGGCACGCAGGACCCAACGAAAATCAGCCACCAGACGGGCCGCGCCCAACGATCTTCAGCGGGTGTACACCGGCTCGAATGCCGAGCGCTCGATATCCTTGAGCGTTGGCGATTCACCTGCCCAGAGGGCCATCGCGGGGCCGGGCAGACTGAGGCTGCGTTCAAGCGATCGGCACAGGTGGTAGCGACTTTCGTCGTCCATATCGGGTAGCTCCAGAAACACGAGATACGCACGGCGCTGTGCGTGCTCCCGCAGGTTCTTGCGCACCAGCCAGCAGCGGCGCACCGGTGCGCAGCGCGACAGCTCAGCCTGAACTTCTGCCAGCTCGAACGGGCTCAGGTCGTTGCGCGTGATCTGGCTGAAGAACGACGCCGCCGAAAGCTCTTCCCACGCGCGCTCTTCGGACTCCTGCGCACGCTCCAGCCGCTTGCGCCATTGCTTGAAGGCCGCAGCGTCGTGATCCAGCCCCAGGCGCGGGGTTTCCAGCTCGGCCAGCGCCGTGCGCGCCGCCCAGTAGCGGTCGTTGCTGCCCGTCTCCCAAAGCCGGTTCAAGAGGGCCAGCTTGGCGTCGCGGTCATCGTCACCGAGACACGTCACCAGGCCACGCAGTGCGGCCGGGTGCTCGGCACTGCGCTCCAACGCCAGCTCGTACAGGTCCTGCACCGCGGCACGCGGATCAAGGTTGCGCTTGAGGCGTGCCAGTTCCACCAGCTCGGTCGCGCTGGCCTGTGGTCTGGCGGCTTCCAGCGCCTGCACACGCTCGCGCACCCGGCCCAGCCGGGCGTGGTGCAGCTTCCATTCGGTGGCGTTGTCGCGGCACCATTGCTTGTCGAAGTACGCCACCCAGCGCCTGGCTTCGGCGCCCAGCAGCCCCAGCGCCGTACCGCGAGACCATTCGGGCAGGGTGGGCGCCGTGTCTAGCGCTTCGACGCGGTCCCGCAGGCCCGGATGCGTGTCATCCAGATTGCTCAGGCGCTTGAGCCCCTGCCGCAGGGTATCTGCGGCAAAGGCGGCATCGGGCGGTACGGCCAGCAGCTTGCGCATGCTGCGGTAGGGGCCCACGGGCAGCGGATTGCCGGCGGCCGCACTCCAGTGGCTGCCCCAGAACTCCGACTGCAGCCAGGCCCCGCGTACTTCGATCTCGATGAGCGCAGCCGCTGCCACCTCGCGCCCGAGCAGGCGTCCTGCAATGCGGTCGGCCTCGTATTCGTCCTGCCGCGCCAGGGCAAAGGTCTTGGCCGAAAAACGCGGAAAGTACCAGCGCATGAACAGCTGCGTGGCCGCGGCCACGGGGCCTTCATCGTCGGCCAGGCTGTGGTTCAGGCGCATCCACGACAGCCGCGTGCGGTAGATCCAGGCGGCAAACCGGCCGTGGTCGCCGCGCAGATGACCGTATTCGTGCGCCAGCACGGCGATGAACCGGGGGCGGTCCAGGGCCAGCAGCAAGGGCAGGCCGATGGTCAGGTGGTTGACCGAACCGCCCAGCAGGCCAAAGCGCGGCAGCTGCTGGATGCTGGCGTTGAACTCGTCATTGAGCGTGACCTTGTGGATGGGCGGGCCCTTGATCTTGCGGCGGATGCGCTCGAGCGCCTCGAACAGGTCGGGCGCTTCCAGCGCTGTCACCTCGACGCCCGATGGCTTTTCGGCACGCACCCACAGCGCACGCACGCTGATCCACAGCAGGCCCGCCGCACCCAGCAGCGCCCACAGCATGAAGAAGCGAAACCGCCCGGACAGCAACTGCGGCAGCACCCAGGCGAAAATGCCGATGGCCAGCCCCAGACAACCCAGCACCCAGGCGTAGCCCAGCGCAGCGAACGCCGCCACCCGCAACCGGTAGCTGCGGCTGTTATCGGCGCTGGCCAGCTCGCTCAAGCGCACCAGGTGCACAAAATCTGCCTGATCCACGGGCACTCCCTCTCTTCATCCGGGTTGATTCTTTTCAGCCGCCATCCTAACCATGAACGACAACGACCTTGCCCCCCTGCCTGCCAGCACCCCGCCAGGGCTGTACCGCCACTACAAGGGCATGCTCTACGAAGTGGTCGGCACAGCGCGCCACAGCGAAACGCTGGAGCCCATGACGGTGTACCGGGCCCTGTACGGCCAGCATGGTCTGTGGGTGCGCCCCGCGGCGATGTTTGCTGAAGACGTGGTGGTGGACGGCGTGCGGCGCCCCCGGTTTGAGCGCTGCGGAACGGTACAGGGCGAAGGCGCGGCGGGTAGCATCAGCACAGACCAAGGCCCGGGCAACGACCCGGCGTGAACGCGGCGGACGCCATTGCCTTGCGGTGCACTGCACCCGGGCAGGCGTCGCCGGTTGCCACGTGCCGTGGCGTGCTGGAACGCGAGCCCTGCAAGCCCTCCACAGCCGGAATTGATGTCAAAACCGGGTGTAGCGCTTGATTTAATTGCCTCTATAGCTATATTTTTTATAGCAAAAGGCTCTCCATGACAAACAGCCACCGGATTACGCAATTACCGGCCGAGCGCTGCGCCATGACGGCGCCCCGCCCCAAGAGAGCGGGCTGCCCGCATCAGAGCGTCTGCAGCAGCGCCCGCACGGCGCGGGGGTAGATGATGTGTTCCTGGGCCAGCACCCTCGCCGCCAGCACGTCGGCCGTGTCGCCGGGCAGCACCGGCACCACGGCCTGGTCGAGGATGGGACCCACGTCCAGCTCGGAGGTCACCTGATGCACCGTGACGCCCGCAAACTTGCAGCCTGCGTCAATGGCCCGCTGGTGGGTGTGCAGCCCTGTGAAAGCGGGCAGCAGCGACGGGTGGATGTTGATCAGCCGCCCGGTGTAGCGCTGCACAAAGGCCGGTGTGAGGATGCGCATGAACCCCGCCAGCACCACCAGGGCCGGCTGGTAGCTCTCAATGCGGGCCGCCAGCGCGGCATCAAACGCGTCTCGGCTGTCAAACGCCTTGTGGTCCAGCGCCTCGGTGGCAATGCCGTGGCCTCTGGCAAACACCAGCCCCTGGGCGTCTGACTTGTTGCTGATCACTGCCGCCACGCGGGCGCCGTAGCGCTGCTCCCAGTGCTCCTGCTGCGCGGTGCGCACGATGGCCGCCATGTTGGAGCCCCCGCCTGAGATCAAAATCACGATGTTCTTGTTCATTTGCCCCGGATTATCCCAGCCATGCCCTTCGACCCCGCCACCCGCCCCCTGACCGCCAACGAGGCCCGCGTGCTGGCCACGCTCATGGAGAAAGCCCGCACCGTGCCCGACAGCTACCCCATGTCGCTCAACGGCCTGCTGACCGGCTGCAACCAGAAAACGAGCCGCGAACCGGTGATGCAGCTCAGCGACGCCGAGGCCCAGGAAGCCCTGGATTCGCTGAAGCTGCTGACCCTGGCGTTTGAAAGCAGCGGCAACCGCACGACCCGCTGGGAGCACAACTTTCAGCGCGGCATCGGCGTGCCCGAGCAATCGGCCGTGCTGCTGGGCCTGCTCATGTTGCGCGGCCCCCAGACGGCGGGCGAGTTGCGCATCAATGCCGAGCGCTGGTACCGCTTTGCCGACATTTCCTCGGTGGAAGCTTTCCTCGACGAACTGCAGGAGCGCAGCGCCGAAAAAGGCGGCCCCCTGGTGGTGCAACTGCCCCGCGCACCGGGCGCACGCGAGCAGCGCTGGGCGCATCTGCTGTGCGGGCCGGTGGACACCACCGCTGCCGCGGGCGGGCAACCCGGCGCCGCCAGCCCGGGGAGCGCAGATGCCCTGCGCATGCGCGTGCAGACTCTCGAATCAGAAGTGGCCAGCCTGCGCGCCACCGTGCAGCGGCTGTGCAACGAGCTGGGCATAACCCCAGAGCCCGCCCCCATGTCACAACCCGGACAGGAATAAAACGAACGACCGTGCTACAACTGCGGGGTCATAAGGAGACGCACCGCATGGATCTCGCATTCACCCCCGAAGAGCAGGCCTTCCGCGAAGAAGTTCGCACCTGGGTTCACGCCAACCTTCCCGCAGAAATTTCGCACAAGGTGCATAACGCACTGCGCCTGACGCGAGACGACATGCAGGGCTGGGCCAAGATTTTGGGCAAAAAAGGCTGGCTGGCCTTTGGCTGGCCCGAAGAGTTTGGCGGCCCCGGCTGGACCGCCGTGCAAAAGCACCTGTTTGAAGAGGAATGCGCCCTGGCGGGCGCGCCGCGCATCATCCCGTTTGGCCCCGTGATGGTGGCGCCGGTGATCATGGCGTTTGGCAACGCCGAGCAGCAAAAGCGCTTTCTGCCCGGTATCGCCAGCGGCGAAGTCTGGTGGAGCCAGGGCTACAGCGAACCCGGATCGGGCTCGGACCTGGCCAGCGTGAAGACCCGCGCAGAGCGCGTGGGCGACAAGTACATCGTCAACGGCCAAAAGACCTGGACCACGCTGGGCCAGCATGGCGACTGGATGTTCAACCTGGTGCGCACCAGCAACGAAGGCAAGCCCCAGACGGGCATCAGCTTCCTGCTGGTGGACATGAAGTCGCCTGGCGTGACCGTGCGCCCCATCAAGCTGCTGGATGGCGAATGCGAAGTCAACGAGGTGTTCTTCGACAACGTCGAAGTACCGGTGGAAAACCTGGTGGGCGAGGAGAACAAGGGCTGGACCTACGCCAAGCACCTGCTCAGCCACGAGCGCACCAACATTGCCGACGTGAACCGCAGCAAGCGCGAGCTGGAGCGCTTGAAGCGCATCGCCAAGACAGAAGGCGTGTGGGACGACAGCCGTTTCCGCGACCAGATTGCCCTGCTGGAGGTAGACATCGTCGCGCTGGAAATGATGGTGCTGCGCGTGCTCTCGGCTGAAAAGAGCGGCAAGAACTCGCTGGATATCGCGGGCCTGCTCAAGATCAAGGGCAGCGAGATCCAGCAGCGCTACGCCGAGCTGATGATGCTGGCCGCCGGCCCCTTTGCCCTGCCCTTCATCGAAGAGGCCATGGAAGCGGGCTGGCAAGGCAACTTCCCCGGCGGTGCCACGGCCAACGCGCCGCTGGCCTCGACGTACTTCAACCTGCGCAAGACCACCATCTATGGCGGCAGCAATGAAGTTCAACGGAACATCGTGGCGCAGACTGTTTTCGGCTGACGCCGACAACAGTCCGCGCCTTGCGCGACAGGACTGCTCCCCCGTGCCCCCTCCGGGAGGGGGTTTCAGCCAGAGCTACGCCGGTTGATGAAGCGCCAAGGCGCCACCAGCCCGCATAAGGAGAGACACATGGATTTTGATTTTTCTGACGACCAGGAACAACTGCGCGACGCCGTCCGCAAGTGGGTGGACAAGGGCTACACGTTCGAGCGCCGCCGCGCTGCCGTGGCCGCCGGTGGCTTTGACCGTGCCGCCTGGAGCGAACTGGCCGAACTGGGCCTGACCGCACTGACCGTGCCTGAGCAGCACGACGGCATGGGCCAGGGCGCCATCGACGCCATGGTGGTGGCCGAGGAACTGGGCCGCGGCATCGTGCTGGAGCCGATTGCGCAATCGTTCATTGCCAGCAGCGTGCTGTCGCACTACGCGCCAGCGGCCGTGCAGTCAGTCTGGCTGCCCCGCGTGGCCAGCGGTGAGGCGCTGGTAGTGCTGGCGCATCAGGAGCGCAAAGCACGCTACCGCCTGGACGTTTGCGAAGCAAAAGCGGCTGTAGCGCAAGCGGCATATGCCGTCACCGCTACCAAAAGCGTAGTGCCCGTGGGTGATCGCGCCGACGCATTCATCGTGCCTGCACAGCTCGACGGCAAGATCGCCCTCTTCCTGGTCGAACGCACTGCCAGCGGCGTCACCACCCAAGGCTACGTCACGCAGGACGGCAGCCGCGCCGCCGAATTGCAGCTGGTCAACGCGCCGGCCACGCTCATCACCACCGACGGCTTGGCCGCGCTGGAACTGGCTGTGGACACCGGCATTGCTGCCACCTGCGCCGAAGCGGTGGGCGTGATGGACAAGGCCGTGTCGACCACGGTCGACTACATGAACCAGCGCAAGCAGTTCGGTGTGGTGATCGCCAGCTTCCAGGCGTTGCGCCACCGCGTGGCCGACATGAAGATGCAGCTGGAACTGGCCCGCTCGATGAGCTACTACGCCAGCCTCAAGCTGGGCGCACCTGCGGCAGAACGCCGCGCCGCCATGGCCCGCGCCAAGGTGCAGCTGGGCCAGTCCATGCGCTTTGTCGGCCAGCAGGCCGTACAACTGCATGGTGGTATCGGCGTGACCGATGAATACATCGTGAGCCACTATTTCAAGAAGCTCACGCAGTTGGAGATGACGTTTGGCGACACCCTGCACCACCTAGGTGAGGTGTCGGCCCGCATGCAGGACACCGCAGGCGTGTTTGCCTGATGTGAACTGACGCAATCGCGTAACACCCGCAAACGATGCTCGTGGATTCCCCGGTCCACGGGCATTTTTTCTTATCGGAGACACCCCTATGAACCATCCATTCCTGTTGCCACGCCGATCCGTTTTGCTGGCAGCCACGGCAGCCACCCTGGCCCTGGCCGGTTGTGCCACCAAAGGGCCTGGCTTGGCCGAAGCGCCGCCCATCGTCTTTGTGCACGGCAATGGCGACACAGCCGCGCTGTGGCAGACCACGCTGTGGCGCTTTGAATCCAACGGCTGGCCGCGCGAGCGCCTGCACGCCATCGACGTGCCCTACCCCCTCTCGCGCGACGACGATGCCAAGCCCCAGCCGGGCCGCACCTCGACGGCAGAACACATGGCCTACCTCAAGGCCGAGGTGGACAAGGTCCTCAAAACCACCGGCGCCAGCCAGGTCGTGCTGGTGGGCAACTCGCGCGGCGGCAACGCCATCCGCAACTACATATACAACGGCGGCGGCGACAAGACCGTGAGCCACGCCATCCTGGGCGGCACGCCTAACCACGGCGTGTGGGCGATCCCGGGCTTTCGCGAGGGCAACGAGTTTTCAGGCACCGGGCCGTTCCTCAAAGCACTGAACGCGCCCAAGAATGCGGCAGGCGATGAAGTGAGCGGCCCCGTGAAATGGATGACCATCCGCTCGGACAACAACGACAAGTTTGCCCAGCCCGACGGCCTCTGGATCGGCCAGAAAGGCACGCCCACCAATGTGACGGCCGCTGGCCCCGAACTCAAGGGAGCCCGCAATGTGGTGATCGCAGGCATTGACCACCGCGAAACGTCGTACTCGACCGTGGCGTTTGATGCCACCTACCGCTTCATCACCGGCAAGGCACCGGCCACCACGGCCATCGTGGCCGAGAAGACGGTCATGCTGGGCGGCAAGGTCACGGGCCTGGGTGTGGACCCGCTGGACCCAAAGACCGGCAACTTCAGCAACAACCTGCCCCTGCCCGGCGCACAGCTGGAGGTGTTTTCCACGAACCCGACGACCGGCGCGCGTGAAGGTGCGGCATTGCTGCGCACCACCGTTGGCAAGGATGGCCAGTGGGGCCCCCTGAACGTCCAGCCTGGCGTGCCGCTGGAGTTCGTGATTTCAGCGCCCGGCTACGCCACCACACACATTTACCGCAGCGGCTTCCCCCGCAGCAGCGACATCATCCACCTGCGCGCCGAGCGCATGGCTGATGCAGACAAGACGGCAGATTCAGTCGTCACGCTCACCCGCCCCCGCGGTTACCTGGACCCCGCCCGCGACAAGATGATGCTGGACGGCGCCCCGCCTGCCGGGGTGCCTGCTGGCGCAGGCGCCGCATCGGCCAAGATCAAGCCGGCGGGCGGCCAGCGCACGATCACGGCGGAGTTCAACGGCGAGCGCGTGGCTGGCCAGACCTGGCCTGCGCGTGAAGGGCGGGTGGTGATGCTGGAGATCAGCCAGTAGCGCAGCGGCTAAGACGTTGCCATCGGCGTACTGGAGCCCGGGGTGCACCTGCACTGCCGGGCTCTGTGCTTTCGGCGCCTGCTCACTCGCAGCCAAAAACGGAGTTCCCAGACGGCGTCGGGATGCGCATCCCTGTCACCGGCGCGGCACCATGTCCGCGCTGTACTCCGGGCGTGCAACGGGCGCTCCTGGCGATCCGGGATAATGCCGACGATCATCCGCTGGCCGCACGGCCTGCCCTACCTTGAGCCTGTTCATGAGCGCCACGACTTTCCCCACCGATCCGATCCGCCAATACCTTGAGACCGCCCGCGCCCAGATTGCCGCAGGCGAACTGAAAGAAGCAGCCCTCACGCTCAACAAGGCCCAGAAGAAGTCGCCCGGCGATGCACGCCTTTTCATGCTGGCCGGATTGATGGCCGAGAAATCCGGCAACATCAAGGGTGCTTTTGACGCCCTGCGCAAATGTGTTGCGCTGGCGCCTGCCTGGGGCCCTGGCATGCTGGAGCTGGCACTGCTGCTGGCCCGGCAAAACCAGTTTCAGGAAGCCGTGGATACGGCTGAAAAGGTAGCTGCACTTGAACCCAAAAACCTGATTGTGCTGGCTGGCGTCATCGACATTGCCCATCGCGCGGGCCACACCGAGATGGCCATGCGCCACCTGCGCCGCGGGCTCGAGCTGGTCCCTGGCGATGTGGCGCTGCGCCGCCTGCTGGCACGTGACCTGAGCGACCACGGCCAGCATGATGAGTCGCTGGCGCTGTGGAGCGAACTGGTGTCTGAAAATCCGACGGATACTCTTTCGCTGACGGGCCGCGTGCAGGCCTTTATCGCGGCCGGACGTGCCACCGAGGCAGCCAGTGATGCGCAAGCCTTGGTCCAGCTGGCTCCGGACGATGCGGTCTACCAGTACTACGCACAGCTGGCCCGGGGGGAAACGCCTGCGCAGTACCCAGCTGAACTCTCAAGGCCGCTGTTCGACAACATGGCCGAGTTCTACGACGTGCACATGGTCCGCAGCCTCAAGTACCAGTTGCCCAAGCAGGTGGCCGACAAGATCCTTGCGCGCCATCCGGACCGGAGGCTCAATGTGCTGGATCTGGGCTGCGGCACGGGGCTGCTGGGCGTATGTCTGGGGAAACTCGAAGGCTTTCTAATCGGCGTGGACCTGTCCACCAAGATGATCGAGCAGGCCATCCGGCACAACGTGTACGACCGCTTCCACACGGTGAACCTGCACGATGCCCTGAGCGAAACCCCCGGGGACCTGTACCAGGTGATCGCAGCACTGGATGTCTTCATCTATGCAGGTGACCTGACGCAGGCCATCCCCAACGCGTACAGGGTCCTCGCAGCGGATGGCATCCTTGTCTTCTCCTGCGAAACGGCCAGCGAAAGCGGTGCTGATCTGGCACTCCTTCCCAGCGGCCGGTACGCACACAAGCGCAGTCATGTGCAAGCTTTGTGCAAGGCCGCCGGCTTTGACACGGTCGAGATCCAAGACGTGGTGCTTCGCGAGGAAAACCGCCAGCCCGTTCAGGGCTTCGTGGTCACGGCGCACAAGCCGGCGGCGTAACCGGCTTGTGCACCCCGGGAGTACGGCGCCCCTACGCCAGTAGGCGCGACGACCTCGGCACGTGCGCCATCAGGAACTCCATCTGGTCCGCCAGGATGCGGCGGTTGCGCAGGATGAAGTCTTCCCACAGGCTGGGAACGTAGGGCGCGTACAGCAAGGGCATGTGGGCCTGCTCGGGAGTGCGCGGGCCCTTGCGGTGGTTACAAGGGCGGCAGGCGGTGACGACGTTCATCCAGTGGTCCTGCCCGTTGCGCGCAAAGGGCACGATGTGCTCGCGCGTGAGGTCTTCCTCATGAAAGTGCCCGCCGCAGTAGGCGCACACGTTGCGGTCACGCGCAAACAGCTTGCTGTTGGTCAGGCTGGGCTTGAGGCCGAAGGGGTTGATCCCGGGCACGCCCTTGGTGCCAATGATGCTGTTGACGGCAATGACCGACTGCTCGCCCGTGATGGCGTTGTACCCGCCGCGAAACCGGGCGATGTGGGCGCCGGATTCCCACCGCACCTCACCGGCGGCATAGTGGATGACCGCCTGTTCGAGCGAGATCCACGACTGGGGCAAGCCCTGGGCTGAGAGTTTCAAGACCTTCAAAACACGCCTCCTGGAACACAAGTACACAAGGATTCGGAACGCTGACGTCTCGCGGGAGCCCTGCGCTGGGCCACCCGTCGGTCACAATATACTCTGATTCGATGACAGACTGGCGTCCTGCGCTTATTGGGAGCGCGCGAGCTGCTATCAAAAAGATAACAAACCGATGAAGATCTTTCGCGGCTTCCACCATCCGGGCATTGCGCGGGCCTGCGCCCTGACCATCGGTAATTTCGACGGGGTGCACCGGGGTCACCAGGCCATGCTGGCGCTGCTGAACAGCGAAGCCGCACACCGGGGCGTGGAAAGCTGCGTGCTGACCTTCGAGCCCCATCCGCGCGACTACTTTGCCGGAGCGCTCAACAAACCCGAGCTGGCCCCGGCCCGCATCGGCACCTTGCGCGACAAGCTGACCGAGCTGGCCCGCTGCGGCGTGCAGCAGACGGTAGTGCTGCCTTTCGACGCACGGCTGGCCGCCCAGTCGCCCGAGGCGTTCATTCAAAAGGTGCTGCTGGAGGGCCTGGGCGCCCGCTACGTGCTGGTGGGCGACGATTTCCGCTTCGGACGCCAGCGCGCGGGCGACTACGCCATGCTGGACGCCGCCGGGCAGCGCCAGGGGTTTGACGTGGCGCGGATGAACTCGTACGTGGTGCACGGGCTGCGCGTCTCCAGCTCGGCCGTCCGGCAGGCCCTGGCCGCGGGTGACATGGAGGCCGCCGCCCGGCTGCTGGGGCGCCCGTACACGATCAGCGGGCATGTGGTGCATGGCCGCAAGCTGGGGCGCGAACTGGGGGCCACTGCGGCCGGCGCGGGCGACGGGTTTCGCACGCTCAACCTGCGCTTTGCCCACTGGAAGCCCGCCGCCAGCGGCATCTTTGCCGTGCTGGTGCATGGGCTGGGCGCAGCCCCGCTGCCGGGTGTGGCCAACCTGGGCGTGCGCCCTTCGCTCGACCCGAACGACGTGAACGGCGGACGCGTCTTGCTGGAGACCCACTGCCTGGACTGGCCCGCCGAGCTGGGCCCCGAGGGGGCGTACGGTAAAATCGTGCGTGTGGAACTGCTGCACAAACTGCACGACGAGCTGAAATACGACGGTCTGGACGCCCTCACAGCGGGTATCGCCAAGGACTGCGACAACGCGCGTGCGTACTTTGCATCGGCCCGTGCGCCACAGCACAGCACGCCGCTGCACACCGAGACCCGGCGCCAGACCACGCGCGACCGAATTTGAGGCGGCTGCGCCCCGCAGCGCCCGCCACGGCGGGCCCACCCGACCCACTGCCTCGCTCCAATCCCGTTCTTGCTCCGGGCACGCCCCGGAACGCCCCGTTTTAAGGCTCCCTCATGTCCGACGACAACGCCAGCACATCCTCTGCAGCCACCCCGGCCACGGACTACCGCAGCACGCTGAACCTGCCCGACACCACATTCCCCATGCGCGGCGATCTGCCCAAACGCGAGCCGGGCTGGGTCAAGGAATGGGAAGACCAGGGCATCTACAAACGCCTGCGCGACGCCCGCCGCGGCGCGCCCAAGTTCATCCTGCACGACGGCCCGCCCTACGCCAACGGCCAGATCCACATGGGCCACGCGGTCAACAAGATCCTGAAGGACATGATCACCAAGGCGCGCCAGCTGGAAGGCTTTGACGCGCTGTACGTGCCGGGCTGGGACTGCCACGGACTGCCGATCGAGAACGCCATCGAAAAGAAGCACGGCCGCAACCTCAGCCGCGACGACATGCAGGCCAAGAGCCGCGCGTTCGCCACCGAGCAGATCGCGCAGCAGATGGTGGACTTCAAGCGCCTGGGCGTGCTGGGCGAATGGGACAACCCCTACAAGACCATGAACCCCGCCAACGAGGCGGGCGAAATCCGCGCGTTCAAGCGCGTGATGGAGCGCGGCTTTGTGTACCGCGGCCTCAAGCCCGTGTACTGGTGTTTTGACTGCGGCTCGTCGCTGGCCGAGTTCGAGATCGAATACCAGGACAAGAAGAGCACCACGCTCGACGTGGCCTTCAAATCGCACGACCCTGCCAAGCTGGCCGCCGCCTTTGGCCTGCCCGCACTCGCCAAGGACGCGTTTGTGGTCATCTGGACCACCACCGCCTGGACCATCCCTGCCAACCAGGCGCTGAACCTGAACCCCGAGATCAGCTACGCGCTGGTGGACGCGGGCGAGCGCATCCTGCTCGTGGCAGAGCCGCTGGTGACTTCGTGCTTGGAGCGCTACGGCCTCACGGGCAGCGTGCTGGCCACTACCCCGGGCAAGAACCTGGGCGGCCTCGAATTTGAACACCCGCTGTACGACGTGGCCAGCGAAGACGGCAGCTTTGGCTACCGCCGCCTGTCGCCCGTGTACCTGGCCGACTACGCCACGGCAGACGACGGCACTGGTATCGTGCACTCCTCGCCCGCCTATGGCCTGGAGGATTTCAACTCATGCCGTGCGCATGGCATGGCGCTCGACGAGATCCTGAACCCCGTGCAGGGCAACGGCACCTACGCGCCTGACTTCCCGTTGTTCGGCGGCCAGCACATCTGGAAGGCCGTGCCGGTGATCATCGAAGCCCTGCGCAACGCGGGCCGCCTGATGACAACCAAGGACATCACACACAGCTACCCGCACTGCTGGCGCCACAAGACGCCGGTGATCTACCGTGCGGCGGCCCAGTGGTTCATCCGCATGGACGAAGGCGAAGGAGTGTTTACCAAGCCCGACATGAAGCCCGCCAAGACGCTGCGCCAGATCGCGCTCGACGCCATCGAGCACACCAGCTTCTACCCCGAGAACGGCAAGGTCCGCCTGCACGACATGATCGCCGGGCGACCCGACTGGTGCATCTCGCGCCAGCGCAGCTGGGGCGTTCCCATCCCGTTCTTCCTGCACAAGGATTCGGGCGAGCTGCATCCGCGCACCATGGAAATCATGGACCAGGCCGCAGACATCGTGGAAAAAGGCGGCATCGAGGCCTGGAGCCGCGTGACGGTGGAAGAGATCCTGGGTGCCGAGGATTCTCCGCACTACACGAAGAGCACCGACATCCTGGAAGTGTGGTTCGACTCTGGCTCCACTTTCAGCCATGTGCTGCGCGGCACGCACGCACCCCAGTTCCACGACCAGGGCCCCGAGGCCGACCTGTACCTGGAAGGCCACGACCAGCACCGCGGCTGGTTCCACAGCTCGCTGCTGCTGGCATCCGCACTGGAAGGCCGTGCGCCCTATCGCGGCCTGCTGACCCACGGCTTCACCGTGGACAGCCAGGGCCGCAAGATGAGCAAGTCGCTGGGCAACGGCATCGACCCGCAAGAGATCAACAAGAAGCTGGGCGCCGAAATCATCCGCCTGTGGGTGGCCGCGAGCGACTACTCGGGTGACATCGCGGGTGACGAAAAGATCCTGGCGCGCGTGGTGGACGCCTACCGCCGCATCCGCAACACGCTGCGCTTCTTACTGGCCAACGTGAGCGATTTTGACCCGGCCACAGACGCCGTGCCGTTCGACCAGATGCTGGAGATCGACCGCTATGCTCTCACCCGCGCCACCGAATTCCAGGCCGAGGTGCTGGCGCACTACAAGGTGTATGAATTCCACCCCGTGGTGGCCAAGCTGCAGCTGTACTGCTCGGAAGACCTGGGCGGCTTCTACCTGGATGTGCTGAAAGACCGCTTGTACACCACGGCGCCCAAGAGCCTGGCCCGCCGCAGTGCACAGACCGCGCTGTACCACATCACCCACGCCATGCTGCGCTGGATGGCGCCGTTCCTGTCGTTCACGGCCGAAGAGGCGTGGAAGGTGTTTGGCAGCTCCGAGTCCATCTTCGTGGAAACCTACGGCAACGTCGCAGGGGCTGGCGCAGGTGCCGAAGAAGGGCTGCTGGCCAAGTGGTCGCGCATCCGCGAGATCCGCGATGCCGTGAACAAGGAAATCGAAAACCTGCGCGCCGCTGGCCAGGTGGGCTCGTCGCTGCAAGCTACCGTCACCCTCACGGCGGCCCCCGAAGACCACGCACTGCTGGCCAGTCTGGGCGACGACCTGCGGTTCGTGTTCATCACATCCGCTATTGAATTGGTAGCTGGAAGTGCAATAAGTATCAGCGCCAGGGCCAGTTCTGATGCCAAATGCGAGCGTTGCTGGCATTACCGCAGCGATGTCGGCCACGATGCGGCCCACCCCACTATCTGCGGCCGCTGCACCAGCAACCTGCTGGGCGCTGGCGAAACCCGGGTGCACGCGTGATGGCCCGCGCATCGGGCTCCTCATCGTTTGGCGGGCGCAGCGGCCCCACCATGTGGCCGTGGCTTGCGTGGGCGGTGGTCCTTCTGGTGGCCGACCAGGTCACCAAGACCCTGATCCTGGACCACTACCGACTGGGCGATTCGACCTACATCACCAGCTTTTTCAATATCGTGCGTGCGCACAACACCGGCGCGGCGTTCTCGTTCCTGGCCGATGCAGGTGGCTGGCAGCGCTGGCTGTTCACGGGCATCGGCGCGGCGGCCACGGTGTTCATCGTGTGGCAGCTCAGGGCGCACCCCGGGCAAAAGCTGTTCAGCTTCTCGCTGGCCAGCATCCTCGGCGGGGCCGTGGGCAACGTGGTGGACCGGCTCATGCACGGCTACGTGGTCGACTTCTTGCAGTTCCACTATGCAGGCTGGTACTTCCCGTCGTTCAACGTGGCGGACTCGGCCATCACCGTGGGGGCGGCCTGCCTGATCTTGGACGAGCTGCTGAGGGTGCGCGGCAAGGCCTGAAGGCCCACACCTGCACACCAGACCAGACCGGACGGCCCGCTTCAAGCGGGCCGTTTGCATTGGTGCCCCGCCCACAACGCACCCAAAGGCGACAGGGGCATGCCCCCGTGCTATCGAATCAGGAGTATGCTTGTGTGTCAGTTTGATGACAGTCTGCTCCAGCGAGTCATTTGACGGCACAAGTGTTGCCGCTTACCGACAATGACGTCTCCACCGGCGCAGCAGCCATCTGTCTGCTCCCGCCTACGGACAGGCGACGACGCGGGCTGTAGGCTCGGTGGCCTTCCGGTGCTGGGCGTGGCACGGCGTGTGCATGGCACGTCACAAGAACAAGAAGCAACAGTTATTCATGAAGCATCTCCTCAATTTGCTGGCGGCCGTGGCGCTGCTGATCTGGGGCACCCACCTGGTGCGCACCGGCATCCTCCGCGTGTTCGGCGCCAATTTGCGGCAGCTGATTGCGCGCAGCGTCAGCAACCGCTTCACAGCCGTGATATCGGGCATTGGGGTGACGGCCGTGGTGCAGTCGAGCACCGCCACCGCGCTCATCGTCTCGTCCTTTGTCGGTCAGGGCCTGGTGGGCCTGCCGGCCGCACTGGCCGTGATGCTGGGCGCCGACGTCGGCACCAGCGTGATGGCGGTGGTGTTCTCGATGGACCTGTCGTGGCTGTCGCCGCTGTTCATCTTTGTGGGCGTGGTGCTGTTCATTTCGCGCAAGGACACCGCTGTCGGCCGCGTGGGCCGCGTTCTTATCGGCCTCGGGCTGATGCTGCTGGCCCTGCGGCTGATCACCGAATCGACCACGGTGCTGACCCAGTCGCCTACCGTACGCACCCTGCTGGGTGCGCTGACCAGCGACCTGCTGCTGGAGATCTTCACCGGCGCTGTGCTGGCCCTCTTGGCTTACTCCAGCCTGGCCACGGTGCTGCTCACGGCCGCGCTGGCCGGGTCGGGCGGCATCCCGCTGGATGTGGCGCTGGGTCTGGTCGTAGGGGCCAACCTGGGCAGCGGCGTGCTGGCCGTGCTCACCACACTCAAGTCCGACATCCAGACGCGGCAGGTGCCGCTGGGTAATCTGCTGTTCAAGATCATCGGGGTGCTGATCATGACGCCGCTGATCGGACTGTGGCTCAAGCACGCGCGCGCCTACGTGCCCGACACCGCCACGCAGGTGGTGCTATTCCACCTGGCGTTCAACATGGTGGTGGGCCTGGTCTGCATCGGCCTGACAGGCACCGTGGCCCGCATGGTGCAGCGGCTCATGCCTGCGCAGGACCGCCAGGGCGCCGCCGGCATGCGCCCGCGCCATCTCGATCCCTCGGCCCTGGCCACGCCGTCGCTGGCCATCTCGTGCGCGGCGCGCGAAGCGCTGCACCAGGCCGATGTGGTCGAGTCCATGCTGATCGGGCTGCACAAGGTCATCCGCACCGACGACCTGCGGCTGGCGGGCGAGTTGCGCAAGCTCGATGACGAGGTGGACGGCCTGTACTCGGCCATCAAGTACTACATGACCAAGATCTCGCGCGAGGCCCTGGACGAACGCGAGGGCCGCCGCTGGGCCGACATCATCAGCTTCACCATCAACATGGAACAGATCGGCGACATCATCGAGCGCGTGCTGATCGACATCGAGGACAAGAAGATCAAGAAGGGTCGCCAGTTCTCGGAAGCCGGCATGGAAGAAATCAACGAACTGCACGCGCGCCTGCTCGACAACCTGCGCCTGGCCATGAGCGTGTTTTTGAACGGCAGCGTGCGCGATGCGCAAAAGCTGCTGGAAGAAAAGGCCCGCTTTCGCGATCTGGAGCATGCCTACTCGGCCACCCACCTGGCGCGCCTGTCGGACAACACGGTGCAGAGCATCGAGACGAGCTCACTGCACATCGACCTGATCAGCGACCTCAAGCGCATCAACTCACTGCTGTGCTCGGTGGCCTACCCGATTCTGGAATCGGCCGGGGCGCTGGCACCCAGCCGGCTTCGGCCCATGGCTGACCAGCCCTGAGGCGGGCCCCAGCAGCCGGGCCCACTCAGGCGCCAAAGAACTCTGCAAGCACCAGACCGGCCTCCAGCGTAAACGCGCCTTGCGCAACGCGCTCGCGCACGTCGTCAGGGTGCAGCAACGCAAAGCACTCCACCTCGCCATCCTGGTTGTCGGGCTCCATGCCCGCGGGCACCACGGCATGAAACCAGTCGATGCGCTCGACCATGAAGCCCGCGCCGCCGCCTTCGCGGCTGGGGCGACTGAAGGCCACATGGCCGCCATGGGTGAGGTGGCGCAGCTCGTCCACGCGCAGGCCGGCTTCTTCCCACGTCTCGCGCGCCAGGGCCTGCTCCAGCGTGTCTGCGGCCGATACCATGCCGCCCATCAGCGTGTCCCACTGGCCCGGGTTGTTGGGCTTGGTCATCGCGCGCTTTTGCACCCAGATGCGGCCATCAGGCGCCTGGCCCACCAGGTGCACGGCGCGGGTGGTGATGCCCAGCACGCGCACTGCACCGCGCTCGACCGTGCCCACCACGTCGCCCGCCGCGTTGCACACCGCCAGCTGCTCCCCGCGCCACGGGCCGCACAGGCCCTGGTCGCGCAGGGCGGATGCCAGCGCATTGAGTGCAGGAGTGATCTCGTCAGCGGCCCCATCAAGGTGCCAGGTCGCCCCACCCGAATGCTCCTCTTTTAATAGCAATGAGTGCTTATGAAACGTGCACTGGAGGCCAATTTGGTCCAAAAATCCCTCCACAACCGACCCGACGACATGCCCGGCAGCCACCAAGGCGAGCCGCTGCGATGGCGCGGGTTGCAGGGCCTGCTGGCGCGCCGTGGCCACCCACTGCGCAAATCCAGGCCCAACGGGCTGGCTGCTCACAGCGTGAGGATGGTGCAGCCGGTGGTCTTGCGGGCTTCCAGGTCGCGGTGCGCCTGCTGCACGTCGGCCAGCGGGTAGCGCTGATCGATGTGGATCTTGACCTGGTCACTGGCGACCACCGCAAACAGATCATCGGCCATGGCCTGCGTGCTCTCGCGCGTGGCAATGTGGCTGAACAGCGTCTGGCGCGTGACGTAGATCGAGCCTTTGGCGCCCAGCGAGCCGGGCGCAAACGGTGCCACCGGGCCGGATGCGTTGCCAAAGCTGGCCATCAGGCCGAAGGGGCGCAGGCAATCGAGCGACTTGTCCCAGGTGTCTTTGCCGACCGAGTCGTACACCACCTTCACGCCCTTGCCGCCGGTGATTTCCTTGACGCGTGCGGCAAAGTCTTCAGTGCTGTAGTTGATGGCGTGGGCAGCGCCGTTGGTCAGCGCCAGCTGGCACTTGGCATCGCTGCCGGCCGTGCCGATGAGCTGCAGGCCCAGTGCCTTGGCCCACTGGCAGGCAATCAGACCCACGCCCCCAGCAGCGGCGTGAAAGAGCACGTGGTCGCCGGGTTGCAGGCCCTCCACCGGCAGCGTCTTCTTGAGCAGGTACTGCGCTGTCAGCCCCTTGAGCATCATGGCGGCACCGGTCTCGAAACTGATGGCGTCCGGCAGCTTGCACACGCACTTGGCGGGCATCACGCGCACTTCGCAGTAGGCACCGGGCGGCTGGCTGGCATAGGCTGCGCGGTCGCCCACGCGCAAGTGGGTCACGCCCTCGCCCACGGCCTCGACAATGCCGGCGCCTTCCATGCCGATGCCTGCGGGCATGGTCAGCGGATAGAGACCTGTGCGGTGGTACACATCAATGAAGTTCAGGCCCACCGCATGGTGGCGAATGCGGATCTCGCCCGGGCCGGGCTCGCCCACGGTGACGTCAGCCAGAAAAAGTTCTTCGGGTCCGCCATGCTGGCGGATCTGTACGGCAAGGCTCATGGGAAAAGACTCCTGTGCGGGTGGGTTGCCCGGCTCAAGGCAGAGCGGGCTCGGGAAACAGACGGCGGTGATCGTGCCATGAATCTGCAAGGCTTGCAGGGCCGCGCACCGTTAAAGTGCGCGCATGACGCAAAGACTCACGCCCGGCACGGCGGCGATGCTGGTGATACCGCCGCTGCTGTGGGCCGGTAACGCGGTGGTAGGCCGCCTGGTGCACGACCTGATCCCGCCCATCACCCTCAATCTCATCCGCTGGATTTTGGCCTTTGTACTGCTGCTGCCGCTGGCCCATGGGGTGCTGCGCCCTGACAGCGGGCTGTGGCCGCACTGGCGCCGCTATGCGGCACTGGGACTGCTGGGCATTGGTCTGTACAACGCGCTGCAGTACATGGCGCTGCAGACGTCCACGCCGATCAACGTGACACTGGTCGGCTCCAGCATGCCCGTGTTCATGCTGGTGGTGGGAGCCCTGTTCTTCGGTGCGCCGGTCTCACGGCGGCAGTTGCTGGGCGCGCTGCTGTCGGTGTGCGGCGTGCTGCTGGTACTGAGCCGCGGCGAATGGGCGCAGCTGCTCGCGTTCAGACTGGTGCCCGGCGACATCTTCATGTTGCTGGCCACGCTGTCGTGGGCGTTCTACAGCTGGCTGCTGTCGCGCACCACCGAGCCAGCCGGCATCCGCGGCGACTGGGCTGCCTTCCTCATGGCGCAGATGGTGTTCGGCCTGGCGTGGTCTGGCAGCTTTGCAGGCGCCGAATGGGCTGCGGGCCGAACCCACATCGAATGGGGCTGGCCGCTGGTGGCCGCGCTCGCATTCATCGCCGTGGGCCCGGCCTTGCTGGCCTACCGGTGCTGGGGCGTGGGCGTGCAGCGTGCGGGCCCGGCTGTGGCGGGATTTTTCGTCAACCTCACCCCGCTGTTCGCGGGCGTGCTGTCTGCGGCGTTCCTGGGCGAGACGCCGCGGCTTTTCCACGGCGTGGCGTTTGCGCTCATTGTGGGCGGCATCGTGGTGTCGTCACGCCGCTGATTGGCGTGCACAACCAGGCTGCAAGCCCGTTGCGCCACGCTGTACCGGCGCGGTGTCAGCCCTGCGCGGAAGCCGAAGGCATCGGCGAAGGCCCGGGTATGACAGCCGGCGCAGGCACAGGCGCAAAGGCAGCGGTCTGCAGCATCACTTCCAGCTCCGAAGCGGGCTGCGGTCGGCCCATCAGGTAGCCCTGGAACAGCTGGCATCCGTAGTCGGCCAGCGTGTCTTTTTGCACCTGCGTTTCCACGCCTTCGGCGATCACGTCCAGCTCCAGGTTGCGGGCCATGCCGATGATGGTCTGCACGATGACATCGTCGGTATGGCGCACGCCCAGGTTGCGCACGAAAGACTGGTCGATCTTGAGCTGGTCGAGCGGCAGGCGCGTGAGGTACGCAAGCGATGAATAGCCGGTGCCGAAATCATCCAGCGAAAACCGCACCCCCTTGGTTTTGAGCAGCCCCATCTTGTTGACCGTGTCGTCCACGTTGTCGAGCACCACCGACTCGGTCAGCTCCAGCTTGAGCAGGTGGGCCCGGGCCCCGGTTTCGCGCAGCACCTCCACCACGCGTGCGACGAAGTCGCGCTGGCGGAACTGCCTCGCGCTCACGTTCACCGACACCTGGACATGGCGGTAGCGCGGGTCGCTGGTCCAGGCGGCAAGCTGCTCGCATGCAGTGCGCAGCACCCAGTGGCCAATGGGGACGATCAGCTCGCTTTCTTCGGCCACGCCGATAAAGCCGCCGGGCGTCAACAAGCCACGCTCCGGATGGCGCCAGCGGATCAGGGCCTCGGCACCGACGATACGGCCGGCCAGGTTGAACTGCGGCTGGAAGTGCAGCTCGAACTGCCGACCCGTGAGGGCGGTCTGCAGGTCGGATTCGAGCCGCGCGCGGGCGCTGATGGCCACCTGCATCTCGGGGTCGAAAAAGCACATGCCATTGCGGCCCTGCGATTTGACCTGGTACATGGCAATGTCGGCCTCCTTGAGGAGATCCACCGACTGCTGCTGCGAGCCCCCCATGAGCGTGATGCCGATGCTGGGCGTGCTGTGGTGCATGTGAGTGCCCAGGGAGTACGGCAGGTTGAGCCGGCGCAGGATTTTTTCAGCCACCTTCCGGGCATGCGCGGCCGCCTCGTCGCGGTGCGACGAAACCTCGTTCAACATGACCACGAACTCGTCCCCGCCCAGGCGTGCCACAGTGTCTTCGCGGCGCACGCAGGCTTTGAGGCGATCGGCCACCTGCCGCAGCAGGGCATCGCCCACCTCGTGGCCCAGGGTGTCGTTCAGGGTCTTGAAATGGTCAAGGTCAAGGAACAGCAGCGCCCCGTACTGCCCGCTGCGCACGCTGGCGGCAACGGCATGCTGCATGCGGTCCATCAGCAGGCGCCGGTTGGGCAGGTTGGTCAGGGGGTCGTAGAAAGCCAGGCTTTCGATCTCGGCATTGGCCTGCCGCAACGCGGTGACGTCGTGGTACGTGATGACCAGCCCGCCATCGGGCGTGGAGCGCTCGGTGATCTGGATGGTGCGGCCGCTGGGCTGCACCTGCTCGTGCGAATCGCTGTGATGCATCTGCTGTTTCAGACGCTCCTGTACCCAGTGTGCGCGTGTTTCAGGGCTGGCTCCGGGCAGTTGCTGCACGGCATCGGCCTCCAGCAGCTGCCGGAAAGGCAGGCCCCGCGTCATCAGGTCGCGCAGCCACGGGAAGATTTCGTCGAACTGGTGATTCCACTGCACCACTTCGTGTCGACTGTCGAGCACTAGGAACCCGCTGACCATGGACTGCAGCGCCTGATCCAGCGTCGCCTTCGACCGGGCAATGTCCAGGCGCGCCTGCGACAGCCGCTCCAGATATTGCAGCGCCAGAACGCCCGCCAGCACGATCATGGCTACGAACACGAATGCAGTCAGCGCGATGGTGTTGCGCTGGCCGTGCCACGTCTGCAGCGCATCGTCCAGCGGGATGCTGGCGGCAATGCGCAGGTCCTGATAGAGGATGGGGCGATACACCACCAGCGCGGGTTCGCGCGTCAGGCGGGCCGGGGAATCCCACTGCAGCCTCTGGGCGGCCAGTTCATCCAGCGTGGGTGAGAGCGTCGTGGCCGCAGTGTCGTCACGGTTGGGCGCACTGAGCAGGAGCTGGCCACCGGCGCGCTCCAGCGTCACCTGCAGGCCCCGGATCTCGACCCCCTGGATCAGTACGTTGGTGATGGCCACCACGGGCACCTCGGCGATCGCCACCGCCACCGACTGGTCTGCCAGGCGCAGCTGGCGCGCCAGGTACAGCACCCGTTCAGAGCTGGCAAAGCTGACCACCGGTGCACTGATCATCAGCGTGGAAATGGGTTGCGAAGCCACTGCTTCCAGGAATCCCGCCGGCAGCCTTGAAGCCAGCCGGGCGCTCGCGGCATCTGAGGACACCAGCACCCTGCCCTGCACATCCAGCAGCGCTGCATAGCGCACCATGAGGTTCTGCAGCGCCGCACTGCGCAGGCGGGCACCCGCTGCGCGCGCATCGATCTCGCCGGGCTGCTTGTCCGACAGGCCCAGCAGGTCTTCCATGCCGGCCAGCAGTACATCCACCCCCAGCAACGAGCGATTGAGCGCGGCTTCGGCCCCCGCCACAAACCGCGCGGCCTGGGCCTCGCTGTCGGCAAGGGCCACCTGGCGGGCGTTCCATGCCAGCAGCGCCGACACCACGATCACCGCCCCCACAAACGCCGCGACGCCGGACCAGACAAAGGCCCTGATGCGAAGGGGCGAGGCCAGCCTGTTCATTTGGGCGGGGGCAGGGGGAGCCCGCGCACCGGGCCGATCGTCTGGTTCCACACCTGGGCGCACAGGGCGCCGCACCGCTCGACCCAGCGCGACAGCACGGATGACAGCAGGATCTCCTGTCGCCTGCGCTCGTCCTGCGGTGACACCGGCACCACCACCATGCTGCCCTTGCGCCCAGCCACGCAGCTGGCCGCACCGCGGTTGCAGGCCATGCCGTCCATGGTCTCGCGTTCGGACTCTTCCCAGATGGCAGACTCCAGCCGCGGAAGCTCCTTGCGCAGCAGCGCACGCAGGTCAGGAGGCAGCCCCTCCCACGCGGCCCGGTTGGCGCCAAATACCGCCAGGCCCCAGGTCACGGGCATCGCATGCACGTGCGTGGTAAGCGTGTGCAGCCCCAGGGTGTTGCCCGACATGGTGCCGGTGATCGCGCATTCGGTATTGCCTGCAGTCAGACTCGGGATGATCTGGGCGAAGCCCGTCAGCACGGGCACGCCACCCAGTGCGCCGACGAAATCCGCCTGGGTGGACGAGGACACACGCGTACGCCGCCCCGACAGCTCGGACAGCGTGCGCAGCGGCTTCTTGCAGAACACCACCTGCGCCGGGTACACATAGATGGCCAGCGCCTCCACCCCGTGCTGGTCGCGCAGCGCTTTTTCCAGGAAGGGCCGAAAAGCCGCCAGCGTGGTCTTCAAGGTGGCGATGTCAGGGTTGAGCCCCGCCAGATCGGGCGCGGTGTATTCAGGATGCTGTGCGGTGAAGGAACTCATCAGGGCTGTGCCGAAAGGCACCACGCCTAGCTGCAGCAGCCGCAGCATTTCCGGGCCGGGCACACCGGCACGGTCAAACGGAACAATCTCTGCGTCGTACCGGCCGCCGCTCAGGCGCTCCAGCTCCCGGGTCCAGAACGGCTCTTCCTGGCGGGTGTACTGGCTCAATGAAGCCAGCCCGCCGACAATGCGCAGCTTGAGGGGTGCGGGTGTGCTGGCCGCCGCCGGCGTGCCTGCAGATGGGGCCGCGGCAAATCCCGATCCAGGCAGGCAGGACAACCACAGCAACCCAGCCACAAGCCATGCTGCGTGACGGGATGGACGCGATGCAACGGTAGGAAGGTACATGGAATGGGGCCTGCTCAAAAGGGGCTGGAGCGCATCACGCACCGCAGCGCCGCCCATTGTCATCAACTGTACGGGCATCCACGCCAATTGTCGGAAAAACACCACTGACTGCACACCAACGCATCGGCAGCGGCCGGCAGCCCTTGCCGAGCCAGAAATGTCAGCCGTCCCGGTGCAGCCGCCCCCACTTTCCGCCAGGCGCGCCGCAGCCAGCCTTCAGAAAGTACCGGGGTAGGCGCCGCCGTCCGCCAGGATGTTCTGGCCCGTCATGTAGGCCGCATGCGTGCTGCACAGGAACGCGCAGATGGCACCGAACTCCTGCGCCGTGCCATAGCGCCCGGCCGGGATCTGCGCCTGCTGTGCGCGCCGCACGTCCTCGATCTCCTTGCCCGCCTTGCTGGCAGCCGCAGAGACGGTAGCCGCGAGCCGGTCGGTATCGAACTTGCCAGGAAGCAGGTTGTTGATGGTGACGCCCCTGCCCGCAATGGCGCTGCGGGACGCACCGGCCACGAAACCGGTCAGCCCGCTGCGAGCGCCGTTGGACAGGCCCAGGATGTCGATGGGCGCCTTCACGGCGCTGGAGGTGATGTTCACGATGCGCCCGAATCCCCGCGCCGCCATGCCGTCGACCGTCGCCTTGATCAGCTCGATGGGCGTCAGCATGTTGGCGTCCACGGCCTTGATCCAGGCATCGCGATCCCAGTCTCGGAAGTCCCCGGTGGGCGGGCCGCCGGCATTGGTCACCACGATGTCGAAGTCGCGCCCGGGGCCGCCCGCAGCGGCAAACACGGCATCGCGCCCGGCCGTCGTGGTGATGTCGGCTGCCACCGCAATCACCTTCGCACCCGACGCCTGGGCCTCAGCGGCCAGGCGCGCTGCCGCCTCCGTCAGCGACTGCGCATTGCGCGCGTTGATGACCACGTTGACGCCTTCGCGCACCAGCGCCAGAGCGCATCCGTAACCCAGCCCTTTGCTCGCGCCACACACCAGCGCCCATTTGCCTGCAATACCCAAATCCATGTCCATCTCCGGTTGTGTTGCTGCCGGTGGCAGCGTGCCGAAATCATAAGGGCGGGGTCGGCCATGGCGGTGGACGGCACGCAGCGGCACTGCCGCGAGCATGGTTCCATTGGGCAGCACCCCGGCTTGCTCAGCCAGCCGGGCGCCGCGCCATGCGGGTGAATACAAAAATGCCGGTGATGACCAGCGCAGTGCCTGCCGCAACCCACACGGTAAAGGGCTCGCCCAGGATCCAGATGCCCATGAGGATGGTGGACAACGGCCCCACCATGCCGGTCTGCGCTGCCATGCCCGCACCAATGCGCTCGATGGCCATCATCACCATCAGCACCGGCGCGGCCGTGCACAGCGTGGCGTTCAGCACCGACAGCCACAGGACCTCGGGCGCAACCACCGCTGCACTCAGGGGCCGCAGCACCACGAACTGCAGCAGGCACAGCAGGCAGGCGACGGTGGTGGCCAGCCCCACCAGCCGCAGCGAGCCCAGCCGCTGCACCATCTCGCCGCTGTAGACGAGGTAGATCGCGTAGCTGACCGCACTCAGGAACACCAGCAGCGTGCCCAGCGCGGCGTTCGTACCCTGCAGGTTAGCCTCGTGCCCGAACACCAGCAGTACGCCGCAGTAGCTCACCAGCATTCCCACCGCCTGCCCCCAGCGGATGCCGCGCCCGTACAGGGCCCAGCCCAGCAGCACGACCAGCGTCGGGTTGAGGTACAGGATCAGCCGCTCCAGGCTGGCGCTGATGTAGGCCAGCCCGGCAAAGTCCAGAAAGCTGGCCAGGTAGTAGCCCGTGAGCCCCAGCCCGAGCACCCCCAGCCAGTCCTTGCGCGACAGTGGTGGCTTGCCCCGGCTGGCCCACCAGGCCATGACGGCAAAGATGGGCAGCGCAAACAGCATGCGGTACATGATGAGCGTGACCGCATCCACGCCATAGCGGTAGGCCAGCTTGACGATGATGGCCTTGCCGCTGAAGGCGATCGAGCCGAACAGCGCCAGCAACAACCCGGTTGCTACACTTTTTCTAGCTATCTGGGCAGTATTTAATTGGGCTTGGGGCAATTTTGATGTTCCTGGGAGCCGTACACAGCCTGCGGATGGCTGATCCGCACAACAGCGACCGCACACCGGTCGCTGCGTCTGCCACCAGCCGGACACCAGACCCGGCTCACGGGCAGACACACCCGGAGCAGATTTCAGGGCGGAAGCAGCACACGCATGACCAAGCCCCTAGTGTGTCACCCCAGCCATCCGCCCGCCGTAGAGGCTGTGCTGGGGAGGCACCGCCATCCGCGAAGGCCAGGTAACAAGGCGGCTCATGAAACGGCAGGCCCCTCGGCGCGGCATGGCATCACTCCGGATGCTTGCGGAACACCCGATGGTGCAGCCGACGCAACGACCACCACACGCCCCCCGCCACCAGAGGGATAGCGACGGCCGCCGTTGTCTCCGGCGAAAAGGGCCACCCCAGTGGCTTGGCACCCTTGGCCAGATAGCTGACCAGGCCGACGATGTAGTACGTGATGGCTGCTACCGACAGCCCTTCCACCGTGGACTGCATCTTCAGCTGCAGGTCCTGCCGGTGGTTCATGGTGGTCAGCAGGGCCTGGCTGCTTTGCTGCTGCTCGATCTCCACCCGCGTGCGCAACAGGTTGCTCATGCGAGAAACGCGCTGCGACAGCGCATCCTGCCGCCGCGTTGCCCACTCGCAGGTGCTGCGCGCCGGCGTCAGGCGGCGGTCCATGAACTCGCGGATCGTCTGCATGCCTGCAAGGCGTGACTCGGCGATGTCCTCGATGCGCTTGTCGAGCAACTCGAAGTAGGCGCTGCTGGCCGAAAAACGTGAATGCGTGGCCGCGTACTGGCTTTCCACCTGCCCGGCCAGCCGCGTGAGGCGGTCGAGCAAGGCGGGTTCGGCATCGCGGTTGGCCGTGCGGATGGCGTTGGCCAGCTCGGCCAGTTCGCGCTCGGCAAAGGCCAGCACGCTGGCCGCCTCGCGGGCCGCGGGCAGGCCCAGCAGGGCCGCCATGCGGTAGGTTTCAATTTCCAGTAGCCGTTGCACCAGCCGGCCCAGACGGCGGGGTGCCATGCCCCCCGCGAGCAGCACCATGCGCGAAAAGCCATCGGGGTGGATGGCAAAGTCGGTGTAGACCTCGCCATGGCCATCGGCCACAGTGGATGCCACCAGAGTGTCCTCGTGCAGCACATGTTTCACCAGGGAACCCGAACCAAACGACTGGGTGGGCAGCACCCACAGGTTCAGGCTGCACAGGCACTGCCCCGGCAGTCCCGAAAGCCAGTCGTGCGGCACGGCCTCGCTCGCGCTGACCGGCTCACGCTCACCAAAGGCCTCCACCGTGGCGGGCACCATGAAGGTCCACGATACAAACTCGGTATGCATTTCCCAGCGCAAGCGATACGCCCCGAGGTCCATCCGCAGATGGGTGGTCTGGGCATCCGGCAGTGCCAGGTGGTGGTTACGCAGCAGATCGGCCACATGGGCGCGACTGGCCTCACGCCCGGCAGCATCGGCCAGCATCACGATGTGGGCGATGGCCAGGGGGGCCGTCATCGCCTCGGGCGGACGTGCGTGGATTTCGTTGTGCAGCAGAGCCCGGTGGGGATGCTGCGCGGGATGGAATGGAGTGGACATGCGGACCTCTGCCCGCGATTGTCCACTGGCAGGTACTGCACGCGGCCGAACGTGCTGCCCAAAAAACAACGGCACCCGAAGGTGCCGTTGCTGCAATGCCTGCCAGAGGGACCTGACCTGGTGTCCGTCAGTCCTCGACGAATGCCTCTTCGCGCTTGTTCTTCACCGATGGCAGCAGCACGATGATGAGCAGCAGCGCGGCGGCGGCCAGCAGGCCGGCCGACAGCGGACGCGTGACAAACACGCTCCAGTCGCCACGCGACAGCAGCAGGGCACGGCGCAGGTTTTCTTCCATCATCGGGCCCAGGATGAAGCCCAGCAGCAGCGGCGCAGGTTCGGTGCCCAGCTTGTAGAAGATGTAGCCGATCATGCCGAAGGCACCCACCATCCAGATGTCGAAGGTGTTGTTGTTGGTGGAGTACACCCCTACCGCACAGAACAGCACGATGGACGGATACAGCCAGCGGTAAGGCACGGTCAGCAGCTTGATCCAGATGCCGATGAGTGGCAGGTTCAGCACGATGAGCATGGCATTGCCGATCCACATCGAAGCGATCAGGCCCCAGAACAGTTCGGGGTTGCTGGTCATCACCTGGGGACCAGGCTGGATGTTGTGGATGGTCATCGCACCCACCATCAGCGCCATCACGGCGTTGGGCGGGATGCCCAGCGTGAGCAGCGGGATGAACGAAGTCTGCGCGCCGGCATTGTTGGCCGCCTCAGGGGCAGCCACACCGCGGATGTTGCCCTGGCCGAAAGGCACTTCGCCGGGCTGGAGCTTGGTCTTCTTCTCGACCGTGTAGGCTGCAAAAGCGGCCAGCAGTGCGCCGCCACCGGGCAGGATACCCAGGGCAGAGCCCAGAGCCGTACCGCGCAGTACCGCAGGAATCATGCGCTTGAAGTCGTCCTTGGTGGGGAACAGGCCCTCGACCTTGGCAGTGAACACTTCGCGCTCATCGTCGGGACGCGACAGGTTGGCAATGATTTCACCGTAGCCGAACACACCCATGGCAATGGTCACAAAGCCGATGCCGTCGGTCAGTTCAGGAATGTCAAAGCTGAAGCGGGCCACGCCCGAATTCACGTCGGTACCCACCAGGCCCATCAGCAGGCCCAGAACGATCATCGCCACCGCCTTGAGCAGCGAGCCCGACGCCAGCACGACGGCACCAATCAGGCCCAGCACCATGAGAGAAAAGTACTCGGCAGGGCCGAACTTGAAAGCGACTTCGGTCAGCGGTGGCGCAAACGCCGCCAGGATCAGCGTACCCACGCAACCCGCAAAGAACGAGCCCAGGCCGGCAGCGGCCAGTGCCGGGCCGGCGCGGCCCTTGCGCGCCATCTGGTAGCCGTCGATCACGGTCACCACCGACGATGACTCGCCCGGCAGGTTCACCAAAATGGCGGTGGTCGAGCCACCGTACTGCGCACCGTAATAGATACCGGCCAGCATGATCAGCGCAGCCACGGGTGGCAGCGCGTAGGTGGCAGGCAGCAGCATCGCAATGGTGGCCACTGGGCCAATGCCCGGCAGGACGCCAATCAGCGTGCCCAGCAGGCAGCCGACAAAGCAATAGATCAGGTTCTGGAACGTGAAAGCGACGCCAAAACCCAGAGCAAGGTTGTCAAATAATTCCATGGTGGTTACTCCTGCTCAACCCGTGATGAAACTGGGCCACACGGGGAACTGCAGCTTGAGCGCCCACACGAATGCCACGTAACTGCCGATGGCCAGCACGGTGGCCAGCACGAACACGCCCTTGGCGTTGAACTCGTTGCCGGCCAGGCTGGCGATGAACGTCAGCGCGTAGATGCCGACGATGAGACCCATGGCCGGGATACCCAGGCTGGGCAGGCCGCCAAGCAGGATGCCGAACGCGAAGTTGGCAGCCAGGATGAAGAACAGCGGCTTCCATGCCCACTTGCCGATCTTGTCGCCATCCTGCGTTTCCACGGTGAGCGCCTTGAAGGTGATCACGCTGCCAATGATGGCAAGCAGGATACCCAGCAGCAGCGGGAAATAACCCGGGCCCATGCGTGCACCGGTGCCTACGTTGTATGTGGTCGCGCCCCATGCAAACGCCACCCCGACACCCATGAACATGAGGCCGGAAAAGAAGTCTCTTTGACTTTTGATTTTCACGAACTGTCTCCTTCGACGGAAATCTCGACAGCGCGATTGTGGGGGCGCAGACACTTGTCGCAGATGTGGATTCCACCTACATGTGGCTACGTGTTACGAGGCTATGAAAGGTGGCGCAATGTCGCAAAAGTGACACGCACCACCCGCGCACTATTCCATGGGCGGTGTGGCCGCCACCACCTCTTCCAGCGTGGTCAGACCCTCGGCCACGCGCAGGGCGCCGGCCAGTCGCAGCGGACGCATGCCATCCTGCACGGCCTGTCTGCGCAGCATGTCGATGGACGGGGCCTGGGTGATCTTGTCCTTAAGCGCCTCGCTCACCGTCAGCAGCTCGTACAGGCCCATGCGCCCCCTGAAACCGCTCATGCGGCAATCCACGCAGCCCGCGGGCTTGTAGGGCTGGTAGGCGCCGTTGATCTTCCAGGGCTTGACGACTTCCGCCAGCGTTTCGCGCGCAGTCGCTTCGTCCTTTTGCTTGCACTGCTTGCAAAGCGTGCGTACCAGCCGCTGCGCGAGCACACCCAGCAGCGTGGCATTGAGCAGGTACGAGGGCACACCCAGTTCCATCATGCGGGTAATGGCAGACGGCGCATCGTTGGTGTGCAGCGTAGAGAAAACCAGGTGACCGGTCAGCGCAGCCTGGATCGCCATCTCCGCCGTTTCCAGGTCGCGGATCTCACCCACCATGATGATGTCCGGGTCCTGGCGCATGAGCGCCCGCAGGCCCTCGGCAAAGTTGAAATCGAGCTGCGGCTGCACCTGTGTCTGGTTGAAGCTGGGCTCGATCATCTCGATCGGGTCCTCGACCGTGCTGACGTTGACCTCCTCGGTGGCTACGCGCTTCAGGGTCGAATAGAGCGTGGTCGTTTTTCCCGACCCGGTCGGCCCGGTCACCAGAATGATGCCGTGCGGCCGCTTGACCAGCGCCTCCCAGCGCTGCGCGTCGTGCTGCGAAAAGCCCAGGGCATCGAGATCCTTCACCGCATTGTCGGGGTCAAAGATGCGCATCACCATCTTCTCGCCAAACGCCGTGGGCAGCGTGGACAGGCGCATTTCCACCTCGTCGCCGCGCTGGTTGCGGGTCTTGATGCGGCCGTCCTGCGGGCGCCGCTTTTCTACCACATCGATGCGGCCCAGCAGCTTGATGCGCGAGACCATGGCGTTGTGCACACCCATGGGCATCTGGTAGACCGGGTGCAGCACGCCATCGATTCGGAAACGGATCACGCCCTGCTCGCGGCGCGGCTCCAGGTGGATGTCGCTGGCGCGCTGGTCGAACGCGTACTGCCAGAGCCAATCCACGACCTTGACCACGCCCTGGTCATTGGCATCGAGCTGCTTGTTGGTCTTGCCCAGCTCCACCAGCTGCTCAAAGCTGCTGCCCCCCGCGTTGCCCCCTGCCTTCTGCGCGGCCCGCACCGACTTGGCCAGGGCAAAGAACTCGGCCGTGAAACGGTGGATGTCCTGCGGATTGGCCACGACGCGGCGGACCGTACGGCGCGACTGCCGCTCGACCTCGGCCACCCAGTCATCAATGAACGGCTCCGCCGTGGCCACCACGACTTCCTTGGAAGTCACCTGCACGGGCAGCACCTTGTGCCGCTCGGCATAGGTCGCGCTCATGGTGTCAGCCACACGGCCCACATCGACCTTCAGGGGGTCGATGCGCAAGTACTGCAGGCCGGCGCGGCGCGCCAGGTATACGGCCAGCGCCTCGATGTCCAGGGGCTTGCCGTCACTGGCCCGTGCCATGGCCACGTTGGCCAGGCGCACCAGCGCGTGCTGCGAGCTTTCGGCCTGCGAGCACCGCGCGACCGTGCGCTGCGCCTCCTCGCGCGAAATCACCTGGTCGTCACTGAGCCACTGGACCATGAGCCGCCAGTCCACCGGGCCGATGTGCACAAGGGCTGCGTTTCGCTCAGGCTTTGCCGTGGGGGTTGTCATCTGTCGGGTCTTTCAAGGGCTGGGCGCTGGCGGGGCTATCACGCGGCGACAGGTTTGAACACGCGCAGCCACTTGCGCGCAGGCAAACCCCAGCGGTCTTCGATGGTCTCGGCCCGCTGCACGAGTTCATCGCGCTTCGGGCGGGCGGGAGTGCGCTGGGCCAGCACTACCGTGTTGCCCTCGCGGGTGGGCTTGAAAGCCCAGAGCGCATCGCTGCCAAATGCTTGCGCCATGCTTTGGAGGCTGCGCTCGTAGCTCGAAGCACGGCCAAACAGGTTCACGGTCATGCAGCCGGTGTCGGTCAGCAGCGCACGGCAGTCGGCATAAAAATCAGTGCTGTCGAGCACGGGCGCGGCCGCTTCGTGGTCATACAGGTCTACCGCCAGGGCATCCACCGTGCCCAGCCACATCGGGTTGCGGATCTCCTGGGCGGCATCGGCCAGCACCACGCGCAGCTTGGCTCCGTCTTGCGGCAGCTTGAACCACTGGCGGCACACTGCCACCACTTGCGGGTTCAGCTCGATGGCCGTGGTGCACACGCGCAGCTTCTTGTAGCAAAACTTGGTGATCGCGGCCGATCCCAGGCCCAGCTGCATGGCGTGGCCTTTTGACACCTTGGCCGGGTCGGCAAACAGCAGCCAGGCCATCATGCGCTGCACGTATTCCAGCTCGATCTCGAAAGGCTCCGCCACCAGCATCGATCCCTGAATCCAGGGCGTGCCAAGGTGCAGATAGCGCACTTCTCCATCATCCGACACGCTGACTTCGGGCAGCTCCTGCGCGGCGGTTGTTTTCTTTCGGGTCATTCAGGGCCTGTTCACAAGGTTTCTCTCGGAAATGTCTGGCATTCAACTGGACGAAGCGTCATACCAGTCCGTAGCGCGCAAGGCATTCCTTCCAGGCGTCGAATTTACGCGCAAAGCTGACTGCCGCATTGGCCGGGCTGGTGGATGGCAGCCTGACGGACCCGATCTGGCCCGCTGCCGGACCGCGGGCGCTGGTGGCCAGGCTCTCGCGCACGGCGGCATGATGCCGCCAGCTCTCGCCGCCGTTATGGGCGACTGCGGCAAGGGCCGGACAGGTCTCCCACAGCCCGCCAAAGTCATTGATCTGCGCGTCACGGATAGCCGAGTCGAGACTGCCTTCGCGCAGACAACTTTCATATACATCCCACACGCCGAGGCGGCGCGCCAGCAGCCATTCACAGCGCGCGGCGTACGCACCCGGCTCCTGGGGCAACGGGTATTGCGGCCAGACCGCCGAGAGGATGCGCCAGAACTGGTTCTGGGGATGGCCGTAGTACTGCTGCAGCCTGAGCGATGCAGCCCCCGGGAAACTTCCGAGGACCAGTACCACCGTCTGCGTCGACACCACGGGCGGCAGCCCGGTCAGCCGCGGCGGCACGCTGTCCTGCCCCTCATGGCGCCGAACCATCACGCACCTTGCCGGTCACGGACACCCCAGGTACGGGCGGCACCCCCGGCCGTATGCCGCTTCATGCGCCCACCGCCATCGCAGACAGCGGGTGCGCCGCCGGTCCCACCAACGCCGCAAGCCTGGGCAGCGCTGTCAGGGAATTGCGCCAGGTCTGCAATGCCCAGTCATGGTCCGCCACGCCGCGCAACGCTGCCACCTGCGCGCTGATGCGTGGCAGTTCTCCGGGGGCGTTGCGCCCCTGCGGCTGCCCAGCGGCGCGCTGCGCCGCGGTGACGTACAGCCAGTGCGGCTGAATATCCGGGGCGTCAGTTTCCATCACCAGCGAATCAGCAGGCAACCGGGCTGCCAGCCGCCGCAACTGCAGGGCGCGCTCGTGCGTGACGGCGCCGCCAAAACCGAGCTTGAAGCCCAGCCCGATGAAGGCCTCGGCCTGCTGCACGCTTCCATTGAAGGCATGCGCGATGCCGCCCCGCACCGGCAGCTCCCGCAGCCCTTTGAGCAGCCGGTCGGCCGACCGGCGCACGTGCACGATAACGGGCAGGTCGAACTGCCGGGCCAGCCGCAGCTGCGCACGGTAGAACATTTCCTGTCGTTCCATGTCGAGGCCCGGCACAAACCCGTCGAGCCCGATCTCGCCCACAGCGACCAGGCGTGGATCGCCTGCGTGCTGCTGCAATGCCTGCGCCAGCAGATCGATGTCGCCCTCAGCCGCACGGCCTGTAAACAGCGGGTGGATTCCCAGGGCGTAGCTGTCCCGGTGGCGGTGGGCCAGTTGCCGCACGGCCTCCCAGTTCGCCCGCTCGACAGCGGGCAGCACGCAGTGCATAACGCCCCGCGCGGCAGCATCGCGTCGCACGTCGTCCCGGTCAGCGTCGAACTCGGAGGCGTCGAGATGGCAATGCGTATCGATCCACAAGCAGGTCATTCGGGAATGATGCCTGATGAAAGCCTGCACCGTGCATGCGCCAGCGATCCGTGCTACCGTAAAAACCTCGCGCCCTTACCGCGGCGTGGTCTAGGGCCTGTTCGCACCATGTTTGCCAGATGCGTTGCAATCAAAAAGAGCCAGGCGCTGGGCGCCAAACGAAGCTGGAGTGCGGCCCCAGCGATGCTTGGCAACGACGCGGATGGCTCTTTTGGGTTGCAACCCCGGGGGAAAGGCCATGCAAACCGCGCCACTCGTCGTTGCGTTCCTAGCCAAGGCCCCGGCTTTGGCGTCGTCACGCGCCTAGACTGGCGCGGTTTTCATGGCCTTCGCACTGGAGAACATGGTGCGAACACGCCCTCGCGAAGGTGACAGGATGCCCAGGCCCGCCCTCTATAGCCGTTCCCGCCACAGCCCCGGCCGCCAACAGCCGGGGCCGGCTGAAGACGCAGCCCCGTCGGCCGATGCGGGCGCCGGTGTCGGCCCCGAGGATGCGGGCAGACAGCGCTCCCCATCAACTACGGCCGCGACTGCTGGCTCGGTTGTCATCTCGCAACGCCAGATGCGCATGCTCTGGGCGGCCTTTCTGCTGCTGGCCGTCCTGCTGGTAGCCAGTGCATGGCAGCGCCAGCAGGCCCCCGCCCGCAAGATCACCCAGGAAGACATCGACGCCGCCGTATTGCGCACCTTGCAGACCACGGTACCGCCGTCGGCCGCGGCGCGCGCCGTGGAGACCATCGCACCCTCAGTGGTACGCGTGGTGGGTTACAACCGCAGCAAGAACGGCAAGGATGAGGTCGAACGCGGCGTGGGCACCGGCGTGGTCATTGTGGACAAGGGCATCATCCTGACCAACCTGCACGTGGTCTCGGGTGCGGACCGGATCACCATCACGTTCCATGATGGCCTGGAGACAACCGCCAGCGTCACCGGCGCGCAACCCGAGAACGACCTGGCCGTGCTGCAGGCCCACAAGGTGCCCGATGACCTGCAGGCAGCCGCCCTGCGCTCGACGCAGGACCTGCGGCCTGGCGATCATGTGGTGGCGGTGGGGTTTCCCTTCGGCATCGGGCCCTCGGTATCGGCGGGGGTTGTATCAGGCCTGCAACGCGAATTCACGTCGCCCGAAGGCAAGCGGCAGATCAGCAACCTCATCCAGTTCGATGCCGCGGCCAACCCCGGCAATTCGGGCGGGCCGCTGGTCACACTCGACGGCGAGGTGGTAGGCATCGTCACGGCCATCCTCAACCCTACGCCTGCGCGCACCTTCATCGGCATCGGCTTTGCCGTCCCCATCGAGAACGCAGCCTCGGCCGTGGGCATGTCCCCGTTCTGATCAGTGACCGACCCCTTTCAGGAAGCACACCATGGAACCCACCACGTCCGGCAGCCTCTCCGGTACCCGCAACGCCACCACCGCCACCCTGATGGAGCAGGTGCTCTACGAGGTCAAGCGCGTCGTGGTGGGGCAAGACCGCTTTCTGGAACGCGTGATGGTGGCCATGCTGGCGCAGGGCCACCTGCTGGTCGAAGGGGTGCCAGGCCTGGCCAAGACGCTGACGGTGAAAACGCTGGCCAGCACCATCCAGGGCAGCTTCAAGCGCATCCAGTTCACCCCTGACCTGGTGCCGGCCGACCTGGTGGGCACGCGCATGTACAACCAGAAGACCGGCGAATTCAGCACCACGCTGGGCCCGGTCTTTACCCACCTGCTGCTGGCCGACGAGATCAACCGTGCCCCCGCCAAGGTGCAAAGCGCCCTGCTGGAGGTGATGCAGGAGCGCCAGGTGACGATTGCCGGCGAGACGCACAAGGTGCCGGAGCCGTTCCTGGTGATGGCCACGCAAAACCCCATCGAGACCGAAGGCACCTATGCCTTGCCCGAGGCACAGGTCGATCGCTTCATGATGAAGGTACTGCTGGGCTACCCCACCGAAGAGGAAGAGTTCGTGATTGCACAGCGGGCCCTCGACCTGCCCGTGCAGGTGCTGCCAGTGGCCACCACGGCCCAGCTGGCGGCCCTGCAGGCCGAATGCCGCACGGTGTATGTCGACCCCTCGATGCTGCAGTACGCCGTCAAGCTGGTGGCCGCCACGCGGGACCCTGCCCGACACGGTCTCAAGGAGCTGGCCGGGCACATCAGCTGCGGCGCCAGCCCGCGCGCCACCATTGCACTGGCCGAAGGCGCACAGGCACTGGCCATGCTGCGCGGGCGCAACTACGTGCTGCCCGAGGACATGACCGACCTGGCCGCCGACGTGCTGCGCCACCGGGTCGCGCTGTCGTACGAGGCCCTGTCGGAAGGCCTGGATGCCGACGCGCTCATCACCCGCATCATGGCCAAGGTTCCGCCGCCTGCGCGCCCGCTGCAACACGAGCGCCAGGCCGCCTGAAGCAGGCGCCTTGTAGCTACCCCTGCATCACTGCTGCGCCAACATGACTACCGCCCTGCCACACCCTCACCCACCCGCTGCAGCCGATGCCGGCCGGATGGCGCAGGGCAAGGCGCCACGGCCGCTGCCCACTCTGCCCGGCCAGGCTGACCGACTGCTGCGCGAGCTGGAGTGGAAGGTGATCCGACGCCTGGATGGCCTGCTGCAGGGCGACTACCGCACGCTGATGCGCGGTAGCGGTCTGGACCTGGCCGACCTGCGCGAATACCAGCCGCACGACGATGTGCGCCACATCGACTGGAACGTGACCGCACGGCTGAACACCCCCCATGTGCGCGTCTTCACCGAAGACCGCGAGATGTCGGCCTGGTTCCTGCTGGATGTGAGCCCGTCAGTGAACTTCGGGCCCCAGGGCAATGCCAAGCGCGACATCCTCACCGGCTTCGTCGCGGTGCTGGCCCGCCTGCTCACGCGCCATGGCAACCGCGTGGGCGCCATGCTGTACGGCGCAGGCCCGGCATCCACCGCGCGGGGAGTCGACACCGTACTGCCCGCCCGCAGCAGCCGCGCCCATGTGCTGCACCTGGTGCATCACCTGCTGGCGCCACCCATCAGCCCCGTCGGCAACGGCGCTGGCAAAGCCAAGAGCGGTGTCGGGCGTAGCAGCAGTAGCAGCAGCCCGCCTGGCAGCGCCACCGATTTGCAATGGCTGCTCCGGTCGGCCATGGCCAACCTGCGGCGCCGCAGCACCGTGTTTGTGGTGTCGGACTTCATCAGCGCGCCCGGCTGGGAGAAACCGCTGGCCCAGCTGGCCCAGCGCCACGACGTGGTGGCCGTGCGCCTGCTCGACCCGCTGGAGCTGGCCTTGCCCGATGTCGGCATGATCACCCTGCGCGACGCCGAGACCGGCGAGCAGCTGCAGGTGGACACGCACGACGCCGCCTTTCGCCGCCGCTTTGCCCAGCTGGCGGCAGACCGCGAGGCCACGCTCCTGCAGTCGCTGGCCGCGGCCGGTGCCGACACGCTGGAGCTGTGTACCGACGATGACCTGGTGGATGCGCTGCTGCGCTTCATGGACCTGCGCCGCCGGCGCGTGCGAGCCCCGCGCGTTGCACCCGGCCGGGCTGCCTGACACCTGCGTTCCACCACCCAGGCTCCATCAGAACACCCTTTCACCACACCACGCACCGCGCCCCAGGACGCTACGAACATGGTTTTCATCTGGCCCACCCTGCTCTGGCTGCTGCTGCTGGCGCCCCTGCTGGTGCTGCTGTACTGGTGGTTGCTGCACCGTCGCAAGAAAACGGCGCTCACCTATTCCAGCCTGTCGCTGGTACGCGAGGCCATGGGCCCGGGCCAGCGCCTGCGCCGCCACATCCCGCCACTGCTCTTCCTGCTGGCCCTGGTGGCGCTGCTGCTGGCAGCCGCCCGCCCCATGGCCGTGATCACCCTGCCCGCCCAGAACCAGACCATCATGCTGGCCATGGACGTCTCGGGCAGCATGCGCGCAACCGACGTGGAGCCCGACCGCATCACCGCCGCCCAGAACGCTGCCAAGGCCTTCATCGCCGAGCTGCCGCGGCACGTTCGTGTGGGCATCGTCGCCTTCGCCGGTAGCGCCCAGCTGGCCCAGCTGCCCACGCAAAGCCATGAGGACCTCATCAAGGCCATCGACAGCTTCCAGCTCCAGCGCGGCACAGCCACGGGCAACGGCATCATGCTGTCGCTGGCCACCATCTTCCCCGACGCGGGCATCGACATTTCGGCCCTGGGCGGCCGCCAGGCCATGCGGCCCAGGCCCATCGACGAGATCGCCAAGCAGCAGGACCAGGCCAAGGCCTTCGTGCCCGTGGCGCCTGGCTCCTACACCTCCGCCGCGGTCATCATGCTGACCGACGGACAGCGCACCACCGGCGTGGACCCGCTCGAAGCCGCCAAGTGGGCCGCCGACCGCGGCGTGCGGGTGTACACCGTGGGCGTAGGCACGGTGCAGGGCGAGACGATTGGCTTCGAGGGTTGGTCGATGCGCGTGCGGCTGGACGAGGAAACCCTCAAGACCGTGGCCAACCTGACCAATGCGGAGTACTTCCACGCCGCTACGGCGGCCGACCTGAGGAAGGTCTATGAAACGCTGAGTTCCCGCCTGACGGTGGAAAAGAAGGAAACAGAAATCTCTGCACTGCTGGCCCTGCTGGGTGCGGCGCTTGCACTGGCGGCCGGTGGGCTGTCGGTATGGTGGTTTGGACGGATTTTGTAGCGATTTCGGGCGAAAGCCCAGGTTCTTCAATCCTGGATAGCTATACATTCAATAGCATTTGAACATTCAGGCGACCTCGTAACGCCAGGTAGCAGGACCGAAGGCGCCTACCCCGCGGCCCGGCGCATGCCAACGATGCGGTCGACGTGAGACGGTCTGGCTCCCGCACAGGGCGCATCTGATGGCGACATGCGCTAGTGCCTGTTCGTGGTGGTCGGCCAGACCAAGGTGCGCCCTGACAGCTGCGTGGTTCGGACAGTGGTGACAGCCGCGGCATGAGCCGCCCGTAACAGGAGCAGCCGGGCGCTGCCCCGACAGCCCACCACCCGTCCATCGCAGACCTCCAACTTTTTTGCGAAGAAGCTTCGCGCGAGTCACGGCGACCGCCCATGGCACCCGCGAATGCAGTGCACCCGCGCACGCCGGGTCCCCCACGCTCCCCGGCCACCAAGGGTTTACCGCTAGACATCAATCGATCTAATTTGTATACACTTTTTGTATGGATGGCAGTACACATCGCGGTACGCAACCCAGACCCAGCCACCTCGACAACGCGTCTTCGCGGACAGGAGCCCCCCAATGCAAACCCCCGTTCACCCCGTCGATGAACATCTGCCCGTGGGGCGCCTGTCGGCGCTGGGCCTGCAGCATGTGCTGGTGATGTATGCCGGTGCAGTGGCCGTGCCACTCATCGTCGGCCGCGCACTCAACCTCACGCCCGACCAGGTGGCCATGCTGATCTCGGCAGACCTGTTTTGCTGCGGCCTGGTCACGCTGATCCAGGCGCTGGGCGCCACGCAGTGGTTCGGCATCCGCCTGCCGGTGATGATGGGCGTGACCTTTGCCGCTGTGGCCCCCATGGTGTCGATGGCGCAGGCCACCGGCGGCACGGCTGGCGCGGGGCTGATCTTTGGTGCGGTGATTGGTGCGGGGGTGATCTCCATCCTGATTGCCCCCATCGTCAGCCGGCTGCTGCGCTTCTTTCCGCCCGTGGTCACGGGCACGATCATCACCGTCATCGGCATCAGCCTGATGCGGGTGGGCATCAACTGGATCTTTGGCAACCCCGTGGGCCCCACCGCTCCCAATGTGGTGAACCCCGAGCACCTCAAGTGGCTGGCCGAGGCACAGTCGGCAGCTGGCGCGCCCGGCAGTGCCATTCCGCCGGTGCCCAAGGGCCTGGCGATCGTGCCCACCGTGCCCAACCCGCGCTATGCCGACCTGAGCGGTATCGGCATCTCGGCGCTGGTGCTGGTTTCCATCCTGCTGATCGCGCGCTTCGCCAAGGGCTTCATTGCCAACATCTCGGTGCTGCTGGGCATCGTCATCGGGGCGGTGGTGGCCACGGCCATGGGCCTGATGAACTTTGACAAGGTCGCCAAGGCCAGCTGGTTTGACCTGGTGCTGCCTTTCGAGATCGCTACGCCCGTGTTCGACCCGATCCTGATCCTGACCATGACCCTGGTGATGATCGTGGTGATGATCGAATCCACCGGCATGTTCCTCGCGCTGGGCGACATGACCGACCGCAAGGTGGACCAGGCGGCCCTCACGCGGGGCCTGCGCACCGACGGCCTCGGCACGCTGCTGGGCGGCATCTTCAACACCTTTCCGTACACAAGCTTCTCGCAAAACGTAGGTCTGGTGGCCGTCACGGGCGTCAAGAGCCGCTTTGTGTGCGTGGCCGGCGGGGTGATCCTGATCGTGCTGGGTGTACTGCCCAAGATGGCAGCACTGGTCGAATCGCTGCCCACCATGGTGCTCGGTGGCGCGGGGCTTGTGATGTTCGGCATGGTGGCCGCCACCGGCATCCGCATCCTGGGCGGGGTGGACTTCAAGAACAACCGTTTCAACGCGATGATCGTGGCGGTATCGATCGGCGTGGGCATGATCCCGCTGATTGCCCCGAGCTTCCGCCAGTGGATGCCGCACGCCATCCACCCGCTGATCGAATCCGGTATCCTTCTGGCCTCGATCGCGGCCGTGGCCCTGAACGTTTTCTTCAATGGCGCCAGCCGCGACACCTCCGCCGCTGTGAATGCCGCACGACAGGCCGACGCCCACTAGCGTCCTGCCTGGCCGCTGCCAGAAAACCCGCCACCGCCCGTGTGGCACGACCCCCTGTCCGCCACGGCTGTCAGGGGGTTTTGGCCTTAGAGCCTGTTCAAAGTCTTTTTGGAGATCGCATTGGAGTGCAATCGGGATGAGTGGATGCCTCGGATGCGCCGCATGGGCTCATGCCCATGCAAGCAGCCGGGGCGTTCAATCACCCGATTTCACTCCAACCCTTCGGGCAAGTGCCTTGCCGGGCGGTCTGCGGCGTTGCGGCGCTTGCCAATAGCCAAGCTATTGGCTGCCCTCCGCGCCTTGCATCCCATCCCGGCAAGGCACTTGTGCGACTCCAAAAAGACTTTGAACAGGCTCTTATGCTGCATACGCATAAACCTGCATGTGCGCCGCCCACGCCTTCGAGTACGCTTGTTTTTGCCTTCCGCAGTATTTCCAGGATTTCCGCATGACCCAGAACATTTCCGCCGCCGAACAGGCCCTGCGCGACGCTGCGCGCGAATACCACCGCAACCCCAACCGGGGCAAGATTTCGGTCACGCCTACCAAGCCTTTGTCCAACCAGCGCGACCTGTCGCTGGCGTACTCGCCGGGCGTGGCCTATCCGTGCCTCGATATCGCGGCCGACCCGTCCAAGGCATTCGACTACACCTCGCGCGGTAACCTGGTGGCGGTGATCACCAACGGCACGGCCGTGCTGGGCCTGGGCGATATCGGCCCGCTGGCCAGCAAGCCGGTGATGGAGGGCAAGGGCTGCCTGTTCAAGAAATTTGCCGGTGTCGATGTGTTCGACATCGAACTGGCCGAGCGCGACCCCGACAAGCTCATCGAGATCATCGCGGCCCTCGAGCCCACGCTGGGCGGCATCAACCTCGAAGACATCAAGGCGCCCGAGTGCTTCTACATCGAGCGCGAACTCAGCAAGCGCATGAACATTCCGGTGTTCCATGATGACCAGCACGGCACGGCCATCATCAGCAGCGCGGCGCTGCTCAATGGCCTGGAGCTGGTGGACAAGCAGATCGACCAAGTCAAGATTGCCGTCTCGGGTGCGGGCGCTGCCGCCATTGCCTGCCTGAACGTGATGGTCGGCCTGGGGGTGAATATCGAGAACGTATTTGTGTGCGACTCCAAGGGCGTGATCTACGAAGGCCGCCCTGGTGGCTACGACGAATCAAAAGCCGCCTACGCGCGAAAGACCGAGGCACGCACACTGGCCGATGCGGTCAACGGCGCCGACGTGTTCCTGGGCTGCTCGGCGCCCGGCGTGCTCACGGCCGAGATGGTCAAGACCATGGCGCCGAAGCCCATCATCCTGGCGCTGGCCAACCCCGAGCCCGAGATCCGCCCCGAACTCGCCAAGGCCGTCCGCCCGGACTGCATCATTGCCACCGGCCGTTCGGACTACCCGAACCAGGTCAACAATGTGCTGTGCTTCCCGTACATCTTCCGCGGCGCGCTCGACTGCGGTGCCACCAAGATCACCGAGGCCATGAAGCTGGCCTGCGTGCGCCAGATTGCCGACCTGGCCAAGGCCGACATCAGCGAGGAAGTGGCCAGCGCCTATGCGGGCAAGGAACTCACCTTCGGCCCCGACTACCTGATCCCCACGCCGTTCGACTCGCGCCTGATCTTGAAGATTGCACCAGCCGTGGCCCAGGCCGCGTTTGAGTCGGGCGTGGCCACGCGCCCCATCACCGACATGGAGGCCTACAAGGAGACGCTGTCCCGCTTCGTGTACCAGACCGGCATGCTGATGCGCCCGGTGATCACAGCTGCCAAGGCACTGCCCGAGGCGCAAAAGCGCGTGGCCTATGCCGACGGTGAAGACGAACGCGCTTTGCGCGCTGCGCAGATGGCCATCGACGACAAGATCGCCGTGCCCATTCTGATCGGCCGCCCCGCCGTGATCGCCGCCCGCATCGAAAAGGCCGGCCTGCGCATGCGCCTGGGCAAGGACGTGGAGGTGTGCAATCCTGAAGACGACCCGCGCTTTCGCCAGTACTGGGAGCACTACCACCAGCTGATGAAGCGCGATGGCGCGACGCTGGAAGTGGCCAAGGCCGCAGTGCGCCGCTCTAACACCATCATTGCCTCGCTGATGGTCAAGCTCGGTGATGCCGACGCCATGATCTGCGGGCTGGTGGGTACGTATGAGACGCACCTGGAGCGCATCCACAGCATCATCGGCCGCCAGGCCGGTGCCAGCGACTACGCTGCGCTGAATGCACTGATGACCAACCAGGGCACGCTGTTCATTGCGGACACGTATGTGAACGAAAACCCCACGGCCCAGCAACTGGCCGACATTGCATGGATGTCGGTGCAAGAGGTGCAGCGCTTCGGCCTGCCGCCCAAGGTGGCGTTCCTGTCGCACTCGAGCTACGGTTCATCGAAGAAGCCATCGGCCCGCAAGATGCGCGAGGCGCGCGACCTGTTCGTGGCGGCCCACCCCGAGATCGAGTGCGACGGCGAACTGCACGGCGACGCCGCGCTGGAGCCCGGCATCCGCAAGAACTACCTGGCCGAAGCCGACACCACGCTGAGCGATGCAGCCAACCTGCTGATCTGCCCCAATCTGGATGCCGCCAACATCCTCTACAACGTGCTCAAGACCACCACCAGCGGCGGCGTGACGGTGGGCCCGATCCTGATGGGGGCTGCCGCTACGGCGTACATCCTGACGCCGGCTGCCACCGTGCGCCGGGTGTTCAACATGACGGCCCTGGCCGTGGCCAGCGCTGCCGCACGACCACGCTGACACGCAGCCCCGGGAGGGGCTGCTGGCAGGGCATTGCGCCCTGCCGGGTTCAGGTGGCGGTCACCTCACGGATACGTCCACAAAGGCCTCCACGGGCGGCAGGTGCTCTGCCAGCCAGCCTGAGTCGAGCTGCAAGGCCTGCTTGAGCTCGGCGGGCAGGCTGGCAATGGTGTCTGCCGCAGACATGGGTTCTTCGAGCCCGATCTCGGCCAGCAGCATGGCCACATGCACGATGCCGCCCTGCCGGCAAAACGGCGTGTGCGCCAGCGGGTCTTCCGCGGTTTCGAGCGCCAGCACCAGGCTATCGGGGAAACGCCAGCGCCGTGCCAGTTCGGCCGTGACCTGCGCTTCCGAAAACCCCAGCAGCGTGCGCTCGCGCTCCCATCGGCCGCCCGCATGGTGGGGCAGGTGTTCGATGGCCTCGATCTGCTCGGGTACCTTCTGCGCAATGATCAGCTCGCCCAGCCGCACCAGAAAGCCCGCCATCCACGACTGCTGGGCATCGGCCCCCAACGTGCGCGCCAGCCATTGCGCATAGCCGGCAATGGCCATGCTTTCCTTCCAGAACGCCTCGGCATCCACCCCTGGCGCGTCCTTGAAAACCCCCGACATGCATGCTGCCAGCGCCAGGGTGCGCACCTGGTTGAGCCCCACCATGGTGATGGCGTCATCCAGCGATGCCACCTGGCGTGGCAGACCGAAGCGGGCGCTGTTGGCCAGGCGGATCAGCTTGGCTGTGAGGGCCGGGTCCTTGGCGATCGCACTGCGCACCTTCTCGAACGGGATGTCATCGTCGCGCATGGTCGCGATCAGTTCGCGCGCCACGTCGGGCATGGTGGGCAATTGCACGTTCTCGAAAAACTCTGACACCTTGGGCATGGCGTGGTCCCCTTGTTGGTTGTGTAGTGGGCTGTCGCCATATCGTTGTACCACCGGGCAAGGCGGCTGCCCTGCGCGTTTGTCCGGATACAGCTGACCTGCACCGTAAGGGGGCTCGCCCGCCACCCGCACCATTTCGGGAAACCCTGCATGGCACGGCGCACCATTGCGGTGAACAATGTGCACGCACAGCATGCACGGCGCCACAAAGCGGGCATCGATTTTGCTGACACCTCTCTATACGTTACCGGCGGCGCTCCGCTTGCCGGTCCACCAGCGCCAACCGTCGTTCTTTTCCCTCTGTTTCCCATCCGATGCCTGACAGGAGCCCCACCATGCAAAAAAGAACCTTCCTCCAGACCGCCGCCGTGCTCGCCCTTGCCAGCGCCACGCACCTGGCCCAGGCACAACAGCCCACGCCCATCAAGTTTCAGCTGGACTGGCGCTTTGAAGGCCCCGCTGCGCTGTTCCTGCAGCCGGTAGCCAAGGGCTACTTCAAGGCCGCGGGCCTGGATGTCACCGTGGACGCGGGCAACGGCTCGGGCGGTGCGGTACAGCGCGTAGCCTCGGGAACGTACGACATGGGCTTTGCAGACCTGGCTGCAGTGATGGAGTTCCACGCCAACAACCCCGACGCGCAAAACAAGCCCGTGGCCGTGATGATGGTCTACAACAACACGCCAGCGTCGGTGATGGCCCTCAAGAAGAGCGGCATCGCCAAGCCTGCAGACCTGGCTGGCAAGAAGCTGGGCGCACCCGTATTCGACGCCGGCCGCCGCGCCTTCCCCATCTTCCAGAAGGCCAACGGCATTGGCAACGTGACCTGGACCGCCATGGACCCACCGCTGCGCGAGACCATGCTGGTGCGTGGCGATGTGGATGCCATCACCGGCTTTACCTTCACCTCGCTGCTGAACCTGGAAGCCCGCGGCGCCAAGGCCGCCGACGTGGTCGTGCTGCCCTATGCCGACTTCGGCGTGAAGCTGTACGGCAACGTGATCATTGCCAGCCCCAAGCTGATCAAGGAGAACCCGGCCGCCATCAAGGCGTTCCTCTCGGCCTTTGCCAAGGGCGCCAAGGAAGTCATTGCCAATCCGGGTGCAGCCATCGAACACGTGAAGGCGCGTGACGGCATCGTCAACGTGCCGCTCGAAACCCGCCGCCTGCAGCTGGCCATCGACACCGTCATCAACAGCCCCGACGCCCGCGCCGAAGGCTTTGGCCGCGTGGTGCCCGGGCGCCTGTCGCTGATGGCATCGCAGGTGTCCGACGCGTTCAACACCAAGACACGCGTGAACCCCGACGATGTGTGGAACCCCGGCTTCCTGCCCAGCGCGGCCGAGCTGAACGTTCTTCCCAAGAAGTAAGCCGGCGTCTTTGCCACAAGCCTATTTGCTACAAAACAAATAGCTTCCAGCGCTTATAAATCAAGCGCTGGAAGCTGTTTTTACATCAATACCGTCATGCAGGCTGCCGATTCCTATTTCGTGGATTTCAGCGACGTCTGGCTCGCCTACAACGAAGAGCTGCGCGCCCAGAACCACTTTGCCGTCGAGGCCATCGACCTGAAGGTGCGCCGCGGCGAGTTCATCGCCATCGTCGGGCCCTCGGGCTGCGGCAAGTCCACCTTCATGAAGCTGGCCACGGGGCTGAAGATGCCGTCGATGGGCAAGATCCTCATCGACGGGCAGCCCGTGACCGGGCCGCTCAAGATCTCGGGCATGGCCTTTCAGGCGCCCTCGCTGCTGCCCTGGCGCACCACGGTCGACAACGTGCTGCTGCCGCTCGAAATCGTGGAGCCCTACCGCAGCAACTTCAAGCAAAAGCGCAAGGAATACGAGGAGCGCGCCCGCAAGCTGCTGCAGAAGGTGGGCCTGGGCGGGTATGAAGACAAGTTCCCGTGGCAGCTTTCGGGCGGCATGCAGCAGCGCGCCAGCATCTGCCGCGCGCTCATTCACGAGCCCAAGATGCTGCTGCTGGACGAACCCTTCGGCGCGCTCGATGCCTTCACGCGCGAAGAGCTGTGGTGCATATTGCGCGACCTGTGGACGGAGCAGCAGTTCAACGTGATCCTGGTCACTCACGACCTGCGCGAATCCGTGTTTCTGGCCGACACCGTGTACGTGATGAGCAAGAGCCCCGGCCGCTTCGTGGTGAAGAAAGAGATCGAACTGCCGCGCCCGCGCGACCTGGAGATCACCTACACCAAGGAGTTCACCGACGTCGTGCACGAGCTGCGCGGGCACATCGGCGCCCTGCGCAAAGCCGGCGCTCCCATCCAGCAATAAGGTCAAAAACTCACCATGCACAAGAAAACCGTAGAGCGCTGGTCGCCCTGGATATTGCTGACCGCCACCATCGTGCTGTGGCAGATCATCTGCTCGGCCTTCAACGTGTCGGAGTTCATCTTCCCCAGCCCCTGGGCCATCGGCACGCAGCTGGTGGAATTCAGCGGCGTGATTGCCGGGCACGCCTGGCGTACCTTCTGGGTCACCATGGCTGGTTTTGGCATCGCCATCGTGGTGGGGGTGCTGCTGGGTTTCATCATCGGGTCATCACGGCTGGCCTACGCTGCCGTGTATCCGCTCATGACAGCCTTCAACGCCTTGCCCAAGGCGGCTTTCGTACCCATCCTGGTGGTGTGGTTCGGCATCGGCGTGGGCCCAGCCATCCTCACCGCGTTCCTGATCAGCTTCTTCCCGATCATGGTGAACATCGCCACAGGCCTGGCCACGCTGGAGCCTGAGCTGGAAGACGTGCTGCGCGTGCTGGGCGCCAAGCGCTGGGACGTGCTCACCAAGGTGGGCCTGCCCCGCTCCATGCCGTACTTCTACGGCTCGCTCAAGGTGGCCATCACGCTGGCCTTTGTGGGCACCACCGTGAGCGAGATGACGGCCGCCAACGAAGGCATTGGCTACCTGCTGATCAGCGCGGGATCGTCCATGCAGATGGGGCTGGCATTCGCTGGTCTCATGGTGGTCGGCGCCATGGCGATGGCGATGTATGAACTGTTCAGCGCCATCGAAAAGCACACCACCGCGTGGGCCCATCGGGGATCTCAGGGCGAGTGATTGCAGCGCGGGTGCCTCCGGAGCGCCCGCCTGCCTTCCAGGTCAGGACAGCGGGACTTCAAGTTCGAGGCGGGTTCCGGGCGCAGTCGGCTCGATGCGCAGCCGGCCACCCATGCGCTGGGCACGGGTCTGCATGTTCACCAGACCACGGCTTCCAGGCATGGCGTCGCCGCGGATGCCACAGCCGTCGTCACGCACGCTGACCTGAAGGCGCCCGCCGGCGGAACGCAACACCACCTCCACCTGTTGCGCCGCTGCGTGCTTGAGCACATTGGTGAGCGCTTCCTGGGCCACGCGCAGGATTTGCAGGCCCGTGGCCGGGGCGAGCTCGAAGGCATCGCCCGGTGTGTCGTCGATCCACCGCGTTTGCAACCCGGCGGCGCGCAGTTGCGCATCCCAGCGAAAGCGAAAGCTGCCCCAGGCGGCCATGAAGTCGTTTCCCTCGGGGCCCATCGCTTCCAGCACCAGCCGCATGTCGGCAATGCAGGCGCGCAGCGCATCGCTGATCTCGCCGCGCGAAATCTCTTCGCGCTCCACGCGCGACAGCATCACGAAGAGTTGGGAGCCCAGCCCATCGTGCAGGTCGCGCATGATGCGCTGGCGCTCCTCGTCGGCCGCGTGCAGGCGCTCGAGCCGGCGCATCTGCGCATGGTTATCCTCCAGCGCACGGGTACGTTCGAGGACCCGTTCTTCAAGACGCAGGTTGGCCGACTGCAGCGCATCGTGGGCTTCGCTGAGCTCGGCGTACAGGCGCGCATTGCTGAGCGCCACCGCCGCCTGCCCGGCCAGCACACGGGCAACGGTGGCCCGCTCCGGCGTGAAGCAGGCGGCGGACAACTCGTTTTCCAGATACAGCGCACCCAAAGGGCGGCCGGCCGCGACCACCGGAACGCACAGCACGGACACCTGCGCCTGGCCAGCCCAGCGATGCGCGGGAGCCCAGGCGTGGGGCGCGCACGCGTCCTCCAGCACCACGGGCTCGCGTCCCAGCAACACCGAGCGCAGCAGTGCATGCGGCAGCCCCGTGCGCTCCAGATCCGCAGGCACCGGCGCTTCGGCCCGCACACCGGCGCTCGCGCGCTGAGCCGCCAGCACCAGGCGGTCATCCCGCTGCAGCAACAGGGCGCCGTAGCGCGCGCCGGCGTTCTCCATCACCTGCTGCAGCAAGCGTTCGGCCACGGCACCCATCTCCAGCTCCGCGCCGATGGTCTGCGAGGCCTTGATCAAGGTGGCCGTGTCCAGCGGGAGAGGTGGCGGGTCGCGCCGCGGTCGTGCAAATGTGGGCAGGCTGCGCTCAAGCATCTCCACCATGCAATGGGCACCCCATTGCGAATACAGGGCGTGAGCGCGCTCCAGGCTGGTGCGCAAGCCCTCCGGATTGCCGGTGCGCGCGCAGTGCCGCGCCCAGCGGTGCGCCAGGATGGCCGCGTCCCCGGTGAACCCGTGGTCGCTGGCCATCTGGACCGCTTGGGCATACAGCGTGTCGGCTTCGCGCGCACCGGCCAGCGCGGCCCATTCGGCCTCCAGGCTGACCACCCGGTGCGCGTGGTTCGCAGGGCAGTGCGCCGACCAGGCCCGCAGCTTGCCAAGATGCCGCTTCACCAGCCGCCTGGAGCCCGCCGCCGGGCGCTCACGCAGTCGGTCGGCATGGAGCAAGGCCTCGAACCAGTGGTGGAGGGGCGTCGAGAAATTGCCGGCCATGCGATGCAGGTTGCGGCGCACGCGCTGGCCGCATTCGACGACCGCATCGCCCGTGAAGCCCGCCATCACATTGAGCATGACCGCCAGCTGGTCATGGATGAGCGCAAAGATCTCGTCGTGCGGCAGCGCCTGCCCGATGGCTCGCTGGCGCTCTAACGGCGCGATCTCGGCCTGCGGAGCCGGGCCTCGGAGCAGTCGCAGCAGGGCGTCAAAGGTGTCGCAGCAATCCCGCACCAGCGCGTTGTCACGGCGCTCCGCAAAGCCCCGCGCGTCGTGGATGGCCTCGTCCAGCGCAGTGAGGGAGCTCATGGCATTCCAGGTCACCCCCACCAGCATGCCGGCCGCGTAGCCGGCGATCTCGAAGTTGCCGCTGCGCTCTGCCAAATCAAAGCACTCGCGCAACAGCGGCAGGGTGGAGGCGACCGGTACCTTCCAGTGCATCACGTAGAAAAGGTGGTTGAAGCTCAGGCTGTGCGTGCCCAGGCGCTCCCCCAGCTGCACGGACAGCTCGCCCAGCGCGTGCCCGGTCTCGATGTCATCAAACACCCCCGAGAGCACATGCGCCGCCGCCGAGATGGGTTGCCACGACCACTGCGTGAGGCCGCGCAAGAGTGCAAATCGCGCTCCCGCCAGGCCCAGCACGGCGTACAGCGGAGACGTCAGCGTGTGCGCCACGCTGATGCTGGCAAAGATCAGCCTGTCCGTCTGCTGGTGCAGAGGGTCTGCCGTGACCGGGAGATCCGGCCAGCGTGCCTGCGGGATGCCCCGCAATACGGTCTTGAGGCGTAGCCAATGCCACAGCGCTTCCAGGTTTGCCCGCCCCGGGCGCACGACCACACCCAGTCGTGCTAGCGCCTCCACGCCGAGTGACAGCGCCTCGGTACCACGCTCCTGGGCAACCAGCCAACCGATCCGCAACTCGTCAGCCCGGGCTTGGGAAAGCCTGTCTGTGGCCAGCGGATCCGCCATGCGCAGACACTGGTCCGCAGCCGCGAAATCGCGTGCCAGCACCAGGGCCTCCGCGGCATCGAACAGGAGCGAGCGGCGCCCGGCGGAGTCGATCAACTGGTCTGACGGCAGGGCGCCGACGGCGCTGCGCAACAAGGCGACCTGCTGTGAGAACGCGGCTCCGAGGCCGGCCTTGCGGGCTGCGCGCTGGGCTGCCAGTACGAAGGCATGGAGCTGATGGGGCGTCAACAAAGTCTGGGCAAGCGCCAGATGCCGGCACATCTCGAACAGCACTGACTCATCGGCTGTGTTCAGCAAGGTCTCGCCCAACCGCAAATGCCACTGCTGACGGACGGCCTGGTCGCCGCCCTGGTACGCGGCCTGCTGAAGCCGATCGTGCAGGAACCGCCAGCGCCCCTGCCGTGTGGGCTCCACGAGCCCCTCGGCCTGTGCCCTTTCCAGCGTGAACCTCACCTGCGCCGGGCTGCGCGATGCGGCACGCGCCAGCAATGCAGCATCCAGTTCCCCGCCGTGCGCGGCAGCCAGGCCGAGCAGCCACGCGTCGTCCGGCTCCAAAGCGCGAAGTCGCGCAGCGCCAGCCTCGAGCGCGGAAGCCGGCAAGGCTGAAAGACCCGCAGCGCGGTCGTCCAGCTCCCAGCGACCATCTTCGCCTGGCGCAAGCTGCCCCTGCGCAACCATGGCGTCTAGCAGCTGCCCCAGAAAGAGCGGGTTGCCTGCACTGCGCTGAACCAGCCGTGCCAACGTCGGCGCCGGGTGGACCAGACCGCCTGGCAGCGCAGCGTGAACCCAACTGCGTATCTCGTCATCTTGCAGACCCGAAAGCTCGATCTTGATGCCGGGCAGCGAACGAAACATCGTGCCGTCCGGACCGCCCGCTGCCTCGTCGCTGCGCAGCCCCACGAGCAGCAGCACGTGCCGCAGCGAGCGATCGGCCAGCGCTGCTTGCAGCAGTAACAGCGTGGTCTCGTCACTCCAATGGGCGTCGTCCACCCACAGCACCAATGCCTGGTCCCGCGCCAGCGCCGCCAGCAGTTCCACCAGCCCTGACAGAAGCCGCTGACGGGCCTGGTCAGGCGGGAGCGCCTGCTCGGACGCTGCAACCACCGCCTGCGCCGCGAGGCCAGGCGAGAGCGCCAGCAGGGCGGCTGACTCCGGGCCGGGCATGCCTCGTGGCAGCCCAAGCCCCTGAGACACCAGATCGTCTAGCAGATCCGCCACCACGGGATAGGGTCGAGGCGCAGCCTGCTGCTCGCACTTGGCGGAAAGGACGCGTGCGCCCCGCTGGCGCGCCGCATCCATAAAGCGCCGCGCCAAGGCGGTTTTTCCAATACCGGCGGGGCCGGAAAGCTCGATCCGCTCGACGCGACCACCGCAGACCCGCTCCAGTGCCTGCTCCAAGGCTTCACACTCGGCTTCGCGGCCCAGCAACAGCCGTGGCTGGGCAAACAGGGCGCGCGGAGATCGCAGCGGTGTGGCGCGACGCGTGACGGGCTGCTCCAGCGCCTGCAGACAAGCATGGAGATCGCGTGCCACGACAGCCGCGGAGCCAGGTCGCTGGTCGGGCGACTTGGCAAGCAACGCCGCAACCAACGCCGCCAGTTCCGGCGGAATATCGGACCGCCATTGCCGCAAGTCCGCAGGGGGCACCGCAAGATGGGCGTGAAGCCATCCCAGCGCATCCTCGGCCTCCCACGGAGCACGACCGGTCAACACCCGGTACGCCAGCATTCCCAGGAGGTACAGATCCGTGCGCGGCCCCGGCCGTATCGCCGTGCGGCCGCTCAGTTCCGGCGCGCTGTAGCAGGCCTCGTGGCCCGTGCCGACCACCTGGACCGCGGCGGCAGTCTCCAGCGCTACCGCCTCGGCGGTAACAAGCTGGACATGCGGGGGACTTCCGGCCTGCACCCGAACGGTCGCCGGGCGCAGGTGAAGGTGCAGCACACCCTCCCGATGGAGTGCATCGAGCGCCAGGGCGATCGAATGCAGCAACTGCAGCGAACCGGCCAGCGGCAGCGGACCGTGCCGGTCGGCCCAGTCATCCAGAAATACGGCGCCGTCGTTGGGCACCACCCAGGTCACACCCGAAGGGCCTTCGTGGTGGTCCACCACGGCAAGCAACTGCGCATCCTGGAGTCGCTCACACACCGTGCGGCTCGCGGAGGCTGCCTGCGTATCCTGACCCGTCAGGTGCCACAGCATGACCGGCTGGCCGCGCAGTCGCGCCTTGGCCAGCAGCAGCCCGCCGCACTGTCGAAGGACCGCCAGTTCATCAAACCGGGCCGCCAGCGCAGTGGTCACCATGCCCGCCTCGCCGCCGTCGACGCCGGTTGGAAGGAGCAGGTGGCGGTCATTGCCTGGCCGATGGCCAGACCCGAAAGAACACCGCTGCAAGCCATTGCGACGGCAGCTTCAGAGCAGGCCGATCGCCTGCGCTTCGTACACCGCCTCGCCACGCGAATGCACAGCCAGCTTGCGATAGATGCGCTTGACGTGCGCCACCACGGTGTGAGGAGAAATGTCAAGCACATCGCCGATGTCGGAAAAGCTCAGCCCTTTGGCCACGAGGCGCAAGATATCGGACTCTCGCGCGGTGAGCGGGTTAGGGGCAGTGGCGTGCAACGCAAGGGTTGGCGAAGGTGCCGCAGCGACTGTCCCGGACGCGCGAAACCGCTGCAGCACCCGGCGCGCGATGCCCGGGCTGATGGGAGATCCGCCCTCGTGCACCTGAATGATGGACTCGGCCATGCAATCGGGCAGAGCATCCTTCATCAAGTACCCTGTGGCGCCGGCCGCAATGCTGTCGGTCACATGGGCATCGTCGCCAAACATGGTGACCACCAGCACATCGCAATCGGCGCGCCGTCCCATCGCGTGGCGGATCACGGCGGTACCGTTGCCATCCGGCAAGCCCAGGTCCGTGAGCACCACGTCGGGCCCGAGCGCATCGATCATGGCGCAAGCGGCCGACACGCTGGTGACGGCACCCACCAGCTCCAGCCGCGCATGGCCGAGCACCGCTTCCGAAAACCGCTGCAGGAAGGCTGGTTCATCTTCCACCACCAACACACGGATGGGCATGGGTTTACCTCCTTCGCAAGATTGTCTCATCGGCGCGATGTTAAAGACTCCCGTGTTCACGGGAGCTGTACCGCCCCAGCACAGAGATGTTGTGCCGGCGGCCGAGCACCGGTGACGGTGCAGCGGCCCCGCCTGCGGCTCAGTCGGCCGCCGCCAGGAAGGCGTTGGCAGTAAAGAATCCAAGGGCAGCGGCGCCCTGTCCCATGTCGCGCTGCAGAGCCGCCAGGCCGAATCCGGAGCCTGAGGCATTCGGCGTGAACACAGCCCAGCCGAGCTGTCCGCCATGGTTTAACAAGTGGTGCACCACGTAGCGTCCGCGACCACCTACCCGGCTCGTCAGCAACCCCACAGAAGCTGCCGGGATGTCAAACGTATTGGCCACGCCAGCGTCGAACGAGCCGTCCTTTCGCGAGCGCAGGAGCTGGACCGTGACCCGTCCATCCAGCGCGCCTACCCGTACGAGGTCCGCAGCGCCGTCCTCGTCGGCATCCACAACAAGCCACCCAATCAGGGCGCCGCTGAACGCATGGTTCTGGCGGTCCAGCACGTCAAAACTCCGGCTGTCAACACCAAGCCGGCACACCCGCGTAAAACCACCGGTAGCGTCGGCAGCCTCACCAATGCAGACGATGGCCTGCCTGCCGCTCCCATCCACGTCAGCGGCGAGCGCCAGCAATCCGCTGCCTCGCGGCTGTTCGCGTGGCGCCACCATCACCTCGGGCCCGTGGTCGCCCAGCCGCGCGGCCGCCAGGCACAGCGACGTATTGAGGGACACGCCCATCCATACGAGTTCATCATTGCCATCGCCGTCGATGTCGGCCGCCAGCAGGCAGCCCTCAGGCGGCTGCGCAAAGAGTTGCGCGGAGCGCCACAGCACCTCGATCGCCAGCGACGCTGCATCGGTGCGAGCACGCAGTGCGTCCAGGCTCAGTGCGCCGGCCAGCGGTGCGCTGCGCACCATCCATGCTCCACCCTCGCGCCTGCGGCAAGATCGCCATTGCCCGCCAGTGGCACCCGCGAGAACCCCGGCGCTGGCGTATCGCACGGCATAGCCCGCCGCCTGCGCATCAGGCCCATAGACGATGACACCTGTGTCGGCTCCGGCCTGCCACAGCTGAACGAATTGCGTGGCGCCGTCCCCCTCCAGATCCAGATCGAGCAAGGCAACCAACCCCGCCCCCTGCCCCATGTCGCCCGCACCCCAAAGCGTGCCGTACCCGGTGGCCCCCGGGCCATACTCGATCATCCCCATGCGTCCCTCGCCATTGCGGAAAAACTGCACCACGATGGGATCGATGTTCAGCGGCGTATCGGCGCGGCCCCCGAGCCGCTGGGACTCGGTACTCCGCAGCAGGGCCACGGTGGAAGCCAGCCACCAGTCATGGGTCCAATCGCGACTCGCCAGGTCCACCACGTCTTTGCGGCGCAGCACCTGCCCGCCGGTTTCGGCGGTAAACAGCGGCGAGAGGTTGGCCGCACTATGGCGATCCTGAAGGGCCGCCAGGTCGGGCGTGCATGCCAGCGCGGCATAGCGCTCGGGGAGCTGGCCGCTGGCAAAGGCGTTCCAGATTTCCCCGGCCGAAGCCTGTACGGCAGCCACCACCCGGCGCAGGTTTTCCTCATCGCCATGATCGAGCAGCTTTTTGTCGCCATAGGCGCGCCACGTTTCGCCCCGCGCGTTGCGCACGGTCAAGCCGTGGTAGCTGTCCTCGTCATGCATGGCCTTGGCACACAGGCCGGCCAGCGCGGCCCCCTCGGGCACGGCCGACTGCCGACCGATGCGGTCGAGCGCGCGGCGCGGCGTGCGCAGGTGACCCGACGAAAACAGGTCCGAAAGGAAATGGTCGGCGAACGCGTTTTGCGCATAGGCCAGCTGCAACGCCTTCTCGCGGGCGGCACCGCTGAGCTTGCGCGCAAGCAGTGCCTGGGTCAAGGCCTGCGCATGTCCCATGGCGTAGGCCCTGACCGCATCTTCTCCAAAGTGATCGAAATTGGATGCGGCCAAGGCAAGGTAGCGCCCCATGGGCCAGTAGTCGGTCAAGATGCTGCCACCGCCCGTGGCCCGGTTGTAGCGGCCGTTCAGGTCCAGGCTTTGGTAGACCTTGTACAGGTCGGTTTCGCCGCGCTCGATGGCCTGCACAAGTGCAGTGATTTCGTCCTGCATGACGACGTTGATGGCCTGGACCTGAGAAACCCCGTCAGCGTCTTCCGCCATCTGGCCGAACGCACGCAAAAATCGTTCGGGCGCATGGGGATCATCCGCAATCGCTTCACCCGGGATGCCGAAGAAGTCACCCGCCAGTGCAACTACGCGACCATAGGTCAGCTGCAGCCCATTGGGAAGCGCGAGGAGGTAGTCCGCCCCCCGCCGCACGTCGCCATCCGCCGTATGCAACAGGATCCGGTCGCCAATGAGCAGGTGCTCGAAGGACTCGAACAAAACCGATGGGCCGGTCCGCACGAAGGATGCGAAAGGGATGGTCGGGCTGGTCTGCTCAGATCGGTACATGGCGGCTCCTTGAGTGGGTGGTTAAGTCACGCGCCAGGAAGTGCCGCTACTGCGGGCACCGGCTTCGTGATCGGCTGGCACTCTAAAAATCGCGCGCTCCCCTGCCTATCCCATGAACGCGCAGCGCCCAAGTGCGCGGGCCATGGGCTGCCTGTGCAAAAGGCCGCGCCCGGCAACGTGGGGCGGTGTCTGCGTACCGCAATCATGGGATACCGCCCGCACGAGGTATCGCGGATATCGAAAACGCGCCTACAGTGCGCCCACCGCACAGTGGGCTGTGCGAAAGGACGGAACATGAACCCCCTGAATTCCACACCGGCGCCGTGGCCAACGATGCGAGGCAACCCGCAGAACACGGGTTGCTGGGACTTCAACCAGCGCGTTCATGAAGGGGCGTTGATCTGGCGTCGCGCTGAAGCCGGGGGCATCGTGAATGCCACACCGATCGTCGACACGACAGGCACGGTGCACGTCGGGTCATCCGACGGGTACCTGTACTCGATGGCTGGCGATGGGGAATGGACCTGGGTGCCGATAGCTGCAGGCGATTCCGACAAGCGCGCCGTGGTCGACTCGGCGGCGTGCCATCTGCCCACCCAGTGGATGTATGTTCCCGCAGGCAACCGATCCCTGTACGGCTCCCGCGCAGACGAGCCACTCGCCCGCTTCGAGCTGGACAAGCAACCCAGTTCGCCCAGCACCATCGACTGGCTGGAGGGCAATGTGGTCACCGACGGCAACGGCGGGCTGTACGCGGGCTGCGACAACTTCTTTTTCTACGCCCTCCGTGCCGACGCACAAGGCGCCTCAAAGCGCTGGGCCTTTGCCACCGGTTTTTTCATCTGGAGTGCCGCCGCCTTTCACCCCGACGGCACCATGGGCTGCTTTGCCGCGGCCGACATGACGGTCTACGCGTTCGATCCCCGATCCGATGCGCCGAAGATCCTGTGGACCGCGCCGCTGGACAACCTGTGCGCCAGCTCCCCCGCGATCACCCGCGACGGACGGGTGATGCTGGGCGCGTTCGATGGCCGGATCTACTGCCTCGACGCACAGCAGTTGGGCCACCGCATCGCTACCGTCGACACCCCGGCGCTGATCTATGCATCACCTGCCCTGTATGAGCAGGGCAGCGTTCAGCAGATGTTCGTGCTCTCGTCTGACGGTGTGCTGCGCGCCTTTGACATCGCCGAGCGGAACAGCGCGCCAAGGCTGCTGTGGGCCTGTTTCACGGGGATGCCCAGCTTTTCCTCGCCGGTGGTCGGGCCGGCCCCGGATGGCCAGGCTGGCTACCGGGTCTATGTAGCCACGGGCGATGGGGTGGTGCTCTCCATCGATCCGAAACACGGCGACGTCATAGGCGAATTCGACTTGTGCCGTCTGGATCCCCAGGAGGAAGGCGCCAGCGACGATCCGGCGTTCTGGACGTCCGTCCAATACCCGGCAATCAACGCTTCGCTCGCCTTGTCTGCGCAAGGTGTGGTGGCGGTCAGCTCCGGCGGCATCGTCGCGCGCATTCCCTATGGCGCCTTCGTTGCCCCTACGGCGCGGGATCCGCGTGCGGGCCTGCGCTATGTATCGCCCGCCGGTCGCATGGCAGCGAAGGCGGTGGACAGCTACCCCTCCATCCCGGTCGATGGCGGGCAGGTGCTGACGCTGGCATCCGTGTCCGCCCAGGGGTTTGAGCCGCTGCAGGCGGCCCAGCTTTCCGTCACGCTCGGCGGTCAGATCCATCCGTTCTCGCTGAGCGCCGACGGCACGCTGATCCACCTGCAGGTACCGCTTGACCGCTCGCCGTTCACTGTGTCGGTGCATTACGGGGATGCGCTGTATGGAAGCGGCATCTTCCAAATGCGGGCCATCGCATCCCCCCCCCAGGCCAGTACATTGCCCGGCAAGATCTGGGACGTCACGCGCATGTCGGTGTTCGCGCCCTTCGTGGTCCCAGCTCTGGACCAACTCGCCATCGCGACCATCACCCTCTCCTTGCGCGTATTGCATGTGGGCCAGCCGGACGACACGGGCACGTGCCCCGTCACGGTGTATGGCTGCGAACGCTATGCCGGTGGCGAGGGCGGAAGCCCGGTACGCAACCTGATGTACCTGTTCACGGGCAGCTACCGCGACGGCGTGCTGGTGCTGGAGGCGCGCGACACCTACTTCGAGCTCAGTGCCCTGCCGGTCGGGCTTGACACCTTCCGACTGACTGCCGTGCTCAACGGAACGCAGGTTCGCGGGGTTTCGCTGTCTGCCACGTACCGCAAGAGTTTCTGGACCACCATGGCGTGGCTGTCCAACCTGGTGCACAAGTGGCTGGCCAACACCACGGCGCAGGATGCCACGGCGCCCGGCGCGCGCACCGGCCCGGAAGCCAACGCCCCACTGAACTCGCTGCAAACCACCGATACGGTCTCGGTCGGGTGGCGCGTGGCGGCATTCGCGATGCGCCTGCTTCGGATGGGCATGGCGTCGCTGCTTCGCCCGTGGAAGCTGCTGGATGCCAATGGGGCCTTCGTATGGGCGGGCACCTATGGGCTCTCCGTCAAGGGATCAAAAAAAACATCGGTGACCGTGAATCCAGCGCAATGCAGCTTTCGCTGGCCCTACCTGCACGTGCACGCCGACGGGTGTGCGCAGTCATCGGACACTTGCCCTGTACCGCAAGACCAGGTGATCGGCATCGTGCTGTGGGACGCCGATACGCAGGAGCCGCTGGACCTGCCCTACACCACGCTGAACGAGGTACCGGTGAACCGGGGTACGTCCGTGACATGTACGCTCCTGTGGGACGACGTGCATTCGCAACGTGTCGGCTGGAACCGGCGCCTGATTGCACGGGTCATGGTCGGTACAGAAATAGCGCACGGCGAGTTCGCGTTTCAGATGCCCGAGGCCGTGCAGCGCTGACAGCGGCCCAAGGGCCAGCGCAGATGGGGCTGCGGTTACCATCCTCGGCCATGACGCGCTGGCGCGGCCCCATCTGCGGCGCCGCGCGGCAGCGCTCCGCACCTGTGGTGGCCCCATGTTGTTGATCCGTTTCCTGCCTTTCCGATCCGCCTGCGACTTGCTGCGCATCCAGCCCGACCCCATGGCGCGCCGCGGTGCAGCGCTGCTGCTAGTGGCTCTGCTGGCGGGCTGTGCAGGCGATGCGCCCGTCCGGTCTGCGGCTCCCGACAGGCCGACTGCGCCAGAAGTGCCCCCCGTGCGCATCGGGCTGGCATTGGGTGGCGGTGCGGCCAAGGGTTTTGCGCACATTGGCGTCATCAAGATGCTGGAGGCCAACGGCCTGGCACCCGCCGTGGTCGCCGGAACCAGCGCCGGCAGCGTGGTGGGGGCACTCTACGCCAGCGGCATGAATGCCTTTGAACTCCAGGAAAAGGCTGTGGGGCTCGACGAATCCAGGATACGTGATCTGCAGCTCTCCTCGGGCGGCCTGGTGCAAGGCCAGAAGCTGGAGGACTATGTCAACGAGCAGGTGCGACGCAAGCCTCTGGAGCAGCTCGCCAAGCCGTTCGTTGCCGTGGCCACGCGGCTGGAAGACGGCGAGCGCACGGTGTTCGCCCGGGGCAACACGGGCCAGGCAGTGCGCGCATCCAGCAGCGTTCCGGGCGTGTTCCAGCCCGTCACCATCGGCAAGTTCCATTTTGTGGATGGCGGAATCGTCAGCCCGGTGCCGGTGGATGCCGCGCGGCAGCTAGGGGCTGACATCGTGGTGGCAGTGGACATCTCGAACAAGGCCCGAGGCCAGACACCGGGCAACATGCTGGGAGCACTTAACCAGTCTATTGCCATCATGGGCCAGAAGCTCGGACAGGCCGAATTGGCGCGCGCCGACGTGATCATCCGTCCCCAGGTGCTGGACATCGGTGCCGCTGACTTCAGCCAGCGCGCCAACGCCATCCTGGAAGGCGAAAAAGCCGCCCTCGCCGCCATGCCGCAAATCCGCGAGCGCGTGGCACAGTTGCAAGCCGACCGCGCCCAGGCCGCCCGCCTGTCGCAGCAGAAGGCTGCCGAGGCGCAATACCAGGCCTGCCTTGAGAACCGCAGCCGGCTACAGAAGATGGCAGGCATGGCGAGGCTGGACGATTCCTGCGCTGTCCCGCGGTAATCCCGCGGGGACGGACGGTCCGCGAGCATTCACGGTCGGCACGCTGCTTGCTCAGGAACGCGGGGGTGCCGCAATACCATGTAAAAGCCAGCGCTCCCCGTACCGCGCCGCATGATCTGAAACCCCTGCGGGCGCCTTTTGTGCAACCCAAAACGCTATTTAAAAAATAGCAATCGAATTCGATATGCCCTGGCACGCCCGTCTGCAACTGGACTACACCCTGGAAAGCGCCCGCACCGTGGCGCGCTACGAGCACCACGGCCCGCTGCGCATCCTGCAAAGCCTGTACCCGGAGGGTGATGCGGTGTGCCACAACGTGCTGGTGCACCCACCTGGGGGCCTGGTGGGCGGCGACACGCTGGACATCACGGCAACCGTGGGCCCTGGCGCACACGGGTTGGTCACCACGCCGGGCGCCACGCGGTTCTACCGATCGACCGGCCCGCTGGCACTGCAGCGCAGCCACCTTGCCGTGGCCGAAGGTGCACGGCTGGAATGGCTGCCACTCGAAGCCCTGTGCTACAGCGCCTGCCACGCCGAAAACCACCTCACGCTGCAGCTGGCCCCGAGCGCCGAATGCATGGCCTGGGACGTGACCGCACTGGGCCTGCCGCACGCCGGTCAGCCTTTTGAGGCCGGCCGCTTCACCCAGCACCTGGAAGTGCCAGGCCTTTGGCTGGAGCGCGGGGTGATCGACGCTGCCGATGAACGCCTGCTGGGAAGCCCGCTGGGCCTGGCGGGCCACCGCTGTATGGCCAGCATGCTGCTGGCAGCTGGCACCCCGCTGAGCCGCGCACGCCGCGATGCGGCGCTGGACGCCGCCCGCGCCGTGATGGACGTCCACCCCGCAGTGAAAGAAACGGCGGGGGCCACCAGCCCCAACGACCGCATGGTGGTGGTACGGGTGCTGGCCCCGCAGGTGGAGCCCGCGATGAGGCTGCTCAAGGCTGTCCGCGTGGCGTGGCGGGAGACGCTATGGGGGATCACCGGCGAGGCGCCACGCATCTGGACAATGTAGCGCGGGCAGCGCGGCGCCCTGCATGGGCGCATCCGGGCCATGCTGCTCCGCCATGAGCGCACGCAGCAAGACGCTGCCGCGCGGTGTCTACGAACAGACGCGCAGAATGGCGGCGTGCAACATCTGCGGGGTGCACGGCTTGGGCAGCACGTCAAACCCCATGCGCTTGATGTTGTCGAGCTGCTCGGCGTACCCGGTCATCAGTAGCAGGCGCTGCGAAGGCCACACCTCGCGGATGTGCTGGGCCAGTGACACCCCGTCCATCTCGCCGGGCATGACCACGTCCGACACGATCAGGTCGGGCCGCGCGCCCTGCTCCAGCAGCTGGCGCGCCTTCACGGCACGGTCCACATGCGTGACCCGGCAGCCCAGCGATTCGAGAATCGGCACGACCGACGCGGCCACTTCTTCGTTATCTTCCACGAGCACCACTGTCTTGTTCAACGCAACCAGCGCGGGCGCCGGGCCGGCTGCTGCCACGGCAGCCTTGTCGGCCGCGCGCGGGAAGAACAACGTGACGCAGGTACCCTCGCCCACCGTGCTTGCGATCTCGGCCCGCCCGCCCATGCGCTCGCACATGCCATACACCTGGCTCAGGCCCAGGCCCGTGCCCTGCCCCACAGCCTTGGTCGTAAAGAACGGCTCGAACACCTTGCTCAGAAGCTCGGGCGCAATGCCGGTGCCTGTGTCGCGCACATCAATCATCACCATGGCGGGTGCGCTCGCACCCGTTGCGGCTGCCGGTGCATTGCACGCGTGAATAACCAGTGCGCCGCCGGATGGCATGGCATCCCGCGCGTTGATGCCCAGGTTGAGCAAGGCCAGCTCCAGCTCTGCAAGGTCCAGCTGTACCGGTGCCGTGTCGGGCTCCACGTTGACCAGCAGCTGCACCTTGCTCCCCAGCACCGGCGCAATGAGGTCGCGCAACGGCGGCAATTTTTCCTGCAGAACAATGTGTTCCGTCACCAGAGGCTGCCGGCGCGAGAATGCGAGCAGCTGCCGCGTGAGGTTGGTCGCCGACTTCACAGCGCGCGTCATCGATTCGATCTGCCTGGTTCCCACGTCGGGCGCCATGCGCCTGAGCAGGAACAGATTGTTGCTGATGACCATCAGCGCATTGTTGAAGTCGTGCGCCACGCCGCCGGTCAGCCGCCCCAAGGCTTCGAGCTTTTGCGCCTGTAGCAACGCCTCCTCTGCGCGTCTGCGGGTTTCGGTTTCCTTCTCCAGCTGCTCCATGGTCAATAGCACCATCCGCGCGTTGCGCAGTGCCACCGTGGCGGTGGCAAACAGCGCGCACACCGGCAGCGCCCCTACCAGGAAGAGCAGCGCCAGCTCGCCCAGCAGGGCCTGCTGCATGGAGGACCGGTCGCGGCCTGCAGCCACGAAAAGCGGGTAACTGCCCACCTTGCGATAAGCCAGGTAGCTGTCCTCTCCGCTGATGGACGACACGCCACGCAACCGCGCCGCTTCGCTACCTTGGTAGATGCTTTGCATGATGGGTCCCGCGTCCGACAGTCGCGTCCCGGCGTCCGGCATTTCGGGCCACTGGGTGTAGACCTCACCGCTGGCGGCAAACAGGCTCATCGTGAGCTCCGGGTCGCCGGCCACCATGTCGTGGAAGAAGCTGCCGAAGTAAGACGTGAGCACCGCCACATTCACCACTCCGCCAAAGCGGCCCTGGTCGTCGCTGAACGCCACGCTCAGGTTCAGCACGCGCTCACCCGATGTGCGGGTGACGATGGGCCGGGAGAGGAACGAGCCGGTATGGCCGTCGCGGTGGGCCCTGAAGTACTCGCCGTCGGACATGTCCACCACGGGAAACGGGAGCAAACGGCTACTGGCCAGCGTCCTGCCCTGGGCGTCAAGAATCAGGATGGACTGGATTTGCGGCTGATCCACGGTACGCGCGCGCAATGCCTCGTGCAGCGCCGCCTCGCTGGCGCGCAGCTCAGCCAGGTTGCGTCCGTTGACCAGCACCAGAACCCGCTCGTGCAGAACCTCGGACGCTGCCATCACCTTGGCGGCGTGCTCATGGGCCACACGCAAAGACCGGTCTACCCGCATCACGGCCTCGTCCTGCGCCGAGCCGTAACGGATGACCCCGAAGATGAGATAGATCGACAACGGCACCACGACGCTGAGCCATGCAAGAAGGCGCAGCCAGCGTACCGATGCATGGGCCTGCGGCGGGGAACCCGCATCCGGGGGAATGGGTTGGCGCATCGCGATGTCTCAGGGCTAGTACGCGGCGCCTGCGGCGGCAGCAATCAGAGTGGCGGAGCCTTGCGGTCGTGTGGGCAAATGCATGCACATAGGATAGTCCAGCGCTGGGCGCTCCGGCACTTGTGCCAGCACTGTTACCTGGGCCAACCGCTGCGCTTGCACGGCTGCCCCGCTGCACACCTCATCAACTCCACGCCTTATCGCAAGTGCAGGTGCAGGTGCGGTGCGTACGGATGTATCCGACGTCACCGCCACTGCCTGCAACGTTGCCAGATCACATAGCGAGGCTGCACCCGCCCCGCTCACGGCTTCGGCGGTTCAGCCCGCCGGGACCTTCACGAGCCCGTCTGCCTTGAACATCGTACGGATGCCCCGCACCGCCTGCCGGATCCGCGCCTCGTTCTCGATCAGGGCAAAGCGCACGTACTCGTCGCCCTGGTCGCCGAAGCCGATACCCGGCGATACGCACACCTTGGCTTTTTCCAGCAGTTGCCGCGCAAACTCTAGCGAGCCCAGCGGGCGATAGGGTTCAGGGATGCGCGCCCAGATGTACATGCTGGCCTTGGGGCAATCGACTGCCCAGCCCGTCTCTGTGAGGCCCTTGTAGAGCACGTCGCGGCGGCGCTGGTACTGGGTGGCGATGTCTTTCACGCACTGCTGGTCGCCTTCCAGAGCAGCAATGGCCGCCACCTGCAGCGGTGTGAATGTGCCGTAATCGTGATAGCTCTTGATGCGGGCCAGCGCAGCCACCAGGTCGGGGTTGCCCACCATGAAGCCCACGCGCCAGCCGGCCATGTTGTAGCTTTTGGAGAGGGTGAAAAACTCCACCGCCACGTCCTTGGCGCCGGGCACTTCCATGATGCTGGGAGCGCGGTAGCCGTCGTACACGATGTCGGCGTAGGCCAGGTCGTGCACCACCAGGATGTCGTGCTTTTTGGCCAAGGCAATCACCCGCTCGAAGAAACTCAGCTCCACACACTGCGCGGTGGGGTTGCTGGGAAAGCCGAAGATCATCATCTTGGGCTTGGGGTAGCTGCCGCGGATGGCTTTTTCCAGCTCGGCAAAGAAGTCCACATCGGGTGCCACGGGCACGCTGCGGATGTCGGCCCCGGCTATCACCGCCCCGTAGATGTGGATGGGGTAGCTCGGGTCAGGCACCAGCACGGTATCGCCGCGGTCCAGAGTGGCCAGCATCAGGTGGGCCAGGCCCTCCTTGGAGCCGATGGTGACGATGGCCTCCGTATCGGGGTTGATGTCTACCGCGTACCGGTCCTTGTACCAGTGGCTGATGGCACGGCGCAGGCGTGGGATTCCCTTGCTGGCACTGTAGCCGTGCGTGTCGGGCCGCTGGGCCACTTCGGTGAGCTTGGCGACGATGTGCGCAGGGGTGGCACCGTCGGGGTTGCCCATGCTCATGTCGATGATGTCTTCGCCCCGTCGGCGGGCGGCCAGCTTGAGCTCGGACGTGATGTTGAAGACGTAGGGAGGGAGGCGATCAATGCGCGCGAAACGGCGCTTGCCTTGAGTAGCAGACATGCTGTGGAGACTTTCACGTAAGCGCCCGGAACCGTCCGAGCGACGTGGCCAACAATGGGGTTGGCCCGAGTCCAATGTATCTCACAAAGCGGTGGTTTCTGTCCCCATTGCAGCGCTGTCGCGGCGCTGCCACGCTCACGCCATGGCGCGCCTGGCCTGCTGTTCGCTAGACGCAGACCAGGTAAACATACCAACGCCACCCGGGCCTGCCGCGCCGTGAATCTCATTGGGCTTTGGTGTGCGTGTTTGACCATCAACCCGATCAGGTGGCGATGGTGGCTACCTACCACGACGACCTGACCCCTGCCCGCCTATGCGGCCTGCGTACGGCCTGCATCGAGCGTGCGTATGAACTTGGCAAGGCCCGCCCGAAGGCTAGATCAAACCAGCCAGACAATGATCAGCACGCCACAGACCTGAACGACATGGCACAGGTGCTGGGCTGCTGACAGCCCTATCCCGCACACCCCTGGCGACGCAAGCTGTGACTGCAGCTCTGGGCTCGTCGAAGGGCCGAAGCGGCGCACAGCGTCGACAACGACGAAGGCCCGCACCACAGAGGCCGGGGCCTTGTTGCGCTCATCCGCAAAGCGGCGGAGCCCGCACGACTGCACCCGCCGTTGGCAACCCTGCTTATGTGCGATACCAAACAGACATGCCTTGCCACCGCACAGCACTATCCGCGCGGCCAGGGAGCACTTGCTGCGGCGCAACGCTACCGCATCCCCTTGGAAAGACCGTCTGTCACTCCTGGTCGCCCTCCCCGAAACGCGCACCCTTCAACATTGAGAAACTTGATGACCACCTATCTCGCCTGTCTGGGCACCCGCCCGGAAATCATCAAGATGGCCCCCTTGCACCGCGAACTGCAACAGCGCGGTCATCGAGTGGTGGTGCTCCACACCGGCCAGCACGAAGCGGTGGCCGAGGTGTTGTACCAATTCTTTGGTATGGGCCCCGATGTGCGCCTGCCTCCCGAGCGGCGCAGCAATCGGCTGGGCGACCTCACAGCGCTGTTGCTCGAGGGGGTAGATCGCGCGATATTCGAATCCCAGCCAGACGTGGTTCTGGTGCAGGGTGACACCACGTCTGCGCTGGTGGGTGGGTTGAGCGGGTATTACAACGACAAGCCGGTCGCGCACATTGAAGCCGGCCTGCGGACCGGAACCCGTGAGCCGTTCCCCGAGGAAAAAAACCGGGAGTTGATTGCACGGCTGGCCCATTGGCATTTCGCGCCCACCGCGAGGACGCGGGACAACCTGCTGCGCGAGGGCATTGCCGACGCGCGCATCTCCGTGGTGGGAAACACGGTCATCGATGCAGCACGCTGGACACAGCAACAACTGGTATCCGCGACCCCGTCCGTGCCGTCAGCACTGCCATCAGATGTCGAGGCCTTTCTGCAGAAGAACGCCCGCCAGCAGCTGCTGCTGGTAACGGCCCACCGCCGCGAAAACTGGGGCGATCCCATCCGCAACATTGCAACGGCCATCGGGCAACTTCTGGCCGCCCATCCTGACCTTGTCGTGGTGTGGCCTCTTCACCCCAACCCAGCGGTCAGCGATGCGGTGAAGCCCGTGATCGCGGCGCTACCAGACGGGGAGCGCGCGCGGGTTTGCTTGACAGCCCCCGTGGACTACCCAGCCTTGATCACCCTGCTGGAGCGCTGCCATTTCACCCTGACGGACTCGGGCGGTATCCAGGAGGAAGCTTCCGCACTGGCGCGACCGGTTCTCGTTGCACGCGACAGCACTGAGCGCCAGGAGCTGGTAGAGGCTGGTGGTGCCATTCTGGTGGGCACGGACATCACGCGCATCGTCACCACAGCCTCCGGGCTGCTGCGCGACGGAGCGCTCTACCGTTCGATGCAACTGGTGGTGAGCCCCTTTGGCGATGGCAACGCTGCACGCCATATTGCCGACCGGCTTTGCGCGGCAGATTGAACGATGCACACCCATCCCAGGTGCGATTGCATAGGCCAATCACCCTTGGGCCCGCCCCGCCAAAACTCTGTGCGGCAGCGAACAGACCCGTCTGGACACCTTACTTACATTCCACGCACACCCCTTTGTGGATTGGCGTACTGCGTCCTTCGGACTCCTCACGGCATGCTTCATACAGGGCCAGCAACCGTTGAAGCAAAAGGGGAAGCCATGTACTCGAATCGGAGAGGCCTGAGACACCGTGTCGGTCCGAAGCTCGCCGCTGCCCGGGACTTCCCATGGCGGACCTGTGTGACGGCAGCGACCTTCATGAGCGGTGGAGAGGCTGCGTTGGCAGCCCTGCTCCCGCTGCCTTCGGAGTCGACAAACCCACTGGCGCCCACGTGGGTGCCTGGGCCGGTGGGGCACGCTGTCCTTTCGGCAATGGCCGTGGTGCTGGCCATGATCATCGTCGTCATGATGGTTTATGCGGCACGCCATGGCTTGCTCACGCTCAACCGCCTGCTCGGGCACCAGCGCCATCCCTACCTCGATATTGACCAAGCAGACTGGCCACTGGTCACGGTCTTCATCGCAGCGCACAACGAGGAAAAAGTGATTGCCGGTTGCCTGCAGGCCCTGCTCGATACCAACTATCCGCTCGACAGGCTCAAGGTGGTGCCAGTCAACGACCGGTCCACTGACAGCACCCGCGACATCATTGACGAGTGGGTGAGACGCTATCCGGGGCGCATCGTGCCGTTTCACCGCACCAAGGGCAAGCCAGGCAAGGCTGCAGCACTCAAAGACGCCCTGCAACATGCGCAGGGCGACATCGTGATCATCTTTGACGCCGACTATGTGCCAGGCCGAGGACTGCTCAAGCAGCTGGTAGCACCGTTTTTCGACCCCGAGGTGGGAGCTGTGATGGGGCGTGTTGTGCCGGTGAACACCGGGGTGAACCTGCTCACGCGCATGCTCGATCTGGAGCGCAGCGGCGGCTACCAGGTAGACCAGCAGGCCCGGATGAACCTGCGCCTGGTGCCCCAGTACGGCGGCACCGTGGGCGGTGTGCGCTGCTCTGCCGTGGCTGCGGTGGGCGGCTGGCATGACGACACGCTGGCCGAAGATACGGACATCACCTACCGCCTTCTGCTGAACGGCTGGAAAACTGTCTACACCAACCGCTCCGAGTGTTATGAAGAGGTGCCACAGGACTGGCCGGTTCGCATCAAGCAAATCAAGCGCTGGGCCAAGGGGCACAACCAGGTGATGGTGCGCTACGGCCTGCGGTTTGCGTTCAGCCCGTATCTGAGCTGGCCCGAGCGGCTGGATGGCTTGTTGCTGCTGTTCGTCTTTGCGTTGCCACCGCTGCTGCTGGTGGGCTGGCTGCTGGCCATCGGTTTGTATTTCTTCAACGCTGGCGACATGCTGACCGGATTGATTTCGGTGTTCGCACTGATGGCCTACGGCACCCTGGGCAATTTTGCGGCGTTCTTCGAGATCGCGGTGGCTGTGCTGCTTGATGGCAAACGCCGGCGTCTGCGCTTGCTGCCTCTGAGCCTGTTGGGTTTCATCATCAGCCTGTTTGCCATCTCGTCCTCGATATGGGGGCAGTTGATGGACAAGCTACTGCGACGCGACATGGTGTGGGACAAGACGGTGCGCTACCGCCAGCCGAGCGTTGAACAATGAATACCGCCTTGTACTACCTGGCTTTCACTTTGCTCAGCGTGGCCCTGTTGGCAATCGCCTTTGGACCCACCTGGCGCGAGTGGAGGCATCCCACCGATACCGCGGCGTTGCAGGTGTTGCCGCAATACACGACCGACATCGAACATTTTTCCGACCGGTTCCGGGAGCTAGTGAAGGCGCGCCAGACCCAACAGCCCGGCCTGCCCACCGACGAATTTGACTTCGCGCCCGTTTCGCTGGAAGGCATGAACTGGGCCACCATACGTCGCCCGCTGGTTTGCCTGGGTTCGATCAAGCCCCAAGGCGCCATCGCGTGCTCGGCGCCCGTCTTCATCCATGGCGACTTTGAGGCCCAGGCGAATAGCCGCTTCGTGGGTCTGCTGGCACGGGGCAGCATCAGGCTGGGCACAGGGTGCGAGGTGGGGCAATGGGCGCACGCTGATGCATCGCTTCATCTGGGTCGGGGATGCTCCGGGATGCGACGCCTTTCGTCTGGTACCTCGGTGGAGCTGGCCGCGGATTGCTGCTTTGAGCGGATTCAGGCGCCGTACATCTCCTTCGGCGGCATGGCCCCCCCGGAGCCAGAGCGCGAGCCGACGTTACTGATCGATGCGATTTTTGAGCGGCTGGAAGGCGCGGTACGGCAAAGCGAACATGTGACGCTGATCCGCGGCAACTGCAAGCTGCCGCGCATGCACCGATACCACGGATCTCTGGTGGTCACAGGGCGCTTGCTGATTGGTGCAGGCACAGAAATCCTGGGGGACGTCAAGGCCCGGGACGGCATTGTCATGGGTGCCGGGGCCAGGGTAAAAGGGGCCCTGTGCAGTGAAAAACAGATTCAGATTCTGGACCACGCCGAGGTCGCCGGGCCGCTGGTGTCGGAGTCAGGCATCTTGCTGGGTGCTGGAGTTCAGGTCGGCACGCCGCTGGCGATCACCACGATCAGCGCGGAGACCATCATGGCCGAAGCCGGTGCCCGCGCGCATGGCACGGTCTGGGCACGCCGCCTGGGGGTGGTGTGGACTGCCTGAACAGACTCCCGCACCGCGAACACCCATCGGTGACAAGCCCATGGAGCGCCAGCGCAGCGCTTTTTTATTGATCAGGAACCATAGGGCTCTCTGTGCTACATCCATCCCCTATCGCCCACAGTCGACAAGACCGAGAGACTGCTTTTGCCGCAGCGCGGGGCCTTCTGGCACACGCCCAGCAGACGCACACACAGCAGCTGACACATCGGGCTCTGGGCCGCGTTCAAATGAGCCCGCTGCTCTTGCTGGAGATGTTGGGGTTGCCTCTGACATGGCTGGCGCTCCTCTACGTATTGCGGGAGCCCTTGTACGGCTTCTGGCGCAGCTATATGCTGAACTGGGCGCGATGGCTGCAGTTGCCGCTCCAGCCTGCCGACATATCTTCACGTCAGGATCTGATGGGCCTGAGCTGGGTGCCTGGCGCCGGTGACCTGGGTTTGTCCACCACCACCGGCGCAGCGCTGGCAGCAGTGGTTATCGTTGTGGCCTGGGGCCTGTCAATACGCATGCGCGGGCGCTGGCTACCCGGACAGTACCTGGTGCGCGTTTTGTGTGTGGTGCAGGCGTTGGCGCTGCTTTATTTTTGGTTCGCGCCCATACCGTTCCCCCACCAGCTGCTAAGCCATGGTGTGGACTTGCTGGATGCGGGCTACGTGCTCATGTTGTCGATACCGGTGCTGATGGCGCTGGGCTACTACCCTTTGCAGGTTAGCTGGCAGGCCAAGGTCGTGCACACACTGCTCATCCTGCTGTTTTTCGGGGTCATGCTGCCGCAGCAGGCGCTGGTGCATATGTTGATCCTGAAGCACCTGTCGGTGGTCTTCATGCCCGTGTTGTACCTGTGCTTTGGAGCCGTGTTCGACATGATGGTTTTTGTAGCGCTTTACGCATGGGCTGCAAGCACGGCGCCCTTGTCCGCCACCCATTGAGAGGCAGCCAGCTCCTGACAACCTGCAAGGCTGACGTCCATTCGGTACACCAAAAATCGCCGCTTCAGCGGATCGGTACGGGTGCGTACGTGGTCGAATAAACGAGGGCAATCTTTGCAAAATCAGGTCGCTGCCCTTTTCCCCGGGGACGGCGGCCTTCCTGGCAGTGCGCCATTTTTTTCTGCGCTGTTGCTCTCCAGATGACGAAAGCGGTGTTCGGGTCTTCAGTCGGAGATTGGGCACATGCAGCGTCGTTCATTGATAACCAAGGTGCCAGCGGCACTGGCAGCCGGTTGGTTCCTGGGCACCCCAGCCCGGGCGGCAATCCTTTCATCGCCGATCGACGCAGTGGCCGAGATCAAGGCCCTGCGCATTCCAACAGGGCCCTATGCCGGCGGCTATGAGCTGGCACCCAATGGGGGCCTCAACTGGTACTTTGCAAACCTGGGGCTGATTGCCATCGTCCCCTTGCTGGGCGCCGCCGATCTGCAGTCCCATGTACTGCCTTACCTCAACCTGTACCTGGCGAATGTCAACGCCGCCACCAGCACCATTGCAGACATTGAATTGCCGTATGGGCGCGCCAACACCACAGTGTTCAAAAAAGTGGCATCCGATTCGGACGATTCCTATGCCTCCACGTTTTTATCACTGGCCACACGCTATGTGGTGGCCAGCGCCAACTGGGCCTGGTGGGAGTCGAACAAGGCGGCCCTGAAAAACATGGCCTATCGCAATCTGGCGCTGACCGCCAAGTCTTCGGGTTTGACATCGGTCTTTCAGTCGCCGCGCAGCCAGACCAATTCCAGCGGATACCTCATGGACAACTGCGAGGGCTATCGGGGTCTGCGCGACTTCGCGGCCATATTGCGGTCGCGCAGCGAGCTGCACGAAGCCAACTACTACGACTTGCTGGCGTCCAACACTGCAGAGGGCGTATCGCGCTTTCTCTTCAAGGCACCCGCGCAAGCATTCTTGTCGAGTGACGCAGCGCCCGCACTGACCGCAGACTTCTACCCCGGGACCACTTGCCAGGTCTACCCGCAGGCCTTTGGGCTGAGAGAACTGGCTGGGCAATTCACGGCCGGATGGAACTACTTCAGCACACACACGCCCGGCTGGGAAACGGGAAGCCACGACCCGTTTCCCTGGGCCATTCTGGGTTACGTCGCTGCCCTGCGCGGGCAGACTGGGCTGGCCAGCGCGCAACTGGCGACGATCGACAAGCTGTTTGCAGCCAACCGCAGACTGGTGACGATCAATGAACTGGGCTTCTATCAGCGCACAAAGTCCGTGCTGGCTGGCAACCTGTCGGCATGAGCGCTAGGGATGTCCTGCATAACTCCCTGCGGTCTGTGGCAGCGCGGTCTCGGGCAGTCCGCTGCGTTGCTTTTCTTGCCAATAGCACCGCTATTGGCTGCAAAAAGACGCCTTGCGGTCTGTCCCGATCCGCACTACCACCGACGCGCGAGGGTTATGCAGGACATCCCTCGCGCAAGAGCAAGGCCCCGTGCACCCATCCGGGTGCGCTAGCAGACAGATAGGGCCAGGAAGAGCCCCCAGAATGGACGCCATCCCTTTCTGGAAGCCGCATATCGACCAATCTCTCGCCAACCGCCTACTGGCCCGGCTGCGACCCGCAGAGCGGTCGCGGCTTTTGTCGCGGGCCGAGTGGGTCGAACTGGACCGCCAACAAATACTGGGACGGGCTGGCGAGCGGCTTAGCCATGTGTACTTCCCCACGAACAGCATGGTCTCGCTGCTGTCGAATTTGAATGGCACGCGCAACTGCGGGGCGAGCCAACTCGGATTTGAGGGCATGCTGGGCGCCAGCGCCGGGTCCGGAGTGTCGGCTTCCGCTTTCGACGCCGTGGTGTCGGGTGCTGGCCAGGCCTGGCGAATCCGGTTGAATGTCTGGCGCGGCCAGTGTCTTGCGAGCCAGTCGTTGCGGGTTATCGCCGCCCGCTACCAATATGCCCAGCTGTCGCAGATGGGAACGATGGTGGCTTGTGTGCACTGCCACTCGCTCGCCCAGCGGCTGGCCCGGTTGCTGATGGCAAGCACCACCCAACTGCGAAGCCCTGATATCGAGATGACCCACGCCGGGTTGGCCCAGCTGCTGGGCGTTCGCCGTGCGGGGGTGACCGTTGCTGCGGGCCTGCTGCAAGAGCGTGGTGTGATTCAGTACGCGCGCGGACACATCCTGGTGCTGGACAGTCCGGCATTGCTGGCACAAAGTTGCGGCTGTTTTCTGCAGGACAGGCGGATCTATGAACGGGTGATGTCGGGCTCGCTCGCTTGACCATGCTCACTGAGGCACCACGGCGCCGCGGCCAAGAGAAGAGAGAAAACGTCTTGACAGAACGTTTGAGCAGAAAGCTACGGCAATTCCCAAAACAGCGACAGCTTGGCACCGTTTCGGACGTAGAAGGGATTGCTGTAGCGCTCCAACCCTGCAGTGAACCCCCATTGAGGGCCGACCCACTGGCGCAGGGTGAGCTGAGATTGCCGACTGTCAAAGTTGACCAGGGACGCGCCGCCCCCAATGGCCTGGTAGCCCTCGGCGCCCCAGCCATGGCGCGCGATGACCTGGGTCTGTTTTGCGCGGCCCCAGGTCGCAGCCACAAACTGCTGGCGCGTACGTACCTGCCCGGGGGAGCTGTTGTTGAAGCGCACCTCTGCCTGCACCACCCAGGGCGACTCGAAGTAATAGGTGGAGCCGAGGCTGATGTTGCGGTCGATGTGGCCATCCGGGGCACGGTAGTAGCCAGCTCCCAAGGTAGCGACCCATTGGCGAGACGCCAGCAATTTGCGGTTGATGAAGCCGTCCAAACGATAGCGCGGCAGGTAGGCAGCGCCGTCGCCAGCGCCCATAGACAACGCAGTGAACCAGTCTTCGTTCAAGGTCCAGGTGTCCGACAGCCCGAAGAACCGGCCAGACTCGCCAAAACGCCGCATGGTGGCGGCTTCTGCGGCCCAGAGATGGCTGCCCATCCCGTACTGGCCGCGCACGCCTGTTTCATGCCAGTTGCCATAGCCGTTGCTGAGGTGGTGTCGGCTGGCGTAGGCCTCAAGTCCACGGACGGGCGCGGGAAGTTCCGCAGCAGCAGTGCCTTGCGCGTGGGCCACGGGCAGGCATGCCGCCATACACCCGAGGGCCAACACAAGGTCGCGGGCGAGGGAGGGAGCGCGTAATGGGAGAGCGTTCATGATGCGGGGCGGGAGGAGTTTCTGGGAACGGTGCAGGCGGTGGTCTCGGGGGCCGGTGTGATGGCCCGTGCCTGCAGGATTTGTGCAGCGACTTCGTCGGTCACCGTCCAGTGCGCGCTGTGCCGGTGTGGCAGCGCGGACTGTAGCCAGCAACGCGCGGAGGGCATATCGTTTTGCTGTAACGCCACAATGGCGACCAATCCCCACGCAAAGTCGTCTTTCACCTGAGCGAGCCACTCGTTGCGATGCTCCGCCATCCACCGGCGGTAGTGCGCGCGCGCGCCACCTGGAATGAGCGGGAAGCGCACGAGCAGCGGAAAAATCTGCGCCACCGCATCGGGGTAAAAGGCATGGACGGTGTCGCGCTGGCCTGGCTGGGTCGAGACCAAAAAGCGTTTGCGCTGCTCGTCCCAGAATACGGCGGCCAATGATTTGGTGAAGCTGGGGTGGCGTGCGCTTTGTGCTGCCTTGTGGGTAAAGGTGTATTCCCAAAGCTCCAGGTTGTCCATCAACAAGCCATGCTGATACACCGGGGAAACCAGGTAAATGCCCTTGCCATGATCTACCAGCTTGGCCAGCGCTGCGCTTGTGGCGGTGCGGCTGCGCACCCACTCTGCCTGGTTGCGTTGCGTGGCAGGCATGGTGTCCATGAAGGCCAGCCACAGACCCAGCTGGGAATCATCGGCGTCGGCCGTCTTGCAGGCGGCCCACACCGGGCCGTTGCGGCAAAAGCGGTCGAACGTGGCGTCGGGCTTTTGCCGTTGCAGCAACCATGCGCCCCAGGCTTTGGCTGGCCCGGAAATGTCCAGCCCGTGGCTGTGCGCCAGCAGCAATGCCTGTAGCGCGAAGTACGGGTCTACGGTATCCCCGCCGTGCTGCACCGTGATCGCGCCCGACGCATCGATGTACCCCGCCAGGTCGAGGGTTACCGCATGGGCGCCAAAAGATGCCCCAAGGGCAACCCATGTAATGGCACTACGAAAAACCTGTTGCAGACATTGGCGGGTACGCCACAGGCTGCGTCGCGATGGCGGTGAGGATTGTGGGTTCAATGTGTGATCCATGACATGGGCTGACATGTTCGACGCCATCACGCAACGCGGTCTGTACGTTAGCGAACATAGATTTGTGGTGTTCGCCAACGCACAGACCATCCCTGCCGCCAGAAACTATGTTGGGCGCTCGCCCTGAGCTTCGTGCGAAACAGATGGCGAATCTCTTACCAAGGAAACCCTATGAAACCGCAGAAGATGTTTGGAACCGACGGGGTGCGCGCCCCCGTCGGCATGGAGCCCATGACCCCCCAGACCATCATGCGACTGGCGCATGCCTGCGGCCAGTTGCTTCACCGCACGCACAGCGGCCCCAATCCCCGGCCGGTGGTCGCGGTGGGCACCGATACGCGGGGGTCGGCACCGATGTTTGAGGCAGCGTTGCAAGCGGGCTTCTCGGCAGCGGGCGTGGACACCGTGATGTGCGGCGAGCTGCCCACACCGGGCGTGGCTTATCTGACGCGCCTGCGCGGCTACCAGGCCGGGGTGGTGGTGAGCGCATCGCACAACCCATGCGAAGACAACGGAGTGAAGTTCTTTTCCGCCACAGGCGACAAACTGCCAGACGATGTGGAGGCAGACATCGAGCGCACCATGGACCAGCCCATGGTATGCCTGCCCGCCTCCCAGTTGGGGCGCGTCTCGCAGCTGCCGCAAGCGTCTAGCCTGTACATCGAATTTTGCCGGCAGGCAGTGCCTGCCGGCGTGCACCTGCGGGGTATGAAGATCGTGATTGACGCTGCACACGGCGCATGCCACCGCATCGCTCCGGAAGTGTTCCGGCAGCTGGGCGCACAGGTGATTGCGGTGGGCGCATCACCCGACGGCCATAACATCAACGACAAGGTCGGCGCCACATCGCCCCAGCACCTCAGCGAGGCTGTGCTGGCACACCGCGCAGACGTCGGGGTGGCGCTGGATGGTGATGGAGACCGGCTGGTGATGGTGGACAGCGACGGCCGTATCTTCGCGGGCGATGAGCTGCTGTACGTTCTGGCTGTCGACGCCCAGACCAACGATGGCCTGCAGGGTGGCGTGGTGGGCACAGTGATGAGCAACCAGGGGCTGGAGCTTGCGCTGCAGCGCCGTGGGATCGGTTTTGCACGCTCTGCAGTGGGTGACCGCCATGTTCTGGAGCTCCTCAAGCAGCGCGGTTGGCGTCTGGGGGGAGAAGGCTCGGGGCACCTGATTGGGCTGGACTGGCACAGCACGGGCGATGGCGTGATGTCCGCCTTGCGCGTGGTGGCTGCAATGCAGCGCTCACAACGCAGCCTGGCCCAGCTATGTGACGACCTGCGAATGAACGCCCAGTGCCTGGTCAACGTGCCTTTCACCCCAGGCGCCGGGATGGGCGACGGGGCGTGGATACCGCAGTTCCAGCTGCGCGCAGAACAGGCGCTGGGCGACGACGGACGGATGCTGCTGCGCGCATCAGGCACAGAGCCCGTCGTGCGGGTGCTGGTCGAGTGCCGCACCGCATTGAGGGCGCAGCAAATGGCCAGCCAGTTTGCGCAGGAAGTCTGCCAGCTATTGGCATTACCTGTGGTTCCACAGACTGCCACGGCCTGAATCCGCAGCCTCGCCCCCGGTGCCGATGTGCAGGCAGCGCATTGGCATAGAAGGGGCGTCAAGCGGCGCACAAACCCATTTGTCCCATGACCCCACTCGACATCGTCATCATGGCGGCCGGCAAAGGCACGCGCATGAAAAGCCGCATTCCCAAGGTGCTCCAGCGCCTGGCCGGGCGCCCGCTGTTGCACCACGTGCTGGACCAGGCTGCGCACCTGCAGGCCCGCAGCGCCATCGTCATCACGGGGCATGGTGCTATGGAAGTAGAAGCATCTACGGCAATTGCAGCAGGCGCTACAGGCACTTTTGACATGAAATTCGTGCGCCAGGAGCCCCAGCTGGGCACCGGCCACGCCGTGCAGCAGACGGTGCCGCACCTGCAGGACGACGGCACGGCGGTGGTGCTGTCGGGCGATGTGCCCCTGACGCAGCCGGACACCCTGCGCGCGCTGGTGCAAGCCGGTGCGGCCAGCGGCGCGCTGGTCAATGCCGGTGCGGCCAGCGGCGCGCTGGCCGGTGCCGGTGCCTCCAGCGGAGCGCTGGCGCTGCTCACGGTGACGCTCCCCGACCCCACGGGCTACGGCCGCATCGTGCGCAATGCCGAAGGCGCCGTGCAGGGCATTGTCGAACACAAGGACGCCACCGACGCCCAGCGCGCCATCACCGAGGTGTACAGCGGCATCATGGCCGTGCCCGCGCGGCTGCTGAAACCGTGGCTGGCGCGCCTTACCAACAACAACGCCCAGGGCGAGTACTACCTGACCGACATCGTCGCCATGGCCGTGGCCGACGGCGTGCCCGTGGTGGCCCACCGCATCACCGATGCGCTGCAGGTGGCGGGCGTCAACAGCCCGCTGCAGCTGGCCGAGCTGGAGCGCGCCCACCAGCTGCGCACAGCGCGCAGCCTGATGGAGCAGGGCGTGCGCCTGGCCGACCCGGCCCGCTTCGATGTGCGCGACGACGCCCGCACCGGTGCGCGTGGAGAAGTGCTGTGCGGGCCGGACGTGGAGATTGACGTGAACTGCGTCTTTACCGGCCGCGTGGAGCTGGGCGAGGGCGTGCGCATTGGCGCCCACTGCTGCATTGCCAACGCGCGCATCGAGGCCGGCGCCGTCATCCACCCCTACACCCACATTGACGGCGAAAAGGCCGGTGCCACGGTGGGCGAGGGCGCACTGATCGGCCCGTTTGCCCGCCTGCGCCCCGGCGCACAGCTGGGGCGCGAAGTCCACATCGGCAACTTTGTGGAAGTGAAGAACAGCACCCTGGCCGACGGTGCCAAGGCCAACCATCTGGCCTACCTGGGCGACGCCACCGTGGGCGAGCGCGTGAACTACGGCGCGGGCAGCATCACCGCCAACTACGACGGCGCCAACAAGCACCGCACCGTGATCGAGGCCGATGTGCACGTGGGCAGCAACTGCGTGCTGGTGGCCCCGGTCACGATCGGCGCAGGCGGCACGGTGGGCGGCGGCAGCACCATCACCAAGAGCACGGCGCCCGGCGCACTCAGTGTGGCGCGCGGCAAGCAGGTGAGCATTGCCAACTGGGCAAGGCCCGCCAAACAACCCAAGCCATGAACCCGCCAGACGCCAGCGCTGGCCGTGTTCAGCGCGCTACCAGCACCTGCACCAACCTCTGCACCTGGGCGCTGCATTCCGGGCTGATGGACGTGAACTCGAGCCCGACCATCCATTCGCTCCCCTCCTGCTTGAGGGTGATGACGCGGGCATAGACATCCCTGGCGCGGTAATCGATCAAGACCAGATCAAACTCCAGCCGTACTTCGGCGTGCAGCTGCAAAGGTTCAGATGTGGTCACCAGCAGGCCGTGGTAACCGATGTCGCGCACCGTACCCGGCAGCCGCTCTGGCGTGACGACGCCATCCTGCACACGGCGGCACTCGCACGCCAGCCGGGCGTCTACCCGGTGGCTGCGCCGGAACTCCTGCCGGGGAACCTTCAGCCTGCGCGATGGCACAGCCACCAGCTCGCGCAGGCTTTCGGGCCGCGGGCGGCCCTTGAGATAGACCTGCATCGGTGCGCTGGCCGATGCCTTGCCCCAGCAACGCTGGTACGTGGCGTCGCTGATGAGGACCTGCCCTCGCAGGCTGAACGCCTGGATGCGCGATGCCAGCTCCACCTCGTCACCCAGCAACATGTATTCCGAATATGCCGGTGAACCGAACCGCCCGGCCATCACCGTGCCAGTGTGCACCCCCACGCCGAGGAACAGGGGCGGGAGCTGTTCGTTCAGGTGCTCCTGGTTCAGGTCGCGCATCACCATCTGCAGCTCGACGGCGCACAGCACGGCGCGATCCACATCGTCGGCGCCCGCTTCGGTTGCACCAAACAGCACTAAAAGCGCATCGCGCGCGAAGTGGTGGATCCTGCCACCATGCTTGGCCACCACCCCGGTCAGGCGCAAGAGACACCGGTTGATGGCCGCCACAGCTGCATCATGGGGCTGCAGTGCCAGCAGCCCCGAAAGGCCGCGCACGCCGACCGCCACCAGGGTCATCTCGGTGGGCCCCGGCGCGCCAGAGGTGGTGCCATCGCGTAGCAAGCTTTGCATTTCCGCCTGCGCGTCAGCGCCGAGACGGGTACCTGTCGCTCGCTCGATGAGCGCTTGCAAAGCCTGAAAGGTATCGGTGCTGGGTTCTGAACGCATGGAACTCGCTGGTTGCTGCCCGCCAGGCCCGGTAAACCACTACATACCTCCGGCACGATGCGACGTGTGCGGACCGGCCAAGGAGAGAAGTTCCATGCGTACCGGCCCCGCGCCGCTGGCGTGAAAGACCGGGCAATGGCCTTTCCGAAGCCGTGCCGGCGGCATACCGCCAGCGGGTTGTGCAGAGGTTCCTCAGGGCGACAACTGCCGCCCGCCTGCAGGTGGGTCGCCAGAATAGGGGCCGGTGGGGGGGGCGGTCAAGCTGGCAAAACCCGAGCAGGCAAAAGCGCAACAGACGGACGCCTTGACGCTGCCGGGCCGCATGCCCCTAATCCACCACCACGCGCAACACCGGCTGAAACTCGCCCAGGCTGCGGTCATAGTCCCACCGCGCAGCATGGCGCACCATGCCTGTGGCCGAGGCACCCGACGCCTCGGCCGTCAAGACGACAAGGCTGTTGGGGCTTCCGTGGCGTAACCGGTGCGATACCGCCGTGCCCGCCCGGCTCACCCAGACCCCCGGCATCGCCAGCATGAGGCCAGGGTCGTGCGCATGACCGGACAACAGCATGCGCGCCCCAGCCGCTTGCCAACGCTTTACAGCCTCCTCGGCTCGGCGGGGCCGATGCGCGCGATCTTCGGCATTGCGTGGAACCAGCGGGTGGTGACAGGTGACGATAGGCCACGCGCCCTGCGGAGCCTGCTCGAGCAAACCGGCTACATGCTCGATCTGCGCCGACGACAGCGAGCCTCGCTCGTGCCGCCAGGGGCGCGTGGTGTCGACACCCACCACGTAGAAATCGCCCGCCTGGCGCACCATTTCATGCTCCAGACCAAACTGCTCTGCAAAGCGCTCGTACGCGCGGCCCCAGCGCATCCACAAGGCGTACAGCGGAATGTCGTGGTTGCCCGCCAGCACCAGTGTGGAGCGCGCCTGCAGCCCGCGGATGAAGCGCGAAGCCTGCTCGAACTGCACGGCAGTGGCACGCTGGGTCAGATCCCCGGAAACCACCACCATGGCCACCGACAACCGCAGCGCCAGCCGCTGCACGGCGGCGCACACCTCGGGGTCGTGTGCGCCGAAGTGCAGGTCAGACAGGTGCATCAGGGAAGACATCTTGGAAGCGGCGGTGCAGGTGTGCAGAGTTGCTGTCAGGGGTTCGCCGCAGTGGATGGCTAGGCTGCCGTGTTGCGTCTGGCTGTGCGGCGTGGTGCAGGCTGGTGTGGCCCTGACAGCCTACACCGGCAGCAGCCCGCCAGCCACCGGGGGCACGGCCACGGGCAACTGGGCCGATGCCGCAGCCTGTGCGGGCAGGCGCTCCGCCGCGCCCTCGTCGTCGCGGACCAGCGTTTGCGGTGTGACCAGCCACAGCGGGCGCGCACCCACCCGAAAATGCAGCGGCGGTGCCATCCATTCGCGCTCGCCATCAAACGCAAGCTTGACCTGCGGCGGCTTCCAGCTGGCCGGCGATACGGTGAACTCCGTGCAGGCCATGCTGACCACGGCTTTGTCACGGTCGAGCTTGCCGGTGGCCGCGTTCCACATGGTGCGGGCCACAGCCCAGCGCCCCTGCGGCTGGAGCATGACCACGCCGAGCCTCCCACCATCGGCCACCAGGCGCGCCTGGGGCAGGCCCATGCGGTCCAGCTGCAGCGGGTTGTTGCCCACAAACAGCGTGGTGACCAGGTGCTCGTCCTGCTGCGCAGGGGCGCCCTCGTGGGCCTTGACGAGCACGCGCCAGCGGCGGCCTGAGGCAGGGCGAAACATGCTCCAGATGGCAGCGGCCACTGCCACCATGCGCGAGCGGCCAAAACGCTTGGACGCCATTTCCCGCTCGGCCAGCAGCTTGGGGTACACGCCCACGCTGGCATTGACCACGAACATGCGCTGGTTCACAAAACCCACCTGCACGGGGCGCATATGGCCGTCGCGCAATGCGGCCAGCATGTCCTGCACGGCCACCTCGGGCTCCAGTGCCAGACCGTGTTCGCGGCTGAAATAGTTGAACGTTCCCATGGGCAGCACCCCGATGGGCACGTTGGCACGCAGGGCTGCTGCCGCCACGGCATTGATCGTGCCGTCGCCCCCGGCAGCCACGACCAGGCCATGGTCGTCGCGGGCGGCCTGCGCAGCGCGCTCTGCCAGGCCCACGATGTCGGCGCGTTGGTCAGGCACATGCCACACCACGTTGTGCTCCTGCAGGGCCTGCACGCTCTCCAGCCGGTCGCGCAGCGCCTGCAGATCGGCGCCCGGACGGCGTGGCACCACCAGGTGAATGGTGCCGCCAGGTCGCAGGGTCAGGGGTCGTTCAGGGATGGTCATCTTGGCAGATCGAAGGAATCGGAAGGCATGGGTACAGAGACATCGCATCTGTCCACGCGCGGGTACAGGACGCAAGCGCATGCCCCGGCATGCCTGCTCGCTATCGTCCGTGCATGGCTGGACATGCGCAGCCGGTACCTGCGCCTTTGTGTTGTCAGCGCCAGCCGACAAGAGGCCACTCGCTCAGGTGGCGTCGCGATCCCGCCTACCGGGCGCCCTCCACACTGCGACATGCCCGTTTGGCGCACGCGATCCTGCCACTGTCAGACATTCACCCATTTCGCGCCGGGTTGTGCGGCGCCACGTTAAAACTCGGGGATCCAACGCGGCGTGCCGCTGCGTTTTCGTGACGGGGCTGTAGCAAGCACCCTACTGGCAGCCGCCCACGGGTACGAGCAGTCTGCTGCTGACACGAGCGGCGAGCTCGTTCTTGTTTCAACCCGGCCACCTGCCCACATGCGTCTCCCGCCTGCAGCCCATTGCCCGAAAGCCCGCCCATGACAGACACCGTACAAGCGTTTCCCCTGGCTACCTCGCTGGCCCAGCACCCCTTAGCGTGGTGGCTGGCCGGCATGGCCACTGGCAGCGTGCTGGCACTGGGCTGCCTTGCCGCGCTCAGGGCCCTGCGCAAGTCTGGCAAACGCTGGTGGCCGGTAGCACTGGACCCCTTGCAGGCGCGATGGGTGCTGGTCGGTGCTATGGCAGCGAGCGCCTGCGCGCTGCTGCTGGGCGGCACGGTGATGGCCGAGCTCGCCGAATCGTGGCGCGACGACAGTGCCCGAGGCTGGGGCGCTTTCGACGATGACGTGGCGGCCGGACTGCAAGCCGGCGCCAGCATGGCTGCGCTGCAGCTGTTTGCCACACTGACCCACCTGGGCGACAAGTGGACGCTCTCGGCGGTGGCTGTGGCGGTCGCTGCGGCACTGTGGCTGCGCCAGCACCGGCTGCTGGCCATCGGCTGGATGGTGGCGCTGGCAGGCAACGCGTTGCTGACCCGCGTACTCAAGAGCCTGTTCGAGCGCGTGCGCCCGGAACATCTGCACGGCGTGGCCACGGCTGACGGGTACAGCTTTCCCAGCGGGCACACCAGCGCATCGATGGTGGCATTCACCATGCTGGCCTATCTGGCCACGCGGCTGCTGGAGCCGCGCTGGCATGCCCCGGTCGTGGTGGCGGCTGCCGCTGCCATCTTCACCACCGGCTGGAGCCGCGTGGTGCTGCAGGTGCACTACGTGAGCGACGTGCTGGCAGGCTGGGTGCTGGGCGGCGTGTGGGCGCTGTGCACGGTGCTCATCATGGAGAGCATCTCGCACTGGCGCCGGGCTGCGCGGCCAGGGCACACAGCGGGTTGACGTACTCGCGCGCCAGAGGCCCGTTGCCACAGCGAGGCCTGCAGCAGCCACTGCTGCGTAGCGGGTGGCCGCACCCGCTGCAGGGCTGGCCTGCTGACGTCAGATCGCGACCAGGTTGCGAATGCCCTTGGCCTCCATCTCGCTGCCGGGGCCGCGCGCAATGACCTCGCCGCGTTCCATCACCAGGTACTCGTCGGCCAGCTCCTGGGCAAAGTCGTAGTACTGCTCGCACAGCAGGATCGCCATCTCGCCCTTATCGGCCAGCATGCGGATCACGCGGCCGATGTCTTTGATGATGCTGGGCTGGATGCCTTCGGTAGGCTCGTCCAGGATGAGCAAACGCGGGCCAGGGGCCAGGGCGCGGGCGATGGCCAACTGCTGTTGTTGCCCGCCCGACAGGTCGCCACCCCGGCGCTTGAGCATCTGCTTGAGCACAGGAAACAGCTCGTACAGGTGCGGTGGCACCGGGGTAGAACCGCTTTTGTAGGCCAGGCCCATGCGCAGGTTTTCTTCCACCGTGAGGCGACCGAAGATTTCCCGGCCTTGCGGCACAAAGCCGATGCCTGCGCGGGCGCGGTCGTAGGGTGTGGCCTTGTCGATGGGTTTGCCGTCGAACTGGATGCTGCCGCTCTTGATGGGCACGAGGCCCATGAGGCTTTTGAGCAACGTGGTCTTGCCCACGCCGTTGCGGCCGAGCAGTACGGTGACTTTGCCGGGGGTGGCGGTCAGGCTCACGTCGCGCAGGATGTGGGAGCCGCCGTAGTACTGGTTGATGTTTTGGACGGTGAGCATGGTGGTTTTGAGTGTTTTTGGCTGCTAGCGCTTGTTTTATCTGCCCTGATAGCTATCTATTTGATAGCTGTAAGGTCTTTTTGACTGCGCTTTTCAAAGCCTGTGTTGGCGATGGCTACCGCATGCCTTCGTTCAGGGCGGAGGCCGGGAGTCGCCCGGCGTGCGAGTAACTTTCTTTCGCGTCGCCGAAAGAAAGTCACCAAAGAAAGGGCGACCCCGCTGTCTGCGTCCCTGCGCTTCGCTTCGGGCAACCTGCGGTGCTCGGGTTTGGCGGGGTCTCGCTCGAACTCGCTTCGCTCAGACAATCGCGAGCCCTGATCCGCCAAACCCTGCGCTCCTCGGCGCACACAGAGGGGATGGGGAGCGGACATCCATTCGGGCCATTGCTTCGCTCGGCCCCACTTCGCGGGCGCACGCGCCTCGCGCTGGTGACCACCGCTGGCGCCAGGCAAGGCCCACGCCGGGTCGAGCGCAGCGATGACCCGTATGGCTGTTCGGCTCCCACCCCCTTCTGGCTGCGCCTGCGCCGAGGCGGTTGCGGGGTGGCAGTCGCGCAGGTGCGCGGCTGCTTCGTGAACTGACTCGCCGCGGCTGTCCGAGCGGCGCTGCGAAGCAGCAAAGCGAGTTCCGCGGCGCACCCCGCAACCGCCACGGCGCAGGTTTGCCCCTTCGCAACGCGAAGGGGTCGCAGACTGAGGGTCGCCTTTTCTTTGCTTACTTTCTTTTGGCGAAGCAAAAGAAAGTGAGTCGCTCGCCGGGCGACTCCCGGCTCTCGCCCTGAATACGAGCATGCCGTTCAAACCGATGCGCCCAAGCCTCGACAAGCTCAGCCCGACCGGTTGGGGGATGCGCCCAGGAGTCGACAGGCGCCGCCCGAACCGATAGCAGCCGTTCAAAAAATCAAAGGACACAGAGCGCCACACCACCGTCACCGCCCCAGATAAACCTCAATCACCCGCTCATCCGCCTGCACCTGATCCAGCGTCCCCTCCGCCAGCACCGACCCATCGCACAGCACCGTCACCTTCTCCGAGATAGTGCGAATGAACCCCATGTCGTGCTCCACCACCATCAGCGAATGCTTGCCCTTGAGCGTCAGGAACAATTCGGCGGTACGGGCCGTCTCCTCATCCGTCATCCCCGCCACAGGCTCATCCAGCAACAAGAGCTTCGGGTCCTGCATCAGCAGCATGCCGATCTCCAGCCACTGCTTTTGCCCATGGCTCAGATTGCCCGACTGGCGCGTCACGCTGTCGGCCAGGTGAATGGTGTGCAGCACCTCGGCCAACCGGTCCGACTGTGCCGAGTCGAGCTTGAAGAACATGCTCGACTTCACGCCCTTGTGGGTCTTCAACGCCAGTTCGAGGTTTTCGAACACGCTGAGCTGCTCGAACACCGTGGGTTTTTGAAACTTGCGACCGATACCCAGGCTCGCAATCTCGGGCTCGTTGTGGCGCAGCAGGTCGATGGTGCTGCCGAAGAAGACCGTGCCCTTTTGCGGCCGGGTCTTGCCGGTGATGATGTCCATCATCGTCGTCTTGCCCGCACCATTGGGACCAATGATGCAGCGCAGCTCGCCGGGCGCGATGTCCAGGCTCAGGCCGTTGATAGCCTTGAAGCCGTCAAAGCTCACATGCACATCTTCCAGGTACAGGATACGGCCGTGGGTCACATCGACTTCGCCGGGGGTGGCGATGCGCGAGAAACCTGCTGCGCGCCCACCCGATTCGGTTTGTCCGGCAGATACAGGCGCCAGCTTTGCCTGGATACGCCGTGCGCCTTCTTCCATCAGGTCGGGCGTCATTGCGCGGCTCCCTTGTTGTTATTCGTCTTGCCCGTGAACTTCTTGACCAGGCCCACCACCCCGTTGGGCAGAAACAGCGTGACGGCAATGAACAGCGCGCCCAGGAAATATAGCCAGAACTCGGGTGCCGTCACGGTGAGCCAGCTCTTGGCCCCGTTGACGATGAACGCCCCCACGATCGGCCCGATCAGCGTGGCGCGGCCCCCCACGGCCGCCCACACGGCGATCTCGATGGAGTTGGCGGCGCTCATTTCGCCCGGGTTGATGATGCCGACCTGGGGCACGTAGAGCGCGCCCGCCACGCCGCACATCATGGCGCTGATGGTCCAGATGGTGAGCTTGTAAGGCAGCGGCGAGTAACCCGAGAACATGACCCGGCTCTCGGCATCGCGCACGGCCTGCAGCACCCGGCCAAACTTGCTGCGCACCAGCCAGCGGGCCAGCAAGAAGAACCCCAGCAGCGCCAGCCCGGTCAGCACGAACAGGGTCATGCGCATGTTCTGCGTAGCCAGCGGCATGCCCAGGATCCGCTTGAAATCGGTAAAACCGTTGTTGCCACCAAACCCCGTTTCATTGCGGAAGAACAGCAGCATGGCTGCGTACGTCATGGCCTGCGTGATGATGGAAAAGTACACGCCCTTGATGCGCGAGCGGAAGGCAAAGTAGCCGAACACGAAGGCGATCACGCCCGGCACCGCGACGATGAGGATCAGCGTGGCGACGAAGCTGTCGGACAGCGCCCAGTGCCAAGGCAGTTCCTTCCAGTCCAGGAACACCATGAAGTCGGGTAGGTCGCTTTTGTAGTTGCCGTCGCGGCCGATCTGGCGCATGAGGTACATGCCCATCACATAGCCGCCGAGCGCAAAGAACAGGCCGTGGCCAAGGCTCAGGATGCCCGTGTAGCCCCAGATGAGGTCCATGGCCAGAGCGCAGATGGCGTAGCACATGATCTTGCCCAGCAGCGCCACGGCGTAGTCCGACAGGTGGAACAGGCTGCCTGCGGGCACCCACAGGTTGAGCACGGGCGCCACGGCGCACACCACGATGAGCGCCACGATGAAGGCAGACCAGCCACCGCGCGTGAGCAGCGGCGCGGGTGCGGGCAGTTGGATGGAGGTAGGAGATGGAGTCGTCATGATGGTTGTCGCGTGGCTACTCAATCTGCCGTGCGGCCCTTGACCGCAAAGATGCCCTGGGGCCGCTTCTGGATGAAGATGATGATGAACACCAGCACCGCGATCTTGGCCAGCACCGCGCCCGCCCAGCCCTCCAGGAACTTGTTGAGGATGCCCAGGCCCAGCGCGGCATACACGGTGCCGGCCAGCTGACCGACGCCGCCCAGCACCACCACCATGAAGGCATCGACGATGTAGCTCTGGCCCAGGTCGGGCCCCACATTGCCCACCTGGCTCAGCGCGCAACCGGCCAGGCCCGCAATGCCCGAGCCCAGCGCAAAGGCCATGGTGTCGATGCGTGCCGTGTTCACGCCCATGCACGAGGCAATGGGGCGGTTCTGCGTGACGCCGCGCACGAACAGGCCCAGGCGCGTGCGGCCAATCAGGTAGCCCATGCCCAGCAGCACTGCAATGGCAAAGCCGATGATGACCAGCCGGTTGTAGGGCAGCGTGAGGTTGGACAGCACCTGCACGCCGCCGCTCATCCACGCGGGGTTTTCCACACCCACGTTCTGCGCGCCAAAGATCGTGCGCACCAGCTGCATCAGCACCAGGCTGATACCCCAGGTGGCCAGCAGCGTCTCCAGCGGGCGGCCATACAGGAAACGCAGCACGCTGCGCTCCAGCACGGCACCCACGCTGGCTGACGCAGCAAAGGCCAGAGGAACTGCGGCAACCAGGTACCAGTCAAACGCGCCCGGAAAATACTTCTGGAAGATGCCCTGCACTACATACGTGGCGTAGGCGCCGATCATCATCAGCTCGCCATGCGCCATGTTGATCACGCCCATCAGGCCATAGGTGATCGCCAGGCCCAGCGCCACCAGCAGCAGGATGGAGCCCAGGCTGATGCCCGAGAACGCAGCGCCCAGGCGCTCGCCCCAGGCCAGCTTGCCGTCGATGGCGCGCAGGGCCGACTGCAGCGCGGCCTTGACCTTGGCGTCTTCCTCGACCGTGGCGCGCTCGTTGAGAAGCAGGCGCGTGTCGGGCGTGGCGCTGAGCGACAGGGCCTGTGCGGCTGCAATGCGTTGCGCAGCGTCATCGCTGCCCAGCAGCGTGGCGGCACGCGCCAGCTCCAGCTGGGTCTTGATGCGGTCGCTGGTCTCCTGCGCCAGGGCCTTGTCCAGCAGGGGCAGCCGGCCGGCATCAGGCTCACGGGTCAGGGCCTTGGCAGCCGCCATGCGCTGGGCTTCATCCTTGCCAAACAGCGCCAGGCCCGCCAGGGCCGTATCGATCTCGCCGCGCATGCGGTTGTTGTTGATGATGTCTTCGGCATCCGCGGGTACCGGCACCTCGGCGCCCGTCACCGGGTCCTGGCCCTTGTCTTCACGCACGATGAGAGCCTTGCCACCGGCGATCTTCACTGCGTCATCGGCCAGCGCCTGCAAAAACGCTGCGGTGCGCTCGCCGGGCTCCGCCACGGCCTGCTGCACGGCAGTCACCCGGTCATCGGTCTCGCCAGCGGCCATGGCCATGGCCTGCTCGGCGGTCAACGCATGTGCCTGCGCTGTGGCGCACAGCAAGAGGCAGGCGAGCAGGCGAGAAAAAAAGGAGGAATACATGACGGAGGCTCTTGGAAGTCGCAGTGGGCCGCAGCACGAGCGCGGTGCGAAGGCGAGAGCCGCCGCGCAAGGGCCGCCCCGCCGCGCTGGCGGCGTCCCCCCTTCCACGCGCAGCGTGAGAGAGGGGGTGAAGGCGCGCTAGCGCCTCAGGGGGGTGTCACTTCTTTTCAGGCTCGTCCTTCTTCTTGTCATTGCCTTCGATGTACGGGCTCCATGGCTTGGCCTTCACGGGGCCAGGCGTCTTCCACACCACGTTGAACTGGCCGTCGGCCTTGATCTCGCCGATGAACACGCTCTTGTGGAGGTGGTGATTCTTCTCGTCCATCTTGCTCACGATGCCCGAGGGTGCCTTGAAGGTCTGTCCGGCCATGGCAGCAATCACCTTGTCGACATCGGTGCTCTTGGCCTTCTCGACCGCCTGCTTCCACATGTTGATGCCGATGTAGGTGGCTTCCATCGGGTCGTTGGTGAGCGGCTTGTCCTTGTGGCCGGCAATGCCCTTGGCCTTGGCGTAGTCGCTCCACTTCTTGATGAAGGCGGTGTTCTCGGGGTTCTTGATGGACTGGAAGTAGTTCCAGGCAGCCAGGTGGCCCACCAGCGGCTTGGTGTCCACGCCGCGCAGTTCTTCTTCACCCACGCTGAAGGCGACCACAGGCACGTCCTTGGCCTTCAGGCCGGCGTTGCCCAGTTCCTTGTAAAAGGGCACGTTGGAGTCACCGTTGATGGTGGACACTACGGCTGTCTTGCCGCCCTGGCTGAACTTCTTGATGTCGGCCACGATGGTCTGGTAGTCGGAGTGGCCGAACGGTGTGTACTTCTCGTCGATGTCGCTGTCCTTCACGCCCTTCGACTTCAGGTAGGCGCGCAGGATCTTGTTGGTGGTGCGGGGGTATACGTAGTCGGTACCCAGCAGCACCCAGCGCTTGGCGCCGCCGCCGTCCTTGCTCATCAGGTAGTCCACCGCAGGAATAGCCTGCTGGTTGGGCGCGGCACCGGTGTAGAACACGTTCTTGGACAGCTCTTCGCCTTCGTACTGCACGGGGTAGAACAGCAGGCCGTTGAGTTCCTCGACCACAGGCAGTACCGACTTGCGGCTCACCGAGGTCCAGCATCCGAAGATCACCGAGACCTTGTCCTGCGTGAGCAGCTGCTTGGTCTTTTCGGCAAACAGCGGCCAGTTGGAGGCGGGGTCCACGATCACGGGTTCGAGCTTCTTGCCCAACACGCCGCCCTTGGCATTGATCTCGTCGATGGCCATCAGCACCGTGTCTTTGAGCACGGTCTCGGAAATGGCCATGGTGCCCGACAGGCTGTGCAGGATGCCGACCTTGATCGTGTCCTGCGCATGGGCGGGCAGTGCAGACAGGCCAGCGAGTGCTGCGGCGGCCGCAAGGGCCTTGAGGGAATAACGACGTTGCATGTGCTTCTCCAGTGGGGTGGTCAAACCGTTTCGCCTGAAGGCCCTGTGGGCCGTGGTCTCAGGCGATGGAATGGATTCTGGAGAGAGGCACCGTTTACGGAAATACGCCGGGTGGCGTACACGGCGGCCGCCCGGGGCTGGCCAGCCGGTGCCGCCGACGGCCAGCGTACGTGCCGGCTTACGCGGGTGGGCTGGCGCTGTGGGCTGCCGTGCCGTCGCTGCCGACCCCGGGTGAGGCGCACATGCGGGGCAGATACATGCAGAACTCGGTCAGATCGACCGTCGAGGTGACTTCGGCCGTACCTCCGTGGGCCGTTGCAATCTCGCGCACCACATACAGGCCCAGGCCCAGGTTGGCCCCGGCCACCTGCGAGCCGGTTTCATCGTCTTCGCGCTCCTCGCGCACCAACGGATCAAACAGCCGCGGCAGCAGATGCGGCGCAATGGGCTTGCCCGTGTTGCGCACACCCACGCGCACATGGCTGGCCGTTCCATCGATCGCCACGACGATGGGCGAATCCGCAAAGCCGTACTTCAGTGCGTTGAATACCAGGTTGGACAAGGCCTGATGAATGCGCCGCTGATCCCATTCCACCGCCATGTCGCCGTGGCATTCAAGCCGCAGAGTGCGGCCCTTGGAGACCGTCTCGATCTCGTCCAGCGTTTCGCGGGCGAACTGGTCGAGCTGCATGTGCACGGGCGAAAGACTCAATCCGTTGCCCAGGCGATACGTGGTGAACTCCATGAGGTCGTCGAGCAATGCCTTCATCTGCCGCACGCTGCGCAGGATGAGCGGGGCAAACCGCACGTCATCTGGCCACTTGCGCATCTCGACGGAAGCGGCGCTTGCGATGGAGCTCAGGGGACCGCGCAGGTCATGACCCATCACGCCCAGAAACAGGTCGCGCGCACGGTCCAGCTCGGCAATGAAGACCTCTACCGACTCTGCCAGCGCCTGGTCCACGGCTTCGTTGAAGCGCATCATGTCGTCCAGGTCCTGCGGGGCCATCTGCCTGCCGGAATCCCGCCACAGGCGCAATACGGTAGCGCGCAACGCGCGATACTCTGCCACCATCTGCCCTACCTCGAAACCCTGCCGCTCGCGCTGGCGCGCGTGGCTGCGTGACGGAACCTGTGCCGATGTGGAGGCCAGCAGACTCTGCCCTTCGGACTTCGCCTTGCTCTCGCTTTCATCCTCTTTCACGGCCATGTTGCGCACGATTTCCTCGAGGATCTTCGTGCCGTGGTCCTCGAGTCCCATTGCGTCCAGGTTGCGGGCAGCCGGCAGTTGGTTCTTGGCGAAAGCCACCCATGCATGAAGGATGGATTCATGGTGCGCGGCGATGAAGGCGGCTAGTCTCATCGGCGCATTGTGCACGGCTGTGGCATGGCTCATCCGCCCGGATCGCTGTAGTAGCGCGGGCGCGGGGCCGGGCCACCGCAAAAACCCGGTGGCCCGGGCCAGCGCGTTCGCCTATGCTCTGCACATCGCTTCCTGATTTTCCTGACCTCGATTGCGGCGGCATGCCTGCCGCCGCCACAGCACCATGAGCACTACCCAAACGCCCGCCGTCTACGGCACCGAAGACCTGCTGATCAGCCTGTGCAACTCCGTCACGCGCGTATTGAACGTGGCCACGCACAGCCAGATCCACTACTCGGGCATGGTCCAGCGCATCAGCAAGACCTGCCTGAAGCCCGACATCGGCTGCTTTGTGCTGTTTGACGGCGGCTTCTCGGGCCTGGTCATCATCAACTTCTCGGCCCCGGCCGCGATGGAGCTGTATTCGAACTACCTGCTGAACATGGGCATGTCGCAAGACGACCTGGTGACCTCGTTCACGTCAGACGAAGTGAGCAACGTGATGGGCGAGCTGATGAACCAGGTGGTGGGCGACTTCACCGGCAAGGTGCGCCGCGAGCTGCAAACGCACATCACCCAGAACCAGCCCAAGATGCTGGTGCTGAACAAGCAGGTGATGCTGAGCGTGGACGCCAACCTCGACAAGCCCGAAGCCCGGCGCGTGACCTTCTACACCAGCAACAACAATATCTTCTACCTGGAACTGGCCATCGACCGCACCGAGTTCATCAAGCTCTACGACTTTGATGCACAGGAAACGCCCGATGTCGACGCGCTGATGGCCCAGTCGCAAGCGCCCGCTGCAGCACCCGAGCCGGCCCCGCAGGCTGGGCCATCAGATACGGACGAGCTGCTCAAGTCACTGGGCATGTGAGGATCGCAACCCGGGTGGCCGGCTTACAACGCAGCAGCCGGCTGCATGCGACGTGGGAAAATGCTATATAAGTAATAGCTGCCAGCCATTGATTTGCAAGCACTACAGCCTGTTTTGATCATTATTTAGCCGTGAAACGGCTGCCGCGGCCTGCGACAGCCCGGCACGGCACGGCACCGGTACGGCCCTCCTGCCGCCCGGTAGGGCAACTGCCGGCGGCCAGAAGCCGCGGCGCAACTCAGCCTTCAAACTGCGGATGCAGCTGCCGGATGCGGTTCATCGCCATGGCCGCCGCTGCCGTGCGCGTCTCCACCCCCAGCTTGGCAAACACGCGCTCCAGGTGCTTCTTCACTGTGGCTGGGCTGGCGCCCAGGATGTCGCCGATGTCGCGGTTGATCTTGCCCTTGACCACCCAGTACAGCACCTCGGCCTCGCGCGCCGTGAGCTTGAACGACAGGCTCATGGATTCGATGATCTTGGCGTCCGACACCTCGCGCATCACGATCAGCCAGTCGCCCCCCCCTGCGCTGTCACCGGCCTGCTGATGCAGCCGGAAGGTCAAGCGCCGTGCGCCCTGCTCCACAGCCAGGCGCGGCGGCTCGGCCAGCGATGCCGCCAGCAGCTCGGCTGCGTTGTCGGCCAGCACGTGGCGGCGCAGCCAGGCCTGCACGGGCTCGGGAGCCCATTGGCCAAATGCGGTGGGCGCACCGTCGGGCCCCACTTCGCCAAAGTAGCTTTGCAGCAGCTCCCGCGCCAGCGGGGTCTGCCACACGATACGCCCGTCCGACGCGCGTACGGTGATGCTGGCATAGCCAAAGGCATCGAGCGCATTGCGGGCTTCGCGCGCCTGGCGGGCGTCCTGCCGGGCCTTGCGGGCAGCGCCCAGATGCACCCCCATACGGGCCATCACCTCGCGCGGCTTGATGGGTTTGGTCACGTAGTCGATGCCACCGGCCTCCAGTGCGGCCACCAGGTGCTCCGTCTCGGTCAGCCCCGTCATGAAGATGATGGGGATGTGCGCGGTGGCGGGGTTGGCCTTGAGGCGCCGGGCGACTTCAAAGCCGTCCATGCCGGGCATCATGGCGTCGAGCAGCACGATGTCGGGCAGTGCCTGCGCGGCGCGCTGCAGGGCCGCCTCGCCGTGCATGGCCACCAGCACGGTGTAGCCCGACTCGTCGAGCGCGTCGTGCAGCACGGCAAGGTTGTCGGGCACGTCGTCCACGATCAGGACGACATCGCTGTCGGCGCGGTCAAGCATGTGGGAAGCCCCGGAGGCGGTTGCGGAGGAAACGTTCATGGGGTGGCGTCTTGCGCAAGGATCTGGCCCATGGCATCAAACTGGAACTGCTGGGCCAGCGCCCGCATGCGCTGCACAAAGGCCGCGTGTTCGGGGTGCTGGCGCTCGATGTCGGCCAGTGCATTGAGGATGCCCCGGTAGTAGCCCAGCGAGACCGACTGCGCCAGCTCCACCAGCGCTGCGGGAGGCGGGTATGCGGCCGATGCTTCGGAAGCGGCGGCGGGCAGTGCCACGGGCTGCATGGGCGCGGCGGTAGCCAGGCCCACCGGTTGCGCAGCGGCCGCGGTGCCTTCGGTCCACACCAGCTCCAGCCGCTGCTCCAGCCAGTCCAGCAGCTCGCTGTGGCGCATGGGCTTGACGATGAAATCCTCGGGGCGGATGCCCACGTCGTTGTCGAGCGCCTTGTCAAACGCGTTGGCCGACACGATGGCCATACGCGGGCCGGTGCCATCGGCTGCCGGGCCCCAGCCCTGCGCATGGATGCGGCGCAGGGTCTCCCACCCGTCGATGCCGGGCATGGCCAGGTCCATGAAGATGGCGTGCGGGCGGTAGCCGGTGGCCAGCAGGTCCAGCGCGTCATGCCCGCTGGCGGCTTGCCGCAGCTCAAAGCCCAGGGGCTCCAGCAGCTGGCGCAGCAGTTCGCGGTCGGGCTCTTCGTTGTCCACCACCAGGATGCGGCGGCGCTCGCCCGCGTAGCCGGTGCGCAGCCGCGGCGGCCGCACGGCGGGCAATGCGCTGTGCGGCAGCTTGCCCAGCGCGTCGGCATGCACCTCGGGCAAGAACAGCTTGACGTGGAAAATCGAGCCCGTACCCGGCGTGCTGGTCACCGTGAGCTCGCCGCCCATCAGCGCCGTGAGCATGCGGGCAATGGTGAGCCCCAGCCCAGCCCCGGGCGCGCCCGTGTTGCTGCTTTCGCCGCCCGCGCCCCCGCGCGTGAAGGGTTCGAAGATGCGTTCGATCTCGTCGGCCGTGAGGCCAGGCCCTGTGTCCTGCACATCGATGCGCGCCATCTCCCGGGCGTAGCGCACGCGCAGCGTGACGGTACCCTGCGCCGTGAACTTGATGGCGTTGCCCAGCAGGTTGATGAGTATCTGCCGCAGGCGCTTGTCGTCGGCCCGCACCACCTCGGGGATGACACCCTGCACGTCAAACTGGAAGGCCAGCCCCTTTGCCGCCGCCTGCAGCTCGAACAGGGCCGCCATCTCGTGCAGGCCGTCGGCAAAGCGCATGGGCGCCACATCCAGCGTGAGCTTGCCCGACTCGATGCGCGCGATGTCGAGCGTGCCCTCGATGAGCGACAGCAGGTGCTCGCCGCCGCGCTTGATCACATGCACTGCCTGCTTGCGGTGCGGTGGCACGCCCGCGTCTTCGCCCATCAGTTGCGCGTAGCCCAGGATGGAGTTGAGCGGCGTGCGGATCTCGTGGCTGATGGCGCTGATGTAGCGGCTCTTGGCCTGGTTGGCCTGGTCGGCCGCACGCTTGGCTTCCTCAGCCACCTGGCGCGCCTGCTCGGCCACGCTGCGGGCAGTCTGCAGGGCTTCGTCGGTCTGGCGGTGCAGTTCGATCTCGCGCATGAGCAGGCCGGTCTGGCGGTTGGATTCCTCTTGCGCCACCTGGCGGCTCTTGTGCGCCAGCACCAGCCACCACGCCACGATGCCCGAGATGACCAGCAGCGCCAGGTACGCCTTGAGCAGGCCCGAGCGCAAGGCCCCCTCCGGCGCAGCCAGCACTTCGGTGTCGGTCATGGCATGCGCGATGGTGTTGAGCTCCTGGTGGTACAGCAGGCCCATCACCGCCGCCAGCAGCGGCGCAATCACGAGCATCAGCAGCAGGAAGTGGCCCAGCCCGGTGTCGAGGTAGCGCCACACCGCCCGTGGCAGTACCCAGCGCAGCGCGGCAGACCACTGCACCGCCATGCTGGCGTGCGGCTTGCACAGGTCGCCGCAGCGCGCATCCAGCGTGCAGCACAGCGAGCAGATGGCGCCCCGGTAGGCGGGGCACTGGGCCATGTCGGGGCCCTCGTATTCGCGCTCGCAGACCACGCAGCGCTGCACAACCAGCCGCTGGTAGCTGTCGATGTCGGAAGCCCGCGCGCCGGGCACAGGCCCTGCCATGGGCACAGCCACCGGCGCGCTCTGCCGCGCGATGTAGTACTTGCCGCGCGTGGCCCAGGCGATCAGCGGCGCCGTCACAAAGGCCACCGCCATCGCAATCACAGCCGAGAACGCCTGCGGCAGCGGACCAAAAACGCCCAGGTGCGCGCTGATGGACACCACCGAGGCCAGCGCCATCGCGCCCACGCCCACGGGGTTGATGTCGTACAGATGGGCGCGCTTGAACTCGATGCCCTTGGGCGACAGGCCCAGCGGCTTGTTGACCACCAGATCGGCCACCACGGCCATCATCCAGGCGATGGCGATGTTGGAATACAGCCCCAGTACCTCGCCCATGGCGCGGAACACGTTCATCTCCATCAGCATGAAGGCAATGAGCGTGTTGAACACCACCCACACCACGCGCCCCGGGTGGCTGTGCGTAAGGCGCGAGAAAAAGTTGGACCACGCCAGCGAGCCCGCATAGGCATTGGTCACGTTGATCTTCATCTGCGAGATCACCACGAACAGCGCCGTGGCGGCCACTGCCCAGCCGTAGTCGGAAAACACATAGCCATAGGCCACCAGGTACATCTGGTTGGGGTCCACCGCCCGGTCGGCAGGCACCATCTGCGTGAGCGCCAGCCAGGCCAGCAGCACGCCACCCAGCATCTTGAGCACGCCCAGCACCACCCAGCCGGGCCCGCCTACCAGCACACCCAGCCACCAGCGCCCGCGCCTGCCCGGCGCTGGTGCAGGCATGAAGCGCAGGTAGTCGGCCTGCTCACCCATCTGCGTGATCAGCGCAATGCCCACGGTGAGTGCCGCACCAAACAAGGGCAAATCAAAACCAGCCCCCCGGCCAGATTCCCCACCGTAGTGCACCACACCCGCAAACGCACCAGGATCGCGCGCGAGTACGTAGCCGAACGGCACCACCAGCATCAGCAGCCACAGCGGCTGCGTCCACATCTGCAACCGGCTGATGACCGACACCCCGTGCGTGACCAGCGGTATCACCACGATGGAGCAGATCAGGTAACCCCAGGTGGGCGGGATGTCGAGCGCCAGCTCCAGCGCGTAGGCCATCACGGCCGCTTCGAGCGCAAAGAAGATGAAGGTGAAGCTGGCGTAGATGAGCGACGTGAGCGTGGAGCCGATGTAGCCAAAACCCGCGCCGCGCGTGAGCAGGTCCATGTCCACCCCGTAGCGCGCCGCATAGATGCTGATCGGCAGGCCCGCGATGAAGATGATGAGCCCCGTGGCCACGATGGCCCAGAAGGCGTTGATGAAGCCGTACTGCACCAGCAGCGTGGCACCCACGGCCTCCAGGATCAGGAACGACGCTGCGCCAAAGGCGGTGTTGGCCACCCGCCATTCAGACCACTTGCGAAAGCGCTGCGGCGTGTAGCGCAGCGCGTAGTCCTCCATGGTTTCGGTGGCCACCCAGCTGTTGTAGTCGCGCCGTACCTTCACCACCTGCTGGGGCGGCTGGGCTGCGGGCTCCTGCCCCTGCGCGGCCGGCCATGCGGCAGCTGGCGGCGCAGCGGCGGGGGTTTGCAAGGCGGTGGGGTCGGGGGTCATGGGCGGGCGGGCAAGCCCTGTTCCGTGCAGGTTCCATGCCACCGGTGGGGCCCGTGTGCGCCATGTGGCGTATGGCCGGGCATGGCGCTTGCTGCGTACGATGCCAAAGCGCTGGAAATGCGGCCGCGGTTTGCGGCTGCACGGACCATCGATCCACAGTGAGTGAAACGAAATGGAACTGACCCCCCGTGAGAAAGACAAGCTGCTGATCTTCACTGCAGCCCTGCTGGCCGAGCGGCGCAAGGCGCGGGGCCTGAAGCTCAACTACCCCGAAGCCGTGGCCCTGATCAGCGCCGCCGTGATGGAGGGCGCGCGCGACGGCAAGACCGTGGCGCAGCTCATGAGCGAGGGGCGCACCGTGCTCACCCGCGCCGATGTGATGGACGGCATCGCCGAGATGATTCCGGACATCCAGATCGAAGCCACCTTCCCGGACGGCACCAAGCTCGTCACCGTGCACCAGCCCATCGTCTGAACCGACACCCCACAGGACTGCCCCATGCTGCGCATCACCCCCACCCGCATCCGATCCACACTGGCAGCCGGCGCGCTGTGCCTGAGCACGGCCGCCGCCTTTGCCCACGAGGGCCATGCCCAGCACGGCAGCCACTGGCATGCCACCGACCTGTGGGGCTTTGTGGTGGTGGGCGTGCTGCTGGTCGCAGCCGCATGGCGCGGCCGCAAGTGATGGCACCGCACGGAGGCACACCATGATTCCAGGCGAACTGATCACCGAACCCGGCGAGCACCCGCTCAACACCGGCCGCCGCACCCTCACGCTGGTGGTGCGCAACACCGGCGAACGCCCCATCCAGGTGGGCTCGCATTACCACTTTGCCGAAACCAACAACGCCCTGGGCTTTGACCGCACGACCGCGCGCGGCATGCGGCTGAACATTGCGTCGGGCACCGCCGTGCGCTTTGAGCCGGGCCAAGAACGCACGGTGGAGCTGGTGGACTACGCAGGCGAGCGCCAGGTGTACGGCTTTCGCGGCCTCGTCCACGGCGCGCTGTAGCGTTTTCAGGCCGAATTGGCCTGTAGCGCTTGATTCATATGCACCTATTGCTATCAAAAGCATAGTAAACAAGTTTTCGCGGAGCACCCCCCATGGCAACCATTGGACGACGCGCCTATGCCGAAATGTTCGGCCCCACCGTGGGCGACCGCGTGCGCCTGGCCGACACCGAGCTGATCCTGGAGGTGGAGGGAGACCACACCCTGCGCGCAGGCAGCTACGGTGAAGAGGTGAAGTTTGGCGGCGGCAAGACTATCCGCGACGGCATGGCGCAAAGCCAGCGGACCAACGCACAAGGTGCAGCCGACACGGTGCTGACCAACGCCCTCATCGTCGACCACACCGGCATCTTCAAGGCCGACATCGGCCTCAAGGCCGGGCGCATTGCCGCCATCGGCAAGGCCGGCAACCCCGACACCCAGCCGGGCGTGGACATCATCATCGGCCCCGGCACCGAAATCATCAGCTGCGAAGGCAACATCGTCACCGCCGGCGGCATCGACAGCCACATCCACTTCATCTGCCCGCAGCAGATCGAAGAAGCGTTGGCCAGCGGCATCACCACCATGCTGGGCGGCGGCACCGGCCCCGCCACGGGCACGCTGGCCACCACCTGCACCTCGGGCCCCTTCAACATGGAGCGCATGCTGCAGGCGGCCGATGCCTTCCCGATGAACCTGGGCTTTCTGGGCAAGGGCAACGCCAGCCTGCCCGATGCGCTGCACGAGCAGATCGACGCAGGTGCGATTGGCCTCAAGCTGCACGAAGACTGGGGCACCACGCCCTCGGCCATCAGCAACTGCCTGGACGTGGCCGACGAGACCGACACGCAGGTGGCCATTCACAGCGACACACTCAACGAATCGGGCTTTGTGGAAGACACCATTGCGGCCGTGGCGGGCCGCGGCATCTGCGCCTTCCATACCGAAGGCGCGGGCGGCGGGCACGCACCCGACATCCTGCGTGTGGTGGGCGAAGACAACTTTTTGCCATCTTCCACCAACCCCACCATGCCGTACACGCACAACACGCTGGACGAGCATGTGGACATGCTGATGGTGTGCCACCACCTGGATGCCAGCATTGCCGAAGACCTGGCCTTTGCCGAAAGCCGCATCCGCAAGGAGACCATTGCGGCCGAAGACATCCTGCACGACCTGGGCGCCATCAGCATGATGAGCAGCGACAGCCAGGCCATGGGCCGCGTGGGCGAAGTCATCCTGCGCACCTGGCAGACGGCGCACAAGATGAAGGTGCAGCGCGGCAGCCTGCAGGGCGACAGCAGCCGCAACGACAACACGCGCATCAAGCGCTACGTGGCCAAGTACACGGTGAACCCCGCCATTGCCCATGGCATCAGCCATGAGGTGGGCTCGCTCGAAGTCGGCAAATGGGCCGACATCGTGATCTGGAAGCCCGCGTTCTTTGGCGTCAAGCCCGCGCTCATCCTCAAGGGCGGCCTGATCGCCATGGCCGCCATGGGCGACCCCAATGCGTCCATCCCCACGCCGCAGCCGGTGCACTACCGGCCCATGTTCGGCGCGTTCGGTGGGGCCATTGCCAAGACCTCGATCACCTTCGTGTCGCAGGCCGGGCTGGCCGCAGGGATTGGCGAGCGCTTTGGGCTGGCCAAGCAGCTCAGCGCCGTGCGCAACATCCGCAGCGTGCGCAAGCAGCACATGGTGCACAACAGCTACACGCCCAAAATGGAAATCGACGCGCAGACCTACACCGTGCGCGCCGACGGCCAGTTGCTGACCTGCGAGCCGGCCACGGTGCTGCCCATGGCGCAGCGGTACTTTTTGTTCTGAAGGCGGGGGTATGAGCGCCGTGCTGCAAGGCTTGCAGATCCGCCTCGATGACCTGCGCGACCCGCGCATCGAGGCATTCATGCAGGAGCACCTGCAAGACATGCACGCCACGTCGCCCCCCGAGAGCGTGCATGCCCTGGACATGGCCCAACTGCGCCAGCCCGAGATCCGGTTCTGGACGGCATGGATGCCGTCCGATACCGCGCCTGCACCCGGCGCGCTGGCGGGCACGGGCGCCCTCAAGCATCTGAGCGCAGGGCATGCCGAACTCAAATCCATGCGCACTGCCGCAGCAGCGCGCGGCCAGGGCGTGGGCCAGGCCGTGCTGGAGCACATCCTGGCGCAGGCAGCAAGCCTGGGCTACCAGCGCATCAGCCTTGAGACCGGCACACAGCCCTTCTTCGAGCCCGCATGGCAGCTGTACCTGCGCTACGGTTTCGCGGACTGCGCACCGTTCGGCGCCTACCAGCCCGACCCGAACAGCCGCTACATGACGCGCCTTCTGTAGGGCCAGGGCATCCACGCCACAATGCCCGCCTCGCCTTCAAGGCTCTGCAACACGCTCTTCACCATGATCCAGGTTTCCAAACTCCTTCCCCAAGGCCAGGGCCTCGCCCCGGTGCTGCTCAAGCGCGCCACCACGGTTGAACTGGACTGGGACGTCCGCCAGAAAAGCCGATTTGCCGCCACCGATTCGGCCGGGCGCGAGCTGGGCATCTTCCTGCCCCGCGGCACGCTGGTGCGCGGCGGCGATGTGCTGGTGGCCGAAGACGGCTCCATGGTCCGCGTGGTCGCAGCCCCGCAGCCCGTACTGGTCATCACGCACTGCCAGAACCACGGCACGCCGTTTGACCTGACGCGCGCGGCCTACCACCTGGGCAACCGGCACGTACCCATCGAGTTGCAGCCCGACCACCTCAAGATCGAACCCGACCATGTGCTGGCCGACATGCTGCGCGCCATGCACCTGATCGTGAAGGAACAGAACCTGGCGTTCGAGCCCGAAGGCGGCGCATATGCAGCCGGGCATGGCGGCGGGCACCACCACGGGGAGCACGGTCACGACCATGACCATTCGCACGACCCCGCGCACGATCACGGCCACAACCATGCATCCCCCGCAAAGGGCCACGCGGACGGGCACGCGCATGGCGATGCACCCTCAGCCGCCACGCCCCCGGCCCGTGGCCGCACCCTGTCCATCCCGGTGGTCGCCAGCGGGGGGCATGTGCACGGCCCGCACTGCAACCACGACCACTGAACGCCATGCAGATGTGCATTTCGCCCCCGTCCGTTCGGGCTGAGCTTGTCGAACCCGGGGCACGCACAGTGGCCACCCCAGCCGCCCGCCCTCAGCGACCCGCCTGACGAGACTTGCCCTGTGCGCCCAGACCGCCCCACCCCTCTGCCTGCAGCCAGCCTGCTGCAACTCATATGGCTCGCGTCCCCCGCGCTGCCCGTGGGCGGGTTTTCGTATTCCGAGGGACTGGAAAGCGCCATTGAGAACGCCGGTGTTGCCAGCGAGGCCGCCGTGGCCGACTGGCTGCTCGATCAGCTGCACCTGACGCAATCCCGGGGGGACATGGCGCTCATCGCCAAGGCCGTGGGTGCCTGGCGCCGCGCCGACTGGGCGCACGTGCGTGAACTGAACGACTGGGTGCTGCACACCCGCGAGACCAGCGAGCTGCGCCTGCAAAGCGAGCAGATGGGCCGGTCCATGGCCGACTGGCTGCGTAACCAGCACCAGGGCGACGCATCGCACATGCCTGCGGTGCAACACCTGGCCGCCTTGCCCCCTACCTACCCGGTGGCGTTTGCGCTCGCCGCCTCCATCACGCAAGCGCCGGTGCGCGATGTGTTGCTGGCCTACGCCTTCGGCTGGGCAGAGAACATGGTGCAGGCCGCGCTCAAGTCCATGCAGCTCGGCCAGAGCGCCGGCCAGCGCATCCTGGCCAAGCTGGCAGACGCCATACCCGCCGCAGCCGACCACGCCATCAGCCTGATGGACAGCGAGCGCCAGGCCTTCTCCCCCATGCTGGCCATCCTGAGTGCCCAGCACGAAGTGCAATATTCAAGACTTTTCCGCTCCTAGCGCTTGTCACGATTGCCCATGCAGCTATTGATTTGATAGTGAATGACACCATGACCACCACACTGCACCACATTCCGAATCGCACCAAAAACCTGCCCCCGCTGCGCGTAGGCATCGGCGGCCCCGTCGGCTCGGGCAAGACCACCCTGCTGGAAATGCTGTGCAAAGCCATGCGCGACGACTACGACCTGGTGGCGATCACCAACGACATCTACACCAAGGAAGACCAGCGCCTGCTGACGGTGAGCGGAGCCCTGCCCGCCGAGCGCATCCTGGGCGTGGAAACCGGCGGCTGCCCGCACACCGCCATCCGCGAAGACTGCTCCATCAACCTCGAAGCCATCGACCGCATGCTGGGCGAGTTCCCCAATGCCGATATCGTGTTCGTGGAAAGCGGCGGCGACAACCTGGCCGCCACGTTCAGCCCCGAATTGAGCGATCTGACAATCTACGTGATCGACGTCGCCGCTGGCGAAAAGATCCCCCGCAAGGGCGGTCCGGGCATCACCAAGAGCGACCTGTTCATCATCAACAAGACTGACCTGGCCCCCCATGTCGGCGCCAACCTGGATGTCATGCACGCCGACACCACGCGCATGCGCACCAACCCCCAGGGCCAGCTCAAGCCGTTTGCGATGACCAACCTCAAGACCCTGGATGGCCTGAACGCCGTCATCCAGTTCATCGAGACCCGTGGGATGCTGCAAAAGAGCCCGCGCGCAGTCGGCTAGAATTCGCGGCTTCGCACCCGGAGACTTGGGTGAGTGGTTTAAACCAGCAGTCTTGAAAACTGCCGACGGGCAACCGTCCGTGAGTTCGAATCTCACAGTCTCCGCCAGCTGCACCCCTCATTGAAAAAGCGCCCCAAGAGGCGCTTTTTCGTTGCTGTGCAGGCTCAGCGGGTGCGAACGCATTCCGCCTGCGGTCGATACGTCGGCGCTCAATGCTCGCCAGCTTCCTCGCTCAAAGATGTCCGTCCGGGCGACGTGCCTGAGCCATCAGACTGGTCTTGCTTGTCCTTCGGAAAGCACATCTTCGTGCCGTCCCATTGTTGGCCGCACCAGCAGTAGCCATCGTCGTTGATGATGCAGGTGCCCGTGCCGCAGCAGCGTGGGTCTTCCATGGTGTGCTCCGCTCAGGTGATGTGTTGGCCGCAGGGTACCGGACATGCGGATTCCTTGGGGCTTGGTGGGACACTGCAGACACGCGGCGCCCGACGGTTTTGCGTGCCAATGCGAAGCCTTCGTTCCCCAGGCGCCATGCAGGCAAAAAAAAGCCCGCTCTAGGCGGGCTTAACACTTGCATGGTGCAAGCGGGAGGGATGTCGAGGGGGTATCGACGGGTAAATAGTAGATGGGGCACTGGAAGCCCCCTGTAGGACAAGGCCGATTATTGGCTGGCGCGCAAGCAGGCACGGCGCAGCGCCCTGGATGGCGCCGCCCAGAAGGTGCGCCCACGGGCGTTATCCGCCAAACACCTTGGCGCGGTTGCGACCAGCGGCTTTGGCCGCGTACATGGCAGTGTCTGCCTGGCGCAAAAGCAGCAGGGTGTCCATCGGTTCAGCCCCCTCGGCGGGTGGAACCATGACGATGCCAATCGAGATGCCCACCCGCAACTGGTGGGCATCCACCGCGATGGGCTGGCTCACGGCTTCGACCAGGCGCTCGGCCAGGCGCAGGGCACCCTGCTCGTCTGCCACGCCGCGCTGCAGCAGCGCGAATTCGTCACCGCCCAGGCGCGCCACGCGGTCTTCCTCGCGTGCCACCTGGCGCAGGCGGGAAGCCACCTCGGCCAGCACCTGGTCGCCCACGGCGTGGCCAAAGCGGTCGTTCACGGGCTTGAAGCCGTCAAGGTCCATGTAGAGCACGGCCATACCCCGGCTGTGGCGCCGCAAGTCCGCGACGGCGGCGCGCAGGGCCTGCAGAAAAGCCGCCCGGTTCAGCAATGAGGTCAGCGCATCGTGGTCGGCGACATGGCGGATGCGCTGCTCGGCGGCGCGGCGCGCCGTGACGTCGGTGATGGTACGCAGCGCACCGCCGCCGGCGATGGGAATGGTCTGCACCTCCAGCACGGTGCCGTCGGGCCGGACCCGGTCGTACACGTGCAGGCGGTCAAGCCCGCCGTCCTTTTGCAGCATGGCCTGCACTTCGGGTGGAGACGGCACGAACTCGCCGCGATCGCGAAGGTAGGCGAGCACCTGCTCAAGGGTGGGGCGTGCTGCCATCAGCTCGGGCGACAGGTCCAGCAGCTCCAGCGCACGCCGGTTGTACAGCTCCACCACTCCGTCGTGGCTGATCTTGGCGATGCCCTGGTCCATGTGCTCCAGCGTAGCTTCCAGCACGATGGATTTCTCGCGCAGGCGGGCCTCGCTTTCGCGGGCACTGCGCTCGGCCTGTGCCAGCAGGTATTGCTGGCGCTTGAGCTCCGTGATGTCCACGTGGGCGTAGAAGACGGTTCCGTCGGCCGCGTCCTTGGCGATGACGCGGCACCATCGCCCGCGCGGCAGGGGCACCTCAAAGGGCGCCCCGGCAAAGCGCATGTTCTCGCGCAGGATGACGGCACCCGCACGGTGCTGGTCGTCATTGTCCAACCCGCCTGCGGCCCAGGCGCGGTGGTAGATCTCGTCAAAGGTAAGGCCCGTGACGCTGACACTGCGGCTCAGGCCGTACATCTGCACAAACGATGCATTCACCCACTGGATGGTGTGGTCGCTCGCGCAGACCATCAGGCCATCGGGGATGCGGTCGAACAGCTCGTGCCCGGCCAGCCCTGCCTTGGACGCGGACGCATCGCAGCCCGCGACCGGCAGGAAACGGACGGCAGCATCCATCTGCTCGGCTCGCCATACCCGCACGCGCCCACCTTCTGCCAGCGGCTGTGACGACGCGTGCAGATGCAGGCCGCGGTGCTCGAACTGGTAGGGCCGAAACTGCTGCCGGTGCCGCTCGATACCAGCGGCGATGTACCGGTCGATATGGCGGATTTCCTGCGCGTCCAGCCGGTGCGTGTAGAAACGCCGCAGGTTGGCAGCGTAGGGTTCCCCGACATGCACATGCCCTTCATGCTCCGGGAAAAATCGCAGGAATGTGTTGTTCCACGCCAGCGCGCGGTCGTCGGCATCAAACGCACACAGGGCAACGTCCAGCCCATCCAGCGCGTCGCCGAGGCTCTGGAGCGGACTGATAGCGGATGGCTGGAGCATGGCGTGCGGTGGCGGCAACATGACGGGAGCCGCCGGTCACCGCGGGGTGAGTCAGGTGGTTGGCGGGGCGGAACGAACGACATTTTGCCAGCGACCCCACGCACCGGGACACCCATGGGGCAGCTCGCCTGCCCGTTCCCATTTGTTGACGATTCGCCCGCTTGACGCGCAGTGCAACGCGCCAGGTTACGGATGGACACCCACGCCCCGCCTTCGTCCGCTATGGTGATGGCGTTTGTTGAACGAAGCGGCAGCATTCGCAGCAGCCTGACTGCTTACGAGATCACCAGGAAGTCACAGAGAGCACAAGGAACCCAACGACCATGACGACACGCCTTCGCACCACTGCCAGCGCCATCAGCGTGGCTGCTGCCCTTGCACTCACCGGCTGCGCCGGCTACGGGCAGCCGCCCGCCGCTGCCACCCCAGTGGCGCAGGCTCCATCCGGCCCGACCGCAACCCCTGCCCCGGTGGACGTTCCTGCAATGGCTGCGCCCTGCAACGCCCAGCCCGCGCAGTTTGCGGTGGGGCAGAGCAGCACGGCCACGGTGATGGAATCGGCCAGAGTGCGTTCAGGTGCGCAAATGGCCCGCATCCTGCGGCCAGGCCAGATGATCACCAAGGAGTTCAATGCCCAGCGCCTGAACCTGGAGGTGGACGGCACGGGGCGCATCATCGCCGTGCGCTGCGGGTAGGCGGGGGTGCCCGGCGCGGCCTGACGTTTCATTCAGGCATCGGCAATGCGCACGCCTGCCGGCCTGTGCGCGTCCATTCACTCAGTCTGCGAGAAACAGCTCCTGCAGGTCGCTCAGAAAGTCGAACCCCCGCTCGGTCGGCCGCACGCGCGCCATGTCGCGCTCAATCAGGCCCTTGCGCTCGGCGTCTTCCAGCGCCCGGGCGATGGACGTGAGCGGCAGCCCGGTGCGGGCCGCAAAGTCCTGCAGCGCAAAGCCTTCGCGCAGGCGCAGGGCGTTGAGCATGTACTCAAATGGCAGGTCGCTGCGGCGTACTTCTTCATCCTGCGCCACCGCGTGCCCTGCCAGGGCGTTGTCCATGTAGCGGCGCGGGTCGCGAAAGCGCACCTGGCGCACCACGCGGTGCGCAAAGCTCAGCTTGCTGTGGCCCCCCGCGCCAATGCCCAGGTAGTCGCCAAACTGCCAGTAGTTGGTGTTGTGAAAGCACTGGTGGCCGGGCCGCGCGTAGGCTGAGATCTCGTAGCGTGCCAGCCCCGCCTGGCCTGTCATCTCGGTGATGCGGTCGAGCATGGCGTAGGCCTGGTCGTCCTCGGGGATCACGGGCGGAAACTTGGCGAAGTAGGTGTTGGGCTCGATGGTGAGGTGGTAGATCGAGATGTGCGGCGGGCTGAGCGCCAGCGCGGTCTGCATGTCCTCTTCCAGCTCCTGCAGCGTCTGGCCCGGCAGGCCATACATGATGTCGAGGTTGAAGGTATCAAAGGCCTCGGCGGCCTCCTGCACGGCGGCCAGGGCCTGCGCGCGGTCGTGCACGCGGCCCAGCGCTTTCAGGTGGCGGTCGTTGAAGCTCTGCACTCCCACCGACAGCCGCGTGACGCCCGCCGCGCGAAAGGCGCGGAACCGGTCTTTCTCGAAGGTGCCGGGGTTGGCCTCCAGCGTGATCTCGCAGTCAGCTTCCAGTCGCAGCCGCGCGCGGATGTCGCCGATCAGCCGGTCGATGGCGGCGGGCGAGAACAGGCTGGGCGTGCCACCGCCAATGAAGATACTGTGCACGGTGCGGCCCCAGATGAGGGGAAGCGCGGCTTCCAGGTCGGCCATCAGCGCATCGATGTAGCGCTGCTCGGGTACGGCAGCCTGCGGGGCATCGGCGGCATCGCCAGCGGTCGGACCATCACCGCGGTACTCGTGCGAATTGAAGTCGCAATACGGGCACTTCTTGAGGCACCAGGGCAGGTGGACGTACAGCGACAACGGGGGCAGGCTGGTCAGCTGCAGCGTGCCAGCCCGCATGTAGTGCTGGATGTCGCGCACCACAGCAGGCGCGTTGTCGGCGTCGGGTGCAGCAGCGGCGGGAATGATGGGAATGGACATGGGAAAAATCCGGTGGGGGAAGCGCCTGGAATCTTGCCGATCACTGCCTGTCGCACGCGTCAGCGGGGATTAGCAACTCCGGTAGTTGGCGCAGGCCGGTCAGGCCAGCCAGCGCTCACGCATCAGTGCCAGCATCTGCTGCGCTGCGCGGCCGCGGTGGCTGTGGGCGTTCTTGACCTCGGTGGGCAGTTCGGCAAAGGTCTTGCCGAATTCGGGCAGGAACATGACGGGGTCGAACCCGAAGCCATTGCTGCCCTGCCGCTGCCGGGTAATCTCGCCCACCACGCGGCCGACCGCAATGAGCGGCTCGGGGTCTTGCGGGCTGCGAACGGCCACGAGGGTGCTGACCATGGCGGCACGGCGCTGGTCCACGCCCTGCATCTGCTCCAGCAGCGCCTGTACGTTGGTGTCGTCGCCCTTTTCGTAGCCAAACTGCGTGGCGTAGAACGCCGTGTCCACACCGGGCAGCCCGCCAAATGCGTCCACGCACAGGCCTGCATCGTCGGCCAGCGCGGGCAGGCCGGTGTGGGCACTGGCAAAGCGGGCCTTGGCCAGCGCGTTTTCAACAAAGGTGCGAAACGGCTCCTCGGCCTCGCCCACGCCCAGATCGGCCTGGCGCACGAGTTCTACCCCCAAGGGGGCAAACATGGCCTGCAGTTCGGCCAGTTTGCCGCGATTGTTCGATGCCAGAACGATTTTCATGGTCAAAATGGCCTGTAGCCCTTTTATTGATTGCCCTGAAAGCTATTATTTTTATAGCATTCAGGATGACTGAACCAGGGCCTTACGCTGCAGCTCCACCAGCTCGGCAATGCCCTTTTCGGCAAGACCCAGCAACTGGTCCATCTCGCGGCGCGAAAACGCAGCACCTTCGGCCGTGCCCTGCACTTCCACGTAGTGGCCCGCGCCCGTCATCACCACGTTCATGTCGGTATCGCAGCCCACGTCTTCCACGTATTCCAGGTCGAGCACTGGCGTGCCCTGGACAATGCCGACCGAGATGGCGGCCACGGGCTGCAGCAACGGCGTCTGCGTGATCTTGCCCGCCGCCAGCAAGCCCGCCACCGCATCATGCGCCGCCACCCAGGCCCCGGTGATGGCGGCCGTGCGGGTGCCACCGTCGGCCTGGATCACGTCGCAGTCGAGCTGGATGGTGCGCTCGCCCAGCAGCTTGAGGTCGAACACCGCGCGCAGCGACCGGCCGATCAGACGCTGGATTTCCTGCGTACGCCCGCTTTGCTTGCCACGTGCGGCCTCGCGGTCGCTGCGGGTGTGGGTGGCGCGCGGAAGCATGCCGTATTCGGCCGTTACCCAGCCTTCACCGCTGCCGCGCTTGTGCGGTGGCACGCGCTCTTCCACCGAAGCCGTGCACAGCACCTTGGTGTTACCGAATTCGATGAGCACCGAACCTTCGGCATGCATCGTGTAATGCCGCGTGATGCGCACGGCGCGCAGGGCGTCCAGGGGGCGATTGGCGGGTCGGGTGAAAGGGACAGGGGTGTTCACGGATGTGGACGCTGTTGGGCGCAAATGAGCAGATAAGAAGGGAGGGCGCGGGTTCCATCCAAATACGGGCAGTGGAACGCAGCGGGTGGGCCAGCAAACCGGTTCTGGCTCGGATCACCAAAAATGCAGAGCTAACCGACGCGGCGCCCGGGTGCGCGAACAGCCGCGACGGTTGGCCCGTGGGACTCAGGCCTTGCGCGCAGCGGACCGGCGAATGGCTTCGTTGATTTCCGCAATCGATCGCTCGATCGCAGCATCGTCGAGGTCGTCCACCAGGCCATCGAGCGGCCCCGCCTGGATGGTGGATGCAAACACGTCGTCACTGATGCTGTCGGTGGAGACCCCTTGCGTGGACTCGAACGCATCGGGCGTTTCCCACTCCAGGGCGACCACGGTCACGTTGTCACTGCTGTCACCCGCCACGCGCAGGGCATCCTCGACGAGATCCGGAACAGCGTGCGATACCGAATTGCGCGACAGCTGCTTGGCAATGTCTTCATCGCTGAGCGTGCCCCACAGGCCGTCAGAGCACAGCAAAATGCGGTCGCCCTGCTCCAGGTACACGGGCCCCGTGATGTCGTAGATGGGCTTGGTGGGCGAGCCCAGGCAGGTGAACAGCACATTGCGGTTGATGCGGTCCAGGCCCGGCGGCGGCGCATTGCGCAGCTCCATATACGAATGGTCGCGCGTGCGCGTGAGCAGCTCGCCATCGCGCACCATGTACAGGCGCGAGTCCCCGCAGTGGATCCAGGTGGCCGTGCCGGATTGCAGCACCGCAGCCACCAGCGTGGTGCGTGGCGTGTCGAGCATTCCGCGGTCGGTGGCGTAGCGCAGGATCTGGTGGTGGGCGGCCAGCAACGCACCCGACAGAAACTCCTGCACGTCTTTCAGCTGGGGCTTGGCCTCGCGCTGGAAAAGCGCCGAGATGGTCTGCAGGGCAATCTGCGCCGCAACTTCCCCCTCGGGGTGGCCGCCCATGCCGTCAGCCAGCACAAAAAGACCTGATTCGCGCGTGTAGCAATAGCCCATGCGGTCTTCGTTCTTCTCGCGCCCGCCGCGGCGGCTGATCTGGAATACGGAGAATTTCATAGCGGCTCACGCCCACAGGCATGCCCCAAAGGCACTGTCAATGAACACATGCCTGGCCCCACCCGATCAGCATGATGCGGGTTCATCGGGGCTTGGCTCCGATTCCGGTGGCTTCGCCCACCTTTTGTACGTTCTTCTTGGTGTCTGACACCAACGTGTCGAGCTGCAAGCGCATCTTCTCGGCCACGGTGAGCTTGGTGTAACGGCGCTCGCCTTCGCGGCTGAGTTCTTTTTGCAGCGCAAACACCGACTGCGGGCGCGACAGCGGGTCCAGGGCCATGCACCACTCGACCACCTCGATCAGGTTGTCGGAGTAAACGCCGCGCAGCTTGGTGAGCGCGAGCGAAAGGCGGTCCTTTTCGACGCGCTGCGGTGCTTCATTGGGCGGAAAGCCCTGCATGCAGGCGTAAATGCAGGCGCCAATCGCATAAATGTCCGTCCAAGGGCCCATCTGCGAATCGCGCCGGTACATCTCGGGCGCTGCAAAGCCGGGGGTGTACATCGGCCGGATGAAATTGCCTTCCTTGGACAGCACCTCGCGCGCAGCGCCGAAGTCGATCATCACGGCCTTGTTGTCGTCGGTGATGAAGATGTTGGCGGGCTTGATATCAAGGTGCAGCATCTTGTGCTGGTGCACGATGCGCAGCCCGCGCAAGACCTCGTCGAACAGCGAGCGGATGGTGGACTCCCGGAAGACCTTCTGGGTCTTCAGGTCGCGCGCGGTGATGATGAAATCCTGCAGGGTCGCGCCCTCCAGGTAGTTCATCACCATGTAGACGGTTTCGTTCTCGCGAAAGAAGTTGAGCACGCTCACCACGGAGGCATGCGAGATTTGCGCGAGGGAGCGCCCCTCTTCAAAAAAGCTCTTGAGACCGAGGCGGTACAGGGACAGCTTTTCGGACGGGACTTTGGGCAGGAGCTCGCCGGGTGCGCGGGTGGCCAGCGAGGACGGAAGGTATTCCTTGATCGCGACCTGCTGGCCTTCGCTGTCGATGGCCAGATACACCACGCCAAAGCCCCCGGAGGACACCCGGCGAACCACGCGGTATCCACCGATGAGGGTGTCGGGCGGCAGGGGCGCCGGCTTGATTTTTGACATATTTTGCGAAGATGACTCGGCTGTGGGGCGGAACCCGGATAATCGCCGGATCCCAGCTACATCAAAAGTCTAATGCCAGTTTACAGCATGACCGGATACGCCAGCGTACAGCACGGCGCGTCTGCCGCTGGCTCGGAAACCGATGCCCGCACGCCCGGTTCACGCCGGCTCGGGCTGGAAATCCGCTCGGTCAACAGCCGGTTTCTGGACCTCTCTTTCCGCCTTCCCGACGAGCTCCGCGCGATGGAGCCAGCCCTGCGCAGCCTGCTGACGGCCCAGCTCAAGCGCGGCAAGGTGGAGGTGCGCGCAGCCATCGAAAGCGATGACAGCAACGCGCTGCAAGACCCGCCTGCGCGCGTGCTGCAGCGGCTCAATTCGCTCCAGGACTCCGTACGCTCCTGGCTGCCCAGCGCCGCCCCGCTGTCGGTGGCCGACGCATTGCGCCTGTGCGCCAACGCCCAGACTGGCACCGAAGACTGGAGCGCGGCAGTGCCCGCACTGGCACAGGAGGCACTCGATGCCCTGATTTCTGCCCGCGAGCGTGAAGGCAAACGCCTGGCGGTCATGCTGCTGGACCGTGTCAAACAGTTGCGCGCCCTGGCGCAGCAGGCCACGCCGATGATCCCCCTGCTGGTCGAACAGCAGCGCCTGCGCTTCATGGAGCGCTGGAAAGAAGCCATGGCCCTGACCGACGGCACCACCCTGCCCGAGGCCGCCCGCGACCGTGCGCTGACTGAAGCCACGGCCTTCGCCATCCGCATCGATGTGGCTGAAGAGATTACCCGGCTGGATTCGCACCTGGACGAAATCGAGCGGCTGCTGAAAAAGGGCGGAGAAGTCGGCAAACGCCTGGACTTCCTGATCCAGGAACTGCACCGCGAGGCCAACACATTGGGCTCCAAGTCGGCAGCGCTGGACCTCACGCGTGTAAGCGTCGACATGAAGGTGCTGATCGAACAGATGCGCGAACAAGTGCAAAACATCGAATAAGCTCACCTTTTGATAGCGAACAGCGCATATTCCATATGGACTATCCCGGAAATCTTATCGTAGTGGCAGCCCCCAGCGGCGCTGGCAAATCCAGCCTCGTGAAGGCATTGCTGGAACTCGACTCGCACGTTCACCTGTCGATCTCGCACACTACGCGTGCACCTCGCGGCCAGGAAAAGCATGGGCGCGACTACTACTTTGCGTCGCAGTCCGAGTTCGACGCCATGATTGAAGGCGGCGCATTTGTGGAGTGGGCGCTGGTGCACGGCAACCGCTACGGCACATCCAAAAAAGCCATCGAGGAGCGCATCGCACAGGGGTCCGACGTGATCCTGGAGATCGACTTCCAGGGCGCCCTGCAGATCCGCAAGGCATTTGCCAACGCCATCCTGGTGTTCATCCTGCCGCCGAGCTGGGAAGAACTGCGCTCCCGTCTTGAGCGCCGCGGCGAGGACTCACCCGAAGTGATTGAAGTACGCCTGAAGAACGCTGCCACCGAGATGGCACAGGTCGCGAAATTCGACTTCGTTATAATCAACGAGTTGTTTGAGCGCGCCCTTTTCGATCTGAAAGCGGTAGTCCACGCCCAGCGACTCAAGTACGCCGCCCAGCGCCGCGCCCGAGCCGACACCTTTCAGTCGCTCAATATCACCTGAATCCCCGGAGTAAGACGATGGCACGCATCACTGTAGAAGACTGTCTGGAAAAAATCCCCAACCGCTTTCAGCTGGTGCTGGCGGCCACCTACCGTGCCCGCATGCTGAGCCAGGGCCACGCCCCGCGCATCGAAAGCCGCAACAAGCCTGCCGTGACCGCCCTGCGCGAGATCGCTGATGGCAAAGTGGGCTTGGAGATGCTCAAGAAGGTTCCGGGTTGAAGCTTTCCCGGGCAGGCACGTCCCCAAAAATGGCACCGCGCATGCGGTGCTTTTTTTTGCCCAACGTCGGGCAAATCCTCTTGCGCGCTACATTTAGGGTATGAACGCGGTGCTCCACTCACCCTCGGCCACACCGCCGCGCCCCGGCGAATCTGCAGCGCCGGCCAGCGGCAGCCTGTCTGCGGCGGCCGCTGCCGCCAATGCGGCAGCTGCGAGCTTTGCGGCGCTGACGGACAGCCTCGATTATCTGGACGCGGCCAGCATCGAGCAGGTGCGCCAGGCATACCGCTTTGCAGACGAGGCGCACCTGGGGCAGTTGCGCAGCAGCGGCGAACCCTACATCACCCACCCGATTGCAGTCGCTGCGCAATGCGCCACCTGGAAGCTTGATGCGCAGGCCCTGATGGCCGCCCTGCTCCACGACGCCATGGAAGACTGCGGCGTCACCAAGGCTGACCTGATTGACCGCTTTGGACTGCCCGTGGCAGAGCTGGTGGATGGACTGACCAAGCTCGACAAGCTGCAGTTCAACACGCGCGAAGAGAACCAGGCCGAGTCGTTCCGCAAGATGCTGCTGGCCATGGCCCGTGACGTGCGCGTGATCCTGATCAAGCTGGCCGACCGCACCCACAACATGCGCACGCTGTCGGATATGCCGCGCAGCAAGTGGGGACGCATCTCGTCGGAAACGCTGGAAATCTATGCACCCATCGCCCACCGGTTGGGGCTGAACCAGACCTACCGGGAACTGCAGGACCTCGCCTTCCGCCACCTGCACCCCTGGCGGTACGCCACGCTGTACAAGGCCGTCAACAAGTCGCGCAACCGCAGGCGCGATCTGGTTCAAAAGGTGCAGGCCGAGGTCGATGCCGCCTTCTCCAAGATCGGCATGAAGGTCCGCTTGGCCGGACGGGAAAAAACGCTCTACGCCATCTACCAGAAGATGGATCACAAACACCTGAGCTTTGCCCAGGTGACCGACATCTACGGCTTTCGCGTCATCGTTCCCACCGTGACCGACTGCTACACGGCCATGGGCGTGCTGCACCAGATGTACAAGCCGGTGCCGGGCAAGTTCAAGGACCACATCGCCATTGCCAAGCTCAATGGCTACCAGTCTTTGCACACCACGCTGGTCGGCCCTTCGGGCGTGAACATCGAGTTCCAGATGCGCACCGACGAGATGCATGTCATCGCTGAGGCCGGCGTGGCGGCGCACTGGCTCTACAAGGCGCAAGATGCGGACGGGACGTCTGCCGAACGGCTGGGCACCAAATGGCTGCAGTCGCTGCTTGATATCCAGAATGAGACGCGTGACGCAGCCGAGTTCTGGGACCACGTGAAGGTGGACCTCTTCCCGGACGCGGTCTACGTCTTCACACCCAAGAGCCAGATCATGGCGTTGCCGCGCGGCGCGACGGTGGTGGATTTCGCCTATGCCATCCATAGCAACGTGGGTGACCGCACTACGGCTGCGAAGATCAACAACGAGCAGGTGCCGTTGCGCACGGAGCTCAAGAACGGCGACGTGGTGGAAGTGATCACCGCACCGGTGTCCACGCCCAATCCGGCCTGGCTGGGCTTTGTGCGCACCGGACGGGCGCGATCAAAAATCCGCCACTACCTCAAGACGCTGGCACAGGCCGAATCCGAAGGCCTGGGAGAAAAGCTGCTGACGCAGGCCATTCGCGCTGAAGGCATGGAACAGCTTCCGCCCGTGAATACCGAGACGCAACCGATGTGGGAGAAGCTTCTGCGGTTCACCGGAAACCGGACGCGCAGCGAGCTGATGACCGATCTGGGCCTGGGCAAGCGCATTGCCAGCATCGTCGCGAAGAGGCTGATGGTGCTGATGGCCGAGCATGGCTACCGCCCCGACGCCCTTCTGCTGAGCCGTGAGCGGTATACGTCGCATGAAAACGTCTCTCAAGGCGCGGTCACGCTGGACGGCAGCGAAAACGCATCGGTCCAGTACGCCACCTGCTGTCGCCCGGTGCCCGGTGACAGCATCGTCGGCTACCTCGGCCGCGGCGAAGGTCTGGTGGTGCACAACGCGCACTGCGGCGTGGCGAAACGCCTGCAACACAAGGACAGCGAACGGTTCATTGCAGTGGACTGGTCAGACGAACCGACCCGCATGTTCGAAACGGGCGTCGTGGTAACCGTTAAAAACGGCAAAGGCGTACTGGCCCGCGTGGCTGCAGAGCTTGCCAGCTCGGAGTCGGACATTACCCATGTCGACATGGACGACGAGGTCGCCCTCGACACCATCGATCTGCGCTTCATCGTGGCCGTTCGCGACCAGAATCATCTGGAACTGGCGTTGCGAAACCTCCGCCGTACGGCCGCCGTCATCCGTGCCGTGCGACTGACTCCACAGGCCTGAGCACACCCGGGCGACTGAAAGCTCGAGACACTCGCGTCAACGATCCTACCCCAGCGATCCTTGGGGCGCCGGATATTGGACGTCCGTCACTTCAAGATGCCTTGTGCCTCCCGGAGTCGGAAGCGCCACCTCATCACCAATTCGCGCCTTGAACAACGCCCTCGCCACCGGAGCGATCCAGCTGACCTGAGAAGCTGCGCTGTCGGCCTCGTCGATGCCCATGATGGTGATCGTGCGCTCCACACCACCGTCTTCGCAATAGGTCACAGTTGCACCAAAGAAAATCTGGTCACTGCCGTGATGTACGGATGGGTCAACCACCTCCGCGATCTCCAGGCGCTTCGTCAGAAACCGGATACGCCGGTCGATCTCTCGCAGGCGCTTCTTGCCGTAAAGATAGTCTCCGTTCTCTGACCGGTCCCCGTTGCTCGCGGCCCAGTGGACGGTCTCAACAATTTTGGGGCGCTCTTCATCGATCAGATGAAAAAGCTCATCTCGCAATGTGCGATAGCCCGTGGGGGTGATGTAGTTCTTGCCACCGGGCGGAGAGGGCAAGATCGTCTCGCCGTCATCGTCCTCGGCTTCCGACTCTTTTGTGAACGCTTTGCTCAAGTGGCTACCTCCGGCGTGCATCGTAATAGGGGGCCCATAACAGCACCCCCACTGACACGGACCCTTCGGGTGGCGATCCGCCGCATCTACTGCGCCGGATGTGGCGGAGGATCCTGGACAGGCGGCCGAGCCGGGCCCGGCACCGGATCTCCCACGGGAGGCGCGGGAAGCCAGATGGGTGGATCGTCACCCAGCGGAAACGGGGGCACGGGTGCAGGAGCAGGCACGGAATTTTGCATGGGGCGGACCACCTAAGGAACAGGAGGACCAAGCTAATCCAAGACACGCGGTCCCCATGCAGGCGCCGGGCTTGCGGCTTTATAGGACGCAGAGCAATTGAACCGCTTGGAACTTCAAGAGCCACCCCTTTGTGAACCAGCTTTTAACCGAATCAGAAAAGGAAAAAGCCCTGAGTCTTTTCAGACTCAGGGCTTACCTGTTGGTGCGGCTGGCAGGAATCGAACCCACGACCCCTTGGTTCGTAGCCAAGTACTCTATCCAGCTGAGCTACAGCCGCCAAGCTTTGAATTATAGCATGCTTTTTTGAGGCGACCCTAAAAAAAGCAGTTTGTGGTTTCCGAACCTTACGTTCATCTGCACACTGCGCCGCATTCAAGCGATTGCCTAGATTCTAACGCCATCCCGAACCCGAAAAATCCGGAACATCTGCCAAAACCAAAAAATGCCCGCGAGCCACTGGTAGGGCGTGTTGGACTTGAACCAACGACCAAAGGATTATGAGTCCTCTGCTCTAACCAACTGAGCTAACGCCCCAAGCCTGTGCTCATCGAGCACCGCTGCAGACACCGCGGGATTGTAGGGCCTTACTTGCGATGGCTTAGCGCGTTTGAGACCAGCTTGGACGTGATATCGACAATCTGGATCATGCGGTCATAGGGCATGCGAGTAGGGCCAATCACGCCAAGCGTCCCCACCACTGTGCCGTCCACCTCGTAGGGCGCACTCACGATCGACAGCTCTTCAAAGGGCACTACCTGGCTTTCGCCGCCAATGTAGATCCGCACACCCTCTGCCTGGCTGGAAATATCAAGCAGGCGAAGGATCTGGGTTTTTTGCTCGAAGAGGTCGAAGGCTCGGCGCAGGTTACCCATATCACTGGAAAAGTCGCTCACCGCAAGCAGATTCCGCTCGCCGGAGATCACCACATCACCCTGCTCCTGGGACATGGCCTCGGTCCCCACGTTCACAGCGGCCTGCATCAAGGACGCTATTTCGCCGCGTAGAAGATCGACCTCTGACTTGAGCCGCTCGCGGACCTGCTCCATGGCCATGCCTGCATAGTGCGCGTTCAGGAAGTTGGACGCCTCGATCAGCTGGGACTGCGAGTGATCCACATCGGTGAAGATCACCCTGTTTTGCACATCGCCTTCTGGAGAAACGATGATCACCAGGAAGCGGCGCTCAGAAAGACGCAGAAACTCGATATGCCGAAAGACCGACGCGCGACGAGGCGCCATGACCACGCCGACGAATTGTGAAAGACTCGACAGCAGATGAGCCGCATTGGCGATCACCTTTTGTGGCTGCTCTGGCGCTATCTGTGGCGGGCTCAAGCCGTCGCGCTGCACCGTGAGCATGGTGTCGACGAAAAGCCGATACCCGCGGGCTGTCGGAATGCGGCCCGCCGAGGTGTGGGGGCTGGCTATAAGCCCCAATTCCTCGAGATCGGCCATGACGTTACGGATGGTCGCAGGAGAGAGGTCGAGCCCCGATGCACGCGACAACGTGCGCGACCCTACGGGCTGGCCGTCGGCAATGTAGCGCTCAACAAGCGCTTTCAGCAACAACTTGGCACGGTCATCGAGCATGGGGTAATTTTAAGGTTGTAATGCCCAGTGGGCCCTGCAAGCATCTCATGGGAGGGTGGCCAGTTCCGCGGTGCGTAGACAAAGCCCTGCCGGGCTATGCCTTCAGACCTCACGCCACTCTTTCCCGGATACGGACGCCCGTCATCCGCTTAGTGTTGTAATTTATTGATGACAACCAATTTCCGCCATGTTGCACTGATCGGCAAGTACCAGGCTTCCAGCTCGGGGCTATCCGGCGACACCGCATGCCAGGCTCTTTCCGGTATTGCCGCTTTTCTCACACGCCAAGGGTGTACGGTGTCTGTCGAATCGGGTACCGCCGCCAGCACAGGGCTCGACCAGTATCCATCGCTTTCTGTTGACGACATCGGTGCGCACTGCGATCTGGGTCTGGTCGTCGGCGGTGATGGCACGATGCTCGGTATCGGGCGGCAACTGGCGAGGCACGGCACGCCACTGATTGGCATTAACCAAGGCAGACTGGGCTTCATCACGGATATCCCTCTGGACGCGTACGAGCACACTTTGACGCCGATGCTGCATGGGGAGTACGAAGAAGACTTGCGCCCCCTCATGCATGCTCGGGTGGTGCGCGACGAACGCGTGGTTTTTGAAGCATTGGCCATGAACGATGTCGTGGTGAACCGCGGTGCGACGTCCGGCATGGTGGAGCTTCGGGTCGAGGTGGGCGGCCAGCTGGTGGCGAACCAGCGGGCCGATGGATTGATCATCGCGTCTCCCACCGGATCCACAGCCTATGCGCTTTCAGCAGGGGGGCCCATGCTGCATCCGTCAATCCCAGGGTGGGTTCTGGTGCCTATCGCCCCGCACACCTTGTCCAACCGCCCCATTGTGCTGGCAGACGCCAATGAAGTGGCTGTAGAGGTGGTCAGCGGACGTGACGTCAGCGCCAACTTCGATATGCAGTCGCTGGCATCGCTGCTGCACGGCGACCGCATTCTCGTCAAACGGTCGGAACACTGCGTGCGCTTTCTGCATCCACAGGGCTGGAATTATTTCGCGACACTGCGAAAAAAATTGCGCTGGAACGAAGGAGGTTCCTGACCATGGGTTTGAGGCGGATCACATTGCGGGATTTCGTTATCGTTGAGTCTCTTGAGCTGGAACTGAGCGGCGGTTTCACCGTCCTTACCGGTGAAACCGGCGCAGGCAAATCCATTTTGATTGATGCGGTGCAACTGGTGCTGGGGGCCCGTTCGGACGCTGGAGTTGTACGGGAGGGCGCAGCGCGGGCGGAAATTGCAGCTGAGTTCGAGTGCACAACCCATGTGCAGCCATGGCTCGAAGAGGCCGGAATTGCGGTCGAGGACACGTTGCTCTTGCGTCGGAGTGTAGACACGCAAGGGAAGAGCCGGGCATGGATCAACGGTACGCCCGCAACCGCCACGCAGCTGCGCGCACTGGGCGACCTGTTGCTGGACATCCATGGGCAGCATGCCTGGCAAAGCCTGACCAAAGCGGAGTCGGTCCGCGGTCTGTTGGACGCGTTTGCTGGTGCCGATGCCACCGCGACATCCAGACTGTGGGCGCAGTGGCGCGCCGACCAGAAGGCATTGCTCCACGCCAGGCAGGCTCAGGCTACCCTGCAGCAGGAGCGCGACCGTCTGCAGTGGCAGATCGGGGAACTCGACAAACTCGCCCCCGCCGAGAGCGAATGGGAAGACCTGGATGCGCAGCACAAACGCCTGTCGCACGCCCAGGCGCTGCTGCAGGCTGCTGAGACATCCCTCCAGGCCCTTGAGGAGGACGAGACCGGCGCCTTGGCAAGCCTGACCCGCGCGCAGAGCCACCTGCGGGATCAGGAGCACGTTGAGCCCGACTTTGTGGGCTACGGAGACATTTTGTCGTCCTGCATCGCTCAGGCAAGCGATGTCGCCCACTCGCTGCAGCTGTATTTGCGCCGCGCCGATATCGACCCCGACCGACTGGCTGAACTGGACGCGAGGCTATCGCTGTGGATGTCCATGGCCCGCAGGTACAAACGTACGCCAGCAGAGCTGCCGTCGCTCCTGGAAGGCTGGAAACAGGAACTCCACAAGCTTGACGCAGCGGCCAATCTTGACGCTCTTGAGAAAGCCGAGGCTGCCAGCGCAGCGGGTTATCAGAAAGCCGCACGCGCGCTATCACTGGTGCGCACCAAGGCGGCGCCGCGGTTGTCCGCAGCCATCACCCAGGCTATGCAGGGACTGGGAATGACAGGGGGTAAATTTGAGGTGACGCTGTCCAGACTGGCAGAGCCAGCGCCCCACGGCGCGGATGAAGTGACTTTTCTGGTGGCAGGCCACCCCGGCATGACACCCAAGCCGATAGGGAAGGTGGCATCCGGAGGCGAGCTTTCGCGGATTTCACTGGCCATCGCTGTGACTACCTCCCAGCTAGGAGTAGCGCCCACATTGATCTTCGACGAGGTCGATTCAGGCGTTGGCGGAGCGGTGGCAGAAACGGTGGGGCGGCTGATGCAACAACTCGGCCGGGACCGCCAGGTCCTGGCAGTCACCCACCTCCCGCAGGTGGCGGCGTGTGCAAACCACCATTTGCGCGTCTCAAAAAGCAGCAGTGGGCAGGGAACCACCAGTACGGTCCGTCCCGTCAGCGATGAAAGCCGGGTGAACGAAATCGCCAGGATGCTGGGGGGCGAGCGCTCCACGGAAACCACCATTGCGCATGCGCGCGAAATGCTGACGGGCGCAGCGCAGCCTCAAGGGGTTCCGTGACATGGCTTTGGAAATCGTCCTCGTCACTGGCATGTCCGGCTCTGGCAAGTCCGTCGCGCTGCATGCACTGGAAGACGCCGGCTATTACTGCGTAGACAACCTGCCGCCCGAGCTCCTGCCTGCCTTTGTCGCGCTGGAGCACAGGCACCACGGAAACCGACTGGCCATCGCGATGGACGTGCGCAGCGCCACTTCCCTCCATCAGGTGCCTCAGGCGCTTCAACGCATGCGCAGCCAGGGCATCGCTGTTCAATCGATCTTTCTCGATGCAACGATCGACACCCTGGTGCGAAGATTTTCCGAAACGAGGCGCAGGCACCCGCTATCGCACGATGATCTCCAACAAGGCCGCCGCGCGCTGGTCCAGATCATTCAGCTTGAGAGAGAGTTGCTGGCCGAACTGAGGGAGCAATCCCACGTCATCGATACCAGCACGATCCGCGCGTCCCAATTGCAGAGCTACGTCAAGAAGCTTATGACGGTTTCCACAGGCCAGCTCACGCTGGTCTTTCAGTCATTTGCCTTCAAACGTGGCATCCCGATGGACGCGGATTACGTCTTTGACGTAAGGATGCTGCCGAACCCGCACTACGAAACCGCACTGCGCGAGCAGACCGGGCTGGACGAAGCGGTACAGCATTATCTGGAGCAACAACCGGATGTGTTGCTGATGCAGCAGCACATCGAACAATTCCTTGGACACTGGCTCGACATGCTCGACCGAAATCACCGCAGCTATGTCACCGTCGCCATCGGATGCACTGGCGGGCAACACCGGTCGGTGTACTTGGTGGAGCGCATCGCCGCAGCCTTTGGCGATCGCTGGACTGCGCTCAAGCGCCACCGCGAACTCGATGGACGATGACAGAATAAAACTACAGCAGCCCCTGCTGGCGCGTGTCGTATAGCAGCTTGCGAATCGGCGCCGGCAGGCCGATACCCGACCATTGGGCTTCGCCGAACCAGGCCCCTTCGGCACCGTTGGTGACGGCGAGATCGCCACTTGCAACCACCGCATGAAGATGCAGGTCGCGATGCGTCAGGATGTGCAGCGACGCCGGGAGTTCCCAGGTGCGTACATCGGCGACACCAGCAGCGAGAGGGGCGAGGAACTCATCAAGCTGCTGGCGGCCAGGAAATACCGGCACGCAGTGCATTCCCGCCCATATCCCTGACGGCGGACGACGCTCCAGCCACACCCTCGTATCGGCGCTCAACAAGACCAAAAGCCACCAAGACTCAGCCCTCCGAATGAGCTTGCGCGTCTTGACGGGATACTTCTCAGGATTGCGCTGCGCAAAGGCAGAGCATGTGTCCGCAAGCGGGCAGCGATCACAACGGGGTGCCTTGGGGGTGCAGATTGTCGCCCCCAAATCCATCAGCCCTTGCGTGTAGCGAGGCATCGTCAGGGTGAGGTCAGTCGACGGAAGCAGTTCGGTTGCACGGTCCCAGAGCAGGTTTTCGTTACGACTCACAGCCAGATCGTTACCGAAGGCCAGCAGGCGCGTGAGGACCCGCCGTACGTTGGCGTCGAGGATCGCAGTGCGTTCTGAAAAGCAGAATGCCGCGATGGCGCCCGCCGTGGACCTTCCGATGCCCGGAAGCGTCATGAGCAATTCGGCAGTCTGGGGAAACGCGCCGCCATGTTGCTCAACCACCGCTCTAGCACATTTGTGAAGATTGCGGGCTCTGCTGTAGTAACCCAGACCGCTCCACAGACCCATCACTGCGTCTTGGTCGGCAGCAGCAAGCGCTGCCACATCCGGAAACCGCGCCAGGAAGCGTGCGTAGTAGTCAAGCACCGTGGCCACCTGGGTTTGCTGCAGCATGATCTCGGAGAGCCACACCCGGTAGGGGTCCCTCATTTGCTGCCACGGCAAGTGGTTTCTGCCGTGCTGCTCCTGCCACGCCACCACTTTTGCGGCAACGTCGCCACCCGTGACCACGGTCATGTGGGAATGGGGGTCTCAGCCGGGTGCATGTTTTCCGGAACAACCGGGAGCGCAATGAGCTGGCCCGTCAACTCTTGCAACCGGCGCTCCAGAAGTACGAGCTCACTCTCGCCCGCTTCAATTTCCGAGATCCTCTCTACCAGGCCGCTGGCAGCCTGCTGGATACGGTCCACCGCTTCAATGCGGCGCGCAAAGCTTTTGCGCCGTTCGCGCAGCTGTGCGTCGAGCTGGGCTGTGGCAGATTTGCTCCACAGTTCAAGGTCGTTCGCAGCGGATTCATACACCGTGCGAAGACGCATGGCCAGGGCACGGACCAGCCGCTCGGCAAATTCCGGTTGCGCGAGCTTCAGGGCATTCCCGAGTCCGAGGTACTGCAGATGGCTTTGCTCGATCTGGTTCAAATCCTGGGCGAAATGCTCGAGCTGGGGCGCGGGTGGAACCTGCAGGGAGAAACCAAACTCGGCATTGAGCTGCCGGAAAGTTCCGCCCAGCATCGCCTGGATCTCGGTGCCGGAAGCCTGGGCCTTGTCCATGGTGCTGCGCAGCTTGTCAAAGGTGTCCACGTAGATTTGCTTGACACCGAGCTTGAGCCCTTTCTTCTGAAGGGACTGAGCCAGATCGGCGAGTTCCGCCTTGAGGGCCTTGGCGCCCAGTTGCTGGAACACATCGCGCAACAGTTTCAGGTGCACGGCGCGGACGGCCTGGATCTTGGCGGTGCTGAGGTCAAACTCGCGCTGCTCCTGCTCGATGCGGTGCCGCATGGACTCGATGACCGAGGCGTTCTTGCCGCGCAGCGAGCGAAGCTCGGCCATCTGGTCGTCAAGATCGCGGCGGCGGATATTGATGACACGGGCTGTCTCGGTGCGCAAGCTGGCTACACCGTTGGCAACTGCAGCCCTCAAAATGGCCTGACGCCGACCCATGATCCCCTGGGCCAGCACCTCTTCCAGTACCGGAAGGCCGCTGCTTTCCAGTAAAACATCGTCCGCCGTGATTTTGGCGACCAGGCCTTTCTGAGCCGATACCGGAACCACCCGCTCGATCGGCACCCCCAGCATTTCCGCGGACGTGATGCGCTGACGCTGCATCTGCGCATGCACCTGCTCGGCGGAATTCAGCGTATCCCACAACGTGTCGATCTTGTTCAAAACAACAAGCCGGCCATCCATGCTCTCGGGTTCCATGGCCAGATGCTCGCGCCAGATCGCGAGATCAGAGCGAGTCACACCGGTATCTGCGCCAAGGATGAATACGACCGCATGCGCCTGAGGTATCAGGTTGACTGTGAGTTCAGGCTCTGCGCCCACTGCATTCAGGCCCGGCGTATCAAGAATGACGAGCCCCTGCTTGAGCAAAGGGTGCGGTATGTTGATGATGGCGTGGCGCCACATGGGCACTTCCACCAGCCCTTGCGCATCCGGCACCGGGTTCTCATCGGTAAGGTCGTCATGCCAGAAACCCAGTGCACGTGCACTGTCCAGCGAAACCTTGCGGACCTCAGCGACCTTTTCCAGCGCTTTCGCAATCTGGTCGGCGTCGGCCACATCCAGCGGAATTTCCTGCCAGCGGTCGCGCTTGGTGCGCCATTCGGCAAGGCTCTGCATCTGCAGCCGTGTCTCGATCGGAAGCAGGCGCAGCGATGGCGCGACACCCACCTCGTAGCCGAGCTCGGTCGGGCACATGGTCGTGCGGCCTGCGCTGGCCGGCATGATGCGGCGTCCGTACCCGGCAAAGAAGATGGCGTTGATCAACTCCGACTTGCCGCGGGAAAACTCAGCGACAAAAGCAACCATGACCTTGTCACTGCGAACCTGGTCTTCAAGCCGTTGAAGCCGTTCCTGCAGAGCCGCATCCATGAGCTCATGGGAGGACATCCATTCAGCCAGCCGCTTGAGCTGCTGGGCGAACTCGCGCCGCCACATGCCGTGCTGATCGAACTGTTCGTTGAATGAAGGGCCCACTTTGCTCCCGGAGGTCTAGGTCATGCCCCAAAAGCAGGCACCTACAAAATATAGCATCGACCGCCCCGAACAAGGCGCAGCCGGGACAAACCATGCTCCCATGGTTCACGCACGCTGGCAGACCGGGCAGAAAAACGTACTGCGCTGGCCCTGACGCAGCATGCGTATGGGGGCATTGCATGCGTGGCACGGTTCACCCTCCCTGCCGTAGACACGCGTCTGAGTTTGAAAGTGACCAGCAGCGCCATCGGCGCTTGAGAAATCTCGCAGCGTGGTGCCGCCCATCTCTACCGCACGAGTCAGCACACTGATGATGGCCTCGTACAGGCGGCGCACCCGCTCGGGTCCGATCCTCGCAGCAGGAGTGGTCGGTCGGATGCCCGCGAGAAAGAGCACTTCAGACGCGTAGATGTTGCCGACACCCACAACCACCCGACCACTGAGCAAAAGGGTCTTGATAGGCACGCGGCTTGACTTGAGGCCCGCTTGAAACAGTGGAAGGAAAAAGGTGTCTGCCAGCGGCTCCATGCCCAGCCCGCCCAGCAGCTTGACCGCCACCGCATCCAACTCGCTAACGGCATAGACCACCGCTCCAAACCGGCGCGGATCGTGCAGGCGCAGGGTGCCCTTGTCGGTGACCAACTCAAAATGGTCATGCACGCCCGCGTCGGGCAACTGATCGCCAAAGCGGATGCTGCCGGACATGCCGAGATGGATGAGCAGCATCCCATTGCTCAGGTCCATCAGCAGATACTTTCCGCGGCGGCGCAGGCCAAGGACCTGCCGCCCTGCCAGCGACGCCGGGTCGCACCCCAGCGGCCAGCGCAGCGGTTTTCCCATGCGGACCGTTTCGCTCCGGGCCCCGGTGACGGCCTGCACCAGGCTGCGCCGCGTTACTTCCACTTCCGGCAACTCAGGCATACAAAGACCCACGGATCGCGTTGAAAAGCTTCGATTATTATGGGTTGATGGCGTTACCACACAGCTTTCGGAATGCCGTCCTTGTGACGGTTGCAGCGGTCGTTTCTTACCCCGCGCTCGCGCAGACAGGAGGCCGTGTCCGCACTCCCGAGCCGCCGCCCCGTGCCGTAGAGAGTTCGGCACTCGACGCAGAACTGTTTTACGAAATTTTTCTGGGCGAGGTCAGCAGCCGCTCTGGCGACCCCGGAGCGGGATATGCATTCATGCTGGAGGCTGCGCGGCGCAGCGGAGATGGGCGGCTGTATCAGCGCGCTGCCGACATTGCGCTGCAGTCTCGTTCGGGCGAATACGCCCTGGCTGCAGCCCGCGCATGGAAAGAGGCGCTCCCCGATTCGCGCGAAGCCAACCGATACGTTCTGCAGATTCTGATCGCGCTGAACCGTGTTGGCGAAACGCAGGATCTCCTGCGCCAGGAGCTGGCCCAGTCATCACCCAAGTCAAAGATGACACTGCTTGCGGCGTTGCCCCAGATGTTCGGACGCGCAAGCGACAAGGTGCTGGCAGCGAAAGTCGTCGAAGGAGCGCTTGCGAGCGAGCTCGCGCACCCCGCAAACGGACCCGTCGCCTGGACAAGTATCGGACGGCTGCGACTGGCTGCAGGGGACAAGCAGGGTGCTCTGGACGCTGCTCGGAGAGCCCAGGGTCTCGACAAAGCGAGCGAAAGCGCGGCCCAGCTTGCGCTGGAATTGCTTGATGAAAACGTGGCCGAAGCCGAGCCACTGGTTTCCCAGATGCTGGCAAGCCCGAACACACCCGAACTGCACATGGCGTATGCGCGAGTGTTGCTTGGCCTGCAAAGGTATTCGGAAGCCGGCAAGCAGGTCGAGCTGGTCACGCGGAACCACCCGGATGTGCCAGAAGCATGGCTGATACAGGCCACGCTGCAACTCCAGGAGAACCGTGTCCCCGAAGCCGAGGCTTCTGCCAAACGGCTGATGGAGACGCTGGCTGGCGCGGGCAATGCAGAGATTCGCCAACGCGGCCTGACACAGGCCTATCTTCTGCAGGCGCAGATTGCAGAAAAAAAGGGCGACTTCGCCGCAGCGGAGTCCTGGCTGGGCCGGATCGAAAACGTGAGCGAAGTCTTCAGCGCCCAGAGCCGCCGCGCGTCGTTGCTGGCCCGCCAGGGCAAGGTCGCACAGGCCAGGGAGCTACTGCGCACACTACCGGCATCGACCGAACAGGACAGGCGCATGAAACTCATGGCCGAGGTCCAGCTGCTGCGGGACCTGCGTCTGTATGAAGAAGCGTACAAGGTGCAAGTGGAACTGGTGGCCCTGTCCCCCACCGATACTGAGCTGGTGTATGACCAAGCCATGCTGGCTGAAAAAACGGGCAGGGTTGAACTCATGGAACAGTTGCTGCGCCAGGTGATCGCCCGCAAGCCCGACCACCACCACGCGTACAACGCGCTCGGCTATTCGCTGGCCGAGCGCGGACAGCGCCTTCCGGAAGCCAAGCAACTCATCGTGAAGGCGCTGGAGCTGGCGCCCGGCGACCCGTTCATTACCGACAGCCTCGGTTGGGTCGAGTTCCGCATGGGCAACAAGGCTGAAGCAAAACGCCATCTGGAAGCTGCGTACGCCAAGCGGCCGGATGTCGAGATCGCGGCCCACTTGGGCGAAGTGCTTTGGAGCCTTGGCGACCGGGAGGCTGCCCTCCGCATCTGGAGGGAAGGCCAGCGGCTGGCGCCCGATAACGACGTGCTCAAGGAGACGCTGCAGCGGCTGGGGGCAAAGCTTTGACCGGTGCGTACTACCTGTCTCGCGGTGGGTGGGACGGCCATTCACTACCCAGCGTTCGCGGTACAGCACGGCGCCTTATTGTCGTTTCGTTCATTGCGATGCTTTCCCTGGTGGTTACTGGCTGTGCGTCACGGGCTCCTGCAATCGCTTCCGATACGAACTTCTGGACCGGCAGGCTCGCCCTTCAGGTGGAAGGTCGCGACGCGCAGTCGTTTTCGGCGCTGTTCGAATTGCGGGGCGATGATCAGCGCGGAGAGCTGGTGTTGCTGAGCCCCCTGGGCAACCGGGTGGCGCAACTGACGTGGACAGATGGGCGGGCAGAACTGGTGAGCAGCGAGGGACGCAGAAGCTCCAGCTCGCTGGACACATTGGTCGAAGACGTTGCCGGCACCCCGGTGCCGATCGCGGCGCTGTTCGAGTGGCTTAAGGGGCGCCCCATGGCCGTACCAGGGTGGGAAGCCGACCTCTCTGCGTCTGCCGAAGGGCGCGTGACCGCAAGGCGTCACTCGCCACCGCCGGCTGCAAGCCTGCGCATTGCACTGACCCGTTAAACCCTGCTCCCAACGCATCCGCAGGATGCCCTACTGCAATGCAATCCCTGTACGACGTGCCCGCGCCGGCCAAACTCAACCTGTTCCTGCACATCACGGGGCGCAGGCCCGATGGCTACCACCTGCTGCAATCCGTCTTCATGCTGGTCGATTGGGCCGACACACTGCATTTCGAGCGCCGCAAAGACGGCCTTATCACCCGCGAAGACCTCAGCTGGGCTCTGCCTCAGGACGACCTGACCGTACGCGCCGCCCAGGCCCTGCGCCAGGCAACGGGTTGCGGCGAAGGAGCACACATTGGCATCCACAAGAGCGTGCCTGCGCAGGCAGGAATGGGCGGCGGCTCATCGGATGCAGCCAGCACCTTGCTGGCGCTCAACCGTTTGTGGAATCTGGGACTCACGCTCCCGCAACTGGAAAAGCTCGGGCTGAGGCTCGGTGCCGACGTGCCGTTTTTTTTACGCGGCCACAACGCCTGGGTCGAGGGAATTGGTGAGACAATCACTCCGCTTGAGAATGCACACGCGTTGCCGAATGCACGGTTCGCAGTAGTGAAACCGGTAGCCGGACTGGATACGAAATCGATTTTTTCGCACCCGGATCTAAAACGCGATTCAGATAGTGCTACAATCTTAGGCTTTGCTGCAGCACACTTTGACTTCGGTCGAAACGATCTGCAACCAGTCGCAGAAGCCCTCTGCCCCGAGGTATCGGAAGCCCTGAGATGGCTCGGTTCCCGCGGAATGCAAGGCAGGATGACTGGTTCGGGAAGTGCGGTGTTTGCGCAAATGCAACATGCAGCTGATCTCAGCGGAGCCCCCGAGGGCTGGCAGATCAGGTCATGTGAAAATCTGGTGATTCATCCTCTGGCAGGGTGGGCAGCAGAAGAAAATTAAGGTTGGTTGCCTTCGGCAATCGACCTGTGTAGGGGAGTCGCCAAGCTGGTTAAGGCACCGGATTTTGATTCCGGCATGCGAAGGTTCGAATCCTTCTTCCCCTGCCAAATTCTTTTCGCACACGGGCTTTTTTTCAGACCTGCTGGGACGCTCATGCAAGCCAACCACCCCGACTTCATGGTTTTCACCGGCAATGCCAATCCAGGCATGGCAGCTGAAATTGCCCAACACCTCGGTACCTCTCTGGGTGCTGCCGACGTGGGTCGCTTCTCGGACGGTGAAGTCACCGTCGAAATCAAGCAAAACGTGCGTGCCCGTGACGTTTTCGTTGTGCAGTCCACCTGCGCACCGACCAACGAAAACCTCATGGAACTGCTGATCATGGTCGATGCGCTCAAGCGTGCATCGGCGGAACGCATCAGCGCCGTGATCCCCTACTTTGGCTATGCCCGCCAGGATCGCCGCCCCCGCTCCACGCGCGTGCCCATCACCGCCAAGGTGGTGGCCAACATGCTTCAGGCCGTAGGCGTGGCCCGCGTGCTGACGATGGACCTGCACGCCGACCAGATCCAGGGCTTTTTCGACATTCCCGTAGACAACATCTACGCCTCGCCGGTGTTGCTGGGTGACCTGCGCCAGAAGAACTACGAAGACCTGATCGTGGTGTCGCCCGACGTGGGCGGTGTGGTGCGCGCCCGCGCGCTGGCCAAGCAGCTCAATTGCGACCTCGCCATCATCGACAAGCGCCGCCCCAAGGCCAACGTGTCGGAAGTGATGCACGTCATCGGCGAGATCGAAGGCCGCAACTGCGTGATCATGGATGACATGATCGACACCGCCGGCACGCTGGTGAAGGCCGCCGAGGTGCTCAAGGAACGCGGTGCCAAGAAGGTGTACGCATATTGCACGCACCCTATTTTTTCCGGTCCCGCCATCGAGCGCATCGCCCAGGGCTCTGCACTCGACGAAGTGGTCGTGACCAACACCATCCCGCTGAGCGACAACGCCCGGGGATGCACCAAGATTCGCCAGCTCTCCGTGGCACCGCTGATCGCCGAAACGATCCAGCGCATTGCCAAGGGTGAGTCGGTGATGAGTCTGTTCTCGGACCAGGACAACCTGTTCTGACACTGCTCCGCAAGGAGCGTGTCGGCCGGATTGCACGCAGGCCTCCTTCGGGAGGCTTGTCTGTTCGGGAACATCACGCAGGCCTGCCGCCGTTTTGGGCAAGCAGGCTTTTTTAAATCGGGGTCGGACTGGTCGCGGTCGATCCCATTCAGGAGCTAACCATGAACTTCGTCGCTTTTGAGCGCGCCAAGCAGGGTACGGGTGCGAGCCGCCGTCTGCGCAATTCGGGCAAGACGCCTGGCATCGTGTATGGCGGTTCTGCCGAACCCCAGCTGATCGAGGTGGACCACAACGCACTGTGGCACGCCCTCAAGAAGGAAGCTTTCCATTCCAGCGTGCTGGACATGGAAGTGGCCGGCACCACCAGCAAGGTTCTGCTGCGTGACGTGCAATACCACCCCTACAAGCAACTGGTGCTGCACATCGACTTCCAGCGCGTGGACGAGAAGACCAAGCTGCACATGAAGGTGCCACTGCACTTCTCCGGTGCTGAAGAATCGCCCGCCGCAAAGGTGGACAACTGCATGGTCAACCCCGTCGTGAACGAACTCGACGTGACCTGCATGCCTTCGGACCTGCCTGAATTCATCGCTGTGGACCTGTCCAAGCTGGAAAAGGGCAGCTCGCTGCACCTCAAGGACATCAAGCTGCCCAAGGGCGTTACGCCCAAGGTCCGCGGTGGCCAGAACAACAACCCCGTGCTGGTGTCCGTCGTGCCTCCAGTCGTGGTCGTCGAGACCCCCGTGGCCGCTGCACCTGCTGCCGACGCCAAGGGCAAGGGCAAGGGCAAGAAGTAATCTGCGCCCGCAGGGCACGCCGGCACTGCCGGTGTGCTGCCGGTTCACCGCAAGGAGAACCGGCGCTTCACCCGAAACGGCTCACGCAAGTGGGCCGTTTCTGTTTGCGCCGTCGAATCACGCCGCCCACGATGGCATGCATCGCACCTTGCCGCCCGCTCGACCGGGCAACTGCCAGGGAAACCGATAGCTCGCTCGCGGTGTCTGCCGACCCGGGTACGCATACCTTCACACACAGATAATCCGTCGCATGATCAAGCTGTTTGTTGGCCTGGGAAACCCCGGCCCCGATTACGAGGCAACGCGGCACAACGCGGGTTTCTGGTGGATTGATGCGCTGGCACGCGAACTGAAGACGACGCTGGTGCCCGAGCGCAGCTACCACGGGCTGGTGGCGCGCACCACGGTGCATGGGCAAAGCGTGTGGCTGCTAGAGCCACAGACCTTCATGAACCTGTCGGGCAAGTCAGTGGCTTCGCTGGCGCGGTTTTTCAAGATCCTGCCGGAAGAAATCCTGGTCGTGCACGATGAACTGGACATCGAGCCGGGCCAGGTCAAGCTCAAGAAGGGCGGCAGCCACGCGGGCCACAACGGCCTGCGCGACATCCATGGGCAACTGGGCTCGCCCGACTACTGGCGGCTGCGCATTGGCATCGGGCACCCGGGCGTGAAGAGCGAGGTCGCCAACTGGGTGCTGAAAAAGCCCTCACCCGACCAGCGCACCCTGATCGAGGACAGCATCGCGCACTCGCTCAAGGCATGTCCGGCCCTGCTGGCTGGCGAAATGGACAAGGCCACGCTGCTGATTCACACCACCAAGCCGCCAAGGCCCAAGCCGCCGCGGCCAGAAGCTGCCCCGACTCTGGGTTGATGCAACACGCTGCCTCTCACCGGGCTGGTTGCTGCAAATGGCCCGAACCCCCTATTGCTACACATTTCATAGCAATACAGGCAAATAAACTGTGGGCTTGTGGCCATTTTGGCCATTTTGGCCATTTTGGCCCAAAAATAGTCAAAAAACATGGTGGTGGCGCCCTGGAGAGACAGGGATCGCCAGCCACGCTGCCCGCGGGCAGCGATCTTCCCCCTGCTACGCCGAACCCTGCACCTTGGGCTGCAGGCGCTGAAACTTCTGCCACAGCGTCTCGCGGCTTTCCACGTGGGCCGGGTTGACGGGGATGCAGGCCACGGGGCAGACCTGCACGCACTGCGGTTCGTCGAAATGGCCCACGCACTCGGTGCACTTTGACGGGTTGATCTCATAGATCTCCTGCCCGAGGTAGATCGCATCGTTCGGGCATTCGGGCTCGCAGACATCACAGTTGATGCACTCGTCGGTGATCATCAGCGCCATGTCGTTCCTTCGTGCGCAGGCGTGCCGGCGATGGTGGTGCAGGGCGGGAGGGTCCTCATGCACCGTATTATCTGCCGCGGCAGTCTGCACGCCGAAGGCCAAACAGCAACACAACACCGCTGGCGGGGTGTTTTCCCGTTATGCTGTGTATACACATTAATTTTCGGCGTCCTCTCCTTCACACGTACCGGCATCCATGGGCTTGTTCTTCCTCAAACGGTTCATCACCTTGGTGGCAACCTTGGTCGGCGCATCCATCGTCGTGTTTCTGGTGCTGGAGATCCTGCCCGGCAACGCGGCGCAGATCCTCATGGGGCCGGATGCCGCGCCCGAAGCCGTCGCAGCCCTTGCGACCAAGCTGGGGCTGGACCAGCCCGCCGGCCTGCGCTACTGGCAGTGGGTGAGCGGCCTGGTGGTGGGCAACATGGGCGACAGCTATGCCTACAGCTCGCCGGTGGCCGAACTGGTGCTGGAGCGCCTGGCCGTCACCGTACCGCTGGCACTGATGGCCATGGCCATTACCACTGTGCTGGCACTGGCAGCGGGCGTGTATGCGGCGTCACGCCACAACCGGCTGGGCGATGTCGGCGTGATGGGTCTCGCGCAGATCGGCATTGCCATCCCCAACTTCTGGTTCGCCATCCTGTTGATCCTGCTGTTTTCGGTAAAGCTGCAGTGGTTCTCTGCGGGCGGCTTTCCGGGCTGGACAGAAGACGCAGGGGGTGGCCCGCTGGTAGCCATCCAGGCTCTGCTGTTGCCCGCCATTGCGCTGGCCGTGGTGCAGGCTGCCATCCTGGCACGCATCACCCGCTCGGCTGTGCTGGAGGTGCTGCGCGAGGACTTTGTGCGCACTGCCCGGGCCAAGGGCCTGTCGCAGCGCGCGGCGATGTGGGGCCATGTGCTGCGCAACGCCATGATTCCCGTGGTCACCGTGATGGGCTTGCAGTTTGCCAACCTGCTGGCGGGCACCATCGTGGTGGAAAACGTGTTCTATCTGCCGGGCCTGGGCCGGCTCATCTTCCAGTCGATCTCCAACCGTGACCTGATCGTGGTGCGCAACTGCGTGATGCTGCTGGCCGCCATGGTGGTCATCGTGAACTTCGTGGTGGACATCCTTTACGCGGTGATAGACCCCCGCGTCAAAGCCAGCGATATCTGAACACTGCCAGCCACTGCCTTCCATGAGCACCCTGCCCTCTTCTACCGCCACAGCGGCATCGTCCGCCAGCACCACCAGCCCCGGCTGGCTGCGGCGCGCGGCCCGGCACCGCAGCTTTGTGATCGGCGCGGTGCTGTCGCTGCTGCTGATCCTGGCAGCGGTGCTGTCACTGGTCTGGACGCCCTGGTCGCCCTACGAGATGGACCTGGCCGCCAAGCTGCAGCCGCCCAGCGCCCGAAACTGGCTGGGCACCGACCCCTTCGGGCGTGATGTGGCGTCGCTGCTGCTGGTAGGAGCCCGCAACTCGATCCTGGTGGGCGTGATCGCGGTGGGCATTGGCCTGACCATTGGCACGGCACTGGGGCTGCTGGCGGCAGCCAAGCGCGGCTGGGTCGAAGAGCTCATCATGCGGCTGGCTGACTTCACGTTTGCCTTCCCGGCCATCCTCTCGGCCATCATGCTCACGGCGGTGTTTGGCGCGGGCATCGTCAATTCGATCATCGCGATCGGCATCTTCAACATCCCCACGTTTGCACGCGTCACCCGGGCCTCGGCCAACGCGGTGTGGTCGCGTGAGTACATCCTGGCATCGCGGGCCTGCGGCAAGGGCAGCTGGCGCATCACCATCGAGCACGTGTTGCCCAACATCCTGTCGGTGCTCATCGTCCAGGCCACCATCCAGTTCGCCATCGCCATCCTGGCCGAGGCCGCCCTGTCGTACCTGGGCCTGGGCACGCAGCCGCCACAGCCCTCGTGGGGCCGCATGCTGAGCGAGGCGCAGACGCTGATGTTCCAGGCACCGCTGCTGGCCGTGTGGCCCGGCGTGGCGATTGCGCTGGCCGTGCTGGGGCTGAACCTGCTGGGCGATGGCCTGCGCGATTTGCTCGACCCCCGCCTTTCACGCAAGCGCTGACAGCCCCCGCCAGGATGACCACCAGATCCCCACGATGTCCCTCTTAGAAGTCTCCAATCTCCGCATCACCCTGCAGACCCACCGGGGCCCGGCCGATGCCGTGCGCGGCGTGAGCTTTTCGCTGGCGCGCGGCGAGACGCTGGGGCTGATCGGCGAGTCGGGCTGCGGCAAGTCGATCACGGCCATGTCGCTGATGGGCCTGCTGCCCGAGAGCGCACAGGTCAGCGGCAGCATCCGCTTTGACGGCCAGGAGGTGGTGGGCCTGCCCGATGCGCAGCTGTGCCGCATCCGGGGCAACCGCATCGGCATGGTGTTCCAGGAGCCCATGACGGCCCTGAACCCCGTGCACACCATTGGCCAGCAGGTGGCCGAGCCTTTGCGGCTGCACCGCGGCATGGGCGCGGCAGCGGCCCGGGCGGAGGCCATTGCACTGCTCGACCGCGTCGGCATCCCCAGCGCTGCGCAGCGCTTTGATGCCTACCCGCACCAGTTCTCGGGCGGGCAGCGCCAGCGCATCACCATTGCCATGGCGCTGGCCTGCGGGCCCGATCTGCTGATTGCCGACGAGCCCACCACGGCGCTAGACGTGACCATCCAGCAGCAGATCCTGGACCTCATCAGCGACCTGGTGGCCGAGCGCAACATGGCGCTGATCCTGATCTCGCACGACCTGGGCGTGATCTCGCAGAACGTGGACCGCATGATGGTCATGTACGGCGGCAGCGTGGTCGAAAGCGGCTCCACCGCCTCGGTCTTCTCGGCCATGGCACACCCCTATACACGCGGCCTGTTTGCGGCGCGCCCGCAGCTGGGCGCGGTACACACTCCGGGCCAGCGGCCGCGCCTGTCCACCATTGCGGGCACCGTGCCCGAGCTGGTGGACCTGCCCGCCGGCTGCCCCTTTGCCGGGCGCTGCAGCTACACGGCCGACGCCTGCCACCACGAGCGCCCCGAGGCCACGCTGGTCGCATCCGATGCCGACGGCGACCATGTGGTGCGCTGCCTGCGCCGCGAAGCCATTGACGAAGCCATGGCAGCCACAGCAGCCGCTGCAGTGGAGATCGCGGCATGAACAAATCGAATCCCCCGGACACGACGATGCCGCTGCTGCAGGTGGCCGACCTGGTGCGCGAATACACACTGCCGCGAGAACACCTGTTTCGCCCGCCGGGCAAGGTCCATGCGCTCAATGGCGTGAGTTTTTCCGTGTCTGCCGGCCGCAGCATTGGCGTGGTGGGCGAATCGGGCTCGGGCAAGTCCACCCTGGCGCGGCTGGTGATGGCGCTGGACGCGCCCACAGCGGGCACGGTGCACCTGCTGGGCCGCAACCTGCACGCCTTGCCACCCGCCGAGCTGCGCCACGCGCGGCGCGATTTCCAGATGGTGTTCCAGGACCCGTATGGTTCGCTGGACCCGCGCCAGACGGTCGAGCGCATCGTGACCGAGCCCCTGCAGGCGCAGGGCGAGGCCAGCCGCGCCGCCCAGCACGAACAGGCGGCGCAGGTGCTGGCGCAGGTCGGCCTGCGCACCACCGACCTGGGCAAATACCCCCACGAATTCTCGGGCGGCCAGCGCCAGCGCATCGCCATTGCGCGCGCGCTCATCACGCGTCCCCGGCTCATCGTGGCGGATGAGCCCGTGAGCGCGCTGGACGTATCGGTGCAGGCACAGGTGCTCAACCTCATGCAGGACCTGCAGCAGCAATTCGGCATCACCTACATGCTCATCAGCCACGACCTTGCGGTGGTCAACCACCTGTGCGATGAGGTGGTGGTGCTGTACCAGGGCCGCATCGTCGAGCGCGGCTCGCCGGCAGAGCTGTTTCGCAATGCGCAGCATCCCTACACCCGAACCCTGGTGGCAGCAGTGCCGCAGGTGCAGCCGGGGCGCGCGCGGGCACGTCGCGCAGCGGTCGCCGCTGCAGCGGCTGCAAAAAACGCGTAACCCAATGCGCGCGCGATGGTGTACAAAGCTTTTGCGCGCCCGGTAGCCATTGCGCCGGGGCCTTGTCTGGTTTTTGTTGTCTGGTTTTTTGTCTGGAGAGTCCGTACATGCTGAACCGCCGCACCGTCCTTGCCACTGGCGCCATCGCCGTGCCCCTGTCCACCCCGCTTGGCGCCCTGGCGCAGGGCCGCAAAGATGCGGTCACGCTGGCGATGACGCTGGAACCCCCGGGCCTGGACCCGACCGCAGGCGCGGCCTCGGCCATTGCCGAGATCGTCCAGTACAACATCTTCGAGACGCTGACCAAGATCAACGCCGACGGCACCGTGGCACCTCTGCTGGCCGAAAGCTGGGAAGTCTCGCCCGACCTCAAGACCTACACCTTCAAGCTGCGCCGCGGCGTGAAGTTCCAGAACGGCGAGCCCTTCAATGCCAACACCGTCAAGTTCGCGTTTGACCGTGCCGGTGGCGAAAAGAGCACCAACAAGGACAAGCGCACCTTTGCCGGCCTGACCACCCAGGTGGTGGACGACTACACCGTGGTGCTGCTCAACAAGGAGATCGACCCCGACCTGCTGTTCGTGCTGGGCCAGGCCACGTCGATCATTGTCGAACCCAAGAGCGTGGATACCAACGCCACCAAGCCAGTGGGCACCGGTCCCTACCAGCTGCAGGCCTGGAACAAGGGTTCGTCGGTGGTGCTGACGGCGTGGGACGGCTACCGCGATGCCAAGGCCATCAAGATCAAGCGCGCCACCTTCCGCTTCATTGCCGACCCTGCGGCCCAGGTCGCGGCCCTGCTGGCAGGCGACGTGGATGCATTCCCCCGCGTCACGCCGCGCAGCGTGGCCCAGTTCAAGGCCAACCCCAAGTTCCAGGTGGTGGTGAGCGGCTCGCGCGCCAAGACCATCCTGGCCATGAACAACGCCAAGAAGCCCCTGGACGACGTGCGCGTGCGCCGCGCCATTGCGGCCGCCATCGACCGCAAGGCCGTGATCGAAGGCGCGGGCGACGGCTACGGCGCCCCCATCGGCAGCCACTACGTGCCCGGCGCGTTCGGCTACGTGGACACCACGGGCATCAACCCGTTCGACATCGAAAAGTCCAAGCGGCTGCTGGCCGAAGCCGGCATCAAGACCCCGCTGGAACTCACGCTGACGCTGCCCCCGCCACCGTACGCCCGCCAGGGCGGCGAAGTGATTGCGGCGCAGCTGGCCAAGGTCGGCATCATCGCCAAGATCCAGAACGTGGAATGGGCGCAGTGGCTGTCAGGCACGTACGGCAACAAGAACTACGACCTGACCATCATCAGCCACGTAGAGCCGTTTGACCTGGGCAACTTTGCCAAGCCCGACTACTACTGGGGCTACAACTCGCCCAAGTTCAACGACCTGTTCAACCAGATCAAGAACTCGGCCCGCCCCGCCGACCGCGCGCGGCTGCTGGGCGAGGCCCAGCGCCTGCTGGCCAACGAGTCCGTGCATGGCTTCCTGTACTCCAACCAATGGATCACGGTGGCCAACAAGAACCTCAAGGGCCTGTGGAAAGACATGCCCGTGTTCGTGAACGACATCTCGGCACTCTCCTGGACGTGACGTCCCCCGCGGGCTGCGCCGACGCGTTCGGTGCAGCCCGAGCAGCCTCCTGTACACCCCGGCAGGACGCTATCAATGTGATAGCTACAGGTGCAATTAAAACGTGCACTTGCGGCCTTTTTAACCATAAATCTGCCTCAATGACCGCCCTGCACGACCTGCCCGCCCACGCACTGCTGGCCGCCTACCGCCAGCGCACCCTGTCCCCGGTGGAGGTCACGCAGGCCGTGCTGGCCCACATGGAGCGGTGGGAGCCGCATATCCGCGCCACCTACCTGCTGCGCCCCGAGACGGCACTGGCGCAGGCCCGCGCCTCCGAGGCGCGCTGGCTGCGCGGCGAACCCCAGGGCCTGCTGGACGGCGTGCCCGTCACCATCAAGGACAACATTGCCACCGCGGGCGACCCCACGCCGCTGGGCACGGCCGCTGTCGAGCTGGTGCCCGCAGCGGCCGACGCGCCACCGGCTGCCCGCATGCGCGAGACAGGCGCTGTCATGGTCGCCAAGACCACCATGCCCGACTACGGCATGCTGTCGTCCGGGCTGTCCACCTTCCACCCCTTGTCGCGCAATCCGTGGGATGTGACCAAAGGCCCCGGCGGCTCCAGCGCGGGCGGCGGCGCGGCGGCGGCGGCCGGTTATGGCCCGCTGCACATCGGCACCGACATTGGCGGATCGCTGCGCCTGCCGGCCAGTTGGTGCGGCATCTTCAGCCTGAAACCCAGCCTCGGCCGCATCCCCATCGACCCGCCCTACACCGGCCGCGCCGCGGGCCCCATGACGCGTACGGTGGCCGACGCCGCGCTGATGATGGAGGTGCTGAGCCAGCCCGACGCGCGCGACAGCATGAGCCTGCCGGCGCAGGACATCGCCTGGGGCGAATTTGACCGGGGCGTGGAACGGCTGCGCGGCCTGCGCATCGGCCTGCTGATGGAAGCCGGTTGCGGACTACCGGTGGACCCCGAGGTGAAGGCCGCCATCGAGCAGGCCGCGCGGCTGATCGAAAGCGCGGGCGCCACCGTCATTCCCATGCAGCCTTTCATGACCCAGACCATGCTCGACGGCATGGACCATTTCTGGCGCATGCGCTCGCACATTGATCTGCAGGCCCTGCCCGCTGAGCGGCGCGACAAGGTGCTGCCCTACATCCGCACCTGGGCCGACAGCGCCGCAGGAATGAGCGGCACCGAGGTTTTCATCGCCAGCCACCAGTTCCACCTGACCCGCGTGGCCACGGTCAAGGCGTGCAGCGCGTTCGACTACGTGATCTCGCCCGTGGCGCCCAACGTGGCCTTCCAGGCCGAGCTGCCCTCGCCCACCAATGACCCGCTGCGCCCTCTGGAACACATCGGCTTCACCGTGCCGTTCAACATGTCCGAACAGCCCGCCGCGTCGGTCAACTGTGGCTACACCGCCAGCGGCCTGCCCATCGGCCTGCAGATCGCCGGTGCGCGCTTTGACGACCTGGGCGTGCTGCAGGTGTCGCGCGCGTTCGAGCTGATCCGCGGGGCCCAGCAGCCCTGGCCACAACCCCCAGCCGCCTAGGGATGTCCGGCATAACTCCCTGCGGTCTGTGGCAGCACGGTCTCGGGCAGTCCGCTGCGTTGCTTTTTTTGCCAATAGCCCGGCTATTGGCTGCAAAAAGACGCCTTGCGGCCCCTCCCGATCCGCACTACCACCGACTCGCGAGGGTTATGCCGGACATCCCTAGGTCTGCCGCGCCTTTTGCCACAATGGCGCTTTACCCACCACAACGCGGCGCAGCGCATGGACATCCTCATCATGGCGATCCTCATCGCCACCGGCACCTACATGCTCAATGCCAAAGAGCAGCGCAGGCGCATCGCCTTGCTCGGCAGCCATCTGTCCAACTTCCAGATCGAAAAGCTCATGGAGGCGCTGACCGATGGCTACCTGCGCGCGCTGGGTGAACCTACCGACGAGCGCCGCACCCAGATCTGGAATCTGCTGAGCACCACCGAATCGCAGCTGAGCGAGCAGCTCACCCGGCTGGCAGCGGATTTTTCGAAAGTGAACGAGGAGCAGGCCCGCGTGAGCCGCCTGGGCATCGCGCTGCCGTTTGCCGAAAAAGCGTTACCCAGCTTTACGTTTGATATGCGCCGCGCGCTGGCCATCCACGCCCAGGGCGTTGCCAACGTGGTGCAGAACACCGGCCACCTCTCCCCCAAGGACCGCGCCTACATGATGACGGCCGAGCTTTTTCTGATGCAACACACCTGCCACTGGTACTGCAAGTCCAAGACCATTGCCACCGCCCGCATGCTGGCGCGTCACAAGACGCCGCATGAGCAGCTGGTGGCATCGGTATCGCCCGCCACGCGCAAGGCGTACCTGGCACTCATTCAGGGCGGCTGATGCCGGCTCGCTTTCGCAGTCACAAGCCGCTCGCGCAGAACTTGTCGATGCGCTGTGCGATGCTTTTCCAGGCCTGGCCCAAACAGTGCGGACCGGTACAACGCGACTCCATCCAAGTGCTGCCCTGACGCCCACTATTGCGCCCATGCCACTGCGCCCACCGACCGACAGCCTCGGCAACCCCGTCACCCTGCACGACAGCGCCAGCCTGCCCGCTCTGAACGACTTCGTCGAAGGCTTTATCGCCTGCGAAGCCCGCGCCGTGAACGTGCTGCTGCACGCGGCAGAAGACCCCAGCGCGCTGGTGCAGGCCTATTGCGCAGCGCTGCACATGTTTGCCGAATCGGCCCAAGGCCCTGCCAACGCTCGCCCGTTCATCGACCGCGCGCTGGCGAATGCCCCGCACGCCACCAACCGCGAACAGCGCTTTGTGGCTGCCGTGGCGGCCTGGGTAAATGGTGACCTGCCCCGCGCGATGGCCCTGCATGAAGAACAGGCCCGGCTGCACCCGCGCGACCTGGCTTCGCTCAAGCTCGGCCAGTACCACCTGTTCAACCGCGGAAACTCGCCCGGCATGCTGCGCATTGCGCTGCAGGCCGCGCCAGCCGCTGCCGACGTGCCCTACCTGCACGGCATGCTAGCCTTTGGCTGGGAGCAATGCCACCGCCTGCCCGAGGCCGAGGCCGCCGCCCGCCAGGCCATTGCCCTGTGCCGCAAAGAGCCCTGGGCCCACCACGCACTGGCGCATGTGATGCTGACGCAGGGCCGCATCTGCGAGGGCACCGATTTCATGGCCAGCGTGAGCGACACCTGGACCGGCCTGAACTCGTTCATGGTCACGCACAACTGGTGGCACCAGGCGCTGTTCCTGCTGGAGCAGGACCGCCACGCGGAGGTGCTGGCGCTCTACGACAGCCAGGTCTGGGGTGTGGTCAAGGAATACACCCAGGACCAGATCGGCGCGGTGTCACTGCTGGCCCGGCTGGAGCTGGCGGGTGTCGATGTGGGCGCTGCGCGCTGGGCCGACGTGGCAGACCACCTGGCCCCGCGCCAGGCCGACCATGTGCTGCCCTTCCTGGACCTGCAGTACCTGTACGGCCTGGCGCGCGCCGGGCGCCTGGACGCCGCACGCACGCTGAGAAACAACATCGAAGCCCACGCGGCCAGCCGCACCGAGGCGCATGAGCGCACGGTGTGGCAGCAGGTGTGCGTACCTGCCGCCCACGGCCTGCTGGCGCACGCCCAGGGCGACTGGCCAACAGCGGCTGAGAAACTGGGCACAGCACTTCCACGGCTGGTGGAGATCGGCGGCAGCCATGCGCAACGGGATTTGTTCCAGCAGATCTGGCTGGATGCACTGCAGCGCAACGGCCAGTGGGCGGCGGTGCAGAATCTGCTGCAGCCGCAGGTGAATGCGCAGCCGGAATCGGTGCGGCTGGCGCGACAGTTGGGGGTAGTGAACGCCGCGCTGGGCTTGCCTGCGTAGAACGGCCTCACACGCACATCGCAACGGCGTGGCTGGAAAGGCCGTGCGCCTCAGCGCACCAGCAGCTTCTTCTGGTCGTACACCGGCTGTGCAGGCAGGTCGGCCAGGTGCCGCACATCGGCCCAATCCAGCACTTCCACTGCATCGCCATTGACCCGCACGCGGTTGAAACCGGCATTGGGGATATCGCTCTGACGCGGGCCGTCGAGGCCCGTACCGCGGGCGGTGCGCCAGATCATGTCGAGCACGCCGCCGTGGGTGACGACCATCACCGTCTGGCCTGTGTACTGCACGGCGATGCGGCGCACGGCATCCATCACGCGGGTGTGGAACTGGCGCGTGGTTTCGCCGCCGGGCATGCCGTAGTCGGCCTCAAAGCGCAGCCACTGCTCCCACGCGTCGGCGTGCTGTTCCTTGATGTCATCCACCCGCATGCCGTCCACCACGCCAAAGCTCTGCTCGCGCAGGTTGCTGTCGGTCAGGGTGTCGATGGTGGCCTGCGGGAACAGCACTTCCAGGCTGGGCTGCGCCGTCTGGCGGGTGCGCACCAGGTCGCTGCAGACCAGGTGGTGGACCGTGGGCCGGTCTGCCGCCAGGCGCTCGGCCAGGCGGCGGGCCTGTTCATGGCCGGTGGCGTTCAAAGGCACATCGACATGGCCCTGGAACCGCAGCTCCCGGTTCCAGTCGGTTTCGCCATGGCGGATGAGGATGAGTTCGGTCATCCCGCCATTATCGAATGCATACACATTATTGCAAGCAAAATCTGCTCAAAGCGCTTGTTCCATAAGCCTGTGCAGCTATCTTTTTGATATCACAAGACGGCCGTGGCGCGGCCCTCACCCACCTGCAAATCAGCGCATCGGTACGACCAGAACCTTGCGCCGGGGCTGGCACCCCGGGCCCTCGTACGGCGCGCTGTCGCGCTCCCAGCCCGGGCCGGGAGACACCTGTGCGCACACCCGTGCACCATCGACCGTGCTGCGCCAGTAGTACCAGGGGGCAGGCGCTGCAGACACCGCGAAGGCCAGGCTCCAGCCCGCCAGGGCGATCGCGGTAGCGGCCACCCTGCTACCCCCGCGGCGTGGCGCGGGCCCTGTGATGGCGGGCGGCAAGCGCAGCCGTTGCATGACGGTCATTGCATCACTTGCGGCCAAAGGGCAGGTCGGCGGCCTTGCCGTTGAGCACCACCCTGCCGTCTTCCATGCGTACCGCGCTGGTCAGGTGGGAGGCTTCCTGCTGGATGTAGCCCTGCGCCTCGGCCATGCCAACGAGGGCGTCGATCTCTTCGGGCTTGGGGGCCTGCTGGCCTGCGGCCTGGGCCAGGCGCGGCAGCCAGGCCTTGGGCAGGCGCATGCTGGCGTGCACCGCGCTGCTCTTGAGCAGCGCCGGGGCCCAGGCTCCTTCGGCGATCTGCGCTGCATCGGGCACGCGCTTGAGCTCGACCCCGTACTCCAGCTCGCCCTGCTCGCCATCCACCTTGGCCGACAGCTTCATGGCATAGGCGGGCAAGGCCGCCACGAACTTGGGTACAGCGTCCATCAACGAGGCGATCCAGGGTGCTTCCACCGCCGCCACTGCGGTGGACGGGTCGGTCTTGTAGGCGTCGAGCAGTGCCTTTTGCACCAGCTTCACGGCTTCGACGTCGATGCGGCTCACGGTTTCGTTCAGCTCCAGCGATTCCAGCGCCACAGGGCCGACGCTGCCCTTGCCCTGCATGGCGGTCACCCAGCCCAGGTGTGCGCCGTTGCGTGCGATGGTGACGCCGTATGACAGGTCCCGCAGGGCCACCATAGGCTCGGGCGCAGCAGGTGCCACACCCGGTGCTGCACCGGCTGCCCGGGTGATCGCCAGCTTGCCGATGGTGCCCTTGCCACTGCCGGGTGCCAGCAGCCACAGCCCGTCTTCCAGCTGCAGGTTGAATTCGCCCTTCATGCCCTGCAGCGCAACGGCAAGGCGCTGTGTCGGCGCGGTTGCCACTGCAGGCGCATCGTCGTCTTCACCCTTGTCTGCCACGTCCATCGTGAACTCGGGCCAGTCAAAGTCACCGCTCACACGGCTGACGCCAGCATTCACCTTCATCCGGTAGGCCAGCGATTGCCAGCGCACCATTTCTTCACCGTCGCCGACCTCGCCAGCGGGCAATGCCAGTACGAAGTCGTGGCTGCCGGTGAGGTGGCGCACCGTGGTCAGGGTGGGCGCAGTGACCTTGGCAAACGTTTTGCGCACAGGGTCGTCGGCGCCCTCTACGCCGACGAGGCGCGTTTCGACGACGGCGGCCGCAACGCGCCAGCCCGCCAGCGGGCCATGGCGTACGGTGTTCTCGACCGTGAAGCGGATGGCCGGCGGCGCAGCCGCGGTAGCCGCGCCACCGCCCGCATCCGGTTCATCTTCAGAGGCTGGCGGCGTCCACTGCAGCACCAGCTGGCCCTTCGATGACCAGAAGCCTTTGGTGTAACGCTGCGACACCAGAACCTCCGGGCCGAGCAGCTTGGCCATGTCGTTCATGGCCTCCTGGTAACTGCTGTGCGCGCGCTCGCCCATGTACCAGGTCGCCGCACCATACCCGCCGACCAGCACCACCGCTGCGGTGCCCCACACTGTCTTTTTATTCATTGCTGCCTGTCGTTATTGCGCTTCACCCTCCCTCCCACGGAAGAGCGCTGCGAGGATAGCCGCGGGCCCGTGTTTTGGCGTCCCGACGGGCACCCATGTTTCTCTCTGTTGCACTTTGATCAGATCAGACGGCCGGCACGCATGCCGCGGGATGTATCGGTAACGCCGTTGGTGCTTCAGCGCAAAAGGGATGCGCCCATGCGAGCACACGCAGCATTGCAGGGCAGACGCGGCCCTCCCCAGCGATAGCTTCAAGCGCTGACGATCCAGCCTTCCAGCGGGTCCAGCGTCGCAGGCAGGCCGTAAAGAACATGCGCGCGGTCCGCATGCTGCTGCTGGCCCCACGCGGCCTGCAGCAGGCACAACACGGCATCCAGCGTATCGCCGCTCGCGTCATCGACCAGCGCATCGCGCTGCGCGTGGCTGAGCTTGAGGCGCAAGCCCAGCCGCGTGCTGCCCAGCTCCAGCGCATTCACCAGGTCCTTGCGGGCGATGAGCCGGTCGGGCGTCTGCTTGGCGGCGGCGTCGCTCTTGTAGCTGCGCCGCGCCAGCACTTCGCGCGCCAGCAGACCAGGGTAGGCCTCCAGCGCTACGCGGCGCACGTCGCCCGCATGCAGGCCGGGGATGTGCACCCCGGCATCCAGCAGCAGGGGCAGGCCCGCGTGCAGCATGTAGGCCACGGGCGGGTTCACCCATTTCATCGAGGGGCTGGAGCCCGCAGGGCCATCGGTGGCCCGGTGGGCAAACTTACCTCCTGCAGGGCGCGCATCGCAAAAAGCTGCGAACTGGTCGCGGATCTGCGCGCGGCTCAGGCTGCGGTAGTGCTGCATGCAGGCCAGCCACTCGGTGGGCCAGCCCAGTGTCTGGACCAGCTCGCGCGGCAGGCCAAAGGGCAGGTCGAACCCGCCCACCCAGTCGCCCGGCTGCGCCAGCCATTGGCCGAAGGCTGCCAGCGTCTCCAGCCGCACCAGCGCCGTCAGCTGTACGCGCGCTCCGCGCCGCTCGCCCAGCGCCAGCACGATGGGCTTGCGGCGGGTGGGGCTGCTGGAAAAATCGCAGCCGATGAGGGCTGCGAGCGGCGATGAAGACGATGTGCTGACCATGGCCGCGATGTTGCCCGTGATTCGTTCAGCCCAGTGCCAGCGCGGTCACCCCGGCGGCAATGCACACAGCCCCCAGGATGCGCGCCACCCGGTCGCCCTCGCCCAGCAGGTGCCCGCCGATGAGCGCGGCAAACAGCATCGACACCTCGCGCGCCGGTGCCACATGCGACAGCGGCGCCTGCTGCATGGCGTACAGCACCAGCACATACGCTACGGGGCTGACCACCGCCACCAGCAGCGCAAAACGCCACTGGGCCAGCCACAGCGTGCGGGCGGTGGGCAGGTCGCGCAGCACTACGGGCGCGAGCAGCGCCACGCGCACGAAGTTGCCCATGTAGTCGACGAGGATGGGCGACATCAAGAGGAACTTGACCGCGTAGCCATCCACCACCGTGTAGCTGGCAATGAAGGCGCCGGTCAGCAGGCCATACGCAATCCCTTTGTGCACCCGCTGGCGCGCGGCCGGATCGTGCGCCACCCGCAGCAGGCCGGGACCACCCGCGATGAGGAACACGCCGCCCACCACGCCCACAATGCCCAAAGCCCCCAGCGCCGAGATCTGCTCGCCCAGCAGCGTGATGGCCACCAGCGACGACAGCAGCGGCCCCGAGCCCCGCGCCAGCGGGTACACCACCGTGAGGTCGGCCACACGGTAGCCCCTCAGCAGGATCACGAAGTACGCCACATGCAGCAGCCCGCTGGCCACCACAAAGCCCCACTCCACCGCACCCCACAGCGGCACGGCGTCGCGCCCCAGCCACCAGCCCAGCGGCGCCCAGAACAGCATCATCAGCACCGAGGTGAAGAACGCAAACCGCGCATCGCCACCCGCCTTCTTGGCGGCAATGTTCCAGCAGGCATGGATGAGCCCGGCCAGGATGATGAGGGCGAAGGCGGTGGAGGTCACTGGCTAAAAAGACGAGTGGCTGGAATGCAAAAAGCCGCAGCGCCTGAGCGCTGCGGCTGGGATGACGTCGCAAGGATAACGACGAAAAGTGGGTCGATTTGCGTAGCGAGCGGCCTCAGCCTGGGTTGAGGAACGCAGCCGCACTCCCGTGCGGCGAGTCCCGCAGGCCCGGGATCAGGCCGCGCAGTAGCAAAGCGCCCCGCTTTTCAGGCTCGGCCGATGATGGAGGCAGTGGCCATCAACTCTTCAAGCAGCGCAAACGACACCTTGCCAGACACCGAATACGGGTCCAGCTCGGGCCGCTCGGAATACTTGAGCAAGATCGAATGGTTGATCTTGGACAGGTTGACCTGGCCCATCGTCCAGCCGGCAAAGCGGCGCTCGGAAATTTCTTCGTAATTCAGCAGTTCCACGTCCTTGTGGCGCTTGTCCTGCTGGATGTGGCCATAGAGCTCGCTCACGGCCGAGCGACCGCCTTCAATGGCTTGCAGGAACACGCCGCCGCCGTAGCACAGCACGCCGGTGATGCCGCTGCTGGGGTTGTGCTGGCGCGACTGGGACAGGATGGCTTCGATCGCATCGGGCGATGTGTCCACCGCGCGGCTGGCGTAAAGCAGGCGTACGAGCATGTCAGTTCTTTCGGGGAATGAGGGACAAAAATTCACGGCGCAGGGCGCTGTCCTTGAGGAACACGCCGCGCATCACGGAGTTGATCATCTTGCTGTCCATGTCGCGCACACCGCGCCAGGACATGCAGAAGTGGCTGGCCTCCATCACGATGGCGAGGCCGTCGGGCTGGGTCTTTTCCATGATGAGGTCGGCCAGCTGCACCACGGCTTCTTCCTGGATCTGGGGGCGGCCCATGATCCAGTCGACCAGGCGCGCATATTTCGACAGGCCGATCACGTTGGTGTGCTCGTTGGGCATCACGCCGATCCAGATCTTGCCGATGACGGGGCAGAAATGGTGGCTGCACGCGCTGCGCACAGTGAGCGGGCCCACGATCATGAGCTCGTTGAGGTGCTCGGCGTTCGGGAATTCGGTAATCGGCGGCTGCTCGACGTACCGGCCCTTGAAGACCTCATTGAGGTACATCTTGGCCACACGGCGCGCGGTGTTGTTGGTGTTGTGGTCGCCCTGGGTGTTGATGACCAGGCTGTCGAGCACGCCCTGCATCTTCGATTCGACTTCATCGAGCAGTTTCTCGAGCTCGCCGGGCTGGATGAACTCGGAGATGTTGTCGTTGGCGTGGAATCGTTTGCGCGCCGCGGCAAGGCGCTCGCGGATCTTGACGGAGACGGGTGTGCCTTCGTCATCCATGGGGGTGGGCATCATGTTGGCGGCGTTAGAACTGGTCATGAGAACAATCGTAACAGTGAATCGTCAACCCTGAATTACAAAGGATTTTGGCCTCCAGCGCTTGATTCATATGCCCCTGCAGCTATGTTTTTTATAGCAATAGAAACTGTGTCACTCGCAAAAGCGCGAGGGCATGGGCCGATACAGCCAGATACGCCCCGCACCGGCGCAGCGTGGCTTCGGCTTAGTAGCGCCGCCCGGCGGCCCAGAGGGCCAGCCGCATCAGCCCGAAGGCCACCCAGTCGAGCGCGCGCTGGCGCAGCGGGCGGCCTGCGTAGCGGGCCGGGTCCATGCGGTGGCCCGCATGCTGCATGGCGTGCACCAGGCGCTGGCGCAGGTCTGCTGCAAACGCGGAGTCTTCCACCACGACGTTGGCCTCGCGGGCGAGCAGCATGCTCAGCGGATCGAGGTTGGACGAACCCACCGTGGCCCAGGGGCGGTCGCCCAGCGCGTCGATCACCGCCACCTTGGCATGCAGGAAGCTCGGGGCGTACTCATGGATCTCGACCCCGGCATCGAGCAGCGCGCCGTACACGGGCCGGGCCGCGTGGTACTGCATGAAATATTCATACCGGCCCTGCAGCAGCAGGCGCACCCGCACCCCGCGCCGCGCCGCCAGCACCAGCGCACGGCGTAGGCGACCGCCGGGTAAAAAGTACGCATTGGCGATGATGACCTCGTGCTGCGCCGTGCCGATGGCGCGCAGGTAGGCCTTTTCGATGCGGCTGCGGTTGTGCACGTTGTCGCGCAGCACCAGCGCCGCGCGCACGGGCGACGACGAGGCCTCGTCGGCCTGCCGGGCCGCATGCTTGGCAGCAGCGGCCGCGCGCAACGAGCCCAGCGCGGCGGGCAGGCGGCGCTGGCGAGCCTCGCGCACGGCCTGCATGCGCCACCACAGCTGCTCCATGGTGTCGCTGGCAGTCTGCACCAGGCTGCCCGTGGCCTGCACTGCAAAGTCAAACCGCGGGGCCTCCAGCGCGCCGTGGTTCGGGTCATGAAAGTCGTCCAGCACATTGATGCCGCCGCAAAACAGCAGGCAGTTGTCGACCACGCACAGCTTGCGGTGCAGGCGGCGCCAGCGGTAGGGCAGCAGCAGGCCCAGCCGGCCCGGTGGCGAGTACACCCGGTAGTGCACGCCCGCGGCCGCAAACGCATCGGCCCACAGCGGGGGCAGCGCCCCGGTGCCCACGCCATCGACGATGAGATGCACGCGCACGCCCCGCTGCGCTGCACGCATGAGGGCCCGAGCCACGGCGGCGCCGCTGCCGGTGAAATCAAAGATATAGGTCTCGAACTGGATGTCTGACAGGGCCGCATCCATGGCGGTGATCAGGGCCGGGAACAGCTCCTCGGTACCCTGCAACAGGCGCACCTGGTGGTCCGCCACCAGCCCCGCGCCGGGCTGCCCGTCACGCGACCGGCGTCTCACGCTGCTGCTCCGCTGCTGCCCAGGCGGCACAGGCCGTGGTCCACGGAAGCACCCATCACCCCAGGCGGTACCGACAGCATCACAGCCTGAACTCGGCAATCAGCGGCAGGTGGTCGGACATGCGCCACCAGATACGGCCGCGCGGCACATCCAGCGACAGCGGGGTGAGGCCCCGAACATAGACATGGTCCAGCTGCGCCAGCGGCAGTCGCGCCGGAAACGTGAACGCGCGCGGCGCATCAAACTCGTACAGCCCTAGGCCGCCCAGCATCTTGCGCAGCTGCTGCCCCCAGTCATTGAAGTCGCCCGCCACGATCAGCGGCGCTGCGGGCGGCACCTCGCGGTCGATGAAGCGCTGCAGACGCTCCACCTGCCGGACGCGGCTGCCGGGGATCAGCCCCAGATGCACCACGATGACGTGGATGCTCCGCCCGTGGACGTCCACCTCCACATGCAGCAAGCCCCGCTGTTCAAAACGATGGTCGGAAATATCCTCGTGCTGGTGCCCGATCACAGGCCAGCGCGACAGCAGGGCATTGCCGTGTTCGCCGTGCTTGGTGATGGCGTTGGTCCGGTATACCGCCTCGTAGCCCTCGGGGGCCAGGTACTCGGCCTGGGGCAGCTCGGGCCATCGCTGGAAGTACAGCTGCTCGCGCCGGTGCAGCTTTCGCACCTCCTGCAGGCACACGATGTCGGCATCGAGCTGCTCCACGGCCAGGCCCAGGTTATGGATCTCCAGCCGCCGCACGGGCCCCAGCCCCTGCACGCCTTTGTGGATGTTGTAGGTAGCCACCCGCAAGATGTCGTCGTTCTGCATGGGCGAATTGTGTCGCATGCGCCCCACGCAGCAGGGGCAAACCCCTCGCCGAAAGCCGTACCGCCGCCGCTACACTGACGGGCTTGAATCCTGGCACGCTCACCCAGCGCGCATGCCCACCCCCATGGCCACAGAGAAAGCCACCGCCGCTGCACAACCGATGCAGGCCCTGATCGTCGACAGCAATGCGACGTCACGCAGCATTCTGGTCGGCCAGTTGCGCGAGTACGGTGTCAGCCGCATCGTCCAGTGCAGCCGGGTGCAGGATGCGCGCAGCCGGCTGGAACACACGGTGTTCGACTATGTACTGTGCGAGCAGTACTTTGGCGAAGGCGGGTACTCCGGCCAGACGCTGCTGGATGACCTGCGACGCGCGCAGCTGCTGCCGTTTTCCACCGTGTTCTTCATGGTCACCGCCGAGGCCTCGTATGCCGCGGTGGCGGAAGCCGCCGAATCCGCGCTCGATGGCTATCTGCTCAAGCCGTTCACGCCCAGCGCACTGTTCGAGCGACTGAGCCTGGCGCGTTTGCGCAAGATTCACCTCAAGCCCATCTTCGACGCCATTGAAGCGGAAGAATTTGAACGGGCCTCGGCCCTGTGCGTGGAGCGCTTTGAAACCCGCCAGCCCTACTGGCTGTATGCCGCCCGCATCGGCTCGGAACTGCTGTTGCGGCTGGGCCGGCACGATGAGGCCCGCAAGCTGTTTGAAGCCGTGATTGCAGCGCGCGCCCTGCCCTGGGCCAAGCTAGGCGTGGCGCGCGCCCAGATCGAATCCGGTCAGGCCGCCCGAGCGGTGACCACTTTGCAGGGCCTGATTGGCGAGGATGCGTCGTTTGCCGACGCCTACGACGTGCTCGGGAGGGCGCAGGTGGAACTGGGTAACTTCGCGCAAGCCATCGAGACGTATCGCACCGCGAGCAGCCTCACGCCGGACTCGGTGGTCCGGCTGCAAAAGCTGGGGATGATGTCGTACTACATGGGCGACCGCGCGAACGCCACCAAGGTGCTGTCGCGCGCCGTGATCCTGGGCATTGACTCCAAGCTGTTCGACTTCCAGTCGCTGGTGCTGCTCACGTTTGCGTACTTTGCCGAGAACGATCGCAAGGGCATCGAGCGGTGCATGGCCGACTTTGCCCGCATCATGGAACGCCACCACTCCAGCGCGCGGGTGCAGCGCTTTGCCACGGTGGCCAACACACTGCAGCTGATACAGCAACGGCAGTTTTCACAGGCCGTGGAGGCCGTGCGCAACATGGCGCGCGAGATCGGCGCAGCGAGCTTTGACTTCGAGGCCGCGTGTAATCTCGCCAGCCTGCTGGCCGTGCTGGCGGTCACGTCGATCGACCTGTCGGAAGGCGATACCTGGATGCGAGCGCTCGGCATGCGCTATGCCAACACCCGCGGGCTGACCGAACTGCTTGCCAATGCCTGCAACGGGCACCCGCCCTACAGCGACATCGTGCGCGAGTCGCTGCTGCACATCAACAAGTCGGCCGAGCTGGCCATGGCCAAGAGCCTTGCGGGCGACCCTGCCGGCGCCGTGGAGCAGCTGCTGCGCGAGGCCGACACAACGCTGAACTCCAAGCTGGTGGACATGTCCCAGCAGGTGCTGCTGCGGCAGCGCGCCCGGATTCTCACAGCCGACACCCTGCAGGAAACGATTGACGCCCTGCGTCAACGCATGGGCACCGCGCCCACCCGCGCCATCCTCGGACAGGACAGCGATCGCACACCGGGCGGCGTGGCGCTGCGCGTGCGCACCGCCACCGACGACGCCCCCAGGCTCGCGTCGTCTGCCGCCGTCAACGCGGAAGACGGTAGCGACCTGGACGGCGTGATAGACGATGTGATCGACGCTACCGAAGAAAAAGATCCGGCAGCCTTCCTGAGATTGCGCCCACTTCCCTGACCGAAGGCCACCTGCCCTGCAGGCGCGCCGATACGACAACGCGCTGCGCGTTGCATGCATGCCAAAAGAAAGGAACGGCAGGGTGATTCTTGCGCTGCATGCGTGATGGACGCCGGGGCGCGTGGCGCTTTCCCGAAGACAGGCGCAGCAGGGGCGCTACCGAGCGTATCCCTGTGCTGCACTACGGTAGCGCGGCAACAGGAGGCAGGCCTCAGCGTTGGAAGCTGAAAAGCACCGGTCTGCGGCCTGCTGCCACGGCAGCCAGCAAAAGTCATCATGTTCGCGTGGGTTGAGTACCACGCGTATTCCGGGCGGCACACACAGGCCGAACACCCGTTCACGGTTGCGCACCACGCCGGGCGCATAGCGGTGCAGCCACTGGGGCCAGATGTCGTAGTGGTTCTCCAGGAACCAGTCGGTCAGCACGCAGCCCGACCCGTGTGCGTCGATGCCCGTTTCTTCGGCCACCTCGCGTGCAGCCGTCACCTCGAAGGGCTCGTCCGCGTGATCCTTGCTGCCGGTCACCGATTGCCAGTGCCCGTCACCGCCCGTTCGGCGGATCAGCAACACATCCAGGGCCGCAGTGTGGATGACGACCAGCGCAGATTCGGGCAGCTTGAACGGGCGGCCGTCCGGGCCACCGTCTGCCGCATGAGGTACCGGGGCGGGTGGTGTCATACGGCTATTCTGCGTGCAGAGCGAAGGGAGCGAACGGCGCAAACAGCAGCGTGAGCGCCTCGCTCAGGTGCCGCTGCCCACCCCGGGCTTGGGCGATGCCGACGCTGGCGTTGTACCGGTGGATGGCACGGGCGGCGGCAGCTCCTTGGCCTGCAGCGCACGGGCCTGCACCACCAGCTGGTTGTGCGCATCCAGGAATGCCGCGGCGATCACCTTGCCCTCGTTCGTATTGCTCCAGCCCGCGCCCGCAGCGCCACCCAGCTTTCCGAACACCAGCCCGCCCACACCCAGGTCGGTGGTGCGCGCCGAGCCCGTAGCCGCGGCCACCTGCTCGGTCGTCTCGTTGTCGGAAAGCAGCAGCGCGGTCTGCGCCTCCTTGAACTTCACCTGCTCCACCAGGCCTGCCAGCCCGGCGATATCGCGCAGCACGGGAATCATCGCGATCACGCCCGCCAGCCCGCGCCCGGCATCCTGCTCGCTGAAAGTCAGGCTTGGCGTCAGCGTGTACTGGGCCTCGTAGCCGCGGCCCTTTTGCACGGTGGACTTTTCCTTGCGCAGTACGCCCGCCTCCTTGAGCTCCTGCTCGCGCACCGTACCTTGCAGGCCTGCTGCGCGGTCCACCACCCGAAAGCAGCCACTTTGCTGCGCCAGCAGCTTGACCAGCGGGACCGGCGACGCAGGCAGGTTGTACCCGCTGCCCATCGCATAGCCGTGGGGGTTCTCGGCCAGCGCCAGCGTGGCTACCGGGGCCTCGCAGCGCACCAGCTCACGTGCGCCGTTTTGCGCGCCCTGCGGGCCAGCAGAGCCCGTGACAACCGAACCGCCCTGCCCCAGCTCGGTCTTCTTTTCGCCGCAGCCAGAGACCGCCAGCAGCGTCACCACCAGGACTGCAGCCCCGGCCACGCGAAAACTCGACAGGTTCTGCATCAACAGCACTCCCTTGCGTACCGCTCACGGCGCCATGCGCGGGAACGGCCATTGAAAAAGGCGGCGCGGACACCCAGAGCCTGTTCTGGAGACCGGGCCGCCTGGGGCGAACAGGGGCGTGGCGGGGGCAGGCAGGCGCCCGCCGCGGCCACAAGTGGATCAGCCCGCGGCCTTCACGCCATCGGGGTTGCGCAGGCGGATGTGCAGCTCGCGCAGCTGCTTTTCGTCCACGGGGCTCGGCGCCTGGGTCAACAAATCCTGCGCGCGCTGTGTCTTGGGGAAGGCAATCACGTCGCGGATCGACTCGGCACCGGTCATGAGCGTGATCAGGCGATCGAGACCAAACGCCAGACCACCGTGCGGGGGCGCGCCGTACTGCAGGGCATCCAGCAGGTAACCGAACTTGGCCTTGGCGTCCTCGGGGTTGATCTTGAGCGCGGTGAAAACCTTGCTTTGCACGTCTGCACGGTGGATACGCACGGAGCCACCGCCCAGCTCCCAGCCGTTGAGCACCATGTCGTAGGCCTTGGCAAGGCACTTGCCCGGATCGGTGTCCATCAGGTCCTCATGACCATCCTTGGGGCTGGTGAAGGGGTGGTGCACGGCGGTCCAGCGGTCTTCTTCCTCGTCGTGCTCGAACATGGGGAAGTCCACCACCCACAGCGGCGCCCAGCGGTTTTCAAACAGGCCGTTCTTCTTGCCGAATTCGCTATGGCCGATCTTGAGGCGCAGCGCGCCAATGGCGTCGTTGACGATCTTTTCCTTGTCGGCACCAAAGAACAGCAGGTCACCATCCTGCGCACCCGAGCGCTTGAGCACTTCGGCCAACGCAGCGTCGTGAATGTTCTTGACGATGGGCGACTGCAAGCCATCACGGCCCTTGGCCAGTTCGTTGACGCGGATGTAGGCCAGGCCCTTGGCACCGTATATCTTGACGAACTCGGTATAGGCATCGATCTCGCCGCGGCTGATGCCGCCGCCCTCGACCGAGCCACCTGGCACGCGCAGGGCCACCACGCGGCCGCCCTTCATGTTGGCAGCGCCCGAGAACACCTTGAAATCCACGTCCTTCATCACGTCGGTCAGCTCGGTGAATTCAAGCTTCACACGCAGATCGGGCTTGTCGGAGCCGAAGCGGTGCGCGGCTTCCTGGTACGTCATGATCGGGAATTCGCCCAGATCCACGCCCAGCTGGGTCTGGAACACCTCAGCGATCATGCGCTGGAAAATGGCCCGGATTTCCTCTTCGCCCAGGAACGAGGTTTCGCAATCGATCTGGGTGAACTCGGGCTGGCGGTCGGCACGCAGGTCTTCGTCGCGGAAGCACTTGGTGATCTGGTAGTAGCGGTCGTAGCCCGCCACCATCAGCATCTGCTTGTACAGCTGGGGCGACTGGGGCAGCGCGAAGAAATGGCCGTCGTGCACGCGGCTGGGCACGAGGTAATCACGTGCGCCTTCGGGCGTGCTCTTTCCCAGCATGGGGGTTTCGATATCGATGAAGCCTTCCTTGTCCAGGAAGTTGCGCACCTGGATCGACGTCTTGTAGCGCAGCATCATGTTGCGCTGCATGTGCGGGCGGCGCAGGTCCATCACGCGGTGCGTGAGGCGCGTGGTTTCCGACAGGTTCTCGTCGTCCATCTGGAACGGAGGCGTGACCGACGGGTTGAGCACGTTCAGCTCGTGGCACAGGACTTCGATCTTGCCGCTCTTGAGGTTGTCGTTGGTCGTGCCGTCGGGGCGTGCGCGCACCAGGCCCTTGACTTGCACGCAGAACTCGTTGCGCACGTCTTCGGCCACCTTGAACATCTCGGCACGGTCAGGGTCGCACACCACTTGCACGTAGCCTTCGCGGTCGCGCAGGTCGATGAAGATCACGCCGCCGTGGTCGCGGCGACGGTTCACCCAGCCCGACAGGGTTACGGTTTGGCCCAGAAGGGCTTCGGTCACAAGACCGCAGTAGTGGGAACGCATGGCCATGGAAAGTTTCCGGCGCCGCTGTGGCGCGTTAGGGGAAGCAGAAAAGTTTTACTTGGGAGACACGAGGGCGGGGTCGGCAGGAGCCACCACACCCATGGAGACGATGTACTTGAGCGCAGAGTCCACGGTCATGTCGAGCTCGACACAGTCGCTTTTGCGCACCATCACGAAATAGCCACCGGTGGGGTTGGGCGTGGTGGGCACGTACACGCTGACGAACTCGTCACGCAGGTAGGCAGCCACTTCGCCGCTTGGGGCGCCGGTCACAAAAGCAACCGTCCAGACCCCCTCGCGTGGCCACTGCACCAGCACGGCCTTGCGAAACGCGTTGCCGCTTTCCGAAAAGAGGGTGTCCGACACCTGCTTGACGCTGGAATAGATCGAGCGCACCACCGGGATGCGGTGCACGACCGCATCGCCCCACTGCACGAGTTTGCGGCCCGCAAAGTTGCTGGCGACCGCGCCCACCACCAGGAGGATCACGAGGGTGAGCACGACCCCGAAGCCCGGCACGTGAAAACCGATGAGGCGGTCAGGGTGCCAGGCCAGCGGAAGGATCTGCAGGGTCTGGTCGAGGGTGGTGACGATCCAGTTGAGCACCCAGGCCGTAATGACGCCGGGCACGATCACCAGAAGGCCGGTCAACAGCCATTTGCGCAAGGCGGACATGGAAACGGCTTCAGGTTGTCGTGGTGGTGGAAGAAGTGCCGCCAGCGCTTGCTGCGCTTGCGCTGGGCGCTTCTTTTTTAGGTGCATCTGCAGTGCTTGCAGCTGCACCGGAGTCGGGCTTGGCATCCGCTTTCGCGTCGGTAGCCGGGGCCGCTGTGCCACCGCTTCCGCCGCGGAAATCCGTCACATACCAGCCTGAGCCCTTGAGCTGGAAGCCGGCCGCAGTGACCTGCTTGGAGAAAGCCTCGGCACCGCAGGCAGGGCATACGGTGAGCTGGGGATCGGAGATTTTTTGCAGCACATCCTTGGCATGGCCGCAGGAGCCGCATTTGTAGGCGTAAATAGGCATGTCAGCGTATGGAGGGAAAGTGCAAAACCCTCAATTATAGGCGGCATGCCCATGCGCAAGCCCTGCCGGTGCAGGGCCCCGGTGTCAGGTGGGTGCACTGCCTTCGTAGTGCGTGACATGGCCCTTGTGGTCGTCGATGAACTGGGGGGCCAGCGAGCCGGCCAGCATGCCCACGAGCGCGGCCAGCAGCCCCGCCAGCTGCTGCGGGAAGGCTTCCGACAGCATGGGGCTGGCCACAAACAGCAGCCAGACGCCCAGGCCCATCACCACGGCCAGCAGAGCCCCTTGCGTAGTAGCGCGCTTCCAGTACAGCCCGAACACCAGCGGCACGAAGGCACCCACCAGCGGCACCTGGTACGCACCCGACACCAGGTCATAGATCGACGTGCCCTGCATGGTGATCGCGTACATCAACACGCAGGCGGTGAACACCAGCACCGAGATCCGCATCGCCTTAAGCGTCTGCGCGTCGGTCATGCCCGGGCGCAGGTTGTGCAGGATGTTTTCGACAAACGTGGTGGACGGTGCCAGCAAGGTGGCTGAAGCCGTGGACATGATGGCCGACAGCAGCGCGCCAAAGAAGGCCACCTGCAGCACCAGCGGCATGCGCTCCATCACCAGGGTCGGCAGCACTTTTTGCGGATCGTCCTTGAGCAGCGCCTGGGTTGCTTCGGGCATCACCAGCAGGGCGGCCGTCACGATGAACATGGGCACGAAGGCAAACAGCAGGTACAGCGAGCCGCCAATGATGGGGCCGGTACGCGCCGTTTCTGCACTGTTCGACGACATCACGCGCTGGAAGACGTCCTGCTGCGGGATGGAGCCCAGCATCATGGTGATGGCAGCGGCAAAGAAAAACGTCCATTCCTTCAGACCGCCCGTGGGGAAGAACTGGAACTTGCCCTCACGCGCTGCATAGTCGATGACCTTGCCCGCACCGCCGGCCAGGTCGGCTGCAAACCAGGCCACCGCGACCAACCCGATGGTGATGACGATCATCTGCACAAAATCCGTCATGGCCACCGACCACATACCGCCATAAAGCGTGTAGATCAGCACCACCGCCGTGCCGATCACCATGCCCAGCGTGATGGATACGGCGCCTTGCGTCAGCAGGTTGAATACCAGGCCCAGCGCGGTGATTTGCGCTGCCACCCATCCCAGGTAGCTGCACAGGATGACTGCGGAGCAAATCACCTCGATCACGCGGCCGTAGCGCTGGCGGTAGTAGTCACCCAGCGTGATGAGGTTCTTGCGGTACAGCTTGTACGCAAAAAAGACGCCCACCAGGATCAGGCACATGGAGGCGCCAAAGGGGTCCTCCACCACGGCGCCGAGACCGCCTTCCACGAATTTGGCCGACACACCCAGCACGGTTTCCGACCCGAACCACGTGGCAAAAGTGGTGGCAATCACCACGGCCAGCGGCAGGCTTCGGCCCGCCACTGCATAGTCAGCCGTGTTGTGAACGCGCCGCGCGGCATACAGCCCCACGGCGATCGAGATCAGCAGGTACACAACGATGAATGTCAACAGCATGGCGCCGCTCCGAAGATCCAAGGGTGTTGCAAGAAAGCGCGCGTACCGGACACAGCCTCAAGGTCCCGCCGCCAGCGCATGGCGGGGCTCGGCAAAGGCCAGTCTTTCAGATCCAGACATGACAACGATGAGGCTCGTGGCACAGCCCGCGCAGCACTCACGCAGCGCCCAGCGGCCCACCACCATCCCCCGGTATCTCCGAATCCGCAAGCTCAGGCCCCACACACTGCCCCTGCCGCAAAAACGTAACAATTAGCGCAGCGGATTATGAATGCAACTTCCGGACCACGGGCGCAAGCCCGTTCCCCGCCAAGCATAAATCCTGTGGTACGGCACCCACAAGTGCGGCGCGCAGCATACGCGCCGGCATTGATCCGCCTGCGATCTCAGAAGATGCGCAGCCGGACGAACAACTGCATCACCAACAGGCCCAGCACGAAGCCAACGCCACCGTAGATGATGGCTTGCAGAAGACGGTTCGTGCGGTGCTGGGCCTCCAGCAGCTCACGCACCACCTGGTGCTGGCCATCGAGCGGCTTGCGCTGGCGCAGCGCGTCGTACAGCAGGCGCGGCAACTCCGGAATCAGCTTGGCGTAGTGCGGCGCCTCGGCCCGCAGTTCGCGCCACATGCGCTGTGGGCCCATCTGTTCGAGCATCCACTTTTCCAGAAACGGCTTGGCCGTGCTCCACAGGTCCAGCTCGGGGTCAAGCTCGCGGCCCAGGCCTTCGATGTTGAGCAGGGTTTTCTGCAAAAGCACGAGCTGAGGCTGGATCTCGACATGAAAGCGGCGCGAGGTCTGGAACAGGCGCATGAGCACCAGCCCCAGCGAGATTTCCTTGAGCGGCCGGTCGAAATACGGCTCGCACACGGCTCGGATGGCCGACTCCAGGTCGTTGACGCGCGTGTTCGGCGGCACCCAGCCGCTTTCGATGTGCAGCTCGGCCACCCGCTTGTAGTCGCGCCGGAAGAACGCCACGAAGTTCTGGGCGAGATATTCCTTGTCCGACTCCGTGAGCGTGCCCACGATGCCGAAATCCAGCGAGATGTAGCGCCCGAAGGTCGCGGGCTCCAGGCTCACCTGGATGTTGCCCGGATGCATGTCGGCATGAAAGAAACCGTCGCGAAAAACCTGGGTGAAGAAGATCGTCACCCCGTCGCGCGCCAGCTTGGGGATGTCCACCCCTGCTGCGCGCAAGCGGTCGATCTGGCTGATGGGCACACCCGTCATGCGCTGCATCACCATGACTTCGGGATGACAGAAGTCCCAGAAGATTTCCGGGATGAGCACCAGGTCGAGGCCCTGCATGTTGCGGCGCAGTTGCGCGGCATTGGCCGCCTCGCGTATCAGATCCAGCTCGTCGTGCAGGTAGTTGTCAAACTCAGCCACCACCTCGCGCGGCTTCAGGCGCTTGCCGTCGGCCGACAGGCTTTCAACCCAGCCTGCCATCAGGCGCATCAGGCCCAGGTCTTTTTCGATCACCGGCAGCATCCCGGGGCGCAGCACCTTGACGGCCACCTCGCGCTCCACGCCATCACGGTCGCGCAGCGTGGCAAAGTGCACCTGGGCAATCGATGCGCTGGCCACCGGCTTGCGGTCAAAGGTCAAGAACACTTCATCGACCGGACGCCGGAAGGCGCGCTCGATGGTGGCAATGGCGACCTCTGCCGGAAACGGTGGCACCCGGTCCTGCAGCAGCGCCAGCTCGTCAGCCACGTCAGCCGGCAGCAGGTCGCGGCGGGTGGACAGCACCTGGCCGAACTTCACGAAGATGGGGCCCAGGCTCTCCAGCGCCTGGCGCAGCCGCTGGCCGCGCGGCGCGTCCAGGTTGCGCCCGACCGACAGCGCGCGCGAAATCAGCCGCAGCCAGGGTTTCTGGAAACTGTCCAGCAACAGGCCATCGAGGCCATACCGGAACACCACCCACAGGATGGTGAAACCCCGCAGCAGGCGCTTCATGCGCCGGCCCGGTCAGAACTGCCAGATGGGGCAGCGGGGGCACCCGGTGCCGCAGGGAAGCCGCTGCTGGCCACTGGCGATGCAGGCGCCACCGGTGCTGGCTGCGCCGATGGAGCTGGCGTGGCCGCAGCAGCAGATGCCATGCGCGAGCCGACGAACTGCCGCAGCGCCTGCGCGATCCGCCCGGCCACCTGCCCCACGGTATGCGCGGGCGCATCACCGATCACGCGGGCCAGGTCTTCCTCGACGTCCCATCGCACATGGTCTACCAGCCAGTTGATCTCGGCTGCAAGCTGCACGTCGCCCTCGATGCGGATGGCAGGCTTGTCGCCCCGCAGGGCGGTCTGCGCCAGCGACAGGGGTGAGGTTTCAGTGACTTCGAGGCGCAAGTCAGGCAAAGCGCCCTCGGGGGCCAGGTTCAAGAGACCGGCGGGCGTGATGACGAGCGCCATCGAGTAAGCGCGCCACTGGACGCGGGCAATGCGCCCCTTCTGGCGCACCAGCCGCTCCATGGCCTCGGATTCCTGCATCAGCACATGATTGAGGAACAGCACGATCCGTTGCTGCGCCTCGTGCACCAGCCACTGGGGTGGCTGCGGCCCTGCGGCCACGCGCTCGAAAAGGCCATCCAGAAAAGAAAAAGGGGACTGTGGTGTTGCCATAGTCCCCGATTATTCCCTGAACCCGGCTCTCGCCGGGCAGGATCATCCCCTGCTTACTGCAGGGCTTGCACGCCAGCCACCAGCCAGCCAGCGCCGCCCGACTTGGGCTTGGTCATGTTCCACACTTCGCGGAACGGGCTCGGGCCAGCCGAAGGCTCTTCGCGGATCATGCCGGAGAACTCCACGCTGGCCATGTAGCCGTCGGCCAGTTCCTCGATGCCCAGCAGCTGGGCTTCGATCATCACCACGTCGGTCAGGTTGGGCTGGGCACCGCGGTGGTCTTCACGCTCGCTCAGCTGGGTGCGGATCTCGTTGAGCATGCCGTCGGTCATCATCGAACGCAGCGTGGCGATGTCCGAGCGGTCCCAGGCACCTTGCAGGGTGACGAAGTTGCGCTTGGCCGCTGCCAGGAAGTTCTCGGTGTCAAAGCCGTCCGGAATACCCCAGTTCTGCGAGCCCGACAGGCCGGAGCCGATGGTCACACCCGTACCGGCACCCTGACCGCCCGACGCATTGCGTGTGGCGTCAAACGCCATGCTGCTGCGCTCCCAGGGGCGGGCCGAGGCGTCGTTGCCCACGTTGTTGGGGCTGTACTGCGGTGGTACCTGCGCCGCCGACGGCGTGGCGGCGCCAGCGCCCTGGAACGCCAGTGGCGAGTTCGACGAGGCGGCTGCACCACCCTGGCGGGCGCGCATCACCATCTTGAAGATGGCAAAGGCCGCCAACGCAAACAGGGCAAACATCAGGATCTGGCCAAAGCCTTCACCCATGCCCAGCGAGTGGGCCAGCCAGGCCAGGCCCAGTCCAGCAGCCAGGCCGCCCAGCATGGCGCCCCAAGGCTTCTTGGGGGCAGCAGCGGCTGCGCCAGGCGCTGCCGCAGGCTTGGCCGCAGCAGCGTTGGTTGCGCCTTGCGCCGGCGCACCCGGCGTTGACGGCGTGGCCGACTCGCGCTGGGTCACATTGTTCGACTGCTGTCCAGAGGACTTGCCGCCGCCAAGACGCTTGGCATCAGCGTCCACGTGGACCACCGCCATCAGCGCCACCAAAACCACAGACCACAGTTTCATCGTGTCATCTCCGTTATGTCATTCATCCACATCGACCGCAAATCAACCGCGAATAGCGATCAGCACTTGATTCCAACATGCAAGGCAACAACCCCACCCGTCATGTTGTGATAGTCCACATGGCCAAAGCCGTTTTGCCGCATCAGGACCTTGAGTTCTTCCTGCCCCGGATGCATGCGGATCGACTCGGCCAGGTAGCGGTAGCTGGCGTCATCGCCCGCCACCATCTTGCCCAGCCGCGGCAGCACCTTGAAGGAATACCAGTCGTAGGCCTTCTCCAGCGGCTTGGCCACCTTGGAGAATTCGAGCACCAGCAGCTTGCCGCCGGGCTTGAGGACGCGGCACATCTCGGCAATCGCCTGGTCCTTGTGCGTCATGTTGCGCAGGCCAAAGGCCACGCTCACCACGTCGAAGTGGGCATCCGGGAACGGCAGCTTCTCGGCATCGCACACCAGCGTGGGCAGCACCACGCCTGCATCGATCAGGCGGTCACGGCCCACACGCAGCATCGCTTCGTTGATATCGGTGTGCACCACGCGTCCGGACGTACCGACTTTCTTGGAAAAAGCCAGCGCCAGGTCGCCGGTGCCGCCTGCAATGTCCAGCACCTGGCTGCCTTCGCGCAGGTTGGCCACCATCACGGTGTAGGCCTTCCAGGCACGGTGCAGGCCGGCCGACATCAGGTCATTCATGATGTCGTAGCGCGACGCGACGGAGTCGAACACGCCCCGCACCTTGCGGGCTTTTTCCTGCTCGTCGACCGACTGGAATCCGAAATGAGTGGTGCTCATGATTTGATGCTAGGCGCGCAAGCGCCCGGGGTACAGCGACAACCCCGCACCCAAACGGGGCATATGTCGCATATTGGACAACGCTATTTCAAGCAATACAGGGCTCTGGCGCTTGTTCTGATTGGCCTGATAGCTACTAACTTTATAGCAAACTGATCCACGGCGCGCGGAACACGCGTACGCGAAGCCGCTTCAATGGCTGCCGCAGGCATGCCCGCCGCCACCCTTGCCCGCCATGGGCGCGTCGCGGTCTGCGCCTGCCGCGGCCAGGCGCTCGGTGTACTGCGTCCAGAGCGCATCCTGCTGCTGGCCCAGCTCGTACAGGTAATCCCAGCTGAAGATACCGCTGTCGTGGCCGTCGGAGAACGTGGGCTTGACCGCGTAGTTGCCCACGGGCTCCAGGTTCACCAGCGTCACCTCGCGCTTGCCGGTCTGCAGCACTTCCTGACCGGGGCCGTGGCCCTGCACCTCGGCCGATGGCGAATACACGCGCATCAGCTCGAACGGAATGCGAAACGCTGCGCCGTCAGAGAACGCGACCTCCAGCACGCGCGACTGGCCGTGTACCGTGATCGACTCGGGAGTGGGCGCACCGGTTTTCAAACCTGCCATGGGGATCACCTATCAAACAATTGCGAAATCAGTCCGCCATTGTCCCACCGCAGGGTTAGGGCAGCGGCCTGCGGGGGTTCCGCAATCGCTACCGGCCCCGTGCGACGCGGGCAGGCTCGGAGCCTGCACCTGCGGCACGCAGCCGCGAGGTCAGCCCAGGAGTGACGCCCGAAGCGCGCTCACCCCGGTTGCTGCGCCAGCGCCTCGCACAGTGCTGCTTCCAGCGCCGGCAGGCGGGCAGTCTGCCGCGCTTCGTGTGCCAGGTCGCGATCGCGCCGGGCAGTGGCCCAGACCGGCGCAGGAAAGTGGCTGTCGCCCTCGAACCGGGCAATCACATGCCAGTGCAGGTGCGGGACCATGTTGCCCAACGCCGCAAGGTTGATCTTCGCAGGAGCCAGGTGCGCACGCAGCACTTGCTCGACGCAAGCCACAGCCTCCATGCAATGCGCCCGCTCCGCTGGCGAGAGCTCGGAAAACTCCGCCACGTGAGCGTTCCAGATCACCCGGTAGAAGGCCGGAAACCCCGCCTCATCGGCGCGGATGACACGCAGATGCGTGCCGCGCCAGATCAGCGTGCCGCCTTCACCCTCGCACAGCGCGCAACCGGGTACCGCATGTCCCATGGCTATACGAGCACCCGCTCAATGCCGCCGTTATTGGCGCGCTGCACGTAATCGGGCATCCAGTTTTCACCCAGAATTTCGCGCGCCATCTCGACCACGATGTAGTCCGCTTCCAGCAGGCCGTTGTTCAGGTCATCCTGGTAACGGTTCAGGCCTTGCAGGCAGCTGGGGCAGCTGGTGAGGATCTTGACGTTCTCCTGCGTGCCCACGGCACCGCTGGCACGCAGCTGGGCTTCGCCCTTGCGGATTTCTTCTTCCTTGCGGAAACGCACCTGGGTGGAGATGTCCGGCCGGGTCACGCCCAGCGTGCCCGACTCGCCGCAGCAGCGCTCGCTCTTCAAGACCTGCTCGCCCACCAGCGCCTTCACGGTCTTCATCGAGTCCTGCAGCTTCATCGGGTTGTGGCAGGGCTCGTGGTACAGGTACGCGCCCTTACCTTGCAGGGCAATGCCCTTTTCCAGCAGGTATTCGTGGATGTCGATGATGCGGCTACCCGGGAAGATCTTGTCGAACTCGTAGCCCTGCAGCTGGTCGTAGCAGGTGCCGCAGCTCACCACCACGGTCTTGATGTCGAGGTAGTTGAGCGTATTGGCCACGCGGTGGAAGAGCACCCGGTTGTCCGTGATCATCTTCTCGGCCTTGTCGAACTGACCGCTGCCGCGCTGGGGGTAGCCGCAGCACAGGTAACCCGGCGGCAGCACGGTTTGCACACCGGCGTGCCACAGCATGGCCTGGGTGGCCAGGCCCACCTGCGAGAACAAACGCTCCGACCCGCAGCCGGGGAAGTAGAACACCGCCTCCGTCTCGGCCGTGGTGGCCTGCGGGTTGCGGATGATCGGGACGTAGTCCTTGTCCTCGATGTCCAGCAGCGCGCGCGCCGTTTTCTTTGGCAGGCCGCCGGGCAGCTTCTTGTTGATGAAGTGGACCACCTGCTCCTTGATGGGCGCGGTGCCCACCGTGGCCGGCGGCTTGGCCGTCTGCTTGCGGCCCACCTTGCGCAGGATGTCCACGGCCATACGCTGGGCCTTGAAACCCACGCCCACCATGGCCGAACGCAGCAGCTTGATGGTGTCGGGGTTGGTGGCGTTGAGCATGGTCATGGCCAGTGCGTTGCCCGGGCGGAAGCTTTTCTTGCCCATCTTGCGCAGCAGGTTGCGCATGTTCATGGTCACTTCGCCAAAGTCGATCTTGACCGGGCACGGCGTGTAGCACTTGTGGCACACCGTGCAGTGGTCCGCCACGTCTTCAAACTCTTGCCAGTGCTTGATGGACACACCGCGGCGCGTCTGCTCTTCGTACAAAAACGCCTCGACCAGCAGCGAGGTGGCCAAAATTTTGTTGCGCGGGCTGTACAGCAGGCTGGCGCGCGGCACATGGGTGGCGCACACCGGTTTGCACTTGCCGCAGCGCAGGCAGTCCTTGACCGAATCGGCAATCGCGCCGATGTCGCTTTGCTGCATGATCAGCGACTCGTGCCCCATCAGGCCGAAGCTCGGGGTGTAGGCGTTGGTCAGGTCGGCATGCATCACAGGCGAATTTGAGGCGTTTTTGACCTGCAGCGCTTGTATTGATTGCCCCGATTGCTCCTGATTTCGTAGCAACTTGCCTTTGTTGAAGCGGCCTTCCGGGTCCACCTTCTGCTTGTATTCGGCAAACGGGCGCAGTTCTTCGTCGGTCAAAAATTCGAGCTTGGTGATGCCGATGCCATGTTCGCCCGAGATCACGCCGTCCAGGCTGCGCGCCAGCACCATGATGCGGTCCACCGCCTCGTGCGCGGTCTGCAGCATTTCGTAGTCGTCGCTGTTGACGGGCAGGTTGGTGTGCACGTTGCCGTCACCGGCATGCATGTGCAGCGCCACCCACACGCGGCCCTTGAGCACGCGCTTGTGGATGGCCGTGGCCTCATCCAGGATCGGCTTGAACGGCGCGCCGGCAAAGATCGTTTGCAGCGGCGCGCGCAGCTGGGTCTTCCAGCTGGCACGCAGGGTGTGGTCCTGCAGTTGCGGGAACAGCGCGGCCACGTTGGCCAACCAGTCGGACCACAGAGCACGCACCTCGGCCACCAAGGCAATGGCCTGCCCCACGCGGTCTTCCAGCAGCTCGGCCGAAGGGATCTCGCTGGCGTCGTCCTGCTTGCCCAGCGGCAGGTTGCCGCGCTCGAAGAAGTCGGTGAGCGCATCGCACAGCTTGATCTTGTTGCGCAGGCTCAATTCAATGTTGATGCGCTCGATGCCGTCGGTGTACTCGGCCATGCGCGGCAGCGGGATCACCACGTCTTCGTTGATCTTGAAGGCGTTGGTGTGGCGGCTGATGGCCGCTGTGCGCTTGCGGTCCAGCCAGAACTTCTTGCGCGCCTCGGCGCTGATGGCGATGAAGCCTTCGCCGCTGCGCGAATTCGCGATGCGGACCACCTCACTGGTCACACGGGCCACATCGTCGGCGTTGTCGCCGGCAATGTCGCCAAACAGCACCATCTTGGGCAGGCCGCCGCCGTGCTTCTTGCTCTTGGTGGCGTAGCCCACCGCCTTGAGGTAGCGGTCGTCCAGATGCTCCAGGCCCGCCAGCAGCACGCCGCTGCGCTTTTGCTCGGCGAACATGAAGTCCTTGATCTCCACGATCGACGGTACAGCGTCACGCGCGTTGCCAAAGAACTCCAGGCACACAGTGCGCGTGTGCTCGGGCATGCGGTGCACCACCCAGCGCGCGCTGGTGATCAGGCCGTCGCAGCCTTCCTTCTGGATGCCTGGCAGGCCCGCCAGGAACTTGTCGGTCACATCCTTGCCCAGGCCTTCCTTGCGGAAGGTCTTGCCCGGAATGCTCAGGCGCTCGCTGCGCACAGGCGTCTTGCCGTCGGCCTCGAAATACTGCAGCTCGAAGGTGGCCATTTCCACGTCATGGATCTTGCCCATGTTGTGATCCAGGCGCGTCACTTCGAGCCACTGGGCGTCAGGCGTCACCATGCGCCAGCTGGCCAGGTTATCGAGCGCCGTGCCCCACAGCACGGCCTTCTTGCCACCCGCGTTCATGGCGATGTTGCCGCCAATGCACGACGCCTCGGCGCTGGTCGGGTCCACCGCAAACACGAAGCCCGCACGCTCGGCGGCATCGGCCACGCGCTGGGTGACCACGCCGGCTTCGGTCCACACCGTACCCACCTCGCGGTCCATGCCCGGCAGGCGGCGCATTTCCACCTCCGTCATGGCTTCGAGCTTTTCGGTGTTGATGACCACGCTCTTCCACGTCAGCGGAATCGCGCCCCCGGTGTAGCCTGTGCCGCCCCCACGCGGGATGATCGTGAGGCCCAATTCAATACAGCCCTTGACCAGGCGCGCCATTTCGGCCTCGGTGTCGGGGGTGAGCACCACAAACGGGTACTCCACGCGCCAGTCTGTGGCATCCGTCACGTGGCTCACACGCGAGAGGCCGTCGAACTTGATGTTGTCCTTGGCAGTGAGTCGGCCCAGTGTTTTTTGCACCTGGCGGCGCAGCTGCGAGGCCTGTTCGAAGGTGGCGTTGAACTCGGCCACCGCGCGCCCTGCTGCGGCCACCAGTTCGCCCACCAGGCGGTCACGCCCGGCATCGTCTGCGGGGGTGCGGCGTTTTTCGATCTCGCCCAGGCGGTGCTGCAGCGCATCCACCAGCATCTTGCGGCGGTCGGGGTTGTCCAGCAGATCGTCCTGCAGGTAAGGGTTGCGCTGCACCACCCAGATGTCGCCCAGCACTTCGTACAGCATGCGGGCCGAGCGGCCGGTGCGGCGCTCCTTGCGCAGCTGGTCCAGCAGGTCCCAGGCGGGCATTCCCAGCAGCCGGATCACGATCTCCCGGTCGGAGAATGACGTGTAGTTGTAGGGAATCTCGCGCAGACGCACGGGCTCGGCAGCCCGCGTCTGCAGGGCAGCCAACGCTATCGGAACATTCATGGGATCAACCTGGGTCGGCGCGAAGCGCCCTCGTGCCTTGGGGCCGAAATTTTATGCCACGGCCTGCGGGACTGCTGCCCGGGTCGGGGTGACAGCCCTGCCCGCAGGGCCTTGAACGCAGGGTTTCAACGCAAAGCGCGCTCAGGCGCTTGTCACATAAGCCTTTGCAGCTACTATTTTAGGAGCAAAATCAAAACAGCACCCGACTGCGCAGCGTGCCGGGAACTTGCGCCAGCTTGTCCAGCGCCAGGTCGGACGACGCGGCGTCAATGTCGATCACCACGTAGCCGATCTTCTCGTTGGTCTGCAGGTACTGGGCAGAAATGTTGATGGCGTTGTCCGAGAAGATGCGGTTGATTTCGGACAACACGCCCGGGACATTGCGGTGGATGTGCAGCAGGCGGTGCTTGCCGGGGTGCGCAGGCAAAGCCACCTCCGGGAAGTTCACCGACGACGTGCTGGTACCGTTGTCGCTGTACTTCACCAGCTTTTCCGCCACTTCAAGGCCAATGTTGGCCTGCGCCTCCATGGTGGAGCCGCCGACATGGGGGGTGAGGATGACGTTGTCCAGCCCGCGCAGCGGCGAGATGAACTCGTCCTTGTTGGTGCGCGGCTCCACCGGAAAGACATCGATGGCAGCACCCAGCAGCCTGCCCGCGCGCAGGGCTTCAGCCAGCGGGTCGATCTCGACCACCGTACCGCGCGCTGCGTTGATGAGGATGCCGCCCGGCTTCATGGCGGCAATTTCGGCCGCGCCGATCATCCACTGGGTGGACGGCAGCTCGGGCACATGCAGGCTGACCACATCGCTCTGGCCCAGCAGGTCGTGCAGGCTGTGAACCTGCCGTGCATTGCCCAGCGGCAGCTTGTTGACCACATCAAAAAACGCCACATGCATGCCCATGGCTTCAGCCAGCACCGACAACTGGGTGCCGATGGAGCCGTAGCCGACGATGCCCAGCGTCTTGCCGCGGATTTCGTACGCGTTGTCGGCCGACTTGAGCCAGCCGCCACGGTGCGCCACGGCGTTCTTTTCGGGTATGCCGCGCATCAGCAGGATGGCTTCGGCCAGCACGAGTTCGGCCACAGAGCGGGTGTTGGAGTACGGCGCGTTGAAGACGGCGATGCCGCGCTCGCGCGCCGCGTTCAGGTCCACCTGGTTGGTGCCGATGCAAAAGCAGCCCACGGCCACCAGCTTGCCGGCATGCGCAAACACGTCTTCGGTGAGCTGGGTGCGCGAGCGGATGCCCACGAAGTGCACGTCGGCAATCTTGCGCTTGAGTTCGTCGTCTGGCAGGGCACCAGCCACCGTCTCGATCTGCGTGTAACCCGCAGCGCGGATCACATCAACGGCAGACGGATGGATGCCCTCCAGCAGCAGAAACTTGATCTTGTTCTTGTCCAGCGAATTGGTGGCCATGCTTGCTCGCGTTGGTAAGGAATGAACACGGCCGTCGCACACGCGACAGCCGTCGGGGGTCATCCTTCACTATGCACCAAGATTGGTGCAATGCACCAAAACCTTGCACGTTGGGGTGAATGGTTTAAATCAGTCACAAAAGCGTCACAATCGCACCCCTTGCAGGTAACCCAAGGGGTTTTCCCCGGTTGTGAGCCGGCGGGTGCCATGCGACAACGACACACCACTGTCACACGGTCTGCCCAACATGCGGCCCTTGTGCTTTTCGTCATCCTCGAAGGAAACATTCATGCAACTCAAGCATCTGGCAGTCTCGGCTGCCGTCGCCCTCTCCCTGAGCGCTCCCGTTCAAGCCCAGCAGGTAGAAATCCAGTGGTGGCACTCGATGAGCGCCGCCCTGGGCGACTGGATCAATGACCTGGCCAAGCAGTACAACGCCAGCCAGACCCAGTACAAGGTCGTTCCGACCTACAAGGGCACGTATGACGAGTCCATGACGGGTGCCATTGCTGCGTTCCGTGCCGGCAATGCGCCGCACATCCTGCAGGTCTACGAAGTCGGTACCGCAACGATGATGGCCAGCAAGGGCGCCATCGTGCCCGTGGCCAAGATCCTGAACGACGGCGGCTACAAGTTTGACCCCACCGAGTACGTCTCGGCGGTGGCCGGCTACTACACAGCCCCCAACGGCCAGATGCTGAGCTATCCGCTCAACAGCTCCACCACGATCTTCTACTACAACAAGGACGCCTTCAAGAAGGCTGGTCTGGACGCCGAGAAGCCCCCGACCACCTGGCCCGAAGTGTTCGCGGCCGCCTCCAAGCTCAAGGCCAGCGGCCACAGCTGCCCGTTCACGACCAGCTGGATCAGCTGGACGCAGCTGGAAAGCTTCTCGCTGTGGCACAACACGCTGTTCGCGTCCAAGAACAACGGCTTTGACGGTGCCGATGCACAGCTGCAGATCAATACCCCCCTGCACGTGCGCCACTTCGAGAACCTGGCCAGGGCTTCCAAGGAAGGCAGCTTTGTGTACAAGGGCCGCGGCAACGCAGCCGACGCATCGTTCCCCTCAGGCGAATGCGCCATGATCACTGGCTCGTCGGGCCTGTATGCCCGCGTGGCCAAGGAAGCCAAGTTTGCGTACGGCATCTCGGCGCTGCCCTACTACTCGGACGTGAAGGGCGCGCCCCAGAACACCGCCATCGGTGGTGCCAGCCTGTGGGTGATGGCCGGCAAGAAGCCTGAGGAATACAAAGGCGTTGCCAGCTTCCTGAACTTCCTGAACGACACCAAGGTGCAGGCCGCCAGCCACCAGCGCACCGGTTACCTGCCCGTGACCACCGGCGCCTTCAAGCTGACCGATGCGTCGGGCTTCTACCAGAAGAACCCCGGCACCGACGTGGCCGTGACGCAGATGATCCGCAAGGCCACCGACAAGTCGCGCGGCATCCGCCTGGGCAACTTCGTGCAGATCCGCTCGATCATCGACGAGGAAACCGAACAGATTTGGGCTGGCAAGAAGTCGCCCAAGGAAGCGCTGGACACGGCCGTGACCCGCGGTAACGAGCAACTGGCCCGTTTCGCCCGCGCCAACAAGTAAGCAGACCACCGCAGTGCCTGCCGGTGCTGACAGGCCTTGAAGCCGGTCAGCACCAAAAGCCCGCCGCCCCGTCAGCCACCATGGTTCACGGGCGGCGGGTTGTCTTTTTTGCCACAGGGCCGCCGGGGTAACCCACCCCGTCCCGCCGTTGGCAACGGCCCCGGTGAGGACCGGCATGCGCAGGGGCTTTTTTTGAGAGTGTGGACATGGAAAAACGCGTTCTATTTCGCTCGGCATGGCTGCCGTGGGTGCTTCTGGCACCCCAGCTGGTCATCATCAGCGTCTTCTTTTTCTGGCCGGCCGGCCAGGCCCTGGTGCAGTCGTTCCAGATGCAGGACTCCTTTGGGTTCTCGCGGGAATGGGTGGGGTTTGCCAACTTCCGCGACCTGTTCCAGGACCCGGGCTACCTTGCATCCTTCAAGACCACGGCGTTCTTCTCGATCCTGGTGGCGGTGAGCGGAATTTCGCTGTCGCTGTTTCTGGCCATCTTTGCCGACCGCATCATCAAGGGCGCGCTGGTCTACAAGACCGCACTGCTGCTGCCCTATGCGGTGGCCCCTGCCGTGGCCGGCGTGCTGTGGATGTTCATGTTTTCGCCATCACTCGGTGTGGTGGCCTACATGCTGCGCCAGACGGGATTTGACTGGAACCACATGCTCAACTCCGACCACGCCATGGCGCTGATCGTGATTGCCGCCGTGTGGAAGCAGATCTCGTACAACTTCCTGTTCTTCCTGGCGGGCCTGCAGTCCATCCCCAAGTCGCTCATCGAAGCGGCCGCGATTGATGGAGCGGGCCCGTGGCGCCGGTTCTGGAGCATCCAGTTCCCGCTGCTGTCGCCCACCACGTTCTTCCTGCTGGTGATCAATGTGGTGTATGCGTTCTTTGACACGTTTGCCATCGTGGACGCCACCACGCAGGGCGGCCCGGGGCGCGACACCGCCATCCTGGTCTACAAGGTCTATCACGACGGTTTCAAGGCCATGGACATGGGTGGTTCGGCCGCGCAGTCGGTGGTGCTGATGGCCATCGTGGTCGTGCTCACGGTGATCCAGTTCCGCTACGTTGAGAAGAAAGTCCAATACTGATGCACCCCCTGAGTCGCTTCGCGCCTTCCCCCTCGAGGGGGACGCCGCCCTCACTGCGGGGCGGCCCTTGCTTGGCGGCCTCCGCACATGGCGCGCCCGTTCCAGCCGCCCGGGGCCATGCAACGTATCTGAAAGATTCAAATGGTTGAACGTAGTCCCTATCTCACGGCGTTCTCGCACCTCATCATGGTGCTGGGCGTGATCATCGTAGGCTTTCCGCTGTACCTGGCGTTTGTGGCGTCCACCCACACCGCGCAGGACATCGTGCAGGCCCCCATGCCGCTGCTGCCGGGCAGCAACTTCTGGCAGACCTACCGCGACACGCTGTTTGGCGGCGGCGCGGGTGCAGGCTCCACCGCGCCGGTGGCGCACATGATGTGGGTGAGCTTTGTCACCGCCATGGTCATCACCATCGGCAAGATCGCGATCTCGCTGCTGTCGGCGTTTGCCATCGTGTACTTCCGGTTCCCGTTCAAGGGCATCTGCTTCTGGCTCATCTTCATCACGCTGATGCTGCCGGTCGAAGTGCGCATCGGGCCCACCTACCAGGTGGTGTCCGACCTGGGCATGCTCAACAGCTATGCGGGCCTTACGGTCCCGCTGATCGCCTCGGCCACTGCAACCTTCCTGTTCCGCCAGTTCTTCCTGACGGTGCCGGACGAGCTGGTGGAAGCCGCCCGCGTGGACGGCGCAGGCCCCATGCGCTTCTTCAAGGACATCCTGGTGCCGCTGTCGCGCACGTCGATCGCCGCGCTGTTCGTGATCCAGTTCATCTACGGCTGGAACCAGTACCTGTGGCCCCTGCTGGTGACCACGTCCGAAGACATGTACCCCGTGGTGATCGGCATCAAGCGGATGATCGCTGGCGGTGATTCAGGCAACGAATGGAACATCGTCATGGCCACCGCCCTGCTGGCCATGCTGCCGCCCGCCCTGGTGGTGGTGCTGATGCAGCGCTGGTTCGTCAAGGGCCTGGTCGATACCGAAAAATAAGTACCAAAACAGCCCAAGGTGCTTGATTTACAAGTACCTAATGCTATCAAAATCATATCAACCGTGCGCACCAGCCCCCTGAACAACGCCCTGCCCTGCGCCTCCCGGCGCGGAACCGCAGGGCTGGCTGACACGGTCCACACCCTCTGAAATCATGGCATCCATCTCCCTACGCAACATCGTCAAGCGCTATGGCACGGGCCCCAAGGCCAACCAGGTGATCCACGGCGTCAACGCCGAAGTGCAGGACGGCGAATTCATCGTCATCGTCGGCCCGTCGGGCTGCGGCAAATCCACCCTGCTGCGCATGGTCGCGGGCCTGGAAGAAATCTCCGGCGGCGAACTGCGCATTGGCGACCGCGTGGTCAACGACCTGGAACCCGCCCAGCGCGACATCGCGATGGTGTTCCAGAACTACGCGCTGTACCCGCACATGACGAACTTCGAGAACATGGCCTACGGCCTGAAGATCGCCAAGGTACCCAAGGACGAGATCAAGGCCCGCGTCGACAAGGCCGCCAAGATCCTCGAACTGGGCCACCTGCTGGAACGCAAGCCGCGCGAACTCTCGGGCGGCCAGCGCCAGCGCGTGGCCATGGGCCGCGCCATCGTGCGCCAGCCGCAAGTCTTCTTGTTTGACGAGCCGCTGTCCAACCTGGACGCCAAGCTGCGCGCGCAGACCCGCCTGGAAATCCAGAAACTGCACCGCGAACTGGGCATCACCAGCCTGTTCGTCACGCACGACCAGGTCGAAGCCATGACGCTGGCCCAGCGCATGATCGTGATGAACGCCGGCAACATGGAACAGTTCGGCACGCCCGAAGAGGTCTACCACACGCCTGCAACCACTTTTGTGGCCAGCTTCATCGGCTCGCCACCCATGAACCTGCTCAAGAACGGGCCCGGCGCCAAGCCCGGCACCATCCTGGGCATCCGGCCGGAGCATCTGGATGTGCGCAGTGAAGGCTGGGAGATCAAGGTCGAGACGGTGGAACTGCTGGGCGCCGAACGCCTGATCTATGGCCGCATCAACGGCGAGCAGATCATCGTGCGCGTGGAAGAAGGCACCCTGGCCCCCGCACCCGACTCCATCATCCACGTGGTGCCGCGGCCCGACCGCCTGCACGCGTTTGATGCAACCACTGGCAAGCGCAAGTGACAACCCCCTGAGCGGCTGCGCCGCTTCCCCCTTCTCTCGGCTGCGCCGGGAAGGGGGACGACGCCCTCGATGCGGGGCGGCCCTTTCTCGGCGTCCCGCGCCTGGGTCCGCGCCAGTGTCCACAGCAGCGCGCCGCGCACACTACAAGGCAATTTGACGATGACTGCCCCCTGGCCCTACCCCCGCTGGATCGCCCACCGTGGCGCTGGCAAGCTGGCCCCTGAAAACACCCTGGCCGCCTTTCGCCTCGGCGCGCAGCACGGCTACCGCATGTTCGAGTGCGATGCCAAGCTCAGCAGCGATGGGGTGGTCTTTCTGATGCACGACGCCACGCTGGACCGCACCACCAACGGCCGTACCGCGCTAGGCCAGGTGGCCAGCCCGACGGGCGGCGACCACCCCTGGTCTGCCCTGGCGCAGCTCGATGCAGGTACCTGGCACTCACGCAGCTACGCCGGCGAGCCCCTGCCCACGCTGGAAAATCTGGCGCGCTATTGCATGGCCAACGGTTATTTCCTCAACATCGAGATCAAGCCCACCCCGGGCCTGGACGAGGCCACGGGCCGGGCCGTGGGGGATCTGTCGGCGCGGCTGTGGCAAGGCCAGGCCGTGCCGCCGCTGTTTTCGTCGTTCAAACCCGACGCACTGGCGGGTGCACGCGCCGCTGCGCCGCACATCCCGCGCGCCCTGCTGCTGGACACGCTGTGGGACGGCTGGGCCGGCGTGGCGCAGCAGCTGGGCTGTGTGGCCATTGTCTGCAACCACGCACTGTGGGACGCAACGCTGGTCGCCCAGGTCAAGGCCCTGGGCATGCGCACCCTGAGCTACACCGTCAACGATGACTGGGCTGCCCAGCGCCTGATGGAGCTGGGCACCGACGGCATCATCACCGACCGCGTGGACCTGTTCAGCCCGGCTGCGGGCGGCTGAGGCCTGGGCGCATCGCCAGGCCCCATCCGGTCCTGCGCTGCGCGCTCTCTGCACGCAGCTCTACAGTTTGTTAACCCGACAGGCCCAGCCGGCTCGACAATCGCCGGATGCGTTTGAACTGCTTCCCCGCCGTGGCCACCTGCGCGTCACGGCCCGCACCCGCTTTCACATTGGCACTGCCCCACCCACTGCACAACGCACCGCGCTGGTGGCGGACACTCCCCTTCGGCTGGCTGCTGGCCCTGATGCTGCTGGCCAGCGCCGCACCCACGGCGTTTGCCCAAGGCAATGGCATCGCAGCACCCGCACCGGCTGCCGCCGCCAGCAAGCCATCGGCCGCAGATGAACCCAAGCTGCCCGGCGTGGAAGAACTGCGGCGCCAGCTGGATGCCGTTCCCAAAAAATTGGGTGATGAGGACGACGGCCGCAAGCTGCTGGGGGATGTCAACGCCATCGGCGCCTCGGCCGAACAGCTGGCCGCGCGGCGTACCGAAGAGCTGGCCGACATAGATTCGCGCCTGGCCCGCCTGGGGCCCGCCCCGCAAAAGGGTGCAGCACCCGACGCGCCCGATGTGGCCGGCCAGCGCACCGCGCTGGCCAAGCAACGCGCTGCCGTGGACGCTGAAGTCAAGCTCGCCCGTCTGATCAGCGTGGATGCCGAGCAGTTGGGCACCGAACTGATCCGCCAGCGGCGCGAGCTGTTCCAGGCTGCACTGACGGCACGGGTGGGCTCGCCCCTGGGCCGCACCTTCTGGAACAACCTGCGCAGCGCACTGCCCAGCGACACGGCGCGGCTGCAGTCGCTGGCGGGCAGCCTGCGGCAGGCGGTCGCCGTGGCCCTGCAACCAGAGCACCGCACCACCTTTGTGGGCAGCCTGGTGGCCGCCTTGCTGCTGGCGGTGGGCGGCACCTGGCTGGCCGAGCGGCTGCTGGTGCGGCTCGTGCCTTCCCAGCTACCCGCGGGTCGGCTGCGCCGCTCCCTGCTGGCGACTGCGGCGGTGCTGGTGCACATGCTGCTGATCGGCCTGGCCGTGCAGCTGGCCTGGAGCGGGCTGGAGGCCGCCGGCAATCTCGACGGCCCGCTCAAGACCCTGGCGCGCGCCACGGTGCGGCTGGCGGTGTTTGCGGCCTTTGTGGTCGGCCTGGGCCATGCGCTGCTGTCACGCAAGCGCAGCTCGTGGCGCCTGCCGGGGCTGTCGGACGAGCTCGCACGGCGGCTGAGCCCCTACCCGTGGTGGCTGGCCATCTTTGCGTCCCTGAGCGCGCTGGTCACCGAGGTCAACAGCCTGATTGGTGCGAGTCTGGCGGCCGAGGTGGCGGTCCATGTGGTTACGGCGCTGGGAATCTCTGTCGTCGCAGCCCTCGCGCTGCGCCATCTGCGCGCCGTGCCAGCGCCTGCCGCCGAGCCCGCCGTGGTGGCGCAGCCTGCAGACGCTACCGATACCGGTCAGGCTGCAACCGCGCCACAGCGGCCTTTGTGGGTGGGCCTGCTGGTGGCCGGTGCAGGCATAGGCATTGCGGCCACGGTGCTGCTCGTGGCCCTGGGCTATGTGGCACTGGCCGCCACGCTGGCGCGGCAGATGCTGTGGACCGGGCTGGTCTTTGCCACCACGTACCTCTTGTTCCAGCTGGTGGACGATGTATGCGAGGCCGTGCTGTCGTCGCCCGGCGCTTTCGGCCAGCGGCTGCACAAGGGCCTGGGCATTGATGCAAAGCTGCTCGACCAGGCATCGGTGCTGGTGTCGGGCGTGCTGCGGGTGGTGCTGTTCTTCTACATGATCGTCGCGCTCATGGCGCCGTTTGGCACCGGGCCGGACGAGGTGTTCCGGCGCGGCAGCGCGGTGGACCAGACGCTCAAGGTGGGCGACTTCACGCTGGCGCCGCAGGCCCTGCTGACCGCGCTGGCCGTGGTGGTGGCCGGGCTGCTGCTGATCCGGCTGCTCAAGCGCTGGCTGAGCGACCGGTACTTTCCCAACACGTCGCTGGAGCCGGGCATGCGCAGCTCCATCGTCACGCTGCTGGGCTATGTGGGCGGCGTGGTGGTGATTGCGGTGGCGCTGGCCAGCATGGGCATCAGCGTGGAGCGCATTGCCTGGGTGGCCAGTGCGCTGTCGGTGGGCATCGGCTTTGGCCTGCAGGCCATCGTGCAGAACTTCATCTCGGGCCTGATCCTGCTGGCCGAGCGGCCCGTGAAGGTGGGCGACTGGGTGGTGCTGGGCGATACCGAAGGCGACGTGCGCCGCGTGAACGTGCGCGCCACCGAGATCCAGCTGGGCGACCGCTCCACCATGATCGTGCCCAACTCGGAGTTCATCACCAAGACCGTGCGCAACATGACGCTGGCGGGTGCCCCCGGGCGCGTGCTGCTGCGCCTGCCCGCGCCGCTGGACACCGACGCCCAGCGCATGCGCGAGGTCATCCTGGCGGCCTTCCATGCGCACGAGGGCGTGCTGGACGACCCGGAGCCCATCGTGCAGCTGGAAGGCATCCTGAACGGCACCCTCACATTTCTGGCCATCGGCTACGTGAGCAACCCGCGCAACACCGGCGGGGTGCGCAGCGACCTGCTGTTCACCATCCTGGCGGCGCTGCGCGAAGCGGGCCTCTCGCTGTCGCCACCGGCTACCACGGCAGTGGCACCGTATACGCCCGGCGGGCCGGGAGGCGCAGCGGCGGCCCCTGCCACCGCGGGTTTGGCATCCGGCAACCCCGCGGTGTAGCGCTACTTTTTTTGTAGCTATCAGGGCAAGTAAAACAAGGGCCTGACGGGTTTTTGGCCCAAACTGGGCCAAAAACACCGGCCCCGGGGCCCGGGCCAGGGAAGTCCACCGGCTGCGCCGCGCCGGCCGGTCGCGGCAAGCCAGCGCAGGGGGGGTTAGTCCACCTTGGCGCCCGACTTCTTCACGGCGTCGGCCCAGCGAGGCATCTCGGCGGCCAGGAATTTCGCAAAGTCATCCGAACCCAGGAAGGCCGGGTCCGCGCCCTGGCTCACCATGCGGTTGCGCACATCGGGCATCTGCATCACCTGGCCAAAGGCATCGCTGAGCTTGGCGACCACGTCTTTGGGCGTGCCCGCAGGCGCCAGGAAGCCGTAGAACCCCACCACCTCGAATCCCTTGATGCCGCTTTCGATCACGGTGGGCACATCGGGCAGCGCCGGGTTGCGCTCGCGACTGGTCACGGCCAGGGCGCGCACCTTGCCCTGCTTGTGGTACGCCGCGGCCTGCGGAATGCTCTCGGCCATGAACTGCACCTGCCCGCCCATCAGGTCGGTGAACGCCGGTGCGCTACCGCGGTACGGGATGTGCACCATGAACAGGCCCGTGGCGGTCTTGAACATCTCGGGCACCAGGTGGCTGATGCCGCCATTGCCGGCCGAGCCGAAGTTGACCTGCCCGGGCCGGGCCTTGGCGTAGGCCATGAATTCCGGCAGGGTCTTGGCCGGCACGTTGGGGTTGACCAGCAGCGCCAGCGGCTGCATGGCGGTGCGCGCAATCGGCACGAAATCCTTGAGCGTGGCGTACGGCAGGCGGCTGTACAGGCCGGGGTTGATCACCATCACCCCGGTGTTGGCCAGCATCAGCGTGTGGCCATCAGGGGTGGCCTTCATCACGTCCTGCGCGCCCACGGTGCCGCCAGCGCCCGCCTTGTAGTCCAGCACCACCGGCTGGCCCAGCACCCCCTGCAGCTTGTCGGTGAGCAGGCGGGCATGCTGGTCCAGCGGGCCACCCGCCGGAAAGCCGATGACGATGCGCACCGGCTTGGACGGAAACGCCTGCGCATGGGCAGTGAGCGACAGGACAACGCCCGCAGCAAGTGCAAGGCAGGTACGGATGAGCTTCATCGGTGTCTCCAGACGGTGGCCGTCAGTATTGTTGGGAAAGGGCAGCGTCGAAGAGACGCGGGGACTCGCCGGCGCGGACGTTGTGCAGCGCCGTCGTGAAAGGCTACCAGAGCAACGGAGCATTCCGAGAGAGATGTGCGTTGCGGGGCCGGGTGCCCCACCGCTCCAGTGGCGCCGCTCAGCCCTTCCAGCCGCGCACCAGCACCCACTGGCAGGTCGCGGTAGCCACCAACAGTGCCGCATAGGTCAGCATCTTGCCGTCGCGACCCCACAGCACCAGCCCACCGGCCAGCACCGCCAGCCCCACAACAAAGACGATGGTGAACTGGCGCCAGCGCGGCCCGGCTGCTGCGCCTTTGGCACCCAGGAAGCGCCCGCACAGCACCAGTGCCAGCGCCAGCGCAGCGGCAGGCGCGATGAAATTGAGCAGGTGGTTGAGGATGTCGAGTGGACCCATGGACTTGACCCACATCAAGGCTTGCAGCAAGTGGCAAGCCGGATGGGGCCAACAATTTTATAATCGGGCCACCATGGCAGTCTGGGCCCTCGGCATCAACCACAACACCGCGCCGCTCGACCTGCGCGGAAAGTTCGCGTTCGCGCTCGACCAGATCGCCCCCACGCTGCACGGCCTGCGCCAGTCGCTGGGCACCTCTGGCGGCGGTGCGGGCCGCCACCCGGGGGTGGAAACGGCCATCATCTCCACCTGCAACCGCACCGAAATCTACTGCGCCGGCGAGCAGCCCGCCATGGAGCACACGCTGGGCTGGCTGGCGCACAGCGGCGGCGTCAGCACTTCTCTTCTGGCATCGCACTCTTACACGCTGGAAGACAGCCTGGTCGCCCGCCACGCCTTCCGCGTGGCCAGTGGGCTCGATTCGATGGTGCTGGGCGAAGCGCAGATCCTGGGCCAGATGAAAGACGCCGTGCGCGCCGCCGAAACAGCCGGCGCCCTGGGCACCACGCTCAACCAGCTGTTCCAGCGCAGCTTTGCGGTGGCCAAAGAGGTACGCACTAGCACCGAGATCGGCGCGCACAGCATCAGCATGGCGGCGGCCGCCGTGCGCCTGGCCAGCCAGCTGTTTGAGGACCTGACCGAAACCAAGGTGCTGTTCGTGGGCGCGGGCGAGATGGTCGAACTGTGCGCCACGCACTTCGCGGCCAAGAACCCCAAGGCCATCGCCATTGCCAACCGCACCCTGGAGCGGGGCGAGAAGCTCGCCACCCGTTTCGGCGGTGAAGTGATGCGCCTGGCCGACCTGCCCGAGCGCCTGCACGAGTTTGACGCCGTCATCAGCTGCACGGCCAGCAGCCTGCCCATCATTGGTCTGGGTGCCGTGGAGCGCGCCCTCAAGAAGCGCCGCCACCGCCCCATGTTCATGGTCGACCTGGCCGTGCCGCGCGACATTGAACCCGAAGTGAAGGCCCTGGGTGACGTGTACCTGTACACCGTGGACGACCTGGCCACCGTGGTGCAAACCGCGCAGGCCAACCGCCAGGCCGCTGTAGCCCAGGCCGAAGCCATCATCGACGCTGGCGTGCAAAGCTTCATGCACTGGATGGAGCTGCGCAGCCCTGCCGTGGGCGAAGGCGGCGTGGTGCCGCTGATCCAGCAGCTCAACGCCCAGACAGACGAATGGCGTGCGCTCGAAATCGCCCGCGCCAAGAAGCTGCTGGCCAAGGGCGAAGACATGGACGCCGTGCTCGAAGCGCTCTCGCGCGGCCTCACGCAGAAAATGCTGCACGGCACCCTGGCCGAACTGCGCGCGGGCGACGCCGAGATGCGCGCCCAGACGGCGCAGACCGTCTCGCGCCTGTTCCTGCGCTCGCAGACCAAGACCGGCAACCACAACGGCCTGTAGCGGCGCTCGCCCGCTCTGCCGCACCGATTTGAAGTCAAATCGGCCCAAGGTCCTTGAATCACAAGCACCTTCAGCTACAAAATTCGTAGCAAATCTCTTTTCCAAAACTCCATGAAACCCTTCCTCCGAACCCAGCTGGAGCGCTACGCACAGCGTCTGGGCGAACTCGACTTCCTGCTCTCGCGCGAAGACATCATGAGCGACATGGCGCAGTACCGCCGCATCTCCGTCGAGCATGCCGAGGTGACGCAGGTGGCAGGCCGCTACGCCCGCTACCAGCAGCGCGAAGCCGACCTAGCGGGTGCGCGCGAGATGCTGGTGTCTTCTGCTGATTCGCCCGACATGGCCGAGATGGCGCAGGAAGAAATCACGAGTGCAGAGGCCGAATTGCTGCAGCTGGAAGACGAGCTGCAACGCCTGCTGTTGCCCAAGGACCCTGACGACGCGCGCAACGCGTTTGTGGAAATCCGCGCAGGCACAGGCGGCGATGAATCCGCCCTGTTTGCCGGCGACATAACCCGCATGTACACCCGCTACGCCGCCAATGTAGGCTGGAAGGTGGAGGTGGTGAGCGAGAACGCGGCTGAACTGGGCGGCTACAAGGAAATCGTGCTGCGCATCGAGGGTGCGCCCGGTAGCGGCCCCTCCGGTAGCGGTGTCTACGGCGCGCTCAAGTTCGAATCCGGCGGCCACCGCGTGCAGCGCGTGCCCGCCACCGAAACGCAAGGCCGCATCCACACCAGCGCCTGCACCGTGGCCGTGATGCCTGAGCCCGACGAACATGAGGCCATCAAGCTCAACCCGGCCGACCTGCGCATCGACACCTTCCGTGCCAGCGGCGCGGGCGGGCAGCACATCAACAAGACCGACTCGGCCGTGCGCGTGGTGCACTTGCCCACCGGCATCGTGGCCGAATGCCAGGACGGCCGCAGCCAGCACGCCAACAAGGCCAAAGCGCTGCAGGTGCTGCAGGCCCGCATTCAGGAAAAAGAGCGCAGCGAACGCGCCGCCAAGGAGGCCGCGCTGCGCAAGGGCCTGATCGGCAGCGGCGACCGCAGCGACCGCATCCGCACCTACAACTTCCCGCAAGGGCGGCTGACCGACCACCGCATCAACCTCACGCTGTACAAGCTGCTGGCCGTGATGGAAGGCGACCTGGGCGACGTGCTGACCGCTCTGGCCCACGCGCGCGAGGCCGAGCAGCTGGAAGAGCTGGAGATGGGCACCAACGGCTGACGCAAGCCATTTCTTAGCCAGATTGGCCTGTAGCCCCCGTTTCATAATCCCCTGCAGCTATCAAAAGCATAGTGACCATATCCACCATGACCCTCGCGCAGGCGCTGGCCCAGGCACAGGCGCAAGGCCTGGCGCGCATCGACGCCCAGCTCTTGCTGCTGCAGGTGCTGGCCCGCCGCGACGCCGGCCGCGCGTGGCTGCTGGCGCACGATACCGACCCGCTGGAGCCCGACGCCCAGGCCCGCTTTGCCGCGCTGTGCGAGCGCCGTCTGGCGGGCGAACCCGTGGCCTACCTGACTGGCCACAAGGAGTTCTACGGCCTGCCCTTGCAGGTAGACGCCCGCGTGCTCGACCCCCGGCCCGATACCGAGACGCTGGTCGACTGGGCTTTGATGCTGGCCCTGCCGCAGCCCGCGCCGCGCATCGTGGACCTGGGCACCGGCAGCGGCGCCATTGCGCTGGCGCTGCAGCACCAGTGCCCGCAGGCGCAGGTGCTGGCGGTGGACGCGAGCGAAGGCGCACTGGCCGTGGCGCGTGCCAATGCCGAACGGCTGGGACTGCCGGTGCAGTTTGCACAGGGCAACTGGCTGGCCGGCCTGACGCATGGCCCGTTTGACCTGATCGTCTCGAACCCGCCCTACATCGCGGCAGACGACCCGCACCTGGCCGCCCTGACGCACGAGCCGCTGCAGGCCCTGGCCAGCGGCGCCGATGGGTTGCAGGACATCCGCACCATCATCCGGCAGGCGCCAGACCACCTGGTGCCGGGCGGCTGGCTGCTGCTGGAGCACGGGCACGACCAGGCAGCCGCGGTACAACAGATCCTGGCCGAGCGCGGGTTTACCGACGTGCAGAGCCGCGACGACCTGTCTGGCATTGCCCGCTGCACCGGCGGCCGCTGGCCTGGATGAGTGCACGCCAGGGAACCTCTGCACAAATCAGCGCGCCGTGTGCATCTGCGGCCTCGGGCGGTCTGCTGCGTTGCAAATACGCGCAATAGCTGCGGCTATTGCTGCGTTTTGCGCCTGGCAGCCCATCCCGATCCGCAGCGCCCACTTACCGCTTGATTCGTGCAGAGGCTCCTAGGCGCGCGATGGCAAGGAGGCAGTGGGGGTGAAACCGGCGGGGTAGCCCCCACCTCTGAGACAGTGAAATAATCCACTCATCTGACCCGATTCCGGCTGCGACCACCTGACGGTTGCCAGCAACCCCTTTCAAGGAGCATTCCCATGAGCGACACCCAGCAACGCATCGACTCCCTCGTCAAATCCAGCGAGGTCCTGCTGTTCATGAAGGGCAGCGCCAGCTTCCCCATGTGCGGCTTCTCGGGCCGCGCCATCCAGATCCTGAAGGCCTGCGGCGTGGACCCCAAGAGCGTGGTCACCGTCAACGTGCTGGAAGACGACGAGATTCGCCAGGGCATCAAGGAATACAGCAACTGGCCCACCATCCCGCAGCTGTACGTCAAGGGCGAATTCATTGGTGGCTCGGACATCATGATGGAGATGTACGAATCGGGCGAGCTCAAGCAGGTGCTGGGCACCGAAGGCTGATCGCCCACGCGCGGGGCTCCGCCCCCACCGCACGACAAGCCGCCTCCGGGCGGCTTTTTGCTGGGTGCCCCTCAGCGTTCGCTGGCGTTTGGCTTGGCCGCAACAGACGCACCAAATCGGGTCTTTTCCGGTACTGCTGCGGGCATGTTGTGTGCTTGAATGAATGCGTGACCCACATCACGAAGGAGCATGCAATGACCAGCCATAGCCTTGTTCCCCAGTCGCCGGCCCTGCGCATTCCGGTGGCCCAGATGCGCAATGTGTTCCACCCCGGCGACGTCGAGCGCAAGCTCTCGCGGCTGCAGGAGTCGGGCAACCAGCGCGAGTACGAAACCCTGCGCACCGTGTACGAACGCATGCTCGAACGCGGCCCAGAGCGCTTTCAGGTCAAGCCTGCGGGCATCCCCGACATGGCCAGCCTGTACGAGCAGCTGCCCAACTTCACCGATGTGCTGGACGACGTGCGCCGCCATGTGGCGCTGGCGCAGGACAGCAGCGATGGCCTGGAGGTCACGCCCATGCTGCTGCTCGGCCCGCCCGGCATCGGCAAGACGCACTTTGCGCGGCAGCTGGCCGAGCTGCTGGGCACCGGCATGAACCTGCTGCCCATGAGTTCCATGACGGCTGGCTGGCTGCTGTCGGGCTCGTCCGCACAATGGAAAGGCGCGCGCCCTGGCAAGGTGTTCGAGGCGCTGGTAGAGGGCGAATACGCCAACCCGGTGATCGTGGTGGACGAGATCGACAAGGCCAGCAGCGACGCGCAATACGACCCGCTGGGCGCGCTGTACAGCCTGCTGGAGCACGACACCGCCCAGAGCTTTACTGACGAGTTTGCCGAGGTGGCGATTGACGCCAGCCAGGTCATCTGGATCACCACGGCCAACGACAGCCGGGGCATCCCGGACCCCATCCTCAACCGCATGAACGTGTTCGAGGTGGAGGCCCCCACACTGGACCAGGCCCGCACCATTGCGCGCAACCTGTACGCAGGCATACGGGCCGGGCACGACTGGGGCCGGCTGATCGACCCGGAGCCCTCGGGCGACGTGCTGGACCAGCTGGCCCAGATGCCGCCGCGCGAAATGCGACGCGCGCTGATGACGGGCTTTGGCAACGCGCGGCTGGATCGCAGATCCACCGTGGAAGTGGCGGATCTGCCCCGGGCCGCTGCCGGGCGCGGCCGCATCGGTTTCGTGCAGTAGCCGCCCAACGATTCGACCGGGCCGCCGCTCCAGCTGTTCGCCGGGCGACGGCCCAGGCGCCGCATGGTCACAGGGGCCGCAGATACACTTGGTAGCCCTGTGCCCTGCACGCCCTGCCCTTGCCCATGACCCTTTCGCAAAGCCTTTTCGTCATTCTGATCCTCATCGCGGCCAGCGCGTTTTTCTCGATGGCCGAGATCTCGCTGGCGGCCGCGCGCCGCCTGCGGCTGAGACAGATGGCCGATGAAGGGGTGCCTCAGGCCGACCGGGTGCTTCGCATGCAGGAGCAGCCCAGCGACTACTTCACGGTGGTGCAGGTGGGGCAAAACGCGGTGGCGATCCTGGGCGGTATCGTTGGCGAAGGGGCGCTGAGCCCGCACTTTGCAGCACTGTTCGGACTGTGGTTTTCCGATGCCACGGCACAGACCGCCGGGTTTCTGGTGTCGTTCCTCGTCATCACCTCGCTGTTCATCCTGTTTGCCGACCTGTTCCCCAAGCGCCTGGGCATGGCCAACCCCGAGCGCCTGGCCGTGCGGCTGGCCCAGCCCATGTCGTGGTGCATGACGCTGCTGCGCCCGCTGGTGTGGTTCTACAGCCGCGGTGCCGACATGCTGTTCCGCGCGCTCGGCCTGTCGTCGTTACGAGACGACCGTATTACCTCGGACGACATCCTGGCCATGATGGAAGCTGGCGCGCGCGCGGGCGTGCTGGCCGCGCGCGAGCAGCAGGTCATCACCAACGTGTTCGAGCTGGATACGCGCATGGTCTCCAGTGCCATGTCGCCGCGCGACCGGGTGGCCTTCTTCCTGCGGGATGAGCCCGATGCAGTGATCCGCCTGCGCATCGCGGCGGAGCCGTTTTCGACCTATCCCGTGTGCGAAGGCGACATCGACCACGTGGTGGGCTACGTGGATGCCAAGGATCTGTTCCAGCGCGTGCTGAACAACCAGCCCATCTCGCTGGCGGACGACAGCCTGGTGCGCAAGGTGCTCATCGTGCCCGACCGGCTCACGCTGTCGGAAGTGCTGGAGCAGTTCCGCCATGTGCACGAAGACTTTGCCGTGATCGTGAACGAGTACAGCCTGGTCGTGGGCGTGGTCACGCTCAACGACGTGATGAGCACGGTGATGGGCGACCTGGTGGGGCCGGCCGATGAGGAGCAGATCGTGCGGCGCGATGAGAACTCATGGCTGATCGACGGCGTGACGCCAGTGCAGGATGTGCTCCATGCGCTGTCGCTCGACGAGCTGCCCCATGCAGACGAGTACGAAACGCTGGCCGGTTTCCTGATGGTGATGCTGCGCCGTGTGCCGCGCCGCACGGACAGCGTGACCTGGGGCGGCTACAAGTTCGAGGTGCTGGACGTGGACAGCTACCGCGTGGACCAGGTCATGGTGTCGCGGGTGGGCACCAGCACCAGCCCTGCAGCAGAGCCTGCCAGCCCGCTCCTGCCGCCTGCCAGCTGAAGGGCTGGTACGAGCGACGCTGATGTCTCGGCGTCACCTCACTCACCCTGCCAGCCCATCAAGTCGCGGAAGACACCGGGCTTGCAGGCCAGGCCGGGAAGCTACGCTGCAGGCAGTTGTTTGACGGGCTCTCCAAACAACCACTGGCGCTGCGCACCGAACACGGCATCTGGGTACGGCGAACGCCCCCGGCTGCCGTTGTAGCGGCCCAAGGCCATGAACAGATCACCCCGCTCGCGGTCAATATAGTGCCGCAGGATCACGCAGCCAAACCGCAGGTTGGTCTGCATGTGGAACAGCTTGCCCGGGTCCCCATCGCCGATGACGCGCGTCCAGAACGGCATCACCTGCATGTAGCCGCGCGCACCCACGCTGGACACTGCAAACTTGCGGAAGGCGCTTTCCACCTGGATGAGGCCGAGCACCAGCGATACGTCAAGCCCCGCACGCTTGGATTCGTACCACACCGTCTGCAAGAAATCACGGCGCACTTCCCATTCGGGCTTGCGCCGGCGCAGGCGGTCGCTCATCGTGCCCAGCCAGCGCAGGTAGTGCAGGCGGGATTCGGTGGTGAAAAATTCGGGCTCGGGCGGAGCCTGGTTGGCGATGGCCGAGCTGAGCGCCGTGCGCACCGAGTCCATCAGCGGCTCTTCGAGCTGACCGCCGGCATGGGCGGCTGCCGGCGCGGCCAGCCATCCGGCGGGCGCAGCAACAGACGAGACCGCAAACATCAGCCCGCGCCGCGTGACCCCTTGCACCAAGGAGGCACCAGGGCTTCGCGCCGGATCCCACCGCGCCGTCATACAGCCATGCGGCCCTTCACGTGGGCCAGTATGTCTGCCGTGGCCACCTTGGTGGCGGCGGCGTCGCGACGGTTCTGGTACTCGACCATGCCTTCCTTCAGGCTCTTGTCGCCAATCGTCACCCGGTGGGGCACGCCAATGAGTTCCCAGTCGGCAAACATCGCGCCGGGGCGCTCGCCGCGGTCGTCCAGGATGACGTCTACACCGGCTGCCAACAAGTCGGCGTACAGGGACTCGGCAGTCGCCTTGACGGCTTCGCTGCGGTCCATGCCCACCGGGCAGATGACCACGGTGAAGGGTGCAATCGCGTCGGGCCAGATGATGCCGCGCTCATCGTGGTTCTGCTCGATGGCAGCGGCTGGCAGGCGTGTCACGCCGATGCCGTAGCAGCCCATTTCCAGGGGCTGCGGCTTGCCGTTTTCATCGAGGAAGGTGGCGTTCATGGCGCGGCTGTACTTGGTACCCAGGTAGAACACATGGCCCACTTCGATACCGCGCTCGATGGCAAGTTCACCCTTGCCGTCCGGAGATTGGTCGCCTGCCACCACATTGCGCAGGTCTGCAACCGCGTCCGGCTCGGGCAAGTCGCGGCCCCAGTTCACGCCGGTGATGTGGAAGTCGGGCTCATTGGCACCGCAGATCCAGTCGGCCATCAAGGCGACTTCGCGGTCGGCCACGATCTTCAGCGGCTTTTTCAGACCGATGGGGCCCAGATAGCCCGGCTTGCAGCCAAAGTGCTCATCGATTTCGCCCAGCGTGGCAAAGCGGAACCCGGCGAGGCCCGGCACCTTCGACACCTTGATCTCGTTCATGTCGTGATCGCCGCGCAGCAGCAGGAGCCACACCTGGCTCTTGACGATCTCACCCGCTTCGTTGGTTTCGTCCGTGGCCAGCACCAGCGACTTGACGGTGGTGTTGAGCGGTACGCCCAGCAGCTCGGCCACATCTGCACAGGTGCTCCTGCCTGGCGTGGCAGTCTTGGTCATGGCCTGGCTGGCAGTGCCGCGCGGGCCGGCGGGTGCCAGCGCCTCGGCCTTTTCCATGTTGGCCGCGTAATCGCTCTGCGGGCAGTAGACGATGGCATCTTCGCCCGTGGCGGCGATCACCTGGAATTCCTCGCTCAGGTCGCCCCCGATGGCGCCACTGTCTGCCGCTACGGCGCGGTACGTGAGGCCGAAGCGGTCGAAGATCTGCCGGTAGGCCTTGGCCATGACCTGGTAGCTGGCCTTGGCAGACGCCTGGTCGCGGTCAAAGCTGTAGGCGTCCTTCATGATGAATTCGCGGCCGCGCATCAGGCCAAAGCGTGGGCGGCGCTCATCCCGGAACTTGGTCTGGATCTGGTAGAAGTTCTTGGGCAGCTGCTTGTAGCTGCGCAGCTCCTGCCGCGCGATGTCAGTGATCACTTCTTCACTGGTGGGCTGCACGACGAAATCGCGGCCGTGGCGGTCCTGGATACGCAGCAGTTCGGGGCCCATCTTGTCGAAGCGACCGGTTTCTTGCCACAGCTCGGCCGGCTGCACCACGGGCATGGTCAGTTCCACGGCGCCTGCGCGGTTCATTTCCTCGCGCACAATGGCTTCCACCTTGCGGATTACACGCAGGCCCATGGGCATGTAGTTGTAGATGCCAGCGCCCAGCTTCTTGATCAGCCCCGCCCGCATCATGAGCTTGTGGCTGACCACTTCGGCGTCGGCCGGAGCTTCCTTCAGGGTGGAAATAAAGAATTGGGAGGCTTTCATCGGCGGCGGGTTCGGGCAGAACGAAGCGGTCCACTTGCCGCGCGCTAGGCGCCGTGCATAATGGACGCAGTTTAAAAATTTGGGGTTTGATTATGCTTGACCGGGACGGCTTTCGGCCGAACGTCGGCATCATCCTGCTCAACCAGAAGAACCAGGTGTTCTGGGGCAAGCGCATACGCACCCACAGCTGGCAGTTCCCGCAGGGTGGCATTGACCGGGGCGAAACCCCCGAACAGGCCATGTTCCGCGAGTTGCACGAAGAGGTGGGATTATTGCCCAACCACGTTCGCGTGGTGGCCCGAACCCGAGACTGGTTGCGCTATGAGGTGCCAGACCGGTACATCCGCCGCGATGCACGCGGCCACTACAAGGGCCAGAAACAGATCTGGTATCTGCTGCAGCTGGTCGGCCACGACTGGGATCTGAACCTGCGCGCCACCAACCACCCGGAGTTTGACGCCTGGCGCTGGAACGACTACTGGGTGCCGCTGGACGTGGTGGTGGAGTTCAAGCGCGGTGTCTACGAGATGGCACTGACTGAACTCGCCCGCTACCTGCCACGTCATGAACAGCGCAACCGTTATCTGCGCAGCGGCATGCGCACGCGTGAGGGTGAGCACGCGGGCGCAATGTTCCGTTCGGGCTCAATGCTGGTGAATCCTGGGATGGAGCTGCCCCCTGGGGCGAGCTTTGACCCGGACCCGCAGACCAGCATCCCCGGGGAGCTGGACGCGATCCCCAGCACGACCGATCCGCGCTGACAGGTCAAGGGCCGATCTCGGGCCGACTTCTTTCCCGGTCCGCTCGACTGGGCGAAAGGGCAGCTTGAGACTGTTTCCCTGATCATCCCACTCCGCCGGCTTTCCGGGAAAATCGATCGCTGGGCTCGACGCAAACCCAGCAGTTTCTGCCCGAGTCGACCAAGAGAGGTCCGGCAGTCAGGCCCTCGCTCAGCCAGCAGCCAGCACCATGTTGTCGCGGTGCACCATCTCTGGCTCGGCTGCATACCCCAGCAGGCGTTCGAATTCAGCAGAGGGTTTGCGGCACAGCAGCCGCGCCTCGGCCGCAGCATAGTTGGCCAACCCCCGGGCGATCTCCACACCGGATGCATCGCGCACTGCAATGACATCCCCGCGAGAGAAGTCCCCTTCGACGGCAGTCATGCCGATAGGCAGCAGGCTCTTGCCCTCGTCGCGCACCTTGGCAGCGGCTCCGCCATCGACCACCACGGCGCCTCGCATCTGGAGATGGTCGGCCATCCACTGCTTGCGCGCCTGCTTCTTCTGCGTCTGCGCCACCAGCAGCGTGCCCAGCGATTCCCCGCCAGAAAGACGCAACAGAACGTCTGGCTCACGGCCCCAGGCAATCACGGTCGATGCGCCGGACCCGGCCGCCCGCTTGGCCGCGAGGATCTTGGTGATCATCCCGCCCTTGCCGATGCTGGACCCCGCGCCACCCGCCATGGCTTCAAGCGCCAGGTCGCCTGCCTTGGCTTCATGCACAAACTGCGCCGCCGGATCGCGCCGGGGGTCGGCGGTGTAGAGGCCCTTCTGGTCGGTGAGGATGATCAAAGCATCGGCCTCGACCAGATTGGCCACCAGCGCGCCCAGAGTGTCGTTGTCTCCGAACTTGATCTCGTCGTTGACGACCGTGTCGTTTTCGTTGATGACGGGCACCACGCCCAGCCGCAGCAGCGTCAGCAGCGTCGAGCGGGCATTCAGATAACGCTCGCGGTCGGCCAGGTCGGCGTGCGTCAGCAGCACCTGCGCGCTGCCCATGCCCTGCTCACGCAGCTTGGTCTCGTACATCTGAGCCAGGCCCATCTGGCCTACGGCAGCAGCGGCCTGCAGCTCGTGCACCTCGTGTGGCCGGGTGGTCCAGCCCAGGCGCTTCATGCCCTCGGCAATCGCGCCGCTGGACACCATGACCACTTCGCGCGGGGCGCCGCCACCGTCGCCCCTCACCAGCGCGGCCAGTTGCCGGCTCCACTCGCCAATGGCGGTCTCGTCGAGGCCGCGCCCCTCATTGGTCACAAGACTGGAGCCCACCTTCACCACAATGCGGCGGGCATCTCGCAAAACGCTGGAAGCCATTTTTTCAGTGCTTTAGGCTGCTAGCGCTTGATTTATAAGCACCAGCAGCTATTAAATACATAGCAAGACCGTATCGGAAGCTTGCCCTTATCAGGCGGGCGTGTCACCGGCAAAGCGCGGATCCACCTCGACCGGCTCGTTCTCGATGCGCTGTTCGGATTGCACATGCTTGAAGATGGCATGGATCAGAGGCTCGCACCCTTCACGCGTCAGCGCCGAAATCTCGAAGACCGGCCCCTTCCACTTGAAACGCTTGACGAAATCGCTGACGCGCGCCTTCCGCTCGTCCGTCGGCACCATATCGAGCTTGTTGAGCACCAGCCACCGAGGCTTGTTGTAGAGCTTCTGGTCGTACTTCTTCAGTTCGTTCACGATGGCCTTGGCTTGCGCGACAGGGTCTACCGCGTCATCGAACGGTGCGAGATCAACCACATGCAGCAACAGGCGCGTACGTTGCAGGTGGCGCAAGAACTGGTGCCCCAGGCCCGCACCTTCGGAGGCGCCTTCGATCAGCCCCGGAATGTCGGCTACCACAAAGCTCTGCTCAGGCCCCACGCGCACCACGCCCAAGTTGGGGTGGAGCGTCGTGAACGGATAGTCCGCAATCTTGGGCCGGGCATTCGACACCGCAGTGATGAAGGTGGACTTGCCTGCGTTGGGCATGCCCAGAAGGCCGACATCCGCCAACACCTTCAGCTCCAGCTTGAGGTTCTTTTTCTCTCCCGGCCAGCCCGGGGTCTTCTGGCGGGGAGCGCGGTTGATGGCGCTCTTGAACCGCATGTTTCCAAAGCCGCCGTCGCCGCCCTTGGCGATGGTGATCACCTCGCCCGGCGTCAGCAGCTCGTAAAGCACTTCGCCGGTTTCCGCGTCGGTGATGATGGTGCCCACCGGCATCTTCAACGTGATGTCACTGCCCGCCGCACCAAACATGTCCGAGCCCATGCCGTGCTCGCCTCGCTTGGCCTCGTGCCGGCGCGAGTAGCGGTAATCCACCAGTGTGTTCAGATTGGGGTCGGCCACCGCGAACACGTGGCCGCCACGCCCGCCGTCCCCGCCATTGGGTCCGCCGAACTCCTTGTACTTTTCGTGCCGGAACGACACGCAGCCATTGCCGCCATCACCTGCGGCAATATCAATAAAGGCTTCGTCGACGAACTTCATGGGAATATCCAGTTTACAAAACCCGGTCCGCACAAATGCGGGCCGGTGTACCGCACCGCTGACACGGCGCTGGGGTACCGCTTGGGCTGATGATGGCTGACCCTACTGCAAAAGCAGTCAAACGCCGCGCATCGTACAGACCAAACAACAAAGCCCCGGCAGAGCGGGGCTTCGATGATGACCCGAGGTGAACCTCAGGCGGGTGTCACGTTGACCGTGGACTTGGACAACGCACCCTTGGTGCCAAAAGACACGTGGCCGTCAACCAGGGCGAACAACGTGTGGTCCTTGCCCACGCCGACGTTGTTGCCGGGGTGGAAACGCGTACCCCGTTGACGCACGATGATCGAGCCAGCGCTGATCAGTTCACCACCGAACGCCTTGACACCCAGCATCTTTGGCTTGGAGTCGCGCCCGTTTCGCGTAGAGCCGCCGCCTTTTTTCTGTGCCATGACTCAGCTCCTTCGATTAAGCAGCAATCGCACCGATTTGCAGCTCAGTGAACTGCTGGCGATGGCCTTGGCGTTTTTGATAGTGCTTGCGACGGCGCATCTTGAAGATGTGCACCTTGTCGTGCTTGCCGTGGGCCACGACAGTGGCTTTCACGGTTGCGCCGGACACCAGGGGCGTACCAACCTTCAGTTCAGCGCCGTTGCCGACAGCCAGAACCTGGTCGATCACAATTTCCTGGCCTACGTCCGCAGCAATCTGTTCTACTTTAATTTTTTCGCCGGAAGCAACGCGATACTGCTTGCCGCCGGTTTTTATGACCGCGTACATGTTGACCTCTTGATATGAGTTCCGCAGACGGATTTCTGCAGAGCCCAAGAGTATAACCCACTGTGTCTCGCCTGCCTAGCCGGGCTGCCGACCTCCGCGGAGCGCTCGGCGGCGAAAGCCAGGCGCAAGGTGCTGCGTTCCTATAATTACGCATCTTTTCGCGACCACGACCTTGACCGCACATACCGCCCCAGCCGCCTCGCCCCTTCTGCTCGTCGCCAGCGACATGCTGGAGGTCGACAAGGTCATCAGTCAACGCCTCACATCGAGTGTGCCCCTGGTGGCACAAATATCCCAGTACATCATCGCGGCGGGCGGCAAGCGCCTTCGCCCAGCCTTGCTGCTCATGGTCTGCGGGGCACTGGGATACGGAGGCCCCCATCGCTTCAGCTTGGCAGCAGTGGTTGAACTGATTCACACCGCGACGCTGTTGCACGACGATGTGGTGGATGCGTCCACCCTCCGCCGGGGCCGCGCGACTGCCAATGAGACTTTCGGGAATCCGGCGAGCGTGCTGGTCGGCGACTTCTTGCATACGCGCTCATTCCAGATGATGGTCGAAGCGGGAAGCATGCGGATCATGGAGATCCTTTCTGAGGCGACCAATGTCATTGCGGAGGGCGAAGTGCTCCAGCTGATGAACATGCACGACCCTTCACTGGATGAAGAAGGCTATCTGCGGGTCATACGCTCCAAAACTGCAAAGCTGTTTGAAGCCAGCGCCCGCCTTGGAGCAGTCCTGGCAGAAAGCGATCCCGCCACCGAAGAGGCCTGCGCCACCTACGGGCAGGCACTGGGCACTGCTTTCCAGATCATTGACGACGTTCTGGACTACGACGGCGAAGCGGCCGAGATGGGCAAAAATCTCGGTGATGACCTGCGCGAAGGCAAATCAACATTGCCACTCATTGCTGCCATCAGAAGAGGAACAGCACAGCAAGCTGCTACGGTGCGGCACGCGATTGAAGAAGGTTCCACGGAACAGCTCGCAGAAGTCATCGCGATCGTCAAGGCCACAGGGTCACTGGAAGTGGCACGGGACGCCGCCATCGCCGAGGCGCGACGCGCAATGTCCGCCGCGCAACTTTTACCCGCAAATCCATACTCGTCGGGCTTGCTAGAATTGGCATCACAACTGCTGGCCCGCCGCACGTAAGTTGGAAAGCCAACCTCGGTTTGTGGCAAACAGCACATAAACGGGGTGTAGCTTAGCCTGGTAGAGCGCTACGTTCGGGACGTAGAGGCCGGAGGTTCGAATCCTCTCACCCCGACCAAGCCATTCAGAGGGTTGCCCGGCCCGGGTGTTCAAATGGCTGTTGCGAATTTCCATCGCTGTACAGGCTATGGGTGATCGGCGATGATAGGATGGTTTCTTTTCCCAACCTAACACATCCCCGGTTACATGGCCGCTGTCGATACTGCCCCTAAAGAAGCCTCCGCGGTCGCGCTTCCCGGTTTGGGGAGGGCTCTCATATCCGCGGGCAAGCTGACCCAGAAGACAGCCGAGGATATTTACAAAAAATCACAGATTGCCCGTACCAGCTTTATCGGCGAGTTGACGGGCTCTGGAGCCGTTTCTGCTGCGGATCTGGCGCACACGGTATCGGCGGTTTTTGGCGCTCCCTTGCTTGACCTGGAGGCCATCGACCCGCTGCGACTACCCAAGGAACTGCTGGATCCGAAGATTTGTCAGGCCTACAGGGTAATCGTCCTCAGCAAGCGAAATAATCGCCTTATCGTCGCTACAGCAGATCCAACCGATCAGGAGGCTGCTGAAAAAATAAAGTTCACGACTCAGATGGGTGTGGACTGGATTATTGCCGAGTACGACAAGTTGAGTCGTCTGGTGGATGCATCCACAAAGTCTGTCGCTGAGTCGATGGATGGACTCACCTCCACCAGCGGCGATTTTGAGTTTGACGATGTACCGGTGGAAGATGCCCCGGAAAACAACGATACGGGCGCAGCAGACGTCGAAGACGCACCCGTCGTCAAATTTCTCCACAAAATGCTGCTGGATGCGTTCAACATGAGGGCATCGGACCTGCATTTTGAACCCTACGAGCACCAATATCGGGTACGGTTTCGTATTGACGGAGAATTACGTGAAATCGCCTCGCCGCCGGTAGCGATCAAAGACAAGCTGGCATCGCGGATCAAGGTTATCTCACGGCTCGATATCTCGGAGAAGCGGGTGCCGCAAGACGGCCGGATGAAACTCAAGGTCGGACCTGACCGGGTTATCGATTTTCGCGTGAGTACATTACCCACGTTGTTCGGGGAAAAAATTGTTATCCGGATTCTTGATCCCAGCAGTGCAAAGCTCGGGATCGACGCGCTAGGGTATGAGCCGGTGGAAAAAGAGCGCCTGCTGCAGGCAATCGGCCGTCCTTACGGCATGATTCTTGTGACCGGCCCTACCGGCTCCGGTAAAACCGTGTCACTTTACACCTGCTTGAATCTGCTGAACAAGCCCGGAGTCAACATTGCCACCGCTGAAGACCCATCGGAAATCAATTTGCCAGGCGTCAACCAGGTAAACGTCAACGAAAAGGCAGGGCTCACTTTTGCGGTGGCCCTGAAGTCGTTTCTGCGTCAGGATCCGGACATCATTATGGTCGGCGAAATACGTGATCTTGAAACTGCAGATATCTCGATCAAGGCAGCGCAAACAGGCCATCTTGTGCTGTCGACCCTCCACACGAATGACGCCCCGACAACGCTGACGCGGATGCGCAACATGGGCATTGCGCCCTTCAACATCGCCTCAAGCGTTATCCTGATCACCGCCCAGCGCCTTGCGCGGAGACTGTGTCCGGCGTGCAAGACGCCGGCGGACATCCCGCATGAAACGTTGCTGGAAGCTGGTTACCCTGAGCACGACCTCGACGGCACCTGGGTAACTTACAGACCCGTTGGATGTTCAGCGTGCAACAACGGCTATAAAGGCCGCTTGGGCATCTATCAGGTGATGCCTATTTCGGAAGAAATTCAGCGCATTATTTTGCGGGACGGTAGCGCATTGGAAATTGCCGAGCAGGCGAAATCCGAGGGTGTCCGATCGTTGCGTGATGCCGGACTACACAAGGCAAAGCTGGGTTTGACTTCTCTGGAAGAAGTGCTCGCGGTTACCAACGAATAGCGCTTACAAGGGATTATCAGTATGGCGACCGCTGCATCAACCATCAAGGAATTCGTCTTTGAGTGGGAAGGCAAAGACAGACACGGAAAAGTAGTCCGTGGCGAAACGCGTGCCTCCGGTGAAAACCAGGTACAGGCGACATTGCGCAGGCAAGGTGTCTTCCCGACAAAGATCAAGAAGCGCCGGATGCGCTCCGGCAAAAAGATCAAGCCAAAAGACATTGCCCTTTTCACCCGGCAACTCGCGACCATGATGAAGGCCGGGGTACCGCTGCTTCAGTCGTTCGATATTGTCGGGAGAGGCAACACAAACGCCAGTGTGACGAAGCTTCTGAACGACATTCGGCAAGACGTGGAAACTGGCACGTCCCTGAACGCTGCGTTTCGCAAGCATCCGATGTATTTCGATACGCTCTACTGCAACCTGGTTGAGGCGGGCGAAGCTGCAGGTATTCTGGAAGCGCTGCTGGATCGCCTGGCCACCTACATGGAGAAAACGGAAGCGATAAAATCCAAGATTCGCTCCGCCTTGATGTATCCGATATCCGTGGTGATCGTGGCCTTCGTCGTCGTGGCAGTCATCATGATTTTCGTGATCCCGGCGTTCAAGGAAGTCTTCACATCCTTTGGCGCTGATCTGCCCGCTCCGACTTTGTTCGTAATGGCGATCAGCGAAACGTTCGTAAAGTGGTGGTGGTTGATCTTCGGGGGAATCGGAGGCGGGTTCTATTTTTTCATGCAGGCGTGGCGCCGCAGCGAAAAAATGCAGAAGTTCATGGATCGGCTCCTGCTGAAGATTCCAGTTTTCGGCCCGCTGATTGACAAGTCCTGCGTGGCCCGGTGGACACGTACGCTGGCAACGATGTTTGCAGCCGGGGTTCCTTTGGTCGAGGCTCTCGATTCAGTGGGTGGTGCATCGGGCAATTCGGTGTACTCCATTGCGACCGAAAAAATCCAGCAGGAGGTTTCTACCGGTACCAGCCTCACCGCAGCGATGGGCAACGCGAACGTGTTTCCTTCGATGGTGCTCCAGATGTGTGCCATTGGCGAAGAGTCCGGGTCCATCGATCACATGCTGGGCAAGGCTGCAGACTTTTACGAAGCGGAAGTGGATGAGATGGTTGCAGGCCTTTCCAGCCTTATGGAACCCATCATCATCGTGTTTCTCGGCACGCTGATCGGTGGAATCGTGGTGTCGATGTATCTCCCCATCTTCAAACTCGGCCAAGTTGTCTGATGGGATTCGAACCGTTATGGGACGGCGGCATTGCCTGCGTCTTCGGATTGTTAATCGGCAGTTTTCTGAACGTGGTCATCTACCGGCTCCCCCAGATGATGGAGCGCCAGTGGGCCACTGAGGCTGCCAGTTACAACGCGAGTGTGAGTGGCGAAGAGATATCTGCAACTCCTAAGGCGACTTTCAATCTGCTCACTCCTCGGTCGCGCTGCCAAGCCTGCGGCCATGTTGTGCGGTGGTATGAGAACGTTCCTGTTCTGAGCTACATTTTTCTTCGTGGCCGGTGCTCTGCTTGCAACGTGCATCTCAGCTTGCGTTATCCAGTGGTGGAGCTGTTCACTGGTGCCCTCTTTTTCTACTGCGGTTACCGCTGGGGCCTGAGCCCCGCGGGGCTTGCGTGGTGCGGGTTTTCCGCCGCTTTGGTGGCGTTGGCTTTCATTGACTGGGACACCACATTCCTTCCAGATGACATCACGTTGCCGCTGCTTTGGGCCGGGCTGCTTGCGGCGGCGATGCAGTGGATAAATGTTCCTTTGCTCGATTCCGTATTCGGGGCTGCGGCCGGCTATCTTTCACTCTGGCTGGTGTATTGGGGTTTCAAACTGGTCACGGGGAAAGAAGGCATGGGTTATGGTGACTTCAAGCTGTTTGCCGCACTGGGTGCATGGTTCGGATGGCAAGCCTTGGTCCCCATCATCCTGATGTCGTCTGTGATCGGCGCCATCGTCGGTATCGCGATGAAAGTCTTCAGCGGTCTGCGCGAGGGTGGCTACATACCGTTTGGACCGTTTCTGGTGGGCGCGGGACTCACTGCCATGGTGTTCGGTCCGCAGGCAATCGTCGCAACGGTGTTCAGGCCCTTCGGCCTTTGAAACCGGGTTGACGGTGACCGGCACGCCCGGAATGCGCGCAGCAAGAATCGGCCTGACCGGCGGCATTGGTAGCGGTAAAAGTACCGTCGGCGAGTTGCTTGGCGCCGCTGGCGCCGCGCTGGTCGATGCGGACCGCATCGCGCGTGGTGTGACGGGCCCGGGTGGAGCGGCAATCGCCGCCATACAGGCCTCCTTCGGAGCCGATTTCATTGATACGCTCGGCGCACTTGACCGGGAAAAAATGCGTGCGCTCGCGTTCACTCGTCCTGAAGCGCGATCCCGTCTGGAGTCCATCATTCACCCGCTCGTGGGATGGCAGAGCGAAATGCAGGCGCAGGAGGCAGCGAACCGTGGATGCCCGCTGATCGTTTTCGACGTGCCCTTGCTGGTGGAATCGGGACGATGGGCGAGACGACTAGATGCTGTGATCGTGGTGGACTGCGATGCCGATACCCAAGTGATGCGGGTGATGCAGCGAAACAGCCTTGCGGCGGAGGTGGTACAGAACATCATCGCTTCACAGGCCACACGGAATAAGAGACGCGCCGCAGCAGACATCCTGATTGCCAACGGACGCAATCGCTCCCTGAGCCAGCTGAAGGCTGACGTTTCTCAAGTGGCTGCGTTGTTCGGGCTATGATGCAGCGGACATCGACGTGCGAGCTTTTCAAATGACCGGCAGCGCATCATTTGCGTCCGTCAGCCGCCTGAGCCCGAGGAACCCGCCAGCGTGATTCTTTACGAATACCCTTTCAACGAGCGCCTCAGAACCTATCTGCGGCTTGAGCAGCTGTTCCGCCGGCTGGGTGAACTGATACCGCGACACCATGCACTGGACCACCATTTTGCGTTGGTCACGATCTTCGAGATCATGGATGTAGCCGCGCGGGCCGATCTCAAATCGGATGTGCTCAAGGACATCGAAAAACACAAGCACCAGCTCGACAGTTACCGTGGCAACCCATCCATCTCGGAGACGGCGCTTGACGCGGTGATCGAGCAGCTGGATCGTTGCTTCCAGGCGCTCAACAGCCAGACGGGCAAGTCGGGGCATTCGCTCACTGAAAATGACTGGCTGATGAGCATTCGCAGCCGGGTGGGCATACCAGGCGGCACTTGCGGCTTCGATCTGCCGGCATATTACGCATGGCAGCACCACCCGCACACGGTCCGCCAACAGGCCCTTGAAGGATGGGCTTCGACGCTCTCGCCTCTGGCGGAGTCGATTTATGTGCTGCTCAAGTTGCTGCGTGATTCAGGAGTACCGCAGAAGGTTGCGGCAGAACGTGGGCAGTTTCAGCAGACGCTGCCGCAAGGGCGCACGTTCCAGTTGCTGCGGCTTCGCATCGATCCGGCGCTCGACCTCATTCCGGAGATCAGCGGAAACCGGCTGATTGTGTCGGTGCGCCTGATGCGCATGCAAGACGATATGCGGCTGCATGCCTGCGCAGAAGACGCCGCTTTTGAACTCACGCTTTGCGCCTGAAGCCAAAGCATGCCGCGTCCAGCTGCGGCCCTCCCATCGCATAAATCCACCTTCATTGACGACGTGCCACCATGGGCAAAACCTCCCCACTCGCGGCTTCCGCCGCCCGTATCGTCGTATGCCCATCCTGCGGCGGTGACAGCGTGTACGCACCCACCAACGCCTACCGGCCGTTTTGCAGCGAGCGCTGCAAACAGGTCGATTTGGGCGCATGGGCTAGTGAAGACTTTCGCCTGCCAACTGAAGCTCCACCCATGGATGCGTCATACGGCGATCCGAAGACGGAGCACTGAGGAGCTGTCAGCCCATCGGAATGCGGCTCGGGTGACAGCCGCATGGAGCCGCATCCTACATGCTCGAGACATTGGGCACAACAGACATGCGCAGGGGGTTCAACGCCCGAGCGCCTTGCAGTGCCGTCGGACAGCGTTCCGCCTTGCAAGTTCGCCCTCCCTGAATCGCCAGGGCGCCACATCCACGCACTGCGCCGAGTTTTGCGCAGTCATCGCTCCCGCAGGCTACCTGCATATGGTCCCGACGGCGGTGCTGAATTTCGCCATCGACAGCCCCATCCTTTAGACGCCGGGCTCCAATGGGGACGCGCAAGCCGCGCCCTCCAAGCCCCGCTCCTGCGCAAGCCAGTCCAGGACCGGATACGCCCCCGGCAGCACAGGTGCCACGGTAAGAGGAAGCTGTTGCCATTGCATCTGTTGGCCTTCGCGCATTTCAAACACACCTGTCCACTCATGGACCTTGCACCAGTGCAAACGGACCAAAGCATGGGGGTAGTCGTGTTCAGTAACCTTCCAGATCGCGGCAGGGCCGATGGTGACGCCCAGTTCCTCGATGAGCTCCCGACGAAGTGCCTGCTCGACGGTTTCGTCCTCCTCCAGTTTGCCGCCCGGAAACTCCCAATAACCGGCGTAGGGCTTGCCAGGCGGGCGGGTAGAGAGCAGCAAAGCACCGTCACTGCGCAGCAGGATACCTACCGCTACCTCAGTGTGCTTGCGCGGTGCAACGGTGGAAACGGGGGCCGGCATCCTTGATCCCTCAACCACCGCGCCGACCTGCATAGTCGCGTGCAAACTGGTATGCCACGCGCCCACTGCGAGAGCCACGTTCGAGCGCCCATACCAGTGCCTCGGCGCGCGCTGCCGCAATATCGGCGGCAGGTACGCCCAGGGACGCCAGCCACTGGCCCACGATGGCCAGATATTCGTCCTGACTGAAGGGATAAAAGCTCACCCACAGGCCAAAGCGCTCGGACAGTGAAATCTTCTCTTCGACCGCCTCTCCAGGGTGTACTTCACCGTCGGCCGTGTGGGTGTACGTGCGGTTCTCGGCCATGTACTCGGGCAGCAGATGGCGGCGGTTGCTGGTCGCGTAGATGAGCACGTTCGGGCTCGATGCAGCCACCGAGCCGTCCAGGATCGACTTGAGCGCTTTGTAGCCTGGTTCACCGTCTTCAAAGCTGAGGTCATCGCAAAACACGATGAATTTTTCAGGTCTCCCGGCTACTACATCCACGATGTCTGGCAGATCCACGAGATCAGCCTTGTCCACCTCGATCAGTCGCAGACCGCGAGCGGAAAATGCGTTGAGGCAGGCCTTGATCAATGAAGATTTGCCGGTGCCGCGGGCGCCAGTGAGCAGAACGTTGTTGGCTGGTTTGCCCAATACGAACTGCTCGGTGTTGCGCTCAATCCTGGCTTTTTGGGGATCGATTTCCTGAAGGTCATCCATCCGCATCTGGGCAACATGGCGCACAGGCTCGAGCGATCCATGGCCACTGCTGCGCTTGCGATACCGCCATGCGATGGCAGCCGACCAGTCGGGCGCTCCCAGGGGCTGCGGCAACACGGATTCGATGCGCGCAATCAGCTGCTCGGCACGTTCGATGAGATTTTCGAATTTTTGGTTCATTTTGGCTCGTAGCCCTTACCAATCAATGCCTGATAGCTATTTAATTGATAGCAAATGCACGGTCAGGACCGGTAGTCCGCATTGATGGTCACGTATTCGTGGCTGAAATCACAGGTCCACACCGTGTCTGCCGCCGCACCGCGACCCAGCACTACACGCACCGTGATCTCACTTTGCTTCATCACGCGCTGGCCGTCCTCCTCGCGGTACGCCGGATTACGGCCGCCTTGAACAGCCACATGCACATCGTCCAGGTACAGATCAATGCCGGTCTGGTCGAGGTCTTCGATGCCTGCGTAACCCACGGCCGCCAGAATACGGCCGAGGTTGGGGTCGCTGGCGAAAAAAGCGGTCTTGACGAGTGGCGAGTGGGCAATGGCGTACGCAACCTGGCGGCATTCTTCGCCCGTCTTGCCCCCCTCTACCCGCACCGTGATGAACTTGGTGGCGCCCTCGCCGTCGCGCACGATCGCCTGGGCGAGTTGCTGCGACACCCTCATCATGGAGTTCTTGAGCGCCTGGCCTTCGGCGCTGCCCAGATCCATGATGGGCGCGTGGGCCGCCTTGTTGGTGGCCACCACCACGAACGAGTCGTTGGTGGAAGTATCACCGTCGATCGTGACGCGGTTGAATGACCCGTCGGCCAGTTCCCGCGCCAGTTGCTGCATGACAGACGGGTGCACACAGGCGTCTGTAGCCATGAAGCCGAGCATGGTCGCCATGTTGGGGCGGATCATGCCTGCGCCCTTGCTGATGCCAGTGATGGAGACCGTCGCCCCGCCCACCTGGGCCTGCGCAGAGAACGCCTTGGGGATGGTGTCGGTGGTCATGATCCCCTCGGCTGCGCGCGCCCAGTGGTCAGCCCGCGCGTCGGCAATCGCCGCAGGGAGTCCGGCCTCGATACGGTCGTGCGGCAGTGGCTCCATGATCACGCCTGTCGAAAACGGCAGGATCTGCTCCGGCGCCAGATTGAGCTGCCGCGCAAGGGCGATGCACGTAGCGCGCGCGCGCACCAGGCCGTCAGCACCCGTCCCGGCATTGGCATTGCCTGTGTTGATGACCATGGCCCGGATGCCCTGGCCCGCTGCCAGATGCTCACGGCTGAGCTGCACCGGAGCAGCACAGAACCGGTTTTTGGTGAACACGCCCGCCACACTGGCACCTTCGTCCAGCAGGAACACGGTGAGGTCCTTGCGGTTGGCCTTGCGGATACCGGCTTCGGCAACACCAATACGAACGCCCGCGACAGGGTGCAGGTCGGCGGCAACGGGGGCAGAGAGATTGACGGGCATGGTGACCTTCTGTGGATGACTTTTGCAATTATCGGAAAAACCAGCGATCCAAATGACGACACGGGCCGCAGCCCGTGTCGTCAATGGTTGGCAGGCACTCTCGGGTCATGTGGCAGGGCCAAAGCGCCGCTCGCCACCAACCACTATCGGCACATCAGGCCAGCTTGCCGTGGCACTGCTTGAACTTCTTGCCGCTACCGCATGGGCAGGGGTCGTTGCGTCCCACACGCATTCCCTCGGGCAGGGCTGCTGACGCATCGCCTCCAGCCGTCTGTCCGGCAGCAATCACCTCGGCCTCGCCCGTCGCCGTGGGCGCGGTGTACGTCACATTGGCAATGCTCTCGCCACGCGCTTCCAAGTCCTGGGCTGCCTGGTCAAGCTGTTCGGGCGACTGCACCTGTACCGTCATCAGGATCTTGGTGACTTCGTTTTTGACGTGGTCGATCAGCTGGCGGAACAGTTCAAACGCTTCACGCTTGTACTCCTGCTTGGGCTGCTTTTGTGCATAGCCCCGCAAGTGAATGCCCTGGCGCAGATAGTCCAGTGCGCTCAGGTGGTCTCGCCAGTTGGAGTCAAAACCCTGCAACAGGACCATGCGTTCGAACTGTGTGAAGTTTTCACGCCCGACCTGTTCCACCTTGGCTTCAAACGAAGCATGTGCCGCAGCCACAACCTTCTCCAGGATCTCGTCGTCGGTGATGGCGGTGGCGGCCTGCACTTGCTGCTGCAGGTCCATCTTCACGTGCCAGTCGTCAGCCAGCGCCTTCTCGAGCGAAGGGATATCCCACTGCTCTTCCAGCGATTCCACCGGGACGTACTGGCGCACCAGGTCGGTCATGCAGTCTTCGCGCATGGCAGCAATCACGTCGGACAGATCGCTCGCGTCTAGGATGTCGTTGCGCTGCTGGTAGATCACCTTGCGCTGGTCGTTGGAAACGTCGTCATATTCCAGCAGCTGTTTGCGCACGTCGAAATTGCGGGCTTCCACCTTGCGCTGGGCCGACTCGATGCTGCGCGTGACGATGCCGGCTTCGATGGCCTCGCCATCGGGCATCTTCAGGCGGTCCATGATCGCCCGCACGCGGTCGCCGGCGAAGATCCGCATCAGCGAGTCGTCCAGGCTCAGATAAAAGCGCGACGATCCGGGATCGCCCTGGCGTCCAGAACGACCACGCAGCTGGTTGTCGATACGACGCGATTCGTGGCGCTCTGTCGCAATGATGCGCAGGCCGCCGAGGCCCGTGACCTTCTCGTGGTCTATCTTCCACTGCTCGCGCAAGGCAGCCACCTTCGCGGATCGGTCTGCTTCGCTGAGGGATTCGTCCGCTTCAATGGCGGCTACATCGTTCTCGATATTGCCCCCCAGCACAATGTCAGTACCCCGCCCTGCCATGTTCGTGGCAATGGTGATCATGCCTGGACGTCCGGCCTGGGCGACGATGTCCGCCTCACGCGCATGCTGCTTGGCGTTGAGTACCTGATGCGGCAGGCCTTCCTTTTTCAGCAGCTCATCGATGATCTCGGAGTTTTCGATCGACGTGGTGCCCACCAGGACAGGCTGGCCGCGCTCGTGGCATTCACGGATGTCCTTGATGGCCGCCTCATACTTCTCGCGCGTCGTTTTGTAGACGCGGTCTAGCTGGTCATCGCGCTTGCTGGGGCGGTTGGGCGGGATGACGACCGTTTCGAGGCCATAGATTTCCTGGAACTCGTAGGCTTCGGTATCGGCCGTACCCGTCATGCCCGCCAGCTTTCCGTACAGACGGAAATAGTTCTGGAAGGTGATCGAGGCCATCGTCTGGTTCTCGGCCTGGATCTTCACGCCTTCCTTGGCTTCCACAGCCTGGTGCAGGCCTTCACTCCAGCGGCGGCCGGACATCAGCCGTCCGGTGAACTCGTCAACGATGACGATCTCGCCGTTCTGTACTACGTAATGCTGATCGCGGTGGTACAGGTTGTTGGCACGCAGCGCTGCGTACAGGTGATGCATCAGCGTGATGTTGGCAGGATCGTACAGCGACGCGCCCTCGGCGATCAGGCCCTGGCTCGCGAGCACGCGCTCTGCGGTTTCATGGCCTTGCTCCGTCAGGAATACCTGGTGTGTTTTTTCGTCGAGCGTGAAGTCGCCCGGCTTGGTCACGCCTTCACCGGTGCGGGGGTCTGCCTCGCCCTCCTGTCGCACAAGCAAGGGCATCACCTTGTTCATCGCGATGTACATCGCGGTGTGGTCTTCGGCCTGGCCGCTGATGATCAGCGGTGTGCGCGCCTCGTCAATCAGGATCGAGTCCACCTCGTCGACGATAGCGAAATTCAGTCCGTGCTGAACGCGATCGCCCGCCTCATAGACCATGTTGTCGCGCAGGTAGTCAAAGCCATACTCGTTGTTGGTACCGTAGGTGATGTCAGCACGGTAAGCTGCCTGCTTTTCCTCGCGCGGCATGTTGGGCAGGTTGATACCCACCGACAAGCCCAGAAAGTTGTACAAGCGGCCCATCCACTGCGCGTCACGGTTTGCAAGGTAGTCATTGACGGTCACGACGTGCACACCCTTGCCCGACAGGGCATTGAGGTACACCGGCAGCGTGGCGGTCAGCGTCTTGCCCTCGCCTGTGCGCATTTCCGAGATCTTGCCGAAGTGAAGCGCCATGCCCCCGAGCATCTGCACATCGAAGTGGCGCATTTTCATTACGCGCTTGGAGCCTTCGCGGACCACGGCGAACGCTTCGGGCAACAAATCGTCCAGCGAAGTCCCGTTGGCAACGCGATCCTTGAACTCCTGCGTCTTGGCGCGCAGCTGCTCATCCGACAGCTTCTCGTAGTCGGGCTCCATCGCATTGATGCGGGTCACCGTCTTGCGGTACTGCTTGAGGAGCCGGTCGTTGCGGCTGCCGAAAAGTTTGGTGAGGAAGTTGGTGGCCATGCGAACAGGACCGCCTGATGCGCCAGAGGCAGCACGCCAGACGACCGAAATCCCTAAGATGAATTGAGATCAAGTGGGTCCGGCGCTGCCGATTGCAAGCATTGCAATGCGGTGCGCCAGATGCCGGACCGGTGATTTTACCCGCCAGCCATGCGCCCTCGAGGGGCTAGCGAGATGATGACGCAGGCGCAGCTGCCAGCTGGGGGGCAACCCCACCCGCACTGAGGAATTTTTGAGGGTCCTGGAATACACCCTGCACCAGCACCTCGAAATGAAGATGTGCGCCTGTGGAGCGACCCGTGGTCCCGACTTCGGCGATCTTTTGGCCGCGGCGCACGATGTCTCCCCGCTTGACCATTGTCTTGGACGCATGTGCGTAGCGGGTGACCAACTGGTTGCCATGGTCGATCTCAACCATGTTTCCGTAGGCGGGATGAAACTCCTGCGTCACGACCATGCCGCCTGCCGCAGCCAGTATGGGCGTTCCGGTATCAGCCTGAAAGTCCAGACCTGTGTGCAGTGCCGACTGCCCTGTGATCGGGTCGACTCGCCAGCCAAAACCGGACCCCGCCGTCCGCCCGGTCACGGGCGCGTGAGTGGGGATCATTTTCTTGCGAATGTGCTGATCGAACAGCCTGGACTCCAGCACGGTCATCAGGTCCACACGCTGGTGGGTCAGCTGCTCAAGCTCATCGAGGGTCGCCTGCAACTCCTCCATCGAGAGACTTCGCGCACTCACCAGAGCGCCCCCTCGAGCATCAGGTTTGATCGGCTCAGGGGTGGGCATGCCAGCCAGCCCCATCACGCGGTCGCCGAGAGATTCGAGTTGCACCATTCTGGCCTGCATTTCCCCCACCCTCCGCGCCATGGCATCGAGGTTGGCCCGCATGTAACGGTCCCGCTCGGCGAAGTCGTCCTTCACCACGAGGCGCACCAGCGAGCCGACAATGGGCCAGCCCTCGCGCGCACCCTTGAGGAACACCCAGTGGTATAGAGCCGCCGCGACAACCATGAGGCACAGTGAAAGCCCGAGCCCGAAGAGGAGCAGCTTGGCGCCAGACAGATGGATCGCGCGGCTGCGTGCAAGCCGGGCGTCCGTGATAATCACATGCACTTTGTCCCCTCCAAACTGAAGACTTCGCCCCCATGAGCCGCCGCCACTACGCAGTCAGCCTTCAGCAGGCCAGCCAGGACTCTCCGACGCTGGCGCGACTGACGGCATTGACGCGCGAATCCAGCGAAAGACTCAAGGCGATCGAAACATTGATACCGGCCGGGCTTCGGGCAGGCATTCAGGCAGGCCCCATTGATGGAGATTCTTGGTGCTTGCTTGTCAAAAGCAACTCCGCTGCCGCCAAATTGCGTCAACTGGCGCCTGCTCTGCAAGCGCATCTGCGTAGCCGGGGGTGGGAGGTTAACGCGATTCGCCTCAAAGTTCAAACCTGACGGTTTGTGCGGCGAGTGGTCTGGGGCGTACCCAAAGAGGCGAAATCGGGGGATATGGTGCCGGTTGTCGGAATCGAACTGACGACCTACCGCTTACAAGGCGGGTGCTCTACCAACTGAGCTAAACCGGCGAGACTTGAATTCTAGCGCGCAAAAAGGGGCTTGAAACCAAATTGGACGAGCTATTTGATGCGCTTGAGAGAGGGCCGGGAGCTTCCCCCAGCCGGCGATGGACGCGGTGCATCCCCATCGTCGCCCGGCTTTCGGCTATCGTCACTGGTGACCAGTTGGACAACACGCTCGTCGTGTGCTGCGCCAGAGACACCGACGATGGGAGGATCCTGCGGTGCATGTGCAGCCGGCTCCACTGCAGGGGCGTGGTGCATCGTCCGCTCAGTGATGCCACTTTCCAGTACGTCGACGGGGGCCGGGAAAGCCATTCCCTGCCCGTTTTCACGCGCATAGATCGCAATGACCCGGCCGATCGGCACCAGAATGTCCCGCGGCTTGCCACCAAACCGCGCCTTGAACTCGATGAAGTCATTGCCGAGCTGCAAGGAACTGGTCGCGTCGAAACTGACATTCAGCACGATCTCTCCATCCTTTACGTATTCACGCGGCACTTGCACGGAATCATCGACGCGCACGGCAACATAGGGCGTCAACCCGTTGTCGGTGCACCACTCGTATAGGGCACGAATCAGGTAAGGGCGCGTCGAGGTGGATTCCGGTGGAGTCATGGATTCGGAGGAAAAGCGACGTGACGGGAAAGCGATGAAAAACTACCGGCGCAGTTACTTGCGCATCACCTTTTCGGAAGGCGTCAGTGCTTCGATGTAGGCCGGGCGCGAGAAGATGCGCTCTGCATACTTGAGCAGCGGGGCCGCGTTCTTGCTCAGGTCGATGCCGTAGTAATCAAGGCGCCACAGAAGCGGCGCAATGGCCACATCCAGCATCGAGAAATTGTCGCCCAGCATGTACTTGTTCTTGAGGAACACTGGGGCCAACTGGGTGAGGCGGTCACGGATGTGCGCGCGCGCCTTTTCCAGTGCCTTTTCATTGCCTTTGGTGGCCCGCGATTCCAGCGCGTTCACGTGCACGAACAGTTCCTTTTCGAAGTTCAGCAGGAACAGGCGAACGCGTGCACGATCGACCGGGTCGCCGGGCATCAGCTGCGGATGGGGAAAGCGCTCGTCAATGTACTCGTTGATGATGTTCGATTCGTACAGGATCAGATCGCGCTCGACCAGGATAGGCACCTGCCCGTAGGGGTTCATCACGCTGATGTCTTCGGGCTTGTTGTACAGGTCCACATCGCGGATCTCGAAGTCCATGCCCTTCTCGAACAGGACAAAACGGCAGCGGTGAGAGAAGGGACAGGTCGTACCCGAGTAAAGCACCATCATGGTGTGAGGCTCCTAAAAATCAAAAGAGTGGGACGCCAAAGCGCCCACTCTGCAAAAAACCAATTGGCACCCGCAGGGGTGCCAGTGATCGATGTGGCGTTTACTTCACGTCTTTCCAGAAGGCTGCGTTCAACCTCCAGGCGATGATTGTGAACACACCCAGGAAAATCAGAACCCAAACACCCACACGCTTGCGCGTGTTTTGGGCGGGCTCCGCCATCCACTGCATGTAATTCACCAGGTCGCCGATGGTTTGATCATATTGAAGCGGCGTCATCAGACCGGGCTTGACCTGCTCCCAACCCTTGAAGACCTGGGTCTTGTGTCCGTGGCTTTCGTGCTCTTCAAAAATCGGGCGGCGTTCGCCTTGCAATTCCCACAGCACATGGGGCATGCCGACATTGGGGAAGACGAGGTTGTTCCAGCCTGTGGGCTTGTTTTCGTCTCGGTAGTAGGTGCGCATGTAGGTGTAGAGGTAATCAACACCGGGACCACCTGCACCGGAACGCGAGCGCGCGATCACGGTCAGGTCAGGCGGATTGGCACCGAACCAGGCCTTGGCCTGCTTGGGGTCGATCGCCGATTTCATGGTCTCGCCCACCTTGTCCGTGGTGAACAGGAGATTGTCCTTGACCTGCTGGTCGGTCAGGCCAATGTCCTTCAGGCGGTTGAAACGCATGAAAGCTGCCGAATGGCAGTTAAGGCAGTAGTTGACAAAAATCTTGGCGCCGTTTTGGAGCGAAGCCAGATCGTTCGTCTTGACCGGCGCCTTGTCGAGCGGAATGCCACCGCCTGCCGCAAACGCGGAGCCAGCTGCGAGCCCAACGGCCGCCACCAACGTGAGGATGATTTTCTTCATTGTTGTTATCTCCTGGGCTCAGTGCGCCACAAAGGTCACGCGGTCAGGCACTGGCTTGGCCTCGCCGATACGGCTCCACCAAGGCATCAGCAGGAAGAACCCGAAGTAGAACAACGTACCCACCTGCGACACACGCTCACCAATCGGCGACGGAGGCTGGACACCCAGGTAGCCGAGGATCAGGAAGTTGATCACGAACACGGCGTACAGGTACTTGTGCCAGTCAGGGCGATAGCGGATCGAGCGCACGGGGCTGTGATCCAGCCAAGGCAGGAAGAACAGGATGATCACGGCGCCGCCCATCACAACCACGCCCCAGAACTTGGCATCGATGGACAGCAGCAAGGCCACACCCACCAGAGCACCCACTGCGATACCTGCCTTGATGAAGCCAGGCAGCTTTGCCTTAAGGACGCCGAAGGCAGCCGCCGCCAGCACGCACAGGACCAGCACGTACATCATTTCGGTCGTGATCGCGCGCAGCATCGAGTAGAACGGCGTGAAGTACCACACCGGGGCAATGTGCAACGGAGTCACCAGCGGATCAGCCGGGATGAAGTTGTTGTACTCAAGGAAGTAGCCGCCAAACTCCGGCGCGAAGAACACCACGGCGGTAAACGCCATCAGGAACATGCTCAGCGCAAAGATGTCATGCACCGTGTAGTACGGGTGGAACGGCACGCCATCCAGCGGCTTGCCGTTGGCATCCTTGGGAGCCTTCGGACCCTTGATTTCCACGCCGTCGGGGTTATTGGAACCCACATCGTGCAGGGCCAGCAGGTGGGCCACCACCAGACCGAGCAGAACCAGAGGCACAGCAATCACGTGGAAACTGAAGAAGCGGTTCAGCGTGGCGTCACCCACCACGAAGTCACCACGGATCAGCAGAGCCAGGTCAGGACCGATGAAAGGGATGGCTGCAAACAGGTTCACGATCACCTGCGCACCCCAGTAGGACATCTGGCCCCATGGCAGCAGGTAGCCCATGAAGGCTTCGGCCATCAGGCACAGAAAAATGGCGCAGCCGAAGATCCAGACCAGCTCACGTGGCTTGCGGTAGCTGCCGTAGATGAGACCACGGAACATGTGCAGGTACACCACCACGAAGAAGGCCGACGCACCGGTGGAGTGCATGTAGCGGATCAGCCAGCCCCACGGCACATCACGCATGATGTATTCGACCGAGGCGAACGCCAGATTGGCGTCGGGCTTGTAGTGCATGACCAGGAAAATACCGGTCACGATCTGGATCACGAGCACCACCAGCGCCAGCGAGCCGAAGATGTACCAGAAGTTGAAGTTCTTCGGAGCGTAGTACTCCGACATGTGCACCTTATAGGCGTCAAATGCGGTAGGAAACCGGTTCTCAAACCAGTTCGTCACCTTGGCGCCGGCCGATGCATTGGGGGAGATTTCCTTGAATTCAGCCATGTCGATTTACCTCAGGCCTTCTTGTCTTCGCCGATGAGCAGCAGCGTATCGGACAGGTACATGTGCGGCGGCACTTCCAGGTTGTCGGGCGCGGGCTTGTTCTTGAAGACGCGGCCGGCCACATCGAAAGTGGAACCATGGCAGGCGCACAGAAAACCGCCGTGCCAGTCGTCAGGAAGGGACGGCTGGGGACCGGCCTGCAGCCGGTCGCCGGGCGAGCAGCCAAGGTGAGTGCAGATGCCGACACCGACAAACACTTCGGGCTTGATCGAGCGGTGCTGATTCTTGGCGTACTCAGGCGTTGGGTACGTGTTGCGGTCCGACTTGGGGTCGGCCAGCTGGGGCTCCGTCTGGGCCAGGGACTCCAGCTGCTGGGGAGTGCGCTTGAAGATCCACACAGGTTTGCCGCGCCATTCGACGGTCACCTTTTCGCCGGGCTGCAAGGTGGAGATATCCACCTCAACCGCTGCGCCGGCAGCTCTGGCTTTCTCCGAAGGCTGAAAACTACTGACGAAGGGCACGGCAACGGCCACTCCGCCAGCGGCACCGGCACATCCGGACGCAATCAGCCACGTCCTTTTACTGGTGTCGACTGGTGTGTCACTCATGGGGATCCTCGGTAAACATCGCTATTGTTTGGGTCAACCTCGAATTGTAGCGGAGTGAAAATGGGTATTCGATTGTGAACTGGTGTTGACGCGGTGCTGCACTCGGAGATACTTGCGCATCTCAAAAACAGTAACTGGAGGGGACCCATGGGAATGATGCAGGAGTTCAGGGAATTTGCCGTCAAGGGCAACGTGATTGACCTTGCCGTCGGCGTGATCATTGGCGGGGCCTTCGGCAAGATCGTCGACTCTGTGGTGTCCGATCTGATCATGCCCATCGTGGGCCTCGCGTTCGGCAAGCTGGACTTTTCCAGCCATTTCATCGCACTGGGCAACGTGCCGCCCGGCACAGCCATGACGCTGGACGCCCTCAAGAAGGCCGGCGTACCGGTACTGGCCTATGGCAGCTTTCTCACGGTGGCCGTCAACTTCGTCATCCTGGCGTTCATCATTTTCCTGATGGTCAAGCAGATCAACCGGATGAAGCGCGAAGCGCCCGCCGCACCTGCACCGGCGCCTGCTGCTCCGCCCGAAGACATCGTGCTGTTGCGCGAAATCCGCGACAGCCTCAAGCGCTGACGGTGGTCGCGCGAGGCCGCTGAGCAATCGTCGCCGTCTTCATGGCGGCGCTCGGTGCGGACACGGCCTTTTCGCCGCCCGGGCGCAGCCGGCAAGGTAGGCGCAACTGCGCCGGAGTGGCCGCGGCGCACCGAGTACTGGCCAGGTCCGTCATCCCGCAAGCAGGCGCGCCATGCGCACTGCCTCAACAAGGCTTGCGGGGTCAGCCTTCCCCTGACCTGCGATATCGAAGGCCGTGCCGTGATCGGGACTGGTACGCACCAGCGGCAAGCCCAGCGTCACGTTCACGCCCTTGTCCACGCCCAGGTACTTGACCGGAATCAAGCCCTGGTCGTGGTACATCGCGATCACCACGTCGAACTCGCCCGCGCGCTGCGAGGTGCTGCGGGCCCGCATGAACACGGTGTCCGGCGCCAACGGCCCGGTCACATCCAGACCCTCGGCCCGCGCTGCCGCCACGGCCGGCGCAATCACCTCGATTTCCTCGCGGCCAAAAAGCCCACCCTCGCCAGCATGCGGGTTGAGCCCCGCCACCGCCATCCGCGGCCCGCGGCCCAGGCTGCGCCGCAGGGCCGCGTCGGTGATGCGCAGGGTTTGCAAGACGTTGTCGTGCGTGACTGCGGCGATGGCGTCGCGCAGTGACATGTGGATGCTGACCAGCACCGTGCGCAGTTCATCACTGGCCAGCATCATGCGGACCGGCATTGCATGAAGGCCCACCCCTGCATGCGCGGCCGCCTGGGCCTGTAGCAGTTCGGTATGACCCGGAAAATCCACGCCCGCGGCTGCCAGCGCCTCCTTGTGCAGCGGAGCCGTCACGATGGCGTCGATCCGCCCGGCCAGCGCCGCCTGCGCAGCCCAGCTCACGCACGCAGCAGCTGCCTGCCCGGCCGCGGCGCTGACGCGCCCCCACGGTTGCGGGCCGGGAATGTCAGCCAGCTGCAGCACGGGCACGCAGCGCGGCGGCATGTGCAATGCCTGCGCGGGCTCGTCCAGCAAGGCTACCGGCAGATCAGGCAACCCGGGGCCAGCCAAAAGCTGCGCAGCCCTGCGCAGCGTGGGCACATCACCCACCACGAAGCAGCCGCGCATCACGTCGGGCATATCCCGGAACGCCTTGGCGATGATCTCGGGACCGATACCTGCCGAGTCACCTTGCGTGATAGCAATGGTTTTCATGGAAATTGGGGGAAAAACGAGGGGTGGCGCTTGATTTACTTGCCTCAAACGCTATTATTTTAATAGCAAAAAGGTTTCGGCAGCATCATGCCGGGTTGTCGATGTCGATGAACGCATGGGCCAGTCCCAGCTGGGCCGCCACCTGCCCCGCCACCGCGGGCGCGCCGTAGCGTTCAGTGGCATGGTGTCCGGCAGCAATGAAAGACACCCCCATCTCCCGTGCCAGGTGCGCCTGCGGCTCCGAGATCTCGCCAGTGATGAAAGCATCGGCACCCGCGGCGATGGCCGGCTCGAAATAGCCCTGCGCTCCCCCCGTGCACCACGCAACGCGCCGGATCGGCCGGAGGGCGTCGCCCTCGGGGTGCACCAGCGTCACCGTGCGGCCCAACGCCTTTGCCACGTGATCCGCCAGTGCTTGGCCGCTGTCGAAAGACGCCGGGCCACAGCAGCCCAGGTTCTGCTCGCCAAACCGCGCATCCGCGACAAGCCCCAGCACGCGACCCAGTTGTGCGTTGTTGCCCAGCTCGGCGTGGGCATCCAGTGGCAGGTGATACGCAAACAGGTTGATGTCGTGCGCCAGCAGCCGGGCCAGCCGCTCCTTCATCCAGCCTGTAACGCATCCATCCTGCCCGCGCCAGAACAGGCCATGGTGCACAAAGATCGCGTCGGCACCCGCAGCGATGGCTGCGTCGATCAGCGCCCTGCTGGCTGTCACGCCGCTCACAATGCGGGTGATGTGCGGCTTTCCCTCCACCTGCAGGCCGTTGGGCCCGTAGTCCTTGAAAAGCTGGGGTTGCAGCAGGCTGTCAAAAGCCTGCAGCAAAGCCTGTCGGCTGACGGTGCTGGTGCTGTGTGTGAGAACGGTGCGCATCCCCGTATTGTGAACACACGCGCAGGCGCGCCGTGCGAGGAGCCGCCTGTGACCTCGCCGCGATAGGCAGCGCACAAAGCAACAAGGCGCCCGAAGGCGCCTTGCAGTGCATCCATGCACCGGCAGTAGCCGGTGCCGCCGCAGCTTTACTTGTACAGCACCTCGGGCAGCCACAGGCCGATGGCGGGGAACATGTACAGCAGGACGATCGCCACGATCTGGATCCCCATGAATGGCAGCATGCCCGCGAATATCTGGTTGAGCGTGACATGCTTGGGCGCCACGCCCTTCAGATAGAACGCGCTCATCGCGACCGGTGGGCTCAGGAAGGCGGTCTGCAGGTTCAGGGCCACCAGCAGACCGAAGAACAGCGGGTCGACCCCGAAGTTGTCCAGCAGTGGGATGAAGATGGGCATGAAGATCACGATGATCTCGGTCCACTCCAGCGGCCAGCCCAGGATGAAGATGATCACCTGCGACAGCACCAGGAACTGCGTCTTGGTGAGGTTCATGCTCAGCACCCACTGCTCGACCAGCTCCTGCCCGCCCAGTAGCGCAAATGCGGCCGAGAAGATGGCAGAGCCCACGAACAGCCAGCACACCATGGCGCTGGTCTTGGCGGTCAGGAACACCGACTCCTTGACCACACCAAAGGTCAGCTGCCGGTAGGCCGCCGCCAGCACGAACCCGCCAAACGCACCCACCGCGGCCGCTTCCGTCGGCGTGGCCAGGCCAAATACGATGGATCCCAGCACCGAGAGAATCAGCACCAGCAGCGGGAAGAAGCTGGACAGCAGCATCTTGAACACTTCAAGCCGCGCGTAGCTCAGGATGCCGTAAAACGTCACCAGTGCCAGGGCGCCCACGCCCAGGCCGATCCAGAAGCCGACAGGAGCGGGTTTGGTGGTAGCAGCACCTTCAGCCCCGGAAGCCGCAGCGGATGCAGCGGCCGGCTCTGCCACCGCGCCCGACGACTGGGCTGCTGCGGAAGCTGGCTCGGCACCCGGCGGCTCGGCCACCGCCTGTGCGCCTGGTGGCTCGGCCAGCGCGTCCGAGCCTGGAGGCTCGGAAAGACCAGAGCCCTCGGGCTCCGCCAGACTGCTACCAGAAGACGAAGAGCTTTCATTCGACCCGGAACCCATGGCCTGCAGTTCGGTGTAAGCCTCCTCCACAACCACGCGGGTCGCGCTCTGATAGCTGGCCACGGCCACCACCGCAAAGAGAATGGCCGGAAGCAGCGCAATGCCCAGCTGGCCCAGCAGATACCGGGTGGAAACAGCCTGGTTGCGCTTGCCCTTGAGTGCGCTGACGATGCTCCCTAACGCCCAGCCATCTGACGTGGCGCCAATGGCCTTGAGCCCTGCTGGCAGCGGTACCATGCGCTGCTCGGCCGTCAGGGGCGGCGCCCAGTCAGGCCTGAGCTTGGCCATGACGACCACGTACACGATATACAGGCCGGCCAGCATGATGCCTGGGAAGAACGCACCCGCGTACAGCTGAACCACCGATACGCCCGCCGTGGCGCCGTACACGATGAGCAGCACGGACGGCGGAATCAGGATACCGAGACAACCGCCCGCGGTGATGGTGCCGGCCGACAGGCGCACGTCATAGCCGGCACGCAGCATCTGCGGCAGGGCGAGCAGGCCCATCAGCGTGACCACGGCACCTACGATGCCTGTGGCAGTGGCAAACACCGCGCATGTGACGAGGGTGGCAACCCCCAGTGAGCCAGGCAAGCGTGCCAGAGCCAGGTGCAGGCTGTGAAACAGCTTTTCGATCAGGTTGGCGCGTTCAACCAGATAGCCCATGAATACGAAGAGCGGGATCGAGATCAGGACATCATTGCCCATCACCGAGAAGGCGCGCTGCACCATCAGATCCAGCGTCTGCTTGAGTGCCCCGGCCGCCGTCTGGTCCCCGGAGTGATACGCAAAAAACGCGAACATCATCCCCATTCCCATCAGCGTGAACGCCGTGGGAAAGCCCAGCATGATGGCTACGACCACCAGCGAGAGCATCAGGAGGCCGTAGTGGCCGTTGGTCATCTTGTCGACGCTGAACACCATCGCGAGGGCCGCGAGAATGATCACGCCCATCAGCGTGAAGCCGAAATAAAGCTCTTTGCGGATCTTCATGGGCGGCCACCCTTCTGCACAGCCAGGTGGTCAAGGGCCTCGATGTCCGAGTCCTTCACGTGCACCATCTGCTTGAGCTTGTCGACATCGACTTCCTCGACGTCACCCTCGCGCTTGGGCCACTCGCCCGTGCGGATACAGATCACACAACGGATGATTTCGACAATGCCCTGCAGCAAAAGGAAAGCCCCGGCCAGCGGCACCACGAACTTGAACGGGTACACGGGCAGCGGATCGGCATTGAAGGTCTGCTCGCGCATGGCGAGCGAATCCTGGAAGAAAAACCAGCCGGCGTAGGTGAGCGCGATGATGCCGGGCAGGAAGAACAGGATGTAGAGCACCAGGTCCACGGTGGCCTGCGTGCGGGGCTGGAAGAACCCGTACAGCACATCCCCGCGTACATGGCCGCTCTTGGCCAGCGTGTAGGCCCCGGCGGTCATGAAGAGCACGCCGTACAACATGATCTGGGCGTCAAGCACCCAGGCGTTCGGCTTGTTGAGGACATACCGGGAAAACACCTCCCACGTAATCAGCAGCGTGAGGCCCACGACGCTCCAGGCGCAGGCCTTTCCAAACCAGGTCGAGAGCCGGTCCACTGTAAGTAATAGTTTTTGCATGGCTTACCCATCTCAGGACAAAAAAATGGGCGCCCAAGAGGCCAATGCCTGCGGGCGCCCTTGCATCAATGCATCAGGTCAGGCTTTCTTGGCCCCCTTGCCGAAGTAGTGGTTGTAGGCCAACTTGAAGTCGACCAGGTAGTCGTTTTGCCACTGGCCCGCCCGCTGTGCAAACGCGCGTTGCGAGTCCAGGATCTTCTTGAACATCGGGTTCTCGCCACCCTTCTTTTCCATGATCTTGTCCCACGCAGCCAGCTGGCCACGGAGGACGGCGTCCGGAGTCTTGTAGAACTTGACGCCCTGCTTCTTGAGCTCGTCATAGTCCTTGGAGTTGCGCTCGATCGCCTTCCAGCTCATGTCGGCACTCGAAGCCTGCACGGCGTAGTCCACGATGGCCTTAAGTTCGGCAGGAAGTGCGTTGAGCTTTGCCTTGTTGAACAGGATTTCGAACTGCTCCGTGCTCTGGTGGAAGCTCTGCAGCATGCAGTTCTTGACCACGTCCGGGAAGCCCAGCAGGCGGTCCGAAGATGCGTTGTTGAACTCCGCGCCGTCAATCAATCCACGATCCAGCGCTGGCACGATTTCGCCGCCGGGCAGAGGATTTACCGCTGCACCCATCTCGGTGTACATGTCGACGGCCAGGCCCACCGTACGGAACTTCACACCCTTGAGGTCGTCCGCCTTGGCGATAGGCTTCTTGAACCAGCCAAACGGCTGCGTGGGCATGGGACCGTAGAGGTATGACACCACATCCAGATTCAGGCTCTGGTAGATCTCGTCCAGCAGCGCCTTGCCGCCACCATAGTTGTGCCAGGCCAGCAGCATGTTCGGGTCCATCCCGAAACCGGGGCCCGAACCCCACAAGGCCAGCGCAGAGTTCTTGCCGTAGTGGTAGGCCACCACGCCATGGCCGCCGTCCAGCGTGCCTTTGCCCACGGCTTCGAGCAGCTGAAACGCTGGAACCACTGCGCCCGCAGGGAGCACCTCGATCTTGAGGCGGCCGCTGGCCATGTCGTTCACCTTCTTGGCGAAGTCCTGGGCGTACTCGTGAAAGATGTCCTTGGAAGGCCATGTGCTTTGAAAGCGCAGGCTGGTGGTCGTCTGCGCGGTGGCGATCATCGGCGCGCTCATCGCGCCCGCAGCGACTGCAGCGCCCTTGAGCAGGCCGCGGCGGCGAGGTTTGTTGCTTTGCGTCATGGTCTTTGTCTCCAAAAAATTGATTGCAATCTATGTTGCAAATTCATTGTCGGCATCGACCGCGCAAGCCCAACAGGGTTTACACCATGCACACGCTGACGAAAGCGGCGATATCGGTCAAAAAAATTTCACGCTGGTGGCAAGATGGCCTGGGTGCCATGCGCGGCGCGGCCCCGGCCCGCAGGCGGCGTGTGCGTTCAGCGACAATCTTTCTTGCATCTCCCGTGGGCACTCGGCCTTTCCTGCATCTCCAAGCGATCCCAAAACCATGAAGCGCATGTGGCTCCTTTTCTCGCAGACCGTGACCGTGCTGGTGGCGGCCTATTTCGTCGTGGCAACCCTGCAGCCCAGCTGGCTGGGCAAGGGCACCACCCGCTCGGGCGCGGGCATCTCCCTGCTGGAGGCTCCCGCCACCCCAGCGGCCCAACCGGTGGCCGGCAGCTTCAGCGTGGCAGCGCGCAAGGCGGCGCCTGCGGTGGTGAGCATCAACACCAGCAAGGCCGTGCGCCATCCGCGCAGCAACGACCCGTGGTTCCAGTTCTTCTTTGGTGACCAGGGCAGCCAGGCGCAGGCAGGCCTGGGCAGCGGGGTCATCGTCAGCCCCGACGGCTACATCCTGACCAACAACCATGTGGTCGAAGGCGCCGATGAGATCGAGGTCACGCTCAACGACAGCCGTCGCGCCCGCGCCAAGGTGATCGGCACCGACCCCGACACCGACCTGGCGATCCTGCGCATCGAGCTCGACAAGCTGCCGGTGATCGTGCTGGGCAACTCCGACGCGCTCGCGGTGGGCGATCAGGTGCTGGCCATCGGCAACCCGTTTGGCGTGGGCCAGACGGTGACCAGCGGCATCGTCAGCGCGTTGGGCCGTACGCAACTGGGGATCAACACGTTCGAGAACTTCATCCAGACCGACGCGGCCATCAACCCCGGCAATTCGGGCGGCGCGCTGGTGGACGTGAACGGCAACCTGATGGGCATCAACACGGCCATCTATTCGCGCTCGGGCGGCAGCATGGGCATCGGCTTTGCCATTCCGGTCTCTACCGCGCGCCTGGTGCTCGACGGCATCGTGAAAGACGGCCAGGTCACGCGCGGCTGGATTGGCGTGGAGCCCAACGAACTCTCGCCCGAGCTTGCCGAGACATTCGGCGTGAAGGCCACCGAAGGCGTGATCATCACCGGCGTGCTGCAGGACGGCCCCGCCGCGCAGGCCGGCATGCGGCCCGGCGATGTGATCGTGCGCGTGGATGGCAAGAACGTGGCCAACGTGTCGGAGCTGCTCACCGCCGTGGCAGCCCTCAAACCCGGCGAGACTTCGCCCTTTGTGGTGCAGCGCGGCGACAAGATGGTGGAGCTGAACATCAGCCCCGGCGTGCGCCCCCGGCCGCAGCGCAACGTACGGCGCTAGGAACCCGCTGAAAGAGGGTGTCCCTGGCAAGCCACGTGGGGGTGGTTCGCCAGTCGCGCCCATCGCTGGAAGGTATCGAACAGCGTTTCGATAAGCCTGAGCGGCCGCCCTCGGTGCTGCCGCATCGGGACAACACGCCAATACCTTTTGCTATTAAATCACTAGCAACAGAGGCAATCAAAATGTGCACCCGAGGCCGACAAGACCCAAAAATGGTCGAAAACGCCTTTGTTGGGGCCTTGAGCGGCGCCAAGGCCAGACCACCGCAGGGTTGCAGCGAGCATGCGGGGTTTCGGATTCCGGGGCCAGCGTGCAGGTGCACGGCTGACTTGCTGACCGACAGGCATCCTCGATACGCCATTCCGCACGGCCCCCGGGCCCAGAGCGGTGCGAGCCCGGGCTGCACCACAGGGATCACGAATGGGTAGCGGTTTCCTGTACGTCTTCGGGTGCCTTGGTGTGCTTGATGAAAATCTGGGCGGCCCAGATCCCCACCTGGTACAGGATGCACATCGGGATAGCCAGTGACAACTGCGAGACCACATCCGGCGGCGTGACGATGGCAGCAATCACGAAAGCGATAACGATGAAGTACCCGCGGAAATCCCGGAGCTTCTCGATCGACACCACGCCCATGCGGGCCAGCACGACCACCGCTATCGGCACCTCGAATGCCAGGCCAAAGGCCAGGAACATCGACAGCACGAAGCTCAGGTACGCCTCGATATCAGGCGCGGCGGTGATGCTCTTGGGCGCAAAGCTCTGGATGAAGGCAAACACCTGGCCAAACACCAGGTAGTAGCAAAAGGCCACGCCAATGAAGAACAGCAAGGTGCTGGAGATCACCAGGGGCAGCACCAGCTTCTTTTCGTGCGAATAAAGGCCAGGCGCCACAAACGCCCACAACTGCCACAGCACAAAGGGCAGCGCCAGCAGGAATGCCGACATCAGCAGGATCTTGAGCGGCACCATGAACGGCGAGATCACCGACGTGGCGATCAGCGTGGCGCCTTTGGGCAGGTGCGCCACCAGCGGCGCCGCCAGAAAGTCGTAAAGCGCGCCCGGCCCGGGGAAGAAGAACAGGATGGCCGCAGCCACCCCGATGGCGATGAACGCCTTGACCATGCGGTCGCGCAGCTCTACCAGGTGCTGCACAAAAGGCTGCTCGGTACCGGCCAGCTCGTCTTCTTTGGATGGGGTGTCGGACATGGAAAGGGTTGGTAGGCGTCAGGACCACCGCCCGCGCGGCGCGCAGCAAATGCACGCTGCGGTGCCGGCGCTGCCCGGTGGAAGGGTGATCACTGGAATTTCTGCGGGCGGTAGCGTGCCACACGGGCGGCGCCAGACTGGGCCTTGGTGCGCACACCGCTGCGGGCCTTGTACCACTGCGGCGTGCTCCCGCGCTTGAGGCGCCAGTTCTTGCCGGGGTGCCGATATGCAGGTACCACCGAAGGCGGCTCCTGCAGCGGCGCGTACGCTGTATCGGTGGCTTCGGCCCAGTCGCGCTCGAATTCGCTAGCGCTCGTCTGCACCGATTGCTGCACATCGCGCGCGGCATTCTCGACCGTGTCCTTCATCTTCTTGAGCTCGTCGAGCTCCATGGACCGGTTGACCTCGGCCTTCACGTCGGACACGTAGCGCTGCGCCTTGCCCAGCAACGTACCCACCGTGCGGGCAACGCGCGGCAGCTTCTCGGGGCCGATGACGATCAGCGCCACGGCGCCGATCAGGGCCATCTTGGAAAGGCCAATATCAATCATGGATCAACCTGGCGCCGGGTGCGGGTGTGCGAAGGCCGGGTGTGCAGGCGGCGCGCAGCGGCAACCGGTCAGCTCTTGTGCTTGGCTTCGACATCGATGGTGGTCTTGTCGGCGGCCGTGCTGTTGGCAACTTGCGAAGGGGCTGGGGTGGTGGCGGACGCCGCGTCGGCCGAGCCGTCCTTCATGCCGTCCTTGAAGCCCTTGACGGCGCCGCCGAGATCGGAGCCCATGTTCTTGAGCTTCTTGGTGCCGAAGACCATCACAACGATGAGCAGCACGATCAGCCAGTGCCAGATGGAAAAAGAGCCCATGGAATATCTCCTGATGAATTGCAACCATTTTAGACGGCGACCGGGGAAGCAACCTGCGGCCTGCCCCGCGCGATGCGGGCAGCGCCTGCGGTGCGTCAGCCTCGGTCAGCCTTTGAGCCAGGGCCGGGGTCCGCCCATCACATGAATATGCAGATGGTGGATTTCCTGCCCGCCTTCAAGCCCCGTGTTTACCACGACGCGAAAGCCACCCTCGGGGTATGGGTTGCAGCCCTGCTCCATGGCCAGCCGCGGCGCCAGCGCCATCATGCGCCCGAGCACGCCCGCATGCGCATCGGTGACCTGCGCCATCGAAGGGATATGCAGCTTGGGCACCATGAGGAAATGCACCGGCGCCCAGGGGTGGATGTCGTGGAAGGCGAAGATTTCTTCGTCTTCGTAGACCTTCTTTGAAGGAGTCTGGCCCGCGATGATCTTGCAGAAAAGGCAGTTCGGATCGTGCATGAAAGGATCAGGACAAGGAATGGAATCAGGGGCTGGGGATGCAGTGGGCACCCCGCGCACAGTGCAGCGCACTCGCCACGTCAGGCATTGTCCGCGATCCGGATGCTCGGGCGCACGCCTACATCCTGGCCGTGCGCGGCCAGCCAGGCCTGGCCGGTCTCGCGGCCCAGGTCAAACAGCTTGCGTACAAAGGCGAGGTCTGCGCGCAGCTTGCTGTCGGCACCAAACGCGGCCAGCGCAGAACCGCCATCGATGCGGTGCATGCGCACGCTTTTGTAGCGGCGCGCGTCAAGCTTGCCTTCGGCCAGCAGGCGGCGCACGAACTCGATGGCCCGCAGTTCGGCCAGCAGGCTGGCATTGAAGGTCACCTCGTTCATGCGTTCCATGATCTCGGGGCCGGAGTCCGGCAGCGCGCGGTGTTCGATGGGGTTGATCTGCACAAGCAGGATGTCGGACGTTTCCGTCTGGTAGATGAGCGGGTGCAGGGCCGGGTTGCCGGAGTAACCGCCATCCCAGTAATGCTCGCCATCAATCTCCACCGCCTTGAACAGCAGCGGCAGGCAGGCCGAGGCCATGACCGCGTCGGCACTCAGGCGCGGGCCCGAGAAGATTTCGCCCCGCCCGGTGCGCACGTTGGTGGCGCACACAAACACGCGCGAGCAGCGGCCCGCGGCGGGCAGGCGCCGCGTGGCCGAGCACAGCAGATCAAAGTCGACCTCTCGCTCGAGCAGGCGGCGCAGGGGGTTGATGTCAAGCGGATTGGTCTGGTAGGGCGACAGCCACTGGCGCATCATGCCCAGCATGGGGTTGGCGGCCGCCAGGGGTGCGCCCCACATCAGGCTGCCCAGGGTGCCCACGCCTTCCCACAGGCGCGAAAGTGTTTCGCGGGCCAGCGCGCAGCCGGCCACATGCGCTTCGCGCGGATCGGTGTAGTGTTCGGCCGCCTTGGCAAACCCGTGCGCCAGGGCCACGGCATTCATGGCGCCCGCGCTGGTGCCGCTCACGCCGTCAAACTGCCAGCGGCCGTCTTCCAGCAGCGCGTCCAGCACGCCCCAGGTCAAAGCCCCGTGGGAGCCACCGCCCTGCAGCGCAAGGTTCAGGCGCTGCAGCGGTACGGTGCCCGTTGCGGGGCCCGGCGCATCAGGCATCCACGGCCCGGTTGCTGTTCATGGCCACCATGCCCCGCACGATGCGGTACAGGAACCACAGCGAGATCAGGCCCCAGGCGATCCAGCCGGGCACGAAGAACAGCAGCCACAGTGGCGCAGTGACCACGTACAGCACGCCCGCCCAGATCACGGTGCGGATACGCCACGAAAAGTGGTTGGCCTGCCAGGTGCCTTCGGCGTCGCTTTTCTTGACCAGGTCGATCACCAGGGCCACCACCAGCAGCACCGCGCCCGGCTGCGCACCGGGGATGACAGCGCCCAGCGCCACGATCAGGTGCAGCAGGTAGCTGATCCAGCCGACGGTCTTGAGACCCTCGGCCTTGCGGTTGCTGGTGTCCACGTCAATGATGTCGGTCATGGGGCCAGGTCCTCCTTGGCGGCGCGCGCAACGGCCTTGCGCAGGGCTTTCTCCTCGATGCCGCTGGTGCCTTCGCGGCGCTCCAGCTCGGCCACCACATCGGCGGGCGACAGGCCGTAGTGGGCCAGCGCCACCATGGAGTGAAACCACAGGTCGGCCACTTCGTAGACCAGCTTGGAGGCATCGGCCCCGTGGTCCACATCCTTGGCCGCCATCACGACCTCGGTGGCTTCCTCACCGATCTTCTTGAGGAAAGCATCCGGCCCCTTGTGCAGCAGCCGCGAGACATAGCTCGCCTCCGGATCACCCCCGTTGGCGGGCTTGCGGCTTTCGATGACGGCAGCGAGGCGGGCGAGGGAATCGTTGGAACTCATGGGGTGCCTGGGTCGGTGGGAACGTGTGCGGGTCCGTGCGGGGTGGGCTACAGGCCTTACTTGTAGATCGATTCAGGGTCTTTCAAGACCGGATCGACGCTGTGCCAGGCGCCATCCCTGAGCACGCTGAAGAAGCAGCTGTGGCGGCCCGTGTGGCAGGCGATGCCGGGCTCGTGGCCGAGTTGCGTCACCTTGAGCAGTACCACGTCGTTGTCGCAGTCCAGGCGGATCTCGTGCACCGTCTGCACATGGCCCGATTCCTCGCCCTTGAACCACAGCTTCTTGCGCGAGCGGCTGAAGTAGACGGCCCGGCCCAGCTCGGCGGTTTTCTCCAGGGCCTCGCGGTTCATCCAGGCAAACATCAGCACGTCGCCCGTGCCCTGCTCCTGCGCAATCACGGGCACCAGGCCCTGCGCGTCCCATTTCACTTCGTTAAGCCAGTTCATGGGCGGCATTGTCGGTGATTTGCTGCGGCGCACACGCGGCGCGGGGTGCGCTGGCAGGACCTGGAGGTGCCCTGCACCCAAAAAACGAGCCAAATCGGCCTATAGCCCTTGCTTTAACTGCCTATCTAGCTATTACTTTAATAGCAAGCAGCGACCTGCAGCCCAAACCCTCAAAGGCGAACCGGGATGCCGCGTGCAGCCATGTGCTGCTTGGTCTGGGCCACGGTGAACTCGCCGTAGTGGAAGATGCTGGCCGCCAGCACCGCATCGGCACCGCCGAGCTGGATGCCGTCGGCCAGGTGGTCCAGCGTGCCTACGCCACCCGATGCGATCACGGGCACGTTCACGGCGTCGGTCACTGCCCGGGTCAACGCCAGGTCAAAGCCCGACTTGGTGCCGTCGCGGTCCATGCTGGTCAGCAGGATCTCGCCCGCGCCGCGGCGAGCCATTTCGGTGGCCCAGGCCACAGCATCCAGGCCCGTGTTCTTGCGCCCGCCGTGGCTGTAGACATCCCAGCCTTCGCCGACGGGCTGGCCGTCGGCCCCCGCGCGCAGGGCGTCTTCGGCATTGCGGCGCTTGGCATCAATGGCCACCACGATGCACTGGGCACCGTAACGGTCGGACGCGGCGTTGATGACGTCGGGGTTGGCGATGGCAGCCGAGTTGAAGCTGGTCTTGTCGGCACCGGCGTTCAGCAGGCGGCGCACGTCCTCGACGGTACGCACGCCACCGCCCACCGTGAGGGGGATGAATACCTGGCTGGCCACGGCCTCGATGATGTGCAGGATCAGATCACGGCCGTCGCTGGTGGCCGTGATGTCCAGAAAGGTGAGCTCGTCGGCGCCCTGTGCGTTGTAGCGCGCTGCGATCTCTACGGGATCGCCGGCATCGCGCAGCTCGACGAAATTGACGCCCTTGACCACGCGGCCTCCGGTGACGTCAAGGCAGGGGATGATACGTTTGGCAAGCATGGACGTGAAGGTATCAATGAAGGTGCTGACGGAAATTGCCTGGGCCACACAGGCGGCACGCAAGGATTCGGGGCAGGCCGCAAAGCCGCACAGGCCCCGATTGTCCCACCGCCGACGGGGCGTGCCGGCCGGTCAGTCCTGCAATGCCGCGGCGGTCCCGCTCTGCCAGCGCCAGGCGTCGTCGCACATGCGGTCGATGCCGTGGCGGGCACGCCAGCCCAGCAGCTTTTCGGCGAGGGCCGGGTCGGCCCAGCACTGGGCCACGTCGCCAGGGCGGCGCGGCACGATGTCGTACGGCACCGCACGCCCGCTCGCACGCTCGAAGGCACGCACCATTTCCAGCACCGACGCCGGCCTGCCGGTTCCCAGGTTGACGGTCAGCAGACCCGCGTGGTTGCGCAGATACCGCAGCGCAGCCACGTGGCCGTCGGCGAGATCACACACGTGGATGTAGTCGCGCACACCGGTGCCGTCGGGCGTGGGGTAGTCGCCGCCAAACACGCTCAGGCGCTCGCGCAGGCCCGCAGCCACCTGCGCCACATAGGGCAGCAGGTTGTTGGGGATGTCACGGGGGTCTTCGCCGATCAGGCCGCTTTCATGCGCGCCCACCGGGTTGAAGTAGCGCAGGCGGGCAATGCGCCAGGCGCCGGGCTCGGCCGCATCGATGTCGGCCAGCACCTGCTCCATCATCAGCTTGCTGGCCCCGTACGGGTTTTGGGTAGAAAGGGGGAAGTCCTCGCTGATGGGAACCGAAGCCGGCTCGCCATACACGGTGGCCGACGACGAAAACACCACCGTGCGCACCGTGGACCGCTGCAGGGCGCGCAGCAGGCTGACTGTGCCCGCCACGTTGTTTTCGTAGTAGCGCAAGGGGTCGCGCACCGATTCGCCCACCGACTTCAGCGCTGCGAAATGGATCACGGCATCCACAGAGTACTGCTGCAGCACATGGGCTAGCAGATCGCCATCGCGAACGTCGCCTTCGACGAACGGGACCGACTCGCCCGTGAGCTGCGCAACGCGGTCGAGCACCGACCGCCGGCTGTTGGAAAAATTGTCGAGCACTACAAAGGGCATCTGCGCACCAGCAAGCGCCACGCAGGTATGGGACCCAATGAACCCGGCGCCACCGGTTACCAAAATCATTTTGAACCCTCCGAAAGAAGCAACAAAACAAGCCGGCCGAGCCAAGGGCAATGCCCCGCGACTGAGTCCGCCCTGTTGGATATGCGCAGTATGTGGCTGCAACCGCACACCGCGCGGGGCAGCTCTGCAAACGAATGTCAGCAGATGGCTGAACGGCAGCCAGTACGCACATACTCGCGGTTTGACGGGCCCGAGTATCGCCGCATCACCGACGGACTGGGCAACGACCTCCTCGGGTTGGCAAACGCTTCGGTCGCGATCCCCGCACAGGCGCCGAAACCATCGCTCTCAAAGAAACCATGCACCAAACCGATGCAATTGATAGAAATCCTCAATTGCTACAATTCGCCTGCTGGCTCGTCGGTAAGCTCCGTACTGCTGAAGCGCCTGTCCGCGCCGCATGCGCGTTCCGGCGCCGCTCCGCGTCGTCAGCGATGTGCGCCGGATGATCTGGCTACCCCCTCAAGCAAGAGTGCGCACGAGGCCGCACACAGCCAAAAGTTCCAGGTTTTCAGATGGCCGATAGCATGACACACTGCGCCGGATGGGGTCGCAGATAGGGGCGCCCGGCGTCCCGTTCAGATCCCTTTGGAGCCCCTCCTTCGCATTCCGTAGCGTTTCATGTTTTTCTCATTTTTTCGATCGCTTGGCCCTGCCCTGCTGTGCCTGATCACTTCCATGGCCGCAGCGGCGGGCGCATCCGCGCCATCGGTTGCACTCCACTACAGCAACAAGGCCCCGCTGGAAGACCTCAAGCTGTTTGATGTGGTGGTCGTCGAGCCCGATCACGGCTACGACCCTGCTGCCTTCCGCGTCCACGGGGGGGATCTGTATGCCTACGCATCCGTTGCCGAAGTGCAGCCCTCACGCGCGTACTTCAAGGATGTACCGGCAGCTTGGCAACTGGCGCGCAATGGCCAGTGGAACTCCATCGTCATTGACCAGACCCCGCCGGAGTGGCCCGCTTTTTTTGCGGATCGTGTGATCGGCCCGCTCTGGAAGCAGGGGTACCGAGGGTTTTTTCTGGACACGCTGGATTCGTACCGTCTGGCGAGCCAGTTCGACGAGGCAGCCCAGCAAGATGGACTGGTGCGCCTGGTCCAGACGCTGCACCAGCGCTATCCCGGGATCAAGCTCATTCTGAACCGCGGCTTCGAAGTCATTCCGCGCCTGAAGGGCCAGGTGACCATGGTGGCGGCAGAGTCGCTCTACCGCGGATGGAACGCATCCACTCGCCGCTACGAACCTGTGGCGGAGGCCAGCCGCACCTGGCTGCTTGGCCAGCTCACCACGATCCGCGAGCGCGACGGCATCCCGGTTCTTGCCATCGACTATGTCGCGCCGCACGAGCGCGCCCTGGCCCGTGAAACGGCACAGCGTATCCGCGGCCATGGATTTGCAGCCTGGGTCACCGACAGCGACCTCTCCACGGTGGGGATCGGCAATGTCGAGCTGGTGCCGCGCCGGGTGTTGATCATCTACAACAGTGCAGACTCGCCGGCGCTCAACTACAGCGAAGCACACCGCTTTTTTCAGATGCCGCTCAACCACATGGGCTATGTGGTGGACTATGCAGACATCCAGAAACCGCTACCCCAGGACGTCTACCGCGACCGTTACGCAGGTGTTGTGACATCTTTCCCAGGGTTTGTGCCCAGCGCGCACCAAAGAGAACTCAGCCGCTGGCTCCACCGCCAGATGGCGGTCGGGATGCCTGTGGCGATCCTGGGAGACTTTGGACTGCTTCCGGACCGCTCATGGGTGGAAAACGCAGGAATCCGCGCCCAGGGAGTCGAGCCGCAAGGAGCCCTCCGCGTGACCCGGTCCGACCCCATGCTGGCTTTTGAGACGCCCCTGCCGGTAGTTGGCAAGGACTTTGTGCCCGTGCAGATCGCGGGCAAGCTGGCCGCACAAGCGACGGCACTGATCGAATTCAGGGACCAGAAGAACCAGACGTTTGTGGGCGGCGCGCTGATGCCTTGGGGCGGGTTCCTCAACGATCCCTTTGTGATGACGGACATCCCGGGCAGTGACCAGAGCCGCTGGGTGGTAGACCCGTTCGCATTCTTCACCCGCGCGCTTCAGCTGCAGCCCCTGCCCATTCCGGACATCACCACCGAGAACGGCCGCCGGCTTCTGCTGGCCCATGTCGACGGTGACGGATTTCCCTCGCTGGCCGAGTTCCCGGGCAGTCCGACCGCGGCCGAGGTCATGCTCAAAGAGGTGCTGGAGAAATACCGCATTCCGCAGACTGTGGCCGTGATCGAAGGCGAAACGGCTCCCCATGGCCTGCACCCGCAGCTCAGCGAAAAGCTGGAAGACATTGCGCGCCGCATGTACCGGCTCCCCCATGTCGAAATGGCCAGCCACAGCTTCTCGCACCCGTTCCTCTGGAATCTCAAGGTCAAGCACGGGGCGTTCGCGGAGAATTCGGAAGCCGCATACAACATGAGTATTCCTGGCTACAAGCTGGACCTCACGCGCGAGATCGCTGGCTCGGTTGAGTACATCCGGAAGCGGCTGGCACCGCCAGGCAAGCCGGTGCAGGTTTTCCAGTGGAGCGGCGACACCGCACCCGACGCGGAGGCACTGCGCATTGCGCAGCAGGCTGGCCTCCTCAACATCAATGGCGGGGACACATCCATTTCCCGACTCAACCCGAGCATCACTGCGATCGGCGCCCACGGCATTACCAAGGATGGTTACCTGCAGGTCTACGCGCCCATCACCAACGAGAACATCTACACCAACCTGTGGCGCGGCCCGTTCTACGGCTTCGAGCGGGTGCTGGAAACATTTGAGATGACCGACAAGCCGCGGCGCATCAAACCTGTGGGGATCTACTACCACACCTATTCGGCCAGCAAGCAGGCAAGCCTGCGGGCGCTTCGCAAGGTTTACGACTGGGCACTGTCCCAGCCGCTCCACCCGGTGTTCACATCGGAATACATCCGCAAGGTACAGGACTTTCACACCCTTGCCCTGGGTTACGACGGAACGGCCTGGCACGTGCGCAGCCACGGACAGCTGCGCACGCTGCGGCTCCCGCCGACTCTCGGAAAGGCCGTTTTTGAAGGCAGCCATGGCGTGGCCGGAACTAGCGAGGGCATCGAAGGCGGCTACCTGCACCTGACCGGAAATCGCGCCGCTTTTGGCATACAGGCCGCAGGCCCCGCAGGTGCTGTGGCTGGCGCAAAGCAACCGATACTCCTGCTTGATGCCAACGCCCGTATTGCCCGCTGGACGGCGGGCAGGGCTGACCGGAGCATCGAGTTCGAGTTGCAGGGCCACGTACCGCTGCAGTGGAGCCTGGCCGGCATGGAAGACGCCTGCCAGGTGCGGGCCGGCAGCCGCCTGGTCCCTGCCCAGAAATCCCCTGCGCCAGCACGCGCAGACGTTCGCAGCTACAGGTTGACTGATGCTTCCGCGCACATCCAGGTTACCTGCCCAGCCCGCTGAACGCCCGGTCCTGGCCAGCCACTGGCTGACGGCCATGCTCGCCACCATGGTCGGAGGCGCCCTGTGGCTGATGTTCCCCAAGCAGGACCTTGAACGGCGACTGACTTCGTCGACCAGCGACTCGGGCCTGTCGTACGTGTACATCAGCAACCTTCTGCGCAGCGACCCGGACAACCCGCGCCTGCGCGCGCTGATGGCCCAGCACGAAGCCAAGGAAGAGGCCGCACGCCTGGTGCGCGAGGCGCTGGAAGCACGCGCCGCAGAGGCGCAGAACAACACTCCACTGACACTGTGGAATGCGGCCATGGACGAATACCATGGCATCGACCCCGCCGATACAGGCCGGCGCGCCGCAGCCCGCACAGCACTGGTGGCCCAACTGCAGGTACTGCTGAAGGAGGACCTGCCCTCGGGATCCTTGCCCCGGCTTGCCGCACAGGCATTCCAGCTCGAGGAGCCTGCGCTCGGCATCCGTTTGTACCGCCAGATGGCTCGCAGCTCGACGGTGCCCACTGAGGCATCTGCCCTCTACCGACGTGCTGCGCGAGAGGCGCTGGCCATGTCGGCCCACGCCGAGGCTGCGGACCTGTACCTTGCTGCCCGTCGCACCACGCGCGACCCGGCCGAGGCCAAGGCGCTGTTTCTGGACGCTATTGCGGTCATGCAGGCATCCGGCAAGCCCGCGGCTGCACTGGTTCTGGCACAACGGGAAGTGCAGGGGCTGGAGAACGACCCCGAGGTACTGCGCGCGCTCGTCGACCTGGCGCGAGCTGCCGGAAAGCCCGCCGTCGCCGAGCAGTACATGAAGCGCCTTCTGCGGCTGGCACTGCTCGAGCAATGGCAGCAGCTCGCGCTGGCACAGGCTCGGGCACGCGAAGAGGCCCGGGCAGACGATCCATCGGGCTGGGGGCGCTCCCACATGTCGGGCGGTACAACTTCGCTGCCGCAAGCGCATCAAGCACCGCGCTATGAAGACCGCGCGTATCTGCTGGATCCGGCCATGCTCCACCACCCTGACGCCACGGGCCACCACAGCGTGCGCACCGCGCTGGGTGAAGCCGACAGCGCCAGGAAAGGGCCTGGTATCCCCTTCGACGACAAGATCTACAGCCTCGGGTACCAGGTGTTTCTGGAAAACAGCAACCTGGAAGACGCCTGGCTGGTAGCCCGTTCTGCCGTACAGCAATCCCCGGGAGACCTCGCCTGGCGGGAGAGGCTGGCCAGGGTGTCCGAATGGACGCAACGCGGCGTGATGGCGCTCGACAACTGGCTGGTGATCGCGCGGCGCACGCAAAAAGATGAAGCCTGGCAGGCAGTATTGAGGCTCGCGCCCGGGTTGTTTCAGGACGAAGCCCTGGTGGAAGGGCTGATGTACGAGCTACGCCGGCAACCGGGCAACGCAAAACTGGTGCGTGAACTTGTCGAGGCCTACGAGCGCATAGGCACGCCTCAGCCTGCAATGGACTTCCTGGCGCGCCAGCCGGCGACGGAAGCCAACCTGGAGCTGCTGGCAGAGCTCGCCACCCGGGCTGGCAACATGGATGTGGCGCTGAGAAGCTGGGAACAGCTTTTTGCCAACACTGCATGGATCACCCCGGAGCGTGCCATGCGCGCCAGCGTGCTGGCGCTGTTGCGCGGCCGCGCGGATCTGGGCATGGCATGGCTGGAAGCCGCGCGCGAACGGGTCACGCAGGCCACGCCCGATGCGGCCGACTTCTGGCGCATGACCGGGCAACTGGCGGAAAGGCAGCAACGCGATGCCACGGCCCTGGAGGCCTACCGGGCACTGCTGGCCACAAACGACGCCGACCTTGCAGACTATGACACCCTGATCCGTCTGCTGCAGAACACGCATCCGGCCGAAGCCGCCGACGTCAGTCTGCTGGCCTGGGACCGGTTCGACCAGGCGCGGCACCTGGTGGCTGCGCTCACATACCTGGTAGGCCGCAGTCAGTGGCCCGCTGTAGGCAAGCTGCTGCAGCGGATAGACCCGGCGCCTACGGCAAGCCGCCGCGCCCTGCAGCCCTTGCTCCGGGCGCCAGAGTTCCTGCGACTGGCTGGGCTGTACCACCAGAACACGGGCAACCTGTCCAAAGCAGTCCAGATGTTCGAGGCGGCGCTGCAGCTGGAGCCCGGGGATGCAGCCACCCAGCAGGCGCTGATCTGGCTGTTTATCGATGCCAACGACAACGTGTCCCTGCGAAAGCTGCTGTCCGTGCGCGAACCCCAGTGGAGCAAGAATATCGAGATGCATGACGCGCTCGGATCGGCCTACCAGGCGCTCTCGCTGCCGGCGGTGGCGCTGGAGCGTTACTTCCGGCCCCGCATCGCCGCCCACCAGACGGATTTTCTGTGGCTGATGAACTACGCCGACGCGCTGGACCAGAACCAGGAAACCGACAAATCGTGGCGCCTGCGCAGACACCTGTTGTCCGAGGAGTGGACCAAGGCCCAGAGTGGCCAGCCCATGACCCGCTCCGAGGCACGCCAGCGGTGGCTGTCGGACAGCGGTCTGGAGGAAACAAGGCGCAATGCCCGCGCCCGGCTGCTGCTGCAGCAAAAGCCGGGCGATCCGGGGCTGGACGCGTTGCGTGAGCTGCTGCGCCTGGACCGCGACGCCAAAGGCAACTATTCCAACGCGGCGGCCGAGACGGCCATCGGCTGGTTCCAGGACGCTGGCGAATACTCGGCCGAACGCGCATTCCTGTGGCACCAGTACGCGCGAAGCCAGAGCTTGCGCGCCAACCGGCCGCTGTGGGCTGACATCACCCTGGCGCTGGCAGAAAAAGACCTCGCGGCCACGGGCCAGCTGCTCGATACATTCGGAGAACGGTTGCCCCGGTATGACCGAGTTAACGCCGCAGCAGCAGTGCAGGACGTGCGCATGGCGCAGACAGTGGCGTTCGAGACGCAGCAGGACCAGCCTGACGATGCCCCACTGCACCTGCAGCTCACCGAGAATCTCCTCGCGTTCAGTGACCATGCAGGCGCCAAGATCGAAACGCGCGACCTGCGCGACCTGCAGGAAACCGAGACCTCTGCCACCCTGCGCCTAGCGCTCACGCCGCGCCTTTCGCTGCAACTGGCTGCCGAGCGAATCGAGCGCACTGCCGGGATGACGCAGCAGCTGAGCAACCCCTCCCAGGAGCGCGGCGTGCGCATGGAACTGCGGTGGCAGGACAACGAGAGCACCACCACCCTGCAGCTGGGCCGCCGCGAAAGCCTGGCCGCCTACACCCCCGTGCACCTGGAAAACGAGTGGCGCATCGACAACCGCCTGAGCCTGCGCATGGACGCCGGGCTGCAGCTGCCGACGCAGGAAAGTGCAGCCCTGCGGATGGGTGGAATGAAAGACCGGGTAGGTGTCAGCGTGCGGTACCAGGCTTCGCGCCTGGACCAGTTCACCGCCGAGCACTGGCAGGAGCGTTACCGGCTGCAGACCGGCGCAGAGGTGGGCCGGGGCCGCCACTACGCCGTCGCCTACACGCATTCGTACCGCATCGAGGTCCCCACGCTGGACTTCGGGGTGTTCTGGTCCAACCATTCCTACGACCGGCGGGATCCCTCGCTTCTTTCGGGAAACGACCTGGCTTTCAGCCGGTATTTGCCGCCCGGCGTCACGGAGGTCGGCGAATCGTATTTCCTGCCCGAGAATTTCAGCTTTTACGGTCTTCAGGTGTCCACCAACATGCGGTTTGAACGCGACTACACCCGTGCGTGGCAACCCTATGCCAGCGTGGCGCGCACCTGGCACAGCCGACAGGGCGCGGGCTACAGCCTGCGGCTGGGGGTGGCTGGCAGCGTGTGGGGGGCCGACCACCTCAACCTGAACTGGAGCCTGACGCGGGGCAGGACGCTGACCCCGGGGCTTAACCGCACTCTCCAGCTGAACTACCGGAAGCACTATTGATGACCTGCATGAAAGACGGCCTGATGAACACCATGTCCCCACTCGCGCGGCTGCTCAAAGCCTCTGCGCTCGCCCTGCTGCTGGCAGCTGTGGCTGCCTGCTCTACCGTAGACCGCGGCAAGGCGCCAGCCCTGAGTACCAACGCCACCTGGACGGTGCTCCCGTTCGCCAACCACACCGAAACCCCGATGGCGGGCAACCGGGCCGAAAGCATTGCCGAGGCGCTGCTGACGGCCCGCGGCGTCGGCAAGGTCCGGCGCTACAGCGCTACCGCGCAGCAGGAGGCATTGTTTGATGCGGGAGACACCAAGCGGCAGGACGACGCGCTGGCGTGGGCGCGCGAGCAAGGCATCCGCTATGCCCTGGCAGGATCGGTGGACGAGTGGCGCTACAAGGTCGGTGTAGACGGAGAACCGGCTGCGGGCGTTACCCTGCGCATCATTGACGTGGCCTCGGGCGACGTGGTGTGGAGCGGCGTGGGCGGCAAGAGCGGCTGGAGCCGCGAAGCGCTGTCCGCCGTGGCGCAAAAGCTCATTCGCGAGCTCCTCAACACCGGCCTTTCCGGTGCACGCTGAGGCATTGCCCGCCCCACATGACCCGCATGTCGTCTGAAACGCCCGCTAAACCGCCTGTCGATCCCGGCGTGGCCGAAGATCCTGGCGCGAACGGGTTCACCGGCTCGCCGCTGGGCAAGCTCACTGCGGTGGGCGACCGCCCCGTCACCGTACTGCTGGAGACAGCGCTGGTGCCCGTGGTCACGGTCGGGCTCGGGTATCTCTTCAGCCCGCAGGACCCGCTGGGAGTGGCTGCCGACTACCACTGGTCATGGCTTGCGCCCATCATCGTGGCGCTCCGCTACGGCCCGCTGGCGGGCCTGGGTGCCGCGGGGGTTTTGCTGGCCGCGTGGTTTGCGCTCAACCTGGGCCACCTCGACCAGTTCCCGCAGGTCTTCTTTCTGGGCGGGCTCATCACGGTGATGCTGGTGGGCGAGTTTTCCAGCCTCTGGCGCGCCCGCACGCGCCGCGCCGAAGTCGTACAGCACTACCTGGACCAGCGGCTGGAGCATCTGATCCGCCAGTACTACCTGCTGCGGCTTTCACACGACCGGCTCGAACAGGAGCTCATCGGCAGACCGATGTCGATGCGCGACGCGCTCAAGACCCTGCATGGCCTGGGCGCCGAGCCGCAGGATGCGCAGGTCCTGCTGCGCCTGCTCGCACAGTACTGCCAGATCAGCTGCGCAGCGCTGCACCCGGTGCGCGATGACGAAGTCGACCCGCAGCCCCTGGCCATGCTGGGCACCCCTGCCGGTTTCCAGCGCGCCGACCCGCTCGCCGTGCAGGCCCTTGAAACACGCATGCTCTGCCATGTGGTGCAGACCACGGTACGCCAGGAGAGAAGCCAGTACCTGGTGGCGGCGCCCCTGCTGGACATTGGCGGTGAGACCTACGCGGTGCTGCTGGTGGAAGACATGCCCTTCTTTTCGCTGCAGGAAGAAGGCCTGCAGACGATGAACCTGCTGCTGGGCTACTACACCGACGGGCTGTCCACCCACGCACTGGCCGCCCCCTTGGTGGCGGAGTTCGCGCAATGCCCGCCCGAGTTCGCCTTTGAACTGGAGCGGCTGACCCGCATGGAGAAATCCACCGGGGTGCCAAGCATCGTCGTTGCGCTGGAATTCAACCAGGCTGCCATCGCACGCGACCTGCCGCAACAAATGCTCCGCCTGAAACGCCTGATGGACGAGATCTGGCTGATCAATGGGACCAACCGCAGCGTGTTGGCGGTGCTGATGCCGCTGGGCGAGGCATCGACGGCGGAAGGTTTCATTGCGCGCCTTGAAGGCTGGATGACCGCCAAGGAAGGGATGTCGCTCACCCAGGCGGGTGTGTACCCGTACCAGTTTCCGTTGATCCAGTTCGACCAGCCCCGCGTGCTGCTGAACCGGTTGCACCAGCTGGCCCATGCTTAACTCCAAACTGGGCCTGTGGGCCATCGTGATGGAACTGAGTGCCTGGGCAGGTCCCACGCTGCTCGATGGCAATTCGGAAGGTGCGCTGGCAAGCTACCTGGTGGCCCACGCCGTGGCCAGCGTGCTGCTGGCGCTGTTCACGCTGCCCGTGCTTGCCGCCGAGCAGACGCGGCCCCGACTGCCCATGATTGGTCTGATGGCGGTGTGCAGCTTTGTCGTGCCTGTGGTCGGCTTCATGGGCGTGCTGATCGGAACGCTGGTGCTGCGGTTCTATCGCGCCTCCCACCACGAGGACGATTTCAAGTCGCTGCAGCTGCCAGAGTTCGACCTCCACCAGCGAATGCAGAGTGGATTCAGGCAAACGGGGCTTCGCGCCGTGCTGGGCAACAGCGAGGTGCCCACCCGCTCGCGCATGCGGGCCATGGTGGCACTTCAGCACATTTCGGGACGCATTTCGTCGCCCCTGCTGCGCAACGTGCTCAACGACGCCAGCGAGGATTTGCGGCTGCTGGCCTACGGCATGCTGGACAGCCTGGAGCGCAACATCAGCCGCGCGATCGACAAAGAACTCGACACCCTGCAAAAGGCGCGGGAAGTCGAGGGGCAGGACACGCTGGGCCCGGTAGGCATACAGGCGGCCGAAAAGCTGTCGGCCCTTTACTGGGAGCTCGTCTACCAGAACCTCGCCCAGGGGGATATGCGCGACCACGCCATCCGCGAGTCGCTGCGCTATTGCGAGATGGTGCTGGCCCAGCACCCCCGCATGGCCCAGCACACGATGCGCCGTGGCGTGCTCCTGCATGCCTGTGGCCGCCTCCCCGAGGCCGCCGAGGCCTACGCACTGGCGCAGCAGCAGGGGCTGCCTGCCACCCGGGTGTTGCCCTACCTGGCCGAGCTGAGCTTCGAGCAGCGCGATTTCGACAAGACGCGGCAGCTGATGCAGCAGCTTGACGAATGGAGCGCGCTGCCCAAGCTGCGGCCCGTCATCGACTACTGGAACGCGCGATGAGCCAGCATCCCAAAGCCGAGCAGGCTGACATTGCACTGCTGCTGGAGGGCACGTTCCCCTACGTCAGTGGCGGCGTCTCCAGCTGGATCAACCAGATCATCCGGGCGTTTCCCGAATACACGTACGCCATCATCTTCCTGGGCAGCCAGAGGAGCGACTATCCCAAGTTCAAATATGAACTGCCGGCCAACGTCGTCCATTTCGAGCAGCATTTCCTCTACGACCATCTGTCGGCCAACGACCTGCCGCGCGCACGCGAAGGCGATCCGGCCACGTTCCGCATACTGCGCGACATCATCGAGACCATGCGCCAGGGCAGTGCCGATACGGCTTCCGCACTGGAGATGCTGCGCGCAGTGACGCACGAAATGCGCCCGGGCGGCAAATTCCCGCTCGATGATTTCCTGTACAGCGAGCAGTCCTGGGAGCTCATCTGCGACACTTACCGCAGCTACTGCACCGACCCCTCGTTCGTGGACTATTTCTGGACCGTGCGCATCATGTTCCAGCCCCTGTGGACGCTGGCGCGCGTGGCGCACAGCATGCCTGCCGTGCGCGTGCTGCACAGTGCCTCCACGGGTTATGCGGGCTATCTGGGTGCGCTGCTGCATGACGCGCGCGGCGTGCCACTGGTGCTGTCGGAACACGGCATCTACACCAAGGAACGCCAGATCGACCTGCTCAAGAGCGAATGGATTCGCGACAACCGCAACATCTTCCAGCGGGACCCCACCGAGCTGTCGTACTTCCGGCAGATGTGGATTCGGCTGTTTGAATGGCTGGGCCGGTATTGCTACGCCGCGGCCGACCCCATCATTGCCCTGTACGAAACCAACCGCCTTCGCCAGGTGCACGATGGCGCGGATCCGGTGCGCACCTTCAACATTCCCAACGGCATCCAGCTGTCGCGCTTTTCGCCCATGCGCGCCAAGCGGCCTGCGCAAGTGCCGCCCGTGCTGTGCCTGATCGGCCGCGTGGTGCCCATCAAGGACGTCAAGACCTTCATCCGGGCGATGCGCCGCGTGGTCAACCAGGTGCCCGACGCTGAGGGCTGGATTGCCGGTCCCACCGACGAAGACCAGGCCTACGCGCAGGAATGCCAGAACCTGGTGCGCAGCCTGGGCCTGGAAGAGCACGTCAAGTTCCTGGGATTCCAGAAGGTGGAAGACCTCATGCCGCGCATCGGCCTGGTAGTGCTCTCGTCCATCAGCGAGGCACTGCCGCTGGTGATCCTGGAGGGCTATGCGGCGGGCGTGCCCACCATATCGACAGATGTCGGCTCGTGCCGGCAACTCATCGAAGGACTCAGCGAGGAAGACCGCGCCCTGGGGCCCAGCGGCAGCGTTGTCGGCATCGCCGACCCGCAGGCGCTGGCAGACGCTGCCATTGCGCTGCTGGCAGACGCCGAGGCCTGGCAGCGGGCCAGCACTGCCGCCATCGCCCGCGTGGAGCGTTACTACACGGATGCCATGATGTTTGAAAGCTACCGGCAGGTGTATCGCAAGGCGCTCAAGGGCAGCGCGAGCGAGACGGTGACGGACGTGGAGACCCACTGACATGGCAGGCATTGGCTTCGAGCTGCGGCGCATGTTGCGCAAGAACACGCTGTCAGGCTTGCTTCAGGCCTATGCGTACGCGGGCGTCATCGGCTCGGGGCCCTGGGTGTTCTCGATCATCGGCATCCTGCTTGTCGGCATCTTCAGTGCCAGCGTGGTGGTGCCCAATTTTCTGGTCACGCAGTTCCAGACATCGGTCACCTACCTCGTGGCGGGCAGCCTGATCCTGACCGGGCTCGTGCAACTGGCGTTCACACGCTTTGTATCCGACCGGCTGTTCGAGAAGCAGCGGCAACTCATCCTGCCCAATCTGCACGGGCTGTTGCTCATCGTGATGGTGACTTCTTCCGTGCTGGGAACGATTGCGCTTTTTACCGTGTTCCCGGGCGAGCGGTTGCTCTACCGCATGCTCATGCTGGCAGGTTTCGGCATCATGTGCGCGGTGTGGATCCTCGCGATATTGCTGTCTGGCATGAAGCGCTACCGCGCCATCACCATCCTGTTCGGCGGGGCCTACGCGCTGATTGTTGTGGCTGCGCTGCTGATGCGGCCGTGGGGCCTGGAGGGCCTGCTGGGCGGCTTTGTGCTGGGCAACTTCGTGCTGATGACCGGCATGTGGATCCTGGTGGTGCGCGAGTTCAGCCCGCAGGGGCCGCTCATCGCGTTCGACTTTGCGCGCCAGGACTGGCTGTACCCGTCTCTCATGCTCATCGGTTTTTTGTACAACCTGGGCATCTGGGCAGACAAGTTCATGTTCTGGTATTTCCCGCCCACATCAGATGCCATCATTGGCGGTCTGCGTGCGTCGCTCATCTACGACTTGCCGGTGTTCCTGTCGTACCTGTCGATCATTCCCGGCATGGCGGTTTTTCTGGTCCGCATCGAGACGGACTTCGTCGAGTATTACGACAAGTTCTACGACGCCGTGCGCAGCGGCGGGTCGCTGGAATACATCGAAGCCATGCGCGACGAAATGGTGTATTCGATCCAGCAGGGCCTGAGCGAGATTGCAAAGATCCAGACACTGGCGGTACTGGTTACCTTCGTGGCCGGGCCAGCGGTGCTGGAGGCACTCGGCATCTCCGAGCTGTACCTGCCGCTACTGCATGTGCAGGTCATCGGAGCCGGCCTGCAGGTGGGCCTGATGGCGATCCTCAACGTCTTTTTCTACCTGGACCACCGGCGCATCGTGCTGGTGCTGTGCGCTGAGATGGTGCTGCTCAACATCGCCCTTACGGCGCTCACGCAGTACCTGGGCGCTGCGTTTTACGGCTATGGCTTTGCGGTGTCGATGCTGATCACGCTGTGTACAGGCCTGGTGCTGCTCACCCGCCAGCTCAACCGGCTGGAGTACGAGACCTTCATGCTGCAGTGAACGGGATGCTCGGCACCAGCCACTGCCGCAGACCCGCACAATGGCGCCGCAGCCAGGTGCACAAAAGTACGCCCTTCCAATGCATGAGGGGGCCCGGTTCTGGCAAACTGGCCTTGCACTTCCCTACTTGCCACACAGGCCCGCAGACCATGTTTTCCAACTGCCCCCCGCGCCTTCGCTTTCTTGCAACCGCTTGCGCAGCCGCCGCGCTGGCTGCCTGTGGGGGTGGTGGCGGGTCGGACAGCCCCGCCACCACCGTCCAGGTGTCTGTAGCGGCACAGGCCAGCAGCAGCGGCGTGTATGACACGCGCACGCCGATTACCGTCCAGGCCCAGGTGCAGGTCAACGGCAGTACAGCGCCCGACGGTACCGTGGTCAGCCTGGCCTTGCAGGGCGGCAGCTTCACGCCCGTGGCGCCCGCCACGCGCGCGGGTGCCGTCGTCAGCACGCTCACGGCGGCCAGCCCGGGCGTGCAGACGCTGCAGGCCAGCGCCACGGTCAACGGCGTGACGGCCAGCAGCAGCCAGACGCTGATCCTGCGGCCCGCGCCTGCCGCGCTGGAAATCCTCGTTCCTGCGTATTTTCTGCCCTCCACGAACAACGGATGGAGCCAGATGGCAGCCACAGCTGCCAGCAACCCGGGCGTGCGCATCACTGCCATCCTGAACCCTTCGAATGGCGTGTTCACCACCGCCAATGCGTCGCTGCTGCAGGCGGCGCGCGAGCTGGTCACCGCGGGCGGTTCCGTGGTGGGTTATGTGTACACCCGGTACGGCACAGGCGCCCGGCCGATGAGCGAGATCAAGACCAACATTGACCGATACCTTGATCTGTACGGACGCGGGGTGATCAGCGGCATCTTCCTGGACGAAATGGCTGCGGACGCGCGCCAGATCGAGTTCTACCGGGAGATCTACAGCTACATCAAGGCCAAGGACGCATCCCTGCGGGTGTTGGGAAACCCGGGCCTGATACCGGCACAGGCCTACAGTGCCGTGGCCGACCAGCTGGTGACCTTTGAGGGCACCGCCAGCCAATACCAGAACTACGACCCGCGCACCAACGCAACCTGGCTCTACAGCCGGGCCAATACGCAGCTGGCCTCGCTAGTGCACAACGCGGACACCTGCACGGCAATGCAGGCGATGGTTCGGTCGGCTGCATCCGGCCGGTACAACGCTGGTGCCGTCTACAGCACCCACCTGCCCTACGATGCTGTCACCGGTGTCGGCAACCCGTGGGCCAGCCTGCCCACCTACTGGACGTCGCTGGTGAGCACCGTGCGCGCCGTCAATGCTGGCACTGCCTTGCCCGCCTGTTGATCAGACGCGCCGTCGCTGGGATGCCCGGCGCACGGCCATGATAGTTCACCGCATGATGGAAAGGGGCGGCACCCGACGGATGCCCCTTGAGGAGCCAGCGCGTGCTGAACGCGCTGCTCCCAGCATCGCTCAGGCCTCGCCGGCCAGTTCGTCGGCCCGGGCCTGCGCTGCGGCAAAGTCCAGATCACCGCTGTAGATGGCGCGGCCGCAGATCACACCTTCAACACCTTCGCCTTCGACCGCGCACAGTTGCTCGATGTCGGCCATGTTCGACAGGCCGCCCGAGGCGATCACGGGGATGCTGAGCGCCTGCGCCAGCTTCACGGTGGCATCGATGTTGATACCCGAGAGCATGCCGTCGCGGCCGATGTCGGTGTAGATGATGGATTCGACGCCCCAGTCCTCGAACTTCTTGGCGAGGTCCACCACCTCGTGGCCGGTGAGCTTGCTCCAGCCGTCGGTAGCAACCTTGCCGTCCTTGGCGTCGAGCCCCACGATGATGTGACCGCCGAAGGCGCTGCAGGCGTCTTTCAGGAACCCGGGGTTCTTGACCGCCGCAGTGCCGATGATCACGTAGCGCAGGCCACCGTCGATGTACTTCTCGATGGTGTCCAGGTCGCGAATGCCGCCACCGAGCTGCACCGGGATCTCTTCGCCCACTTCTTTCAGGATGGATTTGATGGCGCTGTAGTTCTTGGGCACGCCCGCAAAGGCGCCGTTCAGGTCCACCAGGTGCAGGCGGCGCGCACCCGCATCCACCCACTTGCGCGCCATGGCCGCCGGGTCTTCACCGAAGGTGGTGGATTGGTCCATATCGCCTTGTTTGAGGCGAACGCAGTGGCCGTCCTTGAGGTCGATGGCGGGAATGAGCAGCATGGTGGTGAAGTTCGGGAGGAAAGGGCGAGGCAGGGCTCGGCCCGAACGGGGTTGGGAAAACGGTCTCAGGGATTCCAGTGCAGAAAGTTGCGGTACAGGGCCAGGCCATGCTCCGCGCTTTTCTCCGGGTGAAACTGGGTGGCGAAAATATTATCGCGTGCAACCGCCGCGGCGAACAGGCCGCCGTAGTCGGTTTCGCCCGCGCAGTGTGCCGGGTTCTGCGGCAGCGCATAAAAGCTGTGAACGAAATAGTAGTAGCTGTTGTCTGGCACACCGTCCCACACCGGGTGCACCTGGCCGCCGTGGGGCACCTGGCGCACCTGGTTCCAGCCCATCTGGGGCACCTTGAAGCGGCTGCCATCGGGCTGCGTGCGGCCTGCCAGGTCAAACTTGCGCACCTCGCCGTGGATGAGCCCCAGCCCCGGCGTGCCGCCATTGGCACCTTCGGCGCTGTGGTCCAGCAGCATCTGCATGCCCACGCACACGCCAAACAGCGGCTTGCTGGCAGCGGCTTCCAGCACCGATACCTTCAGGCCCGACTCGTGCAGTTCGCGCATGCAGTCAGGCATGGCGCCCTGCCCTGGCAGCACGATGCGTTCGGCAGCGCGCACGTCTTCGGGGCGCGAGGTGACGACGACCGACCAGCCCGTGCCAGCTGCGGCGGCCTGCACGGCCTGCGACACCGAGCGCAGATTGCCCATGCCGTAGTCCACGACCGCAACGGTTTTTGCTTCCAATTTCATAGCTACCAGTGCTTATAAATCAAGCACTATCGCCTGATTTGACTCAAAAACACTCACAAGGAGCCCTTGGTGGAGGGGATGACGCCCGCCGAGCGCGGGTCGCGCTCCAGCGCGGCGCGCAGGGTGCGGCCAAACGCCTTGAAGATCGTCTCGCACTGGTGGTGGGCGTTCACGCCCTTGAGGTTGTCGATGTGCAGCGTGACGCCTGCATGGTTCACGAAACCCTGGAAGAACTCGTACACCAGTTGCGTATCGAGCTGGCCGATGCTGCCGGACGTGAACTTCACATCCATGTGCAGACCGGGCCGGCCCGAGAAATCGACCACCACGCGCGAGAGCGCTTCATCGAGCGGCACATAGGCGTGGCCGTAGCGGCGGATGCCCTTCTTGTCGCCCACGGCGCGCGCAAAAGCCTGGCCCAGGGTGATGCCCACGTCTTCCACGGTGTGGTGGCCGTCGATGTGCAGGTCGCCCTCGCAATCAATGTCGAGGTCGATCAGGCCGTGGCGGGCGATCTGGTCGAGCATGTGGTCAAAAAAGCCGATGCCGGTGGAGAGCTTGGCCTGGCCGGTGCCGTCGAGGTTGATGCGCGCGGTGATGCGCGTCTCGGCGGTGTTGCGGCTGACCTCGGCAATGCGGTCGGCCATCGGGTCAGCCGATGGAGCGGAAGGTACGAGAGCGGAGGAAGTCATAGGGAGGCCTCAAGGGCGGCCAGCATCTGGGCGTTGTCGTCGGCACTGCCGACCGTCAGGCGCAGGCAGTTGGCCAGCAGTGGGTGCATTGTAGAAACGTTCTTGACCAGCACCTTGCGGTTTTTCATGCCCTCATAGGCACGAGCGGAATCGGCCACACGCACCAGCACCATGTTGGCTTCGCTGTCCCAGCATTTTTCGATGCCGGGCATGCGACGCAGCGCGGCAATCAGGTCGGCACGCGCCGTGCGCAACTCGGCCGCCTGCGCGGCGAACACGTCGGCATGCTCCAGCGCAAACAGCGCGGCTTCGCAGTTGAGCACGCTCACGTTGTAGGGCGGGCGCACCTTGTCGAGCTCGGCCGTGAAGGCCGTGGGGCCGATGAGGTAGCCCAGCCGCACGCCCGCCAGGCCGAACTTGCTGAGCGTGCGCATGAGCAGCACATGCGCGTTGCGGGCGGGTTCGGCGCGCATGCGGTCGATCCAGGTGCGGCTGGCAAAGGGCTGGTAGGCCTCGTCCATCACAACGATGCCGCCTTGCGCGCCCGCGGCATCGATCACGCGCTGCACGGCGCCCTCGTCCCAGAGCGTGGCCGTGGGGTTGTTGGGGTAGGCGATGTAGGTGATGGCCGGGCGGTGCTGTGCGATGGCGGCCAGCATGGCCGGCTCGTCCAGTTCGAAGTCGGGCGTGAGCGGCACACCCACAAAGTCCAGCCCCTGCAGCTGGGCCGACAGCGGGTACATCACAAAGCCCGGCATGGGCGAGAGCATGGTGGCACGCTGGCCCGTGCCGGGCTGTGCGCAGGCCAGCGCAAGCAGGGTGATGAGCTCGTCCGAGCCATTACCCAGCACGATGCCATAGCCCTCCGGCATGCCGGCATAGCGGGCCAGCGCCGCCTTCAGGTCGGCCACGCGGGCGCCGGGGTAGCGGTTGAGCTCCAGCGTGCCCAGGCGCTGTCCCAGGGCCGCCTGCAGATGCGCAGGCAGGCGAAACGGGTTCTCCATTGCATCCATCTTGAGCATGCCGGCAGAGGGCTGCACCACATACGAGTGCATCGCACGCACATCGGCACGGATGCGTTCGAGGGCGTTCAGGGGCGACGATGCGGGCGTGGCGGAGTTCATCATTCGGCGGTATCCAGTTCGGTGGGGGCAACGAGAAACGGGTTGATGGGACGCACGGCGTCCAGGGGCACGTCGTGCGGCAGGGCTTCGGTCAGCAGGTAGCGGCAGCCCTGCTGGTGGGCGGACGAGAGGATGAGCGCATCCCAGTAGCCCAGGCGGTAGCGATCCTGCAGGTCCCAGGCGCCGTCCACGGTGTAGGAATCGAGGTGCGGCGGCAGCCACACGCGCAGGCGCCGCACCTGTGCGCGCACCTGCTGCAGCACGTGCGGGCCATCAAAGCGCTGGATGGCCTGGTTGTACAGCTCGTTGAGCACCTGCGAGCTGATGCGGCCGCTGCGCGTCTGCCAGCAAAAGCTGATCCATTCGCGCGCCTGCGCCTGGCGCCCGGCGTCGCGGTCGTCCACGCTGGCCAGCAGGATTTCGGTGTCGACAAAGATCGGGACGGTGCTCATGCGTGTGGTTCCGATCAACGCAGGACAAGGGTTTCGCGCGGCACGTAGGGCCCGCTGGAGGCACCCCAGCTTTCAAAACCCAGCGCCTCGCGCATGGCCTGTGCGTAAGCGTCCTCCTGGCGCATCTTTTCGGCCAGCCATTCACCCAGCAGGCGCGACACGCTGCTGCCGCGCCGCGCGGCCTCGACCCGTACCCATTCGGCAACGGTGTCGTCCATGGTCACGGTGACGTTCTTCATGGGCTGAATAGTACACGAACTTCGTGGACCACGAACTTCGTGGAAAATCAACCACTGTACTTTCAGGCCGCCTGTTGCGTCAGGCGCAACATCTGGCTGGCCAGCCGCCCCACCGTTTTCAGGGCGTCCAGGTGCGCAGGCGTCCAGTCGCCGCCCACGCCAATGCGCAGGCAGTTGCGAAACCGCCCGCTGGCGCTGAACACGGGGCCCGGAGCCACCAGGATCCGCTCGGCCAGGCAGGCGTCATGCAGTTGTACCGAGTCCAGCGCGCGGGGCAGTTCGACCCACAGCAGCAGGCCACCGGGCGGGTCGCTCACGCGCGTGCCTGGCGGGAAGTGCGTGGCTATCACCTGCCGCACCTCGTCGATGCGCGCCGCTACCGCGCCGCGCAGCTGGCGCATGGCTGCCGCGTGCCCGGCCTGGGTGATCAGGTCGGCCAGCGCCAGCTCCAGCACGGCCGACTGGCCGCCGGCCTGCAGGTCCTTGATGGCGCGCAGCCGGTCGGCCCAGCGCCCGGCCTCCAGCCACCCCAGGCGCAGGCCCGGCGCCAGCGTCTTCGAAAACGAATCGCACAGCATGACGTGGCCCGTGGTGTCGTAGGACTTCACGGTGCGGCGCATTTCCTCGACCTCCACCAGGTCGTTGTAGATCGCATCCTCGATGACTGCCATGCCATGGCGCGCCGCCATCTGTGCCAGGCGCTTGCGTTCGGCCTGCGGCATGCAGCTGCCCAGCGGATTGCTGAGCGTGGGCACCAGCATCACTGCCTTGACGGGCTGGGTTTCCAGCGCCAGCTGCAGGGCGTCGAGCGAGAGCCCCGTGCGCGGATGGGTGAGGATTTCCAGCGCCTTGAGGTGCAGGCCCTGCAGCACCTCCAGAAACGAAAAATGCGTGGGCGACTCCAGCGCCACCACATCGCCAGGCTGCGTCACAGCCCGCAGGCACAGCGAAATGCTGTCCATGCAGCCGCCGGTGATGACGATGTTGGCCGGGTCGAGCGTGCAGCCCAGCCCCAGCGCATACCGGGCCAGGGCCCGCCGCGCATCTTCATGCCCGGAGGACGACGGGTAGGTGCACAGCAGGTTGCGATGCCGTTGTGCCGCTCGCACTACGGCGCGCCGTACGCGGTCGGGGTTGAACAGCTCGGGGCCGGGCGTGCCGCTGCTGAACGAGACGATGTCGGCCGGCTGGTCGCGCCCCAGGATGCGCTGGCCCAGCCAGTCCACCGACACCTCGCGCGGGCGGCGCAGCGGGCGCGGCGTGGTCGGCTCGGGCAGGTGCACCAGCCGGGCCGCCACAAAGAAGCCCGAGCGCGGGCGAGCCGCCACCAGCCGGGCATCTTCCAGCCAGTGGTAGGCCTGCACCACGGTGGTTTGCGCCACGCCATGCTGGCGCGCCATCTCGCGCACCGAGGGCAGCCTTTCGCCACGCGCCAGCGTGCCGTTGCGGATCAGTTGCGCCAGCTGTTGCGCAATCTGCAGGTACAGGGGAGAGGCATCGTCGAGGGCCATGGCTGCATTCTGTGCGCGCTGAGGCACACCGGGGCAGTACAGAGTAGCGCGCACACGGCCAGTACAGATGCAGCTGGTGCGACATCTGTACTGGCCCACAAGGCGCGCCGCTGTCCGTGGCGCAGGGCGCCCATGCCGCGCACAGTGAAGGCATGAACACCACCGCCCTGCCCACCCCCTTCGCCGCCAGCCCGCTGGCGCTCCGCAACACCGCACCCCTGCCCCCACCGGGCGCCGCACTGCCCGGCTGTAGCCCCGAACCTCTGGCCGCGCAGTGGAAGCGCCAGCCCCTGCCCCCGCTGCAGGCCGTGCAGTCGCTGGAGTTCGGCGCGGGCGAGATCGCCCTGCTGGAGTTAGAGCAAGGCCGCGTGTGGGTGACCTGCGATGGCTTGCTGGAAGACTACTTTCTGGAGGCTGGACAACGCCTGTCGTTCACGGGGCCGGTGCGCCTGCGCGTGAGTGCCGAGGGGCAGCGCCCTGCCACGCTGGCCTGGGCGCGGCAGGCGGCGCAGCGCCGGGGGGGCTGACGCATACGGCGGTGCGCGGGAGGAGGCCGCACAGGCGCCTTTTCTTACACGCGGCCCCGGTGCTGTCGGGCGCCGGGCACCTGATGTGATGCCGAGCATGCGCGCAAGTCTTCAACCCAGGAGCCCGTCCATGGCACCCGCAGGCCTGTATCCGTCCTCCACCCGGCCGCTGCGCAGCACCGGCTTCCTGCTCGGCTTTGCGCTGGGCGGGTTCTTCGACGGCATCCTGCTGCACCAGATCCTGCAGTGGCACCACCTGCTGTCCAACGTGGATGCCGTGCGCGACATGCGCTGGCAGGTGATGGCCGACGGGCTTTTTCATGCGCTGATGTATGCGATTGCGGCCGTGGCGCTGGTGCGGCTGTGGCGGCAGCGCGCGGCCTTTGCGCAGCCCAGCGCGGACCGCGTGCTGTGGGCGCTCGCGCTGGTTGGTTTTGGCAGCTGGCACATGGTGGACGGCATCTTGTCGCACTGGGTGCTGGGAATTCACCGCATCCGGGTCGACTCGCCCCAGCCCCTGCTGTGGGACCTGATCTGGTTCGTGGGCTTTGGCGTGGTGCCTGCGCTGGCCGGGTGGCGCGCGCTACGCAAGGGCGGCGGGGGCACGCCTGGTGGGCTGCACGCTGTGGACGGGCCGGGCGCCCCAGCAGCGGCCGGCAGCACGCGCGGCCGCACCGCTGCGGGAACGCTGGCGGTGCTGGCTGTACTGGCAGGCCCCATCGCAGCCCTTCCGGCGGGGCCCGGCGATCAGGTGACGGTACTGTTTGCCCCCGGTGTCGCCCCGGGCCAGGCCTTCAATGCGCTGGCGCGGCTGGATGCGCGGGTGCTGTGGGTGGACGAGGCCGGCGGCCTGTGGGCGGTGGCCATGGACAACCCGCAGGACGCCTGGGCGCTTTACCGCAGCGGCGCCATGCTGGTGAGCCGCTCGTCGGTGGCGCTGGGCTGCTTTTCGTGGTTCAAGGCCGCGGAGACACCGGCGGCGGCGCCTCGCACCTGAGGGGGTGCCGTGCCTCGCGGGCGAACGTCAGTCGCCCCAGCCAGACCGGCGCCTGAGCGATCAACCCTGCTTGCGCAGGCGCATCTCCGCCGCCTGTGCATGGGCCTGCAAGCCCTCGCCATAGGCCAGCTCGGCGGCAATCTTGCCCAGCACCTGGGCGCCGGCTTCGCTCACCTCGATGATGCTGCTGCGCTTTTGAAAGTCGTACACACCCAACGGCGACGAGAACCGCGCGGTGCCGCTGGTGGGCAGTACGTGGTTGGGGCCCGCGCAGTAGTCGCCCAGGCTCTCCGACGTGAAGGCGCCGAGGAAGATAGCACCGGCATGGCGCAGCAGGGGCTCCCAGCGGTGCGGGTCGGTGCTGCTCACCTCCAGGTGCTCGGGAGCAATGCGGTTGCTGATGGCGCAGGCTTCTTCCATGTCCCGGGTCAGGATCAGCGCGCCGCGGCCGGTGAGGCTCTTGGCAATGATCTCGGCGCGGGGCATGGTCGGCAGCAGGCGGTCAATCTCGCGCTGTACGGCGTCGATGTAGGCGGCATCCGGGCACAACAAAATGCTCTGGGCCAGCTCGTCATGTTCGGCCTGGCTGAAGAGGTCCATGGCCACCCAGTCGGGCGGCGTGGTGCCGTCGGCCAGCACCAGGATTTCGCTGGGGCCGGCAATCATGTCGATGCCCACCGTGCCGAACACGCGCTTCTTGGCGCTGGCCACGTAGGCATTGCCGGGGCCGGTGATCTTGTCGACCTTGGGCACCGTCGCTGTGCCGTAGGCCAGCGCCGCCACGGCCTGCGCACCGCCGATGGTGAAGGCGCGGGTCACACCGGCCACGTAGGCCGCGGCGAGCACCAGTTCGTTGCGCTCACCCTTGGTGGAAGTGCCCTCGCCCGTGCCGCCAGTAGCCACGCTGCCACGCACTGGCGTGGGCACGACCATGATGATTTCCTGCACACCCGCCACATGGGCCGGGATGGCGTTCATCAGCAGGCTGGACGGGTAGGCCGCCTTGCCGCCGGGCACGTAAATGCCCACACGGTCCAGCGGCGTGACCTTCTGGCCCAACAGGGTGCCGTCTTCATCGCGGTAGCTCCAGCTTTCGCCGGAGGCCTTTTTTTGTGCCTCGTGGTAGCTGCGCACGCGCTGGGCAGCGGCCTGCAGCGCATCGCGCTGTGCCTCTGGAATGGCGTCGAACGCGGCCTTGAAGTCGGCCTGGGTCAGCTCCAGCGCGGCCATGTCGGGGGCGGTCAGCCCGTCAAAGCGGGCGGTGTACTCCAACACGGCTGCATCGCCGCGCTTTTGCACGTCGGCCAGGATGTCAGCCACGCGGTGTTCGATGGCGGCGTCCGTATCGGCAGACCAGTGCAGGCGGGCTGCAAAGTCAGCCTCAAAAGTGGCCGCAGCGGTGGACAGACGGGCGGGAGCAGCTACCAGAGTCATGGTGTGGCGGGCAGGAAGGGTTCAGGTCTTGTCGGCCGGGATGGCCGACGCAAAGGCGTCGATGATGCGGCGCAGTGGCTCGCGCTTGAGCTTGAGCGCAGCCTGGTTGACCACCAGCACCGAGCTGATGTCCATGATGCGCTCCACTTCGACGAGGTGATTGGCCTTGAGGGTGTTGCCGGTAGACACCAGGTCGACGATGGCATCGGCCAAGCCGGTCAGCGGGGCCAGTTCCATGCTGCCGTAAAGCTTGACCATGTCCACGTGCACGCCCTTGGTGGCGAAGAAGTCGCGGGCAATGGCGGTGTACTTGGTGGCGACTTTCAGGCGCGAGCCCTGCTTGACGGCACGCTCGTAGTCAAAGTCGCTGCGCACGGCCACGCTCACGCGGCACTTGGCAATGCGCAGGTCCAGCGGCTGGTACAGGCCCTGGCCGCCATGCTCGATGAGCGTGTCCTTGCCGGTCACGCCGATGTCGGCGCCGCCGTATTCCACGTAGGTGGGCACATCGGTGGCGCGCACCAGCACCACCCGCACGTTGGGCTGGTTGGTGGGCAAGATAAGCTTGCGCGATTTTTCGGGGTCTTCCAGCACCTCGATGCCGGCGGCGGCCAAGAGCGGCAGGGTTTCGTCGAAGATGCGGCCCTTGGAAAGCGCCAGGGTGATCATGCTCATGCTTTTACTCGCTCGATGTCCGCGCCAATGCCGCGCAGCTTGGCTTCCATGCAGTCGTAGCCGCGGTCCAGGTGGTAGATGCGGTCTACCACGGTTTCGCCATCGGCCACCAGCCCTGCGATGACCAGGCTGGCCGAGGCGCGCAGGTCGGTGGCCATCACGGTGGCGCCCGACAGGCGCTGCACCCCTTCAATCACGGCCACCTTGCCATCGGTCTGGATGCGGGCGCCCAGGCGCACCAGTTCGTTGACGTGCATGAAGCGGTTTTCAAAGATGGTCTCGGTCACCGTGGCAGTGCCCTGCGCAATGCAGTTGAGGGCCATGAACTGCGCCTGCATATCGGTCGGAAAGCCCGGGTATTCGGTGGTGCGAAAGCCCTGCGCCTTCAGCGTGCCGCCGCCCTGGCTCTGCACGCGGATTCCGCCGTCGACCGCCTGCACCGTCACGCCGGCTTCGCGCAGCTTGTCGATCACGGCATCCAGGTGGTCGGCACGGCCGTGGCGCAGCACCACATCGCCGCCTGCTGCCGCCACCGCGCACAAGAAGGTGCCCGCCTCGATACGATCTGCGACCACCCGGTGCGTGCAGCCGTGCAGTTTTTCGACGCCCTGGATGCGGATGCGGCTGGTGCCATGGCCTTCGATCTTGGCACCCATGGCGATCAGCATCTCGGCCAGGTCGGAAATCTCGGGTTCTTGCGCCGCGTTTTCCAGCACCGTCTCGCCCTCGGCCAGCGCAGCGGCCATCAAAAAGTTCTCGGTGCCCGTCACGGTCACCATGTCGGTGGTGATGCGCGCGCCCTTCAGGCGCGAGCGGCCTGCGGGCAGCTTGGCGATCATGTAGCCGTGCTCGACCACGATCTCGGCGCCCATGGCGGCCATGCCCTTGATGTGCTGGTCCACGGGGCGCGAGCCGATGGCGCAGCCGCCTGGCAGCGACACCGTGGCCTCGCCGAAGCGGGCCAGCAGCGGGCCCAGTGCCAGCACCGAGGCGCGCATGGTCTTGACCAGCTCGTACGGGGCCTCGGGCGTGCTGAGCGCGCTGGCGTCGATGCGGACGGTGCCGTCCTGCGCGCGCTCGGCCGTCACGCCCATGTTGCGGATCAGCTTGAGCATGGTGCTCACGTCCTGCAGCTGTGGCACGTTCAGCAGGGTCACGGGCTCGGCCGTCAGCAGTGCGGCGCACAACTCCGGCAACGCGGCGTTCTTGGCGCCCGATACCAGCACCTCGCCTTGCAGGCTGCGCCCGCCACGAATCAGGAGTTTGTCCATCTCAAAAAGCCAGAATATGAATGAAAATGCCGCCTGGCGCTTGATCTACATGCACTGACAGCTATTAAAACAATAGCAATAACCACTACAGGCTACCGCGCCTGCGCGGCCCACTCGGCCGGGGTGAAGGTCTTCATCGACAAGGCGTGCACCTCGTCGGTATGCATCTTGGCACCCAGCGTGGCGTACACGCGCTGGTGGCGCTGGATGGCGCGCTTGCCCTCGAACTCGGCAGAGACGATGGTGGCATACCAGTGGCGGCCGTCGCCTTCCAGCGTGATGTGTTCGCAGGCCAGGCCGGCGGCAATGATGTCTTTGAGTTCGTGTGCGGTCATGTCAATTCCGAATCTTGTAGCCGGTGCGCAAAAGGTGGATGGCGAGCGCGCTCACGCCCAGCCAGGCCGTGCCCACGATGGCCAGGCTGAGCCACGGCGAGGTGTCGCTCTGGCCAAAAAAGCCGTAGCGAAAGCCGTCGATCATGTAGAAAAACGGGTTGAGGTGGCTCACCGTCTGCCAGAAAGGCGGCAGCGACTGGATGGAATAGAACACGCCCGACAGGAACGTCATCGGCACGACCACGAAGTTCTGAAACGCAGCCAGCTGGTCGAACTTGTCGGCCCACAGCCCGGCGATCAGGCCCAGCGTGGCCAGCAGCCCCGCGCCTAGCACGGCAAACACCACGATCCACAGCGGCGCGGCAAACTCGGGCCGCGCAAAAGCCATGGTGACGACAAACACCCCTAGCCCTACCACCAGCCCGCGCACGACCGAGGAGCCCACGTACGCCACAAACCACGCCCAGTGCGACAGCGGCGTGAGCAGCACAAACACCAGGCTGCCCATGATCTTGCTCTGGATGAGGCTCGACGAACTGTTGGCAAACGCGTTTTGCAGCACGCTCATCATCACCAGGCCCGGCACCAGAAACGCGGTGTAGCTGATGCGGTCGTAGACCTTGACGTGGTCTTCCAGCACGTGGCCGAAGATCAGCAGGTACAGCACCGCTGTGAGCACGGGCGCCGCTACGGTCTGGAAGCTCACCTTCCAGAAACGCAGGACTTCCTTGTAGAACAGGGTCTGCCAGCCAGTCATGCCTGCGCTCCTGCCATCGGAAGGTTCGACGCCGAGGTGCCAGACATCACCTGCAAAAACACATCTTCCAGGTCGGGCCGGCGGATTTCCATGTCGTGCACATCCACGCCGGCCACACGCAGGGCAGCCAGGTGGCTTTCGATTTCGGCCGCATCCCGGGCAGGCAGCTGCACGATGCGGCCGGTGACGCGCGCCACATCGGCCAGCACCGGGGGCAGCGCGGCATCGGTCTTGAACTGCAGGATGCTGCCCGAGGCGGCCTGCAGCAGTTCACTCGTGCGGTTGAGCGCCACGATGCGTCCGGCCTTGAGCATGGCGATGCGCCCGCACAGGGCCTCGGCTTCTTCGAGGTAATGCGTGGTGAGCAGCACGGTGTGGCCTTCCTTGTTCAGGCGCGCCACAAAGTGCCATAGGGTCTGGCGCAGTTCCACATCGACGCCCGCCGTAGGTTCATCCAGCACGATGATGGGCGGCTTGTGCACCAGCGCCTGCGCCACCAGCACGCGGCGCTTCATGCCGCCCGACAACTGGCGCATGTTGGCGTTGGCCTTGTCGGCCAGACCCAGGTTTTCCAGGAGCTCGTCGATCCAGGCGTCGTTGTTCTTCACACCGAAGTAGCCCGACTGGATGCGCAAGGCTTCGCGCACGTTGAAAAAAGGGTCGAACACGAGTTCTTGCGGCACCACGCCGAGCTTGCGGCGGGCATCGGCAAAGTGGGCCTGCACGTCGCTGCCCTGCACCAGCACCTTGCCGCTGGTGGCGCGTGCCAGCCCGGCCAGGATGCTGATCATGGTGGTCTTGCCCGCCCCGTTCGGCCCCAGGAGGCCGAAGAACTCGCCCTCCTGTATGTCCAGGTCCACCTGGTTGAGGGCCTGAAAGGGGCCCTTGGGCGTTGCAAAGGTTTTGGATACGGCTTGGAAGGAGACTGCGGGCATGAAGGATGGGATTTTACGGCCTTGCCCATCGCGGGGTGCGGGCAGGGTCGGGCAGCTGTCCCGCGCAGGCGGGCCTAAGCCGCAGGCGTGATCAGGATGCCCACACCGTAAAGTCCGGCCATACCGCGCAACGCGGTGGGCAGGCCCTGCACCGAAAACGACTTGCCGCTGGCCAGCGCCTCGCGCCGGCATTCCAGCAGCACAGCGAGCGCCGAGCTGTCAAAAGCTTTGAGCCCCGTCGCGTCCACCACCACCCTGGGATCGCGGTGGGCCCGCAGGCCCTGCAGCAGCATCGACAGGCAGGCCTTAGCCTGCCGGTGGGTGAGTTCAGACGGGAGCACCAGCATCGCGCGGTCCGCTTCAGCCCTTGGCAGCCGCGTTGGCCTTGTTGCGCGCGGCCAGCGTCTCGATCAGGCCGTCGACGCCCTTGGCGTTGATCTCCTGCGCAAACTGGCCCCGATAGGTCTCCACCAGCCACACGCCCAGCACATTCAGGTTGTAGATCTTCCAGCCCGCGCCTTCGCCGGGCGTCTTTTCCAGCCGGTAGTCGAGCTGGATGGGGTCGCCCCGCCCCAGAATCTCGGTGCGGACCAAGACGTCCTTGTCCTCCGGCGATGCACGCAGGGGCTTGACCTGGATGGTCTGGTCGCTGACCTGGTTGAGCGCGCCCGCGTAGGTGCGCACCAGCAGGATCTTGAATTCGTCCTGCAGTCGTTTTTGCTGCTCGGGCGTGGCCTGGCGCCAGCCCGGGCCCACGGCCGCTGCCGTCATGCGGCGAAAGTTCACGTTGGGCATGACCTTCTGGTCCACCAGCGCAATCACCTTGGGCAGATCGCCGGTCTTGATGGAGGGGTCGGACTTGATCGCCGTCAGGATCTCACCCGAGAGCCGCCGGATGAGGGCATCGGGCGCTTCGTCGTTTGCCAGCGCAGCAAAGGGCGTGGCCAAGGCAGCAGCGGCAAACAAACCCATGGCCATGTGGCCCAGTTTGCGTCGGTTCATCATCATTCGTCCTTTGGGTCCGGGGCACAGCCCCGTCGTCTTCAATTCATTGTGGGGGAAGGCCCCCGGTGGCATGCATCTGCCGCGTTGCGGTGTGCAAGCATGTGCAACAACGCGGCGCGGACACGCGGGGTAGCGCAATGGCGCCAGCGCACAGTGGCGCCATCACACACCGGGCGCGCATCAACGGACTGGCGGCGGCTCCTCGGGCAACACGCCGTCATTAGCACCACCGCGGTCTTCGCGGTCGGCGTTGCCGCCCTGGGGTTCGCCGGCCTGGCTGCGCACTTGCAGGAACACATCGCGCGTGAAGCTGTACTTGTCGAGCGCCGCACTGTCGAGCACCGAGCCCGCACGCAGCAAATTGGCCCGGACGTCCACCGCACGCAGCGCGTACAGCGAGTTGCGCGCCGATACCGGGTCCACGTAACTGGCGAAGTTGCCCTTTGCATCCAGTGGCAGTGCCAGGGTGTCACGCACGGTCGATGGCCCCAGCACCGGCAGCACCAGGTACGGCCCGGTGGCCACACCCCAGCGTCCCAGTGTCAGCCCAAAGTCCTGCCGGTAGCGCTCAATGCCCATCTCGCTGGCGATATCGAGCACGCCGCCCAGGCCAAGGAAGGTGTTGACATTGAAACGCATGAAGGACGACGCCGCGGCCTCGCCCCGCAGCTGCAGCGCGTTGTTCACGAACGACCACGCGTCGCCCAGGTTTGCAAAAAAGTTGCTCACGCCGGTGCGCACCGGGCTCGGCACCACGCCCTCGTAGGCAATGGCCACGGGTTTGAGCACCATCGCATCGACCTGTTCGTTGAAGCTGGTCATGCTGCGGTTGTACGACTCCAGCGGGTCGCGGGGATCGGGGTTGGCCACCGTCGCACATCCGCCAAGCAGGGCCAGCGACAGGACCGCCCCGGTCCAGGCACCCGCACGCGCGGCGGCCCATGCGTGCGCTGGCGCCAAAGCCCTGGACGGGGCCACGTTGTTATCGATGCTGCTGTTCTTCATTTCTTGTCGTTACCTGCCCCGGAGGGCTTCCCGCCGTCTTCGGCCTTGCTGTACAGAAATTGTCCGATCAGGTTTTCAAGCACCACGGCGGACTGTGTGGCGGTCACCATGTCGCCTTCGGCGAGGCTCTTCTCGTCGGCGCCGGCCTCAATGCCGATGTACTGCTCGCCCAGCAGTCCGCTGGTCAGGATCTTGAGCGAACTGTCCTTGGGGAACGCGTAGCGTTTTTCCAGCAACAGCGTCACCCGGGCCTGATAGGTCTTGTCATCAAAAGTGATCGACTCCACCCGCCCCACCACCACGCCCGAGCCGCGCACGGCCGCCTGCGGCTTGAGGCCACCAATGTTGTCAAACCGCGCCGTGACGCGGTACCCCGACTGGAAGTTCAGACTCAGCAGGTTGGCTGCCTGCAAAGCCAGAAACACCAGCGCGGCCGCTCCCAGCATCACGAACAGCCCCACCCACAGGTCGTTCTTCGAACGTTGCATTGTCATATTCCTTGCCGCTGGCCACTTGCCAGCATCAGATACTGAACATCAGGGCGGTCAGGACGAAGTCCAGCGCCAGTACGGCGAGCGAGGCCATCACCACGGTACGCGTGGTGGCGCGCGACACGCCTTCCGGCGTCGGCTTGGCCACGTAGCCCTGCAGCAGCGCCACAAACGTCACGGTAAAGCCGAACACCACGCTCTTGATCACGCCGTTGCCCAGATCTCGCCACACATCGACGCCACCCTGCATCTGACTCCAGAAGGCGCCCGGGTCGATCCCGATCATCAGCACGCCCACCACCCAGCCACCGATCACACCCACGGCGCTGAACACGGCGGCCAGAAGCGGCATGGTGATGACGCCGGCCCAGAAGCGCGGCGCAAGGATGCGGCGAACAGGGTCCACGGCCATCATCTCCATGGCGCTCAATTGCTCGCCCGCACGCATCAGCCCGATCTCGGCCGTGAGCGAGGTACCCGCACGGCCGGCAAACAGCAGTGCTGCCACCACGGGCCCCAGTTCGCGCACCAGTGACAGCGCCACCAGCAGACCCAGCGCCTCCGACGAACCATAGCGCTGCAGAGTGTAGTAGCCCTGCAGGCCCAGGACAAAGCCCACGAACAGGCCCGACACCGCGATGATGGCCAGGGAGTAGTTGCCCAGAAAATGGATTTGGTCGCGCAGCAGGCCCGGGCGCATGAACACGACGCCGCCCAGCCGCACCAGCTGCACGAAAAGGCGCGCGGCCATCCCGACGTTAGCCAGTTTCTGGCGTACAGCGAACCCTACATCGGCGGGGTGGTACCAGCTCATCGCGGCCCCATCCCGACGGGGCCGAAGTCCACCGCCACATCGTCGCCGGGGTAATGGAACGGCACCGGCCCCGTGGGCAGCGCGTTCACGAACTGGTGCACCAGCGGGTCGGTATTCGCGCGCACTTCGTCGGGGGTGCCCTGAGCAGCCACCACCCCGGGGCCCAGGATGATCACGTGGTCGGCCAGGCGAAATGTGGCTTCCAGGTCGTGCGACACCACGATGCTGGTCAGCCCCATGGCATCGTTGAGCTGCCGGATGAGCTGGGCTGCGGTGCCCAGCGATATAGGATCCAGCCCGGCAAACGGCTCGTCGTACATGACGAGTTCCGGGTCCAGCGCAATCGCCCGGGCCAGCGCCACGCGCCGCGCCATGCCGCCCGAGATCTGGCTGGGCATGAGGTCACGCGCGCCGCGCAGACCCACGGCATGCAGCTTCATCAGCACCACGTCGCGGATCAGGGCCTCGGACAGGTCGGTATGCTCGCGCAGCGGAAACGCCACGTTCTCGAAAACGCTCATGTCCGTGAACAGCGCGCCGAACTGGAACAGCATGCCCATGCGCCGCCGAGCGGCATAGAGGCCAAGGGCGTCCATCCTGCCCACGTCCTGGCCATCAAACAACACCTCACCACTCTGCGCACGCTGCTGCCCGCCGATCAGGCGTAGCACTGTCGTCTTGCCACCGCCCGATGCTCCCATGAGGGCCGTCACCTTGCCTCTGGGCACCGACAGGCTCACGTCGCGCAGGATCACACGGTCGTCATAGGCGAACGTGACATTGCGCAATTGAGCGAGGACGGGACAGCCGGACATGCAGGAGTGCAGGTTTCTTGGAATCAGTGGGCAGCAGGTCAGGACCAAGCATGGCCCAGCACTCTTGATCGTACCCCGCAGCACTTACATACATTCATGAATGTCTGTAAAAGCCGCGATCACGATTGGGGTTTGCTCGCTTGCAAAAAGAACAGACAGAGCTTTTCAAGCGCCCGATTGTGCCAACAAAGGCGCTGACGCGGGAAACCACTGGTTGCAGCCTTCGGCAAACGCTGGCTTATCGGGCGGCTCAAGGGCTCTTTGGCAGCCGTTTGGATGACGCCAGCCCGTCCGGACGCACCCATGAAAAACGGCGCCCGGAGGCGCCGCTCTTGAGACTACACCGGATCAGCGTGGCAGGTCCGAGTACCCCATGAGGAACTCGTCCACGGCGCGGGCGGCCTGGCGGCCTTCGCGGATGGCCCACACCACCAGCGACTGGCCACGGCGGATGTCGCCGGCAGCGAACACCTTGGGCACGTTGGTGGCGTAGCCGCCATCAAAGTCCGTGGTGGCGCGTGCGTTGCCGCGGGCGTCCTTGTCGACGCCGAACGCATCCAGCACGGGCGCCACGGGGCTCACGAAACCCATGGCCAGCAGCACCAGGTCGGCCTTGAGCACCTGCTCCGAGCCAGCCACTTCCACCATCTTGCCGTCCTTGAACTCGACGCGCACGGTCTTCAGACCCGTGACCTTGCCCTTTTCGCCCAGGAATTCCTTGGTCGAAATGGCGAATTCGCGCTCGCAGCCTTCTTCGTGGCTGGAGCTGGTGCGCAGCTTGATGGGCCAGTAAGGCCAGGTCAACGGGCGGTTTTCTTCTTCGGGTGGCTGGGGCATCAGCTCAAACTGGGTCACGCTGGCAGCGCCGTGGCGGTTGCTGGTGCCCACGCAGTCGCTGCCGGTGTCGCCGCCACCGATCACGATGACGTGCTTGCCGTCGGCACGCAGCTGGCCCTTGAGCTTGTCGCCCGCGTTGACCTTGTTTTGCTGCGGCAGGAACTCCATCGCGAAGTGGACGCCATCAAGATCGCGGCCGGGCACTGGCAGGTCGCGCGACTGCTCGGCGCCGCCGGTCAGCAGCACCGCGTCGAATTCCTTGTTGAGTTGCTCGGGCGTCACGGTTTCCTTGGCCCAGTTGGTCACCTTGGATTCCTTGCCCAGGCCGTCCTTGGCCGCGCCAACAAACACGCCCGTGCGAAATGTGACGCCTTCGGCCTCCATCTGCTTAACGCGGCGGTCGATGTGCGTCTTTTCCATCTTGAAGTCGGGAATGCCGTAGCGCAGCAGGCCGCCCACGCGGTCATTCTTTTCGAACAGCGTGACGGCGTGCCCGGCGCGGGCCAGCTGCTGTGCAGCGGCCATGCCGGCCGGGCCGGAGCCGACCACAGCGACCTTCTTGCCCGTCTTGTGCTTGGGCACGCGGGGCTGCACCCAGCCTTCGGCCCAGGCGCGGTCGATGATCGCGTGCTCGATCGACTTGATGCCCACCGGGTCGTCGTTCACGTTGAGCACGCAAGCCGCCTCGCACGGTGCGGGGCAGATGCGGCCGGTGAACTCGGGGAAGTTGTTGGTCGAATCCAACACGGCCCAGGCGCTCTTCCAGTCCTGCTGGAAAACCAGGTCGTTGAAGTCCGGAATGATGTTGTTGACCGGGCAGCCGCTGTTGCAAAACGGCGTGCCGCAGTCCATGCAACGCGCACCCTGAACCTTGGCCTGCGCGTCATCGAGGCCGATGACGAATTCCTTGTAGTGCTTCAGGCGCTCGGGGACGGGCTTGTAGCCCTCTTCGATGCGCTCGTATTCCATGAAGCCGGTGGTCTTTCCCATGACGGTGTCCTTGTATCTCTATGAATGCTGTGCCGGAGTGCGATCAGGCGCACGCCTTACTTGGCGGGAGCTGCTACTTTTTTCGCAGCAGTCACGGCAGGTGTGTCAGGCTCTTGCAGCACTTTTCGTTCATAAATCTCGGCCAGGGCACGCTTGTACTCGGTCGGGAAGACCTTCACAAACTTGCCGCGCGAAGAAGCCCAGTTGTCCAGCAGTTCGCGAGCGCGCTTGCTGCCCGTCCAGCGGTTGTGGTCTTCCAGCAGCTTCTTGAGCTGGACCTCGTCCGCCTGGCCGTTGTGCCAGATCGAGCGTGGCACCGTGGCCTCCTGCTCCGTGGCGGGCAGGATGCGCTCCAGGGTCACCATCGACATGTTGCAACGGGTGTCAAACTGGCCGTCTTCGTCGTAGACGTAGGCGACGCCGCCGCTCATGCCCGCAGCAAAGTTGCGGCCTGTCTTGCCCAGCACCAGCACGGTGCCGCCGGTCATGTATTCGCAGCCATGGTCGCCCGTGCCTTCCACCACCGCCGTTGCGCCCGACAGGCGCACGGCAAAGCGCTCACCGGCCACGCCACTGAAGAAGGCCTCGCCCGTGGTGGCGCCGTACATCACCGTGTTGCCCACGATGGTGTTGCGAACCGCATCGCCGCGGAAGTCGATGCTCGGGCGCACCACCACGCGGCCACCCGACAGGCCCTTGCCCGTGTAATCGTTGGCGTCGCCGATCAGGTACAGCGTGATGCCGCGCGTGAGGAAGGCGCCGAACGACTGGCCGCCCGTGCCTTCGAGCTGGATGCGGATGGTGTCATCCGGCAGGCCTTCCGGGTGCACGCGGGTGACCGCGCCAGACAGCATGGCGCCGACCGAGCGGTTCACGTTGCGCGCCACCTCGATGAACTGCACGCGCTCGCCCTTTTCAATGGCGGGCTTGCTGCGCTCGATGAGCTTGCGGTCGAGCGTGTGCTCGATGTTGTGGTCCTGCACATCCACATGGAAGCGCGGCACGTCGGCGGGCACGTTTGGCTGTGCAAACAGGCGGCTGAAGTCCAGGCCGCGTGCCTTCCAGTGCTCCAGGCCCTGGCGGGTGTCGAGCAGGTCGGTGCGGCCGATCAGGTCGTCAAACTTGCGGATGCCAAGCTGAGCCATGATCTGGCGCACTTCTTCTGCGATGAAGAAGAAGTAGTTCACCACGTGCTCGGGCTTGCCCGAGAACTTCTTGCGCAGCGCGGGGTCCTGTGTGGCCACGCCCACGGGGCAGGTGTTCAGGTGGCACTTGCGCATCATGATGCAGCCTTCCACCACCAGCGGGGCCGTGGCAAAGCCGAACTCATCCGCGCCCAGCAGCGCGCCGATGGCGACGTCGCGACCGGTCTTCATCTGGCCGTCGGCCTGAACACGGATGCGGCCGCGCAGGCGGTTGAGCACCAGGGTCTGCTGGGTTTCGGCCAGGCCGATTTCCCAGGGGCCGCCAGCGTGCTTGATGGACGACCAGGGCGATGCGCCCGTGCCGCCGTCGTGCCCCGCGATCACGACGTGGTCGCTCTTGCACTTGGCCACGCCGGCCGCAATGGTGCCAACGCCCACTTCAGACACCAGCTTGACGCTGATGCCCGCATGCGGTGCCACGTTCTTCAGATCGTGGATCAGCTGGGCCAGGTCTTCAATCGAATAGATATCGTGGTGGGGCGGTGGCGAGATCAGGCCCACGCCGGGCACGCTGTGGCGCAGCTTGCCGATGTAGTTGGACACCTTGCCACCAGGCAGCTGGCCGCCTTCGCCGGGCTTGGCGCCCTGCGCCATCTTGATCTGGATCTGGTCGGCCGACGACAGGTACTCGGCTGTGACACCGAAGCGGCCTGACGCCACCTGCTTGATACGGCTGCGCAGCGAATCGCCGTCTTGCAGGGGGAGGTCTACCTCGACGTTCTCGGCACCGATCACGCTCTTCAGGGTGTCGCCCTTCTTGATCGGGATACCCTTGAGTTCGTTGCGATAGCGGGCTGCGTCTTCGCCGCCTTCACCGGTGTTGCTCTTGCCGCCGATGCGGTTCATGGCCACGGCCAGCGTAGCGTGTGCTTCGGTGGAAATGGAGCCCAGCGACATGGCGCCGGTGGCAAAGCGCTTGACGATTTCCTTGGCCGGCTCGACCTCGTCCACCGGGATCGCCTTGGAGGGATCGATCTTGAACTCGAACAGGCCGCGCAGCGTCATGTGGCGCTTGCTCTGGTCGTTGATGATCTGGGCGTATTCCTTGTACGTGTTCCAGTTGTTTGCACGCGTGCTGTGCTGCAGCTTGGCAATCGCGTCGGGCGTCCACATGTGGTCTTCACCACGGGCGCGCCAGGCGTATTCGCCACCTGCGTCCAGCATGGTTTCCAGCACCGGGTCGTCACCAAAGGCGGCCTTGTGCATGCGGATGGCTTCTTCGGCAATCTCGAACACGCCGATGCCTTCCACGCGGCTGGCGGTGCCGGTGAAGTACTTGCCGACGGTTTCGGTGTTCAGGCCAATGGCCTCGAACAGCTGGGCACCGCAGTAGCTCATGTACGTGCTCACGCCCATCTTGGACATGATCTTGGACAGGCCCTTGCCGATGGCCTTCACGTAGTTGTAGATGGCCTTGTCGGCCGACAGATCGCCGGCGAGGTCCTTGTGCATCTCGGCCAGGGTTTCCATGGCCAGATAGGGATGTACAGCCTCAGCTCCATAACCGGCCAGCACGGCAAAGTGGTGCACTTCGCGAGCCGTCCCCGTCTCAACCACCAGGCCCGCCGTAGTGCGCAGGCCTGCGCCGACCAGATGCTGGTGGATGGCGGACAGCGCCAGCAACGCAGGGATGGCCACTTGCGTGGCGCTCACGGCGCGATCGCTGACGATCAGGATGTTGGCGCCGCCCTTGATGGCATCGACCGCCTGCGCGCACAGCGAGGCCAGCTTGGCTTCCACACCCTCATGCCCCCAGCTCAGTGGGTAGGTGATGTCGATGGTCGCGCTCTTGAACTTGCCCTGCGTGTACTTTTCGATGTCGCGCAGCTTGGCCATGTCGGCAAAGTCGAGCACGGGCTGGCTCACTTCGAGCCGCATGGGCGGGTTGACCTGATTGATGTCCAGCAGGTTCGGCTTGGGGCCGATGAAGCTGTTGAGCGACATTACGATGGCTTCGCGGATCGGGTCGATCGGCGGGTTGGTCACCTGGGCGAACAGCTGTTTGAAGTAGTTGTACAGCGGCTTGTTCTTGCCGGAAAGCACGGCCAGCGGGCTGTCGTTGCCCATGGAGCCAATGCCTTCTTCGCCGTTCTTGGCCATGGGGGCCATCAGGAATTTGATGTCTTCCTGCGTGTACCCAAACGCCTGCTGGCGGTCCAGCAGCGGCAGGTCGGCAGGCGTAGCAGCGGCTGCGGTGTCACCGGCATCAATGCTGTCGAGCTTGATGCGCAGGTTCTCGATCCACTGCTTGTAGGGCTTGGTGTTGACGACGTTGGCCTTGAGCTCGTCGTCGTCGATCATGCGGCCTTGCTCCAGATCGATCAGGAACATCTTTCCGGGCTGCAGACGCCATTTGCGCACGATCTTGTTCTCGGGAATCGGCAGCACGCCCGATTCGGAACCCATGATGACCAGGTCGTCATCGGTGATGCAGTAGCGTGAGGGGCGCAGGCCGTTGCGGTCCAGTGTGGCGCCAATCTGGCGGCCATCGGTGAACACGATGGAGGCGGGGCCATCCCACGGCTCCAGCATGGCGGCGTGGTATTCATAGAAAGCGCGGCGGCGCTCGTCCATGGTGGTGTGCTGCTCCCAGGGCTCGGGGATCATCATCATCACGGCCTGGCTGATGGGGTAGCCAGCCATGGTCAGCAGCTCAAGGCAGTTGTCGAACGTGGCGGTGTCGGACTGGTCGGCAAAGCTGATGGGGTAGAGCTTTTGCAGGTCGGCAGCCAGAACGGGCGAGGCCATCACGCCTTCGCGGGCCTTCATCCAGTTGTAGTTGCCCTTGACGGTGTTGATTTCACCGTTGTGCGCCACATAGCGATACGGGTGGGCCAGCGGCCACTCGGGGAACGTGTTGGTCGAGAAGCGCTGGTGCACCAGACCGATGGCCGAAACGCAACGCTCGTCCGACAGGTCCTTGTAGTACACGCCCACCTGGTCGGCCAGCAGCAGGCCCTTGTAGACCACGGTGCGGCTGGACATGCTGGGTACGTAGTATTCCTTGCTGTGCTGCAGCTTGAGCGCTTGGATGTTGGCGCTGGCCGTCTTGCGGATCACATACAGCTTGCGTTCCAGCGCGTCCTGCACGATCACGTCGTTGCCACGGCCGATGAACACCTGGCGCAGGATGGGCTCCTTCTTGCGCACGGTGGGGGACATGGGCATGTCCACGTTGACCGGCACATCGCGCCAGCCCAGCAGCACCTGGCCTTCGGCCTTGATGGCGCGCTCCATCTCCTGCTCGCAGGCGAGACGCGAGGCGTGCTCCTTGGGCAGGAAGATCATGCCGACGCCGTACTCGCCCGCCGCCGGCAGGGTGACGCCCTGCTTGGCCATCTCTTCGCGGTACAGCGCATCGGGGATCTGGATCAGGATACCGGCGCCGTCACCCATCAGAGGGTCGGCACCCACCGCGCCACGGTGGTCGATGTTTTCCAGGATCTTCAGGGCCTGCGTCACGATGTCGTGGCGCTTGATGCCCTTGATGTGGGCCACGAACCCGAGGCCGCAGGCGTCGTGTTCGTTACCCGATGAATACAAACCGTGTTGTTGCAGATGCTGGATCTCGGCAGCCGTGGTCATGGCGCACTCCTATATTTTTCGCAGGGAATGGGAGATTAGTGCATTGCAACATGGTTTGGCAAGTGGATTAATTAGGGTCAGATACACCATTAAAGAAATACCAATGCAATCGTCTTTAAATTGGGGACATATCAAAATCTATAGCACCACAGGCAATGAATACTTTCGCCATGGCCGTATTCAGCTAGATTTTGTCTGGATGGGCGGCCTTCCCGCCCTCCCACGGGTAACCCTGCGCGGCGTACCGCTCTGCAGATCCTGGAGAAACTTAGCGTCGCCCAGAGCCCAGCCGCTCAACGCCGATGCCGTAAGCGCCTCCTGGTCCTGCGATCCGATGCCTGCCTGCACAAGCGCTGCGTAAGCCGCTTCGCGCGCAAATGGCGTGTTGCCCAGCGCCCAGTAAAGCGCATGGGGGGTCAACAGGCGGTCCTGGCGCAAACCCAGCCAATGGGCATGGCTCGACCACACGTAGTCGGCGGCGTGCACCACTTCGCCCGCACGCACCGGGTTCAGATCCAGGTAGACCATGCACGGAAGCAGGTATCGCTCGGGCTGTAGCACGGTGGAGCGGTAGCGCCCCTCCCACAAGGTGCCCGTGCGCGCGTGGCGCCGGTTGAAATACTGCACGTAACGCCGCCCTATCGCCTGCATCAGCTGGGGCAGGCCTTCCGCTGTGGCGGGCGTCACGAGCAGATGGAAGTGGTTGTCCATCAGCACATAGGCATGTACGGCCACGCCATATTTCGGCGCGTTGTCCGCCAGCAATGACAGCATGGTTTCGCGATCTTCGCGGTCAACAAAAATGGGCTGGCGGTTGTTACCCCGCTGGATGACGTGGTGCAGATGACCGGCAAGGGTCAGGCGCGGCAGGCGGGCCATGGCGGGGATGGAGAGCTGGGGTGGGCGCGATCATAAATCCGTCCCCGATTCGCGCGCGCCGCGGTGCAAGGTGGCGCGCGGTCAGAGCGGCGCGGCTGCGGTAGCCCCTGGAACGGAGTCAACCTGCGGGTCCAGCCCAAAGCGCGCACCCAGGGCCTTGTCGAGCCCAAACTCTTCCAGAATGGCCCGAAGACGCTCGGCGGCGCTGCGCTTCCTCTGCCCGGTGTAACGGGCAATGATCAGCTCGTTCTTCATGCTGTGCTCCCAGCCCACCAGTTCTGTCACCGTCACTTGGTAACCGCTGGCCTCCAGATACAGGCAGCGCAGCACGTTGGTGACCTGGCTGCCCAGCTCACGGGTATGTAGCGGATGGCGCCAGAGCTCTGCCAGCGGCGTGCGCGCCAGTTGCAGCGCCTTGCCTTGGCGCAGACATGCCGCCATCTCGGCCTGGCAGCAGGGCACCAGCACCATGGCGCGGGCGTGCTTCTGGAGGCCGAAGGCAAGGGCATCGTCAGTGGCCGTGTCGCACGCGTGAAGAGCAGTCACCACATCGATGCGTTCTGGCAGTTGACCGGCGGCCGTGGATTCCGCGACCGACACGTTCAGGAATGACATGCGTTCAAAGGCCAGCTGGTGCGCGAGCGCGCGCGATTTTTCCACCAGCTCGGTGCGCGTTTCAACGCCATAGATATGACCGCGGCCCAGAGCCTTGAAGTACAGGTCGTACAGGATGAAGCCCAGGTACGACTTTCCTGCCCCATGGTCGGCCAGCGTGGGGCCACCGTCAGGCGTGGAAAGCTCGGTCAGCAGGGGCTCGATGAAGTTGAACAGGTGGTAGACCTGCTTGAGCTTGCGCCGCGAATCCTGGTTGAGGCGGCCCTCGCGCGTGACGATGTGCAATTCCTTGAGTAGTTCGACCGACTGGCCGGGGCGCAGTTCGGACAGCTCGGCAGCGGCCGCATTGGGGGCGGCCGGCTTGGAACCGGCGTTGCGAGGTTGTTGCGTGCTGCGCGCCACAGTGGTGTCTTTTTTCTTCTTCATTGCGGCAGGTTCTGGGTTGTATCCGCTGGTGTTGGCGCCTTCGAATGCGGGCCGACATCCAGTGCCGCCCAGCCCGGCGCGCCCAGTGCCTCCAGCACCTCGATGTTGCGCTCGAAGATCGTTTCCGCCTCCGGGAACACCTCCACGGCGCGGTCGATGCTCGCCTCGCGCAGCAAGTGGAGCATGGGGTACGGTGAACGATTGGTGCAGTTGGTCACATCATCCGCATCGGTACCGGCGAACTGAAACCGGGGATGAAAGCTCGCGATTTGCAGGGTGCCGTCAAGCTCCAGCTCTTCGAGCAACGCGTCGGCCTCGCCCAGAAAATCATTGAAGTCCAGAAAGTCATGGAGGCAATGCGGGAGGATGAGCAGTGTCGTGTCCCGCACTTCGGCGGGCGTTGCGACCAGACCGGACAGCTCGCTACGCAGCAGACCCCGCACCCTGTCGAGGTCTTCCGTCATTGCCACCACGTAATGGATCTGACCCTTGACATGAACGCTCTTCGCGAAGGGGCAAAGGTTGAGCCCGATCACGGCACGCTCAAGCCACCGCACGGTGTCCTGAATGAACGGATCGGCGGCCTCGGCTGAGGCTGCCGAAGAAGTGGAAATGGGATGGGAGATCATGAAGCGCGCGCGCGGGGCGCGGTAGAGTGCCCGTGATTTTACGGGGGCGCTTTGCGCGCAGCCCTGACGACACTCAGTCGAAGAGGCGCCGCCCCGTCAGCCGCTCGTGCTCGCGCGTAGCAAAGCGGTCCGTCATGCCAGCAATGAAGTCGGCCACAGCGCGCGCGCGGAAGGCGCCCTCATCCAGCATCGCCTGTTCGGCAAACGCCGCCTTCATCTCCTGCGGGGAGGCTGTGTACGCCGCAAAAAGGTCGCGCACGACCTCCTGCGCGCGTGCCGTGGTCTCCATGACGCGCGGGTGGCGGTACAGGTTCTTGAAAAGGAATTGCTTGAGCTCCAGCGAGCGGGCGCGCATCGCGTCGCCAAACATCACGAGTGGAGGGGACCGCCGAACGGCCTCTACATCAGTCGGTGCAGCATCGGCTAGCGCAGCCTGCGTGGCGTCAATCACGTCATAGACCTGCGCACTGAGCATGCGGCGGATAGCTTCGAACAGCAAGCGCCTTTGCCGCCGAGGATGCGCAAGGTCTGGATACTCGGCCAGCGCCGCGGCGCGGTAATGGTCGAACAGCGCAACATCTTCAAGCTGGTCCAGCGTGATCAGCCCTGAGCGCACACCGTCGTCGATGTCGTGCGCGTTGTAGGCGATCTCGTCCGCGAGGTTGCACAGCTGGGCCTCCAGACTGGGCTGCTCCCGGCGCAGGAACCGCGCGCCAACGCCGCCGGGCTCAATGGCCTCCAGCTGCTGCGCATTGAGGCGCGAGCAGTGCTTGAGGATGCCTTCGCGGGTTTCGAACGTCAGGTTGAGGCCGTCGTACTGCGGATAGCGCTCTTCCAGCTGGTCCACGACGCGCAGGCTTTGCAGGTTGTGCTCAAAACCCCCGTGGGCTGCCATGCAAGACTGCAACGCGTCTTGCCCCGCATGACCAAACGGCGTGTGTCCCAGATCATGGGCCAGCGATATGGCTTCGACCAGATCCTCATTGAGGTGGAGTGACCGCGCGACGGACCGCCCGAGCTGTGCCACTTCAAGCGAATGGGTCAGCCGTGTACGGAACAGGTCCCCCTCGTGGTTGAGGAAAACCTGCGTCTTGTAGACCAGCCGCCGGAAGGCAGTAGAGTGCACGATCCTGTCGCGGTCACGCTGGTAATCCGTGCGCGTGGGTGCGGGCACCTCAGGATGGCGACGCCCTCTCGTGACAGCGGGGTCGCAAGCATAGGGCGCTAAAACGGTTTGCGGGATCAAAATGACCTGTAGCGCTTGTTTCAATTGCACCAATTGCTATAAAAAAAATAGCAATTGATGATCAGGTGCTATGCGCAACAGGCATCGATCACCTGCCGTACGAGCATGTCCGGCGCCGGTCGAACCGCAGCGCGGCCAGGACCGTCAATCACCACAAACCGGATCTCTCCCGCTTCCGACTTCTTGTCCAGGCGCATCAGCTCCAGATACCGCCCGGCGTTGTCTTGCGCATCCAGCACCGGCCCCTTCGTGGGAAGGCCCGCGCGTTCAATCAACCTCGTCAGTCGCTTCACAAAAGCCGCGTCGACCAGACCGAGCCGATGGGAAAGCTCGGCAGCCATCACCATGCCGGCACCAACGCCTTCACCATGCAGCCAGACGCCATAACCCATGCCGGTTTCTATGGCGTGCCCGAAGGTATGGCCAAAGTTGAGAATGGCTCGCAGTCCAGTCTCTTTCTCATCTTGCCCCACCACCCACGCTTTGATCTCGCAGCTACGGCGCACGGCATGCGCCAGAGCCTCTGGGGCCTGCGCAAGCAACTGGTCCATACTGACCTCTAGCCAACCGAGAAACTCGGTATCAGCGATGGGTCCGTACTTGATGACCTCGGCAAGCCCAGAGCTGAATTCACGCTTGGGGAGTGTGGAGAGCACAGAGAGGTCGCACACGACCAGTCGTGGCTGGTAGAACGCCCCGATCATGTTCTTGCCCAGCGGGTGATTGATGGCAGTCTTGCCGCCGACCGACGAATCCACCTGAGCCAGGAGCGTTGTCGGCACTTGCACGAACGGCACGCCGCGCATGTAGGTTGCTGCGGCAAACCCTGTCATGTCGCCGACCACACCGCCACCCAGTGCAAACAGTACGGTCTTGCGATCGCAACCCGCAGACAAAAGCGCGTCAAAGACTTTTTGAAGGGATTCCCAAGTTTTGAACTCTTCGCCGTCGGGCAACTGCAACTCGAGAATTCTCTCGTAACCCGCTTCTAACGCTTGCTTCAGTCTACTTACGTAAAGCGGAGCCACCGTCGTGTTGGAGACGATCAGTGCCGTGGACGCTCCGGGAAGGGTCGCGTAAGAAGCGGGGTTGTCGAAAAGGTCATCGCCGATAGCGATCTGGTAGCCCCGGTCGCCGAGTTCAATGGCCACTTGTTGCGTATGCACAGTCATGAAAGATCAAAAATGCCGTTATATCGTGATGATGACAGAGGGCGGTGGCCCTTAGGGGCTCTGATGCAGGACCCCTGTGAGATTCAACCTGAGAGACGGTCCAGGGAAATCTTCAGTTCTAGAAGCCTTGCACTCCAGCTGAGGGTTGACTACGAGCCCATGTACGCCGAATGAAGTGCAGCAGCCGTCCGTCGCCTCGCGCATCGCATATACCTCTGCAACCCGCCCTATGCCTTGTCGAGACCGTCATCAACATGCCTCCATGCGGTTGGTTCCCCCACAACGCATAGCAGGCCCCCTTGAAATGGAAAGCGACAAAAACAAAGGCCAACCCTTAGGTTGGCCTTCCAGGTCATCGCTTCGCTTTAAGGGCAAGCTACGGCGCCGCCATCCTTGATCGTCAACGTTACGGTTTGCTTCGCAAGCGTGGCATCGTAGATGTCAATCGGTATGGTTTTGTCCGCAGTTACACACCGGTTTTGACCGACAGGCACTGAGACCGTCAGCGTTGTCGCGGTGATCGCCACGCTAGTATTGACCGAGTCTGCAACGCTAATCAGCGGTGTGTACGGAGCAGTTCCACCTGAAATCAGGAAAGTCACCGGAGCGTTGCTGGTCTCAGGTACCTGCTGGGTTGCAGGAGCCACCGAAAGCGCATTGCTCGTGACAGTGACGGTTGAGGTCACGGATTTTCCCGAAGCATCAGTGACTGTGATCGTCGCAACACCCTGAGCGCGCAAGCTCACGGACACAGCAGATCCCGAGACTGTTGCTGTCGCGACGGTCGGGTTACTCGAATTGACCGAGTATGGAGCTAGACCACCGGAGACGGCGAACGCATTACTCGTGCCTGCAGGTCCCGAAATCGTAGCAGGGGTAATGCCCAAAGTCGTCACCTGGACAGTTATTGCGATCGAAATCGTGGCGCCTGCCGCATCTGTCACGAGCACAGTGGCTGTACCTCCTTTGGGCTGTCCGACGACTGTCACAGTTGCGTCGCTTACCGAAGCGGTCACCACGCCCGCATCGGAGCTGCTCACGGTGTACGGCATGACGCCGCCACGGATATTGAACTGTCGGGTTTCTCCCGGGGCAAGGGAGAGGGCGTTTCCAACGCTGCTTGCCATAGCCACCGCCTTTGCGGTGACGGTTATCTTCACCTGCTGGACAGGCAAACTGGTGTCGTACACGACGACATCAGAGGATCCCGCGCCATTAGCGCGAACCAAAACAATATTATCAGGTGTCAGGCCAACACTTATGGAAGAGTCGGAGCTGATCACACCATACGGAGGACGCCCACCTCGCACTTCAATATCCGTTGACCCGCTCGCGCCGACGGGAAGCGAAATGCCGCTAATCGGAGGAAACAGACGCAGTGTTGCCGAAGGGCCAGTAGGCGTTCCGCCTCCGCTGCCACCACCTCCGCAAGAGGCGAGCAGCACTGTCGCAGACAGCAGGATCGTATTCAATATTTTTTTCATTTAATCACCATTTACATTAACGCTTGGGACCGTTATCCGAGATCACCTTCGGAGTTATGAATACCAGCATCTCCCGCTTTGTGGATTCCTTTGTCCTGCTCTTGAACAGATTACCCACCACCGGGACATCACCAATCAGCGGCACCTTGTTTTCCTGGTTGGTCTCTTCCATCTCAAAAATACCGCCGATGACTACCGTACCACCATTTTCGATCAGGATCTGGGTCTTGATATGCTTGGTATCGATGGCAACGCCCTGGGAAGTCGTTTCACCACGGCTGTCTTTATTGATGTCCAAATCAAGAATGATATTACCCTCGGGCGTAACCTGTGGCGTGACCTCCAGCTTCAATACAGCTTTCTTGAACGCAAGTGTCGTCGCACCGTTAGGCGCCGTTACTGAATAAGGATACTCAGTTCCTTGCTCGATCAAAGCTTTGGTCTGGTCCGCAGTAATGATCCGAGGACTTGAAACGATTCGACCCTTCCCGTCGGCCTCCATCGCGGACAGCTCAAGGGTAAGAAAACGATTCGCTGCTGAATTGAAGATCGATAGCGCAAAGCTTCCCACGGAACTCACGTTGGACAGGCTTGCCGGCAAGTTGACGAAGTTTCCGTTGGCGTTGGTGGTCCCCCCTGCACCACTCGAAGCAACTGCGTCCGCATAAGACGAGCCGAATGCCACCCGGTTGTTACCGCCAAGCCCGTAGCCGCCATCCCCACCACGGTTTGCGCGCAGATCAGCACCCCCGAGTCGCACGCCCAGAGATCTGCCAAACGAATCACGTGCTTCAACAATGCGTGCCTCGATCAGCACTTGCCTCACCGGGACATCCAGGCTGGCGAGCAACTGGCGGACTTCTTCAAGTCGGCCCGGTGTATCAGTCACAAAAAGCTGATTTGTACGCGGTTCAGAGATTGCACTTCCCCGCTCCGACAAGAATCGTGTCGACGTATTACCATTTGAGCCGCCGGACGAATTCGCCAGTTGAACGACCAGATCAGACGCCTTGGCATAATTCAATTGAAACGCTTGCGTGCGCAAGGGTTCAAGCCTCTGAATCGCCTGAGTCGCTTCAAAGTCCTTTTTGGTCCGCGCATCGATTTCGTCCTTCGGCGCAATCCAAAGGACGCTACCGGTTTTACGCATCCCCAAGCTCTTCGCATCCATGATGATTTGCAAGGCTTGATCCCAAGGCACATCCTTCAGCCTGAGCGTAAGGGACCCAGTCACGGTATCCGAGGTAACGATATTGAAATTAGTGAAATCCGCAATTACCTGAAGTAGCGATCTGACTTCGATGTTCTGAAAATTGAGGGACAGCTTTTCCCCACTGAATCCCGGCCCTTGACTGAGTTTTGTCAGATCTACCTTCTTTTGGCGGATCTCGACCACGAACTGGTTATCGCTTTGATACGCACTGTGCTCCCACTCACCAGCCGCCTCAATATTCATGCGCACTCGTTCTGCAGACTGGGTGGTCGTTATCCTCTGGACCGGCGTGCCAAAGTCAGTGACATCCAGTCGCCGGCGCAAACCTTCAGGAAGCGACGACCGGAGAAACTCAACACTAAGACCCTTCCCTTGCTGCTGGATGTCAACACCGACGTCGCTGCTACCTAGCCCGATGACGACGCGGCCAGACCCATCCGCCCCACGGCGAAAATCAATGTCTTTGAGCGGCTGAATCGTTGATGCAAACACGTCCGATCCGGCGGCAGCCGCCACAGGCGCAGATGCCCCCCCTCCGGAAGAGTCAAGGGTCAGAAAAACCGTGCGTCCAGCGATCTCCGTGCGATATGACGTCGGAGATTTCAGGTTTAGAACGACCCGCGAGCGCTCGCCCGCCTGCACGATGGAAATCGATTTGAGATTTCCCTGATTGACCTCAACCGAACTCTTCCCGGTCGAATTCACCACTCCCGGAAAGTCCAGGGCGATGCGCGCGGGGGATTGAATCGCAAACCCGGATGGGGCAGCCAACAGAGGCTCACTCAGATCAATGCGAATTACCTCTGCACCGCCCTGCAGACTGCTTGACACGTTTTGAAGAGCGTTTTGCGCATGGGCTACCAGTCCAGCAACGGCCAGCGAAAGACCAAAAAATGCGTCGCGGGATCGCACCATGAAACCTACATGACCGTTCTTCATTTCTTCCCCTCTTGCAAATCAAGCGAAGTAATTCGCTCCATCCAGTCGCCGGTAGCGTCCTGCACGATTTCGCGCAACTGGATCTGGTTCTCTGAAATTTTTACGACCTTGCCGTAGTTCGGCCCAAGATAATTGCCAACGCGCACCTGATAAAGAAGATTGTCCACCTTCAACAGAGCCGTCGGCGCCCCAGTTTTATTCAAACTGCCAACCATGGTCATCGCGTCCAACGGAAACGATTCAAGTGGTTCTTTTCGCCGGGCCATCTCGGGTGCGATCAACGTTGCGTTCGATGCAACCTGGGTCGAATCACGTCGCAACGCTTGAGTGAGTTTCAGCTGGTTGAACGGATCAAGGGAGCTTTCAACGGCGTACGATTCGGGGGTAAATTTCTTCGGCTCAGAGAGAGGCGTTACCCTGGATTTCGTATTCGCACGCTGATCAGCCATCCACGCCGCAAGATCGTCATTCCCGGTTGGTAGGCAACCTGACAAAAGTGGAAGCGTGAAGGCGCAAGTCCAAACAATGTGCCTCGCCATCACTTTTTAGCTCCTGTCTTTTTCTGAGCCTGAATTTCTTCAGGATCAAGATATCGGTAGGTCCGTGCCGTGGCGTCCATCGTCAAAGTGCCACCGTCTTTCGCGTTCGGAGTTACCGAGATTCCATTCAATGTCACGATTCGTGAAAGATTCGCAATATCAGAAGCAAACGCACCGATATCATGATATTTGCCAGAAACTCGAACAGAAATAGGCAGCTCAGCATAATAGTCGCGAACGACTACCTGCCCAGGTCTAAACAACTCGAATTGCAGACTACGTCCGAGACCGGCTTGGTTGATATCAGAAAGCAGGGCCGCCATCTCGGCCTTGCTGGGGAGCTGCTTCTCAAGCTGTATCACATACTGCTGGATCTGCTCGCGTTGCTTCTTGAGAGCCTCGAGACTGACCGCCTTCACCAGCTTCTTTTGGTAGTCGTCCCTCAGCGCGACTTCCTTGGCTCTCTCCGTATCGAGCTCCACTTGGTAATCTGAAATGTGAATAAACCAAAGGAAAGCGGCTGTTGCTGTCGCGATGAAAGCGCACAACAGCACCTTTGGCAGGACAGGCCAAACAGATGGATCTTTCGTATCGAGATTGCGAAACTGGGCCTGTACCTTGGCGGCGAGCTCTGCAAAGTCAACTGATTTCTTTTGAATCTTGGCCATTTATTTCCCCTGGGTCGAGGACGTGACCGCGCCACTTGCATCAATCGTCTTTTGTGCCTCGCTGGCGCGCACGAGTTGCACACGCACATTGAACACGGCCACCCTCCGCTGGTCCCTTGGGCTCAGACTGAGGCTGTTGGCTACGATTTCAATCAGTTCCGGGCGGGTGAACCAAGGAGTATTTCCGGAAAGATTCCGGAGCATTTCCGAAACCCGCTCATTGGATTGCGCCATCCCCTGCAGCGTGATTGTCTGGCCGTCCTGCCGAAGGTTGGTGATGTAGACGCCATCCGGGAGTTGGCGCACCAGTTCATTCAGAAGGTGGACCGGGAGGTTGCGGTCGGATTGAAGATCCTCAACAGCCTTTTGCCGCGCCCGCAACGCAGCGATCTCGTCCTCTATCGAAGCAATTTCCTTGATCTGGTTTTCGAGGACCTTGATCTCCGTTTGAAGGAACGCATTCTTTCCTTGCTGGTCAGTGATCATCAACTGAAACCACCAATAAATTGCGCCGGCCACCACAAGTCCGATGAGCAGAGAGCCGAACATCGTGGCCTGAAAAGCTTCTCGCCGCTGCTTTCGGGCCGCCTCTCTGTGAGGCAGTAAGTTAATCAATATCACTGCAGGAACCTCCGCATTGCCAAGCCGCAAGAGGTCAGATAAGAGGGCGCTTCACGCACCATTTTCTTGAGGCGCACAGCCCCTCCGATCTCCATTCCGTCAAATGGATTAACCGCACTGCAGGCAAAACCCGTTTGCTGTGTCACCGCCTCCGTTAACCCCGGAAGCGGTGCCGAACCACCCGCGAGCATGATGTGGTCCACGCGGTTGTGAGGCGTGCTCGTGAAGAAAAACTGAAGCGCACGTCCGATCTCCTGCGCCATGCTATCCACAAAGGGACGTAGCACCGCAGACTGGTAGTCCTCAGGCAGATCGCCATTTCGTTTCTTGCTTTCAGCCTCCTCTATCGAAAACCCGTACTGACGAACTATCAATTGCGTCAGTTGAGCACCGCCAAAGGCTTGATCACGGTCATAGAGAACTTCTTCGTTCCGGATCACCTGCATGCTGGTTGTCAGCGCACCCACCTCGAACAGGGCAACCAATGCATTGAGGCCCTTGTTGGGAAGGGCCTCGATGAGCCGACCTGCGGCCAAACGGGATGCGTGGGACTCAATGTCGACAACAACGGGCTTAAGCCCGGCAGCTTCAGCCAGCCCCTGGCGATCCTGAACTTTTTCCCGCCGGGAAGCAGCAATCAGCACTTCGACATCCCCAGGAGCCGTTTTGCTCGGACCGATCACGCAAAAGTCGAGGCTGACCTCGTCGAGGGAAAACGGTATGTACTGATTGGCTTCCGACTCGACTTGGACTTCAAGCTCGCGCTCAGACATCCCGCCTGGCAGCGTGATCTTTTTAGTAATGACTGCAGATGGAGGCAAAGCGAGAGCGACGTTCTTGGTACGCGTACCGCTCTTTTTCACCAGACGTCGCAGCGCGTCTGCAACTTCATCGAACTTTTCGATGTTGCCGTCGGTAATCCATCCCCGCTCCAGCGGCTCGATGGCGCAACGCTCTAGTACCAGGGCACCGGCCTTGTCGCGTCCCAACTCCACCAGCTTGACGCTGGAAGAGCTGATGTCGATCCCGAGGAGCGGAGCTGTCTGGCGACTGAATAAAGACCCCATTGAGATCAAGATTGGTCCCCTGTAACTTGCCAAAATGAGGCAACAAAACTTAACACTTCACATGAATGCTATCAGTAAGGTAGTTCACCAGCAAAGATTTTTGCCCGCGGCCCTGCGGAGCACCGTTGTCAAAAGCAGACGGATTTCGGACCCGCCTGTCCACGACTCCACGGTCAATAGTTGCGTCCCGGCGGTTGGCACAGTCTTCGCGGCAGCGGGCCTTTTTATAATGATGGGTCTTTTCACTGGAGCGATATGCCTGCCTCGACACCCAAGCCTGCCTCAGCTGCAGGCGCTCCAGCAGCGCGTCCGCGCGTTCATTGGCTGTTCCGAGCAGTGCTTTGGATTGCAGGCCTAGCCGTCGCCGCTGGAGCTGCGCTAGGGCTGGGCATTGCTCTGGCTTTAGCGGTGGCCTATCCAAACCTGCCGGATGTTTCCGATCTGGCGGACTACCGCCCCAAGCTGCCTTTGCGCATCTACTCTTCCGAGGGCGCACTTCTGGGGGAATTCGGCGAAGAGAGGCGCAATCTCACCCCCATTGCAGAGATCCCCAAGGTGATGACGGACGCAGTGCTGGCGATTGAAGACGCTCGGTTTTTCGAGCATGGCGGGGTGGACTACAAAGGCATGGTTCGTGCAGCGCTGGCAAATCTCGGGAGGGTGAAAAGTCAGGGCGCATCCACGATCACCATGCAGGTAGCACGAAATGTTTATCTCTCGTCAGAGAAAACATTTACGCGGAAAATTTACGAAATATTACTTACCTTCAAACTGGAGCATCTGCTTTCCAAAAACCAGATTCTTGAGATCTACATGAACCAGATTTTCCTGGGCAATAGATCCTATGGTTTTGCAGCGGCCTCGGAGGCTTATTTCGGAAAGCCTCTCAAATCGATATCCGTGGCCGAGGCGGCCATGCTTGCGGGACTTCCGAAGGCGCCCTCCGCATACAACCCCATCAGCAACCCCAAGCGTGCACGCTCGCGTCAGCTGTACATCATTGAGCGGATGGAGGAAAACGGCTTCATCACGGCCCAGCAGGCCGTTGATGCGAAAAAGGAAGAACTCAAGATCCGTACCGGCCCGGACAACACCCGTATTCATGCCGAGTACGTGGCTGAGATGGCACGGCAGCTGATCTTCAGCCAGTATGGGAATGAGGCCTACACCCGGGGGTTGAACGTCTACACGACCCTCAATGCGGCAGAGCAGGAAGCCGCCTACACAGCACTTCGTCGCGGCATCATGGACTACGAGCGCCGCCAGCAGTACCGGGGCCCAGAAAAGTTTGTTGCTCTGCCCTCCGCCGCGCAGGAGGTGGAGGACGCTGTGGACGATGCGCTCGCGAACCACCCTGACAACGGCGATGTGCTGTCTGCCGTGGTGCTCGACGCAAATGCCAAGAAGATTATTGCGGCCCGCGCAAACGGCGACACGCTGGAAATTGTGGGGGATGGTCTCAAACCCGCCCAGTCGGGGCTGAGCGACAAGGCCCCGCCCAACATCAAGATACGCCGCGGCGCGATCATCAGAGTCGTCAAGACGCCCAAGAGCACCTGGGAAATTACCCAGCTGCCTGAAGTGGAAGGGGCTTTTGTCGCACTGGATCCGCGCACGGGGTCCATCCGGGCGCTCGTTGGTGGCTTCGACTTCGACAAGAACAAGTTCAACCACGTGGCGCAGGCCTGGCGGCAGCCGGGCTCCAGTTTCAAGCCGTTTATCTATTCGGCAGCGCTTGAAAAGGGGTTTACTCCTGCTACCGTGGTCAACGATGCGCCACTGTTCTTTGACGCAGGCATCACCGGCGGACAGCCATGGGAACCCAAGAACTATGACGGCAAGTACGACGGTCCCATGAGCTTGCGCACGGGCCTGGCCAAGTCCAAGAACATGATTTCGATCCGCGTGCTGCAGGCGGTAGGCCCCAAGAATGCCCAAGACTGGATCACCAGGTTCGGCTTTGAGGCGGAAAAACATCCCGCCTACCTGACGATGGCGTTGGGCGCTGGCTCTGTGACACCCCTCCAGATGGCGACAGCCTATTCCGTGTTTGCCAATGGTGGCTATCGCGTCAATCCTTGGCTGATTTCCAAGGTGACGGACCACAAGGGCAGGATCATTTCCGAAACTTCGGCACCTGCGCCCGGTGACCTGCCCCGTGTCATCGATGCCCGGAACGCCTTCGTCATGAACAGTCTGCTGCAGGAAATCACGCGCAGTGGAACAGCCGCGCGCGCGCAGGCAACGCTGAAACGCCCCGACCTCTACGGAAAGACAGGCACCACCAACGATTCGGTAGATGCCTGGTTTGCCGGTTATCAACCCACCATCGCGGCGGTGACCTGGATCGGCTATGACACGCCACGAAATCTCGGCAGCCGCGAAACTGGCGGCGGCCTGAGCCTTCCCGTGTGGATCAGCTTCATGGAGAAGGCGCTCAAAGGCGTGCCTGTCATGGAGCCGACAGTGCCCGCTGGAGTCGTCAACTCAGGAGGCGAGTGGTTCTATGAGGAGTACGCGCGCAACGCAGGTGTGGGCAGTGTCGGGCTGGATGAACGGTCCACGGCAAGCCCCGCAATTGCACCGCAGGCGCCTCCTCCCGCAGAGGAGCGTAGCCGGATCCTGGATCTTTTTCGCAACTGATGCCGCTCGCGCGGGGCGCCTATGTCGCGCCGCAATATCAGCGAGTGAGCGGCGAAAAATCCAGTGTCAGGCCCGACTGTTCGCTGGCGCTCTTGCTGAGGCACTGGAAAAACTCTCCGGCGCCCTTGGTGTCCTGCCACATGGCACCATCAAACCGGTAGTGGTAGCCACCTGACCGTGCGGCCATCCAGACTTCCTGGAGCGGCTTTTGGAGGTTGACGATAATCTGGCTGCGGTTGGGGAATGTCAGTGTGACCATACCACCAGTACGCTGGTTGTCCACGTCAGCATCCGACGCTTCGTTGATGCGGTCACAGCTGTGCTCAACAGCCTGAAGCAAGGCCTCTGCGTGATTCAGGAACTCGAGGTCGGTCATACAATTGCCAATGATGAAATCAACCCGAATTCTAGTGAGGACCTTTGTCCTTGCTGCGGGCGCGGCACTGGTATCGGCCTGCGGTCAACGAGGCCCGCTGTACCTTCCATCGCCCCAAGAGGCTCCGCAGCGCGCTAGCCTGCCCCAGACCTTGTCGCTTCCAAGCGCCTCGGAGTCATCACAGCGCAAAGACGCGCCAGGCTCAACACCTCGCTAACGCGCGGACCCCGTCAGCCATCGGTTATATCGGCACCTCGCACCATTGCATTTGCAATCGGATCGTCAAACGCTTGATATCCATCAAGGGCTCGCGCGAAGCCCCCTTCTACAGTGCGGTTTTTATTGCTCTGCAGGACGGCCATGGCCCTCGAACTCTACCGCGACAAGAATCACGCTTGCCTGATGTTCACTGACCTCGTCGAGGAAGACGGGCAGGCGGTGCAGGCCAATCAGTTCCTGATTGTCGACGACGACACCGGCGCGATCATTGATCCGGGTGGGAACCTGGCGTTCAACGAATTGTTCATGGGAATGACCAAGCACTTTGCGCCGCACAAGCTCAGCTACATCATCGCCTCACACGCAGATCCAGACATCATCGCTTCGCTGGACCGATGGCTGACCAGCACCAAGGCCAACCTTGTCATCTCACGCGTGTGGGAACGTTTCGTACCCCATTTCACCAAGGTAGGCAAGACCGAAAACCGGGTGATCGGCGTCCCCGACGAAGGCGGCCGCCTGCCGCTCGGGCGCCACGAACTTCATCTGCTGCCCGCGCATTTCATGCACTCCGAAGGCAATTTCCACTTCTACGACCCCGTGAGCCGGATCCTTTTCACGGGCGACCTGGGGGTCTCGATGATGTCGGGGGCCGAGGCCCGTGTCCCGGTGACGAACCTGAAAAATCACATTCCGCGCATGGAAGGCTTTCACCGACGCTACATGGTGTCCAACAAGGTCCTGCGGCTGTGGGTCAGGATGGCACGGCAGCTGGATATTGCGATGCTCGTCCCGCAGCATGGGGCACCGATACTGGGCAAGCCTGCCATCGAGGAATTCTTCTCGTGGATCGAAAACCTGATGTGTGGCGTGGACCTGTTTGACGACCGGGCCTATCAGCTTCCACAGGGGTACATTGATCCGGTCACAAGACAGATGCGGCCCAGCGTCCGGTCTGCCTGAAACAGACGTCCGAAAGCGCTTCACAGCGCCGCGACCGGCCCGGCTCCGAGCTAGACAACTATCTTGCCGTGTTGCGGCTTGCGGCAGCGGGCTGGCGGCCACCAGCGTGCGCCAGCTTCTGTCGCTTGCGAGCCCACTGCCAACCGCGCCACCCCAGCAACGCAGTTAGCACTGCACCATACACGGCAACTTCTGCAAAATCGTTCTTGCCGGCACGCATCCAGAAAAAATGCAGGATCGCAAGGCCAGCTACGGCATACACCGAAGCATGCAGGCGACGCCAGCGCACAGCCCCCAGCGATTTGATGGCGCGATTGAAGGAGGTCACTGCCATCAGCGTGAGCAACACGAGCGCCACAAAGCCCACCAGAATGAACGGCCGCTTGATGATGTCGGCCACGATATCACCCACGTCGAACGCCATGTCGAACCAGCTGTAGCTCAACAGGTGCAGCGCCGCGTAAAAGAACACAAACAGCCCCAGCATGCGCCGAAAGCGCGCGAGCTGGGGAGTCGAGGTCATCACACGTATCGGCGTGACCGCCAGCACCAGGCACAGCGCCCTCAAGGTCCAGTCGCCGGTGGCTCGAACCAGTGCCTCGGCAGGGTTGGCCCCCAACTGGTCCGCGAATGCGGCGTACACCAGCCAGAAAAACGGACCCAGGCACGCCACAAACACCAGGGGCTTGGCGGCGGGCGAAAGCAGTGATTTACGCATCTGGCAATGCGGTCAGCCAAGCGAACGAGCAAGCATCAGCCGCGCTCTTCAGTAGAACTTCTTGAGGTCCATTCCCGCGTAGAGCTGGCCGACCTGCGCCTCGTAGCCGTTGAACATCAGCGTCTTGCGCTTTTTGGCAAACAGGCCGTCTTCTCCAATGCGCCGCTCGGTGGCCTGGCTCCAGCGCGGGTGATCCACCTCAGGGTTAACGTTGGAGTAGAAACCGTATTCCTGCTTCGCAGCCTTGTTCCAGGCCGTGGCTGGCTCCTTCTCGACGAAGCGGATTTTCACGAGGCTCTTGGCGCTCTTGAAACCATACTTCCACGGCACTACCAGGCGTACCGGAGCCCCGTTTTGGTTGGGCATCACCTCGCCATACATGCCGAAGGCAAGCATCGTGAGTGGATGCATGGCTTCATCCAGTCGCAACCCTTCCACGTAGGGCCACTCCAGTACGCGAGAGCCGACAAATGGCATGGTGGCCTTGTCCGCCAGGGTGACGAATTCAACGTACTTCGCACTCCCCTGGGGTTCCACGCGTTTGATCAGCTCCGACAGCGAATAGCCCACCCACGGGACCACCATCGACCAGCCTTCCACGCAGCGCAGCCGGTAGATCCGCTCCTCCTGCGCGCTCAGCTTGATGAGGTCTTCTATGCCGTACTTGCCCGGTTTCTTCACCAGGCCTTCCACTTCCACCGTCCACGGTGCTGTCTTCAAGGTATGCGCGTTGCGCGCAGGGTCGGCCTTGTCGGTGCCGAATTCGTAGAAGTTGTTGTAGGTGCTGGCGTCCTTGTAGTCGGTAAGCTTTTCCAGCGTCGTTGCGCCAGCTACCGAAGAGCGGGCGCCTAGCAGAGCCGCGAGCTTGCCCGGGCGCGGGACGGCCGCCGCCTGCGCCAGCGCCTCGCGCCCGGCCCATGCCGCCAGCGCAGCCCCGGCTGTACCTGTGGCCATGAGCTTGAGCATTTGCCGACGCTGCTCGTACACCTGACGCGGTGTGATTTCGGAGGAGTGCGGGTGGTTGAAGCCCGAATCGCGGGAAGGGATCAGCATGGGGAGGTCTCCGGTCGGCATCAAAAGGTGCAGGTCACGCTATGAGCAGTACAACTGCCAGTTCGTTCCCTCCACACATCAGGTTACACCGAAGACGCCATGGTTGCAGCCCATGGTGCGGCTACCCGGCTGCAAAGCCCGGGGATAACGCCGAACGCGCGCCCCAGCCCTTTCGGGTCTTACAGCGTACCGTAGCTGTGCAGCCCGCTCAGAAACATATTGACGCCCAGAAACGCGAAGGTGGTCACGGCCAGACCCACCAGTGCCCACCAGGCAGAGATCGCACCGCGCAGGCCTTTCATCAGCCGCATGTGCAGCCAGGCAGCGTAGTTGAGCCAGACGATCAGCGCCCAGGTTTCCTTGGGATCCCAGCTCCAGTACCCGCCCCACGCCTCGGCAGCCCACAGGGCGCCCAGCACTGTGGCGATCGTGAAGAAAGCAAAGCCCACCGCGATCGACTTGTACATGACATCGTCGAGGATCTCGAACGACGGCAGCCGCGCTGCAATGCGCTTGCGGCCCAGCAGAATGCCCGCCACGATGAAGGCGGAAATGCCGAAGTACACCATCCAGTAGCCGCCACCATTTTCGGTAGCGCCCTGGCGGAACACGATGGGCTCAAAGCACAGCACCACGCCCAGCAGCCACAGTGGCGCCAGCTTGTACCAGCGCGTTTCCGTGGCCTGCTGCTTGATCAGGTAGGCAAAGGCCACCATGGCCGCCAGCGCAAAGGTACCGTAGCCGATGAAGTTGGCGGGCACGTGCAGCTTCATCCACCAGCTCTTGAGGGCTGGCACCAGTGGCTGGATCTCGTGCGCCTCACGCACCACGGTGTACCAGAGCAGGAACCCGACGGCCGCGCTCACCACCAGCATCACGAAGCCGCCCAGCGCACGGGTGTCGTACTGCTCTTCGTAGTACAGGTAGAAGGCGGCGGTCATCCAGCAAAACAGCACGAACACTTCGTACAGGTTGCTCACCGGGATATGGCCGATGTCGGGCCCGATCAGGTAGCTTTCATACCAGCGCACCATCGTGCCGATCAGCGCCATGGCCACGGCCACCCAGGCAATGCGCGAGCCGATGAGACTCATGGTGCGGCCCTCGCCGCGTGAAAACATGCCGATCCAGTAGAACGCTGTGCTCATGAAAAAGAGCATGCTCATCCACAGGATGGCCGACTGGCTGGACAGGAAGTATTTGAGCCCGAACACTGCATCGGCGCGGGCAAGGCTACCGGCACCGTCCTGCTGATACAGCCCGATGGCGAGCAGGGACGCAGCAGCCACGATCAGTGCCAGGCTACGCAACGGCCGCCAGAACCAGCCCAGCCAGATCATGGACGGAATGGTGCCGACCAGAATACCCTTTTCGTACCCGTCCATGAAGCTGCCGTAGCGCTGCAACGCGAAGACCCCGCCCACGGTCACAAGCAGGGCAAAAACCCAGTCGAACCAGTTGCGGCGAGAGAAATAGCCCTCGTTGAGGGTGACTGTGGTCGTCGTCGGATTCGGGGAAGATGTCGCGGTGTTCATGCGGTGCCTTGGCGGGGGGATGCCCCGATCAATTTCTGAGCAAGCTGTACAAACTCCTGGTCGCCGTCCATGGTCTTGCGGTTGGTCGACAGGGCCATGGTTGCGCGGGTGCGGCCGTCCTGCGGCGCAATCCAGATCCATACGCGCCGCTCACGCACGTACAGCATGGCAAATATGCCCAGGATCAGCAAGGCGCACCCCAGATAGACAATATTCTTTCCAGGGGCTCGCGCCACCTGGAACACGCTGGCCTGCACCTGCGTGAAGTCCTTGAGTTCGAACGCCAGGGGCGCGGGGTACACCTGGGCATCACTGAGCGACAGCACGGCCTGGGTCATGAAAGCCCGGGTCTGGTCGTCCTGGGCCAGCGGGGCCAGGCCCGCCTGCTGGCGTGTGAGCTGTGCCAGCTCGAACAGCGTGCCATTGAGAATGCGGACCAGCACCTCGCCGGCGCGCGCGCGCTCGGCCTCGGGCACGTTGGCCTCCATGAAATCCGAGACGGCCTGCAGCCCTCCGGTGGGCTTGCCGTTATCAAGGCCCTGCCCGGCAAACAGCGACAGCGCACGCGATGCCGACTGCTGCAGCTGGCCAGAAAGATCACCGCGCGCCGGGTCGATGGCCTGCGCCACGTAGCGGCGCACAGCCTCCTCGCGCGCCGCAGGGTCGACCAGCGCGGCCTTCATGCGCACAAAACCGTCCATGCTGCCCTTGTCGTCTGCGGGCACCCGCAGATAGCGAAACGGCTCCGAAGGCGTTTCGCGCACACCCATCAGAAATACTGGCACGCCGTCGCCCGTGTCCACGGGCAGCATGTAGTTGTGGAACTCGCGCGCCTGCCCTGCGGCATCGCGCAGCTTGTAAGTCACGCTGGGGCCCACGTTGCGCAGTTCCTTCTTGGTCACCGTCTTGTTGGCGGCCCCCAGACGGGACTCAACCGATTCGCGCAGGTCGACCTTGCGCACATCCACGCTGGTCTCGCCGGGGCCCGCACCGGCAAAGTTTTCCACGTTGATGGTGCGCAGGGCTGTGAACTCCAGGGTCAGCGTGTCGTTGCCGGGCAGCCCGCCCTTGTTGGTGAGCTGGGTGGAATTGCCCACCACGCCTTCCACATCAAAAGCCTTGGCGCCCGCCACCATGGGCACCGCGCGCAGCTTGAGGTGCGAGCCCCCGTCGTCAAAGCTCGACTGATAGATCTCAATGCCCTTGTAGCTGGCCGGGTGGTTTACCTCGACCCGCGCGGGCGTTTTCTCGCCGGTGGCCTTGTCGTGGATCACGATCTCGCTGGCAAACAGCTTGGGCATGCCGGTGGAGTAATGCTCCACGATGAACTTCTTGAGCTCGATGGCAAAGGGCAGGTCCTGCAGCAGCACGCCATCCGACTGGTTCAGGATGGCGGTGCTGGACTGCGTGCCCTCGGCCACCAGCAGGTTGCCGCGGAAGGTGGGGTTGCGCTCGGACAGGCGGTGCTCGGGTTTCACATCTGCGATCAGGCCGCCCCCCTGGTACGGCGTCTTGCCGCCCCAGAGCATCTGAGCGCGTACGATCAGGTCGCCATCGAGCAGCCCGCCGATGCACACCAGCACGATGGCGCTGTGCGCCGCGATGTAGCCCAGCTTGTTGGCGGCCCCCGCCTTGGCGGCCACCATCCAGCCGGTGCCGGGGCCTGCGGCTGTATCGCGCTGCTGCAGACGCACCTTCCACCCGCCACCGGCCAGCATGGTGCCGACGCGACGCGCCTCGGCCTCTGCCCCATCGGCCAATTCGGCCTCGGCCCTGTGATGGAACGCCTTGAGGCTCTGCTCACGGATGTTTTCCTTGTACACCCGCAGGTCCGCGAGGATTTTGGGGGTATTGCGCGCAATGCACAGCGAAGTGCTGAGCACCAGGAACGCCAGGATGAGCAGGAACCACCAGGCGCTGTAGACCGCATTGAGCTGGATGGCGCCAAACACTTCAGCCCAGAACGGACCGAACTGGTTGACGTAGTTGACCGCCGGCTCGTGCTGCTTGAGCACGGTGCCGATGACCGACGCGATGCAGATCACCGTCAGCAACGAGATGGAGAACCGCATCGAGGAGAGCAGTTCGATCGCGGCGCGCAGGGCCTGGGAGCCGTACCGGACGCGAAGGCCCTGGGTGTTGTCTGACATGGATGGAAGTGGCTACGGACACGAAAAAAAAGGGCGGGCCATCTGTGCGATGGACCCGCCCTTTTTGGGTTTGTTATTGGCGGTTGGTTCCGTGCGGCCAGGTGGTTCGGACCCCTGGCAGCAAATATCAGCGCAGGCCGGCGATGTAGTCAGACACGGCGCGGATTTCCTTGTCGTTCAGCTTGGCAGCCACTTGCGTCATCTGGGTGCTGTTGGCGCGCGAGCCGTCGCGGAACATGTTGAGCTGGGCCACGGTGTAGTCGGCGTGCTGACCCGACAGGCGCGGGTACTGCGCAGGGATACCAGCGCCGTTCGGGCTGTGGCAGCCTGCACAGGCCGCGATCTGGCGGTCGGCAATGCCGCCGCGGTAGATGCGCTCGCCCATGGCGACCAGTTCCTTGTCTTTGGCGAAGCCGGGCTTGATGGGCTTGGAGGCCACCCAGTAAGCGATGTTGCGCATGTCGTCGTCCGACAGCGCGCTGGCAAAGCCCTTCATGACCGCATTGTTGCGCTTGCCCGACTTGAATTCGTGCAGCTGCTTGACCAGGTACTCGGGGTGCTGCGCCGACAGCTTGGGGTTGGCAGCGATGGCCGAGTTGCCGTCTGCGCCATGGCAGGCCGCACACACCGCCGTGTACAGCGCCTCGCCCTTGACGAGATCCGGTTTGGCTGCTTTGGGCGCTTCACCCGCTGCAAAGGCCGTAAAAACAGGTGCTGCCAGTGCGGCAGCCGTCAGCATGGAGGCGAGCAACTTCATATCGAGGGTGTGTGTTTATGTGCGCAAAACCTCGCGATTCTACAATGATGCTCCTTCGCATCCCAATTCCCCATGACGACACTCCCTACCGCGCCAGTTGCTGGCTCTCTTCCGCCCGCACCTGACGCCAAGATCGCCATGGGCTGGATGCACACTGCGAGGTTCCTCACGACGGCCGCGCAGCTGCACCACCTGCCTCCGATCCACGTCCCCGAAATCGCCTTCGTGGGCCGCTCCAACGCAGGCAAGTCCACCTGCATCAACACCCTCACCCAGCAAAAGCAGCTGGCCTTTGCCTCCAAAAGGCCAGGACGCACGCAGCACATCAACCTGTTTTCGCTGGGCAAGCACGGCGTGACCGATGCGGTGCTGGCCGACCTGCCGGGCTACGGCTATGCCAAGGTCTCGCGCTCCGACAAGCAGCGCTGGCAGCAGGTGATGGTCAATTACCTGGTCAGCCGCCCGGGCCTCACGGGCATCGTGTTGCTGTGCGACCCCCGGCTGGGGCTGACCGAGCTGGACGAAGCGCTGCTTGAAGTGCTGCGCCCGCGGGTGGAAGAGGGCCTCAAGTTCCTGATCCTGCTGACCAAGGCCGACAAGCTCACACGCACCGAGCAGGCCAAGGTGCTGTCGATTACGCGACTGCAGGCCGGCGGCGGCGAGGTGAAGATGTTCTCGGCGCTCAAGAAACAAGGCGTGGATGAAGTGGCCCAGTTGCTGTGGCAGTGGTCGCACCCCGTCCAGCCAGGGGCCGCGGGGGCCGCCGAAGCGGCCGGTGGCACGCCAGAGCTGATCGCAGCCGCCCCGGGCGAGCCCGCAGGCCCTGCAAACGAAGAAATCCAGCCAAACTAGCCTCTAGCGCTTGATCCGATTGCGCTGGATGCTATTTAAAATATAGCAAAATGATCCAGACGCAATCTGTTCACCTGCCGCAGGGCATCACGCTCGAATGCCGTGTCAGCGGCCTGGCGGGCCGCCCCGTGCTGCTGTTCCTGCACGGTTTCCCCGAAGGGGCATTCATCTGGGATGAATTGCTGCTGGCCTTTTCCCACCCCGAAAACGGTGGCTACCGGTGCGTGGCACCGTACCTGCGCGGGTTTGGCCCGTCCAGCAGCCCGGCCGAGGTGGAGGCCTACCGGGCCAAGCACCTGGTCAATGACCTCGCCGCGCTGATCGATGTTGAGAGTGCCACGGGCACGGTGGAATGCCTGGTGGCCCACGACTGGGGCGGCGCCGTGGCGTGGAACCTGGCCAACCAGCAGCCAGGGCGCATGAAGCGGCTGGCCATCATCAACTCGCCGCACCCCGGCGCGTTCTTGCGCGAGCTGCAGCACCATGCGGGCCAGCAGGCCGCCAGCCAGTACATGCACTTTTTGTGTCGCCCTGATGCCGAAGAGCTGCTGGCCGAAGACGACTTCCGGCGGCTGTTCGGCTTTTTCGATGCGCCGGACGGCACCGCGCCCGCCTGGCTGACAGACAGCGTGCGCGCCCAGTACCGCACGCTGTGGCAGCACGGGCTGACCGGTGCCTGCAACTACTACCGTGCCAGCCCGCTGCGCCCGCCGCGCGAAGGCGACCCGGGTGCCCGGGCGGTGACGCTGCCCGAATCAATGCTAAGCGTGACCATGCCGACGCTCGTGCTCTGGGGCATGGACGACCCGGCGCTGCTGCCCGGTCTGCTGGACGGCCTGCCGGGCTGGGTACCGCAACTGCAGCTCAACCAGGTGGAGAAGGCCTCGCACTGGATCGTCCACGAGCACCCGGAGCGTGTGGCGCTCGAGCTCAAGCGCTTTCTTCAATAAAATTGATAGCAACACAGGCTTATAAGACCTGGGCTTGAGAGCAATTTGGCTTAAAAAACAGCCCGCACAGCCTTCAAAACGACCGCACGCACCGCCTGAGGGACAAGCACTGCGCTGATCAGTAAACGGAGGCCTCGCCCACCGGCCGGGTCTTGAACCGCTTGTGCACCCAGTAGTACTGGCCGGGCGACACATCGATATAGCCCTGCAGCTGCACGTTCATGCGCGCCGTATCGGCCTCGGCATCGTCGGATGGGTATCCGGACCACGCTGGCGTGATCTCGGCCACATAGCCAGAGGGCGTCAGCCGCGTGACCATGGCAATCACCTTGGCCCGGCCGAGCCGCGCAAAACGCGAGAGCGAGGGAACCGTGGCGGCCTGCACGCCATAGAACGGCACAAACAGCGAATCGTTGCGGCCAAAGTCCATGTCGGGCAGCAGGTACAGCAGACCGCCCTTTCGCAGGTTGGCAATGATGGGCTTGACGCCATCGCTGCGGTTGAGCATGCGCACATCGCCAAAGCGCTGGCGGCCTTCACGGAACCAGGCGTCCACGGCCGGGTCGGGATGCGTGGCGAAGATCGACGTGAACGCCCGGGGCGTGTGCAGCGTGAGCGCGGAGCCGCCCGCGTCCATGCCGTAGAAATGCGGCGCGAAGATGATGGTGGGCTGGTCACCCTCCAGCTCCTGCAAGGCACCGGTGAGCTTCACGCGCTGCTGCACCACGTCGCGCGGGGCAAACCACAGCCAGCTGCGGTCCAGCCACGACTGGCAGAACACCACAAAGGTCTCTTGTGCCCAGGCGCGCCGCTGCGCCTCCGGCACATCGGGGTAGCACAGCGCCAGGTTGCGCAGCGCCACGCGGCGGCGCGGGGCGGCCAGCACAAACAGCACCCGGCCGATCAGCCAGCCCATGCCGCGCAGCACCGGCAACGGCAGCCGGGCCAGCACACGCATGAACCACACGCCCAGGCGCCCGGTCATGCAGGACCTCCTGCGGCGGGCGCGCCTTCGCCACGGGGCTGCTTGTAGCGGCCGTAGCCCCACAGGTACTGCCCGGGGCACTGGCGAATCAGGTGTTCCATGGCCTGGTTGATCTGCACCAGCGCTTCGGTCATGTCGGCAGACAGCGGCTGCGCCAGTGGCTCGAAATACGCGGCAAAACCCCGGCCCGACGCCAGTCGCTCGCAGCGCACCAGCACCACCGCCGCGCCCGTCTGCTGCGCCAGGCGGGCGGCCAGCGTCATGGTGTACGCGTCCTGCCCAAAAAAAGGCGCCCACTGGCCCTGGCCCTCGGGCGGTACCTGGTCGGGCAGCAGGCCCACCGCTTCCCCGCGGCGCAGGGCCTTGATCATCTGGCGCACCCCCGCCAGCGTAGTGGGCACCGCCACGATGCCAGGGCGGTTGCGCGCGGTTTCCATCACCCGGGCCAGCCAGGCCTGGCGCGCGGGGCGGTACAGCACCGTGATCGGGCCATGGCGGCTGCTCCAGCCCCGCGCCACCGCCTGTGCAGACAGCTCGAAGCACCCCTGGTGTGGCGTGAGGAACACGACGCCGCGGCCCTCGGCATAGGCGTCGTCGACACAGTCCTGGCCTTCCACTGAACACGGCAGCGTAGCGCCCAGCCACAACCGCGGCAGTTCGGCCACCATGCGGCCCGCGTGCCCGACTGCCGCACGCACCTGCGCAAACCGGTAACCCGCCCGGGCCGAATTTGCCAGGAACCGCCGCCGGTACGTGGGCGACGCAGCAAACGCCACCCATCCCATGGCTGCGCCCAGCGCGTGCAGCAACCACAGCGGCAGTACTGAAAAGAATCGGAAGACGACTGGCATTAAAATGTTCAGGTCGCTGAGTTAAATGAGCAACTTGCAGGGCGACGTTAAAAAAATCTGCTAAAGCGTTCGCCAAAGCTCCCGAGGCTGCGGGCGACGCCCAAAATGCCGGAACACAGGAGTTTATTCAAATGGCGAACGACTTTCTCTTCACCTCGGAATCCGTCTCTGAAGGCCACCCCGACAAGGTGGCTGACCAGATCTCTGACGCGATCCTTGACGCGATCTTCACGCAGGACCCGCGCAGCCGTGTGGCCGCCGAGACGCTGACCAACACCGGCCTCGTCGTGCTGGCAGGCGAGATCACCACCAACGCGCATGTCGACTACATCCAGGTGGCGCGCGACACCATCAAGCGCATCGGCTACGACAACACCGACTACGGCATCGACTACAAGGGCTGCGCTGTATTGGTCGCCTACGACAAGCAGAGCAACGACATCGCCCAGGGCGTGGACCACGCGAGCGACGACCACCTGAACACGGGCGCCGGCGACCAGGGCCTGATGTTCGGCTACGCCTGCGACGAAACGCCCGAGCTGATGCCCGCGCCCATCTACTACGCACACCGTCTGGTTGAACGCCAGGCCCAGCTGCGCAAAGACGGCCGCCTGCCCTTTTTGCGCCCTGACGCCAAGTCGCAAGTGACCATGCGCTATGTGGACGGCAAGCCCCACAGCATCGACACCGTGGTGCTCTCCACCCAGCACCACCCCGACCAGAGCGAGACGCAAACCAAGATGAAGGCCTCGTTCACCGAAGCCATCATCGAAGAAATCATCAAGCCCGTGCTGCCCAAGGAATGGCTCAAGGACACACGCTACCTGATCAACCCCACGGGCCGTTTCGTCATCGGCGGCCCCCAGGGCGACTGCGGCCTCACGGGCCGCAAGATCATTGTGGACACTTACGGCGGTGCCTGCCCCCACGGCGGCGGCGCCTTCAGCGGCAAGGACCCAACGAAGGTGGACCGCAGCGCCGCCTACGCCGCCCGCTACGTGGCCAAGAACATCGTGGCCGCAGGCCTTGCGCGCCAGTGCCAGATCCAGGTGGCCTACGCCATTGGCGTGGCCGAGCCGATGAACATCACCGTGTACACCGAAGGCACCGGCGTGGTGTCTGACGACCGCCTGGCAGCCCTGGTGCGCGAGCACTTCGATCTGCGCCCCAAGGGCATCATCCAGATGCTGGACCTGCTGCGCCCCATCTACGAAAAGACGGCGGCCTACGGCCACTTCGGCCGCGAAGAACCCGAGTTCACCTGGGAGAAGACCGATAAAGCGGCGGCACTGCGTGCTGCCGCCGGACTGTAAAGCCCGCCGCGCGATAGCGCGGTTTCGGTCTTCGGGCGCAGTTCATATCGCGCTAGCGATGTGAACGAAGACCAAGGTACGGACAAGGCTGCTGCACTGCGTGCGGCAGCAGGGCTGTAAGCCCTCCGCGTATCGCGCGGCTTTCCGTACGTGGACGAAGCTCATATCGCGCCAGTGATGTGAACGCAGCCACAACGAGACAAGGCGGCCCAACCCTCCGCCTGCCCCCTACAAGCCGCAACTCCGCGTTGCGGCTTTTCTTTTGTCCGCACAGCGCCCCTCCCCACTGCGCGCCCTCCTACACCGTCTCGCATTGCCTGCTGACGGGTCTTGAAGGCGCCGGCACTTATCGTTCCTGCATCCCCTGTCGGGCCCGTCCGGGCCGCAACCTACCGCATTTCAAGGAACCGCAGCCATGCTCAAGTACGCCATCATCTTTGCCGTCATTTCGCTGATTGCCGGGGCACTGGGCTTCACCGGCGTGGCAGCAGGGGCTGCGGGCATCGCGAAGGTGCTGTTTGTCATCTTCCTCGTGATCGCCCTGGTCTTCGTGGTGCTGGCGATGCTGGGCGTGGGCGCAGCGCGCAAGGTACTGCGCAAGTGAGCGCGGCCCGATCCATGGACGCCGCCAACATTTTTGAAGCCCTGCGCGAGAGCCATGAACGCCAGCGCACGCTGTACCGGCAGCTGGTCGAGACGAGCGGCGACACGCCGGAGCGGCGCGAGCTTTTCCAGCAACTCAAGGAAGAACTGCTGGCCCATGAACTGGCCGAAGAGCGGCACTTCTACATTCCGCTGATGGCCCAGGATGCCGGTGTAGATCTGTCACGCCATGCCATTGCAGAGCACCACCAGCTCGACGAACTGGTGGAATCGCTGGAGGACACCGAACCCTCAAGCCCTTCCTGGCTGGTGCTGGCCAAGAAGCTGGCGCACAAGGTCGAGCACCACCTCACCGAAGAAGAGCACAAGTTCTTCCAGATGGCGGGCAAGCTGCTGACTGAGCAGCAAAAAACCTCGCTCGCAAAGTCCTACCAAGCCAGCTACGAAGAAGCCAAGGCCGCCACGGCCTGATCCACGTACCGGGACGCGAGCCCACGCCTCGGCGGTCGCTTGCGGTTCAGACTGCTTCCTGCGCCTGCACCACGCAATTGCGGCCGCTCGACTTGGCTACGTACAGCGCCGTATCGGCCCGCTTGATGAGCGCGTGGCTGTCTTCGTGGTGATCCCACGTGGCCACGCCAAAGCTGGCGCTGACGTGCCCCACGGCGTCGAATGGAGTTCCTGCGATGCGGGCGCGTAGCGCTTCGGCCATGGCCATGGCCGCATCCACCGGCGTTTCCTTGAGCAGGATGATGAATTCCTCGCCACCAAAGCGTGCCGCGCAGTCCGATGACCGCAGCAGTTCCCGCACGCGCAGCGCGGTGCTCTTGAGCACCACGTCGCCCGAGTCGTGCCCGAAGGTGTCGTTGATGCGCTTGAAGAAGTCGATATCGAACATGACCACCGACAGGCTTCCCTTCTTGATGCGGGTGTCAGCCATTTCGGCCTCCAGCCGCTCGAAGAACCGGCGGCGGTTGACCAGGTCGGTCAGGAAGTCCTTGGTGGCCAGGTCTTCGAGCTTGCTGTTCAAGCGTGCCATGGGGCCGATCACCAACCAAGACAGCGACAGGTTGAGCCCCACAAACAGCAGCACAAAGCTAGCTGCAAGCACGGCCATCACGGTGTGGAAGGTCTCGCGCGCTTTTTCCAGCGGGAAGTACATGGGGACCTTCACCACCTGGATGCCCACCGTTTCGTTCATCTTCCAGCCAAAGCCGTTTTGATCGCCGTACACCTTGAGCATGGTCGGCGGAGCAACAGCGGGTGTGCTGTGGCAGGCCATGCACTGCGCCTGCTTGATGGTGATGGGGCGTGCCACATACATCGCGCGGTTTACGCCCTCGCCGACCTCACCGGTCACTTCCTTTTTCAGGTCGGTCCGACCTTCGCGGAAGTCGGTGATGAGGCGCTCTTCCCACTCGTTGGCGCGGTCGCGCAGGTTGGTGGGGTTGAGCACGGCCTCCTTGTACTCGAAGCCCGGAAACCGGTTCTGGAGGCGGCGCAGCGTCTCGGTGGCGGCAAACGCGGGTACCGTCTGCGGCAGGAATTTCTCGTCCAGCGTTACGTCCAGATGCGGCTTGACCAGCTCGGTGGTGTAGTCGCGGATGGCCATGGCGGCGTGCATCATGATCTGCGACTTGTAGTGCACCTCATCGATGGCTTGCTGCTGCAGAAAGCGGTGCACGTACAGGCCGGCGCCGGCGGCTGCAAGCAGCAGCACGCCAGCGAGCACCAGATTGAATTTGAGTCGCAAAGACATGGGTTCCCTCTTGCGCCACCACATGCTCACACGTGACGGCTTGTGATGGCGGGACATGCGCCAAACGCGGCAAAGCGTGCAGTTGTGCCAGATTTCAACGGACAGGTCCACTCCATTGTGCGCCGCGCGAGGCATGCAGCAATCGAAATCGAAAGGCATGGGCGCCGCTGTGGAGCGACCACCAGCGGGCAATCGGTCGCGAACCCGTCTGACACCGTGCGCACGGTGGTGTGGGACGATGGAATGCCCGACTGCACGACGCCCTCTCTGTGTCACCGGCACTCGTGGCCTCCCTCGGACGGATGCCGCTGCACATGCGAGGCGAGCCCGCCCGGTTACTGTCATCGCACCGCAGCGCTGTCCGCGAAACGCGGCTTAGCGGTTTCGCCACCCATGACCCTGCAACACACAGACGATCCTGCCATGCTCCGCATCACCATCGCGCAACTCAATTTCACGGTCGGCGACATCGAAGGCAACGTCGCCCGCATGGTGGCTGCAGCACACGATGCTGCGCGCGTGCAGTCCGACCTGATCGTGTTCAGCGAACTGGCACTGTGCGGCTACTACCCCGGCGACTTGCTGGACGAGCCCGCTTTTTTGCAGCGCATCGACGCGGGGCTGGCCGCGCTGCAGCGCGCGTCTGCCGAGCTGCCGCAACTGCACTGGGTGGTAGGCACGCCCACCCCCGCCAGCGGCCCCGGAAAGAAGCTGCACAACAGCCTGGTGGTGCTGCAGGGCGGCAACGTGCGGCTTCAGTACGCCAAGCAGCTGCTGCCCACCTACAACATCTTTGACGAGCGCCGCCACTTCGAGCCCGGCCCGGACGTGGCCAAGGTGCTGCGCATCGGCAGCGCGCAAGTGGGCCTGCTGGTGTGCGAAGACGGCTGGAACGACCATGGCGGCGACTACGTGATCAACCCGTTTGAACGCATGCGGGATGCAGCGCCCGATCTGGTCATCAGCATCAACGCCAGCCCCAGCCACGTGGGCAAGCGCGAGCAGCGGCATGCGATGTTTGGCGGCTCCGCCCGCCGCCACGGCCTGCCCATCCTGTATGTGAACCAGGTGGGTGGGCACGACCAGCTGGTGTATGACGGCGGCTCGTTTGCCGCGGAGCCCGATGCCGGCATCGTGTTCGAGGCCAGGCGATTTGGGGAAGACCTGTGCACACTGCGCTTTCAAGAGGGCCGCTTTCTGGACGATGCGGGCGAGCGGCCCGCAGGGGTGCCCGCCCAGGGCTTACCGACCATGGAGTTCTACCGCCAGCAGATCCTGCTGGGCCTGCAGGACTACGCGCGCCGCTGCGGCTTTGCCCAGGTGGTGGTGGGCAGCTCCGGCGGCATCGACAGCGCGCTCACCCTGGCGCTGGCAGCGCAGGCGCTGGGGCCGGACAACGTGGTGGGCATCACGATGCCGTCGCGCTACTCCAGCAGCGGCTCGGTCGATGACTCGGTGGCGCTGTGCCGCAACCTGGGCGTGCAGCTGCTGACGCACCCGATTGCGGATCTTGTGGCAGGCTACGCGGCGCAGTTTGCGCAAAGCTTCGGCAAGCCTCTGCAGGGCCTGCCACTGGAAAACCTGCAGGCCCGCATCCGCGGCACGGTGCTGATGGAATACAGCAATGCCTTCGGACACCTGCTGCTCACCACGGGCAACAAGTCCGAGATCTCGGTGGGCTACTGCACGCTGTACGGCGACACCAATGGCGGCCTGGGACTGATCGGCGACCTCTACAAGACCGAGATCTTTACGCTGTCGCGCCACGTGAACGCGCAAGCCGGACGCGAGCTGATCCCGCAGGCCATCATCGACAAGGAACCATCGGCCGAGCTGGCCCCGGGCCAGCGCGACGTGGACAGCCTGCCGCCCTACCCTGTGCTGGACGAAGTGCTCAAGCTGCTGATCGAGGGTGACCGGCTCTCCGCGGCAGAGCACGCGTCGGCGACGGCATTTGTGGAGCAGCTGGAGCGCCAGCCCGAAGGCCGCGCGCTGGTGCAGCGGGTGCGCATGATGGTGGCGCGCAACGAGTACAAGCGCCGCCAGGCGCCGCCCATCCTGCGGGTGCGCGGGCGCGCTTTTGGCAGCGGCCGGCAGATGCCGATTGCAGCGCGGTATGTGTGACCCGGCGCTGGCGGTGCACGCGGCACGCACTGCTCAAGCCCACGCCGCACAGCAGTAAAATTACTATAAAAATAGTAGCTACCCAGGCATTTGCAACAAGCGCCGGGAGCCAAAAATACCTAAAAAACCCCGAACGGCGCCAGCGCCACCGCACGGGCTGCCCTGCCACCGGAGACACCGGACATACCGGAGACATATGTACGACACCGCCATCTACATCGGTCGCTTTCAACCCGTGCACAGCGGGCATGTGGCCCTGCTCGAGCGGGCGCTCGGCAGCGCCCGGGCCGTCATCGTGGTGGTGGGATCGGCATGGCAGGCGCGCTCGCCCAAGAACCCGTTCACCTGGCAAGAGCGCGAGGCCATGCTGCGCGCCGCACTGCCCGCTGCCGACAGCGCGCGGCTGCAGGTGCTGCCCGTGCGCGACTATTACAACGAGGCGGTGTGGGTCAAAGCCGTGCGCGCTGGCGTGGCGGGCTTGGTGCCGCACGGCGCACGCATCGGACTGGTGGGCCATTTCAAGGACGCCACCAGCGGCTACCTGCGCGCCTTTCCGGGCTGGGAGCTGATCCACATGGAGCGCCAGGGAGCCATCGACGCCACCGCCGTGCGCGACGCGTACTTTGGCGCAGCTCCCGGGCAGTCCGCGCAGGCGCTGGCGCCGCTGGCCGCACAGCTGCCTGCGGGTACGCTGGCGGCACTCGAAGACTTTGCGGCCACTCCGGCCTACCCGGCACTGCAGGAGGAATGGCGCATGCTGCGCGGCTACCGCGAAGCCTGGTCGGCCGCGCCCTACCCGCCGGTGTTTGTCACGGTCGATGCCGTGCTGCGCTGCCAGGACCAGATCCTGCTCATCCGCCGCGCCCATGCACCCGGCAAGGGCCAACTGGCCGTACCCGGCGGCTTCATCGAGCAACGCGAAACGGTGTGGCAGTCATGCCTGCGCGAGCTGACCGAAGAAACGCACTGCGACCTGCCCGAGTCCACCATGCGCGCAGCCCTGCAGGCGGTGGCCGTGTTTGACCACCCCGACCGCAGCCAGCGCGGCCGCACCATCACCCACGCGCACTACTTTGACCTGGGCGATGCCGCCATGCCCGCTGTACAGGCAGATGACGACGCCCTGGAAGCGCGGTGGGTGCCCATCGAGGCGCTGCGCGGGCGCGAGGAAGAGTTCTTTGAGGACCACTTCCACATGCTCGATCATTTTCTGGGGCTGACACCGCGGCCCTGAGATCACGATGCGCCTACGGAGGCGCGCAGCAGCGGTCACGCTGTCGAAGTGCGCGCTGGAATCGATCGGCCCGATGGCCCGCCCCCGACCAGCGCACTGCGCGCCCACGCGGGCCATGCAGTTCCGTCGACGGCGGGCGCACGCGCCATTAGCGCGGCGACGTCATTACCCCAGCGGCTGGGGTTGGGTGGCCTGCGGATCATCCAAGCCGGAGACGTCTCCCGCAGGCTGCACTGTGGCGCCGCATTCGACCCTGTTGCGCCCATTGGCCTTGGCCCGGTACAGGGCCGAGTCGGCCGACATGAAAAGGTCCTGAACGGTGTGGCCGTGGTCCGGGAACACCGCCACGCCAAAGCTGCAGGTGACCGGGCCGGCGTCGCCGAGCTCGGGCCAGACGGCGCTCTCGAGCTTGCCGCGCAGCTGGTGTGCCAGCAGGATCAGGTCGTGCAGGCTGATGTCGGTGCACAACATCAGAAACTCCTCGCCCCCCCAGCGAAACAGGTAGTCGGTAGAGCGCACCTGGTCCTTGACGAGCCGGGCCACGCCGCGCAGCACGGTGTCACCCACGGCATGGCCGAAGCGGTCGTTCACGCGCTTGAACCAGTCCAGGTCAAACAGGCACACCCCCATGGGCACGCGCAACCGGCGGCACAGGTCCAGCTGCTGCTGCAGGATGCGTTCGCACTCGCGGCGGTTGAGCAGGCCGGTCAGCACATCGTGTGCAGCGATTTCCTGCAGCGCCAGCTCGGTGTTCTTGCGGTCGGTGATGTTCTCGACCATGCCCACCACGCGGGTGGGGCGGCGATCGGCATCGCGCTCGCAGACCCGTCCCCGGTCGTGCACCCAGAGGTAGTGGCCATTGCGGTTGCGCAGCCGGTATTCGGCCGAATAGCGCTCGCGCAGTCCGTCAATGTGCTCGCGCAGCACGCGCTGCACCCGGGCTGCATCGTCGGGGTGCACGTTGTCTGCCCAGGTCTGCAGTTCGGGCGGCATCTCCTGCGGGCCGTAACCCAGCATCCGCTTGAGCTGGGGGCTGAAGAACACCTCGTTGGTCGTGAGGTTCCAGTCCCACAGGCCGTCGGATGCATCAGACAGCGCATAGCCCAGCTGCACGTCGCGGTTGGCCATGTCCCGTTCGGTGGCCACCCGCTGGGTGATGTCGCGGGCGATGGACAGAAACAGCTCGCGCCCTTCGTGCACAAAGCAGCTGGTATGCACCTCGACCGGCACCTCGGCGCCGCTCTTGTGCCGGTGCTGCCCGATGAAGTAATACCCGCGCGCATCGCGGATCGCCTGGGCAATGCTGCCCCACTGCTCAATCCCGACCACATCGCGCTGAAGGCTCAACACCGAGTGCTGCACGATCTCGCCCCGCTCAAATCCCACCTGTGCCAGGGCCGCTTCGTTGCAGTCGAGGATGCTGGAGGTCTGCGGGTCAATCAGAAAGACCGCGTCAGGCAGGTGCCTGAAAACCACCTCGAAAGAGGGCAAGGAAGGAGGCTGCATGGTGGGCGCCTGCGGCGAACTGTTACAAGTTGTTGGATGGTACTGCAGCCTTCCGGAAATAGGTTGTTCAAATGTGAATTGGAAGCCCCATAGGGGTAGGGTCCTTTGGAGATGAACCGCCGCAATTCCGGCCCGCTCGGCGTGAAGCGCCTCCGCTCATCAATCCCCTGCAGACCTCGGGCCTTGAAACTGTCACAAATGCCCGTATCATTAGCACTCGCCAAGGATGAGTGCTAACAACACCCTCCGAAGGAAGTTTGGTGCGTCCGGATGATCCGGGCGCCGAGTCAGCCTTTCAGCTTTTTTACCGAAACAGGAGCAATGCAATGAACCTTCGCCCTCTGAACGACCGCGTGATCGTCAAGCGCATCGAAAGCGAAACGAAGACCGCCTCCGGCATCGTCATCCCCGACAACGCGGCTGAGAAGCCCGATCAGGGTGAAGTGCTGGCCGTAGGCCCAGGCAAGCACGACGAAGACGGTGACCGCATTGCCATGAGCGTGAAGGTCGGCGACCGCGTTCTGTTCGGCAAGTACTCGGGCCAGACCGTCAAGGTCAACGGCGATGAGCTGCTGGTCATGAAAGAAGACGATTTGTTCGCCGTTGTGGAGAAATAAAGCTACTGCGCAGGCGCCAGGCGTCGTTGCGCGGTGCTCGCAATCCTCACGTACAGGAAGTACGTTCCGGTTGCTGCGCTCCGTGCGCCTAGCCTGACACCTGCTCGCTACGCTTTCTTTCCCCACCCCCCGCTATTCGTTTCAAGTTTTTAGATTTTCAGGAGCTCCAAATGGCAGCAAAAGACGTAGTTTTCGGCGGCGAAGCCCGCGCTCGCATGGTTGAAGGCGTGAACATTCTGGCCAACGCGGTCAAGGTCACGCTGGGCCCCAAGGGTCGCAATGTGGTGCTGGAGCGCTCGTTCGGCGCCCCTACCGTGACCAAGGACGGTGTGTCCGTGGCCAAGGAAATCGAACTCAAGGACAAGCTGCAGAACATGGGCGCCCAGCTCGTGAAGGAAGTGGCCTCCAAGACCAGCGACAACGCTGGTGACGGCACCACCACCGCCACCGTGCTGGCCCAGGCCATCGTTCGCGAAGGCTTCAAGTACGTGGCCGCCGGCATCAACCCGATGGATCTGAAGCGCGGTATCGACAAGGCTGTGACGGCCCTGGTCGAAGAGCTGAAGAAGGCTTCCAAGCCCACCACCACTTCCAAGGAAATCGCACAGGTCGGCTCGATCTCTGCCAACTCCGACGAAACCATCGGCAAGCTGATCGCTGACGCCATGGACAAGGTTGGCAAGGAAGGCGTGATCACCGTGGAAGACGGCAAGTCGCTGGACAGCGAACTGGACGTCGTGGAAGGCATGCAGTTTGACCGCGGCTACCTGTCGCCCTACTTCATCAACAACCCAGAAAAGCAATCCGCCATTCTGGACAACCCCTTCGTGCTGCTGTTCGACAAGAAGATCAGCAACATCCGCGACCTGCTGCCCACGCTGGAGCAAGTGGCCAAGGCTGGCCGTCCGCTGCTGATCATTGCCGAAGAAGTCGAAGGCGAAGCCCTGGCTACCTTGGTCGTGAACACCATCCGCGGCATCCTGAAGGTTGTGGCTGTCAAGGCTCCTGGCTTTGGCGACCGTCGCAAGGCCATGCTGGAAGACATCGCCATCCTGACGGGTGGCAAGGTCATCGCTGAAGAAGTGGGCCTGACGCTCGAGAAGGTGACCCTGGCCGACCTGGGCCAGGCCAAGCGCATCGAAGTGGGCAAGGAAAACACCATCATCATCGACGGCGCTGGCGCTGCTGCTGACATCGAAGCCCGCGTCAAGCAAGTGCGCGTGCAGATCGAAGAAGCCACGAGCGACTACGACCGCGAAAAGCTGCAAGAGCGCGTGGCCAAGCTGGCCGGCGGTGTGGCAGTGATCAAGGTCGGCGCTGCCACCGAAGTCGAAATGAAGGAAAAGAAGGCCCGCGTGGAAGACGCACTGCACGCCACGCGCGCAGCTGTGGAAGAAGGCGTTGTAGCCGGTGGTGGCGTGGCCCTGCTGCGTGCCAAGCAAGCCGTGGGCGACTCGATCAAGGGCGACAACGCTGACCAGGAAGCCGGTATCAAGCTGGTGCTGAAGGCCATCGAAGCGCCCCTGCGCGAAATTGTGAACAACGCCGGTGGCGAAGCCTCGGTGGTGGTAAACGCTGTGTTGGCCGGCAAGGGCAACTTCGGCTTCAACGCTGCCAACGACAGCTACGGCGACATGCTCGAGCTGGGCATCCTGGACCCCACAAAGGTCACCCGTACGGCCCTGCAAAACGCTGCCTCCGTGGCATCGCTGCTGCTGACGACCGAGTGCATGGTTGCTGAAGCCCCGAAGGACGAGTCTGGCGCCGGCGGCGCAGGCATGCCTGACATGGGCGGCATGGGTGGCATGGGCGGCATGGGCATGTAATTGCCCGGCTGAGCCTTACCGCTCACTGCAAGAAAAAGAAGGGCCGCGCAAGCGGCCCTTTTTCTTTGGTCGGACGGACAAGAAGAGGTGCCGTTTGACGCCGCCCTCAACGTCCATCGGCGAACCCCCTGAATGCTATCAATTAAATAGCTATAAAAGCATATAAATCAAGCGCTAGCGGCCTATTCCATTCAAAATCTGCCCGCCAGGCTCGCCACAGGCCTTTAACGCCTGCCCCCAAAGGCCAACGCCAGCGGCTCCGTCAGGCGCCGCGCAGCGCGTGCGTCTCGCGCGCCAGTTGGGTAATGCGCGCCCAGTCGCCGCTGCGGATGGCATCAGCCGGCGTCAGCCACGAGCCACCCACACAGCGCACGTTGGGCAGCCCCAGGTAGTTGGGCGCAGTGGCCAGCGTGATGCCGCCGGTGGGGCAGAAGCTGACCTGGCCAAACGGGCTGGCCCACGACTTGAGCAGCGGAATGCCACCCACCGCCTCGGCCGGAAACAGCTTGAGAAACGTCAGCCCATCGGCCAGCGCAGTCATGATTTCGCTGGAGGTTGCAACGCCCGGCAGCAGCGGCAAGTTGAGGCCCTTGCAGGCGCTGCCCACCGCCGACGTGTATCCGGGGCTCACGGCAAAGCGAGCACCGGCCTCGCTGGCGCGGCGGGCGTCGTCGGCATTGAGCACCGTGCCCACGCCCACGATGGCTTCGGGCAGGCTGCGGGCAATGGCCTCGATGGACGGCAGGCCTGCCGGGGTGCGCAAGGTAACTTCCAGCACTTTCACACCACCGGCCAGCAGGGCCTCGGCCAGGGGCAGTGCGTCTTCCACGCGGTCGATGACGATGACGGGGATGACCGGGCCGTGGGTGGCGATGTCAACGGGGTTCATGGGAATACTCCTTGGTATGGGGCGCCGCATGCGGCGTATGACGGGGGCGAGCTTCAGGCCAATGCGCCCTCTCCCACGCAGCGAGAGAGGAAGAAGGCGCGCAGCGACTCAAAGGGTGCGACCTGCTACAGCCAGGTGCAGGCGCCCTGCTCGGCACCGCCCGCATGGCGGCGGAAGTTGGCAAACAGCTCGCGGCCAAAGCCGGTAGCGGGGGGCACGGTGTAAGGCGCCAGCGGGCGCGCGGCCCAGGTGGCTTCGTCCACCAGCACATCCAGCGTACCGGCCACGGCGTCCACGCGCACGATGTCGCCATCCAGCACCTTGGCCAGCGGGCCGCCCGCCATCGCCTCGGGCGTGACGTGGATGGCAGCGGGCACCTTGCCCGATGCGCCGCTCATGCGACCGTCGGTCACCAGCGCCACCTTGAAGCCCTGGTTCTGCAGCACGGCCAGCGGCGGCGTGAGCTTGTGCAGCTCGGGCATGCCATTGGCCTGCGGGCCCTGAAAGCGCACCACGGCCACCATGTCCTGCTGCACCTCGCCCGCGGCAAAGGCGGCCAGCAGGGCTTCTTGCGAATCGAACACGCGGGCGGGGGCCTCGATGATGTGGCGGTCTTCCGGCACGGCCGATACCTTGATCACCGCGCGGCCAAGCCGGCCTTGCAGCAGCCGCAGCCCGCCCGTGGCCGAAAACGGGCGGTCTACCGGGCGCAGCACGGTTTCGTCGCCCGACACCTCGGGGGCGCCCTGCCCGCCTGCGGCAATGCCGCCTTCGTTGATGCTCAGCACATCGGGGTGCATGAAGCCGCCCTTGAGCAGCTCGCGCAGGATCCAGCGCGGGCCGCCCGCGGCCTCGAACTGGTTCACATCGGCATCGCCATTGGGGTACACGCGGGCCAGCAGCGGCACCACCGACGACAGCTCGTCAAAGTCCGTCCAGTCGATCAGGATGCCGGCGCTGCGCGCCACCGCCACCCAGTGGATCAGGTGGTTGGTAGAGCCGCCGGTGGCCAGCAGCGCCGCCATGGCGTTGACGATGCAGCGCTCGTCCACCAGCTTGCCGATGGGCGTGAAGCGCGGGCTGCGCTTGCCGATGTCGAGCACCGTGCGCACGGCCTGGCGGGTGAAGGCCTCGCGCTCCGCGGTGCCCGGTGGGGCAAAGGCCGCGCCGGGCACATGCAGGCCCATGGCCTCCAGCAGCATCTGGTTGCTGTTGGCCGTGCCGTAAAAGGTGCAGGTGCCGGGGCTGTGGTACGCGGCCGATTCGGCCTTGAGCAGCTCGTCGCGGCCGACCAGGCCCTGGGCGTACTGCTCTCGCACCTTGGATTTATCCTTGTTCGACAACCCGGTGCCCATGGGCCCTGCCGGCACAAACACGCAAGGCAGGTGCCCGTAGTGCAGCGCGCCGATCAGCAGGCCGGGCACGATCTTGTCGCACACGCCCAGCAGCAGCGCACCGTCGAACACATCGTGGGACAGCGCTACCGCCGTGGCCATGGCAATGGCATCGCGGGAGAACAGCGACAGCTCCATTCCGGGGGTGCCCTGCGTGACGCCGTCGCACATGGCTGGCACGCCGCCCGCCACCTGCACCGTGGCGCCATGGCGTGCAGCTTCGTCGCGCAGCACTGGCGGAAACGCCTGGTACGGCTGGTGGGCCGAGAGCATGTCGTTGTAGGCCGTCACCACGCCGATGTTGGGCGCCTTCTCGACCGTGACCTTGAACTTCTCGGACCCCGGCAGCGCGGCGTAGGCGTGGGCCAGGTTGGCGCAGCCCATGCGGTCTTGCGGGGGCTTGCGGGCGATCATCGCGTCCACCACCGCAAGGTAAGCCGCGCGCGTTTCTGCGCTGCGTGAAATGATGCGGGCCGTCACGCGCGCTACTGTTGAATGCATGCAATGCTCCATCGAAGGAATCAGGCGGCCCGGCGCGGGCGCCCGTTTTGTGAGGGCTTAGAATGTAACTCGATAACCACGCCACATCAAGCCATGACCCTGCAGATCCTGCCTGTTGCACCCTCCGAACTCGGCGAATCGCCCTTCTGGCACCCCGCCCAGCAGCGCCTGTACTGGTGCGATATCGAAGGTTTTGCCCTGCGCGCCTGGCACCCGGCCACTGGGCAGGAGTGGACGTGGAAGACCCCCAGCGAGCCCGCCTGCTGCGCACCTGTAACCGATGGAAAGATAGTAATCGGGTTACGTGATGGGTTTTATTTGCTGGACCCAGCCACCGGCGCCCTGCACTGCCTGGCCACCCTGCCCAACCCGCCCCACGATGTGACCCGCCTGCGCCTGAACGACGGCCGCTGCGACACCGCCGGCCGCTTCTGGGCGGGCTCCATGGTCACCCCGCGCATAGCGCCCGACGCCGCCCTGTGGCGCCTGCAAGTCGGCGCGGGTGGTTACGCGGTGGAGCAGATGGCCGGCGACAACTTCACCGCCAACGGCCTGGCCTTCAGCCCCGACAACCGCACGATGTACTGGTCCAACACGCCAGAGCACCGTATCGACCGCTTTGACTTTGATGTGGCCACCGGCACCATCACCAACCGCCGCCCCTGGGTGCAGTTCGACCGCAAGGTCGAAGGCCAGCCCTACGGCGGCCGGCCCGATGGCGCAGCGGTGGATGTGGACGGGAACTACTGGGTTGCGATGTACGAGGGGGCTTGCGTGCTGCAGCTATCGCCAGCGGGTGAGGTGCTGCAGCGCATTGCAGTGCCGGTGCAGTGCCCGACGATGGTGTGTTTTGGGGGGGAGGATTTGCGGACGCTCTATGTCACTTCGGCCCGTAAGGGGAGGCCGGCGGGGGAACAGGAGGCAGCAGTACCGGCAGGGTCGCTGTTCAGGTGCCAAGTGACTGTAGCTGGGCTACCTGTCAATCTTTTCACCATCTGAACCACCAGCGGGGGACCCACCGCGATATTGACTTGCCGATTAGACGAAGTGCGCCCACTCGATTGATCACCACGACGGCAATGACCGTGCGAGTTGCGACATCCGCAAGCTGCTCAAATAGCGATCACCCCATGTTTCCTCTATTTAACTCAACCACCTCGAATGCCAATTCAAGCTCGGAATCAGGTTTCGTACGTTCTTGTGTACATGCTGATTGGCGCGCTCATGCTGGAAGCATTGCGCGCCATCGCTCTTGGGGAATTGACCAAAACCTCGATGGTCACAGCAACCCTATTCGCCGTGACAGCCTTGGTGGGTGGCTGGATAAAAGCAGTGCAAAGTCGCCGCCGGGTTGAAATCGATCCGCGAACTGGACAAGTGACTATCTACTTTGTCTCCGCATTCTTCTCATCCATTCAAATTCGCTATCCCCTGGCACAGTTCGGTTCGGTGCGCTCGTACATAACGATCGGGCGCTTCCCAAAGAACTACGTCGAACTTGTCACAAGAAATGGGAGCGAAGCTTTGATAGTGGCGGCATTTGCTCCGACCAACGGTGCTTCCTCATTTTGGTCCTCTCCAACAGACACAGAGAGCGCAAAGGCGATGCACCTCAGAAAAGAGATTTCCAGCCAATGTGGGCTCATCGATGGAGGCTTCCTAGGATCGAGGATGGTTGGGGCACTGATCGGAACCCCAACTAGCTGAAAAGCGGAAGTCATCTCATATCTAAATCTTCCTGCACTCAAACCGTGCCCACCACCCCCAGCACGTCATAACACGCCCCCATGTTGTGATAGTCCACCTTACCCGCATTGCTCTTCTCGCGGGTGGTGTTGCGGTTGTCGCGGTGCAGGATGCGAAACCACGCGCCGTGTTCGTGGTCCACAAAGTGGGCCCAGCAGTAGGCCCAGATGCGGTCGTACCACTGCCAGTAGCGCGCGTCGCCCGTGCGCACGGCCAGCACCGCAGCGGCGGCCAGGCTTTCGGCCTGCACCCAGTGGTATTTGCCGTCGTCGCAGATGCTGCCGTCGGGCGCCATGCCGTAGTAGATGCCGCCGTGCTCGTCATCCCAGCCCTTGGCCATGGCGTCGTTGAACAGGCGCTCGGCACACGGCAGGTGCCAGTCAGCCGGTAGCAGCGCATCCAGCTGCAGCAGCAGCTTGGCCCATTCGGTCTGGTGGCCGACCTGGTAGCCCCAGGGGCGGAAGATATTGGTGCGGTCGTGGCGGTTGTAGTCCCAGTCCACGGACCAGTCGGCGTTGAAATGCTCCCACACCCAGCCTTCGGCCGCCGGGGCGCTGATGCGGTCTGACAGGGCGGCCTGGCGCTGGCAAATGCCTTGCGCCAGTTGCTCGGCGCGCTCGATGTAGCGGCGCTCGCCCGTGGCGCGATGGGCCGAGATCATGGCCTCGCAGGCGTGCATGTTGGCGTTCTGGCCGCGGTAAGCAGCCGGTTGCCAGCCGGGGCTGGCCTCGTCGGCGTACAGGCCAGCGGCGGGTTGCCAGAAGTGCTGCTCGGCGGTGTCGAAGGCCTCGCTCAGCCAATCGCGGGCTTCGGGCACGCCGGCTTCGAAAGCGCGGGCGTAGGCCAGCATCACAAACGCCATGCCGTAGCAGTGGCGGGTGGCGTCCAGCACGCGGGCATGGCCCTCATGCCAGTCAATGAGCCATGTGTAGCCGCCGGTGGCAGGGTCGAGGAAGGCCGTGCGCAGAAACTGCAGTGCATGCAGCATGCCGGTGCGGTAGCGCTCGTCGCCGGTGGTGCGCAGCAGCATGGCGTGCGTGACCACGTAGCGCGTGGCGCTGACCAGGTGGCGCGTGCGCGCGTCGGTCACTGTGCCGTCGTCCAGAAAGAACTGGTACATGCCGCCGCTGGGGTCGGTGGCCGTGCGGTCGTAGAACGCCATGGTTTCGCGCAGGTGGGCGCGCAGGAAATCGGGCGAGCGGAAATCGGGCAAGGGCGGGGTCATGTGCGAAGTCTCATGGCACGGATTCATGGGCGATCCGTTGGATGGGTAAGGGCCGTCAGAGCGGCTTTAGCGGGGCTGCTGACCTTTTGTGCGGCGCTTCGACCGGCTCAGCCTGAATGGACTGGGGAGTGATTGGCGCGAGGAGAATCCACAGCCCCTCAAAGCCAGTTGCCACAGCGCGGCAGGTCGTTTCCCGCTTGCAGCAGGTCAGTCGCCGCTGCGCAGCATGCCCAGCAGCCCGGCGGTGGAGCCATCCAGCCCCGTCACATCACCGCTGGCCAGCCGCGCCTCGATGTCCCTGGCCAGCACCTTGCCCAGCTCCACACCCCATTGGTCAAAACTGTTGATGCCCCACAGGCTGCCGCTGACAAACACGCGGTGCTCCTGCAGCGCGATCAGCGCGCCCAGCGATGCAGGTGTGAGCGCATCCAGCAGCAAGAAGGTGCTGGGGCGGTTACCCGGGAAGTGGCGGTGCGCATCGGCATCGCTGGCCTTGCCCACCATCAGCGCCTGGGCCTGCGCCAGGGCGTTGGCCAGCAGCTTGCCCTGGTGGCCGGGCAGCGGGTGCGTGGGCTGGCGCACTGCGATCAATTCGAGCGGCACCACATCGGTGCCCTGGTGCAGCATCTGGAAGAACGCGTGCTGGCCGTTGGTGCCGGGCTCGCCCCACAGCACGGGCGATGTGGCGTAGGGCAGCGTGCGGCCATCCTGGTCCACGCGCTTGCCGTTGCTTTCCATCTCCAGCTGCTGCAGGTAGGCCGGCAGGCGCCGCAGGGCCGCGTGGTACGGCGCGATGCAGCGGCTGGCAAAGCCGTGGAAGTTGCGGTACCACACGTCCAGCAGGCCCATGCGCACGGGCAGGTTCTGCGCCAGCGGTGCAGTGCGAAAGTGTTCGTCCATCGCGTGGGCACCCGTCAGGAATTCGCGAAACCGCGCAGCGCCGATCGAGATGGCCAGCGGCAGGCCGATGGCCGACCACAGCGAGTAGCGGCCGCCCACCCAGTCCCAGAAGCCGAAGGTGGTGTGGATGCCCATCTGCCGCGCCGCATCCACATTGGTGGTGAGCGCTGCAAAGTGGCGCGCCACGTCGGTGCCGCCCTGCGCGTCAAACCATGCGCGCGCCGATGCGGCGTTGGTCATGGTTTCGGCGGTGGTAAAGGTCTTGGATGCAATCAGGAACAGCGTGCTGTGCGGCTGCAAGCCCTGCAGCACGCTGTGCAGCTCGTGCCCGTCCACGTTGGACACAAAGTGCAGCCGCTTGCCCGGTGCGCGGAATTCTTCGAGCGCCAGCACGGCCATGTGCGGGCCCAGGTCAGAGCCCCCGATGCCGATGTTCACGATGTCGGTGATGGCGTCATCGCCGCGCACCGCGTCGGCATAGGCCAGCATGGCGTCGAGCGTGCCGTGTACTTGCGCGAGTTGCGCAGCGACTTCGGGACCGTCGCCCGGCAACGCCAGCCCGGCGGGGCGGCGCAGCAGCGTGTGCAGCACCGCGCGGCCTTCGGTGTTGTTGATGGGCTCCCCCGCAAACATCGCGTCGCGGTGTTGGGCCAGGCCGCAGGCCTGCGCCATGCTCAGCAGCAAGCCCTCGGTCGTGCTGTCCCACAGGTTCTTCGACAGGTCTGCAAACACATGCGGCGCCTGCTGGCTGAAATGCGCAAACCGCCCCGCGTCATTCGCGAAGGCATCACGCAGGTCGAACTGGCGCCCGCGCTGGGCAAAGTGGACCGCAAGTTCGGGCCACTGGGGGGTCTGGTCGCAACGGAGGTGCATGGCGGATAGCGGAATCTTCAGAACGGGCGCATGGTAACTTGATTACACGTTTTGACAAACATTCAGGGCCGCAAAAATGTCAAAAAGCGTTTATCAGGCTTAGGACTACACAATTTCATGTAACGTGATTACAATTTCGAGCCTCACACCTACCAAGCCCACCCGAGTTGGAGACCCCATGAGTTTTGACCTTGTCCTGTTTGGCGGAACCGGCGACCTGGCCTGGCGCAAGCTGATGCCTGCGCTGTTCCAGGCCTTCCGCCACGGGACGCTGCCCACGGGGGGCCGCATCATCGCGGTGGCCCGCGACGACCTGAGCGACGAACAATACCGCAGCCTGATCCGGTCGCGCTTTGACGGTGTGGACCTGGCCAAGCGCCCGGCCCCTGAAGAGTTCGAGCAGTTTGCCGCCCTGCTGCACTACCTGCGCATGGACCTGTCGCAAACGCAGGACTACGAGCGGCTGGCCGCCATGCTCAAAGAGCGCGCGGCCGAATCGGTAGTGATGTATGTGGCCACCGCGCCCAGCCTGTTCACCAACGTGTGCGAGCAGATCGCCGCCGTGGGCCTGAACGGCCCCACCACCCGTGTGGTGCTCGAAAAGCCGCTGGGCCACGACCTCAAGTCCAACCAGGCCATCAACGAAACGTTGCGCCGCGTGCTCAAGGAAGAGCAGGTCTTCCGCATCGACCACTACCTGGGCAAGCCGTCGGTGCAGAACCTGTTTGCCGTGCGCTTTGGCAACGCGCTGTTCGAGCCCCTGTGGCGGCGCGAGCACATTGCCAACATCCAGATCACCATTGCCGAGGAGCTGGGCGTGGAGTCGCGCGGCGCGTTCTACGACCAGACCGGCGCACTGCGCGACATGGTGCAGAACCACGCACTGCAGCTGCTGTGCGCGATTGGCATGGAGCCGCCCATCAACTCGGGCGCCAACGCCATCCGCGATGAAAAGCTCAAGGTGCTGCAATCGCTCAGGCCCTGGAGCATGGAAACGATTGGCCAGCATGTGATCCGCGGGCAGTACGCCGCGGGCAATGTGCACGGCCAGCAGGTGCCCGGCTACGCGCAGGAAAAAGGCGTGGCTGCCGGCAGCACCACCGAGACCTTTGTGGCGCTGCGCACCGAGATCAGCAACTGGCGCTGGGCGGGCGTGCCGTTCTACATCCGCACCGGCAAGCGGCTGGCGGGGCGCGATGCGCACATCGTCGTCAACTTCAAGCCCGTGCCCCACCCGATCTTCAAGACGGCCGCCGGTGCGGCCAACCGCCTGGTGATCAACCTGCAGCCCAAGGACGGGCTGGAGCTGCACCTGATGGCCCAGGGCGCCGCCCAGCACCAGACGGAGCCGGCCCTGTCGCAAGTGCACCTGAACCTGGACTTCGACCAGCGCTTTGGCGCCGAGCGCGTGGGTGCGTATGAGCGCCTGCTGCTGGACGTGATTGCCGGCCGCCTGAACCTGTTTGTGCGCAGCGACGAACAGGAAGAAGCCTGGCGCTGGGTGGAACCCATCCTGCAGTACTGGAAGAACGACCCTGCGGGCCCGCGCCCGTATGCACCCGGTACCTGGGGGCCGAATGCTGCGAGCGCGATGATTGCGCGAGACGGACATTGCTGGAGCGAAGAGATGTGATGTGGTGCAGGCCTGCCCTTCAAGGCAGCGCCGTGCCGCACCGCAGTGGGGGCCCTCGGGGCCCTTTTGTTTTGGGTCTGTGAAGAAGGTACCTGCCCGGTCAGCGCAGGCGTTCCACCAGTTCGATGGGCAGGCCGTCCGGGTCTGCGATGAAGGTGAAGCGTGCCCCGGTGAATGGATCGATGCGCACCGGTTCTGCCGTCACGCCGTGGGCTACAAGCGCGGCCAGGCTGGCATCCATGTCGTCCACGCGCAGCGCCAGGTGGCGCAGGCCGCAGGCCTCTGGGTAGGACGGCCGCGGTGGCGGGCTGGGGAACGAAAACAGCTCCACCTGCGTGCCGTCGGGCAGCGCCAGGTCGAGCTTGTATGACTGGCGTTCGGCGCGGAACACCTCGTGCACCACGCGCAGGCCCAGCACCTCGGTGTAGAAGCGGCGCGAGCGGGCGTAGTCGCCCGCAATGATGGCCACGTGGTGGATGCCGCCCAGTTGCAGCGCGGGCGGCTGGGGCGGCAGGTCCGCGCTGGTCATGGCGCCGAACCCGCGATGTCGAGCGCGCGGGATGCGCCGTACAGCGCAGGGGTGGCGCCGGGGTCGATCACCCAGACCGGAATACCCCCCAGATACGGCTGAAACCGCCCTTTGGCCTCGAACCGCGTGCGGAACGATGACTGGTCAAACCACGTGCCCAGCCGCGGCACGATGCCGCCGCCCAGGTACACGCCGCCGCGCGCACCCAGCGTAAGCGCCAGGTTGCCGGCCACGCTGCCTAAAAAACCGCAGAACAGGTCCAGCGCCTCCAGCGCCAGCGCATCGTTGGCCTGCAGGGCCAGCTCGGTCACTTGCGCGGCGGAGCTCACCTCTTTGCCGCCGCGCTGGGCCAGGCGGCGCAGCGCGTGGTACAGGTCCACCAGCCCCGCGCCACACACGGCGCGCTCGGCCGAGACATGGCCGTAGCGCTCTTGCAGGATGGCCAGCACATCGAATTCGCGTTGCGTCTGCGCGGCCAGCGTGACGTGGCCGCCTTCGCCCGACAGCGGTACGCCCGCCGACGAACCGGGCGGAAACACCAGGCCCGACACGCCCAGGCCGGTGCCCGGGCCCACCAGCGCAATCGCTGCGCCGGGCACGGCCTCGCCTCCGCCCACGGGGCGCAGCAGGTCGGGCGTGAGCAGGGGCAGCGCCAGGGCCAGCGCAGTGAAGTCGTTGATGACCACCAAGCGCTCAAAGCCAAAGGCCTCGCGCACGGCGCGCTGCGAAAAGCTCCAGCTGTGGTTGGTCATGCGGATGGCGTCGCCAGTGACCGGGTTGGCAATGCCGAAGGCGGCCTCGCGCGGGGTGGCGATGCCCACCTCGTGCAGGTAGGCCTGCAGGGCGGCATCCACGGTGGGGTACTGGGCGCAGGGCAGCACACGCGTGTCGTGCAGCGGGCCGTGGGGCGCGGCCTGCCAGGCAAGCCGGATGTTGGTGCCGCCGATGTCGGCCAGCAGGCGCAGGGGGAGTGAAGGAGGCATGGTGGGCAAGGGCTGCTGGGGATTCACCCAAATGCTATATTTTTAATAGCTATGAGGGCAATTGGAACAAGCACTACAGGCTGTTTTTACCTGAAATAGGGCCTGCAGCGGTAACAAAAAGCCTGTGCGGCATGCCCGCGGGCTGGGGCTGTTCGCCAGCAGCCAGTCTGATGGGCGCACGCGCCACAGCCACCGCCAGCGCTGCCGCCCGGGCCCGCATCGCCCGCCGGGCAGCGCCGGCGGTCGCTTGCTCAGGCGACGCGCGCTTCGGTCTTGGCGTCGAACCAGTGCGCGTGGGCCGGTGCCACGCTCAGGCCCACGCGGTCGCCGGGGCGCACGCGGGTCTGGGCGTCGGTGCGCAGGGTGACGTTGCCGGCGGCGGTGTCCACCACCACATAGGTGTCGGGCCCAGTGGGCTCCACCACGCTGACCTCACCGCGCCAGGGGGCGGCGTCGTCCAGCACCAGGTGCTCGGGCCGCACGCCCAGCATCATTTCTTCGGACTGCTGGGGCGCCGCCAGATCCAGCGACGCACCCTTGAGCCCGAACTGCCCCGCCTGCGGCGTGCCGCGCAGCAGGTTCATGGTGGGCGAGCCGATGAAGGTGGCCACGTACGTATTGGCCGGGCGGTTGTAGATCTCGTCGGGCGTGCCGAGCTGCTGCACCACGCCGCCTTTCATCACCGCAATGCGCGAGCCCAGCGTCATGGCCTCGACCTGGTCGTGCGTGACATACACGCTGGTGATGCCGCTGGCCTGGTGCAGGCGCTTGATTTCGGCGCGCATCTCCACGCGCAGCTTGGCGTCGAGGTTGGAAAGGGGCTCGTCAAACAGAAAGAGCTGCGGCTGGCGTGCCAGCGCCCGCCCCATGGCCACACGCTGGCGCTGCCCGCCCGAGAGCTGGCTGGGCCGGCGGTCCAGCAGGTGGCTGATCTGCAGCATGGCCGCGACTTCGTCGATGCGCTTTTGCCGCTGGGGCTTGGGCATCTTGCGCATCTCCAGCGCAAAACCGATGTTGTCGGCCACGCTCAAGGTGGGGTAGAGCGCGTAGCTCTGGAACACCATGGCGATGTCGCGGTCGCGCGGGGGCATGCCCACCACGTTCTTGCCGCCAATGCGGATCTCGCCCTCGGTGGGCTCATCGAGCCCTGCGATGATGTTGAGCAGCGTGGACTTGCCGCAGCCCGAAGGGCCCACCAGGATGAGGAACTCGCCGGGCGCAACGTGGATGTCCACCTTGCGCAGCACCTCCACGCTCTTGTCGCCCTTGCCGAAGCGCTTGTTGATGCCTGCGATGTCGAGTGATGACGCCATGATCTTTCCCTTACCCTCTTAACCTTTGACTGCGCCAGCGGTGAGCCCGCGCACAAAAAACTTTCCTGCCAGCACATAGATCACCATCGTGGGCAGGCCCGCGATGATGGCGGCGGCCATGTCCACGTTGTAGGCCTTCACGCTGCTGGAGGTGTTGGCCAGGTTGTTCAGCCCCACGGTGACGGGCTTGGATTCGGTGCCCGAGAACACCACACCGAACAGGAAGTCGTTCCAGATATTGGTGAACTGCCAGATCAGCGTGACCATGACGATGGGCGTGGACAGCGGCAGCACGATGCGCCAGAAGATCTGGAAGAAGCTCGCGCCATCCATGCGCGCCGCGTTCACCAGTTCTTTGGGGATGGCCGCGTAGTAGTTGCGAAAGAACAGCGTGGTACCGGCCAACCCCGCCAGGCAGTGCACCAGCACCAACCCGGTGATGGAGCTCGACAGCCCCAGCCAGCCCAGCACCTGGCTCATGGGCAGCAGCACCACCTGGAACGGCATGAACACGCCAAACAGCAGCATGCCGAACAGCGCATCGCTGCCGCGAAACTTCCACAGGCTGAGCACGTAGCCATTGAGCGCACCCCACACGGTGGAGATCAGCACCGCGGGCACGGCCATGGACACCGAGTTCCAGAAGAACGGGCGCAGGCCATTGCAATCCACACCCGTGCAGGCGCTGGACCATGCCGTGCCCCAGGCCGACCAGTTCAGTGCCGCGGGCAGCGCCAGCAGCGATGTGCTGCGGATCTCCTCGGCATCCTTGAACGAGGTGACCAGCATGGCGTACAGCGGCAGCAGGAAGAACGCGGTGGCCAGGGCCAGCACGGCATACACCAGCAGGCGACCGAGCGATGGAAAGAGGGAGGGCTTAGCGGTCATGGGGCTTGCTCCGCAGTTCGCTGTAGAGGTAAGGGATGACCAGTGCCGCCACGGTGGCCAGCATCATGGTGGCGCTGGCGGCGCCCAGGCCGATCTGCCCGCGCGAGAACGACATCGTGTACATGAAGGTGGCAGGCACATCAGTGGCAAAGCCGGGGCCGCCGGCCGTGAGCGCCATCACCAGGTCAAAGCTCTTGATGGCCAGGTGCGACAGCACCATGAGCGTGGAAAAGAACACCGGACGCAGCGCGGGCAGCACGATGCGCCAGTAGATGCGGGGCAGCGATGCACCGTCGACCTGTGCGGCCTTGATGATGCTGTCGTCAATGCCGCGCAAACCAGCCAGGAACAGCGCCATGGCAAAGCCCGCGCTCTGCCAGATACCCGCGATGACCACGCAGTAAATGGCCATGTCGGTGTCGACCAGCCAGCCGAATTCAAAATTGGGGAAGCCCCAGTCGCGGACCATTTTCTCGATGCCCAGGCCCGGGTTCAGCAGCCACTTCCAGGCCGTGCCCGTGACCACGAACGACAGCGCCATGGGGTACAGGTAGATGGTGCGCAGCGCGCCTTCGGCCCGGATCTTCTGGTCCAGCAGCACGGCCAGCAGCACGCCGATCAGCAGCGAGCCACCCACGTAGCCCACACCAAAAATGCCCAGGTTTTTCAGGGCCACCCACCAGCGGTCCATCTCCCACAGGCGCTCGTACTGCGCCAGGCCTGCCCATTCGTAGTTGGGCAGCATGCGCGACACGGTCAGGCTGAGCACGCCGTTCCAGACCATCAGGCCATAGATGAACGCGAAGCCCAGCACAAAGGCCGGGGCCACCACCAGCTTGGGCAGCCAGGTTTCAAAGGTGTTGTGCTTCATGGCCGTTGCACCTCCATCGGAAGGCGCACGCGCACCGGGGGCAGCGACCCGCGCAGCGGCGGAGCATGGGGGTCAGTTTTCATGGCTGCAAACATGGGTTGTGCGTGTAACGCATATCAAAAAAGGGGGGCACGCGGAGTGCCCCCCAATGAACAAAGTAACTTCAGACTAACTCGCAGACTCTTTCAGGGTCTGCCAACGATCCCCTGCGGGATCGCTGGCAGGCTCTTACCACCAGACTTCGTACTGCACACCCACCAGCGTGCGCGAAGTCTTGCCATTGGCCCCGAACGAGGCAGCATTGGCGAGTGCCGCTGCCTGGTTCCAGTTGGCCTTGGTTACGTACAGGCGCAGCTCGGGGCGCGACCAGAAATCTTCCGACAGGGCCAGGGCGCCGGCCAGCGTGACCTTGGACAGGCGCTGGTCCGGGCCTGTGCCCTTGCGGGTCGTGGTCGACACTTCAGCCAGGCCCTTGAAGTTCTTGGTGAACGCATACGAGCCACGGCCACCCAGCGAGAAGTCCTTGGTCTCCACGCCGGTCACGTCCGCCTTGTTGGTCTGGTAGGCAATCAGTGCCTGCCCGCCAAACGCGCCACGTTGCCAGTTGATCGAGTCGGCGATGCGGAACACGCGCTTGCCTGCCGACTTGCCATCGATGGACTCAAACTGACCATCGATGCGGGCGTGACCGCTGGATGTCTGCACAAACAGGGCGTTGCTCAGGCCAGGGATCAAGAAGTCCTTCTGGTTGTGCGACACCGAGATGCCCGAACCCGAACCGCCGTTGACCTGACCCGAGCCCGACACTGCGGTCAGCAGCACGCGCAGCTTGCCGCCAGGGTTGGTGTTGATTTCGGACAGGTCGGCGTTGATGCGACGCGCCTTCACGTTGGCGGGCTGGTTGCTGTCAAACTTGTCGCCCGTGAACACGCCCACGCCCAGCTTCATGCCGCCGATCGGGATGTCGGTGACGCCAGCGCCCTGGTTGTCGCCGTAGTTCATCAGGAAGTTGTCGACGATGTGCACGTCCTGGATGCGCAGGCGGCGCTGGCCGGCCCAGAACTTGGCCTCGGGAGCGAACGAGAAGCCGCTCATTTCCACAAAAGCCTGCTCGGTGCTGATGTCGCCACTGCCCCACTTGGCGGGCATGTAGTTGACCTTCCACTTGACGCCGCCAACATCGAAGGTGCGGGCAAAGTTCACTTCGATGCCGTTGTCGCCTTCGTTGCCCAGACGGAACTTCTGCAGTTCGCCGCCCAGGGTGAGGCCGCCCTTGACGCCGTCTTCGTGGTTGAACACCGGGCCGCCACGTGAGTAGCCGTTGAATTCAAAGCCTGCGACTTCCATGGCCATGGCGCCATTTGACAAGCCGGTCAGGCATGCGGCGGCCAAAGCCACCGCCGTCAGGCGGTTTCTTTTCATCATGATGAGATCCCTCGGGGGTTTGGTTTTAGTGTGCGTGCAGCACGCGGATTACTTGGTCTTCGCGGCGGCCGCGATCTTCTTCATGGCGTCAGCCACGGTCACCTTGTCGTCGTTCCAGAACTGGCTGACCACGTCCTTGATGGCGCCTTCGGTGGCAGGCGGGATCGCCATGCCGTGGGCCGTGCTGGGCACCAGGCTGCCGCTCTTGGCGGTGTCTGCAAAGTCCTTGGCCGAGGCCTTGGCGCAATCGTCGAACTTGTCCATCTTCATGCCGGCACGCACCGGGATGGAGCCCTTGTTCAGGTTGAACACTTCCTGGAACTCGGGGCTCATGATGGAGCTGGCCAGGTCGCTTTGCGCCTTCTGGGCGGCGGCGTCCTTGAGTTTGAACAGGATGAACGAATCGACGTTGAAGGTGAACGCGTTGGCGGTGCCCGGAGCGGCAGCGCACAGGAAGTCCTTGCCGGGCACCTTGCCTGCGGCCAGGAACTCACCCTTGGCCCAGTCGCCCATCAGCTGAAAGCCTGCCTTGCCCTGGATGAGCATGGCCGTGGCCAGGTTCCAGTCGCGGCCGGGGGCGCCTGCGTCGGTGTACGACTTGATGCGGCGGAAGGTCTCCAGCGACTTCTTCATGGTGTCGCTGTTGATGGCCGCGGCGTCGAGCTTGACCAGTGCATCCTGGTAGAACTTGGCACCACCCACGCCCAGCACCACGGATTCAAACGTGGTGAAGTCCTGCCAGTTCTGGCCGCCGTGGGCCACAGGAATCAGGCCAGCGGCCTTGAGCTTGTCTGCCGCGGCAAAGAATTCGTCGAAGTTCTTGGGCATGCTGGCCACGCCAGCCTTCTTCAGGGCGTCTGCACTGCCCCACATCCAGTTCACGCGGTGCACGTTGACGGGGGCGGCCACGTAAGCGCCCTTGTACTTCATCACGTCGGCGACCACCTTGGGCAGCAGGTCATCCCACTTCTCGGCCTTGGCCAGGGTGTCCATGTTGGCCAGCACGCCTTCGGAAGCCCATTCCTGGATGGCCGGGCCCTTGGTCTGCGCAGCGGATGGCGGGTTGCCCGAGATCACGCGGCTCTTGAGCACGGTCATGGCGCTGTCGCCACCGCCGCCGGCCACGGCAAAGTCGCGCCACGTGTGGCCCTTGCCCTGCATGATCTTCTTGAGCTCGGCGACCGACTTGGCCTCGCCGCCGGAGGTCCAGTAATGCAGGACTTCCACCTCGCCCGCGCTGGCCGACATTGCAGCCGCCAGGCCCACCGCCACAGCGGCAATTTTTGTCATCTTCCACATACCCATGTCTCCTCGATGTTGTGAACCGGTGGTGCTTCTCGTGCGCCGCATACCGGGTGCCGTTCAGCGCAGTCCGTACTTTAATTACAATAATTAATGAACTTATCAGGGGTTTCCCGGATGTGTCACAAAAGCTGCATGCAGCCGGAATACGGCCGCGCAACCGGCCGCACACCCAGCTGCCGGGCTGTCGGCGGGCTGCCCGGCAAGGGGCGCTTTGTTATGCTCAATACCCATGGCCACGATACTCATTGTTGAAGATGACCCCCTGCTGCTGGACGCATTGACCGGCCAGCTTCAGCAACTGGAGTTTGAGGTGTGCACCGCCAGCAGCGTGGCCGAGGGCACCGCGGTATTGCAGGCGCGTGCCGTGGACGGAATCATCCTGGACCTGGGCCTGCCCGGTGCCGACGGCATGGAGCTGCTGACCTGGGCGCGCTCGCACATCGCCGGTCTGCCGGTGCTCATTCTGACCGCGCGCGACGGCGTCGAAGACCGCATCCTGGGCCTGAACGCCGGGGCCGACGACTACATCACCAAGCCCTTCAACATGCAGGAGCTGCAGGCCCGCCTGCAGGCCATGCTGCGGCGCGCGCGCCAGCCCGCATTCACCCAGGCCAGCAGCGCCGCAGGCGGACCGAGCAGCACCATTGGCCCCCTGGTGCTTGACCACGGCACCCACACCGCACACCTGCAGGGCGAGCGCCTGGAACTGACGCAGCGCGAGTGGGAGCTGCTGGAGTTGCTGGTCAACCGCTGCGGCGAGGTCGTCACGCGCGACGACGTGCTGGCCGCCTGGCGCGCCGGCCCGCCCGAGCCCGGCCAGAGCACGGCGGCCCCGCTCAACTCGAATGCGCTGGAGGTGTACGTGCACCGCCTGCGCCGCAAGCTCGATGCCACCAACCTCAACATCCGCAACATACGGGGGTTGGGGTACATGCTGAACAGGCCGTGACGAGACACCCCCTGAGGCGCTGCGCGCCTTCCCCCTTGAAGGGGGACGACGGCCTTTGCTGCGGGGCGGCCCTTGCTGGCCGTCCTCGCGTTGACCCAGCGCCAGTTGCATCGGCCGCGAGTGGTGCACAGCGCCTCAAATAGCAAGCAACAATGCGCCACGTTCCGGGTGTTTCGCTTCAACGCAAGCTGCTGCTGTGGCTGCTGCTGCCGCAGCTGGTGCTGTGGCTGTCGGGCGGTTTCCTCGCGTGGCGGATTGCGCTGCAGAACGGCGAAAAAGGCATTGACCAGACGCTGACGCAGTCGGTGCGGGCGCTGGCGCGGCAGATCAAGCCCATTGGCGACGGGCTGCTGGTGGACTTTCCGAAGGCCGCGCAGGACATCCTGGAGCAGGACCCGGCCGACCGCATCACGTACATGGTGTCGTCCCCGCCCGGCCGCTTCCTGCTGGGCAACGCGCAGCTTCCCCCGCCGCCGCCCGTGACCGTGCGGGTGGGCGACCCCTACCTCTACCACGCCCGCGTGGACGACCGCGCCGTGCGCGTGGCGCTGCTGGACGTGGACTACGGCACCCCGCAAACGCGCCAGACCTTGCGCGTGCAGGTGGCGCAGAGCCTGACGGTGCGCGAGCGCATCGCGCAGGAGCTGCTCGAGCAGATGCTGCTGCCCATGTTCCTGATGGGCCTGACCCTGAGCGCCGTGGTCTACGCCGGCGTATCGCGCGGCCTGCAGCCGCTCAAGCGGCTGGAAGCACAGATCGAACGCGCCGGTGCCCGGCCCCAGGGCGGGCCGCAACTGCTGTTCTCGCCCATCGAACTGGCCTCGGCACCGCAGGAAGTGCGCTCGCTGGCCAGCACCATCAACCGCCTGCTGGACGCCGTGGCACGCGGCCAGCAAAAGGAAAAACGGTTTCTCAACGACGCCGCCCACCAGCTGCGCACGCCGCTGGCCGGCCTGATTGGCCAGACCGAACTGGCCCTGCACGAAAGCCACGAGCCTGCGGTGCAGGAGCGCCTGAAAAAGGTGCTGTCGGCCGCGCAGCGCAGCGCCCACCTGGTGCACCAGCTGCTGCAGCTGGCGCGCTCCGAATCGAGCGTGGACATGCAGCCCGTAGACCTGGCCGCCCTGGCCCGCGAAGTGGCGCGCGACTGGGCCGCCCGTGCACTCACGCTGGGTATGGACCTGGGCTACGAAGGCGACGACACGCTGGCCGTGCGCGGCCACCCCCTGCTGTTGCGCGAGGCGCTCAACAACCTGATCGACAACGCCCTGCACTACGCAGGCGCGGGCGCCACGGTGACGGTGCGCGTGGCCGCCTGCCCCGAAACACGCCGCGCGCTGCTGGTTGTCGAAGACGACGGTCCTGGCGTGGCTACGGCGCAGCTGGGCGACCTGTTTGCGCGGTTCTGGCGTGGGTCGGACAAGCCGGGTGGGTGTGGGCTGGGATTGTCGATCGTGGAGGAGATTGCGCTGCGGCACGGGGGGGAAACTGTGGCGGAGGCGGTGGAGCCGCAGGGGTTGCGGGTGGGGATGAGGTTGCCGAAGGGGTGATTTTTGGCGTTATTGGCTGATAGCGCTTGTTCTATTTGCCTGGATAGCTATTTATTTGATAGCGACATGTTTTGTCGCTCGGCTCGTTGGCATGGTTGGTGGTCGCATCCTCAAACCGTTCGGGCTGAGCTGTTCGAAGCCTGGCTTGGCGATGGCTACCGCGTGGTTGAGTTGAGGGCGGAGGCCGGGAGTCGCCCGGCGTGCGAGTAACTTTCTTTTGGCTCGCCAAAAGAAAGTCACCAAAGAAAAGGCGACCCCGCTGTCTGCGTCCCCTGCGCTTCGCTACGGGGCAACCTGCGGTGCTCGCGGGCGGGGTGCGCTGCGGAACTCGCTGCGCTGCCTTGCAGCTCCGCTCAAACAGCCGCAGCGAGTCAGTTCACGATGCGCGTGTGTCCTTCGGCACACGCGCCACCCCGCCCGCTGCGCTCCTCGGCGCATACAGAGGGGATTGGGGACCAGACATCCATTCGGGCCTTTGCTTCGCTCGGCCCCATCTCGCGGGCGCAGGCGCCTCGCGCAGCCAAGCGCCGCTGGCGACGAGCGCGACCCATGACGGGTCGAGCGCAGCGATGACCCGAATGGCTGTTCGGCTGTTCGGCTGTTTGGCGCCCCACCCCTTCTGGCTGCGCCTGCGCCGGGGCGGTTGCGGGGTGGCAGTCGCGCAGGTGCGCGGCTGCTTCGTGATCTGACTCGCCGTGGCTGTCCGAGCGGCGCGCGCAGCGCAAAGCGAGTTCCACGGCGCACCCCGCAACCGCCACGGCGCAGGTTTGCCCCGCAGCGAAGCGAAGGGGTCGCAGACTGAGGGTCGCCTTTTCTTTGCTTACTTTCTTTTGGCGAAGCAAAAGAAAGTGAGTCGCTCGCCGGGCGACTCCCGGCTCCCGCCCTGAACACGAGCACACCGCCAGATCTGTAGAAACCGATCTCCAAAGGAGGCCCCAAAAAACAAAAGCGGCCAGCGCCCAAAAGCACCAGCCGCCCAAAAAAGACGCGAAAAAACTCAGACGGCCAGAATCAGCTTCTCCAGCTTCACCGCATCCACCGCAAACGCCCGGATGCCTTCGGCCAGCTTCTCCGTCGCCATCGCATCCTCATTCAACGCATAGCGGAACCCCGCCTCGTCATAGTTCACCGCGGGCAAGTCCATGTCCCGGGCAGCATCCGCATCCAGCGCCTGCTGCAGCGGCGCGTCACTCGCAGCCAGCTGCGCCAGCAGTTCAGGCGCAATGGTCAGCAGGTCGCACCCCGCCAGCGCCGTGATCTGGCCCACGTTGCGAAAGCTCGCGCCCATCACCTCGGTGGCAATGCCAAAGCGCTTGTAGTGGTTGTAGATCTGCGTCACCGACTGCACGCCGGGGTCGTTGGCACCTGCGCGCGCAGCCTCGTCCCAGCTGGCGCCGGCCTGCTTCTTGTACCAGTCGTAGATGCGGCCGACAAAGGGCGAGATGAGCTGCACCTTGGCCTGCCCGCAAGCCACGGCCTGCGCAAACGAGAACAGTAGCGTGAGGTTGGTGTGGATGCCCTTGCGTTCGAGCTGCTCGGCGGCCTTGATGCCCTCCCAGGTGGCGGCGATCTTGATGAGCACGCGGTTGATGTGGATGCCCTCGGCCTCGTACAGCTCGATGATGCGTTCGGCGCGCGTCACGGTGGCGCTGGTGTCAAAGCTCAGGCGGGCGTCCACTTCGGTGGAGACGCGGCCGGGGATGGTGGCCAGGATCTCGCGGCCAAAGCGGACCAGCAGGCGGTCGATGATCTCGTCCATGGGGCGGCCTTTGAACCGCGCCACGGTTTCATGCAACAGGGGCGCGTATTCGGGCTTTTGCACCGCCTTGAGGATCAGCGACGGGTTGGTGGTGGCGTCCTGGGGCTGGAATTGCGCCAGTTGCTTGAAGTCGCCGGTATCGGCAACCACGGTGGTGAACTGTTTGAGGGCGTCGAGTTGGTTCATCGCGCCATTATTCCGCAACGCAACAGATTAGGGCCTGTTCACACTATTTTTGCCAGATGCGTTGCAATCCAAAAGAGCCAGGCGCTAGGCGCCAAACGAAGCTGGGGTGCGGCCCCAGCGAGGCTTGGCAACGACGCGGATGGCTCTTTTGGGTTGCAACCCGAAGGGAGGGCAATGCAAACCGCGCCACTCGTTGTTGCGTTCCTAGCCAAGGCCCCGGCCTTGGCGTCGTCACGCGCCTAGATTGGCGCGGTTTGCATCGCCTTCGCACTGGCAAAAATAGTGTGAACAGGCCCTAGCCCGTACTGCCCACCACCGATACACCGTGCACGCCCAGGGACAGGTGCACCTCGTCGCCCGGGGTCAGCACGTCGTCCAGGTCACCCGACACCACAAACACCCGCCCCAGCGCTGTCTCGAACGTGTACTCGTGCACCCCGCCCAGATACGCCAGCTGGACCAGCCGGGCTGCCAGGGTGGCCGGGTCCGCCTGCCGCGCAATGCGCCAGGCCTCTGGGCGTACCGCCACCTTCACGGGGCCGGCGGGCGGCGCCAGGCGCGGGCGCAGCACCAGCGGGCCCAGCTGCACCGTGCCGTCAGCCTGCCCCGTGCCGGGGAACAGCATGGCCTCGCCCATGAAGCCGGCCACGAACTCGCTGGAAGGCGTCTCGTACAGCGCGCGGGGGGTGCCGCGCTGGGCGATCAGGCCCTGGTCCATCACGATGATCTGGTCGCTCACGGCCATGGCTTCGGCCTGGTCGTGCGTGACGTACGCCACCGTGAGCGACAGCCGCTGCTGCAGCGCGCGAATCTCCTCGCGCATCTCGCGGCGCAGCCGGGCGTCGAGGTTGGACAGGGGCTCGTCAAACAGCAGCACCTCGGGCTCCAGCACCAGCGCACGGGCCAGCGCCACACGCTGCTGCTGTCCGCCCGACAGCTCGCTCGGCAGGCGCTCGTCAAAACCCACCAGCCCCACGCTGCGCAGCGCCTCCACGGCTTTGGCACGGGCGGGGTCCTTGGCCTGGCCCGACATGCGCAGGCCGTACATCACGTTCTCCACCACGTTCATGTGCGGGAACAGCGCGTAGCTCTGGAACATCATGCTCACGTTGCGCTGCGCCGGGCCCAGCGTGGTCACGTCCACCCCGCCGATGAGGATCTGGCCCGACGTGGGCGACTCCAGCCCCGCAATCATGCGCAGCGTGGTCGTCTTGCCGCACCCCGAGGGGCCGAGGATGGTGGTGAGCGTGCCACGCGGCACCTCGAAGCTGATGCCCTTGACGGCCAGCGGCGCACTGCTGCCGCTGCCGTAGCGCTTGGTGATGTTGCGAAACTCGATGCCCGCTGAGTTGGTATTCATGGTCTTTATATGTTCAATTCTTCACGGCACTCGGACAAGCCACCAGCCGCAGATACTGGCGCCCCCCGGCGCGAGGGACGCCGAGCAAGGGCCGCCCCGCAGTGAGGGCGTCGTCCACCTGGGGGGGAAGGCGCCGCAGGCGACTCAGGGGGGTCATCGTCTTCCGAGTTTGCGGTCGCCCACCAGCCACTGGATGAGCGCAATCGATGCTGACATCAGCAATATCAGCACCGTGCAGTACGCCAGCGCCACGCCGTAGTCACCGTTGCCCACGCGGCCAATGATGTAGGTGGTGGCCAGTTCGTTCTCTGCCGTGACCAGAAAGATCACCGCGCTGACAGTGGTGATGGCCCGCACGAAGCTGTAGACCAGCGCCGCCACCAGCGCGGGCTTGAGCAGCGGCAGGACCACATGGCGCAGTGTCTGCATGCTGCCGGCGCGCAGCATCACCGAGGCTTCGTCCAGCGACCGGTCGAGCTGCTTGAAGGCGGCGGTACCCGCCCGCACGCCCACCGGCAAATTGCGGAACATGAAGCACAGCACGATGATGAGCGCCGTGCCCGTCAGTTCAAACGGCGGCACGTTGAAGGCCAGGATGTAGCTCACGCCCAGCACCGTGCCCGGGATGGCAAACGCCAGCAGGGCCGAGAACTCGAACGCGCCCTGCCCCCGGAACTCGGTGCGTGCCAGCAGCCACGCAATGCCGATACCCAGCGTGGCCGTCATCGGCGCCGAAATGGCCGCCAGCTTGATCGTGGTGAAGAACGAGTTCCACGCCGTGCCCGCCCACACCAGGCCGAACTGGCCCCACTCCACGCTGAAGGCCGTGCGGAAGTGGTTGAGCGTGATGGTGTAGTCACGCCCCCAGGTCTGCACAAAGCCGCCGGCCAGCGCAAACAGGTACACGATGAGGGTGAACGCCATCCACGGCAGCGCGATGGAATGCACCACGCGGCGCACGCCGGTGGGCAGCGGCATGGCAATGCCCGAATCGCCCTTGCCCGACACGGTGGTGAAGTTCTGCTGGCCCAGCAGCCCGCGCTGGATGGCAAACACCGTGAGCGCAAAGAACGTGAGGATCCACGCCAGCGAGGCCGCGCGCCCCTGGTCGTACTGCGCGCCCACAATGGCAAAGAAGATTTCGGTGGACAGCACCGAGAACTGCCCGCCCACCACGATGGGGTTGCCGAAGTCGGCCATGCTTTCGATGAAGCCCACCAGGAACGCATTGGCCAGCCCGGGCTTGAGCAGCGGCAGCGTGATGGTCATGAAGGTCTGGAACGGGCTGGCGCGCAGCGTTTGCGCAGCCTCTTCCAGGCTGGGTGCCACGCCCTGCACCACGCCGCGCATGATCATGAAGGCGATGGGGGTGAAGGCAAACGTCTGCGCCAGCCACACGCCAAACCAGCCATAGAACCAGCGCGTGGGCGGGATGCCAAACGCGTATTCGAGAAACTGGTTGACCACGCCCGCACGGCCAAACAGCAGGATGAGGCCCAGCCCCACCACGAACGGCGGCGTGATGATGGGCAGCAGCGCAATCACATTCAAAGGGCGCGCATAGCGGCGCGATGCGCGCTCGGCCATCAGCGCCATGAAGGTGCCCAGCAGCGTGGTGCTGGTGGCCGTCATCAGCCCCAGAAACAGCGTGTTCCACGCCACGCCGCAGCGCTGGCCCGCACCGCTCAGGCAGGCCAGACCGAAGTTGCGCTCCTGCGCAATGCGCTCCCACATCACCGCCAGCGAAAACGGCCCGTCTTCCAGGAAAAACGCCGCGCCCAGTGCCTTGAGAACCGGGAACACAATGAACAGCGCCAGCAGGCTGCCGCAGCCCAGCACGGCCGCCGCCACAAACAGGTCGCCCTTGAAGTAACCGCGTCGCGCCAGGCCAAACGCGGCCAGCACCAGCAGTGCCGCCAGCGCCAGGAAGGCGCCCCAGCCCATGCCCGGCTGGCGCGTGCCCAGCTCGCCCAGGCTTTGCGTCAGCCACTCAAACGCCCAGCCGCGCGCACCAATGGCAAAACCGCTGGCCAGCAGCGCCAGCAGGCCCAGCCCGCCGCCCAGCAGCAGCACCGCGCCCTGCCTGCGGCCGGCAGGCATCAGCGATGCGGCCCCGGCAACGACCAGGCCGATGAGCCCCAGCCACAGCCACGGGCGGCCAAACGCGGCCGCCTGCATCAAACCATTGCCGGTTTGCTCGGAGGCGAAGACCTGCCCCGCGGCCAGCAGGCCGTTGGCGTCCTGCTGCGCGTACCACGGCAGGGCCAGGTAGCCCAGCACACCGATGACCAGCCAGATCCACAGCGGCCGGTTGACGGCCCCGTGGCGCGTGGCAAACGAAGGGCTGGCGTGTGCCGCCAGCGGCGATGCCGATACCGACATCGCTTAACGCGGAGCGTTCTGGACTTCTTTTTCCCAGCGCGCAATCAGGCGGCGGCGCTCGGCGCTGGCGCCGTACTTGGCGTAGTCGTAGTTGATGAGCTTGATCTTGGAGGGGTCGGTCATGCGCGGGTCTTTGGGCACCTGCGTGTTGCTGGGCAGCTGGAACTGCTTGGCCGCCAGGCCAAACTGCTGGCCACCGGGCGTGAGCGCCCATTCGTAGAACTTCTTGGCGGCCTCGGTGTTGGGGCCGTTCTTGACGATGCTCATCGAGCCCACCTCGGCGCCCGTGCCTTCCGAGGGCGTGACAGATCCGACCGGGAAGCCATTGACGGCTTCGGTGGTCACATCGTGCACAAAGCTGACCGACACCGTGGTTTCACCACGCGCTGCTGCCTTGACCGGCGCCGTGCCCGAGCGGGTGTAGGTGCTCACGTTGGGATGCAGGGCCTTGAGGTAATCAAAGGCCTTTTCCTCGCCCATCAGCTGGACCAGCGTGGCGATCATGGTGTAGGCCGTGCCGCTGGAGGCCGGGTTGGCCATCTGCACCTCGCCCTTGAGTTCGGGCTTGAGCAGGTCAGCCCAGGACTGCGGGGCTTTCAGCTTGCGCTTGGCCAGCAGTTCGGTGTTGTAGCCAAAGCCCAGCGGGCCGAGGTACACACCCACGGTGCGGTACTTCGAATCGGCCGCCTGCTTTTGCGCCCAGGGATGCAGCTGTGCGAGTTGGGTCGACTTGTATTCGAGCGTGAGGCCCTGCTCGGCCGCCTGCAGGTGCGGGTCGCCCGTGCCGCCGAACCAGATGTCGGTTTTGGGGTTGGCCTTTTCGGCATTGAGCTGCGCCAGCGCCTCGCCCGAGCCCTTGGCCGTCATGTTGACCTTGGTGCCCGTGGTCTTGGAATACACGGTGGACATCAGGTTGCACCACTCGGCCTGCACCGAGCAGATGATGTTGACCTGGCCCTGCGCGAACGCGCCCGATGAGAAGAGGGCCAGCGCAGCGGCGGCAAGGATGTTTTTGTGCATGGGGAGTTTCCTTCTGGGGACAACAGGGATGGGATGCAGCCTGCCCACCGTGCGGTCGGCGGCTGGCGGCCCGGCGCGGGGCGCGGGACGTTCATGACAATCGGATGACAGCCGATCGTATACGCAGCCCGGCACCGGGGCCACGGGGATAACACGCACCGGCTTGCGCTGCCGCAGACCCTGTACACGGCCCCCCGCCTGGATGAAACCCAGTTACCATTTCCGCTGGCTGCCCCATCACCATGACCGTTTCACGCACCCCGCTCACCCCATCGTCTGCACAGGTGCAGGCCGCGGGCGCGGCCGTGCGGGGCGTTCGCCCGTCGCACTTCTGAAGGAGCGCAGTTGACCATGCTGGACCGCATCACCGCATCGCTATCGTCCCTGGCGCCCGCCGAGCAGCGCGTGGGCAAGCTGGTGCTGACAGACCCCCGCGCATTTGCACGGCTGCCCGTGCGCGAGCTGGCCGAGCGCGCCCATGTGAGCAAGCCCACCGTGGTGCGCTTTTGCCGCAGCATGGGGTACGACGGCCTGGCCGATTTCAAGCTCAAGCTGGCGGGCAGCGTGAGCGAGGGTGTGCCCTTCATCCACCGCAGTGTGGATGTGGACGACAAGACCGGTGACGTGCTGGTGAAGGTGGTGGACAACGCCGTGGCTGCGTTCCTGCAATACCGCAACGCCGCCAGCACCGTGGCGCTGGAGCGCGCGGCCGAGGCGATTGCCGCCACCTGGAAAACCGGCAAGCGCATCGAGTTCTACGGCGTGGGCAACTCCGGCATCGTGGCGCAGGATGCGCAGCACAAGTTCTTTCGCCTGGGCGTCACGTCGATTGCCACGAGCGACGGCCACATGCAGGTGATGAGCGCCACACTGCTGGGCCCCGGCGACTGCGCGGTCATCATCTCCAACTCGGGCCGCACGCGGGACCTGATGGACGCGGCCGACATTGCCCGGCGCAACGGTGCCACCACTATCGTCATCACGGCCAGCGGCTCGCCCCTGGCCAGCACCTGCAACATCCACCTGGCCGCCGACCACCCCGAGGGCTACGACCGCTACAGCCCCATGGTGTCGCGCCTGATGCACCTGCTCATCATCGATGTGCTGGCCACCTGCGTGGCGCTGCGCATCGGCAGCTCGCTGCAGCCCATCCTGCAGCAGATGAAGGAAAACCTGCGGGCCAAGCGGTACGCGTGAGGGCCCGGGAAGCAGCCCGGCCCCCGCCAGGCGTGGTCAGTCCAGCGTCACGCCCGCGTTCTTGATCACCTTGCCCCACTTCACCGTCTCGGCCTCGATGAAGGCATCGCAGGCCTCGGGCGTGGTGCCTTCGGGGAAGGTGCCCATGGCGTCCAGCTTGGCTTTCGTCTCTTCGCTCTGGATGATGGCGTTGACGGCGTCAGACATGCGCTTGACGATGTCGCGCGGCGTGCCGGCCGGGGCAATCATGCTGGCCCAGGTGCTGCCCACCAGGCCAGGAATGCCCTGCTCGATGAAGGTAGGCACATCGGGCACGGCAGGCAGGCGCTTCTCGCCCGAGACGCCAATCAGCCGCACGCGGCCCGACTTGCCAGCCTGGATGAGACCCGTGGGCGCATCAAAGAACAACTGGATCTGGCCGCCCAGCAGGTCGGTGAACGCTGGTGCCGCGCCACGGTAGGGGATGTGCACCATGTACGTCTGCGTCAGCGCCTTCATCAGCTCGCTGGTCAGGTGCGCAGCCGAGCCCGTACCCGACGAGCCAAAGCTGATCTTGCCCGGGTTGGCCTTGGCGTACGCGACCAGTTCCTTGGTGTTCTTGAACGGCGCGTTGTTGGGCACGGCGGCCAGCAGCGGCGACACCCCCATGAGCGACACACCCACCAGGTCCTTGCGCGGGTCGTAAGGCAGCTTGGGGTAAAGGCTGGTGTTGGCGGCGTAGGCCGCAATCACCACGCCGAAGGTGTGTCCGTCGGGTGCGGCCTTGGCGACTGCGTCCACACCGATGATGCTGTTGGCACCCGCCCTGTTCTCGATCACGATGGGCTGGCCCAGCGCCTTTTGCAGGCCCACCTGCAGCAGACGCGCCATCTGGTCGGTAAAGCCGCCGGCCGTGTACGGCACGATGATGCGGATCGGCTTGCTGGGCCATGCCGTTTGCGCAAAGGCGGGCAGGGCCGCGCTGGCCAGTGCGGCAGCGCCCGCGTGGACGACCGTGCGGCGGGAAAGGGGTGCATTCATGGTGTTGTCTCCGTTTTTTTGTCAAATCAGGCTGTAGCGCTTGATTTATTTGCACCTACAGCTATCTATTGAATAGCAAAACGCCCTTCCCTTGCTTGCACGCGGGGAAGGGCCGGTTGCCATCGCCAACACACGTCTTACAGCGCCTTGACCAGTTCCGGCACGGCCGCAAACAGGTCCGCCTCCAGCCCGTAGTCGGCCACGCTGAAGATCGGGGCCTCGGCATCCTTGTTGATCGCCACGATCACCTTGGAGTCCTTCATCCCAGCCAAGTGCTGGATGGCGCCCGAGATGCCCGCTGCCACGTACAGCTGCGGCGCCACGATCTTGCCGGTCTGGCCCACTTGCCAGTCGTTCGGTGCGTAGCCTGCGTCCACCGCGGCGCGGCTGGCGCCCAATGCGGCGCCCAGCTTGTCGGCCAGCGGGGTCATGACTTCGTCGAACTTTTCCTTGCTGCCCAGCGCGCGGCCACCGGAGACGATGATCTTGGCTGCGGTGAGTTCGGGGCGGTCGCTCTTGGCGATTTCGCTGCCGATGAAGCTGCTCTTGCCGTTGTCGGCGGTGGCGGCTGCGGTTTCGACGGCTGCGCTGCCACCCGTTGCGGCTGCGGCGTCAAAGCCGGTGGTGCGCACGGTGATGATCTTGACGCTGTCTGCGCTTTGCACGGTGGCAATGGCGTTGCCGGCGTAGATGGGGCGCTCGAAGGTGTCGGCTGCGATGACCTTGGTGATGTCGCTGATCTGCGCCACGTCCAGCTTGGCGGCCACGCGGGGGGCGATGTTCTTGCCGCTGGCGGTCGCGGGGAACAGGATGTGGCTGTAGTTGCCGGCGATGGCGAGCACTTGCGCGGCGACGTTCTCGGCCAGGCCGTGTTCCAGGCCGGCTGCGTCGGCGTGGATGACTTTGGCAACGCCTGCGATGCTGGCGGCGGCTTGTGCGGCCGCGCCGGCGTTGTGACCTGCGACGAGGACGTGCACGTCGCCACCGCAGGCAACTGCGGCAGTCACGGTGTTCAGGGTGGCGCCCTTGATGGACGCGTTGTCGTGTTCAGCAATAACGAGAGTTGTCATGACAGTCGTCTTTCTCTTGAGTCTGGAGGGTGTTGGCATCAACCACGGCCTTCGATCAACCGGGGCCGATGCGAGGGACACCGAGGAAGGGCCGCCCCGCACCGAGGGTGTCGTCCCCCTGGGGGGAAGGCGCGAAGCGACTCAGGGGGGTCAAATGACTTTCGCTTCGTTCTTGAGTTTTTCAACGAGTGCGGCCACGTCAGCCACCTTGATGCCGGCGCCGCGTTTGGCGGGTTCGGTCACTTTCAGGGTTTTGAGACGGGGAGCCACGTCCACGCCGAGGTCTTCGGGCTTGAGGATGTCGAGCTGCTTTTTCTTGGCCTTCATGATGTTGGGCAAGGTGACGTAGCGGGGCTCGTTCAGGCGCAGGTCGGTGGTAATGACGGCTGGCAGCGAAAGCTGCAGGGTTTCCAGGCCGCCGTCGACTTCGCGGGTCACGCTGACCTTGTCGGCTGCGAGTTCGACCTTGCTGGCGAAGGTGGCCTGGGGCAGGTCAGCGAGGGCTGCGAGCATCTGGCCGGTCTGGTTGGCGTCGTCGTCGATGGCCTGCTTGCCCAGGATGATGAGCTGGGGTTGTTCCTTGTCGACCAGAGCTTTGAGGATCTTGGCCACAGCCAGGGGCTGGAGTTCGACGTCGGTCTCGACCAGGATGGCGCGGTCGGCACCGATGGCCATGGCGGTGCGCAGGGTTTCCTGGCACTGGGCCACGCCGCAGCTGACTGCGATGACTTCGGTCACCAGGCCTTTTTCTTTCAGGCGCACGGCCTCTTCAACGGCGATTTCGTCAAAGGGGTTCATGCTCATCTTCACGTTGGCGATGTCCACACCGGTGTTGTCCGACTTGACGCGGACCTTCACGTTGTAGTCCACCACGCGTTTGACAGGGACAAGGATCTTCATGGATTGGTCTTTCTGAAAAACAGGGAAATTGGTCCATCAATGCATCAGCACTCAAGGCGCTGGTGCAGGTCACGCAGTTCGCGCTTGAGCACCTTGCCAATCGCGCTGCGCGGCAGCTCGTCGATGAAGTGCAGCGCGGCCAGCCGCTGCGTCTTGCCCGCACGGGCGTTGTACCAAGCCATGATCTGGCCGGCATCGTCGGTGGCGCCGGGTTGGCGGCACACAAAGGCCACCGGCGTTTCGCCCCACTGTTCGGAGGGCACGCCGGTCACGGCCACGTCCTCCACCGCCGGGTGCTTGCGCAGCTCGGCTTCGAGGTCGCTGGGGTAGATGTTGAAGCCACCGCTGATGACCATGTCCTTGCGGCGGTCCAGCAGTGTGAGGAACCCCTGGTCATCGAACCGCCCCACATCGCCCGTGCGGATGAAGCGCTTGCCCGTGGCATCAAACCACTCGGCCTCGCGCGTCTTGTCGGGCTGGCGGTGGTAGCCGGTCATCATGCCGGGTGAATGGCCCACCACCTCGCCGGTGGCACCGGGCGGCAGCTCGTTGCCTTCTTCATCGATCAGGCGGATGTCGCTGGTGGAGGCAGGCTGGCCCACGGTGTGCAGCTTGTCGGGGTGCTCGTGCGCCGCCAGGATGCAGGTGCCACCGCCCTCGGTCATGCCATAGAACTCGTACAGCGCGCCCGGCCAGCGCGCCAGGATGTCGGCCTTGAGCTCGGCGCGGAACGGCGCGCTGGTGCAGAACTTGGCGCGAAAGGACGACAGGTCAAACTCGCCAAACTGCGGCAGCGCCATGATGCGCTGGTACTGCACCGGCACCAGCATGGAATGCGTGGCGCGGATCTGCTGCGCGGTCTGCAGGTAGCGCAGCGCATCAAACTTTTGCATCAGCCGCACGCTGCCGCCCCAGCCCAGGCCGGGAAAGAACGACACCAGCGTGGTGTTGGAATACAGCGGCGTGGCCAGCAGCGTGACGCTGTCCGGCCCGTAGCCCTGCGCCAGGCCGCGCACCAGGTGCGCCCAGCGCATGCCGTGCGACTGCACGATGCCTTTGGGATTGCCCGTCGTGCCGGAGGAATAAATGATGTTGAACGGGTGCTCGGGGCCCACGTCCACCGGCTGAGGCACCGCGCCTTCGGCGGCGAGCCACTCCGTCCACGGCGTGCCCGCGCCCGCGTCATCCAGCGCCACAAGGGTCAGCGCACCGGCGCCTTGCATCACCGCAGGCGGCACTGCCGCCCTGCCCTGCGCATCGGCAAACAGCACGCGCGCCTGCGCATCGCCCAGCATCGATGCCATGGCATCGGGCGTGACAGAAGGCGCGAGCGGCGCCACCACCACGCCCGCGCGCAGTGCGCCCAGGTACACGGCCGCATAGCGCACCGACGACGCGGCGCACACGGCCACCACATCGCCCGGCTGCAGGCCCCGCTGCTGCAAGGACGCCGCCACGCGGTCCACCAGGGCATCGAGCGCAGCCCAGTTCAGCGCGGTGTCGTCATCGGCCAGCGCGCTGGCCTGCGGGCGCTGCTGCGCGTGCTCGCGCAGCAGGTCGGAGACCCGCCGGAACGGCGGAAAAGGAGCGGAAATAGCAGGAGTGGCAGGAGTGGCAACGCTGGTCATGTCACTGCTTTTACTCGAAGGTGATGCCCTTGTCGCGGATCACCTGGCCCCACTTGGCGTAGTCGCCGCTCACGCGCCTGGCCATCTGGTCGGGGGCTTGGTAGTTGGCAATCGCGCCGGCATTGAGCAGCTTGTCCTGCACCTCCTTGTCGGCCAGGATGGCCTTCACTTCGGTGCTGATGCGCTCGACCACGTCCTTGGGCGTGCCGGGTGGGGCCATCAGGCCGCCCCACGACACGGCATCAAAGCCCTTGAAGCCCTGCTCGGCAATCGTGGGCACGTTGGGGATCACGCCCACGCGCTTGGGCGAGCCCACGGCAATGGCGCGCAGCTTGCCGGTCTGGATGTGGGGCAGCGCGGCCACGAGGTCGGCATACATCATGGGCACCTGGCCACCCAGCGTGTCGGTGATGGCGGGCACGCCACCCTTGTAGGGCACATGCTCCATCTCGAACTGGCCCAGCTGCTTGAGCAGCTCCATGCTCAGGTGGCCAAAGCTGCCCACGCCCGAAGAGGTGTAGTTGAGCTGGCCCGGCCGCGCCTTGGCGTGGGTGATGAGCTTTTGCAGGTCGGTCACCGAGGGCATCTGCGCCGGGTTGACCACCACCACGATGGGCAGGTCGTACACCGTAGCCACCGACACGAAATCCTTGGTGGTGTCGTAGCCCGCCTTCTTGTACAGGTGCGGCGCCAGCAGCGTGGGCGTGGCCAGCATCATCAGCGTGTAGCCGTCGCCGGGGGTCTTGGCGATCTGCTGCGCGGCAATGGAGCCCGAGGCACCCGCGCGGTTTTCCACCACCACGGGCTGCTTCAGACGCTCCGCCAGCTTCTGGCCCACGATGCGCGAAGCCGTGTCGGTGGGGCCGCCTGCGGGGAATGGCACCACCAGCTTGATCATCTTGCTGGGCCAGGCCTGGGCGTATGCAGGGGCCGTGCCCAGCAGGCCAAGAGCCGATACAGCCGCAGCTGCGGAGAGAACGGCGCGACGCGAGAAAGCCGCGCGCAAAGAGGATGGTGTTTTCATAAAGAATTCGTTTTTGCTTTCAGTGATCTGCAGCGTTGCTTAAGCCCAAGGCGTCCGAAACCGGCACTGCCCAGACGCGGGCAGCCGCGCAAGGGCCGCCCCGCCGCGCTGGCTGCGTCCCCTGCCCGCAACGCGCAGCGTTGCGAGAGCGGGGGAAGCCGCGCAGCGGCTCAGGGGGTGTTAGTCCAATTTCGCGCCCGACACCTTCACGACGCGCTCCCAAACGGGCGCATCCTTCTTGAACTGCGCGCCGAATTGCTCCGGGTTGCTGCCCACCGGGATGAAGCCCATCTGCTGGATGCGCTCGCGCACTTCGGGCAGCGCAATGATGGCCTGCAGCTCGGTGCCCAGGCGGGCGACCACCTCAGGCGGGGTCTTGGCAGGCGCGCTCATGCCCACCCAGCCAGTCACCTGGAACACCTCGTCCTTGATGCCCTGCTCAGACATGGTGGCCAGCTTGGGCAGCGCGTCCATGCGCTGGGTGCCGGTCACGGCAAGCGGCTTGAGGCGGCCTGACTCGAGATACGGACGGGCCGATTGCAGGCTGGCAAACGCCATCTGGAACTGCCCGCCCACCAGGTCTTGCAGCATGGGCGCCTCGCCCTTGTAGGGCACATGGTTCATGTCGGCCTTGTACTTGTCGGAGAGCCACGCGCCCGCCAGATGGGCATACGAGCCAGCGCCCCACGAGCCGTAAGCGATCTTGCCCTTGTTGCGCTCGATGTAGGCCATCAGCTCCGACGCGTTGTTGACGGGCAGCTGCGGGTTCACCACCAGCACCACGGGCGCCAGCGCAATCTGGGTGATGAGGGCCTGGTCCTTTTGCGGCTGGTACGGCAGGCGCTCGTACAGGAACTGGTTGATCAGCATGGTGGTGCCCAGGGACACCAGCAGGGTGTAGCCGTCGGCCGGCGACTTGAGCGCCTGGTCGGTGCCCGTCACGCCGCCAGCGCCGCCGCGGTTGTCCACCAGCACAGGCTGGCCCAGGCGGGCCGAGAGCTTTTCGCCCAGCGTGCGCGCGGTGATGTCGGTAGCGCCACCAGCCTGGTAGGGCACGATCAGCTTGATGGGCTTGGCAGGCCAGGCGTCCTTGCCGGCCTGGGCCAGGGCCGAGCCCAGCAGACCGGTGCTCACGAGGGCGGCCAGGCCTTGAAGGGCCCTGCGGCGAGGAATGCGAAAGAAGTTCATGTTTGTCTCCAGATTGCGATGGAAAAAGGTCTATAGCGCTTGTCTGGCAAGCGCAGTCCGCTATGGTTTTGATAGTTATGGGAGCGGCGGAAGCGTGAGCACGCCCTTGTCGCGCAGGGCCTCAAGCTCTGCCTCGGGCAGTTGCAGCAGCTGCTGCAGCACCTCGCGCGTGGCGGCGCCCAGGGTGGGCGGTGCATTGCGGATGGGCAGGCGCTGGCCGTCCATCCGGTAGGGGGGTGCAAACACATGGGTAGTGCCGGCCACGGGGTGCGGCATCTCTTGCAGCAGGCCGCCACGGCGCGTGCGCTCGCTGGTCAGCGCTTCGTGCAGGCCGGCCACACGGCCGCAAGGGATGCCTGCGGCAGCCAGGCGCTCCAGCAACACATCGCGCGCAAACCCGGCAATCAGCTCCTTGAGCATGGGGCTCAGCACCAGGCGGTTCTTCGCACGCTCTACATTGGTGGCAAAGCGCGGGTCTTCGACGATGTCGGGGCGATGGATGACCAGGCGGCAGAACTTGTCGAACTGCGCGTTGTTGCCCACGGCGATGATGAGCGGCCCGTCGGCCGCGTCGTACATGCCGTAGGGCACGATGGACGGATGCGCATTGCCGTAGCGCTGCGGGTCGTGGCCCAGCAGCATGGCATCCAGCCCGTAGTAGCCGGTGATCATCAGGCCGCAGTCGTACAGCGCCATCTCGATGTGGCGGCCCTGGCCTGTTTTGGTACGACGAAACAGCGCGGCCAGCACGGCCTGCGCGGCGTACATGCCGGTCATCATGTCCACGGCAGCCACGCCAAACTTCAGGGGGGGCTGGCTGGCCTCGCCGTTGAGCGCCATCAGCCCTGCCTCGCCCTGGATCACCAGGTCGTAACCGGGGCGCTTGGCCTCGGGGCCGGAGCTGTCGTAGCCCGCCACCGAGCAGTAGATGAGGTCGGGCTTGATGGCCTTGAGCTGCTCGTAACCCAGGCCCAGCTTCTCGGCGCCGCCGGTCTTGAAGTTCTGGACCACCACGTCGCACTGCGGCAGCAGGTCGCGGATGATCTTCACGCCTTCAGGCGTCTGCAAATCCACCGTGATGGACCGCTTGTTGCGGTTCATGCTGTTGTAGTAGGTGGTCTCGGTCTTGCCGATGCGCATACCCCAGTCGCGGGTGTCGTCGCCGCGGCCGGGGTGTTCCACCTTGATGACATCGGCACCAAAGTCGGCCAGCACCTGGCCGCACAGCGGCCCGGCAAACACACGCGAGAGGTCGAGCACGCGCACGCCTTCAAGCGGGAAGTCCATGCCTTCGGGCAATGCGGGTGTGGGGGTTGTGGAGATCATTTCGTAGTGTCTTGTGTAGCCGCGCCAGCGGCATTGACCTGGCGCAGGCGTGCGAAATCGGCCGGGCGCTTTTCCAGAAACGCACCAATGCCTTCGCGGGATTCTTCGGTGGCTTGCGACTGCACCATGAGCTGCGCCTCTAGCTCCAGCTGGTCGGTCAGCGGCTGTGCGTAGGCGCTACGGCACAGTGCCTTGATGTGGCCCATGGCAGCGTCAGGCCCGGTGGCGACCTGCGCGGCCAGGGCCACGGCCTGGGCCAGCGCCTCGCCCGGCTCGGCCAGGCGGTTGACGGGGCCCAGCGCGTGCAGACGCTCACCCGAGATGCGTTCGCCCGTGAGGCACAGCTCGGTCAGCACCTGGCGCGACACGAACTCGGCCAAAAAGGCAGTTGCGCCGCCATCTGGCGTGAGCCCCACCTTCACATACGCGACCGAGAACACGGCATTGCGTGCGGCCACCAGCATGTCGCAGGCCAGCGCAAGCGACAGGCCCGCACCGGCTGCTGCGCCCTCCACCGCCGCGATCACCGGCTTGCGGCAGTCGCGCACGGTGCGGATCAGGTCGTGCAGGCCTTCGAGCTTGGCGCGGCGTTCTTGCACCGGCAGCTCGCGTCGCTTGGCCAGCTGGCGCAGGTCACCGCCCGCACAAAAGTGTCCGCCCTCACCCGTGAGCACGATGGCGCCCACGGTGGGGTCGGCCTCGGCCTGCGCCAAGGCTGCGGTCAGCGCCGCATAGAACGCGGGCGACAGCGCATTGCGCGCGGCGGGGTTGTTGTGGGAGAGCACGAGCACCGCGCCCTCGCGGCGTTGCAGCAGAGGCAGTGGTTGCTCCATGGCTTCAGCTCCGGCCGAGCGCGATGAATCGCGCCAAGTGGTGATCCTCATCGCCCAACTGGTGGTCCACCATGACCAGGCGCTTGGCGTAGTGCGACAGGGGCAACTCCCACGTCATGCCAATGCCGCCGTGCAACTGGATGCTTTCCTCGGCCACCAGCGCGCCGATGCGGCCCATGGTGACCTTGGCGGCCGACAGCGCGCGCTCGCGCTCGGCGCGGTCGGTGCTGTCCATGGCAGCGGCTGCGTTGATGACGGCCGAGCGGGCTTGTTCCACTTCGAGCAGCAGGTCGGCCATGCGATGCTGCAGCGCCTGGAAGCTGCCAATCGGCACACCAAACTGCTTGCGCGTCTGCAGGTATTCCAGCGTGTGCTTCTTGGCTACGTCCATCGCGCCCAGCGCCTCGGCGCATACGGCCAGAATGCCCCAGCCCACGGCATGTTCCAGCGTGGCAAAGCCCTGCCCTTCCGCGCCCAGCAGCGCGCCCGCGCCGACCTGCACGTTTTGTAGCGTGACTTCGGCCACGCGGCCACCGTCGATGCGGCCCATGCCGCGGCGTGTGAGGCGCGCAGCATCGGCAGGCACGATGAACAGCGAGATCCCCTCTTCATCGTCCACTGCGCCCGAGGTACGGGCGCTGACCAGCAGCAACTGGGCCTGGTCACCATGCAGCACCACGGCCTTGTGGCCCGTCAGCAGCCAGCCGTCGCCATTGCGCACGGCGCGGGTGGTCACGCGGTTCATCGCGTAGTGCGCGCCGGGCTCTTCATGCGCCAGCGCGGCGACGGTGCTGCCGTCGATAAGGCTGGCGATGTGTTCCTTTTGCGCTTCGCTGCCCGCCAGGCCCAGCGCCCGGCCCACCACCAGCGCGCCGACAAAGGGCTCCACCACCAAGCCGCTGCCCAGGGCTTCAAACACCACGGCCACATCAAAGCCTGCGCCGCCAAAGCCACCATCGGCTTCGGGGAACAGCGCGCCAACCGCGCCCAGTTCGGCAAAGCGGCTCCACAGCGCCGCGTCCATGCCGGTGTCGCCGTAGGCAATGTGGTTGCGGGTTTCGATGCCGTACTGCTCGGCCACGAAGCGGTTCAGGGTGTCCGCCAGCATGCGGCGGTCTTCGGTATGTTCAAAGTTCATCGCGGCAACCTCACAGGCCCAAGATCATTTTTGAAATGATGTTCTTCTGGATTTCATTGGAGCCGCCGAAGATCGACAGCTTGCGGTAGTTGAAGTAGTTGGCGGCCGCCGTCGCAGCCTCCTTCGGGCCCACGGGTTCGTCGGCGTTGCCTTCGTACTGCGCTTCTTCAATGAAGGGCAGTGCATACGGGCCCATGGCGCGGCGGATGAGCGACAGGATCTCCTGGCGGATCTCGGTGCCACGGATCTTGAGCATGGAGCTTTCGGCGCCTGGCGCACCACCACCAGCCACAGCGGCAATCACGCGCAGGTTGGTGGTCTTCATGTTCTCCAGGTCGATCTCGACTTGGGCCATGCGGGCAGCGAACAGCGGGTCCTGGTCCAGCGGCTTGCCGTTCTTCATCACCTTGGCGGCAATCACCTGCAGCTTGGCCAGTGCGGCAATGCAAAAGCCCACGCCTGCGATGCCCGTGCGCTCGTAGGTCAGCAGGTACTTGGCGTACGTCCAGCCCTTGTTTTCCTCACCCACCAGGTTTTCCACCGGCACCTTCACGTCGGTAAAGAACACCTCGTTGACTTCCTTGTCGCCATCGAGCGTGCGGATGGGGCGCAGCTCCACGCCGGGCGAATTCATGTCCACCAGCAAGAAGCTGATGCCCGACTGCGCCTTGGCCTCGCGGTCGGTGCGCACCAGGCAGAAGATCATGTTGGCGTGCTGGCCCTGGGTGGTCCAGGTCTTTTGGCCGTTGACGATGTAGTGGTTACCCTGGCGTACTGCCGTGGTCTTGACCGAGGCCAGGTCCGAGCCCGCGCCCGGTTCGGAGTAGCCTTGGCACCACCAGTCCTCACCGCTCAGGATGCGCGGCAGCCAGTATTTCTTTTGCGCTTCGTTGCCAAACTTGATGAGCACCGGGCCCAGCATGTTCACGCCAAAGGGCACGATGCGTGGGCCGCCTGCCAGGGCGCATTCGGTGTCGAAGATAAACTTTTCGACCGCACCCCAGCCGGGGCCGCCATAGGCCTCGGGCCAGTGGTTGGCCAGCCAGCCGCGCTTGTTCAAGATGGCGTGCCATTCGTCCTGGTCGGCCTTGGTCAGTCGCTGCCCGGCCTTGACCTTGGTGGCGATGCGCTCGGGCAGCTTGGCTTTCAGAAAAGCCTGCACCTCGGCGCGGAAGGCTTCTTCTTGGGGAGTGAAATTCAGGTCCATATCGGGTCGCTTGCAGTTCAGAGTTCGGTGGTGGGGCGCAGGGTCAGAAGATTTCGAAGAGACCTGCAGCGCCCATGCCCCCGGCAATGCACATCGTCACCACGCCGTACTTGGCCTTGCGGCGGCGGCCTTCGAGCAGCAGATGGCCCACCAGACGCGCACCGGTCATGCCAAAGGGGTGGCCGATGGCAATCGCGCCGCCGTTCACGTTCAGCCGCTCGGACGGAATGCCCAGGCGGCGCTGGCAGTACAGGGCCTGCGATGCAAAGGCCTCGTTCATCTCCCACAGGTCAATGTCCTGCACCGTGAGGCCATGGCGTGCCAGCAGCTTGGGCACGGCAAACACGGGGCCAATGCCCATTTCGTCGGGCTCGCAACCCGCCACCGCAAAGCCGCGGAACGCACCCAGCGGCTGCAGGCCACGGCGCTCGGCTTCTTTGGCTTCCATCAACACGCAGGCGCTGGACCCATCCGACAACTGCGAGGCATTGCCCGCCGTGATGAACTGGCCCGTGCCCTTCACGGGCTCGAGCTTGGCCAGGCCTTCCAGCGTGGTGCTCGCGCGGTTGCAGTTGTCTTGCGTGGCCGTAACGTCGCGGTACGTGACCTCACCGGTCTCCTTGTTCTTTTCCATCATGCGCGTGGCGCAGGGCACGATTTCGTCGGCAAACACGCCGCCCTGCTGTGCGGCGGCCGTGCGCTGCTGGCTTTGCAGCGAGAACGCGTCCTGGTCTTCACGGCTGATGCCGTAGCGGTGGGCCACGATGTCGGCGGTGTCGATCATGGCCATGTAGAGATCGGGCTTGTGCTCTTGCAGCCAGGGGTCGATGTCTGCCGGGTTACCGGGGCGGATGGCCGAGATGCTTTCCACCCCGCCCGCCACCATGGCGGGCACGCCTTCGGCCACGATGCGGCCGGCGGCAATCGCCACCGACTGCAGGCCCGATGCGCAAAAGCGGCTGGCCACCATGCCCGCCACCGACAGCGGCAGGCCCGCGCGCAGCGCCGTCTGGCGGCCGATGTTCTTGCCGGTGATGCCTTCAGGGTAGCCGCAGCCCATCACCAGGTCTTCGATCAGCTCCGGGTCGATGCCCGAGCGCTCGACCGCCGCCTTCACGGAAAAGGCCGCCAGCTGTGGTCCGGGTGTGGCATTGAATTCGCCCCGATGCGACTTGGTCAGCGGGGTGCGGGCGGTGGAAACGATGACAGCTTCACGCATGATTTGCTCCTGATTTGATAGCTAACAGGGAAGGATTTGATTGGACTTGAGGCAGAAATCACTCAAAAAGCAGGTTCTGAGCGGTGCGGCGCTGCCCGGGGTCGATGGATTCGGATGGAGCCCACCGGCGCAGCCGCCCTGCCCCGTTCGGACTGGGCTTGTCGAAGCCTTGCTCTTCGCTTCGAAAGGCCGAGCGTGAACGGCCGCGGTCATGCGCCCTTGTTCAGGCTGTCAAAGTTGCGCCCCTCGGCCACCAGCTTTTCCAGCAGCGGCGCGGGCTGCCAGAAGAGCGAGTCTTCCTGGACGAACTCGCGGATGTCGGCCAGCACCTTGGGGAGGCCTGTCATGTCGGCCCACTTCATGGGGCCGCCGCGGTGGCGCGGAAAGCCGTAGCCCGCCACAAAAGTCACGTCCACATCCAGCGGGCGCAGGGCAATGCCTTCGGCCACTACCTTGGCGCCTTCGTTGACCATGGCGGCCATGTAGCGGCGCATGATCTCGTCGGCGCTGAAGCTGCGGGGCGTGACGCCTTTCTTCGCACGCTCGGCATCCACGATGGCCAGCACTTCCGGGTCGGGCTGGCCCACACGGGCACCGTCGGGGTACAGGTAAAAGCCGCGCCCGGTCTTCTGGCCGAACCAGCCGCGCTCGCAGATGCGGTCGGCAATCGCCACATAGCGGGCCTTGGGGTCGCGTGTGGCGGCGCGGCGCTTGCGCGTGGCCCAGCCAATGTCGCCACCGGCCAGGTCCGTCACCTGGAAGGGGCCCATGGCAAAGCCGAAGCCGCGCACCGCAGCGTCGATCTCATACGGGCTGGCCCCGTCTTCGAGCAGGTAGTCGGCCGCCTGCTTGTACACAGCCAGGATGCGGTTGCCGATGAAGCCGTCACACACACCTGCGCGCACAGGCACCTTTTTGAGCTTCTTCGCCAGCTCGAACGCCGTGGCCACCACGTCGGGCGCCACCTTGGCGGGTACCACGATCTCCAGCAGCTTCATGATGTTGGCGGGGCTGAAGAAGTGCAGGCCGATCACGTCTTGCGGGCGGCCAGTGGCGGCGGCAATGGCGTCGATGTCGAGGTACGAGGTGTTGGTGGCCAGCACGGCGCCGCTCTTGCACACGCGGTCCAGCTCGCGGAACACGGCCTTCTTCACCTCGATGTCTTCAAACACGGCCTCGATCACCAGGTCGACCTGGGCAATGTCGGCGTAGTCGGTGCTGCCGGTGTAGCGCGCCATCACGGCAGCCTGGGCGGCGTCGGTCATGCGGCCTTTGGCTACCAGGCCGTTGTAGACCTTTTCCACATTGGCGCGGCCGCGGGCGAGGGCCTCGGCGTCGCGCTCGATCATGGTCACGGGCAGGCCGGCATCCAGCGCCGCCACGGCAATGCCCGCGCCCATGGTGCCGCCGCCGATGACGGCAATGCTGCCCACGGGGCGTGGCTGGGCGGCCTGGGCTTCGGGCACCTTGACGACCTCGCGTTCGGCAAAGAAGGCATGGATGAGGCCGGCGCGCTGCGGGCTGTCCAGGCATTCGAGAAACAGCAGGCGCTCGCGCGTCAGGCCGTCATCAAACGGCAGCTGCACGGCGGCCTGCACGCATTCGATGATCTTCAGCGGCGAGAACAGGCCGCGCGACTTCTTGGCCGTCTCGGCCTTTTGCGCTTCGAGCCAGGCCAGTGCGGCCTGCGGCTCGGCAATGGCGAGGTCGCGGGTGCGGCGCACCGGGGCGTTGGCTGCCAGCAGTTCGCGCACATAGGCGAGGCCTGCGGCCAGCGGGTCGGTGTCGTCCACGAGCTTGTCCACCAGCCCTGCATCCAGCGCGGCCTTGGCCTTGAGGTGCTGGCCGCTGAGCATCATGGCCGTGGCGGCCTGCACGCCCATCAGGCGCGGGGCGCGCTGCGTGCCGCCGGAACCGGGCAGCAGGCCCAGATTCACTTCGGGCAGGCCCAACGTGGCTGCCGGCAAAGCCAAACGGTAGTGCGCTGACAAAGCTACTTCCAGCCCACCGCCCAGCGCGGCGCCGTGGAGCACGGCGACCACGGGCTTGTTCAGGTTTTCGATAGCACCGCAGACCTCGGGCAGCAGCGGAGCTACGGGCGGCTTGCCAAATTCGCGGATGTCCGCCCCGGCGATGAAGGCCTTGCCGGCGCCCACCAGCAGCACGGCCGCCACGGCAGCATCGGCCTGCGCCTGCTGCATGGCGGCCAGCAGGCCCTGGCGCACGGCGGCGCCCAGGGCGTTGACGGGCGGGTTGTCGATGGTGACGACCAGGACGTCGCCGTGCAGCGCGGTGGTGACAACGGAAGATGCGGGAATGGCAGCGCCCATGCGGCAAAGTCTCCTGGTGGTGGGAACCTGTTGATGACCGGGCGATTGTTGATGCGTGAAGTTATCTTGACAATTACATAGCCCATTGACAGACTGTCAAAGGCCTTTTGACAAACCGCCTAAAATCGGCGATTTCACGCAGCCCCCGCCATGGAACTCACCTCCCTCACCGTGCTGGTCGACATCCTGGATGCCGGCAACCTCAGCCAGGCCGCCCGCAACCTGAAAATGACGCGCGCCAACGTGAGCTATCACCTGCACCAGCTGGAGAAGTCGGTGGGCGTGCAGCTGGTGCGCCGCACCACGCGCCGGGTGGAGCCCACCGAGGTGGGCCTGCGCCTGTACGCCCACGGCCGCGCCATCCAGAACGAAATGCTGGCCGCGCGCGAGACCATTGCCACGCTGGGCCAGGGCTTGCAGGGCCGGGTGGGCCTGAGCGTGCCCAGCGGCTACGGGCAGATGGTGATGTCGGACTGGCTGATCGACTTCAAGAGGCTGTACCCCGGCATCGTGCTGGATGTGCGCTTTGAAAACCGGGTGGACGACCTGATCCGCGACGAGGTGGACATTGCCATCCGCGTGATGCCCGAGCCGCCGCCCACCCTGGTGGCGCGCGACCTGGGCAGCGTGCACTACATCGCCTGCGCATCCCGCGCCTACGCCGAGGCGCACGGCCTTCCCCAGAGCTTTGACGCACTGCAGGCCGCGCCGGTGATCACCTCAGGGGTGGTGGGCAAGCAGTTGCGCCTGCGCGGTTACCGTGGGGATGAACGGCAGGAGGTGCTGCTGGAGCCCACCATCATCTCCGAGCACTTTCCCTTCTTGCGCCAGGGCATCCTGGCCGGGCTGGGCGTGGGGCTGGTGCCCGACTACGTGGTGCAGGACGCGGTGACCAGCGGCGAGGTGCTGACCACGCTGGACGACTGGCGGCTGAGCATCTTTGGCACGCAGATGTTCATGCTGTACATGCCCGACCGCCACCAGACGCGTGCGGTACGCACCTGCATTGACTACCTGCTGGGACGGGCGCTACCAGCGGCCGGCCACGGGGTGGCTGCGGATCCCGGATGAGCACTTTTTGCGTACTTACAAGCAAAAATAGCCGCAAGTGCAGGTATTACTTGCACTTGCAGCTATTCAATTGATAGCAATCGCTGCGGTGAATGCAGCGCTGCCGGATGAGTCCCGGCGCCGCGCGCCAACCCACCCGCGCGACGGCTGGCGTCAAATCCGGCCTTCCTCCACGGCGTGGCAAGCAATGCGGATGCCGCCAATGCTCAGCAGCTGCGGGCGCTCCGTGCGGCAGCGGTCGTTCACATGCGGGCAGCGCGGGTTGAAGGCGCAGCCGGGTGGCGGGTTGAGCGGGTTGGGCACCTCGCCCTGCACGGGAGTGCGCGCCTTGCCGGTGTCGTGCATCTTGGGGATGGCATCGAGCAGCATGCGCGTGTAGGGGTGGCGCGGCGTGTCAAACAGCGTGTGCTTGTCGGCCAGCTCCACCAGACGGCCCAGGTACATCACGCCCACCTGGTCGCTCACGTGGCGCACCACGGCCAGGTTGTGGCTGATGAACAGGTAGGTCAGCTGCCGCTCGCGCTGCAGGTCCTTCATGATGTTGAGCACCTGCGCCTGCACTGATACGTCGAGGGCGCTGGTGGGCTCGTCGCAGACCAGGAACTCGGGCTCGGTGGCCAGGGCGCGCGCAATCGAGATGCGCTGGCGCTGGCCGCCCGAGAACTGGTGCGGGTACTTGACCATGTCGAGCGGCGACAGGCCCACCGACTTGAGCAGCTCGCCCACGCGGGTCTTGAGCTCGGCCTCGTCGGTGATGAGGCCGTGCTCCTTCAGCGGCTCGCCAATGATGTCTTCCACCAGCCAGCGCGGGTTCAGGCTGGCGTACGGGTCCTGGAAGATCATCTGGATGCGGCGGCGCATGGCCTTGGCGTTGTTGCCCTTGAAGGCAGCATGCGCATCCTGGCCGTCAAACGTGAGGCCACCACGGGTAGGCTCGTACAGGCCGACCAGCAGGCGGGCCACCGTGCTCTTGCCGCAGCCGGACTCGCCCACCAGGGCGAGCGTCTTGCCTTTTTCGATCTCGAAGCTCACGCCATCCACAGCATGCAGCAGCGTGCGCGGCTTGCGCTCGATCACGCGGTTGAGCCAGGGGGCAGATACGTCAAAGGTTTTGGCCAGGTCGTGCGCCTGGACGAGGGCCTTGCTGTTCACGGATGTCGTCTTTGTATGGGTGGGGGCAGCGGTGTTCGTGTTCATGCGGCCACCCCGGCTTTCGCAGCGGACTTGCCATCGTGCAGCCAGCAGGCGGCGCGCGTGGTGCCTGCGTCGAGCAGGTCGGGGCGCTCTACCAGGCAGCGGTCAAAGGTCTTGGGGCAGCGCGGGTTGTAGGCGCAGCCCTTGGGAATGGCGTTCAGGCGGGGCATGGCTCCGTCGATCTGGTTGAGGCGCTCGCGGTCCATCGTCATGTCGGGGATGGAAGCCATGAGGCCGCTGGTGTAGGGGTGCGAGGGGCGGTTGATCACGTCGTGCACGGGGCCGATCTCGGCCACGCGCCCGGCGTACAGCACAGCCACGCGGTCGCAGGTCTCGGCGATCACGCCCATGTCGTGGGTGATCAGCATCACCGCGGCGCCGCGCGATTTGCAGATGTTTTTGAGCAGCGTGATGATCTGCGCCTGGATGGAGACATCCAGCGCGGTGGTGGGCTCGTCGGCCACGATGAGCTTGGGCTCGGCCGCCAGGGCCAGGGCAATCACCACGCGCTGGCGCATGCCGCCCGAGAACTGGTGCGGGTAGTGGTCGATGCGCTCTGCCGCCGCCGGAATGCCGGTGTCCTGCAGCAGCGCAATGGCGCGCTGGCGGGCCTCGGCGGGCGTCACCGGCAGGTGGGCCAGGATGGTCTCGGTGAGCTGGCGACCCACGGTGTACAGCGGGTTCAGAGAGGTCAGCGGGTCCTGGAAGATCGCGCCGATGTGCCGGCCGCGGATGTGGCGCATCTCGTCGTTGCCGAGGTTGTCGATGCGCTTGCCTTCCAGCAGGATCTGGCCCGAGGCCACGCGGCCCGGTGGCTCCAGCAGGCCGATGATGGCCGCGCCCGTGAGGGACTTGCCGGCGCCAGACTCTCCCACTACACCCAGGATCTCGCCGGGTGCGATGGAAAAGGAAATGTCGTCCAGGGCGCGCAGGGTACCGCGGCGGCCCGGAAATTCGACAACGAGGTTTTTGACTTCTAGGAGGCTCATGGGATGGTCGTTTTTATTGTTCTGGTCGGGCTCAACGAAGACGGGGGTTGAGGGCATCACGCAGCCAGTCGCCCAGCAGGTTCACCGACAGGGCAATCAGCACCAGCATGGCGCCGGGGAAGACGGTGATCCACCATTCGCCGGAGAACAGGTAGTCGTTACCGATGCGGATCAGCGTGCCCAGCGACGGCGAGGTGGGCGGCGCGCCCACACCCAGGAACGACAGCGTGGCCTCGGTGATGATGGCCGTGGCCACCTGGATGGTGGCCAGCACCAGCACCGGGCCCATCACGTTGGGCAGCACGTGCTTGCGCATGATGCGCAGCGGCGATACGCCCGTTACGCGGGCGGCCTGCACGTATTCCTTGTTGCGCTCGACCAGCGTGGAACCACGCACGGTGCGCGCGTACTGCACCCAGCCGGTGAGCGAGATCGAGATGATCAGCACGCCAAACGCCAGCGACTCATGTGCGTTGGGAAAGAGCGCCCGGCCCACGCCCGCGATCAGCAGCGCCACCAGAATGGCAGGGAATGACAGCATCACGTCGCACAGGCGCATGAGCACGGCATCGATCCAGCCGCCGCGGAAACCCGCCAGCAGGCCGAACGACACCCCCACCACGACGGACAGCAGCACCGAAGCGAGGCCCACCACCAGCGAGATGCGTGCGCCGTAGATCAGCGCCGAGAGGATGTCGCGGCCCTGGTCATCGGTACCCAGCAGGTACTTGGTGGAGCCTTCGGCAATCCACGCGGGGGGCAGACGGGCATCGCTCAGTTCAAGCGACGCGAGGTTGAACGGATTGTGCGGGGCGACCCATCCGGCAAAAAGCGAGCAAAAGACGCAGATCAGCGCAATGGTGGCCGCCAGCATGGCCACCGGCGATGTGCGGAAGCTGTAGCCAACGTCGCTGTCCAACCAGCGGGCAAGGGTAGTTTTCATTGTGGGAAACCAGTAAACATGCGGCGACGCAGGTCGCGGGTAGCGGCCATGCGTCGCCCTGTGGACTCAATAACCGTGGTTCGGTTCTAGGGGAAAAAAGATAGCGCGGTCTGCAAGGCCAGGGGCCTGGCTTACTTCTCGATGCTCATCCACTTGAAGGGCATGTAGTTGTCGGCCAGCTGCACCAGCTTGACGTTCTTCTTCACGCCCCACGCCAGTGCCTGCTGGTGCAGCGGCAGGTGGCCGATATCGGCGGAATGGATGTCAAACGCTTCCTTGATCATGGCGTTGCGCTTGGTCTTGTCGGTCTCGACCTGGATCTGCTTGGTCAGCTCGTCGAGCTTGGGGTTGCAGTACGCACCCAGGTTGAACTGGCCGGCACCACCCTTGTCTTCGGGGCAGATCATCAGCGCGTTGAGCGCGTTGTGCGCGTCGTACGTGGTCGGCGTCCAGCCCAGCATGTAGAAGCTGGTGTCGCGGCGCAGCACCTTGGGGAAATACGTGCCCTTGGTCTCGGCCTGCAGGTTGATCTTGACGTTGATGCGCGCCAGGTTGGCCGCCACGGTCTGGCAGATGCGGCCGTCGTTCACGTAACGGTCGTTCGGGCAGTTCATGGCCACTTCGAAGCCGTTGGGGTAACCGGCTTCTGCCATCAGCTTTTTGGCGGCTTCCACGTCGTACGGCAAACGCTTGGCATCGGGCAGGAAGCCGTTGATGCCGGGGCCCACCATCAGCGCCGACGGGTTGGACGCACCGCGCATCACGGTGCGCTTGATGCCGTCGATGTCGATGGCCTGGTAGAAGGCCTGGCGCACGCGCTTGTCCTTGAACGGGTTCTTGCCCTTGACGTTGGAGTACAGCAGCTCGTCGCGCTTCTGGTCCATGCCCAGGAAGATGGTGCGCAGCTCGGGGCCGGTGATGGCGCGGGCATTCGGGCTGCTGTTGATGCGCTCGATATCCTGCACAGGCACGGGTTCCATCACGTCGATTTCGCCCGACAGCAGTGCCGCTACGCGGGTCGCGTCGTTGCCGATGGGTGTGAAGATGACCTCGGTGGCGTTGCCTTCGATCTTGCCCCAGTAGGCGCCGTTGCGCACAAATGCGGTGCGCACATTGGGCTGGCGCTCGCGCAGGCGATACGGGCCGGTGCCGTTGGCGCGGAACGACGCGGCGTTTTCGATGCCCTTGCGGCGGTCCACGGGCGTAATGGCCTGGTTGGTCTCACACCACTTCTTGCTCATGATGTACGAGGTCGTGATCACATCGGGCAGGATGGGCTGGGGTGCAACGGTCTCGATCTCGATCGTGTGGTCGTCGATCTTGCGAACGGTCTTCACATCGCTATTGGTGGCGCGCATGTCGGAGCCTTCGCCCTTCATGCGGCCAAAGCTGAAGATCACGTCGTCGGCCGTGAATGGTGTGCCGTCATGGAATTGCACGTTCTTGCGCAACTCGAAGCGCCACACGGTGGGGGAGGTCTGCTTCCAGGCGGTGGCCAGGGCCGGTGCAAGGCTCAGGTCCTTGTTGCGGCCGACCAGGGGCTCGTACACGTTGCTGGTCACGCTCAGCTGCAGGGATTCATTGAGCGAATGCGGGTCCATCGACAGAGCGTCGCCCTGGTTGGCGATCCGGATGGTCTGCGCACTGGCGACGACGCCGGTGGTTGCGAGCGCTGCGAACAGGGCCGTCAGGGCAACTTTCTTTTGAAAACTCATGGAGATCTCCTGGTGGTGAATGGGTGCGTAAGCGGCTGCGCTTGCGTGTGAATAAGGGTGCCCACCCTAGAGGGTCGGCAATGGCATTGACTGCTCGATCAGGCTGGCGTGCAAGGCCGAACCCAGCGGCAGGATGTCGTCGTTGAAGTCGTAGCGGCTGTTGTGCAGGGCGCTACCGCTGGCGCCCGTGCCCTGGCCAATGCGCAGGTACGCGCCGGGCTTGGTCTGCAGCATGAAGGAGAAGTCTTCCGCCCCCATGCTGGGCTCCAGGTCGCGCACCACATGGTCGGCGCCCAGCAGGGACTCGGCCACATCACCGGCAAAGATGGCCTCGGGCTCGCTGTTGATCGTGGCGGGGTAAATGTGCTCGTAGTGAACGGTAGCAGTGGCGCCAAAGCCCAGCGCAATGGCGCTGCACAGCTCTTTCAGGCGTTTTTCCACCATCTCCTGCACGACAGGGTCGAAGGTGCGAACGGTACCCACCAGCGTGGCCGAGCCGGGCAGCACACTGAAGGCGCCCAGGTCACCGGCCTGCATGGCGCACAGGCTGACCACCGCGCTTTCAATCGGGCGCACGTTGCGCGAAACGATGCTCTGCGCTGCAGTGATGATGTGTGCGGCGACCAGCAGCACATCCACCGTCTGGTAAGCGTGCGCACCATGGCCGCCGCGTCCGGTGATCTCGATGGTGATGCGGTCGGCTGCGGCCATCATGGGCCCCGCGTTGATACCCACTGTGCCCGGCTTCATCGAGGGCCAGTTGTGCATGGCGTAGATCGACTGGACCGGAAAACGGTCAAACAGGCCGTCTTCCATCATCACGCGCGCGCCTGCAAAGCCCTCTTCGCCCGGCTGGAACACCAGCACGGCCGTGCCGTCAAAGTTGCGGGTTTCGGCAAGATACCGCGCCGCCCCCACCAGCATGGCGGTGTGACCGTCGTGGCCGCAGCCGTGCATCAGCCCGGGCTTGCATGACTTCCAGGAAAAGTCGTTGTGCTCTGCCAGAGGCAGCGCGTCCATGTCGGCCCTCAGGCCCACCATGCTGCCGCTGGCCGTACTGCGGCCGCGAATGACGCCGACAACGCCGGTGCGACCGATGCCGTCATGGATCTCGTCCACACCGCAGACCTTGAGGGCCTCTTTCACCCGGCTGCTGGTGTAGACCTCCTCAAACCCCAGTTCGGGGTGGGCATGCAGATCGCGGCGCAGCGCGGTCAGTTCGGGGTGGTACTGCGCAATGCGCGCAAACACCCGCCCGCCGGCTTTGTATCGAAGCGGCTGCATGTCAGGCGTCCAGCGCGCTGTGCGCTATCGGCAACGCCCCGCAGGGGTGTTGCACCTGCTGGAGACACCGGGCAAGGGCCGCCCCGCAGCAAGGGTGTCGTCCCCCTTGAGGGGGAAGGCGCCGCAGGCGACTCAGGGGGTGCTTCATGTCTAGTGTCCTCCGGCCTTGCCCACGCGCAGGCGCGGATCGACCGCAAAGTACAGCAGATCGACCACCAGGTTGATCACCACGAAGATCAGGGCGATCAGGCACAGGTAGGCGGCCATCACGGGGATGTCGGCGAACGTCACGGCCTGGATGAACAGCAGGCCCATGCCTGGCCACTGGAACACCGTTTCCGTGATGATGGCAAACGCAATCAGACCACCGAGTTGCAGCCCGGTGATGGTCATCACCGGAACCAGCGTGTTCTTCAGCGCATGGCCGAAGTGGATAGCCCGGTTCGACAGGCCGCGGGCCCGGGCGAACTTGATGTAGTCGGTGCGCAGCACCTCCAGCATTTCGGCACGCACCAGCCGCATGATCAGCGTGAGCTGGAAGATGGCCAGCGTGATGGCCGGCAGGATGATGTGGTGCCAGCCCTTGGCCTTGAGCAGGCCGGTGCTCCACCAGCCCATCTGCACCACCTCGCCACGGCCAAAGCTCGGGAACCAGCCCAGCGTCACGGCAAACACCAGGATCAGCAGGATGCCGATCAGGAAGGTGGGCAGCGACACGCCCAGCAGCGACAGGGTCATGAACACCTGGCTGGTGAACGTGCCGCGCTTGAGCGCCGCATACACGCCCATGGGCACGCCGATGACCAGGGCCATGAATGCCGCCACCAGGGCCAGCTCCAGCGTGGCCGGGAAGCGTTCGGCGATCAGACGGGAAACCTTGGCGCCCTGGCGCAGGCTCAGGCCGAATTCGCCCTGGGCGGCATTCACCAGAAAGTGGCCGAACTGCACAAAGAAAGGTTTGTCGAGACCGAGCTGGGCGCGGAGTTCGCGGACCTGTTCGGGGGTGGCGTCCTGTCCAAGAAGAAACACCACGGGATCTCCGACGTACTGGAACAGCATGAAGGAGATAAAGGCCACCGTGACCATGACAACCACAGCCTGTAGCAGGCGGCGCAATATGAAGGCGAGCATCAGAGAAGTCGAGTGTGTGTTCGATAGGAACGCCAACGCCGCTTTTGGCAGGGTTGGCGCTATGGGGCAATACGCAGGCAGGGTAAACCAAAAAGAGCAAGGGTCGCGGAACCCATGCGACCCTTGCTCTTGCCCAGTGCGTGGGCGGGGGTCAGTTCACCTTGACGGTGCGCATGTCCACGCGGTTGTCAGCGCGGTGCACCAGTTCGATGTTCTTCTTCATGGCCCAGGGAATCACCTGGTCGTGCAGCGGGATGTGCGACACGGTGTCGTTGGACAGCTGCAGCGCTTCAGTCAGCATGCGGGCCCGCACGGGAGCGTCGGTCTCGGCCTTGATACGGTCCACCAGATAGTCCATGCGCTGGTTGCTGTAGCGGCCTACGTTGTAGTTGCCGTCGCCACCCTGGCCCACGGTACGCACCAGCGACTGCAGGCTGTACAGGGCGTCAAACGTTGGCACACCCCAGCCCAGCATGTAGATGCTGGCTTCGTAGCGCTGGATCATCGGGAAGTAGTTGACCAGCGGCAGCGTGCGCAGCTTGGCCTTCACGCCAATGCGCGACCACATGGCGGTCACGGCCTGGCAGATGGCTTCGTCGTTGATGTAGCGGTTGTTGGGGCAGGCAAAGTCGACTTCAAAGCCATCGGGGTAGCCGGCTTCGGTCAGGAGCTTCTTGGCAGCGTCGACGCTGTAAGGGAAACGCTTGCCCACGGCCTCGGTATAGCCCGCCACTTGCGGCGCAACGATGGTGCCTGTGGGCTTGCCCAGGCCGCGCATGATGCTGCGCGAGATGGTGTCGGCATCGATGGCCTGGTAGAGGGCCTTGCGGACGCGCACGTCCTTCAGGGGGTTCTTGCCTTTGATGTTGGAGCCAGGCAGTTCTTCACGGAACTGGTCCATGCCCAGGAAGATGGTGCGGTTTTCGACGCCGTCGACCACCTTCAGCTCAGGGCTGGCGCGCAGGCGGCCCAGATCCTGGGGCGTGGGGTCAAGAACCATGTCCACTTCGCCCGAAATCAGCGCCGCGATGCGTGTGGCATTCGACTTGATGGGCGTGTAGACGATCTCGGTCACGTTACCGTCCATCTTGCCCCACCAGTTGGGGTTGCGCTTGAACACCATCTTGACGTCGGGCTGCCAGGAATCGAGCAGATAGGGGCCGGTGCCCATGGCATTGCGGTGGGCAAAGTTTTCGTCACTGCCCTTGATGTCCTTGGGCTCGACCGACTTGTTCTTTTCGGCCCAGGCCTTGCTCATCATGCGCAGTTCGGTCATCTGGCGCAGCAACACGGGGTTGGGGGCGCTCAGGATGACGTCGATCGTCTGGTTGTCGACCTTGTTCACCTTGCTGATGCCCTGGACGTAGGGCGTGAAGTTGGAGGTCTTTGCCATGGCGCGCTGCAGCGAGTACACGGCGTCATCGGCGGTAAAGGCAGAGCCGTCATGGAATTTGACGCCCTGGCGCAGATTGAAACGGATCTGCGTCGGCGTGATTTCTTTCCATGATGTGGCCAGTACGGGCTCCACATCGAATGTCTTGCTGTTGTAGTAAACAAGGCTCTCGTAGACATTGGCATGGATGCCGTTTTGGAGTGCATTGTTTTGCGAGTGGATGTCCCAGGTGGCGATTTCGCCCTGACTTGCCCACTTGAAGGGCTTGGCTTGCACTGCAGGAACAGCCAGCAGCGCCGCAGCGGCAGCAACCGACAAAAGACGGTACTTGAGTTTCATGGAACCCTCTTGAATAAAAGTTTTACTATGCAGTAAAGGTTGCTCTATCGCCAACGGGAAATCCCTGAATCCCTGATGCAAAGAAGGGCCTATCCCACGCGTTGGCGCAGACATCTCTTGCAAGGATGGTGCCAAGTTTGCGTAATACGCGAAATCGCATGACACCACGGAGAATTCCTGACGCACGTGCACGTGGTTGCTTTGAGGACTCGCCGTCCGGCAAGATGGGGCAACCTTCCGCGTCTGGCATGTAGCCCGAGTTACAAGTTGCGATCCCGCTCACCCCGCCTACGCCGGCGACGGGATTGCCAGATTCAGGGAATGCTTCGCTATGGCCACCGAGGCGAGGTGCCAACTTCCCCGAGCGACGCGCGGGTAACGATTTTTCTTGAAAGCACTTGACGGCCCGTCGACCGGCGCAGCAACGAAAAAGCCGCCCGAAGGCGGCTTTTAAGCTTTGAAATTCAAGACTGGCTTAACGCCAGCCTGTGAATTAGAAGCTGTGACGGATACCGAAGTCGTAGCCGGTGGAGTTGCGGTTAGCAGCAGTCACCGAACCGTTCAGAGCTTGTGCAGCACCGTTCTTGTTGGTCACGCGAGCAACGGTCGTGTACAGAGCCGTACGCTTCGACAGGTTGTGCACGTAGCCCAGAGCCAGCTTGTTGCTGCGTGGGTCAGCACCGACGGTGTCGATCTTGTAGGTCGAGTAAGCCAGGCGAACTTCGCCAGCGCCCATAGGAACCAGACCACCGATCAGGAAGCCCTTGCCGTCTGCGCCGCCGTCGATTTCGTCTTGGCTGTAGTGAGCCATGATCTTGGCCACGCCCAGGTCGTACTGGCCGCCCAGGTTGATCGACTGGATGTCGCCAGCCAGGAACTTCGTTTCCGACAGAGCCAGAGCGACGTTGATAGGACCGTTGGCGTAACCGACGCGCAGGGCCATGCCGTTGCCGTCCTTCTTGTTAGCCGCGTTGCTCAGGTTTTCACCCATGTAGTACTGGGCTTGGCCATAGAAACCGCCCAGCTTGCCTGGCAGGAAGTAGCCGATGGAGTTCGAAGCGCGAACAGTCGTAGGACCGCCCAGGCTGGAGTTCAGGGTCTGGGTCGTGCCGACGCCGTTCGTACCGAACGGATCGAACACAGTCAGGTTCCAGAATTGGGGAGTGTAGTCACGGCCCAGACGAACTTCACCGAAGCCGCCGTTCAGGCTGACCGTCGAACGACGGTTGAAAGTCAGACCGCCGCCGCCAGTGGTGGCGCCTTGGTTGTTCGTGGGGGTCAGAGCGCCGGAACCATTGTCGTTGTTAACGCCAGCTTCGAGCCAGAACGAAGCGGACATGCCGCCACCCAGATCTTCAACGCCGCGGAAACCCAGACGGCTGCTGTTGTAGCCGGAGTTCGTCAGTTGCGAGCGGTTAGCGACGCTACCGTTGCCGTAAGCGTAGGTTGCATCAACCACGCCGAACAGCGTCACGGAAGATTGAGCCATTGCAGCGCCGGAAGCAGCCAGCACAGCCAGGGCAATCAGGGATTTTTTCATTGCGAGTTACTCCAAGGTTAAACATAGGGCGCCGGTACGGGGGGTCTATGGTGAAAGCACACCTGCACAGTCCCGCCGGTTCCCCGGGCCAACCTCCTGGTGGGGAAGTTGCTCTTATTGCACCAGACCCGGACCGGTTTCGCAAAGGAATTCACCCACAAACTTCCTGAAAGAGGAAATCCGTTGCAGTGCTGCAACATTTCGCGGGAAGGCGGCAAAATCCAGGTTTACGGGAGCAGGCAGCCCACAAAGGTCCGGGGCGTTTTGTTTCCAAACGCAATTTGTGTTTCGGCGGTCTTGTCACAGAAAGTTTTCCATGGACTCATTTTTTAGTGCGGCCGACGCCGCCTTGCGCACACTGTTTGCAACGCCCCGGTCATCGACGCCGTCACCAGCGCAGGGCATTGTGGAAGCCGAGATGGATGCGGCGCAAAAACGACTGTCTGGAGCATTGATGCGCGTCAACCATGTGGGAGAGGTCTGCGCCCAGGCGCTGTACACAGCTCAGGCGGCGGTGACGTCTGACCCGCAGTTGCGCGCCCACCTGGTCGCGGCGGCCCGCGAGGAAACCGATCACCTGGCATGGACGCGCGAGCGGCTTGATGCGCTCGGTGCCCGCCCCAGTCTGCTCAACCCCTTGTGGTTTGCCGGCGCCTTTGCACTGGGCCTCGTGGCCGCCAAGGTGAGTGATCGCGCCAGCCTGGGCTTCGTGGTGGAAACCGAAAACCAGGTTTCCGCCCATCTGCACAGTCATTTGCAACGGCTGCCCGAGGCCGACGTGGCCTCGCGCGCGGTGGTGGCCCGCATGAAGGATGACGAAGAGCGACATGCAGCGCAGGCACGCGCATCCGGTGCGCTTGAACTGCCTGCACCGGTCCGGGGTGCAATGCGTGCCGCAGCCAAGGTCATGACCAGCACGGCGCATTACGTGTAGGGGCGGAGCCCGCGTAAGGCCCCGCCGTGAGGCACGCGGGGCCTGTCAGGCCGTTTGATCAGGCCTCGATGACCTCAAACCCCGTCGTGATCTCGGCGGTTTTGCCCAGCATGATGCTGGCCGAGCAGTATTTGTCGTGGCTCATGGCTATGGCGCGCTCTACGGCCGTTGGCGGGATGCCTTTGCCGCTCACGGTGAAATGCATGTGGATCTTGGTGAACACCTTGGGGTCGGTTTCTGCCCGCTCGGTGGTCAGTTTGACACTGCAGCCCCGCACATCGTGGCGGCCGCGCTTGAGGATCAGCACGACGTCGTAGGCGGTGCAGCCACCGGTACCGGCCAGCACGGTTTCCATAGGGCGGGGCGCCAGGTTCTGTCCGCCGTTGGCAGGGTTGGCGGCATCGGGGGCGCCATCCATGGTCAACACATGACCGCTGCCGGTTTCGGCCACAAATCCCATTCCCGAGCGGGTTCCCGCTCCACCTGTCCAGCTCACTGTGCATTCCATCGTCTGATTCCCTGGTTGTGTTTGATTGGCGCTTGATGAGCGCGTCGCTTTTTTGCACGGGTCTCCCCTGCTTGGGCTTCTCCGATTGCGAATTTTGCTGCGACGCAACAAGAGTTGCGCTAAACTGTACCCAAGCGCTGCGATTCCGGTTGTATCCGGCCCGCAGATGGCCCCCGCCCCGCAGAGCGCGTTGCCCGGGCCCCGCACCGATTGTCTCCTCCATCTCCTCAAAGGATGGATTAGCCCCAGGCCTCACGGCCCGGGGCTTTTTTTTGCGTGATCGGGGCGTGGGCTGCAGCTTTACAGCGCGGCCGGATGCCCGAAGGGGCACCACCTATGATGTGGGCCCCCGCCAGCGCCGCGGTGGCCTCCCTACGCTTTTGCCCATGACCCAGCACCTCACCCCTGCCGACTACCTCAAGAAGATCCTGACCGCCCGCGTGTACGACGTGGCGGTGGAGTCGGCGCTGGAGCCCGCCAAAAACCTCAGCCGCCGCCTGCACAACACGGTGCTTTTAAAGCGTGAGGACCAGCAGCCGGTGTTCAGCTTCAAGTTGCGCGGCGCCTACAACAAGATGGCGCACCTCACACCCGAGCAACTGGCGCGCGGCGTGATCTGCGCTTCGGCTGGCAACCACGCCCAGGGCGTGGCCATGAGCGCCCACAAGCTCGGTGTGCGCGCCGTGATCGTGATGCCCACGACCACGCCGCAACTCAAGATCGACGCCGTGAAGACCCTGGGCGGCGAAGTCGTGCTGTTTGGCGAGAGCTATTCAGACGCCTACGGCCATTCGCTCCAGCTGCAAAACGAGCAGGGCCTGACCTTTGTGCACCCGTTTGATGACCCGGACGTGATTGCGGGCCAGGGCACCATTGCCATGGAAATCCTGCGCCAGCTGCAAAGCCTGGGCAGCAACCAGCTCGACGCCGTGTTTGTGGCCATCGGCGGCGGCGGCCTGATCTCGGGCGTGGCCAACTACATCAAGGCCGTGCGGCCCGAGATCAAGGTGATCGGCGTGCAGATGAACGACTCGGACGCCATGATCCAGTCGGTGGCCGCGCACGAGCGCGTGACGCTGCCCGACGTGGGGCTGTTTTCCGACGGCACCGCCGTCAAGCTGGTGGGCGAGGAGACCTTCCGCATCGCCCACAGCGGCCTGGTGGATGAGTTCATGACGGTGGACACCGACGCGGTGTGCGCGGCCATCAAGGACGTCTTTGTGGACACGCGCAGCATCGTCGAGCCTGCCGGCGCACTGGCGGTGGCCGCCATCAAGCAGTACGTGGCCACGCACCAGACCCAAGGTGAAACGTACGCCGCCATCCTGTGTGGCGCCAACATGAACTTCGACCGCCTGCGCTTTGTGGCCGAGCGCGCCGAGGTCGGTGAAGAGCGCGAGGCCCTGCTGGCCGTGACCATTCCCGAAGAGCGCGGCAGCTTCCGCCGCTTTTGCGAAGTGGTGGGCAGCCTGCCCGGCGGCCCGCGCAATGTGACCGAGTTCAACTACCGCATCAGCGATGCGGCGCAGGCGCATGTGTTTGTGGGCCTGACCGCGCACGGCAAGGGCGAATCGGAAAAAATAGCCCAGACCTTCACCCGCCACGGTTTTGAGTCGCTGGACCTCACGCACGACGAGCTGGCCAAGGAGCACCTGCGCCACCTGGTGGGCGGCCATTCGGCGCTGGCGCAGGACGAGCGGCTGATGCGCTTTACCTTCCCCGAACGGCCAGGCGCACTGCTCAAGTTTTTGAGCCTGATGCAGCCCACCTGGAACATCAGCCTGTTCCACTACCGCAACCAGGGCGCCGACTACGGCCGCATTCTGGTGGGCATGCAGGTGCCGCCCGAAGACGCCGCCACGTTCGACGCCTTCCTGTCCACGCTGGGCTACCCGTATGTGGAAGAGACGCTGAACCCGGCCTACCGGTTGTTCCTGCGCTCCAAGTAAGCGAAATATGGGTCAAATCGGCCGCTGGCGCTTGTTCCATAAGCGCTGGCAGCTATCAAAAGTGAAGTAACCGACAGCCTGCCCATGCAAGCCCTGCGCCACTACCTGCTGGCCGTGCAGTTCTTCACGCGTATTCCCGTCACCGGGCGGCTGGCCGACTGGGTGGGGTTCAGCCCCGCCATGCTGCGGGCCAGCGCGGGGCATTTTCCGGGTATCGGCTGGCTGGCGGGTCTGCTGGCCATGGGTGTCTACGCCGGGCTTTTTCTCGCACTGGGCGGGCAGCCGATGGCGGCACCCGTCGCAGCCGTGTTTTGCACGATCGCCACGGTGCTGATGACGGGCGGCTTCCACGAAGACGGACTGGCCGACGTGGTGGATGGCCTGGGTGGCAGCTATGACCGCGAACGCGCACTCGACATCATGAAAGACTCGCGCGTCGGTGCCTTTGGCGCCATGGCGCTGGTGCTGGCACTGCTGGCCAAAGTAAGCCTGCTGGCGCTGCTGGGCGCGCACAACCTGCCCGCTGCGCTGGCCGCACTGGGAGGCGCGCATGTGCTGTCGCGGCTGTGGCCACTGTTCATCGTGCGGGCGCTGCCGCATGTGGGCGACACGGCGCGGTCCAAAAGCAAGCCACTGGCCGACCAGATCACCCCCGGCGCGCTCGCAGCGGCCTGTGTATGGTGTTTTGTGCCTGTAGCCTTTGTATTGATTGCAATGCCAGCTATATTTTTCATAGCATCTATCATTTTGAGCGGGTTGGCTGCCGCATGGATGGCGCGCTGGTTCGCGCGCCGCCTGCAGGGCTTCACCGGCGACTGCCTGGGCGCCACGCAACAGGTCAGCGAGATCGGTTTTTACCTGGGCGCAGCGCTGGCCCTGCCCTGGCTGTGAGCACGGCGCAGCAGCCACCGCTGCCGCAAAGGCGCTTGTGGCTGGTGCGCCATGCCCGCCCGCTGGTGGCGCCCGGCATCTGCTACGGCGCGCTCGATGTACCGGCCGATGCCGCCGCCACGCGCACGGCCGCAGAGCAGCTGGCAGCAGCGCTGCCGCACGGTGCACCAGTGTGGCACTCGCCGCTACAAAGATGTGAGCAGCTTGTGCATGATCTGCTTGCGCTACGACCCGATCTGACCCCAAAACCAGACGCCCGCCTGCGCGAGATGGACTTTGGCCACTGGGAGGGCCAGAGCTGGGACGCCATTGGCAAGGCCCGCGTGGACGCATGGACGGCAGACTTCTGCGGCCACGCCCCGGGTGGCGGCGAATCGCTGGCGCAGATGCTGGAGCGCGTGCAGTCGGCACTGGCATCGTGCGGCGCCCTGCATGGCGTGATTGCCAACGCGGGCGAAGAGCCCGATGCCACGGCAATCGGCGCCGCATCAGACATCGTGTGGATCACCCATGCGGGCGTGGCGCGCTGTGTGGCGTGGATCCACGAACACGCTCCACGTAGCGCAAACCCGACCGCAGAATGCTGGCCTGTGGCTGCACCGGCCTGGGGAGCCTGGGAATTACGCCTGCTTACCAAAAATCCGGCGACGGCATAGAGCGCCAAAAAGGCACGGCGAGGGCTAAAAATGCGTCCGCGCGGCGCGCCCCGCGGACTACTTCTTGAGCGGCATGTCCAGCGTCAGCGTGGCCGGTGCGCCCATGGCGGGGCCCAGCTCTGCCTGACGGGGACTCAAGGCCTGCAGCACCAGACCGGGCTCTACCGCAGCGCCCACGCGGTAGGGCTTGGCGGGCTGGCCGTCCACGGCAATCAGGGCCGCGCCACCGCCGCTGCTGCGGCCTGAAAGCACGCCGATCAGAGAGAAACGGCTGGCCAGCGATGCCACGGGCACTGCAGGTGCGGCACCCGCAGCGGCTGCCGGCACGGCACCCAGCAGGCGGGCCAACGCCTGGGCGTCGGGCGCGACCGCGGCCGCCACCACCGGCGGTGCCATGGCCGCAGGCCCGGAGGCCGACAGGCGCAGCCCCCAATACACCACGCTGGCGCCCGCGGCGGCCCACAGGACCAGAGTCCCCAGGCGCACGCCCCATTTGTTGCTGAGTGAATTGGTCACCATGCGCGGATTATGATTCACGCGATCCGACCATCCGAGAGACCGCCAGCAGTGAACACATCCCTCCCCGTCCTCTTGCGCTCCGCCCGCCGCGGCATTGCCCGCGGCTTCACCCTGATCGAACTCATGGTGGTGCTCGTCATCATCGGCGTGCTGGCCGCGCTGATCGTGCCCAACGTGCTGGACCGCGCCGACGACGCCCGCGTGACCGCCGCCCGCACCGACATCACCAACATCATGCAGGCGCTCAAGCTGTACCGGCTGGACAACCAGCGCTATCCCACGGGCGAGCAGGGCCTGCAGTCGCTGGTCAACAAGCCCACGTCCGGGCCCGTGCCCAACAACTGGAAGCTGTACCTGGAAAAGCTCCCCAACGACCCCTGGGGCCGCCCTTATCAGTACCTCAACCCCGGCATCAAGGGCGAGATTGACGTGATGTCGTTCGGCGCAGATGGACAGTCGGGCGGCGAAGGCAAGGATGCCGATATCGGCAGCTGGCAGTGAAATATGACCCCCACGGTCGCGCACTGCGTGTCGCTCCCTGCCCCCCAAGGGGGCCGGGCCTTGCTTGGGGCGGCCCGGCGCTGCGGCCGCACGCCGCTCGCAGACGCTGTGGCTGCTGCTAACGGCCCCACCTAGCTCCCATGCCCACCCACCGCTCACGCGGGTTCACGCTCCTTGAGCTGCTGGTCGTCATCAGCATCATGGCCTTGGCCACGGCGGGCGTCGGGCTGGCCATGCGCGACAGTGGCAGCACGCTGCTGGAGCGCGAAGCGGCCCGGCTGTCGGCGCTGCTGGAATCGGCCCGCGCCCAGTCACGCGGCGCAGGTGTGCCGGTACGCTGGCGCGCTACGCCCCAGGGCTTCCGTTTTGAAGGCTTGCCGCCCAGCGCCCAGGCTGCCTTGCCCACCCGGTGGTTAGATGCTGGCACCGTGGTGCGCGGCCAGCCAGTGCTGATGCTGGGGCCCGAGCCCCTCATCGGGCCGCAGCAGGTTTTCATCACCCACCAGCAGTACCCCGAACGGGTGCTGCGCGTGGCCACCGACGGCGTGCGGCCTTTTTTTGTGGAGACCGCGCAGTGAGCCCGGCCCGCGTGCGTCCACGCCGCCGTGCACCGTTGCCAACGCTTCGCGGCTTCACGCTGGTGGAGGTGCTGGTGGCACTGGCCATCGTCGCCATCGCCCTCATGGCCGGGCTGCAGGCCACCACGGCGCTCACGCGCAATGCGCTGCGGCAGTCCGACATCGTGCTGGCCCAGCTGTGCGCCGAAAACGAACTGGTGCGCGCTCGCCTGTCGGCCCAGATGCCCAGCGTGGGCGACAGCCTGCAGCCATGCGAACAGGCAGGCCGGCAGCTGACGGTGGCCATGATCGTGCGGCCTACGCCCAACCCGAGTTTCAGGCGCATTGATGCCCAGGTGCTGGATGGCGAAAACTCCATCCTGCGCATTTCTTCGATCATCGGGCGGTATTAGATGTCCCCCCTGAGTCGCTTCGCGCCTCCGCGCCGCAGTCAGAGCCTGCAGCCCTTCGGGGCCGTCCAAACCTGCGCAGGCAGGCTTGGAGCCGCGGCCCTCAGCCCCCAAGGGGACGTCGGCCTTTGCTGCGGGGCGGCCCTTGCTGGCCACCCTCGCGATGGCGCAGCGCCAGTGGCGTATGCCCAGGGCGCGCGCGGCTTCACGCTCATCGAACTGCTCGTCGCCATCGGCGTGATGGCCCTGCTGGCCATCCTGAGCTGGCGCGGGATCGATGGCATGGTGCGCGCGCAGGAGACGACGCGCCAACGGGCTGACGAGATGCTGGTGCTGCAGTCGGCGCTGGGGCAGTGGGGCGCGGACCTGGACGCGTTGATGTCCATCCCCAACACCACGCCGCTCGACTGGGACGGCCAGGTGCTGCGCATTACGCGCCGCAGCAGTGCCGAGCCCGACGAAGGGGCGCTGGTGGTGGCATGGACGCGCCGCGCTGGCCAGGGCACTGCCGGCACCTGGCTGCGCTGGCAGTCGCAGCCGGTACGCACCCGGGGCGCATGGCAGGCGGCATGGCAGCAGGCGGCCCAGTGGGCCCGCACCCCGGGCGAGGGCGAGCGGCGGCTGGAAACCGCGCTGCTTCCGCTGCAAGACTGGCAGATCTTCTACTACCGGGGCGGAGCGTGGTCCAATCCATTGTCCAGCGCTGGCGCACAGCCGCCCGGGGGCTCTTCCGCAGTACCCGACGGTATCCGCCTGCAGATCACCCTGCCCGCAGGGCAGGCGCTGGCAGGGCAACTCACGCGTGACTGGGTCAAGCCCACGCTGGGCGGGGGGCGCTCGTGAGGCACGCTGCGCCCAAGGCAACGGCCCAGGGCGGTGCCGCGCTGCTGGCCGCCATGCTCACCGTCACCCTGGTGGCCACCTTTGCCGCGTCGGCGATGTGGCAGCAATGGCGCGCGGTCGAGGTCGAGACGGCCGAGCGCGGGCGTGTGCAGTCCGCCTGGATCCTCATCGGCGCGCTCGACTGGTCGCGCCTCATCCTGCGCGAAGACGGGCGCGCGGGCGGCGCAGACCACCTGGCAGAGCCATGGGCCGTGCCGCTGCAGGAGGCCAGGCTGTCCACCTTTCTCGCGGCAGACCGCAATGTGTCGCAGGTGGACGATGCCACCACCGACACGACCGAGGCCTTCCTTTCCGGACAGATCAGTGACATGCAGGGGCGGCTAAACCTGACCAACCTGGTGCAGGGTGGCCAGGTGCAGCCGCTGGCGCTGCAGCAGTTCAACCGGCTGTTCGAGCGGCTGAGCCTGCCATCGCAACAGCTCTCGGCGCTGGTCGAATCGCTGCGCCAGGGTCAGGCCACCGCGGGTGGCGATGGCAGCAGCGCGCCGCTGATGCCCGCCCGCGTATCGCAACTGGTGTGGCTGGGGCTGCCGCAAGCCACGGTGGATGTGCTGGCGCCCCATGTGTCGCTGTTGCCCAGCCCTACTCACATCAACCTCAACACCGCGGGCATCGATGTTCTGATGGCCGCCATCGAAGGCCTCGATGTGGCGAGCGCGCAGCGCATCGTGCAAATGCGCGAATCGCGCCATTTCCGCTCCATTGCCGAGATGCGCGAGCAGATGGGCACCACCATGAAGCTCGACGACTCCACCCACACGGTGGCCTCGGCTTACTATGAGGTGCGCGGCCGGCTGCGGCTGGGCGACGTGATGGTGGACGAGCGTTCCCTGGTGCACCGTGTGGGCATGGACGTGACCACGATCTGGCGAGAACGCGGGGCTTTCGACCGCGCTGCGCCCGGCTCCCCCGCCACCCCCCTGCGCTGACGTGGCGCCGCAAGAACATCCCCCTAAAATGGTTCGCAAAACGCGTTCATGAGCACCCTCATCCTCTTTCTGCCGCCGACCCTGCCCGGGCCGTCGACCACCTACAGCTACACGCTCACGGCGAATGGCCACATTGCCATTCGCCATGACAGCGCCCCTGCGGCCCTGCTGCCCGAGCCCACACGCCCCGGTGGCGAGGTGGTGGCCGTGGTGCCCGCGCGTGCGCTGTCGTGGCAGCGTGTGCAGCTACCGCCGGGCCTGCCCATCGGCCCCGGCCACCAGACACCGCGCCTACGCCTGGCGCTGGAGGGCCTGCTGGAAGACCGCGTGCTCGACGATGCCGCCCAACTGCACTTTGCGCTGCAGCCCGGCTCTGCTGGCGACGGCGCCGTGTGGGTGGCGGTGTGCGACCGCGCCTGGCTGCGCGAAAACCTGCAGGCCTTGGAAAGTGCCGGCCGCCGCGTGACGCGCGTGGTGCCCGAATTCGCACCCGGCCCGACCGACAGTGGCGGGCCCGAGCTGTGTGCCCTGGGCACCCCCGAAGAACCTTACCTGGTCATCACCGGCCAGGGGGCCGAACTGGGCGTGACGGTGATGCCGCTGACACCCATGGCCCTCACGCTGGTGCGCCTGGGCGCCCTGGGTAGCGGCGGCGCGCCAGGCACCGATGAACAGCAGCCTGCGCTGGTGCTGCGCGCCGAGCCCGCCGTGGCCGCACTGGCCGAACGCACGCTGGGCCAGCGCGTGGCGCTGCACACCGCCAGCCAGCGCGCGCTCGATGCTGCACGCAGCGACTGGGACCTGGCCCAGTTCGACCTGGCCAGCAGCGGCAGCACGCGTGCCCTGCGCAAGGCCGGCACCACCCTGAGCGCGCTGCTCAATGCGCCGCAGTGGCGCGCGGCCCGCTGGGGCGCCGCCGTGCTGGTGGTGGCGCATATCGTGGGCCTGAATGCCTGGGCCTGGCAGGAGCGGCAGGCACTGGCCGACAAGCAGGCCAGCGTGCGCGGCATGCTCACGCAGACCTTCCCACAGGTGAAGGTGGTGGTGGACGCACCCGTGCAGATGGAACGCGAGCTGGCCCTGCTGCGGCAGGCCGCCGGTGGCGTGTCGGCGCGCGACCTGGAGCCCATGCTGGCAGCGGCAGGCGCAGCGCTGCCCGAAGGGCGCATACCCGCCAGCATTGAATACACCCCGGGCGAGCTGCGGCTGCGCGGCCTGGACATGAACTCCGACGAAGAAGCGGCCCTGCTCGCACGGCTGCAGGCCAGCGGCTACCAGGCCCGGCCTGAAGACGGCAGCCTGCTTTTGCGCACCGAAGGCACACCATGACGCAAATGACCCAGGCCACCGCAATCACCGCCAGCCTGCAGGCCCGCTGGAAGGCCCTGGCGCCGCGCGAACAGAACCTGGTGCTGGCCGCGGGCGCCATCGTGGCGCTGGCGTTACTCTGGTGGGTGGCCATGGCACCGGCACTGGCTACATTGCGCGCAGCCCCTGCACGCCACGCAGAACTCGACACGCAGGTGCAGCGCATGCTGACGCTGCAGGCCGAGGCACAGCAGCTCCAGTCGGCACCGCGCAGCAACCCCACGGATTCGGTGGGCACACTGCGCACGGCGCTCACGCAGCGCCTGGGCCCTGCGGGCCAGCTCAACGTGGTGGGCGACCGTGTGACGGTGGTCCTCAAGGGTGCACCCGCTGACGGCCTGGCACAGTGGCTGGCGCAGGCACGCAGCAACGCGCACGCGTCTCCGGTCGAGGCACGGCTGGTGCGCAGCGCTGCTGCGGCAGCCCCTGCAGCAGCGGCTGGTGCAACAACAACACTGGGCGGCGCTGCACCCTCCGGCGCGCCGCGCTGGGATGGCACCCTGGTGCTGGCCCTGCCGGCGGGCCGTTGAAGAGCCGGACAGCTGCTGGCGTTCATCCCCGCTTACTCACCCGTCTCTTTCAACCTTTCCCGGCACCATCCAACCCGTGGCACGCAACACCCGCAACCGCACCCAGCCGACCGGCATGCCCCGCACTGCGTGGGCGTGGGCCATGGCGGGCGCTCTGCTGGGCGGTGTGCCGGCCATCGTCGCATTTGCGCCTGCGGCCTGGCTCACGGGCCAGGTGGCACGCGCGACGGGCGGGCAGGTGCTGCTGCAGCAGCCGCGCGGCACGGTGTGGTCAGGCTCCGCCCAGCTGGTGTTGACGGGCGGTGCCGCCAGCCAGGACCAGGCCGCCCTGCCCGGCCGCGTGCAATGGCAACTGCGCCCTGGCTGGACGGGCCTGAGCGCACGCCTGCAGGCCTCTTGCTGCACCCCCCAGCCGCTGCAGGTGGCGGTGCAGCCGCGCTGGGGTGGCGCCCGCGTGGCGCTGTCGGACGGCCAGAGCCAGTGGCCCGCCGCACTGCTGTCAGGCCTGGGTACGCCATGGAACACGCTGCAGCCGCAGGGCCAGCTGGTCCTGCAGACCACAGGGCTCACGGCCACCTGGGCTGCCGGCCGCATGGCGCTGGCCGGCCAGGCACAGCTGGATGCGCGTGGCATGTCCACCCGGCTGACCACGCTGCGGCCCATGGGCAGCTACCGGCTGGCCCTGCAGGGCGGCGAGGTGCCAGGCCTCACGCTGACCACGCTTGAAGGCCACCTGCTGCTCAGTGGCACGGGCCAGTGGGTGGGCAACCGGCTGCGCTTTGCGGGCGAAGCCAGCGCCGCCACACCCGAGCGCGAGGCTGCGCTGTCGAATCTCCTGAACATCATTGGACGGCGCAATGGCGCGCGATCCATCATCACCGTGGGTTGAACCTATGACTTTCCTGATTCCACCACGCCTGGGATTTGCTATTAAATTTATAGCTGCAGGGGCAATACTTGCCTGCACTACTGGCCAGATTGGCGCCCAAACGGCCATCAACACGGCCACCGGCAGCGTGCGCGCAGGCGAACCGGTGACGCTCAACTTTGCCAATGCCGAGATCGAGGCCGTGGCTCGCACCATGGCCACCATCACGGGCCGGAACGTGGTGGTGGACCCACGCGTGCGGGGCCAGCTCAACCTGGTGACCGAGCGGCCCGTGACGCCCGCCGGGGCCTTCCAGCAGTTCCTCGCAGCCCTGCGGCTGCAGGGCTTCACGGTGGTGGAATCGGCCGGCCTGTACAAGGTGGTGCCCGAGGCCGACGCCAAGCTGCAGGGCGGCAGTGTGAGCGTGGTGCAGGGCAACGCCGGCAGCGCACCCGCAGGCGGGCAGATCGTCACGCAGATCTTCAAGCTCAACTTTGAAAACGCGGCCAATCTGGTGCCGGTGCTGCGCCCGCTGATCAGCCCCAACAACACCATCAACGTGAACCCCGGCAATAACTCGCTGGTGATCACCGACTATGCCGACAACCTGCAGCGCCTGGCGCGCATCGTGGCGGCCATGGATGTCTCCAACGCCAGCGATGTGGAAGTGATCCCGCTGCGCAACGCCGTCGCCGCCGACCTGGCGCCGCTGGTGGCCCGGCTGATCGACGGTGGGGGCGGGAGCGGTGCTGCACCCGCTGCGGCGCAGGGCCAGGCAGACACGTCCTTCAAGACCACCCTGATCGCCGAGCCGCGCAGCAACTCGCTGATCCTGCGCGCCGCCAACCCGGCCCGCGTGGCCCAGGTGCGCGCACTGGTGGACCGGCTGGACCAGGCGCCGGTGCCGGGCAGTGCCGCCTCGACCGGCAACATCCATGTGGTGTACCTCAAGAATGCGGATGCGACCAAGCTCGCCACCACCTTGCGCGCGGCCATGGCCGCCATGGGCAATGGCAGCGGTGGCGGGGCTGCATCAGGTGGAGGCAGCAGCGCGCCGGTGTCCACGGGCGGCGGCGGCCTGAGCGGCGGCACTGGCAACAGCGGCAGCATGCTCAGCGGCGGCGGGTTGTCGTCGGGCAACGGCGGGCTGAGCGGCGGGGGCGCCAGCCTTGGGTCAAGCGGCGGCAGCAGCAACCAGCCTTCCACCGGTGGCCAGATCCAGGCCGACCCCACCACCAACTCACTCATCATCACCGCACCCGAGCCGTTGTACCGGCAGCTGCGCACCGTGATCGACAAGCTCGACGGCCGCCGCGCGCAGGTGCTGGTCGAGAGCCTGATCGTCGAGGTATCGGCCAGCAAGCTGGCCGAGTTCGGCATCCAGTGGCAGAGCCTGCTGGGCAAACAGGGCGACGGCACAATTGGCGTGATCGGCACCAACTCCGGCCAGGCCGGGGCCAACATCATCGGGCTGACCGCAGCAATTGCCAGCGGTAGCGCCACCAGCATTGCCAGCGCTGCCAGCGGCCTGGGGGCGGGCCTGAACCTGGGGCTGGCACCGCGCATCAACGGCCAGTACTACCTGGGCGCACTCGCCAACTTCCTGCAAAACAGCGGCGATGCCAATGTGCTCTCCACCCCCAACCTGATGACGCTGGACAACGAGGAAGCGCGCATCGTGATCGGCACCAACGTGCCGTTTGTCACCGGCTCATATGCCAACACCGGCGGGGGCAACAACCTCAACCCCTTCACCACCGTCGAACGCAAGGATGTGGGCCTGATGCTCAAGGTGCGCCCGCAGATCAGCGAAAACGGCACCGTGAAGATGGCGATCTACCAGGAGGTCTCCAAGATCGACGGCAACACGCTGAGCAACGTCAACGGGCCCAGCACCAGCAAACGGTCCATCGAATCGAACGTGGTGGTGGACGACGGCGCGATCATCGTGATTGGCGGCCTGCTGGAAGACAGCTACCAGCAGGGCCAGGACAAGGTCCCGGTGATGGGCGACCTGCCCGTGGTGGGTGGCCTGTTCCGCAGTGAAAACCGCTCGCGGACCAAGACCAACCTGATGGTGTTCCTGCGGCCCATCGTGGTGCGCGACAACGCCACCAGCGATGCCCTGATGGTGGACCGCTACGAAGCCATCCGCGCGCTGCAGCAGGCGACACAGCCGCCGTCGAGCGTGGTGATGGGCTCGGTTACCGGCGCCCCGGTGCTGCCCGCGCTGCCCCAGCGCAATGGCGTTGCCACCGGTCAACCGCAACCGCAGGCGGCACCTCCGCAGCCCACACCCGTGGCCGCGCCGGTACCGCAGCCCATGCAGCAGCTCACGCCAGCGCCCCTGCCGCAGGCCGTGCCAGCGCCGGTCGCGCCCCAGGGCACCCCGCAAAGCAGCACGGTACCGGGCATCAACGCCCCGCTGGCCGCGGCCAACCCGGCCGCTTCGGCAACCCTGTACTACGTCAATGTCGGCGTGTTCGGCAAGGACGCCGAGTCGCGCGCGGCCATGGCCAAGCTGCGCAACATGGCCTTGCCCATGTCGATGCAGTCGGTGGACACCAACCGCGGCGCGCTCACCCGCGTGCGCGTGGGGCCCTACGCCAGCCTGGAGGCCGCAGAGGCCGCGGCCGCCACGGTGCGCGCCCAATCCCTTTCCGCCACGGTGTCGCCCCAGGCGCTCTGACCGAACCCTTCACTGACCTGCTCCATGCGCCATCCCCTGCCCTACGCCTTTGCCCGCACAGCCCAGCTGCTGCTGGAGGACGACGGTCACCAGCTTGTGCTGTGGCATGGGCCGCACCCTGACGCGGGAGCGCTGTCGGAGGTGCTGCGCAAGCACCCGGTGCAGCAGATGCTGCCCCTGGAAGCGGCAGCCCTGGCGCAGCGCATCAGTGCCGCGTATTCGCACAGCGAGTCGAGCGCCGCCACGGTGGTGAGCGAGGTCGAGAGCGACGCCGACCTCTCGCGCATGATGCAGGAGCTGCCAGCGGTGGAAGACCTGCTGGAATCGGCCGGCGACGCACCCATCATCCGCATGCTCAACGCCCTGCTCACGCAGGCCGCACGCGATGGCGCCAGCGACATCCACATCGAACCGTACGAGCGCCATTCCAGCGTGCGTTTTCGGGTGGACGGCACGCTGCGGGAGGTGGTGCAGCCCAACCGCGCACTGCACGCCGCGCTGATCTCGCGCCTGAAGATCATGGCCGACCTGGACATCTCCGAAAAGCGCCTGCCGCAGGACGGCCGCATCAGCCTGCGCCTGGGTACGCGCGCCATTGATGTGCGTGTGTCGACCCTGCCCAGCGCCCACGGCGAGCGCGCCGTGCTGCGCCTGCTGGACAAGAGCGAGAGCAAGCTCAGCCTGGAAGCCGTGGGCATGCAGGGCGAAACGCTGCAACGTTTTGAAAGCCTGATCGGCCAGCCCCACGGCATCATCCTGGTGACCGGGCCCACGGGCTCCGGCAAGACGACCACGCTATACGCGGCGCTGGGCCGGCTCGATGCCACGCGCAACAACATCATGACGGTGGAAGACCCCATCGAATACGAGTTGCCGGGCGTGGGTCAGACGCAGGTCAACAGCAAGATCGAGCTGACGTTTGCCAAGGCCCTGCGCGCCATCCTGCGGCAGGACCCGGACATCATCATGATCGGTGAAATCCGCGACTTCGAGACGGCGCAGATCGCCATCCAGGCATCGCTCACCGGCCACCTGGTGCTGGCCACGCTGCACACCAATGATGCCGCCAGTGCCGTGACCCGCCTGACCGACATGGGGGTTGAGCCCTTCCTGCTCTCATCATCGCTGCTGGGCGTGCTGGCCCAGCGCCTGGTGCGCAAGTACTGCACACATTGCGAAGGCACGGGGTGCGAGCATTGCGGACAGACGGGCTACACCGGTCGTACCGGCGTGTTCGAACTGCTGGTGACCACCGACGCCATCCGTGCACAGATCCACAACCAGGCCGCCGAGGCCGACATCCGCGCTGCGGCACTGGCAGGCGGCATGGCGCTGATGCGCGATGACGGGGAACGCCTGATAGCCGCAGGGATTACCAGCCGGGAAGAGGTCGTGCGCGTGACGCGGGACTGAGCCTGACTGCAGGAGCACTCGCCTTTACCGGGCAACCGGGGGGAAGGCAAGGCCACGCACCAACCTGCAGCCCTCTGCCCCGGAGGACCACAGCTCCGATAGCGACCTTGCAGAGAGCCCAGATTGCTATGCTTTTAATAGCATCCAGGGATGATCAAACAAGGACCTGCGGCCAAAATCGCCCAAATTACCGGATCTGCAGAGGCTGACGGCCCCCACCACCGGCCGCACCTGAGCCAGCGCTGTACGCGCCATGCGCAGCGGCAGCATGCACCGCTGCGCCACGCCCGCCGCCCTGCAGCTTGAACTGGCTCACCGCGCTGGTGAGCTGCACAGCCTGCTCACGCAGCGATTCCGAGGCAGCCGTGGACTCTTCAACCAGTGCTGCGTTTTGCTGCGTCATGTTGTCCAGCTGGCTGACGGACTGGCTGATGTGGCCCACGTTGTCGCTCTGCTCGGCCGACGATACGGTCAGCTCGCTGATGATGCCCGCCACACGGCGCACGCTGCCGACAATCTCCGTCATGGTGGCGCCCGCCTGGCTGACCAGCCGCGAGCCGTCTTCCACGCGCTCCACCGATGAGCTGATCAGACCCTTGATCTCATGGGCCGCGGCGGCGCTGCGCTGCGCCAGGGTGCGCACTTCGCTGGCCACCACGGCGAAGCCCCGACCTTGCTCGCCTGCGCGGGCGGCCTCCACGGCGGCGTTGAGCGCCAGGATGTTGGTCTGGAACGCGATGGAATCGATCACGCCGGTGATGTCGGCAATCTTGCGCGAGCTGGCGGTGATCTGGTCCATGGTGGTCACGACATTGGCCACGACCGTGCCCCCGCGTGCCGCCACCTCGGCGGCCGTGGCCGCAAACTCGCTGGCCTGGCGCGAGGATTGCGCGTTGCCCTGGAGCGCGCTGGTCAGCAATTCCATGGACGACGCCGTCTCCTCCAGGTTGGCCGCCGTCTGCTCGGTACGATGGCTCAGGTCATGGTTGCCGGAAGCAATCTCGGAGCTGGCCGTAGAGATGTTGTTGGCCGCTTCCTGCACCTGTTGCACCAGGCCGCGCAAGGCATCCTGCATGCGGCCCATGGCACCCACCAGCTGGCCGACTTCGTCCTGCGACGTGGCGCGGACATCATGCGACAAATCGCCCGCAGCGATGCGCTCGGCCAGGGTGCTGGCCTGGGCCAGCGACTGCAGGATGGAGCGCACACTGAAGAACGTGAGCGGAATCAGCACGGCCAGCGCAAGAAGCAGCGCGCCGGCAATCAGCCCCGACATCGTGGATGTGAGCCTGTTCACCCCTTTGCGGGCTTCTTCCATCTTGTCGCGTGCGGTTCCGGCCAGCCCCAGCAGCAACTGGTCTGTGGCTTCCATGTGCTTCTTGAGGCGGTCGGCGTAGGCCCCGCCCACGGCCCCGTCGATCTGGGCCCGCTCGATCTGCTCGAATACGGGCGCAATACCTTTTTCGTACTCCTTGACCTCGACAAGTGCCTTATCGATGGCCTCGACAAAACCCGCATCACCCGCCTGGGTCTGCCGTACCTGTCCCAGGCCTTTGGTCAACCCGGCCAGAGCCTTGCCCCAGGACTCGCGCAGGGCGGCCACTTCCACTGCGTTGTTGAAACTGATGATGATGTCTTTTTCGGTGCGGCGCAGGTCGCCCAAGGTGGTGCGCAGCTCGGCCACATCGGTCAACGTCTGCACACGCTGCGAGAAGAGGATATCCAGCGTGTTGCTGGTGCGGTCCAGTGCCAGGTAACCCATGCCACCGATGACGACCAGCAGGATCAGGGAGAAGACCGTGCCGAAATACAGACGGGTACGAATGGACAGGCGACCCAGGGCGTTCATGGCACTTCCTTACAAATAATCACAATTACCCGCCAGTTAGCAACTTTGATGCCACGGCGGCGATTTCCGCCTCCAGCCTTGGGAGCCAGAGGGTGCGTGACTGTATGTGTAACGCCCTGTTTCCCGGCCTATGGGTTTCCCCAAGCTGCAGCGGCGTGCCGCCAACTCAGGGCAACCATAAGTGTGGCTAATGCCAACCAGACCGTCAGGCGGATGCGATGGGGATGTAGAGCGCCCCGCCCCCCTTCTGGAATTCCGCGGCCTTCGCCTCCATTCCCTGGGCCAGCGCCTCGGCTTCTGCCAGTCCCTTGGCCGCCGCAAAATCGCGCACCTCCTGCGTGATCTTCATGGAGCAGAACTTGGGCCCGCACATCGAGCAGAAGTGCGCCACCTTGGCCGAGTCCTTGGGCAGGGTTTCGTCGTGGTATTCCTTGGCAGTCTCCGGGTCCAGGCCAAGGTTGAACTGGTCCTGCCAGCGAAAATCGAAACGCGCCTGGCTCAGCGCGTCGTCGCGCGCCCGGGCACCCGGGTGACCCTTCGCCACGTCGGCCGCGTGGGCGGCGATCTTGTACGCGATGATCCCCTGCTTCACATCGTCACGGTCGGGCAGGCCCAGGTGTTCCTTGGGCGTCACGTAGCACAGCATGGCCGTGCCCATCCAGCCGATCATGGCCGCGCCGATCGCGCTGGCAATGTGGTCGTAGCCGGGCGCGATGTCGATGGTCAGCGGGCCCAGGGTGTAGAACGGCGCTTCGTGGCAGGTCTTGAGCTGCTCGGTCATGTTGGCCTGGATCATGTGCATGGGCACATGGCCGGGGCCTTCGATCATGGTCTGTACGTCGTGCTTCCAGGCAATCTGCGTCAGCTCGCCCAGCGTGTGCAGCTCGGCAAACTGCGCTTCGTCGTTGGCGTCCGATGCGCAGCCGGGGCGCAGGCCATCGCCCAGGCTGAACGACACATCGTAGGCCTTCATGATGTCGCAGATGTCCTCGAAGTGCTCGTACAAAAAGCTCTCGCGGTGGTGCGCCATGCACCACTTGGCCATGATGGAGCCGCCGCGCGAGACAATGCCGGTGCGGCGCTGGGCCGTGAGGTGGATGTACGCCAGACGCACTCCGGCGTGGATGGTGAAGTAGTCCACGCCCTGCTCAGCCTGCTCGATGAGGGTGTCGCGGAAGATTTCCCAGGTCAGGTCTTCGGCCACACCGCCCACCTTCTCCAGCGCCTGGTAGATCGGCACGGTGCCGATCGGCACGGGGCTGTTACGCACGATCCAGTCGCGCGTGGTGTGAATGTTCTTGCCGGTCGAGAGATCCATCACGTTGTCGGCGCCCCAGCGGATGGCCCACACCAGCTTTTCCACCTCTTCCTCAATGCTGGACGTGACGGCCGAGTTGCCAATGTTCGCGTTGATCTTCACCAGGAAGTTGCGGCCGATCGCCATCGGCTCCACCTCGGGGTGGTTGATGTTGGCGGGGATGATGGCCCGGCCGCGGGCCACTTCATCGCGCACGAACTCGGGGGTGATGATGCGCGGGATGCTCGCCCCCATGGGGTTGCCCATCAGGCGCTTTTCACGAGCCTCATCGGCCATGTACTGCTGCATCCACTCGCGCTTGCCGTTTTCGCGGATGGCCACGTATTCCATCTCGGGCGTGATGATGCCCTTGCGGGCGTAGTGCATTTGCGTGACGTTGGCGCCGGCCCTGGCACGCATGGGCTTGCGCTGCAGGGCGGCAGCCTCGGCGCGCAGTTGCGCCAGGCGGGTGGCGTCTTCGCTTTTTTGCCCGTCATCGAGCGCCACGGGTGCACGGCCCTCATAGTGCTCCACATCGCCTCGGCCGCTGATCCAGCCGCCGCGCACGCTGGGCAGGCCTTGGCGCACGTCGATCGTTGCATTCGGGTCGGTGTATGGGCCCGAGGTGTCGTACACACTGACGTGTTCGCCGTTGGTCAGCGCAATGTCGCGCACGGGTACGCGAATGTCCGGCCGGGTGCCGACAAGGTAGCTCTTGGTGGATGCGGGGAAGGGTTCGCGGGTACGCGCGAGCAGCTGGGCAAACTTGTCAGGAGCGTGGATGGGGGCATTCATGGCGGGCACTTTCCTATCGTGGTGGATGGATACGTGCTCCGCAATCGGCCCGATGGTCCGCAAGGCGAAGGGCCGGAGGGCCCCGCCCCATTCGCGTCCGTGGTGAACGCATGGGGTGCCATGGCCAGAGGGCTGCGCATGCGCGCGTGCCTCCTGGGCGGAAATCATGACTGCAGCTCTTCTTACGCTGGTACTAACCAGATCAAGTTCGCGGTTCCGGCGGTAAGGTCCGCCGTCTCAGCACGCCCAAAACCCAAAAAGGTTCTACGTGCACCCCGGAGCAGGCCGGAGTATAGGGCAGGGCAATCCGCACCCGCCCGGGGGCTTTTAGCGCAGCCGCTCGATCAGCAGGACCGTGAAAAATCCCACGCCAGCAATCACCGTCCACTTGAAGATGGCAAAACCGATCCGCTTGTAGCGCGCCTGGCCCGTGAGTGCATAAAGGCCAAAGCAGACCGCAGCGGCAAGCAGCAGCGCCAGGGCAAACCACCGGATGATCAGCATGTCACCAGGCCCGCACTGGCTGGGCAAAGCCGCCCGGCGCCCGGCGCTCGTCTTCAAACGTCACCTCTTCCCAGGCGTCACGCTGCGAAAGCAGTTCGCGCAGGAGCAGGTTGTTCATGCCGTGGCCCGACCGGAAGGCGCTGTAGGCGGCCAGCAATGGCCTGCCGACGAGGTACAGGTCGCCCATCGCATCCAGGATCTTGTGCTTGACGAACTCGTCGTCGTAGCGCAGCCCGTCGCTGTTGAGCACCTTGTAGTCGTCCATGACGATAGCATTGTCGAGGCCCCCACCCAGGGCCAGGCCGTTCGAACGCATCATTTCCACGTCGCGCGTGAAGCCGAAGGTGCGTGCGCGGGCAATGTCCCGGCTGTAGTTGCCGGTCCCCATATCGAACTCGACGCGCTGGCCGGTGGAGTCCACGGCCGGGTGGTCAAAGTCGATCTCAAAGCTCAGTTTGTAGCCGTGATACGGCACAAGACGCGCCCACTTGGCGTTGGCGCCCTCGCCTTCGCGCACTTCCACGGGCCGCAGGACGCGGATGAACCGCTTGGGCGCTTTTTGCAGCTCGATCCCTGCGCTTTGTAGCAGGAACACGAATGAAGCCGACGAGCCATCGAGGATGGGCACTTCCTCCGCCGTGATGTCCACGTACAGGTTGTCAATACCGAGGCCCGCACAGGCTGACATGAGGTGCTCGACGGTGTGGACCTTGGCGTTGCCCACGGCAATGGTCGACGCCAGCCGCGTGTCGGTGACGGCCTCTGCCCGGATGGGGATGTCTACCGGCTGAGGTAAATCGACGCGTCGGAACACGATGCCGGTATCGGGCTGGGCGGGCCGCAACGTCAGCTCCACCCGCTGTCCGCTGTGCAGGCCGACGCCTACGGCGCGGGTCAGAGTCTTGAGGGTGCGTTGCTGGAGCATCCGCGCATTTTAGTTGCCCCGTCGCAGACGCGCCTGAAGCAGGCCTCCCGTTGACATTCATCAAGTCCGACGAGCGGTCGCACCTCCGTTACACCAGGGCCGTGTTTTTACCTACAGTAACCCTGCAATATGCCGAAGCACAATGACACGGTAGCGTCGGCCTATCAGGGGGGCAAACACCCCGTCGGCCACGCATTCATATCGCAGGGGACAAGACTATGAACAAGCTCAGCTTCAAGATGAAAATCATGCTCATGATCGGCACGGCCCTTGCGGCCCTGGTGATCATGGCCCTCGCGTCACTGCTGAACGAGCGCCGGTTGATCATCGAATCGCGGCGGGAACTGCTCACCACGGCCGTGCAGTCGGCACACAGCGTCGTGACCGGCTTCCAGGCCAAGGCTGCCAGTGGCGCCATGAGCGTGGACGACGCACAAAAAGCCGCCAAGGACGCACTGCGGCTGTCCCGCTTCGGCGGACCCGAGGGCAAGACGGAATACTTCTACATCTGGACGCTGGACTCCAAAGGGGTGATGCACCCCATCAAGCCCGAATGGGAAGGCCAGGACATGGCGGGCAAGGTCAAGGACGGCTCGGGGACCGACATCCTCAAGCAGATCTCGGATGCCCTGCGCGCCAGCCCCAACGGCCGCGTGTTTGTCCCCACCATGTTCGCCCGCCCCGGCCAGCAGGAGCTGGTGCCCAAGCTGCAGTACGTGATCCGGGTGGATGGCTGGAACTGGATGGTGGGCTCGGGCCTGTACACCGACGACATCGACGCCATCGTGCGCAAGACGCTGCTCTCGGGCCTGGTCGCCATCCTGGCCGTATTTGCGGTGGTGGGCGGCATCGGCATGGTCGTGGCCCGCTCGGTGTTGCGCCAGATCGGCGGCGAGCCGACCGAAGCGATCGGCATCATGTCGCAGGTGGCAGAAGGCAATCTGGACACTCCAATGCCCAACGCCCCCGAGGGCTCGATGCTGGACGGCCTGTCCAAGATGGTGACGTCGTTGCGGCAGCTGGTGACCGAAGTGCGCACCGCCACCGACAGTATTGCCACCGCCTCCAGTGAAATCGCTCAGGGCAACAACGACCTGGCGCACCGCACCGAAGACACGGCCAGCAACCTGCAGTCCACCGCAAGCTCGATGGAAGAGCTGACCAGCACTGTCAAGCAGACATCGGATTCGGCGCACACCGCCAACCAGATGGCCAATTCGGCCGCCGAAGTGGCAGCGCGCGGCGGCGAGGTGGTATCCAAAGTCGTGGCGACCATGCAGGACATCAACGCCAGCAGCAACCGCATCAGCGACATCATCGGCGTGATTGATGGCATTGCCTTTCAGACCAACATCCTGGCGCTGAATGCCGCGGTGGAAGCCGCGCGCGCGGGCGAGCAGGGTCGTGGCTTTGCCGTGGTGGCGGGCGAGGTGCGCAGTCTGGCCGGTCGCAGTGCTGAAGCTGCCAAGGAGATCAAGTCGCTGATCGGCGCATCGGTCGAGAAGGTCGAATCGGGCACCCAGCTGGTCGGCAATGCAGGCGCCACCATGACGGAAATCGTGGCCAGCGTGCAACGCGTGACGGACATCATCGGCGAGATCCGCGCCGCTACCTCGGAGCAGAGCCAAGGCATTGCGCAGGTCAACACCGCCATGAACCAGCTCGACCAGATGACCCAGCAAAACTCTGCGCTGGTGGAGGAATCCACCGCGGCGGCCGACAGCCTGCGCGAGCAGGCCATGCGCTTGACCCAGGTGGTGGCCCGCTTCCGGGTGAACGGCAGCAACGCCTCTGCGCAGAGCTCGGGGGCCGCCGGCTGGAGCAACGGCCCCGCGCCTTCGCCAGCGGCGCTCCCGGCCCGCGCGGCTGCGCGCGCACCGGCGCCCGCTGCACGGTCCGCCCTGCCCAAGGCTGCGCCGCGGCCTGCAGCTCCCGCAGCGCAGCGCCCCGCGGCAGCAGCCCTGCCCCGCGAGGCCAAGCCTGCGACGAGCGCCCCAGCCGCTGCCCCTGCCAAGGCTGGCGGCGACGACAACGGCGACTGGGAATCCTTCTGAGATCGCTGCGCCTGCTGCGCAGGGGCCCCGCGCAGCCCCATCACCGGTCCTTTCAGTAACGGCGGCTGCGCACCGAGGGCTGCCAGCTTGCCCGATGGACGCAGCCACCAACGACCCGCGCTCCGTCGCACGCTCCTTCAAGGCAACAAAAAACCCTGCCAGTTCGCACTGGCAGGGTTTTTTGTGAGGGTACCGATCTTCGCGCGGCACCTGGGCTGCGCCCTACCGGAACTTGCCGTAGCGTCGGCCCGGCCGCGCAGGCCGGTCCAGATCAGTCCGCCTGTTTGCGCAGGAAAGCCGGGATCTCCAGATCGTCCATGCCGCCGGACGAGAGCGCGTCCACACGGGCCGCGGCCTGGGTGCGGTTGGTGCGCCACACACTCGGCACCGACATGCTGCCGTAGTCGGTTTGCGAACCGCCAACGTGGCCACCTGGCACGCCAGCGGCTACGCCCATCGCGCCGACGCCCGACACGGGGATCTGATAAGCCATGTTGTCGGTGCCGGTACGCAGGCCACCCTGCACCACGGAAATGGGCTGGCGGCGTGCGCTGGCACGCGACAGGCCGGTGGCCACCACGGTCACGCGGATTTCGTCGCCCAGGTTCTCGTCGTAGGCTGCGCCGAAGATGACATGTGCGTCGGTGGATGCGTAGGCATTGATGGTGTTCATGGCCTGGCGCGACTCGGACAGCTTGAGGCTGCCCTTGCTCGCCGTGACCAGCACCAGCACGCCCTTGGCACCCGACAGGTCGATGCCTTCCAGCAGCGGGCAGGCAATGGCCTGCTCTGCAGCAATGCGGGCGCGGTCGGGGCCGCTGGCGGTGGCCGTGCCCATCATGGCCTTGCCGGGCTCGCCCATCACGGTGCGCACGTCTTCAAAGTCGACGTTCACCTGGCCGTATTCGTTGATGATTTCAGCGATGCCGCCCACTGCGTTCTTGAGCACGTCGTTGGCGTGCGCAAAGGCTTCGTCCTGGGTGATGTCGTCGCCCAGCACATCCAGCAGCTTTTCGTTGAGCACCACGATCAGCGAGTCAACGTTGGCTTCCAGCTCGGCCAGGCCTTCGTCGGCGTTCTTCATGCGGCGGCCGCCTTCCCAGTCGAAAGGCTTGGTGACCACGCCCACGGTGAGGATGCCCATCTCCTTGGCCACGCGCGCAATCACAGGCGCGGCGCCGGTGCCGGTGCCGCCGCCCATGCCGGCCGTGATGAACAGCATGTGCGCGCCCTGGATGGCGTCGCGGATGTCTTCCACGGCGGCCTCGGCGGCATCACGTGCCTTTTCGGGTTTGCCGCCTGCGCCCAGGCCACTGCCACCGAGCTGGATGACGCGGTGGGCCGAGCTGCGCGTCAAGGCCTGAGCGTCGGTGTTGGCACTGACGAATTCCACGCCCTGCACAGAGCGCGCAATCATGTGCTCGACGGCATTGCTGCCGCCGCCGCCCACGCCGATCACCTTGATCTGGGTGCCCTGGTTGAATTCTTCGGCTTCGATCATTTCGATGGTCATCTTGGAGCTCCTGGTTCTAGATACTGTTGCAATTGCCAAATGTTGGAGGTGTGTCTTGGAGGTCGGGCGCGTGGCGGGCCAGTGCACCGCCATCGCTCCCGCGGTTGGTGCGGGCTGCCACGGGCAAGCCAGAGGGGATGTTTCATGGCTAGAAATTCCCCACGATGAAGTCTTTGAAGCGGCCAAAGGCGGTCTTCATGGAGCCGCTCTTTTGCGCCACCTTGAAGCCGCGCAGCCGTGCCAGGCGGGCTTCTTCGAGCAGGCCCATGACGGTGGCTGCACGGGGCTGTGCCACCATGTCCGACAGGGCGCTGGAATACTTGGGGATGCCGCGGCGCACGGGCTTGAGGAAGATGTCCTCGCCGAGTTCGATCATGCCGGGCATGACCGAGCTGCCGCCCGTGAGCACGATGCCCGACGACAGCACTTCCTCGTAGCCCGACTCGCGGATCACCTGCTGCACGAGCGAAAAGATTTCTTCCACGCGGGGCTCGATCACGCCCGCCAGTGCCTGCTTGCTCAGCATGCGCGGGCTGCGGTCGCCCAGCCCCGGCACCTCGACCTGGCTCTCGGGGTCGGCCAGCAACTGCTTGGCGTAGCCGCTTTCGACCTTGATGTCCTCGGCGTCCTTGGTGGGGGTGCGCAGCGCCATGGCGATGTCGCTGGTGATGAGGTCGCCCGCGATCGGGATCACCGCCGTGTGGCGGATGGCGCCCCCGGTGAAGATGGCCACGTCCGTCGTGCCTGCACCAATGTCCACCACCACCACGCCGAGCTCGCGCTCGTCGTCGGTCAGCACAGCCTGGCTGCTGGCCAGCGGGTTCAGCATGAGCTGCTCGACCTCCAGGCCGCAGCGGCGCACGCACTTGATGATGTTCTCGGCCGCGCTCTGCGCACCGGTCACGATGTGGATCTTGGCCTCCAGGCGGATGCCGCTCATGCCGATGGGCTCTTTCACATCCTGCCCGTCGATCACAAACTCTTGGGGCTCCACCAGCAACAGGCGCTGGTCGCTGCTGATGTTGATGGCCTTGGCCGTCTCCACCACGCGTGCCACGTCGGCCGAGGTGACTTCCTTGTCCTTGACGGCGACCATGCCGCTTGAGTTGAGGCCGCGAATGTGGCTGCCCGTGATGCCGGTGTAGACGCGCTGGATCTTGCAGTCGGCCATCAGCTCGGCTTCTTTCAGCGCCTGCTGGATGCTCTGCACGGTGGCGTCGATGTTGACCACCACGCCGCGCTTGAGGCCGTTGCTCGGGGCCACGCCAAGACCAGCCAGCTTGAGCTCGCCATTGGGCAGCACCTCTGCCACCACAGCCATCACCTTGGCCGTGCCAATGTCCAGCCCCACCACGACGTCTTTGTATTCTCTTGCCATATTCAGCCTCTGCACTTGTCTGTTCTGTCCGGCTGCGCCGTGGGCGCAGGTACCCGGAAGCCCTGCGAGCGGATCGTCTGCCGGGCGTCAGCGCCACCCCGCGTTGTGTGTTGTGGTCTCATCGCCATCACCTCCTGCGCACTCCGGCCACGGCAGCGGGCGCATCGCCCACCGTCACGGTGGTCACGCCGCGCATGCGCAAGGCGTATCCGCCGGCATGGCGCAAATCGGCCGATTCCAGCGCGTCCACCCGGCGGCCATACTGGGCCGCCACCTGCGTCAGCGTGCGCGTGAAGCGCTGGGTGCGCTGCACCACTTCTTGCGGTGTGCCGCCGCCCAGCTCCACCACGGCATCAGTGTCCAGCGTGACGCGCCAGCCGCCGCGGCCGGTGAGCTCCAGCGTCTCGACCACCAGTCCGAGCGACTTGAACACGGGCCTGAGCAAGCCGTGCATTTCCAGCACGTCCATCGAGCTGCCCGCCGGCCCCAGCAAGCGCGGCAGGCCTTCCTGCTCCACATCGCCGGTGTTGGCCTCAAACACCTCGCCAAAGCGGTTGACCAGTGCCGAGCCCGACTCGGGGCCCCAATACGCCACGGCTTCGTGCTCCTGCAACTGCACCGCCAGGCTGCCGGGGTACACGCGGCGCACTTCGGCGCGGCGCACCCATGGCACCTGCTCGAAGGCATCGCGCGCGGCGCGCAGGTCCACCGTAAAGAAGTTGCCTGCCAGGTGTGGTGCCACGTTGGCACGCAGCGTGACGGCGTTGTTGTGAACCAGATCCCCATGCACCACGATGCGCGCCACGGCAAAGCCCGGGTAGCGCAGCACCCACCAGGCGCCCGCTGCCAGCACGAGCAGGACGCCGCCCACGAACAGGACCGAAGCAGTCAGGTTCATGAGCTTGACGTCCAGCGGTGCGGGCAGCGTATGGGCCATCAGGCAGCCTTTGGCCTTGCGGGCGTGTCGAGGGCGGCATCCGCCAGGATGCGCAGGCACAGTTCCTCGTAGCTGATGCCCGAGGCACGCGCCGACATGGGCACCAGCGAATGGCCCGTCATGCCCGGCGACGTGTTCATCTCCAGCAGAAAGGGCTTGCGGTCGCTGGCGCGAATCATCAGGTCGGCGCGGCCCCAGCCGCGGCAGCCCAGCGTGCGGTAGGCCTCCAGCACGATGCGCTGGATCTCGCGCTCCTCGGCTTCGGGTAGCCCGCTCGGGCACTGGTACTTCACGTCGTCGGTGAAATACTTGTTCTGGTAGTCGTATGCGCCGTCGGGGGCCACGATGCGGATGACCGGCAGCGCGCGCGCCTGGGCGCCATGGCCCAGCACCGGGCAGGTCACTTCCTCGCCGTCAATGAACTCTTCACACAGCACATCGGCGTCGTACCTGGCAGACAGGTCTACCGCAGCCTGCATGTCGGACGGGCCGCGCACCTTGGTCACGCCGATGGACGAACCCTCCCGAGGGGGCTTCACGATCAGCGGCAGGCCCAGCTCATCAGGCACTGTACGCACCACTTCAGGCTGCTGGCGCTCAGGGGCCAGCCAGACGTAGCGCGGCGTGGGCAGGCCTTCTGCCAGCCACACCCGCTTTGTCATGACCTTGTCCATGGCGATGGCCGATGCCATCACGCCCGGGCCGGTGTACGGAATACCCAGCAGTTCGAGCGCGCCCTGTACGGTGCCGTCTTCGCCATGGCGGCCATGCAACGCGATGAAGCAGCGCGCATAGCCATCGCGCTTGAGGTCGCTCAGCGCATGGGTGGCAGGGTCGAACGCATGGGCGTCCACGCCGCTGGCACGCAGGGCCTGCAGCACACCGCTGCCGGACATGAGCGACACCTCGCGCTCGGCCGACTCGCCGCCCATCAGCACGGCCACCTTGCCCAGGGCCTTGATGTCAATTTTGGATTCTGGAAGGGTCATAGCGCGCTCCCTTCAAGCGCTTTCAGCTCACTATTTTGTAGCATTTCAACCACCTTGCCGGGCACCGCACCGATGGAGCCTGCGCCCATGCACATCACCACGTCGCCGTCACGCGCGTTGTCGGCAATGGCCTGGGGCAGATCCGCCACGTTGTCCACAAACATGGGCTCCACGCGACCCGCCACACGCAGGGCGCGGGCCAGCGAACGGCCGTCGGCGGCCACCACGGGCGCCTCGCCAGCGGCGTACACCTCGGTCAGCAGCACGGCGTCGGCATTGCCGATGACCTTGACGAAGTCCTCGAAACAGTCGCGCGTGCGGCTGTAGCGGTGCGGCTGGAACGCCAGCACCAGGCGGCGGCCCGGAAACGCCCCGCGCGCCGCAGCCAGCGTGGCGGCCATCTCGACCGGGTGGTGGCCGTAGTCGTCGATCACGGTGAACTGGCCACCGCCCTTGGCAGGCAGCTCGCCATAGCGCTGGAAGCGCCGTCCCACGCCCTTGAAGCTGGCCAGTGCGCGCTGCACGGCTTCATCGGGAATGTTCAGTTCCACCGCCACCGCAATGGCCGAGAGCGCGTTGAGCACGTTGTGCTCGCCCGCCAGGTTGAGCACGATATCCATGTCAGGCAGCGTGACGCCGTTGCGGCGCTGCACCGTGAAGTGCATCTGGCCGGCCTGGGCACGCACGTTGATGGCGCGCACCTGCGCGTCTTCCGAAAAGCCGTAGCTGGTGATGGGGCAGGTGACGCTTTGCAGGATGTCGCGCACCGCGGGGCTGTCCACGCACAGCACGGCCGTGCCATAGAACGGCATGCGGTGCAGGAAGTCCACGAACGCGCCCTTGAGCCGGTTGAAATCGTGCCCGTAGGTTTCCATGTGGTCGGCGTCGATGTTGGTCACCACGGCCATCACGGGCAGCAGGTTCAAGAACGACGCGTCCGACTCGTCGGCCTCGACCACGATGTAGTCGCCGCTGCCCAGCTTGGCATTGGCGCCCGCGCTGTTGAGCTTGCCACCGATGACGAAGGTCGGGTCGAGACCCGCCTCGGCCAGCACGCAGGTCACCAGGCTGGTGGTGGTGGTCTTGCCGTGGGTGCCGGCAATGGCGATGCCCTGCTTGAGTCGCATGAGCTCGGCCAGCATCAGCGCACGTGGCACCACCGGAATTTTCTTGGCACGGGCCGCCATCACCTCGGGGTTGTCGGGGGTGACTGCGGTGGACGTGACCACGGCATCAGCGTCCTCGATGTGGCTTGCGGCGTGGCCCAGGCAGGTCTTGATGCCCAGGTCTTTCAGGCGACGCAGCGTGGCGCTGTCGGCCAGGTCAGAACCCGAGATGCGGTAGCCCAGGTTGAACAGCACCTCGGCGATGCCGCTCATGCCTGCGCCGCCAATGCCGACGAAGTGGATGTGGCGAATCGCGTGTTTCATGAACCCACCTTTGCAAGGCACGAGTCGTCGGCAGGCTTCATGGCCGCGACGAAGTGGATGTGGCGAATGGCGTGCTTCATGGTTGTGCCAGCTCCTCGCAGGCAGTCACCACTTCGCGGGTGGCGTTGATTTTTTGCATGTTTTTGGCCTTGAGCGCTTTATCCATAAGGGTAGATCGCTCTGTATTCAATAGCATATCTGCCAGCATCGCGGCAGTCAGGTCGCGCTGCTGCACCAGCCAGCCGCCACCCGCGTCCACCAGGAACTGCGCGTTGGTGGTCTGGTGGTCATCCACCGCGGACGGGAAGGGCACGAACACGGCCGCCGCACCCACGGCGGCGATTTCGGTCACCGTGCTGGCACCGGCGCGGCAGACGATGATGTCCGCCGTGGCAAAGGCACTGGCGGTGTCTTCGATGAAGGGCGTCAGTTCGGCATGGACGCCCGCAGCGGTGTAGTTGGCGCGCAGCGCATCGATCTGGGTGGCGCCACTCTGGTGAACGACCAGCGGGCGACGGTCGGCAGGCATCAGTGCGATGGCCTGGGGCACGATCTCGTTGAGGGCACGTGCGCCCAGGCTGCCACCCACCACGAGCAGGCGTAGCGGGCCACTGCGGCCGGCAAAGCGTTCGGCCGGACCGGACTGCTGGGTGAACGCCGCGCGCAACGGGTTACCCACCCACTGGCCCTTGGGGAACACGTTGGGGAACGCGGTGAACACGCGGTCGGCCACACCAGCCAGCACCTTGTTGGCCATGCCCGCCACGGAATTTTGCTCGTGCAGCACCAGTGGCTTGCCGGCAAGTACCCCCATCATCCCGCCCGGAAAGGTGATGTAGCCGCCCAGGCCCACCACCACGTCGGGCTTGACGCGGCGCACCACCTGCAGGGCTTGCCAGAAAGCGCGCAGCAGCCGCATGGGCAGCAGCGCCAGCGTGACGATACCCTTGCCACGCACGCCGCCAAAGTCGATCAGTTCCAGCGGGAAGCCGTGCGTCGGAACGATGCGCGATTCCATGCTGCCGGGCGCGCCAAGCCAGTGCACGCGCCAGCCGCGGGCACGCAGCTCCTCGGCCACAGCCAGGCCCGGGAAGATATGGCCGCCGGTGCCGCCGGCCATGATCAGCGCCGTCTTCGGAGTCATACGCGGCCTCCGCGCATGAGCAGCTTGTTTTCGTAATCCACTCTGAGCACCACCGCCAACGCCACCAGGTTCATCAGGATCGCTGACCCCCCAAAGCTCATCAGCGGCAGGGTGAGGCCCTTGGTGGGCAGCGCGCCCAGGTTCACGCCCATGTTGATGAACGCCTGAAACCCGATCCAGATGGCCACGCCCTGCGCCACCAGGCCCGAGAACACGCGGTCCAGCGCAATGGCCTGGCGGCCGATGTGCATGATGCGGCGGGTCATCCACAGGAACAGCACGATCAGTGTGAGCACGCCGACCAGGCCGAACTCTTCGCCGATAACCGCAAGCAGGAAGTCGGTGTGGGCCTCGGGCAACCAATGAAGCTTCTCGACGCTGCCGCCCAGGCCCACGCCAAAAATCTCACCGCGGCCAATCGCAATCAGCGAGTGCGACAGCTGGTAGCCCTTGCCGAGCGCATGCGCCTCGCTGAACGGGTCGAGATAGGCAAACACGCGTTCCCGCCGCCAGGGCGAGCTGGCAATCATCAGCGCGAAGGCGCCGACCAGGATGGCCGCGATCAGGAAGAACATGCGCGCGTTGACGCCGCCCAGGAACAGGATGCCCATGGCAATGACGGCTACCACCATGAAGGCGCCCATGTCGGGCTCGGCCAGCAGCAGCACGCCCACGATGGCCACGGCAGCGCCCATGGGCAGTACAGCGCGGAAGAACCGTTCCTTCACTTCCATCTTGCGCACCATGTAGTCGGCAGCGTAGATGAGCACGGCGAACTTGGCGATCTCGGACGGCTGGAAGCCGATGGGGCCAAACGACAGCCAGCGGCGCGCGCCGTTGACGACCTTGCCCACGCCGGGGATCAGCACCGCCACCAGCAGCAGCAGCGCCACGATGAAGAGCCACGGCGCCACGCGCTCCCACAGCGCCATCGGCACCTGAAACGCCAGGAGCGCCGCCACAAAGCCCACCACCAGGTACATCATGTGCCGGGTCAGGAAGTGCGTGGAGGCGTAGTTGGCAAAGCGCGGGTTGTCCGGCATCGCGATCGATGCGGAATACACCATGACCAGGCCCCAGGCCAGCAGCGCCACGACCACCCATAGCAGGGCCTGGTCAAAGCCCAGCACGCTCGCGGGCGTGGTGCCGGTGGCGCGGCGGTATTCGGTGCCCCCCACGCGCACGGGCAGCACTTCGCCGCCCTGGCCCGTGAGTGCAGAGAACCACGCGCTGGTGCGTTGCATGAAGTTGCCCTGGCTGGCGGGAGCGGTCATGCCCTGCCCTCCAGCGAAACGCCTGCATCGTCTGCCAGGCTGCGTACCGTGTCGCAGAAGACCTGGGCACGGTGTTCGTAATCCCTGAACATGTCAAAACTGGCGCAGGCGGGCGACATGAGCACAGCATCGCCATGGTGGGCGTGCCGGGATGCCAGCTGCACGGCCTCGGGCAGCGTGGCTGCATCGACGAGGGCCACGCCGGCATCGGCCAGCGCGGCTCGGATCAGCGGCGCGTCGCGCCCTATCAGCACCACGGCCCGCGCAAAGCGCGCCACAGGCGCGGCCAGCGGGGCAAAGTCCTGACCCTTGCCTTCGCCACCCAGGATGACCACCACGCGGCGCTCGGCGCCCAGACCGTTGAGGGCCGCCACGGTTGCGCCCACATTGGTGCCCTTGCTGTCGTCGAAGTACTCCACGCCGTTGATGATGGCGACGGGCTCCACACGGTGCGGCTCGCCGCGGTATTCACGCAGGCCATACAGCATGGGGGCCAGCGTGCAGCCGGCGGCAGACGCCAGCGCGAGCGCGGCCAGGGCGTTGACCGCGTTGTGCCGACCGCGGATGCGCAGCGCATCGGCGGGCATGAGGCGCTGGATGTGCAGGTCTTCGTCCTGCGCCTGGCGGCTGCGCTTGCGGGTTTCATCGGCATCCATGGCACGCACCAGCCAGGGCATGCCGCTGACCACCTCGATGCCGAAGTCGCCGGGTCGGCGGGGCATGTCGGCACCGAAGGTGATGTGCTCGCGCACCTGGGGCTTTTGCAGCTTGACCTTCAACGGTGGCGGTGATCTTTGCGCCCCCACGCTCGCCACTGCGTGTGCTTCGCTGCCCCCCGAGGGGGCCGCTGCCGCCTTCGGGCGGCCGTGCGGCGGCAACATCTTCATCACCTCGGCATCCTCGCGGTTGAGGATCATCAGCCCGGTTTCGCCAAAGATGCGCGCCTTGGCTGCGGCATAGGCGGCCATGTCGCCATGCCAGTCCAGGTGGTCTTGGGTGATGTTGAGTACCGTGGCGGCCGTGGGCTCAAAGCCTTTGATCTCGTCGAGCTGAAAACTGGAGAGCTCCAGCACCCATGCGTCGGGCAACGTCCCTGCGTCGATGCGGCCTGCCAGTGTGTCGAGCAGCGTGGGGCCAATGTTGCCGGCCACCGCCACACGCTTGCCGGAGCGCTCGACCAGCTGCCCGGTGAGCGAGGTCACCGTGGTCTTGCCGTTGGTGCCAGTGATGGCCAGCACCGCCGGGGCGTAGCCATGCGATGCACGCAGGAAGGCCAGGCCCGCAGAAAACAGGCTCAATTCGCCGCCAGTGCTTATTCCACTTTCCCTTGCCGCTATCAATACAGGAGCAATCACTGCTGGACTGAGGCCTGGCGAGCGGTAGATGGCGTGCAGCTCCCGCCCATCCACCAGGGCAGCGTCAAACGCGCCAGGCACGAAGCGCACCTGCGGCATCTCCTGCTGCAGGGCAGGCAACTGGGGCGGCGCCGCGCGCGTGTCGGCCACCGTGACCTGGCGGGCACCACAGCGCACGCACCAGCGCGCCATCGCCACGCCCGAGGCCCCCAGGCCCAGGATGAGGATGTTCTGCCCTTCGAGCGGGGTCATGCCCTCGCCGGGGCGGCCCACGGGCTGCGGGGGTGCGTCCGGCACTTCGGTTTCGTCCGCAGCGGCATCGCTATCGGGTGGCAGTTCGGGCGGCGCGGCCACATCAGGTGCAGCCACGTCGGCAAAGATCTGTGCCACGAACGCTGCAGCATCCCGCGCCGCTGTCAGCGGTGACTGGGCGACTGCAAACGCGGCCTCTGCAACCGCGGGTTCGGGTTGAGCCACAGGGTCGGCTGGCGTCCCGGGCTCGTCATTCGCGAGCGTGCCTGCTGCGGTGTCTGGAGAGGCGGCGACTTCCACCGCGGCATCGAAGCCCTCTGTCGCGGGTTGATCGGCATGGACCATCTTCGCGTCATCCACGCCGGCTGCCGAATCCACCGCACCGCCATCTTCTGCGCGCTGCAGTTCGCCCGCGTCGATGACCGCGGGCGCAGGCGTGACTACACCCTCGGGCACGGCGGCGCCAAGAGGCGGCAGGGGACGGAGGGAGTCGCCAGCGTTCATCGCAGTTTCAGGGTCGACAGGCCCACCAGGCACAGCAGCATGGTGATGATCCAGAAGCGCACGACGACCTGCGTTTCCTTCCATCCGCTCTTTTCGAAGTGGTGGTGCAGGGGCGCCATCTTGAGCAAACGACGGCCCTCGCCGTAACGGCGCTTGGTGTACTTGAACCACATCACCTGCAGCATCACCGACAGTGCCTCGACCACGAAGATGCCGCCCATGATCGCCAGCACGATCTCCTGGCGCACGATGACGGCAATGGTGCCCAGCGCCGCGCCCAGAGCCAGCGCACCCACGTCGCCCATGAAGACCTGCGCAGGATGTGCGTTGAACCACAGGAAAGCCAGCCCCGCACCGGCCATGGCCGCGCAGAAGATCAGCAGTTCGCCCGAGCCGGGAATGTGCGGGAAGAACAGGTACTTGGAATACACCGAGCTGCCCGTGACGTACGCGAACACGCCCAGGGCCGAGCCGACCATCACCACCGGCATGATGGCCAGGCCATCCAGGCCGTCGGTCAGGTTCACGGCGTTGCTCGAACCCACAATGACCAGGTAGGTCAGGATCACGAAACCGAGCACGCCCAGCGGGTAGCTGATCTCCTTGAAAAACGGCAGCTGCAGGCCGGCCTTGGGCGGCAGGTCGAGCGAGAAGCCCGACTGCACCCAGCTGACGAACAGTTCGAACACGCGGGCATTGGAGTTCTCGGAAATGCTGAACACCAGGTAGAGCGCCGCCACCAGCCCGATCACGGACTGCCAGAAATACTTCTCGCGCGACCGCATGCCCTCAGGGTCCTTGTTGACCACCTTGCGCCAGTCGTCCACCCAGCCAATCGCGCCAAAGCCCAGCGTGACGATGAGTACGATCCACACGAACCGGTTGGACAGGTCAAACCACAGCAGGGTCGAGATGGCGATCGACAGCAAAATGAGCACACCACCCATGGTGGGCGTGCCGCTCTTGGAGAGATGCGTCTGCATCGCATAGCCGCGGATGGGCTGGCCGATCTTGAGCGACGTGAGCACGCGGATCACCTTGGGGCCCGCCACCAGGCCGATGAGCAGCGCCGTCACCGCAGCCATGAGCGCGCGGAACGTGAGGTACTGGAACACCCGGAAGAAACCGAATTCGGGCGACAGGCCCTGCAGCCATTGCGACAGCATCAGCAGCATGCGTCACCTCGCAGGTCAGTCGTCAACGCGCTGCGGCGGATCGTGTCAGTGGGGTGTGCCATGGGTTCCCTCCAGCGTCTTTTTCTGATCGTTGTTGTTGTTCTGTTGTGCGCTCGTGGTGCCCTGCGGCTGCGCGGTGCAGGCGGCGATCGCCTCGACCACCCGTTCCATCGCCATGAAGCGCGAGCCCTTGACGAGCACGCTGCCGGCATGGGGCAAAACTTCCTTCACGGCGGCCAGTAAGGCATCCATGCTGTCGAAGTGGCGGGCAGCGGGTCCGAAAGAAGCTGCGGTGTGGGCTGATAAGGCACCCATCGCAAACAACTGGTGGATGCCCGCGCCGCGCGCATGCTCACCAGCCTCGGCATGAAACTGCGGGCCCTGGTCGCCCACCTCGCCCATGTCGCCCACCACCAGCCATTGCGGAGCGGGCAGCTCGGCCAGCACGTCGATGGCAGCGCGCATGGAGTCGGGGTTGGCGTTGTAGGTGTCGTCCACCACGGTGATCTCGCGGCCCGCGCACTGCACGCTGAAAGCGCGTGAGCGGCCCTTGACGGGTGCAAAGCAGCCCAGCCCTTCAGCAATGGCGGCAAGCGGCACGCCCGCAGCCAGCGCACAGGTCGCGGCGGCCATGGCGTTGGTCACGTTGTGCCGGCCGGCGATGTGCAGGCGCACGTCCACGTCGCCCTGCGGCGTGCCCAGGGTGGCGGCCCACGCGCCGTTGTTCCACACTGCGCTGCGGCAGGTCACATCGCCGCCCGCACCAAAAGTCATGCAGCGGCGACCCTGCGCCAGGCCGCGCCAAAGTGCGGTGTATTCATCGCCCGCAGGGAACACGGCCACGCCATGGGCAGGCAGGCTCGCAAACACCGAACCGTTCTCGCGCGCCACGGCTTCCACCGTGTGCATGAACTCCAGATGCTCGCGCTGTGCGTTGTTGACCAGCGCCACCGTAGGCTGGGCCATGGCGGCCAGACGGGCAATTTCGCCCGGGTGGTTCATGCCCATCTCGATCACGGCCGCGGTGTGTGCGGCGCGCAGGCGCATCAGCATCAGCGGCACACCGATGTCGTTGTTGAAATTGCCCTGCGTGGCAAAGGCTGCATCGCCCTTCCAGGCTTTGAGAATGGACGCCACCATCTGCGTCACGGTGGTCTTGCCATTGCTGCCGGTCACGCCGATCAGCGGCAGGCTGAAACCGGCACGCCAGCCGGTGGCCAGGGCGCCAAGCGCGGCCAGCGTATCGGGCAACTCAATACCTGCCAGCCCTGCCGCCTCCAGGCCGCCGTGGGCGATGGCTGCCGAAGCACCGCCCGCGCGGGCGTCGGCCAAAAACGCGTTGGCATCGAAGCGTTCACCCTTGAGTGCCACGAACAGGTCGCCGGCTTGCAGGCTGCGCGTGTCGGTGTGCACGCGCGCAAGGGGCGTCGCGCCGTCACCCACCAGCCGCGCGGCGGGCACGCGCTGGCGCACCAGGGCCAGGGCTTCGTTCAGGGTCATCATGTTCATCGCTGCGATTGGGGTCATGCCCATGAGGTGGCTCCCCGGGCACGCAGTGCGGCCTGCGCGTGGGCCATGTCCGAGAACGGCTGGCGCACGCCTGCGGTTTCCTGTGTGTCTTCGTGGCCCTTGCCGGCGATCAGGACCACGTCGTGCGGCGCCGCGGCCGCCACGGCCTGCGCAATGGCGCGGGCGCGGTCCAGCTCGGCACTGACGGTGGTGCCGGCAATCGTGCCCTGCAGCACCTGGTGCACGATGGCAGCCGGGTCTTCGCTGCGCGGGTTGTCGCTGGTCACCAGCACCCGGTCGGCATGCTGCTGCGCCACCGCACCCATCAGCGGGCGCTTGCCGGCATCGCGGTCGCCACCACAGCCGAACACGCACCACAGCTGGCCGCCGCGCTCCTGCGCCAGGGGGCGCAGCGCCTGCAAGGCCTTGTCGAGTGCATCGGGCGTGTGGGCGTAGTCCACTGCCACCAGGGGCTGGCCCGGTGCCACCAGGCGCTGCATGCGCCCGGGTACGGGTTCCAGGCCTGCGCACGCCTGGACGGCAGCATCCAGCGGCACGCCGCGGCTGCGCAGTGTGGCGATCACGCCCAGCAGGTTCTGAACGTTGTAGTGGCCGATGACCTGCGTCTGCAGCAGATGCTGGCCAGCGCCTTCCTCGACCACGGTGAATTTCAGGCCCTGCGCGCCCAGCGTGATGTCTCGCGCCATGAGGCGCGCGGCGCCCTGGGCCGACACGGACCAGAGGTCCAGGCTGCCACCGCGCAACTCGCCATGCAGCTGCAACCCGGCAGCGTCGTCAATGTTGATCACCGCCGCCTGCAAGCCCGGCCAGTCGAACAGCGCGCGCTTGGCCAGCCAGTAGTCGGCCATGGTGCCGTGGTAGTCCAGGTGGTCTTGCGTGAAGTTCGTGAAAACCGCCACGCGGATCTGGCTGCCATCGAGCCGCGCCTCGGCCAGGCCGATGGACGATGCCTCGATGGCGCAGGCCGACAGCCCGGCGACCGCGAACGTGCTGAACGCCCGCTGCAGACGCACCGGGTCGGGCGTGGTCATGCCGGTGGATTCGAGCGCAGGTGGCACCCCAGTGCCCAAAGTGCCTACCAGCGCACATCCATTCTGCCCTGGCAGCTCTGATTTTGATAGCGTATTAATGGCACCAGCGAGCCACCATGCGGTGCTGGTCTTGCCGTTGGTGCCCGTGACCGCGAGCACATCCAGGCGATGGGTGGGGGCGCCGAACCACTGCGCAGCAATGGGGCCCGTGGCCGCCTTCAGGCCGTGCAGCGCAGCCAGGTGGTCGCCCGCAAAACCAAAGGCTTCCACGCCGGACTGCTCTACCAGGCAGGCCGTCGCGCCGCGCACCAAGGCGTCAGTCACGTGAGCACGCCCGTCGGTGGCGGCGCCCGGCCAGGCGATGAAGCCATCACCGGGCCGGATGTGGCGGCTGTCGGTGTGCAGGGTGCCGGTGACGCGTGCGCGCAGCCAGTCGACGGCCGCAGCTGCAGAGCCAAGCGTCGCGATGGCAGGTGCGGCGAGGGTCACAGCGACTCCTCCACGGCGTTGGCGACGATCTGCGGCTTGACCGCCATGTCGGGCTGCACGCCCATCATGCGCAGCGTCTGCTGCACCACCTCGCTGAAAACGGGCGCCGCCACAGCACCGCCGTAATACACGCCGTTGCTGGGCTCGTCGATCATCACCGCCACGATGATGCGAGGCTTGTCGATGGGTGCCATGCCCGTGAACCATGCGCGGTACTTGCCGACGGCGTAGCTCTTGCCCACCTGCTTGCGCGCCGTGCCCGACTTGCCGCCCACCGAGTATCCAAGGGTCTGCGCCTTCTGGCCGGTGCCGCCCGGACCGGCGGCCATCTGCAGCATCTTGCGCACCTGGTCGGCCGTGCGCTCGGAAAACACGGGGACGCCCACGGCCGGCTGGTCGGTCTTGAGCATGGTGGCAGGGATCACGCGGCCGCCGTTGGCGAACACGGTGTACGAGCGCGCCATCTGGAACAGGCTGGCCGACAGGCCATAGCCGTAGGACATGGTGGCCTGCTCTACCGGGCGCCAGCTTTTGTAGGGGCGCAGCCGGCCGCTGACGGCACCGGGGAAGTCGATCTGCGGCTTCTGGCCGAAGCCAGCGGCCGAGAAGGTCTCCCACATCTCGCGCGCGGGCATCTGCATGGCCAGCTTGGTCGTGCCCACGTTGCTCGACTTCTGGATCACGCCCTCCACCGTCAGCACGCCGTAGTTATGCGTATCGCTGATGGTGGAGCCGGTGATGTTGATGCGGCCGGGGTTGGTATCCACGATGGACTCGGGCCGCACGCGGCCGGATTCGAGCGCCAGGCCGATGGTGATGGGCTTCATGGTGGAGCCCGGCTCGAAGGTATCGGTGAGCGCGCGGTTGCGCAGCTGCTCGCCGGTGAGATTCTGGCGCTTGTCGGGCACGTAGCTCGGGTAGTTGGCCAGGGCCAACACTTCGCCGGTGTGGGCATCGAGCACCACCACGCTGCCGGCCTTGGCCTTGTGCGCCGCCACCTGGTCGCGCAGCTTCTGGTAGGCAAAGAACTGCACCTTGCTGTCGATGGACAGCTGCATGTCCTTGCCGTCCACCGGGGGCACGGTTTCGCCCACACCCTCGACCACGCGGCCCAGGCGGTCCTTGATCACGCGGCGCGAACCGGGCTTGCCCCCCAGCGCCTTGTTGAAGGCCAGCTCCATGCCCTCCTGGCCCTGGTCTTCCACATTGGTGAAGCCCACCACGTGCGCGGCGGCCTCGCCCTCGGGATACTGGCGCTTGTACTCCTTGCGCTGGTAGATGCCCTTGATGTCCAGTGCGGTGATCTTCTGGCCCACGTCCCAGTCGAGCTGGCGCTTGATCCAGACAAAGGTCTTGTCCTCGTCGGCCAACTTCTTGTTCAGGTCCGCCAGGGGCATGTCGAGCAGCTTGGCCAGCTGCTTGAGCTTGGCCCGCACCTCGGGCTTGTCCTGGTCCACGTCTTCGGGAATGGCCCAGATACTGGCCGCCGGCACGCTGGAGGCCAGTATCAGCCCATTGCGGTCCAGGATCTTGCCGCGGTTGGCCGGCAGCTCCAGCGTGCGGGCAAAACGCACTTCGCCCTGGCGCTGGAAGAAGTCGTTGCCGATCACCTGCACGTACGCCGCCCGTCCGCCCAGGCCCAGAAAGCCCAGCGCAATCACAGCCACGATGAACTTGCTGCGCCACACAGGCGTCTTGCTGGCCAGCAGCGGGCTGGCGGTGTAGACCACGCTGCGGCTCATGGCTGCGCTGCTCCGTCCGGCCGCGCGGTGGTAGCGGCGGCCGCAGACGACGCCGTGGCCGCGCCCAGCGGGTCGGACACATATTGCGTGATGGCCGGGGTGGCCGTGCGCATGTTGAGCTGGGCACGGGCAATCTTTTCCACCCGCAAAGGGGTGGCCTGCGCGCGCTTTTCGACCTGCAGGCGCTGGTGCTCGGTTTCCAGCCTGCGCGCCTCGGCGGTAGTGCGGTCCAGTTCCGTAAAGAGGCGACGCGACTCGTACTGCACGTGTACCAGGTACAGCGCACTGGCCATCACGGCCATCAGCAGGACGATGTTCAACCGGGTCATTTCAGGCGACTGCCGTGCGTTCGGCCACACGCATGATGGCGCTGCGCGAGCGCGGGTTGCCAGCGACCTCGGCGGCACCGGGCTTGATGCGGTCCAGCGCCACGAGCTTCATCGCCTGGGGGGCGGCAAAGGGCGCGCGCCGGTCGTAGACCTCCTTGGAGTGCTTGGCGATGAACTGCTTGACGATGCGGTCTTCCAGTGAGTGGAAGCTGATCACCACCAGCCGCCCGCCCGGCGCCAGCACCGAAAGGCTGGCATCTAGCGCCTGTTGCAGCTCTTCAAGCTCGGCGTTGATGAAAATCCGAAGAGCTTGAAATGTGCGCGTTGCAGGGTTCTGGCCCGCTTCGCGGGTTTTGACCGCGCCAGCCACGAGGTCGGCCAGTTCGGCGGTGGTGGCAAGAGGACCCCGTTCTTCGCGCCAAGCAACAATCGCCTTTGCAATGGGGCCAGCAAACCGTTCTTCACCGTAGTCACGTATCACCTCTGCAATCTGACCGACTTCGGCCGTGGCCAACCATTCGGCAACACTGGTTCCGCGCGTGGTGTCCATGCGCATGTCCAGAGGGCCGTCGAAACGGAAACTGAATCCCCGCAGCGGGCTGTCGATCTGGGGCGAGCTCACCCCCAGGTCCATCAGCACGCCCGCAGCGCTGCCAGCAGGCAGTTCGGACAGGTTGCGAAAGCCTTCGTGCCGAATGGAAAAACGCGCATCGGTGATGCGCGTTGCTTCGGCGATGGCTTCCGGGTCCTTGTCGAAGGCGACCAGGCGACCCTCGGACCCCAGCCGCATGAGGATCAGCCGCGAATGCCCGCCCCGGCCAAAGGTCGCATCGACAAACGTCCCCGCAGGTTGCGGTCCGGCCCCGCCCAGCAGGGCGTCGACGGCTTCATCCAGCAGGACGGTGGTGTGTTGAAGGGTGCCTGATGTCACTGCGCGCGCCTTAGAAGGAGAAGTCCTTGAAGACATCCGGCATGTCGCCCTGCATGGCCTTGGCCTCCTGCTCGTCGTAGGTGGCCTTGTCCCAGAGTTCGAAATGGTTGCCCATGCCCAGCAGCATGGTGTCTTTGGAAATGCCGGCGGCTTCGCGCAGTTCGGGGGAAATCAGCACGCGGCCGGTGGCGTCCATGTCCACATCCATGGCGTTGCCCAGGAAGATCCGCTTCCACCACTGGGCCGACATCGGCAGCTGGGCGATGCGCTCGCGGAATTTTTCCCATTCAGGCCGGGGGAACACCATCAGGCAGCCGTGGGGGTGCTTGGTGATCGTGAGCTGGCCCGCCGCGGTGGCCGTCAGCACGTCACGATGCCGGGTCGGCACAGATAGCCGACCCTTCGCATCGAGACTGAGCGACGAGGCACCTTGGAACACGGACGGAATCCCCAATCGGTTACTGCCTTCTGACGCCTCCAGACGAGGTCATCAAGGCACTTTTCACCACTTAATTGCACTTTTTTGCACTGTAGCAGGAAAAGACCTTCGGACAAGGGGGTGTCCTACAAACTTTTGCAATGAAATCAAGGACTTAGGCGCTGATCCGGAAGCCAGAACGCGCCAAAAGTCCTTGCAAAAGAAGCACTTACGGAAGCCTATGAATGTGACCTCTCAAGGCTCATCCGTATGGTCACAGGATGTAGCGCGAAAGGTCCTCATCCTGGCTCAAGGTAGCCAGGCGTGCATCCACGTAAGCGGCATCTATCGTGACCGTCTGGCCCTCCAGCCGGGTAGCGTCAAAGCTGACCTCGTCGAGCAGACGCTCCATCACGGTAGACAGGCGACGCGCACCGATGTTTTCGGTGCGCTCGTTGACCTCGAAGGCAATGCGCGCAAGGCGGGTGATGCCTTCGGGCGTGAAGGTCAGTGTGACGCCTTCGGTGGCCAGCAGTGCCTGGTACTGCTTGACCAGCGAAGCATGGGTCTGGGTGAGGATGGCCTCGAAGTCCTGCACAGAGAGCGAACCCAGCTCGACCCGGATCGGAAAGCGCCCCTGCAGCTCGGGGATGAGATCGCTGGGCTTGGACAGGTGAAACGCGCCCGAGGCGATGAACAGGATGTGATCGGTCTTGATCATCCCGTACTTGGTGGACACCGTGGTGCCCTCGACCAGCGGCAGCAGGTCGCGCTGCACGCCCTGGCGGGATACGTCGGCGCCGCTGCTTTCCTGGCGCGCAGCCACCTTGTCGATCTCATCGATGAAGACGATGCCGTTCTGCTCGGCGTTGGCCACCGCGCGGGTCTTGATCTCTTCCTCATTCACCAGCTTGCCGGCCTCTTCCTCGACGAGGAGCTTCATCGCCTCGGCAATTCGCAGCTTGCGCGTCTTGCGCCGGTCCTGGCCCATCTGGCTGAACATGCCGCGCAGCTGCTCGGTCATCTCCTCCATGCCCTGCGGGCCCATGATCTCCAGCGAGGGCTTGGCGTCTGCGACGTCGATCTCGATTTCCTTGTCGGCCAGGGTGCCTTCACGCAGCTTCTTGCGAAACACCTGCCGGGCGGTGTTGTCACCGGCCGGCTCCGCACCGGCAGCCGTGCGGGCGGGCGGGATCAGGGCGTCCAGGATGCGCTCTTCGGCGGCATCCTCGGCGCGCGTGCGCACCTTTTTCATCTCGGCTTCGCGCGTCTGCTTGACGGCCATCTCGGCCAGATCGCGGATGATCGAATCCACATCCTTGCCCACATAGCCCACCTCGGTGAACTTGGTGGCCTCGACCTTGATGAACGGCGCATCGGCCAGTCGCGCCAGGCGGCGCGCGATCTCGGTCTTGCCCACGCCGGTCGGCCCGATCATGAGGATGTTCTTGGGCGTGATTTCCTGGCGCAGGCTGCCCTCGACCTGCTGGCGGCGCCAGCGGTTGCGCAGCGCAATGGCGACGGCGCGCTTGGCACCGGCCTGACCCACGATGTGGTTGTCGAGTTCGGAGACGATTTCCTGGGGGGTCATGGACGACATGCGTGGCCTGCCTTCAAAATCAAAGCGAAATCAGCTGCAAGCGCCTGATGGTCATGCACAAGCAGCTATTAAAAAAATAGCAATCAACCACCGGCGCTCAAAGCGTCTCAATGGTGTGGTTCATGTTGGTGTAGATGCACAGCTCGCCCGCGATCTCCAGAGATTTCTTGACGATCTCCTGCGCCGAAAGGTCGGTGTGGCCCAGCAGTGCCTTGGCGGCCGAGTGGGCATACGCTCCGCCGGAGCCAATCGCAACGATGCCTTGCTCGGGCTCCAGCACGTCGCCATTGCCGGTGATGATCAGCGAAGCACTGGCGTCTGCCACGGCCAGCATGGCTTCCAGGCGGCGCAGCACCCGGTCGGTGCGCCAGTCCTTGGTGAGTTCGATGGCAGCGCGGGTCAGGTGGCCCTGGTGCTTTTCCAGCTTGGCCTCGAAGCGCTCGAACAGCGTGAACGCATCAGCTGTAGCGCCCGCAAACCCGGCCAGGACCTTGCCGTGGTAGAGCTTGCGCACCTTGCGCGCCGTGCCCTTGACCACAATATTGCCCAGCGTGACCTGACCGTCACCGCCAATGGCCACTTGCACGCCCTGCGGGGTTTCGCGGCGCACGCTGATGATGGTGGTGCCGTGAAACACCGGATGGTTGTCGTGTGAAGAGGAATCCATAGCTGCGGCACATGGGGGTTGCGCAGCTATTTGCAAGCGGGAGTATCGCGTGTGCTGGATCGACGCCAGCAGGTCAGCAGGTCCAGGCACTCATCACCGCCGTGCCACGACCGCAGCAGCCGTGCAGCGTTCACTACATACCCCGCATCGCGTTGGACAGCCACCAGCAGGCTGCCCGGCAACCCGCCAGAAATCAGTTCTTGCGGGGCACAACCCGGGCGTGCTCGTTGATGCCGATCACGTTGAAGAACACGGCCACCAGGCGCTGCAGGTTCTGGAACTGGACCACATGACCTGCGCCCTGCTGCGCAGCCGCCCAGTTCAACACCGAGCCAGCGGCTGCAAAGTCCACGCGGATCAGCTTGTCGCACGAAATGGCCAGGGGCATCCCGGGCCGCAGCAGGGCCTCGAAGGGTTCGAGCAGCGACGCTGCGTCACCCTCGATATGCCCGCTCAGTTCGGCCACGGGCGTGGTGTCCAGGGTGCCAATGATCGAATCAAACGTTTCGGACGGACCAAAGTCGCTCTCGACCGCCAGCGGTGCCGAGCCCGAACTAACGCCTTCATTGTCCGAATAGCCACAACGCGGAGACACCCACGACGGGGGCGACACCTCGTAGGTGACGCAATAGTCCAGCGCCACGAGCTCGAACTCGTCGGGCTTGCCCATCAGCCGCATCGCGGCCATGCGCAGTCGCCACCACTCGGGGCTGGTAGACCTGTCGCCCGACTGCGCCCTGGCCTCCAGCAGGGCGTTCAGTTTCTCGACCCCTGAAAACACAAACTGGCCTTCGCGTTCGGCCCACTGGGTGAACTGGTCGGCCAGCAGCGGCACCGCAGCCTCATCGATCGACACCAGGCGGGACCACGAAAGCGTCCAGGGCGATGCCGAGCGTGCCAGCGACGCCTGCAGGGCTGCCACAGAAGATACGGCCAGCGTACCGGGTGCGTTCCAGCTGAAATCGCGGCGTACCGGGGCACCTGGCACGGCTGCGGCGTCACCGGCAGCAGCGGGGCTTGCCGACACCATGCCCAGCAAGGCCGGCATGGAGAACCACAGCGGCGCCGAGCGACCGTACTGGGCGGCAAAGTCGATGGCCAGCGTATCAAAACGATCATGCTGGCCCGTGGCGCGATACAGGTCGAACAGCGTCATCCAGATGTCGAACTGATCCTCCGGAGCATCCTGCTGGTGCTGGGAGAGCACATCCAGCAAACCGGACTCTGCACCTGCATGATCGCCGTTGGCAAACCGGATCGCCGCTTCTTCGAGGTCGGGTTCGTGCACAAATTCCTCCGGTTCGGAGAGTGTCATCGGCACCGTATGGTCGCCCAGGGATGGGGCCGCGGGCAGCAGCGGTTCACGGCCCGCAGGGTGGCCGGGCTGCATCTGCGCATCGGTCCCGCCAAACTGGGCCACGGTCATGCTGTCATCGGCAAACAGCGACTGGACCGCAGGCTTGCCCTGGAGCGGCGCTGGCAGACTGGCAGGTGCCGTGGGCGCGAATGCGCGCGCGTTGGCAGCAGCCGCATCCTCACCCGCCTGTTCACCGGCGATACCGGCGGGCATGGCGCCCACCACCGTGGGCGCATCGGAGCCCTGCTTGCTTTTCCACCATTGCTGCGACATCTGCGCCTCGATCTCGTTGATCTTCTTGAGCGTAACGGCGCGCTCGTCGGGCGAGGCCATGCTGCTCTGGAAGAACGAGGGGCGGGCGGTAGGGTCTTCAGTGCGCTGGCCCTGCAGGGCCTCGCGCTGGCGCAGCTTGCGCAACTGATCGAACTCGCGGCGGCGCACGAAGTCGTTACGCCGCTTGCGCTCGATCATCTCCTTGAGCATCTGCTTGCTGTACTGGCTCTCACGGTCGTCCGTCAGCGAGTCCAGCTCGGTCCAGTTGACCGTGGGATTGCGCACAAACCGCACCACCTTTGACAGCAGCCCGGGAGTGGTTTCTTCCTTGCTCATGGCGTGAATGGGAAGGATGTGCGCATGGGGTGGAGTCCATCAGCCAGGCCGCGGCGCTGGCTGTTGTGCTCAGTCACCAAACATCTTCTGCTTGAGTTCGCGGCGTTGCTGCGCTTCCAGCGACAGCGTGGCCGTGGGCCGCGCAATCAGGCGGCCAACGCCAATGGGCTCACCAGTCTCGTCGCAGTACCCATAGTCGCCCGAGTCGATGCGAGCGATGGATTGCTCGATCTTCTTGAGCAGCTTGCGCTCGCGGTCGCGGGTGCGCAGCTCAAGCGCGTGCTCTTCTTCAATGGTGGCGCGGTCGGCCGGGTCGGGCACCACCACGGTGTCTTCACGCAGGTGCTCGGTGGTTTCACCGGCGCTGTTGTGGATTTCCTGCTTGAGCTGAACGAGCTTGAGGCGAAAGAACGCCATCTGCTTTTCGTTCATGTATTCGCTCTCAGGCATGGCGATCACTTCGGCATCGGTCAGCTCGGCGGCCGACTTGGTCTTCCAGTTGTTCGCCAGCTTGGGGTCTTTTTTCGCAGCGGTGAACGTGGGCTGCGCTTGCACGGTCGTGGGCATGGTGTGTAGGTAACTGGCTTTGGCGGCTGTGGAAGCCACCGACTGGGCCATGGATGGTACGGTCAATTGGGCCAACCGTGAAGAAGGCCGGGTCGTGCGCACAGGTACCTCGGAGCCAGGGCGAAGCACCTGGGCCGGAGCCGGCGCTTCTGCCACGGCAGCCGCTGCGGGTGCCGATGCAACCTTGGCAGCTGCGGCAACGGCAGCTTTGGCGGGAGCCTTGGCAGCAGCTTTGGGCGCCGCTGCGGCACTCTTGGCTGCGGCTGGGGCGGCCTTGGTGGCTGTCCCCTTGGATTTGCTGGTGTCGGCTTTCACTTCCTGGTCTCCTCGCTATACGGGCAGGCCCTGGCGCATGTGCAGCCAAGGGCGGGTGGCAAGCCTTCCGGGGTCTCGAACCCGTTCAGTGTCTGTTGGGAAGTCGTAATTGGGTACAAAGCAGGTTCAGAGGATGCCACGGATGGGCAACCCGACGCCAAAAGCACCTTGCACGACCTCAAAAGGCATTGAACAGGTTCTTGCCGGGGCGCGATTGTATCGACCTGGGCTGACGCAAACGGAAACGTTGCAGATACAACACAAACGGGGCGGATTCGCCCGGAAACTGGTGCGGCACTGCCGGAATTTCACGCTCAGGCCAGGCTCTGCTCCAGCCCTTGCAGGAAGATGTCCTTGGGCAGGTCAATGCCGATGAACACCATCTTGCTGTTGCGCACTTCGCCCTCGGCCCACTGGGGACCCAGGTCGCTGCCCATGAGCTGGTGCACGCCCTGGAAGATGACCTTGCGCTCGGTGCCCTTCATGTACAGGACGCCCTTGTAGCGCAGCATGCGGGGTCCGTAAATGTTGACGATGGCGCCCAGGAAGTCCTCAAGCTTGGCCGGGTCGAACGGGCGGTCCGAGCGGTAGACAAAGCTCTTGACATCATCATCGTGGTGATGGTGGTGGCCGTGACCGCCGTCGCCGTGCTTGTGCGAGGGGTGGTCGCAATGCTCGCCGTGCGCGTGGTCGTGATCATGGCCGTGGTCGTGGTGGTCATGGCCGCCCTCTTCCTTGAGGAAGTCCGGGTCGATGTCGAGCTTGGCGTTCAGATTGAAGCCGCGCAGGTCCAGCACCTCGGCCAGCGGCACCTCGCCAAAATGCACCGCCTTCATGGGTGCGCGGGGGTTCATGTGCTTGAGGCGGTGGATCAGCGCATCCGTTTCCTCGGCACTGACCAGGTCGGTCTTGGACAGGAAGATCTGGTCGGCAAAACCCACCTGGCGGCGCGCTTCCTGGCGGTCGTTGAGCTGCTGGGGCGCGTGCTTGGCATCCACCAGGGTAATGATCGAGTCGATGAGGTACGTTTCGGCGATCTCTTCGTCCATGAAGAACGTCTGCGCCACCGGGCCCGGATCCGCCACGCCCGTGGTCTCGATCACGATGCGGTCGAAGTCGAGCAGGCCCTTGCGCTTTTTGGCCGCCAGCAGCTGCAAGGTTTCGCGCAGGTCTTCGCGGATGGTGCAGCAGATGCAGCCGTTGCTCATCTGCACGATCTGCTCCTTGGACTCGGTCACCAAGATGTCGTTGTCGATGTTCTCTTCGCCAAATTCGTTTTCAATCACGGCGATCTTCTGGCCGTGGGCCTCGCTGAGCAGGCGCTTGAGCAGGGTGGTCTTGCCCGAGCCCAGGAAGCCGGTGAGGATGGTGACGGGAATCAGTGCCATGGAAACGCTCTCTCCAAGAAAACAAATCAGAACCAGAACAGGGGAAGGCAGCCCGGTGGGCAGCCAGCGCCGCAACCAGGCGCGCGGGTGTCGAATTTCAGTGTACAGATCGTGTCAAGCCCCCGCAGGGGCCGGCCGCAATGCCCCGGCCTGTCGAGGTCAGGGCCGGCGGCCATCAGCCCTTGCGCATCACCACGAGGCCCTTGAGGTACTCGCCCTCGGGGAATTCGAGCGTCATCGGGTGGTCCTGCGCACCGCCCAGGCGCTCCAGGATGTAGCCATCGACCCCGGCATCCGCGCCGGCCGATGCCACGATCTTGTGGAACAAATCGGCACTGATGCCGCCCGAGCACGAGAAGGTGAACAGCACCCCGCCCGGCGACAGCAATTGCAGCGCAAGCCGGTTGATGTCCTTGTAGGCCCGGGCCGCGCGTTCGGCGTGGGCCGCAGTCGGTGCGAACTTGGGCGGATCCAGCACGATGGCGTCAAAGCGCTGCCCGTCTTTCAGGAACTGGCGCAGCGATGCGTTCACATCGGCATCCATGAACTGCGCCCGGGCAGGGTCAAAGCCGTTGAGCAACACATGCGCCCGTGCCCGCTCCAGCGCAGGGCCCGATGAGTCGATGGAAACCACCTCGCCGCCGCCCTGCCCGCCCGCCTGCTCTGCAGCCGCCATGCCGGCCAGCGCCGCCACGCTGAAGCCGCCGGTGTAGCAAAAGCAGTTGAGCACACGGCGCAGGTTCAAGCGCTGCACGTAGTCGGCAAAACGCTTGCGGCTGTCGCGCTGGTCCAGGTAGAAGCCGGTCTTGTGGCCTTCGGCAATGTTGAGCGTCAGCTGCCACTGGTGCTCGCGGATGGTGAGTTCCAGCGGTGGCGCGTCCTGCCCTGCCGCGGCCGTGCCACCGCGCAGCCAGCCCGTGGCGGGTTCCAGCCCTTCGAGGGCGCGAACGCTGGCATCCGACCGCTCGTACAGGTGCGCCAGACCAGTTTCCGCAAGCAGCGCGTCCGCAATCACATCCTTCCAGCGCTCGGTGCCGGCACTGGTGAACTGGGCCACGAGGGTGTCACCGTAGCGGTCCACGATAAGGCCCGGCAGGCCGTCCGATTCGCCGTGGATCAGCCGCACACCGTCACTTTTAAGGTCAAAAAGGCCCCTTGCGCTTATTGCATTTGCACATGCAGCTATAAAAAAAGTAGCATCGATGCGCTGTGCCTCGTCAAAGCTCCACACACGGGCCCGGATGCGCGAGGCCGGGCTGAACGCCGCCCAGGCCAGAAACTTCCCGTCGCTGGATTCCACGCGCACGGTCTCGCCGCTGTCGCCGCCACCTTTGGCGATGGCCGACTCGAAGATCCAGGGATGGCGACGCAGGAGCGAGCGCTCCTTGCCAGGGCGAAGTCTGAGGGTTTTCATGCGCAGGATTGTCGCGGCTGGCTGGCAGCGCCTGTGCAGCCCCCGGCAAAAAATCGCCATCGCGAGCGACGCCGGCCCAGCAGTCAGAAACCACGAGCCCCAACGAAATCGGTATTTGCCACACAGCTTGGGCCCCTCAACGCCCTGCTGCACCCTGACCCTGCGCGGTGCATAGCCCCGTCACAAACACCAAAGCCCCCGTGTCCAGGAAAGCCCACGCCCCACGCCACGAAGGGAAATAACGCACTATTGACAAAAATGATTACAAAAACATAGAATTCATCAAACTATCATTTTTATCAAACAAATATGGCATCGCACCCTACCCCCTCTGCCGCTTCGCTTGCCCATGCGGGTTCACGGGGTGCGCAGGTCGGGCTTACCGACATCCGGGAGTTTCTGGCGTTCAAGATCGGCAACGAGGAATACGGCGTCGACATCCTGCGTGTGCAGGAAATCCGCTCGTATGAAAAGCCCACCACCATCGCGAATGCCACAGGCGAACTGAAAGGCGTGGTCAACCTGCGCGGCGTGATCGTGCCGATCATTGACCTGCGCGTGAAGCTGGGCCTGACCGAGGTGCAGTACGACCACCTTACCGTCGTCATCGTCCTGAACATCGGCCACCGCGTGGTTGGCGCAGTGGTGGACGGCGTGTCCGATGTGCTCACTCTGGAGCGCGAGCAGCTGCGCCCCGTGCCCGCCCTGCGCGGCGGTTTTGATCCCGAACACCTGCTGGCCATCGGCTCGGTGGGCGACCGCATGCTCATCCTGCTGGACATTGAGAAGTTCCTGGCGAACACTGCAGCGGCGGAAGTTACATCCGCTCACTAACGGCACTACGCCCGGAGGAACACGCCATGAATTTCAGTGACCTGAAGATTTCGACGCGGATGACACTGGGCTTCGGCCTGATGAGCCTCCTGATCTGCATCATGGGCGGGCTCTCGCTCACCCTGTCCAAGCGCGCCGATTCGGCGTTCCACACCATCATCGACGACCGCTACCCGAAGGTGCTGCACCTGCATGTGGCCAAGGAAGACGTGATAGCCGTGGAACTGGCGCTCACGCAGATCGTGCTTGACCCGCGCCCCGACAACGTGCGCGAGCAGGAATCCCTGATCGGTGCCAAGCGCAAGGAAATCACCCACCTGCTGGAAGACCTCGGCCGGCAGATCACTTCCGACAAGGGCAAGGCTGCGCTGGCTGAAACACTGCGTGCACGCGCTGTGTATGCCCAGCAGATGGAACGCTTCTTTGATCTGTCGCACGCAGGCAAGATTGACGAGGCGCGCAGCGTGCTCACCGGCCCGATGGTGGCGCCACGCAAGGCGTATTTCGACTCACTGAGTGCACTCATCGCATACCAGGAAAAGCTGGCGGACACCGCACAGGCCGAAGCCGTGGCAGCCGGCACGCAGCTGAACGTGCTGGTGCTGGCCCTGACGGCCGTCGCACTGGTGCTGAGCATCCTGCTGGCGGTGCTGATCGTGCGCTCTACTACGCGCCCCCTGCGCCAGGCCGTGGCAGCAGCCCGTGCGGTAGCAGCAGGCGACCTGAGCCAACACATCGCTTTCCGCGGTACCAACGAAACCGCACAGCTGCTGGAGGCACTGCACTCCATGCAGGCATCGCTGGTGCGCTTAGTCGGCCAGGTGCGCCAAAGCTGCCACAGCGTGGCCAACTCGTCGGCCGAAATCGCACAGGGCAACAACGACCTATCGATGCGCACCGAAGAACAAGCCAGCGCGCTGGAAGAAACCGCCGCGTCCATGGAGCAGCTTGCGGCCACGGTGCATACCAGCACCGACAGCGCCCGCCAGGCCAACGCCCTGGCGCTCGAAGCCTCCAACGTCGCCACACGCGGCGGCGAGGTGGTCGCAGAAGTGGTTAGCACCATGAAGGGTATCAACGACGGCTCGCGCCGCATCAGCGACATCATCGGCGTGATTGACTCCATCGCCTTCCAGACCAACATCCTGGCGCTGAACGCCGCGGTCGAGGCTGCACGTGCCGGCGAGCAGGGCCGCGGCTTTGCGGTAGTGGCCACCGAGGTACGTCACCTCGCCGGGCGCTCGGCCGAGGCGGCCCGCGAGATCAAGAGCCTGATTGTCAGCAGCGTGGAACGCGTGGAGGCTGGCACCGTTTTGGTAGACCGCGCCGGGCAGACCATGACCGAAGTGGTCCAGGCCATCCGCCGGGTAACGCAGGTGGTGAGCGAGATCACCGCAGCCAGTGGCGAACAGAGCCAGGGCATGGACCAGATCAATGAAGCGGTGATGCAGATCGACCAGACCACCCAGCAAAACGCCGCCTTGGTCGAGGAAATGGCCGCAGCCGCAGCCAGCCTCAACCAGCAGGCAAACGCGCTCGTGCAAACGGTGGCCGTCTTTCACCTGCCCCACGATGCACCGCTGGACAACGCAGCACACCAGCGCCCTGGCCGAGCCACAGCGGCTGCAGCGCCTGGACCGGCCTTGCCCGCCCCGCGCGCACCCGGGCTTTTGCCTGCCAGCGCCTGAAACTCCGCTCCCATCCACCACGTCGGGCCGGTTCGCACACCACCAACACCATTGAGGGCATCATGAACTTCTTCGCTTCCATCGGTATCGGCAAACGTCTGTATCTGCTTTCATCCCTGCTGGTGGTTGCGCTGGTGCTGGTCACCGCACTGGCTTGGTCCAAGCTGTCGCACGTCAACCTCGAGATGGAGAATGTGGCGTCGGAGCTGGTGCCGCAGCAGCAGCGCCTGGCACTGATCGAGCTGAATGTCACCCGCTCGTCGCTGCAGGTACGCCATGCGCTGCTGGTGCGCACGCCTGCCGATCTAGCGTCGACCCTCGCCGACATTGGTGCGAAAAGGCAAGCCATCGATGCCGACCGCTCGGCGCTGGCAAAGACCGCCATCACCGATGAGGACAAGGCCCAGTTCAATGCGCTGGCGAAGGCGCTCGACAACTTCTGGCTGGTGGCAGGTGAGAACGTCAAGCTGATCGAGCAGAGTCGTAAGGACGAAGCGTTTGACATGCTCGTGGACAAGACCATCCCAGCCCGTAACGTAGTGCTGGAGATGGTGGCCAAGAAAAAGAATCACCAGACCGAGCTGCTGGATGAACACTTGGTGGCTGTCAAAACCGATGTGCGCCAGACGCTGCTGGCGCTCGTGGCCGCCGTCGTGGGTGTGACTGTGGGGCTGATTCTGTTCTCATGGCATATCGCCAGCACATTGCAGGCGCGTGTGTCGCAGGCCCAGCTGGTCGCGGCCCGCGTGCGCGACGGCGATCTGACCGGCATCATCACGGACAAAGCCCGTGATGAGTTCAGCCCGCTGCTGGCCTCGCTGGACGCCATGCAGACTGCGCTGACGCATGTGGTCGCCCGTGTACGCCAGGGCTCTGACAGCGTCGCCAGCGCCAGCGGCCAGATCGCCGGCGGCAACAGCGACCTGTCTACGCGCACCGAAACGCAGGCGTCGGCCCTGGAGGAAACGGCCGCATCCATGGAAGAGCTGAGCTCCACCGTGCGCATGAATGCCGACAACGCACGCCAGGCCAACGAGCTGGCGCAAACAGCCTCCAGCGTGGCCACGCAGGGTGGCGCCGTTGTGGCCGACGTGGTGCGCACCATGAAAGGCATCAACGACAGCTCGCGCAAGATCTCCGACATCATCGGCGTGATCGACGGCATTGCCTTCCAGACCAACATCCTCGCACTGAATGCCGCCGTGGAAGCCGCCCGCGCCGGCGAGCAGGGCCGCGGCTTTGCCGTGGTGGCGGGCGAGGTGCGCAGCCTGGCAAGCCGTTCGGCAGAGGCCGCACGCGAGATCAAGTCGCTGATCGGCGCCAGCGTGCAACAGGTGGAGGCGGGCTCTTCGCTGGTAGACCGCGCGGGCCAGACGATGACCGATGTGGTGGACGCCATCCACCGCGTGACCGACATCATGGGCGCCATCAGCGCGGCCAGCAGCGAGCAAAGCCAGGGCGTGAGCCAGGTCAATGAAGCCGTGACCCAGATGGACCAGGCCACACAGCAGAACGCAGCACTGGTTGAAGAAATGGCGGCGGCCGCCAGCAGCCTCAACACCCAGGCCTCTGAGCTGGTGGAGGTGGTGGCGGCATTCCGTATCAACGGCGACGGGCAACAGCTTGCGCAGCTCCGCGGCCCCACAGACGGAAAGAACGGCCAGGCCCGCGCCCTGCCCCGCGCTGCCCCGCGGCTGGCGCTGGGTTCACGCTAGAACAGCCGGCAAAGAGCCCGTGCGACTGAGGCTGGCAGCCCGGAGCATCAACACGTGGCGCAACTCTTGCATGGCAGCTGATAACGATCAACGAAGAATTTTCTCTCTCCAATTTTTGCGATCAAGAAGGAAAGACCATGGGTTTCGCCCGCCTCAAAATTTCGACCCGCCTTGCGTTCCTGCTGGCGGCAATGGTGCTGCTCACCGTCGCTATCGGCGTCGTGGGACTGTCGGGAATGCGGCAGGCGAACGCGGGCCTCAACACGGTCTACCTGGACCGCGTGATTCCGCTCAAGCAGATCAAGCTGGTATCGGACGCCTATGCGGTCGACGTGGTGGACGCCGCGCACAAGGTACGCGACGGCGGCTTCACCCAGCAGCAGGCACTCGCATCGCTGGAGAAGGCCAAGAAGGACATTGCCGACAACTGGTCGGCATACCTTGCGACCGAACTGGTGCCCACAGAAGTGCACCTGGTCAAGCAGTTCCAGCAGCTCAAGGCCCCCGCCGACAAGGCCGTGCAGACCATTGAGGCACTGGTGCGCGCCAACGATACAGCCGGCCTTACCGCCTACGCCGCCAACGATATGTACCCCGCCATCGACCCGCTGCAGGAAGTGCTGGGCGCCCTGGTGCAGGTGCAGCTTGATACCGCGCGCGCCGAGTACGAAAGCGCCGTCAGCATGTACCAGAGCATCAAGCTCTTCATGATGCTGGCGATTGCATCGGGCGTGGCCTTTGCGCTCGGTTTTGGCTACTACGTGGCGCGCAGCATCATCCGCCAGCTTGGCACAGAGCCTGCCATTGCGGCGGCCCTGGCTACCAGCGTTGCCCAGGGTGACCTGACCGTCGCCATCGACTTGCGGCCCGGCGACGGCACCAGCCTGATGGCGCAGCTCAAGCGCATGCAGCAAAGCCTGGTGCAAATGGTAGGTACGGTGCATGAAAGCTCGGTCAGCGTGGCCAGCGCGTCGCAACAGATCGCGCAGGGCAACAACGACTTGTCAGCCCGCACCGAGGAACAGGCCAGCGCGCTGCAACAGACGGCGGCCTCGATGGAGGAGCTCAATTCCACCGTCCGTCAGAACGCCGACAACTCCCGCAAGGCCAACGAACTGGCCGCGGCCGCGACCGCAGTGGCCATCGAGGGCGGCGCCGCGGTGGCCGATGTGGTGCGCACCATGAAAGCCATGGACGAGAGCAGCGGGAAGATCTCGGACATCATCGGGGTCATTGACAGCATTGCCTTCCAGACCAACATCCTGGCGCTGAACGCCGCTGTGGAGGCGGCCAGGGCAGGCGAACAGGGCCGCGGGTTTGCTGTGGTGGCCTCTGAAGTGCGTAACCTGGCAGGCCGCTCGGCAGACGCCGCGCACGAAATCAAAAAGCTCATCAGCGGCAGCGTCGAGAGGGTCAAGGACGGTACCGCACTGGTAGACCGTGCGGGCGCCAAGATGCATGACGTGGTCGACTCCATCCGCCGGGTCACCGAGATCGTGGGAAAGATCACATCGGCCAGCGGCGAGCAAAGCCAGGGCATGGACCAGATCAACGTGGCTGTCAGCCAGATGGACCAGGCCACCCAGCAAAACGCTGCGCTGGTCGAGGAAATGGCGGCGGCAGCAGCATCGCTCAACCAGCAGGCATCGGAGCTTGTGGCAACGGTCGATACCTTCAAACTGCCGCCTGAGCGCCTGACCCTTGAAGGCGGTGGGCACTTTGCTCCACGGATCGCAGGGGCGCTCTCCTACGCTGGCTGACCGGCTGAGCGAGCCCTGTTACAAAGCCCGCAGCCGTCCGTGCAAGCCCGTGGCGGGGCGGCCCGAGTCCCTGACGACTTGGCAGCGCCTTGCGGCAAGCGGGTCGTGTTCCGTACTCTGTTCTGAAGGCGAGGCGCCCAGCCCTGCCTTTGAGACAGCGTCGTCCTCCCTGGCTGGTGTGTGCACGCCGCCCAATTGCAGCGGGCAGGGCAGCCGCCTAGCGACGCAAGCGGGAGTGTCCGAACGCGAACGCACCCATGAGCATCGACAGGATGATCAGGCCCCATTCAGACAGTGTCGGAATGGACGCCGGCGAGGAAGCAGCCACGGCAGCGACCTGAACAGCAGGGCCGCAGACTTCGGCACCGGGAGACAGGCCGGTGACTGCCACGGGCGTCACGCAGAAGAAAAGGAAGCTGCCGCCATCCGCTGCCACCGTGGTGTAGGAAGTGGCATTGCCCACATCCACTCCGCCCGCCACGCTGTTCGTGGGGCTGCGCACCCACCGGAAGACCGATATGCCTTCCAGATCCGCATTCACATCGCTGTAGGTGTAGTTGCCCGTCAACGACTGGCCGACGGTGGCTGTTCCGCTGACCGACACGCTGGAGGCAACCGGCACGGCTTGCGGAGTCACGGTGATGGTCGCCGTGGCGTTGTCGCACAGCGCGGCATTGGGGGCCGGCAGACACACGCGGTACACGAATGTGTCGGTACCTGCATACCCGGCATTGGGCGTGTAGGTGTACGCACCCGTGGCGGCATTCAGAACCAGATTGCCGTTGGTCGGCGCCGAAATGGTCGAGAACGTCGAGCCAGCCAGTATGAAGTCGTTCGTTGCCACCGAGGCGCTGAGCGGTGTGTTGGTCGCCGTGACCCCGGTATCGTTGACCGCCCGGGGTGCCACCGTCACCTTGACGGAGGCCGATACACACACGGTCTGGTCGGGCGCCGGCTTGCATTGCTGGTAGGTGAAAGTGTCTGCACCCGCGAAGCCGGCATTGGGGGTGTACGTGTAGGCGCCCGTGGACGCATTCAGGGAGACAACGCCATTGGCGGGCGACGAGGTGATCGTGAAGGTCGCGCCAGGCACCGTGGTGTCATTCGTCGCAACATTGCCAGAGACCGCAGTGTCGCGCGCCGTGCTGGCCGTATCGTCCGCGGCTCCGATGGCCCCCGGAGGCAAACTGACGGTGATGGTTCCGTAGTTCACCCACGGGCCGGGCACTGTGGCCGAGTCGCTCACGGCCAGATTGTCCAGCTCGAAACCTCCACCGCCTGCGTGCCGGATGACAATCCGCCGGAAGCTGACCGTTGTACCCTGCAGCAGCAAATTCACGTAGCCGTAGGGCTCGCTGGTGTTGCGCCCTGCCGGAGGATTGGGATTGCCGAAATACGCCGCCTTTGCATACTGGCTGCCATTGATGGCAGTGATGTTGCCGCCGCCGCCAAGCAGCGTGGTCAACGAGTTGGTGGTGAAGGTTGCCAGCAGCGTGTTGGTGTCGTCGTAGAACTCGATGGTGTTCCCGGAGTTTCCCGCGGACCACCAGAACCCTACGTACTTTCGGTCCCCCGTCAGGGTGATGGAGACCTGGCTGCCGGTCGACAGCGCCAGATATGTTCCGGATCCGCCCGCTCCACCAAAGCTGTTGGCGGCAGCCCGCGTGACGCCAGCGGTCGCGCCAGACCAGGGCCCCACGGCAAAATTGCCTGTCGCGCCAATCGCCCCTGTGGCGCCAGAGAAGCCCTCCACGATCGCGCCGGGCCGGGTGGTGTTCTGTTCGCCCGGCGGCGAAAGGAACATGCCCAGGGACTGGGCAGTGACGGCGCTGCTTGCAAGCAGCGCGGCTGCGCCCAACAGCATGGCGGGCACGGCGGCCCTGAAACACGGGACTTTGAAACAGGGCATAAGCGAGGGAAGAAGGGGGTGAATCGAGCGCCTCGGGAAGCTACCCCCTGGCCTGCGCCGAACGTTGGCGCCCTGCGCCCGGTCTTTCGGTCGGGCGCGATTCTATGGACGCCCGTCCTCGCATTCGGGTGTCGCGGCGCCGCCTGACAATTGTTGACAAATCCAGTGGGTTAAACCCAAAAATGGAGGCTCGCCAGGCCGCCTGGACATCGGTCGCAGAGGCAGTGCAGCCCAGGCGTGCCACCCGCATGCCCTTGCGGGACAAGCGCCTCGTTCAGTCAGCCGGGCTTCTTGCGAGCGCGGGGATGTGCCGCGTCGTACACCTTGGCCAGGTGCTGGAAATCCAGCCGGGTGTAGACCTGCGTGGTGGTGATGTTGGCGTGGCCCAGCAGCTCCTGCACCGCGCGCAGGTCGCCGCTGCTTTGCAGCAGGTGGCTGGCAAACGAGTGGCGCAGCATGTGCGGATGCACGGGCGTGGTCAGCCCGGCCTGCTGGCTGCGCTGGCGCAGGCGCAGCCAGATGGACTGCGCGGTCAGGCGCTTGCCGCGCTGGCCTACAAACATCGCTACGTCCAGCCGGGGCGACGCATCGCCACCAAAAGGCGCAGCGCGCTGCGCAAGCCACGCGCGCAGGGCAGTCGTTGCCGCCACGCCCACGGGCACGCTGCGCCGCTTGCTGCCCTTGCCGAACACGTGCGCCTCGCCCGCGTCCAGGTCTACCCAGCCACGGCCCAGGCGCTGGGTGTCTGCGTTCGGAATCGCATCCAGCCCCGCCAGCTCGCCCACGCGCAGCCCGCAGCCGTACAGCAGCTCGACCATGGCGGCGTCGCGCGCCTCCAGCCACGGGTCGCCGCCGGCGTGTTCAAACTCGGCCAGGCGCACGGCATCGTCCACGCCCAGCGCCTTGGGCAGCGGCTTGGGCGCCTTGGGAGCGCGCACGTCTTGCACCGGGTTGTGGCTGATAAGCCCCTGGCGCCCTGCCCACACATAGAACCCGCGCCAGCCTGACAGGATGAGCGCAATGCCCCGCGCGCTGCGCCCCGCGCCGTGCATCTGCGCCGCAAAGCGGCGGATGTGCGCAGTCTGCAATTGCAAGAGCGGAAGGTTCACGCCCGCAGCCATCTGCGCCAGCCGCTGCAGATCCAGCGTGTAGAGCGTGACCGTGCGGTCGGCCAGCCGCTTTTCGACCCGCACATGCTCCAGGTAGCGCAGGACGTGGGGGTCCGTGGGGAGCTGCTCGATGGCGGCGTCGGGCATGGCGTCAGTGGCGCACGGGGTGCCGCGCGCGGCAGCGAAGTGCAATACAACAGCCAGGCGACTGAAACCCGCACGCAGCAGGCGCGGGACGCCGGGCAAGGGCCGCCCCGCAGCGAGGGCGTCGTCCCCCTGCCCGCGCAGCACCGCGAAGCGAGAGCGGGGGGAAGGCGCGCAGCGCCTCAGGGGGGTGTCTCACATCAGGCTGAGGGGGGATCTCATTTCAGGCGGATCAGCGCTGCACTGGCCAGCTCGGCCATGCGCGCCAGGAAGTCGGTGCCCATCGTCGCGTCAAAGCGCTGCGGGTCGGGCGAGCCAAGCACCAGCAGACCAAACGCTGGCGTGGCGCTGTCGATGGCACCCGCGCGCAGCGGCAGCAGGGCGATGGACTGGGCAGGCTCGCCCGCCTCGGCCACCAGCCAGCCGGCAGGCTCGAAACCCAGATTCGGGCCGCAGAACGGCATGGTCAGCGACGAGGCAAAGGCGCGCGCATCGTCGCTGGCACCCTGGGTGAAGTCGGCGTCGATGTACGGCGCAGCCACTTCCCACACGCGCACGGCGGCCTGCGGCACGTCGAACAGGATGCGGATGCCATCCACCACCGCTTGGGGCAGGTCGAACGGGTCCTTGACCTGCAGCAGCGCGCTGGTCCACTGGTGCACCTTCTGTGCAATGGCCGCGTTTTCGGTGCTGTTGCGCACCATGTCCATGATGCGGTGCTCCAGCCCCTTGATCTTCTCGCGCAGCATTTCGGCCTGGCGCTCCTGCAGGCTCACGGCGCGGGCGCCGTGCGGGCTGGTGATCTGCACGCTGGCCAGCACCTCGGCGTGGCGCTCGAAAAAGCCCGGCGTGTTCGTCAGGAAGTGGGCGATGTCGTCTTCGGTGATCGGAGCAATGGAGGACGGAGTGGACGTGGTCATGAGAGGGTGTCAGGTAAATCGATCTGGCCTTCGAACACGGTGGTGGCCGGGCCGGTCATGAAAACGGAGTCGGCCTCGTCGCCGCTCCAGGCGATGGTCAGGCGGCCGCCGCGCGTGTCGACCTGCACGGTGGCGTCCAGCAGGCCCAGGCGGATGCCCGATGCCACGGCTGCACAGGCGCCCGTGCCGCAGGCCAGCGTCTCGCCAGAGCCGCGCTCGAACACGCGCAGCCGCACATGGCCACGGTCCACCACCTGCAGGTAGCCGGCGTTCACGCGCTGGGGAAAGCGCGGGTGGTTTTCTATCAGCGGGCCGGTGAGCGCCACGGGGGCGGTGTCCACATCGTCGACCAGCTGCACGGCGTGCGGGTTGCCCATGGAAGCAACTGCTACTAATACAGTAGCATCAGAGGCAATTAAATCAAGCGCCAGGGGCCATTTCTGTCCTGAGCCATGATCCACGGGCACCAAGCCGGCGGTATCGAACGGCACGCGCGCCGGGTCAAACACCGGGCGGCCCATGTCGACCGTGACCCGGCCATCAGGCGTCAGGCGCGGGGCGATCACGCCACTTTTCGTCTGCACACGGATGGTGTCGCTGGCGGTCAGGCCCTTGTCGCGTACGAAACGTGCGAAGCAGCGTGCGCCGTTGCCGCACTGCTCCACCTCCCCGCCATCAGCGTTGTGGATGACGTATTCAAAATCAAGGCCCTCTGCGGGTGACGGACGTACGGTGAGGATCTGGTCGGCGCCCACACCAAAGTGTCGGTCAGCCAGAAAGCGGTAGTGCGCAGCCGTCAGGCCCAGGCGGCCCGCCGTTTCGTCGAGCACCACGAAGTCGTTCCCGGCACCCTGCATTTTGGTGAAGTGAATCTGCATGGCCGGATTATGGCCGTTGGTGCCTGGAAAGGCATGCCGGGCGGCGCGGCTCGATAATGGCCTGATGCCCCGCACCACCCAACAACTGCACCCCCACCGCGAACCCGTAGCCACCCGCGCGGCTGCCACCGTGCTGCTGCTGCGCGATGCCCCCGCCAGCCCGGGCTCGCCTGGCGGGCTGGAGGTCTTGATGACCCGGCGCTCGGCCACTGCCAGCTTTGCGCCCAATGCCTATGTGTTCCCCGGCGGCGGCATCGACGCGCTGGATGCCGCGCCCGCCACGCACGCCGCGGCCGACCGCCGCCCCACGCAGGACGACCTGCACCTCACGCAGGCCATCGCCGCCATCCGCGAGAGCTTCGAAGAGCTGGGCGTGCTGCTGGCCCGCCACGCCGACGGCGCGCGCAAGGGCCAGTGGGCCGATACCGCAGACATCGCCGCCATCGACCGCCACCAGCCGTTTGTGGCCCAGTGCCAGGCCCGGGGCCTGCGCCCGGCGGCGGACGCCGTGTTCTTGCTGGCGCACTGGACGGCCGACCGCGACCTGGCGCGGCGCTTCGAAGTGCCGTTTCTCGTCGCCCGCATGCCCGAGGGCCAGGAGCCCGTGGCCGACGAGGCCGAGCAGTTCGAGCCCGTGTGGGTGCGCCCGGCCGATGCGCTGGCGCGGCACGAGGCGGGGCAATTCTTCATGATCTTCCCCACCATCCGCACGCTGCGGCGGCTGGCGGCCTTTGCCCGCACGCAGGATGTGTTTGACGCGCTGGCCGATGAGCAACCGCTGTGGGTGAGCTGCCCGCGCGCTGGCATCCTGGCGGGCAAGGAAGCGCGCTACATGGAAGACGAAACGCCCTTTGGCGAGCTGGCCATGGTGTGCCCCGACGGGCAGATCGTGCACCCGCTGGACTGGCAGGCAGAACGCCCCGTGCCGCTGCTGCGCAACGTGCAGCGCCTGACTGCGCCCAACCCCGGGGTGATGACCGGCCCCGGCACCAACAGCTACCTGGTGGGCGACCCCGCCACCGGCTTCATCGCCATCGACCCCGGCCCGGCCGACCCGGCGCACCTGGACAAGCTGTGGCGCGCCGCAGGGGGCGACATCCGCATGATCGTGTGCACGCACTCGCACCCCGACCATTCGCCCGGCGCGGCGCCCCTGCAGGCGATGTGCGAGCAGGCTGGCAGGCCGCGCCCCCCGGTGCTGGGCCTGCCATCGGCCCCCACCGCCCGCGCGGCCAGCGAATTCACACCCGACCGTGCGCTACAAAATGATGAGCTGCTGGTGCTTGCTGGACTTGCGCCAGATGGCCCCGTGACCCATACCCTGCAGGTCATCCACACCCCCGGGCACGCGGCCAACCATCTGTGCCTGCTGCTGATCGAAGACGGACTGCTGTTCAGTGGCGACCACATCCTGAACGGCAGCACCACCGTGATCGACCCGCCCGACGGCAACATGGCCGACTACCTCGATTCGCTCGACCGGCTCGACGCCGCCTGCGCGCTGCACGGTGTGGAATTCATTCTGCCGGCCCACGGCTACGTGCTGGGCGGCCCCTTGCTGGGGGCGCGCCAGTCAATTGCCAAACTCAAGGCGCACCGGCTGGCGCGCGAGGCCAAGGTCATGGCCGCCATGCAGGCCCAGCCCGAGGGCACCATGGAAGACTGGGTGCGCCACGCCTACGACGACGTGCCGCCGCGCATGTGGCCAGTGGCACAGCGCTCGCTGCTGGCACATGTGGAACGAATAAGAACGCTCGCCCCCTGAGTCGCCTGCGGCGCCTTCCCCCACCCGGGGGACGACGCCCTCGCTGCGGGGCGGCCCTTGCTTGGCGTCCCTGGCGAAGAGAGCGCCCACTGCATGCGCAGCGCACAGCAAGCGCCTTTGCCAACCCCATCCATCCAAGACGCATCAAAGAAAACCGCCGCCCACCCATGACCGACAAGCACTCTGACCCTTCCCACATCCGCCTGGCCAAACGCGTGGCCGATCAGCTGAACTGCTCGCGCAGCACCGCCGAACAGTTCATTGAGGGGGGTTTTGTCAGCGTGGACTCCAAGGTGGTCGAGCTGCCCGGCGCCCGTGTGCGCCCCGACCAGGCCGTGGCGGTGGACCCCGATGCCAGCCTTCTGGCGCTCACCCCCGTCACGCTGCTGCTGCACAAGCCGCCGGGGTTTGAAGCCGGGCTGGCCCAGCCCGCCGGCCCGGCAGGTACAGCCGCGCACGGCAGCCGCAGCCAGGGCGCGCCGCAGGCCGTCACGCTGCTTGGGGCGCAGTCGCACCTGGCTGAAGACGCCTCGGGCATCCGGCTGCTGCAGCGGCACTTCCGGCAGCTGGAGTGCTTTACGCCGCTGCCCACCGAGGCCAGCGGTCTGGTGGTGTACACGCAGGACAAGCGCATCGCCCGCAAGCTGGCCGAAGACATCGAGTCGCTGGAGCAGGAGTGCATTGTCGAAGTAGCGGGCACCATTGCGCCCCACGGCCTGCAGCGCCTGTGCCACGGGCTGTCGTTCAACGGCCGGCCGCTGCCCCCCGTCAAGGTGAGCTGGCAAAGCGAGACCAAGCTGCGCTTTGCGCTCAAGGGCATCCGGCCCGGCCAGGTACCGGCCATGTGCGAGGCAGTGGGCCTGCAAGTGGTGGCCATGAAGCGCATCCGCATCGGCCGTGTGCCGCTGTCCAAGGTGCCCGAGGGGCAGTGGCGCTACCTGCAGCCCTGGGAAAAGTTCTAGAAACCTGCCGAGGCCCTGCCGCTGCACTATCAAATAGATAGCTATCCAGGCAATTGAACAAAGGACCCCCGGCCACTTTGATGCCAAAACCCGCCGTCGGGGCTACACTGCGCCCAAAACAGGAGGGAGAGTTCATGCAACAGCAGCCCGCGGCCGGTCAGCCGGCCGGCCCGATGTCGACCTTTGTGCCGCAGAACATCGACGCACACCCCATGGAATTCACCGGCAGCGGTGGCGAGTACTTCCGGGTGTGGATCGTCAACGTGCTGCTTTCCATCGTCACGCTGGGCATCTACACGCCCTGGGCCCGGCGCCGCACGGCGCAGTACTTCTACAGCCACTCGCTCGTGGCCGGCAGCCCGCTTGAATTCACCGCGCAGCAGCGCAAGATGGTGATGGGCTTTGTGCTGCTGATGCTGCTCACCGTTGCCTACAACATCGCGGCCAACACCGGGCAGGACCTGGCCGTGGGGCTGTTCCTGCTGGGTGGCGCGGCGCTGGCGCCCTTCATCTGGGCCAGCGCCATGCGTTTTCGGCTGGGCGCCACGCGCTGGCGCGGCCTGCGGCTGCAATTCACCGCCAGCTGGAAAGAGGTGTACCTGGCCAGCTGGCCCGTGTTTGCGCTGGCCGCCGTGTGGTTTGGCGTGTTCACCGGGCTGCAGGTGCTGTCGCCCGAATTGGCCCAGGCGCTTGACGCTGGCGACGCCCCCCCTGCCGCCAAGATGCCCGCTTTCACGGCCGCCATGGGTGCGCTGGTGACCCTGGGCGTGGTGTTGTCCATCCTGTGCTTCATCGGGCTCGAATACAACTTCAAGAGCCTGCTGGTGCGCAAGGCGCGCATCGGCACCGAAGGGGGCCGCTGGAAGCCGGTGTACATGGATTTCGTGAAAATCTGGCTGGCCACCGTGGCCGTCTTTGTGGTGACGGTGGTGGGCCTGAGCCTGGTGCTCACTGCGCTGGCCGGCGGCTCGCTGGCGTTCTTCGGCAAACCGGGCGGCAACCTGGGCCTGTGGCTGTTCTTGTTGATCATCGTGGCGTTCGTCGGCGTCGTGATCCTGATGTTCCTGGCGTCGGCACCGGCCCGCGCCTACCGCGAGGCGCGCATGTTCCAGCTGATGTGGAGCAACGTGGGCGTGAGCCATGTGGCGCGCTTCCGGTGCCGCCTGCGCACGGGTCGGTACGTGGCGCTGCGCATCAAGAACATGCTGCTCACGCTGTTCACCCTGGGCCTGTACCGGCCGTTTGCCCTGGTGAGCGAGTACCGCATGAAGTTCGAGTCGGTCACGCTGCACGTCAAGGGCGGCGTGGACCAGATCGCCGGCGCCATGGCGCGCCAGCAGCAGGGCGCGCTGGGCGATGCGCTGGCGGATGCGGCCGGGCTTGACCTGATCGGCTGACGTGCAGAGGCATCCCCCTGAGCGGCTTCACCGCTTCCCCCTTCTCTCGCGCTGCGCGCGGGAAGGGGGACACCGCCCGTGCGGCGGGGCGGCCCTTGCACGGCGGCCCGCGCTACGAGCACGCCGGTTGCAAGCCCCGGCAACGGGGCAAGGCATAGCGGGGCAGCGAGCATGAACGTCGCCGCTGCTGCACCCGGCAATCTGCTGCCGGGCCGCTGGTTTGACGGGCGCAGCAGCCAGGCACAGCCGGTGCTGGTGAGTCTGCAGCCCACGGCACAGGGGCCTTCGCTCAGGCTGCACTCTCTGTCGGCGCCAGGCACAGCGCCCGTCGTCTTTGCGTATGGCGACGTCGGCTGGCCCGAGGCCTGGAACGACAAGCGCCCGCAAGTGCGTGTGGTGGTGGACCTGCGGGACCATGGCAGCCTGGAAATCGACGCCGTGGGCCCCTGGCGCGCCGCGCTGGCCGCAGCGGGCGACCGCCCGGGCATCGCCCAGCGCATGCAGACGCGCTGGCCCATGCTGCTGGGCGTCACGCTTGCAGCCGTGGTGGGCCTGGGCCTGTTCTATCGCTATGGCACGCCGTGGGCGGCCACCCAGCTGACGCAGTTCGTGCCGCTGGGCTGGGAAACCAGCATGGCCGACAACGCAATGCGGCAGATGGACCAGGGCACCCTCAAGCCCAGCAAGCTGCCCGCCGCCCGGCAGCAAGAACTGCGGGCGCGGTTTGACGCGCTGGTGCAGCAGGCCTCCGCCACGTCGCACCGCTACCCGGGCTACCGCCCCGCGCTGTCGCTCGATTTCCGCTCGGGCATGGGGGCCAATGCCTTTGCCCTGCCCGGTGGCCGCGTCGTGATGACCGACGGCATGGTCAAGGCCGCTGCCGAAAAGAACCTGCCCGACGAGGCCCTGGTGGGAGTGCTGGCCCACGAGATCGGCCATGTGATGCACCGTCACAGCACGCGCATGGTGGTCGAGCAGGGCGTGCTTAACGTGGGCCTGGGGCTGGCGCTGGGGGATGTGTCTTCAGTCGTGTCCACCGGCGCATCGCTGCTGACCGGGCTGGCCTATAGCCGCAACCACGAGCGCGAGGCCGACTGCTACGCCATTGCCGCCATGCAACAGGCCGGAATGCCCACCGTACCCATGGCGCAGCTGCTGCTGGCCGTGGCGCGGGATGAGGACAGCAAGGCAGGCAAGGATGACAAGGGCAACAAGGGCAACAAGGGCAACAAGGGCTCTGCAGAAAAACAGGGCAGTACGGGCGGTACCGCCGGCAAGCCGAAAACCGGCGATGCACACCCGGTGTGGTCGCTGCTGAGCAGCCACCCCGACACCGTGGAGCGGGCCACCGAACTGGAGCGTGGGCACGCCCCGCATTGCGCCAGAAGCTGAGAGCCTGGCCCGCCCGCATCACCACCGGGGCGGCATGGCAGGCAGGCTGCCGTCGCGAAAAGATAGTGTGAAGCGCGCCGATAAGCCGGATTCTGTGCACCACGGTTGCCCGCAGTGTGACCGCCATTAATCTGGGCCGGGTGTCGCCACCACGGCTCGGTGCTACCTACCCGCCAACTCTGCGGAACCACATCAACGTTGGCCTACTTGGTATTGCTGCGCGTAGAGATTGCCCGTTTCACCCGAAGCGGGCGCCGCCCGCTTCGGGTGGCTATCGTCTTTGCGGCTTTCGCCGCAAACCGTCTGGCTTGCGCCAGCCGTGCCCGCTTGCGCGGGCAACCGATAGAACACCTTCGGTGGCTTGCTGCCTGTTCCGACTCGTCTCTGTTGCTCTGATCCTCACCTCACGGTGGGCAGCCGTTAGCTGCTACGCTGTCCTGTGCAGTCCGGACGTTCCTCCAGTGCCTGGTTTCCCAGATTGCACCAGCGGCGGTCTGGCGTGCTTCACGGGGCGGATTATCGCCCACGGGCTGCACGGGCTGCATATGGATATGCGGCAGCGCACTGAACAGGTAGTTCAGAATGTGCTGACGACCGGGCCACGACGCGCGCCATAGCATCGCAGCCTCCCTTCTTCCCTCTTCCCGCTTCAGGAGACGCCATGAAAGTTGACAGCATTCTGCAGACCATCGGCAACACGCCCCACGTGCGTATCAACCGCCTGTTTGGCGCGGGCGCCAATGTGTGGGTGAAGTCCGAGCGCAGCAACCCCGGTGGCTCCATCAAAGACCGCATCGCGCTGGCCATGGTGGAAGATGCCGAGAAGTCGGGTGCCCTCAAGCCCGGCGGGACCATCATCGAGCCCACCAGTGGCAACACGGGCATTGGCCTGGCGCTGGTGGCGGCTGTGAAGGGCTACCGCCTGATCCTCGTGATGCCCGACAGCATGAGCATCGAGCGCCGCCGCCTGATGCTGGCCTACGGCGCGCAGTTTGACCTGACGCCGCGCGAAAAGGGCATGAAGGGCGCCATCGCCCGTGCGCAGGAGCTGCAGGCGCAAACGCCCGGCGCGTGGATTCCCCAGCAGTTTGAAAACCCCGCCAACATCGACATCCACGTACGCACCACCGCGCAGGAAATCCTGGCGGACTTCCCGGATGGGCTGGACGCGCTCATCACCGGCGTGGGCACGGGCGGCCACCTGACCGGCGCGGCGCGCGTGCTCAAGGCGAAGTTTCCGCAACTGAAGGTGTTTGCGGTGGAGCCTGCGGCCTCGCCCGTGATTTCCGGTGGTGCGCCCTCGCCCCACCCCATCCAGGGCATTGGCGCCGGCTTTGTGCCCAAGAACCTCGACACCAGCCTGCTCGACGGCGTGATCCAGGTCGATGCCGAACCGGCGCGTGAATACGCCCGCCGCTGCGCGCGTGAGGAGGGCATGCTGGTAGGCATTTCGTCAGGCGCTACGCTGGCGGCCATTGCGCAGAAGCTGCCCGAGCTGCCCGCCGGCGCGCGCGTGCTCGGATTCAACTACGACACGGGCGAGCGCTACCTGTCGGTCGAGGGATTCCTGCCGGCCTGACCATGCGTGCGGCGCGCCGGTCAGTCCGGTTTGTGCCGCATTTCCCTCCCAGTGTCGGGGCCCGCCGGCAGGGCCCTTTTCCTTCTTCGGCCACGGCAGCACATGCCAACGGCCCGGCGTCCTACAGCACAGGCCACACGCCGCCAGAACAATCAATGAAGCACCCGGCCCGTCCTTCGCGGCGGCTTCTGGTGCCCTCACAAAGATTGTCTGTCCATGGCCCAAAACCCCTCCCAGCCCATTGCGTTCAAGGTCCTTACCGTGAACGTGCACAAGGGCTTCACCACCTTCAATCGCCGCTTCATCCTGCATGAGCTGCGCGATGCGGTGCGCGCGGTGGGGCCCGACCTGGTGTTCCTTCAGGAAGTGCTGGGCACCCACCACCGCCACGCCAGCCGGTTTGCCAACTTTCCGCAGGTGCCGCACTACGAGTTCCTGGCCGACACCATCTGGCATCAGCATGCCTACGGACGCAACGCGGTGTACGACAACGGCGATCACGGCAATGCGCTGCTGTCCAAATTTCCGATCACGCACTACGAGAACCACGACATCTCCATCAGCGGTCCCGAGCGCCGCGGCATGCTGCACTGCGTGCTGCAGCCCCCGGGCCACCACCTGCCTGTACATGCCATCTGCGTACACCTGGGCCTGCAGGAATCGCACCGCCAGCAGCAGCTCAAGCGCGTGGCGGCGCTGGTGCGCAGCTTTCCGGCCAACGAGGCCGTGGTGCTGGCCGGCGACTTCAACGACTGGCGCCAGCGTGCCCATGGTGTGCTGCAGCGCGATGCGGGCATGCAGGAAGTGTTTGTGCAGGCCTTTGGCCGCGCGGTGCGCACTTTCCCGGCGTCGATGCCGCTGCTGGCGCTGGACCGCATCTACGTGCGCAACGCCGCGGTGCACACGCCGCTGTCGCTGCCCAAAAAGCCGTGGGACAAGCTCTCGGACCACGCCCCGCTGGCGGCGGAGATCCTGCTGTGAACCGCCGCTTCATGCCGCAGCGCTCGTCCCGCTGGGTCCCGGGCAACCATTTCGAGCTGCTGGAAAACGGCGAGGAATTCTTTCCGCGCGTCTTCAGTGCCATCGAATCGGCCCGGCACGAGGTGATGCTGGAAACCTTCATCCTGTGGGAGGACAAGATCGGCCAGGCGCTGCACGCCGCCATGCTGGCGGCCTCCCGCCGTGGCGTGCAGGTGCATGCGCTGGTCGATGGCTTTGGCTCGGCCGGACTGTCGAAGGATTTTGTGGGGAGCCTGGTGGAGGCCGGCGTGCAGCTGCGCATCTTCGACCCCGGCCGAACCATCATGGGCCAGCGGCTGAACCTGCTGCGGCGCATGCACCGCAAGATTGTGGTGGTGGACGGCGAGGTCGGCTTCATCGGCGGCATCAACTACTCGGCCGACCATGTGGCTGACTATGGCCCCGAGGCCAAGCAGGACTACGCCGTGCAGGTGCGCGGGCCCATCGTGGCGCAGCTGCGCCAGTTCACGCACGACGCGGTGCTGGGCCGCGTGCCACGCTGGCGGCGCCCGGCGAAGGCGGCGGCGGTGCCCCAGCCCATGCCAGGCTCCGCTGCACAACCGCCGCACGCAGGGGCCGCCGACGCAATCTTCGTCACGCGCGACAACCACCACCACACCAACGACATCGAACGCCACTACCGCGTCGCCCTGCGCGCGGCGCGCCACCGGGTGGTGATTGCCAATGCGTATTTCTTCCCGGGCTACCGCTTCATCCGCGAGATCCGTCGCGCGGCACGGCGCGGGGTAGACGTGCAGCTGATCCTGCAAGGCCAGCCCGACATGGCCATCGTGCGCACCGCGGCGAGCATGCTGTACGACCACCTGCTGCGGGCCGGTGTGCGCATTTATGAATACTGCGACCGCCCCCTGCACGGCAAGGTGGCCCTGGTGGACGACGAATGGGCCACCGTGGGGTCGAGCAACCTTGACCCGCTGAGCCTGTCGCTGAACCTGGAGGCCAACGTGGTCATCCGCGACCGCGCCTTCAATGCGCACCTGATGTCGCGCCTGTCGCACCTGATGGACAACAGCTGCAAGCAGGTGGAGGTGCCCACGCCCAGCCGGTGGGACGGCCTGCGCCTGCTGCGCAGCTATGCCATGTTCCACCTGATGCGCTGGTTCCCCACCTGGGCTGGCTGGCTGCCACGGCACGAGCCGGTGATCCAGCTGGCGCGCCCCGGCGACGGGGACGAGACCGCGAGCACGGGCGGTGTGCCCCGGGGCGGCGAAGGCAAGCACAACCCGGATACCGGTGCGATGGCCTGACGGTGCTTTGCGCTCAACCCCCAGCCTATCACCCTGCCGTTTTCCACCGCCTGCCGTCGCCGCCTCCTGTTACGCATGGCCGCCCACACTCCCCACGTAAGCCCTGCCCTCGCCGATAACGGCATGGATGGAGCCACACCTGCACGCGGCTGGCGCGGCATCACGCAACGCCCTTGGTGGCCCTGGGTCTCGCGCGGGTTTGCCGTGGCGTTCTTCCTGCTGGTGGCGGGCTTGCTGTTTCGGCAGGCGCGCACGGTGGAATGGTCCGAAGTGCTACAGGCCCTGCGCGCCCTGCCCCCCGGCGCGCTGGCCGTGGCGGGCGCGCTGGCGCTGCTCAGCCACTGCGCGTACGGCACGTTTGACCTGATTGGCCGGCATTGCACCGGCCACCGGCTGGGCCGCAGCACCACGCTGGGCATCGCTATGACCAGCTACGCCTTCACGCTCAACCTGGGCTCGCTGATTGGCGGCGTGGGCGTGCGCTACCGCCTGTATGCGCGCCGCAAGGTGGACCCCGGCACCATCGGCCAGGTGGTGGCCACCAGCGTGCTGACCAACTGGGTGGGCTACCTGCTGCTGGCTGCTGTGCTGCCGTGGGTGTGGCAGCCGCCGCCGCTGGCGGGCTGGACCACAGCGCAGTGGCACTGGCAGGCCGGCGGTGCGGCGCTGGGGGCTGTGGCGCTGGCGTACCTGGGGCTGTGCGCGGTGCGCAGCGGGCGCGCGCTCATGCTGCGGGGCCACGCGTTTCCGCTGCCGCGCTGGCCGGTGGCGCTGTGGCAGCTGGCCATATCCGCCGCCAACTGGATGCTGATGGGCGCCGCGCTGTGGACGGTACTGCAAGGCCAGGTGAGCTACCCGGCGGCGCTGGCCACCGTGCAGCTGGGCGCGGTGGCGGGGCTGGTGCTGCGCATACCCGCAGGCTTGGGGGTGCTGGAGGCCGTGGGTGTGGCGCTGCTGGCAGGCGATGCGCTGGGCCAGGACAAGGTGCTCGCCGCGCTGCTGGCCTACCGCGCGCTGTATTACTTTGTACCGCTGGTGCTGGCCGCCGCCGCCTTTGGCATGGCCGAGCTGCGCTGGCGCGACCGTGAAGCCCATCCCAAGGCACCGCCAGAGGCCTTGGAGGGGTGATTTGGAGCCAAAACGGCCTGTAGCGCTTGCAGAATAATGCCTTGCAGCTATCAAATAAATAGCAATTATCTGACAGGCATCGCTGCAAGCCGCTGAGGGCCGGCGCACGCACTGGCCACGCACCGGGCACTCCCCGTATCATCGTGGCCCTCTGCCATTGCCCTTCGCCCGATAACCACGGGCCTGCAAGACCATGATCCGCCTCTCCGAAATCCGGCTGCCCTTCACCGTGGCCGAAGCGCCCGAAGCGCCCCTGCGCGCTGCCGTCACGCAACTGATGGGCCTCGCGCCCGCAGACATTGCCCACCTCCACGTCTTCAAGCGCAGCTTTGACGCCCGCAAGGCCGACCTGCTGGCGGTGTACATCGTCGACGTGACGCTGGCGCAGCCCGGGCGCGAAGCCGCGCTGCTGGCAAAGTTTGCGGGCAGCCCGCACATCCAGCCCACGCCCGACATGGCTTGGCACCCGGTGGGCCAGGCGCCTGCCGATCTGCCCCTGCGCCCGGTGGTGGTGGGCTTTGGGCCCTGCGGCATCTTTGCCGCGCTGGTGCTGGCGCAAATGGGCTTCAGGCCCATCGTGCTCGAACGTGGCAAGACGGTGCGCGAGCGCACCAAGGACACCTGGGGCCTGTGGCGCAAGCGCGAGCTGCATGCCGAGAGCAACGTGCAGTTTGGCGAAGGCGGTGCTGGCACGTTCAGCGACGGCAAGCTCTACAGCCAGATCAAGGACCCGCGCCACCTGGGCCGCAAGGTGATGAACGAGTTTGTGAAGGCCGGCGCGCCCGACGAAATCCTGTACGCAGCGCACCCGCACATCGGCACCTTCAAGCTGGTGAAGGTGGTGGAGAACCTGCGCGAGCAGATCATTGCGCTGGGCGGCGAGATCCGCTTCGAGCAGCGCGTGACCGACGTGATCGTGGAAGGCACCGGGGCAAACCGCCACCTGCGCGGCCTGAAGGTGCTGAACCAGGCCACGGGCGAAACGACCGAGCTGCGCGCAGACCATGTGGTGATGGCACTGGGCCACAGCTCGCGCGACACGTTTGCCATGCTGTACCAGCGCGGCGTGGCCATGGAGGCCAAGCCGTTTTCCATCGGCTTTCGCATCGAACACCCGCAGGGCGTCATCGACCGTGCCCGCTGGGGCCGCCATGCGGGCCACCCGCTGCTGGGCGCGGCCGACTACAAGCTGGTGCACCACGCCGCCAATGGCCGCGCGGTGTACAGCTTTTGCATGTGCCCCGGCGGCACGGTGGTGGCCGCCACCAGCGAACCGAACCGCGTGGTCACCAACGGCATGAGCCAGTATTCGCGCAACGAGCGCAACGCCAACGCCGGCATGGTGGTGGGGATCGATCCGCGCGACTACCCCACCGACCCCGCCGCATTCGAGGAGCACCTGGGCCAGACCTATGGCGCAGAAAACCTGCCTGCCGGGCAGTTCCACCCGCTGGCGGGCAGCGTGCTGCAGCGCCAGCTCGAATCCAACGCCTTCGTGCTGGGCGGGCGCGACTACAGCGCGCCGGGCCAGCTGGTGGGCGAGTTCATTGCGGGCAAGCCATCGACCCAGCTGGGCAGTGTGGAGCCGTCGTACAAGCCCGGCGTGGCGCTGGGCGACCTGCACGCCGCCCTGCCCGGCTACGCCATCGAGGCGCTGCGCGAGGCGCTGCCGGTGTTCGGCCGCAAGATCAAGGGCTTTGACATGCACGACGCGGTGCTGACGGGCGTGGAGACACGCACCTCGTCGCCGCTCAAGATCCCCCGCGGGGAGAACCTGCAGAGCCTGAACACTGTCGGCCTGTACCCGGCGGGTGAAGGCGCCAGCTACGCGGGCGGCATTCTGTCGGCCGGCGTGGACGGCATCAAGGTAGGCGAAGCGGTGGCGCGCAGCCTGCTGGGCACACGGGCCTGAGCACAGTGTTCAGGCGCTGATCGTCACCTCGGGCCGCAGCGCGGCCTGCGGCAGGTGGCGCACCACGGCGTCTTCAAACGCGCGTGCGGCCACGCTCTGCGGCCGGTCGCGGCGGCGCATGACGAACAGCTCGCGCTCCACCTGCGGCTGCAACGGCACAAAGCGCATGCCGCGCGCCAGCGGGTGCGATGCGCCCAGCGCCGACAGCACGGCCACGCCCACACCGGCATCGGCCAGCGCCAGCTGTATGGCCAGGCTCGATACCTCCACCCCCTGCGACATGGGCGCCAGCAGCGCCGAGCCGTGCATGCGCAGCAGCTGCATGATGCTGGTGTCGGCACTCTCGCGCAGCAGCGGCAGGCGCGGCACGCCCTGCGCATCGGCGTCCGTGATGTCGAAGTGCCCGGGCGGTGCCAGCAGGCCAAGCGGCGCCGTCAGCAGGCGACGGCAGGCCAGCGCATCCACATCGCCCACAGCGGAGCCGATGCCCAGGTCCACATCCGCCAGCCGCACCTTGCGCGCGATGCCTTCGCTGTTGTCGTCCACCACGCGCAGCCGCACACCCGGGTACGCCGCCTGAAACGCAGCGATGGCCCCGGGCAGCACGATGGAGCCAAACGAGCTGCCCACCGCCACGGTCACCTGCCCTTTGATGCCCTGGCCCTGCGGCGCAAACATGCGACCCGCCTCGGCCAGGTCTTCCAGCAGGCGCTTGGCAGTGGGCAGGAACGCCTCGCCCTCGGGCGTGAGCACCACCCGCCGCGTGGTGCGTAGAAACAGCGGCGCCCCCATCTGCGACTCGAACACGGCAATGGCGCGGGTGAGCGCCGGCTGGCTGATGTGCAGCGCCTCGCTCGCCCGCGAGATGTTGCCCAGCGCTGCGGTGGTGACAAACAGGCGCAACTGGCGTTCGCTGAGATTCATGCGTCTGGATTATGAATGCGGCCGCAGTATTCATTGGACGCATCAAATGCGCCTGCCTACATTCGGCCGCAGGAGGAACCCACCATGAACATGACGATGAAGATGACCACCCGCTGGCTCTGCCTGCCCCTGGCGGCAGCCCTTTTCTCAGCCGCATGGGCGCAAGCGCCCGCGGGCAGCACGCAGGGCACAGCTGTAGTGCACACGGCGGAATCGGCCCGCGCCGTCATGGACCGCGCCGCCGTGGTGCTACCGGCCCGGGTGACAGGCGGCGAGGTGTTTACCGGGCTGTGGAAGGACGCCCCCGCCAGCGTGCGCGAGCGCGCCCCGGTGGTGGTGTTCATGCACGGCTCGTCAGGTCTGGCGCTCAAGGCCATTAGCGAATGGCAGCAGTGGCTGGCCACGCAGGGCATTGCCAGCGTGGCGCCCGATTCGTTCGCGCTGCCAGACCGGCTCACCTACAAGTCACCCGTGTCGGCCGAGGTGTACGAGCGCATCCATGCGCTGCGGCTGTCGGAGGTATCACTGGCCGTGCAGGCGCTGGCACAGGCCCCGTGGGCCGACCCCGCACGCTGGGTGCTGGCGGGCACCAGCGAAGGCGCCACGGCCGTGGCGCGCTACCGCGGCAACGAGTTTGCGGGCCGCATCGTGTTCTCGTGGAGCTGCGAGAACAACTACTTCGTGGCCAGCCACAACACGGCGCTGCCCGAAGACAAGCCGGTGCTCAACGTCATCAGCTCGACCGATCCGTTCTTCTCACCCGCCAACAGCTGGGTGGGCAACCCCGCCGCGGCCGGGCATTGCGGCGCTGCGCTGCGCAACCACAAGCAGGCCAGCATCGTGCTGATTCCGGGCGGGCCACATACGGTCATCAACCTGCCCGCGGCGCGCCACCCGGTGGCGGGCTTTCTGCGCGACGTGTTCAAGCTGCCCTGACGCTGCGCGGTGGCTGCCCCGCGCAACGACCTCAGGGCCGCTTCAGGAAATCCACCGCCAGGGCCGCCAGGCTGCGCGCGCCCACCGGGAACTGGTCTTCGTCCACATCGAACAGCGCCGAGTGGTTGGGCGGGGCCTTGGTGAATTCCTTGCCCTTGGGCGGCGCACCCAGGAAGTAGAAGAACCCCGGCGTCACCTTCTGGAACTCCGAGAAGTCTTCTGAGCCGCTGACCTTGGGGATGACCATGGTCTTGCCGCCCATGGCCAGGTTCAGCGCGGGCAATGATGCCTGCGTGAGCGCGGCAGGGTTGGTGGTCACCGGGTAGGCCACCGGCCCAAAGCGCACCTTGGCTTTCGCGCCGCTGGACGCCGCAATGGATTCCGCCGTGGTGGTGATGCGCTGGATGGCCTCCTGGCGCATGCCTTCATCAAACGTGCGCAGGGTGCCCAGCATCTCCACGTTGTCCGGGATGATGTTGTAGCGGGTGCCGCCCTGGATCTGGCCGATGGTGATGACCGCGGGCTCCTGGCTGATGTTGAGCTGGCGGCTGACCACCGTCTGCAGGCCCAGCACCACCTGGCTGGCCGCCACGATGGGGTCGATGGCCGACCACGGCGACGAGCCGTGACCCCCGCGGCCCTCGATCTGGATGGTGATGTTGTCCGACCCCGCCATCAGCGGGCCACTGCGGTAGCCCACCACGCCCGAAGGCATGTTGGCGGTGATGTGCAGGCCGTAGATGGCCTGCACGTCTTTGAGCGCACCGGCTTCAATCATGGCCTTGGCGCCAAAGCTGGGCACCTTGCCGTTGGCATCCGCCTCCACCGGCGCGCCCTCTTCGGCGGGCTGGAAGATGAACTTGACGGTGCCCGGCAGCTGCGCCTTCATGCCCGCCAGCGCCTCGGCCGCGCCCATCAGCATGGCCACATGCGCATCGTGGCCGCAGGCGTGCATCACGGGCACCTCCTTGCCCAGGTAATTCGCCTTCGCCTTGCTGGCAAACGGCAGGCCGGTACCCTCCTGCACCGGCAGCGCATCCATATCGGCACGCAGGGCCACCACCTTGCCCGGCAGGCCGCCGCGCAGGGTGCCCACCACGCCGGTGCCGCCCACGCCGGTCTGCACGTCCATGCCCAGCTTCTTCAGGTGCTCGGCCACCAGCCGGGCGGTGCGCACTTCTTGACCGGACAGCTCGGGATGCTGGTGGATATCGCGGCGCCACTGCACCATCTTGGGCGCCACGGCGCTTACGGCCGCATCCAGGGCCTTGAGGCCCTCGGCATCAAGCCCCTGGGCATGGGCGGGTAGCGCAAGGGACGCAGCAGCGGCCACCAGGCTCGCAGCAATCGACAGGGCAGACAGGACAGGACGCATGGCAACACCGCAAGGTAGTAAGGGAAGCCCCATGCTAGGAGCGACACATCGGTGTCATACAAGCCAAAATGGCCATTAAAAAAGCCAATAACGCCAAGCGCATACGCACACTTCATCCCGCCCCCGCTGCTACCGATGCCTTCAACACCGCCCTGCCACATCGACATCCCGCTGCTGCCCCAGACCGCGCTGGGCCACGCGCTGCACCTGGTGGAGTGCCTGCGCAGTGCCAACCTGCTGGCGAGGTTGCGCAGCGGCTCGGCAGCGCCGGGCATTCGCTGGCGCTTTTGCGATGCGCGCGGCGAGCCCATGGCGCCCGACAGCCTGGGCCCCTTCATGGCGCCCTTGGCCCACGAGGGCGCGTTCACGGGCCCGGCCACCGCACTGCTGCTGGCGCCACTGCATTGCCCCGACATCCCGGCCGTGCGCGCCGCCACGCAGGCGCACACAGCGCTGGTGCGGCGCATCGGTATTGCGGTGGACCAGGGCCAGAAGGTGATCTCGGTGAGCAACGGCGCATGGCTGGCGGCTGCCAGCGCGCGGCTGGACGGCCGCCGCGTGGCGCTGCCCTGGTACTACGTGGCCGGATTTGTGCGTGACTTTCCGGGCATCCAGCCCGCACCCGCGCAATCGCTGGTGGAAGACGGCCCCTGGCTCAGCGCCGATGTGGCCACCGGGTCCATCGGCATTGCGCTGGCCCTTACGCGCGAGGCTATCGGCCCGGAAACTGCCGAGGCCCTGTCTGCCGCGGCCGTGGCCGACCCGGCCCGTTCGCACGCGGCGCACAGCGCAGCGGGGCAGATCCCGAACACGCGTGACAGCACGCTGGCCCGCGCCATCACGCACCTGGAGAAAACGCTGGACCAGCCCTACTGCCTGGCAGACGTGGCGCTGGCCGCCGCCGTGAGCCCGCGCACGCTGCTGCGGCATTTTCGGGAGGCACTGGGCTATTCGCCGCTGGACCACCTGCACGGCCTGCGCTGCGCGCGAGCCCGGGTGCTGCTGGAGATCACGCTGGAGAGCATCCCCAGCATCGCCCAGGCCTGCGGCTACAGCGACCCGGCGGCGTTCCGCCGTGTGTTTGCGCGGCACGCGGGCATGGCGCCCAGCGCCTACCGCGAGCGCCACACCCTGCGTGCGCCGCGCCAGCGCTGGCGGGTAACGCCCCCATTGCCCTGAGGCGCGAAGCAGCCTGCTTCGCAGCGTGGCTGGCTATCCCGACCGGATCATGTCTGCCGCCTTCTCGGCAATCATGATGGTGGGCGCATTGGTGTTGGCCGACGTGATCTGCGGCATGACGGATGCATCTACCACCCGCAGCCCCCGTACGCCATGGACGCGCAGCTGGTTGTCCACCACGGCGTCGGCACCCGGGCCCATGCGGCAGGTGCCCACCGGGTGAAAGATGGTGGCGCTGCTCGCACGGATGTACTGGGTGAGCGCCGCGGGGTCGGTGACGTTCAGGCCAGGCATGGCTTCGGCCGCGAGCAGTTCCCGCAGAGGCGACTGCGCGGCAATGTCGCGCGCGGCCAGCAGGCCCTCCAGCTGCAGCGCCATGTCGGCCGGATGGGTGAGGTAGCGCGGGTCGATCACGGGCGCATCCATCGGGTCGGTCGACCGCAGACGCACCGAGCCGCGGCTCTGCGGACGGCAGGCCTGCACGCTCAGCGCTGCCAGCTTGGCGGTACCCTGCGCACCAGGCAGCAGCGGCGCATACGGCACGGCAAAAAACTGGATGTCCGCCGCGTAGCCGCTGGGTGTACACATGGCGCTCTTCATGAACAGGCCGCCCTCCGCCAGGTTGCTGTGGTGCGCTGGCACCTGGGGCTGCGCGGGCCGGTAAAGCACCGTGGTCATGGGGTGGTCGCACAGGTTGGCGCCCACGCCGGGCAGCGCCACCTGCACCGGCACGCCGTGTTCGGCCAGCTGCGCGGGGTCGCCAATGCCCGACAGCATCAGCAGCTTGGGCGAATCGATGGCGCCCGCGCAGACGATGACCTCGCGCGCGGCCTGCAGGCGCACCACGCCAGCACCGTCAAAGTAGTCGATGCCCGCAGCCCGCCCGGCCTCCAGCACCACGCGCAGCGTGCGCGCGCCGGTGATGACGTGCAGGTTGGGCCGGTGGCGGGCCGGCTCCAGAAACGCCACATCGGTGCTGCACCGCTCCCCGTTGCGCACCGTGACCTGGTAGAGCCCTGCACCCGCAGGGGTGCCGGTATTGAAGTCGGGCGAAGCCGGGTGGCCTGCTTCCACGGCTGCATCGACAAACGCGCGCGCCAGCGGGCTGGGCGACTGCTGGTCTTCCACCCGCAGGCCGCCCCCCACGGCGTGAAACGCGCTGGCGCCGTGCTGCTGGTCTTCGGACTTGAGAAAGTACGGCAGCACATCGCGCCAGCCCCAGCCCGGGTTGCCCTGGGCTTCCCAGTGGTCGAAATCCTGCGCATCGCCCCGCATGTAAATCATGCCGTTGATCGCGCTGGTCCCGCCCAGCACCTTGCCGCGCGGATAGGCGATGGTGCGCAGCGCGTAGCCGGCCTGGAGCGTGGTGGCATAGCCCCAGTTCTCGGGGCCATCCCACAGCACCGGCCACTGGCTGGGCTGGCGTGAGGCCGGCGAACGCTGGGCGCCGCCAGCTTCAAGCAGCGCCACCGTGCAGCCCGAGTCTTCCGACAGACGGGCAGCCAGCACGCAACCGGCAGAGCCGGCACCGACGATGAGGTAGTCGTAGGTCATGCGGCCGCTCCCTGGAGCGCGGCAGAAGCCACCGGGGACCGCGGCGCGCTGCCCGCCAGAAACGTCGCAGCGGCATCCTGCGCCCCAGGATGCACCGCCAGCATGAAGTGATCTGCACCGGCGATCTCCAGGTACTGCCCCCGTGGCAGCGCGCCCGCCAGCACAGGCCCGCGTCCCAGCACCAGATCGCGCTCGCCGCTGATCACCAGCACATCGCTCTGCACACGCCCTGCTTCGGCGGTCGTGCAAGGCGGGTAGGCGGCTTTGGCCGCGGCAGCGCTGGCGGCCCTGTCACCACCGATGGAGGTAGCGAGAGTCCAGTACATGCCAATGTGATCTGGCAGGTCGGCCGGGTGCGCCGGGCGCTCCAGTGCTTCCACCAGCCGGGGGGTGATCTGCGCCATGGAGTGCGGCGGGTGGCCTAGCAACCCATCGCCTGCCGCCACCAGGACGGCGCGGTGGCACCGCGCTGGCTGGTTGTGCAGCAGGTGCAGCGCCACCACGCTGCCCATCGAGTAGCCCAGCAGCGCCGCGCGCGGGATCTGCAGATGATCGAGCAGCGCCAGCGCGTGGCTGGCCAGCTGCACGGTACCGTAGGCGGCAGGGTCGTGCGGCTTGTCGCTCAGGCCATGCCCGGGAAAATCGAGACCCACCACCTGGAATCCGTGGCGGACCAGCGCGGCGACCCAGCCGGGCCGTTCGAAATTACCCTTGAAGCTCACGGTGAGGCCATGGAGCATGAGCACGGGCTGGCCCGTGCCGTGGACTTCGTAGTGGAGCGTGGTGTGGTTGTGCGTGAAAGAGGGCATGGGCGGGGCCTTGTGTGGGTGGCAGTACGGCGGCTGCACACACCGTGGTGTGCTGCAGCCGCAAACCCACGATAGGCCTGCCCGTCCAAGTACGCCGCTGGGCCTGCTACGGTAGTGCGCGGGTGCGCCTACGGGGTGCATACCGTAGTGACGCTCCACGGCTGAGCACACAGCGGCCCAAAGCGTGCTTGGCGGGTACTGCGGCAGCCCGCACCGGGCGACTCACCCGCGCAGCAGGCCCAGCGCACCCGCGCGGTGCACTGCCTCGGCGCGGGTGGCGCAATGCAGGGCTTTGAGCGCACCCGATACGTGCATCTCCACCGTGCGCGGGCTCAGGTCCAGCGCCTTGGCGATGAGCTTGTCGGTATGCCCCTGCGCCACCATGCGCAGTACCTCCGCCTGCCGGACCGTGAGCTGCGCCCGCCCTGCACCCGTGCCCAGGAAGGCCGCCACCTCGGCGCGAAACACCTGCATGGCCGGTTCGGTGGACAGCAGGATGTGCCCCTGGGCCTCCAGGGGCACAAAGCGCGCACCCGGTATCAGCGAGGCGATGCGCAGCCCCTGGTCGAAGCGGATGGTCTCGTCCTGCCGGCAGTGGAAGATCAGCGTGGGCACCTTCACCTGCGCGCACAGGCCCACCACGTCGATCGAATAGTTGGCCCGCAGGTAGGCCGCCGCCACATCGGCCGTCATCGACAGCTGCATGCGCTCTTCCAGCTCGGCTTGCTGGGCCGCGGTAGGGTTGCCCAGCAGCTGCGCCACGAACAGCTTGCGAAAGATGGACTTGACGCTGCCCCACCCGACTTCCGCGCCACGGATCACCAGCTCGGCTTCGTCGATCGCTTTCTGGCTGGCGCCCGGCGTACTGAACACGGAGGCGGCAAACCCGCCCAGCAAGACGAGGTGCGTGACCCGCTCCGGGTGACGCACCGCATAGGCCACCGAGGTAGCCGCCCCCATGGAGATGCCCAGCAGCGCGAACCGCTCCAGGCCCTGTGCGTCCACCACAGCCTCCAGATCGCGCACACCGTCTTCGAAAGTCATGGACGGCGGCTTGCGATCAGACAGGCCACAGCCGCGGGAGTCGTAGCGCACATACGTATGCGACTCGCTCAGGGCACGGATGTAGGCCAGCGGCTCCGAATGCCGGGCGTCGCAGTCCAGATGGCTGAGCCAGGTACCCGCGCGCACCAGTGGTGGCCCCGTGCCCGAGGCGGTATGGGCAATCCGCACGCCATCATGGCTGGTGCAGTACCGGATGTCTTGTGCAAAGGTCATGGATCGCCCGCGTGAAGCAGCGCGCAGTCTGACGCCAAACGGGTCTCACCACGGCTAGTGCGAACCCCAAGCGCCAGCCTCGCCCTGCAACCGTGCGCGCACAAAAAAGCCACCTTCGCTGTGGAGCGAGGCGGCTTGTGTGCACTGCAACCGGGGGCCGGGCGGCAGCCCCGGCACCGTTGTTTCAGCCTTGCTGCTGCGCGTTTTGCAGCCTGGCGATGCGCTCTTCGATGGGCGGGTGGGTGCTGAAGAACTTGCCGATGCCACCGGCAATGCCCATCGCGGCCATGCTCTTGGGCAGCTCGGCGGGGTGCATGCCGCCCAGGCGGGCCAGGGCGTTGATCATGGGCTGGCGGCGGCCCATGAGCTGTGCAGCACCTGCGTCGGCGCGGAACTCGCGCTGGCGGCTGAACCAGGCCACGATCATCGCCGCCACAAAGCCCAGCAGGATGTCGAGCACGATGGTCGTCACGTAGTAGCCAATGCCAGGGCCCGAACTGTTTTCGTCGTTCTTGCGCAGGAAGCTGTCCACCGCGTAGCCAATGACGCGCGACAGGAACACCACAAACGTGTTCATCACGCCCTGGATCAGCGTCATGGTGACCATGTCGCCATTGGCAATGTGGGCCACCTCGTGGCCGATCACGGCCTCGACCTCGTCGCGTGTCATGCCTTGCAGCAGGCCGGTAGAAACGGCCACCAGCGCGTTGTTCTTGAAGGCGCCCGTGGCAAATGCATTGGGGTCGCCTTCGAAGATGCCGACTTCCGGCATGCCGATACCGGCCTGGTCGGCAAACTTGCGCACGGTTTCGACGATCCAGCGCTCGTCAGGCGAACCCGAGCCGTCGATCACGCGCACGCCCGAGCTCCACTTGGCCACGGGCTTGCTGATCAGCAGCGAGATGATGGCGCCGCCAAAACCCATGATGAGTGCGAAGCCGAGCAACGCGCCCAGGTTCAGTCCGTTGGCCGTGAGGAAACGGTTGACCCCGAGCAGGCTCGCAACCACCCCCAGCACCAGCACGACGGCCAGGTTGGTCATCACAAACAAAAGGATCCGCTTCATATGTTCTCCGTGGGGTAAGCATCGACAACTGTCGGTCTGGACCAGATGGGGGCCGCAAGCGGCGCTTCAAGCACCGCAGTGGCAGCCCGGCAGCGCGTGATTTGCCTGCACTGTCTTATCCGGCCAGACCCGTTTACAGCGCGTTATGGTAGGTGCAAACCTGTGTGGCGGTCCTATCACACAGGGCTTGACGGGGATTATTGCGCCGGCCCGCGATGCGCCCGGGCCCACCCACCGGTGCCGTGCATCATCTGCCGACGCCAGCCCGTGGCACCGGTGGCGGGCGAAACACCTGCGCATCGTCATAGAAGTTGGCTTCCGCGTTCGCAGGCCACCAGCCGGGCACGCCCAGCACCGGTAGCGGCGCAAACGGCTTGGCCACCCAGGTGTCCGCCTGCATCGCCGTGGCGAGCCAGCGGTCGATGCATGCTACTGAATCCATAGCATCAGGGGCAGCAAAGACATGCGCCACCATGGGTTTTCGGGGCAAAACCAGCTTTTCCATCAGCGCATGGCCAAAGAGCACAAGGCGGGCCTCGCCCCACAGCGGCCGCAGCTCGACAAAAAGCCGGTGCCAGTCCCGCGCACGCAGCGCGTCCCACAAGGGCGACGGCGCGCACAGTACGGCACCGTTTTCATCGAACACCGTCAGTGCATCGCGCAGCGGGCCGCGCACCGGCTGCACGCCATCGGCGGCAATGGCCTGCGCCTGCAGCTGGTTCAGCCGCCGCTTGGCCTGCGGGAACTGCAGCCACACCAGGCCGTTGAAAAAATCGTGCAGGTTGTCGCGCGTGGGAACGCGGCGCTGGTCAAAGATGAACTGTTCGTAGGCGGTGCCTGCGGGCAGGTCGGACTGGGGACCGAAGCACACTGGCCGCTCTGCTGCCGCGTTCGATGCCGCTGCAGACTGCAGCACCGCATGCACCGCCGCATCGTGCGCCACCGCCCGTTGTGCCAGCGGCTCCCCCAGCTGGCGCCAGGGTTGCAGCCAGGGCGCGCCCCAGTCAACGGCGCTCAGCGGATTTACGCCACCAGCCGCCACGGCAGCGCTTCGCCCGAGCGCAGGGGCTTGAGGTTGGCTTCGCCAAAGGCAAAGCTCTCGGGTGGTGTCCACGATTCGCGGCGCAGGGTGACGGTGCCGGTGTTGCGCGGCAGGCTGTAGAAGTCCGGGCCGTGGAAGCTGGCAAAGCCTTCGAGCTTGTCGAGCGCGCCCACGCTGTCAAACGCCTCGGCATACATCTCGATGGCAGCGTGCGCCGTGTAGCAACCTGCGCAGCCGGTGGCGTGCTCCTTGAGGTGCGCGGGGTGCGGCGCGCTGTCGGTACCCAGGAAGAACTTGGCCGATCCGCCCGTGGCGGCCTGCACCAGCGCCACGCGGTGCGTTTCGCGCTTGAGTACCGGCAGGCAGTAGTAGTGGGGGCGGATGCCGCCGGTGAAGATGGCGTTGCGGTTGTACAGCAGGTGGTGCGCGGTGATGGTGGCGGCCGTGAAGCGGTCGGCGCTGGCCACGTAGTCGGCCGCATCCTTGGTGGTGATGTGCTCGAACACGATCTTGAGCTCGGGGAAGTCGCGGCGCAGCGGGATGAGCTGTTGGTCGATGAACGCGGCCTCGCGGTCAAACAGGTCGATGTCGCTGCTGGTCACCTCGCCGTGTACCAGCAGCAGGATGCCGGCCTTTTGCATGGCTTCCAGCGTCTTGTACGTCTTGCGGATGTCGGTCACGCCCGCGTCGCTGTTGGTGGTGGCACCAGCCGGGTAGAGCTTGCAGGCCACCACGCCCGCATCCTTGGCGCGCGCGATCTCGTCGGCGGGCAGGTTGTCGGTGAGGTACAGCGTCATCAGCGGCTCGAACTGCATGCCCGCAGGCACGGCGGCCAGGATGCGCTGCTTGTACGCCAGCGCCTGCTCGGCCGTGGTGACCGGGGGGCGCAGGTTGGGCATGATGATCGCCCGGCCAAACTGGGCGGCCGTATGCGGCACCACGGTGTGCAGCGCTTCCCCGTCGCGCACATGCAGGTGCCAGTCGTCAGGGCGGGTGATGGTGAGGGTGTCGGTGGGGGTGGAGGTTGCGGCGGTCATGGGCAGCATTGTCCCATCGCGGCAATTACTATTAATTTCATAGCAATCCAGGCATATGAAACGTGCGCCAGAGGCCGTTATGAGTCGAAAATGCCGAAAAAGCGCTCCTGGGAGCGTCGGGACGGACGGCCGATGACTGATACCGGTGTGTCCGCCACCCGCAAAAGAAAAAGCGCCGCAGAGGGCGCTTTCATCGGACCTTAACCTGGGCCCGGGTCAGCCTGGCTCGCGGCGGTTGCAACCGGCGCGGCCCATGCCAGCGGCCGCCGCGCAAGGGCCGCCCCGCCGCGCTGGCGGCGTCCCCCGTGGGGGAAGGCGCCGCAGGCGACTCAGGGGGCAACGTCAGTGCTGCAGGATCTTGTTCAGGAAATCCTTGGTGCGCGGCTGGCGTGCATCCGGATTGTTGAAGAAGTCTTCCTTGGAGCAGTCTTCCAGGATCTTGCCGCCCACGTCCATGAAGATCACGCGGTTGCTCACCTTGCGGGCAAAGCCCATTTCGTGGGTCACGCACATCATGGTCATACCTTCGTTGGCCAGGCCCACCATCACGTCCAGCACCTCGCCCACCATTTCGGGGTCGAGGGCCGACGTGGGTTCGTCGAACAGCATCACGATGGGGTCCATGCTCAGCGCACGGGCAATCGCCACGCGCTGCTGCTGGCCGCCCGAGAGCTGCCCGGGGAACTTGTCCTTGTGCGCCATCAGGCCAACGCGTTCCAGCATCTTCAGGCCGCGCTTCTTGGCGTCGTCCGCGCTGCGGCCTAGCACCTTGATCTGCGCGATGGTCAGGTTGTCCGTGACCGACAGGTGCGGGAACAGCTCGAAGTGCTGGAACACCATGCCCACGCGGCTGCGCAGCTTGGGCAGGTCGGTCTTGGGGTCGTGCAGCGCAATCCCATCGACCGTGATCTCGCCCTTCTGGAAGGGCTCCAGCGCGTTGATGGTCTTGATCAGGGTGGACTTGCCCGAGCCCGAGGGCCCGCACACCACCACGACTTCGCCCTTCTGGATGCTGGCCGTGCACTCGTTGAGCACCTGCACCGGGCCATACCACTTGGATACGTTCTTGAGTTCGATCATTTGTTATTCCTCAATCCAATCTCTTTAGCCTGTACTACCAGTCGCATCAGCGAATGATCGCGATCTTCTGGTGCAGTCGCTTGACCATCCAGGACAGCGCGAAGCACATCGCGAAGTACAGCACCGCCGCAGCCAGGTAGGCCTCAATCGGGCGGCCGAAGTTCTTGCCCGCCACTTCAAAGCCCTTGAGCATGTCGTAGGCCCCGATGGCGTAGACCAGCGACGTGTCCTGGAACAGGATGATGGTCTGCGTGAGCAGCACCGGCAGCATGTTGCGGAACGCCTGGGGCAGCACCACCAGCTTCATGTTCTGGCCATACGTCATGCCCAGCGCCTGGCCGGCATGGACCTGCCCCTTGGGGATGGACTGGATGCCGGCGCGCATGATTTCGCTGAAGTAAGCGGCCTCGAACGCAATGAAGGTGATGACCGCCGACATCTCAGCACCAATGGGTTTGCCAATGATGGCGGGCACCAGCAGGAAGAACCACAGGATCACCATGACCAGCGGAATGCTGCGCATGCCGTTGACGTAGATGGTGGCGGGCACCACCAGCCACTGCTTGCCCGACAGGCGCATGAGCGCCAGCACGGTGCCAAACAGCACGCCGCCAATCGTGGCAACCACCGTGAGCACAAGGCTGAAGTACAGCCCCTTGAGCACGAAGTTGCTGATCAGGTCCCAGTTGTAGAACGAAAAATCGATACTCATCTCAGTGACCTCCCCCGCCTGCGCTGGCCAGGGCCATGCCCGGGATGCGGGCGCGCTTTTCAATGAAGGCCATGATGCGGTTGATGGCAAATGCCGACGCAATGTAGAGCGCCGTCACGGCAAGGTACACCTCGATGCCGCGTGAGGTTTCTTCCTGGGCCTGCATGGCGAACATGGTGAGCTCTGCCACCGACACGGCGAACGCCACGGACGAGTTCTTGAAGATGTTCATCGTCTCGCTGGTCAGCGGCGGAATGATGATGCGAAACGCCATGGGCAGCAGCACATAGCGGTAGGTCTGGAAGGTGGTGAACCCCATGGCCATGCCGGCATAGCGCTGGCCGCGCGGCAGCGCCTGGATGCCGGAACGAACCTGTTCGGCAATACGTGCCGACGTGAAAAACCCGAGGGCAAACACCACCAGAGCGAAGCCTGGCACGCCCTGCAGCACCGGGAAAAAGCTGGGCAGCACGTGGTACCAGAGAAAGATCTGTACCAGCAGCGGAATGTTGCGGAACAGTTCGACCCAGGCGTTGCCCAGCCGAACGATCATCGGGCGGTCCTGCAAGGTGCGCAGCGTGCCGATGACTGAACCAATTACAAGCGCCAGCACCAGGGCCAGCAACGATACGGAAACCGTCCAGCCCCAGGCCGACAGCATCCAGTCCAGGTACGTGATGTCGCCGCCCTTGCCGAAGCAGCTCTGCACGACTTCCCGGTCCATGGTGTCCTGGCAGAACACCTGCCAATCCCAACTCATAGGAGCACCCCTTCACTTCTAGATATACCGGTGGGCGCAACCCTTTGCGAACCCAACAAAAAAGCCCCCTCGAACCGTTTGGCCGAAGGGGCGCAAGCGTCTACAGGATTACTTCTTTGCGTAGTCTTCCATGGGCTTGTCGTTGGGCGCAGCCCATGCAGCCTTGGTAGCGTCAGACAGTGGCAGGCCGATCTTGGTGTTGGTCGGGGGTACAGGCTGCATGAACCACTTGTCGTACAGCTTGGCCAGCGAACCATCCGCGATCTGGCGCTTGATGGAATCGTCCACAGCCTTCTTGAAAGCCGGGTCGTCCTTGCGCATCATGCAGGCAATCGGTTCCACGTTCAGGACTTCGCCCACGATCTTGTAGTCGGCGGGGCTCTTGGACTTGGAAATGTTGGCAGCCAGGATGGAGCCGTCCATCACGAATGCATCGGCACGGCCGGTTTCAAGCATCAGGAAACTGTCAGCATGGTCCTTGCCGAAGACTTCCTTGAAGTCGATGCCGCCAGCGCGCTCATGCTTGCGCAGCGTCTGCACCGAGGTCGTGCCCGTGGTGGTGGCCACGGTCTTGTTGGCCAGGTCCTTCACCGAGGCAATGCCCGATGCGGCCTTGGTGGCAATGCGCACTTCTTCCACGTAGGTGGTGATAGCAAACGCCACGTCCTTCTGGCGGGCGGCGTTGTTGGTGGTGGAGCCGCACTCCAGGTCCACCGTGCCGTTGGTCACCAGCGGAATACGGTTTTGCGACGTGACGGGCTGGTACTTCACTTCCAGCTTGGGCAGGCCCAGCTGCTTCTGGATGTCAGCCAGAACGATTTCGCCCATTTCGGTGTGAAAACCGACGAACTTGCCGTTGCCCAGCGTGTAAGACAGGCCAGAGGATTCACGCACGCCCAGCGTCACGCTACCCGAGGCCTTGATCTTGGCCAGCGTGTCGGTGGCTTGAGCGAAGGCGCTGCCTGCGGCCAGGGCGGTCACAGCAATCGCCAGCAAATGCTTCTTCATCGGTATCTCCTTGAGTATTGAAACGGATAGGGAACAGGGGGATTCTAGGTATTGGCAGGCCGCGCGGTGCCAGCCTGCCAACGCCAAAGAAAGGGGACGCGACCAGGCATTGTTAGTCAGAACGGAACCTGGTCTGTAGGGTATTTCCAGAAGTCGCGCAGCAGATAGCTGACGGGAAGGTTCAGCACGGTGTTATTCGGCGGAATCGGCTTCTGGAACCACTTCTCGTAGATGGGATAGATCTCGCGGCTGGTGATCAGGCGGCGCATTTCCTCGTCGATCAGCTTCTTGAACTCGGGGTCGTTCTTGGGAAGCATGATCGCCAGGGGCTCGGTGGTAATGAAGCGACCCACCACCTTCAGCGCCTTGGGATCGGGGCGGCCAGCGGCCAGGCCGTACAGCAGCACGTCGTCCATCACAAAGGCATCGGCCTCGCCTTTTTCGACCATGTCCACGCCGCGTGCATGGTCCGGCGCTTCGACGATGGTGATGCCCATCAGCCGCTCGCGATTCGCCTGGTCTGCAGCCTTCAGCGGTGTGGTGCCCTTGGTAGATACCAGCTTCTTGCCGTTGAGGTCTTCCACGCGGTCGATGGGGCTCGAAGCCTTCACCAGCAGGCGTGCGCCGGTAATGAAATGCGGGATGGTGAAGGCCACCTTCTGGCGGCGCTCGGCATTGTTGGTGGTCGAGCCACACTCCAGGTCAGCCTTGCCCTGCTCGATCATGGTGATGCGGTTGGCCGGGGTCACGGCCATGAACTCGACTTCCATGTCCTTCTTGCCGGTCTTCTTGCGCACCACGTCGGCCAGGCGCAGGCACAGGTCCAAGGCATAGCCAACTGGCTTGCCAGACTTTGAATCGATGTACGAGAACGGCACCGATGACTCGCGATGCGCGATCACGAGTTTGCCCCCGGCATTGATGCGCTCCAGGACCGATGCCTGGACGGGTAGCGCGATCGCGCAGCACAGGGCAAAAATGCCTTGGCCAAATCGGGTGGAAAAATCGTTCATGCGAACTTTCGGTGGGGTGGGGCGTAAACGGGTTTGCAAGCTTCATGCCATCTCAGCTCGGACCAAGGCGACGCAGCACTGACTCAACCTGTTGACGCCGCGACTGTACGTGTCGTTACGGTGAAACTCCAATGCCGTTTGGGCGCACAACTATGCAAATCGTTTATATCCGTAGTTACCCTTAGCATGGGTTTGCCTGTGCATGGAGGTAGGTCCACAGTGCCTGCGCTGTGCCCTTGGGGGCCTCCTTGCCCGATGGCTTTTCGCGGTACGCGCGCACGTCCATGGTCATTTGCAACGACTCGGCCCCGGGCGGTGCGGCGCTGACCAGCCTGCGCGCACGCAGCTCCTTCTTGACCGCACTGTGCGGCAGGAATGCCACTCCGTGGCCCTCCAGGGCCATGGCCTTGAGGCCCTCGGCCATGTCTGTCTCGTACACGCGCTCCAGGTGAATAGGCGTGCCCGATTCCTTGAGGATGAGTTCCGTCACCCGCCCCAGGTAGGCGCCCGGCGCGTAGCCCAGGTAGGGCAGCGGCTGCCCGGCGCGCCCGGGCAGGCGGTGCACAGGCTGGCCGTCGGCGTCGGCCTTGCTGTAGGGCGAGAGAACCTCCTGCCCCAGGCTCACCATTTCGTAGCGGTCCGCATCGAGCTGAAACGGCTGGGACGGGTGGTGGTAGGCAATGAGCAGATCACACCCGCCTTCCACCAGCCGCATGACGGCGTCATGCACATTGAGCGCAATGAGCCGGCTTTTGAAGGGGCCGAACTTGTCGTGCAGGCTGGAAACCCACGCGGGAAAGAACGTGAACGCCAGCGTGTGCGGTACGGCGAACTCGATCATGTCCTTGCCGGCGCTGGTGTGCGCGCGCAGCATGGCCCGGGTGTTCTGCAGTGCCTGCAGCATTTCAAGGGCCTGGTCGTACAGCGTCTTGCCGGCAGGGGTGAGGCGCGTGGGGTACGAGCTGCGGTCCACCAGATCGGTGCCGGCCCATGCCTCCAGTGCCTGGATGCGCCGCGAGAACGCGGGCTGTGTCACGTGCCGCAGCTGCGCGGAGCGGCTGAAACTGCGCGTTTCCGCAAGACTGACGAAATCTTCAAGCCACTTGGTTTCCATCCCGGGCATTATCCGCGGGGGCCTTTTTTTGTGCTCGCGGCGGCCTCAGGGTTTACACAGGCAGGTAACGACCTCGGCGCGGGTGTTCAGGAAGCCGTCAGCTCCGTAACGCGACGCGCCAGCGCACGGCGCAGATACTGTGCGTGCTTACCATCCAGACGCATAATGCAGGCCGCTGCCCACCACCGCGCGGCACTGTCGCAGCCAACGGTCCACAACGCCGCACGGCCCGCGACACACCCCCTGGCTGCCCACCCGGACACCCTTCGCCGGACAGCCCCGTGACCGACACGTCCGGCGTGTGGTTGCGTGCCTGCCCCCCGCTCTCCTGATTGACCACCCGATGTCCTCACCCCCCCTTCCCGGGCCTGACGAAGGCTCCGCGACGCCGACCGCCAACGGCGGCGCGCCCCGCTCCCTGTGCATTGAAGACTGGCTGACGGTGCTCATCATGGCGGCGCTGGCGCTGATCACCTTTGCCAATGTGCTGGTGCGCTACTTCACCAGTTCATCGTTTGCCTGGACGGAAGAAATCTCGATCTTCCTGATGATCGTGCTGGCCCTGGTGGCCGGCTCGGGCGCCGTGGCGCGTGACCAGCACATCCGCATCGAATACTTTGCCGAAGGCGGCTCTGCGCTGCGCCGCCGGCGCCTGGCGCAACTGGGCGCAGTGGCCGTGGCCGTGCTCTTCGGCCTGATCGCCGTACTGAGCGTGCGCGTGGTGTGGGACGACTATCGCTTTGGCGAAACCTCACCCGGCATCGGCGTGCCGCAGTGGTGGTATTCCATGTGGATGCCGGTGATCTCCGCCCTGATCTGCGCGCGCGCAGTCGGTCTGCTGGTGCGCCGCACCCGCGAGCCGCTGGGGAATGACGATGCCGGGGCCGCCACCGCAGCCGCCGTCAAGGAGCCCCAGCCATGATCGCCACGCTGCTTTTCGTGGCCTTTCTGGGTCTGATGTTCGTGGGTGTGCCCATCGGCGCCGCACTGGGCCTGGCGGGCGCAGCGGCCATTGCCATGGCCAATGCCGACAGCCAGTGGTTCGGGCTGCTGGCCGTGCCGCAGAACTTCTATGCCGGGCTGGGCAAATACCCGCTGCTGGCCATTCCCATGTTCGTGCTGGTCGGGTCGATTTTTGACCGCTCGGGCGTGGCGCTGCGGCTGGTGAACTTTGCAGTGGCCATCGTGGGCCGCGGCCCGGGCATGCTGCCGCTGGTGGCGATTGCAGTGGCCATGTTCCTGGGCGGCATCTCGGGCTCGGGCCCGGCCAACGCGGCTGCCGTGGGTGGCGTGATGATCGCGGCCATGTCGCGTGCGGGCTATCCGCCGTCGTTTTCGGCCAGCGTGGTGGGCGCTGCTGCTGCCACTGACATCCTGATCCCGCCCTCTGTGGCGTTCATCATCTATTCGGTGCTGGTGCCCGGCGCGTCGGTGCCCGCCTTGTTTGCCGCGGGCATGATCCCCGGCATCTTGGCCGGCATCGCGCTGATCGTCCCGGCCGTATGGTTGGCCCGCTCGCACAAAATGGGGGCTCTGGAGGCAGAAATGCCCCGCCCTCCGTTCTGGAAAAGCCTGCGCGAAGCGACCTGGGGCCTGGCCGCGCCAGTGCTGATCCTGGGCGGCATGCGGGCGGGCTGGTTCACCCCCACCGAGGCTGCCGTGGTGGCCGTGTTCTATGGCCTGTTCGTGGGCATGGTGATCCATCGCACGATCTCTGTGCGCGACCTGTTCCCCATCCTGCGCGAGTCCGGCGAGCTGTCGGCAGTGATCCTCATCGTGGTATCGCTCGCGGGCATCTTTGCGTACTCGCTGTCCACACTGGGTGTCATCGACCCGGTGGCCAAGGCCATCGTGAACTCGGGCCTGGGCGAGTACGGCGTGCTGGCCCTGCTCATCGTGCTGCTGATCACCGTGGGCATGTTCCTCGACGGGATCTCGATCTTCCTCATCTTCGTGCCACTGCTGCTGCCCATCATGCAGCACTACAACTGGGACCCGGTGTGGTTCGGCGTCATCCTCACGCTCAAGGTGGCGCTGGGCCAGTTCACCCCGCCGCTGGCGGTGAACCTGATGGTCTCGTGCCGCATTGCCGGCGTGCGCATGGAGTCCACCGTGCGCTGGGTGGGCTGGATGCTGTTTGCCATGTTCCTGGTGATGCTGCTGGTGATTGCCTTCCCGCAGCTGGCGCTGTGGCTGCCGGCGCAGCTGGGTTACTAGGGCCCCATCGATGACTGACTGACCAACCGTTTTCAACAAGGAGACTGAAAAAATGAAACTGCGTACGTTCCTGACCTCTACCGTGGCCGCCGCTGCCGCGCTGGCCTTCTCGGTGCCCGCCGCCATGGCCCAGACCCTGCCTGCAGGCTACAAGGCCGAATACCGCATGTCGCTGGTGCTGGGCCCTGCGTTCCCGTGGGGCAAGGGCGGCGAGCTGTGGGCCAACAAGGTGCGCGAGCGCACCCAGGGCCGCATCAACATCAAGCTGTACCCCGGCGTCTCGCTGATCCAGGGCGACCAGACGCGCGAATTCAGCGCGCTGCGCCAGGGCGTGATCGACATGGCCGTAGGCTCCACCATCAACTGGTCGCCCCAGGTCAAGCAGCTCAACCTGTTCTCGCTGCCCTTCCTTTTCCCTGACTACAAAGCGGTGGACGCTGTCACGCAGGGTGACGTGGGCAAGCAGATCTTTGCCACGCTCGACAAGGCCGGCGTGATGCCGCTGGCCTGGGGCGAAAACGGCTACCGCGAGATCTCCAACTCCAAGAAGGCGATCAAGACCCCGGCAGACCTCAAGGGCCTGAAGATCCGCGTGGTGGGCTCGCCCCTGTTCCTGGACACCTTCACCGCGCTGGGCGCCAACCCCACGCAAATGAGCTGGGCCGACGCACAGCCCGCATTTGCCAGCGGCGCCGTGGACGGCCAGGAAAACCCGCTGGCCATCTTCACTGCTGCCAAGCTGCACACCGTGGCACAGAAGCACCTGACCCTGTGGGGCTACGTGAACGACCCGCTGATCTTCGTGGTCAACAAGGAAATCTGGAACAGCTGGACCCCCGCCGACCGCGAGATCGTCAAGCAGGCCGCCATCGACGCCGGCAAGGAAGAAATCGCCATCGCGCGCAAGGGCGTGATCGAAGCCGACCGGCCTCTGCTCAAGGACATCACAGCGTTGGGCGTGACGGTGACCGAACTGAATGCCGACGAGCGCGCCGCGTTCGTGAAGGCCACCCGCCCCGTCTACGAAAAGTGGAAGGGCCAGATCGGCGCTGACCTGGTGGTGGCGGCTGAAAAGGCGATTGCGGCACGTAAGTAAAAGGTCACTTCAAAAATGAGAGCTGTCAGCGCTTTACGCATAAGCGCTGACAGATCTTTCCACTTATAACTTTGGATATGTAACGCCTTTGCCATCAGGCGACAACACCACGTCCTTGCGCGCCTCCAGCAAGGCGCAAACCTGCTGCGCTATGGACCTCTGGTCGGCGGCCTTGATGGCATGCGTCTCAATGAACTTGAGCAAACCCGTTCGACGCGTGGGCTTGTTCTTGGGCATTTTTTTTAAGCTGGCCAGCACGGCAATGGCAATTTGCGCTGCCGTGGGCTTTGGGGCCACTTTGGCCGGATCCGCCTTTATCGGTGCAGCCACCTTCTTTGCTGCGCTCGCTGGCTTCTTTACGGCTGAGGTGGCGGGCGGGGTGACTGGTGTTGAGGGATTGGGCGGATAACTCGCGCCATTTCCCTTGCGAGTGGTTTTTGCTTTGGAACTGCCGGGTTGTGCGAGCGCCTTGGCGGGTACCTTGCTTTGTACCGGCGACCGTCGGACCGCTTGCCCAACAGGCACGGCGGAGGTGTATTTCTTGTTTGCGGCCGCAGTGTCGGGAGGCAATGCAGGCGGGGAGGTAACGGGTGCCACGACTTGATTGACCAGCAGGTCGCCGCGATCAAGCAGCAGCTTCCAAGCCAGCCGGGCAAGCCACTCTTTGTCCTTTGCATCCATCGGAATGAAAAGTCGCAAATAGGCGAATACTGCATTCTGTTCCCGAGGACGGTTGGCAATGGGCATGAGTCGCAGGTTCGAGAATGCGTTTTCAGCGACTTGTTTCGCCAAGGCTGTGTCCCGTGCGGTAGGTGCAATCGGGGCTTGCACAGAAGACGCCAGGTCTATCGGTAGGGGCGCGGGCGGCACCGCGGTGCGGGGTTTTGGCTTTGCCACAGTCTGCGACCTACGAAACTCGCATCGCTTTGCATCAAAGCCCAACTCGCGCGCATGCTCCAGCATCGGGTCGAAGCCCGTGTCATTCGACACCACAACGAACCGCCCCTGCGGCTGGCGGGCCGAGATGTAGCCGATGTAATAGCTCAGCTGAAAATCCAGTGCGTTCTTCTTGCCCGCGTCTGACCGGGAAATCAAAGTCACATTCTTCGCGCCATACGCCAGCCAATGGCCTGAAGCATCCACTTTCTGTTTCGGGCCGTGGAACAGCCAGACATCGGTTCCCTCGGGCACCAGCGTGCGCAGTTCTTCCCCGCGCGGCTGCACATTTTCCCAATCGATGAGCAGATGCCCCTTCGGTACGGGCACTGGTTTCTCGGGGAGCTTGGCAGGATACTTTTCTGCGTTCTTGCGCAGTTTCCGCTCCACAGCTTCTTCTACATCTACGCCCGTGCTATCCGCCAATTGCAACAGGTACAGCAGCACGTCAGCGATCTCATCGCCCACTCGCTCCTTGTCCGCGGCATCCCGCGTGAGCGTGTTGGACTGCTCTGTGGTTAGCCACTGGAAAAGCTCCAGCAATTCGGCCGATTCCACCATCAACGCCATCGCCAAGTTTTTGGGCGAGTGGAATGGTTGCCAATCACGCGCAGTAGCAAAGTCGCGCAGGCGCGCCTGGAGAGCTTTCAAATCCATAGCCGCCCCCGATTACTTCCGTTTTTATAGCTGCTAGCGCCTAGCGAATAAGCGCAAGAGGCACATTTCACTAATGTCTTTCAGATCAGCGACACCGGGGCCTCGCCCGCCAGGTGGCGCCGGGCGTTCTCCAGGAATCGGTCCACCGAGTTCTGCACCGCCTCGGGCGACCAGCCCGCCACATGGGGTGTGAGGACCACGTTGTCCAGGTCGAGCAGCGCGGCCGGGGGGGCAGGCTCGCTTTCGTACACGTCCAGCCCCGCAGCGGCGATGCGGCCTTCGCGCAGCGCTGCGGCCAGCGCAGCGGTGTCGATGACGCTGCCGCGCGCGATGTTGACCACCACACCGCGCGGGCCCAGCGCATCCAGCACGGCAGCATTGACCAGGTGTTTGGTGCCAGCACCACCGGGGGTGGCAACAACGAGGAAGTCTGCCCACCCGGCCAGCGCCGTCACATCGGCAAAGTAGCGGTACGGAACGTCGGTGCGCGCACTGCGGTTGTGGTAACCCACCTCGATCTCGAAACCCAGCGCGCGCTGCGCGATCTTCTTGCCGATGGTGCCCAGTCCGATGATGCCCAGCCGCTTGTGCGACACGTTGGGCGACAGGGGTAGCGCCGTGCGCCAGACGCCCGCGCGCGTGGCCTTGTCCAGCGGCAGGATGCGGCGTTGCGCCGCAATCAGCAGGCCCCAGGTGTGGTCGGCCACGCAGTCGTCGTTGGTGCCCGCGCCGGTAGCCACCACGATGCCGCGGGCCTTGGCGTGGTCAATGGCTACGTTTTCATACCCCGCACCAAGAACGCATATCAGCGTGAGGGCAGGCAGTGCATCGATCTGCGCTGGCGACAGGCCCGTGGCCCCGATGGTGAGCACCACCCGCGCGCGGTTGCCGTGCTGCGCAATGGCGGCGGCGGCCTGCGCGGCGTCGGGGGCGTAGAGGACTTCAAAGGTCTGCGCCATCTGGACGCGGTGTTCTTCAGACAGGAACGACAGGGCAAGCAGGACGGGTTTCATGGGTTCAGGTTTCGTACGACAGGTTTGTTCAGACGGGGCGCCTACGGCGCACCACTACAGCCACGCATTTCATTGCCTCTATCCAGACCGTTAGCGCTGAACCCGTTGACGCGTTGTGCAGCGCTTCGACAGGCTCAGCGTGAAAGGGTGGGGGTGGGGGTGTACGGCAGGCTGATTTCACACAGGAAGGGCACGACTCACGCCGAAGGGTCGCTTTGCTGCAGTGCCCACATGCTGGCGTAGCGACCGCCTTGCGCCAGCAGTTGCCCATGCGTGCCACGCTCAATGATGCGGCCCGCATCCATCACCAGGATCTCGTGCGCGTCCACCACCGTGGACAGGCGGTGCGCGATCACCAGCGTGGTCTTGTTCTGCGCCACGCCCTGCAGCTCGGCCTGGATGGCGCGCTCGTTGGCCGAGTCCAACGCGCTGGTGGCCTCGTCAAAGATCAGGATGGGCGGGTTCTTGAGCAGGGTGCGGGCGATGGCCACGCGCTGCTTTTCACCGCCCGACAGCTTCAGGCCGCGCTCACCCACGGTGGTGTCGTAGCCCCTCGGCGTGGAGGCGATGAAGTCGTGGATGCGCGCGGACTTCGCCGCTGCTTCCACCTCGGCCTGCGAGGCGCCGGTGCGGCCGTAGGCAATGTTGTAGGCCACGGTGTCGTTGAAGAGCACGGTGTCCTGCGGCACGATGCCGATGGCCTGGCGCACGCTGGCCTGCGTGACAGAGCGGATCTCCTGCCCCGCAATGGTGATGCGGCCGCGCTGCACGTCGTAGAAGCGAAACAGCAGCCGCGCCAGCGTGGACTTGCCCGAGCCCGAGGGCCCCACCACCGCCACCGTCTTGCCTGCCGGAATCTCGAAGCTGATGCCCTGCAGGATGGGCCGCGCCGCGGCGTTGGCGGCGTCGTACGCGAAGTGCACATCCTCGAAGCGCACGGTGGGCTGGTCCAGCCCCGACAGCGGCTGCGCGCCAGGGGCGTCGGCCACCTCGCGTTCCTTGTCCATCAGGGTGAACATCTTGTCCAGATCGGTCAGGCTCTGCTTGATCTCGCGGTAGATCACGCCCAGAAAGTTGAGCGGGATGTACAGCTGGATCATGAAGGCGTTGACCATGACGAGGTCGCCCAGCGTCATGCGGCCATCGACCACGCCCTGCGTGGCGCGCCACAGCATGGCCACCAGGCCCACGGCGATGATGAGCTGCTGGCCAGTGTTGAGCATCGACAGCGTGCTCTGGCTTTTGAGGCGCGCCAGGCGCAGGCGCTCCAGGCTCTCGTCGTAGCGGCGGGCCTCAAAGCCTTCGTTGTTGAAGTACTTCACCGTTTCGTAGTTGAGCAGCGAATCCACCGCCTTGGTGTGCGCGGCCGAGTCGAACTCGTTGGCCTCGCGGCGGAACTTGGTGCGCCACTCGGTCACCAGCACGGTGTAGGCGATGTACAGCACCAGCGCGCCCAGCGTGATCCAGGCAAACCACATGTCGAACTTGGCGCCCAGCACGCTCAGCACCAGGATCACTTCAATCAGCGTGGCGAACACGTTGAACAGCGAGAACGAGATCAGCGACTCGATGCCGCGCACCCCGCGCTCGATGTCGCGCGTCATGCCGCCCGTTTGCCGCTCCAGGTGGAAGCGCAGGCTGAGCGCGTGCAGGTGCTGAAACGTCTGCAGCGCAATCGAGCGCGCCGCACCTTGCGTGGCCTTGGCAAACACCAGTTCGCGCAGCTCGGTAAAGAGCGACGTGGACAGCCGCAGCGCACCGTACGCCAGCAGCAGGCCCACGGGTACCACCAGCAGCGCGGCGGCATCGCCCGGCTTGAAATTCATCGCATCGACCAGCGTCTTGAGCAGCAGCGGCACGCCCACGTTGGCCAGCTTGGCACCCACCATGAAGACGATGGCCGCAACCACGCGCCACTTGTATTGCCACAGGTAAGGCATGAGCCGCCCGAGGGTGGCCCAGTCAGACGGACGGGGAGCGTTGGCGGTGCCTGCGACAGCAGGCGGGGTGGCTTCGCCAAGGTGGCGCATGAGGGACAATTCCTGTTGTTGTAGTTCTACCGACCCGGCTGGCGCCAGGTGGTTTGGCCGGGGCCACGAGCCCGACGAAACGCATGGCGTTTCCCCAAAGCACCCGGTGGCCCGGCCCCAACCCGAGATTGTGCCCATGTCTGCCGTTTTCAGCCCGCCACCCGCCGCATTGCCGACCGACAAGGAGCTGGTGCTCAAGGTGATCCCCATGCCCGCCGACACCAACGGCAATGGCGACATCTTCGGCGGCTGGGTAATGGCGCAGGTCGACCTGGCGGGCTCCGTGCTGCCGGCCCGCTACATCCAGGGCCGCATGGCCACGGTGGCGGTCAATGAATTCATCTTCAAGCAGCCGGTGCGCGTGGGCGACATCCTGTCGTTTTTCTCGTCGATCACGCGCGTGGGCAACACGTCCGTCACCGTGGAGGTCGAGGTGTATGCCGAGCGCTTTTCGGCCCAGGGGCAGTACGTGAAGGTGACCGAAGCCCGGCTGACCTATGTCGCCATCGACGAGCAGGGGCGCCCGCGCCCGGTGCCGCGGCGCACGGCCGCAGACGCCTGAAACGGCGCGGGCCATACATCCCGAATCCAGTAAAAAAGCGGCCCATCCGGGCCGCTTTTGGTGGGGTGGCGATGGGTGATCGCCTGGGTGTCGCAGCCCCTGCCTGGATCAGGCCGCCATGGCCGTGGGCTCGGCCCGCAACGGCGCGTTGCTGCGCTGCGCGGTGCCAGCCGATGAAGATGCCGACGAAAAACCGGATTCGATCTCGCCCGCCAGCTGGCCGCCCTCTTCCACCACCAGCTTGCCGTAGCGGATCTTGCCGTTGACGCGGCCGGTGCTGTAGATCACGAGCTTCTGGCGCACCGTCAGGCTGCCGTTGAACTCGCCATGGATCTCGGCGATGTCGATCTCGGCCGAGCCGCGGAAGGCGCCGTTTTCCGAAATCTGGATCACGCGGGAATCCATGGTGGCCTCGACCGTGCCTTCGACCACGAGCGTGTCGCAGTCGGTGATCTCCACGCCCTTGAGCTTGATGTTGGGGCCCACCGTCAGCTTGCTGCCGGTGCTCTCGCCCGCGGGTTTGGCGGCTGCCTGCGCCGTGGCGGTGCTGCCCGCAGTGGTGGAAGTGGTCGTGGTGCCCAGACCGTTGCTGCCCAGCACGCTGGACGCAGTGGTGGTGTTGCGGGGCTGGAAAGACTCGGGTTCACGCTTGCCAAAGAACGGGTTTTGCACGGCCATCAGATCTCCTTGAAAAGAAGCCATGCTAGGTTTCAGGCGTCAGAAAAGATGCCGTGGTTGCGCAAGAACGGTAACCAAACGGTTCCCCCGTTGCAGCCACTTGCAATGCTTGCCGTACCACACACGCTGGCACCGGTGCACACATTTGCACGCGCCTATGGCGCCGCCACCGTCAGGAGACGATGTAAGCCCCCGCGCCTGCCGACATGATCATGCCGTCAGGCCCCAGGAACTCCATGCGCGTGCTGGCCACGCGCGAGCCCAGCCGCAGCACCTGCGCGCGCAGCTCGAAATGCGTGCCGATACCCGGGCGCAGGTAGTCGATGCGCAGGTCGATGGTGCCCAGCTTGGCGAAGCGGTGCAGGCGCTGCTCGGGGGCCTCGTCCATGTGCCGCGCGCCAATGGCCGCCATCACGGCCAGGCCACCCATCGCATCGAGCCCGGCGCTGATCACCCCGCCGTGGATGCGGTTGTAGGCGTAGTGCCCCACCAGCTCGGGCTTCATGTCGATGCGGCCGACCACGCTGTCGGGCGCAAGGTGGGTGACCTTCAGGCCCAGCACCTGGTTGAACACGATCTTCTCTTCAAAGATGGACTTGAGCCCCGCGATGAACTCGGGCTCGAAGGGCATGGGCTGTGGTGTCGTCGTGGTGGATTTGCTCATGGGGTTCCGGGCAGTTGATGCCGCTTCAGGATGCACGCGCGCCAGACGCTATTTTTTTCATAGCTGTGACGGCAATTGGAACAAGCGCTACCGGCCATTTTGGCTCAAAAGTGCCCCCCATGCGTGTGCTGGGAGTCTGCTGGCACATGCACGCCCTCAGGGCAACAGTCCAGACCGCGGCCTTCCAGGCACGCGGGGAACGAAACCACCGGGTTCCGTCCCGTTCGGCCGCGCCCAGCTACCTCGGGCTGCGCGCAACGCCAGCGCCGTCCAGCACATCCACAGCAGGCCGGCACTCCCAGCGAATAGGGCAGGCTGCGCCCCTCCAAAACCGCCGGCCCATCTAGTCGCCCATGACCTCCTGCACCGTGGGTTCATATGTCGCACCCGCGACAGCGTCGAGCGCAGCGCCACACTGGCAGCCGCTGCGCCGCACGCCGCCCCGACTTCAGAAGGGCGGGTTCATCCGCTGCAACCCTTATTGCGCACGACCGTTCGCTCGTTCAATATCCGCTCGCCTCCGATACCGGGGCGCTCAGGGTTAGCCCCGAGTGCGGTCGGGACCAGGCCCATGCAACATGATTTAAGCAAAGCATTTGCTTTGTAAAAATATTTCGGGGAGCCAGGGTGCAATTTGTGCAACTGTTGATCAGCGGTATCGCCCAGGGGTGCATCTATGGGTTGATCGCGCTCGGTTTCGTGCTTATCTACAAGGCGACCGAGACCGTGAGCTTCGCGCAGGGCGAGCTGATGATGCTGGGGGCCTTTTGCGGGCTGGCGCTGATGACGGTGCTGGGCTTCCCGTTCTGGGTCGCGGTGCTGGCCAGCATCCTGGCCATGGGCATCTTCGGCACCCTGCTGGAGCGTGCGGTCATCCGCCCCATCCTCGGCCAGCCCGCATTCTCCATCGTCATGCTGACCATCGGCATCGGCTACGTGCTGCGCGGGCTCATCACCATGGTGCCCAACATCGGCACCGACACGCACACGCTGCCCGTTCCGTACAAGGACATGTCGCTGCGCCTGGGCGCGCTGGTGCTCAGCGCCGAGCAGCTGGTGGTGATTGGCGCCACCGCCGTGCTGTGCCTGCTGCTGTTTGCCATGTTCCGCTACAGCAAGCTGGGCATTGCCATGCAGGCCTCGTCGCAAAACCAGCTGGCGGCGTACTACATGGGCATTCCGGTGCAGCGCCTCAACGGCTTGGCCTGGGGCCTGGCCGCTGCGGTGGCGGCCGTCGCCGGGCTGCTGCTGGCGCCCATTACCTTCGTGCACGCCAACATGGGGCTCATCGGGCTCAAGGCCTTCCCGGCTGCGGTGGTGGGCGGCTTTGGAAGCCTGCCCGGCGCCATCGTGGGCGGGCTGGTGATCGGTATCGTCGAATCGCTATCGGGCTTTTACCTGCCCGACGGCTTCAAGGACACCGCCGCGTACATCGTGGTACTGGTAATGCTGATGGTGAAGCCCAACGGGCTGTTCGGCGAAAAGCTGCGCAAGAAGGTGTAACCCCATGAGATTCATCTTCAAGACCAGCTACGAGCAAGACCTGCGCCTGGCCAAGCACGGCGGGCACATCTTCTGGTACAGCCTGCTGTGCCTGGCGTTGGTGGCAGCGCCCTGGGTGGCGCCCGAATACTGGCTGGCGCAGCTCACCTTTGTGCTCATCTATTCCATCGTGGGGCTGGGGCTGATGCTGCTGGCAGGCTTCACGGGCCAGTTCTCGCTGGGGCACGCTGCGTTCCTCGGGGTCGGGGCCTACACGCAAGCGGTCCTCACGGGCATGGGCTGGCCATTCATGCTGTCGCTGGCCTGCGCGGCAGGGCTGTCGGCTGCCGTCGGGATCATCGTCGGCCTGCCTGCCTTGCGCCTGAAGGGCATCTACCTGGGCATGGCCACGCTGTCGTTCGGCTTCATCGTCGAGGAAGTATTTGCGCGCTGGGAGTCGGTCACGGGCGGCAACTCGGGCAAACACCTGGTGCCGCCAGAGATTTTTGGCTACTCGTTCGACTCCACGGCCTCGTTTTACTTTCTGTGCCTGGTCATCACGGTGCTGGCCACGCTGGGCATCCTGAACCTGCTGCGCTCGCCCACCGGGCGTGCCTTTGTCGCCATTCGCGATTCGGAAATTTCAGCGCAAAGCATGGGCATCCACCTGGCGCACTACAAGACGCTGTCGTTCGCGCTGTCGGCTGCGCTGGCGGGCGTGGGCGGAGCGCTGTATGCGCACAAGCTGCAGTTCATCTCGCCCGACCAGTTCAACATCCTGCAGTCCATCGACCTGCTGCTGATGATCGTGATTGGCGGCCTGGGCTCGGTACACGGCGCGTTCCTGGGGGCCATCTTCCTCATCTCCATGCCACAGATGATCTCGCTGTCCAAGGACTTCCTTCCCGCCGCCATCGGCCAGGCGCCTGGCCTGCAGGCGGTGGTGTACGGGGCGGTGCTGATTGCGTTTGTGCTGTTCGAGCCCATGGGGCTGTATGGCCGCTGGCTCAAGGTGCGCACCTGGCTGCAGATGTTCCCGTTCTACCGCAAGGGCATGTTCAAGCGGCAGAAGTCCTTTCAAAAGTCTGATCGTCTGAAATGAACGCCATGACCCATGACGTGCTGCTTTCAGCCAAAAACCTCAGCGTGCGCTTCGGTGGCGTGCTGGCGGTCAACAACGTGTCGTTCGACGTGCGCCGCGGCGAGGTGTTCACCCTCATCGGCCCTAACGGTGCTGGCAAGACGACGGTGTTCAACCTCATCAGCCGCATCTACACGCCCACGCAGGGCACCATTGCCTACGCCGGCCCCGGCGGCGCCATGCTGCCGCTGACGGATCTGCCGCCCCACAAGGTGGCGGGCCTGGGCATTGCGCGCACGTTCCAGAACATCGAACTCTTCGAGCATGCCAGCGTGCTGCACAACCTGCTGATCGGCCGCCACACCCGCCGCGAGACGGGCCTGTGGGCTGACATGTTCTTTACCGGCAAGGTGCGCAACGCCGAGATCCGGGCACGCGAGAAGGCCGAGGAGATCATCGACTTCCTGGACTTGCAGCACTACCGCGACACCATGGTGGCAGGCCTGCCCTACGGCGTGCGCAAGGTGGTGGAGCTGGCCCGCGCGCTGTGCACCGAGCCGCAGCTGCTGCTGCTCGATGAACCATCGTCGGGCCTGAACGTGGAAGAAACCGACGACATGGCTTTCTGGATCCAGGACATCCAGCACGAGCTGGGCATCACGGTGCTGATGGTCGAGCATGACATGTCGCTGGTGTCCAAGGTGTCGGACCGGGTGCTGGCCATGAACCAGGGCGAGCTGGTGGCCATGGGCACGCCGCGCGAGGTGCAGTCGCACCCCGGCGTGATCGAGGCTTACCTCGGCACTATCGACGACGTCAGCAACCTGCGCCGCCCGCCGGGCAGCCAGGTCGGAAGGACCGCCGCATGACCACAATGCCCACGGGCCAGCCCGCTGCCGCCAGCGCGGCCAATGACGAAACCCCCATGCTGCGGCTGCAGAACGTGGAAAGCGCCTATGGCCCCATCAAGGCCATCCGCGGCGTGAGCCTGCAGGTGCGCCGCGGCGAAATAGCAGCCGTGCTGGGCAGCAACGGCGCCGGCAAGACCACCATCCTCAAGACCATCTCCGGCATCATCGACCCGCGCAAGGGCACGGTCGAATTCAAGGGCGAGGACATCACCGCCAACGACCCGTCGGCCATCGTGCGCCGCGGCCTCATGCATGTGCCCGAAGGGCGCGAAGTGTTCCCGCTGCTGTCGGTGCGCGATAACCTGCTGATGGGCGCCTACACCCGCCGCGATGGCGATGCGGTGGCGCGCGACATCGAAACCGTGTTCGGCTACTTCCCCATCCTGCGGGAGCGGGCGGCGCAGGACGCGGGCCTGCTCTCGGGCGGGCAGCAGCAGATGCTGGCCATATCGCGCGCTCTGATGGCCAACCCCGAACTCATCCTGCTGGACGAGCCCAGCCTGGGCCTGTCTCCGAAGCTCACCAAGGAGATCTTCGAGATCGTGGTGCGCATCAACCGCGAGCGCGGCACCACCATCTTGCTGGTGGAGCAGAACGCCAACATGGCCCTGAATGCATCCGACTACGGCTACGTGCTGGAGAACGGCCGCATCGTGATGGAAGACAGCTGCGACCGCCTGCGCGAGAAGGACGACATCAAGGAGTTCTACCTGGGCATGAAGGACGAGGGCGTGCGGGGTGAACGGCGCTGGAAGAAGAAGAAAACATGGCGATGAGGACGGTATGAGCAATCTCTGGGACCTCTCTCAAATTCAGCCTTCCGGCACCGACGTGCTGGCGGGCGACACCATTCCCGCCATGTTCTGGAACGCGGTGCAAGCCCGCGGCCCCAACGTGTGGATGCGCCAGAAGGAACTGGGCATCTGGAAAAGCTGGACCTGGAACCAGACCGCCGAGGCCGTGCGCGAAATCGGCGGCGGCCTGATGTCGCTCGGTTTCGAGCCCGGCGAATGCGCGTCCATCCTGTCGAGCACCAACATCGAATGGGTGCTGGCCGACCTGGCCGTGCTCAGCTGCGGCGGCGTGGCCAACGGCATCTACCCCACCGATGCCGCCGCGCAGGTGCAGTACCTGAGCGAAGACTCTGCTACCCGCGTGCTGTTTGTGGAAGACGACGAGCAGCTGGACAAGGCGCTGGAGGTGCGCGACGCCCTGCCCCTGCTGCGCAAGATCGTGGTGTTCGACATGGAGGGCCTGCGCGGCCTGAACGACCCGGGCGTCATCGGCCTGGCGGCACTGCGTGAACTGGGCCGCGCCTGGAACCAGCAAAACCCCGACGCGCTAATGCGCCGTGTGCAGGCCTGCAGCCCGGATGACCTGGCCATCCTGGTCTACACATCGGGCACCACCGGGAAGCCCAAGGGCGCCATGCACACGCATGCGGCCCTGACCTACACGGTGCGCGGCTACAACACGCTGATTTCGCGCAGCGAGGCCGACGAGACGATGTGCTTTCTGCCGCTGTGCCACATTGCCGAGCGCATGGGCGGCGAGTATTTTTCGCTCTACACCGGGGCGAAGCTCAACTTTGTGGAGAACCCCGACACCGTGCCCGAGAACGTGCGCGAGATCGCACCCACGGTATTCACCGCCGTGCCGCGCGTGTGGGAGAAGTTCTATTCGGGCGTGATGATCACGCTCAAGGAATCCACCCGCATGCAGCAGGCGGCCTACGCATGGTCCATCGGCGTGGGCACGCGCATTGCCGACCTGGTGCTGGCCGGCCAGCCGGTGGGCGGGCTGCTGAAGGCGCAGTTCATGCTGGCGCGCTTTCTGGCGCTTAACAACGTGCGCAAGCTCATCGGCATACACCGTGCGCGGTTCCTCGTTACCGGCGCTGCACCCATATCGCCCGACCTGGTGCGCTGGTACCTGGCGCTGGGCCTGCCCATGCTCGAGGTGTGGGGCATGACGGAGACTTGCGGTGCATCCACCGGCGTGCCCGCCACGCGCATGAAGCCGGGCTCCATCGGCCCGGCCGCCAGCTACAACGAGGTGCGCATCGACCCGGCCACCGGCGAGATCCTGGTGCGGGGCCCCAACGTGTTCAAGGGCTACCTCAACCTGCCCGAGAAAACGGCTGAAACCATAGACGCCGATGGCTGGCTGCACACGGGTGATGTGGGCGTGATCGATACCGATGGCTACCTGCGCATCACCGACCGCATGAAGGACATCATCATCACCGCGGGCGGCAAGAACATCACGCCGAGCGAGCTGGAAAACGAGCTCAAGTTCAGCCCCTACGTGACTGACGCCGTGGTCATTGGCGACAAGCTTCCCTATCTCACGGTCATCATCATGATCGACCAGGAGAACGTGGAGAAGTTTGCGCAGGACAACGACGTGCCGTTCAGTAACTACGCCAGCCTGACCCGCACACGCGAGGTGCAGGAGCTGATCCAGGCCGAGATCGACCGCGTGAACGCCAAATTCGCGCGGGTCGAGCAGATCAAGAAGTTCTTCCTGCTGGACACGCAGCTCACGGCGGAAGACGAAGAACTCACGCCCACCATGAAGCTCAAGCGCAAGCTGGTGCAGCAAAAGTACGCGCCGCAGATCGAGGCGATGTATCGCTAGCCGAAGCAGCGGCAGCAGGGGCGTGGCGCGCAGCCCGCATGCCGCCCAAGATAGGGAAAGTGCTGGTGCCCCACCCCGGGCATCGTTCTATAACGAGTGATCGTATTGCGATCCAACCGAAGGAGACGTGCCATGAAACTTCATCACATTGCCGCACTGGCCCTCGTGGCCACGGCCGGTAGTGCCGCGCAGGCGCAACCCAGCCAGGGCGTCAGCAAGGACACCATCACGCTGGGCTCCATCCAGGATCTGTCGGGCCCGCTGGCGGGCTTTGGCAAGCAGATCCGGCTGGGCATGATGCTGCGCGTGGACGAGGCCAACGAGCAGGGCGGCGTCAACGGTCGCAAGCTCGACCTGAAGGTGGAAGACTCTGGCTACGACCCCAAGAAGGCCGTGCTGGCCGCGCAGAAGCTCGTGAACCAGGACAAGATCTTCATGATGATCGGCCACCTGGGCACGGCGCAGAACCTGGCCGCCATGCCGGTGCAGTTCAGCAAGAACGTCATCAACTTCTTCCCCGTGACGGCCGCGCGCGAAATGTACGAGCCCTTCCACAAGCTCAAGTACTCGTTTGCTGCCACCTACTACGACCAGATTCGCCTGGCCGCGCCCAAGCTGATCAAGGAAAAGAACGCCAAGAAGGTCTGCACCATTTACCAGGACGACGAGTTCGGCCTGGAAGTGATGCGCGGCGGCGAGGCCGCATTGAAGACGATGGGCATGGAGTTTGCCGAGAAGACTTCGTACAAGCGCGGTGCCACCGACTTCTCCTCGCAAGTCGCCAAGATGAAGTCGTCCGAGTGCGACTTCGTGATCCTGGGCACCATCATCCGCGAGACCATCGGCACCATTGGCGAGTCGCGCAAGACGGGTTTCAACCCGACCTTCCTGGGCTCCAGCGCTGCCTACACCGACCTGATCCACAAGCTGGGCGGCAAGCCCATGGACGGCCTGTACGCCACCATGACGGTGCAGCACCCCTACCTGGATGAGGCCAGCCAGCCGATCCGCTTCTGGGCCAACAAGTACAAGACCAAGTTCAACGACGACCCGACGGTGTTCTCGGTGTACGGCTACAGCGCCATCGATTCCTTCATCAAGGCAGCGCAAAAGGCCGGCACCAACCTCAACACCGAGAGCTTCATCAAGGCAATGGACACCATGGTCATCCCGCCGGACATGTTCGGCAGCGCGCAGGCCACCTACGGCCCGCAAAAGCGCCTGGGCAGCGACCTCTCGCGCCTGTCGCAGATCACCGACGGCAAGTGGAAGGTGGTGTCGGATTACGTGAAGCCCTGAACCCGCAAGTCTGAACATTGCAACTTCCAAAGCCGCCTCCGGGCGGCTTTGGTGTTTCTGGGGGGTGCATACAGCCGCAACAAGTGGCAGAATTTAACCAAGCAGTCACTTTGTATAAATAGCCGCCCGCCACTGGGCTGACCGACCGAGCCACCGCCATGATCGAACGCACCCTGTACCAGCCCGACCACCAGGCCTTTGCCGACAGCTTTCGCCGCTTTATCGACAAGGAAGTGATGCCCCACCACGCCGAGTGGGAAGACCAGGGCTACGTGGCCCGCGAGGTGTGGAACGCCGCCGGTGCCAACGGCTTTCTGTGCATGAGCCTGCCCGAGGAGTACGGCGGCGCCGGGGCCGACAAGCTGTACTCAGTGGCCCAGATGGAAGAGATCGCCCGCGCAGGGTGCACCGGCATCGGCTTCGGGCTGCACAGCGAGATAGTGGCACCGTACATCCTGCACTACGGCACCGAAGCGCAAAAACAAAAGTACCTGCCCCAGATGGCCACCGGCGCCGTGGTGGGCGCCATTGCCATGAGCGAGCCTGCTGCCGGCAGCGACCTGCAGGGCATCAAGACCAGCGCCGTGAAAAGTGCGGACGGTTCGCACTATGTGCTCAACGGCAGCAAGACCTTCATCACCAACGGCTGGCACGCCGACCTGGTGATCGTGGTGGCCAAGACCGACCCGGCCGCCGGGGCCAAGGGCACCAGCCTGTTCCTGGTGGAGCGCGGCATGCCCGGCTTTGAAAAGGGCCAGCGCCTGAAAAAGGTGGGCATGAAGGCACAGGACACCTCCGAGCTTTTCTTCAACGACGTGAAGGTGCCGGCGGACAACCTGCTGGGCGGCCCCGCCATGGAGGGCCGCGGCTTCATCTGCCTGATGGAGCAGCTGCCGTGGGAACGCCTGCAGATCGCCATCACCGCCGTGGCCGCCGCGCAGGCCGCCATCGACTGGACGGTGGACTACGTCAAGGACCGCAAGGTCTTCGGCCAGGCCGTGGCCTCGTTCCAGAACACGCGCTACACGCTCGCCGAGCTGCAGACCGAAGTGCAGGTGGCCCGCGTGTTTGTGGACAAGTGCTGCGAGCTGGTTTTGAAAGACCAGCTGGACACCCAGACCGCCAGCATGGCCAAGTACTGGACCACCGACCTGCAGTGCAAGGTGATGGACGAGTGCGTGCAGCTGTTTGGCGGCTACGGCTACATGTGGGAATACCCCATCGCCCGCGCCTATGCCGATGCGCGCGTGCAGCGCATCTACGGCGGCACGAACGAGATCATGAAAGAGGTGATCTCGCGCGGCATGGGGCTGGCTGCACGATGAACCCCGCCCCGAACCCGTTCAGGCTGAGCCTGTCGGAGCCAGAGCCTAATCGCACGCAGCCCTTCGAGATGCTCAGGGCGAACGGTTGGACGCGAACGCCTGCGATTCTCTTCAAGCCTTTTCACTACTGAATTCATAGCTGCTTACGCTTATCCATCAAGCGCTAGGGCCACATTTCACTCAAATTTGGAGCCAAACCATGACCGAAGCCTACGTATTCGCCGCGCTGCGCACCCCGCGCGGCAAGGGCAAGAAGGACGGCAGCCTGCACGAGGTCAAGCCGATTGACCTGCTTGCAGGCCTGCTCACCGAGCTACAGGCACGCCACCGCTTTGACACCGCGGCGGTGGACGACGTGGTCATGGGCATCGTCTCGCCCGTGGGCGAACAGGGCTCTGTTTTACCGAAGGTAGCGGCGCTCAAGGCCGGGTGGGACTTTCGCTGCGCGGGCGTGCAGGTCAACCGCTTTTGCGCATCGGGCCTGGAGGCCGTCAACATGGCCGCGCAGAAAGTGCGCAGCGGGTTTGAAGACCTGGTGGTGGCGGGCGGCGTGGAGAGTATGAGCCGCGTGCCCATCGGGTCTGATGGCGGCGCCTGGGCGCAAGACCCCGCCACCAACTCCGCCACGCTGTTCGTGCCCCAGGGCATCGGCGCCGACCTGATCGCCACGCTGGACGGATATACCCGTGCCGACGTGGACGCCTTCGCGCTCGAATCCCAGCGCCGCGCCACCGCGGCGCGTGCAGCGGGCTACTTCAAGAACTCCGTCGTGCCCGTGCGCGACTTCATCGGCCAGACCATTCTGGAAGAAGACGAGTTCATCAAGCCCCACACCACGCTCGAAGGCCTGGGCGCGCTCAAGGCCTCGTTCGAGCAGCTGGGCGGCATGGGCTTTGACGCGGTGGCGCTGCAGCGCTACCCGCAGGTGGAACGCATCCACCATGTGCACCACGCGGGCAACTCGTCGGGCATCGTGGATGGCGCCGCCGCTGTGCTCATCGGCAACGAGGCCGCCGCCAAGGCCCACGGCCTTACGCCCCGCGCACGCATCGTGGCCACGGCACTCAGTGGGGCCGACCCCACCATCATGCTCACCGGCCCCGTGCCCGCCGCGCAAAAGGCACTGGCCCGCGCGGGCATGACCATCGACCAGATCGACCTGTTCGAAGTGAACGAGGCCTTTGCCGCCGTGCCCATGCGCTTCATGCGCGAGCTGGGCGTGCCGCACGACAAGGTCAACGTGAACGGCGGCGCCATCGCCATGGGCCACCCACTGGGCGCCACGGGCGCCATGATCCTCGGCACGCTGATTGACGAGCTGCACCGCCGCCAGCTGCGCTATGGCCTGGCCACGCTGTGCGTGGGCGGCGGCATGGGCATTGCCACCATCGTTGAACGCGTATGAGAAACAACCCCCTGAGCGGCTGCGCCGCTTCCCCCTTCTCTGATCGCTGCGCGAAGGGAACGGGGACGACGCCACTGGCCTGGCAAAGCCAGTTCCACGGCGTCCGCTGGCCTCGGCCACGCTTCTTCTAAGGCCGCGCCCCACAGCTGCGCCATGGCGCATTACAGATTCGGAGACATCAGCATGCAAACCATCCGCTACGAACTCATCCCCGCCCAGGGCACCGAAGGCCAGGTCGCCGTCATCACGTTTGACGAAACCAACTCCCCCGTCAACACCATGTGCCGCACCTGGCAGGACGAGCTGGCGCAGGTCACCGCCCAGGTGGTCGCAGACCACGGCAACGCGGGTACGGCGCTCAAGGGCATCGTGCTGGCATCGGCCAAGACGAGCTTTTTTGCCGGCGCCGACCTCAAGGCCACCATGCGCCTGACGCCCGCCGACGCACCGGCCGCGTTCGCAGAAATCGAGCGCATGAAAAAGCAGTTCCGCACGCTCGAAACGCTGGGTATCCCGGTGGTGGCCTGCCTCAACGGCGCAGCGCTGGGCGGTGGCTGGGAAGTGGCGCTGATTGCACATTACCGCATCGCCGTGGCCGACCCCAAGATCCAGTTCGGCCTGCCCGAAGTGACCCTGGGCCTGATGCCCGGCGCCACCGGCATGACCAAGATGACGCGCCTGCTGGGCCTGTTGGGCGCGCAGCCCTACATCCTGGAGGGCAAGCTCTTCAACCCCGCCGAGGCGCTGGAACTGCAACTGGTGCACGAGCTGGTGGCCACGCGCGATCAACTGCTGCCCGCCGCCCTGGCCCACATCGCCACCCACCCGCACGCCGTGCAGCCGTGGGACGACAAGAACTACAAAATGCCCGGCGGCACGCCCGCCAACCCCAAGATCGCGGGCGCCCTCACCGTGGCCCCCGCCATGCTCAAGAAGACCACCCGCGGCCGCTACCCCGCGCCCGAGGCGGCCCTGGCCGCCATGGTCGAGGGCGCGATGGTGGACTACGACACCGCCCTGCGCATTGAAAGCCGCTATCTCGCCCGCCTGATGACCGGCCCCGTGGCGCGCAACATGATCAACACGTTCTTCTTCGACATGAACGCGATCAAGAGCGGCAAGTCGCGCCCCGGCTCGGCCCCACGCTACAAACCGCAAAAAGTCGGCATCCTGGGCGCTGGCATGATGGGTGCGGGCATCGCCTATGCGCAGGCCAGCCGGGGCATCGCCACGGTGCTGAAAGACGTGAGTGCGGAAAAGGCCGAGGCTGGCAAGGCCTACAGCGCCAAGCTCACCCAGGCCCGCGTGGACAAAGGCCGCATGACAGCCGAGGCGCAGCAAGCCCTGCTGGCCCGCATCACGCCCACCGCCAGCGCGGCCGACCTGGCAGGCTGCGACCTCATCATCGAAGCCGTGTTCGAAAGCCGCGACCTCAAAGCCAAGGTCACGCAAGAAGCCGAGCCGCAACTGGCGCCCGGCGGCTTCTTTGCCAGCAACACCTCCACCCTGCCCATCAGCGGCCTAGCCACGGCCAGCAGCAAACCTGAGAAGTTTGTCGGCATCCACTTCTTCAGCCCGGTGGACAAGATGAAGCTTGTCGAGATCATTCGCGGCAAGCAGACGGATGACGAAACCGTAGCCCGCGCCTTCGACTACGTGCAGGCCCTGGGCAAGGTGCCCATCGTGGTCAACGACTCACGCGGCTTCTACACCAGCCGCACCTTCGGCACCTTTGTGATGGAAGGCGCCGCCATGCTGGGCGAAGGCATCCCCGCCGCCGCCATTGAAAACGCCGCCATGCAGGCCGGCCTGCCCGTGGGCCCCCTGGCCGTGATGGACGAAACCGCGCTGACCCTGAGCGTGCACGTGCTGGACCAGACCCGCGCCGACTACGCCGCCGAAGGCAAGACCTACACCGCTACCCCCGGCGAGCTGCTGGTGGAGCGCATGGTCAAGGAACTGAAGCGCCCCGGCCGCGCCGGTGGCGGCGGCTTTTACGACTACCCCGCAGGCGCCAAGAAGCACCTGTGGCCGGAGCTGAAACCTCTGTTCGAAAAGCCCGGCGTGGCATGGAGCGTGCAGGAGATCCAGGACCGCCTGCTCTACCGCCAAGCCATCGAAACCGCGCGCTGCCTGGCCGAGGGCGTGCTGACCAGCGTGCATGACGCGAACATCGGGTCGATTTTTGGGATTGGGTTTCCGGCTTGGACGGGGGGGGCGATGCAGTTCATCTATGGGACTGGGGTGGAGGCGTTCCTTCAGCGTGCTGATGAACTGGCGGTGAAGTACGGGGCGGGATTTGTTCTGGACGCAAAAACCCGAGATGCCATTCGAGATTTTCAGCCGGCCTATTGACTGACCATAGTTCAGTCAAACCGGATAGCTAAAGGAGCTCGCTTCTGGCACACCCAGCACATCCCCGACCAGCTGCCATATTTGCTGGTTGGGTGTTGTGGAGAACAAAAACCACAGCTCTGCGATGCGCAGAGCGGGAAGCATCAAATCTTCCAGCGAGAAGCGTCCGTCTCTATTGAGAAAGACAGCCACCACCAAATCGTCACCAGAGTATTTGCTCAGTCCATCGACCAACGCCTGGACTGTGGCGCTTGCGTTCAAATGGTCAGGCACCAGCTCTTTGAGCTGGACCGGCGCAAAGTGCCGAACATCAGCGATCTCCCACGTGGCAACGAAGTCATAGTCGCTTGACTCCACGGGAGAAAACAAGACCTGGTGCCCGATGCGCAATGACATGCCATGGCAAAAAAGTGCAGCTTGGCGAAACTCGCGTATGTGTTTGAGGTCATTGGTTCGCAGGTTACGGACTTGTGGAGACAGGTCTGCATCGACGATTTGCATTTCGATTTGCCGGAGCTCTCTCAGTACCGCGACCGGATCACGATACGCCAACGACGCAAATGCTTTCAACGCTGATCGGGACTGTTCCACTCCGTTAATCTTTCCTACCCATTGAGGGCGATAGTCGCACTGTCACCAGCGTCACGCCGCCGAGACTCAAAACCGTAGGGGGTTCTATATCGTCCTTGCAAACTGATCGCTCGGCGATCAATTTGCGAGGATAACGACGCCGCAGGGGAACGCTGATGCTCCCACCAGAGCACATCAGACCATCGTGGGGACCTCAACCGTCGCTTTCAACCCCAACATCCCCCGCGCCTCCTGCGGCGAAGCCACCTCCCGGCCCGCGTTGCGCGCGTACTCCGCCAGTTTCTCAATCAACGGCCCGTTGGACGCCGCCTTCGTCCCATCCGGCAGATAGAACGTGTCCTCCAGCCCCGTGCGCAGGTGCCCGCCCAGCTCGGCCACGCGCTGGTGCACGGGCCAGATCTCGCTGCGGCCGATGACGGTGGCTTGCCAGGGGGCGTCCTTGATCTTCAGCTTGAGCAGGATGGGCAGCAGATCCGGGTCGGCGGGCATGCCGGATTCGACGCCCATCACAAAGTTGTATTCGGGCAGGCGCTCGGTGTACATGCCGGTCTGCACATACATTTCCACGCAGCGCACGATGCCCACGTCAAAGCATTCAAACTCGGGCAGCGTGCCGGTCTCCAGCATCACGTCGATGAAGTCCTTGACCTTGGCGGGCTGGTTGTCAAAGAGCATGGGCGGCCAGGCCCAGGTGCCGTTGCTGCGCACCTTCAGGTAGTTGAGCGAGCCGGCGTTGCACGCGGCCATCTCGGGGCGGGTGGCGCGCAGGCAATCCAGCGGCCCCTGGTAGTGGGGGCCGACGACGCCGGTGGTCTGGTTGATGATCAAACCCGGGCAGGCCTCGCGCATGGCTTGCACGCAGTCGCGTGCGACCTGCGGGTCCCAGCTGGGCAGGTGGCCCTTGCCGGGCTCCTGGTTGCGAAAGTGCACGTGGACGACGGCGGCGCCTGCGTCATAAGCGCGGCGGGCTTCTTTGGCCAGCTGCTCGGGCGTGACGGGCACATGGTGCTGACCGGGGTCCGTCAGCACGCCGGTGATGGCGCAGGTGATGATGGCTTTGTTGCCGTGGTGGGCGCTGTGCATGGGGCCTGTCTCCTTCAAATGCCGAGCTGACGTGCAGCCAGGTCTTTCATGATTTCTTCTGCACCGCCGCCGATCATCATGACCTTGACCTCGCGGTACATGCGTTCACTGACGGTGCCCCGCATAAAGCCCATGCCGCCCAGGATCTGCACGGCCTGGTCGGCGCAGAACTGCATGGTCTGGGTGGCGTGGTTCTTCAGCATGCAGATGTTGGCCACCCATTCCGGCCCGGTGCGGCTCGCATCGGCTTGCGCAGCCACGGATTCGCACCACGCGGCGGTGGACTGGATGCGCATCTGCATGTCCACCAGCTTGTGGCGGATGACCTGGTGCTCCACCAGCGCGGAGCCAAAGGTCTTGCGCTGGCGGGCCCAGGCCAGGGCTTCGTCGTAGCAGGCCTCGGCAAAGCCCAGGGCCGATGCAGCCAGGCCGAAGCGCTCGCCGTTGAAGTTGCCCATGATGATGCGAAAGCCCGCGCCCTCTTCACCCAGCAGGTAGCGGGCGGGCACGCGCACGTTGTCGAAGCGCAGGTGGGCGGTGTCGGAGCAGAGCCAGCCCATCTTGTCGAGCCTGCTGCGCGAGAGGCCTGAACTGTGGCCGGGCATGAGCAGCATGGAGATGCCGCCGCTGCCCTTGCTGCCTGCTTCTCCCGTTCTGACAGCTACCGTGATCCAATCCGCGCGCATGCCCGAGGTGATGAACACCTTTTCGCCGTTGACAAAGTAGTCATCGCCCTGGCGCCGCGCGGTGGTCCGGAGCTGCGCGACGTCGGACCCGCCACCGGGTTCGGTGATCGCCAGTGCGGCGATCTGCTCGCCCGCCAGCACGGGTGGGATGACCTCGGCCCGCACAGCGTCGCTGCCATGCGTCAGCACGGGCGGCAGGCCGATGTTGTGCGAGAGCAGGCTGGCCAGCACGCCTCCGCTGGCACCGTGGCGGCTGAGCGCGCGCCACAGCGGCAGGCGCAGCTGGTAGCTGGCGGGGGTGCCGCCGTACTGCTCAGGGTAGCCCAGGCCCAGCAGGCCCAGCTCCGCCGCGCGGCGGTACAGGCTGCGCGGGAATTCACCGGCTGCATCCCACGCATCCACATGCGGCGCGATCTCGGTGCGGGCAAAGCGGGTGACGGTATCGGTGAGCACGGTGCGGTCCTGCTCGGTTTCGTGGATAGCTGTAGTAGTTGCGGTCATGCGGGGGCTCCTTGCGCGGCGGCTGCAAAGCGCACCAGCACCTGGCCCGGCGACACCTGCTGGCCGGTCGCCACCAGCAGCTCGGCCACGGTGGCGACTGCGGGGCTGGCCAGGCTGTGTTCGAGCTTCATGGATTCGATGACGACCACGGTTTGGCCCGCCGCCAGCGCCTGGCCTGCCGCCACCGGTAGCGCGATGACCTTGCCGTTGAACGGCGCGCGCAGCTCGGTGGCGCCGCCCGCGGCACCTATGCGTGTGGCGGGCTCCCAAGAGGCGTCTTCCACCCAGCCGTCCACACCACCGGCCTGCCAGTGCCAGCGCAGCGGGGCCACGCGCACGGCATGTACGGTGTGGTCGGCCAGCACGCTGCCTTCCGCATCGTCGTGCGTGGTCACCCGCACAGCACCGCCAGGTTGGGGCGTGAGATGTACGGTGGTGATGGCCGTTTCCACCGCACCGGTGGCTGCGTTGGCAGCACCCGTGCGCTCCACACGCAGACGCCCTGCCCCCAGCTCGCGCACGGCCAGCGCCAGCACATTGCCCTGGTGCCGCAGGCGCAGGGGGCGTGCCAGCGGGCACGGCAGGCTCGCGGAGGCTCGCAGAGGCTCTTCTGAAGCAAAAATAGCCGCTAGTCCAGCAGGAATAATGCCCGATAGCTCTCTTTTTGATAGCAAATCCTGCAACTCTCCAGCATGCTCCGCCAGAAACGGCACCAGCGCCTTGCCATCGCGGAACAGCGGGTGGGCCAGGCACGCTGCCAGAAACGCGCGGTTGGTGGGCAGGCCCAGCACGCGGGTGCTGTGCAGCGCGCGCACCAGCGCATCGATGGCTTCCGCCCGCGTGGGCGCATGCACGATGAGCTTGCCCAGCATGGCGTCATAGTGGGGCGTGACCTCGGCGCACTCTTCCAGCGCGTGGTCAAACCGCAGGGCGCCCGGTGCTGCTGCTTCAAACGTCGTGGCCTGCGGCGCGCTGAAATGCAGCACGCGGCCGGTGTGGGGGCGAAAGTGCGCGTCTTCCGCGCACAGGCGCACCTCGATGGCATGGCCTTGCAGATGCACCTGGTCTTGCGCGAGCGGCAGCGGCTCGCCACGCGCCACGCGGATCTGCCATTCCACCAGGTCCAGGCCGGTGAGCGCTTCGGTCACCGGGTGCTCCACCTGCAGGCGGGTGTTCATTTCCATGAGGTAGAAATCGTCCCCGTCGAGCAGAAACTCCACCGTGCCCGCACCGACATACCCAGCGGACTGGGCCAGCGCCACCGCGCAGGTGCCCATGCGCTCGCGCAGCGCGGCATCCACCGCCGGGCTGGGGGACTCTTCAATGATCTTCTGGTGACGGCGCTGCACCGAGCAATCGCGCTCGCCCAGGTGGATGCAGGCGCCGTGCGCGTCGGCAAAGACTTGCACCTCTATATGGCGGGGCTGCAGCAAGGCGCGTTCGATCAGCAGGTCGCCACAGCCAAAGCCCGCCAGCGCCTCTGACCGAGCGCTGGCCAGCGCGGCAGGCAACTGCGCCAGGTCGGTCACCAGCCGCATGCCGCGCCCGCCCCCGCCTGCCACCGCCTTGACCATGAGGGGTGTACCGATGCGCGAGCCCTCTGCCACAAAGCGCTGCTCGCTCTGGTCATCACCCGCGTAGCCGGGCAGGCAGGGCACGCCCTGTGCCACCGCCAACGCCTTGGCCCCGGCCTTGCTGCCCAGCGCGCGGATGGCTTCAGGCGGCGGGCCGATCCACGCCAGCCCGGCATCGACTACGGCCTGGGCAAAGTCGGCGTTCTCGCTAAGGAAGCCATAGCCGGGGTGCACGGCGTCGGCGCCGGTGGCACGCGCCGCGGCCAACAGCTTGTCGGTGCGCAGGTAGGTGTCAGCGCTGGCCGCTCCGCCTAACGCCACCGCCTGCGTGGCTTCGCGCACATGCAGGGCATGGGCATCGGGGTCGGAATAGACGGCGACGGTGTCGATGCCCATGCGGTGGGCGGTGTGGATGATGCGGCGGGCGATCTCGCCGCGGTTGGCGATCAGAATCTTTTTCATACGCTGTGCCCTCGCGGCTCCATCGCCCGCCTGCCCTCTGCGCGTGCACAGGCAATCTGCTTCGCCATGATTTCAGCATGACCGCCTCGGTTAGCAATCAGGATCTTTTTCATCAGGTCGCACTCCACGGCGGTGCCATGCGCGCAGCAAATGCCGCCAGCCCTTGCGGCGCCTCGGGCCCCCGCAGCGCTTGCGCAAAGGCGATAGCCGCGTCATCCAGCAGCGCGGGCAGCGGCATTTCGGGCTGGGCCAGCAACAGGCGCTTGGTCGCGGCAACGGCCTGCGGTGCGGCTGCGGCATGGCGGGCGATAGCGGCCTGCACCGCGCCATCCATGTCGCCCGCGACCACTTCATCGACCAGACCCAAGCGCAGTGCTGCAGTAGCGTCCCACCGTTCGCCCGTCAGCAAACAACGCCGTGCAACCGCAGATCCCAGGCGCCGCACTACAAACGGCGCGATCTGCGCGGGCACGATGCCCAGCGTGACCTCGGGCGTGCCGAACTGGGCGCCGGTGTGGGCCAGCACATGGTCGGCACAGCACACCAGGCCAAAACCACCGCCCATGGCCGCGCCCTCCACCGCCACGATCAGCCACTGCGGCAGCGCACACAGGGCCTGCAGCAGTGCGCCGAAGCGGCGGTTGAGCGGCATGAGCGGGTCAGCCTCACCGGCAGCCAGCGGCTGGCCGATGGTCCTGGCAAAACCACCCAGGCTACCCCCTGCGCAGAAGTGCCCGCCCGCGCCGCGCAGCACCACGCCGCGCAGGCCGGTATCTGCAGCGGCGCGCTCGCACGCGACCAGCAGTGCATCCACCATGGCCTCCGACAGCGCATTGCGGCTGCCGGGGTCGTTCAATGTCCATGTCTCCACACAGCCGCTTGCGAGCGGCGCGCGATGGATCAGCAGCGCATCAGCCATGGGCGTCAGTGCACAGGCCGCTTGGCGATGCCCATAAGTTTTGAGAGGATGCCGAGCATCACCTCATCGGCCCCACCGCCAATGGAAGCCAGCCGTCCGTCGCGGTACATGCGCGAGACCTTGTTCTCCAGCGTAAAGCCCATGCCGCCCCAGAACTGCAGGCACATGTCGGGCACCTCGCGGTTCAGGCGGCCAGCCTTGAGCTTGGCCATGCTGGCAAGCTCCAGCACATCCTGCCCGTTCACGTACAGGTCGCAGGCGCGGTAGGTGAGCGCGCGCAGGCACTCCACCTCGGTCTTGAGCTCGGCCAGCTTGAACTGCACCCACTGCTGGTCGGCCAGCGTGCTGCCAAACAGCTTGCGCTCCTGCGCGTAGTCGATGGTCCACTGGATGCAGTTGTTCAGCGATTCGAGCGTGCTGGCGGCGCACCACAGGCGCTCTTCCTGGAACTGCTGCATCTGGTAGATGAAGCCCTGGCCTTCGGCGCCAATGCGGTAGCGCTGCGGCACACGCACTTCGTCAAAGTAGATCAGGCCGGTATCGCTGCTGTGCATGCCGATCTTGCGGATCTTCTGCGCCACCTCGATGCCCTTGGTGAGCTTGCCGCCGGGGCCGTCACGCATGGGCACCATCACCAGGCTCTTGTTCTTGTGCACCGGGCCTTCGCCCGTGTTGACCAGCATGCACATCCAGTCGGCCTGCAGGCTGTTGGTGATCCACATCTTCTGGCCGGTGATCACGTAGTCGTCGCCATCCTTGCGCGCCACGCTCTTGATGCCCGATACATCGCTGCCCGCCGCAGGCTCGCTCACGCCGATGCAGCCCACCATGTCGCCCGCAATCGCCGGGGCCAGGAAGTCGCGCTTGAGTTCTTCGCTGCCGTAGCGGGCCAGTGCCGGTGTGCACATGTCGGTCTGCACGCCGATGGCCATGGGTACGCCGCCGCAGTGGATCTGACCCAGCGCCTCGGCCATGGCCAGGCTGTACGAATAGTCCAGCCCCTGCCCGCCGTATTCCTCGGGCTTGCACAGGCCTAGCAGGCCCAGGTTGCCCATCTTCTTGAAGACCTCGTGCGCGGGGAAGATCTCGGCCGCCTCCCACTCGTCCACATGGGGGTTGATCTCTTCGTCGATGAAACGCCTCAAGGTTTTCTGGATCTCGCGGTGCTCGTGCGTGAATTGCATGGTGCTTGTCTCCGTGATGGTTTTGGTTTGCGAGCGGGCCGGGTGCGGTGGGCGGCTACATGCGCGCCACCCCGAACTGCATGGGCCGGGGCGTGCGCGCCGCGCCTTCGGCCACGGTGTCGAGGCAAAACGCCAGCACGGCGCGGGTGTCGCGCGGGTCGATCACGCCGTCGTCCAGCAGCAGGCCGCTGGTGGTGAACGCGTCGGCCTGGGCCTCGAACATGGCGACGATCTTGTCGAACTGGGCCTGCGATTCGACCGGGTCGGGCGTGATGCCTTTGCGCGCGAGCGCCGCCTCGGTCACGATCTGCATGGTGCGTGCGGCCTGCTCGCCGCCCATCACCGCCGTCTTGGCACCAGGCCAGCTGAACAGAAAGCGCGGCGCATAGCCCCGGCCGCACATGCCGTAGTTGCCCGCGCCAAAGCTGGCGCCGCACTGGATGGTGATCTGCGGCACGGTGGCGTTGGTCACGGCCTGGATCATCTTGCTGCCGTGCTTGATCATGCCGCCCTGCTCGCTGTCCTTGCCCACCATGAAGCCCGTGGTGTTCTGCAGATAGATGATGGGGTGGCCCAGCTGGCACATCCACTGGATGAAGTGCGTGGCCTTGTTGGCGCCCGCCACATCGATGGGGCCGTTGTTGCTGATGAAGCCCACGGCGTGGCCCTGGATACGCCCCTGGGCGCACAGCGTGGCCATGCCGTAGCGGGCCTTGAACTCCAGCAGCTCTGACCCATCGGCCAGCCGCGCCATCACCTCGCGCATGTCCACGGGCTGGCGCAGGTCGCCCCCCATCAGGGCCAGCAGGTCGTCAGCGGGCAGCGTGGGCGGTGGTGCACTTGCGCGGGGTGCTGCGGCCCAGCCGGTCTGCGCGATCACGTCGCGCGCCATGCCAATGGCCTCGCGGTCGTCCTGCGCCAGATATTCACCCAGGCCAGAGACGGCCGTGTGCATTTCGGCGCCGCCCAGTTCTTCTTCGGTGGCCACCTCGCCGGTGGCGGCCATCAGCAGCGGCGGCCCGGCCAGGAAGGCGCGTGATCGGCCCTGCACCATGATGACCACGTCTGACAGCCCCGGCATGTAGGCCCCGCCGGCCGTGCCCGAGCCGTGCTGCACGGTGATGACGGGCAGACCCGCCGCCGACAGCCGCGCCAGGTTGCGAAACAGGCTGCCGCCATGCACAAAGCCCTCGACCCGGTAGCGCATGAGGTTGGCGCCGGCGCTCTCCACCAGGTGCACGAAGGGCAGGCGCTCCTGTAGCGCGATCTCCTGCACGCGCAGGATTTTCTCCAGCCCCATGGGCTGCACGGCCCCGGCCTCGATGCCGGAATCGCTGGCCACCACCATGCAGCGCACGCCCGCCACAAAGCCGATGCCCGCAATCACGCCGCCGCCCGGCACGGATTTGGCTGGGTCCTTCACGTCTTGCAGGTAGCCCGCCAGGCTGCACAGCGGCAGCCAGGGCGCGCCGGCATCCAGCAGCAGCGCCACACGCTGGCGCGGCAGCAGCTGGCCGCGCTTTTCAAACTGGGGGAGCGAGCGGGCCGACGCAGCCGCGGCGCGGTCTTCCAGCGCGCGCAGGGCATCCAGGCGCGCGGCCAGTGCGGTGCGGCGCCTTTGCGCATCGGGCGCGCCGGGGTTGAAGCGCGAGGTGAACGTGGCGGTCATGCAGCCCCCTGGGTGCTGACGTGTCCACCCGCTGCACCGCTGCCTGCCTGAGGCACAGCGAACACCCGCGGCACCTCGGCGCGGTGAAAGCCGCCGTAGGGCTGGACGGCGGCGCGCTGCTGCGTGGCGGCATCGGGTACGCGCATGGGCCAGCCCATGCGCACCTGCGGCCGTGCGCCGTCTACCCGCAGCGTGGTGCCGCTGATGAAGCTGGCCGCCGGGCTGAGCAGGAAGGCAATGGCCGCCGACACCTCGGCCTCATTGCCAAAACGGCCCAGCGGCACGGTCTGCGGCATGGCGCGCAGCATGTGCGCTGCCTCGGGCGGGTAGTTGTCCATACCGCTGGATGCGATGTAGCCGGGCGCCACGGCGTTCACGCGCACACCGTTGCCAGCCCACTCCAGCGCAGCGGTTTCGGTGAAGCTGACCATGCCTGCACGCGCCGCGCCGCTGTGCCCCATGCCGGGCATCGAGCCCCACATGTCGGCCACGATGTTGACGATGGAGCCGCCGTGCGCGGCCATCCACTGCCGGTAGCACTCGCGCGCCATCAAGAAGCCGCCGGTGAGGTTGGTGTGGAGCACGGCCTCCCAGCCCTTGGCACTGATGGATTCGAGCGGCGCCATGAACTGCCCGCCTGCGTTGTTGACCAGCGCGGCGATGCGGCCCTGCGCGGCCAGCACGTGCTGCACCAGCAGCGCCACAGCGTCTTCAGAGCGGATGTCGCCGGCCTGCCAGCTGGCCTGCCCGCCATCGGCCGCGATCTCGGTCTGCACGGCCTGCAGCTTCTCGGCCTTGCGCCCGACCAGCACCACATGGGCACCCAGGCGCGCCAGTTCGTGCGCCGTGCAGCGGCCAATGCCCGAACCGCCGCCCGTGACGATCACCACCTGCCCGGCAAAGAGGCCGTCGGCAAAGACCGAGGTGTAGCGGCTGTGGGGTTGCACTGCGGTCATTTCGCCTCGTCTTTCTGGATGAACAGCGCCAGCGCCTCGTCGGTCAGCGCATCGAGCGACTTGCCCTTCTTGGGCGAGAACCACTGCACTGCCCAGTTGAGCGCACCAAAGATGAACAGCCGCGCCACGCCAGGGTCCGCCTGCAGCGCGCCCTGGCGGGCAAGCGCCTGCAGAGCGGGCATCCAGGCTGCCTCGTACTCGTCCTTGATGCGCCCGATGGCCTTGCGCTGCGCCGGTGTGAGTGAGCGCCACTCATACAGCATCACCGGGATGAAGCTGCTGCGCGGGCCGAGCAGGATCTCGAAGTGGTGGCGGATGAGCGTGCGCAGCTGCGCACGCGGCGTGGCGGTGGCTGGCAGCGCCTGGAGCGCCGTTTGCTGGCTCTGCACGGCCATGGTCATGCCCTCGCTCATCACCGCAAAGAGCAGCGCATTCTTGCTTTCGAAGTGATAGAAGGGCGAGCCGCTGTGCATGCCCGCGGCCGAGGCAATGTCGCGCGTGCTGGTGGCCGCAAAGCCTTGGGTGCGAAAGAGCTTGGCAGCGCCGTCCATGAGCTTGCGGCGGCGGTTGCCGTCGTCCAGTTCCTCGGCCGTCTTGCGCGGGCGGCCACGGGGGCGGCGGGCGGGTTCGTCAGGGGTTGGGGCTGCGTTGGCTGGGGCGGTGGCGCGGGTGGAGCGGACAGGCGCGGCGGTGGCCTTGCGGGTGGGCCGGGGCGTGGGTTGTATTGGCGCCTCTGGCGCAGATACAGGGGGGCGGGTGCGGGGCACGGGGGAGTCCATGCGGGCACGATAGCAAAGGCGGTTATTTTTAGCAAGCGTGTGCTTGGTGAAAATAGTCTGGGTGCTTTCTTCAGGTGATCTGGTGCTTTTTGATGGATTTTTGGGCTGTAGCGCCGGTTGAATAAGCGATCGGCGCTATCACTTTTGTAGTTTTTTTGCTTTGGCAGGGTTGGGGGTTCGGCGCTGGAAGAGTGGTCGGAGATTCTGAGTGGACGTGCCAGAGGTCCGTCGTCCGCGCCCCGACCGGGTGGGCTGCGCTTGTCGAAGCCTGGTTTTGTTGTGGCTGCCGCGTGCCCTTGCTGAGGGCGGAGGCCGGGAGTCGCCCGGCAGGCGAGTCCCTTTCTTTCGCGTCGCCGAAAGAAAGTCACCAAAGAAAGGGCGACCCCACTGTCTGCGTCCCCAGCGCTGCGCGCCGGGGCAACCTGCGGTGCTCGCGGGCAGGGTGCGCCGCAGAACTCGCTGCGCTGCGTTGCAGCTCCGCTCAAACAGCTGCGGCAAGTCAGTTCACGAAGCGCGTGTGTCCTGCGGCACACGCGCCACCCCGCCCGCTGTGCTCCTCGGCGCATACAGAGGGGATGGGGAGCGGACATCCATTCGGGCCTTTGCTTCGCTCGGCCCCGTCTCGCGGGCGCAGGCGCCTCGCGCTGGGCGCCACCGCTGGCGCCGGGCGCGGCCGCTGCCGGGGTCGAGCGCAGCGACGACCCGTATGGATGTTCGGCTGTTCGGCACCCCACCCCTTCTGGCTGCGCCTGCGCCGGGGCGGTTGCGGGGTGGCAGTCGCGCAGGTGCGCGGCTGCTTCGTGATCTGACTCGCCGTGGCTGTCCGAGCGGCGCGCGCAGCGCAAAGCGAGTTCCACGGCGCACCCCGCAACCGCCCCGGCGCAGGTCTGCCCCCACGCACCGCGTGGGGGTCGCAGACTGAGGGTCGCCTTTTCTTTGCTTACTTTCTTTTGGCGAAGCAAAAGAAAGTGAGTCGCTCGCCGGGCGACTCCCGGCTCCCGCCCTGAATACGGGCATGCCGTAGCCACTGCCAAGCCGCGCTTCGACAAAGCTCAGCACGAACAGATAGCGGTGACAGCAAGGCGTCAACGCGCTCAGCACCGGTAACAGGCCGCACGCCAGTGACTACAAAAACAATAGCTACCAGCGCTTTATATACAAGCGCTAGCGGCCAAAACCATCCAAATCCTGAGCATTGGACCAGCCCTGAATCCGAAACTGCGTTTCGCAGTCCGCACCGCTACGCGGCGACGAGATCTCGGCTCTTGCTGAAATCTGGCTTTCTCTTTTACAGAAAGACCATTCAGCCCGCTTCGCAGTCCGCGCCGCTAACGCGGCTACCCACTTCAGACTGCGCTGAAGTCGGGACGGCGCTTTTAACGAAAGATCATTCAGCCCGCTGCGCGGCCTGCGCCGCTACGCAGCGGCCAGTTTTCAGCTCTTGCTGAAATCTGGCTTTCTCTTTTACCGAAAGCCCGCCGGTCCTGCTTCGCAGTCCGCGCCGCTAACGCGGCTACCCACTTCAGACTGCGCTGAAGTCGGGACGGCGCTTTTCCATAAACGCCGAGAACGCTTCCCGCGCCGCGGGCTCCCGCAGCATCCGCCCAAAGCTCTCCCCCTCTTCCGCCATCACCTCCAGCACCTTCGCCGTCTGCCCGCCCTTCATCAAGCGCTTGGTCTCGATCAGCGACGACAGGGGCTTGGCCGCCAGCTTGCGGGCCTGGGCTTGGGCCACGCCGTTGCATTCGGTGGGCGGCACCACACGGTTGACCAGGCCCACTTCCAACGCGGCTTCGGCCATGAAGGGCTCGCCCAGCAGCAGGGCTTCGGCGGCGCGGTGGTAGCCCATCATCTGCGGCACCAGCAGGCTCGAAGCGGCCTCGGGGCACAGGCCCAGGTTGACAAAGGGCATGGAGAACGCGGCGTTGTCGCCCGCGTAGACCAGGTCGCAATGGAACAGCATGGTGGTGCCAATGCCCACAGCCGGGCCGCAGACGGACGCGATCACGGGCTTGGGAAAGGCCGCGATGCCGCGCAGAAAGCGGAACACGGGCGAATCCTGCGTGGCGGGGGGCTGTTGCAGGAAGTCGCCAATGTCATTGCCGGCGCTGAAGATGGCCACATCGCCCTGGAACACCACCACGCGCACGGCGGCGTCTTCCTTGGCCGCAACCAAGGCGTCGGCCATGGCGGCGTACATGTCGCGGGTGATGGAATTCTTCTTGTCCACGCGGTTGAAGGTGATGGTCGTTACCCCCGCTTCGGTGTGGACGAGGATGTCTTGCGTGGCGACGCTAGTGCTGGTGGCTTCGGTCATGGTGGTCAGTGGGTGAAGATGAAGGTTCGCGAAGGGGAGGTGATGGAAAGGCAACAGTCGCAGCCGCAAGAGCGGGCCGCAGAGCGCGGCTCATTCCTTGTAATAGACGATCTGGTGGCTGGTCGCCAGCATGGTGCCCGCTTCGTTCCAAAGCTGCGCGCTCTGGTCGAAAAACCCGTTGCGGAATTCCTGCCCGCGGGCCTGGCCCAGCAGGTAGCCGGTGCCGGTGGCCTGCAGTTGTGCGCTGCTGGCATGAAAGTACACCGTGATCGACACCGTGCCGGCCGGCACGCGCTGGGCGCGGCGCAGCCAGACGCGGGGGAAGAACACATCCGCCAGCGCGGCCAGTGCACAGAAGTCCAGCGGGCGTGGGGGCGCGTCGCGCATCCACAGCTGGGTGAGGCTGTGGTCGCCTGTGCCGTCCCACTGGCGCGGGATGGCACCAGCCACCGGGCGCATTTCATAGCGGTCGAGCCACTCCACGCCCACGCCACGCGGCATGGCGGGCTGCTCGTCAGGAGCAGGCACAGCGGGCATGGGCACGTCGCCCACGCTCCAGGTTTCGCGGCGCACCGCCGTTACAGCCGTTGCGGTGGTGGTCACCACCGGGGCGCCATCGGCATCGGCCTGCAGGATGGACAAGGTCCAGTGCTGCGTGGAGCGGTTGGTGCGCACTGGCGTGGCCTGCACGGTGAACGGCCCGGTCGCCACAGCGCCGGCGTAGTTGACGGTGAGCGACAGGGGCTCACCGAGCAGGTCGGGGTGGTCCAGCACCGCGCGCAGCAGCGTGGCGGCCGTGACGCCGCCAAAAGGGCCCACCATGTTCCAGTAGCCCGCATGCGTCTGCCCGCCGTACTGGCCGGGCGCGTCGGGAAGCGCAGTCAGCTGGAGCGCTTCGTCCAGCGCGTGCAGAGAGGTCGGGTGCGAGTCCACAGGCGAAGAAGCGAAAGAGGAAAGAGAAGTGTCGGACGGCAAGGGGGTACGGCCGGGGTTGGCAGAATCGGAAGAACGGTTCATTGCGCCAAGTGTGCCGCCAATGTGCCGGTCAGGCCGTCGTACCGGTGACTGGCACCACAGTCGTAGCGGCGGCCCCCAGGCCTGCCAGCGCTGCCGCAGCACGCGGCCAAAGGCTCTGGCGGAACTGGTCGCGAAAGAAGCCGAAGTGCCCGATGCGCCGCACCTGCACGTCGGCGGGGTTGATGCTCTCCACACGCCGCTCGGCATTGGCGTACAGGTTGACCAGGTTGTGCGTGCCGCGCAGCGTCATCAGTTCGTCGTCGGCCATCGACAGCGCCAGCACCGGAAACCGCACCGCCCCGTAGCTTTGTGCCACGCCCGCCCCTTCGGCACCCACGCTGTAGGCAGGATCGAGGCACCAGCGGCGCCACTGCAGGATGACGCCCGCAGGCAGGTCGCCCACCTTCTTCAGCGCCCGCCCCGGAAAGTACCCGCACAGCCGCGTGGCCAGCGGCACCAGCACCCACCAGAAATACGGAACGATGCGCTTGAGCTGCGGCGCGTTGTCGCGCCAGTAGCCGCTTCCAGCCGCCACGCTGAGCAGGCCCGCCACCTGCCCGGGATTTTTGAGCAGCCCCGGCAACTGCGCGCCCAGGCTGTGCCCCAGCAGGTACAGCGGCTGCGACGGCAGCGCAGCCTTGGCAGCAGAGATCACCGCTTCGTAATCGGCGGCCCAGTCAAACAGGTCGGCCTTCACATCGCGCATCGCGCCCTGCAGCGAATCGCCATGGCCCCGGTAGTCAAACGTGGTGACACGAAAGCCCTGCTGCGCCAGCCACAGCGCAAAGGCCTCGTAGAACGACTGCCGCACCCCCATTGCGCCGCCGATGACAACACTGGCGCGTGGCGCGCCTTGGGGTTCATAGACACGCAGTGCCAACGACACGCCACCGTTGGTCACCTGCAGGGTTTGCTTGTCCATGTCTGTCTCCTTGTGTCGAAACCGGTCTGCGCCGGCTTGAATGGAAAACAAAAACAGGCAGTCCACTTCCCCTGCCCCCACACCCCGCCCTTGAGGGCGTAGCGAGCGGGTCAGCTGCTAGGCGGACGGAGCGCAGGAACCGGAACGTACTTGCAGTACGTGAGGATTCCGAGCACCGCCCAACGACGCAGATGGCCCGCGCAGTAGCCAGTTACAACGCCTCGATGATGCCGGCGGCGCCTTGTCCTGTACCTACACACATCGTGACCATCCCGTACTTCAGCTTGTGCCGGCGCAGCGCATGCACCACCGTCGCAGCACGGATCGCACCGGTCGCACCCAGCGGATGCCCCAACGCAATCGCGCCACCCATCGGGTTCACATTCGCAGGGTTCAGCCCCAGCGTGTTGATCACCGCCAGCGACTGCGCCGCAAACGCTTCGTTCAGCTCGTACCAGCCAATGTCATCGCTCTTGAGGCCCGCATACCGCAGCGCTGCAGGGATGGCCTCGATGGGACCAATGCCCATGATTTCGGGCGGCACACCGCGTGCGGCGTAGCTCACAAAGCGCGCCAGCGGCGTCAGGCCAAACTGCTTCACGGCCTTTTCGCTGGCCACGATGAGCGCACCCGCGCCATCGCTGGTCTGCGAGCTGTTGCCCGCTGTGACGCTGCCGCGTGCCGCAAACACGGGCTTGAGCTTGGCCAGGCCTTCGAGCGATGTGTCAGGGCGCGGGCCTTCGTCCAGGCTCACGGTGCGGCGCTTTTCCACCACTTCGCCAGTGGCGAGGTTGGGCGAACGCTCCACGATTTCGAAGGGCGTGATTTCGTCGCTGAACTCACCGGCCTTTTGCGCCTTGATGGCGCGCAGGTGGGATTCGAGTGCGAAGGCGTCTTGCGCCTCGCGGCTCACCTTCCATTGCTGGGCCACCTTCTCGGCCGTCAGGCCCATGCCGTAGGCGATGCCCACGTCTTCGTCGCGCGCAAACACTTCAGGGTTGAAGGACGGCTTGTTGCCGCCCATGGGCACCAGGCTCATGGACTCGGCACCGCCGGCGATCAGCACATCGGCCTCGCCCACGCGAATGCGGTCGGCAGCCATCTGCAACGCGGTGATGCCGGATGCGCAAAAGCGGTTCACCGTAACGCCGCCCACGGGGTGGTTGAACGCCAGGCCCACGGCAATGCGCGCCATGTTCATGCCCTGCTCGCCCTCAGGGAACGAGCAACCGATGATGGCGTCTTCGATCGCCTTCGGGTCCAGCGTGGGCACCTGCAGCATGGCGCTCTTGAGGGCGGCGACCAGCAGATCGTCAGGCCGGGTGTTCTTGAAATAGCCGCGGCCCGAGCGCCCGATGGGCGTGCGCGTGGCGGCAACGATGTAGGCGTCCTGGACTTGTTTTTGAGCCATGGTGGTGAAACTCCTTCAATTCTTGGCGGGGCGGCTGGATGGAACCCAGGCCCACGTAAATGCACATTCGACCGGCTCGATGCCGGCTTCGTCGGTCACGGTGACCTGAACCTGAACCTCACCCTTGTCGCTGGCCTGCATGGCCGCGCGCTGCTCGGCGGTGAGCGTGGCCACGGCCTTCAGGCCGCCCGTGGCCCGCTTCCTGAACGCCATGGTCAGCTCCTTGGCCAGCGGGATGCAGTCGTCGCGCACGTTCATGCCCACAACCATGCCGGTGGCCGTTTCGGCCAGCAGGTTCATGGCCGAGGCATGCACTCCACCGATGTGGTTTTGCACGCGGGGCTGGTTGGAGAGGTGCACCTCGACCCGCTCGGGCGTGAGCGACACGAACCGCACCCCGGCCGTGCCGGTGAAGGGCACAGCCCGGCGCAGGATGATGTTCTGCACGAAGCCGCGCATGAAGGCGGGGGCCTCGTCCAGGCGCATCAGCGAGCGCTGGAGTTTGTTGGGGGCCTGGCTCGTCATGGCGAGGCGGTCAGTTGCGAACCGGCTTGCCGGTCGAGAGCATGCCCAGGATGCGCTCGTGCGTCTTGGGCTGGGCAATCAGGTGGCAGAACACCTTGCGCTCCAGGGTGAGCAGGTATTCCTCGCTCACCAGTGCGCCCGCGTCCACATCACCACCACAGACCACCTCGGCGATCATGGCGCCGATCTTGAAGTCGTAGGCGCTGATGAAGCCGCCGTCGCGCATGTTGACCAGCTGGGCCTTGATGGTGGCCAGGCCGCTGCGGCCCGCCACGGGGAACAGGCGCTTGTGGGGCGCGCGCCAGCCGCTTGTCGCCATCGACTTGGCTTCGTTGATGGCCACAAACAGCAACTCGTCCTTGTGCGGCACGACGATGTCGCTGTCCAGCAGAAAGCCCAGCTTGCGCGATTCCAGCGCGCTGGTGCCCACCTTGGCCATGGCCGCTGCGGTGAAGCCCTCAGTCAGGAAGGGCAGGATGTCCTTGCCGGTGGAGGCCGCCATGTTCTCGGCCGCGCGGCGGGCGATGTAGGTCAGGCCACCGGCGCCGGGCACCAGGCCCACGCCCACTTCCACCAGGCCGATGTAGCTTTCCATGTGGGCCACGCGCTTGGCCGAGTACACGGCCAGCTCGCAACCACCGCCCAGCGCCATGCCGTGGATAGCCGCGACCACGGGTACCTGGGCATAGCGGATGCGCAGCATCAGGTTTTGCAGCTCCTGCTCGATGCTTTCGACCGCAGGGGCGCCACCGACCATGAAGGCGGGCATCGTGGCTTCCAGGTCCGCACCCACGCTGAAAGGCGCGTCGCCGGACCAGATCACCATGCCCTGGTATTCGGACTCGGCCAGTTCCAGCGCTTCCATCAGCGCTTCCATCACCTCGGGGCTGATGGCGTGCATCTTGTTCTTGATGCTGGCAATGAGCACCTGGCCATCCAAAGTCCAGGTGCGCAGGGCTTTCGATTCCGCAATGGTCGTGCCAGCGGTACGCCAGTCGGGCAGGCTGGTTTCACCCAACAGGGCCTCGGGGAAGATCTGGCGCTCGTACACAGGCAGCTGGCGGCGGGCCACAAACTTGCCTTGAGACGCGCTCCACGAGCCTTGCGCCGTGTGCACGCCACCGGCTTCGGCCACAGGGCCCTTGAAGACCCACTCCGGCAGCGGCGCCTTGCACAGCGCCTTGCCGGCGTCGATGTCTTCCTGGATCATCTTCGCCACTTCAAGCCAGCCAGCTTCCTGCCACAGCTCAAAGGGGCCCTGCTTCATGCCAAAGCCCCAGCGCATGGCCTGGTCCACGTCGCGGGCGTTGTCGGCAATGGTGCCCAGGTGCACGGCGGCGTAGTGAAAACTGTTGCGCAGGATGGCCCAGAGGAACTGGCCCGGCGCGCCTTCGGCGTTGCGCAGCAGGCGCAGACGCTCGGCAGCGGGCTTCTTGAGCATGCGGCCGTACACCTCGTCAGCCTTCTGGCCAGCGGGCACGTACTCTTCGCTGTCGAGCTCGAAGCGCATCACCTCGCGGCCCACCTTCTTGAAGAAGCCGGCCTTGGTCTTCTGGCCCAGGTTGCCCAGCTCCAGCAGCTTTTTCAGCACCGCGGGTGTGCCAAAGCTTTCGTAGAACGGGTCGGTCTCCAGGCTCAGGTTGTCCTGCAGCGTCTTGATCACGTGGGCCATGGTGTCCAGGCCCACCACGTCAGCCGTGCGGAAGGTGCCGCTCGATGCACGGCCGAGCTTCTTGCCCGTGAGGTCGTCCACCACATCGTAGGTCAGGCCGAAGTTCTCGACCTCTTTCATCGTGGCCAGCATGCCGGCGATGCCGACGCGGTTGGCGATGAAGTTGGGCGTATCGTGCGCGCGCACCACGCCCTTGCCCAGGCCGCTGGTCACAAAGGCTTCGAGCTGGTCCAGCACTTCGGGCTGGGTGGTGGGGGTGTTGATCAGCTCCACCAGCGTCATGTAGCGCGGGGGGTTGAAGAAGTGGATGCCGCAAAAGCGCGGCTTGATGCTCTCTGGGAGCACTTCGGAGAGCTTGGTGATCGACAGGCCCGAGGTGTTGGACGCCAGGATGGCGTGCTTGGCCACGTGGGGAGCGATCTTGGTGTACAGGTCCAGCTTCCAGTCCATGCGCTCGGCAATGGCCTCGATCACGAGGTCGCATTCCTTGAGCAGGTGCATGTGCTCTTCGTAGTTGGCCTGCTGGATCAGTGCCGCATCATCGGCCACGCCCAGGGGCGATGGCTTGAGCTTCTTGAGGCCTTCGACGGCCTTGGTGACGATGCCGTTCTTGGGGCCTTCCTTGGCGGGCAGGTCGAACAGCACCACGGGCACCTTGACGTTGACCAGGTGCGCAGCAATCTGCGCGCCCATCACGCCTGCGCCGAGCACGGCGACTTTCTTGACTTGGAATCGGGACATGGGATGAATTCGGTTGTTTCAATCCGTTCGGGCTGAGCTTGTCGAAGCCGTGGCGAGGGGTGGTTCGAGGCCCTGCGACAAGCTCAGGGCGAACGGGTGTTGGATGGGAGTTGCGACTACTGGATGCGGACCCAGGTCTGCGTGCGGCCAAACGGCCCGATGGAGCCGCGCACTTCCAGCTTCTTGCCGCCTTCGATGGGGGTCATGCGCAGGGTGTAGTTGCGGCCGTTCTCGGGGTCGAGAATCTTGCCGCCTTCCCACACATCCTTGCCGTCGGCCTTTTTGGCGCCACGGATGATCTCCAGCCCCAGAATGGGCTTGCCCTTGCGGTCATCCGAGCATTCATTGCACACCTCATCGGGCTTGGCATCCTTGGCCAGACGCTTTTCCAGCGCGCCATGCAGCACTCCGCCGCCGATGTCACGGATGCGGATTTCAGCCTTGGCCTCGCCCGTCTTGTCGTCCACATTGCGCCACAACCCCTCGGGAGTCGTTTGCGCGAGGGCAGATACCGATGATGCTACAAAAATAATAGCTGCGACGGATTTCAACATGTGGGCTCCAGGGCAAAAAGGCTTGAAATCTGCATCCAGGGGACCGGATCAGGCGAGCGCCAGGTCTGTGTCCATCAGCACCTTGCTGCCGCTGCGCGCCGTGCGCATCAGCGTCGCGGTCTCGGGGAACAGCTTGGCAAAGTAAAAGCGTGCCGTCTGCAGCTTGGCACCGTAGAAGGGGTCGGTGTTGCCAGCCGCGATTTCGCGCAGGGCCACCTGGGCCATGCGGGCAAACAGGTAGCCGAACACCAGGTGGCCGGCCACACGCAGGTAGTCCACAGCGGCAGCGCCCACTTCGTCGGGGTTCTGCATGCCCTTGAAGCCGATCTCGGTGGTGAACTTGGTCATCTGGTCACCCAGCATCGCCACGGGGTTGATGAACTCGGCCATCTTCTCGTTCACGCCTTCTTCTTCCACCAGCTGGCCGATCAGCTTGCCCAGCTTCTTCAGCGTGGCGCCGTTGTTGCCCAGCACCTTGCGGCCCAGCAGGTCCAGCGACTGCACGGTGTTCGTGCCTTCGTAGATCATGTTGATGCGGTTGTCGCGCACGTACTGCTCCATGCCCCATTCCTTGATGAAGCCGTGGCCGCCGAAGACCTGCAGGCACGCGTTGGTGCTGATGTGGCCGTTGTCGGTGATGAAGGCCTTGACGATGGGCGTGAGCAGCGCCACGAGTTCTTCGGAGTCCTTGCGCACCTTTTCATCAGGGTGGCTGTGCACCTTGTCGAGCAGCAGCGTGCAGTACAGCTGCAGCGCGCGGGCGCCTTCGGCGTAGGCCTTGGCCGTCAGCAGCATCTTGCGCACGTCGGGGTGCACGATGATCGGGTCGGCGTCCTTGTCCTTGGCCTTGGTGCCCGACAGGCTCCGGGACTGGATGCGGTCCTTGGCGTAGGCCAGGGCGTTCTGGTAGGCCACTTCGGTCAGGCCCAGCGACTGGTTGCCCACGCCCAGGCGGGCGGCGTTCATCATCACGAACATGGCGGCCAGGCCCTTGTTGGGCTGGCCCACCATGGTGCCGATGGCGCCGTCCAGCGCGATCTGCGCCGTGGCGTTGCCGTGGATGCCCATCTTGTGCTCCAGGCCCGTGCAGAAGATCGGGTTGCGCTCGCCCAGCGAGCCGTCGGCCTTGACGTGGAACTTGGGCACCACGAACAGGCTGATGCCCTTGCTGCCCTTGGGCGCATCGGGCAGGCGTGCCAGCACCAGGTGCACGATGTTGGCGGCCATGTCATGCTCGCCCGCGCTGATGAAGATCTTGTTGCCGGTGATCTTGTAGGTGCCGTCGGCCTGGGGCTCGGCGCGGGTGCGCATCATGCCCAGGTCGGTCCCGCAATGGGGTTCGGTCAGGCACATGGTGCCGGTCCACTCGCCGCTGGTGAGCTTGGGCAGGTACAGGGCCTTCTGGTCATCGGTGCCGTGGGCATGCAGGGCCTCGTAGGCGCCGTGCGACAGGCCGGGGTACATCGTCCAGGCCTGATTGGCCGAGTTCAGCATTTCGTACAAGCACTGGTTCAGCACGAAGGGCAGGCCCTGGCCACCGTAGGCAGGGTCGCAAGACAGCGCCGCCCAGCCACCTTCGACGTACTTGGCATAGGCATCCTTGAAGCCCGTGGGGGTCTTCACTTCGTGCGTGGTCTTGTCGAGCACGCAGCCTTCGGTGTCGCCGCTGATGTTCAGCGGAAACGCCACTTCAGCCGCAAACTTGCCGGCTTCTTCGATCACGGCGTTGATGGTGTCCACATCCACTTCGGCGTGGGCGGGCAAGGCCTTGAATTCATCACTGACCTTGAGCACTTCGTGCATGACGAATTGCATGTCGCGCAGGGGCGGCGTGTAGGTAGGCATGGGTTTACTCCTTGGATGTGGTGGTTTGGGTGGAAACTTTGCGGCGCCCGGCCGCAGCGGCCCGGGCGACAGGTGCAGGGGCGGCCATCGCAGGCGCGCCGTAGCGCGACAGGATGTTGTGAAAACCGGTCACGGCGCGGGACAGCGAACCGGGGTTGCGCAGGAAACGGGCTTCGTAGTGCAGGGCCAGGATGAGGCCGTGGATCTCGAACAGCATCTGCTCGGCATTGACGTCGGCCTGGATCTCGCCGATCTCCTTGCACTGCTCGATGGCGCGGCGCATGGCACCGTGCCAGGTCATCACCGAGCTGGCCAGCGCATCGCGTACGGGGCCGGTGCGGTCGTCAAACTCGACGGCGCCGCTGATGTAGATGCAGCCCGAGTCGATTTCGATCGAGGTACGCTTCATCCAGTTGTCAAACAGCGCATGCAGGCGCGGCAGGCCCCGCGCGGCGGACATGGCGGGGTAGAAGACTTCCTGCTCAAAGCGGGTGTGGTATTCGCGGATGACCGATATCTGGAGTTCTTCCCGCGAGCCAAAATGGGCGAACACTCCCGATTTGCTCATGCCGGTAACATCGGCCAGCGCGCCAATGGACAGCCCCTCCAGCCCGATGTGCGTGGCCAGGCCCAGCGCCGCCTCGACGATGGCGGCCTTGGTCTGCTGGCCCTTTTGCAAGGCCCGGCCAGTGCCGCTGCGGGATCGCGGGATGCGGGTGACCAGGGATTCGGAGGAAGCGGGCATGTGCACAAATAAAAACGAACGTTCGTTCTATTCTGCAACAGATTCGCGCTGCGGCCAAAATCCACTCAAAAAATAGGGAGCCCCACCCAAGGGTTACGTTGCTGCCTTGCAACCGCGCTTGCGGCGCCCGGGCTTGGCAGGGCGGCCGCCGTGGCGACCGTACCCATCACCCCTACAGGATGCGCGCCAGGCTTGCCTCAAGGTGCTCTGTGGGCAACCGGCGAAACCCCGAGCGTGCGTAGCGCTGCAACCGCCCCACTGCAAACGACGTGAGCACGCTGGCAGCCACCTGTGCATCCACGGTGGGCGTACCGGACTGCGCGGTCACCAGCCGCAGGGACTGGCGCAGCGTGGACTCGATGCGGTCGAAGAACTGGTTCATGCGCTGCTGCAGCCGTTCGTGTTCGAACACCAGCGCATCACCCACCATCACGCGCACCATGCCGGGGTTGCGCTCGCCAAACTGCAGCACCAGCGCCACGATGCGCGCGGCCTCGCGGGTGCCCTCTTCGGCCGACTGGGCCGCGGCGGGGTCTGGCAACTCACGTCCGGTGATCTGCTGCACCAGCGAAAAAACCGTGTGCTCGATGAAGTCGATCAGGCCTTCGAACATCTGCGCCTTGCTCGCAAAGTGGCGGTACAGAGCCGCCTCGCTCACCGAAAGACGTGCAGCCAGCGCCGCGGTGGTGATGCGCTCTGCGCCTGGCTGCTCCAGCATGGCAGCCAGCGCCTGCAATATTTGCTCGCGCCGCTCGCCGGGCTTGGGGCGTTTGCGCCCTGCCGCGGGCGCGTCATCTGACGCAGGGACAGCCACGGCGGCGGATTCGGGATCGGTCGAAGCGTCGGACATGCGGGCAGTGCCTTGTGAGTGAAGACGGGGCGGCGTCACCGGTTTCGCCCCGCTGCGCAGGCGTAAATCATGTGTGCAAAAGATTCTCGCACAGGGTCCGCAGGCGATTTGACGGTCGGCAACCAGTCTACCCCCCCCGGCTGCTGCACATGCTGCGTACGCAATCTGCACGCCCATGCGCGGTTCAGAAGGGAAAGACTACCGTGACACGCAGCCCCCGGTCCTGCGGCCCTGTGCCGAGTGTGAGCGCAGCGCGGTGCACGCGGGCAATCTCATCGGCAATCGCCAGGCCCAGCCCCGTGCCCTCGCCCACCGTACCGGGCACGCGGTAGAACCGCTGCATCACTCGCGCGCGCTCCGGGACCGGAACGCCCGGCCCATCGTCTTCCACCTCGAGAAACACGCGCGCGGGCCCGGAGCTGGCCGTACGGATGCCGCAGCGGATGGTGACCACCCCGCCCGGGGGCGTGTACTTGATGGCGTTGTCGACCAGATTGGACAGCAGCTCACGCACCAGCCAGCCATGGCCAGTCACGTGTACGGGCTCAACCTCCAGCCCCAGATCCAGCCCCTTTCCGGTGGCGGCGTCCAGAAAGGACTCCAGCAACGTCTCACACAGGTCCTTCAGATCCACGCGCTGGGAAGGCTGGGCGTCCAGGCTGCGCGCATCGGCCCGCGACAGTGCAAGCAGCTGGTGTGCCAGCTGCGAGGTGCGTCGCGTAGCATTGCGCAGCTTCTCGATCTGCTCGACGCTGAGCATGATGGCACCCGGGGCTGTGCCTTCTGGAGCGGGTGTCATGGCATGTCCGTCGCTGCGCGCTGCGGCTGGGCTGCGGGGCGGGGCCAGTGCCTTGGCCATCATGGCCCAGGCTTCCACCTGGGCCTGCAGCCCGGCCAGGGGCGTCCGCAACTGGTGGGCGGCATCCGCCACGAACCGGCGCTGCCCCTCGGCCTGCGCGTTGACCAGAGCAAAAAGCCGGTTGAGCGAATGCACCAGCGGGCGCACCTCGGCGGGCGAAGATGCTTCATCAATGGGGCTCAGGTCACGCGGCGAGCGGTGTTCCACCGCATCGGCCAGGTCCACCAGCGGCTTGAAAGCGCGGCGCACCGCCCAGTGAATGGCCAGCGCCGCAGCGCCCACCAGCACCAGGTTGGGCAGCAGCACGCGCATCAGCAACTGCTGCGCCCATTGCTGGCGCGGATCAGAGCCATCGGCCAGCGCCACCACGAGCTCGCCAGCCCCCGTACGACCACGCTGCACGGCGACCCGGTATGTCACGCCATTGAATTCGACGCTGTGAAACTCCGGCGCGCTGGTGGTCGGTACGGCCTCGTGTACCCAGGCATTGCCCAGCAGCAGCCGGCCCTTGGGGTCCCGCACGCTGAAGCCCGCAAAACCAGCGTTCTGTCGCAAAAAATCCTCGATGGGTGGCGCCATCAGCAGCAAGGGCGGCTCGTTTTCGCGCAGGGGCGGCGCCAGCACTGAATCGGCCAGTGCGGGCAGCAGACGCACCAGGCGCTGGTCGTGCTGGGCGGCAGCCTCGTCGGCCGAGCGGTAGTCCAACCACACTCCGACCATCGCCAGCGCACACAGCGGGAGTACCAGCAACAGCAGCAGCCGGTTGCGCAGATCGGAGGTCATGAGCACCAAACCAGGGCGCTGGCGTGCGGCAGGCTGGTCTGGCATGGCTGTCTGTCGGTGCAAAAGAGCGCTGCGTGCGGCGCCAGCTAGCCGCCCTGCAACTCCAGCCGGTAGCCAAATCCGCGGATCGACCGCAGCGCCACGCCATGCGGCTCCAGCTTGCCCCGCAGCCGCGATACATACACCTCGACCGCGTTGGGCGTGATCTCCTTGTCCCAGCCGGTCAGGGCCTGCAGGAGCTTGTCCTTGCTGGCAGGCTTGGGGGCGTTGATGAGCAGGTATTCGAGTACGGTCCACTCGCGCGGACCCAGCTCGATCACCTGCTCGCCTTCGGCCGTGCGGATGCTGGCGCGTCGGCCTGCCGTGTCCAGCTCCAGCGGACCAAAGCTCAGCACCGCCGATGTCGCAGCTTGCGACCGACGCAGCAACGCGCGCAGCCGGGCCAGCAGTTCAGGCAGTTCAAAAGGCTTGACCATGTAGTCATCTGCCCCCAGGTCCAGCCCCTGCACCCGGTCGTGCAAGGCATCGCGCGCCGTGAGGATGAGCACCGGCATCGCAGGGCTGGCCATCTGCGGGCGGCGCAAACGGCGCGTCAGCTCCAGGCCATCCATGCCCGGCAGGCCGATGTCAATGATGGCCGCATCAAACGTCTCAGCGCGCAAGACCTCTTCGGCACGCTCGCCGCTGCCCACCCAATCCACGGCATAGCCCGCATCGGCCAGGCCGAGCTTGATCCCGCTGGCGACCATCAGGTCGTCTTCCACCACAAGCAATCTCATGAAACCTCCCGGTGTGGCGTGGCTGAACATGGCACCGCGGCGCATGCTGACCATGCAGCGCAGTGCAAGGGCCGCTGTGTAGGCACGAAAGATGCCAAAGCCATGGTGCGACTGCCCTGAGTACAGATAGGTTGTGGTCGGGTGCGAACAGCGCCGCAGTGCGATGCCGCGCGGTGGCCGCTCAGTGCGACCGGATCATCGTGCCGTAGGCCTGCTCCGTCAGGATCTCCAGCAGCATGGCATGGGGCACGCGGCCATCAATGATGTGTACCGCATTGACGCCAGCCTTGGCCGCGTCAAGGGCACCGGCAATCTTGGGCAACATGCCGCCCGAGATGGTGCCATCGGCAAACAGTTCATCAATGCGGCGCGCCGTCAGGTCGGTCAGCAGGTTGCCCGCCTTGTCGAGCACGCCGGGCGTGTTGGTCAGCAGCATCAGCTTCTCGGCCTTGAGCACTTCGGCCAGCTTGCTGGCCACCACATCGGCGTTGATGTTGTAGCTCTCGTTGTTTTCACCGAAACCGATGGGGCTGATGACGGGAATGAAAGCATCGTCCTGCAGCGCCTTGACCACACTGGGGTCGATGGAAACGATGTCGCCCACCTGCCCCACGTCGTGTTCGATGCTCGGGTCCTTGCTGTCCACCATCTTGAGCTTGCGCGCGCGGATCATGCCGCCGTCGCGGCCCGTCAGGCCCACAGCCTTGCCGCCCGCCTGGTTGATGAGGCCCACGATGTCCTGCTGCACCTCGCCTGCCAGCACCCACTCGACGACCTCCATTGTCTCGGCATCGGTCACGCGCATGCCCTGGATGAACTGGCCCTTCTTGCCCAGGCGGTTCAGGGCTGTTTCGATCTGGGGGCCGCCGCCATGCACCACCACCGGGTTCATGCCCACCAGCTTGAGCAGCACGACGTCTTCGGCAAAGTCAGCCTGCAACGCGGGGTCGGTCATGGCGTTGCCGCCGTATTTGATCACCATGGTCTTGCCATGGAACTTGCGGATGTAGGGCAGCGCCTGGGCCAGGATTTCAGCCTTGTCGCGTGGTGCAATCGAAAGAAGGTCGGTCATGGGGGCGGGCTACCGGAGAAAACTGTAAGGGGCAAATTGTGCCGCATCCCGCGCGCACTCTGCCGCCCTCCGGCATGACAGCCAGTCAGTGGCGCAACCAGGGCGGCACCTTGAACCGCACAATGGCAAAGTACGCCATCACATAGCTGACGACAAACAGGCCGCAGAACGCCATCAGCAACGCAGTGTTGCTCCAGAAGAGCACAGCTGGCACCACCGTCAGCAGCGTAAAACCCCAGAGATAGGGCGACGTGCGGTTGTTGCGCATCAGCACGCGGCGTGACTCATCGTCGTGGAACACCCCCCGCACAATGCGGCGGTAGATGAGCTGGTGGAAATGCAGCGCATCGGCAACGCCGGGCGAAACGCCGCGCACTGCCTTTCGGTAGATAGAAAAGATCGTCTCCCACACGGGGTAGATGAGCAGCAGCATCGGGAACCAGGGCGAGACCTCCGCATTGCGCTGGACCAGCGAGATGCTGGCAACGGCAATGATCACGCCCCATATATAGGCCCCGCCATCGCCCGCAAACAGCATGCCCCGAGGGTAGTTCCAGATCAGAAACCCTGCAGTGGCCGCCGCGGTAGACACCAGCAACGCCGCCAGAGCCCGGTCGCCCACCTGCAGGGCCACATGCGCCAGCGCCAGACAGACGATCAGTGCCACCATGCCTGCGAGGCCGTTGTAGCCGTCGATGATGTTGAAGGCATGGGGGAGTCCAGCCACGGCCAGAACCACAATCGCAGCGCCAATCCATGGGGCCGCCTCCATCAGGCCATCCAGCCACGCCCAGCCGGTGCGCGGCACACCCAGATTCAGCAACAGCAGCGCCAGCCCGCCCGATGCGCCTGTCAGCATCAAGCGGTAACGCACGGCCAGACGCTGCGTCATGTCCTCGGCGATGCCGCCCAGGGCGGCGGGCAGCAAGACCAGCAGCCAGCTGCCGACCCACCCGCCCAGACGCAGCGAACCAGGATCGCCCCACTGCGTGGATTGCAAAACGCCCAGCCCCCAGCTCACCGCAGCACCAGCCAGCACCGCGGCGCCGCCCAGGCGCGGAATGTCACCCAGATGAAAGCGCTGGGGCATCCCATCGCCATAGGCAGCCGCGTGCTCGCGGCCCCAGCGAACGATGAGGCCGGCCACTATCGTCGCTATCAAAAAACCAAGCACAGACAACCAGATCATTGGGGGCCGATGGTACCTGCGCCACCTGACGGGGCCGTTAGCAACTGTTGCGCCTGGCGATACACCGGCGAACGCCACAACCGCCACAGGCTGCGCACATGCCAAAGCAGATGCTGCAGCCTGCGGTGGCTGGCGCGCTGTCCCGCATGGACCACCTTCACCGGCGCCCGTACCAGCCGGAGCCCTTGCAGCCGCACCCTGAGACAGATATCCACATCCTCGCAATACATGAAGTAGCGCTCGTCAAACCCGCCAACGGCGCGCCAGACCTCCACTGGCAGCACGATGCATGCCGCGTTCACCCAGTCGACCCGCTGCTCCCGCGCCCCCAGGAACCGCCGGCGAAAAAGGGCTGCCGGCGACGGGATTTCGCGCTCGCTGTCTTGTACAGAACCATCCGGCGCCGTTTGAGCAGGGTATGCGCAACCGCTGCCCGGACCCTGGCAAGACTGCACCAGCGCGTCGAAGGGGGGTTGGCCAGGGATCAGCTCCACGTCCGGGTTGATGACACACACATGGCTTTCGCTGACGTTTGCCAAGGCCTGGTTGTGGTTGGCACCGAAACCCACCGGTGTAGCATTCACCGCCACCTCCAGCTCAAAAGGCCAGCCGCCAGACGGCGCGCGCGGGTGCGGTTCGGGAATGTTCTGGGTTAGCACCACCCGCGAAACCACGGGCTCCCCAGCGCCCGCAATCTGCTCCAGCAGCCGCTGCACCAGTTCACCATGGCCATGACTGACAACGGAAACCACAAGGCGGGCGGGTGGAAAATGGGGGTGGTTCATCGGCCCGTATTGTCGCCGCAGCCCCTGCAGTGACGCCAAACAGCCCCGTCATAATCGGTGGATGACGAATTCAATCGACGACCTGCATGTCTACCTGCGCTCCATCGCCGAGGGCGAACGCACGTCGCTGTCGGTCCTGGCAGGCCTGGTGCTTCCGGGTGCGACGGTACTTGATCTGGGCTGCGGCAGCGGCGCACTGGGGCAGTTCCTCAAGGAAACACGGCAGTGCACGGCCGATGGCGTCACGCTGAGCCAGGCAGAGGCCCGGATCGCGTCACCGCACTATCGCCAGGTGGAAGTGGCAGATCTTGAAACGGCAGATCTGCCTGCAATGTTTCCAGAGCGACGGTATGACTTTATCGTGTGCGCAGACGTGCTGGAGCATCTGAAGCACCCGGAACAAGTGCTGAAGGCTTGCCGCGAGTTGCTCGTACCAGACGGCAAAGTTCTGATCTCCGTACCCAACGCGGGCTACAGCGGGTTGGTGGCCGAATTGCTGGAGGGGGAGTTCCGCTATCGCGAAGAGGGCCTGCTCGACCGCACGCATCTGCGTTTTTTCACACGCCGGTCTCTCGTTCGCTTCATGTCGGAACAGCGGTGGCAAATCAACAGCCTTGACACCATCACCCGTGAGCTGCCCGAGTCCGAATTCAAGGTCGCATTCGACAGCTTGCCCGCAGGGGTTGCCCGATATCTTCTGGGCGCAAACGATGCGCTCACGTACCAGTTCATTTGCGCCGCAAGTCCTGCAGAGCAAGCCCTCAACCATGCGTTTGAGCCCGTATCTGCCGCCACCGATGAGCCGCAGGCCCGGTTTACGGCGCAGCTGTACCTGGGGCGTGCCGCTGGGTATGAGGAAGCGAGCAAGCTCACGGCCACAGGCATCATCGGCCACGAACGCCAGACCCTTGTGTTTCGCCTTCCGGCCCGCGCGGAGCCGCTCACACGCTTGCGGCTGGACCCTGCAGACCGCCCCGGGTTTCTCCATCTCTATGGCCTGAGCCTGCGCGACAGCGCTGGGCATTCCATCTGGCACTGGGCGGCAGACCACGACAGCCGTTCGCTGCTGGCCGGTGCGCCACACAGCCAGATCGTGTGGAACGCCCCCCTGCCCCCAGCAGCAGGCGCCACGCTGCTGTTGCTGGCGGGCACCGACCCCTGGTTCACGCTGCCCATTCCGGAAGAAGTGCTCCAGAAACTGGCTGCGGCCGAAGCGTTTCTTGACGTCGAGCTGGGCTGGCCGATGTCGGCGGACTACCTTGCCCTGGCAGGTACAGTGCGCCCGCTCGGCGACCGCATCGACCAGCTCGAACGCGACGCGCGCGAGACCCAGTCGCTGCTGGAAGACCAGCTACAGCACGCCCGCGCCAGCCTTTCATCCACCAATGCACGCAACAGCCTGCTGGAAGAAAACAACACCGCGCTGGCCCGCCAACGCGCCATGTGGCAGCAGGAAGCCACCCGCGTCCAGAAAGACTATGCCGAGCTTGCGGCGCACCTCAAGACCATAGAAAACTCCACCGTGTTCCGTGCTACCCGCCCTCTCGTCCATGCCAAGATGCGGCTGGACCGCCTGCTCGGTCGCGGCCCCGCCGCGACGGCAGCGCCAGCCGCCCTACCTGTGCCATTAGCCGCGCCACCTCATCCGGTGGATGTGATCGTCCCCGTTTACCGGGGCCTGGCCGACACGCGCCTGTGCATCGACTCGGCCCTGGCGAGCACCTGCCAGACACCGTGGCGGCTCATCGTCATCAACGACGCCAGCCCGGAGCCCGAAGTGACCGCCTGGCTGCGCGAGCGCGCGCAGCAGGACAGCCGCATCACCCTGCTGGAAAACGCTGAAAACCTCGGCTTCGTGGGTACCGTGAACCGCGGCATGGCCCTGAGCAGCAGCAACGACGTATTGCTGTTGAACAGCGATACCGAAGTGGCCAACGACTGGCTCGACCGCATCCGCCGTGCGGCCTACTGCGACCAGAAGGTGGCATCCGTCACGCCGTTCTCCAACAACGCCACCATCTGCAGCTACCCCCGGTTTTGCAAGGACAACGATCTGCCCGAGGGGTACGACACGGCCCGCCTGGACGCCCTGTGCGCCAGCACCAACCCCGGCGCGGTGGTGGATGTGCCCACGGGCGTGGGCTTTTGCATGTACATCCGTCGCGACAGCCTCACCGCCGTAGGCCTGTTCGACACCGAAAACTTTGGCAAGGGCTACGGCGAAGAAAACGATTTTTGCCAGCGGGCTGCAGCCGCCGGGTGGCGCAACCTGCATCTGCTCGACACCTTCGTGCTCCACACCGGGGGCGTGAGCTTTGGCGACAGCAAGAGCCCGCGCGAGCGCGCCGCCATGGAGACGCTGCGCCGCCTGCACCCGAGGTACGAACGCGAGGTGATGGCATTCGTCCAGGCAGATCCCGCCCAGCCCTACCGGCTGGCACTGGACATTGCACGTCTGCAGCAAGCCCACCTGCCTGTGGTGCTGGCAGTGCTCCACGACCGTGCGGGCGGTACCCTGCGGCATGTACGAGAGCTGGCCGAACACCTGCGTTCCCAAGCCCGATTCCTGGTGCTCACACCCGCGCCCGACCAATCGGTGAGCCTGCGCATGGCGGGCGAGCATGACGCCTTTGAACTCCGGTTTTCGATCGCCACGCAATACGATGCACTGGTAGAGGCCTTACGGCACCTGGGCGTGGCGCACATCCACTACCACCACCTGCTGGGCCATGACGAACGCATTCTGGACCTGCCCTCCCAGCTGGGTGTGGACTACGACTTCACCGCCCACGACTTCTACAGCTACTGCACCCACATCTCGCTGACCGGGCGTGACAACCGTTACCAGGCAGACCGTGCACCCGGTGAATGCCACTGCTGCGCGCCGGACGATCCGGCGCCGTATGGCGGCTCGGTCCGGCAGTGGCGCCATCGCAACCGCCATTTCCTGACGGGCGCGCGCCAGGTGTTCGCGCCTAGCCACGACACTGCCGCCCGCATTGCGGGTCTGGCGCCCGGCGCGCGGCTTCGCGTCGTCCCCCATACCGATCTGGTCGACGCATCGGGCGACGGTGCGGTGCAAGGCCCGCCTGCCCTGCCCGAACCTCAAGCCAGCCCGCTGCCAAGTGCCAGCGCGCCATTGAAGGTGGTGGTGCTGGGCGCCCTCAGCGCCATCAAGGGCGCGGATCTGCTGGAAGCAGCGGCCACAGAGGCTGCACGACGCAATGCCCCGGTGGAGTTCCATCTGCTGGGCTACGGGTACCGGCATCTGCTGACACAGCCACGCGCACGCCTGACGGTGCACGGCGCTTACGACGAAGCCGATCTGCCACGGCTGCTGGAATGGCTACAGCCAGACATTGCGTGGTTTCCAGCACTCTGGCCCGAGACCTACAGCTATACGCTCAGCGCCTGCCTGCAGGCCGGGCTCCCTGTGTTGGCCCCTGATCTGGGCGCGTTCCCCGAGCGGCTGGCGGGCCGTGCACGGAGCTGGGTGGCGCCATGGGATCAGACTGCGGGGCAGTGGCTGGACAGCATGATGCACCTCCGGGCGAACTTCTTCACGCCCGATGCGGGCAAGTCGCAGGAACCGTCAGGCGCTATGGTGTTTTCACCGCAGCATGCCGCCGCCATGCCGGAAGGTGCGGCCTGGACATATCGCACGGATTACCCGGCAGGCGTTTTGGTTCATCCGCCCATAGAGGTTTCCATCGATTTTCTGCGTACCTATGCTCCCTGCCTGCGCTCCAGCGGAAACGCACGCGGCGTCATGCTGAACGGGTTGGCCCACTTGCGCTCCATGCCGGTGTTGCGCGGACTTGCGCGTGCAATCCCTCCCCACTGGCAGAGAAAAGTTAAAAACTGGCTGCAAGCCTAGATACACACATCATGAACATTACCGCTGATCCAAACCTGCCGCTGATTGAAGCGGCCCGCACGTTTATCGACAACGGCCAACTGGCCGAAGCGGCTGCGGCCTTGAACCAGGCACGCGCGCAAATTCCCTCTGATCCCCGGGTCTACATGATGGCAGGGCTCATGGCAGAAAAGGCGGGAAATGTCGACGGCGCATTCCAGCTCATGCAGCAAGGGCTGACATTGGCGCCAGAGTGGGCTCCCGGAATCATCGTGCTGGCTCAGCTTCAAGTGCGGCAGGGGCAGTTCCCCGAAGCCAGCGAGAACGCCGAGCTTGCGTTGCAACTTGATTCCAGGAGTCGTGTAGTGCGGGCCGGTGCGATTGAGGTGGCGCATGCGGTCGGAGCCTTGGAGTTGGCGGTTCGCCACTTGAAGGAGGGTCTGGCTCAGGAACCGCAAGACAAAGAGTGGAGGCTATTGCTCGCCAACGATCTAAATCAGCTTGGCAAGTACGAAGATGCCCTTGCTGCGTGGGGCAATCTGGTGGAGGAGTTTCCTGAGGATGAACAGGTGCTCAAGGGCCAGATGCACACGCTCCTGGCTGCTGGCAAGCTGGACGAAGCTGCCGTGGTCACGAGAACGCTTTTGTCGCTTGTACCAGGTGATCCAATCTACATGTACTACGACGCCCGGGCACGTGGTCAGACGCCAGCCCACCAGCCTCCGGAGTTGAACCGTGCACTCTTCGACAGGGCCGCGCAGCTTTTCGACCAGCAGTTGGTGTCCGGCCTTCGTTACCGGCTTCCGCACCTGACAGCTCAGAAGATTCAAAAAAGATACCCGAATCGGCAACTGAGCCTGCTCGACCTTGGCTGCGGCACCGGGCTGCTGGCAGCGCAACTCGGGAAGATCAGTGGACGACTGGTGGGTGTTGACGTTTCTCCAAAGATGCTTGACCAGGCAAAGCGCCTCGGCCTCTACGACTCGCTCGAAGTTGGGGATCTTCACGAGACGCTCCGCGACACGCCCGCGGCTTCGTATGACATCGTTGCTGCGTTGGAGGTGTTCGTCTACATCGGCGATCTGAGTGAGGCCATTCCAGCTTCATGCAAGGTTCTCGTGCCCGGCGGGTATCTGGTGCTTTCGTGCGAGATCGGCGCAGACAATGGCCCGGATCTGTACCTTGACCCACTGACCGAACGGTACGTGCACAAGCGCAGCGCTGTCGAGGCTCTTTGCCGGGCATCCGGCTTTGTGATCGAGACCGAGCTGGCGGTCTTGCGCTATCAGAAGGGAAAGCCTGTCCAGGGGTTCGTGGTGTGGGCGCGTAAGCCTGCCTGAACGCCAGGGATAGACCTGACCGAGCCCGGCTAGGGTCTCTGCAAGAGCAAGAAGATCTCGTTGTTCAGCAGTAGCTCTTCCGGGTAACGCCCCTTCAATGGTTCAGGGATGGGCAAATCCACCTGACGGCGCTCTTGGCGAACCACGTTGAAGCCCGCCGCCACGGCAAGGTCCAGCAGCTCGTCGGCCGTGAGCCGGTTCAGTGCCTGGTATTCCTTGAACACAAACCGCTTGTACCCCTCCACGCCGAAGTCAGCAAAGCCGAAGTCGACCTCGGCGGCGTCGATGGGGCCCTCGTGGTCCCGGACAATCTTCCAAAGTTCGTCCTCGCTCACCAGCAGATGGTGCCAGGGCACGTCGTCGTAGCGTTTGAGGTGTGAACCGAAGGGCGAGAAAAACAGCGGCTCGATCTGGATGAAAAAGTAGCCACCCGGGCGCAGGCAATCCCGCAGGTCAGCCAGGATGGGGGCCAGCTGGTCCCGCTGCACATGCTCGAAGGTGGACCAGCTCATGATGCCGTCCACCGGCTTGCGCCGCCCTGCGAGCGGGCTACCCGGCTGGATGGTTTCAAACGTGAGTGCAGCCGGAATGCGGGCCATGCCCAGTTGCTCGCGTGCAATGCGCGGCAGCTTTGCATACTCCTGCCGAATGTCCACGCCGTGGATGGCCGTGGCCCCGTAGCGCAGCACCAGCGACAAGTCGGTAATGCCGTCGCCGCAGCCGAAGTTCAGGAGCCGTGCCGTGCGCACGTCCAGCACGTCGCCCACCCAGTGGTTCACCACGTCTGCAGCGTAATCAAAATGCGCACGGAACCACTCGTCCGAAATGTGGCGTGCGTCCCACGGGGCAAGCCCGCGAAAGCGTTCCTGCAAAGCTGTCCACCAGTGAGCGCTCATGGGTGTGTGGTTGTGTTGGGTAAAGGATGCCCCCGCAGGGGATGGGTAGATGGGCGTCGATTCAACCGCTAGCGGCACGGGGAGCCGTTGCACCGGCCGCCATGCGGCAAGGGCAGCAAGGGCAGCAGGCGCATTAAGGCTTTCGCAGGACGTACGCGTCCTGATGGTTCCAGAAATGCGTTTCCGCCTGGTGCGCAAGGTTCTCTGCACCCGCCACTTCTGCGATGCGGGCCAGCACGAATTCGGGTGCGGTGAACGTGGTCCCGTACTCATGCACATCAATGGCATGGGATTCGCTGGAAGGCGCAAAGAAGAATCCTTCAGCATCGAGCGTGACGTTGTCAAAGCGCGCCGCCTTGTGCCCATGCGTGCTGAACACCAGCAGCCCACCGGGCGCCACTGCCCCATACAGCGCCTGCAGCCAGCGGCCCCAGGTCGAGCGCGGCAGGTGGCTGAACAGTGACAGCACGAACACCAGGTCGTACTGGCGTGGCCACTGCACGCTTTCGGGCGCGCTGGCCGACAGAAAGCCTTGCACTCCAAACGTCTGGCGTGAGAACTCCACCGCGCTCGGCACCACGTCAGACACCACCACCCGCTCGGGCCCCAGGGCTTTGACCAAGTGCCTGGTAAACCGGCCATGGCCACTGGCGAACTCCAGCACGCTGGCGGTGTGCAGCAGCGGCCGGTTGACTGCCTCAAGCAGCAGCATCAGTTCTGACAAGGTGCGCCAGCCGTCTGCCAGGTAGTCGCGCAGGGGGTTGCGGCTGGAGTGGTGGCCGCGAAAGAAACCAAAGATATCGTCCTGGTCCGAAATGCTGCAGTTCAACCCCATGACGTTGTGGAAGGAGCCCACCAGGTCGTACTGTTCGATCAGCGCATGGGCGGCTAGCACCACGTCGCGCTCGTCGCGGGCGCGTACCAGTACCTGCGCGGCCGCGGTGCGGTTCCCGGCGGCCAGCAGGTCCCGACCTTCCTGCAGCAGTTGCTGGCCTAGCGTGGGCAATGTATCTGTCTTGACGTTCATGGTGACTCGGTGATCCAGAAGGCAGGATTATCCGTTCTTGGGCGGCTGCACTGCCGAAGCGGGACCGGGGCGCGGCGTTGTGCACGGCTTCGACAAGTTCAGCCCGAATGGGGGACCCGGCGCCCAGTTCGTCTCGGCCTGAATGGGAGATGTGGTTGGAGGGCGTTCAAGCCCAGTGGTGCGGCAACCGCACCAGGCCGGGTAGCGGCTTGGGGAAAATGAAACGGAAATGCATGAACTGGAACCACTCGTCGTACACCGCCAGACCCGTTTCATCGAACAGGAAGGCGCTGATGACGTAGTCGCCGCTGTGCAGGGGCAGGTCGGGAAACGTCAGCACCGAGCGCCAGGTTCCATCGCCCTGTTGCACGGGGTGCGCGCCATCCTCATGGGTGGCCAGTGACGTGATGCCCACACCTTTCGACTGTTCGATCATGAACCCGATGTGCGGGCGCTCCGTGCCACGGCCCCGGGCGGTGATGGTGACCACGAGGTCCTGCCCCTGCAACACGGGTGGCTGGGAACCCTCTGGCTCCGCCAGATTGGCAACGTCCACCGAGAGGATGCAGGCCGCACCACCATCGTGACTGGCGGCGGCGGATGTCGTAGCGCTCGCACCTGGTGGTGCCGTGGCGGCATCGGCGCCAGCAGCTGCTTCTGCAACGGCTGTGGCCGTGGTGTTCTCGGGGGCATCCGCATGAAAGGCGTGCTGGGCAGCCGCTTCACGATCGCGGGTGTGCACGTCGTAGGCGGCAAGCACCGCTTCGGTGTCGCCAAACTGCTCTACACGCCCACCCTTGAGCCACAGGGCGCGGTCGCACAGGTGCCGCACGTGGTACGGGCTGTGCGAGCAAAACAAAATGGTGCAGCCGTTGTTGCGAAACGCGGTGATGCGCTCCACACACTTCTTCTGGAAGTTCTGGTCGCCTACCGCCAGGGCTTCGTCGATGATGAGTACGTCAGGCTGCACGGCGGTAACGAGCGCAAACGCCAGGCGGACCGTCATACCCGATGAATAGGTCTTCACCGGCCTGTCGAGTGCCTCGCCCAGTTCGCAAAACGCGATGATTTCAGGCTCCAGGCGCGCCATTTCGTCGCGGTGAATGCCGATCAGGCTGCCTGCAAAGTACAGGTTGTCGCGCCCGCTGAAATCGGGGTGGAAGCCGGCCCCCAGCTCCAGAATGGCCGTGACGCGACCTACCCGGTCTATCCGGCCATGGCTGGGCTGCAGGGTGCCCGCCAGCAACTTCAACAGGGTGCTTTTGCCCGCGCCGTTGTCACCAATGACGCCAATGCATTCGCCGCGCGTCAGTTCAAACGACACATCGTTCAAAGCCCAGTGGCTGCGGTGGGTGGCCTTGCCCGTGACCAGCGCCTTGAGGCGCGCGCGTGGCGTGGGGTACAGCTTGTATTCCTTGCCAACGGCCTGCACGCGGAGTACGGGGGCAGGGGCTGCCGGTGCAATGCCCGCAGGGGGCGTGGGTGCAGGGTGCGTCATAGCCAATCCACCAGCTGGTCACGGCTGCGGGATACCGCCACATTGAGCAGCACCGCTGCCAGCGCAATCCACGCGATGGTGGCCCACCAGACCCCGGCAGAGGGCCAGGCGCCCTGCAGCAGCACCTGCTGGTAGCCCTGCACCAGCCCTGTCATAGGGTTGAGCCACAGCACCCAGCGCCAGCGCTCGGGGAACAGGGTGATGGGGAACAGGATGGGCGACAGGTAAATGCCGACCGACAGCAGAAAGCCCACCAGTTGCACCGTGTCGCGCAATGCTGCTGCCAGTATGGCGAGCAGATAGCCCATCAGCAGGCACAGTACCAACTGCAGTGCGAGAAGCGGCACCATGCTGAGCACCGCCGGCGCAAAGCCGTGCAATGGCGCATAGGCCACTGCCACCAGCGCAAGCAAGGGGCCGTAGATGAGGGCGCTGGCCAGCACGGCACGTGCGGTAAACAGTACGGCGGGCAGCGGGTTTTTCTGCAAGAGGCCGCCCGCATCCAGCAAGCTGCCCATGCCGCGGGACACGGCATCGCAGAACGCCATCCAAGGCAGCGCCCCGACGATGAGGTAGGTGCCCACCGCATGGGTGGGCGCGCCTTCGCCCAGCCGCATCGCAAACACGATGTCAAACACCAGGTAGAACGCAGCCACGGTGAGCAGCGGCTGCAGGTAGGGCCACACCACCCCGGCAGCGGTACCGCTGTGACGTGCGGCCAGCTCGCGCTGCGTGAGCACCCATACCAACGCATGTGCGCTCACGGCCGCTTTCACCTCACATAGCAATGCACGCATCGAGGCTCCGAAGGTGACTTACAGCCCCGAGTGCTTCTCCTAAGAAGCCGTGATGTGGATCAGCTATCAGCCTCAAGCTAGCGCATTTCAAAGCGCTACTTGGTAGCGGGCTTGTATCCCGACGAAAACGCTTCAATCGCGGCTTGATTGAACTTTGCATTGGCTTGAAATTTTTGTGCCTCGGCTGCGCGGGCGTCTTGGAGCACGCTGGCTGTCAGCTCTTTCACGATCTCGGCCTTCACTTCGCTAAAGTCTCGCAAACGTGGCAGGCGTCGATCATTCAATTTTATTATGTGAAATCCAAATTTGGTCTGAATGACATCGCTCACCGATCCCGGGCGATCTAACTGAAATGCTGCAACTTCGAATTCGGGAACCATACGCCCTCTTCCGAAAAATCCCAAGTCGCCACCTTTGCTGGCCGTTGCAGCATCAGTCGAGTTGTCTTTCGCGAGCCGAGCAAAGTCTTCGCCCCCTCGGATCTGCTTCAGCAAAGCCTCTGCTTTGCTGCGTGCTTCAGCATCAGATCCACCGATCAAGATATGACTAATTCCTACTTCCTCAGAAGTCTTGTATTTTTCGGGATTGGTTTTATAGACGTTTAGCGCCATTCGCTCCAAAGCGGATGGATTGGGCATCGATTGCTTGTCGATAGCCTCAAGCATCGCATCCGACAGTACCTTGTCACGCGCCACCTTCAACAGCGCCTGTACGGATGGTTGTTTGTCCAGCCCTTGCTCCTCCGCGCGGACTGCCAAGGCGCGACGTGCGTAAAGATTGCTGGCGATCTGAGACACCGTTTGCGGTTTTGATAGTACCAGCCCCTGCATTTCCGGAGGCATTCGCTGTGCGTCTGCCCGCATGTCATCAGCAGTAATAACGATGCCTGCACCCTCCACTAACGGCGCCTGCTCCGCATGGACGCTGACAGCAGAAAAGGCTCCCAAAGCCACAACAGCGGCGAGTTGAATAAAAGTCTGGTTAGCTTGTTTCATATGCGGATTAGAAAAAGAAAAAGCGGGGACAACCCCGCTTTTTCTGATCGCCTAGCGGCGATTAAGTGCCACGAATTACTTCGTGAAACGGTGTGGCCAAGTGATACCGTACGTACCGGACATGCCTGCTGCAGCTTGGGGGTTGCTCAACTTGATGAAAGAAGAACCCAGAATTGGCAGACCCAGACCAGCGTTGGTGGTATCCAGCACGCCCCAACCGTTTTGATACGTACCGGTCGTCACAGTGCGACGAGCAACGGAAGCACCCAGCACTGAAGTACCAGTATCAGCAAAAGCCAACACACTCACTTCACCGCAGAACTGTACGGAAGTAGCAGTGCCTGGAGAGAACACTGGGGTGGTGCCGCCCGTAGTTTCTTCACGGTCAAAGAAACGCTGGCCGTCTGCACGCACGCAGATGTTACCGTTGGCATCAACAGTGGTGTTGCCTTGGGCAAGCGATGCACCCACAACGGTACCGGCAGGGTAGAACTGATCGTTAGCATGGCCAGCCGTGCCCAAGTCCGTAAACAGACGGTAGGCGACAGTAGCTGCTGCAGTTGCAGTGGTCAGGCTCGTCGCTGCTGCGTAGTTCGCCGCAACGTTATAGCGACGGGTAGGCATGGAGAACACCCAGTCGGTCTTAGCCGAGATCGAGGCGTCGTTGGCATACTGGTTCGTGACCGACTTAACCTGCAGTGCCGCTGCCAGGCGCTGAGCTTGGTCAAGAGGCGTAGCAACCGCAGCTGCGCCGTTGTAAGGCGTCGACAAGTCTGGCACGTCGAAGTTCAGCAGACCAATCGAAGCGGTGGTCACGGCGGTACCGGCAGCGTTGAAGACGTTTGCCGTACGGAACAGCGGGTCAGCTGTCAGGTCGTTGGCGTTGCCTGCAGCAGCGGTGTCCAGTTGTGGGAAGTGCACGAAGTTGCCGCGCAAATTGCCGCCTGTAGCGCGCACAGCAGTTGCCGCACCGGAGAAAGTGGTCGTCTGGGCAACGTTGATGATGTACCAGTCGCCCATCAGGCCGGTGGTTGGCGTTTGCAGACCAGCTTCAGCACCAGTCGCCTCGGTGAACGTCGTGGTTGCGACAGTGTTCACGCGAGTGCGAGCGGCAGAGCCAGCAACCGAGCAAGGCGCAACCGCATTCACGTGCTTAACAGCCGTGAACAGGGGAGACTTTTGCGTGTCGCCAGTAGCAGACGTACCATCCGTACCCCAGGCGTTAGTGCCAGTGATATCAGCCATGTTGAAAATCTCAACATAACCTTCGCGGGTCAGGTTAGCGCGAGCAGCAGCATCCAGATAGGAAGGCAGACGATTCTGCACGAAAGGCTGAGCAACGTCCTTGGTCAGCGCAGGCACAGTGCAAGTGTTGTCGCTGGTAGTCAGCTGAGCAACGCCGTCGGCGCCGGCCGTGACAGCAGCGGTCCAAACGTCACCGGGCGACATGAACACTTGGAAGTCCAGCACGTCGTCAGAGTTGGCAGCACTGCGGAAGCGAACCTTCACCAGCTTACCGTTCGTTTGATCAGTGTTGGTAACGTGCAGAACGGTCATGTTGCCGTTTTGAGCGTTGTAGTAAGGCACCACAAGCGCGTGACCCACGCCGCCTTCGGAAACAGCCAGGTCAGTGCTGGTGGACTTAACAAATGTACCCGCGTCAATGATAGCTGCACCAACTGCATCGCCAGCGGCACCAGCAGCACCAGCACCGACGATCACAGCCGCAGAAGCAGCACCTGCAAAGCCCAGGCCACCAATCATGGCAGCAATGCTCAAGGCCATCACATTTTTCTTCATATCAAGAACTCCAGTTAAAAAGTTTGTAAGCGCAACTACCACGATTGATTACGCTTAGGCATCGTAGCACAGCGCATAAGGGGCTTGTACAGCGGGCGGCCGGTGAAACCGCCTGTTGTTGATGAAAAGCAACAGTTGTCAGAGCGGTGTGGCAGAACCTCCTTCGCAGGGACCAGCAACAGCGCAGAAGAACCTTTTTGCAATCACAGGTCCTGGTGGCGCCACCACTTGCCGTCTTCGAGCAACCATGTCTCGTCCACGTACGTGTCAATCGTACCCAGTTTCATACCCAAAAGGGCAGGCGTTGCGCTCAATTTCATGCGGGCCGTGCACTTTTCGCCACTCTCGCAAGTCACCTTGAAAGGCGTTGCTGCCTCTACCGTTGCGCCCGAGCCAAACTGCATGCGGAACTGCTCGGCCGTCTTGATGGACCGGTAAGCAGGCGTGGACAGGGCCCAGGCCTTTTCGTACTGCCCGGCGATGCGCGCCTTCCAATACTCGGTGGCCCGCTGGCCAACGATTTCTTCGGGGGTGGATGCGCCCAAGCTTGCGCAACCAGCAACAAGCATGGCCGCCGACAGAGCGATGGCGGCCGCGCCCAGGCGGCGGGTGGTCTGATAGATTGGCATGGTGTTTTGAAGGTCCTTCAAATAAAACGCTACTGAAAATTTGCCGCCACCGCCCCCGGCGTACCGGGGGCGAACGCCTGGCGGTGCAACCGGGGGCAGCGCAGAGACACGGACTAGCCTGGCCGGGCCTTAGTTCCTGTCGGCGGTGCCCACGCCACGCAAACCACGCAGCCGGTCGCGCAGGTCTTCGCTGACTTCGCGGATGTCGATGTCGGTACGCACCACGCGGGGTGTCAGCACCACGAGCAGTTCGGTCCGCGTGTTTTCGGCCCGGTTGGTACCAAACAGTTTGCCCACCAGGGGCACATCCTGCAGCAACGGGACGCCGGTTTTGCCCGAGGTGCTGTTGTCGCGGATCAACCCGCCCAGAACGATCGAATCACCGGAGCGCACGGCCACCTTGCTGCTGATCTGGCGCTGCAGAAAGGCTGGCTGGTTGTTGGCGCTACCGCGGTTGTCGCCCCTTTGCGTCACGGTCTGGTCCACCTGCATGGTGACGAGGTTGCCCGAATTGACCGAAGGGGTCACCGTAAGGCCCACGCCGGTATCCTTGTACTGGATGGTGTTGGTGGTGGTGTTGTTGGCGTTGTCGCTGGTGATGGTGGCCGTGGCAATGGGCTCCTGGTCGCCCACGGTGATCGCAGCGGTGTGGTTGTCAAGCACCATCAACGATGGGCTTGAAATGACCTTGAGTTGCGACTTGTCGGCCAGCGCCTGGAGAACGGCGCGCGGGCTGCCGCCCTTGCTCAGGATGTAAGAGAAGCCCTGGGCCACACCGCCCAGTGCTCCGCCTTCGAGGCCACTGATCCGGCCAGCCCCGGTAAAACTGCTGCTTTCGGAGCCATCCTTGAAGCCCCACTGCACGCCGTACTTGAGTGTGTCGCCCAGCGTCACCTCCACGATGGTGGCCTCGATCAGCACCTGGGTGGGCGGCAGATCCAGACGCTTGAGCGTCGCCTCCAGTTTGTTGTATTCAGCACGTGTGGCCCAGACCAGGATGGAGTTGTTCAGCTCGTCGGCCATAACCCGGATGTTGCCGATGGCGGCAACGGCCGGACCAACCGCCTGCTGGCCCACCTGCTGGCCCTGGCCGATGCCACCGATTTGCCCGGTGGTACGCCCGCCGATGCCGCCCAGCGCAGAAGAACCGCCCAGGCCTGTGCCCAGGCCGGTTCCGGTACGGTTGTTACCCAGCGCACCGCCCAGCAGCGACCCGGAGTTGCCAAACGCGTTGGGCACACCACCCTGCCCATATGTGTTACCCACGGCGGAGGTCAACCCCGGCGCAATGCCCGTGCCGCCCACTGGCGATGCGCCCCCGGCCATGCCGCCAAAGATGCCACTGAGCACGGACGCCAGGTGGCGCGCATTGCCGTTTTGGACCTTGAAGATATGCAACTGCGCCTCGGCACCGTTGTCGCTGGGCTGGTCCAGCCGCTCGATCCAGCGGCGGGCTTCCTCCAGATACGAAGCGCGCGGGGTGACCACCAGGATGCTGTTGAGCCGCTCGATGGGCATGACACGCAGGGCACCAAAGAGCGGATTGCCCTCGGCCAGCGCTGCTGCCGTAGCAGCACGGGCACCACCTGCGGCGTTGGGCGTGGTGGCGGTGGCAGTACCGGGGCGGGCTGCGTTGTTGCCCTGCGCTGCAGGCGCCGCTGCGCCACTGCCGCCGCCAACCAATGCCAGGGCGGCCTCGACCTCCTGGATGGATGCGTGCTTGAGCGGGAACACGCCAACGGACATGCCCTTGAGCAGGTCCACATCAAAGGTGTTGACCATGTCGAGCCACCCCTCTGCCTGGGTGCGCGTGCCCGACAGCACCAGCAGGTTGCGCAGGTTGTCCACGCGCACGATGGCATCGGGCGGCATCATGGGCCGCAGGATGGTGGCCATTTCTGCGGCGCCAATGTACTGCAAAGGCACCACGATGGCACCCTGGCCTGGCGACATGCTCGCGCCGGCGGTAGCCTGGCGCACCGCACCCATGCCGATGGCGCGCAGCGCCTCCGGGCGGCCCACCTGGTAAACACCCCGCGCGTCGCGAACCATGCTCAGGCCATTGGCCTGCAGCGCGCTTTCAAGCAGGAAGGCCGCCTGGTCTGGAGACACCGCATTGCGGGTGGCCAGCGTCACGGTGCCCGCCAAGGGCGGGTGCAGAACATAGTCGAGCTTGAGGATGTCGCCCAACACGGTCCTCACGACCTGGGCCACGGGCGCTTCTTCGAAATTGAGGGAGACAGGCGGGCCTTCGAGCGCTGGAGTGGCCTTGGGGGCATTGGTCACGCGGTCGTTGCCCCGGATGATCCTGGGCTCGTTGGCAGAAGGCGCATCGTCGGGCCTGCTGCGCAAGGATGGGTCGGCAGCAGGCGCTGCAGCAGCAGCGGCAGGCGCAGAAACATTGGGCGCAGGAATGGGCGCAGCCTGCGGCTGAACCACGGTGCCGGTAGCAGGCGCGCCGAATGTGACCTGGGGCTGCCCCGGGCTTTGGGCGAAGCCGATGGATGCGTGGCACAGCGCCAATGCCGTTGCGGTGAATGCGTGTTGGTATCTTTTCATGATGGGCTGCTGTTCGGCGAAATCACAGGATGCGAATGCACCCGCAACTCCGGCACGGTTTGCTGAGCGTGTAACGGCCTGGCGGCCATGGCCAGGTCCGGATTCAAATCCACTGCAAAGTGGCGCATGGCGATCATCGCGCGCTGCCGCCGAACACGGCACGTGGCGCCGCGGGTCGTGCGGCACCGGCCGCGCCCGTGGGCGCAGGGGCGGTGCCCGCTTCGGCTGCCGGTGGCAGGCTCGGAGCCCTGGGCGGCTGGACATCGGGCGGTGGCGGAGCCACAGCAGGAGACGGGGCCGGCGCTGCGGCTGGCGGCAGCCCCCCTCCGCCTGTGGTCAGGCTGGCGCGTTGCAGGGTGAGCGTACGTGTCTGCCCCTGGCCAGCAAACGTCACGGTGTTGCCCGCAATGGACTGCAGTGTCCAGCCTTCGATGGATTCGTTGACGCGCAGGCGCTTGTCGGCACCGCCCATCTTGATGATGACGCCACCCCCGCCCGAAGACTGGAAGACGCCCATGAGTCTGGCTGTGCTCAGGTTGTCCACCAGCGCAGCCACGACAGGCTCGGGCGGTGGAGGCGGAGGTGGCGGGCGTCGGTTGGCAGCGAAGAGAGGGCGCTCGAGCAGCACCACAAACTGGCTGGTGTTCACGGGCAGGCTGTCGCCCACTGGCGGGAGCATGGCCCGGTAGTCTGTTTTTTGTGGCCGCGGGGGTTCCCAGTGGCTGTTGCGCAGCCCACCACCCGGGTTGTACCAAAGCGCCGCCAGCAGGGCGACAAGCGCTGCATTGAGCAACAACAGGGTCAGAAAGGTGGCACGCCTCATGGTTTCTCTTTCAAGGCGCTAAAAGAAAAATTGACGGCGAGTTTCGGCTGGAACTTGGGGTTGGTATTGCCTAGCCCCCCCACAAGCTGAATATCGAAATCTTCGAGCACCACCACCGGGGTCTGGGTAGACAGAACGGCCAGAGCACTCTGTACTGCCAGCCATTCACCTTCTGCGCGCACAGTAATGGGTATGCGGTCGTAGCCCTTGCCCGCCTTGAGCGGCAACACCTGGCTGCTGCTGATCTGCAATCCTGCCCCGCTCAATATGTCTCGCAGCTTTTGCTGTGCAGCATTGCCAGCCTGCGTGGCGTCCTGGTCGGCAGGGTAGGCGTACTTGCCACGCAGACCGCGCGCTTGCGCCAGCACTTCGGCAACTTCCGTACGCTGGGCATCCAGCCCCACCATGCGGGCGTAGCGCGGCTCGAGTTCTTGCAACCGGGCCTGAGCCCACTGGTGCTTTTGAAACGTGTACAGGCCGATACCTCCCAACGGAAGCAGCAGCACGAGGGCAACAACGCCCATTGCAAGCATTTCGGCAGATGGTTTGCTTTTCATGCGCATGTCAGGGTTTGGCGGCAGGCAGCGCTGCGCTGCCTTTGCCAGCGGGCGCAGAGGCACCGGGAGACGCAGCGGGAGCACCACCAAACGTGGCTCCCCCAAAAGTGGCGCCCCCCGAAGGCGCCGCTGCCCGGGCCGGCACCGGGGGCGCGGCTACGGGTGGTGGTGGCGCTGCTGACGTACCGGCCTGCACTGGCGTCGGCGGAGCCGTTGAGGATGCCGGGGGGCTTGCATCGCTTGCTGTGCCTGCGGAAGCAGTGCCCGCCGCGGGCTGCACCGCAGTCTGGGCCAATGCGACTCCGTATTGTTGCGGGTCCAGCGCGAATTCGATGACGAAGGTTTCCTTGGCGGTACCGGGCATGCGCGTGGCTGCAGTCGGGGCCTTGACGTCACGAATGCCGGGTTGCTCGCTCAGGACCTGCATCAGGGCCGACGAATTACCCGTCTGCCCTACGATCGTCACCTTGTTGCCCTGGAGCTTGAATGTCTGAAGCGCAGCATCGTCCGGCAACGCGTGGGTCAGCCGTTCGATCACCTTCAAAGGTTCGATGCGGCCCTGCAGTATTTCAGCTAGCGCATTCAATTGCTCAGTTGTCTTCAGCAGCTCTTCGCGCTGTGCCACAACGGGGCGCGCCACGGCCACGGCTTTGTCGTAGGCATTTACTGCCTCGACCGCTCGAAGGCGCAACTGGGCAGTAGGGGTGAGCAGGACACCCCCCAGCAAGACAATGGCGCAAAAAACCATTGCGTAAGCGCCCCACAGCTTTTTACGTCCGGCTTGCTGGCGGGCCTCTTCCCCAAAACCCCTGAAAACGATCGCAGTGTTGCGGGCAGACCGCGCCCACACCTCCGGCGTTTGAACCTTGGGTTGCACCCGCGCCAGACGGTCGGACTGCGTCGCAAGAAACTGCTCTACCTGGCGGCGAGAGGCTATCGCCACCTCAACCTGTACGGAGCCATCCGCGTTTGCCCGCGCGTCGTGGCCGAACACGACGTCCGAAGGCCCGAACGGGCTGACCGATTGAACGTCGAGTTCGATCGCTCCTGCAAGGTCTGCATCGGAGAGTGCGGGCAATGTCAGTTGCCTGCGCAGCAAAAGATCGTCCGGAACCTCTACCGCAACACAGCTGGCAGAGGCCGCGGCAGCGGTACCCGAAGCAGGCGCACCATCGCGCCACACCGCATCGCTCCCATCTGCCTGAACAAGAATGACAGGTACCGACGGCGTTAACCAGACCAGAGGGGCGTGCCGGTGCAGCCGCTGCCAGCCGCTGAGGACAAGGCTCCCAGCCGAACGAAGGTCCATGCCAAAAAATCGCGCTTCAGGGGATAGGGTTGGCATTTTGGCTATTGGGATACCCGGGGTAGGAATGTTTGCAAATTGCTGGACTGGAGAGTGCGCCAGGGCAATCCATCCCGAGTGCTGGTACCTACATCCACGACGCGAACCATTTGCAAAGTGCCGCCCTCCGCAAGCGGCACGGCAGCCTCAAGACGGTAACGACGGGAGGGAGAGATTGCGACGAATGCGGGATCCAGCGCGGTAGTGTCGACCTGATCGCCCCCCGCCCCACGGTCCTGGATGACACGCAGCGCGACCGCTTCATTGCCGCCCGAGAGTACCGCCAGCACTCCAGCAGGCGCCGCCAAGGGGTTCACCCGGCCCGACGCGCCCGAGTAGACGGTCACGAGCGGAGAAAGTCTAGCATACAGGTCGTAATCGACACCTGGCACCCTCAACAGCTCTTCCGAGGCCTCAAAACGCTGCGCCTGACCTTGCCCATCCCTTTGCTCGCGCACCTCCACAGTCAACTGGGCCAATCGCTGCGCCGCATCAGGGGCTACGCCGCCAGCGGTTTCGTAAAGACGCGCCAGCAAAGGCTGAGGAGCGGTGTTCAGGTCTATCCAGCCATTGAGCGGCGCGACAGCCACCCTGACAGAGACCCCCTGGTAGGCAAGATCCGCTACCAAGGCGCGGGTGGTGCGCACCTGCTGCCCGGCTAGTTCCTGCAGCGCAAGGTTGATGGCTGCATCGCCAATGGCACGCGCTTGCAGCATCTGCTTTTCAGCTGCGACAGTGCGGACTTCGCTCCTGCTCGCACGACTCATGCCGGTGACCAGCACCGACAAGGCGGCCACGACCCAGAGCACCGCAATGAGCGCCATACCTGAAGACAAGGAGGCTGGATACTGTCGGGGAGACGTCATTTCACGAACTTCCACCGAACACGGCTTCACCACCGCCGATTCCCCGGAGTCCCTTCGGGGTGGAGCGCATAGGAATCACCAGCAGCGGCAACGGCCCGGCAGGCGACGAAATGGACAGTGAAATCCGGTCGGGCGCCGCATCTGGCATGGTCTCTGGCGCCTGCCAAGCCGGCATCCAGCGAAACGGCTCGACGGATGAACTTGCGTATTGGAGCGCCAAACCGGTCACCCCGGGGAGAAGCAGGCGAACCTGCTCCCGGCTCCAGTCCGGGCCCGGCTGATCAGGCGACCACGGCGTAAAGGCGAGCAACAGCCCGGTCTCTCCGTTGCTCTGGCCCAGCGCAAGCCGGAAGTAGTAGCGTCCGCCCAGCCCATGCCGGGCGGGCATGATCCCGATCCATGTGACTTGATCCGGCCGCCCTTCAAAGAAGAATGGCGACTGCCCGACGGCCGAGGGTTGATTTGGGCGCTGGAAATAAACGCGCCCCAGTGCAGAACGCAGAAATCCGGACATCACCCGGACTTCGTCGGTGTGCAGCAGTCGCAGATCGATTTTTTCCCCGGTTTGTGCCGTGGTTCGCAATGCGGAGCCCATGCCCAGAACGATCAGGGACAGCAACGACATGACGACCAGCATTTCCAGCAATGTGAAGCCGCGACGCCGACCTGACGGGCTCCGCGAAAGCAGCCCTCCCCTGCCGGGCAGCCAAGGTGCCGCGCTCTGCTGGCCCGATTGCGCCCGCCTCATCGGCTTCCCCCTGGAAGTCCGTCCACCCGTCGCTCGGGGAGCAGCGTCGCCAGCGCTAGTTGCCGGGGTGTCACCCCATCTGTCCAGCTGACCAGCACCTCAATCTCATGCAATCGCGGAATGTTGGGGCCAGTTTGCGATGTGACAAATGGCGCGCTGCGAAGGGTCCATTGGTAGCCCGCGGACTCCCCCTGGTCACGCCAGCCGTCTGGCGGCACACCGTCACGTACAGAAAGCAACGACTCGGCCAGCATGACTGCGCCCTGCTGGCGCTCGGCCACCCCGGTGGCACGGGCACTGGAGCCTGATGCCTTGTAGAGCATGGTCAACGACATCGCCATGATGACGAAAGCAACCAGGAGTTCGAGCAGCGAAAAGCCTTGCTGGCTGCCATCTCGAAAGCGACTCATGGCCCGGCCACCGGTTCCTGCTCCACCCGGCCAGAGAGCCAATCCACACGCAGCCTTGTCCCGCCTGCACCAGAGGTGCGAAGCACGTCGATGCTGCCGCCTGTGGCGCCACCATCTGGCAAAAACCGGATCGACGCAACGCCATCAGCGGCAAGCTCGGTCCCGGCGACCGTTGCGCTGACCGTCAGCGATTCCGCCAGCTGATACTGCGTCTGACCCAGGATGCCGTAGGTACGATCGCGCAGGTTGATACCAAACCTGGTTTCCGCACGGCCCGACGCCGCCTGCTGGCGGGCAGTACGCAGTTCGGACACCATGGTGCGCAAGGTATCCCGGTACTGGGCTGTTTCGCGCATTTTCTGGTAAGCCACAGGCACGATGGCAATGAGGATCGCCATCACGGCAAAAACCACCAGCAACTCCACCAGCGTGAAACCGGATTCACGCTTTCCTGTTGCCGACATGTTCAATCCCTGCTGCCGTGGTCAGTCACGAAGGCCGTCAAGGCAGCTTAGGGCGTGTTGCGCACGTCAGCGTTTTCACCTTCGCCACCGGGCGCACCATCAGCACCCAGCGAAAGAATTTCCAGACCGCCATTGGGGCCCGGGTTGGCGTAGCGATAAGCACGACCCCATGGATCCTGTGGCACGCCACCCTTCAGGTAGGGACCGGCCCAGCCATTGACACTGCCTGGCCGCTTGACCAGAGCATCGAGGCCTTCTTCCGAGGTGGGATAGCGTCCGACATCCAGCTTGAACAGCTCCAGAGACTTGTCGAGGTCACTGATCTGTACGCCCGCCGTCTTGGATTTTGCTCCCCCGAGCTGATTCAGGACACGAGGGCCGACCAGGCCCGCCAACAGCGTGAGGATAGCGAGCACGACCAGCAGTTCGATCAGCGTGAAACCCCGTGCGGCCCGCACTTGCGAGGTGGAGCGGCCAAAACGGGCAGATCGGTAAGCAGCAGAAAAATTGAACATGAAAGAGCAGATCCTTAAAAAACTCATCCAGCCAGGTCATTGATGGACAGGATGCCCAGCAGGATGGAAACGATGATGGCAGCGATCAGAACACCGAGAACAAGAATCAAGGCGGGCTCCACCAGCGTCAGAAGACGTTTGATACCCGTTTCCACTTCGCGGTTCAATATGTTTGCCAGTTCCAGCATCATCGGCCCGATCCGGCCCGTCTCCTCGCCGACGCGGATGAGGTTGATCGCCAAGGGCTCGAAGATTCCCGTGGCAGAAATCGCCTGCACGACCTTGCCCCCCTCCTTGACGACAGGCGCGACCTTGATGAGCTCTTGCCTCAAGATCATGTTTCCGACCGTTTCCGTGGCGATGTGCAACGCGGTCAACATGGGCACGCCGTTGCCGAGCAAGGTGCCGAGAGACCTTGCAAAAAGGGTCAGTTGATATTTCAGCGCCAGTTGGCCGACCATTGGCGTGCGCAAAAGCATGCCTTCCCACCATTGGCGTCCGCTGGGTGATTTGAGCCATCGCATCAGAGCAGCAGCCAGCAAGAAGGCGCCGATAGCGAAAAACAGACCATAGTTGGTGAATGCCTGTCCCAGATTCATCACAAGGCGCGTAGGGGTCGGCAGGGCATCGCCCATGTCGAGAAACAGCTTTTCAAACTGGGGGACGACAAAGCCCAGCATGGCGATCAGCGACAAAACGGCTACACCCAAAAGGATCGCTGGGTAGATAGTGGCCGAGATGACGTTGTCGCGCAGGGCGCGCTGGCGCTCCATGTGCTCGACAAGGCGGTCCAGCACCGCAGACATCTGTCCGCTGGCCTCGCCCGAGCGGATCATGTTGATGTAGAAATCCCCAAACAAGTTTCCATGCTGCGCAAGGGCCTTGCTGAGGGGCGTTCCGCCTTTGACCGCGTCCAAGGTGGATTGGACTAACACTGCCACGCTGGGCTTGTGGCTCATGTCGATAAGCACCCGTAGCGCATTGTCCAGGGCAAGCCCCGCCCTCAGCATGATCGCGAGCTCCGAAGTCAGCGCGAGGACATCGGCCGACGACACCCGGCTCTTGTCGACCCGCCGGTGACCCAGCGAGCGCCCAGCCACTTTGCCTGCAATCTTCAACGCACCCGGGCCGCCACCCATGCTACCGTCGGCCTCCTGGATGCTCAAGGGTGTGAGGCCTTGGTCGCGCAGCGCCTTTGTGACAGCAGCAGGGCCGCTGGCGGCCATCGTGCCTTGCTGTGTTTGCCCCTGGGGCGATGCAGCCCTCCACGCGTAATCACGCATCTGACTGATCCTGCGTCACCCGGGCCAGTTCATCCAGCGATGTCACGCCAGCCGCGACCTTGCGCAGCCCGTCCTCGTAAAGGCTCAGCATCCCGTGCTTTGCAGCCAGACTGTTCAGCAGGTTTGCATCCTGTCCTTCGATGATGGCCCGGCGCATGGCCTCATCAAGCACCATCAGCTCGTGGATACCCGTACGCCCGCGGTAGCCCGAATGGCGACACTCTGGGCACCCCACGGCGCGATAAATGGTGCGTTGCCCTGCGCCCAGAAAACGCTGCAATCCCGATTGCGCAAGTAGCGCCGACTCCGGTTCGTAGGGCTCTTTGCAATGGTCACACAGCGTGCGCACCAGGCGTTGCGCGAGGACACCGTTGACCGAGGACGTAATCAGGTAGCGCTCGACGCCCATGTCCTGCATGCGGATGACTGCCCCGGCTGCAGTGTTGGTGTGAAGCGTAGACAGGACCAGATGCCCCGTCAGCGCGGATTGAACGGCAATCTGCGCCGTTTCGCCATCGCGCATCTCCCCGATCATGATGATGTCGGGATCCTGTCGAAGGATGGAGCGCAACGCGTTGGCGAACGTCAGATTGATCTGCGCATGGACCTGGATCTGGTTGATACCGTCGAGCTGGTATTCCACCGGGTCTTCGACCGTGATGATCTTTTGCTCACTGGCATCGATCTTGGCCAAGGCCGCATAAAGCGTCGTTGTCTTGCCGGACCCGGTGGGCCCGGTCACCAGCAGGATTCCGTGCGGCTTGGCAAGCAGCTGGTTGAAACGCGCCAGCGTATCGGGGGCAAAGCCCATCTTTTCCAGTTCAAGCCGCACGCTTGCACGATCCAGGACGCGCATCACAACGCTTTCCCCATGGACAGTAGGAACGGTCGAGACCCGCAGGTCCAGTTCGCGGCCCTTGACCCGGGTCTTGATGCGGCCGTCTTGTGGAAGCCGACGCTCGGCAATGTCCAGGTGCGCCAGCAGCTTGACGCGCGAACTGACAGCTGCGCTCAGTCGCGGGGGCACCACCTCGCCGGGGTGGATGACACCGTCAACCCGGTACCGTACGTGCAAGCCGTCGTCAAATGGCTCCAGGTGGATGTCCGAAGCCCGCAAGTCGATAACGCGACCGATGATGGCGTTCACCAAGCGGATCACCGGTGCCTCGCTGGCGAGGTCTTTCAGATGCTCGACGAAGTCTCCACTATCGGTCACATCGCCGAAACCATCGTCGCTTGCAGCCTCCTCGATCGGGGCGGTGAGCGCCTTTTCGATATCGGCCTCAAGCGCCAGCAGCGGGCGTATGTCGAGACCGGTGGCGAGCCGCAGTGCCTTGACCACAAAGGCATCTTGGGGCCGGGCCATTGCAATGTGCAGCGTCGTCCCTTCGACACGCAACGGACAGACGTTGTGCGCATGAAGGAACTCTGGCAGCAGCCCTTCGACTTCAGGCACGAGATCCGGAAAATCGGACGCCTTGGCCAAGGCCAGCCCCAGCTGGCCCGCGAGGATCTGAGCGACATCTGCGTCTGACACCAGCCCAAGCCGCACCACGACACGACCCAGCATCCCACCCATTTCCTGCTGCGCCAGCAAGGCGCGTTCAAGATCTCGAGGGGTCAGCTTTCCGCTGGCAACCAGCAATTCGCCAATTCGCACGCGGGCCGGAGCGGTCGGTTCCACAGACGCAATGGGGGAAAGTTCGGAGAAGGTCGTCATTTACGCAGGTAGCTGTGACGCAAGCGTGGCCTGAAATCCAGGCACGTCAGGGCGCAGGGTGCTGAGTGTATCCGTCCCGCCCAAGTGGCTTAAAGTCACCGTGATACCGAACAAATGGGCATCCCTGCCCTCCAAAACCTACGATGCATCCCTCGCAATCCGGCAAACCAACGGCCGCCACCCACCCCCGGTTCATGTTTGCACTCCTGGTCGCCGCAGGGCTCCTGCCAGTGTTGGCCGGATCATGGGGCATCCATCAGTGGATAGGCCACGCTGCCACAACAACGCCAGGCCGCCAGAACATGCTTCTCGCTCCGATGATTGGGGTGATGGAGCCGTGCATTACCGTGCAGGACAGAGGGATGCAATCCGATTACCCCACCGATCTGGTGCAATCGTGCGTCGGTGAGCGCGGGTCGGCGGCGGCACTGATCGAGGCAACGCTCAAGCAGCTGGAGCCTGCAGGCACTGGCCAAGACGCTCATCAAAAGCTGGGCTACACCCTGGCTGTGCCCCTGCTGGAACTGCTGCGCCTGCGTGGAGCGGAGTGGGAAATCGATACAGCCATGGTCCGCCGGTTCGTGCGGACCATTGAGGACAGCCCACGTTCAGTCATCCTGTATCTCTTTTCTACCCACTTCGCCAGCGGAGGTGCAGCCGAGCAGCAGCTCGCGAACGACAAGCAAAACATTGCGCAGAACCGGAACGGTGCGTTGCCTCAAGGCAGTTACTACGGCGCACCCATTTACAACTGGAGCGTGGCCTCAACCGGGAACGCGCTGACGGAGTTGCGGCTCAAGGCCATTGAAGCCCTGGCGAACGAACTCTGCAGGCTGCCACCTGCCCACCTTGCCAAAATCAAGGGCGTAACCCTGCTGGGTGAAGTCCATCACCTGTTTCCGGAGTTTGAACAAGGGATGGGCTTTGACCTGCCATATCTGGCGACGGACTACAGCGAAGCCGCAGATTCCGGTTTCAGACGTTACCTCCAACAGCTTTTTCCGTCGATCGACCAGCTGAATCAGCAACTTGGCTCTTCGTTTGCCTCATTTGCGGAGGTCAAACCGCCTTCGAAAGACATCCGCTCCGAGCCACTGCGGAACTTTTTTGAACACATGGACAGCTTCGCCCATGGCGTACTTCCAGTCTCCGGATGGGTCGACCCGCGCAAGCACCCACGGGCTACCAGTGTCCACATCTACCTTGACGGCAAGCCACATGCCCAGGTGCCCGTATCACAGCGACGACAGGACGTGCTGGAAGCGCATCCTGCACTGGGTACCGCTGATACAGGGTGGCGATATGACCTGGATTTTCGGCAGTTGGCACCCGGCTTCCATCAGATCGACATCTTTCTGAAAGAGTCCTCCGGGCCCCTCGTGCGGCTGGATACACGCAAGATCACCGTGATGGATGCATCGCAGCGCTCACCGGTCGAGCATGCACAGGCCGAAATTCCAACGCACCTTCCCAAGGAGCCTCAGCGTCTCGCCCATGTGGACGAACCCAAAGACCTTAGGTCCTACTACTACAACCCGCTTGCCCCGCTGTGGCTCGCGTTTCGCGAGCGACAGGTCCAGGCGTATATCGCCCACTTTGCGCGCGCAGTTCAGTCCACTTGCCTGACCCGCAACAACCTGTACTCGCACCAGATCTACCCGTACGCAAACCCCAGCTGGGACCACAACAAATTCGGGGTTGGACAGTCGCTCAGACCCAACAACCTGTACACGCCAGGTGTCAGCCTCTACGGGGAAGCCGCTTACGGCCATGACTTTTTGCGATGGACGCAGGCGCAGCGCATGCAGCGCTACGGTGTCACAGAGTTCCACCCGCTCAAGCCGATGGAAGCGGGAGAACTTGGAGAGGTGTTTCAGCGCCACGAAAGAAACGGAGCCCGGTTCCTATCGTTCTTTCTGGAACCGCGCTGGCATGGCAAGCTGATGCCGAGAGAACACAACATTTTCTCGCTGGACCCGGAAAATTCCAGATTCGGCTCGGATCGCCTGTACGGGGCGGTGTATGAATACCTCGCCAAAGCACCCGGCTCGAAGCAGCAGGATACGAAGGTGAGGCAATCCAGCAAGGCCGACGACCGGTGAGGACACCGGCTCCGTTCAGCCCATCAAGGGAACAGCTCTGCCTGCCCGATGTTCAGCCCAGCTGCATCTTTGGCAGACAGCGCCGGAACAATCCCTGCAACCGGCCATTGGATGCCGATCTCAGGATCGTTCCAAGCAAGACAACGCTCATGGGCAGGGGCGTAATAGTCCGTCGTCTTGTAAAGGAACTCAGCCTCGTCACTCAGGACCAGAAATCCGTGCCCGAACCCTGGGGGAACCCAAAGCTGACGCTGGTTCTCGGCGCTGAGAACCTCGCCCACCCACCGGCCAAATGTCGGGGATGAACGGCGCAAATCGACAGCCACGTCGAAAACAGATCCGGAAACCACACGCACCAGTTTCCCCTGCGGCTGCTGGATCTGATAGTGCAAGCCCCGCAGTACCCCCTTGGCGCTGCGGCTGTGGTTGTCCTGCACGAACTGGTGGTTGGTGCCAGTGGCCTCATTGAAGGCACGCTGGTTGAAACTCTCGAAGAAAAATCCGCGCGCATCGCCGAACACCTTGGGTTCGATGAGCATCACATCCGGAATGGCCAGGGGCGTTACTTGCATGGGTGACAGGGATCAGTAGATTTTTTCTTTGAGCAGCCGCATCAGATACTGGCCGTAGCCGCTCTTGATGAGGGGTTGCGCCATCTGAGCCAGCTGGGCCTCGTCGATCCAGCCGCTGCGCCACGCGATCTCCTCGGGGCAGGCGATCTTCAGGCCCTGCCGGTGCTCCAGGGTGGCGATGAACTGCCCGGCTTCGAGCAGGCTTTCGTGCGTGCCGGTGTCCAGCCATGCGTAGCCGCGGCCCATGATTTCCACGCGCAGCTGCCCACGCTCCAGGTAGAGGCGGTTGAGGTCGGTGATTTCGTATTCGCCGCGGGCAGAGGGCTTGAGGCTTTTGGCGAGCTCCACCACCTGGCTGTCGTAGAAATACAGCCCTGTGACGGCATAGCTGGATTTGGGGGACGCTGGTTTTTCCTCGATGGACAGCACCTTGCCCTGGGCGTCGAACTCGGCCACGCCATAGCGCTCGGGGTCTTGCACGTGATAGGCAAAGACGCTGGCACCCTCGGAACGCGCCATCGCGTGACCCAGGATTTCATGAAAGTCGTGGCCGTAGAAGATGTTGTCGCCCAAGACCAGCGCACTGGGAGAACCATCCAGGAATTTTTCGCCGATCACAAACGCCTGCGCCAGGCCGTCTGGCTGCGCCTGCACGGCGTACTCCAGCCGGATGCCCCACTGGCTGCCATCGCCCAGCAGTTGCTGAAAGCGCGGGGTGTCTTGCGGGGTGCTGATGACCAAGATCTCGCGGATGCCCGCCAGCATGAGGGTGCTGAGCGGGTAGTAGATCATGGGCTTGTCATACACAGGCAGCAACTGCTTGCTGATGGCCAGCGTGGCCGGGTGCAGGCGAGTGCCGGAGCCCCCGGCGAGGATGATGCCTTTGCGTGCGGTCATGGTGCAATGATGTATGTGGTGGGCGCAGCGGCTCAGAGGATTTCAGTCAGCATGCGGGCCACGCCCGTCTGCCAGTGCGGCAGGGTGAGGCCAAACGTCGCCTGCAGCTTGCGGGTATCCAGCCGCGAATTGCCGGGGCGGATGGCGGGTGTGGGGAATGCGCTGGTGGGCACAGGCGCGATATCGGTGGCCACGATGCTGCTGCCCGATGGCGAACGGCGGGCCTGGTCGATCACAAAGCGGGCGTAGCCGTTCCAGGTGGTCTCGCCGGCTGCAGCCAGGTGGTAGAGCCCCGCGTCCTGCGGACGGTGCTGCAGATGGCGGATGGCGTGGGCGGTAACGTCGGCCAGCAGCTCTGCGCCCGTAGGCGCGCCCCACTGGTCGTCAATGACTGTCAGGCGCTCGCGCTCCCGCGCCAGGCGCAGCATGGTCTTGGCGAAGTTGCCGCCGCGTGCCGCGTACACCCAGCTGGTACGCAAGATAAGGTGGTGCGCGCCGGACTGCTGCACCAGCTGCTCGCCCTCCAGCTTGGTTCGGCCATACACGCTCAGGGGCCCGGGAGCGTCGGCTTCGGTCCAGGGGCGCTGCCCGCTGCCGTCAAACACGTAGTCGGTGCTGTAATGCACCAGCAGCGCGCCGATGCGCGCGGCTTCCAAGGCCAACGCGCCGGGCGCCAGGGCATTGAGGCTGCGGGCCAGCTCTGGCTCGCCCTCGGCCTTGTCCACAGCAGTATGGGCGGCAGCGTTGACGATGATATCGGGCCGCAAGGCCCGCACCGTGTCGGCCACGCCTGCAGGGTTTGCAAAATCGCCGCAGTGGTCGGTACTGTCAAAGTCCAGCGCCGTCACATTGCCCAGCACGGCCAGGCTGCGCTGCAGTTCCCAGCCGACCTGGCCGCCACGGCCGAAAAGCAGAATGCTCTTCATGCGGCAGCGCCCTGTGCAGCCGACGCGTACTGGGTCTGCACCCACTCGCGGTAGGCACCGGTCTGCACGTTGGCCACCCAGTCGGCATTGGCCAGGTACCACTCCACTGTTTTGCGGATGCCGGTGTCAAACGTTTCGGCGGGCTTCCAGCCCAGCTCGGCCTCCAGCTTGCGGGCGTCGATGGCGTAGCGGCGGTCGTGGCCGGGGCGGTCGGTGACGTACGTGATCTGGCTGGCGTAGCTCTGGCCATCGGCGCGGGGGCGCAGCTCGTCGAGCAGCGCACACACGGTGTTGACGATCTCGATGTTGGGCTTTTCGTTCCAGCCGCCGACGTTGTAGGTCTCACCGAGGCGCCCGCCTTCCAGCACGCGGCGGATGGCGCTGCAGTGGTCTTTCACGTAGAGCCAGTCGCGTACCTGCATGCCGTCGCCGTACACAGGCAGGTTCTTGCCTGCCAGGGCGTTGACGATCATCAGCGGGATGAGCTTTTCGGGGAAGTGGTACGGGCCGTAGTTGTTGCTGCAGTTGGTGGTGAGCACCGGCAGGCCGTAGGTATGGTGCCAGGCGCGCACCAGGTGGTCGCTGGCGGCCTTGCTGGCCGAGTACGGGCTGTTGGGCTCGAACGCATGCTGTTCGGTGAAGGCAGGCGCAGTGGCGGCCAGCGAGCCATAGACCTCGTCGGTCGAGACATGCAGAAAGCGGAGTGCTCCTTTTTCAGGAGCATCAAGTCCAGACCAGTATTGCCTGACCGCCTCCAGAAGCCTGAAAGTGCCGACCACATTGGTCTGGATGAAGTCTTCGGGCCCGTGGATGGAGCGGTCAACATGGGATTCGGCAGCGAAGTTGACCACCGCACGCGGCCTGTGTTCGGCCAGCAGGCGTGCCACCAGAGCAGTATTGCCAATATCGCCCTGCACAAAGACGTGGCGGGCATCGCCCTCCAGCGCGCGCAGGTTGTGCAGGTTGCCTGCGTAGGTGAGCTTGTCGAGGTTGACGACCGGCTCGCTTGAGGCCGCAAGCCAGTCCAGAACAAAATTTGCGCCGATGAAACCTGCGCCGCCGGTAACCAAGATCATAGGGGTGGGCTGTAGGGGTGTGCCTTGCGGCAAAGCCTTGGATTATCCCACCCACCCCGCTGCCGAAGTAACACTTTCCTTCGGGCAGCCGGCAGGTGCGCGCGACGACGCCAGCCTCAGAAGTGAATGCCCCGCATCATCTGCTGCAGCGCTACCGCCTCGGCCGACAGCTGGGGCTTGGCGTTCTTGTCGCCCTTGGCGGCCGTCGAATCGGGGAACATGCGGAAGCTGGTGTTCATGGATATCTGCGCAATCCGCGGCACCAGCGCATGCAGGATCTGCCCGGTGATGCCCAGGCGGGTGGCGATGCGCACGGGCTTGAAGATGCAGGCCTGCGCGATCATGTCGGCGGCCTCTTCCGGACTCAGCGTGGGCACGTTGTTGTAGATCTTGGTCGGCGCGATCATGGGCGTGCGCACCAGTGGCATGTTGATGGTGGTGAAGGTGATGCCCTGGTCGGCGAACTCGCTGGAGGCGCAGCGCGTCCAGGCATCCAGCGCCGCCTTGCTGGCCACGTAGGCCGAAAAGCGCGGGGCATTGGTCAGCACGCCGATGGAGCTGATGTTGACCACGTGGCCCTTGCGCTTTTCGACCATGCCGGGCAAAAAGCCCATGGTCACGCGCAGGCAGCCAAAGTAGTTGAGCTGCATGGTGCGCTCGTAGTCGTGGAAGCGGTCGTAGCTCGACTCGATGGCGCGGCGGATGGAGCGACCCGCGTTGTTGATGAGGAAGTCCACCCCGCCGTGGTTCTCGATGAGCAGCTTCACGAACCGGTCGCAGTCGGTCATGTCGGCAATATCGGCCGGGTAGGCAATGAAGGCATAGCCCTTGGCCTTGGCCTCGGCGCAGGCTTCGTCAAGCTTGTCCTGGTCGCGCCCACAGATGATGGTCGTGGCACCTGCCTCGGCAAACTTGTGCGCTGCTGCCAGGCCGATGCCCGAAGAGCCACCGGTGACCAGCACCACCTTGCCGGCGACGGTGCCCTTGAGCGTGCGGTCGATGAACAGCTCGGGATCAAGGTTGCGCTCCCAGTAATCCCACAGGCGCCAGGCGTAGTCCTTGAGGTTGGGGCAAGACACGCCAGAGCCCTTGAGCGCCGCCAGCGTCTCGCGGCAGTCAAAGCGCGTGGGGTAGTTCACAAACGTGAGCATGTCTTCGGGCAGGCCCAGGTCCTTCATCACGGCGTTGCGCACGCGGCGCACGGGCGCCAGCGCCATCAGGCTCTTCTTGATGCCCTTGGGGATGAAGCCCAGCAGCGCGGCGTTCACAAACAGGTTCATGCGGGGGGCGTGCGCAGCGCGGCTGAAGATGTCCAGCACATCCCCCACGCGGTAGCCCACGGGGTCGACCAGGTGGTAGCACTTCTTGCCGATGTCCTTGCCGTGGCTGATGACGTTGATCGCATTGACCACGAAGTCCACCGGCACGATGTTGACGCGCCCGCCCTCGAGGCCCACCACGGGCATCCACGGCGGCAGGATTTCGCGCAGGCGCTGGATCAGCTTGAAGAAGTAGTACGGGCCGTCGATCTTGTCCATCTCGCCGGTCTGGCTGTCGCCCACGACCATGGCCGGGCGGTACACCGTCCACGGCACCTTGCAGTCCTGGCGCACGATCTTTTCGCTTTCGTGCTTGGTCTGGAAGTACGGGTGGTCCAGGCCCTCGGCTTCCTCGAACATGTCTTCGCGGAACACGCCTTCGTACAGGCCTGCTGCCGCGATGGAAGACACATGATGAAAGTGCCCGGCATCGATGGCCTTGGCCAGCTCGATGGTGTTGCGCGTGCCTTCGATGTTGACGGCGACCTGCGTTTCCTCGTCGGCACCCAGGTCGTACACCGCGGCGAGGTGGTGGAAATGCTCGATCTGGCCCTTGAGCTTCTTGATGTCTTCCGAAGCCACGCCCAGCTTCTTCGCGGTCAGGTCGCCAAACACCGGGATGGCACGCGTGGCGCCCACGCCCCAGAAGCTGCGCAGGTCAGCCACCTTGTTGGCGCTTTCCTTGCGGATCAGGAAATGCACCACCGAACCCTTGCGCTCCAGCAGCTTCTTGACCAGCCGCTTGCCAATGAACCCCGTTGCCCCCGTCACGAAATACTGCATGTAATGACTCCTGTGAGAGCGCACATTCTTGCGCAGCAGGTCGCCGCCCGGGTTCAGCAGAAACCCGCGGCAGCGCAGCGACAACCTAGACCCCGCCCTCTACGTTTTTAGGAGCGCGCGCCTACACCCTGGCAGCCGTGCAGCGTACAGTCACGGCATGCGTCAGGGGCAGGGAGCTTCTGACAACGCCAACCCCAGCCAACCGGAGGCCACATGGTCAAGAAACTGCAAAAACTCAGCGCCGACAGCAAGAAGAGCAACGCCCAGCTGTCCAGCACCATCAAGGACTCCGCACAGCAGATCTGGCTGGCTGGCCTGGGCGCCTTTTCCAAGGCTCAGGAAGAAGGCGGCAAAGTGTTCGAGTCGCTCGTCAAGGAAGGCCTGACCATCCAGCGCAAGACCCAGGCCGTGGCCGAAGAGCGCATCTCCGAAGCCACCAGCCGCGTGACCAACATGGCCACCGACATTGGCTCCAAGGCCCAGGGCCAGTGGGACAAGCTGGAAACGATTTTTGAAGACCGCGTGGCCAAGGCACTGTCGAAGATGGGCGTGCCCTCTGCGCGTGACCTGCAGGCCCTGAGCGACCGCGTCGATGCGCTGGCCAAGGGCCAGGGCGCCCGCGCCAGCAAGCCCGCAGCCACCAAGCCAGCGGCCAAGGCCCCTGCCCGCAAGGCTGCTGGCAAGGCAGCCACGGCCAAGCCCGCTGCGGTGAAGCCTGCCGCCAAGCCCGCCAGCAAGGCCGCGCCTGCCAAGAAGCCCGCCGCCCGCAAGCCGGCAGCGCGTGCTTCTGCTGCAGCAGCGCCTGCAGCGACCACGCCGTCGGCAAACTGATCGCCCGGCGATTGGTGGGGCCCGTCATCAGGCCCGCCGCTAAAACGGCCGACACGCCCCGCGTGCCGGCCGTTTTTGTTTCGCAGCGCGGCAACGCCCCGCGCTTTCATGACGCAATGCAGCAATTGCGCGTGGGTTAGAGTATCTGGCAGGGATACTCAAAACAACGCCGCAAACCGACGCGAAGGGGACCGCATCCATGGTCAAGAAGGCGCCACGCCGCACCGCTGAACGCATTCTCGAAGTGACGCTCGACCTGTTCAACCGGTTTGGCGAACCGAACGTCTCCACCACCCTGATCTCGGCTGAGTTGCGCATCAGCCCCGGCAACCTGTACTACCACTACCCGGCCAAGGACGAGCTGATCAATGCGCTGTTCGACCGGTACGAAACCGCGCTGAACGAACTGCTGGCCGCCAGCGACGGCGTGCGCAATGTGGAAGACGCCTGGTTCTTCACGCACACCCTTTTCGAGCTGATCTGGCAGTACCGATTCCTGTACCGCGACCTGAACGACCTGCTGTCGAAAAACCGTCGCCTGGAAACGCATTTCCAGACCATCCTGATCAACAAGACCCGCGCCGTGCGCGCGGTGCTCGACGGCATGGGCCGCGCGGGCAGCCTGCACATCGACAGCCGCGAGCTGGAAGCCACCGCCACCAGCATGGTGGTGGTGCTGACCTACTGGCTCAGCTTTGAATATGTGCGCGACCCGCGGCGCGCGCTGGAACCCGACAGCGCACAAGCAGCGCTGGTGCGCGGCGCACACCATGTGCTCAACCTGCTGATGCCCTACCTGGAGGCGGGGCAACGCTTGCACCTGCTGCACCTGGCAGGCGCCTATGCGCCGCGCCCTGCTGAAGGCTGACGCATCGCCAGCACGGCACCACATCACCAGACACCGATTTCCACCACAAGAACGACAGGAGACTCTCCATGGCCAAATGGACCCCTTTCCCGCACGCCGACGAGTACGCTTTTGACGCTGCCGCCGCCAAGAAGCACTGGGCCCGCCTGCACAACGGCGATGCCGAGCCCTGCCCCAAGGATGCCGCCGTACTGAGCGCATGGGCGCTGTTCCACAGCGGTGACTTTGCCGGCGCCACCGCTGCCGGGCTGGCTGCCGGGGGCGCGGGCGTCACGGTGGCCAACAAGGCCACTTCCATCTACGCCAACTACCTGGAGCCCAAGGAGAAGACGCGCCTGGACCTGTTCATGCAGGTCGCCGAGCGCGCCGAAGCCCAGGCCGCCGCCGAGCCCGGCAACGCCAACGCCTGGTACTGGCATGCCTACGCCCTGGGCCGCTACAGCCAGGGCATTAGCGTGGCCAAGGCGCTGGCGCAAGGGCTCGGCGGTAAGGTCAAGGATTCTCTGGAAAAAGCCATCGCGCTGTCGCCCAAGCATGCCGATGCGCGCATTGCCCTGGGCGCGTTCCATGCCGAGGTGATCGACAAGGTGGGCTCGCTGATTGGCGGCATGACCTATGGCGCCAAGAAGGACGTCGGGCTCAAGCTCTTCCAGGAAGCGCTCAAGCTCAACCCCGGGTCGGCCATTGCGATGGTGGAATACGCCAACGCCCTGGTCATGCTGGAAGGCGACAAGAAGATGAAGGAAGCTACGGCTCTGTACGAAAAGGCCGCTGCGTGCGAGCCGGCTGACGCCATGGAGCGGCTGGACGTGGACATGGCACGGGCTGAGCTCGAAGAGGAATAGGTGTACATCCCCCCTGAGGCGCTTCGCGCCTTCCCCCTTCTCTCGAATCACTGCGTGATTCGGGAAGGGGGACGCAGCCCTCGCTGCGGGGCGGCCCTTGCTTGGCTGCTCTGACATTGAGACAGCGCCGGTTGCGAAGGTAGCGACGAAACGGCGTCCCTGAAGGCGGCTCTTCGAACGGTACGCACCTCCCGTTCGGGCTGAGCTTGTCGAGGCATTTCAGGGCGCATCGTCGTGTCTATCCCAGCCCGTGAAAGAGCCTGGTTGGCCCGGCTTTCGTAGCCCAAGAGGCCAAATCGGAACGCCCGCGTTCTGGCACTCGAACGTAGCCCTCAGCCCCCAAACCGCCGCGCGGCAATCTCCAGCAGGCCGTCAAAAATCAGGTTGTCCAGCAGCTCGAACGGACGCGTCATGCTGGGTGCCATCTTCCAGCCTGCGCCGCCGGTCATCAGGCACACGGGCTCTTCGCCGCAGTGCTGGATCACGTGCTGCACCATGCGCTCCACTGCGCCGGCAATGGCATAGGTGCCGCCGCTGGTCAGCGCATCGCTGGTATTGGTGGGGAACATTCGCACCTCGCCGGTGGGTACATGCAGGCCGGCGGTGCCGGATTCGAGCGCGCGCAGCATGATGCCGTGGCCCGGCAGGATGAGGCCGCCCAGAAAGCGCCCCTCGGCATCGATGCATTCGACCGTGACGGCCGTGCCCACCATCACCACCACCAGCGGCCGCGCGGGCCCGCGGGCCAGCACATGGTGGCGCGCGCCGATCATGGCCACCCAGCGGTCCGAGCCCAGGCGCGAGGGGTGGTCGTAGCCGTTGGTCAGGCCCGCCTCGGCGGCAGACGACACCACCCACGACGGCGACACATCCCAGATCTCCATCTGCTCTTCGACGCGGCGCTTGATGGCATCGCCGGCCACCACGCAGCCCAGCATGCGATCGGGCTGCTGCGCCACCTGCGCCCAGCTGCCTTCGGCCAGCTTCTCGATGTTGTCCAGGAACTCTGCGCCTTGGGACAGCAGCAATGCGCCAGGACGGGGGGCGTCGTAGAGCGCCCATTTGAGACGCGTGTTGCCCACGTCGATGGCCAGAAAAGTCATGCGGCGGATTATCCCGAGTTTTGCGCGGCGCGCCTGCGGGCCCGGCGCAAGGCTCATGCAACCGAGCGGGCGCCGTCGCGGCCACTGGAGAGTTGGCGGCATCACCCATCACCGCCGTCCCACCACCCCGGTACCGGCTACATGCCGCCCGCACCCGCCAGATCTGTCAAGAATCGTTTCGCGGGCCTGTCCGACACCCTCGTGCCACGGTTTGGCTCTACAGTGGTCCATTGCGTTTGTTCATCCACTACAGGAGGTATTCCATGGGTCTTTTCACGTTCATCAAGGAAGCTGGCGAGAAGCTGTTTGGCAGCAAGGATGCGCAGGCCGCAACGCCCACGGCTGCAGCGCCGTCCCAACAGGACCTCAATGCCAAGGCGGCCAAGGCCATCGAGGCCTACATCGCCTCGCAGAACCTGGGCGCGAGCAATGTGCAGGTGGCTTTTGACGGCACGCAGGGCAAGGTCACCGTCAAGGGCACGGCACCCACGCAGGGCGCCAAGGAAAAAGTCACCCTGTGCTGCGGCAATGTGGCGAGCGTGACCAGCGTCGAGAACCTGATGGACGTGACCACCCCCGAGCCCGAAGCCCAGTACCACGACGTGGTGCGCGGCGACACGCTGTCGGCCATTGCCAAGAAGTTCTATGGCGATGCCAACAAGTACCCTGCCATCTTCGAGGCCAACAAGCCCATGCTGAGCCACCCCGACAAGATCTACCCCGGCCAGAAGCTGCGGATTCCACCGCTGGCCAAGTAAACAGCGTTTTGGGGTCAAAACGGCCGGTAGCCCCCCGTTTTGATTGCCTTGGTTGCTATGCTTTTTAAAGCAACCTAGTTCTGCCGCCAGGGCAGTCCCTGAAAGCGCCAGCCGCCGCGACGCCCGCGGTGGCCCTCGGTGTCCGCATCGCCCTCAAACCCTTCGAGGATATTGAAGGCCTCGATGCCCAGTTCGGTGGCACGCCGGGCCGCGGCAATGGAGCGCACGCCACTGCGGCACAGCAGCACCGCACGGCCACCCTGCGGCACGGCGGCGGTGATCTGCGCATCGAACGCGGCGTTCATTGCCATGCCGGGCCACTGCTTCCAAGCCACCGGCACGGCGCCGGGCACAAAACCCACCCATTCGCGCTCGGCGTCGCTGCGCACGTCGATCAGGACGGCCTCGCCCGCCTGCACCCACTGCCAGGCCTGCTGGGGGGTGATATCGCCGGCATAGCCCTCGGCAGGGGACACATGGGATGGAGTGACAGACATCAGAAGCTCTCCTTGGTGATCAGCGAATGGTCATGGTCGTCAACGGGCGCCCATTTTTTACCGCGTTGCGTGCGGCGCGGTGCAGCGCCATGCGCAACTGGCAACGATAAGGCACAGCCGCGCGCACCATGCTGCTCATGCCCAGCCCATGCCCAGGGCCACTCTGCCGCCCCGCAGCACTGCAGCACGGCTCGACACCCCTACTCCCACGGCGGCACCGGTTCCTTGCGCAGATGCCTGCGCAGGTCGGCATAGTCGGGCACCACGGTGGCCACGGTGTCCCAGAAGCGCGGGCTGTGGTCCATCACGCGCAGGTGGGCCAGCTCGTGCACCACCACGTAGTCGATGATGGCCGGGCGGTAGTGCAGCAGCCGCCAGTTCAGGCGGATGGAGCCGTCGGACTTGGCACTGCCCCAGCGCGTCTGCGCGCTCGATAGCCGCAGGCTGGCCCACTGCACACCCAGCTGCGGCGCAAAGTGGTTCAGCCGCTCGGTGAAGTGGCGCTTGGCGTCGCGCATCAGCCAGGCCTGCACGGCATCGCGGATCTGCGCCGGGCTGGCGCTGTGCGGCAGGCCGATGTGCAGGGCGCGCCGGACACCTTGCACGGCGGATATTTCGGGCTTTGCGGCTTCGTGCGACGGTGTGGCCGCAGGCTCGGCCGCTGCATCCAGGTCGACCAGCGCCCCGCCCTTGCCCGCAAACCGGTGGCCCGGGTCCAGCACCACGCGCAGCGGCTCGCCCAGGTACGGCAGCTCGGCCCCATCGGCCCACACGACCCGGTCGCCCTGCAGCCGCTCATGGCGCTCGCGCGTTTCCGACAGCTTGCGAAGAATCCAGTCGGCCTTGCCGCGCAGCGCCGCATCGACCGCCCCGAGAGTGACCCAGCTGGGCGCGCGCACCGACAGACCATCCGTCCCCACGGTGAAGCCGATGGTGCGGCGGCGTGCGCGCTGCAGCGCATAGGCCACCACGGCATCGCCCAGCAGGACCTCGCGGTTGGCTTTGGGGTGGCGGAACTCGGCGGGGGACAGCAGTGACGGCAGTGGCGCTGCGGGGAGCGCCGGTCGTGCCAAGGTCTTGTTTGCTATGCCTTCAATAGCATTCGGGGATGTATCTTCCTGGACTTGCGGCCGATTTGACCTGAAAACCTGTTCTGAAGGCCCGCCCACCGCCACCGGCGGCGCAGCCGGCGTGGACGGCGCTGGCGGATCGAATAGGTCCAGCGCCAGTTGCACCAGTCGCTGCATCACGCTGGCCTCACCCGTTTGCGTTCAGCTGCCGTCCGCGGCGCGCGGTGCTCGCGCCGCGACAGGCGCGGGGTAGGCATCCGGATCCAGGCGGCGCATCTCGGCCTCGATCCAGTCTTCCACCTCGCGCATCAGCTCCTCGGGCTGGCGGCCGGTGCTGGGGATGGGCTTGCCGATGGACACCTCGACCACGCCCGGGCGCTTGATGAACGCCTTGCGCGGCCACGCCTTGGCGGACGTGACCGCGATGGGAATCACCGGTGCGCCGGTATCGATCGCCAGGCGCGTGCCGCCGGTCTTGTACGTGCCCTTTTGCCCGCGCTCGATGCGCGTGCCCTCGGGGAACATGATGATCCAGATGCCCTTGGCCAGCAGGTCCTTGCCTTGCTGCACCACCTTGTTGAAGGCCTGCGCGCGCTGGTTGCGGTCGATGTGGATCATGTCGAGCCGGCCGATGGCCCAACCAAAGAACGGTACGTGCAGCAGCTCCTTCTTGAACACGTACGCCAGGGGGTGCGGCATGATCACCGGCATCAGAAACGTCTCATACGTGGACTGGTGTTTGACCAGCAGGATGGCGCCCTCGTTCACGCCCTGCGGCAGGTTTTCCATGCCGATGATGTGGGGGCGAATGCCCAGCACCACCCGCGCGCCGCTGATGCACAGCGACAGCCACGCCCGCGCAATGCGGTACAGCGGCAGGCCCCGCACCCCCAGCAGCGTGCCCAGCATGATGGCCAGCGCATACGGCACCACGGTGATGCCCATCCAGATGAGGTGAATGACAGAGCGGATGAAAGCCATGGATTTTGAGTGTTTTATGCCTCTGGCGCTTGAATTACATGCACCAGACGCTATGAAATGGATATCAAACTGATTGAAGGTCCATCAGGCCGGCACCGGCGGCCTGGAACCAGGCGCGGTCGGAAGAAGGCGGCTTGCAAAATCGCCCAGGCTGGCGTGCATGCGGGTGCCGGGCGGCACACCAGCTGGCAGCGCGGTCGCTGCGGCATCCACGTCTGCCGAGCGGCCCGTGCACACCAGGTGCAGCTGTGCGCCCAGGGTTGCGCCCGCCTGCAAATGGGCGGCACAGCTGCCCACCACCTGGACCTCGGAACGCTCGGCGCCATAGCGCTCGCAGATCTGCTCCAGCAGGCCCGGCGCCGGCTTGCGGCACGTGCACTCCTCGTCCGCCGCGTGCGGGCAGTAAAAGACGGCGTCGATACGCCCGCCCAGCGCAGCGAGCTGCCGGTGCATCTTGGCGTGGATGGCGTTGAGCGCCACCACGTCAAACAGCCCGCGCCCCAGCCCCGGCTGGTTGGTGGCCACCACCACATGCCAGCCCGCATGGTTGAGCCGCGCGATGGCCTCCAGCGCGCCAGGCACGGGCGTCCACTCCTCGGGCGAGGTGATGTACTCGTCGCCCAGCGGGTTGAGCGTGCCGTCGCGGTCGAGGATGGCGAGTTTCATGGGGCGTGTCCCGGAGTAAGGCGCCAGTGTGGCACGCCGGTGCCGTCAGGCCACCAGGCGCGACAAGTCGGCCACGCGGTTCATGGCCTTGTGCAGGCTCTTGAGCAGGCCCTGGCGGTTCAGGCGCAAGTCCAGCTGCTCGGCGTTGACCATCACGTCGTCAAAAAACGCATCCACCGGCGCGCGCAGCACGGCCAGGGTCTGCAGGCTGGCTGTGTAGTCGCCGGCGTCGTACTGCGCATCGGCCTCGGGCACAAAGCGCTGCAGCGCGACGAACAGGTCTTTTTCAGCCTGCTCGGCCAGCAGCGCGGGGTTGACGTGGGCATCCACCGGACCTTCGACTTCAGCCTTTTTCAGGATGTTACCCACGCGCTTGTTGGCAGCGGCCAGGGCCGGAGCTTCGGGCAGCGAGGCGAAGGCGCGCACGGCGGCCAGCTGCTTTTCGATCAGGGCCAAGCGCTGCGGGCGCAGGGCCAGCACGGCGTCGACTTCCTGGGCGCTGTAGCCTTGCTCGCGCAGGCTGCCGGCCAGGCGGTCGTAGATGAAATCAGCCAGCGCGGCAGACGCGTCGGTGATCTTGTCGCCGAAGGCAGGCACGGCACCAGCCAGCAGCGCGCTCAAGTCCAGCGGCAGGTCTTTTTCAACCAGCATGCGGATCACGCCCAGCGCATGGCGACGCAGCGCAAACGGGTCGCGGTCGCCGGTGGGCAGGTTGCCGATGCCGAACATGCCCACCAGGGTTTCGAGCTTGTCAGCCAGCGCCACCACCACGCCCGCCATGTTGCGCGGCAGGGCGTCGCCCGCAAAGCGGGGCTTGTAGTGGTCTTCAATGGCGTGGGCCACGGTTTCGCCCAGGCCGTCGTTCAGGGCGTAGTAGCCGCCCATGATGCCCTGCAGCTCGGGGAACTCGCCCACCATGTCGGTCACGAGATCGGTCTTGGCCAGTTGCGCGGCCTTGTCGGCGTCCTGCACCAGTTGCGCATCGCCCAGCTGCGTTGCAATCGCCTTCGCGATGGCCCGCACGCGCTCCACGCGCTCGCCCTGCGTGCCCAGCTTGTTGTGGTATACGACCTTGCCCAGGCCTTCGACGCGCGAGGCCAGCGTCTTCTTGCGGTCCTGGTCGAAGAAGAACTTTGCGTCGGCCAGGCGCGGGCGCACCACGCGCTCGTTGCCGCCGGTCACAAAGCTGGTGTCTTCGGGGCTGATGTTGCTGACCACCAGGAACTTGTTGGTCAGCTTGCCAGCGGCGTCCAGAAGCGGGAAGTACTTCTGGTTGGCCTTCATCGTGAGGATGAGGCACTCCTGCGGCACGCCCAGGAATTGCTCTTCGAACTGGCAGATGACCACGTTGGGCCGCTCGACCAGCGCGGTGACTTCGTCGAGCAATGCCTCGTCTTCAATGGGGCGGGCGCCGTTGCCGACCTTGGCGGCGGCAGCAGCCAGCTGGCGCGCGATTTCGGCCTTGCGCTCGGCAAACGATGCGATCACGGCACCGTCCTTGCGCAGCGTGGCGGCGTAGCTGTCGGCGTCCGCCAGCACCACGGGCGACACGGCGGCTTCAAAGCGGTGGCCCTGCGTGCTGTTGCCAGCCGTGAGGCCCAGCGCCTTGACGGGCACCACGGTGCTGCCATGCAGCGCCACCAGGCCGTGCGCGGGGCGCACAAAGTTCACACTGGTCCAGCCGGGCAGCTCGCAGTCGGTTTCGAGCTGGTAGCTCATGACCTTGGGGATGGGCAGCTTGGCGATAGCTTCATCCAGGGCCTTTTGCAGGCCTGCCTGCAGCGTCGCGCCGGGCACCACGCTGTCGTAGAACAGCGCCTCCGCCTTGCCGTCCTGCGCGCGCTTCAGTGCGGCCACGGCGGCTGCCGGGTCAGACACATCCGCACCCAGCGCCTGCAGCTTTTTCAGCAGGGCGGGCGTGGCGTTGCCGTCAGCCTGAAGGCCTACGGTCACGGGCATCAGCTTTTGCTGCACGGCTTTGTCGGCCGCCTTGTCGGCCACAGCCGTCACATGCGCGGCCAGGCGGCGGGGCGAGGCAAAGGGCGTCACGGCCGATGCTGCGGTGGCAAGGCCCAGAGCCTTGAGCTGGTCGGCCAGCACAGTCGCGAAGGCATCGCCCAGTTTCTGCAGCGCCTTCGGGGGCAGCTCTTCCACAAACAGTTCAACGAGGAGATTTTGGGTGGTCATGGGATCGATCAGCTCAAAGACGGCGTGACCGCGCTGTAGTGCAGCACGGTGGGAAAGGGGTCGTAGAAATGGTGCAGCAGCGTGCGCCATTCCTGGTATTGGGCAGAGCCGCGAAAGCCCTCGGTATGGTCCTGCAGCGTGGCCCAGCGCACCAGCAGCACGTACTGGTGGTCGTCTTCCAGGCAGTGCTGCAGCTCGTGCCCCAGGTAGCCGGGCATGGACGCAATGATGCGCTGCGCCTGCGCAAAGGCCTGCTCAAACGCGGCCGTCTGGCCGGGCTTGATCTGCAGGGTGGCAATCTCGAGAATCATCAGGCGGCCTTTTTGGCCGTGGGGGCCATCTGCTCGACCCACTCGCGCGGAGCCATGGGGAAGCCCAGGCGCTCGCGGCTTTCGTAGTAGCTTTGCGCCACGCTGCGGGCCAGGTTGCGGATGCGGCCGATGTACGCAGCGCGCTCCGTCACGCTGATGGCGCCGCGCGCATCCAGCAGGTTGAAGCTGTGCGCCGCCTTGAGCACCTGCTCGTACGCGGGCAGGGCCAGTTGCTGCTCCATGAGGTACTTGGCCTGCTTTTCGTGCGCGTTGAAGGCGGTGAACAGAAAGTCGGCGTCCGAGTGCTCGAAGTTGTAGGTGGACTGCTCCACCTCGTTTTGCTTGTACACGTCGCCGTAGCTCAGGGTGTCGGTCCACTTGAGGTTGTAGACGTTGTCCACGCCCTGCAGGTACATGGCCAGGCGCTCCAGGCCGTAGGTGATTTCGCCGGTGGCGGGCTTGCAGTCGATGCCGCCCACTTGCTGGAAATAGGTGAACTGCGTCACCTCCATGCCGTTGAGCCACACCTCCCAGCCCAGGCCCCAGGCGCCCAGAGTGGGGTTCTCCCAGTCGTCTTCCACAAAGCGGATGTCGTTCTTCTTGAGGTCAAAGCCCAGGGCTTCGAGGCTGCCCAGATACAGCTCCAGGATGTTGGCTGGCGCGGGCTTGAGCACCACCTGGTACTGGTAGTAGTGCTGCAGGCGATTGGGGTTCTCGCCGTAGCGGCCGTCCTTGGGGCGGCGGCTGGGCTGCACGTAAGCAGCCTTCCAGGGCTCGGGGCCGATGGCGCGCAGGAAGGTGGCGGTGTGCGAGGTGCCTGCGCCCACTTCCATGTCATAGGGCTGCAAAAGCGCGCAACCCTGCGCGTCCCAGTAGGACTGCAGCTTCAGGATGATTTGCTGGAAGGTCAACATGGTCAGAAATGGTGGGCACTGGCAAGCCAGGCCGAACTTGGAAGTGTGGAAACAGGGACTGCGGCGCACCGACATCGGCGGCCCCGCAGAAGCCGCGCGCAATGGAGAACACGCAAACCGTTGATTTTACGGCGCCGCCGCAGGCCGCCCGCCATGTGGCACAGCGGCCAGCCGCCCATGAAAAAAGGCCGGAGCCCTTTTGGAGCCCCAGCCTTCCCAACCAGCCACGCAAGCGGTAAGCCGTTGCGCACCAGTGACCACCGTTTCAGGCAGCCTGTCGGCGCACATGTAGTGCGCCAAGTTCTCTCAAATACTCTCCGCGCCAGATGGGCCCATGCCCGCATCAACGAGCGCTGCCTGTGCCAGCGCCCCCGCGCAAGGGCCGCCCCGCCGCGCTGGGGGCGTCCCCCCCAGGGGGGAAGGCGCGAAGCGACTCAGGGGGGGATCAATACTCCCAGAAGATCCGCTGCAGTTCCTTGCTGTCATTCGTCCGGGTCAGCGCCACCATCGCCAGAATGCGGGCCTTTTGCGGGCGCAGGTCGTGGGCCACCACCCAGTCATACTTGTCATCGGGCTGCTCGGCATTGCGCAGCACAAAGCCATCGGGCACGCGGGCCGAACGGACGATCTGCACGCCCTGGCCGCGCAGGGTCTTGAGCGATTCGACCGCTTGCGCCGCCACCGAGCCGTTGCCGGTGCCCGCATGCACCAGCGCCTTCACACCGGCCTTGCCATAAGCCTCGATGCCGGTCGTATTCATGTTGGCGTAGCCGTACACGATGTCCACGGCGGGCAGCGCCTTGATGTCGTCGATGTTGAACTCGGATTGCGTGGTGTGGCGCTTGACCGGGGCGCGGAACCAGTAGTTCTTGCCCTCGACCACCATGCCCAGCGGGCCCCACTGGCTCTTGAAGGCCTCGGTCTTGATGTTGATGGACTTGCTTACATCGCGGCCGGTCTGGATTTCGTCGTTCATGCTGACGAGCACACCCTTGCCGGCGGCATCCTTGCTGGCGGCCACGCCCACCGCGTTATAGAGGTTCAGCGCGCCGTCGGCCGACAGGGCCGTACCGGGGCGCATGGAGCCCACCACCACGATGGGCTTGGACGTGCGCACCACCAGGTTCAGGAAGTACGCGGTTTCTTCCAGCGTGTCGGTGCCGTGGGTGATGACGATACCGTCCACATCCTGCTGCTTGGCCAGGGCCGAAACGCGCTGCCCCAGCTTGAGCAGGTGGTCGTTGGTGAAGCTCTCAGAGGCGATCTGGAAGACCTGCTCGCCCGTGACCTTGGCCACGTTGGCCAGCTCGGGCAGGCCAGCCAGCAGCTTGTCGACCGGCACCTTGGCGGCAGCGTAGGTGGCGCTGTTGGCTGCCGATGCACCGGCGCCAGCAATGGTGCCCCCGGTGGCCAGCACGACCACATGGGGCTTGGCCGCCTGGGCCAGCGCCACAGACGACAGGGCCGAGAACACCACGCCCGCAAACCAGCGGCGCGTGATGGACGTTGAAGAAGAAGCAAAAGACAGGTGCATGAACGAGGTCTCCGGTTTTTTGTGCGCGGCGCCCGCGGATGGCGGGACGCCCGGCGCCGCCCTGTTGAGGCGGTGCCGGATGGTATGAGACATCCAGACACAATCGGATGGAATAATCGCTGCATGCCTATGAGCGAAATTCACATCTCAGCTGCCGCGTGATAACGCACCCATTGCCATGAACCTGCGCCAGCTTGAAGTCTTCCAGGCCGTTTTCCAGACTGGCAACATGAGCGCTGCAGCGCGCCTGCTGTGCATCACCCCGTCGGCCGTGAGCAAGGCGGTGGCACATACCGAGCTGCAACTGGGCTACCGCCTGTTTGTGCGCACCCCGGCCGGTCTCACGCCCACGCCCGAGGCACAGGTGCTGGCATCGGAATCCACTGGCATCTACCGCCAGCTCGATGCCTTGAAGCGCACTGCCCGCAACCTGGCTACCAGCGATTCGGGCGATGTGCGGCTGGCAGCCATTCCTTCGGTGAGCCACGAGTTTTTGCCGCGCCTGCTGCATCAGCACGCGGCGCAGCACCCGCAGGTGGGGGTGGAGGTGCGCACCCTGCACCAGGACCAGATGACGCAGGCGCTGCTCACGCGCAGCGTGGACTTTGGGCTGGGTTTCTTCAAGCACCCGCACCCGCAGGTGGGCAGCGAACTGCTGGTGAGCGGACGCATGTACCTGGCTGTGGCGCCCGCGCTGTGGAGCCGCGCGCCGCGTGCCGCCACGCCCGCCGCGCGCCTCGCCCGCGTACCCGTGATCCGCCTCGTGGGCGACGATCCGATGCGGCAGGCCATTGACGACCTGGCCCAGCGCATGGCCGCGCCGGACGGCCCGGGCGTGCAGGTGCAGACCTCGCGCCTGGCGCTGGAACTCGTGAAGCTGGGCATGGGCTGGACGGTAGTGGACTTTTTCACCGCTGCCCGTCTGGACCCGGCGCAGTTCGTCACGCTGGAGCTGCATGAGCTGCCGCCCATGTCGCTCTACAGCTACCAGGCCCGCGCGCATCCGCCGGGCCTGCACGCCACGCGCATGCTGGCGATGCTGCCGGGGCTGCTGCACTCTGCGCTCTCGCCGCGAACGCCTGCCGCAGAAAAGAAAAACCCGCCTCCGCGTTAGCGGGGCGGGCTCACGACCGAGGCGCAAGGCGCGCCAGCAGATCGCTCAGTCTGTCCAGCGGCGCAGCACCAGGCTGGCGTTGGTGCCGCCAAAGCCGAAGCTGTTGGACAGCACCGTGGTCAGCTGCGCATCGCGCGTTTGGGTGACCAGCGGCATGTCGCCCAGCGCCGCGTCGGGCGTTTCAACATTGGCCGACCCCGCAATGAAGCCCTTGTTCAGCATGATCATGCAGTAGATGGCTTCCTGCACGCCGGTCGCGCCCAGCGAGTGGCCGGTGAGCGACTTGGTGGACGAGAACGGGGGCACCTTGTCGCCAAACAGCGCACGCATGGCGCGTACTTCCTGCATGTCGCCCACGGGGGTGGAGGTGCCGTGGGTGTTGATGTAGTCGATGGGGGCATCGAGCCCCTCCATCGCTTGCTGCATGCAGGCAATGGCGCCGTCGCCGGAGGGGGCCACCATGTCTTCGCCGTCGCTGGTGGCGCCAAAGCCCACCACCTCGGCCAGGATGTTGGCGCCACGGGCCAGGGCATGCTCCAGGCTTTCCAGCACCACGGCACCGCCGCCGCCGGCAATCACGAAGCCATCGCGGTTGGCGTCGTAGGCGCGCGAGGCTTTCTCGGGCGTTTCGTTGTACTTGCTCGACATGGCGCCCATGCCGTCAAACAGCAGCGACATGCCCCAGCTCAGCTCTTCGCCACCGCCCGCAAACATCACGTCCTGCACGCCCCAGGCGATCTGCTGCGCAGCTGCGCCAATGCAGTGGGCCGAGGTGGAGCAGGCCGAAGTGATGGAGTAATTGATGCCCTTGACCTTGAAGTTGGTGGCCAGGCAGGCAGACACTGTGCTGCTCATGCAGCGCGTGACCTGATAGGGCCCCACGCGGCGGATGCCCTTTTCGCGCAGCGTGTCGGCCGCTTCGATCTGGTTGGCGGGCGAGCCGCCGCCCGAGCCCATGATGAGCCCGGTGCGCGGGTGGCTCACCTGCTCAGGCGTGAGGCCGGCCTGCGCGATGGCGTCTTCCAACGCAATCTGGGCATAGGCCGCCGCATCGCCCATGAAACGCAGCTGCTTGCGGTCGATGCGCGCTTCGATGTCGATCTCGGGTGCGCCGCCCACCTGGCTGCGCAGGCCCAGTTCCTTGAACTTTTCCACGGCCTTGATGCCGCTGGTGCCCGCGCGCAGCGCGGCTTCCACGGTGGCCAGGTCGTTGCCAATGCACGAGACGATGCCCGCGCCGGTGATGACTACGCGCTTCTTGGAGGTCATGCTGCGTCCTTGCCGTCTTCCTCGCGCTTGAACAGGCCCACACGCAGGTCGTTGGCTACATAGATTTCCTTGCCATCGGCCAGCAGGCGGGCATCGCCAATGGCCATGACCAGCTTGCGCTTGATGACGCGCTTGATGTCGATTTCGTAGGTGACCAGCTTCACATCAGGGCCCACCTCGCCGGTGAACTTGACCTCGCCTGCACCCAATGCGCGACCACGGCCCGGCAGCTGCAGCCAGGTCAGGTAAAAGCCGATCAGCTGCCACATGGCATCCAGCCCCAGGCAGCCGGGCATGACCGGGTCGCCCTGGAAGTGGCAGGCAAAGAACCACAGGTCCGGTTTCACGTCGAGTTCGGCGCGGATCATTCCCAGCCCGTGGGCACCGCCATCGCCGTCGATGTGCGTGATGCGGTCGAACATCAGCATGGGCGGCAGCGGCAGGCGGCCACTGTCGGCGCCGAACAACCGGCCTTCGCCCGAGGCAATCAGTTGTTCGTAGGAAAAGGAATCAGCCATCTTCAATCGTGCTCCAGAACCGCGGTGTACCCGCTTGAATTCATCATTTTTCGACCGCAAGCCCCCGCCTGCGGGGCTCCATTATCAAGGCATAGGGAGCCGCCTCTAAACACGGGGCGGCGCAGGCACCCGCGGGGCCGGGCCGGGTGCCTGACCTGGATCAATGTCCACGCCCCCGGCGCCCCCTTGCAGCGCGGGCGGCGAACATCGCCCCCGCCAGCGCCAGTACCCCCAGGGCCCACAGCGGCCACAGCCCCCACCGGGATACCCACCATGCGTAAGGCGTGATCGCCCAGCCGCTGGCGGCATCCACTCCGCGGCCGTGCACCTCGGCCCGCAGCACACCGCGTGTGTGGCGCTGCAATGCGTGGGTGACCACGCCGCGGTGGTCGATGACGGCGGTGGCACCGGTGTTGGTGGCGCGCACCATCGGCCGCTCGAACTCCATCGCCCGCATGCGGCTGATGTGCAGGTGCTGGTCGATGGCCAGCGAATCGCCAAACCAGCCGATGTTGCTGAAGTTGAGCAGCACTGTGGGGGCCTGCGCCGGGTCGATGAAGCGCGCACCGATTTCTTCACCAAAGAGATCCTCATAGCAGATGTTGGGCGCAATACGCTGCCCTTTCCACTCAAATGAAGGCTGCCCCACCGCACCGCGGTTGAAGTCGCCCAAGGGGATGTTCATCATGGCCGTGAACCACCGGAAGAAAGGTGGGATGAATTCGCCAAAGGGCACCAGATGGTGCTTGTCGTACCGGTAGGCCGATGCCGCATCGCCCTGCCCCGGGCCCATGCCCAGCACCGAGTTGGTGTAGCCCTGCGCCTCGTCCCCCATGGGGATGCCCAGCAACACGGCGCGGCCCGACTGTGCAAAGTGCACGCCAATGCCTTCGAGGTAGCCGGGTATCAGCTGCTGGGGCAAGAGCGGAATGGCGGTTTCGGGGGCCACCACCAGGTCGGCCGTGGCGGCCTTGAGGGTGTCGGCATACCACTTGAGCGCCAGGGGCACGCCGCTGCCGGGCTGGAACTTCTCATCCTGCGGGATGTTGCCCTGCAGCAGCTCCAGCGTAAGGGGCGCGGCAGCGGGGGCTGCAGGTGTGTGGCACAGCTCGACTGCGCAGTGGCGCTGCACGGCCGCCGCACCCCACACCGCCACCAGCCCGACCGCCAGGGCCCAGGCCCGCGCGCTGCGCAGATGCGCGGGGCGGCACTCCACCAGCAGCATGGCCAGCGCTGCTGCCACCGCGCCCACGCCGTACACGCCCACGCTGCGCGCCAGCACACCCAGAGGTCCATCCACATGGGCGTAGCCCACAGCGCCCCACGGGAAGCCCGTCCACCACGTGGCGCGCGCCAGCTCGGCCAGCATCCAGAATGCTCCGAAAACGATAGCTGATAAGGCACGATTGACGGGGGCCAGGCTGCAAAAAAGCCCCAAAACGACTGCGTAGTAGCTGCCCAGGAAGGCGGCCAGCCCCAGTACCGCAGCCACCGCCAGCGGCGCCGCCAGCCCGCCGTAGGTATGCATCGATATGAACAGCCACCAGAACGTGCCCGCGAGCCAGGCGGTTGCAAATATGCCGCCCAGCAGAGCCCCGCGCCGAAACGGCGCCGCGTGCCGCTGTGCGTGTAGCAGCAGCGCGGCCAGCACCATCATCGAGAGCATCTGTAGCCACCACAGCGGCCGCCCTGTGCCCGGCCACGCCAAGGATGCGGCCTGGGCCAGACCCGCGACCAGCGCCAGCGCGCACTGCAGGGTCAACGGCAGCCCCGCCAGGGATCGGCTGCGCGCCATCAGCCGTCAGCGCTGGTGTCGTCGACCCGCGATACCTTGAACCAGCGCACCGATCCGCCCTTGGCATGGAGCACCACAAACTGCAGCCCGCCGAGCTGCACCAGTTCGCCGCGGCGCGGCAGGTGGCCCATCTCGTGGGCAATCAACCCGCCGATGGTGTCGAAATGCGCATCGGGGTCGCTGCCCTGCAAGGTCACTTCAAACGCTTCGGCCACGCGCTCCACCGGCGTGTCGCCGCTCACGCGGTAGGTGCGGTCGGCCAGGCCGAAGATGTCGCCGTTGTCCTCGGGAATGTCGAACTCGTCCTCGATCTCGCCCACGATCTGTTCGAGCACGTCTTCGATGGTGACGAGGCCCGCCACGCGGCCGAACTCATCGATGACGATGGCCAGGTGGTTGCGGTTGCCGCGGAATTCGCGCAGCAGGTCGTTCAGGCCCTTGCTCTCGGGCACGAACACCGCCGGGCGCAGCAGCGCGCGGATGTTCAGCTCAGGCGCCCGCTGCAGCTTGAGCAGGTCCTTGGCCATCAGGATGCCGATGATGTTGTCACGCTCGCCCTGGTAGACCGGAAACCGCGAATGCGCGGTGGTGATCACCAGATGCAGCAGGTCTTCAAAGGGCGCGTCGATGTTGACCAGATCCATGCGCGGGGTGGCCACCATCACGTCGCGCGCGCTCATGTCGGCCATGCGGATGACACGCTCGAGCATCACGCGGGATTCGGCGCCGATGACGTCGTTGTCTTCGGCATCGGCCAGGGTTTCGATGAGCTCTTCCCGGGAATCAGGCCCCGGGTGAATGAACTCGGCCACTTTTTGCAGGAAGGTGCGCTTGTCTTCCCGTTCGGGCGGTCGCCCGGGGTGCGCGGGGTGCGGGTCAGACACTGGAGTGCACGACGTGCGGTAGTGAATCAGGCCCCTAGGATAGCGGATCGCCATGACAGGGTGCCGTCAGACGCGGACTGCACGTCCCGCGGCTACCACGCTGCCCTGCCTGACGCGGCAGGGCGCCCCAAAGGCGGGACTACTCCGCGGACTTGTGGCGGGCGTCCTGCACGCCGCTGCGCACTTCCTGCACGCTGGCCAGGAAATCCCAGAACTGCTTGGCCTGCCGCTTGAGCTGGTAGTCCACCTCGGCAATCTGCTGCTCGACCATCTCGGTCATGCGCGTATCCAGGCTGGCGGGCGGGAGTTGCAGGTAAGCCTCTGATTCGGACCCGTCGCGGCGCACGGTGGCACCCGCATTGCGGGCAATCTTGAGCATGGCCGTGTTTTCCGACAGCGCATGGATGAACACCATGTTCACGCCCTCGTTGCGGGCGTGCATTACCGCGCGCTCGAACAGCCGGGCACCAAAGCCACGGCCGCGTGCCTGCTTGAGCACCGACACGCCAAACTCTGCACAGTGCTTGTGCTCGGGGTGCTCGGAAAACGCCAGGTGCGCCATCGCAATGAGTTCGAGGCGGCGGTTGTAAATGCCAAAAATTTCGTCGCGGTCAAAGTCCAGCTGCTCGGCGTAACGGCGGATCTGCTCGTCATTGGCGGCGTAGCCAAAGCGCAGGTAGCGGTCGGCAGGCTCGAGCTGCAGCAGGTGCTGCGTGATCCGCTCGCGGTACGAGGGACCCAGGGAACGGATGGGAACCATCACGGGAGCCTCCTTTGACCGTTCGCCCTCATCCGAGGCACGGGCCGTCACAGGGTGCAAGAGGCCCCTGCCGGCTTCCCAGGAGGCCTTGAACCAGTCTTTTGTTGCGATCATGGCTCGAAATATAAGGGTTATCCCTGATCATTTCCAGACCTGCTTGCTGCACTGCAACAATTTAGTGAGGGGGCTCCATTGGGGCATAAATCGGCCTCCGGGCTGGGTGCTCATTGGGTTTGCGCTATGAAATGCGAAGCGCATCAAGTAGTTCTACCTACCGCATGCGGCGCCCGCAGTCCGTGTCGGCGGGCCGCGCGACCCGAGAGATCGCAGGGTATCGCCCGAGGCCGCGCAGATCAACCCTGCGGCACCTCAACCTTGTTGCCCATGCGACCCGACGCCGACACACCCACGCCCCGGCCAGAGCAAGCAAGCATGACCCACGCCGCGCTACACCGGCACAGCCGTGGTCGCCTTCACCCGGTCCAGCACAAAGCTGGTCTTGCAGTCCTGCACGCTCGGGTGCTTGAGCAGGGTGTCCATGATGAAACGGCTGTAGTGCGCCATGTCGGCCACCACCACGCGCAGGAGGTAGTCCATTTCGCCGGTGAGGGACGCGCATTCCACCACCTCGGGCCAGGTCTGCACGCTGGCGCGAAACAGGTCCATGGGGTTGCGTTTGTGACTTTCGGTGTGCTTTTCGAGCCGCACGTTCAGGTAGGCCGTGAGGCCCAGGCCCACGGCCTCGGGCGGCACGAGGGCCACGTAGCGGCTGATGATGCCGGCCTCTTCGAGCCGCTTGACGCGGCGCAGCACGGCACTGGGCGACAGGCCCACCTGCTCTCCGATCACGTCGTAGGTTTCACGGCCATTGTCTTGCAGGCGGCGCAGGATGGCTTTGTCCAGCTTGTCGAGTGCGTTGATCGGTTGCATGACGCAGGATATTACGAATTATGGAAAAAGGCGCGCTTGCCCCGCAGCATGCCCGGGTATGTCCTGATGGTGACAGCGCCGCCTCCGCAGAAAAAATAGTGCTCGCAAAAACGCACGGTCGTTCGTTTTTGCGAGCATAAAAAACCACATTAACGGAGACAACGACATGACCGGATTTTTGAGCCGCTTTCTGCGGCGCCTTGCGCTGGCAGCCACGGCAGGGCTTTTGCTGCTGGGGGCCAGCGCCCATGCCCAAACCGGCTATACCCAGACGCGCTACCCCATCGTGCTGGTGCATGGCCTGTTCGGCTTCGACTCAGCCCTGGGCATCGATTACTTCTACGGCATCCCGGATGCGCTGCGCCAGGGCGGCGCGCGGGTTTACGTGGCACAGGTGTCTGCTGCCAACAGCACCGAGGTGCGCGGCGAGCAGCTGCTGGCCCAGGTGAAGACCATCCTGGCCATCACCGGCGCGCAAAAGGTCAACCTGGTGGGCCATTCGCACGGCGGCCCCACCACGCGCTACGTGGCGGGCGTGGCGCCACAGCTGGTGGCATCGGTCACGTCGATCGGCGGCGTCAACCGCGGATCGCGCGTCGCTGACATCCTGCGCGGCGTGGCGCCTGCAGGCTCGGTATCTGAAGCCGTGGCCAGCGCCGCCGCCAAGGCCCTGGTCGGCCTGATCAACCTCACCTCTGGCGGCAGCGGCCTGCCCCAGATGCCCACCGCAGCGCTTGATTCGCTCACCACCGCAGGTTCGGCCAAGTTCAACACGCGCTTTCCGCAGGGCGTTCCCACATCCGGCTGCGGCGGCGGGGCTGAGCTGGTCAACGGCGTGCGCTACTACTCATGGACAGGCACCCTGCCCCTGACCAACGTGCTGGACGCCAGCGACGGTCTGCTCAGCGTGATGAGCCTGGTGTTCGGCGAAGCCAATGACGGCCTGGTGTCGGCCTGCTCATCGCGCCTGGGCCGCCACCTGGGTGACTACCGCCAGAACCATCTGGACGAAGTCAACCAGCTGCTGGGCCTGCGCGACTGGTTCTCGACCGACCCCGTCACGCTGTACCGCCAGCACGCCAACCGCCTGAAGGCGCAGGGCCTGTAATCCGTGGCCAGCACCCGCGCTTTCGCCGCCGGCTTGGCGCTGGTGGCGGCCGCGGCCGGCCTGGCCTGGTGGCTGGGCCTGCGCGAACCCTCTGGTGCGGATGTGGGCACCCTGCCGGCGGGGGCGTCTTCGGCCATGCCAGGGATGGCGGGGAGCAACGGCGGCAACGCCGCGCCGCGCCGGCCCATGGAAGACAGCTTTTTTGCCGCGCGCCGCAGCGCCAGCCCCGGCCAGGCCACCGACCCCCTGCTGATGCACGGCCTGCGCGACACGCTGGAAGCGCTCCTGATGGAAGCGCAGGACGGCGAAGTGACCGACCCGGCCATGCTCAAGGCCCGGCTGGCGGCGCTGGCCGGCAAACATTTCCCGGCCGACCTGGTGCCGCGCGCGCTCGCCTTGGCGGGCCGCTACGTGGACTACCGCGTGGCCCTGGGGCAGCTGCGCACCCCCAAAGATGCCACCACCGACCCCGGCGCGCTGCGCGAAGCGCTGGAGGCGCGCCACAAGGTGCGCCAGCAATTCTTTGATGGCGACGAATACGACGCCCTGTTTGCCCGCGAGGCGGACCTGGACCGCTACACGCTGGCCCGGCTGGAGATAGCGCGCAACACCGCGCTCACGCCAGAGCAGCGGGCCAAAGCCCTGCGCGATGCCGAGGCCGAACTGCCCGCAGACCGCCGGGCCGAGCGCAGCGCAGCCACCGCACACCTGGACGCCGCCGCACAGACCGCCGCGTTCAACGCCCAGAACACCGACGACCCCACGCGCCACGCCACCCGCGCCGCCCAGTACGGCGAAGCGGCCGCGCAAGCCATGGCCCAGCTCGACCGGGAAGAACGCCATTGGCAGCAGCGCCTGGACCAGTACAGCCAGGCCCGCGCCGCGCAGGGCGAAGGTGCGGCGCTCGAGCAACTGCGCCACCAGCTGTTCTCCAGCGAAGAGCAGCAGCGCGTGGATGCTGCGCTGGCCCTGCGGCGCACGCAGGCCGGCTCCTGACCGCAGCGCCCACCGATTGCGTCGCTGCAGCTGCGCAGCGCGCAGGATTTGCGCCACCCATTGATGATTCGCAACAATCCTGCAAATCAGCACCCGAAGGCTCTTGATTTCGCCCAAAACATGAGGCAGGCCGCGCCTAAAGTCCGAGACATTCATCCATCCATCACGAATGCCGGAGACAACCCCATGACCGCCGCCCTGCCGCAACAAGCCGCCGCCCAGATCGAAGCCTGGGACAACCCCATGGGCCTGATGGGGTTCGAGTTTGTCGAATTCACCTCGCCCACGCCCGGTGTGCTCGAAAACGTATTTGAAAAGCTGGGCTTCACGCTGGTGGCTCGCCACCGCTCCAAGGACGTGGTGCTGTACCGCCAGAACGGCATCAACTTCATCATCAACCGCGAGCCCCACAGCCAGGCGGCCTACTTTGGCGCCGAGCATGGTCCCTCGGCCTGCGGCCTGGCGTTTCGCGTAAAAGACGCGCACAAGGCCTACAAGCGCGCGCTGGAGCTGGGCGCCCAGCCCATCGAGATCCCTACCGGCCCCATGGAGCTGCGCCTGCCTGCCATCAAGGGCATTGGCGGCGCGCCCCTGTACCTGATCGACCGCTTTGAAGACGGCAAGTCGATCTACGACATCGACTTTGAATTCATCGAAGGCGTGGACCGCCGCCCCGCGGGCCATGGCCTGAACGAAATCGACCACCTCACGCACAACGTGTACCGCGGCCGCATGGGCTTCTGGGCAGGCTTTTATGAAAAGCTGTTCGGCTTCCGCGAGATCCGCTACTTCGACATCCAGGGCGAATACACGGGCCTGACCTCCAAAGCCATGACCGCGCCCGACGGCAAGATCCGCATCCCGCTGAACGAAGAGTCCAAGCAGGGCGGCGGGCAGATCGAAGAGTTTTTGATGCAGTTCAACGGCGAAGGCATCCAGCACATCGCGCTGATCTGCGACGACATCCTGGCCACCGTGGACAAACTGGGCCTGGCCGGTGTGCCCACCGCCCCGGCGCCCAACGACATCTACTACCAGATGCTCGAAACCCGCCTGCCCGGCCACGGCCAACCCGTGGGCGAGCTGCAGTCGCGCGGCATTCTGCTCGACGGCACCACGGCCGACGGCACGCCGCGTCTGCTGCTGCAGATCTTCTCGACCCCCATGCTGGGCCCCGTGTTCTTTGAATTCATCCAGCGCAAGGGCGACTACCGCGATGGCTTTGGCGAAGGCAACTTCAAGGCGCTGTTCGAATCGCTGGAGCGGGACCAGATCGCCCGCGGCGTGCTCGACACCACGAAGTAAACGGAGCAGACGCCATGGCCACCGAACCGGTTGTCAAACCTGTCGTGTATGGCGCCAGCGAGCGCCCGCCCCGCGGCGACTACAGCCGCGCCAGTGCCGACTACACCTGCCCGCAGAACTTTGCGGCCTACACCGAAGCCGACCACGACACTTACCGCCGCCTGTACGAGCGCCAGCGTGCATTGCTGCCCGGCCTGGCGAGCGAGGCCTTCATCCAGGCCCTGCCCTCGCTGGGCGCGAGCGACCGGATTCCGCGCTTTGAAAAGGTGAACGAGCGCCTGCAAAAGGCCACCGGCTGGGAGCTGGTGGGCGTGCCGGGGCTGATCCCCGAGGTGCCGTTTTTCACCCTGCTGGCCAACCGCAAGTTCCCGGTGACGGACTGGATCCGAAAGCCCGAGGAGTTCGACTACATCGTCGAGCCCGACATCTTTCACGACCTGTTCGGCCATGTGCCGCTGCTGTTCAACCCGGTGTTTGCCGACTATGTGCAGCGCTACGGCCAGGGCGGGCTGAAGGCCCAGGGCCTGGGCGCGTGCGAGATGCTCAGCCGCCTGTACTGGTACACGATCGAATTCGGCCTGATCCGCGAGGCGGGTGGGTTGCGGGCGTATGGCGCGGGCATTTTGAGTTCTGCCGGGGAGCTGGCGTATTCGGTGCAAAGCCCTGAACCGCAGCGGATTCCGCTGGCGCTGGCACGCACCATGCGCACGCGCTACAAGATCGATACGTACCAGCAGACGTACTTTGTGATCGACAGTTTTGAGCAGCTGTTTGACATGACGGCGGCGGACTTTGCGCCGATTTATGAGGAGCTGCAGGGGCTGCCGGAGTTTGCGGCGGATGAGCGGGATGGGGTGGTCGTTGCCGCTTGATTTTTGTACCAAATCGGGCTGTAGCGCTTGATTTATTTGCCTGTATTGCTATTTTATTTATAGCATTTTCTTGAGTTGGGTTGGGGACTAGTGCAGTGCAGGTTACTGCTGCGGAGACTGGGCGCGTGGATTGCTGCGCCCAGTCGTCTGTTCGGGCTGAGCTTGTTGAAACTGAAGCGCACTCCCAGCCGTTCGGGCTGAGCTTGTCGAAACCTGGCTTGGCGATGGCTACCGCGTGGTTGAGTTGAGGGCGGAGGCCGGGAGTCGCCCGGCGTGCGAGTAACTTTCTTTTGGGTCGCCAAAAGAAAGTCACCAAAGAAAAGGCGACCCCGCTGTCTGCGTCCCCGGCGCTGCGCGCCGGGGCAACCTGCGGTGCTCGGGTTTGGCGGGGTCTCGCTCGAACTCGCTTCGCTCAGACAATCGCGAGCCCTGATCCGCCAAACCCTGCGCTCCTCGGCGCATACAGAGGGGAGGGGGAGCGGACATCCGTTCGGGCCTTTGCTTCGCTCGGCCCCATTTCGTGGGCGCAGGCGCCTCGCGCTGGGCGTGGCCGATGCCGGGTCGAGCGCAGCGACGACCCGTGTGGCTGTTCGGTTGTTTGGCCCCCACCCCCTTCTGGCTGCGCCTGCGCCGGGGCGGTTGCGGGGTGGCAGTCGCGCAAGTGCGCGGCTGCTTCGTGATCTGACTCGCCGCGGCTGTCCGAGCGGCGCTGCGCAGCAGCACAGCGAGTTCCGCGGCGCACCCCGCAACCGCACCGGCGCAGGTCTGCCCCTTCGCACCGCGAAGGGGTCGCAGACTGAGGGTCGCCTTTTCTTTGCTTACTTTCTTTTGGCGAGCCAAAAGAAAGTTACTCCCTTGCCGGGCGACTCCCGGCTCCCGCCCTGAACACAGGCATGCGGTCGCCACATCAAACGAAGCCGAGACAGACTCAGCCCAAACAGATCAAACACCACACCCGACGCCAAGCGCCAACCATCAAAAACAATAGCAACCAGACATTAAAAAACCTGGACTACAGCCCGATTCGACCCAAAATCACCCCCGCCCCACCTCCTCCAGACACGCCCGCATCACCCCCCCATCCAGCGCCATCTCCACATGCGCCACCCCCTGCACCAGCCGGTTATCTGCCCCCACCAACGTGGCCGTGCTCGCAGGGAACACGATGTTGTCGCAGCTGGAAAACCAGCACACGAACTTGCCCGCCAGCACCTGCGGTTCTGAGCGCTGCAGCGCCACCACCCAATCCCCCGCCAGACTCATCTGACGCCCGTTCACCGCCGTACTGAAGCGCCCCAGCCACGTACCGCCGTGGGGCGTGCCCAGCGTCAGCACCCGGTGCACGCGCGCCTGGGCGTCCGGGTGCGCACGCAGCCACGCACGGGCCGCCAGCCCGCCCATGCTGTGGCACAGCAGCACGGGCGGCATGCCGGTGGCAGTGGCCACGCGCTGCACGGCTGCGTCGATGATGTGGGCATAGTCGTCAATGGAGCCCATCGGCGGCTCCAGGTTGACTGCAATGTGGGTATGCCCCCGCTCGCGCAGCAGCGGCAGCCAGGGCAGCCACAGGCCGCGGTTGCACATGAACCCGTGCACCAGCACCACGCCACGCTGGCCGGTGGGCGCTGGCGGCAGCCAGTCGGGTATCGCCCGGTGGCGAAACGGCTGGCGCCAGCCGAACACCAGCAGCGCCACGCGCAGCTCGGCCCACCAGGCCGCCACCACCTGGGCCAGCCGGGCCCGGGGCGCGGGGTCGCGCCGGTTGGCGTGGTGCATCAGGGCAAATTCCACCGTCATCACCAGCACAAAGACCGCCAGCGGCACCAGCGCACCGGCCAACGCCCGCACGGGCGACTGCGGCCACTGCCAGACCAGCCAGGCGGCCACGCCCAGCCAGTGGATGAAAAAAAGGGTTTGTTGCCAGCGCGCGATCATGGTGGAGGTGCCCGGTGGGGATGATGTAATTTGGCAGACTGCGACAGCGAAGCCGTCCGCCACGCCATTGTGCGGCGCCAGCCTTCATTGTTCCGCCCGCGCCACCGCCTCAGGAGAACCCGCCCCATGGATGCCGCCCAGACCATCCGCGACAGCATTGCCGATGTGAACGCCATGCGCCTGCACCGCCGGGGCGACCCGGCACTGGGCGAGGCCGTGGGCCGGGTCAAGGCGCTGCAGGCAACGCGGTTTCGCGGCACGTATGCCGACCTGATGGTGTCGCCCGCGTTCGGGCCAGCCACCCGGTTCTTTCTGGAAGAGCTGTACAGCGACGCCGACTACACCGACCGCGACCAGCAGTTCAGCCGCATCGCCGGCACGCTGCAGACGGTGTTTCCGCAGCCCGTGGTGGCCACGGCCGTGGCGCTGGCCGTGCTACATGCGCAGACCGAGGGACTGGACCAGGACATGGGCCGCGCCTGGGCACCAGCCACACCCGCTGCCGCCACGGACACCCACGACGCCGCAGCGCGCTACGTGGCCGCATGGCGGCAGGTGGGCCAGCGCCACGCCCGCGAGCAGCAACTGCAACGCGTGCTGGCCATGGGCACCGACCTGGCGCGGCTGACCCGAACGCCCGGCCTGCGCATGATGCTGCGGATGATGCGCGGCCCCGCCCATGCGGCGGGCATGGGGGCGCTGCAGCAGTTTCTGGAGGCAGGGTTTGACACCTTTGGCCAGCTGGCGCGCCAGCGCGGTGCGGTCGAGCGGTTTTTGCAGATGATCGAGCAGCGCGAGTCGGCGCTCATTGCCAGCCTGTTCGATGCAGCCCCTGTCACTTGCGGGACGCAACTGGCCGCCACCCTAGGACAAGCCCGGTAACCGCGCGGGGCCCCGCGCTTCCACAATCTGTGGCCCACCGGCGGCCGGGCAGCGCACCTCAGTGCTGCCCGCGTTCGCTGACAGTGGCCCGGCTGCGGTGGCCCTGGAAAAGGCCGCCACTGGCCCCGTATTCCCCTGAAACGAGCGAGCACAAGGAACAAGCGCATGGAAAAGATCTGGCTCAAGAGCTACCCCCCGGGCGTACCGCACGAAGTGCAGCCCGAGCAATACCGCTCCGTGGCCCATCTGCTGGAAGAGTCCTTCCGCAAACACGCCAGCAGCCCGTTTTCGGTCTGCATGGACCAATGGATGAGCTATGGCGAGCTGGAACGCCGCTCGGCTGCGCTCGGCGCCTACCTGCAGAGCCTGGGCCTGGAGCCGGGCGCGCGCGTGGCGATCATGCTGCCCAACATCCCGCAGTTCGGCGTGACCATGGCCGCCGTGCTGCGCGCCGGCTACACCTGCGTCAACGTCAACCCGCTGTACACCGCACGCGAGCTGGAGCACCAGCTCAAGGATTCGGGCGCCACCGCCATCGTCATCCTGGAAAACTTTGCGCACACCCTGTCTGACGTGGTGGACCGCACCGCCGTCAAGCATGTGGTGATGGCCTCGATGGGCGACCTGCTGGGCTTCTGGTACGGCCAATGGATCACCTTCGCCGTGCGCCACCTGGCCAAGATGGTGCCTGCGTACGAACTGCCCCTGTCGGGCGGGCGCAAGGTCGTCACCTTCAAGAAGGCGCTGGCAATGGGCGAAGGCAAGTCGCTGTCGCCCAGCCAGGCCACGCTCGACTCCATCGCGTTCCTGCAGTACACGGGCGGTACCACCGGGCTGTCCAAGGGTGCGGTGCTGACCCACCGCAACATCGTCGCCGCCACGCTGCAGGCCGAGGCGTGGTTCTCGCCCGCCCTCTCGAAGGTAGGCGACCTGAGCAAGGCCAACTCCATTGCCGCGCTGCCGCTGTATCACATCTTTGCGCTCACGCTGTGCCTGCTCGCCATCCGCCAGGGCTCCAGCCTCACGCTGATCCCCAACCCGCGCGACATCCCCAAGTTCATTGCCGAGCTGAAAAAGCGCCCATTTCACATGCTGCCCGCGGTGAACACGCTGTTCAACGCGCTGCTGCTGAACCCGCAGTTCAAGACGCTGGACTTCTCGCACCTGTGCGTGTCGCAGGCCGGCGGCATGGCCGCCAGCGAGGGCACGGCCAAGGCCTGGCAAAAAGCCACGGGCAGCACCATGATCGAAGGCTGGGGCATGAGCGAGACCTGTGCCATCGGCACCAACAACCCGGTCATCAGCACCACCTTCAGCGGCAACATCGGCCTGCCGCTGCCCAGCATCGACATTGCCATCAAGGACGATGACGGCAACAGCGTGCCCCAGGGCGAGCCGGGCGAGATCTGCATCCGCGGCCCCAACGTGATGACGGGCTACTACAACCAGCCCGAAGAAAACGCCAAGGCCTTCACGGCCGACGGCTTCATGCGCACGGGTGACATCGGCATCATGGACCCGCAGGGCTACACCCGCATCATCGACCGCAAGAAAGACATGATCCTGGTGAGCGGCTTCAACGTGTTCCCCAACGAGCTCGAGCAGGTCATCAGCCTGTGCCCTGGCGTGGTCGAATGCGCGGCCATCGGCATCCCCGACGAGAAGCAGGGCGAGGCGATCAAGGTGTTCATCATCAAGAGCGACCCGGCCCTGACCGAGGACGAAGTGGCCAACTACTGCCAGCAGAACCTCACCGGCTACAAGCGGCCCAAGTACATCGAGTTCCGCGACGAGCTGCCCAAGAGCAACGTGGGCAAGATCCTGCGGCGCGAACTGCGCACCCAGAAGTAGCCCCCGCGGGCAGGGCGCACGCACGCCGTGCTGCGCCCGCCCGCCCCCATCTTGCGGGGTACGGGTTTTGGAGGACGCCGGCCACCTTCGGGCTGGGGTAGGCTGACCCCGCGCAGGCCCGTGGATTGCCCGCGGGCCGCCACTGCCCCGTCGACTGCGACAGCGTTATTGCCCATGCCCGCCATGTCACCTTCCCCCGCCCACACGCTGCTGCCGCCAGAGATCACCGTACTGGAGCGGGGCTGGCTGTCGGCCAACAACATCCTCTTCACCGGCCAGCGCGATACGGCGCTGGTCGATACCGGCTACTGCAGCCATGCAGACCAGACGGTCGAACTGGTGCGCGCCTGCCTGGGCGACCGCCCGCTGGACCGGGTTCTCAACACCCACCTGCACAGCGACCACTGCGGCGGCAACGCGGCCCTGCAGCGGGCCTGGCCCGCCCTGCGCACAGCCATCCCCCCCGGCCAGGCGACCCATGTGCGCCACTGGGACCCCTATGCCCTGAGCTACACCCCCACGGGCCAGGAATGCCCACCTTTTCGCTTCGACACGGTGCTGGAACCTGGCTCATGCGTGCTGCTGGGCGACAAGCCCTGGCAGGTGCATGCCGCGCCGGGGCACGACCCGCATTCGGTGGTGCTGTTCGAGCCCCGCGCACGCCTCATGATTTCGGCCGATGCGCTGTGGGAAAACGGCTTTGGTGTGGTGTTCCCCGAACTGGAGGGCGACCGCGCCTTTGCCGAGGTCGCGGCCACGCTCGACCTGATCGAAAGGCTCTCGCCTTCGGTGGTCATTCCGGGGCACGGTGCCGTGTTTGCCGACGCGCCGCGGGCGCTGGAGGTGGCGCGCCGCCGGCTCGACGGCTTTGTGCGCAACCCCGAGAAACACGCGCTGTATGCCGCCAAGGTGTTGCTCAAGTACAAGCTGCTCGAGTGGCAGCAGATCAGCATGGCCGACCTGTCGGCCTGGGCGGCCGCCACCCCGTACTTCGGGATGCTGCGAGAGCGCCATTTTGGCGACCAGCCCGAGCCCGAGTGGCTGGGCAGCCTGGCGGGTGAGCTGGTGCGGTCAGGGGCCGCGGTGCGCCAGGGCGACGTGCTGCACAACGCCTGAGGCACCTGCGCACTGCGCGGGTAGCACGGGGACGGGGGCAGGTCAGTGCTTGTACTGCTTGTCGCAACCGGTCACATGGTTGCGGCTGCTGGACATGCACTGGTAGAAGCTCTTCTTGTTGCCGCTGGCACCCTGGCAGTCCGCCACGCTGTATTTGCCCTTGGCCTCACGGATCTTGGGTGCGGTGCTGTCGAACGAGGCCTGCGTCATGTAGCCGTCCCGCACGTTCTTTTGCCCCACCTCCAGCATCAGGTCGGCCTGGTGGTGGATGTTGTCCACCGCCACGCTGCAGTTGAGCGGCACCTGCTTGCTGTCCACCGTGCCCAGCGACTTCTTCAGGCCTTCGCCGAACTCCTCGACATCCTTGGACACCTTCTTGGTGCCATCGGCGTTGTACTGCTGGGTTTTGCCCGCAGAGGCCTTGCTGTTGCCGGAACTGCCGGTTCCGTTGGTGCTCTGGATCTTCAAGGGGGCGGCCTCGGGGGCGGTCGGGGGTGGCTGCGAACCGTAGTGCGTCTTGCCGTCGGCATCCACCCATTTGTAGACCGGCTGTGCCTGCGCGCCCATGGCGAACACGAGCCCCACACCCACCAGCGCAAACCTGGCCATTGCGGTCAGTCTTTTCATGGCATCTCCCTCATTTTCAGATCAAACCGGGCTGTAGTGCTTTTCGCATTTGCACCTTCAGCTATTATTTTAGTAGCACACCCGAGCCAGCGGCCGCCGCGGCCTCAGGGCAGATCCTTGTTGACCTCAGGCTGCGCGGCATCGCGCGGGCCCACCGTGCCCAGCCGCGCCTTGAGCGACTGCGGCTGGCCGGTGAGGATGGCTGCGTAGTTGGTGGTGTTGGCCAGCACCTTCTTCACGTAGTCGCGGGTTTCGGCAAAGGGCACGTTCTCGGCCCAGATGGCGGCCTCCAGCACAGGGCCGTTGCGCCAGTTGCGCGGGCGACCCGGGCCGGCGTTGTAGGCGGCTGCGGCCAGCGGCATCGAGCCCGCAAAATCATCGAGCGCCAGCTTGAGGTACGCCGTGCCGATGGTGATGTTGGTCTCGCGGTCGTTGATCTGGTCAGGTGTGAAGTTGTTCAGACCGATCTTCTTGGCCGTCCAGCGGGCTGTGGCGGGCATCACCTGCATGAGGCCCGAGGCCCCCACATGCGAGCGCGCATCCATGATGAAGCGGCTTTCCTGGCGGATCAGGCCATAAACGTAGGCCGGGTCGAGCCCGATGGCCTGCGCACGCTCGACGACGCTGCGGCGAAAAGGTGTGGGAAAGCGCTGCGATGCATCGATGACGCCCTTGGTGCGCTCGCTGGTGTTGATGCAGCGGTCCCACACCTCGCGCTGGCAGGCAAAGTCGGCCGCGGCCAGCAGTTCGCGCTCGGGCATGCCGCCGCTCTGGTGCAGGTTGGTGGTGTAGTTCCACTCGCGAACGCCATCAGCGCGCAAGCCCAGCAAGATGGCGTACAGGGCACGGTTGAGCCCGGGGTTGGCGCGCGCAGCGGCCTTCTCTTCGGCGGTGAGCGGCGCTGGGGCGGGCGGCGTGGTGATGCGCTGGCCCAGCTCTTCCAGTGCCAGCTGCTCGTAAAAGCCTTGGGTGCCGGCGATGGCCTCCAGCAGCTTCGTCGCCTCGGCGCGGTCTGCATCGCCGGGCTTGCCCGCCAGCAGCGAGCGCGCCTTCCAGTACGCCCAGGTGCTGTCCTGCCGCGCCTGCGGGCTCATGGCGTCAATCGCCTTGCCCACCACCCTCCACTGACCAGCACGCAACGCGGCGCGCACCTTCCAGCCCAGCAGATCGTCGTTGAGATCGCTGTCCCGGGTGATGTTGGCAAAGTAGCCCGCTGCACTGGCGCTGAGCTTTTGCGCGGCGTTCTTGCCGATCACGCCCCACACCCAGTTGCGCTCTTCAGGCGACAGGTGCACGCCCCACTTGCTGTCGAGCTGCTGCGCGGCGTTGTCGGCATCGCTGGTGGCCAACCGGACCAGCGCCAGCGTGACCAGCTCCTGACGCACCGTGCCTCGGGCCGTGGTGCGCGAGAGCAGGTATTTGGTGGGCGAATCCAGCACGTCCTTGAGCTGGGGCAGCGCATCGGTTGAGACGATTTCGACCGCAGCGCGCATCGCGCGCGGGCGATTGGCCTCGGCCGCCAGGCGCGCCTTGCGCCAGATGTCCAGCGGCGCCAGCAGCTTGTAGCTGTAAAGCTCGCCTGCCGCATGGGTGCAGCCGTCATCCGCATCGCGCTGGGCGTACCAGTTGCTGCGCACATCCTCGGCCACGGTGGCGGGCGCCGTGCCCTTGATCTGATCGATGAGCAGTGCATAGCAGCGCACCTCGCGGTCGTCCGACATGCGGAACAGCGGGTGCTGTTCGGCAAAGCGCGGCCAGTCGCGGCGCTGGCCCAGCAGCAGCAGCCAGTCGTTGCGCAGGCGGTCTTCCTGGTACGTACCTGCGTAGCGCTGCAAAAAGCCCTGGATTTCCTGCGGGGATGCTTCGGACAGGCGCGCCCGCAGTTCCCAATACGCAGCCCAGGGCTCCAGCGCGTGGCCGCGGGCAGCGGGCAGCAGCTGTTCGAGCCTCTTGCGGTCGCCCTTGCGGAACGCCTGCTGCATCTCCAGCAAGGTCTCGTCGCCCCGGTTTTGCGCCATGACAAGGGGCGCGGCAGCAGCCAGAACCGTGGCTGCAACAAGGGGTGTCAAAATCGCTCTGAGCAAATGCATGGGGGAATTATCTGATGGACAAAGCAGCCCTTCGGCGCGCGTTGGTAGAAGAACGTTTGAACCTGCCCGACCGCCTGCAGCGTTCCGACCTGTTGCAGCAGGTCATGCGCATCTGGCTCATCAACCGGCCCGACACGGTAATCGGCGCCTACTGGCCCATCAAGGGCGAGTTCGACCCCTTGCCCGCCCTGCACCGCTGGAAGGAAGACGGCGAGCTGCTGGACGAGCCCCAGCGCCGCCGCATCGGCCTGCCGGTGGTCAACAAGCTGCACAAGACCCTGACCTTCCACGCCTGGTACCCCGGCTGCCCCATGGAGGAAGACGCCTACGGCATCCCCAAGCCCAAGGACACCGAGGTCATCGTGCCCACACTGCTGTTTGTGCCCTGCGTAGGGTACGCCGCCGGGGGCTACCGGCTGGGCTACGGCGGCGGTTTTTACGACCGCACGCTGGCCACGCTGCAGCCCAAGCCGTTCACGGTGGGGCTGGGCTTCACCCACGGCTACCTCGATGAGTTCGAGCCCGGGGAACACGACCTGCCCCTCGACGCGATCCTGAACGACAACGGCGTGGTCTGGCCTTTTTGAGGCTGCACCCGCCGCGGCACTGCACGGTGGGTGATGCGCAGCACGCATCAATCGGCCCGCGCATCGGCATCGCTCACGCCGGGGGTTGCCGCTAGCATGGAGGCTTCATTGCTCTGAACAGGTGCCCCATGCCCAAGCTCTACATCGGCAACAAAAACTATTCATCCTGGTCCATGCGCCCGTGGGTGCTGCTGCGTCAGGCAGGTATCCCGTTCGACGAAGTCATGGTGCGCTTTGACAGCTTTGACGCCGACTCGGAATTCAAGCGCGCCATCGGCTCCGTCAATCCCACGGGCAAGGTGCCGGTACTGGTCGATGGTGATCTGGTGGTGTGGGACACGCTTGCCATTGCCGAGTACGTGGCAGAAACCTGGCCCGACAAGCAGCTGTGGCCCGCCGACCGCAAGGCGCGCGCCCGCGCCCGCAGCATCTGCGCCGAAATGCACAGCGGCTTCACGGCCCTGCGCGGCAACTGCCCCATGAACATCGAGGCCAGCCTGCCCGGAACTGGCGCCCTGATCTGGCGCGACAAGGCGGGCGTGCGCGCCGATGTGCAGCGCCTGGTCGACATGTGGAGCGCGCTGCTGCACGAGCACGGCGGCCCCATGCTGTTCGGCGAGTTCACCGTGGCCGACGCGTACTTTGCGCCGGTGTGCATGCGCCTGGCCACCTACGCCCTGCCGCTGCCACCGCATATCGCGGCCTACGTGGACCGCGTGCGCGCGCTGCCCGGTGTGAAGGCCTGGATCGATGAGGCGCTGGCGGAAAAGGACTTTCTGGACTTTGAAGAGCCCTACCGGCTGAGCGCCGCGGACTGAACGGCCCGGAACTGCGGCGGCGCGTATCGCAGCGGGGCAGATCGCGTCGCTCTGGCTTCTTGAACACATGGCATGGGGCGCCTGGAATCCCGTCCTGCCCTCACCAGCCGCCGGCCACCGAGACACTTGTTTGTCCAAGCAGGCCATGCCCTTTGCGCCCTTGCGGGCGGCGAGCCGTGTTGAGCGTCGGCCACAGCAGATCTTTCGACCCGCACTTGTTTCTTGCCAAAGTAGAGGTCTTGCTCTGCGAGCTCAGGCGGGTTTCGAAACCGATGGGAACCGAGAATCGCGCTCGCTGGGCTCGGATGTCTTTACCTGTCCGCAGACCCCATGGATTCACGGACGGTGGCACGTCGCGTAGCGCGCGTTCCATCGCCCACGGTCGACCGATCGAAACTCGCTGAATGGCGTGAACGCGAGCATCGGCACGGGCGCGTAGCCATACGCTGTACGCCCCGCACAAACTCATAAGGGGCGGCGCAATCAACGCGCTGACCCGCGCTTTCAAGTGTCCAGTGTCCTCGTGCATAGGACCACGACTGCAAGTGCCCGAGACCCCGTTCGTGGCGATCAGGCCGCACTGCTTGCAAGGTTTTCCTTCGCCATCCCTTCCAGCCTTCGCATATCCAACGTAAGATGTTGTTTCAATGATAGAAACAACTTAAATGCAACGTCGCCCAACGCTTATTGGCGGTTTTTCGTTGATAGAGCTGATGTTAGTGGTGACTGTCATGGGCATCTTCGCGGCTGTTGCTTACCCCTCGTACATGGACCAAGTACGGAAGTCGCGCCGCGCAGAGGCGCAGTCCGTCCTCATGCATCTGGCCAACCTGCAGCAGCAACGCCTGCTGGATGCGCGCACTTACGCGTCCACAATCTCCGCCCTGCCATCGTTCAGCCTACCTGCACAGGTACCCGGCTTCTACGCTATTTCTGTAAGCGCACCGAACAGCACCCCCCCGGCCTTCACAGCAACAGCGACTCCCCAGAACGATCAGACCAAAGACAAGTGCGGCACTCTTTCCATCACACAAACAGGCATCAAGGCGGCGGCGAAAGACGGCGTTACCCAGACGGGTTGCTGGTAATTCGGAAAAAACGATGTCTCATCAATTTCACCCTTTCCCAGCCAAACATCAGCAGGGGCTGACTTTGATAGAACTGATATTTGTTGTCATGGTTATGGCGGTCTTGATGGGGCTGGCCGCGCCGTCGTTTCGTTCTCTGCTGGAGGCGCAGCGCATTCGGGCGGCGGCCTTTGATTTGATGGCCGACCTCTCGTTCGCGCGCAGTGAGGCGCTCAAGCGAGGAGGCCCCGTCACCCTCACCCGGAGCGCCAATAACGGCACGGGCCGCTGGGACGCGGGCTGGACTGTGACGGCCGAACTCGACGTGCTCACACAAAAAGACCGTCTGGGCAGTGGCGTGGTGCTCACGGGACCTTCTTCCATCGCCTTTGACCGGAACGGGCGCGTTGCCAACGCCACGACCGTGGCTCGTTTCTCGATGGTAGACAGCAGAGGCAAGGCGCTGCGCTGCGTGTCCCTCGATCCGTCGGGCAGGCCCAGAAACTCAACCGACGCGTGCCCGTCATGAAGCCCCTTTGCCGTTCGCAGCGCGGTGCTGCCCTCATCGAATCGCTGGTTTCCATGCTGATCGTTGCTTTTGGCGTGCTCGGCTTCGTGGGGCTGCAAGGTCGCACCGCCGTTGCCAACCTTGAAGGCTACCAGCGGTCCCAGGCCCTCATCCTGGTGAACGACATGGCCGAGCGCCTGCGTCTGAATCCAGGCAACGCAGCCATGTACATCGTCGAGAACGTTGGCGCCGCAGAACCCAGCTTCTGCGCGAACTCAACCGTCCGGGCCCAGCAGGACGTTTGTGCCTGGCGTCAGTCCATCCTCGGCGCTGGAGAGAAGGAAGGCAACGCGCTCGTCGGGGCCGTTGCCAATGCACGCGGTTGCATCTCCAGCCCGGCATCCGATCAGTACCTGGTTGCGCTGGCCTGGCAGGGTCTGCAAGCGACAGGCTCACCCGCCGCCAGCTGCGGGAGGGATACGTATGCCCGCGAAGACACCCGCCGCGTCGTCTCGGTGGTGGTCCAGATCGCGAGGCTTGGCAATGCGCCCTGATACCCTCGCGCGCGTTTCGAGGCCACGCCTGCGTTTACCGCAGCGGCGACAGCCAGGTTCAGCGGGTTTTTCGCTGGTGGAACTGATGATTGGGCTGGCCATTGGCCTTCTCCTGGTGGCCGGTATCACACTGTTGTTCGCAAAAAGCAGTCAGTCCGGCAACGAACTCGAAAAAAGCATTCGACAGATCGAAAATGGCCGATTCGCCGTGGAAACGCTGCGTGAAGAGCTTCGTCACGCGGGCTATTACGCGGAAGTGCCGGCCGATGCCCTGGGTTACACAAGCCCGGCGGTCTGCGCTACCGTTTTGACCGAGCTTGGCTGGGACAAGTCATCGCCGGCTGAGCCACGCCTTCCGCTGCCGATTGTGGGCCTCACCGCAACCGAAGCGCACGCGCTGCCCTGCCTGGTCAATCACAAGGAGGGCACGCCAGCTTTTGCCGTACGGAGGCTGAGCGTGGACACGATTGCGCCCACTGCAGTAGCGGGCGATAGGGCTTTCGTGCAAACGTCGCGCTGCAGCACGGACCCGCTAGCAGACCCGTTCATTGTGTCTGCCACAGCCGCGGATTTCGTGTTGCGCACCTTGCGGTGCGACGCCGCCAATGCGGTCCGCCAATACGTATCTCGCGTCTACTACATCGCTGATTGCAGCGAATGCGGACGGGATTCGATACCGACACTGAGGATGGCGGAACTCCGGGGTGGCCAGATGATTTCGGTGCCATTGGCAGAAGGCATTGAAAACTGGCTGGTCGAATATGGCTTCGACACCACGGACCCCGTCAACCCCGCAGCAAGCGCGGAAGCCAACCCGGGCACACCCGACATTTTCCGCACCAGCCTGAGCGGTACCGCTGGCGCACGCGACAACGACTGGGCAAATGTGGTGGCGGTGCGCTTTCATCTGCTGGCTCGTACCACCGAAAAATCCGCTGGTTACACCGACAGTGCGAAAACCTATGTGCTCGGCACCGCGGGCAACGCTGTCAGCATCGCAGGCGACAACAGCGGGTTCAAGCGAAGGGTGTATTCCTCCACGGTACGGCTTTCCAACGTGGCGGGCTTGCGCGAAGCAGCGCTGCCGCCTGCTGTCGCTGCATCAGGGGCTGGATCATGATGCAGCGCAATGCCCGTCAGCGCGGTACCACGCTGGTGATCGTGCTTATCTTTCTGGTGCTACTGAGCCTGTTTGCCATCAGCGCGTTCAACAGCTCCAGCGGCACGCTGCGCATCGTGGGCAATAGCCAGGCGCATCAGGAAAGCCTCTCTGCGGCACAAATGGCGCTAGAGCAGGTCATCAGCACCTCGCAGTTCCACAAGGACCCAGCCGCGGTCGCAGCGGTCCCGGTTTTGGTGGACATCGACGGCAGTGGCAGCGTCGACTATGCCGCCACCGTGCAATTGCCAGAGTGCATCCGTGTCAAACCTATCCTGAATATCGAATTGCCACCCGCGTCCAAGTCGGGAAGCAGCGACCTCGACCCGTACCGCGACTGCCGCGGCTCGTTCGAGGGTGATTGCGTAAACATGGAATGGAGCGTCACCGCTTCTGTCAGCGACCCCAAGACTCGCACGCAAGTCGCGGTCACCCAGGGAGTCGGTGTGGTGGATTTCGTCAACGAGGTGCCTGATGTCTGCAAGTGAAAAAACCCCTGTGAGCGGTTCCGCGTTGGGCCGTCTTCGTCAGCTGCGCCATTGGACGGCACTCGTGCTAGGGCTGGCGGTGGCGCTGCCCACGATGGCGCAGTTCACCAGCGACATCGACGTGTACAGCGGCACAGCTGGGGGCGGCGCCCCCAATGTGCTCATCTTGCTCGACAACACCGCCAACTGGAACACGGCTTTTTCCAACGAGCGCGCCGCGCTGACGAACACGATCAACCAGCTGGTCCAGGCCTCAACGATCGGCAGGTTCCGCGTCGGTCTCATGATGTTTACCGAGAGTGGCACCGGGAACAGCAACGTGGACGGTGGCTATATGCGCGCGGCAATCCGCACGCTGGACAGCACCAATGCGCCTCCCTTTATCGGCCTGTTGGAGAGCATGCACGTCCAGAACGATGTGTCCAACGGCGGCAAGCTGGGAAAGACCATGGCGGAGGCGTACTACTACTTCACGGGAGCGGCGCCCAATTCCGGGCGAGACAAAGTCAAAACCGACTACACCGGCAATACACAGGGCACGGCGCAGTCGCGTGCAATCTATGCATTGCCGGGCAATGCGCTCACCGGTGTTGCCGGTGCGGCCTACCAGCGCCCTGGGGTGGACGGGTGCGCGGGCAGCTACATCATCTACATCAGCAACGGTGCGGCGCAGGACAACCAGAGTGACAACACGGACGCGTCCAACCGCCTGTCGGCCGCCTACACTGCCGCGGGCCTGACCCGTCCAGCCGACATCACCAACCTGAGCCCCAACGGGTCGATCAGCAACGTGGCCGATGAGTGGGCGCGTTTCATGAAGGTGTCTCCCAGCTCCATCACCACTTTCACGATGGACGTAGATCCTGGAACTACCGGACAGGCGCCCGGGTGGAGCGCGCTGCTCAAGAGCATGGCGCGCAGCAGCGGTGGCGAGTACTTTGCCGTTAGCTCTTCAGGCACACAGATCGCCGAAAAGCTCGCTGGCATCTTCAGCCAGCTCCAGGCGCGAGACAGCGTTTTCGCGTCCGCGAGCCTGCCGGTAAGCATGAGCTCCCGTGGCACGTATGAGAACCAGGTGTTCATGGGCATGTTCCGGCCGGACGGTAACAGCTGGCCCCAGTGGCGCGGCAACCTCAAGCAGTACAAGTTCGGCTACGACCCTGCCACGGACACGCTCGCGCTGGTCGACGCAGCCGGCAACGACACCGTCAGCAGTGCATCGGGCTTTCTGTCCCCCACCGCCACGTCGTTCTGGACGTCGCCCAGCACCTTCTGGAGCAATGAGCGCATGGGTACGCCGCCCAGCGCGTCCGACTCGCCCGATGGTGAAGTCGTCGAAAAAGGTGGCATCGCCCAGCTGATCCGCAGTGCGTACGCGACCAACCAGGCAAGCCGTAGCATCTACACCTGCGTCGGCTGCAGCGCTATCACCAACCTCGCCACGGCAGATGCCGCAAAGTTCCGCGTCGGCAACAGCGCACTGCCATCCACACTGGATGCTGCCACCATCAATTGGGTACGCGGAACCAACACCGAGGCCGACACGGCACCTTCGACCACCCCGGCCACCACCATACGTCCAGGTGTCCACGGCGATGTCTTGCACTCCCGCCCTGCAGTGGTCAACTACGGGGGCACCACCGGTGTCGTCGTTTTCTATGGCGCAAACGACGGCATGCTGCGCGCCATCAGCGGCAAACAGACGGGTACAGGAGCGGGCAGTGAACTGTGGGGGTTCGTACCGGAGGAACACTTCGACAAGCTGCGCCGCCTGCGGGATAACAGCCCGCCCATCAGGATTTCGACCACTGTCGTAGGTGACGAAACTGCCGCAAGCAGGCCCCGCCCACGCGACTACTTCGTGGACGGTCCCATCAGCATTCATCGCGTGGCAGGAACCGGTGGCGCCGCCGACCAGGTGTACCTGTACGTCGGTATGCGGCGGGGTGGACGGTTCATGTACGCGCTGGACGTCTCTGATCCGCTGCAGCCCCGGTTTCTCTGGAAGAAAAGCAACACCGATACCGACATGGGCAAGCTGGGTCAAACCTGGTCTGAAGCGAAGGTGGCCAGGGTCAAAGGACGCACGAACCCGGTGCTGGTAATGGGTGGGGGCTATGACGCTGCGGCGGAGGACGCCGCAAGCCCTGGCACCACAACAATGGGCAACGCGGTGTTTGTGCTGGACGCCATTACGGGCGCTGTGCTCAAGCGGTTCGACACGGACCGCAGCGTGGCGGCTGACGTGAGCCTCATGGACCTGGACAACGACGGGTTCACGGATCGCGCTTACGCAGTAGACACCGGCGGCAATGTCTACCGGCTTGACCTGGAGACGCCCACGGGTACCACTACCGCCAACTGGTCCATCTACAAGCTGGCGGCGCTGGCTGGCTCCGGTACGCGCAAGTTCTTCTTCGCCCCGAACGTCGTTGTGACAAAGACCTTCACCGCGGTACAGGTGGGCTCGGGCGACCGCGAGAAGCCTCTGACAACCAGCAGTGCAGGGGCCGATGCATTCTTCACGGTGTTTGACGACAGGCAAGTGAAGGGCGCACCGACGGAGACGTTCACGGCCATGCGCGCGAGTGACCTGGGCTTGTCCGGGTCCACCGCAGACATGGCAAAGGGGTGCTACATCCCCATGGCCGCTGGTGAAAAAGTGGTCAACGCAGCCACCAGCTTCCGTGGCAACACCTACTTTGGCACCAATCGGCCGACGCCGCCTTCAGAAAGCTGCTCTGCCAACCTGGGTGAGGCCCGGGGATACGCGGCCCCGCTGTTTTGCGCAGCGGCCACCAGCGAAGTCTTCAAGGGAGGCGGCCTGCCACCGAGCCCCGTGGTGGGCTATGTGACGGTGACCTACGTGAAGACGAACGCGGACGGGACGACCAGCAGCGCGGAAAAGCGGGTGGAGTTCGTGATTGGCGCACCCAACGCCAGACAGTCTGGCATCGAAGGGGCCAAACCGGGAGCACGCATCAATGTGCCGCGCAAGCGACGTTTCTGGCACCAGACCGGCGCACGCTGATCGCATGGCAGGTATTGCAACTCTGTGAGGGCAGTTTCTCCTTGTTTGGACGTTGGTGCGCGGGAACCCAGCGGTGTATCCCGATACAGGCTCAGCCAAGGGCAATGCCAGAAAGTCTTGATGCGTCTTGCGCTTCAGCCCGGTGTATTGATGGGCAGGTGCGGTTTGATCGTCGAGGGCGAACGTGCGCGCATCCCGGCGCAAACACCCTCATTGCAGCCAGCGACTTCCATGTCTGCGGCCCGCAATGGCCTGGGCTCAACCCCAACCGAGCGCAGCAGTCGACCAGATGGCCGACGGTCAGCTTCCCTCAGCTGTCAAGCCGCAGCAAGGCGCAGCCGTCATCCCATCGGGTCTGAATCAGGCGTGACGCTGTGGACGGCCTTGACCAGCCCCTTGCCGCTGAACGGCTTGACCAGATAAGCGTTCGCCCCGGCCGCCATCGCGGCCTTGCGGTCTGCCGGCTGCGAGCGGGCGGTGAGCATGATCACTGCAGCATGGCGCGTGCGCGGGTCCGCCTTGATCAGGCGGCAGACATCCACCCCGTTCAGCGCGCCCGGCATGGTCACATCCAGTAGCACGATGTCGGGCTGCAGTGCCTGCGCGGCCTCCCAGCCGGCGCCGCCGTTGTCTGCCTCGTGCAGAGCCAGGGGCTGGTCTTCCAGCGTCAGCCTTATCAGCTGCCGGATGTCCGCCTGGTCTTCGATGATGAGTACTTTTCTCAAGATGATGTGAGCCGGTGGGGCGCGTGCTGGTACTGACCGGTGACGCCTGCAAGGCTCGGATCCTGCACGGCGACCAGGGTTCCGCGGACGGGCACCCGTGTCGAAGCAGCGTTCACATCAGCAGCACCGATGTCCCGGGCGGGGCCGGCAATAGCCAGGCCACTGCGCGTGCTGCCCCCGCAAAGCTTGCAGCTAGGGTGCCCCGGCGCCGTCAGGCTCCTGCAGCTGGTAGATCACGTCGATCAGTTGCACGGCGCTGAACGGTTTTGCCATGTACACATCGGCGCCTTCGGCCAGCCCGGCCTCCTTGTCTTCCGACAGGGCACGCGCAGAGATCATCACCACTTTGGTATGTTTGAGCGAAGGCTCAGCTTTGATCAGGCGGCACACCTCCAGCCCATTGAGCTTGCCGGGCAGCATCACGTCGAGCAGGACGATGTCGGGGCGCATTTCGGTCGCCATGGCCCAGCCAGCGTCGCCCGTCTCGGCTTCGCGGATTTCCGAGACATCGAACTCCAGCGTCATGCGCAGGAGCTTGCGGATGTCGAGTTGATCTTCAACGATCAGGATACGGGTCATAAAAGGCTCGTCAATTCAGGTAACTGGGGCATTTTTCTCTTCAGCACTACCGCCACACTTGCCAGTAGACCACCGGCATGGCGGCTCCGCCCCGACGAGCATCAAGTCCGGCTCAGTCTGGCTCAGCATTCCCTGTTGCTTGCGCAAGGTTGCGCCGCAGTTGCACTGCATCGGTCCGCGAAAGCAACTGCCCTCCCGATACCGGGCAAAACAGCCGCGTGGAATTGCCTGCGCTACAGACCTGACGATAAACCGATTGTGCGGCCACCGCCAGTTCGGCGCCCGAAGCTCGATTTTGCTGCGTTATGGAATCCTTGTGGGCCACTGCCTCATTCATCTGGGCGCCCCCCCGGTTTCTCCCCACATGCTTTGGCGCTGTTTTCGTGCAGGAATCCTTTGGATCTGCGAGTGGAAGCCCGGAAATCAATGCCCTCTACGGGCTCCAGGTACCTAGTGCATCGCCGCGATCCATCGGTTCCTTCCATGGTCCGCGCCACAGACCCCTGCCGGGGTACAGTGTGCGCGTGGCCGGGCAGCCCATGGCGCTGAAACCCGCCCGCAGGCAAAGAGACACGGTTGCAGCACGTGGTGTGATCTTTCGCATCAGCGACGGATACCGGGGTGTTGTGCACCGCAAAGGCGTACACGCACGGTGTGATGGGCAGATGGCTGTGCATGGTTCAGTGCTCCGGTACTGTGTGCATCACGGTCGTGTCACGCCACCAATGCAGGCAACCAGCGCGCAGTGATGTCGTCGCCAGACATGGGCTTGCCCACGTAGTACCCCTGGGCCTGGTCGCATTGCAGGCCGCCCAGGATCTGCAGCTGCTGCGCGGTTTCCACGCCCTCAGCCACGGTCTGCATGTGCAGGGCCTTGGCCATGCTGATGACCGCGTTCACGATGGCAAGGCTGTCCTCGTTCTCGATCATGTCGCGCACGAATGACATGTCTACCTTGAGCTTGGACACCGGAAAAGACCGCAGCCGCGCCAGCGACGAATACCCCGTGCCGAAGTCGTCTATCGACAGCGAGAAGCCGGCCCGCGTCAGGCGCAGGGCCACGTTGCGCGCCTTGTCCGGGTCCTGCATCAGGGCTGATTCGGTGATTTCGAACTCGATCCACTGGGGCTGCACGCCACAGCGCAGCACGGTGCGCAGTGCCCGCTGCGGAAAATCCTCGTCGGCAATCTGCGACGGCGCCACGTTGACCGCGATGGGAGGCATGGGCGAGACGCCGCGCGCCTGCCATTGCGCGAGCAGTGCGCAGGCCTCCGTCAGCGCCCAGTCGCCCAGCTGCGAGATAAGCCCGCGGCTCTCGGCAATGGGGATGAATTCCGACGGACTGACGCTCCCCAGCTCGGCGTCATCCCAGCGCGTAAGGGCCTCGACACCTACCAGCGCGCCTGTCTCGATGTCCACCTTGGCCTGGAAGTGCAACTTCAGATGCGACGATGTGATGGCGTGACCGAGCTTGTTGCCGATGCTGGTGCGGCGGTGGATCTCGTCGCGCATCTCGCCGGTGTACTGCAGCCAGCCACCCCCGCGCGCCTTGGATGCATACATGGCGATGTCGGCGTTCTGCAAGAGCAGGTCGATGCTGTCCGCGCGCGATTGGTACAGCGCGATGCCGATACTGGCGCCCACGTCGAGCGAGAGGTGCCCCACATTGATCGGACCCGCAATCACGCCGTGCAGCCGCTCGGCGAATGCGGACACGGATTCGGCCTCATCCAGCAGGTGCACACACATGAATTCGTCGCCGCCCATGCGCGCTGCGGCATCGTGCTCGTCCAGCACGGCTTCGCAGCGGCGCGCCACTTCGACCAGCACATGGTCTCCCACGGTGTGGCCCTGCGAGTCATTGATGTCCTTGAAGCGGTCCAGGTCTATGAACATCACCACGGCGCGCCGCCCCTTCTGATGGGCCCGCTCCAGCGCGTTCTTGGCCAGGACCACACCGTGGGCCCGATTGGGCAAACGGGTCAGCGTGTCATAGAACGCCAGCTGCTCCATGGCCTTCTCCGCGGCCTTGCGCTCGGTGATGTCCAGCACCGTGCCGTAGGCATGCACCGGGTTGTCGGCCTCGTCCCGTACGATTTTCCCGCGCGCTTCCACCCAGACGATCCCGTTGGTCCGCTGCACCCTGAACTCCGCGTGCAATGGCCCACCACGCGAGGCGGCCTCCCAGCGCGTCATTACCCGCTCAAAGTCTGTCGGGTGGATCTGCGTGAGGATCTTCTCGAACGTCACGGTCTCGCCACGGACGCCCATGATCCGGGCGGCCTGGGGTGTGAGCGACATGGAGCCATCAAAGTAGGTCTGCCACGTACCGATGCGCGCCACCGACTGCGCATCCAGCAGGTCACGCAGCAGCTTTGTCTGCTCCCGCAGGTCTTCAAACACGAACAGCAGCCGGACCTCATCACCCGGCAGTTGCGACGGAAGGCAATGGACCGTGACGCTGACCTGAACCCCCAGGGAGCTGTGAACCGGCAGCAGCTCGATGGACTCCTTGACCATGGCGCCCTTGAGTGCGCGGCGGGTCAGCTTCTCCAGCGCCTTGATGTTCATCAGGTTGTGGAGCAACGTTCCCCGCACGCTCTGGGGCGCAAAGCCAAACAGCTTCTCGAAGGCCTGGTTGGCAAATACCACCTTCAGGTCATCGGTGGTGACCAGGGTGCCGTACGGCAGGTGCGCAAAGGCGGCTCCGTAGTCGCGCAGGTCTGCAATGAGGTCGTCGCGGTGGGCGATGTAGGCGTCGAGTGCCACGCCAATGTCAAGGAACACCACCTTGATGAGCGCCCGGAACGCGTCAATAAACTCGGGCTGCCTGCCGCCGGTGCTTTCCACTACCAGTGGCAGCAGTCCCGAAAGGTACTGGCTGTACGCGCCAAGGTACCAGCCGGGGGAGAGCCCTACCCGGGCGTGTGCCAGCCCCACCTTGCTGCGGTCCTCCAGGTAGTCGGCATCGTAGGGGCCGGCCGTGAGCTTGCCGAAGTACACCGCCTGGGTCTTCTTCAGCTGGGCAAGCATGTCATCGCCCTTGATGAGCGCCCTTGTTTCGCTGAAGGAAAGCAGATGCTCGTACAGCGCGTCGACAAACGCCGTCATGTCGCCGCCCATCGCATCGTGCAACTTGCGCAAGGCAGCCTCGTCTTCGGGGGTCAGCGAGAGAAAGGCCTTGCGACGCTCGAACTCGCGGACGGACTGGATGCTTTTCATGACGGGGCAGTGGTGGGCGAGCCAAAAGGCTGCGGGTTGGCGTATCCAAAATGTGAACTGATGCAGATGCTTAGCAGATCCCGCGCCAACATCATTCTTGCAGCGATGTTACCAAAGGTATATCGTTAATTTGATTTATATAACCCCTTTGTACCCTTGTTTTATTAACAAAAATGATGTATTGCCAACCTCTCCCTACCTTGTGCTTGGCAATTTCTTCGGGTCATGGGTGGGGCGGCCCAGGCACTGCGGTCGGAACCAGGTGCGTACGACAACCACTGGCACCCAGGGCGGATACGCCCCGGCGGGTGGCAGACAGAATGAGCAGGGCCGGGCTTCAGCACATGGCCGTGTGGGCAGCGTGAACGGCCTCGATGAGACGCGCGGTGCTGAAGGGTTTGACGAGGTAATGGTCTGCACCCGCCGCCATCCCAGCTGCGCGCTCTGCAGCATGCACGCGGGCACCACTCACAATGATCACCCGCGCCCCGCATGTGCGGGGGTCCGCCTTGATGAGCCTGCAGACATCCAGCCCACCCAGTCGCCCGGGCAGCAACACATCCAGCAGCACGATATCGGGCCGGATCTCGCAAGCCAGCTCCCAGCCAGCATCGCCCGTCTCGGCCTCATAGAACCGGAAGGGCCCGTCTTCGAGCGCCAGTCGGAACAGATCGCGCACAGGAGCGTGGTCCTCGTTGATCAATATTTTTTCATCTTTTTCACTTTGTCCAGTAGTTGCAAGCAGCAGGCTTTGAATGAAGGAAAGCTGCAGGTATTTGCATATATATCAAATAAGCAAATTTATCGAACGAAGTCCTGCGTTGATCGAATAGTGACCGTGCAAAGGCGTGCACAGCGACACCGGTGCAGACAAGCCTGTTGCGCCGCATTGCTGAGCACCACGGGCAGTGAAGGAAGGTTTCGCCAGCGGTGGGCGCCCCATGGATAAAAGAGTGCCGATGAAGGGCGCTTCGTGGCACGCCGCCCGGTATAAGGCGGGCCGAGTGACGCAGCGCGAGGGGCGCGTTCAGCGGATTGGCCGCACAAGCAACCACTGGCCCCCCTTACGGGCCGGGCAGTGGCGCAGGCTCCTAGACCACCGTGAGCGGTACGGTCAGGCGGTAGCCGATGCCGCGCACCGAGCTGATGGCGCCCGCAGGCGCACCAGAGCGCACCAGCTTGTGGCGCAGCCGGACGATGCGGACCTCCAGTGCGGCCTGCGCATACGACTGCGGGTCTTCGCCCAGCAGGGTCATGATCTCCGCATACTCCAGCCGGCCCGTCTGCGCACTGCCCAGCCCCACGAGAATGATCACTTCGCTCTCTGAAAGCGGCACCTCGGCCACCGGGCCGGTCAGCAACCGGGCGGCCGGAGCCAGCCGCAGCCTGGCACGTGTGCCGGCGGGCTGTTCGGCCGGCATGGTCTGGCGAAGCCGCCGCCCCAGCGACTCGACCGCCGCAAGCAGCTCCGACGGGTCGACCGGCTTGGGCAGGTAGATGTCTGCCCCGCTGTGGTAACCCGCGAGCCTGTCGCCCAGCAGCGTGCGGGCCGTGACCATGATGATCCCCACCAGGGGCTGCATGGCGCGCAACCGCCGGGCCAGGCTCAGCCCGTCTTCGCCGGGCAGGTTCAGGTCCACCACAAACAGATCTGGCTGCGGAACAAGCTGTACGTCGACCAGGTCTTCCGCGCAGACCAGGCCGCTTGCCCAGTGACCGTTGCGCACCAGCATGGCCACCGTGGCCTGGCGCAGGTTGTCGTTGTCCTCGATGACGATGACGTTCATGCGGGCCCCCCGTCGGATGCCAGGGCCTGCAACCCGTCATCGGGCAGCCAGCAGACAAACACCACCTCGGTGTCGGTAGGCACATAGTCGACATAGCCGCCCAGAAGACGCGCGAGGCTGTCCACCAGGAACAGCCCCAGCCCCGCGCCCGACTGGCGCTGCGCATGGGGCGCCCGGTAGTACTTCTGGAACACACTCCTGCGGTCGGGCCAGCCCGCATGGCCTGGCAGATTGGCCACCCGGATGGCATGGCCGGGCGCCGATGCCTGGGCCTGCGGCGCCACTGACACCCGGACGCGCGAGCCCGGCGCACTGTACTTGGCTGCGTTGTCGATGAGGTTGTCGATGATGATGCGGACCATTTGTCCGTCACTGTGCGCTACGGCACGCGCTTCAGGCAAGCGCGTGTCCACGTCGTTCAGCCAGCGGCCCGACTGCACGGCCTGCGCCAGGAGGTCGCCCAGATCGCACTTTTCGCGCCGCGGCACCATGCGGCCATCATTGAGCTGGCCCGACTGGACGCAGCGCTCGATCACGTCGTTCATGTCGCGCACTGCGCTCGCAATGGTGGTGGCAGGGCTGCCCGGGAGGCTGGCCGCCACCATGCGCACGGTGGCCAGTGGCGTCTTGAGCTCGTGCGCCAGCATGGTGAACAGGCGCTCCTGCTCCTCGCGCAGGGTGCGTTCGGTGGCGGCCTGCTGCTGTGCCACGTCGGCCAGGCGCGCCAGTTCGCGGTTGGCCGCCACCAGTTGCTGGTTGGCCGCTGCCAGCTGCGCATGGGCATCGCGCAGTTCGTTCTCATAGCGCTTTCGCACGTTGATGTCGCGCGTCATGCCCAGCAGTTCGATAAAGCTGCCGTCGCTGGCCAGCAGGGGAAAAGCCCGGACTTCGGTCCAGATGGTGGACCCGTCCTTGCAGTAGTACTCCTGCTCGTCCAGGTACACCGGCGGGGTCTTGCCCGCTGCAATCGCCTGCAGCATTTCGCCAAAGTACGCCATGGCGCTGGCCTGCGAGGAAGGCGTGATGATCTCCTCCATCGGCTGTCGCATGGCCTCTTCCTGCGTGAAGCCACGCACCCGGTAGACGGCCGGGCTGACGTACGTGATCGATCCATCGGCAGCCATGGTCCAGATGACGTCATTGGCGTGGTCGGCCAGCAACCGGTGGCGGATGCCGCTGACACGCAGGTCCTCTGCGGCCTTTCTTCGCTGCGTGATGTCACGGGCGAGTCCGTAGGCCTCCAGCCGACCGGTGTCAGGGTTGCGCTGGTAGTGGCTTATCAGTTCGGCGTACACCGTCGATCCGTTTTTGTGCTCCAGTTCCAGTTCATCCAGAAAGCGGTGGTTCTCGGCGATTTCGCCGCACTGGACCCCCGCTGCGCGTTCGGCCATGCGCGCAAAAAACCATTGCAACGAACCGCCACCCTTTTCCGGAGTGGCAGACTCGGCCATGGCGTCCTGCGGGGAGATACCGCGCAGCTCGGCGATGGAAGGGCTGATGTAGGTCAGCTGTGCGGAGTCAACATCCACCACCCACAGCACGTCCTTCAGGCTCTCGACAAGCAGCCTGTAATTCACGGCAATCGCCGTTGATGGCACGTTTGCCTGCTCTTGCTGCATGCCGCCGTCCCCTTGATAAAACTCCTGCCCGTGACCGCGTGATGGTCTCGCAGGATGTTACCAGTTGTGTCAAAAAAGCCGCAACTCGGTGCCGTTACCGCACGGGGCAGAAGTTGCGACGAAGGCGCACGATGGGCTCGCCATCGCCATCGCCATCGCCATCGCCATCGCCATCGCCGTGTCGCAGAGCGCCCACGCCGCCCTACCGGAACTGCTTGCGCAAAAACGGTTTGTGCCGCGCGATGTGCGCCATCTGCGCTGGCGCAATGGTGCCGCCCAGGTCTTCGCCGTCCCCGTTGAGCACGTTGTTGGCGTAGGTCAGCGCGCGGGCCACCACGTCTTCGTCGCTGACGCCCTGCTGGGCGGCCAGGTCCAGGGCCACGCGCTTCATGGCACGCTGCGACAGCATCCACATCGCGCCAAAGGCATCCCAGGCAGCGGTAGCCTCCTTGAACCGGTCATGCTCGGCCAGGATCTCGGTCAGGGGCTTGGCCAGAATCTCCTGCAGCTCATCCAGCTTTGCCTGCATGGCGTCCATTCGCGCCTCACGCTGCAGCGCCTCGGCGGCGGCGTTGGCAGCAGCATCGGGCGCAGCGGGTATGGGCAGGCTGCCGTCAGGGTTGGGCTGCGCAATGGTGAGGGAAGTGAGAGACGGTGGAAGTGCCATGGTGGCCACAGGATAACTGCCATGCGGCGCCCGCAGGCCGCGCGCATTCCAAGGCCCCGCGCGCTGGTTCTACACTGCGCCCCATGCAAATCTACATGGTGGGCGGCGCCGTCCGCGACAAGCTGCTGGGCCGCCCTGTGAACGACCGCGACTGGGTGGTGGTGGGCGCAACGCCCGAGCACATGCTGGAGCTGGGCTACCTGCCGGTGGGGCGCGACTTTCCGGTGTTCTTGCACCCCGAAACGCGCGAGGAGTACGCACTGGCGCGCACCGAGCGCAAGAGCGGCAAAGGCTACCGGGGCTTTGTGGTGCAAAGCTCGCCCGACGTCACGCTGGAGCAGGATCTCTCGCGGCGCGACCTTACTATTAATTCAATAGCAGAAGGACCAATTGAACCGGGGGCTACAGCCATTTTTGACCCATATTCCGGCTCCAGAGACCTCCAGGCGCGTGTTCTGCGCCATGTGACCGATGCCTTCCGCGAAGACCCGGTGCGCATCCTGCGGGTGGCCCGCTTTGCCGCGCGCTTTACCGACTTCACGGTGGCGCCCGAGACCATGGGACTCATGCGCGAGATGGTCGAGCATGGCGAAGCCGACCACCTGGTGGCCGAGCGCGTGTGGCAGGAACTGGCCCGCGGGCTGATGGAAGACAAGCCCTCGCGCATGTTCGAGGTGCTGCGCGAGTGCGGCGCGCTCCAGGTGCTGCTGCCCGAGGTGGACCGCCTGTGGGGCGTGCCCCAGCGTGCCGAGTACCACCCCGAGGTGGACACCGGCGTGCACCTGATGATGGTGCTGGACATGACCGCCCGGCTGCAGGCGCCGCTGGTGGTGCGCTTTGCCTGCCTGGCGCACGACCTGGGCAAGGGCACCACGCCCCCCCATGTGCTACCACGCCACATCGGCCACGAGGAGCGCAGCGCGCGCTTGCTGAAAGCCGTGGCCGAACGCATGCGCGTACCGCTCGACTGCCGCGAGACCGCAGACGTGGTGGCCCGGGAGCACGGCAACATCCACCGCAGCGGCGATCTTTCAGCCGCAGCCATCGTGCGGCTGCTGGAGCGCTGCGACGCCATCCGCAAGCCCGAGCGGTTTGCCGACATCCTGCTGGCGTGTGAATGCGATGCGCGCGGACGACTGGGGTTTGAAGAAGCCGCCTACCCGCAGCGCCCGCGCCTGCTGGCGGCGCTGGGCGCCGTGCAGGACGTGGTCACGCGCGACATTGCGGCCGACGCAGCCACCCGCGGCATGAGCGGCCCGCAGGTCGGCACGCTCATTCACCAGGCGCGGGTGGCGGCGGTGGGGCAATGGCTGCAGGGCGCAGCGGCGGACTGAACGAAAGGCCTCAGCGGGCCGCAGTGGACCGACGCGCGAGGCGTCAGCCCGCTTGCGTCAGAACGCGTAGGTAACGGCCAGCACGCCGTTGACGCCAGCCCGGTCCCGCACGATGGGGCTGTTGGCTGCATCGCCCTGCAGGCGGCTGTACGACAGCCCTGCCGTGGCCGATGCGCGCGGCGAGATGGCATAAGTGGCGGACACCGACACGCGTACATCGCGCACCCCGGCGCTCGCCTGGTACAGGCCGAGGCCACTGCGGGCGGACTGGGCGGCATCCACGCCAAAGTACGACTGCGTGTACTCCGCGTTGGCCCAGGTAGCGGCCACACCCGCGCCCACGCGCCATGCGGGGGACAGCGGTGCCGTCACGCCGGCGCCCACGTCGATCAGCAGCCCGTCGCGCCCCTGGCCCGAGCCGTAGCGCAGGGATGAGGTCAAAAAGGTGTTGGCCGTGGGCTGCAGGTTGTAGAACGCGCCCAGCTCTGGCCGCGCATCCACATCGCCCAGGCCGCGCAGCACCGGAGACCGGCTTTCGTCGCGCCCGAAGTCCGCCGTCATGCGCAGGCCGTACTGCACGCCCGGCTGGCGCGAGAAGTTGTAGCCAATGCCGTTAGTGGTGCCTGCAAACCAGCCGTTGGCCCAGCGGTAGTCGATGGCCGGGTAGGCCCGCGTGCGGCGCTCGTCCGAACCCATATATTCATGCCCGGCCACCACGGCAAGCCCCACCGTGCCGCCATTGCGCTCCGGCACCGCGCCGTACAGGCGCACGGCGTCAAAGGCCTGGGCACGGGCGCCGAAGGACAGCGCTGCGCCCAGCACGGTGACGGTCAGAAAGGCTGCTGCGCGGACAACAGCAGGCGAAAGTGCAAGCGCGGCAGTGGGCATGATTGACTCCAGGACATTATAGTTACAAAGTGACTGAATAGTATGTTTTTAGAACGAATCAGTCAAAACCCAGAGCAAAGCATGGGAAAAGCGCCGCACGCCGTGGCGTGGCGTGGCGCCGCACCTTCGGCGGCCCGTTTTTTTCAGACCACTGAACGCACCCAGCGCACGATGTCAGCCGCTGGCAGCGCGCCCGAGATGCGCGACACCTCGCGCCCCTGGCGGAAAAGGATCATGGTCGGGATGCTGCGGATGCCGTAACGCCCCGCAATCTCCGGCTCGGCCTCGGTGTTGAGCTTGGCCAGCCGCACGGCGGGCTCCAGCTCGCGCGCGGCCTGCGCGTAGGCGGGGGCCATCTGGCGGCAGGGGCCGCACCATGGTGCCCAGAAGTCCACCAGCACCGGCCGGTGGTTGCGCCCGATGTGGCGGTCGAACGCATCGCCCGCCAGCTCCAGCGGCGCGCCTGCAAACAGCGGCTGGTGGCACTTGCCACAGTCGGGTGCGTTGGCCATGTCTGCGCTTTGCACGCGGTTGGTGGTGTGGCAGTGCGGGCAGACGATGTGAAGGGGTTCGGACATACGCGAAGGGCTCAGATAGGAGTGACAGGCGGTATGCAGAGGGTGCGGCTGGATCGGGTGATTTCAAGGGCTGAGCACGGTGCAAACCCGACACGCCCGGTCTACACAAAGTTACGCGCAAACAGGCACTGAAACGGCGCGCAGAGGCTTTAGAGCCGATGCGCTCTGCTAAGGTCCCCGGCCATGCAGCTGCTCCCGATACTGACCACTGCCCATGCGCTTTTTCTCGACTTTGACGGCACCCTGACCGAACTGGCGCCGCGGCCCGAAGCGGTGCGCATTGCCTCGGGCCTGGTGCCCACGCTGGCGGCCATGCAGGCCCACCTGGGCGGTGCACTGGCCATTGTCACGGGTCGGCCCGAAGCCGATATCGACGGCTTTCTGGCACCCCTGCGGCTGCCGCTGGCCAGCGAGCATGGTGCGCAGTACCGCCTGTTTGGCGAGTCCCTTCCCTCCGTCGCCACGCCCGACCTCACGCAGGTGCTGCACGCAGCGCAGGAGCTCGCAGCGCGCCAAGCTGGCCTGCTGGTGGAAACCAAGCGTGCCAGCATCGCACTGCACTACCGGCAGGCACAGCATCTGGAGGTGCACTGCCTGCGCGCGATGGAGCGCGCCGTGCAGGGCCTGGATGGCCTGGAGCTGCTGCGCGGCAAGTGCGTGCTGGAGGTCAAGCCGCGTGGGGTGCACAAGGGCCAGGCCATCATCGACTTCATGACGCAGCCGCCCTTTGCCGGGCGCATGCCAGTCTTCGTGGGGGACGATGTCACCGACGAGGCGGGCTTTGCCGCCGTACACGCGCTGGGCGGCTGGGGCATCAAGGTCGGCGAAGGCGCCACCATGGCCCAGTACCGCTGCATGACACCGGCTGCGTTGCGTGGATGGCTGTCGGCCGCGCGCACCAGCTGGGACCGCGAACGGTAGGTAGGCAGGCACCAAGTTTTGCCCGCAAGAGGGCGGCTGATGCCACACAGGCCTGCAGCCACGGTTCTCTGCATGCGCCTTCTGGCCCCGGGCATTCGCGCATTTGTCCGACACGGCTGCTGCAGGGCGGACGCAATGATTTACAGATGAGCCGTCTCGTAGTCATTTCCAACCGCATCGCCGATCCCCGCAAACCCGCCGCAGGGGGCCTGGCAGTCGCATTGGGCGACGCGCTGAGCCAGACAGGAGGCCTGTGGTTTGGCTGGAGCGGCAACATCACCGAAGACGGCACACCGGGCGAGGGCGACCTGCGCGTGCGCCAGGCCGGGGCCGTGACACTGGCCACGGTGGACCTCTCGCGCGAAGACCACGACAGCTACTACCTGGGCTATAGCAACAGCGTGCTGTGGCCGGTTTTCCACTACCGGCTGGACCTGGCCGACTTCAACGCCAGCTACATCGCCGGCTACCGCCGCGTGAACCGGATGTATGCCCAGAAGCTGCTGCCGCTGCTGAAGGACGACGACATCATCTGGGTGCACGACTACCACCTGATTCCGCTGGCCGCCGAGCTGCGCGCCATGGGCTGCAAGCAGCGCATCGGCTTTTTCCTGCACATCCCCGTGCCCCCACCGCTCATCATGGCCGCCATACCGCAGCACGAGTGGCTGATGCGTTCGCTGTTTGCCTACGACCTGGTGGGGCTGCAAAGCGAATGCGACGTGGCGCATTTCACCCGATACGTGCGCAACGAGGCCAGTGCCGAGGAGCTGGAAGACAGCCGCGTGCGCGCTTTTGGCGCCACGGTGGTCGTGCGGGCCTTCCCCATCGGCATCGATGTGGACGAATTCACACGCTTGGCCAACGCGCCCGAGGCCATTGAAACCTGCGAACGCATGCGCGAGGAATACTCGCGCCGCCGCCTGCTGATGGGCGTGGACCGGCTCGACTACTCCAAAGGCCTGCCGCACCGTGTGCGCGCGTACCGCGAACTGCTGGACCGCTACCCGGAAAACCGCAACAGCGCCACGCTGATCATGATTGCGTCCCCCTCGCGCGACGATGTGAACGCCTATTCAGACCTGCGCCAGGAGCTGGAGGGCCTGTGCGGCGCCGTCAACGGCGACTACGGCGAGCTGGACTGGATGCCCGTGCGCTACATCCACCGCATGGTGGCGCGCAAGCGCGTGCCCGGGCTGTGCCGGGCAGCGTCGGTGGGGCTGGTGACGCCGCTGCGCGACGGCATGAACCTGGTGGCCAAGGAATACGTGGTGGCGCAAGACCCGGAAGACCCCGGGGTGCTGGTGCTGTCGCGCTTTGCGGGTGCAGCCGAGCAGCTGAAAGAAGCGCTGCTGGTGAACCCGTATGACACGCAAGGCATGGCCGACAGCATTCAGCAGGCGCTGCAGATGCCGCTGGCCGAGCGGCAGGAACGCCACCAAAAGCTGATGGCGGGCATCCGCGAGCACGATGTGCACTGGTGGCGCCGGGAATTTCTCAGCGCGCTGGAAACCGCCGGAGCCTGAACAACAGCGCTCAGATCAGCTTCATGATCAGGCTGACCAGGAAGCTCAACAACAAGGTCGAAGCCAGCGGCACATCCCAGTCTCGCCCCAGCCACCGAAAACGCAGATCGCCCGGCAGTTGGCCAAACCCCAGGCGCCGCAAAAAGGGTGACAGCCAGCTCAGCAGCATGAGCGCCAGAAACATCACGATGAGCCAGCGGAGCATGTGCGATCGGTAAAGAGGGCGGGTCGGGCCTGGCCAGCAGTTCAGAGGCGGTGCGAGCGGTCGCCGTGCGCAAAGCCCAGCGGCTCCCACGGCTCGCCAGCCCCCAGCGCCAGTACCTTGAACAGCTCACCCATTTCATGTTCCATGATCAGTTTGGCCGCAGTGGCACGCTCTGCCTGGGGTAGATGCTCCATTTTTGGTAGCAAGCCGCAATTGATGAGGAAGTGCGCCTGCGTGGTGTAGCCCAGCACCTGCATGCCTGCATCCTGCGCCGCCAGCGCCATGGCGGTGAAATTGACGTGGGCGGTAATGTCCTTGAGCCCCACGTTCACCAGCGGATCGCCATCGGCCATGTGGCCCTGGTGGCACATCACCGTGCCCATGTGGCGCTGCGGGTGGTAGTACTCGTCCTCGCCAAAGCCATAGTCCAGCAAAAAGGCCGCGCCGCGTGTGAGCCGGTCGGCCAGCATGCGGATGAACCCTTCGCCCTGCGCGTGCGTTTCGGTCAGGTAGTCCTGCGGGCCTTCGATGGCGATCGGCGGGCGCAGGTGCGTGGGGCGGTCTGCCCAGGCAAAGCTGCCGTCATCGGCCACCACCACGCCGCGCTCGTGCCATACCCCGGTCTGCTGGCCGCCGTGGCGGGCCAGCAGCTGCACGGGCATGGCGTCCAGCACCTCGTTGCCCACCACCACACCGCTGAAGGTTTCGGGCAGCGCATCCACCCAGCGCAGCTTGTGGGCGTGCGCCACCAGCTTTGCCTGCTGGCGCGCCCGCAGGCTGCCCGACAGATCCACAATGGTGTAGCGCTGCACCTGGTCGCCCAGTGCGTCGAGCAGCTGCAGCGCCAGCGCGCCTGAGCCCGCACCAAACTCCCACACCTCGTCTGTGCCGGTCTGCGCCAGCGCCTGGCCCACCTGCACGGCCAGCGTCTGGCCGAACAGGGGTGTGAGCTCGGGCGCGGTCACGAAGTCGCTGCCAGAGTCCGGCATGGCACCGAACTTGGTGGAATCGTTGGCGTAGTAGCCCAGCCCCGGGGTGTACAGGGCCAGTTCCATGAAGCGGTCAAATCCCAGCCAGCCACCGGCGGCGGCAATGGCCTCGCAGATGTGCGCGTGCAGGGCGGTCGTTAAACTCTCGGGTCTTTGGGTCACGGCCCGCATTGTCCCTTACATGTCCACCCCTCCCCTTCACACACGCCCCCGCACGGTGCTGGTGACCGGCGCTGCAAAGCGCCTGGGCCGCCACATCGCACTGGCCCTGGCCGCAGGCGGCTGGCAGGTGGCGGTGCACTACCGCTCGTCGGAGCAAGATGCTATCAATACAGTAGCTGAATGTGCATTACTGACAAGCGCTAGCGCCCATTTCGAGGCTGATTTTGACGACGAAGCCGCCGTGCGGGCCCTTCTGCCCCGCGTGGTGGCGCATTTCGGCAGCGTGGATGCCGTGGTCAACAGCGCCTCGCTGTTCGAGCACGACAGCGTGGACACCTTCGGCTTTGACGCGCTGCAAAAACACCTGCGCAGCAATACCGGGGCGCCCGTGCTGCTGGCCCAGGCGCTGCACCAGCACATCGCCGAGCGCGCAGCCCAGGGCGAAACCGATGCCCAGGGCGCCGTGGTCAACCTGCTGGACCAGAAGCTCTGGAACCAGAACCCCGACTTTCTGAGCTACACGCTGTCCAAAGCCGCGCTGGAAGCCGCCGGGACCATGCTGGCCCTGGCGCTGGCACCACGGGTGCGCGTGGTGGGCGTGGCCCCGGGCCTCACGCTGACGAGCCACATGCTCAGCGACGACAAGTTTGCCCAGCTCCACTCCCTGAGCCCGCTGGGCCGCTCGTCCACCCCCGAAGACGTGGCAGCCACGGTGAAGTTCGCGCTGGAAAATCGTTCCATCACCGGCACTACGCTGCTGGTCGACGGCGGCCAGCACCTGATGAAGTTCGACCGCGATTTTTCGTTGATGTGAGCGCGCGCAAGCCGCCACTCCATCCAGGACCCTTTTCATGACAGACGCTGCAGGCACCCAGATCCTCACGCTCACCGGTTTGCGCTTTGATGCCAACCTGGGCATCCTCGACCACGAGCGCACCGCGCCCCAGCCCATCCAGGTCGATGCCGAGCTGAACCAGGGCCTCCAGCCGCTGTTGCCGCACGACGATGACATCAGCCACGTGCTGGACTACCGCAAGGTGCGCCAGATCATCATCGACGAGTGCACGGCCGAACACGTGAACCTGCTCGAGAGCCTGATCGGCAAGCTCGCCAAACGCCTGATGCAGCTGCCCGGCGTGCAGGGGGTGCGGGTGAAGATTGCCAAGCTGGAAATTTTTGACGACTGCGAAGTGGCGATTCGCGTCGAGACAGGACAGTGGTGACCCCATGAGCGCAGTACTGAATGAAGCCCCAACCTCCGCCCAATCCACGGGCTGGACGGAGGAAAGCACCGAAGCCACCAGCGGAGCTGCCCGCATGAAGATCGAGCGCGAAACCCACAAGCTTGAAAAGCGCTTGTGCCGCGAGGTGGGCAAGGCCATCGTCGACTTCAACATGATCGAAGAAGCCGACAAGGTGATGGTGTGCATGTCGGGCGGCAAGGACAGCTATGCGCTGCTGGACATCCTGCTCAAGCTCAAGGCCCGCGCGCCCATTCACTTTGACCTGGTGGCGGTCAACCTCGACCAGAAGCAGCCCGGGTTCCCCGAGCATGTGCTGCCCGAATACCTAGCCAGCACCGGCGTGCCGTTCCACATCGAGAACGAGGACACCTACAGCATCGTCAAGAAGCTGATTCCCGAGGGCAAGACGACCTGCAGCCTGTGCAGCCGCCTGCGCCGGGGCATTCTCTACCGCGTGGCCGATGAGCTGGGCTGCACAAAAATAGCGCTGGGCCACCACCGTGACGACATTTTGCAAACGCTGTTGCTCAACATGTTCTTCGGCGGCAAGATGAAAAGCATGCCGCCGAAGCTGGTCAGCGACGACGGCAAGCATGTGGTGATCCGCCCGCTGGCCTACGTGGCCGAGAAAAACACCACCCGCTGGGCCGCGCACCGCAACTTCCCCATCATCCCGTGCAACCTGTGCGGCAGCCAGGAGAACCTGCAGCGCAAGCAAGTGGGCGAGATGCTGCGCGAGTGGGAAAAGCGCTTCCCGGGCCGCGTGGAAAACATGTTCAACGCGCTGCAGAACGTGGTGCCCTCGCACCTGCTAGATGGCAGCCTGTACGACTTCAAGAACGCCCGGGCCACCGGCATCGCCAGCGAAGACGGGGACAAGGCTTTCGACAAGGAAGAGTTCTCGGCCCCGTCACCTTCGTTACCAGGTGTTCAGGTAGTGCAGCTGTCGTGAACCTGCGGCGGCGGACCGTGTCTCACCATGATCGTCCCGTTGCGGACATCACCGAGGACTGACTGCCATGAACCTTCGCCGCCTCACCCCCGCTCTGGTGGCAGCGCTTGCCGCCGTGGTGCTTGCAGGCTGCAGCACCGGTCCGCGCATCGTGGACGGGCGCGTGCAGAGCTTTGCCACACCCGGCGCGGTGACCACACCCGCCACCTACCGGCTGGAGCGCCTGCCGTCGCAGCAGGGCCTGGCGTTCGACACCATTGCCGCCCTGGCCGATCAGGCCCTGGCGCGCGCTGGCTTGCAGCGTGACGATGCTGCACCGCAGCTGCTGGCCCAGATCAACGTACAGGCCGATACCGTGCCCCGGGCAGACCCGTGGGGCTACCCCTACGGGCCCTACGGCGGGTTTGGGCCGTCGCCCTGGGCATTTGGCGGCGGCTGGCATGGCCGCGGCTGGGGCGTGGGCGGCCTGTGGGGCATGGGCGTACCCACGCCGCTGTACCGGCGCGCCGTCAGCGTGGTGCTGCGCAGCGCCCGCGACCAGGCCGTGGTGTACGAGACCTCGGCAGTGCACGAGGAAGTGTGGGTGAGCGACCCGGGCGTGTACGGCGTGCTGTTTGATGCGGCGCTGCAAGGGTTTCCGGCACCGCCCGCCGGCGTACGGCAGGTAAAGCTGCCGCTCTTGGCGCCGCCAGCGCAAGGCACTCGCACCGGCAATTCGGCGGCCACACCCGGGGTGGTAGTACCCTCCCCGGGCGCATCTTCGCCCCCCGGAGTCCCGGCAACGCGGTAAGCTTGCGCGGCGCCAGGGCCAGCGGGCCGGGCGCAGACCACATGGCGGCCTCGCGGGCGGTCGCGCATGGGCGGCCGGGCAACCGGCTGCCTTGTCAGCCCCACACCGACACCCCACACGCCCGCATGGACGCCACCCGCATCGTCGCCATCCGCCACGGAGAGACCGCCTGGAACGTGGACACGCGCATCCAGGGCCATCTGGATATTCCGCTGAACGACACCGGGCTGTGGCAAGCCCGGCAGGTTGCCCGGGCGCTGGCGTCCGAACCTGTGGCCGCCGTCTACACCAGCGACCTGCAACGTGCCCACGCCACCGCACAGGCTGTGGCCCATAGCACCGGCGCGCCGCTGGTCACGCACACGGGTTTGCGCGAACGCAGCTTTGGCCACTTTCAGGGCCGCACGTTTGCAGAGATCGAAACCGAACTGCCCGAAGATGCCCTGCGCTGGCGCAAGCGCGATCCGCACTACGCGCCCAACGGCGGCGAGTCGCTGCTCACCCTGCGCGACCGCATCGAGCGCACCGTCACGGCGCTGGCACGCGAGCACGCGGGCGAGCAGATCGTGATGGTGGCGCACGGCGGCGTGCTCGATGTGCTGTACCGCCTGGCCACGCGTCAGGACATCCAGGCGCCGCGCACCTGGCAACTGGCCAACACCGCCATCAACCGTCTTTTGTGGACCCCTGACGGCCTGACCCTGGTCGGGTGGGCCGACACCCAGCACCTGGACAACGCAGCGCGCGATGAAACCCATACCTGACTCTCTCAAATCCGCCGTCGGCCAGCGCGTGGACCTGATCGACACGCCTGCACTGGTGATCGACCTTGACGCGATGGAGCGCAACATCCAGCGCATGGCCGACTTTGCGCGCAAGCACCAGGTGCGCTGGCGCCCCCACGCCAAGATGCACAAGAGCGCTGCGCTGGCGCTGCAGATGCAGCGTGCCGGTGCGCAGGGCGTGTGCGTGCAGAAGGTGTCCGAAGCCGAAGCACTGGCCGACGGCGGCGTGACCGACATCGCCATCACCAACGAGGTGGTGGCCATGCCCAAGCTGCAGCGCGCCGCGCGGCTGGCGGCACGCCTGGCTGCGCAAGGCGGGCGCCTGGCGATTGCGGTGGACCACGCCGAAGGCATTGCCCGCCTGGCCGAAGCCATGGCGCAGCATGGCAGCGATGCGGGCATTGACGTACTGGTGGAAATTGACGTGGGCCAGGGCCGCTGCGGCGTGCCGCCCGGCGAGGCCGCCGTGGCACTGGCACAGGCCGTGGCACAGCATGGCCGGCTGCGGTTTGCAGGCCTGCAGGCTTACCACGGCCGCGCCCAGCACATGGCCAGCACGGTGGGCCGCAGGTCGGCTATTGCCGATGTGGTGGCCGCCGCGCGGCACACGCGCCAGCTGATCGAGGCCGCGGGCCTGCCGGTGCCGCTGGTCACCGGCTCGGGCACCGGCACGCTGGTGCACGAGGCCGCCAGCGGCGTGTTCAGCGAGCTGCAGGCGGGGTCCTTCCTGTTCATGGATGCCGACTACGCCCGCAACGAGCGCGAGCCCGCCCAGCCGCAGTTCGAGCACGCGGCCTTCATCAAGACGCAGGTGATCTCGGTGCACGAAGGCCACGCCGTGTGCGACGCCGGCCACAAGAGCCACGCCATCGACTCGGGCCTGCCCACCGTAGCCCTGCTGCCGCCAGACTACGCGCTGCGCTACGCCAACGCGGGTGACGAGCACGGTCTGCTGTACGCCCAGGGTCCGCAAGCCCGGCTGCCCGCGCTGGGGCAGATGCTGTGGCTCATCCCGGGCCACTGCGACCCCACCGTGAACCTTTACGACTTCATGATCGGCGTGCGTGGCGGCCTGCTGGACGGCGTGGTGGAACGCATCATCAGGGTTGATGCCAGAGGCGCGCTGACCTGATCGGCGCAAGAATGGCACTGCGTACGCTCCACCCGGCGCGCCCGTGTTGACCCATGAGCCCATCCCAGATCATTGTTCTTGCCACGCCGGTCTTTCTGCTGCTGATCGCAGTCGAGCTGACCGTGGGCTATCGGCGCCAGCGCAACACCTACCGGCTGGCCGATGCGATGAGCAGCATCAGCCTGGGCATGCTGAGCCAGACCAGCGCGGTGTTCACGCGGCTGCTGCGCATCGGCATCTACACGGCGCTGTTCGAGCATGTGGCACTGTGGCGGAACGACGCCTTCTGGACCAGCCTGCCCGGCTGGCTGCTGGCGCTGGTGTTCTACGACTTGTGCTACTACTGGCTGCACCGCATGGGGCATGAATCGGCCGTGCTGTGGGCCGCGCACGCGGTGCACCACCAGAGCCAGGACTACAACCTCAGCACCGCCCTGCGCCAGACCAGCTCGGGCGCATTGCTGGGCTGGGTGTTCTATGTGCCCATGGCGCTGGCGGGCGTGCCACCGCTGGTGTTTGCGGTGGTGGCGCTCATCGACCTGCTCTACCAGTTCTGGGTGCACACCGAGCAGGTTGGCACGCTGGGCTGGTTTGACCGGTGGTTCTGCAGCCCCAGCAACCACCGCGTGCACCACGCCGTGAACGATCCGTACATCGACAAGAACTACGGCGGCATTCTCATCGTGTGGGACCGGATCTTCGGCACCTTCAAGGACGAGGACCCGCACGAAAAATGCGTGTACGGCACGCGCGGCCTGCTGGGCAGCTGGGACCCGCTCTGGGCCAACGCGCAGGTATATGCCGGGCTGGCGCACGACAGCTGGCACGCGCGCAGCTGGCCTGACAAGCTCCGGGTGTGGATCAAGCCGCCGGGCTGGCGGCCAGCGGATGTGGCACGGCGCTTTCCCAAACCAGCCTTCCGCATGGAGCAGATGCAGCGGTACCAGCCACCCATGTCGCGCGCGGTGCAGTGGTTTGCGCTGGTGCAGTTTGCGGTGCTGCTGGCGGGCGTGGCGGTGTTTCTGTGGCGGGCCGATGCGGCGCCGCTGGCGCACAACGCCATCTGGTTTGCAGTGCTGCTGACGGCCCAATGGTCGCTGGGCGCCGTGATGCAGGGGCGCATCGGCATGCTGATGGCGCTGATGCTGCAAAGCGCGGCGCTGGCCACCGCCACCAGTGCGTTGGGGCTGACCCAATGGCACCTGCTATGCAAGCCGCTGACCATGGTGATTGCTATTATTTTAATAGCTGCAAGTGCAAATAAAACAAGCGCTATCGGCCAGTTTGGCACCAAAAGCCGTGTTTTCATGCTGGCAGCGCTCGCCGGATCGCTGGCGGGCGATGTGTTCCTGATGCTGCCCGGCTTCTTCATCCCGGGCCTGGTGAGCTTTCTGGTGGCGCACCTGTTTTACGTGGCGCTGTTCAAGGGCGGCCAGCAGTGGTTTCCGCACCGTGGGGCCCTGGCCGCCACACTCGGTGTGGGCGCTGCGATGTTTGCCTTTTTGTGGGCGGGCGGGCTGCCTCCGGGGCTGCGCGCGCCCGTGGCAGCGTACGTGCTGGTGATTGCGCTGATGGCGGCGCAGGCGATCGGCCGGGCAACGGTGCTGCGCGATGCACCTTCGTTGCTCGTGGCGCTGGGCGCCGGGTTCTTCATGCTTAGCGATTCGCTGCTGGCCACCAACCGTTTTGTGACGCCGCTGCCGGGGTCACAGGTCTGGGTGCTGGGTACGTACTACGCGGCGCAGGCGTTGATCGTCAGCGGGTGGCTGGCCGGCCTGGCCCACAGCAGCGCAGCACAGCGCGCAGTGGAGGGCGTGGCCCGCACGCACACGCCCGCGGACATGAGCCCCGAGGCGGCAGCACACCCATCCTGAAAAGCCCGGTGCGTCCGGCGTTTTCAATGCCAAATTAGCCTGTAGTGCTTATTCCAATTGGCCTGTCAGCTATTTCTTCAATAGCATCCCGGCAGTCTTGCGCTCACCCGGCATGGGCAGGCTCCACGCCCCCGGTGATGGCTTCGTCCCGCGCGATGCGGCCATCCACCAGCTCTACCAGCCGGTCGCAGCGCGCGGCCAGACGGGGGTCGTGCGTGACCACGACAAAGCTCGTGCCCCGCTCGGCATGGATGCGGCGCAGCAGGGCAAACACCTCGGCCGACGAGGCGGTATCCAAGTTGCCCGTGGGCTCGTCGGCCAGCACCAGCGGCGGGTTCATCACCAGCGCGCGGGCAATCGCCACGCGCTGCTGCATGCCGCCCGACAGCTCTGCTGGGCGCTTGTGCATGGCCTGGGCCAGGCCCACGGCATCGAGCAGGCTGCGGGCATGCTCCAGGTGCGTGGTGCTCACCCGGCCTTCGGCCATGAGGGCGGGCAGCGTGACGTTCTCCAGCGCCGAAAACGCGGGCAGCAGGTGGTGGAACTGGAAGACAAACCCCAGCGTGCTGCGCCGGCGCAAGGTCAGCGCAGCATCATCGAGGCCCTTGACTTCTTCACCGCCCAGCGCGTAGCTGCCCGACGTCATTCGTTCGAGCAGCCCGAGGATGTTGAGCAGCGTGCTCTTGCCCGAACCCGAGGGGCCCATCAGCGCGATGAACTCGCCGCGGTCCACGCGCAGGTCAATGCCGTGCAGCACCTCGGCCTCGCTGGGGCGGCCGATGTTGTAGCTCTTGCGTACAGAGCCCAGCGCGATCAGTGCATCGCCGTTGCCGGTAGCGGGGCGGGTGGCAGCGGCGTGGGTCATCACAGCCTGATGGCCTGGGCCGGATCCAGCGCGGCGGCGCGCCGCGCGGGCGCCACCGCGGCCAGCACGCCGCAGACCGATGCGATCAGCGCCACCTGCAGCGCCATGGCGGGCGGCAGCGATATCGAAAACAAGGGCAGCCCGTCCGAGCCACGCACGAAGTGGGTAAACACCCAGATCAGCGCCACGGCCAGCAAGAGCCCCAGCACCGAGCCCAGCGCGCCCACCACGGCGCCCTGCACCAGAAACACCCGCAGCACCTGGCCACGGGTTGCGCCCATGGCCCGCAGGATGCCGATCTCGCGGCCCTTTTGCACCACCGACACCACCAGCACACTGGCCATGCCCAGCACCACCACCGCCAGCACCACGCCGCGGATGATGGCCGTGCTGATGGACTGCGCATTGAGCGCAGACACCAGCTGTGCGTTGCTCTCCTGCCAGCTTTCAATCTTGTAGGGGAAGCGGCCCTGCAACTCGCGCGCCAGCGCCTGTGCCACCCACACGTCGTGCAGGGTCAGGTCGAGCTGGCTGGCACCGCCGGGCAGCGCCAGCAGGCTTTGTGCAGCGCGCAGGGGCACGATCACGGTGCGGCGGTTCAGGTCCTTCACGCCCAGGTCCACCAGCGCGGTCACGCGCACCGAATCACTGACCGTGCCACTGGCGCTGCCGGTCTGCACCGTGAGGCGGTCGCCCACGCGCACGCCCAGGTCGGCCGCCAGCTCGCGCCCCACAATCGCCTCGCCGGGTGACAGGCGCGCGCTGCCGCTGATGACCTTGGAGCGCAGCCCCACCACACGGTCGTAGCGGTCCAGATCCACACCCATCAAGGCAATGGCCTGCGTGGCCTCGCCGCGCAGCGCAAGGCCTGCACCCGACACCATGGGCGAAACGCCAGCCACCTCGGGCAGGGCCTCCAGCAGCGGCACCAGCGCCTGCCAGTTGGCCACCGAGCGCAGGCGCTGGGCGCGCGGCTGTGTTTCCGTCAGCACGGCAACGCCAGGCGCTGGCGAGGCTGCGGGCGTGACGAGGTCGTCAGGCGCCCGCAGGGTGATGTGAGCCTGCGCGCCCAGGGTCTTGTTCAGCGTGTTGGACTGCAGGCCGCTGATGAGCGCCGAGATGTAGGCAATGACCGCCACGCCTGCCGCCACGCCCACGATGATGAGCACCGTCTGCATGCGGCCCTCGCGCAGAAAACGCAGCGCTACGCGGAACTCGAAGCCGGGCCAGATCAGCATGAGGCCTGCTCAACGGCCCATGGCGTTGGTGAGGGCCGCGCCTGCATCGGCTCCGGGCTGCTGGCCTGCGGTCGCAGCCGTGCCCGACGCCCACTGCACCGTGCGGGGCCGTACCCGGTCACCAGGTTCAAGGTCGCCGCCGCGCAGTACGGTGTCGCCTTCTTTGAGGCCGTCAAGCACCTCGACCGCATCGAGCGTACGCAGGCCCAGCCGCACACCGCGCGCCAGGGCACGGCCGTCCTGCAGCACCAGCACAGTAGCTGTGTCCGCACCTCCGGTGCTGCGCAGGGCGGCCTGCGGCAAGACGAGTGCCTTGTCGCGCCGGGCAGTCTCCACCTCGACCGACAGGGTCATGTCCTCGCGCAGGAACGCAGGCGCCTGCTGCTCCAGCGCAAATTTCACTTCGATGGCGCCGCGCTGGGCGTCCACCGCCGGGGCAATGGACAGCACGCGCGCTGCAAAGCGCTGGCCGGCAAACGCATCCGCCACCACCGATGCCTTCTGGCCCGGCTGCAGCTGGTCCAGAAAGCGCTCATCCACCGGCGCCACCAGCTGGGTGGGCCCGGCCAGCGCCAGGCTGAGCAGGGCCTTGCCGGGTTGCACGATCTGGCCGGGCTCGACCTCGCGCACCAGCACGCGCGCATCGGCCGGCGCCCGCAGCACGGCCTGCGCCAGCCGTGCCCGCGCCGCCTGCGTGGCGGCCTGTGCCAGTGCCAGCTGCGCCTGCGCCTGAACCATGTCGGTGCCGGCATCGGCATTGGCCTCGATCTGCGCCTGCGCGCTTTGCTGCTGGGCTCGCGCCACGTCCACGGCGCGCCGGGCATCGTCGAGCTGCGCCGGGCTGTAGAAGCCATCCGCCACCAGCTTTTGCACCCGGGCCAGGCTGGCGCTGGCGGCCTGCAGCGTGGCATCGGCCTGCGCGCGAGCGGCCTGTGCGGCGCTGCGGCCACTGCTGCGCAGGCCCGCCAGCCGCGCATGTGCCTGCCGCTCCGAAGCCGCCGCCTGCGCCAGTGCGGCGCGCAGCTCATCGGCTTCAAGTTCGATCAGCACATCACCCTGGCGCACCTGCGCGCCTTCGGCCACTCGCACCTGCGCCACCCGGCCAGTCACAGTGCTGCCCACATCCACCCGCGACAAGGTGGCCACGCGGGCTGAAAACTGCAGGGTGCGTACGAGCGGAGCAGACTGCACTGCCAGCGCATCGACCTGCGGGCCGCGCAGCGCCACGGCACCGATGGCAGCGGCGCCCGCCAATACGACAGCGCCCAGCGCAAGGGCTACACGGCGGGCATTCATTGCACCAACCCCCAACTGGTGAATGCAAGGAATGTCATGGGTGCCGTTGGTGCCGGATGGGTGCTATTCAGAAAACAGCCCGCCCGCCGCCTGCGGTGGTGCCACCCCCAGGTGCCGGAACGCCGCCAGCGTGGCAATGCGCCCGCGCGGCGTGCGCTGCAAAAAGCCCTGCTGGATCAGATAGGGTTCAATCACATCCTCGATGGTGCCGGCCTCTTCGCCAATGCTGGCGGCAATGTTGTCCAGCCCCACCGGGCCCCCGTCAAAGCGGTGGATCACGGCTTCGAGCAGCTTGCGGTCCATCACGTCAAAGCCCTGCGGATCCACGTCGAGCATGGCCAGGGCCTTGTCGGCTATTGTTTTGGTGATGCGCCCGTCGCTCTTGACCTCGGCATAGTCGCGCACCCGGCGCAGCAGGCGGTTGGCAATGCGGGGCGTGCCGCGCGAGCGGCGGGCGATCTCGAAACCGCCCTCATCGTCCATGGGCGCGTTGAGCAGCCCGGCGCTGCGCTTGACGATGCGCGCAAGCTCCTCGGCCGTGTAGAACTCCAGCCGCGCCACGATGCCGAAGCGGTCGCGCAGCGGGTTGGTGAGCATGCCCGCGCGGGTGGTCGCCCCCACCAGCGTGAAGGGTTGCAGGTCCAGCTTGATGCTGCGCGCCGCCGGGCCCTCGCCGATCATGATGTCGATCTGGTAGTCCTCCAGCGCGGGGTAGAGGATTTCCTCGACCACGGGCGAGAGGCGGTGGATCTCGTCGATGAAGAGAACGTCGTTCTTTTCCAGGTTGGTCAGCAGCGCGGCCAGGTCCTTGGGCTTTTCAAGCACCGGGCCACTGGTCTGGCGCAGGTTCACACCCAGCTCGGCCGCGATGATGTGGCTGAGCGTGGTCTTGCCCAGGCCTGGTGGGCCGAACAGCAGCACATGGTCCAGCGCCTCGCCGCGCTTTCGGGCCGCACCGATGAAGATCTCCAGCTGCTCGCGCGCCTTGGACTGGCCCACGTACTCCTGCAGCAGCTTGGGGCGCAGGGCCCGTTCGATCGCTTCTTCCTGTGGAGAAGCGGGCGCGGCGGAGATGACACGTTTGGCAGGAGCGGGGGCGAAGTCGTCGGTCTGGATGGTCATACGGTCGGCGCGCGCCCTGCCTTACTGGCTGGTCCAAGCGTAGTACGCAATGTTTTCGTACTGGAAGTCCCGGTAGTTGGCGATGATGAAATCGCGCTCGGCAGCGCTCACGGTGTAGAAATGGGTGCCGGTGGCTGGCTTGTAGAAGCGGTAGATGGGCGTGGTGCCCGCAGCGGCCGATGCCTGGGCATACCAGATCGGGCCTTCGTAGTTGAAGACGGGATAGTTGGCCCGGACGAAGTCGCTTTCAGCCTGGTTAATGGTGTAGAAGTGGGCGCCGTTGCTCGTGTTGAAAAAGCGGAACACGGTGCTCTGGCCTGCGGTGGGCTGGGCATAGGCGTAGAAGGCGATGTTTTCGTACTGGAACTGCGGATACGTCTGGATGACAAAGTCGCGCTCGGCAGCGCTGGCCGTGAAGAAGTGCGCGCCGGTCTGTACGTTGAAAAAGCGGTAGATGGCAGTGCGCGCAGACGGCTGTGGCGAAGTGACCGAGCCAGCCAGCCAGGTCTTCAGCGCAGCGTTGTAGGCCACATCGAATCTGCCGTAGTAATCCAGCGATGCGCGATTGCTGCAGATGGCGGCGCCCCCGTACAGCGTGCCGATGACCTTGCCTGCGCGGAAAATGGCCGAGCCGCTGCTGCCGCCCTCGGTCGTGCCCTGGCTCCACGTCACCCTGTAGAAATTGCCGGTGCTGCCCACACACTGGAACTGGGTGGAGGAGATGCTGGAGCAGCTCGACTGACCCGCCACCGCCCCGATGCTGAGCTTGAGCAGATCGCTGCTCGGATGGTGCAAGCCGATGATGGACGAACCCGCAGCGACGCTGGTGGCATCCCACCCTGCAAACACGGCACCTGCGGGTGGCGTGTCATTGAGCTGCATGAAGGATATATCGGTGTCTGTACTGGCATACAGCAGGCGCGCACCGCCGACCTTGCGGGTGGACGAGCTTTGCAGCGCGCCACTGTTGCAGCTCGATGAGCGGAAGAACCAGTTGGTCTGAAGCGTGGAGGCCACGGTCTGCTCGGAGATGCAATGGTTGGCGCTCAGGAAATACGGGGTCCCCGAAGTATTGCCGTCGTTGAGCAAGGTGCCCGTGCACGAGTAGGTCAAGCCACTTTTCACAAAGACCATTCGGGCCACCGCGTTGCGCTCGCTGGCACCATCGTTGTAGCAAGTAGCGTCGAGGTTGCAGAGGTCGGCGTCACCAATGTTTTTTGTGCCCAGTCGCGCGGCATCCGCCAGGTCAGCTTCCGTGGGCAATGACAGGTTCTCAAAAATGTGCGACAGCTGCGGCACCGAAATGCGCAGTGCGCTCACCGGCACGCCGGGTGGCAGCTCGACCTCCAGCGTGGCCTCGCCTTCGCCGGTGTCGGGTGTCCACCAGGTGCGCGCGGCGTCGCTGCGGTCGCCAGCGGCCTGGTTGCGCTCGATGATCTGCAGGATCTCCTGCCCGGCCACCTGGTAGGGCTTGGCAGCAGCGGCCTGGGTGTACACGCGCAGCAGCGCACTACCCGGTAGCTGGTCGACCAGCACACCGAGGCGCACGCCATACGCGCCCTTGGCCTGGAAACTGATGGCGGCCACCTTGCCGCCCGCGGCGGTGTCGGCCCACTTCCACTGGGCCTGGGTGGCAGACGCGCTCTTGGTGGCGCCCACTTCGCGCCCCACACCCACCAGGCGCGGGCCGACGGTAGGGGCTGCAGCGGCAGTCTTGGCCATATCCAGCTCAGCCAGGTTGACCACCACGGCCCGGGGAGCAGCCTCTGCGCTGCGGGACTTGATGCTTGCCACATCCTGGACTGCGCTAGCGGGTTGCACCCGCGACGCCATCGAGGTGACGGGCGCGCTGAGTACAGGCGCCGAGGCAGCGTCACCAGCAGACCCGCCGCCGCATGCAGACAGCAGCGCGGCAGCCACCACCGTGAAACCGGCGGCCCATCGCCCGGAGAAAATTCGCTTCATTTCCAGTCCTTTGCTTAACGTTGCAACGCTGCACATTCCCATCGCGTCGACGACCGCGGCGAGGCGCGGCAAATCCCATGCACGAGCGATCGATTATCAGCGCGCCAGCGCCTTGAGCGCCAGCTTGATCCCGTCGCTCACGCCCACGTCCGCAGGCAGCGCCTTGAGCGCAGCAGCCGCTTCCTTGTCGTTGTAACCGAGGGCCAGCAGGGCCTGCAGGATGTCGGCCTGCGCATCGCTGTGCATGGCGCCGCCACCGGTGGCCCCCATGTCGGCGCCCAGCTTGCCCTTGAGCTCCAGCAGCAACCGCTCGGCCGTCTTCTTGCCGATGCCGGGCACCTTCACCAGGCGGCCCGCCTCCTGCAGCGTGACGGCCTGGGCCAGATCGGTCACGCCCATGCCCGACAGCACCGACAGCGCCGTGCGCGGCCCCACGCCCGATATCTTGATGAGCTCGCGAAACGCCTGCCGCTCAGGCGCGGTGGCAAAGCCGTAGAGCAGCTGCGCGTCTTCCCGCACAATGAACTGGGTGAGCAGGCTCACGCGCTCGCCCAGGGCCGGCAGGTTGTAAAACGTGCTCATGGGCACATAGACCTCGTAGCCGACGCCGTGGCAGTCCAGCAGCACCTCGGGGGGATTCTTCTCCAGCAGGGTGCCGGTCAACTTGCCTATCATTGGGTGTCCTTTGCCGGCGACCGCACACGCTGCAGCGCCCTTTTTCTAGCCAGACTGGAATTATCAGCGTGATCCTGCGCCACACCTTCACCCCCCACAACAACACCCGCCTCACCCACCTGTGTGGCCCGGCCGATGCGCATCTGCGCACCATCGAGACGGCCTTGCAGGTGAGCATTGCGCACCGGCACGAGCAGTTCAAGGTCGATGGCCCCAAGGCCAAGGCCACGCAGGCCATGGAGCTGCTGCAGGCGCTGTACGAGATGGCCGAGCGGCCTATTGCCGAAGACCACCTGCAGCTGATGCTGGCGGGCGACAGCGAACTGCTGGATGCGCCCGCAGACGCCATCGTGCTCAACACGCGCCGGGCCGACCTGCGGGGCCGCACGCCCACGCAAAACCTGTACCTGCAGAACATCGCCAGCCATGACATCACCTTTGGCATCGGCCCGGCCGGCACCGGCAAGACGTACCTGGCCGTGGCCTGCGCGGTGGATGCGCTGGAGCGCAGCAGTGTGCAGCGCATCGTGCTCACGCGCCCGGCGGTCGAGGCCGGTGAGCGCCTGGGCTTTCTGCCCGGCGACCTGGCCCAGAAGGTGGACCCCTACCTGCGCCCGCTGTATGACGCGCTGTACGAACTGATGGGCCACGACAAGGTGCTCAAGGCGTTCGAGCGCAACGCCATCGAGATCGCCCCGCTGGCCTTCATGCGCGGGCGCACGCTCAACAACGCCTTCGTGATCCTGGACGAAGCCCAGAACACCACGCCCGAGCAGATGAAGATGTTCCTCACCCGCATCGGCTTCGGATCGCGCGCGGTGGTGACGGGCGACGTGAGCCAGATCGACCTGCCCAAGGGCGCGATGAGCGGCCTGGTGGACGCCGAGCGCGTGCTCAAGCGGGTCAAAGGGATTTCGGTCACGCGCTTTACCAGCGCCGACGTGGTGCGCCACCCGCTGGTGGCCCGCATCGTGGACGCCTACGACGCGCCACGCCGCGCGGTAGCGGCACGCACGCGCGACTGAGCCCTTCGATCGCACTCCTGATTTGATAGCTGCAGGCGCTTTCATATCAAGCACCAGAGGCCGAAAACACTCAAAATATGCCCCTGAACCAACTCTCCCTGTCGCTGCAGTTCGGCACCTTTGACGGCGCCGCCGCCCACCGGGCCGTGCTGCCACGCCACAAGGTCACGCGCTGGATTCGCCACGCGCTGGCGACCGACGCCGAGATCACCGTGCGCATCGTGGGCGAGGAAGAAGGCCGCCAGCTCAACCGCGAGTACCGCCAGAAGGACTACGCCACCAACGTGCTCACCTTCGACTACACGCAAGAGCCCGTGGTCACCGCCGACCTGGTGCTGTGCGCCCCCGTGATCGAGCGCGAGGCGCAGGAGCAGAACAAGACCCTGGAAGAGCACTACGCCCACATGCTGGTGCACGGCACACTGCACGCGCAGGGCTGGGACCACGAGACCAGCGAGGCCGATGCCAACGAGATGGAGGAATACGAAACCGCCATCCTCCAGGAGCTGGGGTTCGAAGACCCGTACGCCACCTGAGAGGCCGCAGCGCGCTGGCAGCGCAGTCGGCCGACCCTGCAAAGCAGTCACACCTTTTACAGTCGCAATCACGACTGGCCACCCCTCCACCTGCACCTAAGATCGGTGCAATGCCGCGTGCGCAATGCCGCGGCCAAGGAGATGTTGTGGATACCGCCCTGCTGCTCGCCGCCGCCTTCGTCGCGGGGGCCCTCAATGCCGTTGCCGGAGGCGGCAGCTTTCTGACCCTGCCTGCACTGGTGTTCACCGGCGTGCCGCCCGTGGTAGCCAACGCCACGGGCACCGTCGCCCTGCTGCCGGGCTACATGGCGGGCGCGTGGGGCTTTCGCGAAGACATGCAGCCGCCGCCCGGCCTGTCGATGCGTGCCATCGTGCTGCTGGCCCTGATCGGCGGCTCGGCGGGGGCGGCGCTGTTGCTCATCACGCCCGACGCCACCTTCCGCAAGGTCGTGCCCTGGCTGCTGCTGGCGGCCACGGCCATGTTTGCCTTTGGCCCGCGGCTGCGCCAGTGGGCAGGCGCCTCGGCCCAGGGCCCCGCCGCGCCCTGGAAAGCCGCCCTAGGCATGCTGGCCGTGGCGGGCTACGGCGGGTACTTCAATGGCGGGCTGGGCATCTTGCTGCTGGCGCTGTTCGGCCTGCTGGGGCAGACGCAGCTCAACGCCATGAACGGCATGAAGAACCTGGTCTCGGCTCTGCTCACCGCGATTGCCGTGGCCATCTACGCCGCGGGCGGCATCGTGCTGTGGCCGCAGGCGCTGCTGATGATGGTGGCCGCCACCGCAGGCGGCTACGGCGGCGCGCGCGTGGCGCGCAAGCTGCCGGCCCATGTGCTGCGCTGGGGCATCGTCGCCACCGGGCTGGTGATGGCGGCCGTGTTCTTCTGGCGCCAGTGAACGGCAGCCCCCAAGTCCCGTCTTCCACGCAGGTGCCCACGCACGGCGTTGCGGAGGGTGGTCGCCCGCCCACCCGTGCGCTGTGGGCCATGCTGCTCACGCTGCTCAGCGGCTTCGCGCTCAGCCAGGCGTTTCGCACCACCACAGGCATGGTGGCGCAGGGGCTGATGGCGGATTTTGGACTGTCTCCCGGGGCGCTGGGCGCGTTCGCCGGGCTGTTCGGCCTGTCGTTCGGCGTGGCGCAGCTGCTGATGGGCGTGGGGCTCGATCTGTACGGCCTGCGGCGCACGGTGCTCACCGCGTTCCCGCTGGCGGTGGCGGGCTCGGCCCTGTCGGCGGCTGCGCCCAGCTACCCGTGGCTGATGGCGGGGCAACTGTTGATCGGCGTGGGCTGCTCGCCCGCCTTCCTGGCCTGCACGCTGTTCATCGCGCGGCAGTTTCCGGCCGAGCGGTTTGCGTATCTCTCGGGCGTGGCCATGGGCGTGGGCGGGCTGGGCCTGCTGTTCACCGGCACGCCGCTGGCCTGGCTGGTGCAGCACGGTGGCGGCTGGCGCACGGGGTACGCCGTGCTGGCGGTGCTCAGCGCGCTGTCGTGGATGCTGATCTGGCTGCGCGTGCACGAGCCCGCCCCGCTGGTGCCGCCCCCGGCGCAGCGCGAAACCTGGGGCCAGGCGCTGCTGGGCTTTGGCCAGCTGCTCACGGTGCCGCACAGCTGGGGCATCCTGCTGCTGGGCATGTCGGGCTACGCCGCATTTTTGTCACTGCGCGGGCTGTGGCTGGCGCCGCTGCTGATGGACCGCTACCACCTCTCGCTGGTGGACAGCGGCAACGTGGCGCTGGGCCTGTCGCTGATTGCGCTGTTTGCACCGGGGCTGGCAGGCCGACTGGACCCGGGCATTGCCCGCCGCCGGCGCTGGATCGGCAATGCCTCGCTGCTGATGGCCGGGATGTTCGCGCTGCTGGCAGTCTTGCGCGTGCACCCTGCCGCCAGCGTGGTGCTGATCCTGCTGATGGGGCTGCTATCGGGCTACGGGGTGCTGCAGTACGCCGATGTGCGTGCTTCGTACCCGCCCGCGCTCACGGGCCGGGCGCTGTCGGCCTACACGATGGCGATGTTTCTGGGCGTGGCGCTGATGCAATGGTTCACCGGCATCGTGGCCACGGGGGCGCAACAGCGCGGCTGGGACGCACACACGGCCGTCATGCTGAGCATTGCAGTCTGGCTGGCGCTGGCCGCAGTTGCCTTCCGGGTGCTACCAGCGTCGCCGCTGCTCCCCAGCCGAAATAAAGGTAAAAACGGGCTGTAGCCCTTGCATCATTTGCCCCCATAGCTATATTTTTGATAGCTATTGAACCACCGGAGCCATGCGCAACGGGATCGTCACCGGTCCGTCGTTGATCAGGTGCACCTGCATGTCGGCCGCAAACTGGCCGGTGGCCACCACCGGGTGCAGCGTGCGGGCCCGGGCCACCACGTAGTCGTACAGCCGCCGACCTTCATCGGGCGCCGCAGCCTGGGTGAAGCTGGGGCGGTTGCCGCCCGCCGTGTCGGCCGCCAGCGTGAACTGGCTGACGAGCAGCAGGCCGCCCCCGACATCCTGCACGCTCTTGTTCATCTTGCCCGCGTCGTCGCTGAAGATGCGCAACTTGAGCAACTTGGCCAGCAGCCGGTCGGCCTCGGCCTCGGTGTCGTCGCGCTCGGCGCACACCAGCACCAGCAGGCCCTGGCCGATGGCCCCCACGGTCTGGCCGTCCACATCGACGCGGGCTTCGCGCACGCGTTGCAGCACGCTGATCATGGAATGGCTCCCTGGGGGTTGTCGCGCGGGTCGTCACGGGGGTCGTCGAAGTGCGCCTCCACATCGGTGGGCAGCAGCTCGATGGTGGCGCGCAGGCCCGGCACGGCCGCCATCAGCGCCCGCTCGACCTGGCCGCGCAGTTCGGCCGCGTGGCCCAGCGTCCAGTGCGCCGGCATGTGCAGGTGCATGTCCACAAACTGGCGCTGGCCGGCGCGGCGCGACGAGACATGGTCAAAACGCAGCGCGCCGGGCGGCTGGGCCTGCTGCACAAACTGCTGCAGCGTGGCGTCGATCCGGGCCTGCACCTCGGGCTCCACGGCCGAGTCCATCAGCCCCTGCGACGAGCGCCACACCAGCTCGACGCCTTCCTTGAGGATGTTGAGCGCCACCGCCATGGCGGCCACCGCATCGAGCCACAGCCAGCCCGTGAGCGCGGCGCCCGCAATGCCGACCAGAACGCCGGCCGACGTCCACACATCGGTGACGAGATGCCGCGCATCGGCCTCCAGCGCAATGGAGCGGTGCGCGCGCGCCGAGCGGAACATCACCCAGGCCAGCAAGCCGTTGAGTGCCGAGCTGAAGATCGACAGCCCCAGGCCCCAGCCCAGCTGCTCGATGGGCTGCGGGTCGAACAGGCGGTGCCCGGCGGCCCAGAAGATGCCCGCCGACACACCGATGATGAGGATGCCCTCGAACCCCGACGAGAAATACTCGGCCTTGTGGTGGCCGTAGGGGTGGTCATCATCCGCGGGGCGCTGGGCCACCGTCACCATGGCCAGGGCAAACACGGCGCTGGCCAGGTTCACAAACGACTCCATCGCGTCTGACAGCAGGCCGACCGAGCCGGTGACGTACCAGGCCAGCGTCTTGAGCACGATGGTGGCCACCGCCACCGCCACCGACGTGATCAGCAGGTTGCGCGGCGTGAGCCAGGCGGGGAATGCAGATGCGGAGGCGGGCGCAGGCATGGCGGCTTTCGGATCGGAGCAGGTACGGCGTGAATTACACCAGACGCTGCATGCCAGAATCCGCCGCATGTCCCAGCCATGGCGCCCCCGCACTTTTCCGCTGCAGCTTGCCAGCCTGCTGGCCTGTGTGCTGGTGGCCTGTGCGGGCGCAGGCGCCCTGGCGGTGTGGCGGCTGCACGACCTGCAGGCCGCCTTTGAGACCGACGCGCGCATCGTGCACCGCCTGCTGAGCCAGCGCGTGGTGCAGCACGATGCGGTGATGGCCACGCTGGCCCTGCTGCAGCCGCCCGCCACCGGCGCGAACGGCGGTGCGGGCAGCGCTGGCAGTGCCGACGCCCTGCCCCGTCTGCCCGCCGTATACCCGCAAATCCTGTCGGTGCTGCAGCGCCCGCCCGGAGCGCAATGGCCCGCTGATGTGCAAGCTGATCTGACTGCGGCCGAGGCTGCCTCCCAACGCTCGGGCCATGCCGCAATGGCGCTCCTCAACACCAGCGCGGGCCGCTACTACCTGGTGATGGCCGGGCGGCCCGCCAGCCACGCACTGCTGATTGACCTGCGCGCCACCGTGCCGCGCGACGAGTGGCCGATGGACATGGCCACCAGCCCGGTACGCGTGACGCTGGAGCACGGCGGCCAGTCGTTCGTGGTGCAGCCTGGCGGCATCGACCCGCGCGGATGGGGCCGCGAGTACGGCTTTCACAAGGTGCTGGCCGCCGCCAGCCAGCCGTTTGACGTAGTGGCCCGCCGCAGCGTGGGCCTGCACGAGCTACCCTGGTGGTCCATGCTGGGCTGGTGCGTGCTGACTGCTGCGCTGTGGGCCGCCGCGCTGGCCCTGCACCGCCAGCGCATTGCCCGCCAGCGGGCGGAAGAGCTGCTGCGCCTGGGCCAGGTGGCGCGCCTGAACACGCTGGGCGAGCTGGCCGCAGGCATGGCGCACGAACTGAACCAGCCGCTCACGGCCCTGCTGTCGGGCACGCAGGCCGCGCAGCGCCTGCTGGCCGAAGACCCGCCCGACCTGGCCACCGCCCAGACGGCCATGGCGCGCGCCGTGGAGCAGGCGCGCCGCGCGTCGGCCGTGGTGGGCCGGCTGCGCCGCCTGGTGGAGCGCGCCGACCCCGCAGGGCAAACCCAGCCGCTGGCGCTGCCCGCTGCCATCAGCGACGTGCTGCACCTGCTGGAGCCCGAGCTGGCCGCGCGCGGCATCGCGCCCGAGGTGACTGCTGCTGCCGACCTGCCCCCCGTGCTGGCCGACCCGGTGGCGCTGCAGCAGATCGTGCACAACCTGCTCATGAACGCCCTGCAGGCGCTGGAACAGGTACCGCCCGCCGAACGCCGCCTGCGCATCGGCATGGCCCGCAGCGGCGATGGCAGCGTGGCCCTGTCGGTGCGCGACCACGGGCCGGGCATCCCGGCGGATCAGCGCCTGCATGTATTCGAGCCTTTTCACACCACGCGCGACGGCGGCCTGGGGCTGGGCCTGACGCTGTGCGAAAGCCTGGCACAGGCCATGGGCGCGCAGCTGGTGCTAGCGCCCCTGCCCGCCCACCCCGCCGCGCAGGACCGCGGCGCCGAGTTCGTGCTGACCATGCCCGCCGTTGCTGGCTGACCCCGCGCTCCAGCCACTGCGCACCCGACCATGACGGACACCGCCGCCCCCCTCTCACCCCTCATCCACCTGGTCGATGACGACGCCGCCGTGCGTGAAGGCCTCGCCCTGCTCATCAGCACCGTAGGCCTGCGCGTGCAGACCTGGGCCGACCCGCTGACCTTCATGGCGGGGTTTGACCGCTCCAGCATCGGCGCCATCGTGCTCGATGTGCGCATGCCCGGCATCAGTGGCCTGGCCGTGCTGGAGCAGCTGCTGGCCCAGGGCGTGGACCAGCCCATGATCCTGCTGACCGGCCACGGCACGGTGGAGATGTGCCGCCGCGCCTTCAAGACCGGCGCGGCCGAGTTCCTCGAAAAACCGGTGGACGACGAGGTGCTGCTCGAAGCCCTGCAGAACGCCGTGCGCCAGCATGTGCGCTCGCGCGAGCGGCACCAGGCCGACCAGCAGGCGCGCGAACGCTACGCCCAGCTGTCGGGCCGCGAGCGCGAGGTGCTGGGGCTGATCATCGAAGGCCTGACCAACAAGGAAATCGGCCGCGCCCTCACGGTGTCGCCCCGCACGGTGGAAACCCACCGCGCCAACCTGTTTGCCAAGCTCGGGGCCGAATCGCTGGCGCAGCTGATCCGGCGGTACGCAGCCCTGGTGGACGCGGCACCCTGACCTGGCGTTCAAGGCGCTTCCGTAGTTCTACGGAGGCGCGCGCGTAGCCGCCCGAATGGCTGAAAACGGCAGGAATTTCTACAGTTCTCCCACGGCGCCACACACGGTGGCACCGACGTCAAAAACACCGGAGAACACCATGCAACACACCCTCGTCAAAGCTGCCGCCCTCACCCTGTCCCTGATCGCCACCGCCGCCAGCGCCGAAGGCGTGCGCACCGAAAAGAACATGTCGCTCGACCTCGCCACGCAGATCGCCGCACAGACCGTGGCCACCTGCACCGCCAATGGCTACGCCGTGACTGCCACCGTGGTCGACCGCGCAGGCACCGTGCGCGCCGTGCACCGCGCCGACAACGCCGGCCCGCACACGCTGGAAGCCAGCCGCCTGAAGGCCTACACGTCCGCATCGGCCAAGAACACCACGCTGGCCATGATGGAAGGCACGCAGAAGAACCCTGCGGCCGCCAACCTGGTGAACATCCCCGGCTACCTGCTGCTGGGCGGCGGCGTGCCCGTGAAGGTGGGCAATGAAGTGATCGGCGCCGTGGGCGTGGGCGGCGCACCCGGTGGTCACCTGGACGAGCAATGTGCAGTCGCAGGCATCGCCAAGGTGCAGGATCTGCTGAAGTAACCCCCCGCCCACACCTGCAACGCACGCCATCGGAGACACCCGTGAAGCACTGGAACCTTGTATTCACACTGGCCGCTGCACTGGCCTGTGCCACCACGGCCCAGGCCCAGGTGCCACCCACGGCGGCAGAAACTGCGGCCTACCAGGGCCTGCACGCGGCTGCGGCGCGGGGCGATGTGCCAAAACTCACCCAACTGATCGGGGCGCGAGCCGACGTGAACGCCCGCGATGGCTACGGGCGCACGCCGCTACACGTCGCCACCTATGCCCGGCAGGCCGAAGCGATCCGCGCCCTGGCCCAAGCGGGTGCCGACCTGAACGCGTTGGAGAAAGACCGCTACGACGCCGTGACCATCGCCGCCGTGGCCGACGACGAAGCCACGCTGCGCGTGCTGCTGCAACTGGGCGCCAGCGCGAAACAGGTGACCAGCCGCTACGACGGCACTGCGCTCATCGCCGCTGCCCACCTGGGGCACGACGGCGTGGTGCGCCATCTGATCGCCGCTGGCGCGCCGCTGGACCACGTGAACAACCTGCACTGGACGGCGCTCATCGAGTCCATCGTGCTGGGCAACGGCGGCCCGCGCCACCAGGCCTCACTGCAAGCCTTGTTACAGGCAGGCGCCAGCCACGCGCTGAGCGACCGGCAGGGCAACACGCCGCTGCAACTGGCGCGTCAGCGGGGCTTCAGCGAGATGGTGCGAATGCTGGAAGCGAAGGGGGCCAGGTAGATAGCGAGTGGGTGCGGGGCGCCTCAGTACCGAGACACCACACCCAGCCCGCACTTCAGCGGTACAGCTCTGCTCCCGCCATGCGCACCTTGTCGGCGCGCGCCGCGCCCAGGGCATCCACCACCGGCTCCCACACACTCGCGTAGGCGGGCATGGCGTGCGGCGCAAACGCCGTATGGGGCCAGTCCGAACCCCACACCAGCCGCTCGCCCATCAGCCCGGCCACGCGGCGGATCGCGCCGTGCAGTTCGGCGTAGGGGGCCACGGCCTCCAGGCGATACCAGCCCGACAGCTTGACCCATGCCCCCAAGTCGGCCAGCCTTGCCAGCGCCTGCCAGGCCGCATCGTCCTGCGCCAAGGCGGCGCGCATTCCCGCCAGATGGTCCAGCACACAGGGCAGCCCCGTTTGCGCATGCAGCTGGGCAATCTGCGCCAGTTGGGCGGGTGCCGCATACCACTGCACATGCCAGCCCAGCGCCTTCAGGCGGGGCGCCAGCGCCTGCATGGCCTGCGCCCCGTTGCCCACGGGGGACACCAGATTGAAACGCACGCCGCGCACGCCCAGTGCGTGCATGGTGTCCAGTTCGCTGTCGGCAATGCCGGTATCCACCACCACCACCGCGCGGTGCCGGCCCGGTTCGCGCGCCAGGGCATCGAGCACCAGCCGGTTGTCGATGCCGTACACACTGGGCTGCACCAACACGAGGTGGCCCACGCCCAGCTTCGCGGCTTCTGCCTCAACGCGTTCAAGGGGCTGGTGCGCAGGCTGGTAGTGCCCAGCCTGGACCGGGGCTGCGGCACCAAACACATGGACGTGCGTGTCCCATCCCTCCTGGGCATCCCGCAGCGGTGTGGATGTGGCCAGCGCACCCATGGGTCAGCCCACCACGATCTTGCGCTCGCGGATGACCTTGCCCCACTGCGCTTGCTGGGCCTGGATGAACTTGCCCGCACTGGCCTGGGTGGCATCGGGAAAGGCATCGCCGCCCAGCGCGCGGATGCGGCCCAGCACCTCAGGGTCTGCCAACGCCTTGCTGATGGCGTTGACCAGCTGCGTGCGCACCTCGGGCGCAATGCCCGCCGGGGCCAGCACGGGATTCCACTCCAGCACTTCGTAGTCGGCCACGCCGGCCTGCGCCATGGTGGGCACATCGGGCAGCGAACGGGCGCGCACGGCGCTGGTCACTGCCAGCGGCCGCAGCTTGCCCGCCTGGATGTGGCCCAGGGACGAGGCCACGTTGGCAAAGAACAGCGGCACCTGCCCGCCCATCACGTCGTTCATGGCAGGGCCGCCCCCACGGTAGGGAATGTGGGACAGCCGCACGCCTGTGCGCTCTTCAAACAACGCCCCTGCCAGATGCTGGGCCGAGCCATTGCCGGACGACGCATAGGCCACGTCCTCGGGCTTGGCCTTGGCGCGTGCGATGACCTCCTTGACGGAGTTGACGCCGAAGCCCGGGTGGCACACCAGCACGTTCGGAAAGGTCGCCAACACGGCCAATGGCACAAAGGCCGTGTTGCTGTCGTAGGGCAGCTTGGGGTAGAGCGATGGATTGACGGCGAACGACGATGCATCGAGCAGCAGTGTGGTGCCATCCGGCGTGGCGCGGGCCACGGCCGATGCGGCCAGCTGGCCGCTGGCGCCGGGCTTGTTGTCCACCACCACGCCTTGCCCCAGCGCCTCGGCCATGCGGGGCGCGATGATGCGGGCCATCAGGTCGGCACCGCCGCCTGCCGGGTAGGACACCACGAGCGTGATGGTGCGCCCAGCCGGGATGCCCGCCGCGCGGGTATGCACCCAGGGCGCGGCGAGCAGTGCGCCCGCGCCCACGAGGGCAGCACGGCGGGACAGGGAGCGAGGTGCTCCGGGGATGGAGGAATGCGGCATGGAAGTCTCCTTGTGGTTGTCAGGTCAGGTGATCGTCACGGTGTAGTGAAAAGCGTTGGCATCGCCGCGCGTGGTGCGCCATTCGACGCAGCGCCCGCCCAGGTCGTAGGCAGCCCGTTGCACCACCACGCCCGGATGGCCGGCGGCCAGCCCCAGGTGGATGGCCTGCGCGGCCGTCAGCACGGCAAAGCCAATGTCGTCCACGGCACGGTGCACATGCACGCCACAGCGGCGCGCAAACATGGGGTACAGCAGGTCGTCCCATTCAGCGGTGCTGCCTTCGGTCAGGGGCGCGAACACATCCAGCGGCAACCACAGCTCTTCCAGCAGACAGGGCTGGTCGGCCAGCAGGCGCAAACGCTGCAGCCGCAGCACCATCTCGCCCGTGGCCAAGCCCAGCCTGCGTGCCACGGCGGCCGGGGCCGCCACGCGCTGGCGCGACAGGATGCGCGAGCGCGGCATTTCGCCACTGCCGCTGTCAAACCGGAAAAACCGCAGCATCGACGCACCGGCAATGCCCTGGCGCACAAAGGTGCCCCGGCCGTGGATGCGTTCCACCAAGCCTTGCGCCACCAGGAGTTCCAGCGCGCGGCGCATGGTGCCCAGCGCCACCTGGTGCTCGGTGGCCAGCAGGCTTTCTGCCGGCAGGGCCGAGCCGGGCGGCCATTCCCCAGCCACCACGCGGGCACGCAGGGCAGCGGCCAGAGCGGCGTAGCGGCTCAGTCCCGGGGCACTGTCAAAGGCAACAACCTTGTGGGATGGGGTCATGCCAAGAACTATAGTCCTCTATAGGTCTTAGTGCAATGCGCAGATGCAACAGGCGGCGTGAAAAAAACTCCGGAAATGATTCGACGCCGGGCAGGATCTATTAACTATCAAATCGATAGCAACAAATGACACCCATCAAGCGCCAGAGGCAGCTTTCACCCAAACCGTCACCTGCCACCAGCGCAGCCAGGCTCCGCGCAGCAGCGCTGGCCCCACGTGAGCGCCTCAGAGGCTGAGAGTTTTTTAGCCGAGCCCGAAAAGCGCGCAAAAACGCCTCGGATCTAGGCGCAAAGCACAGCCATAGCTCGGGCTATGGCGAGCATTTGCAACGACGAGCTGGGGCGTTTTCGCGTGCAAGGCGGGCATGGATAAAAGACTCTCAGCCTCTCAGTCCGTGACGAGCCGCGCCTTCACCGCCTTGCCCTTCACACGCCCCTGGTTCAGCCGCTGCACGGCCTGCGCGCCGATGGCGCGGTCCACAGCCACATAAGTGGAAAAGTCGTTCACATTGATCTTGCCCACCTGCTCGCGGGTGTAGCCCATGTCGCCGGTCAGCGCGCCCAGCACGTCGCCGGCGCGGATCTTTTCCTTGCGCCCGCCAATGATCTGGATGGTGACCATGGGCGGCACCAGCGGGCCGCTGCCTGCGGGTGTGAGCTCGGCCACCGGGAACCAGCGCGATTCGCGGCCCTGCAGCTGCTCGATCTTGCCCACAAAACCCATCTCGTCCATGCTGGCCAGGTTCAGCGCCAGGCCCTCGGCATCGCCCCGGCCGGTGCGGCCGATGCGGTGGATGTGCACCTCGGCATCGGGCGTCACGTCCACATTGATCACGGCGGCCAGGTTGGCAATGTCCAGCCCGCGTGCGGCCACGTCGGTGGCCACCAGCACCGAGCAGCTCCGGTTGGCAAACTGCACCAGCACCTGGTCGCGCTCGCGCTGCTCCAGCTCGCCAAACAGCGCCAGCGCGCTAAAGCCCTGGGCCTGCAGCACGCCCACCAGGTCGCGGCACTGCTGCTTGGTGTTGCAAAACGCAATCGATGAATCGGGCCGGAAATGGTTGAGCAGCTGCGACACAGCATGCAGGCGCTCGCTGTTCTTCACCTCGTACCAGCGCTGCTCGATCTTGCCTTCGGCATGCTGGGCCTGCACCGTGATCTGCTGCGGGCTCTTCATGAACTGGGCGGCCAGCCTGGCGATGCCCTCGGGGTAGGTGGCCGAGAACAGCAGAGTCTGGCGCTCCTTGGGGCACTGCTTGGCCACGACGACGATGTCGTCGAAGAAGCCCATGTCCAGCATGCGGTCGGCCTCGTCCAGCACCAGCGTGTTCAGGGCCTCCAGGCTCAGGTGCTGGCGCTCCAGGTGGTCCATCACGCGGCCGGGGGTGCCCACCACGATGTGCGCGCCGTGCTCCAGGCTCAGCATCTGCCCGCGCAGCGGCACACCGCCGCACAGCGTCACCACCTTGATGTTTTCCTCGGCACGGGCCAGGCGGCGGATTTCGGTGGTGACCTGGTCGGCCAGCTCGCGCGTGGGGCACAGCACCAGCGCCTGCACGGCAAAGCGGCGGGGGTTGAGGTTGGCCAGCAGGGCCAGGGCAAAGGCGGCGGTCTTGCCGCTGCCGGTGCTCGCCTGGGCGATGATGTCCTTGCCCAGCAGCGCGGGCGGCAGGCTGGCCGCCTGGATGGGGGTCATGGTCGTGTAGCCCAGCTGCTGCAGGTTGGCCAGCACGGCAGGGCTCAGCGCCAGCGTGCTGAAGGCAGCGCCGGCTTGGTTTTCTTTGGAGGTCATGCGCGGATTATCCGGCCCCGCCCCGTGGAGGCCATGCCGGTACACGCTGCGAGGGCTTGGCGCAGCCCGGGGCACTGGTGGAATCCCGGAGCCGCAGCCAGCCAGGGAGCGACGACAGCTTGTTACATATCGGATATAACTTGTGGAGCAAACCGCGCCCCGCCCCATGACAGATATTCCTCTCCTTGGCGATACCGCCAGTACAGCCGAGTCCGGCGACGGGTTGCTCGGAGCGATTGCGGATGCGGTCCCGGCACTGATCGCGTACTACGGCGTGCCTGACATGCATTGCAGGTACGCCAACGAGGCCTACGCCGCGTACACAGGCCACACCGCCGCATCCATTGTGGGCCTGTCGGTGCATGAAACGCTTGGCGGCGTGACCTGGGAGGGGATCCGCCACGATGTCGAGCGCGCCGTGCGCGGCCAGCGCGTCAGGTACAACCGCGAGCACAAGCTCCACACCGGAGAGACGCGGCTGTTTGAGGTGCAGCTCATCCCGCACTTTGACAGGGCCATGAAGGTTCAGCTCGGCTGTCACGTCTTCATCATCGATATCACGGAGCGCTGGAAAGCCGAGCGCACCATGCGCGAGAGCGAAGAGCGCATGCGCAAGTTCTCCGAAGCGACGCAGGAGGCCATCGTCTTCCACCACGAGGGTGTGATTACCGACGGCAACGAGGCACTGATCCGCCTCACGGGCTACCCGCTGCATGAAATCGTGGGGCGGTCCATCTTCAGTTTCATCAGCCCCGAATGGCGCGCGCTGGCCATCGAATACACCCGCGCCGAGCGCGAGCATCCGTACGAGGTCACCGTCCGCCACCGCGACGGCCACATCATCCCCGTGGAGGTCACTGGCAAGACCTTGCCGACGGAGCGCGCGGGCTACCGCATCGTCGTGGTGCGCGACATCACCGCCCGCAAGCAGGCGCAGGCGCGCGAAGCCTTCATGGCGCTGCACGACCCGCTCACGCAGCTGCCCAACCGCCACTTCCTGATGGAGCAGCTGGCACAGGTGCTGGCGCTGGCGCGCCGCCGCGAAGGGCGTGCTGCCGTGCTCTTCCTCAACCTTGACCACTTCAAGACAGTGAACGACTCGCTGGGCCACCAGGCGGGAGACCGGCTGCTGTGCGACGTGGCCGAGCGCCTGCGCGCGGGCGTGCGCGACGCCGACATCGTGGCCCGGGTCGGCGGCGATGAATTCGTGGTGGTGCTGACCGATGTGCAGGACGCAAACGGCGCGGCCGCCGTGGCCGACGAGCTGCTGGCCGCCATGAACGCGATGTTCATGCTGGACCAGATCCCGCTGTCCATGTCGCATTCGATAGGCATCAGCATCTTTCCCGACCATGCCGGCACGGCGGACGTGCTGCTGCGCTGTGCCGACGCCGCCATGCACCATGCCAAGGACAGTGGCCGGGGTCACCGGCAGTTCTACGAACCCAGCATGGACGGTGGCGCCCTCGACGTGCTGCACAAGGAGCGCCTGCTGCGCAAGGCCATCGCCGAATCCGGGTTCGTGCTGCACTACCAGCCGCAGATCCGCCTGGAAGACCGCTCGCTGCAGGGCATGGAGGCGCTGGTGCGCTGGCAACACCCGGAACGCGGCCTCGTCGGGCCCGGCGAGTTCATCGAGTTTGCCGAGTCGCGGGGCCTGATTGCGCACATTGGCCGCTGGGTGATGCGCGAGGCCTGCCGTCAGCTCAAGGAATGGCAGGACCTGGGGCTGGCGCTGGTACCCGTGGCCATCAACCTGTCGGCCATCGAGTTCCGCCAGCGCGACGTGGCCGCCGAGATTGCCGGCGTGCTCCAGGAAACCGGTCTGGAGCCACGCTACCTCGAAATCGAACTCACGGAATCGGTGCTGATGCACCACACCGGTCAGGTGCTCGACACCCTGATGGCCCTGAAGGCGTTGGGCGTCGGCGTATCGATTGACGACTTCGGCACCGGCTACTCGTCGCTGGCCTACCTCAAGCGCTATCCCATCGACAAGCTCAAGATCGACCGGTCCTTCGTGATGGACACCCCCGGAAACGCCGACGACGTCGCCATCGTCACGGCCATCATCCAGATGGCGCACAACCTGCAGCTGAAAACGGTGGCAGAAGGCGTGGAAACCGGCCCCCAGATGGAACTGCTGGGCCACCTGGGTTGCGACTCGGTCCAGGGCTACCTGGTGTCGCCACCGATGGCGGCCGATGCGGCGCTGCAGTGGCTGCGCAAAGCTGCAGGGCGCTAGCCCCGCCGCTGCCAAGCCACGCCAGGCAACATCTGCACAGGGCCTCGCAAGGATGCACCGGTGAGGATCGCAACAGGCCACAAAGGCGGTCTCCTGTGGCCCGTGGCTGGGCCGTTGGCGGAAGCCGCGACGCCGCAGTCCGCCCGGGGCCCCGCCCGCGCAGATGGCAGGGAGACTTGCCATCGCCCCTTTGCGATGCCCGAGCAGGCCATGACCGCGTTTTCACCGGTAGCGCCCGGGGCTTGTGGACAATAGCGACATGCCCCTCATCCCCGACTTCATCGCCCCCACCCGCCACACCGACCCGGCCGAAGCGCTGGCACAGGTACAGCGCATCTACCAGCAGCAGATCGGCCACCTGCGCGAGGCCATGCAGCGCTTTGTGGCGGGCGAAACGCCGCAGGGCGGCGTGCGCGCGTTCTACCCGTTTGTGCGCGTGCACACCACCACCGTGGCCCGGGCCGACAGCAAGCTGGCCTACGGCTTTGTGGAAGGCCCCGGCCGCTACGAGACCACGCTGACGCGCCCCGACCTGTTTGCACGCTACTACACCGAGCAGTTCCGCCTGCTGCGCGCCAGCCACAACGTGGAGCTGGAGGTGGGCACCAGCGCGCACCCGATTCCCATCCACTTCTCGTTTGCCGAGCACGACCACATCGAGGGCACCCTGAGCCAGGAACGCCGCATGCTGATGCGCGACGTGTTCGACCTGCCCGACCTGGCCGCCATGGACGACGGCATTGCCAACGGCACCTGGGAGGCGCGCCCGGGCGAGGCGCAGCCCCTGTCGCTGTTCACCGCGCCGCGGGTGGACTACTCGCTGCACCGCCTGCGCCACTACACCGGCACCGCACCCGAGTGGTTCCAGAACTTCGTGCTGTTTACGAACTACCAGTTCTACATCGACGAATTCGTACGCCTGGGGCATGCCGAGATGGCCAAGGAGGACAGCGAGTACATCGCCTTCATCGAGCCCGGCAACGTGGTCACGCGCCGCACCGGGCTGGATGCAGAAGCCGGCGACGAGCTGGGCGTAGCCCCGCCCCGCCTGCCGCAGATGCCCGCCTACCACCTGGTGCGCAAGGACCGAAGCGGCATCACGATGGTCAACATCGGCGTGGGGCCGTCCAACGCCAAGACCATCACCGACCACATTGCCGTGCTGCGCCCCCATGCGTGGATGATGCTCGGCCACTGCGCCGGCTTGCGCAACAGCCAGCAGCTGGGCGACTACGTGCTGGCCCACGCCTATGTGCGTGAAGACCACGTGCTCGACGAAGAACTGCCCTTGTGGGTGCCGATCCCGGCGCTCGCAGAGATCCAGCTGGCGCTGCAGCAGGCCGTAGCCGATGTGACGCAGGTGCCCGAGGCCGACCTCAAGCGCTTCATGCGCACAGGCACCGTGGCCAGCACCGATAACCGCAACTGGGAGCTGCTGCCCGACAACATGCCCCAGCGCCGCTTCAGCCAGAGCCGCGCCGTGGCGCTGGACATGGAAAGCGCCACCATCGCGGCGAACGGTTTCCGGTTCCGCGTGCCCTACGGCACCCTGCTGTGCGTGAGCGACAAGCCACTGCACGGCGAGATCAAGCTGCCCGGCATGGCCAACCACTTCTACCGCGAGCGCGTGGACCAGCACCTGCGCATCGGCATGCGCGCGATCGAGATCCTGCGCAAGGGAGGCGTGGCGCGGCTGCACAGCCGCAAGCTGCGCAGCTTTGCCGAAGTGGCCTTCCAGTAGACTTCAGCGCCCTCATCGCAGCCCCATCACCTGCCCCGGAGCATTGCCAAGCCGCCCATGTCGCTGGACTTCTTCACCCTGATGGCCGTCATGGCGGCCAACCTGTTCATGATCTCGGCCGCGCTGCCGCTGATCATGGGCCGGGACGTGAGCCGCGCGGCGCGCCATGTGCAGGCAAGCATGCTGCTGCAGGCCGTTGGCTGGGTCGCCGTGATGGTGTCGGCATCGGTGTGGGACCAGGCACTGTCCACCCTCTTTATTGCCTGCCAGGCTGCCGCGCAGTGGATGCTGTACCGGGCGCTGGAGGAATGGCTGGGCCCGCGCCCGCTGCGGCGGGTGCTCATGGCGCTGGTGGTGGCGGCCCCGCTGGGCTACACGCTGGGGTTTGACGTGTATGCCTGGCGCGTGGGCTGGGCCAACGGGCTGCTGACGCTCATCCTGCTGATCGTGGCCCGTGCCACGCTCTTCCCGGTGCCGCAGGCAGAGGGCCGCTGGCGTGCGCTGCTGCTGGGCTGCCTTCTGACCTCGGCCTTCTTCACGCTGTCGAGGGGGCTGCTTGGCGCCTTCACCGGCGACTACCCCAGTTTCCGCACACCGCACCCCATCAACCTGGCCGCCGCCGTGGCAGTCAACATCAGCCTGGTGCTGGGCACCGTGGCCGTACTAGTGGCATGGCGCGACGAGGCCGAGCAGCAACTGCGCCTGCAGGCGATGACCGACGGACTGACCGGCCTGCTCAACCGCCGCGGCTACACCGCGCAGGGCGAAAACCTGCTGGCCCATGCCTGGCGGCACCGATTGCCGCTCACGGCCATGATGCTGGATGTAGACCATTTCAAGCAGATCAACGACCGCCACGGCCACAACGCCGGTGACCGCGCCCTGCAACTGTTTGCACGGCTACTCACCGAGACCTGCCGCAACGGCGATCTGATCGCGCGGCTGGGCGGGGAAGAGTTTGGCGTGCTGCTGATGCACAACGCGGCCGCGGCGGGCGTGGCCTTTGACAGGCGCCTGCGCAGCCGCCTGCAGGACGCCAGCGCCGCAGAACTGGGCTTTGTGCTGGACTACAGCGCCGGCATGGCATCGCTGCAGCCGGGCGAATCGAGCCTGACGGCCCTGATGGCCCGGGCCGACGCGGCCCTGTACGAGGCCAAGGCTGCCGGCCGCGGACGGCTGACAGGCGCAGGCTGAGGGGGCAGGCTGACCGCAGGAGTCTGGCCGGCCCAGGGGCCAGCCTGCACGGCGCAAGCCTGGGCCGCATCGCACACAATGCCCGGATGACTGCACTTTTTGAAGCCCTGAACCTGGGCAAGCGATACGGCGATGCGCGCGTGGTGGATGACGTCTCGTTTGCCATTGCCCCCGGCGAATGCCTGGGCGTGATCGGCCCCAACGGGGCGGGCAAGACCACCACCATCCGCATGTGCCTGGGCCTGACCACGCCCGACGAGGGCGGCGTGCAGTTTCGCCCCGACCCGGGCCAGCCACCGCTGCACATGCCGCGCGATGCGCTGGCCATCAAGGCACAGCTGGGCGTGGTCACGCAGTTCGACACGCTCGACCCCGACTTCACCTGCGCCGAGAACCTGCGCGTGTTCGGCCGCTACTTCGGCATCAAGGGCGCGGTGATGGACGAGCGCGTGCCCCAGCTGCTGGAGTTCGCCGCCCTCACGGCCAAGGCACAGGCCAAGCCGGGGGAGCTGTCGGGCGGCATGAAGCGCCGCCTGTCGCTGGCGCGTGCACTGGTCAACAACCCGCGCCTGCTGCTGCTGGATGAACCCACCACCGGCCTCGACCCGCAGGCGCGCCACCTGATGTGGGAGCGACTGCAGCTGCTGCTGCAGCAGGGCAAGTCCATCCTGCTGACCACGCACTTCATGGACGAGGCCGAACGCCTGTGCTCGCGCCTGCTGGTGCTGGACCATGGCAGGAAGATCGCCGAAGGCAAACCCCGCGAGTTGATCGCCCAGCATCTGGAGCCCGACGTCGTGGAGGTGTTTGGCGTGGGAGCCGTGGCGCTGGCGCAGGAGCCCGTGCTGCGCGAAATGGCTGCGCGCATCGAGGTGAGCGGCGAAACCGTGTTCTTCTACACGGCCAACGCCCAGCCGCTGCTCGAAGCGCTGGGCCAGCACGGCCATTTGCGTACGCTGCACCGGCCCGCCAACCTGGAAGACCTGTTCCTCAAGTTGACGGGGCGGCAGATCAGGGAGTGAGTGGCTGCGGGAGCGCCTCCGCATGGGGCGGATGGAACCAGACAGGCGGTTGCAAAGGGTAAAATGCTACTTTATTCATAGCATTGAAGCCAAACAATACCTGGGCTACAAGCCGTTTTAACCCAAAAAAAGGCTCATCCGTGCCCACCGGCGCTCACCCGGGCAATACCGTGACTGCAGAGCGCGGCCGGGCTTTGGCCGGTCAGCCTGAACGAAGCGGACAGTGCTGACACCTCCCGCCCCCTGTCAGGCGCCAAGCCCTCACACCGAGCGCGGCCTGACCTTGCTGGCCGCCAGCTTGGCGTTGCTACGGGCCGTGTCCACATCCGCTGCCCGCGCCAGCGCCACACCCATGCGGCGCTTGGCAAAGCTCTCGGGCTTGCCGAACAGGCGCAGGTCGGTGCCCGGGACAGCCAAGGCCTCGTCCACACCATCGAACACGATGCCCTGCGCGTCCACACCGCCATAGATCACGGCACTGGCGCCCGGGTTGCGCAGGCTGGTGTCCACCGGCAGACCGAGGATCGCGCGGGCGTGCAGCTCGAATTCGCTCTGGTGCTGGGTGCACAACGTGACCAGGCCGGTGTCGTGCGGGCGGGGGCTGACCTCGCTGAACCAGACCTGGTCGCCCTTGACGAACAGCTCCACGCCAAACAAGCCAAGCCCGGAGGGCTTTCCGTCAAAGCCTACACCCAGGTTATCGGTCACGGCCTTGGCGATCTGGCGCGACTTTTCAAGTGCGGCGGGGTGCATGGGGTGCGGCTGCCAGCTTTCCACGTAGTCGCCACTCACCTGCACATGGCCGATGGGGTCGCAGAAGCTGGTGATGATCTGGCCGTCGGCCCCGACCGAACGCACGGTGAGCTGGGTGATTTCGTAGTCAAAGTCGATGAAGCCCTCGACGATCACGCGGCCGTGGCTGACGCGGCCGCCGGCCATGGCGTAGTCCCAGGCTTTTTGAACATCGTCGGGCCCGTCAATCTTGCTCTGGCCCTTGCCGGAGCTGCTCATCACGGGCTTGACGATGCAGGGGTAGCCCACCCCTTTCCCATTCCCGGCGTCGATGGCCGCCTGCAGCTCTTCGAGGGAGTTGCAGAACTTGTAGGGGCTGGTGGGCAGGCCCAGCGTTTCGGCGGCCAGCACGCGGATGCCTTCGCGGTCCATGGTGAGGCGGGCAGCGCGGGCCGTGGGAATCACGCGCACGACGCCAGCGGCTTCCAGCTCTTCAAGCATGGGGGTGGCGATGGCTTCGATCTCGGGCACCACCAGGTGCGGGCGCTCGGCTTCGATCAGGGCCTTGAGCGCCGCCGGGTCGCTCATGGTGATGGTGCGCGCGTGGTGCGCCACCTGCTGGCCGGGCGCGTTGTCGTAGCGGTCTACCGCGATGGTTTCCACGCCCAGGCGCTGCAGGGCAATCAGCACCTCCTTGCCCAACTCGCCCGAGCCCAGGAGCATGACTTTGGTGGCGTGGGATGACAGGGGGGTTCCAAGGGTCGTCATGGGGTGGCTTTCAGGAGGCTGGCGGGGTGAGAGTCGGGAACAACGCTGGCGAATGTAATGCAGACCGGAGGCCGCACACGGGCAGCGCTCGCAAGCCCCGCCGCAGCGGTCGGGGTCCTGCTGCATGGACCTTGAAAAATTTTTGCGATTTTTTGAATCCGTTGGGTCAGCTGGCGAGTATTCAAGGCACCAGCCCTGCTGTCACCCCTTGTTCAACCTGATCTGAAAGCGAAAACGCCATGTCCAAGACCCTGACCTCCCGCCTGCTTCCCGTTGCTGGCGCCCTGGCCGCTGCCGTGCTGCTGTCTGCCTGCGGCTCGATGTCGTCCATGCCCGCCAAGACGATGTTCTCGCAGGACAGCCTGCCCGACAGCATCAAGGTGCCGGCCGGAAACAAGGTGGCCATGGAAACCGTGGGCGTGGGCGAGATCACCTACGAATGCCGCGACAAAGCCAACATGCCCGGCCAGACCGAATGGGTGTTTGTGGGCCCCAAGGCAGTGCTGAACGACCGCAGCGGCAAGCAAGTGGGCACCTACTACGGCCCACCCGCTACCTGGGAATCGATGGACGGCTCCAAGCTGACCGCCACCCAGCTGGCCGTGGCACCTGCCGGCACCGGCAACCTGCCGCTGCAGCTGGTGAAGGCCAACCCCGCCATGGGCACCGGCGCCATGACCGGCGTGACTTACATCCAGCGCGTGGCACTGAAGGGCGGCGTGGCCCCCGCCACCGCCTGCACCACCGCCAGCAAGGGCGCCCGCGAAATCGTGAAGTACCAGGCCGACTACATTTTCTGGAAGGCGGCGTAAGCCTTGCGATTGACCGTACCCAGCACTTGTGGAGGGTGCTGGTAATCCTTGAATTCGCACGCCAGTACTGAGCGAGGCGCGTGGCCGACGCACTCGCACGGCTCAAGCCAGCGACCGCCGCGCAAGGGCCGCCAAGCCGCAAAGGCGGCGCTTCGCTTGCGGGCGCTGGCGGTGTCCCCCTTCCCGAATTGCGCAGCAATTCGAGAAAAGGGGCTGAGTGCCGCGGCTCCGGGCCTGCCTGCGCAGGCCTGGACGGCAACGAAGAGCGGCTGCCTCTGGCGGACGCACCGAGGCGCAAAGCGCCTCAGGGGGTTAGTACTGCTTATACGGCAGGAACTTGCCCGACAGCACCACATTCACGCGGTCACCATTGGGGTTGGCCTCGCGCTGGATGTCCATGCTGAAGTCGATCGCGCTCATGATGCCGTCGCCAAACTCCTCGTGGATCAGTTCCTTGATGGTGGTGCCGTACACGCTGACGATTTCGTACCAGCGGTAGATCAGCGGGTCGGTCGGCACGGGCGTGGGCAGCGAGCCCTTGTAGGGTACGACCTGCAGCCACTTCTGCTCCTCGGCCGTCAGGCCAAAGATCTTGCCCAGCACCTTGGCCTGTTCGGCCGTGGCCGTCATCTGGCCCAGGCACAGCGCGGTGGTCCATTCCTTCGACTGGCCGACCTTCTTGGCAATGGCATCCCATTGCAGGCCCTTGGCGACCTTGGTGCTGATGATCTTTTCGGTGACGTCGTTGCGGTTCATGGTGATGGCTCCTTGATGGGATGGGGTGGAACAGGGAACAAAATTTCAGGGTGCAGCCCTCCCTGTCACCCGCGAAGGGCAACACGGCGAGGCTCTGGGGCTGATGGAATCAGTGGGCTTTGGCCCGCGTCACGAGGAAGTCGACGATGTGGTTGCGCAGCGGGTAGTACCCGTCCAGATGGTGCAGGCTGGCGCGCGTGCGTTCACGCGGCAGCGGGTTGACCACCACCTCGGCGATGCCGCCGGGGCGGTAGCCCTCGGGCGTCTCGTTGCCGTTGCTCATGAGCAAAATGCGGTCGGCCAGCAGGATGGCTTCGTCGACGTCGTGCGTGATCATGAAAACCGTCTGCTGCGTCTGCCGCACGATGGTCATCAACTCGTCCTGGATGGTGCCGCGCGTGAGCGCATCCAGTGCGCCAAAGGGCTCGTCCAGCAGCAGCATCTTGGGCTGGATGGAGAACGCCCGTGCAATGCCCACGCGCTGCTTCATGCCACCCGAGAGCTGCGAGGGCTTCTTGTCGATGGCGGGGCTCAGGCCGACCAGCGCCACAAACTTCTCGACGTGCGCGGTGACCTGCGCCGCCTTCCACTCGGGCCAGCGCGACTTGACGGCAAACGCGATGTTCTGGCGCACCGTCAGCCAGGGCATGAGCGCGTGGCTCTGGAACACCACGCCGCGGTCCAGGCTGGGGCCCGAGACCTCGCGGCCGTCCATGATGACGTTGCCGGACGTCGCGGTATCCAGCCCCGCCAGCACGTTCAGAATGGTGGTCTTGCCGCAGCCCGAGTGGCCGATGATGCAGACGAATTCGCCCTTGTCGAGCGTGAAGGACACGTCGGCAAACACCGGCTTGGCGGGCACGTAGGCCTTGCCCAGTTTTTCAATCTGCAGGAATCCGGTCACGTTGGCGGCCTTTCGTTGCTGGGGGTCACGGGCATCGGGGGCGGGCGCAGTAGCGCGCTGGGTCACGTCACTCCACATAGGTCACCACCTTCTGCAGCTGGCCAAAGGCCAGGTCCAGCAGCATGCCCACCAGGCCGATGACCACGATGGCGAAGATCACGTTGGTGAGCGAGAGGTTGTTCCACTCGTTCCACACGAAGTAGCCAATGCCCGTACCACCCACCAGCATCTCGGCTGCCACGATCACCAGCCAGGCAATGCCCATGCTGATGCGCATGCCCGTCAGGATGGTGGGCGCCGCCGCGGGCAGGATCACCAGAAAGGCCTTGCGCAGCGGGTTCACCTCCAGCGTGGCCGACACGTTGAGCCATTCGCGCTTGACCGAGGCCACGCCAAAGGCCGTGTTCACCAGCATCGGCCACACCGAGCAGATGAAGATCACAAAGATGCCCGAGATGGACGAATCCTTGATGGTGTAGAGCGCCAGCGGCATCCACGCCAGTGGGCTGATGGGCTTGAGCACCTGGATGAACGGATCGAAGGCGCGGCGCAGCAGCGGCGACATGCCGATGACAAACCCCAGCGGTATGGCCACCAGACAGGCCAGGCCAAAGCCCAGTGCCACGCGGCCCAGCGAATGCGCCAGCTGGATGGCAATGCCCTTGTCGTTGGGCCCGTTGTCGTAGAACGGGTTGGACAGATGGCTCCACACCGTGGTGCCCATGGCCCCCAGTGTGGGGAACCCGCCGCTCTTGGGCGCGCCGGGGTCCTTGCCCATCATCTTGGCGTACTCGATCTGCTCGGCCGTCATGCCGGCCGTGCTGCCGCCTGCAGCGCCCGACGGCGCCGTGGCGATGTACCAGATGCCCAGCAGCGTCAGGAAGATGAGCACGGACAGCAGGCCCGCGCGCAGGTTGAGGTTTTTGGCTGCGTTCATCTCAAGCTGCCTTGCGGATGGGGAAGCTCTTCGAGTATTCCGCGGCCTTCGCCGCATCAAACTCGCGCCCCATGATCTTGAACTTGGGGTACGCGCCCTCAGGCACCTTCTGGTCCAGCGCTTTCATGTGCTTCTTGGCGTCGGTGATCAAGAACACCTGCTCGGCGATCTGCTTGTAATTGACCTCGCCCTTGACATAGCCCCAGCGCTGCATCTGCGTGAGCATCCACACCGCCATGCTCTGCCAGGGCATGGGGTCGAAGTCGGCGCGGTCCGGCACAGTCTGGATCTTGCCCAGGCCGTCGGCGAAACGGCCGGTCAGCACCTGGTTGAGCACGGTCTCGGGCTGGTTGAGGTACTGCGCAGGTGCAATCACCTTGGCGATCAGCTCGCGGTTTTCGGGCTTGCGCGCCATGGCGGCCGACGTGAGCACGGCGCGGTACAGCGCGGCAAAGGTGTTGGGGTTTTGCTGGATGAACTCGGCGCTGGTGCCGAAGGCGCAGCAGGGGTGGCCGTCCCACAGCTCCTTGGTCAGGATGTGCAGGAAGCCGATTTCCTCGTACACCGCGCGCTGGTTGAACGGATCAGGGCCCAGGTAGCCGTCGATGTTGCCGGCACGCAGGTTGGCCACCATTTCTGGCGGCGGCACCACGCGGATCTGGATGTCGGTGTCGGGGTTCAGGCCATGCTCTGCCACGTAGTAGCGCAGCAGGAAGTTGTGCATGCTGAACTCGAACGGCACTGCAAACTTGAAGCCCTTCCACTGCTTGGGGTCGCGCTTGTCCTTGTGCTTGTTGGCCAGCGTGATGGCCTGCCCGTTGGTGTTCTGGATGGTGGCCACCTTCATGGGCATGGCGTTGGAGCCCACGCCCATCGAGATGGCCAGCGGCATGGGGCTCAGGAAGTGCGTGGCGTCGTACTCCTTGTTCATCATCTTGTCGCGGATCAGTGCCCAGCCGGCCGTCTTGGTGACCTCGACGTTCAGGCCCTGTTTTTGATAGAAACCAAGCGGGTGCGCCATGATCAGCGGCGTGGCGCAGGTGATCGGGATGAAGCCGATCTTGAGGTCCTTCTTTTCCAGCGCGCCCTGCTTTTCCTGGGCCATGGCCTGCAGGCTGGCCACGGGCAGCACACTGCCGATGGCGGCCATGGCCGTACCCTTGCCCACGGCGCGCAGGAAGCGGCGGCGCACTTCGTCTTGCGGGAACAGCGCCTTGACCAGCGTGGCCTCGATGAACTCGTTGCTATAGGCCTCGAATTCGCTGGTGAGGCTGCGTTCGCGCAGCTTGGCGGCAGCGGCATCGGCCACCACCTCGGCGTGGTGGTCTGCGGCAGTGTGGTCACGGCCACAGCTGCACTTGAGCATCAAAGGGCGGTCGGCATCAAAGGGCGAGAAGAATTCGGACATGGCACACCTCGAAGAGTTGGTGCCTGTCTTTACGCAAAGCGCGGGCCAGCTTGTGGTCCGTTCCGGGTGTCCGATGCATTTCGCGGGGCTGGCGTCTACACCGTGTAGGGCCAGCACTACAGCCGGACCGATGGGCGCCGCAAAAACTCAACTTTCGGGCAGCCCGCGGGCCAGCAGGGCCAGTTCCACATCGTTGCGCGCACCGGTTTTTTCGAGGATGCGGGCGCGGTAGGTGCTCACCGTGTTGGGCGCCAGCTTGAGCTGCGCACCAATTTCGCTCACGCTGTGCCCTGCCGTGAGCAGGCGGAACACCTGGTGCTCCCGGTAAGAGAGCGCGTCCACGCCTACGGGCAGCCCTGGCTGGGCCGCACGCACCACGCCGGTGCGCTCCACGGCCCCGGCCAGCGCCTGGGCTGTGGCCTCGGTCAGGTAGCGCCCGCCGGCAGCCACCTTGCGCACGGCAGCCACCATGTCGTCGGGGTCGGCGCTTTTGTGCAGGTAACCGGCGGCGCCCATCTGTATGCAGCGCACGGCGTACTGGCGCTCGGGGTAGGTGCTGAGCATCAGCACCGGCAGCGCGGGCCAGGCCTTGCGCAGCGCCTGCAGCGCTTCCAGGCCGTCCATGTCGGGCATGGCGATGTCCAGCAGCACCAGGTCGAGCCCCTGCGTGCCACCCAGCTGGGCGACTTGCGCCAACACCTCCTGCCCCTGCGTGGCCTCGCCGGCCACCACGATCTCGGGCAGCCCGTTGGCGGGGTCGGCCAGCACCTGTTTGAGGCCTTCGCGGACGATGCGGTGGTCGTCGCCCAGCAGCACGCGGATGGGGGTGTTCATGCCAGCTCCAGCGGTATGGCCAGCCGCAGGCACGAGCCCTGGCCAGGCTCGCTGACGATGGCGAGCTTGCCGCCCAGCTGCCGCGCCCGTTCGCGCATGCCCATCACGCCATAGGCAGTGGGCGCCTCCAGCGCCTGCCGGGTGGCGCCCACGCCGTTGTCCTGCACGCGCAGTTCCAGCACCTCCTCCTGCACCTCGATCGCAATGTCGATGGCGCTGGCCTGCGCGTGGCGGCCCACGTTGCTCAGCATTTCCTGGAAGATGCGGAACACCGCGATGGCCGCTGGCTCGGGCAGTTGCAGCCCGGCGGGGATGTCCATGCGCCAGGCCAGCCGCAGCTCGGCCGACTGCACGAACTCCTGGGCCTGCCACTCCAGCGCCGCCCACAGGCCCTGGTGGTCCAGGATGCTCGGGCGCAGGTCGGTAATGATGCGGCCCACGTTGTCGACGGCTGTCTCGATCAGGCGGCTCATGTTCTGGCACTTGCAGCGCATCTGCGTGCGCATGTCGCCCGCTGCCTCGGCGCTGCGGCCCTCTTGCTCGCCCAGGCGCTTGTGCAGCCAGTTCACATCCATCTTCAGCGCCACGAGCAGGCTGCCGAGCTCGTCGTGCACCTCGCGGGCGATGCGGGTGCGCTCTTCCTCGCGCACCTGCTCTGAGTAGGCGGACAGCTCGCGCAGCTGCCCCAGTGCGCTGGAGAGTTCCTCGGTGCGCAACGCCACGCGCTGCTCCAGCTCATCATTGGCGCGGGCCAGTTGGTCGTGTGCGCGCTGCAGTTCATCGGCCGCCAGCTTGCGGCTGGTGATGTCCACAAAGGTGATCACCGCGCCGTGGACGGTGTCGCCTTCGAGAATCGGGTAACTGGAATACTCGACCGGGAAGGACGTGCCGTCCCTGCGCCAGAACACCTCCGCGTCCACCCGGCAGGGCAGGCCGTTGCGAAAGGCGTTGAAGATGGGGCAGTCGCTGTCGGCATACGCGGTGCCGTCGGCATGCGAATGGTGGGTCAGGGCGTGCATGTTGCGGCCCATCACCTCGTCGGCCGCAAAGCCGATCATCTGCGCCCCGGCGCGGTTGATGAAGACGCAGTCGCCCGCAAGATCGACGCCAAAGACGCCCTCGCCCGTGGATTCGAGCATGAGACCCAGCCGGTGCTGCCACAGCGCACCCTGGCCGGCGGGGAGTTTCAGGACGTTGTTGGCGGACATCCCGCTGCTGCAAGCAATGGCCGTGCCCGTGCCCGCGCGTGCGGGCAGCCCGTTCGCCCCGGACCCCGCACAATAGGGAGATGCAAGCTACTTCCGACTCCCTGCCGCCCGCGCCCGTTTCGGTGTGGCGCCCGCCCAGCCTGTCCCTGCGCTTCTGGCCGGTGTTCATGCGCAACCTGCTGGTGTGGCGCAAGCTGGCCATCCCCAGCCTGGTGGGCAACATTGCCGAGCCGCTGATGTGGCTGGTGGCGTTTGGTTACGGCATGGGCGCGCTGGTGGGGCAAATCACGGTGCAGGGCACGCCGGTGCCCTACATCCTGTTCCTGGCCAGCGGCTCCATCTGCATGAGCGCCATGAACGCGGCGAGCTTTGAGGCGCTGTACTCGGCGTTCTCGCGCATGCATGTGCAGAAAACGTGGGACGGCATCATGAACGCGCCCGTGCGGCTCGATGACGTGGTGCTGGCCGAAATGCTGTGGGCGGCATTCAAGGCGCTGTTCACCGTGACGGCCATCCTGGGCGTGATGCTGGCACTGGGCATCAGCCACAGCCCCAAGCTGCTGGTGGCGTGGCCGGTGCTGCTGTTCGTGGGGATCATGTTCTCCAGCATTGCGCTGATTTTCAACGCGCTGGCCAAGGGCTACGACTTCTTCACGTACTACTTCACGCTGGTGCTCACGCCGATGATGTTCCTCTCGGGCGTGTTCTTTCCACGCGAGCAGCTGCCGCCCATCGTGCGTGCCATCTCCGACTGGCTGCCGTTGACCAATGCCGTGGAGCTGGTGCGCCCGCTGTTCATGGACCGCTGGCCCGACACGCCGCTGCGCCACGCCGCGGTGCTGGTGGTGACCACGGTGGTGGCTTTCTGGGTAGCGCTGGCGCTGACGCGGCGGCGGTTCCGCGGCTGAAGGCCATCCGCCCGATTGCTATTATTTATATAGCAATACAGGCAATTGGAACAAGCGCTACAGGCCGAAATGGCTTGAAATCAGCTGTCAGGCATGCGCCCGGGGCCGAATTCAGGCTGCCGCGCGCAGCAGATCCACAGCCTTCTCGGCAATCATCACGGTAGGCGCGTTGGTGTTGCCGCTCACGATGCGCGGCATGATGGACGCGTCCACCACGCGCAGGCCATCCAGGCCATGCACGCGCAGGTCGGCATCCACCACATCCAGCGGCCCGGGGCCCATGCGACAGCTGCCCACCGGGTGGTAGATGGTGTCGGCGTACTGGCGGATGACGGCCTCGATCTCGGCGTCGGTCTGGGCGCTCCCGGTGGCTGAAAGCTCCTTCGCACCGTACGTCGCCAACGCGGGCTGCGCCAGGATTTCGCGCAGCCGCCGGAAGCCCTGCACCATGCGCCGCATGTCGTCGGGGTCGGCCAGGAAGTTCGGGTCCACCAGGGGCAGCGCCATGGGGTCGCTGCTGGCCAGCGTGACGCTGCCGCGGCTCTTTGGCTGCAGCAGGCACACATGGCCCGAGTAGCCGTGGCCGAACACCGTTTTGCGGCCATGATCCACCAGCTTGCCGATCACGAAGTGCAGTTGCAGGTCAGGTGCAGCCTCGCCGGGGGTGCTCTTGATGAAACCGCCGGCCTCGGCAAAGTTGGTGGTCAGCAGGCCGGTGCGCTGCCTGCGCCACTCGGCCATGCCGCGCAGCGCGCTCACCATGCCCGCCAGCGACAGGCCAAACAGGTCCTGCAAGTTAGGCGCGTCCAGCACCTGCACCACGTCGGGGTGATCGTGCAGGTGGGCGCCCACGCCGGGCAGGTTGTGCATCACCGGTATGCCCATCTCCTGCAGATGCTTGCCGGGCCCGATGCCAGACAGCATCAGCAGCTGCGGCGACAGCAGCGCGCCCGCGCTGAGCAGCACCTCGCGCCGCGCCTTCACCTGCTGCACGCTGCCGCCCTGGCGGTACTCCACGCCCACAGCGCGGCGGCCTTCGAACAGGATGCGTGTGGCGCGCGCGCCGGTGACCACCTGCAGGTTGGCCCGGCCCAGGTGCGGCGTGAGGTAGCCCTTGGCCGCGCTGTGGCGCTCGCCGTTCTTGTGGGTGACCTGGTACAGGCCCACGCCCTCCTGCGTGGCACCGTTGAAGTCGTCGTTGTGGGGGTGGCCGGCCTGCACGCCCGCCTGCGCAAACAGGTGACTGAAGCGGTTGGGCGAGCGCAGGTCGGCCACGTTGAACGGCCCGCCCTGGCCGTGCCAGGTATTGGCGCCGCGCTCGTTGTTCTCGGCACGCAGGAAGTAGGGCTTGACGTCCTCCCAGCCCCAGCCCGGGTTGCCCTGGGCGGCCCAGTGGTCGTAGTCGGCGTGCTGGCCGCGCACGTACACCATGGCGTTGATGGAGCTGGAGCCCCCCAGCACCTTGCCGCGCGGCTGGTAGCCCCGGCGGTTGTTCAGGGCAGGCTGCGGCGTGGTGTCGATGCCCCAGCCATTGAGCTCGAACTTGGCCATGACGGCCAGGCCCGCAGGGCAATGGATGAACACGCTGCTGTCAGCCGGGCCGGCCTCCAGCAGGCACACACGCACGGCCGGGTCTTCCGTCAGGCGCCCTGCGAGCACGGAGCCGGCCGAGCCGCCGCCGATCACGATGTAGTCGAACATGCTGGGTTTGTCCCCTGTTGTATTGGTTGTAGTGGTGGTGTCGGGGGACCATAACCGAACGGGCGTTCGATTCGCTTTACCATCCTGCCCGTCTGTTTCACTTTGAAGAGAGCTCTCTATATGACGATTCAAACGGTTGGCATCATCGGCGCGGGGACCATGGGCAACGGCATTGCGCAGGCGTGCGCGGTGTCGGGCATCAATGTGGTGATGGTGGACATCTCCGATGCTGCAGTGCAAAAAGGCTTGGCCACCGTCGCAGGCAGCCTGGACCGCCTGATCAAGAAGGAAAAGATCAGCGCTGCCGACAAGGACGCCGCACTGGCGCGCATCCAAACCTCGACCAGCTACGACGACCTCAAGGCCGCGCAGCTGGTGATCGAGGCCGCGACCGAGAACTACGACCTCAAGGTCAAGATCGTCAAGCAGATCGACGCCATCGTGCCGCCGGAAGTGATCATTGCCTCGAACACCTCGTCGATCTCCATCACCAAGCTGGCCGCAGCCACCAGCCGCGCCGACAAGTTCATCGGCATGCACTTCTTCAACCCCGTGCCCATGATGGCGCTGGTGGAGATCATTCGTGGCCTGCAGACCTCTGACGCCACGCACGACGCCGTGAAGGCCCTGGCCGAAGCCCTGGGCAAGAGCCCCATTACCGTGAAGAACGCCCCCGGCTTTGTGGTCAACCGCATCCTGGTGCCCATGATCAACGAGGCTTTCTTCGTGCTGGCCGAGGGCCTGGCCACGCCGGAAGATATCGATGCGGGCATGAAGCTGGGCTGCAACCAGCCCATTGGCCCGCTGGCGCTGGCCGACATGATCGGCCTGGATGTGTGCCTGGCCGTGATGGACGTGTACCTCACGGAGTTTGGCGACAGCAAGTACCGCCCCTGCCCGCTGCTCAAGGAAATGGTGGCTGCGGGCCGCCTGGGGCGCAAGACGGGCCAGGGCGTGTATAGGTATTGAAGCCCCCCTGAGTCGCTTCGCGCCATCCCCCCTGAGGGGGGACGCACCCAGCGCGGCGGGGCGGCCCTTGCGCGGGTGCACTGGCATGGGCCGCGCCAGATTTTGAGGCCGCGCACGTTGGTTAGTCGCGCTGTCTCGATTGAGACGGCACGCTGTGCGTGAAGCGTTTTCAATGTTGGGCAAGGAGACACACCATGCCCACCCTCACCCCCACCACACCCCCGCCCGAAGGCTGCATCGACACGCAGGTCATCGGCCATGTGCTGCTGATCGGCATCAACCGCCCGGCCAAGCGCAACGGGTGGACGCCGCCCATGTTCCGGCAGCTGGCCGAGGCCTACACCCGGCTGGATGACGACCCCGCGCTGCGCGTGGGTGTGCTGCATGCGTTTGGCGACCACTTCACGGCGGGGCTGGACCTGCCCGCTGTGAGCGCCTACATGCAGCGCGGCGAAAAAGCCATTCCCGAAGGCTTGGTAGAGCCGCACGACTATGGCCTGCCGGGCTACCGGCGCCGCTCAAAGCCGATGGTGGTGGCGGTCAAGGGCATCTGCTTTACCGTGGGCATCGAGCTGATGCTGGGCGCCGACATCGTGGTGGCGGCCGACAACTGCCGCTTTTCGCAGATGGAAGTGCAGCGCGGCATCATGGCCACGGGCGGCGCCACGCTGCGCATGGCCGAGCGGGCGGGCACCGGCAACGCCCTGCTGCATTTGCTGACCGCCGACGAGTTTGGCAGCGCCGAGGCCTACCGCCTGAACTTTGTGCAGAAGGTGGTGCCCGCAGGGCAGGAGCTCGATGCAGCGCTGCAGATTGCCCAGCGCATCGAAGCCCAGGCCCCGCTGGCCGTGGTGGCCACGCGCCTGAATGTGCTCAAGGCCATTCAGCAAGGCCAGGCGGCTGCGGTGGCCGAATTCATCCCGGTGCAGAAGACACTGGCCAACAGCGAGGACGCGGCCGAGGGCGTGCGCGCTTTTCTGGAGCGGCGGCCGGCGCGGTTCAGCGGGCGGTAGAGGTCAGCGGGCTGAAGAGATCAGCGGGCGAGGGGCGCGCCTCCTTTCGTGGCGCGCGAGTATCACCTGCAGTGCAAGCGCGCGCGCCCCGTCCCATTACCCGTTCACGCTACAAGTGTTTACACAATTCAATTGCACGCAATTTAATAGCGCCGCACAATTGTGCCCATGTCCAGCACTGCCACACCCCACACTCCCAGCCCAGCCCTCTTGCGGCTGGACAACCAGGTGTGCTTTGCGCTGTATTCGGCCTCGCTGGCCATGACCAAGTTGTACAAGCCCCTGCTCGACAACATCGGTCTTACCTACCCGCAGTACCTCGTGATGCTGGTGCTATGGGAGCAGGACGGACTCATGGTGTCGGAGCTGGGTGAGCGCCTGTTCCTCGACTCCGGCACGCTCACACCACTGCTCAAGCGGCTGGAGGCCCAGGGCCATATTGCCCGGCTGCGCGATGTGCAGGACGAACGCCGTGTGCGCATCACCCTGACGACCGAAGGCCGTGCGCTGCGCAGCCAGGCCGAGATCATTCCGCAATGCGTGCTGCAGAGCAGCCAGTGCTCGCTGTCCGAACTGGCGGCGCTCACCGGCCAGCTCAAGGACCTTCGCGGCAAGCTCCACCAGCGTTGATGGCACCGCCCACGCCCCACCCCTGATACCGATTCCCTCCCCGCCCACCCGTGGGCACCAACCTCCAAGGAAGACACCATGACCACACTCGAAAAAGTCCTGTACACCGCCAAGGCCCACGTCACCGGTGGCCGCGATGGCGCCGCCAAGACCGATGACGGCCGCCTGGACGTCAAGCTGTCCTCGCCCGGCACTGCCGGCACCGGCACCAACCCCGAGCAGTTGTTTGCATCGGGTTACGCAGCCTGCTTCATCGGCGCGATGAAGGCTGTGGGCGGCAAGATCGGCATCCCCGTGCCGCAAGACGTGTCCATCGATGCCGAAGTGGACCTGGGCCCCATCCCGAACGCCTACGGCATCGCCGCCCGCCTGGCCATCAGCCTGCCCGGCATGGACAAGGCCACCGCCCAGAAGCTGGTGGACGCAGCCCACCAGGTCTGCCCTTACTCCAACGCCACGCGCGGCAACATCGACGTGACGATCACGCTGGTGTAAGTGCTGGCGGGGCTGCCTGCCAGCGTGCTGACAGGCAGCCAAACGCTCTCAAAATAATAGCTGCTAGTGCTTATAAATGAAGCGCTAGCAGCTGTTTTTTCTTTAGAAACACCCTGACAGGGCCTTTGGTGCCCCGCCCCGGCTGCAAGCCTGCGTTCAGCCACCGGGAGGATGATGGTGGGCAGAAGGCCCGCCATGAAGATCGCCCTGCTGTCCGACATCCACGCCAACCGGCCCGCACTGGCGGCCTGCCTGGAGCACGCGCGCGGCCAAGGGGCCGATCAGTTTGCACTGCTGGGCGACCTGGTGGGCTACGGTGGCGAGCCCGCCGCTGTGCTTGACGACCTCATGGCGCTGGCTGCGCAGGGCGCGTGGGTGGTGCTGGGCAACCACGACGCCATGGCCCTTGCGCCGCCCCCGGCGGCCTCCAGCCGTGGCGCGCTGGGCGCGCAGTGGACGCATGACCAGCTGGAGCCCCGGCATGTGGACTTTTTGCAGTCGCTGCCACTCACCTTGCGCATGGGTGACGCCGCGCTGCTGGTACACGCCAGCGCCGACGCGCCCGCCCAGTGGCGCTACGTGGAAGACTCCGGCGCTGCCGAACGCAGCATGACCGCCGCGCAGGCGCTCGATCCGGCCATCCGCTACGTTTTCAGCGGCCACGTGCACGGGCAGGCGCTGTATTTCATGACACCAACCGCCAAGCTCATGCGCTTTGCGCCCGAGCCCGGCGTGGCTGTGCCCGTGCCTCCGCATCGGCAGTGGCTGGCCATCGTGGGCTCGGTGGGCCAGCCGCGCGACGGCGATGCGCGCGCCATGTATGCCGTGTTTGACGACACCGCGCGGCAGGTCACGTTTCACCGCGTGCCATACGACCATGTGGCTGCAGCGGCGTCTATCCGCGCCGCCGGCCTGCCCGCTTTTTATGCCGACCGGCTGGAATCCGGCCACTGAGGGCGCCTTGCGTCCATCCGGCGGGCCTCGCAACATGCAACCTCCCTTTGCAACTGCCCTGCGCCCTGCACGATGAAGAAGCTTGAACCCGGCACCGAGATCGACGGCTTTCGGGTACGCGAATGCATCCATGCCGGTGGCATGGCGCACATCTACGCAGTGGACTACGCGCAGGAAGGCCGCAGCAGCGGCTTTCCGATGGCGATGAAGATCCCGCGCATGACGGTGGGCGACGGGGCCGAGACCATTGTGAGCTTCGAGGTTGAACTGCAGATACTGCCCGTGCTCACCGGCCTCCATGTGCCGCGCTTTGTGGCCGCAGGCGACCTCAGCCGCCTGCCCTATCTAGTGATGGAATATGTGCGCGGCAAAACGCTGCAGCACTGGCTGGACCAGCCCGAGCGCCCCGACGCCGACACCATTGCCCGCCTGGGCACGGCCGTGGCCCACGCCGCGCACAGCCTGCACCAGCAGAACGTGTGCCATCTGGACCTGAAGCCTGCCAACGTGCTCATCAAGGATGATGACGGGAGCGCCGTGCTGCTGGACTTCGGCCTGTCGTGTCACGCGCACTACCCCGACCTGCTGGCCGAGGAGATGCGCGTTGCAGTCGGTTCCCCGGCATGGATCGCACCCGAGCAGGTGGTGGGTGTGCGGGGCGACCCGCGCAGCGACATCTTTGCCATCGGCGTCATGCTGTACGAGCTGGCCACGGGCGAGCTGCCCTTTGGAGCGCCCACCACCAGCGGCGGCATGCGCCAGCGCCTGTGGATGACGCCCGCGCCTCCGCGCAAGCACCGCGCTGACATCCCGGCGTGGCTGCAGGAAATCATCCTGCGCTGCCTGGAGCCCGAGGCATCCCAGCGCTACCCCTCGGCCGCGCACCTGGCCTTCGACCTGGCCCACCCCGGCGACGTACTGCTGACCGAGCGCAGCACCCGCACCCAGGGCACGCCGCTGCGCACGCACCTCAGGCGGTGGTTTCGCGCGGCGGGCATGCAGTACACGCCCAGCCCCCTGCCCGCGCAGCAGATCGAGGACACCCCCATCCTCATGGTGGCCGTGCCCCATGCCGACGTGAGCGACGCCACGCTGTACTCGCTGCGGCAGGCGGTGGGGCGGTCTCTGGGCATCCGGCCCGGCGCGCGGCTGGCGTGCGTGACGGTGATCTCACCATCGGCCAGCAGCCTGACCGACAGCGAGCGCAGCGAAACCACGCTGCACCGCCAGCACATGGCGCGCCTGCGTCAGTGGGCGCAGGGGCTGGACCTGGCAGGCCATCCGGTGAGCTACCACGTGCTGGAGGCCGGCGATGTGGCCCACGCACTGGTGCGCTACGCAGCCAGCAACCACGTCAGCATGATGATCCTGGGCGCTGCCACGCACGGGCTGCAGACGCAGCGCTTCATCGCCACCGTGCCGATGCGTGTGGCGCGGGATGCGCATTGCACGGTGATCCTGGTCAAGCAGGCGTTGCCGTTTGCGCAGCTGGGGCAGGCGCTGACCGACTGAAACCGCGGGCAAGCCGGCCTGCGTCGCACCACCCCACCGCACCCTGCCCGTTAGGGCTGTGCCTGTCGAAGCCTGGCTTGTCGGTTACTACTCCATGCTTGTGTTCAGGGCGGGAGCCGGGAGTCGCCCGGCGTGCGAGTAACTTTCTTTTGGCTCGCCAAAAGAAAGTCACCAAAGAAAAGGCGACCCTCAGTCTGCGACCCCTTCGCTTCGCTGCGGGGCAGACCTGCGCCGGTGCGGTTGCGGGGTGGGAGCCGGACAGCCGCACGGGTCGTCGCTATGCTCGACGCGTAACACGCAGCGCTTGCGCTTGGCCAGCACCCAGCCCCTGTCGCCCACGCGCCGCCGGCAGATTGAGCGCCGCCGGGCTTTCGTTTAGCGTAAGGGGATGAGCACCACCACCCTCCACGTTCGCCAGGACCAGCTGGCCACCACCCGTCTGCACACCACCGAAGACACCGCCCTGGCAGACGGCCAAGTGCGCGTGCGGGTGGACCGCTTTGCACTCACGGCCAACAACATCACCTATGCCGCGATGGGCGACATGCTGAACTACTGGCAGTTCTTCCCTACGGGCGATGCCGGCTGGGGCATCGTGCCCGTATGGGGTTTTGGCACGGTGGTGCAGTCGCTGCACCCCGGTGTGGCGGTGGGCGAGCGCCTGTACGGCTACTGGCCCATGGGCACGCAGGCCGTGCTCACGCCACAGCGGCTCAGCGCCCAGGGCTTCAGCGATGGAGCGCCGCATCGTGCCGGGTTGCATGCCGTCTACAACCAGTACCTGCGCAGCAGCGCCGACGCCTTCTACCAGGCCGACACCGAAGACCTGCAGGCCCTGCTGCGGCCGCTGTTCATCACCTCGTGGCTGATTGACGACTTTCTGGACGACAACGGCTTTTTTGGCGCGCGGCGCATGCTGCTGTCCAGCGCATCGAGCAAGACGGCTTACGGCACGGCCTTTCAGCTTGCGCAGCGCGAAGGCCTTGAAGTGGTGGGCCTAACCTCTGCCACCAATGTGGGTTTTTGCGAAAGCCTGGGCTGTTACCACCGCGTGGTGGCGTACGAAGACCTCGCCACGCTGGATGCCGTCACGCCCTCGGTGTACATCGACTTTGCCGGCAGCACCGGCCTGCGCGGCCGCGTGCACCAGCATTTCAGCGGCCTGGCCTACAGCTGTGCCGTGGGCGCCAGCCACGTGGGCGACCTGGGCGGTGCAGGCCAGCTGCCCGGGCCGCGCCCGGTGATGTTCTTTGCGCCCGCGCAGGTCAAAAAGCGCAATGCCGACTGGGGCGCCGCCGGGCTCGGCCAGCGGCTGGTATTGGCTTGGCAGGCTTTCGGCACCGCCGTGCAAAACCCGGCCTCACCGTGGCTGCAGGTGCGCCAGCACAGCGGGCCTGCCGCCGTACAGGCCCTGTATGCCGACCTGCTGGTCGGTGGCGGCGACCCCCGGCTGGGCCACATGGCCCGCTTTGCCCCGGCCTGACGGGCGCACCGGGGCGGCGGCGACAATGGGGCATGCCCCACCAGCCTTCCCTAGACAGCCAGCCCCCCATCCCCACCGCGCCGGCGCGTTCCGCGGGGGATGCTGACCTGCACCCCTATGCCCGCCTCACGCCCGACCACGTGCTGGACGCGCTGGCCAGTGTGGGCCTGTACGGCGACGGCAGGCTGATGGCCCTGTCGTCGTACGAGAACCGCGTCTACCAGGTCACTCTGGATGACGGCGAGCGCGTGGTGGCCAAGTTCTACCGCCCCGGCCGCTGGAGCCAGGCGCAGATTTTGGAAGAACACGCCTTTGCCGCCGAGCTGATGGCGGCTGAAGTGCCCGCCGTGGGCCCCACGGTACTGGGCGGCCACACCCTGCACCAGCACGACGGCTTTGCGTTTTCGGTCAGCCCCTGGCGCGGCGGCCGGCAACCCGAGCTCGATGACTTTGAAGTGCTGGAATGGATAGGCCGCTTCCTGGCCCGCATCCACACCGTGGGCGCAGCCCAGCCCTTTGCCCACCGCCCGGCGCTGGACCTGCAGGGCTTTGGCATCGAGTCGCGCGACTGGCTGCTGGGCCACCACATCATCCCGCTGGACATGCAGTCGGCCTGGCAGGAGCAGTGCGAAAAAGCTATTGAATTGATAGCAACTAGTGCAAACAATACCGGGACCAGCGGCCAATTTGGCTTGAAAGACGCCACTTTCATCCGTCTGCACGGCGACTGCCACCCCGGCAACATCCTGTGGACTCCGCTGGACGAATGGGGCCGCGGCGGTCCGCACTTTGTGGACCTGGACGACGCCCGCATGGGCCCGGCCGTGCAAGACCTGTGGATGCTACTCTCGGGCGACCGGCGCCAGCGCACTCACCAGCTGGGAGCGCTTATCGACGGTTACGAACAGTTCCGCAGTTTCGACCGCCGCGAGCTGGCGTTGATCGAGCCGCTGCGCACGCTGCGCCTCATCCACTACAGCGCCTGGCTGGCCCGCCGCTGGCAGGACCCGATCTTTCCGGTGAACTTCCCCTGGTTTGGCAGCAGCGACTACTGGCGCGGCCAGGTCGACATGCTGATCGAGCAGAACGAGGCCATGCAGGAAGAGCCCCTGGTGGCGTAGCGACGCTGCCCGCGGTCAGCTCGACGGGCCAGGGCCGGACGCCGCGGGTGCCATGGCATCACGCCAGCCGCGCACCAGCACGTCTTCGACAAACCGCCGGTCCAGCCACAGCCACAGCATGATCGGCACCAGCGTGGGCAGCACCAGCGCCCCCACCTGGTAGCCGTACACGATCGCTTCCATCTGCCACTGCGACACGCGCAGCCAGCGGATGTTCGTCTGCGCGGCCAGCACCACCTGCATCAGCACGTAGAACGTGACGCTGAAGGCCTGCGCCGGCAGCAGCAGCGCGTACCCGGCTAGGGCCTTTTGCCAGCGGCCCTTGCCCCGTGCGGCCAGCAGCAGTGCCAGCAGGATGGGCAGCCCGTAGGCGTAACGGCCAGGGCTGGCGTCGATGGTGATCTCACCCATCCGCCCGCCCGCCTGCGCGATGGGCACTGCCACCGAGGTTTCCACTTCCATGTTGCCCGGTGTCAGCTGCACCTTGCGCACCCAGATCGGTGCGCCCTGCTCCAGCGCGATGTGCGACAGAACCCCGATCGGGTAGGACGTCCAGGCCGAGACCTGCGACCACAGCGCGGTCAGCACGATGATCCACCCGAAGGCAGACAGCACGAAGGTGACGAGGGGCGAGGGGCGGCGCATGGGGCGGGCTCAGGCCGATGGCGTGGCGGCAATGGGCGCGGCAGGCGCAATGGCCCCCGAGCGGTTGCCGGCGCGTACCCACAGCAGCCAGACCACCAGCACGTCCAGCATGATCAACGCCTGCCACAGGTATTCGTGCGCAAAGTTGAACACCGCCGTGTTCCACTGGCCCAGATAGAACAGGCTGATCACGCGCACCACGTTCAGTGCCTGTACCGCCACGAAGCCGGCCACCAGCCCCACCAGCTTGTGCCGCCAGGTCGAGGGGAACGCCATCACTGCGGCAAACAGCACGATGCACGCCTCGATGCCGTTGCAGCCCGGCTCGATCGAGACTCCGAAGCCCGTCACCGTGTTCCACAGCACCTTGCCCGCGGCTGCCGCCGTTTCATCAAACATGGTGACCAGCCACACGCACATCCGCGCCAGCAGCGCCGTCCATGGCAGCACCACATGCTGCTGCACCACGCCCAGCATGTTGATGCCGAACAGGCCCAGCTGTAGGGCGACGAAGGTCAGGAAGAAACGAAACATCGGGGGACTCCGTGAGGGTCAATGCGCCCGGCTGACAGCCGGTACGCCAGTTTCATGGCGTACCGCCGGATTATCTGCAATACAGCCGCTCCTCTTCAGGGAGTACCGCTCCCGCGGCCACGTGCTTGACAGCAAGCCGCCGTCGACGAAACGAAGTCGTGCAAGCCTAGCGTCACCTCGAGATTGAGTCCGCTTACTCGCCCCGGTCGCCGCGTCGCCCACGCCGTAGGGCAGACATGCAGCGGACGATCTCGCATGAGCAAATCGACACGTCGGAGAAGGCGGCTCCGACATTGCTCCAGCATGTCTTCGGGCCAAACCCGCACTCGGTGCCCCGCGTGGGCGCATCAAACCTGAAGTGGGCATGGAAGGTCACTCTTCTATGCACAAACCCCCTGCCGTTTCATCTGCCACGTTGAAAAGGCGCCCGGGTCATCGGCAACACACTACGAAGGTAACGCAAGGGTGGCGGACGTTTCGTTGCAGGGGTGCATAGGTCGGGCACGCAGGAACGCGCCGGGATTGGCCTTCCGTACGGGGTTTGCAGCGCTTGCAACGTTTGAGAGCAACAAGGGTATGTCCTGATGATCCACCCCAAAGCATCCGTTAACGTATGCATTAATGAATTCGCAGAAACCATCCATCCCGGTCAATTGGGAAACGCAGCTGTCCAGCCTTGGCTCGAACCTGATTCGCCCGGAATGTGTACTCGCCACCCGATCAGGCGCCCTTTACACCGCCGACTGGCGGGGAGGCGTGGCACAAGTTCTGCCCGACGGTACAGAAACCTTGTTCACGGGAACCATGCCGGACGGGCTTACGGCGCGTCCCAATGGCATCGCCCTCATGGCCGATGGCAGCTTCCTGATGGCTCAACTGGGTGAAAGCGATGGAGGCGTTTACCGTTTGACGCGAGAAGGGCAAATCACGCCCTGGCTGCGCGAGGTGGACGGCATGGATTTGCCGCCTACCAACTACGTGGTGCAAGACGCCGCGGGACGTACATGGATCACCGTCAGCACGCGGCTCACGCCGCGTGCCGCAGCCTATCGCAGTGACGTAGCCAACGGGTTCGTGGTCTGCGTGAGTGCCAACGGTCATGCCCGCATCGTGGCCGATGGCCTGGGCTATACGAATGAAGTGGCGGTTCACCCCAGTGGTCGCTGGCTTTATGTCAACGAGACCTTTGGTCGAAGGCTTTCTCGATTTCCCCTGCTGGCGGACGGATCACTTGGTACCTGCGAGACCGTGACGGAGTTTGGCGCGGGCACCTTCCCGGACGGACTGGCATTCGATGAAGAAGGCTCTGCCTGGATCGTGAGCATTGTGAGCAATCGCCTGATACGGGTGGCGCAGGACGGTAGCCAGCAGATCTATCTGGAAGACAACGAGCACGGGCACCTGGCCTGGGTGGAGCAAGCTTTTCAGAGTCAGTCCATGGGACGTCCCCACCTCGACGCGATTCAAAGCCAGCGTCTTCGCAACATCTCCAGCATTGCCTTTGCGGGACCGGAGCGCCGGACCGGCGTACTCGGGTGCCTTTTGGGCAACCGCCTCGAAACCCTTTCCATGCCTGTTGCAGGCGTGGCCCCTTTTCACTGGAACTTCGCATGAGCCTCGCCAACCCCTCAACCTCCCTGGTGGACATCGCCTACGAGCAAATCCGCCGCCGAATCCTCGACAACGTGTGGCCACCAGGGCATCGCGCGCTGGAACAGGAAATTGCGCTGGTCTTGGGCATGAGCCGAACGCCCATCAGGGAGGCACTCGTGCGCCTGCAGAACGACGGCCTGGTTGAGGTCGTACCGCGTCACGGTATGCGCGTTCTGGCCGTGTCGCCGGCTGACATGCGCGAGATATACGAAATCCTGACAGCCCTGGAATGCATGGCTGCGGAAATCGTGGCGCACCGAAAACCCAGCGAGGACGAACTGCAGCCTCTGATCCAGGCCACGGCCGACATGGATTTGGCATTGGCAAAAGACGACCTCGATGCCTGGGCAGTGGCTGACGAGCGGTTTCACGCCGCACTCGTTGAGCTATGCGGCAACCGGCAACTGGCCGCCACCGTCTGGAACTACTGGGACCGTGCGCACCGCGCGCGAATGTTCAGCCTGCGCCTGCGTCCGAAACCGGTCAACTCCACCCAGGAGCACATGGCTCTGCTGGAACGGTTACGGGCCGGTGACGCCGTTGGTGCGTCTCAAGTCAACCGCCATCACCGGGAGCGCGCCAGTCGTGAGCTTCTCCAGATTTTTGAGCAGTTCAAGCTTGCACAAATGTGAAAACCGATTCCATGAAAAAAATCTCCATCGCAGTGCTCGCCGGAGACGGCATCGGACCAGAGGTCATGGACAGCGCACTACAGGTCCTGGAACGGGTCGGTCACCGCATACATCGCCAATTCGTGGCGCGGCACTATCCTGCAGGCGCACAGAACTACCTTGACACCGGCGAATCGCTGCCCGAATCGACGCTCGCGGCCTGCCGTGCGGCAGACGCCATCCTCTTCGGGGCCATGGGCCTTCCGCACGTACGTGGCAAGGACGGCACCGAAATCATTCCGCAGCTGGACATTCGCTTTGCCCTTGATCTGTATGCCGGTGTACGCCCCGTCCGCACCTGGCCCGGCCTTCCGGTGCCATTGTCGGACCCGCGCGCTACAGAGATCGACCTGGTTCTGATTCGCGAAAACACCGAGGGGCTTTTCTACGCAAGGGGCCGCGGCATTGTCGAGGCCGATGTGGCGTACGACACCCAGAAAATCAGCCGGCTTGGCACAACCCGGATCGTGGACTTCGCGCTGAACCTGGCGCGGGAGCGGGCACAAAAGGGAAGGCCGGGCAAGGTGACGAACGTTGACAAGGCCAATGTGTTTGCATCCATGGCCTTCTGGCGCCAGATCTTTGAAGATCGGGCGAAGCAGTTCCCCGATATCAGAACGGAAAGCGCTTATGTCGATGCGATGGCGCTCAACCTGGTATTGAAGCCGTGGCAGTTCGACGTCTTGGTCACAGAGAACATGTTTGGGGACATTCTTTCGGACCTGATCGCTTCTCTGGTTGGCGGAATGGGCATGGCTCCGTCCGGAGACATCGGTGACCACCATGGCCTCTTCCAGCCTGCGCATGGCACTGCGCCCGACATCGCCGGGCAGGGCGTTGCCAACCCCACCGCCATGATCCTCTCGGCGGCCATGATGCTGGATTGGCTGGCAGTGAGACAGGACGACGCCGAATTGGCTGTGGGAGCCAAAGCGATTGAGCAAGCCGTGCAGTCGGCGTTTGCGAGCCAGGCGGTGCGTCCCAGGGAGTTTGGGGGGGCAAGTGGTACCGCCGACATCACGCGCGCGGTTCTGGAGCGTCTATGACTGCGCGAGTCGCTGTGGTGGGCGCCGGATACTTTGCGCAGTTTCATGTTCAAGGTTGGCAGGCAGCAGGGGCCTCGGTCGTAGCGCTTTGCGACATTGATCAAGACAAGGCCAGGGCCTTGGCAGAGCGGTTCTCGATCAGACAGGTTTTCAATGATGCCGCGCTCATGATCCAGGAAACCCGGGTCGATGTAGTGGACGTAGTGCTTCCCCCCAACGCACAGGCCCAGGTGGTGCGGGCCTCCCTTGCGAAACGCATCTTGACGGTCTGCCAGAAGCCCTTTGGTGTGGACCTTGCAGAAGCTCAGTTGCTGACCGACGAGGCTGACCGTCAGGGAACGCGCCTGGTCATCCACGAAAACTTCCGATTCAGCCCCTGGTTCCGGGAATGCAAGCGCTTGATCAACGCAGATCATTTCGGGCGCCTGCATGGCATCACTTTCCGGCTGCGCACGGGAGATGGCCAAGGTCCGGATGCATACCTGGACCGTCAGCCCTATTTCCAGAAGATGCCACAGCTACTCATACGGGAGACGGGGGCGCACTATGTGGACACGTTCCGGTATCTGATGGGTGAGGTACTGGCTGTCACGGCACGTTTGCGGCGACTCAATCCCCACATTTTGGGTGAAGACGCAGGGCTGGTGATTCTTGAGTTTTCCGACGATCGCCAAGGCCTGTTCGATGGCAACCGCTTGAATGACCATCCAGCCGACGACCCCAGAACCACGATGGGAGAGATGTGGCTGGAAGGTGAGCGTGGCGTGATGCGCCTCGACGGCAACGCGCGGCTCTGGTGGAAGCCTCACGGCGGACCCGAAGCGCAGCACATCTATCCAGCGGGGACCCAGGGGCCTTTCGGCGGTGCCTGCACTGCCCTGCAAGCGCATGTCCTGGCACACCTCGACCACGATGCCCCACTGGAAAACGACGCCCGAAGCTATCTAGAGGTCCTTCGCATTCAGGCAGCGATTTACTTCTCGCACGCCAGCGGAAGCAGGGTTCCCCTGGCCACTTTCGTATCCCCCACCCCTGTACCCACCTGACCAGGAGACACCATGAAAAGAATCCGTTTCGCATTGCTTTCCTCCGTCGCTGCCCTGAGCATCACAGCGACGCACGCCCAGACAACGTTGAAGTTCAGCCACACCGACCAGCAAGGCGGCTCCCGCCACGCCGCAGCTGAGGTGTTTGCGAAAAAAGTCGAAGAGTTGACCCAGGGCAGATACAAGGTGCAGATTTTTTGCTGCAGCCAGTTGGGCAACGATCCGAAGAACATCGAACAACTGGCCCTGGGCGGCATCGACTTCACCGTATCGGCGACTGGTAGCTACGCGCCGCAGCTGCCGACGCTGAACCTGACCATGCTGCCGTTTCTGGTGGACAACTACCAGCAAGGCTGGAAGCTGTACGACGAAAGCAAGTGGCTCAAGGAGCAGTTCGACAAGGCTCCGGCCAAGGGATTCCGGTTTCTCTCGACATGGGAGGCGGGCTTTCGCAGCATGACGACCAAGGACCCACTGAACTCACCAGAAGATGCCAAGGGCAAGAAACTGCGCACGTTCCCCAATGAAATGATGCGCTGGACGTTGGAATCCATGGGATTCAATATCCAGATCATGCCGCTGCCGGAGGTCTACCTTGCGATTCAGCAGGGCGCTGTAAGTGGTCAGGAGAACCCGGTCGACACCATTTTCTCCAACAAGTTCTATGAGGTCGCACCCAATGTCACGTTGACCAACCACGTGTATAGCCCCATCCCGATGGCCATCAGCGAAAAGACCTGGCAGAAGCTTTCGCCCGCTGACCAGAAAGCGATGACCGAAGCAGCGCAGATCGCGGGCAAGTTCAGTCGGCAAGCGATTGCAGACAACGATGAAAAACAGCTCAAGGACATGGCGGCCAAGGGAGCGAAGATCAACACCAAGCCCAATGTGGCAGCTTTCCGCACAGCGGTGCAACCGGTGTATGGCAAGGCGCGTGAGAAGTTCGGTGCGGATGTCGACGCCTTCCTCAAGGACGCGGAGTTGGTGCGCAGCAGCGTCAAGTAAGGCATGAAGAACATGAACCTGCTTCCGCCTTCCCCTCCCGCGCCCCCACCTTTGCGCTGGCTTGGAACTATTGTTGACACCGCGATCGTGTTGCTGGGCGCCGCGCTGGTGGTGGTGGTGTTCAGCAACGTGGTGCTGCACGCCTTTGACAAGGACATTGCCTGGACTACCGAGTTTGGCGAACTCGTGATGGTGTGGACAACATTCCTCGGGGTGGCGGCCGCAGTGCAGCGCAATGCGCACATGGCAGTGACCGAACTGATTGACCTGGTGCCTGAACCCCGGCCGCGGCTGTGGGCCGATGGTCTGGTCCAGCTCGCGGTGGCGGGCCTGCTGCTGCTACTTGTGTGGAAGGGAGGCGTGGCAGCGAACGCTGGCTGGACAACCCAAATGACCGTGACCGGTTGGCCTCAAGCAGTGCAATACATGTCTTTACCGGTTTCCTCCGCGATCGCGCTTGTCTTCGTGATCTGGGATCTAGTCCAGATCTGCAGTGGAACGCCCCGACAACAACGTTATGACGTCAATAGCGTCAACACTGCCTGAGGAGTACCCAATGGTTTTGATTTTCATACTCCTGGTTTTCTTTGGTCTGGCGCTGGCGGGCCTGCCCGTCGTGTGGTCCATCCTGGCCACTACGGTGCTCACGGTCTGGTCATTTGGGCTCAGCCATCCCCTGGAGACCATCTTCCTGACCTACATCGGTGGGGTCGAGCCGTTCATTCTCATCGCCGTCCCGCTGTTTATCGTGGCTGGAGAACTTTTCTCGCGCGGTGGCGTCGGCGAACGCATCATCCGTTTCGCTCGCAGCCTGTTTGGCTCGCTACCGGGGGGCCTGGGCATCGTCACTGTCGCGTCCTGCCTTCTGTTTGGCGGCGTGTCCGGATCGGCTATCGCAGGTGCCGCGGCGATCGGCACTGTGATGATCCCTGCTCTGACCAGGCAAGGCTATTCAGCGGCTTTTGCTTCGGCCCTGGTTGCTGCTGCCGGCACGTTGGCCATCATCATGCCGCCTTCGATTCCTTTACTCGTGTTCGGATACATCGCCGGGGCCTCAGTGCGCGATCTGTTTCTCTCCGGAATCGTGCCGGCCTGTCTTTTCGGCATCGGGCTGATGCTGGTATGCGTCTGGTATGGAATCAAGACTGGTTGCGATCGGGGGGGCCAGCACGCATCGGGTGCCGAGATATGGTCATCCTTCAAAGACGCGTTCCCGGCACTGCTGATGCCAGCAATCATCCTTGGCGGTATCTGGAGCGGTTTTTTTACACCTACCGAGTCCGCGGTTGTCGCCGTAGTGTATGGACTGCTGGTCGCGATGTTGTGGTACCGATCAATCAGCTGGCGCGACCTGCCAAGCCTGCTCTACAGCGCCTTTTTGACCAGCGCAGTGGTCATGGCAGTGGTGGGAGCTACGGCAGCGCTGGCATGGATCATCACGGTGGAACAGGTACCCATGGTGATGATGGATTGGGTAAAGGCGGTCGCCAACAACCGCTGGACGTTCTTCCTGCTGATTAACTTCTTCTTGTTGATCCTGGGGATCTTTCTGGAGCCGCTGCCAGCACTGGTGTTGACAGCACCGCTGTTCGTACCCCTGGCACAGGTATACGGCATCGATCCCGTGCACCTCGGCTTGGTCATGACGTGCAATCTGGCGATTGGTCTTTATACGCCGCCGGTCGGGGGCACCCTGTTTGTCGCAGCAAAGCTAGGTCAGGTGAGCATGGGTGCGATCTCCCGTGCGCTGATGCCCTTGTTCTTCGTGTCGCTGCTGGTGCTGCTGCTGATCACCTACGTGCAAGCCCTCCCGATGTCTCTGGTCTGGCTACTGCGCTGACTACCCTCCTCATTTGAAGGCCTCTGGATATGTACGTTGTTGTTGTCGAATTCCGCATCCATTCCGCCTATGTGCAGGCATTTCACCAAGCCATTGTCGAGAACGCGAGGTTGTCAATGGAGTCCGAGGCGGGCTGCCACCAGTTTGACGTGTGTTGCGATCCAGCCGATCCAGCCTTCTTCTTTCTCTATGAGATTTACGAAGACGAAGCCGCTTTCAAAGGACATTTGCAATCGCCCCACTTCCTTGCGATGAGCGCGCTGACCACGTCGTGGGTTGAAAGCAAAACCGTCAAAACGATGACGCGCAAGCAGCCTTGATATCGACCGAGTGATGATGAAAAACTTGCTTTTGGGTTGCATTGCCGATGACTTCACCGGCGCCACCGACCTGGCCAACAATCTTGTGCGCGCTGGCATGCGCTGCATTCAGACGATTGGCGTACCGGATGATGGAGCTTCTTTGCAGGCCGACGCGATTGTGGTGGCGCTCAAGTCGCGCACCTTGCCGGCGGCCGAAGCGGTCTCACAGTCGATTGCCGCGCTGAACTGGTTGCAGGCGCAGGACGCGCAGCAGATCTACTTCAAGTACTGCTCCACCTTCGACTCCACCCCCAAGGGAAACATCGGACCTGTTACGGACGCGTTGCTGGACGCCCTGCATGGCCCCGACCAAGGCTTCACCATCGCTTGCCCGGCTTTTCCGGCGAATCAGCGCACCGTTTTCAAGGGGCACCTTTTCGTGGGCGATGTGCTGCTGTCGGACAGTGGCATGCGCCACCACCCCCTGACCCCGATGGTTGACGCCAACCTTGTTAGGGTGATGCAGGCACAGACACGCAGAAAGGTCGGACTTGTGACCCAGGACGTGGTGGCTGCCGGCCCGCAAGCAATACGCGAACGCTTCGCGGCTCTCCGGCGTGAAGACGTATGCGTAGCTGTTGTAGATGCCGTCTGCAATCAAGATCTGATGACGATCGGCGAGGCTTTGGCAGGCATGTCGCTAGTCACTGCCGGATCAGGCATCGCCATTGGCCTTCCGCAGAACTGGCCCCAGCTGCGCGCTCGCGGGCCTGAGTCGCGCGCAGATGCCTTGCCTCCCGCACGAGGGTGGCAGGCGGTGATCTCAGGCAGCTGCTCGATCGCAACCAATGCACAGGTGTTGCACTTCAAACAGAGCGGCAGGCCAAGCATGGCCGTCGATCCGCTGACAATCGCAGCGGGGGAAGACGTGGTGTCAAAGGTGCTTGACTGGGCCGAACCCCTGTTGCCCAACGGCCCGGTGCTGATCTACGCGACCACCGAGCCGACGGCTGTACAAGCCGTTCAGGAGCACCTGGGGTCGGAGCGGGCGGGCGCGCTGGTGGAAGAAGCGCTCTCGCGTATCGCCTCCGGCTTGATCGCGCGCGGCGTGCGCCAGCTACTGGTTGCCGGAGGGGAGACATCAGGTGCAGTGGTTCAGACGCTCCGCGTGAAGCTCATGACCATAGGTCCCCAAATTGATCCTGGTGTTCCTTGGACCGCGGTGGACACGCCGCTCTGCTCTGGCGAGCCGGTGCACATCGCACTCAAGTCGGGAAACTTTGGCAGCTCCGACTTCTTCACCAAGGCCTTTTCCCAGTTGTCAGCGTTGTGATGAACGAACACGCACTGCGCGAAGAAATCTGCCGCATTGGAGCCTCCCTGTTTGCTCGGGGTTATGTTCACGCAACGGCTGGCAACATCAGCGTCCGCCTGCCCGAAGGCGGCTATCTCATCACGCCCACCGACGCCTGCCTCGGCACGCTTGACCCAGCCCGCTTGGCGAAGGTGGGCGCGGATGGCGCACACAGCGGAGGTGACCGCCCTTCCAAGACGATCACGCTGCACCGCAGTATTTATGGCGCCGACCAAAGCGCTCGCTGCGTTGTCCACACCCATTCAACCTGTCTTGTGGCGCTCTCGCTCGACAAAGCCCGTGCTGGCGCCGACTCAGCGTGCGACGATCTGCTGCCACCAATCACCCCCTATTTCGTAATGAAGGTGGGCCATGTGCCGCTGATTCGCTACCACCGGCCAGGCGATCCGTCAGTGGGTGAGCTGGTTGCGAAGCGCATCGCACGAATGCAGGCGACCGGAACGCCAATCCGTGCGGTGATGCTGGCGCGACTGGGACCCACTGTATGGCACCGAACACCCGCCGAGGCCAGCGCCGTTCTGGAAGAACTGGAGGAAACCGCTCGATTGTGGCTGCTGACCCGCGCAACGCCCCTGGAACCAGAACATATCAACGATTTGCGTCAGCATTTTGGAGCCAACTGGTAAACCTGTGGGGGTCATCGACCTATGCCGACACAGTCTTGGACAGGCCAATGTTGTAGCGTGACGCGCTTTCGCGCCACCCAAACTAGTTCATTGAAATCATGTCAGCACGTGCTGCTCCCACGACGGCGCTTCCGACATGCAAAGCGGAACTGCAGCCCCAGTTGCTGGCGATGGCTGGCGTTGATGGCAGCCGTGATCGAATGTTCAGAGTTGCCTGGCCACTCTCCGCCCAGGGTCGCCGCACAAGCTGGTTGCAGATGTCTGAACCAGCCCCTCATGCGCAGGGCATTTCCGATCTTTCGGCACGAACCCAACAGGACGAACTGCAAGGGAAAACACAGGACTGATTGACAAAGAAAGGGCAAAGCTGCGCCGGTCATATTGTTCTAAGCCGTTGATTACCAAGGTCCGGTTGCAGAGACCGCGGTGCACGTTGACACAGGGTGCGCAGCATCAGGTTTCTCGCACGGGCAGGATCGCAGCGGTCGATGCTCCAGAAGGCTTTTCAGATTCGGCCTCGGCCGCAAACATCGAAACGCCGCGGCGGCTGCGCCAGTCTCCCAGGAACAGCAGGATCGGCGCTGCAATGAACACCGAGGAACATCCCGCAATGATGATGCCCGCCGCCATCGGCACCGCAAAGCTGGCCACCGCCGAGCCGCCCCATACCGCTAGCGGCAGCACCGCGAGGAAGGCGGTGACCGAGGTGTACAGGCTGCGCGTGAGCGTCTGGTTGATGGACAGGTCGATCACCTCGCGCAACGGCTGCTTGCGATGGCTGCGCAGGTTCTCGCGCATGCGGTCGTACACCACTACCTTGTCGTTCACCGAATAGCCCACCAGCGTCAGCAGGGCCGCAATGGCCGTAAGGCTGAAGTCGAGCCCGGTAATGGCAAACACGCCAAGCGTCAGCACCACATCGAGCACCAGGGTCAGGATCGCACCCACCGCAAACGGCCATTCGAAGCGGGCCCAGATGTAGACCAGCATCGCCAGGCTGGCCAGGATCACCGCGATCACGCCAGCCTGGGCCAGTTCGCCGCTGACCTTAGGGCCCACCACCTCGGTGCGCTCGAAGCTGGCGCGCGGGTCGATCTCCAGTACGGCGGCCTTCAGACGCTCGACGGCAGCGGTCTGCTGCGCCTCGCCGCCGGGCTGGCGCTCGACGCGTACCAGCAGGCGGTCTTCGCTGCCCACGGTCTGCAGCGACACCTCGCCCAGGCCCAGCCCGTCAAGCTGCGTGCGGTAGCGCGAGAGGTCATCCGGGATACCAGCGCTCACCTCCATCTGGATGCCGCCCCGGAAGTCGATGCCGAAATTGAGCCCTGGCTTGAACAGCAGGAACAGGCTGGCGGCCACCAGCACGGCCGCCACGCCCAGGCCGGCAAAGCGCGCCTTCATGAAATCGAACCGGGTCCCGTCGGGTACGGGACGGAATCCGAACAGGGGACGGATCTCGATGGTCTTCATGCGCCGGCGGCGCGCGATGGACAGCATCATCACCTTGACCACCGATACCGCCGTGAACATCGAGATTACGATGCCCAGCGCCATGGTGATGGCAAAGCCGCGCACCGGCCCCGAGCCGAACCAGAACAGCAGCACGGTGGCGATCAGCGCCGTCACGTTGCTGTCCATAACCGTGGCGTAGGCCCGCTTGAAACCGGCATCGATGGCCGTGACAGCCGCTTTGCCCTTGAGCGTTTCTTCGCGGATGCGTTCGTTGATGAGCACGTTGGCATCCACCGCCAGCCCGATGCCCAGGACAATGCCCGCGATGCCGGGCAAGGTCAGCGTCGCACCCAGCATGCTCATGCCGGCAATGGTCAGCACCACGTTCAGCGCCAGCGCGACGTTGGCCACCAGCCCCCAGCCGCCGTACAGCACAAACATGAACAAGAACACCAGGACGAAGGCGCCGATACCGGCGTAGATGCCTTTCTGGATTACGTCGCTGCCCAGGTCCGCCCCTACGCTGCGTTCTTCGATCACGGTGAGCTTGGCTGGCAGGGCGCCCGCACGCAGCAGGGCTGACAGCGTGCCCGCCTCCTGCACCGTGAAGTTCCCCGAGATCTGGCCCGAGCCCCCCGTGATGGGCTCGCGGATCACCGGGGCACTGAGCACCTTGCCATCGAGCACGATGGCGAACGGCCGGCCGACATTGGCCTCGGTGATGGCGGCGAATTCGCGGGCGCCGGCCCGGTCGAAGCGGAAGTTGACCACCGGTTCGCGCGTTTGCTGGTCAAACCCCGCACTGGCGTCAGACAGGCGGTCGCCACTGAGCGCCACGCTGTTGCGCACCGGATAGGAGTTGCCTTCGCTGTCCTGCAGCGTGCGGATGCCGTCGGGGCTCGAGGAATCCCCCAGCATGTGAAAGCTCATCTTTGCCGTCGAGCCAAGCAGCGCGCGCAGCTGGGCGGGGTCTTGCAGGCCGGGCAACTGCACCAGGATGCGGTCTGCCCCCACGCGCTGGATGGTGGGCTCGGAGACACCCACCTGGTCCACACGCTGGCGAATGACCTCCAGGCTCTGCTCCACAGCCCGCGTGATCGACTGGTGCTGGCCTTCGGCGGTAAAGACAAGTTCGATGCCGTCCTCACCACGCGGGGTGATGTCCAGGTCCTTGCGGGCAGCGCCCACCGGATTGGACAGGGCGGCCAGCACATCGAGCGCGCGCTGCTGCTGCGCGGCCGACCGCAGCAGCACGACCACACCGCGCTCGCTGGTTTCGATGCCGCGCCAGGGGGTGTCGGCCTCACGCAGCATGCGCCGCGCCTCGTCGGCCAGTGTGCGCGACCGCTCACGCCGCAGCTCCGAGCCATCGACCTCCAGCACGAGGTGCGAGCCCCCGCGCAGGTCCAGGCCCAGGGCCACCGGCTTGTTGGGCAGCGCGTCGGGCCATCGCTCGAGCACCGATGCGGGCAATACGTTGGGCAGCGCAAACAGCAGCGCCACCAGGATGACCGCCAGGTAGGTGGTCACCAGATAGGGAGAGTTCTTCATGAAACGGTCCTGACGGGCGCGCACGGGACTCAAGCCGGCGCGCAGGCATTCGGGAAAAGGCGAAGCCAGCGCGCAACGGGTGCGCGCCAGGCGTCAGGTGAGGATGGGCGGCGCGCGACTGCCGTGCGCGCGGCTGCGCTCTGTGGCGCGCGGCGGGCCGGCGCTGTACGCCGGTTTCCCGACGCGTTGCGACCCGATCTGCGCAAGGACAGGGCTGGCCGGCAACGCAGCATGGGCAGGGCCTGGTGGCGCAGCCTGTGCATCGTTCCCAGCTTGCTGCGCCTGCCAGACGACCGCGCCGGCCACCACGGCCTGCGCCGTCGTCTGGTCGCGACGGGCTGCCCGCATGGCCACCGCGCTACCGCCATGCCGCGCCACATGCTGCGCGTTGACGCTGAACTTGCTGGCCAGGTGCGTCGACGTGATCCCCGCCGCGCCCCCCAGGCCCGCGCACAGCAGCGCAACCCAGGCCAGGATGGCCCACGCGGCCGTCTGCAACCGCATACCCGCACCGACACCCGCCCTGGCTGACGGCGAGGTCAGGTCAGGAGGCCGGGGCGCTGAAAGGGGCAGCGAGTCGGACAGGGGGCCGGTGGGGCATGAAGTCACGGCCCGGACTATAAAGCGCTAGTGATTCGGTTTTTACTGATCCAGAACCCCGTATTCTTTTTCCGATGCCTTGAATGAGGCAGAGAGCAGCATTTCGCCGATAGCGGCACCGCTACAGCGCAGGGGCACCATGCAAAAGCCCCGGCGAGCTTTCGCTGGCCGGGGCTCTGGACACCAAGGAGCCGCTTGCCTGCCCTGGAGAGCAAGCCGGGCTGCGGGCTGTGTTACCGCGTCACACCAGCAGCGCGTTCACGCGCTTGACGTACGCCGCCGGGTCTTCCGGCAGGCCGCCTTCGGCCAGCAGGGCCTGGTCAAACAGGATGTGCGCCAGGTCATGGAAGTGCACGCTGCCGTCGAGCTTCTTGACCAGCGCGTGCTCGGCGTTCACCTCCAGCACCGGCTTGGTGGCAGGAGCCTCCTGACCTGCCTGCTTGAGCAGGCGGGCCAGCTGGGTGCTCATGCCGTCGTCCTGCACCACCAGGCAGGCGGGGGAGTCGACGAGGCGTGTGGTCACGCGCACGTCTTCGGCCTTGTCCTTCAGCGCTTCTTTGAGCTTGGCGAGCACGGGCTTGAAAGTCTCGGCAGCTTCTTCGGCAGCCTTCTTCTCGGCCTCGTCCTGCAGCTTGCCCAGGTCCACCGCACCCTTGGCCACGCTTTGCAGCGGCGTGCCGTCAAACTCGTGCAGGTAGTTCAGCGCCCACTCGTCCACGCGGTCGGTCATCAAGAGTACTTCGATGCCCTTTTTCTTGAAGACTTCGAGCTGCGGGCTGTTCTTGGCGGCGGCGAGTGTTTCGGCGGTGATGTAGTAGATGGCCTCCTGGCCTTCCTTCATGCGGGCCTTGTAGTCGGCAAAGCCTACGGTGACGGTGTCGCTGGTGGTGCTGGCAAAGCGCAGCAGCTTGGCCAGGCGCTCGCGGTTGCCAAAGTCTTCGCCCAGGCCTTCTTTCAGCACGGCACCAAACTCGCTGTAGAACGCGGTGTACTTGCCTTCCTTGGCCTTGTCGTCAGCATCCACCACATCAGTCACTCCGTCGGCACCGGCCGTGGTGTCGTGCCGGTCGTGCTTGGCCAGGTCTTCCAGCATGCTCAGCACACGCTTGGTGCTGCCCTCGCGGATCGCGCGCACGTCGCGGCTTTCCTGCAGAAGCTCCCGGCTCACGTTCAGCGGCAGGTCGGCGGAGTCGATCACGCCCTTCACAAAGCGCAGGTAGGTGGGCATCAGGGCCTCGGCGTCGTCCATGATGAACACGCGCTTGACGTACAGCTTCACGCCCGCCTTCTTGTCGCGGTTCCACAGGTCAAACGGGGCCTTGGCCGGGATGTACAGCAGCTGCGTGTACTCGGTGTTGCCTTCGACGCGGTTGTGCGCCCAGGTCAGGGGCGCTTCATGGTCGTGGCTGATGGCCTTGTAGAAGTCGGCGTACTGTTCTTCGGTGATGTCCTTCTTGGGGCGCGCCCAGAGGGCGCTGGCCTTGTTGATGGTTTCCCACTCGCCGGTCTTGAACATGCCACCGGGCTGGCGGCCGCCGTTTTCGTCCGATGGGTTGATCAGCTCGCCGTCTTTCCACTCTTCCTTTTCCATCAGGATGGGCAGGCTGATGTGGTCGGAATACTTGGCGATGACCTGCTTGAGCTTCCAGGCGTTGAGGTATTCCTCGGCATCGTCGCGCAGGTGCAGGATGATGCTGGTGCCGCGCTCGGCACGGGTGATGGTTTCCACCTCGAAGTCGCCCGTGCCGCCGCTGATCCAGCGCACCCCTTCGTCGGCCGCAAGGCCCGCACGGCGCGACTCCACCGTGATCTTGTCGGCCACTATGAAGCCCGAGTAAAAGCCCACGCCAAACTGGCCGATGAGCTGGGCGTCCTGCTTCTGGTCACCCGAGAGCTTGCCCATGAAGTCCTTGGTGCCGCTCTTGGCGATGGTGCCCAGGTGGTCGATGGCCTCTTGCTGGCTCATGCCGATGCCGTTGTCGGTGATGGTCAGCGTCTTGGCGGCCTTGTCGAAGGTGACGCGCACCTCCAGGTTGGGGGCGTCTTCAAACAGGGCGGAGTTGTTCAAGCCTTCAAAGCGCAGCTTGTCGCAGGCGTCTGATGCGTTGGAGATCAGTTCGCGCAGGAAGATTTCCTGGTTGGAATACAGCGAATGCGTGACAAGGTGCAGCAGCTGGGCCACTTCGGCCTGGAAAGACAGGGTTTGCTTGCTCATGATTTTTGACGTGCGGAAAGTACAAACAAGTGAGTGCGAACAAAAGACAACGCCCCTGAAGTAGGGGCGTTGGTCGGGAAATCAAGGGGCGGTAAAAAAAGCACGCGGCCTGGGCCGCTTCCTCAGCGCGGCAGGGCTTCCACCTCGCGCGTCCAGCGCTCGATCAGGCGGCGCCGCTCTGCCGCCTTGCCGTACTTCTCAAAGTCGTATTTCACGAGCTTGACGCTGTCGAGCGAAGGGATGCGCGGATCCATGGCAAAGGTCTTGTTGGCCGGTACCTGCAGGCTGCCCACCTGGGCGCCTACCGCCTGGCCGGCGGGGCTCATCAGCCAGTCGTAATAGCGCTTGGCGTTGGCCGCATTGCGGGCACCCTTGACCAGGGCAATGCCGCCGATCTCGTAACCGGTGCCTTCGCAGGGCGACTGGGTTTTGACGGGGTATTTGTCAAACTTCCACTTCTCGAAGTTGAACATGAAGGTGACGCCGATGGCGACTTCGCCCTTGGCCACATTGGGCGCCTGGGCCTGGCCGCTGCGGGTGTACTGGTTGGTGTTCTGGTGCAGCTTTTTAAGGTAGGCAAAGGCCGCTTCCTCCCCCATCAACTGCACCAATGTGGCGAGCACGGTGTACGCGGTGCCACTGGTGGCAGGGTGCGATATCTCGACTTCGCCCTTGTACTCGGGCTTGACGAGGTCGGCCCAGCATTTGGGTTCGGGCAGCTTTTTCTTGCGCAGCACGTCGGTGTTGTAGCCAAAGCCGATGGCGCTGGAATAAAAGCCACCCACCTGGTTGCCCGACATGGCGTACTGGCGTACCGCCCAGTCGCGCAGGTCATTGATGTAGTCGGGCCGGTAGGCCTCCAGCAGGCCTTGCTCTGCGGCCTGCAGGAACGGGTCGCCGGTGCCACCCCACCAGATATCGGCCTTGGGGTTGGCAGCCTCGGCGCGCAGTTGGGCTGCGATCTCGCCGGTGCCCTTGTGTGACTGGCTGACCCTGATGCCTGTTTGCCGCGTGAACTCGCGCGCGGCGGCTTCGCACCAGGGGGCATCGGTACTGCACAGGGCATTGACGACGCCCGTCGACTGGGCGTGCACCGGTGCGAGCAGGGCCAGCGAAGCCAGGGGGCCGAGGGCCCAGCGGATGATTGTCTTGTGCATGTGCGGATTTCCCGGTCGGGCTCGCACTGCGGGCCCTGGGTTGGTCGAAGGGGCGACGGCGTGAAAACGTCTTGGCGCCGAAGCGTTGGGGAACCAGACAGGAACACGCAAGGGCACGGCGCCAACGACCCCGCTGGACCCCGGCTCAGCCGTCGGTGGTAATGCGCTGCACCAGCTGCTGCAGCACGGCGTCGGCCTTGTCGTTGGCCACCTGACAGGTGCCGGCCGCCGCGTGGCCGCCGCCGCCAAACTCCAGCATCAGGTTGCCCACGTGGGTCTTGCTGCTGCGGTCCAGGATGGACTTGCCTGTGGCCAGCACGGTGTTCTGCTTTTGCAGCCCCCACATCATGTGGATCGAAATGTTGCACTGGGGGAACAGCGCATAGATCATGAACCGGTTGGTAGCCCAGATGGTTTCCTCTTCGCGCAGGTCCAGCACGACCAGGTTTCCAATCGGGATGGCGCAGCGCATCAGCTGCTCGCCGGCCTTGGCCGAATGCTCGCGGTACAGGGCCACCCGCTCCTGTACGTCTGGCAGCGCCAGGATCTGTTCAATGGTGTGGTCGCGGCAGTATCGGATCAGGTCCATCATCAGCGCGTAGTTGCTGATGCGGAAATCGCGGAAGCGGCCTAGGCCGGTGCGCGAGTCCATCAGGTAGTTGAGCAGCACCCAGCCCTGGGGGTTGAGGATGTCCTCGCGCGAGTACTGGGCCGAGTCTGCCTGGTCCACTGCGGCCATCATCTCGTCGGTGATCCGGGGGAACGCGGCCTTGCCGCCGTAGTGGTTGTAGACCACGCGAGCAGCCGACGGTGCATGCGCCTCGATGATGTGGTTTTCGTCCCGGCGGCCCGAATTGCGTACGGTTTCCGACTCGTGGTGGTCAAACACCAGGTGCGCGCCCGGTACATACGGCAGGTTGGTCGTGATGTCGCGGCTGGTGATGGCGATCTTGCCGTCCTGCATGTCCTTGGGGTGCACAAAAGTGATGTCGTCAATGAGGTCGAGCTCATTGAGCAGCACGGCGCACACCAGCCCGTCGAAATCGCTGCGCGTCACCAGGCGGTATTTCACATCGCTCACATTTCTCTCCTTTTATGGGGGGCGGTCCGGTTCAACCAACCGATGGTAGCGGGGGTCTGGTCGCATGCAATCCCGTTAGCGCCAAAAAACAGGCCTCTCAAGAGGTCACGTCAGGTTTTTGGCAAGCGTGGGGCCAGCCAGCGTACCAACTGCCGCGCAACAGCCGCGTCTCCCAGCATGGCCAGGTGCCCCATTCCGTAGAAAACCGCCTGGCGCGACCTCGCAAATCCCAGCGTGCGCGCAGGGTCGTCGTGCACCCCGAGTGCACTGCTGAGCGGAACCAGACCGTCGCCCACCAGGGTCTCGGCGGCCAGGCTGCGGCGGCTGGCCAGCGTGGCCGCCAGTGCATGGCAGGCCACGCCGGATGGCAGGGGTACCGGCGTGCGGCGGTCTGGCTCCTTGCGGAAACGGTCGCGCCCCTCCCAGTCGGAAGGCAGCACATGCCCGTAGCGCAGATCGGTGATGCCTGCACTGCGCAGCCTGGCCAGCCGGGCAAACGGGCGCGAATAGGCCGTACGGCCCAGCAGCGCATGTACCCACTGGCCCGCGCGCTCCAGCGGGGCGCCATGGTGCGGCGTACCCAGAAAGACCAGATGGCGCAGCAGGGGCAACCAGCGGCCAGGGGCCGCACCGCCCAGGGTTGCGCGCTGGGCCTTGCCTGCTGTGGCCGCCTGGTGACAGGCGCTGCGCGCCACCAGCCCGCCCATGCTGTGGGCCACCACCGCGATCTCCGTCACGGGCACAGGCCATGTGGCCACGAGCGCGTCAAGCGCTGCCGAAAGCGCCGCCCCGTTGTCCGACGTGTGCAGGCCGGTGTTGTAGCGCAGGTAAACCGGCGTGTAGCCCAGTTCGCGGGCCAGGTGCTCGCCATGGTCGTGGCCGTCATGGCGCCATTGCAGATCGTTCATGCACAAGCCATGCACCAGCACCAAGACCTTGCCCGGCACCGATCCGGTATCGGCCAGCGCCCGTGTGTTGAGCGGCAGCCCGCGCTGGTACCAGCCCATGTGCGTGCACAGCGGATTGCCATCGTGATGGAGGCGGTCGCCCATGACACCATTGAGCGCAGCAATCACGGCCTGGCGCTCCCAGTGCACAGCGGTGCCGTCGCCTTCGTCGGTTGCAAAGAACGGCTCCAGCCGCGAAAGCCCCGCCTGCAAACCGGCATCTACCAGCCGCGTCACGCCCCGGATGCTCTGGTAGACCAGACCCGTGAGGCCCCGCGTGCTGCCGGGCTTTTCGCCCCCTGGCAGGCCGATGGTGCCCAGCACCGACTGGTGTACCCCTTCTGCCACGCGGCTGATGCTGACGGTGGCCTGCGCGGCCAGGCGGGCCACGCTCCGCAGGTCGGTGGCGCGCAGTTGTGCCAATACGCCGCTGCCAGAGTCGCCGTCAGAGGCGCTACCGGAAGCGCTGGCCATAGCATCCGCGGACGCAGTGGCGTCTGCGCCATCGGTCGTTACATGCCCGGGCTTGCGTGAACGGGAGCGGCCAGTGGGGGATGAGGACATGGGAACTCCGTTCACGAACAAGAAAGGATTGCAGCGGCGGGCGGTCAGGCAACCGCTGGCGTAGGCCAGCCGGGCCTCCGTCTGCAGCAGGGCGCGTGCTGAGGGCTCGGCCTGGCACGCAAATCAGAAGCGCTCATGGGGAGACAGGTAACGCCACTGCCCCACCGGCAGGTTGCCCAGCGTCACGCGGCCGATGCGGATGCGCTTGAGCCCCACCACCTTGAGGCCCACCAGCTCGCACATGCGGCGGATCTGCCGCTTTTTACCTTCGGTGAGCACAAAGCGCAGCTGTTCGGGGTTTTGCCAATCGACCTTGGCGGGCTTGAGCGGCTCGCCGTCTAGGCTGAGGCCATGGCGCAGGCGTTCCAGCAATTCTTTGGGAAACACCGCCTGCACATTGGTGCTGACAGGATCACGCTCGTCAATTTCCTGCAAGGGCGCAGAGCGCTCGCCGGGATGGCGTGCCACCGCCTGGCCTGGCGCCGGGTAGACCACGCGCACCAGGTACTCCTTTTCCATCTCGGAGTCTTCGCCAATGATCTGCCGGGCCACGCGGCCGTCCTGCGTCAGCACGAGCAGGCCCACCGAGTCGATGTCCAGCCGCCCGCAAGGCGCCAGGCCACGCAGCTGTGGTGGCGAAAACCGGTTGCGGCTGGGGTCATCGCGCCAGTGGGTGCGCGGGTTGATCAGCGCCACCGCGGGCGTGTGGCCGTCTTCTGCCTGACCACTCACATAGCCAATGGGCTTGTTCAGCAGGATGGTGACGCGCTGTTCCTGAAAGCTCTGCGCCACCTTGTCGACTTCGATGCGGTCGGTGGGCAGCACCTGCACACCCATCTCGGCCACCGCGCCGTTGACCTTGACCCAACCTTGCGCAATCCACTCGTCGGCCTCGCGGCGCGAGCACATGCCCAGCTCGGCCATGCGCTTGTTCAGGCGCGACGTGGGTAGACCATTGGAAGATACCGAGGTAGGTGCCCGCACCGGTGCCTGCCGAACGGGGGCCACGAAGCCGGCCGACGCTGTACGGTAGCCCGTGGGTGGGGGCGTGCGCGATGGGCGGGGCGGTGGCGCGGGCCTCGGCGGCGCAGGCTTGGCGGCGACGCTGGGGCGACGCAGCACCGCACGCGGTGCTGGAGCGGGCGCAGATGCAGGTGTTGCGCCACCGTGGACTGGCGTGGCGGCAGGGCCGGAAGATCCGGAAGGCCCGGCAGGCGGGCGGGTGCTGGAAGAGGACATTGCGGGTATTTTCGCCTGTGGAGGCGATTCGACCGCGCTTTTGTCTTGCGGACCATGCCCCAGCGCATCTCAGCCCAGGCGAATCAGGCCCGGCGCCGACGGGCAGGACCGCCTGACCTGCAAGCACCGGTCCTCAGGCCTGCTGCTCCGCGTGCCACGCCATGAAATCATCGACCGGAAGCGGGCGGGCAATGTGGTAGCCCTGCGCCTCGTCGCACCGCAGCGTGCGCAGCAGAGCCAGGATGTCCGCAGTTTCGACGCCTTCGGCCACCACCGTAAGCCCCAGGTTGTGCGCAAGGTCAATCGTGGAGCGCACGATCATTTCGTCGTCTTCGGCCTTGGTCATGCCCATCACGAACGACTTGTCGATCTTGAGTTCATCCACCGGCAGGCGCTTGAGGTAAGCGAGCGATGAGTAGCCGGTGCCGAAGTCGTCAATCGACAGCTTGAAGCCCTGCTCGGACAGGCGGTTGAGCATGGCCTCGGCACGCTGGGGGTCGTCCATGATCGCGCTCTCGGTGATCTCCAGGCAGAAGGCGCTGGCAGCCACCCCGTGCCGCGCGAGGATGGCGCCCAGGCGGTTGCTCAGTTCGGGGTCGAGCAGGTCGCGCGTTGACAGGTTCACCGACACCTTCAGGTCCAGCCCCTGCGCCCGGGGCTCGGTCAGCAGCCGCGCCACGGCCTCAAAGATCCACAGGGTGAGCTGCCGTACAAAGCCCGTCTGTTCTGCAAACGGGATGAACTGCACGGGAGGCACGAGACCGCGCTGGGGATGCTGCCAGCGCACCAGCGCCTCCGCCCCCATTTTGTGGGTACCCTGCAGCGAGACCTTGGGTTGCAGGTACAGCCGCAATTCGTCGTGCTCCACTGCACGGCGCAACTCGGACAAAAGGGATAACGTCTGGGTGCTGGCCAGGTCAAACGAGGGGTCGTATTGCAGGGCGCCGCTGAGCTTGCGCTTGGCGGCATACATCGCGATTTCGGAGCGGCTGAGCAACGCATCTGCCTCGGCGGCGTCACCCGGCCAGCAGGCAATGCCGATGCCCGCACTGAGGTCTACCAGCTGGTCTTCCAGCGCCAGCGGCTCCTCGAACGACCGGATGATGCGCAGCGCCGTGGCGTGGGCGGCAGCTGCATCGGCCGCGTGCAGCAGCACGGCAAATTCGTTGCCACCCAGCCGCGCCACCATGTCGCCGCCCGGGGGCACCTGCTGGCGCAGCCGCGCGGCCACTGCCTGCAGCAGCAGGTCGCCATAGGCGTAGCCCAGCACGTCGTTCACATGCTTGAACCGGTCCAGGTCGAGCGTCAGCACGGCCAGTGGCTGCACGGCTGCGTCGCGGGCGGCGATCGCCTGGACCACCGCTTCGCGAAATCGCTCCCGGTTGGGAAGGTCCGTGAGACGGTCCCAGTAGGCCAGGCGCAGTATCTCCCCCTGTTGCGCACCGATGGCGACGCGCATGTGGTCAAAAGACCGGGCGAGGTTTCCGATTTCGTCGGTGCGCGCGGTGTGCGCCAGCGGCACGTCGTATTCGCCGCGCGAGAGCCGCTGCGTAGCCGTCAGCAGCGAGCGCAGCGGCGTCGTCATGCGCTGCGCGACCAGCCCCGTGCCTACGGCAAACAGCGCAAGGCCTGCCGCCGTGATGATGGCCAGCAGCACCTGGAGCTGCTGGTACGGCGCCACCACCTCATCCACCGAACGCAGCAGCAGCGTGCGCACATCGGCCCCCTTGCCGGCACTGGCCATGCGCACATCCCGCGCAAGCAAGGTGCCCTCGGGCGTGACCAGAGCACCGCCCACCACGCCTTGCTCGCGCAGCAGTGCCAGCGACGGGGCGGGCAGCGTGCTGACCGGCAGACTCATGCCGGATGCGTCCGACCCCACGCGCAAGACCACGTCCACCGACATGAGCTGGCGCATTTCGTCGGCCAGCATCTGGTTGATGGGAAAGCCCATCAGCACCCAGCCCACCACCACTGGTGCCCGCAGCGGCACCATGACGAACTGGTAGGCCATGCCATTGATCACGGCAATGCGGCTGCCGCTCGGATCGGCCGCCAAAGGCTGCACCACTTCAGCCAGCGCAGCCGGCAGCGCCTCCATGCCGTCGGCCATGCTCACCGAGCGCAGCGCAAACCCGGTATCCAGCAACGCTGTCACCGCGGCGCCAATGCGGCTGCCGTGGTTTTCCAGCACGGACTGGATCGTCTCTTCGTCGCCCGAATTCACAGCCGAACGGAAACCGTAATCGGCAGCCAGCAGGGCCGAGCCCTGGCGCAGCCGCTCGGCGTTCTGGTCCAGAAGGCGGCGCCAGACCTTCTCGTCCAGATCCAGCGCCCGCTCGATCTGGGCGCGTGCGTTGCGGTCGATGCTGGCGCGCACCACGGCAAAACCGGCAGCCTGCACGATCAGCAGGAGCAGCAGCGAGAAGCCCACCAGCCGCAGGATCAGGCTGCGCCGCAGCCACTGCCACCTCTGGCTCAAGGCTGCAGTCCCGTGACGCGCGCCGCGGCCTGTATGGACCCGGTGGCGGGCACCACCAGCGTCTGCTCCATGGCAGCAGCGCCTGCGGGCAAGCGTGAATGCCAGGTGCGCAAGGTGTATCGGCCCGCTGGCACGTTATCGATCTGCAGTTTGCCGGTGCCGGCGGCCGAGCGGCCGAAATACGGCGTATCGACCACCACCACCCAGCCCACCATCCGGTCATGGATGTTGCAGCCCAGCGTGACCACGCCCTGCTGGTCGAAGACCACCGGGCTGGACGGCGTGCCTGCATAGAGCTTGAGCTCGAACTTCTTGGCCGGTGAAAACGAATAGACGTGGTGGCGTACTTTGTCGCGGTTCGGGAACATCACCGCGGTACCCGTGGGCACCACCAGGACCGCAGGGACAAACTGGCGGCCTTCCTGGACGATCTCTGCATCGGCCAGCGGCTTGACCAGCTTGCGGGCTTCAGGCGATTCGAGATACACGATGGCATCGGACAGGGGCCGGCCTTCGGCGTCGGATACGTCCACCTGCACCGTGGCGGCCACGGCGCTGCCACACACCAGCCACGCAAGCAACGCTGCGCGGCCATACGCGGGTAACGGGACAGGACGGGCCATGCAGGGTCTCCGGGATGTAACGACGCTTTATACACCCGGCTTGTACAAGCACGATCCGCATGGGCGTAACGTCCTGGCGCAGGCAGCATTTTTGATAGCAGTAGGCATAGATACAACGTGCGCCCCAACCCGTTTTCCCAAGGGTTCTTCCTGATCAGGCGGCACCGCGGCGGTGCAAGCCCCCGGAGTCAGATATGTAACAGCGCTCCTATGCGAATTGGGCATAGCCCAATCCGCAAGCCTCATGACACATTTTGTAAATATTCCCTACACTGGGCTGGCGCAGCGGTGACGCCCCTCCCGACAACCGCGCACAGGCACCGATATTGCATGGCCCGGTTCATGGTCAGTAGCGAGGCCTCGATCGATCCCAAAGGACTGTCATGCCATCTGTTTCACTCAAATCCCTGTCCATCTCCAGCCGGCTCGGCCTGGGCTTTGGCTGCATGCTCGTTCTATTGATTGCGGTAGCGGCGGTAGGGCGGCTATCACTGGGCAAGGTGCACGACCAGATGCGGCAGATCACCGGCGCGGGTGCCGAGAAGTCCAAGCTGGTGAACGGCATGCTGGAAACCGTGAGCGCCATCGGCATCCAGAGCCGCTCGGCCGCCATGCTCAACGACATTGACCCCAAACAGGCCCAGGCACAGATCGCCGCCGTAGCCAGCAGCCTCAAGGAATACGCCCGCCAGGAGGCCGCCCTCATCGATCTTCTCAAGACACCGACTGCACTGCCAGCGCAGGTCAAGCTGCTCGAAGAAGTGCAGGCCCTGGGGAGCAAAACGCGGCCCGAGCTGGACACGGCCATCAAGGCTGCGGATGACGGCGACACGGTGAGCGCCACCCTTGCGCTGATGACCCGCGTCGCCCCCAACGAGACCCTCTGGCGCGCCAAGCTGCGCGAGCTGATCGAACTGCAGAACACCCTGAACGCGGAAGCCACCGCATCGGCCGAGCAGACGCAGAGCCGCGCACGCACCGTGGGCGGGCTGCTGGTGACCCTGGCCATTGCCCTGGGCGTGCTCATTGCCTGGCGCATCACCACCAGCATCACGGCGCCCATCGGCCGCGCAGTGGTGGTGGCCGAGCGCATTGCCAACGGCGACCTCACCTCGCAGATCGAGGTGCGCATCCACGACGAAACGGGCCGGCTGCTCGACGCCATTGCAGCCATGCAGGACCGCCTGCGCGCGCTGGTGGGCGACATCAGCCAGACGGCCGACTCCATCCTGGTGGCCAGCTCCGAGGTGGCGTCTGGCAACCTGGACCTGAGCCAGCGCACCGAGCACACCTCCCACAACCTGCAGGGTGCAGCGTCTGCGCTGGCAGAGCTCACCGGCACGGTGTCGCAAAGCGCCGACTCGGCACGGCAGGCCAACCAGCTGGCCTCCACCGCGTCCGAAGCCGCCACCCGTGGCGGTGAGGTGGTGGGCCAGGTGGTGCGCACCATGGACACCATCAGCGCCAGTTCGCGCAAGATTGCCGACATCATCAGCGTGATTGATGGCATTGCCTTCCAGACCAACATCCTGGCACTGAATGCGGCCGTGGAGGCCGCCCGTGCGGGCGAGCAGGGCCGCGGCTTTGCGGTGGTGGCGAGCGAAGTGCGCAGCCTCGCCGGGCGCAGTGCAGAGGCTGCCAAGCAGATCAAGGCCCTGATCGGTGCCAGCGTGGACCAGGTGCAAGAGGGCAGCACGCTCGTCAACCATGCCGGCAAGACCATTCAGGACCTGGTGCTGTCGGTCCGACGCGTGTCGGACATCATGGGAGAGATCACGGCGGCCACGCAGGAGCAAAGCCAGCGCATCGGCCACGTGAGCCAGTCTGTAGGCGAGCTGGAAGATATGACCCAGCAGAACGCTGCGCTGGTGGAGGAAGGCGCCGCCGCAGCCGACAGTCTCAAGGAGCAGGCCGGCCGCCTGACGCAGATGGTGCATGCCTTCCGGCTGACCCGCAACGGTGGTGAGACCGGTGGATGGAACGCCTCGGGTGGCGCAACGGCAGCCCCGGCTGCAATGCCTGCACCCCATCACAACGCTGCTCCACGCCAGCTTGCATCCCGCAGCGCCCCCGCACTGCCGCGCAGCTGAAGCGACGGCGGGGCAAGGCGCAGGGGAGCATCCCGCGCGATGCGGCGGGCCCCTCAGGAAGGGATCACGCTCGACCGGAGCGACGCAAGGTCCAGCACGCGCAGGCCGCCGTATTCCACGCGGATCGTGCCCTGTGCTTCCAGTGCCGAAAGCGCCTCGTTCACACGCTGGCGCGACAGCCCCACCAGGTAGGCCAGCTCCTGCTGCGTGATGCGCAGCACCTCGCCCACGCCCGGGTACAGCACCGGGTTGAACAGTGAGGCCAGGCTGCGCGCCACGCGCACGTCGGGGTTGTTCATGCGGTCGATCTCGCGCGCTGCGATGAACTGACCCAGCCGTTCGTTGAGCTGGTTCATCACGAAACGGTTGAAGCCGATGGAGTGATCGAGCAGCCAGTGGAAGGTGTCGATGGGCAACCCCGCCACGGTGCTTCTGCGCAGCGCCTGGATGTTGTAGCGGTAGGGCTCGCGCTTGAGCGCCGTGCCCTCGCCAAACCAGCCGCCGGGCGGCACGCCGGTGAAGGTCATGGTCTGGCCCTGGGCGTTGTCGCTGCTCATCTTGAGCAGCCCTTCCACCACACCAAACCAGTACGTCACGGGCCGGCCCACGCGGCAGACATAGTCGCCGGCCCGGGCATCGCCCACCAGTAGCGCGGCCATGGCGCGTTCGCATTCGGATGGCTGCAGCAGGCCCAGCCACGGGATGCCCTGCAGCTCTTCCTCGGTGGGCGGCCTGCGCCGCTGGTGCAATGAAAGGTCCTGGCTCATGGCGGGATCATCGCGGGTTTCTTGCGGTTGAACGCAACCCCGGGGCCCCGGGAATACCACGAGGGCAATTGTCGTCAGAAAGACAAAAAAATGCCAATTGCACCCGGATGATCCTGCGTCTTGCGCGCCGCCACCCCTGGCGCAGCCCCACTATCCAGGAGACCTCATGCAGTCACATCAGCGCGCCACTGCCGGGCATGCGCAAGCTCACCCTCTGCCTTTCGCATCAGGCCCAGGCACCACACCCCCGCTGGCACGGCGGCGGCTGGTGGCCGCCATGGTGGGCGTGCCCTTGCTGGCGGTGGCCGGACGCACCGTGCGCGCGCAAGAGGGCTCCATCCGTATCGGGCAGTCCACCGCGCTCACGGGGCCGCTGGGCGAGCTGGGCTCGGCCATGCACCAGGGAGCCAAGGCTGCATTTGCCGCCATCAACGCCCGCGGCGGCGTGAACGGCCGCAGCATCGAGTTGGTGACCCAGGACGATACCTACGACGTGACCAAGGCGGTGGCCAACGTGGATGCATTCCTGGCCGACCGTGACACCTTCGCCCTGTTCAACTGCATGGGCACCCCGATGATCGAGGCCATGCTGCCCAAGGTGATCGACAGCGGCATGCCGTTCTTCGCGCCGTTTACCGGTGCGCAGGTCAGCCGCGTCAAGACGGCGCGCAATGTGTTCAACATCCGCGCCAGCTACGGCGACGAGGCCGAAAAGCTCGTGCAGCACCTGGCCACCATCGGCATCCGCCGCATTGGCATGGTGTACCAGAACAACGCGTTCGGCAAAGAGGTGTACGGCGCTGCGCGCCAGTCCATCGAGCGCCTGAAACTGCCCGAAGCCCTGTCTGTCACCGTGGAGAGCAACGCATCCGATGCAGGCGCGGCAGCCACCAAGCTCGCGGGAGCCAATCTGGAAGCCATCGTGATCGGCCTGGCCGGCAAGCCTACGCTGGAGTTCGTGAAGGCCTTTCGCGCACAGCAGCGCGGCGTCACGCTGTATGCCCTGTCGGTGATGGGCACGGCTGCCACGGTGAAGGCGCTGGGCCCCGACGCGACGGGCATGGCCATCTCGCAGGTGGTGCCGCTGCCCAGCCATGTGGTGATGCCGGTGGTGCGCGATTTCCAGGCGGCATGGAAGGCATCAGGCGCCACGGCCGATGCGTCGCACCTGGCGCTGGAGGGCTACATCAACGCCCGCGTGTTTGCCGAAGCCCTGCAGCGCGCCGGCCGCAACCCGACGCGGGCCGGGTTCATTGATGCGATGTGGAACCTCAAGAAGTGGGACCTGGGCGGCTTCGAGATCAACGCCAGCACGCCGGAGCGCAACGCATCGCGCTTTGTGGAGCTGACGCTGGTGGGGCGAGACGGCCGGTTCTTGCGGTGATGCGCCGCCATGCCACTGCTATTAAATGAATAGCTATCAGGCATTGTTTGGCAAGCGCTACAGGCAATTTTTGCTCAAAAACCAGTGTCGACAGGCTTTTGGGGAGGCTCCCACTCGCCCCGGCGAGCTGCGCAGGTCGCATCCTCGGCGCCACCGCGGGCCCCTACTGCGAACCCACGGCATACCGGTAGCCGCGGAACGACCACACGGTGCGGCTTTGCTCGACCCGCTCCAGCACCAGCCCAGGCCCGGCCTGATCGCCTTCGAGCAGCACCTGACCGTTGACGATGGCCATCCGGTGGGCCGGGTTGTTCGAATACGTGGCGCCTGAAATCTTGAGCACCGGCAGCTGGCTGCGGATCGCCTCGGGCAGATCGGCCTGCGCAAACACAGGCGCGGCGGCCGGTGGCGCAGTGGCAGCGCCTGGACCTTGCCCGGCCACGGGCTGGCCGGGCGCTGCCACCGCGGCAGCGCCTGTAGCCGGAGCCCCCGACGACCTCGGGCGCGGCGCCTCGCCTGCCGGCGCAGGCATCGGGGCAGGCGCGGCCCGTTGCGCTCCAGACTCCGCCGCCGGCCGTTCCCGTGGCTTTTCAGCGGCCCGCTTTTCAGGCGCCCGCCGCTCCGGCAAAGGAGCCGCGGGCGCAACGGGCGCCTGGCCTGCCGTGGCCGCAGCGGGCGGTGCCGGCTCGGGTGGCTGCAGCACTGCAGCTGCAGGTGGAAGCGACGGCGCAGGCACGCCCACGGCGGGCAGCGGCTGAGAAAGCGGTACAGGGGGCGGGTTCACAGGTGCCGCAGGCAACGCGGGCATAGCAGCCACCTGCACTGCAGGGGCGCCGCCGGGGCGCTGCATGGCCCACCACGTGCCGCCTGCGGCCAGGGCGGCCAGCGCCAGCGCACCGCCCAGCAACACGGCCGGGTGTGCTGCCAGTGGCCTTGCGGCTGCGGGCGCAGCGCCATGCACCGGCACCGCCTGGCTGTGCAGCCCGGGCACGCCGCCACGGCCGCGCTCTGCTTCAGCGCGCCGCAGGGCATCAAGGATGTACGACATAAAAACTAGCCTCCGGTGCGCAGGCGCGGCTCGTTCACGCCGGTGGCGCGGTTGAGCAGCATGAGGGTCAGGGGTCCGGGGCGGCCGTCGGGCACGACGCCCTGGGCCAGCTGGAACCGGTGGATGCTGGCCTGGCGCTGGGCCGGCGTGGCCGCGCGCCGTTCAGGCCCGGCGCCGCCAGCAGCGCGGCTGGCCAGCTGGGCATCGAGCCAGGCGGCGCCCGCCGCGGTGTCGGTGATCTCGCCCTTGTCGGGCATGGCATCGGGCGCGCGCCATAGCGTGGCCAGGTCGCCGCGCCACACGTCGGCCAGGTCTTCCACCGGCACACGCACGCGCTGCCCGGCGCCTTCCAGCGTGGCCAGGTTGCCGTCAAGGTGGCGCAGCACGGCCGAGACCGGGTTGTCGGGCGCAGCAGTCGGGTACAGCGTGAGCAGCACCGGCCGGTCCAGCTGGCGCACCAGGTTGAGGCCCGCGCGCGGGTTGCGGTAGCAGCGCACACCGTCGCGCGGCAGGCTGGTGCAGGGGTCGACCCGGTCGGGCACGCTGGCGCCCCAGGCTGCGGCAAGAGCCAGCCACGCGGCCGTGTCGTCAGCGTCTTGCGCGCGCAAAAATTGCGCCAGTGCGTCAGCAGGCTTTGGCGCAGTGACCGCCGTGACCGCGCTGGCAGCACTCGCGGGGCTTGCAGCAGCACTGGCCGCGGCACCTGGCGCTGCGGCGGTGGGACCCGATGCCGCGCCGGCGGGCAACACGGGCACGTCTGCACTACGCTGGCCGCCCGGCACCCACACGCCCGCAGCCCAGCCGGCCAAGGCGAGGGCGGCAGCCCCGGCCACAGCGCCCAGACCCGCCACGGCCCAGCGCGGCACGCGCTGGCGCAGCTTGCGCGCGGCCGATGCGGCGGCTGCCGCAGCGGGCCGATCAAACACCTCGCGCGCAGCGCGGTTGACCATGGCCACCGTGACGCCCCGCACCCCGGCCGCATAGGCGCCCAGCAGTGCGCGGTCGCACAGCAGGTTGATGCGCCGCGGTATGCCGCGCGACAACGCGTGCACCCGGCGCATGGCACGGGCGCTGAAGGGCAGCGGCCCTTGCAGCCCGGCCACCGCCATGCGGTGGGCGATGTACTGCTGCGTTTCTTCCAGGCTGAGCGCATCGAGGTGAAAGCGTGCAATCACACGCTGCGCCAGTTGCTCCAGCGCCGGGCTGGCCACCATGGCGCGCAGTTCAGGCTGGCCGATCAGGATGATCTGCAGCAGCTTGCGCTCGCTGGTTTCCAGGTTGGTCAGCAGGCGCAACTGCTCCAGCACATCGGCCGAAAGGTTCTGCGCCTCGTCGATGATGAGCACCGTGTTGCGCCCGGCGCCGTGCGCGGCCAGCAGCGATGCGTTGAGCGGGTCGATGTAGTCCTTGATGGTCTCGACACCCGATGCGCCCGGCTTGTGCGGCACACCAAACTCGTCGCATACCGAGCGCAGCAGCTCGTGCACCGTGAGCTTGGGGTTGAAGATGTAGGCCACGTTGCAGTGGCTGGGGATCTGCTCCAGGAAGCAGCGGCACACGGTGGTCTTGCCTGCGCCGACCTCGCCAGTGAGCAGTACGAAACCGCCGCCCGCATCCAGCCCGTACAGCAGGTGCGCCAGCGCCTCGCGGTGCCGCTCGCTCATGAACAGATAGCGCGGATCGGGGGCGATGGAAAACGGCGGGTGCCGTAGGCCGAAATACGGTGCGTACATATCCACCGAAGGATACCGCCCCACCACAGCCTGTCCGCTGCTCACCACAACGCGGGCACTCGGAAACCCGGGGAAGGGTTTAACCCGATCAGGAGTTTCCCGTAAATTGTCGTCGGCAAGACAAGATGGCGTCAAAGTGAGTTCTAGCATTCCCTCACCGCGCAATCACAGGCTTGCGCTCCCGGCAGTCACCGGGCTGACACGCTCTCACTTTTAGGAACCTGCAATGTTGACCACGTTCCCGCAATTGCTGCTCAAGCACGCTGCCGAGCGCCCCGAGGCGCCAGCCCTGCGCGAAAAAGAATATGGCATCTGGCAGACACACACCTGGGCCGACCTCGCCCGCCTGGTGGAGCAGGTTGCGGCCGGCTTGCACCAGGCCGGGCTCCAGCGCCACGAACACATGGTGGTGGTCGGCGCCAACCGTCCCCGCCTGTACGCGACCATGCTGGCCGCGCAGTCGCTGGGTGCCATCCCGGTGCCGCTGTACCAGGATGCGGTGGCCGCCGAATGCGTCTTCCCGCTGAACAACGCCGAGGTGCGCTTTTGCCTGGTGGAAGACCAGGAACAGGTCGACAAGATGCTGGAGGTGCGCGAGCAGTGCCCGCAGATCAGCCACATCTTCTACGACGACCCGCGCGGCCTGCGCAAGTACGAAGAAGAAGGCCTGGCCTCGCTCGATTCGCTGATCGAGGCGGGCAAGGCCTTTGCAGCCCAGAACCCCGGCTGGTTCAAGGCCGAGGTGGCCAAGGCCCAGCCTGGCGATGTGGCCGCCATGTTCTTCACCTCGGGCACCACCGGCAACCCCAAGGGCGTGGTGCACACGCACAGCACGCTGCTGGACCGCGCCTCGGCCGGCGCCGAATTCGACAAGCTCACCAGCAGCGAGGAAGTGCTGGCCTACCTGCCGCCGGCATGGATCGGCCAGAACATCTTCAGCTATGCGCAGTGGCTGGCTTGCGGCTACGTGGTCAACTGCCCCGAGTCGGCCAGCACAGTGACCATCGACCTGAAAGAAGTGGGCCCTACCTACTACTTTGCGCCCCCCCGCATCTTTGAAGGCCTGCTGACCAGCGTGATGATCCGCATGGAAGACGCCGGCGCCATCAAGCGCAAGATGTTCGAGGCCTGCATGAGCGTGGCAAAGCGGGTAGGCCCTGCGCTGATGGACGGCCAGGACGTGAGCGCCATCGACAAGATCAAGTACGCGCTGGGCAACCTGCTGGTGTACGGGCCGCTGCGCAACAACCTCGGCTTCAGCCGCGTGCGCGTGGCCTACACGGCGGGCGAGGCCATCGGGCCCGATCTGTTCACCTTCTACCGCTCCATCGGGATCAACCTGAAACAGCTGTACGGCTCCACCGAGACCGCCGTGTTCGTCTGCCTGCAGCCCGACAACCAGGCCCGCGCCGACACGGTGGGCGTGCCCATTCGCGGCGTAGAGATCAAGGTGGCCGACAACGGCGAAATCCTCGTCAAATCGGCCGGGCTGCTCAAGGAGTACTACAAGAACCCCGCCGCCACAGCCGAGGTGCTGACGGCCGATGGCTGGTACCACACCAGCGATGCAGGCTTTCTGGATGCGCACGGCCACCTCAAGATCATCGACCGCGTGAAAGACGTGGGCCGCATCATGGGCGGCGCCAACGATGGCGCCATGTTCGCGCCCAAGTATGTGGAGAACAAGCTCAAGTTCTTCCCGCACATCAAGGAAGTCGTGGCCCTGGGCGACAAGCGCGAGAAGGTGTGCGTGATGATCAACATCGACTTCGACGCCGTGGGCAACTGGGCCGAGCGCCGCAACCTGCCTTACGCCGGCTACACCGACCTGGCGCAAAAGCCCGATGTGTACGAGCTGATCCGCGAGTGCATCGAAAAGGTCAACGCCGACCTCGCCACCGACGCCATGCTGGCAGGCAGCCAGGTCAGCCGGTTCCTGGTGCTGCACAAGGAACTGGACGCCGATGACGGCGAGCTGACCCGCACCAACAAGGTCCGCCGCGGCTTCATCGCCGACAAGTATGGCGTGCTGGTCGATGCGCTGTACGCAGGCCGCACCGAGCAGTACATCGAGACCATGGTGAAGTTCGAGGACGGCCGCTCAGGCAGCGTGAGCGCCACGCTCAAGCTGTCAGACGCAAAGACCTTTGCCCCCGTGAAGAACGCTGCCTGACCCACGCGCCGGAAGACACCCCATGAGCACCAAGAAGATCGGCGACGTCATCCTTGACGTCAACAACATCAGCCTCAGGTTCGGCGGCGTGAAGGCGCTGACCGACATTTCCTTCAATGTGAAAGAGCACGAGATCCGCGCCATCATCGGCCCCAACGGTGCCGGCAAGAGCTCCATGCTCAACTGCATCAACGGCGTGTACACGCCGCAAGAGGGCTCCATCACGTTCCGTGGCAAGACGTTCTCGCACATGAACTCGCGCCAGGTGGCCGAGATGGGTGTGGCGCGCACGTTCCAGAACCTGGCGCTGTTCAAGGGCATGAGCGTGATCGACAACATCATGACCGGCCGCAACCTCAAGATCAAAAGCAACCTGCTGCTGCAGGCGCTGCGCATCGGGCCCGCCGAGCGCGAGGAGATCCGCCACCGCGAATACGTCGAGCACATCATCGACTTCCTGGAAATCCAGGCCTTTCGCAAGACACCCGTGGGCCAGCTGCCCTACGGCCTGCAAAAGCGCGTGGACCTGGGCCGCGCCCTGGCCATGGAGCCGCAGGTGCTGCTGCTCGATGAACCCATGGCCGGCATGAACGTGGAAGAAAAGCAGGACATGTGCCGCTTCATCCTGGACGTGAACGACGAGTTCGGCACCACCATCGTGCTGATCGAGCACGACATGGGCGTGGTGATGGACATCAGCGACCGCGTGGTGGTGCTGGACTACGGCAAGAAGATCGGTGACGGCTCGCCTGACGAGGTGCGCAATAACCAAGAAGTCATCAGCGCGTACCTCGGCACCAGCCACTGAACACGGAGACAACAAGATGGGTTTCTTCATTGAAGCATTGTTCGGCGGCCTGATGGCCGGCATGCTGTATTCGCTGGTGGCGCTGGGCTTTGTGCTGATCTACAAGGCCTCGGGCGTGTTCAACTTTGCGCAGGGCGCCATGGTGCTGTTCGCAGCGCTGGCCATGGCCCGCTTCTCGCAATGGATTCCGCAGTGGCTGGGGCTGGAAAGCAAGCTGCTCGTGAACATCATCGCGTTTGCCATTTCGGCCGGCTGCATGTTCATCCTGGCCTGGCTGATCGAGCGGCTGGTGCTGCGCCACCTGGTGAACCAGGAGGGCGTGACCCTGCTGATGGCCACGCTGGGCATCACCTACTTCCTCGACGGCCTGGGCCAGACGATCTTCGGCTCGGCCATTTACCAGATCGACGTCGGCATGCCCAAGGAGCCGGTGTTCCTGTTCGAGAACCTGTTCCAGGGCGGCGTGCTGATTAATCTGGAGGACGTCTATGCGGCCTGTGTGGCAGCGCTGCTGGTGATGGTGCTGTCGCTGTTCTTCCAGAAGACCGGTACCGGCCGGGCGCTGCGTGCGGTGGCCGACGACCACCAGGCCGCGCAATCCATCGGCATTCCGCTCAACCGCATCTGGGTCATCGTGTGGTTCGTGGCCGGCATCACCGCGCTGGTGGCCGGGATCATCTGGGGCTCCAAGCTGGGCGTGCAGTTCTCGCTGACCACAGTGGCCCTGCGCGCCCTGCCCGTGATCATCCTGGGCGGCCTCACATCGGTACCCGGCGCCATCATCGGCGGCCTGATCATCGGCGTGGGTGAAAAGCTCTCCGAGGTCTACCTTGGCCCGATGGTCGGCGGCGGCATCGAAATCTGGTTCGCGTATGTGCTGGCGCTCGTGTTCCTGCTATTCAGACCGCAGGGGCTGTTTGGCGAAAAAATTATTGATCGCGTATGAAATACGAGACCAATAATTTTTTGAAGGAGGCACAACGTGCAGCGCGCGTTGTCAGCGGAGCCGAAGGCGCCGCGCAGCACCGCAGGTGCGCCCCCGTGCAAAAGATCTCAGACCGCGTCTGATCCAGAACAAGAACAACAGGAGACCTTCCATGTTCTATCGTGAAAACGGTCAATTCAAGACCTCCTACCGCGCCGACCAGCAGATCTTCGCGATTGCGCAAGACCGCTGGGCCGTCCTCGCACTGATCGCCTTTGCCTTCGTCGGCGTGCCCATGCTGGCCGACGAATACATGTTCCGCGCCATCCTGATCCCGTTTCTGATCCTGGCGCTGGCCGCCCTGGGCGTAAACATCCTGGTGGGCTACTGCGGCCAGATCTCGCTGGGCTCGGGCGCCTTCATGGCGGTGGGCGCCTACATGGCCTACAACACGTATGTGCGCATCGACGGCATGCCACTGATCGTGGCCGTGCTTGCGGGGGGCTTCTTTGCCACCCTGGTGGGCATGTTCTTCGGCATTCCCAGCCTGCGCGTCAAGGGCCTGTACCTGGCGGTGGCCACGCTGGCCGCGCAGTTCTTCTGCGACTGGGCCTTCAGCCGCATCAGCTGGTTCACCAACAACAGCACCTCCGGCTCGGTGTCTGTCTCCAACCTGCAGGTGATGGGCTGGACCATCAACACCCCGGTCGAAAAATACCTGTTCTGCCTGGCGTTCCTCGTGGTGTTCGGCCTGCTGGCCAAGAACCTGGTGCGCAGCGCGATCGGCCGCGAATGGATGGCCATCCGCGACATGGACGTGGCCGCAGCCGTGATCGGCATCCGCCCGATGTACGCCAAGCTGTCGGCCTTTGCGGTGAGCTCCTTCATCGTCGGCGTGGCCGGTGCGCTGTGGGCTTTTGTGCACCTGGGCTCGTGGGAGCCAGCCGCCTTCTCGATCGACCGCTCCTTCCAGTTGCTGTTCATGGTGATCATCGGCGGCATGGGTTCCATCATGGGCAGCTTCTTTGGCGCGGCCTTCATCGTGGTGCTGCCCATCTTCCTGAACCAGTTCATGCCCTGGCTGGGCTCGCTGGTCGGCGTGGAGATCTCCACCGCAGCGGTGTCGCACACCGAATTCATGATCTTCGGTGCCCTGATTGTGTGGTTCCTGATCGTCGAGCCCCACGGCCTGGCCAAGCTCTGGAGCATTGCAAAACAAAAACTGCGCCTGTGGCCCTTCCCCCACTGACCTTCCGTTTTCCGTGTGTGTGTGACCGTTCCTATAAGGAGACAAATGATGAAAGTACGTAGCCTGGTTCTCTCTGTTTCGATGGCCTGTGCCGCCCTCTCGGGAGCGGTCGTTTCGTCTGCCGCCCTGGCGCAGGAAAAGGTCCAGTTCTTCCCGGTGCTCTCCGGCCGCACCGGCCCGGTGGCGCCCAACGCGACGCCGTGGGCCAACGGCCACAACGACTACATGAAGCTGGTCAACGAACGCGGCGGCATCAACGGCGTGAAGACGCTGGTGGAAGAGTGCGAAACCGCCTACGCCACCGACCGTGGCGTGGAATGCTATGAGCGCCTGAAGGGCAAGCACGGTGGCGCCACGGTGTTCCAGCCGCTGTCCACCGGCATCACCTTTGCGCTGACCGAAAAGATCCCGGCCGACAAGATCCCGATGATCACCTCCGGCTACGGCCGCAGCGACTCGGCTGACGGCGGCGTCTTCAAGTGGAACTTCCCGCTGATCGGCCACTACTGGGTGGCGGGCGACACGGTGCTGCAGCACATTGCCAAGCAGGAAGGTGGCTGGGACAAGCTCAAGGGCAAGAAGATCGGCGTGGCCTACCACGACAGCCCGTTTGGCAAGGAGCTGCTGCCCATCATGCAGGAGCGCGCCGCCATGCACGGCTTCACGCTGCAGCTGCTGCCCATCCCCGCGCCTGGCGTTGAGCAAAAGGCCATTTGGCTGCAGGTACGCCAGCAGCGGCCGGACTTCGTGGTGCTGCAGACCTGGGGCGTGATGACCGCCACCGCCGTCAAGGAAGCCGTGGCCACGGGTTACCCGCGCGAGAAGATGTTCGGCACCTGGTGGTCGGGTGCTGAACCGGATCTGAAGGACGTGGGCGCCGGCGCCAAGGGCTACAGCGCGGTGATGATGCAACACGGCGCCGAATACCAGTCGGACGTGGTCAAGGACATCCTGCAGAAGGTGCATGCCAAGGGCCAGGGCACCGGCCCGAAGGATGAAGTGGGCTCGGTGCTGTACATGCGCGGCGTGGTCGGCGCCATGCTGGCCGTGGAAGGCGTGCGCGCCGCCCAGGAACGCTTCGGCAAGGGCAAGGTCATGACCGGTGAGCAGGCCCGCTGGGGCTACGAGAACCTGAACCTGACGCAGGCCAAGCTCGACGCACTCGGCTTCAAGGGCGTGATGCGCCCTGTGTCCACCAGCTGCCAGGACCACATGGGCTCGGCCTGGACGCGCGTGCACACCTGGGACGGCAGCAAGTTCGTCTGGGCCTCCGACTGGCTGCAGGCCGACGACCAGATCATCCGCCCGCTGGTGAAGGCTTCGGCCGAGAAGTACGCGGCCGAGAAGAAGCTGAGCCGTCGCGCACCGGCTGACTGCCAGAGCTAAGTACATCCCCCTGAGCGGCTTCGCCGCCTCCCCCTTCTCTCTTGGCGCTTCGCGCCGCGGGAAGGGGGACGCCACCGGCGCGGCGGGGCGGCCCTTGCGCGGTGGCACTGGCATTCAGGCAGCGACCGTATCAAGGGCCAGTGAAGCGTGGTTGCCTTCGGGCAACCGCCAACCGAAAGGGTTGCATCGCAACCTTTTCGATTGGTACAGGAAGGCAACACCATGGAACCCAAGAACATCGTTCTCAACGTCAACGGCATCGAGGTCATCTACAACCACGTGATCCTGGTGCTCAAGGGCGTTTCGCTCAACGTGCCGGAGGGCACGATCGCGGCCGTTCTGGGCGGCAACGGCGCGGGCAAGACGACCACGTTGCGCGCTATCTCCAACCTGCTCAAGGCCGAGCGCGGGGAGGTCACCAAGGGCAGCATCGAACTGCGCGGGGAGCGCATCGAGAACCTCACCCCTGCCGACCTGGTCAACCGCGGCGTGGTGCAGGTGATGGAGGGGCGCCACTGCTTCGCGCACCTGACCATCGAGGAAAACCTGATGACGGGCTCCTACACCCGCACCGACAAGGCCGAGATCGCGCGCAACCTGGAGAAGGTGTACAGCTACTTCCCACGGCTGAAGACGCGCCGCACCTCGCAGGCCGCCTACACCTCGGGTGGCGAGCAGCAGATGTGCGCCATCGGCCGCGCGCTGATGACCAACCCCAGCGTGATGCTGCTCGATGAGCCCTCGATGGGCCTGGCGCCACAGATCGTCGAAGAAGTGTTCGAGATCGTGAAGGACCTCAACAGCAAGGAAAAGGTCACCTTCCTGATCGCCGAGCAGAACACCAACATGGCGCTGAAGTACGCCGACTACGGCTACATCATGGAAAGCGGCCGCGTGGTGATGGACGGCGCCGCTAAGGACCTGGCCAACAACGAGGACGTCAAGGAGTTCTACCTGGGCATGGGTGGCGGCGAGCGCAAGAGCTTCAAGGATGTGAAGAGCTACAAGCGGCGCAAGCGCTGGTTGGCTTGAAAGCCCCCCTGCGTCGCCTTCGGCGCCTTCCCCCGAGGGGGGACGCCACCAGCGCGGCGGGGCGGCCCTTGCGCGGTGGCGCTGGCCTTCGGCAGCGCGGGCTGCCAGAGCAGTGTTCATTTTCAGACCTCGGACGATTTCACTCCTGATTTCATAGCTGCTTGCGCTTGACGGATAAGCGCCAGAGGCCAATTTCACTTAAAAACCACCTCACAAGGAACCCAGGCATGAGCACGTTCTATGACGCCCTGGAAACCCGCAGCCCGGCCGAGCGCGAAGCGGCGCTGCTGGCCGCGCTGCCGCAGCAGATCGCCCATGCCCAGAAGGCGTCGCCCGCTTTTGCCAGCATCCTGGCGGGTGTGGACGCCTCCGGGGTCACCAGCCGCGCGGCGCTGGCAGCCTTGCCGGTCACGCGCAAGTACGAGCTGCTGGAGCGCCAGCAGGCGGGCCGCGCCAGCAACGTGTTTGGCGGCTTCAGCGCGCTCGGGTTTGGCCCGGGCATGACGCGCGTGTTTGCCAGCCCCGGCACCATCTACGAGCCCGAGGGCACGCGGCGCGACTACTGGCGCATGGCGCGGGCGATTCACGCCGCAGGGTTTCGCAGCGGCGAGCTGATCCACAACAGCTTCAGCTACCACTTTGTACCTGCGGGTTCGATGATGGAAACCGGCGCGCATGCACTGGGCTGCACCGTGTTTCCGGGCGGCACCGGGCAGACCGAGCAGCAGGTGCAGGCCATGGCCGAGCTGCAGCCGGCGGGCTACATCGGTACGCCCAGCTTTCTCAAGATCATTGTCGAGAAGGCCGCCGAGCTGGGCGTTGCGCTTCCGACCGTGACCAAGGCCCTCGTCTCCGGCGAGGCGTTTCCGCCCAGCCTGCGCGACTGGTTTACCGAGCGCGGCATTGCAGGCTACCAGTGCTACGCCACGGCAGACCTGGGCCTCATTGCGTATGAAACCAGCGCCCGCGAAGGCCTGGTGCTGGACGAGGGTGTGATCGTCGAGATCGTGCGCCCCGGCACGGGCGACCCGGTGCCGGAGGGCGAGGTGGGCGAACTGGTCATCACCACGCTCAACCCCGACTACCCGCTGATCAGGTTCGGCACGGGCGACCTGTCGGCTGTGCTGCCCGGCACCTGCCCCACCGGTCGCACCAACACGCGCATCAAGGGCTGGATGGGCCGGGCCGACCAGACCACCAAGGTGCGCGGCATGTTTGTGCACCCCGGCCAGGTCGCATCGATTGCCAAGCGGTTTCCGCAGGTGCTGCGCGCGCGTCTGGTCGTCAGCGGCGAAATGGCCAACGACCAGATGGTGTTGAAAGTGGAAACGGTGGAGACCGCCGAAGGCCTGGCGCGCCAGCTGGGCGAAGCGATTCGCGACGTGACCAAGCTGCGCGGAGATGTGGAGATGGTGGCCCCGGGCAGCCTGCCCAACGACGGCCGTGTGATCGAGGACGCCCGCAGCTACCGCTGACCTTCACGCCCCCGTGATGCCGCGTACCGCGTGACCCGCGGTACCGGGCGGCCTGGCCTGGCCTTGCCTCGCAGGGACGCGGCCAGGATAACGGCCGCCACCGAAGGCGGCCAAAAAGCGCATACGTGTAGCCCACTTGGTTGCGCAGGCTCAAGAAGGGGGCGGATCGCACGCTCCCCGGCATGCGTTCCAGCGCAGTGTTTACCCTAAGAATGCTATTTATTTAGCAGCAACCAGACCAATTAATTCAAAGGCTGCAGACCGGTTTTGCTTAAAACCCTTGCTGCTGACGTGCTACGTAATATCCGCAATGCAGCTCCAAAAGCCCGTGGCTATCATCGCGGCACTTTCACCAGGAGCACCCATGAAGAAGATGTTGAAACTTGCACTGATCGCTGCAGCCACCGTCGCCGCTTTCGGCGCACATGCCGAAGATTTCCCGGCCAAGGACAAGAACATCACGATCGTGGTGCCCTTTGCCGCCGGCGGCCCCACCGACCGCGTGGCACGCGACCTGGCCGAAGCCCTGCGCAAGCCGCTGGGCGCTACGGTAGTGATCGACAACACGGCCGGTGCTGGCAGCTCGATCGGCGCTGCCCGTGTGGCCCGCGCCACACCCGATGGCTACACGCTGCTGCTGAATCACATCGCCATGTCGACCATGCCCGCGCTGTACCGCAAGCTGGCGTTCAACGTGCCCACCGACTTCGAATACCTGGGCATGATCAACGAAGTGCCCATGACGCTGATCGCGCGCCCCACCATGCCCGCCAACAACTTCAAGGAGCTGACGGCCTGGATCCAGCAGAACAAGGGCAAGATCAACCTGGGTAACGCAGGCCTGGGCGCTGCCTCGCACCTGTGCGGCCTGATGTTCCAGAGCGCCATGCAGGTAGACATGACGGCCGTGCCCTACAAGGGCACCGCGCCCGCCATCACCGACCTGATCGGCGGCCAGATTGACCTGCTGTGCGACCAGACCACCAACACCACGCCGCAGATCGAGGGCAAGAAGGTCAAGGCCTACGCCGTGACCACGCCCAAGCGGCTGACCACGCCCGCCCTGAAGGATCTGCCCACGCTGGCCGAATCGGGCCTCAAGGACTTCAACGTGAGCATCTGGCACGGCCTGTATGCCCCCAAGGGCACGCCAGCCGATGTGCAAAAGAAGATCAACGAAGCCATGAAGGTCGCGCTGAAGGATCCTGAGTTCATCAAGAAGCAGGAAGCCCTGGGCGCAGTGATCATCACCGACAAGCGCGTGGACGGTGCCGAGCACAAGAAGTTCGTGGCTTCCGAAATCGACAAGTGGGGCGCCGTGATCAAGGCAGCCGGCACGTACGCCGACTGAGGACCCGGCAGAGGCCGGCATCAGGCTCGCGCTTGCGGACGGCTCCGCTTACCAAAGCCACCGGCATCCCCGGTGGCTTTTTTCATGGGCATTCAGACTGCACGTAGTCCGGACGCAGCGCCGAGGATGTGACGAGATGAAAGGCTTCGGGTTATCCATCTGACTGCTGCGGCCCCGCGCACGTACAACGGTGGCATCGCTGACCTGAAAGGACCCACCCGCATGACATCCCTGATCCGCCGACGCACCCTCACATCCACCGCAGCCGTGACCGCCCTGGCACTGGCCACCGGCGTTGCGCTGCTGCCCCAGGCCCATGCCCAGGCCGCCTGGCCCAACAAGCCGGTGCGCATCGTGGTGCCGTTTGCGCCCGGTGGCACCACCGACATCCTGGCCCGCGCGCTGGTGCCCGACCTCAGCGCGGCTTTCGGGCAGCAGTTTGTGGTGGACAACCGCGCGGGCGCGGGTGGCAACGTGGGTGCCGACATGGTGGCCAAGGCACCTGCCGACGGGTACACGCTGCTGATGGGCACCGTGGGTACGCATGGCATCAACCGCGCGCTGTATGCCAAGCTGCCGTTCGATCCGATCAAGGACTTTGTGCCCATCACGCTGGTGGCCGCCGTGCCCAACGTGATGGTGATGAACGCCGACAAGGCCCGTGCGCTCGGCATCGCCAATGTGCAGGACTTCATCCGCGTGGCCAAGGCCAGCCCGGGCAAGCTGAACATGGCCTCCAGCGGCAATGGCACGTCCATCCACCTGGCGGGCGAGCTGTTCAAGAGCATGACAGGCACCTTCATGGTCCACCTGCCCTACCGGGGCTCGGGCCCGGCGCTGATGGACATGGTGGCCGGCAATGCCGATGTGATGTTCGACAACCTGCCTTCGTCCATGGCGCAAATCAAGGCCGGCAAGCTCACGGCACTGGCCGTGACCAGCGCCACGCGCTCGGGCGCGCTGCCCGAGGTGCCGACCATCGAGCAGGCCGGCGGCCCGACCCTCAAGGGTTATGAGGCCAGCTCGTGGTTCGGCCTGCTGGCGCCTGCGGGCACGCCGCCCGACATCGTCAACCGCATCCAGCAGGAAGTTGCCAAGTCGCTCGCATCGCCGGCGATGAAGGAACGCCTGCTGGCCCAGGGCGCCATCCCCGGCGGCATCACGCCGGCAGAGTTTGTGCGCCACATTGACGCCGAACACACCAAATGGGCGCAGGTGGTCAAGGCCTCCGGCGCCAAGGTGGACTGACCCGGACGTCAGGCGGCACACCCGCCGTCCGCAGGCTCAGTCAGCGCATGGCGCATGCCCCGGCCGCCGTTCGCCGGTGGCAAAAGAAGCGCGGCGGATGCGACCCTGCTCCACCTGGTAGATGCACAGCATCTCCAGCGTGCCCGGGCCTTCCGGGAAGTTGCGCGTGATCAGTTCCGCGTCCACCACGGTGCCGCCCAGCACCGTGCGCGACAGCAGTCGTGCGTGCAGGTCCGGCTCGGCAAAGCGGGCGAGAAACCGCTCCCGCAACTGCGCGTGCCCCTGTGCCAGCCGCTCGCCATGCAGGGTGTACTGCTCTGCATCGGGGGCATAGGTGGCCAGCAGCGCGTCGATGTCCTTGGCGTTGTAGGCATCCAGCTGGGCCTGCACCACGGCCTGGGGCGATTGGCCGTGAACCGCGCCTACACGCCCCACACCACGTCCGCCTTTTCGGCGGCACTGACGCGCAGCATCTTGATGAAGGGCGTCACGCGCTGGCGCAGGCTCACCAGCTCGGCACGCTGCTGCTCGGTCAGCTCCTGGTCTTCTGCGGTCTCGGCCTGCCGCGCCTCTTCGGCGGCTACGGCCGCTTCCAGCGCAGCGATGGCATCGGGGATCTGCGCCACGGTCACGATGCCGCTGGCGCCCGGCGTCTTGCCCATCAGGGTCACGATCTGGCGGCCCTGGGGCTCCAGCATGATCAGATCGGCAGCGGCACGGGACTTGAATTTGTAAAGCATGGAATGGGGCCCTGTCGGGTGGGTTCAGTGCAGAAAACGGGCAACGCTGCCCTCGACAGACATTGTGCGCCGCAGGCACGGGAGCGCTGTCACAAGTTGCACGGGATGGCCCCATTGACAGCCTTTTGTTTAGGTCTAAACTATTTTTACATGAACATCCTCTGCATTGGTGGCGGCCCCGCGGGCCTCTACTTCGCCCTGCTGATGAAGCAGCAGAACCCGGCCCACCGCATCACGGTGGTCGAACGTAACCGCCCGTTTGACACCTTCGGCTGGGGCGTGGTGCTGTCGGACCAGACCCTTGCCAACCTGCAGGCGGCCGACGCGCCCACGGCCGTGCTCATCGGTGATGCGTTCAACCACTGGGACGACATCGAGGTGTTCTTCAAGGGCCGCAGCGTGCGCTCCACAGGGCACGGCTTTTGCGGCATCGGCCGCAAGCGGCTGCTCAACATCCTGCAGGACCGCTGCCTGGCACTGGGCGTGGACCTGCAGTTCGAGACCGACGTGGCCGATGACCAGCAACTCGCCGCGCAGTACGACGCCGACCTGGTGATCGCCAGCGACGGCCTCAACAGCCGCATCCGCACGCGGTACGCCAGCACCTTCCAGCCCGACATCGACCTGCGCGAATGCCGCTTCGTGTGGCTGGGCACCCAGAAAAAGTTCGACGCCTTCACCTTTGCCTTCGAAGAGACGGAGCACGGCTGGTTCCAGGCGCATGCCTACCAGTTCGATACCGACACATCGACCTTCATTGTGGAAACGCCCGAGGCCGTGTGGAAGGCGCACGGCCTGGATGCGATGGAGCAGCCCGAGGCCATCGCCTTTTGCGAAAAGCTGTTTGCCAAGTATCTGGACGGCAACACGCTCATCAGCAACGCCACGCACCTGCGTGGCTCGGCCAACTGGATCCGTTTTCCGCGCGTGATCTGCAACACCTGGGTGCACCGCGAGAGCATTGGCGGCAAGCAGGTGCCCATCGTGCTGATGGGCGATGCGGCGCACACCGCGCATTTTTCGATTGGCAGCGGCACCAAGCTGGCGCTGGAGGACGCCATCGACCTGGCCAACGAGTTCGCGACCGGCTTGCCCCTCGATGAAGTGCTACAGCACTACGAGGCGCGCCGCAGCGTGGAGGTGCTCAAGATCCAGAACGCCGCGCGCAACAGCACCGAGTGGTTTGAGAACGTGGCGCGCTACACGGCCATGCCCGTCGAGCAATTCACGTATTCGCTGCTCACGCGCAGCCAGCGCATCAGCCACGAAAACCTGCGGCTGCGCGATGCAGCGTGGCTGGAGGGGTACGAGGCTTGGCTTGCGGGGGGCAAGGCGGCAGTGCCGCCCATGCTCACGCCGTTCACGTTGAAGAGCGTGACGCTGAAAAACCGCATCGTCGTCTCGCCCATGGCCACCTACAACGCTGTCGACGGCGTGCCGCAGGACTTCCACCTGGTGCACCTCGGCGCACGGGCCCTGGGCGGCGCGGCACTGGTGATGGTGGAGATGACCAGCCCCACGCCCGAAGGCCGCATCACCCCGGCCTGCACGGGGTTGTGGAACGACGCACAGCAGGCTGCCTTTGCGCGCATCGTCCACTTTGTGCACGACAGCAGCACGGCCAAGATCGGCCTGCAGCTGGGCCACAGCGGTCCCAAGGGCTCCACCCGGGTGGGCTGGGAGGGCACAGACGAGCCGCTGGAGACAGGCAACTGGCCCCTGCTGGCCGCCAGCCCCATGGCCTACGGCGCACAGAACCAGACGCCCGCGGCCATGACCCGCGCCGACATGGACCGCATGACCGCCGCATTCGTCGCCAGTGCACAGCGCGCCGTGGCCTGCGGCTTCGACTGGCTGGAGCTGCACTGTGCACACGGCTACCTGCTGGCCAGCTTCATCAGCCCCGCCACCAACCAGCGCACCGATGAATACGGTGGCAGCCTGCACAACCGCTGCCGCTACCCGCTGGAAGTGTTCACCGCGCTGCGCGCCGTGTGGCCCGATGAAAAGCCCTTCAGCGTACGGATATCGGCCCACGACTGGCTCCCGGATGGCAACACTGCCGACGACGCGATTGCCATTGCCCGCCTGTTCAAGGCGGCGGGTGCAGACCTGATCGACGTGTCATCCGGCCAGACCACGCGCGCATCGCGCCCGGTCTATGGCCGCATGTACCAGACGCCGTTTGCCGACCGCATCCGCAACGAGCTGGGCATTGCCACCATGGCCGTGGGCGCCATCACCGAAGCCGACCACGCCAACAGCATCATCGCCGCGGGCCGCGCCGACCTCTGCGCCATTGCCCGCCCGCACCTGGCCGACCCGGCCTGGACGCTGCACGCCGCCGCCCAGCTGGGCCCCGTGGCCGCCGCGCACACCGACTGGCCCGCGCCGTACTGGAGCGGCCGCGACCAGCTGCTGCGCGAGGCCTCCAAGCTCAAGCAGGCCGCGGCGCTGGCCAGCCAGGCGCCTGCCGCCACCAAACCGGAAGCCATCGAATAAGGCGCGTCATGGACCTCGAAGCCCGCCTGCACGGCGCCGCCCCCAGCGAACACCCCGAAGCCCTGCGCCTGTGGCTGCGCATGCTCACCTGCACGCAGCTGATTGAAAAGCAGGTGCGTGCCCAGCTGCGTACGCAGTTCGACACCACCCTGCCCCGCTTTGACCTGATGGCGCAGCTGGAGCGCGCCCCCGCCGGCATGAAGATGAAAGACCTCTCGCGCCGGATGATGGTGACCAGCGGCAACGTGACCGGCATCACCGACCAGCTGGTGGCCGAAGGCCTGGTCGAGCGCATGGACGTGGAAGGCGACCGCCGCGCCTACCTGGTGCGCCTGACGCCCGCCGGGCGCGAGCAGTTCAACGCCATGGCCCGCCAGCACGAGCAATGGATCGTCGAGGCGTTTGCCGCCTTGGGCAAACGCGACATCACCACGCTGTACCGGCTGCTGGGCAAGGTCAAGGAACACGCGCAGCAGCACGGCCTGAATCCTCTGGAGACCGCTGAATGAAACACTACATCGGCGCTGGCAACCCCATGCGCGACCAGTTCAACCCGCAGGCCAGCTACGTGGCCGAGCACTTTGCCTGGAGCTTTGACGCCGGCGTGGGCACCGTCACGCTCAACCGGCCCGACCGCAAGAACCCGCTGACGTTCCAGAGCTATTCAGAGCTGCGCGACTTCTTCTACACGCTGCGCTTTGCTACCGATGTGAAGGCCATCGTGGTGACCGGTGCGGGCGGCAACTTCTGCTCGGGCGGCGACGTGCACGAGATCATCGGCCCGCTCACCACCATGACCATGCCCGAACTGCTGGAGTTCACGCGCATGACGGGCGACTTGGTGAAAGCCATGCGTGCCTGCCCGCAGCCCGTGCTGGGCGCCATCGACGGCATCTGCGCCGGTGCGGGCGCCATGATGGCGCTGGCCTGCGACATGCGCTACGGCACCGAGGCCACCAAGACCGCCTTCCTCTTCACCCGCGTGGGCCTGGCCGGTGCCGACATGGGCGCGTGCGCGCTGCTGCCCCGCATGATCGGCCAGGGCCGCGCCAGCGAGCTGCTATTCACCGGCCGCGCGATGACGGCCCACGAGGGCCTGGCGTGGGGCTTCTTCAACGACCTGTACGCCAGCGCCGACCTGCTGGCCAGCGTACAAGCCACCGCCCGCACCCTGGCCGACGGCCCCACCTTTGCGCACGGCATGACGAAGACCATGCTGAGCCAGGAATGGAGCATGACCATCGAGCAGGCCATTGAAGCCGAGGCACAGGCGCAGGCCATCTGCATGCAGACCGAAGATTTCCGGCGCGCGTATGAGGCGTTTGCTGCCAAGCAAAAGCCTGTCTTTCAAGGAGATTGAACGGATGCACGTCGCCACGCCACCCGCTCCCCGCCCGCCCTCCACCGCGCACCTGGCCCTGCCCTTCTTTGACGACGCCCACCGCGCGCTGGCCGAGGGGCTGGTGCCCTGGGCCGCTGCGCAGGAGGTCGATGAAACCGACGACCGCGCCGCCTGCCGCGACTGGGTGAAGCGCCTGGGCGCGGGCGGCTGGCTGCGCTACTGCGTGCCGGCTGAACGCGGCGGCGCGTTGCCTGCGCTGGACTCGCGTGCCTTGGTGCTGCTGCGCGAAACGCTGGCCTACCACTCGCCGCTGGCAGACTTTGCGTTTGCCATGCAGGGCCTGGGCAGTGGCGCGATCACGCTGGCGGGCAGCCCGGCGCAGCAGGCCCACTACCTGCGGGGTGTGGCGCGCGGCGAGCTGATTGCGGCGTTTGCGCTCAGCGAGCCCGAAGCGGGCTCCGACGTAGGCGCTATGAAAACAATAGCTGCCAGTGCAAACAATACAAGCGCTGGAAGCCCAAAAGACTCATATTCCCTCACCGGGACCAAGACCTGGATCAGCAACGGCGGCATTGCCGACTTCTATTGCGTCTTCGCCAAGACCGACTCCGCTGGCGGCACACGCGGCATCAGCGCCTTCATCGTCGATGCCAACACACCCGGGCTGGATGCGTCGCGCCACATCCACGTGATGGCGCCGCATCCGCTGGCCACGCTGCAATTCACCGACTGCACCGTGCCCGCCACCGCGCTGCTGGGTGAAGAAAACAGCGGCTTCAAGCTGGCCATGCGCACGCTCGACATCTTCCGCGCATCGGTGGCCGCAGCTGCCCTGGGCATGGCGCGCCGCGCGCTGGCCGAGGCCGTGCACCACGCGCGCCAACGCCGCATGTTCGGCCAGACGCTGGCGGACTTCCAGCTCACGCAGGCAAAGATCGGCGAGATGGCCGCGCTGGTGGACAGCGCTGCGCTGCTCACCTACCGCGCGGCCTGGCTGCGCGACACCGGCCAGGCACGTGTGACGGCCGAAGCCGAAAGGCAAAGAGATCGCAGCGTCTCCGCTGCGATGGCCAAGATGACCGCCACCGAGAACGCCCAGCGCGTGATCGACATGGCGCTGCAGCTGCACGGCGGCCGCGGCGTAGAGCTGGGCAGCAAGGTCGAATCGCTGTACCGCGACATCCGCTCGCTGCGCATCTATGAAGGCGCTACCGAGGTGCAGCAGCTCATCATCGGCAAGGCCGTTTTGCAGGAGTAACACGACATGAGCAGCAGCGCTCCCTCCGCCCAGCCCGACCATTTCGTGCACGATCGCCTGCCGCCGCAGGACGCATGGCCCACGCTGCGCTACGACCTGCCCGAACTGCAGATGGCGCCCCAGGTCAACCTGGTGCAGGCCCTGTTCGACCAGGCGGGGCGTGCCGGCAACACCGACCGCCCGCTGCTGCGCGGCCCGCACCGCACGTACACCTACCGCGAGGCCCGCGAAGAGGCCGCGCGCATTGCCGAGGTGCTGACGCAGGACCACGGCCTGGTGCCCGGCAACCGAGTGCTGCTGCGCGGCGGCAACACGGTAGAGATGGCGCTGGCTTGGCTGGGCACGGTGTACGCAGGGCTGGTGGCGGTGGCGACCATGCCGCTGCTGCGCGCGGGCGAGCTGGCCAGCATCATCGAGCGCGCCCAGCCCACGCTGGCGCTGTCCGACGGCCGCCTGCTGGGTGAGTTGCAGGCCGCCCAGGTGCATCAACCGGTGCTGGCCACCATCGTGCCCTTTCACACCGCGCCCGATGCGGCCGACCTGATCCAGCGCGCCCAAGGCAAGGCGGGCACCACGCCGCCCTGCCTCACGGCAGCGGACGACATTGCGCTGATGGCGTTCACATCCGGCACCACGGGCGCGCCCAAGGCCGCCGTGCACACCCACCGCGATGTACTGGCCGCCTGCGAGGCCTGGCCGCGCCATGTGCTCAAGGCCACGCCCGACGACATCGTGGCGGGCTCGCCGCCGCTGGCGTTCACCTTCGGGCTGGGCGGCTTGCTGGTCTTCCCCATGTGGGCGGGCGCCAGCGTGTACTTCCCGGACCAGCCCTACACCCCCGAAACCATGGTGACGCTGATGCGCGATGCCGGCGTCACCATCAGCTACACCGCGCCCACGTTCTACCGGCAGATGGCGCCGTTTGCCAAGGCTATTGGCGGACTGCCCCAGATGCGCATCTGCGTGAGCGCAGGCGAGGGCCTGCCCGACGCCACGCGCCAGCTGTGGAAAGACGCCACCGGCATCGACATGACCGACGGCATCGGTGCCACCGAAATGTTCCACATCTTCATCTCCTCCACCGGAAGCGACATCCGCCCCGGCGCGGTGGGCAAGGTGGTGCCTGGCTACACGGCGAAGGTGGTGGATGACGAGGGCCACGAAGTGCCGCGCGGCACCGTGGGCAAGCTGGCAGTGATTGGCCCCACAGGCTGCAAGTACCTGGATGACCCGCGACAGGCCAGGTATGTGAAGGCCGGCTGGAACTACCCGGGCGATGCCTTCATGCAGGACGCCGGCGGCTACTTCTTCTACCAGGCACGCGATGACGACATGATCATCACCGCCGGCTACAACGTGGGCGGCCCCGAGGTGGAAGACGCCCTGCTGCGGCACGCCGCGGTGGCCGAGTGCGCGGTGATCGGCGTGCCCGACGAGGAGCGCGGCATGGTCGTCAAAGCCGTGTGCGTGCTCAAGCCCGGCCACACGGGCGACGCCGCCATGGTCAAGACCTTGCAGGACCATGTGAAGGCGACCATCGCGCCGTTCAAATACCCGCGCATCGTTGAATTCGCGGCATCCCTGCCGCGCACCGAAACCGGCAAGCTCCAGCGCTTCAAGCTGCGCCAGGGCGCTGCTACTGCTGCTGCAGCAGCGACCTCCAGCCCACCCAAGGCGACCACACCATGACCACGATGATCCACACCGTTTTGCAACCCGAAGGCTGGGTAACGCCCAAAGGCTATGCCAACGGCATGGCTGCGCGCGGCACGCTGGTGGTCACCGGCGGCCAGATCGGCTGGAACGCACAGCAGCAGTTTGAAAGCGACGATTTCATCGACCAGACGCGGCAGACGCTGCTGAACGTCCGCGCCGTGCTGGAGGCGGCCGGCGCGGGGCCGGAGCATCTGGTGCGGCTGACCTGGTACGTGCTGGACCGCCAGGAGTACAACGCGCGGCTCAAGGAGCTGGGGGTGGTGTACCGCGAGGTGCTAGGCAAGCACTTTCCGGCGATGGCGTGTGTGCAGGTGGGGGGGTTGATGGAGGAGAGGGCGAAGGTGGAGATTGAGGCGACGGCGGTGGTGCCGGATGGTGCTTGAGACCGGGTCGTTCGGGCTGAACTGATCTGAGCGGCGTTTGTTGAAGCGTCGCAGCCTGAGAGTCACCCCCCAGTCCGTTCGGGCTGAGCTTGTCGAAGCCTGGTGTGGCGGTGGGTACCGCATGCCTTTGCTCAGGGCGGGAGCCGGGAGTCGCCCGGCGTGCGAGTAACTTTCTTTCGCGTCGCCGAAAGAAAGTCACCAAAGAAAGGGCGACCCCGCTGTCTGCGTCCCTGCGCTTCGCTCCGGGCAACCTGTGGTGCTCGCGGGTGGGGTGCGCCGCAGAACTCGCTGCGCGCGGCGCGCTCCGCTCAAACAGCTGCGGCGAGTCAGTTCACGAAGCGCGTGTGTCCTTCGGCACACGCGCCACCCCACCCGCTGCGCTCCTCGGCGCATACAGAGGGGATGGGAGCGAACATCCATTCGGGCCTTTGCTTCGCTCGGCCCCACTTCGCGGGCGCAGGCGCCCCGCGCTGGGCGCCGCCGCTGGCGCCGGGCGCAGCCACTGCCGGGGTCGAGCGCAGCGACGACCCGTGTGGCTGTTCGGCTGTTCGGCTGTTCGGCTGTTCGGCACCCTACCCCTTCTGGCTGCGCCTGCGCCGGGGCGGTTGCGGGGTGGCAGTCGCGCAAGTGCGCGGCTGCTTCGTGAACTGACTCGCCGCGGCTGTCCGAGCGGAGCTGCGAAGCAGCAAAGCGAGTTCCGCGGCGCACCCCGCAACCGCCCCGGCGCAGGTCTGCCCCCACGCACCGCGTGGGGGTCGCAGACTGAGGGTCGCCTTTTCTTTGCTTACTTTCTTTTGGCGAAGCAAAAGAAAGTGAGTCGCTCGCCGGGCGACTCCCGGCTCCCGCCCTGAACACAGGCATGCCGTAGCCACATCACACGAAGCCGAGACAGGCTCAGCCCAAACAGGTCAAGGATCACGGGTCCAGCATCCATTCCTACCCCGCACGCAATCCCATCCACACCGCCCGCCGCCCAGCCCACCACCCCTGCAACAACCGCCCATACAAGATGAACACCAGCGCCGCCCCAATCAACGGCAACGCCGCAAACACCCACCCCGTAAGCAACTCCCCACCCAGCGCCACCCCCACGATCAGTGCCACCGCCGGGTTCACAAACGAATAGCTCCCTGCCAACGCCGCCGACGTGTTCTGCAGCAGCCACAGGTAGGCGTTGAGCGCCACCATCGTCCCGAACACCAGCAGGTACACCCACGCCGCCCACGACTTCGCGCTGATTTGCGACAGCGCTGGCACGGGCTCAAACCACAGCGCCACCACCAGCCCCATCGCCCCACCCACAAACCACTGCGCGGCCGACGCCATGGCCGGCGCGGGCAGCGACAGCTTGCGCGATGCGTACGAGCCCAGGCTCCAGCACAGCGGTGCGGCAAAGGCCAACAGCCCGCCCAGCCAGGTGGCTGAGAAATTTCCCTCCCGGGCCAGCAGCACGGCGCCGGCCACGCCCAGGCCCAGGCCAATCCAGCTGGTCACCGGCACCCGCTCGCCGCCCCAGCGCGTCCACAGCGCCAGCCACATGGGCATGGTCGTCACCACCATCGCCATCAGGCCCGAGCCGATACCCAGCTTCTGGGCCAGCCCGATGAGGTTCATGGCCAGGAAGACCATGAGCCCGCCCACCACGGCCGAGTTGCGCCACTGCACCGCCGTGGGCAGGGCGTGGCCCTGCCACAGAGCAATGAGCAGCATGACCACGCCCGCGCACAGAAAACGCACGGCGTTCATCAGCAAGGGCGGCATGGTCTGCAGCGCAATGCTGGTGGCGAAGTACGTGGTGCCCCACACCACATAGACCAGCAGCAGCGCGGTTGCCACCACCCAGGATCTCCGTCCTTGTGCTTGCACATTGAAAATTGCCGGCATATTCTTCGCCTCACCGAATAATTTATGGGAAACAGCCCGTTTCCGGAATTTTTACCAAAATCAGGCGGCTATGCAAGCAAATATTCAGACAGATGACATGGACGCCAGAATTATTTCGGCTTTGGGGGCGGATGGCCGGCGTTCGTACGCCGATGTGGGTGCCGAGGTGGGCCTATCGACCGCGGCCGTCCATGAGCGGGTGAAAAAGCTGCTGGACAAGGGCGTGATCCGCCGCTTCTCGATCAGCGTGGACCCGGAGCGCGTGGGTCTGAACTTCACGGCCTTTGTGGCCATCCGCAACGATGGCGGCATCCACTGCCGAGATGTGGCACCCCGGCTGCGCGCCATGCCGCAGGTGGAAGAACTGCACAGCGTGGCCGGGGAATACGACTTTCTGGCCAAGATCCGCACCACGCATGCGCGCGCGCTCGAAGACGTGATCTACGAGATCAAGGCCATTGCCGGCGTGGCGCGCACCACCAGCACGGTGGTGCTGAACACCGAGTTTGAAGACCGGCCGCTGGACCTGGCCTGGGTGAACGCGGCCAAGGCCGACTGAACAGCCTCACCGCGGGTCGGACGCCTTTGCCAGCAGCCTGCCAAACGCACGCCAGCCCCCCAACCAGCGCCCATGAACACACCGCCCCCCCACAACGCCCACCGCTACGCGGTTTACTACACGCCCAGCCCGGGCACGCTGGGTTGGCTGGCCGGCAGCCACTGGCTGGGCCGCTGCGCAGCGCTGCTGCGGCCGCTGCCGCAACTGGATATCCACGGCGTTGAACCTGAAGACCTGCAGCGCCTGACGGCAGCCCCACGGCGCTACGGCTGGCACGCCACGCTCAAGGCCCCCTTTGCGCTGGCGCCCGGGACCGACTGGCTGGAACTGCACCACGCCGTGCAGCAGGTGGCGCGAGGCCTGACCCCGTTTGCCATGCCGCCCCTGCAGGTGGAGCAGATTGGCGATTTCCTGGCCCTGGTCCCCCTGCCGCGGCACCCTGCCAACACAGCGCTGGCTGCGGTGGCCGAAGCCTGCGTCAAGGAGTTACAGCCCCTGGCCGCGCCGCTGGCGGCCGACGACCTCACCCGCCGCTCTGCGGGGCTGACCCCACGCCAGCTGGGCATGCTGCAGCGCTGGGGGCATCCCTTTGTGCTCGATGAATTCCGGTTCCACCTGTCGCTCACAGGCAGCCTGGGGTTGGTGGACACGGCCACCGCCGATCTGGTGCTGGACGCGGCGCAGCAGTACTTTTCAGACCTGCCTCCCCTCACGTTCAACAGCCTGGCGCTGTTTGCCGAGCCCGCGCCTGGTGCGGACCTGGTGCTGCTCGACCACCTGGAGCTGGGCGCCTGACGCCACGCGAGTCTTTCCTTCACCCACCCGCGCCCCCCTTCCCATGACTACCACGCCCGTCACGATCTATCACAACCCCAAGTGCGGCACCTCCCGCAACACGCTGGCCATGATCCGCAACAGCGGCATTGAGCCGCTGGTCATCGAATACCTCAAGACCCCACCCGACCGCGCCACGCTGGAGGCACTGATAGCCGCTACCGGTCAGCCCGTGATCGCTGCCGTGCGCACCAAGGAAGCCGTGTTCACAGAACTGGGCCTCGATGCGCCGCGCACCACCGGCGCACAGCTCATCGACGCCATGCTGGCGCACCCCATCCTCATCAACCGCCCCATCGTCGTCACACCCCTGGGCACGCGGCTGTGCCGGCCGTCCGAGCAGGTGCTCGACATCCTGCCCGCACCGCAGCAAGGCACATTCACCAAGGAAGACGGCGAAGCGGTGGTCAACGCCGAGGGAGAGCGCCTTGCCTGAAGCCACCCTGCCCGAGGCAGCAAGCGCTACGACCGAACTGCCCCAGCTCGACGCTGCCTTCTTCGACGTGCCATCGATGGCACACCTGCAGGCGGTTCCCAGCACCCACCCGCCGCGGTTTGCGTTGCTCTACGGTTCGCTGCGGCCGCGGTCGTTCAGCCGGCTGGTGACCGAAGAGGCCGCACGCCTGCTGACCGCCATGGGCGGCAAGGTGCGCGTCTTCAATCCCAGTGGCCTGCCACAGGTGGATGACGCGCCCGACACGCACCCCAAGGTCGTTGAGCTTCGGGCCCTGGCGCAATGGTCGGAAGGCATGGTGTGGTGCTCGCCCGAGCGCCATGGCGCCATGACAGGCCTCATGAAAACGCAGATCGACTGGATTCCCCTGTCGGTCGGCGCCCTCCGGCCCACGCAGGGCAAGACGCTGGCCGTGATGCAGGTAAGCGGGGGCTCGCAGTCGTTCAACGCCGTCAACCAGATGCGCGTGCTGGGCCGCTGGATGCGGATGCTCACGATTCCGAACCAGTCATCGGTGGCCAAGGCGTATCAGGAGTTCGGGGATGACGACCGCATGAAGCCCTCGGCGTACTACGACCGCATCGTGGACGTGGTGGAGGAGCTGTTCAAGTTCACCCTGCTCACCCGCGATGTGGCGCCCTATCTGGTGGACCGCTACAGCGAGCGCAAGGAAAGCGCCGAGGCGCTGGCACGGCGGGTGAACCTGCCCAAGGCGGTGTGATGGCGGACCGCGCCCGCTCTGCCCGGCCAGCACCATGACTGCTGCGCCAAGGCAGCGCGGTGCGGTCGCACGGCTGGGTACGGCCCAGACCCTGGCGTGGGCATCGTCCTACTACCTGCCCGCCATGCTGGCCGAGCCCATGGCACGTGACCTGGGGGTGGGCACTGCGACCGTGTTCGGGGCGTTTTCCGTGGCACTCATCGTGTCGGCCCTGCTGGGCCCGCTGGCGGGCCGCGCCATCGACACGCACGGCGGGCGCCCGGTGCTGGTGGGCACCAACCTGGTTTTTGCAACCGGGCTGGGCTGCATGGCCATGGCCCAAGGGCCGGCCACCCTGTTTGCGGCCTGGGTCATCATGGGCGTGGCCATGGGGTCGGGCCTGTACGAGGCGGCCTTTGCCAGCCTGGTACGGCTGTACGGCCAGGGGGCCCGCAACGCGATTACCGGCATCACGCTCATTGCGGGTTTTGCCAGCACCGTGGGCTGGCCGCTGTCCGCGTGGATGGAGGCGCACTGGGGCTGGCGCGGGGCCTGCATGGGCTGGGCAGCGCTGCACCTGCTGGTGGGCGTGCCGCTCAACAGCTGGCTCCCGCGCGGAGCCGGCGCGCACGCTGCGGATGGCAGCACTGCAACTGCTGGCACTGCGCCCAACACTTCAGGCGCCAGCGCGGCCGTGCCCGCTGCGGCCGCGGCAGGCACCCACACCAGCACGCTGCGGGCCACGCTGCTGTTGTCGTTTGTATTCGCCGTGACCTGGTTCACCAGCACGGCCATGGCGGCGCACCTGCCGCGGCTGCTGCAGGCCAGTGGCACATCGCTGCAGGTGGCGGTGGCCATGGCCGCGCTGGTGGGGCCAGCGCAGGTGGCGGCGCGGCTGGCCGAGTTTGGGCTGCTGCGCCGCATGCACCCGCTGGTGTCAGCGCAGCTGGCCGCTGCTGCGCACCCCGCGGGCGCGGGCATCCTGATGCTGCTGGGCGGCCCGGCTGCCGCGGTGTTCACGGTGCTGCACGGCGTGGGCAACGGCGTGCTCACCATTGCCAAGGGCACACTGCCGCTGGTGCTGTTCGGCGCGCAGGGCTACGGTGCGCGGCAGGGGCTGATGATGGTGCCCGCACGTGTGGCGCAGGCCTTTGCGCCCGTGCTGTTTGGCATGTTGCTGGACCAGTTTGGCGCGGGTGCGCTGTGGCTGACCAGCCTGCTGGGCCTGGCAGCGCTGGGTGCGCTGTGGATGCTGCGGCCGCAGATGCAGCGGTAGAGGGCTGCGGCCAGGGCCCCAGCCTGCGATGGCATCAAGCCCGTGCGGAGTGTTGTATCAGCCCCTGGGCACCACAAACTCCGCCCGCGCCTGCAAGGCCAGCGCGCGTGCATGGCAGTCCTCCAGATGGTCGTTGACCAGCCCCATGGCCTGCATGAAGGCATACACCGTGGTGGGCCCCACAAACGTCCAGCCGCGCTTCTTGAGGTCTTTCGACATGGCCATCGACGCGGCCGACGTGGACAGGGTGCGCGCCACCTCACTGGTGATGCGCGCGGGCCGGTCTGCCGCCGCGGGCTCGTAGCGCCATGCGTAGTGCGCCAGCGAACCGAATTCGCTGCGCAGTTCGAGCACGCGGCGCGCATTGTTGAGGGTCGAGGCGATCTTGCCGCGGTGGCGCACGATGGCTGCGTCGGCCACCAGGCGCTCCACATCGTGTGCGTCGAAGGCAGCCATCTGTTCGGCATCGAAGTTGGCAAATGCAGCGCGAAAACCCTCGCGCTTGTTCAGGATGGTGAGCCAGCTCAGGCCCGACTGAAAGCCCTCCAGGCACAGCTTTTCAAACAGCCGCCGGTCGTCAGCCACCGGAAAGCCCCACTCGGTGTCGTGGTAGCGGCGGTACAGCGGCGTGGCCTGGCACCAGCGGCAGCGCGGGCAGCCCGCGTCGTCGGCAAACAGGCCTTCGGGCAGCGCTGCGGCAGGGGTGGCTTGTTCGGTCATGCGCTGCATTCTAGGAACGGGCTGCGCCATGCTGCTGCCACGGCGCGAAGCCCCACGCCATACCCCTCCCGCGATCTGCCCATAAACTGCCCCGATGCAATCTCCTCTGGCTCCCGCAAGGCTTGCAGCCCTGATCCTGACACTGCTCACCTTGGCCGGCTGCGCCAGCAATGTCTCGGGGCCGGGCGCCGTGCGCTACTACTGGCAGTCGCTGCGCGGACATGTGCAGCTCATGCAGGCGGCCGAGCCCATTGACCAATGGGTGGCGCGCGACGACATCTCGCCCGCGCTGCGCGAGCGCCTGCAGCTGGCCCAGCGCGCACGCGCCTTTGCTGTAGCCGAGCTGGGCCTGCCCGACAACGCCAGCTACCGCCGCTATGCGGACCTCAAGCGCCCCGCCGCCGTGTGGAACGTGGTAGCCGCGCCGCCGTATGAACTGAAACTGCACACCTGGTGCTTCCCCATCACGGGCTGCATTGGCTACCGCGGCTATTTCAGCGAGGCCGACGCACAGGCCGAAGCCGCCCAGCTGGCCGCCCAGGGGCTGGAGGTGGAGGTCTACGGCGTGCCGGCTTACTCTACGCTGGGCTACATGAACTGGGCGGGGGGCGACCCGCTACTGAACACCTTCATCGTCTGGCCAGAAGGCGACTTCGTACGGCTGCTGTTCCACGAGCTGGCGCACCAGGTGGTGTATGCCGAAGGCGACACGCTGTTCAACGAATCGTTTGCCACCGCCGTCGAGCGCATCGGTATTGCGCAATGGCTGGCCACGCAGGCGAGCGAGCCGGCCCGCGCAGCAGCGGCCACCAGCGAGGCGCGCCGCAGCGCGTTCCGCGCGCTCACCCGGGCCACGCGGGCACGCCTTTCGGCAATTTATGAGCAAAAACAGGCTGGAGCCCAATCAGAATCACCCCTGTTAGCTATGAAAGCAGGAGCAATGGAGGCTTTTCGTGCCGACTACGCCGCGCTGCGGGCGCGCTGGCTTGCACCGCACGATGGCGCCCCACCGCTGGCCACCACGGCCCAGGTGGCGGGGTATGACCGCTGGGTGGCCAAGGCAAACAACGCGAGCTTTGCAGCCCAGGCCGCCTACGATGAACTGGTGCCCGCTTTTGAAGCCCTGCATGCCCGCGAGGGCGGCGACTGGCCGCGGTTTTATGATGCCGTACGGCAGCTGGCCCGGCAGCCACAGGCTCAGCGCCAGGAGGCCCTGCGCGCGCTGCTGCCAGCCCCCCACTGATAACGACCCACGCCCCAAGGAGACCCCCGGTGCCAGACATCCACATCCATCGCGAACACCACCTGGGCTTCAAGGAAGCCCGCAAGGTCGCCTTTGCCTGGGCCGAAAAGGCCGAAGAGAAGTTCGACATGGAATGCACCTACGAAGAAGGTGATACCGAAGACCTGCTCACCTTCAGCCGCTCCGGCGTCAAGGGCACGCTGCTGGTGGATGGCCACCAGTTCGAGATGAAGGCCCAGCTGGGCTTTCTGTTCGGCGCGTTCAAGGACCGCATCGAGGCCGAGATCGGCGAGCAGCTGGACGCCCTGCTGAACGCGCCCCACCCGGCCGCGAAGAAGGCAACGGCGGACAAGAAGAAATCTGCCGATGCGGCGGCTGCAAAACCCGAAGGCAAGGCAGCCTCTGCCAAGACTGCGGCCAAGGCGCCCGCCAAGGCCAAAAAGGCCTGAGCGCGCGCAGACCTCTGCAACGCCTGCGACTGCGCTTCATGACAAATCTCCCTGCCGCAGGCTCGCCTGCTGCCACCACGCCGGCTTTCGACACCGTATCGGCCCTGCTGCACAGCCGCTACAGCTGCCGTGCGTTTCTGCCAGCGCCCCTGCCACGCGCCACCATTGATCGCATCCTGGCCGCCGCGCAGCGCACGGCATCGTGGTGCAACGCCCAGCCCTGGCAACTGCACATCGCCAGCGGGAACACGCTGCAGGCCCTGCGCACCGCGCTGCAGGCGCGCGTGGCAGGTGCCCCGCCCGCGCCCGACCTGCCCTGGCCGCGCGAATACCGCGGTGTGTACCAGGAGCGCCGCCGCGAATGCGGCCTGGGCCTGTACGACGCGGTGGGCATTGCCCGTGGCGACCGCGCGGCATCGGCGCTGCAGGCGGCGCAGAACTTCACCATGTTTGGCGCGCCGCATGTGGCTATCGTCACCAGCGACGAGGCGCTGGGCACTTACGGCGCGGTGGACTGCGGTGCCTATGTGGCCAACTTTCTACTGGCCGCCCAAAGCCTGGGCGTGGCCACCATCGCCCAGGCGGCGCTGGCCGCCTACCCCGATGTGCTGCGCGAGGTGCTGGGCATCGGGGCTGACCGTACCGTGGTGTGCGCCATCTCGTTCGGCATGGCAGATGCCGCGCACCCGGCCAACCAGTTCCGCACCACGCGGGCCGACCCGGCCCACAGTGCGGTGTGGCGGGACTGAGCGGCTGCGCTGCACGCCCGGGGGGCGCTCGGCCGCAGCAACGCCAGCGCCTGGTTCAGAGGCCGGTCATGCAGGCTCGGCCTGTGCCGTTGTCAGGTTGATGGGGTGCGCGGTTGCCGCGGGTTGGCGCACCGGGGGACGCAGCAGGGCAAACAGGTCCCGCGGGTCGTCCAGGTCCGGCACCAGCTCAATGTGCTTGCCCATGCCCATCTCCCGCGCTGCGTCGTACATGTAGCGCAAGGCAGAGAAGTCTTCCAGCGCAAAGCCCACCGAATCGAACACGGTGACCTCGTCAGGGGTCTGGCGCCCGGCCTGGCGGCCCGCCAGTACCTCCCACAGTTCGGTCACGGGGAAATCGGCCGGCATCTGCTGGATCTCCCCCTCCACACGGGTCTGCGGGATGTATTCGACAAACACACGTCCCAGGGTGAGCACGGCAGCCTCCAGCTCGGTCTTGCCCGGGCAGTCACCGCCCACCGCATTGATGTGCGTGCCCGGCGCCACCATGTCGGCGCGCAGCACGACGGCCCGTGTCTTGTCGGCGGTAATGGTGGTGATGATGTCCGCACCCCGTGCGGCTTCGTCCGCGCTGTGGCACACCACGATCGCGAGCCCGGAGTCCTGGAGGTTGGCCCGGAGCTTGGCCGTGGCGCGCGGATCGGTATCGAACAACCGCAGCTCGCGGATGCCGAGCAGGTGCTGGAACGCCAACGCCTGGAACTCGCTTTGCGCTCCATTGCCGATCAGAGCCATCACCCTGCTGTCGGGCCGCGCGAGCGCCCGGGCCGCCACGGCCGACATGGCCGCGGTGCGCATCGCCGTGGTCAGCGTAAGCTCGCTCAGGAACCGCGGCGTGCCGGTGGCCACATCGGCCAGCACCCCGAAGGCCATCACGGTCGACAGGCCCAGGCGCGTGTTGCCAGGATGGCCGTTCACGTACTTGAAGGTGTAGGTCGCGTCGTCGGCAATCGGCATCAGCTCGATCGCCCCGCCGGACGAATAGCTGGCCACGCGGGCCGACTTGTCGAAATCGCCCCAGCGCAGAAAGTCGGCCGCAATGCTGTCGGCGATGCCCCGCAGGCAGGCCGGCAATCCCCGGGCGCCGATGAGCCGCGCAGCCTCGGGCGCGCTCAGGTACAAGGTGGCGGTGGGGCGGGTGGCGGGTGTCAGGCGGTGGGGCATGGCGTGTCTCCGTGGCGGGTTCAAAGCGGGTGCAGCGCCCTGCGGGGGCAGGGTTCGTGCTTGCGTAAAAGCAGTGTGTTCGCTGTGCGCGCCAACCGGAAGCGTCAAACTTGTGCCGTTTGGCGGCCAGTTTTGCCAAAATGACAGGCCTTGTTCACACAATCGCTAACCCATGCCTTTACAGGCATGGCGGCTATAGCCCCACCCTATGGACGAACTCGACCAGTCCCTCATCAGCCTGCTGCGCCAGGACGCGCGCATGAACATTGCCGATCTGGCGCACAAGCTGGGCGTTTCGCGTGGCACCGTGACCAACCGCATCCGCAAGCTCGAAGACAGCCAGGTCATCGTGGGCTACACCGTCAAGCTGCGGCCCGAGGCCGAGCCCGACCGCATCCGTGCGTGGATGGGCATCATGGTGGAGGGCAACCACGGGCGCAAAGTGGTGGCCAGCCTGCTGGGCGAGCCCGGCGTGGCGTCGCTGCACGACACCAACGGCCGGTGGGACCTGCTGGCCGAGCTGGAGGCGCGGTCGATGGGGGAGCTGTCGCAGGTGCTGGAGCGCATCCGGCTCGTACCCGGCATTCGCGGCACGGAGACCAATATCCACCTGTCGACCTACCGCTGAATTGGCGACCCGACCCATTCATGCCAAAACTCTACCCCGACATGAAACCTCTAGACGTCCTCATCAGCGAGGTTGGCCCGCGCGATGGGCTGCAATCCGTCAAGGCGACCATGCCCACGGCCGACAAGCTGCGCTGGATTGATGCCTTGGCCGCCGCCGGCCTGCGCGAGATCGAGGTCGGCTCGTTCGTACCTGCGCGGCTGCTGCCGCAGATGGCCGACGTGGCCGACGTGGTGCGCCATGCGCTCACGCACCCGGGCGTCACCGTGATGGCACTGGCGCCCAACCTCCGCGGGGCCGAGGCGGCCATCGCGGCCGGGGTGCACAAGGTCACGCTGCCCGTGTCGGCCAGCCCCGCGCATTCGCTGGCCAACGTGCGCATGACGCCCGACGCCATGGTGGATGAGGTGCGTGCCGTGGTGGCCCTGCGCGATGCGCAGGCGCCGGGGGTGCAGGTGGAAGTGGGCCTGTCCACCGCGTTTGGCTGCACGCTGCAGGGCCCCGTGCCCGAAGACGACGTGATCCGCCTGGCCGTGGCCTGCGCCGAGGCAGGGGTCGATGAGGTGGGCCTGTCGGACACCACGGGCATGGCCAACCCGGCACAGGTGCGCCGCCTGTTCGCCCGGCTGCGGGCCGAGCTGGCAGGCAAGGCCGGCGCGGCCCACATGCACAACACGCGCGGCCTGGGGCTGGCCAACTGCCTGGCGGCATACGACGCCGGGGTGCGCACCTTTGATGCATCGCTGGGCGGGCTGGGCGGCTGCCCCTACGCACCGGGTGCCTCGGGCAACGTGGTCACCGAAGACCTGGTATTCATGTTCGAGGCCATGGGCATCCGCACGGGGGTGGACCTGAACCTGCTGATGGCGGCACGTGCGCCGCTGCAGGCCGGGCTGCCCGGCGAGCCGCTGTACGGCATGACCCCCGAGGCCGGGCTGCCCAAGGGCTGGACTCCGGCCTGGTAGAACATCTCCAGAAAGCCGCAGCGCGCAGCAACGCATCAACAGGCCATACAAAAGAGAAAAGGCGACCGAGGTCGCCTTTTGTCATGGTGCGGGGTGCCAGCGCCGATCAGCTCAGCGAGGTGATCAGGTCGATGTACTGCTGCTTGGCGGCGTCGGCATCGGTGCCCTTGAGGGTGTTCCAGGCGTCCCACTTGGCGCGGCCGACCATGTCGGAAAAGCTGGGCTTCTTTTCGGTGTTGTCGCCGGCGGTGGCCTGCTTGTACAGGCCGTAGATCTTGAGCAGCGTGGCGTTGTCGGGGCGCTCGCTCAGGTTCTTGGAATTGGCGACGGCGGCTTCGAAGGTGGCGTTCAGGTCGGACATGGAGGAGCTCCTAGGACTGGAAGACAAAACGCAGGAGGCGATGCATCCGGCGAATGGGGGGAGGGAAAGAACGGTGTCGGCGACAGCGTGCTGCGTTGTATCTTACGGGCTGCACCGCGCCCTGGCCGCTGCAAACCTTAGAGCCAGGCCCCCAAAAAACAGCACGACAACAGGCGTCCATCCGATGGTGACCCGCACAACCGCTCCCGCCGCAACCCAGCCCGCACCAGAGCCGTCCAGCCCGCACGTACCGCAACAAGCCTCACCGCCACAGTCCATCGCCGCCGCCGCAGCAGCGCGCAGGGCGGCACAGGCGTTGCCGCCTGCAGCCCGAAAGGCCGCAACGGCTGTGCAAAAGAACATGCGGCGTGCGGCCAGCGGCATGCTGGGCATCTCGGGCGAGCGCATGAGCAAGGTCGACACCGCCTGGCTGCGCATGGATTCGGACAGCAATCTGATGATGATCAACGGCGTGTGGACGCTGTCGCCCGGCATCACCTGGCAGGCACTGTGCGAACGCGTGCAGCAGCGCCTGCTGCAGTACCCGCGCTTTCACCAGCGGGTGGTGGAAGACGCCGCGGGCGCCACCTGGGTGGAGGACCGCAACTTCGACATCGCCGCCCATGTGCTGCGCGAAAAGCTCCCGCGCCGCAAAGGCCACAGCATGCAGCGCGCCCTGCAGGACCGCGTTGGCGAGCTGGCCATGCAGCCGCTGGACCCGCGCCGCCCACTGTGGCAGATGCACCTGATCGAGGACTTCGTGGGCGACGACGGCCAAAGCGGCAGCGCGCTCATCGTGCGCATCCACCACTGCATTGCCGACGGCATTGCGCTCATCTCGGTGACCATGTCCCTGGTGGACGGGGGCGCCGAGCCCCCGCGCCGCAAGGCCCGCAGCAAACCCGATACCGCCGCAACGGCGGAAGACTGGATTGCCGACATGCTGATCAAGCCCTTTACCGGGCTCACCGTGAAGGCGCTGGACCTGGCAGGCGACGGCGCAGCGCGGTCACTTCAGATGCTGGGCGACCCCGAAAAGACCATGCAGCATGGCGTGGCGGGCACCATGGACATGGCACGCGTGGCCTACCAGCTGGTGAGCGACGCCGCCGCACTGGCGCTGATGCCCGACGACTCGCCCACCCGACTGAAGGGCCCCCCCGGCCGCTGCAAGCGCGTGGCCTGGTGTCCGCCCATTCCGCTCGATGAAGTCCGCGCCATCGGCAAGGCGCTGAACTGCTCCATCAACGATGTGCTGCTGTCGTGCGTGGCTGGTGCCATTGGCGGCTACCTGCGCAGCCAGGGCGACGACCCCACAGGCCAGGAGATCCGGGCCATGATCCCCGTCAACTTGCGCCCCATGGAAGAAGCCTGGAAGCTGGGCAACCACTTCGGCCTGGTGCCGCTCGTGCTGCCGATTGGCATGGCCAACCCGGTCGAGCGCGTGTACGAGGTGCGGGCCCGCATGAATGCCTTGAAGGGCAGCACCCAGCCGATCCTGGCATTTGCCATGCTGGCCGTAGCGGGCCTGATGATCAAGCCCGCGCAGGACGCGCTGCTCAACCTGTTCGGCCGCAAGACCACGGCCGTGATGACCAACGTGCCCGGCCCCAAGGAGCAGCTCACCATGTGCGGCGCGAAGGTCACGCAGTGCATGTTCTGGGTACCGCAGTCGGGCGACATCGGCCTGGGCGTGTCCATCCTGAGCTACGGCGGCGGCGTGCAGTTTGGCGTGATCACCGATACCGTGTTGTGCCCCGAGCCGCAGCAGATCATTGACGCGTTTGCGCCCGAGTTCGCGCAGCTGTCGCTGCTCACGCTGATGCTGCCCTGGGGCGAATGACGGGCGGGGCTGCGTCGCTGCGGCGCAATGCAGGCGCGGCCCTGGCGCTGGCGCTGTGGGCGGCCTGTGCGACAGCCGCGGTGCAGGAGCAGCATGCCGAGCGCAACTACCCCGTGCATGCAGACCCGGCCCAGTCGCTGCGCGAGGCGCTGAACGCCGCCACGCCGATCACGGTAAACGGCAGGCGCTTTCACGGGTACACGCGCTGGTATGTGCGCTGGACCTTCCGCTGGTGGCGGGAGCCCTCGGGCCGCTGCCGCATCACCGAGGTGACCACGCGCCTGACCACCGAGGTGCAGCTGCCCGACCTGCGCCGCGCCACACCAGCGCAGCAGGCCCGTTTTGACCGCTACCTGCCCGCCCTGTCGCAGCACGAGCAGGGCCATGTGCAACTGGGCCGCGATGCCGCCCACGCCATCGACGCCGCCATTGCCGCCCTGCCGGCCGCCAGCGACTGCGCCACCCTGGAGCGCAGCGCCAACGCCCTCGGCCACGCTCTCCTTCAGGAACACGTGGAGCGCGAAAAGCGCTATGACGCCACCACGGGCCACGGCGCCACGCAGGGCGCACGGCTCGAAGACTGACCCGGCCGCCAGCTGCCGCGGCAAATCTCGAATGCTATGTTTTCAATAGCAAAAAGGGCAGTCAAAACCAGGGCTGCAGGTCATTTCGCCCTCAAAGTCACCCCGCAAGGCCATCCACCGCCTGGAACATCGACTGCCGCGCCTGGCTGATGATCTGGCCCTTCCAGGCATCGGTGTCAGTGTAGAAGGCCGCCAGCATCTGCGCCTTGATCTGCGCAGCCTGCGCGGCCGGTGCCTCGGGATGCAGGTTGAGCCACTGCTCGGCGCGGATGGCGTCCATCACCTGCAGCACCGGCACGGTGCCGTACTCCATGGCGATGCCGGTGTGCTCGGCCTCTGGGCACTCATCGTAGATCGCGTTCCACATCAGCCCGGTGAGGAAGGCCGAGGTGGATGAGCCGTCATAGATCGACGTGACCGGCGTCGCGCCGCCGCCGTCCCACCACGCACGGGCGCGGGCCACGGCCACGGCGTCGTCGTTGCCAGCGAAGATGCGCTCGCCGTGGCCGCTGGGGCCCAGGCCCGTGTGCAGGTCGATCCACGCGATGCGCGATGCACCCGCTCCATGCTGGCGCAGCACAGCGCGCAGCGTGCGGTTGCTCCAGGTGGGTTCGGTGCCGCCGAAGAACAGGCCGTCGGCAAACTCATGCTGCCCGCGCGAGATCGCAGCCTGCCAAGCGGCTTCGCCACGGGTGGCGATGTACTGCTGCACCGCGGCCACGTTGTCGGCGTTCGGCGGCCACTGCTCGGGCAAGAGCAGCGGGTGTACCTCGCGGTAGGCATCGTTGCCGGGCAGGGGCTTGGAGAAATCCTGGAAATTGCGGTTCAGGTCCACGTTCTCGTGCGTGAACCGGCGCAGGTGCGAAAAGCCGTAGGGGTTGAGCGCGTGGATGTACACCACGGCCACGTTGGCCGCGCGGGCCTTGGCGCGCCACTCGGCATCGTGCAGCGCAAACACCTGCACGCCGCTGCCGCAGTAGCCCTCCACGCCATGGCAGGCGCTGCTGATGATGAGCAGCTTATCGGCATCGGCCGGGCCGTCGCGCACCACATCCATGGCCAGGTCTTCGCCGTCGCGGCCCTTGAGCGGGTGCGCGTGCGATTCGATGGGCAGGCCGGCAGCTGCCGCCGCCTCCAGAAACTGTGCGCGCGCCCGGGCGTAGCTGGGCGAGAAGGCTTGGGGAATACCGATCATGGCGGGGCTTTCGCAGGAGGGTCAGGAGAAAAGAAAAACCCGGGCATGGGGGCCCGGGCATGGCGGTGGCAGACAGACGGAGATCAGGCGGCGCGCGTGGGCTGGGCCAGCCACTCTTCGGCCAGCTTGACCCAGTAGGTGGCGCCCAGCGGGATCAGGTCGTCATTGAAGTCGTAGCTGGGGTTGTGCAGCATGCAGGGGCCGCCGCCGTGACCGATGGCGCGATGGTCGCCCTCGCCGTTGGCGATGAAGCAGTACGCGCCCGGCTTGGCCTGCAGCATGTAGGCAAAGTCTTCGGCGCCCATGGTGGGCTCCTGGGCCAGCACGCGCTCTTCACCCACGATGCCGGCCATGACCTTGCGGGCAAAATCGGCCTCGGGTGCGGTGTTGATGGTGGGCGGGTAGTTGCGCACAAACTCGAATTCGCAGGTAGCGTCGTGCGCTGCGCAGGTGTGCTCGGCCACCTGGCGCATGCGCTTTTCGATCAGGTCCAGCACCTCCACCGTGAAGGTGCGCACGGTGCCCTGCAGTTCCACGCTGTCGGGCACCACGTTGGTGGCCTCGCCCGCGTGGATCATGGTGACCGAGATCACACCCGCATCCACCGGCTTCTTGTTGCGGCTGATGATGGTCTGGAAGGTCTGCACCATCTGGCAGGCAATCGGCACCGGGTCGATACCGGTGTGCGGCAGGGCCGCATGGCCACCCTTGCCGCGCAGGGTGATCTTGAATTCGCTGGTCGACGCCATCACCGGGCCGGGGCTTACGGCAAAGGTGCCCACGGGCATGCCGGGCCAGTTGTGCATGCCGTACACGGCCTGCATGGGGAACTGCTCGAACAGGCCGTCTTCGATCATCACGCGGGCACCGCCGCCGCCTTCTTCGGCCGGCTGGAAGATCAGGTACACCGTGCCGTCAAAGTTGCGGTGTTTGGCAAAGTGCTGCGCCGCCGCCAGCAGCATGGCCACATGGCCGTCGTGGCCGCAGGCGTGCATCTTGCCCTGGTACTTGCTGGCGTGGGCGAAGGTATTGAACTCTTGCATGGGCAGTGCGTCCATGTCGGCCCGCAGACCGATGGCCCGGCCGCTGGCGCCGCCATCGCGGCCGTGGACGATGCCGACCACGCCCGTCTTGCCCAGGCCGCGGTGGATGGGAATGCCCCACTCGGTCAGCTTCTGTGCCACCACGTCGGCGGTGCGCACCTCTTCAAAACACAGCTCGGGGTGGGCGTGAATGTCCCGGCGCACGGCTGCAATACTGGCCGCCTGCGTGACGATCGAGTCGATAACGTTCATGATATGTGTCCTTACGATCTCACAGTCTAGCCCGACTGGATGCTTTCTGTCAGTCCGGGTTAATCACCAGCCAGCGCACCATGATCTCCTCCCAAGCCCTCGACTTTGCGCAGACCCTGGTGCGCATGAACACGGTCAGCCACCACTCCAACCTGGAGCTGATCCACTTCATCCGCGACCACCTCGCGCGGCTGGGCGTCACCAGCCGCCTGACGTACAACGAAGACAAGACCAAGGCCAACCTGTTTGCCACGCTGGGCGAGGGCAAGCCGGCCGGCATCATCCTGTCGGGCCACACCGATACCGTGCCGTGGGACGGTCAGGACTGGACCATGGACCCTTTGAGCGGCGTCCTGCAAACCGGCCCCGAGGGGCCCAGCCTGTACGGCCGCGGCAGTGCCGACATGAAGGCCTTCATCGGCATCGCTGTGTCGCACGCCGAGCAGTTCCTGAACAGCAACGCGCCGTTTGCCGTGCACTTTGCCTTCAGCTACGACGAAGAGGTGGGCTGCTTTGGCGTCAAGGAGCTGATCGCCGACCTGCGCGATGCCAGCATCAGGCCGCTGGCCTGCATCGTGGGCGAGCCCACCAGCATGATCCCCGCAATCGCGCACAAGGGCGTGTACCGCTACAAGTGCTGCGTGCGCGGCAAGGAGGCACATTCGTCCCTCACGCCGCACTCGGTCAACGCCATCGAGATGGCGGCACGTGTGGTGGGGCGCCTGCGCGACATGGGGGAAGACTTCGAGAAGAACGAGCCGCGCTTCGAGGGTTTTGACGTGCCGTTTTCGACCACCAGCGTGGGCCAGTTCCACGGCGGCATTGCCGATAACGTGGTGCCGCGCGATGCCGAGTTCCGCTACGAGTTTCGCGACCTGCCCACGGCCAATGCCGCGCAGATGCAGGCCGATGTGGTGGCGTATGCCCGTTCGCTGGAGCCGCGCATGAAAGCCGTGGCACCCGCAGCAGGTTTTGACTTTTCGACCATCTGCGAGATACCCAGCTTTCTGGGCAGCAAGGACGACGCTGTCACGCGCCTGGCCCAGCAGCTGGCCGGCGAGGAGCGCACCACGCTGGTGGCGTTTGGCACGGAAGCCGGCCTCTTCAAAAACGCCGGTATTTCTACCGTGGTATGCGGTCCAGGCAGTATCCAGCAGGCGCACCAGCCGGACGAATACGTGAGCCTGGCGCAGCTGGCGCGTTGCGAGGCCTTCATGCAAGGTCTGGCGGCCACCCGGGCTTTCGGCTGACTCCGGGGCGCGGCCGGGGGCGCACTCGCGCGTACCGGGCCGGGCTATGACCGTCTGTGCCGCGGGCCTGCATGCGCCAGCCCAATCCACCGAGCAGCAAGGTCAGCACGGCCCACATCCATGGCCCGAACACCGGTATGGCAGCGGCGTTGGACGGACCGGCAGGTACGAGACCGACAGGCAAAGCCGTGGTCAGCGTCTGGCCGACAGTGACCACCTGACCGTCGGTGCTGGTGGTTTCGGTGTACCCGGCGGGCGGCGTGACGAATACCTTCACCGCCTGCACTCCCGGAAGCTGAACGCTGAAATTCCCACTGGCATCCGTGATGGCCGTCCACGTGCCCGCGGCTTTGACCTGCGGCGCGCCCCGTAACTGCAGGGACACCGGCGTGCCCTGGGTGACCTGCTGCAGCGTGATGGACACATTCGCGAAAGGTGGCTCACCTGCGTCCTTCACGCCATTGCGGTTGAGGTCCCTGAACACATGGCCTGCCACCGTACAGCCACAGGCCGCCACCGTGGTGGGGTCGGTGGCCGTGTTGTTGCCGGGCGACGCGTCGCCACCGCCGGACACGGTGGCCGTATTCGTGACCGACGCCGCGGCGTTCGTGGCCACCGTCACCGTCACAGTGATCGGCGGCCACGCTGCCGCGGGAGCAAGCGCATCGCTGCGCGTGCAACTCAGCGTGCCGAGGACGCAGGTCCAACCGGTACCCCCAATGGCGGTGGCTGCAAGGCCCGTGGGAAGGGTGTCGGTCACCGTGACGGCGCCCGAGGTCGGCCCCCCGCCGGTATTGCGCACCGTGATGACATAAGTCGCGCCCGTCTGGCCCTGAGTGAAGTTGCCCGTGTGGGTTTTTGTCAGGGTGAGATCGGGCGCCAGGGACACCGCCGTGATGGTGGTGGGGTCGCTCGCGCTGTTGTTGCTCGTGTTGGTCTCGCCACCACCGCTTACAGCCGCCTGGTTGGTGACCTGCGCTGCAGCGTTGGCGGCCACGCTCACAGTGAGCGTGATCGCGGGATAGCCCCCCCCTGAGGCCAGCGCGTCCGAGCGCGTGCAGGTTACCGTAGCCAGCGTGCAGGTCCAGCCGGTACCGCTCAGCGCCGTAGCGGTGAGGCCTGCCGGTAGCGTGTCGCTCACCGTAACGGTACCCGATGTGGCACCGGTACCTCCATTGGTGACGACAAGGCTGTATTGCGCGCCAGTCTGGCCCTGGCTGAAGTTGCCGGTGTGTGACTTGGCCAGCGTCAGGTCCGGCAGCGCTGCCGCGCTGACAAACCCCATGAAAGCCTGTTTGCTCTCTTGCGCAGCGACCATCACCGTGGCGGGATTGCTGAAACTCGCGCCCAGGTTCAGGGACGCCGGCAGGCCGGTGGTCACCGCCTGCACAGTCCATGTGCCAAGGGGCACGACGCGGCTGTAACGGCCCGCAGCGTCGGTCACCTCCTCGTACATGAGGGTATTGGTGCCGTCGAAGAAACGCATGGTCACGCCCGACAGGGGTGTATCCAGCGCGGCGTCATAGGTACCGTTGTTGTCGGCATCCTGAAACACCACCCCGGATATCTGGCCCGCATCGGTCCCCAGCACGACCACGTCCTCCGCGGTCGACGCCAGGAAGTCGTACGCCACGGTGCGGTTGGAAGGCAGCGCCGAAGCGTCGTTCTGGTACGTCGCCGTGCCCGCGTTCACCGACACGCGCGCAGCGAAACGCACGGTGAGCGTCTTGCCAGGTTGCAGGACGAAAGCCCCCCAGGACAGGTTGGTATCGCCCGGCGCCGGGGCCGATGCGGGCACCACGAGCGCCCCGTCGTTGAGCACCTCGGTCGTGGACTCGTATTGAAAGCCCGATGCGAGCACGTCGGTTGCCGATACGCCGTTGATCGCAGTGGCTGCCGTGTTGCGCACATCGATCACGTAGTGCGCCAGGCCGCCGGCGGCTACCGAAGGCGTGGTGGTGCGCTTGGTCACGACGAGCCCGCCTACCGACGTCGTCGCACTCGCAGGTACCGCAGCGCCACATACCCCGCATTGAATGCTGGCCTGGTTGGTGTAGCTGCCTGCAGACGCCGGCAGGGCCACGAGCTGGACCGAGCCACCAGCTTGGGGGTCGAGGTTGCCAAGACTCCACGTGACGCTGCTGCCAGACACTGTCGCCGGTGGATCGGCCGCCACAAAGGCCAGCCCCGCAGGAAGAGTGTCGGTCAAGTCCACGTTGGTGGCGGTGGCGGCTCCCGTGTTCTGGTAAGTCAACGTGTAGGTGACCGCCGCCCGCACCTGCGCACCCGACGCCGCGGAAACTGGAGAGGCCAGCGTCAGCGTAGTGGGCGAAAGCCCCACAACCCGTACCGTGGAGCCCCCTACGGCCACATACTGGCCCAGTGCGATCTGGCTGCTGTCGTTCACGCGCAGCACGGTCGTGTTGCTGGCAGGCTGGGTGAGCAGGGCAGCCGGCTCGCTGACCTGCGCCGGCCCCTGCTTGGTCAGCGTGAGCTGCGGGGTAGCGGTCGCGGTGACAGACACACTGGCCGTGCGGCTCGGCGCGTTTTGCGCCGACGCCGTTGCCGTGTTCAGGATGGGCGTATTGCCTGCAGCCAAGGCCTGCACCACAGCGCCGAAGCTCAACGTGGCCGTCCCGCCCGCGCCGAGGTCGCCAACGGCAAATACCATGCGGTTGTTCACAGCATCAAAGCTGGCCGATCCCATGCTTGTGCTGACCGTACCGCTGTAACGCAGACCCGCGGGGATCGGGTCGGTCACCACCACGGCCGTGGCTGCAGCGCTGCCGGTGTTGGAGACGCTCAGTGTGTACGTCAGAGTCTGCCCCGGCGTGGGGTTGGCAGGGCCGGACACCTGCTTTGTGAAGCCAAGCTGCGGGTTGCCGCTGATACTGACGTTGACGATGTTGCTGCTAACACTCGCTACCGATGTGGCCTGGGCCGAGGCCTGGTCGGGGACAACCGTGACGCCGGGGTTCAGCCCGGCAGTTCCAACCTGCATGGTGAAGGTATACGAGGCTGTGCCCCCGACAGCCAGGGAGGCCAGCGACCACTGCGCGGTGCTGCCAGTCAACGTGCAACCGCCCGAGCAGCTTCCATATGTGTAGTAGCTGCGCAGTGGGAGTGGATTAGAGACGGTCACATTGCTCGCAGCGGCTGTGCCAACATTTACGACGGTGACGGTATACGTGACAGTGTCACCTGGCACCGCCGTCGTCCGGTCGGCCGCCACCTGCACGGCCAGTTGGGGAGTCCCCGATCCACCTTGCACGTAGGTGGTCGCCGACGCGGAATTGGGATTGGTCTGGGCGCTGCTGATCGAAGCAGTGTTTTGCAACGCCCCCGTAGCCGCCGCATCCACCGTTGCCTGGACCACCAGGTTGCCCGAAGTGCCTCCGGACACTTCGCCCGGCGTGGCGTCTGTGGTGGAGCGAATGCCGTTGAAGGTCAGTTGCTGACCCGACTGCACCGGTGTGATCGCACCCCCGTTGAGGGTCGCACTCAAGAAGCTGATCCCCGATGGCAGGGTATCGACGATCTGCACGCCAGTGGCTTTGGTCTGGCCCGTATTGGCAAAAGACAGGGTGTACTGCACCGCCGTCTGAACGCCACCGCTGACCGAACTCTTGTCCACGGTTTTCTGGAAAGCGAGGTTGGCAGGTGGCGTCACGCAGAACTCTCCGCGCGAAGGTGCGTCGATGGTCCCCCCGCTGTTGGGGTTTGGCACTGCATTGCCGTCGTACTGGAAATTGACGGTAAACGTCTGCGTATTGGCCGACAGCACGCTGTAGCGGAACAGCAGACGATGCCCCTTGAGCAATGTCCCGGTGGCATTGAACGCGGGCGGGTTGTTGGACCCGTCGCGCACCAGTCCCTTGGTGCTGCCGTTCATCTGGATGGTGGATGCCGTCCCGATGGAGGTAAGCGTGCCCGTAGCCGTGTCGTAGTCGAACACCTCGGTCCGGACCTGGAGCCCCGGGCCGTTGGCGCGGTCGACGTAGATGTAGGAGGTGATGGCGCCGTTGAAGTTCACCGACGACGCCGTCACCGGATCCGTGTAGAACTCCAGCGCCGTCACAAAGCTTCCGCTGCTCGCCGGCACGTTGACCGCCTTGACGGCGCCAGCACCCGTGGGAACTGCCGTCGACTGCGTGGCGATCAGCTGGCTACCGGCCACGGCACCGACGTTGAGGGAGCTGTTGCGGAAATAGTATTTGCTGCACGACTGACCGGTCACGCCGGTCTGTACGGAGGCCTGGATCGGACTGCCTGCATTGCCCGTCCAGTTGAGGCTGGCCGTATTGGTAGCGGGGTTCAGCGCTGTGAAGACCGCATCTGCCCGCGCCGTGACGGTGACTGCCCCCCCGGCCCCAGCTGCTACTGCGCCAATGTTCCAGGACACTGAGCTTCCACTGAGCACGCCGCCGCCTGTGCTGGAAACGTAGGTGAAACCGGCTGGCATCGGATCCGAGATCGTCACACCGCTGGCCGCCGCGTTGCCGTAGTTGTTGTACGCCAAGGTCCAGACCACGGTTGCGCCCGGTGCAACCTGTGCAGCCGATGCCGTCTTGGTGAACGCGAACGCGGGCGCAGCGGTTCCGCTGGCAGGGACCGACACGGTCGAAGACGCCGACTGGGACACAGGATTGCCTGCGGGGTCGGAACCGTCCAGTGTGGCGCTGTTGGTGAGGCTCGACGTGGGGTAGCCGCTATTGACAGTAATAGTGACCTGCACCGAGCCCGAGGCGCCGCCAGCCAGCGTGCCGAGCGACCATGTCACCTGGTTGCCCGAGACGCTGCACCCGCCTGTGCAGTTGGCGTACGTGACGCCCGCTGGCAGCGTGTCGACGATCCGCGCATTGGCCACAGCCACGGTGGAATCGTTGGCATAGCGCAGTGTGTACACCAGCGGCGTACTGCCGTCGGCTGTGGCCTGGTAGGTGCTGGGCGTTTTGGTGAAAGAAAGACGGGCGCCATCGACCGCCACAGGCACAGGGGCAGCAGTCAATGTACCGAAGCTCGTGTTCGCGGTGGCGGTGTTGTTGTAGTTCCCGGCCACGTTACCTGCCTGGGCGCGAAAGGCAAACGTTCCAGTTGCGCCCGCAGCCAGCGAGGCAGCAGGCGAAAACGTCCAGCTCACCGTGCCAGTGGCCCCGGGTGTCGGGCTGCCCGATGGTGTCAGCGTTCCCGGCGCCGTGCTGACCACCGAAAAGCCGGACGGCAAGCTGTCGTCGATGCGGTCGATGGTGAGCACCTGCGACAGGCTGTTGGTGACGGTCAAGGTGTAGTCGATCTGGCCACCCACCGACAGGTTCGCGGTGCTCGCTGCTTTGGTCAGGGTCGGCGCCACGCCGCAGTCGTTCAGCGCAAGCCCCACAAGGGCTACCTGATTGCCTGTCACCGAGGGGTTGCCCCACCAGTTCTCTGTCGCCCCGGGAGACGCCATCGCTGGGCTGTGCACAGGTACCGTGGCATAAGTCGTCCCGCTGACCTCGATGCGGTTCTCGGCATCTCCAGCGACGTACGAAAACGTGCGATTGTTCACGCCGGAGGGCGTCACACCCAGATCGACCTTGGTGTTGTCGTCCAGCGCTTGCACACCGATGAGGTAGCTGCCCTTGGGCAACCCTGCGCCGCTCCACTGGGCGACCCAGGTGTTCAAGGTCCCGGGGCGTAACGTAGCGTCGGCCGCGAATGTCCATGTCCCGCCATCGTCGGCGAGTCCGTTTCCGTTGGCATCGTGGTAGGAATAGAAACGAACTGCCTGCACCGACGCCACCACGCTTCCGTTGACCACCGCCAGCGTGTCTTGGACGGTGGCGGTGAGCGTGTAGTTTCCCGGACAGGTGTTCGGCGGGGTGGCGACCACCTTGGAAACGATAGGCTGCGCATATGGCGCCGCCTGGTTGAACGAAACGTAGTCTCCGAAGGGCGCTGGCCGCGCCGAGGCGCCCGTCCAACTGGCGTTGATGGCGCAGTCTTTCTGGAACGGGTTGTTCAGGCTGTTTGCCGTGCAGAACACCATCGAGATCGGCGTGCTGCGCGTGATCTTGGGCCCACCCTGCGTGCTCGCATCGAGCATCTTCACCGGAATCTGGTAATCGATGAAGAACTCATTGCAGGGGCTGCTGCTCACCCGCTTGGCACGGGTGGTGCCATAGTCCCAGGTGGTCTCGGCGCTTCCGTTGGGCCAGGTCGGCTGGGGCACTCCCGCCGACCGCACGCCGAAGTTCAGCAACCGGCCTGTGCCCGGATCGACGAAGGCAGTCGGGTTGTGCGCAAGCAACTGAACATTGCTCGGGTCGCCAAGGTAATCGAGCGATTGGGTGGGGCGCTTGCTCCAGATGCCGGCGATGCGATCGATCGAAGCGGCAGGTGCGCCGGAAGACCCGTCCAGATGGGCCGCCAGATCCAGGTATCCATCACCGTCCACATCGAACAGCACGCTCCACAGCGCAGAACTCCAGGGATCCGAAGCGCCGTAAGCCCCCGCACTGGGCCCGGTGGCGTAGGTGTTGGCGATCTGCTCCACCCGCCAGCGGAACATGATGGTGTCCTCGCTGCCATTGGGGTTGGCGCCCTGCCGCAGAGCGAAGTACACGCTGGGCGCATTCTTGTCGACGCACGACGACGCGATGTTGACGTAGTTCTGAGGTGCCGTGCCCCCATTGGACGGATCCTGCGTACGAGGGTCTGCCACGCCGCTCTGGAACCGGGTGTAGGGCTGCCACTCACCGCAACTGGCTCCGCACTGCAACGGATTTGTTGGCTCGGCAGGCCACGCTACCGGCGGGAAATGGGCTGCACCGTTGGCGAGGGTAGGAGGGAACGGGTCAGCCAGCGAATGCAGACCGGCGAATAGCAGCGCAGCTGAAAGACAGATTTTCAGGCGCGAAATCAAGGAAGCCGACATACCACCCACCCTTGGTATCGCGAGGAAATCTTGCTCCTCGCGAGCTGTAACGAGCGGGCGTCACATCGTCCGCAATCGGTGGATTATGTAGAAAAAGCCACAGCAAATCAGCAAAAATGCTAAACGATAACAAACGTGTTGTGTGCGCAACACATTTTGTTACACCCAAAGAGGGGCGTAATCTGGCAGCCGAAGGTTCCAGGGAAGGCAATAGCGTGGGTAGCGAATGAGCCCCTCAGGTCCGCACCCGCCCGTCGCCAGTCAGCATCGACATCTCCACAAAAGTCGATGCCGAGTGGTCGTTGGGGCCGTAGGTGACCGGGTAGCCCGAGATCATTTGCGAGCCCAGGCCCTCCAGGCCCGAAATGAGGTTCTCTCGCGTGAGCTTGCCGTTGCCCTGCGCCTGGCGCAACCCTTCGGTGAAAATGCGCGCGGCGAGGAACCCCTCCAGACTGGAGTAGTTGGCCTGCACCTTGTCGCCACCCTTCTTGATGGCCTCCAGGAATTCGCGCGTGATCTGGCGCGAGGGCTGGTAGGGCGAGGGCACGACCTGCGACACCACCACACCGGCCCCGTCCTTGCCGAGTTCATCGGCCAGGGCTTGCGTACCCACGAAAGACACGTTGTAGAACGTACCGCCAAAGCCCGCCTTGCGGGCCGACCGCACAAAGGCCGCAGCGCCGCCATAGGCCGCAATCTGCACCACGGCATCGGGCGCAGCGGCCACCAGCTTTTCGGTAGCGGCCTTCACATCGGTCGAATTGCGCTCGACCGTAGCCGTGGCAACAGGAGTGAGCTTGAGTTCGGTCAGAGCGCGGGTCACACCATCGAGCCCAGCCTTGCCGTAGGCGTCGTTCTGGTAGAACACCGCGATCTTCTTGAGGCCCAGGTTGGTGAGCTGGCGCACGATGAGCGCGGTCTCGTCGTAGTACGAAGCCCGCACATGGAAGATCAGGCGGTTAAAGGGCTGCCGCAGAGCCTCGGCACCTGTGAATGGACCGAAGAACGGCACCTTTTCCTTGGAGAAGATGGGCATCGCCGCCAGACTGGTAGGCGTGCCGATGTAGCCGAACAGCGCAAATACGTCCTCGGCAATGAGTTTGCGGGTGTTTTCGGCGCATCGGTCGGGCTCGTAGCCGTCGTCCATGGTTCGAATTTCGATGGTGCGCTTGCCCAGGCCACCCTGGGCATTGAGCTGGTCGAAATAGAGCTTGGCGCCGAGGTTGAACTGGATGCCCAGTTGCGCGGCTGGACCGGTGAATGGGGCGGACTGGCCCAAGATGATGCGCCCCTCGGATTGGGCATGGGCCATGTGAAACCCGCCCAACGCAGCCGCGCCCAGACCTACGGAAAACTGCCTGCGTCCCAATAGCGTCTTGTTCATGGTGAAATCCCCGGTGAATGCTTGAACAGTTGAGGGCTGAGCCACTCGCGCCGCCTGCTGGCGGGCTCTTTTTTCTGGACGTTGCCTGTGTATGCAGGTGTGTCACTGTTGGCGAAGTTTAACGATCCCGACTTGCAAATGACTGCGACTTCAGTAGTAACTCCCGCTCCGGTTGTAAGCAAAAGTGTGCGCGGCGCCTGCCCCCACGACTGCCCTGATACCTGCGCCCTGATCACCACCGTGGAGGGCGGCGTGGCCACCCGTGTACAGGGCAACCCTGAACACCTGCACACGGGCGGCGTGCTGTGTGCCAAGGTGAGCAAGTACACCGAGCGCACCTACCACCCCGAGCGCATCCTCACACCGCTCAAGCGGAGCGGGCCCAAAGGCAGCGGGCAGTTCACGCCCGTCAGCTGGGACGAGGCCCTGGCTGACATCGCCCAGCGCCTGCAATCCATCGCGGCGCGCGCGCCCGAAGCCGTCCTGCCCTACAGCTACGCCGGCACCATGGGCATGGTGCAAGGCGAAAGCATGGACCGACGGTTTTTCCACCAACTGGGCGCCTCGCAGCTCGATCGCACCATCTGTGCATCGGCTGGGGCCGAGGCCCTGGTGCAGACGCTGGGCGGCAAGGTGGGCATGAAGGTCGAGTTCTTCGCCGAGTCAAAGCTCATCATCATCTGGGGCAGCAATTCGATTGGCAGCAACCTGCACTTCTGGCGCTTTGCCCAGCAGGCCAAGCGCGACGGCGCCCGGCTGGTCTGCATCGACCCGCGCAAGAGCGAAACCGCCGACAAGTGCCACGAACACATCGCGCTGCGCCCCGGCACCGATGCGGCGCTGGCGCTCGCGCTGATGCACGAGCTGATTGCCCATGACTGGCTGGACCACGACTACATCGCCCGCCACACGCTGGGGTGGGACGCGCTGCGCGAACGCGCACTGCAATGGCCGCCCGAGCGCGCGGCCGAGGTGTGCGGCATTCCGGTGGAGCAGATCCGCCAGCTCGCCCAGGACTACGGTACGACGAAGCCCGCCGCCATTCGCCTGAACTACGGCATGCAGCGCGTGCGCGGCGGCGGCAATGCGGTGCGCGCCGTGGCCTGCCTGCCGGCGCTGACCGGCGCGTGGCGACACCGTGCGGGCGGCATGCTGCTATCGAGCTCAGGGCAGTTTCCGGCACAGCGCGCCGTGCTGCAGCGGCCCGATCTGATGCCATCGAAAACGCCGCGCACGATCAACATGTCCACCATTGGCGACGATCTGCTGCGCGAGGCCGCGCCCGCGTTCGGGCCCAAGGTGGAGGCCATCGTGGTCTACAACAGCAACCCCGTGGCCGTGGCACCCGACTCGGGCAAGGTGGTGCAGGGCTTTTCGCGCGAAGACCTGTTCACCGTGGTGCTGGAGCATTTCCAGACCGACACCGCCGACTGGGCCGACTACATCCTGCCCGCCACCACGCAGCTGGAGCAATGGGATGTGCACCTGTCCTACGGCCATACCGACGTGGTGCTCAACCGCCCTGCCGTCGCGCCCGTGGGGCAGGCGCGTAGCAACGCACAAATCTTTCGTGACTTGGCCGCGCGCATGGGCTACACCGAGCCCTGCTTCGCCGACACCGATGAGGCCCTGTGCCGCCAGGCCTTTGGCGACGCGGTGGACTACGCGCTGCTCGAAAGCCAGGGCTTTGCCACGCTGGCTGTACCTGATGCACCGTTTGCCGAAGGCAATTTTCCCAGCCCCAGCGGCAAGTGTGAGTTCTACAGCGCCCGCCTGGCGGCGCAAGGGCTGGACGGTCTGCCCGACCACCTGCCCAACCACGAACTGGCGGGCACCAGCGCCCGCTACCCGCTGGCCATGATCTCGCCGCCCGCGCGCAACTTTTTGAACTCCACCTTCGTGAACGTGCAAAGCCTGCGCGACATTGAAGGCCGCCCGGTGCTGGAGATGCACCCCGACGATGCCGAGGCCCGGGGTATAGGCAACGATGCGGTGGTGCGCGTGTTCAACGACCGGGGCAGCTACCTGTGCCACGCCACGGTGTCGCGCCGCGCGCGGCCGGGCGTGGTCAACGGCCTGGGGATCTGGTGGCGCAAGCTCGGGCTGAACGGCACCAACGTGAACGAGGTGACCAGCCAGGCCCTGACCGACCTGGGCAGGGCGCCCACGTTTTATGACTGCCTGGTGCAGGTGGAGGCCCACGCAGGGCCGGTGACGGCAGCGGGCAGTGCGAAGGCTGCTGCCGCCTGAGCCGACGGGGTATAGCGGCCGCCTTTGTAGCCTGGATGCCCCGTGCGCGTTGGCGTTTGCCCTGACCTTGGCTTTTAGCGACCAGCCTTCAGGCTGAAGGGGAGCAGCCCTGGTCTTATGCTATTTAATTTATAGCATTAGAGGCAATCAAATCATGGACTACAGGCCGATTTGACCAAAACTCCGTGTTTCAGCGCCCTGACAGCGCCCCGGCAAGCAGCAGGGGCGCGATCCTGCCGCCCGGTGGAACACTGCACCTGCTGCCGCTTCACGCCAGGCTGCCCAGCGCCTTCAGCAGCGCCTTCGCCGCCGGCTCCGACGACGCCGGGTTCTGCCCGGTGATGAGCAGGCCATCCGTCACCACATGCGGCTGCCAGTCGCCCTGCTTGGTATACAGCGCGCCGTGTGACATGAGCATGTCTTCCACCAGGAACGGGACCACATCGGTGAGGCCCGCGGCGGCTTCCTCACCGTTGGTGAAGCCGGTCACGTTCTTGCCGCGCACCAGCGGTGTGCCGTCTTGCGCCTTGGCGCCGCGCAGCACGCCGGGCGCATGGCACACGGCGGCCAGGGGCTTGCCGGCGCCCAGCGTGGCTTCGATGAGGGCGATGGAGCGTGCGTCATACGCCAGGTCCCACAGCGGGCCGTGGCCGCCGGGGTAGAACACGGCGTCAAAGTCAGCCGGGTCCACGCCATCGAGCTGCACGGTGCTGGCCAGCGCGGCCTGCGCAGGAGCGTCGGCCTTGAAGCGGCGGGTGGCATCGGTCTGCGCTCCGGGCTCGTCGCTCTTGGGGTCCAGCGGCGGCTGGCCGCCCAGGGGCGATGCCAGCGTGACCTGGGCGCCCGCGTCCTTGAACACGTAGTACGGGGCGGCAAACTCTTCCAGCCAGAAGCCGGTCTTTTTGCCGGTGTCGCCCAGCTGGTCGTGGGATGTCAGAACCATGAGGATGTGTGGCATGGGGTCGCTTTCGTGGTGGCGTGGATCTGCGCAAGCGCAAGGAACGCCACCGTAGCAGCCAACCGGCCTTTGTGCCGCGGTGCGTGCACGGTTGCGGCATTGGCCTACAGAACGGCACGCGCGGTGCGCAGGGACCAGGCCTCGCCGCCCCTCAACGCCACTGCGCGCCGAAGAACTCCGCCACGTCATTTTCCAGCGTGGCGTGGTAGGCCACCCGGTCGAAGCCCTCGGGGTTGGCAGCCGCATCGCCTGCATCGGAAGGCAGGGGCCAGACGGGCTGGGCCATGAAGGCGAAGTGGCCCGCACCCGGCACTATGCTCGCCTTGGCCGACGGCATATGCGTGGCCACATAGTTGCCGTGGTACGCGCCGTTGAGCACGGCATCGCGCCCCGCCACGCGCAGACGCACCGGAATGCTGACGGCACGAAGGCTTGCAGGAGTGAACACGACGGCCATCGGCGCCATGGCCACCACGGCGCCAATGCGAGGGTCAGGTACGGCGACCAGCGGGCCGTCCTGCGTGGGGGCTGCGCCCTGCGCCGCGGCGGTGGCGACCGGTACAGGCCCTGCCGCAACGGTGTCGCTCCGCGCATGCAGCTTGCCCAGGCTGCAAAACCCAGGGTCATCCGTCACGCTGCGGCAATGCTGCACCGCGCGCGCCGGTTCAGCCTGCCCGCCCGCCAGCGCCAGCACGGTGTAGCCGCCCGCCGAATGCCCCACGGCGCCGATGCGTCCGGCCGGGATGTGCGGGCCCCATTCGGCGCTGGCCAGCAGGGCATCCAGCACGCGGCTGACCTGGCGCGGGCGCTCGCTGAAGTAGTGGCCCGAGGTGACCATCGACCGGTCTTCCCAGTTGTCGCCGGGGTGGCGCAGCGCGGCCACCAAGTAGCCATCGGCCGCCAGTCGCGTGGCCAGGTTGTGGTGGCCCAGCTCGTGGCCGCCGGTGCCGTGCGAGATCAGGATGAGGCCCCTGAGGGGCGTCGCCGCCACCGGCGCGCCTGGCGTCACCCGGGGCTGCCACGGGCCCATGGGCACGGTGCGGTCAGCGACCTGCGTGGGATAGAACAGCGCCACCGTGATCGGCGAGCCCCCGGGAACCACCAGGGTGCGCAGGCCAGCATGCTGGGCAGATGCCGGCGTGGTGAAGGCCAGCAATGCCATGCAAGCCAACAGCATTGGGATGAGGGCATTGCGCCCTGCAGCGCGCAGGGCCAAGGTAAGGATGAGGATCACGGTGCGCCTTTCGCCAAGGCCGCCCGGGGTGGGCGGCTTGACGGCACTTTAGGCACCGCTCGGTGCAGGCTCCAGCGCCTTGCGACGAAACGCCGCTGCGCGCCGCGAAATGCACTGCCGGCAGGGCCAACGCATGCCGGCCCGGCCTGTGCAAAGCACTTACAGCGCTGCTTCCAGGATGCGGCGGCTGACGGCCGGCGTGATCTCGCGCTGCTCACCCAGCTTGACCATGCCGTGCGCTTCCAGTTGTGCGATCAGCGGGCCGATGGCGTCCGCACCCAGCCCGTAGCCCGACAGGCGCGTGCGGATGCCCATGCTTTCAAAGAAGTCGCGCGTGCGCTCGATGGCGGCGGTGATGCGCTCGTCGTCGGTGCCCGTGGTGATGCCCCACACGCGCTCGGCGTATTGCAGCAGCTTGGCCTGCTTGGGCACGCGGCGCTCGTGGAGCAGCGCGGGCAGCACGATGGCGAGCGTGCGCGCATGGTCGATGCCGTGCGCGGCGGTCAGCTCGTGGCCAATCATGTGCGTGGCCCAGTCCTGCGGCACCCCGGCGCCAATCAGCCCGTTGAGCGCCATGGTGGCGGCCCACATCAGGTTGGCGCGGTCGTCGTACACCGGCTCGGGCGCAGTCAGCAGGCGCGGACCCACCTCGATCAGCGTCTGCAAAATGCCTTCGGCAAAGCGGTCCTGCACGGGCGCGTTGACCGGGTAGGTCAGGTACTGCTCCACCGTGTGCACGAATGCATCGACCACCCCATTGGCCAGTTGCTGGGGCGGCAAGGTGTAGGTCTTGGTCGGGTCGAGTACCGAGAACACCGGGTAGGTATGCACGCTGTTGAACGGCAGCTTGGCGCCCTTGCCGCGGTGCGTGATGACGCTGCCGTTATTCATCTCGGAGCCCGTCGCGGGCAGCGTGAGCACCGCACCGAACGGCAGCGCACGCGTGACGTTGCGGCCGAACTTCTCCAGGATGGCCCAGGGCTCGCCTTCAAACAGCGCTGCGGCTGCGATGAACTTGGTCGCGTCGATGACCGAGCCGCCCCCCACGGCCAGCAAAAAGTCGAACCCGCCCTCGCGCACCTGGGCGACGGCGTTCATCGACGTTTCGTAGCTGGGGTTGGGCTCGATGCCTGCGAAGGTGGCGTGCTGACGGTCGCCCAGCGCAGCGCGCACCTCAGCCAGGGTGCCGGTCTTCTCGGCACTGGCGCCGCCGACCACGATCAGCACTTTGGCGGCAGCGGGCACCAGCTTGGCAAGGTCGGCAATGCGGCCCTGGCCGAAGGCGATGTGGGTGGGGTTGTGAAAGTCAAAATTGAGCATGGTGCGGCTTGCTTGTGAAACGAAGCCCCGCAGGGTAGCGGCTTTGCACAAACCCTGCCGCGCGCAGGTGACAGCGGCAATTGCTACTTATTTAATAGCTAAAATACCAATTGATATAAGCGCTTGCAGCCATTTTTTCTCTAAAACCGGCACGGGGGCCGGTTTTGGACGCTCAGGCAGCTGGCGCCGCGATAGCCTGGTCAATGGCCCCAAAGATGCTCGCACCATCCTTGCCCTTGACCTCGATGCGGATGGTGTCGCCAAACTTCATGAATTCAGTGCTGGGCTTGCCGTCCTGGATGGTTTCGATGCAACGCTTTTCGGCGATGCAGCTGTAGCCCTTGGGCCACTCGGTGCGGCCGCTGGCGTCGGTGATGCCCTTGTTGCTCACCGTGCCGCTGCCGATGATGGAGCCCGCGCGCACGTTGCGCGTCTTGGCCACATGGGCGATCAGCTGGCCGAAGTGGAAGGTCATCTCGGGGCCGGCGTCGCACATGCCGACCTTGCGGCCGTTCCAGGTGGATTGCACCGTGAGGTGCAGGCGGCCGTGGTCCCATGCGTCGCCCAGCTCGTCCAGCGTGACGGCCACCGGGCCGAACGCGGTGGCGGGCTTGCTCTGGAAGAAACCGAAGCCCTTGGCCAGCTCGGCCGGGATCAGGTTGCGCAGGCTCACGTCGTTGGCAATCATCACCAGACGGATGCCATCGAGCGCCTGGTCGGCGTCGGTGCCCATCTTCACGTCGCCGGTCACCACAGCGATCTCGGCCTCGAAGTCGATGCCCATGGCTTCGCTGGGGACCACCACGTCGTCGCAGGGGCCGATGAAATCGTCGCTGCCGCCCTGGTACATCAGCGGGTCGGTGTAGAAGCTCTCGGGCACTTCAGAGTTGCGCGCCTTGCGCACCAGTTCCACGTGGTTGATGTAGGCCGAGCCATCGGCCCACTGGTAGGCGCGGGGCAGCGGGGCCATGCACTGGGCCGGGTCAAACGGGAAAGCGTGGCGCGCGCGGCCGCTGTTGAGCTGGTCGTAGAGGTCCTGCAGCTGGGGCGAGAGGAAGCCCCAGTCGTCCAGCACCTGCTGCATCTTGCTGGCAATGCCGGTCGCATAATGGGCTGTGCCCAGATCGCGGGATACGACAACGAGTTGGCCGTCGCGCGAGCCGTCTTTGTAGGTAGCAAGTTTCATGGTGGCAGGACCTTTGTCTCAGGGTGACGTTCTGTGAAAAGTGGATCCACCAGAGCGCCCTGCACCACCACCGACGCGCGCCAGTGATGCCGGGGCCCCTAGCGGAATTACGCTGGGGTAAATTGATTTAACTAAACAAAACACGCGGATTTTAGTGCACATGGCCAAAGAACGTGCAGGTATTCAGTCGGTGGAGGTCGGTTTCGCCTTGCTGGAGGGGCTGACGCGCTCCCGCGGGCCGCTGATGCTCAAGGATGTGGCGGCCGCCGGCGGCATGAGCGCGGCCAAGGCGCACCGCTATCTGGTGAGCTTCCAGCGCCTAGGGCTGGTGGTGCAGGACGCCCGCACCGCGCGCTACGACCTGGGCCCCGCCGCGCTGAAGCTGGGGCTGGCATCGCTGGCCCGGCTGGATGCCGTGCGCATGGCCCGCGAGCGCATGCCCGAGCTGATGGAAAGCATCGGCCACACGCTCGCACTGGCCGTGTGGGGCAACCACGGCCCCACCATCGTGCACTGGGAGGAATCGCCCCAGGCCGTCACCGCCAACCTGCGCCTGGGCGACGTGATGCCACTGCTCTCGTCGGCCACGGGCCGGTGCTTTGCCGCCCACATGGCGCCCGAGGTGGTGGCGCCGCTGCTCAAGGAAGAACTGGGCCGCGCCGTGAAGATGCGCCGCACCGACCTGCCCGCCACCATGGCCGAGGTGAACACGCTGCTGGCCGAAGTGCGCGAGCGTGGCGCGGCCCGCGTGGTCGATACCCTGCTGCCCGGCATCGTGGCGTTCTGTGCGCCGGTGTTCGACTCGGACGGCCACCTGGAACTGGGCATCACCACGCTGGGCTCGATTGCCACCTTTGACCCCGAGTGGGGCGGCGCGGTGGATGTGCCCCTGCGCGCGGCTGCCGCCCAGCTGTCGCGTGACCTGGGCGCTGGCAGCGCCTGACCCAGCCAAAACCCGTGCCGCGGCGCGCCCTGTTCCTGATCACCGCGGTGGTGCTGGCCCTGCACTGGCTGGTGCTGGGCGGTGTGTCGCTGGGCTGGGACCATGCGCCGCAGCCTGCGGGCAAGGTGTTCAGTACCCGCAGCATTGCGGCGGCCCCGCCGGTATTGCCCGCCGCACAGACACCCGAGGCCGCATCGCCCGCGCCGCCGCGACCCGCCCCAGCCGCCCGCCCGGCGCCGCGAAAGCCGCCCGCCACGGCGAGGCAGCCTGCACAGCCGCCCACACCCCACAGCACACCAGCCGACACCGCCGCGGCCACCGCAACCGATGCCAGCGGCGAATCCGCGCAGCCCACTGCAGAAACACAGATCGCGGGCGCGCAACCGGACGTAGACACCGCAGCAGCCCCCAGCCCGCAGGCCGCAGCGTCTGGCCCGGTGGCACGGGGGGCCCCTGCCTCTGGCCCCTTGCCGGCCAGTACCGACACACCCGCAGGCGCGGGCGTGGACATCAGCCCGCCGGGCGACGGCGCAGGCCGCAGCGCCAGCACCGCACCGCCGCCTGCCCGACTGCCCCCGCCCGCGCGGCTGGCCTTTGATGTGAGCGGCCAGGCCAAGAAGTTTGCCTACAACGCCCGCGCCGAACTGCTGTGGCAGCACGACGGCGCCCGGTACGAGGCCCGGCAGGAGGTCAGTGCGTTTCTGGTGGGCAGCCGCGCGCAGCGCAGTGTGGGCACCATCAGCAGCCAGGGGCTGTTGCCCGAACGGTTTTCCGACAAGTCGCGCAGCGAGCAGGCTGCGCACTTTGACTACGCCAAGAGCCGTGTGATCTTCAGCGCCAATACCCCAGAGGCCGCGCTGGGCCCTGGCACGCAGGACCGGCTCAGCGTGTTCATTCAGTTGGGCGCCCTGCTGGCGGCCGACCCGGGCAGGTTTGTGCCGGGCACGCACATCACGCTGACCACCGTGAGCGCCCGCAGCGCCGACCGCTGGACCTTCAGCGTGGAAGCCACCGAAACCCTGGACCTGCCCGCCGGCCCCACGCTGGCCCTCAAGCTGCAGCGCCTGCCGCGCAAGGACTACGACCAGAAAGCCGAGCTGTGGGTGGCACCCGCGCTGGGCTACCTGCCGGTGCGCATCCGCATCACGCAGGCCAATGGCGACTTTGCAGACCTGCAGCTGCGCAGCCGCACCGCGCCCTGACAGCCCCGGTGCCATGGCGCGGACGGGTGCATCAATGACACATAACGGGGACAAACTGGCCAGCCGACGGCCCAACGCACTGTTGTGCCAGCGCCGCACACCTTGCACATATCCCCCCGACCCGGACGGACCGCGCGTTTCGTGAAATACTGCATTGGCAGGAGCAAAACCCCGTGCAGCGGGCCTTGTAGCCCGACCCACCGGGCAGGTAGGACACCGCGTTTCCACCACGCCAGACAGCTGCGCCAGCTGCCCCCGGGGCTTGAACTCCGCACACCCGCTGTCATCTGACACTCATGGCGTGCGTGCAGCCTTCGCACCAGCGAGGGCCGCCACATGCCCCATATCGACAAGGGGAACACGATGCATATGCTCTACGACTCAGAATCCTTCGTGGTGGTCCACATGCTGCCCGATGCCGTGCAGGCCACAGCAACGAGTCGCCAGGCGCTCAACGACACCGCACCCGCCGTTCCCCAGCTCGCCCGCCACGGCTTTGAAATCGTGGACAAGCGATCGGGCAAAGAGGTGTACCTTGACGGCTCGTGGGCCGAAATGTTCCAGGAGCAGATCCTGGCCTGGCAGCGCGACACGCCCACCCAGGAAGAGGTGGAAGATGCGCTGGACCGCTATGCGGGGCTGGCGCAGAACCCGGTTGTGGTGCATTGATAGCGATACCCCCCTGAGCCGCTTCGCGGCTTCCCCCCGCTCTCGCTACGCTCCGCTGCGCGGGCAGGGGGACGACGACCTCGCTGCGGGGCGGCCCCAGGGATGACCTGCATCACTCCCTGTGGTCGGTGATAGCGCGGCCTCGGGCGGTTCGCTGCGTTGCTTTTCTTGCCAATAGCCCGGCTATTGGCTACAAAAAGACGCCTTGCGGCCCATCCCGATCCGCACTACCACCGACGCACGAGGGTGATGCAGGTCATCCCTTGCTAGTCGTCTCTCGCGATAGCGCAGTGCCGGTTTCGACGGCGCTCGCCCCGGTTTAGGTTGCGGAGCCAGCTTGCGCTGGCGGGTAGATTCTGCGGTACAGCGGGTCCACCAGCATCAATACGGCGATCAGGCGGCACACCTGGAATGCGGTCACCACCGGCACGCCCAGTTGCAGCACCTTGGCGGTGATGGCCATTTCGGTGATGCCGCCGGGGGATGTGCCCAGCAGCAGCGTGACCCATGGCAGGCCCGTGGCCCAGGCAAGTACGCCGGCGAATGCTGCGCAGATGGCCATGAGGCCCAGCGTGCCCACGGCGACCGATGCCAGCCAGCGGGGGGCGGTACGTAAAAAGTCTGCACGGAACCGAACGCCTAAACTCACGCCAATCACCAGTTGCGCAGCGTTCACCAGCGGCTGAGGCACCGCCGACAGGCTGAGCCCGGCCACGGTGAGCGCCATCGATACCAGCATGGCCCCCATGAACCACGGGTTGGCGCGGCCCAGGCGGTCCATCAGCAGGGCGCCCGCCCCCGTCAGCACGGCCATCAGCGCCAGCCAGGGCCAGCTCACCACGCGCGGCGTGGGCGGCAGGATGTCGAGCCCGTGCAGGCCGCTCCACTGCAGGGCAAACGGAATCGTCACGGTGACGATGAGCAGGCGCAGACTGTGGCTGGCGGCCACCAGATCGGTGCGGGCGTTTTCGCGCTCGGACAGCAGCGTCATCTCCGAAGCCGCGCCAATGGCCCCCGCAAAGTAGCTGGTGGCACGCATCATGGGCACGGGTACGCCGTGCATGCGCGGCGCGTGCACGCGGTACAGCCACGCGCCAAACAGCCAGCCCAGCAGCAGGGCCCAGGCAATGCCCAGCACAATGGCCCACCACAGCCCCCCCACCAGCGCCACCACCTCGGGCGTGAAGTAAAGGCCCAACGCCGCGCCGATGGTCCACTGGCCTGCGTTGCGCAGCGGGCCCCAGCTCTCGGTGGGCCCGCCAGCAATGGACACCAGCGAGGTGGCCAGCAGCGGACCGATCATCCAGGGCAAGGGGGTGTTCAGCGCCACGCAGGCGGCTGCAGCGGCCCACGCCAGCGCCAGGGTGGTGAGGACGCGGACGACAAAGGGAAGGCGTACGAAAAAGGTCAAGGCGAAGGGACGGGATCGGACAAGGCAGGCAGCGGCCGAACGGTTGACGTGAACCAGGCACGTTGGCAACAGCACCCGAGTATCGGGCCAGCGCGCGGGCTCTGTTGCGTGGCTGCATGCCAAGGCGATATGGCAGCCATCGCCGGCTGGCAAAAGCGGCGTTGCCCACGCATTGGCACCTTGAAGCCGCCGGTACCCGCAGCATGCGACGGGGCGCGCATGGCCCGAGGGCCCCTTCCCGGTGCAATCACCGCAGCTCCCCCGCACATCGCGAACGCACCACATGAAGGGGCTGTGTGCTTGCCGCTGCGATGAGGGCAAACAACGGGGGACGCGTACCGGGCAGGCGGGTGGCCCTGGTGCGGGGCGTCGCCCAACGGGCCCAAAACAGGCGTTTACAGCCAAAAACAGGCCAAAACAGGCTCAGGCCCTGATAACAAATGCCCCCATTGCTATTACTTTCATAGCAATTAGCCAGCGCCGCGCCGGGCGGCCATTTCCTGCCCCATGCCAGCAAGTGCGCGTGGCGCCAGCAACGCTTCGGCGGCAGGGTAAGCGCTGCCCTCTTCCGCGGCGATGTGGTCGGCATAGCGCCGGGCAAAACGGTCCATGGCCACGTCGTCGTCCGGGGTGAACGCCGCGGCCTCGCCACCCACCAGCTTCTGCAGCGGCAGGCGCGCCGCGGCCCAGTCGGCCGCCATGTGGCGGTGGTCGTCCTGCAGGCGCTCCACCAGTGCCTGCATCGTGGCCGACCCCTGCGCAAGCAGCAGCGGGAACACGTGCAGCTCCTCGTCCTGGTGGTGTAGCGGCGCGGCGATATCGAAATAGCGAAGTACATCGCGGGCCGCATCGCGGGCGGCCTGATCGGGGCCCCGTTTGTGCACATGGTCGCGAAGGCGCGCAAGCAGGTCGAGTGTGCGCTGCACGCGATCGTGGCAGGCCTGCAGCATGGCAAAGGGCTCGTCAAAGCCGACGGCCGGCGTACTGAAGCCGGGCAGGTGGCGCGCGGCGGCGCCCGGGCTGGAGGCCATCGGCGGCCCCTCAGCCAAACCGCACCGGCTGCCCGCTGCGGTCAAACGGAATGTAGGCGCCGTGCGCGCCGCCCTTGATGGCGTCGACCATCCGCTGCAGCGGGGCCTCGGCGTCGGCGCTGGTGGGCGCCTTGTTGAGCGTGCCCGACATGGCCGCGGCAAACACGATGGTCCAGTCGTGACCGGGTGCTGTGAATTGCTGCGCTTCGTCTACCAGCGCTGCAAACGAAGCGAGTTCCTGCGGTGTCTTGTCCACGCACATCCGTGGCACCAGGGCGCCGCCCTGCCCGGCCTCGAACCGCACGCGCTGGGCGGGAGTGGCGTCGTCGGGCAGCTCGGCCGCGGCGAACACAAACAGCAGTCGCTGGGGCTCGGGCTGCTGGCGGGCAGCCATCAGCAGGTCGTCAAAGCTGGCAATTTCCATCTCAAGTCTCGCAATCGCAGTCAAAGGTATTTTGGTGGGCCCGCGCGCTGCACGGACCATAAAAGGTCGTACAAGGCGGGTGGGCGCAGCGCATCAAGAAGCTGTCGGAATCAAAACCCGGGCACCACGCCGCGGCGTGCGTCCAGCGTGCTCACATAGCGGCGCACGGCAGGCCGGGCACGCGCAGCCTTGCGCGACTGCACCGTGCCGATGCTGATGAAACACAGCGCCTGCTCTGTGGGTGCTACCTGGAACAGCGCCCGCAGGCTTTGCGACTTGAGCGCCTTGCCGCTGGTGAGCGCAGAGCCATAGCCCTGGGCCGTGGCCATCAGCAACATGTTCTGCACGGCGCAGCCGGCAGACACCAGCCTCTCGGCGGCGTCCACCTCAGGGTCGCCGCTCTGGGTATCGACCACCGCCAGCATCAGCACGGGCGAGCGAAACGCCTTTTCGCGCGCCTGCTCGATCTGATCGGGCATGGCAGCGGGGTCGCGCTCGACCAGCGCCTGCGCAAACACCTCGGCCAGCGCAGGGCGGCTGGCCTCGGGCACCAGCACGAAGCGCCAGGGCACCAGCTGGCCATGGTCGGGCGCGTGGGCGGCGGCGTTCAGGATCTGGGCCAGCTCGTCCGCACCGGGGCCGGGTGCTGCCAGCCGCTTGGGCAAGATGGTCTGGCGCGACTGGATGAGCGTAGCGGCCATGGCCGCGATGTCGTCTTCTGCCGCGGGCGCAGCCGGCAGATTTTGGGTCAGGGGCCAGGGAATGACAGCCATTGCAGATCCTCAGGTAATTCAGCCGGGCCGGCCGTCGGCGCGCAGGCGGCCATACCAGCCGCCCAGCCGCACGCCCCACACCGCCATCGTGGCCGCCCACAACAGGGCCGCGGTGGGCAGCAACCAGACCCAGGCCACACCAAACATGCCCGGCACCTCGGCGCCGATGCGCAGCACTGCAGCCAGCTGCAGCAGCCAGAACAGTGTCCAGGCGATACGGTCGGCCACCAGGGCGCGGCCGCTATGGCCGCACGACACGCGCGTGACCATTGCCAGCATCAGCGATGCCAGGCAACCCATGGTGAGCGCATGCAAGGCACCCAGCCCCAGCGCGCCCAGGCCAAAGCCCCACGCCAGCCAGTGCGACGCCCCCGCCAGCACAAACGCAACGCCAAGCCATACAAAGCCGATGTGCAGCATGGCCAGCAGCCGGTTCCTGAGACTTTGCACCAGGCCCCACACGCAGGCCAGCCACACCAGCACGCCACCCACCAGCAGCTGCAACGTGCCCAGCACCAGCGTCCACGGCGGGCCCGCGCCCACCACGGGCACACCAGCCCATTCCAGCCACGCCGCCGCCACCTGCATGAGCGCTGCGCCCAGCATCAGCCACAGCAACCAAAAGGGCCGCCACGCCTGCACCATGGGCATCGCGCTCGATGTGAAAAACGGAATCATGCGGTGGGCCACGCTCACGTACACCACCACGACAAAGCCCCACAGGGCCGAATAGATGAACGCCCGCGACAGCGCGTGCGTGCCAAAGGCCAGACTCAGCCACAAGCCCGCCACACACAGGCAACCCACCACGCAGCCAGCGGCGATCACGCGGGCATGGACCTGATCCTCTGCCCGACTGGCATGCACGCGGCCCAGAAACAGCGCCGTCATCCACGCCAGGCCCAGCCCCGCCAGCGCCAGCCCGACCAGCGACGCGCCAATGCGCCAGTGCGCGCCCGCCAGCCACAGCAGCCAGCCCAGCGCCTGCAACACCAGCGGCGCTGCAATGGACCGCGTGGGCAGTGCATCCACGCCCAGCCACTTGGGGCCCGCAGTGAACAGAAAGCCCGAGAAAAACAGCGGAATGAACCCCAGCACCATTACCGCTGCATGGATGGTGGTGGGCGACATGGCGTAGTACATGCCCCACCAGCCGGTGGACCGCGCCACCTGTACCGCCGCCCACCAACCGCCCGACGCCACCAGCACCAGCATGGCCAGGAAAAACCCGAGCCGGTGCGGCGCCAGCATGAGGTAGCGCGGGCGCCACGCAGCATCCTGCTGCGCGATGGCTTGGGCCGTGGGCTTGGCGGATGCGAGCGGAATGGTGCGGCTCATGCGCGGCCCGCCGTTGGCTGCAACCCGGACTGCAGGCGCGTGCAGACAGCTGTGCTCATCCGCAGGTACCGAGATGCCCGCACTGCGTGCAGTAGTCGCAGCCATCCTTGCGGATCACGGCATGGGCGCCGCACTCGGTGCACTTCTTGCCAGCCATCGCCTGGGGCACTGGCGCGGCCACGGCTGGGGGCTCATCCAGCGGCAGTTGCTGCTGCACGGGGTCGGAAACGCGGCGCGCCAGGATGTTCTGGATGGCATAGGCCATGGCCGCCACTTCGGAGTCGTGCCACATGGGCACGACGGTGCCGTCGTCCTTGCGGTGCGTGCCCAGGCGCACAGGGCCGCGGTCCCACGCCACCTTGCGCATGTCCGACAGCGCCCGCTCCAGGAACCCGCCACGCGCTGCCAGCGACAGCATGCGCATGCTGGAGGTGATCCACTGCTGCGATTCGCCGCTTTGCCCCACGGGCATGAAGAATTCGATGGCACGGTCCACCGTGCCATTCCCGATGCCTGTGGGCACGGGCAGGAACGAGACGATGAGGTACAGCGTCTTGTGGCCTTCCTGCGTCCAGTATTCGAGCTTTTCAGCCACGGCCGAGAGACCGCCGCGCGGGCGGCTTTCGATCACGGTGCGCATCGGGTCCACAGGGATGGCGGGCGCTGCAGGCGCTGGCGCGGCCTTAGCAGCCGGCGTCGGGGTGTGCACTTCCAGCACCGATCCCAAGATGGCGTTGGGCCGGTACGTGGCCAGGCCCTTCAGGCGCGCCTGCCAGGCCTGCATGTACAGGTTCTTGAAATCGTCGTAAGGGTAGTCCGCGGGGATGTTGACCGTCTTGGAGATGGCCGTGTCCACAAAGGGCTGCACCGCCTCCATCATGGCGATGTGGTCCTGCGCCGACATGGCCAGCGCCGAGACGAAGTAGTCGGGCAGCGCATCCACATTGCCGCCCAGCTCGCGGTACAGGCGCCAGGCATGGTCTTCCACCGCGTACTCGGTGGTGCTGCCGTCGGACTCGCGCTTCTTGCGCTTGTACATCCACGAAAACGGTGGCTCGATGCCGTTGGAGGCATTGTCGGCAAACGCCAGGCTCACTGTGCCCGTGGGCGCAATCGACAGCAGGTGGCTGTTGCGGATGCCATGCGCGCGGATGGACGCCTTGATCGGCTCGGGCAGGCGGCTGGCAAAGGTGCCTTCTGCCAGGTACTGCGCGGCATCGAACTTGGGGAATGCACCCTTCTCGGTAGCCAGCGCCACCGAGGCGGTGTATGCCGCATCGCGCATGCATTGGGCAATGCGTGCCGCCATCTCGCGGCCTTCGGCCTGGTCGTAGCGCAGGCACAGCATGGCCAGCGCGTTACCCATGCCGGTAAAGCCCACGCCGATGCGGCGCTTGGCAGCAGATTCCTCGCGCTGCTGCGGCAGCGGCCAAAAGGTCACATCCAGCACGTTGTCGAGCGCCCGCACCTGCAGCGCCACCACCTGTGCAAAGGCATCGAAGTCGAAAGCGGGCACGCCACCGAAGCCGAACGCATGGCGCACAAAGCGCGGCAGGATCACGGGGCCGAGGTCGCAGCAGCCGTAGGACGGAAGTGGTTGCTCACCACAGGGGTTCGTCGCCGCAATCTCTTCGCAGTAGCGCAGGTTGTTGTCTTCGTTGATACGCCCCAGGAACAAGATGCCGGGCTCCGCGAAGTCGTAGGCCGACTTCATGATGGTGTCCCACAGCGACTGTGCCTGCACGGTGGCATACACCCACTGGCCATCCGCCCGCTGGTGCGCGCCCTCGGCGAGCAGGTCGTCGCCGGGGCGGGCCTTGTGGACGAGGTCCCAGGTGCCCCCGCTCTGCACAGCCTGCAAAAATGCATCGGATACGCCCACCGACACGTTGAAGTTGTTCCAGCGCCCGGGCGTGCGCTTGGCGGTGATGAATTCCTGCACGTCGGGGTGGTCGATGCGCAGCACGCCCATCTGCGCACCGCGGCGTGCGCCAGCGCTCTCGACCGTGGAGCAGGACTGGTCAAACACGTTCATGTAGCTGCAGGGGCCCGATGCCATCGAGGCCGTGCCCTTGACCCGCGCGCCCTTGGGGCGGATGCGGGAGAAGTCATAGCCCACGCCACCGCCGCGCCGCATGGTCTCGGCCGCCTCGCGCAGGGCCTCGTAGATACCCGGGAAACCCTCGTCATCCACGCCCTGGATGCAGTCACCCACGGGCTGCACAAAGCAGTTGATGAGCGTGGCCTGGATGTCGGTACCGGCAGCACTCATGATGCGGCCAGCGCCAATCGCCCCGGCGTGCAGGTTGGCCAAGAACCGGGCTTCGTACTCAGAGCGGAGTTCAGGCGCTTCGGCAGATGCCAGCGCCCGCGCCACGCGGGTGTAAAGCTCGTCGGCCGTGGTTTCGCCGGGCTTGAGGTATTTCTCGCGCAGCACATCCAGGCTGATGGGCTGCATGGAGGTCGATGGGGAAAGGGAGGAAGTGGATTCGCGCTTCATGGGTGCAGATGATTGGGGTTGGGGCGGCGGCTGCCTTGCGTTTGGTCAACAAGGTGCCAATGCATGCCCGGAGTGCCCGAAAAGGGGGCGGCCGGCGGCATGACACGAGCGCGCCAGAGACGTGAGCATGCACCCTGCCGGTCTACTCTGCAAGGATCTGGCCGTCGTGTTCCACGTAAGGCTGGTAAGGCCCCGTTCCGCTGTTGTCGGCAAGCGAAGCCGGTACAAAACCGCCGGTCTGGACGTCGAACACATGGACCTCGCCCTCCTCGATCACGTAGTGCCACCCATGCAGGCTGATCTGCCCTGCCTGCACACGGCTGCGCACCATGGGGTACTCCATGAGGCGCTCGAGTTGCAGCACCACCGCACGCTGCTCGGTGCGGCGCAGCGCCTCGGGGCCGGGCTGCACGGGCAGCAGGGCTTCGCGCCCCAGGTCGAGCCAGCGGTTGAGGTTGGGGGCCTCGGGCGAGACCTCACCATACATCGCCTTGATAGCCCCACAGTGACTGTGGCCGCACACGATGATGCGGCTGACATGCAGGTTGAGCACGGCAAATTCGATGGCCGCCGTAGTGCCATGGTGACCATGCGATCCATCGTAGGGCGGCACAAAGGCACCCACATTGCGAACCAGAAACAGCTCCCCAGGCCCGGCGCCCGTCAGCAGGTAAGGCACCAGGCGCGAGTCCGAACACCCGATGAACAGCGTGGTCGGATGCTGTCCCTCATCCACGAGCGCCTGAAAGGTCTGCCGGTATTGCGGGAACGCGTCGTCGTGGAAGCGCCGCAGGCGGGCTAGCAGTTCATCGGGCATACAGTTTTTTCAGTTCGTGACGCCATTTACGGCTACTGAACCAGTGGAGATTCGGCAGCGTCCAGTTCCACACCTTCCACCGCGGCCGCGCCGGCCAGCAGTTGCAGGTACTGGCGCAGCGCATTCACCCAGGCCTGCTGGCGCAGCGTGAGCGCAATTGCGTTGCGGACCTCTTCAAACGCAGGCTGCTGGCCAGGGTCCCGCGCGACCACTTCCACCACGTGCAGGCCAAAACGGCTGTGCACCAGCCGGGCCAGCACGCCGATCTCGGCGCCACCAAACACCTCGCGCGCAAACTCGGGGGCGCAGTCGGCGCGCGTGAGCCAGCCCAGGTCGCCGCCGTGCTGGCCGCTGGGGCAGTTGGACCACTGGGCGGCTGCCTCGGCAAATTTGGCACCGCCGTCGTCTGCGCAGCGCAGATCGATCAGCATGGCCTCGGCCCGCAGCCGCAGTTGCTTCACATCCACGCCGGGCGTCACGGCGAACAGCACGTGGCGCAAGTGGGCGCGCTCGCCGTGGGCATGTGCCGCGGGATGTGCGTCGTGGTAACGGCGGCAGGCTTCTTCCGAAGGCTCGGGGATGGCAAGTTCGCGCTCCAGCAGCTGCTCGATTGCGCCTGAGGCCTGAGCGCTGATGGCGCCGCCGGTGCCAGGCGCGTCGTCCTGTGCGAGCAGGCCAGCGTGCTGTGCCGCCTGCCGCAGCAGCTCGGTACAGGCGCGCTGGCGCAGGGATTCTTCGTCCAGCATCTCCTGCGGGCTGTTCAGCGCCACGCCATTGATGCGCGCCACCGGTGCGGCGGCAAAGCTGCCTGCTGGCGGCACGCTGGCGCTGGGCGCCAGCACGGGCGCATCCGCCATCGATGCCGACAGCGCCTCATAGGCTGCCGCCTGCGTGGGCGTCAGCGTGCTGGCAGGTGCCGCACTGCTGGATTCTGTGGAGCTGCAGCCGCAGCCCCCGGTTCCACATCCGCTCATGGTGTACTCCTTGGGGTGGTGGTGTTTCAGGCGCGGCGGTCTTGCGACTGCATGTGGCCGGCGGGCAGGTTCATGCGGCGTGCGCGCACCACCTGGTAGGGGCGCAACACATAGGCCAGCGTGCCGAAGCCGCTCCACACGTGCACCAGGCGGGTAAACGGGAAGACCAGGAAGATCGTCATGCCCAGGAACATGTGGGCCTTGAAGATCCAGCCGGCTTCAGCCAGCAGCTCGACGCCGCCGCTGCGGAAGGTCACCACGCGCTGGCCCCATTCGGCCAGCTTCATCATCATGGAACCGTCCAGATGCTGGGCCGACAGCGGAATGGTGGCCAGCCCCAGGGCCAGCTGCAGCCACAGCAGCACGAGGATCAGGATGTCGCTGGCCCTGGAGGTAGCGCGGATACGCTCATCGAAGAGCCGGCGGTGCAGCAGGATGGACAGGCCGATGAAGGCCAGCACACCTGCAATACCCCCCGTCACCATCGCCATGATCTGCTTGGCGCCTGCGGTGATGAAGGCTTCGTACAGGAAGTGCGGCGTGAGCATGCCCACGGTATGACCGAAGAACAGGAACAGCACGCCCACATGGAACAGGTTACTGCCCCAGCGCAGGCTGCCGGTACGCAGCAGCTGCGACGAATCGCTCTTCCAGGTGTACTGGTCGCGGTCGAACCGCGCCCAGCTGCCAATGAAGAACACGGCCAGGCAAATGTAGGGATAGATGCCGAACAACAGGGTATCAAGCCAGGCGGTCATACGGAGACTCCTTCTGGGGCCCGCTCTGCGCGGGGGGTACGAACAAAATGCATCGGTTGGGGCTGCTCGGGCTTGGCCTGGCCCTGGGTGCTGCAACCGCCAAACGCCTCGGGCTCGGCCCAGACCTCGTCCATGGGCGGCTCGGGCGTGAGGGCCACCGACTGCACGCGCTGGCCCGACACCTCGAGCACGGCGGCAATCACGCTGGCGTAGGGGCTGCTGCGGGCGACCAGCGCGCTGAACAGCGCGTTCAGGATGTGGGCCATCTCGCCCAGGAATTCCTTGGCCACTTCAGGCGGCTGGGTGGAGGCGAACTCCAGCACCACGGGCAGGTGATCGGGCAGCTCTTCCGCGTCGAACTTCAGGCCCGCTTTTTCGTAGGTCTGCAGCAGGTCGATGAGGGCCGGCCCGCGGTCACGCGAGTCGCCATGCACATGCTCGAACAGGTGCAGCGATGTCTGGCGGCCCCGGTCGAAGTTGTCCACGTAGCGGGCTTCCGCTTCCAGCGGGTCGAGTGCTGCCAGGTGCTGACACACGGCTTCGAGTTCGGCCATGCGCTCGCTGGTCAGGGCTTGCTCCACCTGCAGCGCATCGATCAGCTGCGGCATCACGCTGCGCAGCTGCGCATCGGGGTAGCTCAGCAGATAGCCCAGCGCGCGCAGGGTCAGGCGCAAAGAGGTCGGGTTCTTCTTGAACATGGTGGTTTCCTTGTTTTCAGTGGCCCATTGCGCCAGTTGTGAACTGAGGCGAATGAGACTGGCGCAGCGGTATCGCGAGGACGGCCAGCAAGTGCCGCCCCGCAGCAAAGGCCGTCGTCCCCCTGAAGGGGGAAGGCGCGAAGCGACTCAGGGGGTGTTTCATACCGTGGCCTTGATCGGGATGGTCCGGGGCTTCTTGCCGCCAAACATGCTGACTTCGGTAGCACCATCGGAGCAGCCGTTACCGAACGAGAAACCGCAACCGCCACGGATGTCGAACGCGTTTTCGGCGTATTCGCGGTGAGCCGACGGAATGACGAAACGGTCTTCGTAGTTGGCAATCGCCATCACGTGGTACATCTCCTCAACCTCGGCCATCGACAGGCCGGCCTGCTGCAGCACGGCCAGGTTCTGGCGCTGCTCCACATGCTTGTCGCGCTGGTAGGTGCGCATGGCCAGCATGCGCTCCAGTGCGCGCACCACGGGGCCGGTGTCGCCGGCGGTGAGCAGGTTGGCCAGGTACTGCACAGGGATGCGCAGTTGCGACACATCGGGGATGTCGCCATTCACACCCACATGGCCTGCGTTGGCGGCGGCCGTGATGGGCGAGAGCGGTGGCACATACCAGACCATGGGCAGCGTGCGGTACTCGGGGTGCAGCGGCAGGGCCACCTTCCACTGCACAGCCATCTTGTAGACGGGGCTGTTGCGCGCGGCGTCCATCCAGCTGTCGGGAATGCCGTCGATGCGGGCCTGCTTGATCACGTCCGGATCGTTCGGGTCCAGGAAAATGTCGAGCTGGGCCTGGTACAGGTCGCGGTCGCGCTCCACGCTGGCGGCTTCCTGGATGCGGTCTGCGTCATACAGCAGCACGCCCAGGTAGCGGATGCGGCCCACGCAGGTTTCCGAGCACACTGTGGGCTGACCGGCCTCGATGCGGGGGTAGCAGAAGATGCACTTCTCGGCCTTGCCCGACTGCCAGTTGTAGTAGATCTTCTTGTAGGGGCAGCCGCTCACGCACATGCGCCAGCCGCGGCACTTGTCCTGGTCGATCAGCACGATGCCGTCTTCCTCGCGCTTGTAGATCGAGCCGCTGGGGCACGACGCGACACAGGTCGGGTTCAGGCAGTGCTCGCACAAGCGCGGCAGGTACATCATGAAGGTGTTTTCGAACTGGCCGTAGATGTCCTTCTGGACATCGTCGAAGTTCTTGTCCTTGCTGCGCTTGCTGAACTCGCCGCCCAGGATTTCTTCCCAGTTCGGGCCCCACTCGATCTTCTCCATGCGCTTGCCGGTGATCAGGCTGCGCGGCCGTGCGGTCGGAGCAGCCTTGGTTTCGGGCGCCGACTGCAGGTGGTCGTAGTCGAACGTGAAAGGCTCGTAGTAGTCGTCGATCTGTGGCAGGTTCGGGTTGGCGAAGATGCGCATGAGCAGCTTCCACTTGCCACCCTGGCGGGGGGCGATGGAGCCGTCCGGGTTGCGTACCCAGCCGCCGTTCCACTTGTCCTGGTTTTCCCACTCCTTGGGGTAGCCGATGCCAGGCTTGCTCTCCACGTTGTTGAACCAGGCATATTCCACCCCGGGGCGGCTGGTCCAGACGTTCTTGCAGGTGACGGAACAGGTGTGGCAACCAATGCACTTGTCCAGGTTCAGCACCATGCCGATTTGTGCGCGAATTTTCATCGTGTTTCTCCTTGTCTTCGGCTTCAGGCGTGCGTGGCCGAGGTGGCGACTGGCTCGTCATCAAGCCAGTCGACGCGGTCCATCTTGCGCACCAGCACGAACTCGTCGCGGTTGGTGCCGATGGTTCCGTAGTAGTTGAAGCCGTAGCTCAGCTGCGCATAGCCGCCGATCATGTGCGTGGGCTTGAGCACGATGCGGGTGACCGAGTTGTGGATGCCGCCGCGGGTGCCGGTGATCTCGGAGCCGGGGGTGTTGATGATCTTCTCTTGCGAGTGGTACATCATCACCATGCCAGGGTTCACACGCTGGCTCACCACCGCACGGGCTGCAATGGCACCGTTGGCGTTGAACAGCTCGACCCAGTCGTTGTCCACGATGCCGGCGCTCGTGGCGTCGTCTTCGCTCAGCCACACCACCGAACCACCACGGTTCAGCGTCAGCATCATCAGGTTGTCGCTGTACGTGCTGTGGATGCCCCACTTCTGGTGCGGCGTGATGAAGTTCAGCGCAATCTCGCGGTTGCCGTTGGGCTTCTTGCCTTCGACTTCTTCCAGCGTCTTGAGGTGCACCGGTGGGCGGTAGCTCACGAACCCTTCACCAAAGTCACGCATCCAGGGGTGGTCCTGGTAGAACTGCTGGCGGCCGGTGAGAGTGCGCCATGGGATGTACTCGTGCACGTTGGTGTAGCCGGCGTTGTAGCTGACCTTTTCGCTTTCCAGACCGCTCCATGTTGGCGAGCTGATGATCTTGCGCGGTTGCGCCTGGATGTCGCGGAAGCGGATCTTCTCGTCCTCGCGGTGCAGGGCCAGGTGCACGTGGTCGCGGCCCGTCTGCTTGCCCAGTGCTTCCCAGGCCTTGCAGGCCACATGGCCGTTGGTTTCGGGCGCCAGCATCATCACCACTTCGGTGGCGTCGATGTCGGTCACGATGCGGGGCATACCCTGCGTCACGCCCTCTTCCTTCACGCGACCGTTGAGGTCGCCGAGCTGGCCGACTTCAGTCTGGGTGTTCCAGCCAATGCCCTTGCCACCGTTGCCCACCTTGTCCATCAGCGGGCCCAGGGCAGTGAAGCGCTTGTAGAGGTTCGGGTAGTCGCGTTCGACCACGGTGACCTGCGGTGCGGTCTTGCCGGGGATGAGTTCACACTCGCCCTTCTTCCAGTCACGCACGCCGTAGGGCTGGGCCATTTCGCCCGCTGTGTCGTGCATGATGGGCGTGAGCACCACGTCCTTTTCCACGCCCAGGTGTCCCACGCTGACTTCGCTCACGGCCTTGGCGAAACCCTTGTAGATCTCCCAGTCGCTCTTGGCCTGCCAGGCAGGATCCACTGCGGTGGACAGCGGGTGAATGAAGGGGTGCATGTCGCTGGTGTTGAGGTCGTTCTTCTCATACCAGGTGGCCGTGGGCAGCACGATGTCCGAGTACAGGCAGGTCGTGCTCATGCGGAAGTCCAGCGTGACCAGCAGGTCCAGCTTGCCTTCAGGCGCGTTGGTGTGCCACTGCACTTCCTCGGGCTTGGCTTCGTCCTTGCCCAAATCTTTGCCCTGCACACCATGGGTGGTGCCCAGCAGATGCTTGAGGAAGTACTCATGGCCCTTGCCCGACGAGCCCAGGATGTTGGAGCGCCACACGAACATGTTGCGCGGCCAGTTGGACCGGTGGTCCGGGTCCTCGCAGCTCATCTCCAGGCTGCCGTCCTTCAGGGACTTGACGACGTAGTCCTTGGCGTCCATGCCTGCCGCAGCTGCATCCTTGGCCACCTGCATCGGGTTGGTCTTGAGCTGGGGCGCCGATGGCAGCCAGCCCATGCGCTCGGCGCGCACGTTGTAGTCGATCTGGGCGCCGTGGTAGGCGCGGGCATCGGCCAGGGGCGAGAGGATTTCTTCCATGCCCAGCTTCTCGTAGCGCCACTGGTCGGTGTGGGCGTAGAAGAAGCTCGTGCTGTTCATCTGGCGGGGTGGGCGGATCCAGTCCAGCGCAAAGGCCAGCGCCGTCCAGCCGGTTTGCGGGCGCAGCTTTTCCTGGCCCACATAGTGCGCCCAGCCGCCGCCGCTTTGGCCGATACAGCCGCACAGCATCAGCATGTTGATGATGCCGCGGTAGTTCATGTCACTGTGGTACCAGTGGTTCATGGCCGCGCCGATGATCACCATGGACTTGCCATGGGTCTTGTGGGCGTTGTCAGCAAACTGGCGGGCCACGGTGATGATCTGCTCGCGCGGCACACCGGTGATCTTTTCCTGCCAGGCAGGGGTGAACGGGCGGTCGGCGTCATAGCTACCACCGGCTTCTTCACCGGGCAGGCCACGGTCGATCCCGTAGTTGCCGGCCAGCAGGTCGAACACAGTGGCCACCATCACGCGGCCCTGGGCTTCGTGACCGTCCAGGTCGAGGTGGGTGACGGGCACGCGGCGCACCATCACATCACCGCCCTGATCGTTGGCGGTGAAGTTGGGTGCGTGCACGCCGCCAAAGTACGGGAAGGCCACGTCGGCCACGTCATGCGGCTGCTCGCCGTCTTCGATCACCGACAGCTTGAGCCTGACGTCATTGCCGGTGCGGGCATCCTTGTTTTCCAGGTTCCACAGGCCCTGGTCGGGGCGGCCGTCGGTACCCCAGCGGAAACCGATGGAGCCGTTGGGCAGCGTGACCTGGCCCAGCTCGTCGTAGCCCACGGTCTTCCAGTCGGGGTTGTTCGACTGGTCGAGCTTGCTCGGGAAATCGCTGGCGCGCACGTAGCGGTCGGGCACCATCACGGTCCGGCCATCGGGCAGCGCCTTTTCCTTGAGCACTACCAGCAGCGGCAGGTCGGTGTAGCGGCGGGCGTAGTCATCAAAGTAGGCACTGCGGCCCTTGCCGCCGTCCTTGAAGTAGAACTCCTTCAGGATTACATGGCCCATGGCCATTGCCACGGCTGCGTCGGTGCCCTGCTTGGGGTGCATCCACAGGTCGCCCAGCTTGGCGACTTCGGAGTAGTCAGGCGTGATCGACACGACCTTGGTGCCCTTGTAGCGAACTTCGGTCAGGAAGTGGGCATCGGGCGTGCGGGTCTGGGGCACGTTGGAGCCCCAGGCAATGATGTAGGAGCTGTTGTACCAGTCGGCCGACTCGGGCACGTCGGTCTGCTCGCCCCACACCTGCGGGCTCGAGGGAGGCAGGTCGCAGTACCAGTCGTAGAAGCTCATGCACACCCCGCCGATGAGGCTGAGGTAGCGCGAGCCTGCGGCGTACGAGATCATCGACATCGCCGGGATGGGCGAGAAGCCGATGATGCGGTCGGGGCCGTGCTTCTTGATGGTGTACACGTTGGCCGCGGCGATCATCTGGTTGACTTCGTCCCAGGTGCTGCGCACGAAACCGCCCAGGCCGCGCTGCTTTTGCCATTCGCTCTTGGCGGCGTCGTTTTCTACGATGCTGGCCCAGGCATCCACCGGGCTCTTGGCCAGGGCAATGGCGGCGCGCCAGTGCTTGAGCAGGCGGCCACGCACCATGGGGTACTTCACGCGGTTGGCGCTGTACAGGTACCAGCTGTAGCTGGCGCCGCGCGCGCAGCCACGGGGCTCGTGGTTGGGCAGGTCGGGCCGGGTGCGGGGGTAGTCGGTCTGCTGGGTTTCCCAGGTGACGATGCCGCCCTTGACGTAGATCTTCCACGAGCAGCTGCCCGTGCAGTTCACGCCGTGGGTGCTGCGCACGATCTTGTCGTGCGCCCAGCGGTCGCGGTAGGCGTCTTCCCAGGTGCGGTCTTCACCGTTGGTTTCGCCGTGGCCTTGTGCAAATGTCTCGCGGGGCTGCGAGAAGTAGGAAAGGCGGTCGAGAAAATGGCTCATCGGAGGCTCCTTGTTCTGCTGTCTTGTTCGGGGGTGCCTGCTCAGCAGGGCATCTCGGCGTGCTTGCGGGCGTAGTACCACCAGGTCAGCACGATGCAAACGATGTAGAACGCGAAGAACGTCCACAGCGCGGCGTGGGGGCTGCCAGTGAGTGCGATGGAGCTGCCGTAGCTCTTGGGGATGAAGAACCCGCCGTAGGCGGCCATGGCGGCCGTGAAGCCCAGCGTGGCGGCGCCCAGGGTGTTGCCTTCCTTGTTGGCGCTGGCCATGGCGGCGGCGTTGTTCCTGTCCACGCCTCGCATGGCTTCGGTCAGGAAGATCACGGGGATCATGCGGAAGGTGGAACCATTGCCGATGCCGGTGGTGAGGAACAGCACCAGGAAGCACACGAAGAAGCCTGCAAACTGGCCCTCGTTGCCTGCCGAGGGCAGGAACACCGTCACGCCCACCACGGCAATTGCCATGACGATGAAGTTCCACAGCGTGACACGCGCACCGCCGAGCTTGTCAGCCAGCCAGCCGCCAAAGGGACGGATCACAGCGCCCACCAGCGGGCCCAGCCATGCGTAGGCCAGCGGGTTGACACCGGGGAACTGGCTCTTGATGAGCAATGGAAAGCCCGCGGCGTAGCCGATGAACGAGCCGAAGGTGCCCAGATACAGCACGCACATCAGCCAGTTGTGCTTGCGGCGGAAGATGGCGGCCTGCGCAGCGAACGAGGCACGCGCATCGGCAATGTCGTTCATGCCGAACCAGGCGGCCAGTGCCGTCAGCGCAATCCATGGCACCCAGATGAATGCAGCGTTCTGCGTCCACACCTGCACGGTCTGGCCGTTCTTGACGATGGTCTGGCCTTCGCCGCCGAAGATGCCGAAGATGCCGGCCGTGACGACCAGGGGGCTCAGGAACTGCACGACCGACACGCCCAGGTTGCCCAGCCCCGCATTCACGCCCAGCGCCGAGCCCTTGCGCTCCTTCGGAAAGAAGAAGCTGATGTTGGCCATGCTGGAGCTGAAGTTGCCCCCGCCCAGGCCGCACAGCAGCGCCAGGATGAGCATGGTGGGGTAGGCAGTGGTGTTGTCCTGCACCGCAAAGCCAATACCGATGGCGGGGATCAGCAGGCTGGCGGTGGAGATCGCCGTCCAGCGGCGGCCGCCGACCAGTGGCACCATGAACGAGTAGAAGATGCGCAGCGTGGCACCCGAAAGCGCCGGCGCTGCGGCCAGCCAGAACAGCTGGTTGGTCGAATACTTGAAGCCGAGGCCGGGCAGGCTCACGGCGACGACGCTCCAGACCTGCCAGATGGCGAAGGCCAGGAACAGTGCGGGCACCGATATCCACAGGTTGAGCTTGGCGACGGCTTCGCCCTCGCGCTCCCAGAACTTCTTGTCCTCGGGCGCCCAGAGGGTGAGCAGGCGCCCCTGGCGCCCGCTGGTGGTGGTCGTGGCAGACATGGTGAGGTTTCCTTCGAGAAAAATCAGCGGGTGGCAGGCAGCGCGGCCGTGCCCTGCGAGCCCATGAGGCGGGTGTTGCGCACTTCGGTGAAGTACATCCAGATGAGCGACACCCAGACCACGCCGTACATCAGCATGAAAGCGCTGGAGCGGATGCCCGTGAGGTCCATCAGCGCGCCGAACAGGATGGGCAGGATGAAGCCGCCCAAGCCGCCGGCCAGGCCCACGATGCCGCTGATGGCACCGATGTTTTGCGGGTAGTCGTCGCTGATGTACTTGAAGACGCTGGCCTTTCCGAAGGCCCAGCAGATGCCCAGCAGGAACATCAGGCCGGTGAACAGGTACACGTTCAGGCCGATGTGGAAAGTCTTGGGGCCGTTGACGGTGACGATGGTGAAATCGGTCTGGGGGTAGCTCAGCAGGAACAGGCAGATCCAGCTCACCCACATCACCCACCAGGTCACGCTGTGGGCGCCGTACTTGTCGCTCAGCATGCCGCCAATGGCGCGCAGAACACCGCCAGGCAGCGAGAAGCAGGCGGCCAGAAGTGCAGCCACGCGGATATCAAGACCGAACTCGCCCACGTAGTACTGCACCATCCACAGTGACAGGGCCACATAGCCGCCGAACACGATGCTGTAGTACTGGCAGTACTTGAGAACCTTGGGGTCCTTCAGCGCCTTGAGCTGGTCGGTGAACTTGACGTTGCTGGGTACCAGGTGGGCCGGGTCGCTGTGGCTGAAGCACCAGAACAGCACCAGCGTGCCGAGCATGATGGCCGCATACACCTGGGGCACCATGGTCCAGCCAAAGGCCACCAGCAGCACGGGGGCGACGAACTTGTTGACCGCTGCGCCCGAATTGCCTGCGCCATACACGCCCATGGCCGTGCCCTGGCGGTGCTTGGGAAACCAGCGCGCCACATACGGCGTGCCCACCGAGAACGAGCCGCCAGCCAAACCCACGAACAGGCCGATGGTCAGGAAGTGCCAGTACTCGGTGGCATAGCTCATCATCCAGATGGCCGGCACGGTGGTGGCCATGACGCAGGCCATGACGATGCGGCCACCGAACTTGTCGGTCCAGATGCCCAAGGGGACGCGCACCAGCGATCCGGTGAGCACGGGCATCGCCATGAGCAGCCCGAACTGCGTGGAGTTCAGGTTCAGCATCTTCTTGATGGGGATGCCGATCACGCCGAACATCATCCAGACCATGAAGCACACGGTGAATGCGAACGTGCTGACGATGAGCACCGACCACGCCTGGCGGGTGCGCTGGGGGCTTTCGCCCGGGGGCAATGCAGTGTGGGCCATTGCGCGATTCCTCTTTTTTTGCATGAGAGGAATGGTCGCGTGAATGGGGCTTGCTGCCCATCCTTCTCTAGACGAGCAGAGCCAAAGCAAAAGGACTACTCCCGCTGGCGCAACCCTCGTCCTGAAGAACTACTCGTCGTCAAAACGACGGCCGGTACGCCTTCTTTTGATGTGGATCAAGACGCCCGGAGCACAAAGACTTTCGCCAGCTTGCTGGTGGCAGGCAAAAGCATGCAGCAAGGCGCACACGGGTGTGACAGAGGGCCGTGGCAACGCCACGCAGCCGGGCAGGGCAGACAGGTCAGCGTTGACGGTCGGATGCGTAGACCGCAGCCTGCACGCGAGAGCTGAGACCCAGCTTGCGCAGGATGTGCTGCACGTGGATCTTCACGGTGGTCTCGGCGATGTCGAGCACGCGCGCGATTTCCTTGTTGCTCAGGCCGCGTGCAATCTCGCGCAGCACGTCTTCTTCACGCGGCGACAGGGGCGACACGCCGGCCGCATCGCCCGACTCAGACGCCTCGCCCTGAGCAGGGAGCGCGGCACCCAGCGGCGCCTCTGGTGCACCCTGTGCTTGGAAGGCCGCCACCAGCTTGCCCATCAGCTCGGGGCTGACCACCGGCTCGCCGCGTGCTGCGCGCCGAATGGCCTGGGCCAGCAGGTCGCCGTCGATGGTCTTGAGCAGGTAGCCTAGCGCCCCATTGCGCAGGGCTGCGGCCAGGTCCTGGGCTTCCTCGCTCACCGTGAGCATGAGCACGCGCGAGCCGGGCGAGACCTCGCGCAGGCCCTGGATGGCGTCCACGCCCATCACGCCGGGCAGGTGGTTGTCGAGCAGGATCACCTGTGGCCTGAGCTGGGGCGCCAGCCGCAGCGCCTCGGCGGCATCACCCGCCTCGCCCACCACCTGCAGGCCGTCGTCCTGGCCCAGCAGCGCGATCAGCCCGCGGCGAAACAGGGTGTGGTCGTCCACCACCAGCAGCGTGACCGGAGCCTGATCGCCCGGAGCGGGATGTGCCGCAGGGGGCGTGGGATTCATGGGGTGCTTTCGGCGTACTGCGCGGCGGCGGGCATGCGCGCCAGCGCAGCAGGATGAAGGGTGTGGACGGCGGGGATGGCGCCAGATGAGCGCTGTGCGTCCGCCGCGGGCGATGCGTGCGGGGTGGTGGGCAGCTCGATGCACACGCGCGTGCCGCGGCCGGGGGCGGAATCCACCTGCACCACTGCCCCCACGCGCTGGGCGCGCTCTCGCATGATGCCCAGGCCCACGTGCAGCGAATCGGGCGGTACGCTGGCCGCATCAAAACCACAGCCGTTATCTTGCACCTCAAAGCGCCAGCGCGGGTGGCGGTGCACGGTGAGCTCGACACGGGTGGCGCCAGCGTGTTTGCGCACGTTCGACAGCGCTTCCTGCACCATATGCAGCACCTGGATCTGCACGTCGGGCGCCAGCGGCAGGCCGTGGCCCGCCATCGTCAGCACGGTGGACATGCCTGTCTGGTGCTCGAACTTGGATAGCGTGGCACGCAGAGCGGACTCGATGTCCTCATCGCTGGTGCGGGTGCGGAAATGCACCAGCAGCTCGCGTACGTCCGAATAGCATTCGCGCACGCCCACATCCAGCTCGCCCATCGTGCGATCGCGCTTGGCATCGTCACCCTTGGCCACGGCATCGCGCAGCAGCTGGGTCTGGATCTTGAGGAAGGCGAGCGACTGGGCGATGGAATCGTGCAGCTCGCGGGCGATCATGCTGCGCTCCTGCGACACGGCGGCTTCACGCTCCAGGGCCGTGGCGCGCAGTCCTTCCATGGCGCTGGCCAGGTGGCGCGTCATGGCTTCGAGCAGGTCGCGCAGCTCACCCGTCAGCTCCACGGGCGTGCGGAAGAACAGGTCCACCTCACCCAGCACGCGCTGCTGCATCTGCACGGGGATGCTGACCATGGTTTCAAAGCCGGCGTCCCGGCAGTGCGGAAGGGCCAGATCGGTCACCGAAGAGATGGGGATGACGCGCGTGCGAGCCTCGGCCTGTGGTTGCCCGCACAGGCAGCTGGCGGTGGGCACGCAGTGCTCGCCATCCACCAGCGCCTGCGGCAGGCCATCGCCGGCCAGCAGCACGTAGCGCTCGTTGGCCTCGTCTGACCATCGCACCGCCGCAGCTGCTGCCCCGGCCACGCGGCGGATCTGGGCCACAAAGCCCTGGGCCAGCACTTCCAGGCTACCCGCGGTGGAGGCCAGCGCGCTCACTTCGTACAGTGCCTTGAGCCGCTGGTTCTGCACGGCAATGCTGGCGGTCTTCTCGCGCACCTTCAATTCCAGCTCGTCGTGCGATGTCTGCAGCGCATGCGCCATCAGGTTGAAGCCGGCCGACAGCTGGCCGAACTCGTCATCGGTATCGACCGGCAGCCGCGCATCCAGCTCACCCTGGCGCAGGCGCGCCTGGGCCTGTTGCAGGCGCGATACCGGGTTGATCACCAGCAGATAGCTGACGGCCATGAAGGTGACGGCCGCCACCACGGCCAAAGCCATCATGAACAGCTGGAACAGGTGCAGCGCGGCCGTCCAGCCGGCAATCTGCAGTTCGATGGCGTCCACAAAGGCATCGACCTCGCGCACGAACTCATCGGCCTGCGCCAGCGTGGCGGCCCGGTCGGGCGGCAGCGGGCCCACCCAGCCGGTGCGCGCATGCGCCCAGCGCACACGGATGGCATCAAACAGGGTGCGGGTCTCGTCGCTCCAGGGCACAAACAGCGGGCGCGACGGGTCGCCGGTGCGCAGCAGGTCCAGGCTGGCGTCGAACAGGCGGGCGCGCTCCTCCACGGCCGCGGGCGGTTCGGTCTGCAGCACCAGCACCATGCGCAGCATGTTCATGCGCAGGCGGCCGGCCTCGTTGACGGCCGCTGCGCCGCCTTCGAGCTTCCAGGTCACCCACAGCGTCAGGCTGATGGAGGCCAGCGCCACCATGAGAAAACCCACGCCGAGCGCGAGGAGCTTGGTGGTGAGCGTGGGCTTGTTGCGCATGGGCGCAGTGTAGGCACGATAGGGGTGCGGTTTCTTGACCTGCGTCAAGTCGGCGCGGCGTAGCATCACGCCATGCAAACACCCGGATTACCCATCGCCGCGCTTTGGCGCGCCCCCGTAGCCAAGACGCTGCTCGCGCTCGGGGCCCTGGCTGGGCTGGCGACGCTCACCGGTTGCGCCGCCAACCCTGCGACGGACACCACCGCTGGTGCAGCGCCCGGCTGGGGGCGCCACGTCGATGCACTGTTGCCTGCCGACGTCCTGCTGTTGGGCGAGCAGCACGATGCCACCGAACACCAGCGCCTGCAGCGCGATACCGTGCAACGGCTGGCCGAACGCGGCCAACTGGCCGCCGTGGTGATGGAAATGGCCGAGCACGGCCATGGCACTGCGGGCCTGCCCGCCAGCGCGACACCGGACCAGGCCCGGGCGGCACTGCAATGGAACGACGCCGCCTGGCCCTGGCAGGCCTACGGCCCGGTGGTCATGGCCGCCGTACAGGCGGGTGTGCCCGTGCTGGGCGGCAACCTGCCGCGCAGCAGTATGCGGGCGGCCATGCAAGACACCGCGTGGGACGCCCATCTGCCGGCAGCCGCCCTGCAGCGCCAGTACACCGCACTGCGCGAAGGCCACTGCGGCCTGCTGCCCGAGTCGCAGATTGCGCCCATGGCACGCATCCAGCTTGCGCGCGACGCCAGCATGGCCCAGACCGTGCAGGGCGCACTGCAGCCGGGCAAGACGGTGGTGCTGATTGCCGGCGCCGGACATGTGCACCGCAGCATGGGTGTGCCCACGCACTGGCCTGCCAGCGTGCGCGCGCAGGTTGTGGTGGCGCGTGCCGGTGCGGGTGCGCCAGTGCCCGAGCCAGGTGACGCCGACGCCGTGCTGGAAACTGCCGCCGCGCCAGCACGCGATGCCTGCGCCGAACTGCGCCAGCAATGGCAGGCACGGCCCGCCGCGCAACCGGCCGCGGGTGCCAGGCCCTGAGCCGCGGCACTGGTACCTGCCTGCGACCCCGCCCCGGGGCCGCGCTGTTTCAGCCTGCAAGAGCCGGCTGATCCGCCGGTGCGCTGCCCCAGCCGTGGCGCGTCTGCAGCAGCGCCATGCATTGCGCGGCCGGAAGCGGCCGGCTGCACAGGTAGCCCTGGTAGGCATCGCATCCTCGCTCGCTCAAAAATGCAAGCTGCCCGGCCGTCTCCACCCCCTCGGCCAACACCGCCATCCCCATGCTGTGGCCCATGGCAATGATGGCCGCGCTGATGGCCATGTCGTCTTCGCTGCCCGGAATGTCGCGGATGAAGCCCTGGTCGATCTTGAGCACATCGATGGGAAAGCGCTTGAGCTGAGCCAGCGACGAGTAGCCCGTCCCGAAATCGTCGACGGCTATGCGCACCCCGAGGGCGCGCAGCCTTTCCAGCACCTGGCGCGCTTCTTCCGTGCGTTCGGCCAGCGCACTCTCTGTGATCTCCAGCTCCAGCAGCGCAGGCGGAAAGCCTGATTCCTTCAGCGCCTGCGCAGCGCAGCCCACCAGGTCCGTCAGGTGGAACTGGCGCGGCGACACATTCACCGCCAGCGTCATGTCAGGCAGGCCGGCAGCACGCCACGCCTGGCCCTGGCGGCACACCTGGTGCAGCACCCATTCCCCGATGGGCCCGATCACGCCCGAGGATTCAGCCACCGGGATGAACCGCGCTGGCGATACCAGTCCCTCTTGCGGATCGTTCCAGCGCACCAGGGCTTCGGCGCCCAGCACGCGGCCGGTGGCAATGTCGATCTGGGGCTGGTAGTACATCTCCAGCTGGCCCTGCGCCAGCGCCAGCCGCAGGCGCGACTCCAGCGCCAGCCGCTCGCGCGCTGCCTGCGTCATGGCTTCGTGGAAAAAGCACCATGCGCCCCGGCCGCGCGCCTTGGCACCGTACACGGCCGCATGCGCGCCCTGCAGCAACAGCTCGGTGGTTTCGGCATGGTCGGGGAACATGCAGATGCCCACGCTGGCCCCGGCCACCACCTCAAAACCATCCGGAGAGCGCCAGGGCTCGGCCACGGCGGCAATCAGATGGCGCGCCACGGCGGCAGCGCCGTCGGCATGGCGCAGGTGGCGGGCCACCACGGCCAGCTCGTCGCCCGCCAGGCGGCCCAGTACGTCGCCCGGCCGCAGGGCCGACTGCACCTGCCGCGCAATGTGCCGCAGCACCGCATCGCCCGTGGTGTGGCCGTAGCTGTCGTTCACGTCCTTGAAACGGTCAAGGTTGATCAGCAGCACGGCCACGATCTCGCCGCTCTCACGCGCCTCCGACACGGCCAGCTCCAGCTCGGCGCCAAACCAGTTGCGGTTGGCCAGCCCGGTGAGCGCATCGCGGTGGGCCAGGAACTCCAGCCGCTGCTGCTGGGCCTTTTCCTCGGACACGTCGGTGAACATGCACACGTAGTGCGTGATCTCCCCGGCCGGGTCGCGCACCGCCGACAGCGACATCTGCTCGGGGAACACCTCGCCGTTCTTGCGGCGGTTCCAGATCTCGCCCTTCCAGTGGCCCGTCTGGCGCAGGGTGTCCCACATCACGTCATAAAAGGCAGGCCCATGCCGGCCCGACTGGAAAACGCGCGGCGTCTTGCCCAACAGCTCGGCCTCGGTGTAGCCCAGCATGCGGGTCACCGCCGCGTTGACCGACAGGATGCGGCTTTGCGCATCGGTCACCACCACGCCCTCCAGGGTGTTGTCCACCACCGTGGCCGCCAGGCGCTGGCGGGCCTCGCTGCGTTGCAGGGCGGCGCGCGCGGCCTGGATCTCGTCGAGGTTCTGCACCATGCACACCAGGTGCTCGGCATCGCCGTCGGTGCCGGGCGCCAGTGTGATGGTGCACAGCACGGGCACCTCGCTCCCGTCGCCCGGCCGGCGACAAGCACGCTCGTCAATGAAATGGTCGATCTCGCCCGCCAGCAGCCGCTGCAAGTGGGCCTGCGCCACATCAGGGTCGGCCGGGCGCATCACCTCGCGAAAATTGAGCGCCAGCACATCGGCCAGCGGCACGCCCAGCAGTGCCTGCATGCGGGGGTTGGCCCACAGCACGCGGCCATCAGGCGCCACCCGTGCCACACCGGCCGGCGCATGGCGGACGATGAGCGAAAGCTCCTGCGCGGTGGCGCGGCGCCCCTGGTCTGCCCGGCGCGCCCGGCGCAGCACCCAGCCCGCCAGCAGGCTGGTCAGCGCCACATAGCCCCATCCCTTCCAGGTCTGCAGACGGGTCAGCGTGGCCGGGTCGCTCACGAAGTGCGCCAGCAGCACATCGCCCGCAAACACCCAGGCCACCCCCACGGCCAGGTAGAGCAGCATGCCCCGCCAGGGAGCGATCAGCGGGGCAGCGACCGGGTTGGACATCGAGTTTCCTGTTCCACGCGTATGGGGCCATCCTGCGACAATCGTGCCGCTATGACCAATGCCTACATCCTCACACTGTCCTGCCCCGACCGGCTGGGACTGGTGCACGCCGTCTCGGGCTTTCTGCTGGAGCATGGCGGCAACATCGAAGAAGCCGCGCAGTACAACGACCACGCCACCGGCCTGTTCTTCATGCGGGTGCAGTTCGCCTGCGACCAGCACGACACCGCTACCCTCAAGACCCGCCTGGCCAGCTTTGCCGAGCCCTTCGCCATGCGCTGGAGCCTGCACGCCACCGCCGCGCCGATGAAGACGGTGCTCATGGTCAGCAAGGAAGGCCATTGCCTGAACGACCTGCTGTTCCGCTGGAAGAGCGGCCTGCTGCCCATCGACATCCGCGCCATCATCAGCAACCACCGCGATTTTTACCAGCTGGCGGCCAGCTACAACGTGCCCTTCCACCACATCCCGCTCACCGCCGCGACCAAGGCCCAGGGCGAGGCAAAACAGCTGGAGATTATCGAGGCCGAGGGGGCCGAACTGGTGGTATTAGCCCGTTACATGCAGATACTTTCTCTTGACCTGTGTCAAAAACTGGCGGGTCGGGCGATCAACATCCACCACAGCTTCCTGCCCAGCTTCAAGGGTGCCAAGCCGTACTACCAGGCGCATGACCGCGGCGTGAAGCTGATTGGCGCCACCGCCCACTATGTGACGGCCGACCTGGACGAAGGCCCCATCATCGAACAGGACGTGGCCCGCGCCGACCACACCGACACCGTGGAAGACCTCACCGCCCGCGGCCGTGACACCGAAAGCCAGGTGCTGGCTCGCGCCGTGAAGTGGCACAGCGAGCACCGCGTGATCCTGAACGGCCACAAGACCGTGATCTTCCGGTAGCCGACCGTCGCAGAGCGCCATGCCCACCGCAGCCCCCTCCTCCTTCCTCAGCAGCGCGGCGCGGCGCATTCCGCCCATCCAGTGCCTGCTGACGTTTGAGGCCCTTGCGCGCCTGCGCAGCGTCACGCAGACGGCCGACGAGCTGTGTGTGACGCCCAGCGCCGTGAGCCACCGGGTCAAGCAGCTCGAGCAGATCCTGGGCGTGCGGCTGTTCGGCCGGGCCGATTTTTCGCTGACCACCGAGGGCAGCGCCTACCTGGCCCATGTGCGCGAGGGCCTGGGTGCGCTGCAGCGCTTTCCGGGCCAGGCCACGGCCCCCGGCCGCCGCCGCCTGAAGCTGGCGGTGACGCCCACCTTTGCCCGCACCATCCTCATCCCGCGGCTGCGCCAGTTCACGGAGGCCTACCCCGAGATCGACCTGGCGCTGCAGGTGTCCATCCCGCTGCTGGACGTGGTGGCCGAGGACGCCGACCTGATGGTCCGCTTTGGCCCCGGCCACTATGCGGATGTGGAACATGTGGTGATTGCCCGCGACAGCGTCACGCCGCTGGCATCCCCCGGCTTCGTGCGCGAGCAGGGCCCGTTTGAGCGGCCCGAAGACCTGGAGGGCGTGCCCCTTCTGCGCAGCCCGCTGGAGCCCTGGCGCACCTGGTTTGCCGCCGCGGGCCTGGAATGGCCCGAGCCCGCCGAGGGCTCGCAGTTCAACGACATCGGCCTGATGTGCGACGCCGCCGCCGCCGGCATGGGCGTGGCCCTGGTGCGCCACAAGCTGGGCGCGCCCTGGCTGGAAAACGGCACGCTGGTGCGCCTGTTTCCCATGGATACCCCCAGCCCGCACGCCCACTACCTGTGCTGGCGCACCGGCACCATGGACCGCTGGGAATGCGCCGCCTTTGCCGAGTGGCTGCAAAAGACCATGGCCTGACCACGGGCCGCTGCCTGGATGGCGCGGCCAGGCGGCGGTGCTGATGCCCCGGCGCACCCGTATCACGCCCCACCCGAAAAAATGAACCAAAACTGATCCTAGCGCTTGTCCCGATTGCCCCCGTAGCTATCAAAACATGAGCGATTACCTGTTTTTCACGTACTCCTGCAGAAAAACTCACGCGCCCCAGCGCACCCAAGCCGGCCCCCATCCCCTACAGTGGCAGGCATGAACAACGCCAGCCCTTCCGCCCTCGCGGCGATGTCGTCCACCGAACGCGCCGCCCGCCAGGCCGAGGTCGTGCAGGCCCTGGGCCGCGTGCTGCCGGCCCACGCCCTGCTGTGGAACTCCGAGGACACCACGCCGTATGAATGCGATGGCCTCACCGCCTACCGCCAGCGCCCGCTGGTGGTGTGCCTGCCCGAGACGTACGACGAAGTGGCCGCCGTGCTCAAGACCTGCCATGCGCTGCAGGTGCCGGTGGTGGCACGCGGCGCGGGCACGGGGCTTTCGGGCGGGGCCATGCCGCATGCCATGGGCGTGACGATGTCGCTGGCCAAGTTCAACCGCATCCTGAAGATGGACCCCGAAAGCCGCACGGCCGTGGTGCAGTGTGGCGTGCGCAACCTGGCCATCAGCGAGGCGGCCGCGCCCTACGGCCTGTACTACGCGCCCGACCCCAGCAGCCAGATCGCCTGCACCATCGGCGGCAACGTGGCCGAAAACTCGGGCGGGGTGCACTGCCTGAAATACGGCCTCACGGTGCACAACGTGCTGGCCGTGAAGGGGTTCACGGTGGAAGGCGAGCCCGTGGAGTTTGGCAGCGCAGCGCTGGACGCCCCCGGCTATGACCTGCTGGCGGCCGTCATCGGCAGCGAAGGCATGCTGGCCGTGACCACCGAGGTCACCGTCAAGCTGGTGCCCAAGCCGCAGCTGGCCCGCTGCATCATGGCCAGCTTTGACGACGTGCGCAAAGCCGGTGACGCCGTGGCGGCGGTGATCGCCGCCGGCATCATCCCGGCGGGCCTGGAGATGATGGACGGCCCCATGACGGCAGCGGTGGAAGACTTCGTACACGCCGACTACGACCTGAGCGCAGCCGCCATCCTGCTGTGCGAGAGCGACGGCACGCCCGAAGAGGTCGAGGAAGAAATCGGCCGCATGACCGAAGTGCTGCGCGGCGCCGGCGCCACCGCCATTGCCGTGAGCCGCGACGAAGCCCAGCGCCTGAAATTCTGGAGCGGCCGCAAGAACGCCTTCCCGGCCAGCGGGCGCATCAGCCCTGACTACATGTGCATGGACTCGACCATCCCGCGCAAGCGCCTGGCCGACATCCTGGAAGCCATTGCGGGCATGGAAATCAAATACGGCCTCAAGTGCCTGAACGTGTTCCACGCCGGCGACGGCAACCTGCACCCGCTCATCCTGTTCGACGCCAACGATGCCGACCAGCTGCGCCGCTGCGAGCTGTTTGGCGCCGACATCCTGGAGACCAGCGTGGCCATGGGCGGCACCGTGACGGGCGAGCATGGCGTGGGCATCGAAAAAATCAGCAGCATGTGCGTGCAGTTCTCGCCCGAAGAAAACGCGCAGATGTTCGGGCTGAAGCACGCGTTCGACCCGGCCGGCCTGCTCAACCCCGGCAAGGTCATCCCCACGCTGCACCGCTGCGCCGAATACGGAAAGATGCTGGTGCGCGGCGGCCAGATCAAGCACCCCGACCTGCCGCGCTTTTAGACCCCAACGCAGCCGATGAAACCCCTGCAGGGCCTGGCCTTCCTTCTGCTCATGCAGTCGGCGGGCGAGGCCCTGTCGCACTTTCTGAAGCTGCCCGTACCCGGCCCCGTGGTGGGCATGGTGGCGCTGCTGCTGGCGCTGCGCTGGGCCCCCGTGCAACAGGCGGTGGCCCCGGCGGCAGGCTTTTTGCTGAACCACCTGTCGCTGCTGTTTGTGCCCGTGGGCGTGGGCGTGATGACCCACCTGGACCTGCTGGGCGCGTACGGCCTGCGCCTGCTGCTGGTGATTGTGCTGTCCACCTGGATCGGCATGGCGGTAACGGCGCTGGTGCTGCGCTGGCTGCAACGGCCGGGCAAGACGGAAGGAGGTTCCGATGGCGAACAACTTCGTTGAGCTGTGGGTTTACCTCTCGTCCGCACCGCTGTTCGGCCTGACGGCGACGCTGGCGGTGTACGTGATGGCGCAAGCGCTATCGGTGCGCTACGGCCATGCGCCCTGGGCCAACCCGGTGATGCTGTCGGTCATCGTGCTGGCCGGCCTGCTGCTGGCCACCGGCACGGCCTACCCCACGTATTTCGCGGGCGCGCAGTTCATCCACTTTCTGCTGGGCCCGGCCGTGGTGGCGCTGGGCTGGCCGCTGTGGCAGCGCCGCGCGGCGCTGCGTGCGCGCTGGGGGCGGCTGGTGGTGGCATCGCTGGCCGGTGGCACGGCGGCGGCGGCCAGCGCCGTGGGGCTGGGCTGGGCGCTGGGCCTGCCGGGCGATGTGCTGCTGTCGCTGGCACCCAAGTCGGTGACCGCGCCGGTGGCGATGGGTGTGGCGGCGCAGATTGGCGGCGTACCGGCACTGGCTGCCGTGTTTGCCGCGCTGACGGGGATGGTGGGGGCGCTGTCTGCCCGCTGGCTGTTTGGTCTGCTGCGGTTGCCGACCGATCCGGAAGGGATGGCGCTGCGGGGGTTTGCGCTCGGCACGGCGTCGCATGGCATCGGGGCGGCGCATGCGTTGCAGGTGCATGCGGATGCGGGGGCGTATGCGGGGTTGGCGTTGGGGTTGCAGGTGGTGTTGGCGGCTGTATTGATGCCGTTGGCGTTTCAGTGGCTTTGAGGGGGCGTCTCAAGAGTTTTTTGGCGTTTTTGGCCGGTGGCGCTTGCTTTGATTGCCTCTACAGCTATTACTTTTATAGCGATTGAGATTACTTGGCGTTAGCTGGATTGCGTTGGCTGCTTTTGGTCTTTGGTCGTCTCGGCGTTTCTTGTCGTGGCTACTGCATGCCTGAGTTCAGGGCGGAGGCCGGGAGTCGCCCGGCGTGCGAGTAACTTTCTTTTGGCTCGCCAAAAGAAAGTCACCAAAGAAAAGGCGACCCCGCTGTCTGCGTCCCCTGCGCTTCGCTACGGGGCAACCTGCGGTGCTCGCGGGCGGGGTGCGCTGCGGAACTCGCTGCGCTGCCTTGCAGCTCCGCTCAAACAGCCGCAGCGAGTCAGTTCACGATACGCGTGTGTCCTTCGGCACACGCGCCCACCCCACCCGCTGCGCTCCTCGGCGCATACAGAGGGGATGGGGGAGCGGACATCCATTCGGGCCTTTGCTTCGCTCGGCCCCGTCTCGCGGGCGCAGGCGCCTCGCGCTGGGCGCCACCGCTAGCGCCGGGCGCGGCCCACGCCGGGTCGAGCGCAGCGACGACCCGCGTGGCTGTTTGGCTGTTTGGCTGTTTGGCTGTTTGGCTGTTTGGCTGTTTGGCTGTTTGGCTGTTTGGCTGTTTGGCTGTTTGGCTGTTTGGCTGTTTGGCTGTTTGGCTGTTTGGCTGTTTGGCTGTTTGGCTGTTTGGCTGTTTGGCTGTTTGGCTGTTTGGCTGTTTGGCTGTTTGGCTGTTTGGCTGTTTGGCTGTTTGGCTGTTCGGCTGTTCGGCTGTTCGGCTGTTCGGCTGTTTGGCTGTTTGGCTGTTTGGCTGTTTGGCTGTTTGGCTGTTTGGCTGTTTGGCTGTTTGGCTGTTTGGCTGTTTGGCTGTTTGGCTGTTTGGCTGTTCGGCTGTTCGGCTGTTCGGCTGTTCGGCTGTTCGGCTGTTCGGCTGTTCGGCTGTTCGGCTGTTCGGCTGTTCGGCTGTTCGGCTGTTCGGCTGTTCGGCACCCTACCCCCTTCTGGCTGCGCCTGCGCCGGGGCGGTTGCGGGGTGGCAGTCGCGCAGGTGCGCGCCTGCTTCGTGATCTGACTCGCCGCGGCTGTCCGAACGAAGCGCCAACGGCGCGCAGTGAGTTCCGCGGCGCACCCCGCAACCGCCACGGCGCAGGTTTGCCCCGCAGCGAAGCGAAGGGGTCGCAGACTGAGGGTCGCCTTTTCTTTGCTTACTTTCTTTTGGCGAAGCAAAAGAAAGTGAGTCGCTCGCCGGGCGACTCCCGGCTCCCGCCCTGAACACGAGCACGCCTTTCAAACCAGCGCGCTAGGGCTTGGACAAGCTCAACCAGAACGGGTGGTCAGCCGCCCAACACCGCCCGCCAAATCTCCCCCGCGTGCGACACCCCAAACAACACCAGCCCAATCAACCCACCCACCACCGTCCCATTGATCCGGATGTACTGCAGATCCTTCCCGATATTCAACTCGATCAGCTCCGTCATCTCCCGCACATCCCACCGCCGTACCGTGTCCTCAATGTGCTGCGCGATGAAGGCCGACACATCCGGCGCCAGCCCCTCCGCCCAGCGCTCCAGCCGGTCATTGAAGGACTGCCGCAGCGCGGTATCCCCCGCCAGCGACTCGCCCAGCCACAACCCCAGCCGGCCCACCTGCCGCGCGAGCGCTGAATCGGCATCGGCCAAGTCGCGCTGCAGCGCGCCGCGCAGGTCCAGCCACAGCGACTGCACATAGCCGCCCACCGTGGCATCGGTCTGCAGCCACGCGCGCACTTCCTCGCCCTTGCGGGCCCATTCCGGGTCGTTCTTGAGGCGGTCAATCAAGCGCTGCACGGCCGCATCAAACTGGGTGCGCAACGCGTGCTGCGGGTTGGCCGCCACGTCCGCCATCAGGCTCTCCAGCGCGCGGGCCAGCAGCACCGAGCCCTTGTCGCCCAGCCAGTCGCTGGGCAACAGCTTCTCGGTGCGCGGATGGTCTTTTTTCAGCCAGGCCACGATGCTTTGCGCGACCCAGGCGCGGGTCTGCTCGTTTTGCAGAAGCTCGATGAGCTTGCCCAGCACATCGTCCAGCAGCGCCTGGTGGCGGCCGTTGTGCGTGAGGGTATCGAGCACCGCCGCCAGCGCCCGTGACATGTCCACCTGCCCGATCAGCGCCCGCGCGGCTTTGTGGATGAAGCGCTCCACCTGCGCGTCCTGCACCATCTCCAGCGCGGCCGATGCCAGGCGCGTGGCCTGGTGGCCCAGCAGGCCTGCGTTGCCAGGTGCAGTGAGCCACTGTGCAATGCGTTCGGCAGGGTCGTGCCGGCGGATCAGCGCCACCAGCGAGGGCACATCCAGGAACTTGTCACGCACAAAAGTGGCCAGGTTGCGGCCAATGCGGTCCTGGTTGCGCGCGATGACGGCCGTGTGTGGGATCGGCAAGCCCAGCGGGCGGCGAAACAGCGCCACCACCGCAAACCAGTCGGCCAGCGCGCCCACCATCGCCGCCTCGGCCATGGCCTTGAGGCAGTTGAGCCCCAAACCGCGGTCGGGCACCAGGCTGGTGGCAATGAAGACCGCTGTCACCGCCAGCAGCAGGGCCAGGGCCTGCAGCTTGGCGCGGCGCAGCGCTCGCGCGGGGTCGTAGGCGGGTGAAGGTGCTGCGGTCATGCGGCCCTGTGCACCCGCCGCACGCCGTCAGGCCGCAACGGCAGGCGCGGTGGCAGCAGCAATGTCGTCCAGAGCCTTGGCCAGGTGGCCCACCGTGCGGTCCACGTTGTGCCACTTCTCCAGGCCAAACAGGCCGATGCGGAAGGTCTTGAAATCCGGGCCTTCGTCGCACTGCAGCGGCACGCCGGCAGCGGTCTGCAAGCCCACTTCCATGAACTTCTTGCCGTTCTGGATGCCAGGGTCGGTGGTGTAGCTCACCACCACGCCGGGGGCCTTCCAGCCATCAGCCGCCACGCTGGGGAAGCCGCGCGATTCCATGAGCGCGCGCACCTTGGCGCCCAGCTCGATCTGCTCTTCGCGTACCTTGGCAAAGCCGTATTCGCGAGTCTCGGCCATCACCTCGCGCAGGCGCACCAGCGCATCGGTGGGCATGGTGGTGTGGTACGCGTGCTGGCCCTTTTCGTAGCCCTCGGCGATCTGCATCCACTTCTTGAGGTCGCACGAAAAGCTGCTGCTGGTGGTGCCCTCGATCGCCTGCCGCGCGCGTTCGCTCAGCATCACCATGGCGCAGCAGGGCGAGCCGCTCCAGCCCTTTTGCGGGGCACTGATGAGCACATCCACGCCCGTGGACTGCATGTCCACCCACATCGCGCCGGAGGCCACGCAGTCCAGCACAAACAGCGCGCCCACGTCGTGCGCGGCGGCGGTCAGCGTACGCAGGTAGTCGTCATTCAGGATGATGCCGCTTGATGTCTCGACATGCGGGGCAAACACCACCTTGGGGCGCTCGGCGCGGATGGTGGCGGCCACCTCGTTGGCCGGGCATGGTGCCCAGGGTGCCTGCGCGCCGCTGCCCTGCTGGCGCGCCTTGCACACCACGGAGCCGCCACCCAGGCCCTTGTCGGCATCAAAGATCTGCGTCCAGCGGTAGCTGAACCAGCCGTTGCGCACGATGAGCACCTTTTCCTGGTTGGCAAACTGGCGCGCCACGGCTTCCATGCCAAAGGTGCCGCTGCCGGGCACCAGCACGGCGGTATGGGCGTGATACACCTCTTTCAGCGTGCCCAGGATGTCCTGCACCACGCCGGCAAAGCGCTTGGACATGTGGTTGAGCGCGCGGTCGGTGTAGACCACCGAAAATTCGAGCAGGCCGTCGGGATCGATATCGGGCAGCAGTCCGGGCATGGGCAAAGTCTCCATCAAACAGGGGCGCCGCCCCATTGAGGGCGGGCACGGCAAACCAGCTTAGCACGCACCACGCTGGCCGCGCAGGGCTCACCAGGTGTCGATGAACCGGTGCCCCAGCGGCCCGACCTGCGCCGATGCCAGCCCGCGCGCCAGCCAGGCCCGCGTCTCTGCCGGGTCGATCACCGCGTCAATCTCCAGCGTGGCGGCCATGTGCATCGCCTCGCCGTTGGCGTACGACTTGGCCAGCAGCTTGGCAAACAGCGCGTCGCGCTCGGCGCCTTCGGGCAGCGCCTCCAGCTCCTTCCTGAACCCCAGGCGCACGGCGCCTTCGAGCCCCATGGCGCCAAACTCGCCCGTGGGCCAGGCCACCGTGAACACCGGCGCATGAAAGCCCCCGGCCGCCATGCCCATGGCGCCCAGGCCGTAGCCCTTGCGCAGCACCACGCTGAAGAACGGCACGCGCAGGCTGGCCGCCGTGACAAACAGGCGGCTCACATGGCGCACCTGGGCCGTGGCTTCGACCTCGGGGCCGACCATGAAGCCCGGCGTGTCCACCAGGCTCACGATGGGCAGGCCGTGCGCGTTGCACAGCTGCATGAAGCGCGCTCCCTTGTCGGCGGCATCGGCATCAATGGCGCCGCCCAGGTGTTGCGGGTTGTTGGCCAGCAGGCCCACGGGGCGGCCTTCGATGCGTGCCAGCGCTGTGTGGATGCCTGCGCCAAAGCCGGTGCGCAGCAGCAGCAGGCTGCCCTCGTCCACCAGACCCGCCATCGCCGTGCGGGTGTCGTACACGCGCAGGCGGTTCTCGGGCACCACGGCGCGCAGCAGGCGCTGGTCGGGCGCGGACCATTGCGATGTGCGGCCCTGGAAGAAAGAGAGATAGTGCCGCGCGGCCGCCGCCGCCTCAGCCTCGTTTTGCACCAGCACGTCGATCACGCCATTGGCATGCTGCACGCCGCTGGGGCCAATCTGCTCGGGCTTGAACACGCCCAGGCCGCCGCCCTCCACCATCGCCGGGCCGCCCATGCCGATGTTGCTGGCATGGGTGGCGATAACCACGTCGCTGCAGCCCAGCAGCGCCGCGTTGCCCGCAAAGCAGCGCCCCGCGGCGATGCCGATCACCGGCACTTGGCCCGACAGCGCGGCGTATCGGGCAAAGGTGTGCACATGCAGCCCGGCCACGATGGGCATGTCGGTATCGCCCGGGCGACCGCCGCCGCCCTCGGCAAACAGCACTACCGGGAGCTTCTGCGCCAGGGCGATGCCCAGCATGCGATCGGTCTTGGCGTGGTTGCGCATGCCCTGGGTGCCCGCCAGCACAGTGGCGTCGTACGCCATGACCACGGTGCGGGAATGCTCGGGCCCGAACAGCGCGGCGTTGATGCTGCCGATGCCCGTCACCATGCCATCGGCAGGCGTGTTAGCCATCAGGTCGTCCAGGCTGCGGCGGCGCGTCTGCGCGGCGATGGCGAGCGCGCCGTATTCGATGAAGCTGCCGTCGTCGCACAGGTCGGCAATGTTCTCGCGCGCGGTGCGGCCGCCTTGCGCACGGCGCTTGGCCATCGCTTCGGGGCGTGCGGCGTCGAGCGTGAAGGCGTGGCGGTCGATCGCGCGTTGCAGGTCTGCACGGATGTGGTCGGGGTCGTGCGCAGCACTGCCTTGCACTGCCACATCGGCCGCGTCGTCCACCGTATCCAGCACCAGCAGCGGCTGCCCCTGCACCACGTAGCCACCCGCCACGGCCAGCAGCGCGCCCACCCGGCCCGCGTGGGGTGCCAGCAGCACATGCTCCATCTTCATCGCCTCCAGCACGGCCAGCTCGGTGCCTGCGGCCACTACATCGCCCTCGGCCACACTCAGTTGCACCAGGCGGGCTGGCATGGGGGCCAGCACGGCGCCCGCGGGAGCTCCGGAGGCCGAATTTTGGTCATATTGGCCTGAGGCCCTTTTGGAATCATCCCGGACAGCTACATTTTTAATAGCATTCAGCAACTGTGGCAGCAACGGCTCCAGCCAGCGTGTGTGGACCTGCTGGCTCTCCATTTCAGGCCGTGCGGCCAAGGCCTGCAGCAGCGCGAGATTGGTGGCCACGCCCTCGATGCGGCACTCGGCCAGCGCGCGCCGGGACCGGCGCAGCGCATCGGCAAAGCGCGGGCCGCGTGTGTGCACGATGAGCTTGGCCAGCAGCGTGTCGTAGTGCGGCGACGGCGTGGCGCCTGCCGCGCCGTGCGTGTCCACCCGCACGCCCGGGCCCGTAGGCAGGTCAAAGCGGCGGAGCGTGCCGCTGCCGGGCGTGGCGTTGCCCTGCGCGTCCAGCGTTTCTGCGTTGATGCGCCACTGGATCGCAAAGCCCTGCACGGCGGGTGGTGCGGCAGGGTTCAGGCCGATGTCATGCAGCGTGCAGCCTGCAGCCAGCGCGATCTGCGCCTGCACCAGGTCGACGCCGGTAACTTCTTCGGTGATGGTGTGCTCCACCTGCAGGCGCGGGTTGCATTCGATGAACACAAAGGGCAAGTCGCGGGAGGCCAGGTCCACCAGAAACTCGAAGGTGCCCAGGCCTTCGTATTTGACGGCCCGCGCCATGGTCAGCGCGGCGTCGGTGAGCGACAAGCGCAGCGACGCGGGCAGCGAGGGACTGGGTGCGATCTCCACGACCTTCTGAAAGCGCCGCTGCAGCGTGCACTCGCGTTCGCCCAGGGCGATCATCTCGCGTCCGTCGCCCAGCACCTGCACCTCTATGTGGCGTGCGTTGTCCATCAGTCGCTCCACATAGACGCCATCCACACCGAACGCGGCCTGCGCCTCGCTGCGGCAGCGCGCGTAGGCAGCGGGCAGTTCGTCGGCCGACTGCACCGCACGCATGCCACGCCCGCCACCGCCGCCGATGGCCTTGATCACGATGCCAGCAGGGGCGTGCTGCGCGAAGAAGGCTTGGGCTTCCGGGAGCGTCACCGCTGCCTGCGTGCCGGGCATCAGCGGCACGCGCTGCTGCTGCGCCAGCGTGCGGGCCCGGGCCTTGTCCCCAAACAGCGCCAGCTGATCGGGCATGGGGCCGATGAATCGCAGGCCTGCGTCGGCGCAGGCACGCGCGAAGTCGGCCCTCTCGCTCAGGAAACCGTAGCCCGGATGCACGGCGTCGCAGCCCTGCGCCCGCGCGATGGAGATCAGGCGCGCGCCGTCCAGATACGCGGCCGGGCCGGTGGCACCCAGCGCCACCGCCGCACTTGCTGCGTGCACGTGGGGGCTTGCGGCGTCGTCATCGGCGTACACGGCCACGCTGGCGATGCCCAGGTCGTTCAGGGCGCGCGCGATGCGCAGCGCGACTTCGCCCCTGTTGGCGATCAGGACTCGGCAAAACAGCGGGCGTGCAGTCATGGTGGGGCATTCACGGCGGTAAAGGTTGCGCTGCATTCTGGCGGCGCGGGCAAGGCCACGCTGGCAAACAAGCGACAGCGCACGGGCATTTGCTAAAACCCTCCGGGTGTTGCCCGGGCGCTGCGCCGCTACGATGGACTCTTTGCCTTCAGGACGCCCATGCCCGACTTTCGCAGCGACACAGTGACCCAGCCCACGCCCGCCATGCGCGAGGCCATGTTCCAGGCCCCGCTGGGCGACGATGTGTTTGCCGACGACCCGTCGGTAAACGCATTGCAGGAACATGCGGCGCAGTTACTCGGCTTTGAGGCCGCGCTGTTTGCGCCATCGGGCACGCAGACCAACCTGATCGCGCTGTGGGGCCACTGCCAGCGCGGCGACGAGGCCATCGTGGGCCAGAGCTGGCATACCTACCGCTGGGAAGCGGGTGGCATGGCGGTGCTGGGCTCCATCCAGCCGCAGCCTGTGGAAACGCAGCCCGATGGCACCCTGCGCCTGGCCGACATTGCCGCCGCCATCAAGCCCGACGATCCGCACTTTGCGCGCACGCGGCTTCTGGTGCTGGAGAACACCACGGGCGGCCAGGTGCTGCCGCCCGCCTACGTGGCCGAGGCGGCCCAGCTGGCCCGCAGCCGCGGGCTGGCGTTACACCTGGACGGCGCGCGCATGTTCAACGCCGCCACCGCCAATGCAGCGCGCCATGGCACCGATGTGTACGACGAAGCCCGCGCACTGTGCAGCCATTTCGATTCAGTGTCGGTATGCCTGAGCAAGGGCCTGGGCGCGCCGGTGGGCTCGCTGGTGCTGGGCACGCGCGACTTCATCCGGCAGGCAAGGCGCACGCGCAAGATCCTGGGCGGCGGGATGCGCCAGGCGGGGGTGCTGGCGGCTGCGGGCCAGTTTGCGCTGGAACACCATGTGCGCCGGCTGGCGGATGACCATGCCAACCTGGCCAGGCTAGCCCAGGGGCTGACGCAAGCGGCACAGAGCCATGCCGTGCTGCAAGGCCGCATCACGGTGCACCCGTGGCAGACCAACATCCTGTTCACGGATCTGGCTGCAGACGTGGCGCCCGCGTTTGTGGCGTGGCTCGCCGCCCACAACGTTCGCGTGACCAGCAGTCTGTACGGTGGTGCCACGCGCCTGCGCTGGGTGACGCACCTGGATGTGAGCGCGGCGGATGTGGACGCCGCGCTGGAATGCGTGGCGCAGTTCAGAGGCTGAGAAAGCGGCCGGGCGGGCGATCCATCGTCCTGCCACGGATCACTGCCGTGCGGGCGCGGCCGGCAAAGCCGCAGGCCCCCGGCACTCAGCCTACCGGCCGTGGTCGCACGCCAAAAATGCCGGTGCCCACGCGCACCATGGTGCTGCCCGCGTGGATGGCGGCTTCCAGGTCGGCCGTCATGCCCATCGACAGGGTGTCGAACGCATCAAGGCCGCCCACCCCCGAGGCGGCAATCCGGTCGAACAGCTGCCGCGTGGCCTCATGCACCGCCAGCTGGGCGGCGTATTCAGGCGCCACATCCGGAATGCTCATGAGCCCCCGCACCTTCAGGTGCGGCAAATGCGCCACTGCCTGCACCAGCGCAAGCGCCTCTGCCGGTGGCACCCCCGACTTGGTGGCGCCGCCATCCATGTTGACCTGGATGCACACCTGCAACGGCTGCAGGCCCGCAGGCCGCTGGGCCGACAGGCGCTCGGCGATCTTCAGGCGGTCTACCGTGTGCACCCAGTCGAAGTGCTCGGCCACCAGACGCGTCTTGTTGCTCTGGATGGGCCCGATGCAGTGCCACTGCAGGCCGCTGCCTGGCAGCGCAGCCATGTCGCGCAGCACCAGGATTTTCTCGACACCCTCCTGGATGTAGTTCTCGCCGAATGCCCGTTGCCCGGCCGCTGCGGCCTCTGCCACCGCATCGGGGCCAAAGGTCTTGGACACAGCAAGTAACAGGACGTTTCCGGCATCGCGCCCAGCAGCCGCACAGGCCTGTGTGATACGGCCTTGCACCTGTTGGAGGTTGTTAGCAATCGTGGTCATAATGTTTGGCAAGCGTATCAAACGATTTGAGGGAATCCGTGGACATCACCCAATTGCTCGCGTTCAGCGTCAAGAACAAGGCCTCCGACCTGCACCTGTCCGCCGGGCTGCCACCGATGATCCGCGTACACGGCGACGTGCGCCGCATCAACGTCGATGCGCTGGACCACAAGACGGTCCACGCGATGGTCTACGACATCATGAACGACTCGCAGCGTAAGGCCTACGAGGAGTTCCTGGAAGTCGACTTCTCGTTTGAAATCGAAGGCCTCGCGCGCTTTCGCGTCAACGCCTTCAACCAGAACCGCGGTGCCGCCGCCGTGTTCCGGACCATTCCCTCCAAGATCCTCACGCTGGAGCAGCTCAACGCCCCGAAGATCTTTGGCGACCCGGCCCTGAAGCCGCGCGGTCTGGTGCTGGTGACCGGCCCCACGGGTTCGGGCAAGTCCACCACGCTGGCCGCCATGGTCAACTACCTCAACGAAACCGAGTACGGCCACATCCTCACGGTAGAGGACCCGATCGAGTTCGTGCACGAATCCAAAAAGTGCCTGATCAACCAGCGCGAAGTGGGCCCGATGACGCTGTCGTTCGCGGCGGCCCTGAAGTCTGCGCTGCGCGAAGACCCGGACGCCATCCTGGTGGGCGAAATGCGCGACCTGGAAACCATCCGCCTGGCCATGACGGCCGCCGAAACGGGCCACCTGGTGTTCGGCACGCTGCACACATCCAGTGCCGCCAAGACCATCGACCGCATCATCGACGTGTTCCCCGCCGAAGAAAAGGAAATGGTCCGCGCGATGTTGTCCGAATCGCTGCAGGCCGTGATCTCGCAGACGCTGTGCAAGACCAAGGACGGTTCGGGCCGGGTGGCGGCCCACGAGATCATGCTGGGCACCAGCGCCATCCGCAACCTGATCCGCGAGGCCAAGGTGGCGCAGATGTACTCCACCATCCAGACCAGCAACAGCGTGGGCATGCAGACGCTGGACCAGAACCTCACCGACCTGGTTCGCCGCAACATCATCAGCCCGGCCGAGGCACGGTCCAAGGCCAAGATCCCCGAGAACTTCCCGGGCTGACCACGCCACCATCCCTGACTTGGCAGCCCGGTAGCGGCTGCATACCGGAGCTATGACTATGAAAGGCATTCTGGGCCTTCTGAAAATGAAATCCCGCGGTGACAGGCCCACGGAGGACCATACCGACTCGGTGCTGTTCTCCACGGCTTTTGCTGGCCAGGGCGTCGACGACTCGATGCTGGTGCCCTGGGAGGCGCGTGCGGTGGAAGTGGGTGCCAAGCGCCTGCCCACCAGCCGCGGCGGCAAGCTTCTGCAGGGCCTGTGGGCCAAAGACAAGTACATGGCACACCTGGACAAGGACGCCGTGGAACGCATGGAGCGGTTCTTTGAATTCGCGGCCGTGCCGTCGAACCGCGACGTCATCCGCCAGGATGAATACGGCAACTTCATGGTGGTCCTGCTCACCGGCACCATTGCCGTGGACCGCGTGCAGCCCTGGGGCGAGCAACTGCGGCTGGCCGAAACGAGGCCCGGCGACATCCTGGGCGAAATGTCGCTGCTGGACAGCGGCATCCGATTTTCGGCCTGCACCACGCTCACCGACTGCGAGATCGCCGTTCTGAGCGCCGAGGCCCTGGACGACATGATGAGCAAGGACCCGCAACTGGCGGCCAGCCTGGTCGCATTGCTGGCGCGCAAGTTGTCGCTGCGCCTGCGGGTGGTCAGTGCGCGCCTGAGCGACAACCAGAAATAACCGCCACATGCCCATGCAACCCACACCCACCGACGGCCTGGCCCATGTGCCTGCCCGGGAGAATTTCTGATGGAACGCGATCAGGCCAGTAAATTCATCAACGACCTGCTCAAGCTGATGGTGAGCCGCAATGGCAGCGACCTCTTCATCACCGCCGAGTTTCCGCCTGCGATCAAGGTCGACGGCAAGGTCACAAAGGTATCGCCCCAGCCCCTGACGCCCAACCACACGCTCACGCTGGCGCGGGCCATCATGAGCGACAAGCAGGTGGCAGACTTCGAGCGCACGAAAGAGTGCAACTTCGCGATCTCGCCAGCGGGCATCGGGCGCTTTCGTGTCAACGCCTTCATCCAGCAGGGCCGGGTCGGCATGGTGCTGCGAACTATTCCGCTTACGCTGCCCACCATCGACGGCCTGGGCGTGCCGCAGGTGCTCAAGGAAGTGACCATGACCAAGCGCGGCCTGTGCATCCTGGTGGGTGCCACGGGCTCGGGCAAGTCGACCACGCTGGCTGCCATGGTGGACTGGCGCAACGAGAACTCCTACGGCCACATCATCACGGTGGAAGACCCGATCGAGTTCGTGCACCCGCACAAGAACTGCGTGGTGACGCAGCGCGAGGTGGGGCTGGATACCGACAGCTGGGAAGCGGCCCTGAAAAACACGCTGCGCCAGGCGCCCGACGTGATCCTGATGGGCGAAATCCGCGATCGCGAGACCATGGAACACGCGGTGGCGTTTGCAGAAACCGGCCACCTGTGCCTGGCCACGCTGCACGCCAACAGTGCCAACCAGGCGCTGGACCGCATCATCAACTTCTTCCCCGAAGAGCGCCGTGCGCAACTGCTGATGGACCTGTCGCTCAACCTGCGCGCCATGGTCTCGCAGCGGCTGATTCCCAAACAGGACGGCAAGGGCCGCGCCGCCGCTGTCGAGGTGATGCTCAACACGCCGCTGATCTCCGACCTGATCTTCAAGGGCGATGTCACCGAGATCAAGGAGATCATGAAAAAGAGCCGCAACCTGGGCATGCAGACGTTTGACCAGGCGCTGTTCGACGCGTACGAAGCCAACGTCATCAGCTACGAAGATGCCCTGCGCAACGCCGATTCGCTCAACGACCTGCGTCTGCAGATCAAGCTCAACAGCCAGCGCGCCCGTTCGCCCGACCTGGCCCAGGGTACCGAGCACTTCGCGATCGTCTAGCCGATGCGCCAGTGCAGGCGGGGGGCAGGCCCCTGCCCTCGCCGATTCACCGGCGGCAACACGGGGGCGCCCGCCCTCCGAATACAGCGGCGACGGCAGGCTGCAAACGCACCGGCATGCGGCCTGCCGCCAATTCCCGACCGGCCTCCGTGGTCCGGCCTCTTCTGGCAAGCTCTCCCACCACCCTTACTTCCACACCCGCCATGCCAAGCACCAATCCTCGCAACTACGACGCCACCCCTTCGCGCAAGGTCGCCTTTCTGGGCCTGGGCGTGATGGGATACCCCATGGCAGGCCACCTGGCCCTGGCCGGCCATGAAGTGACGGTGTACAACCGCACCGCTACAAAATCAGTAGCATGGTGTGCAGAATTTGCCAGCACTACAGCGCCAAAACATGCCACAACGCCGCGTGAGGCTGCTGCAGGCGCCGACATCGTGTTCTGCTGTGTGGGCAACGACGACGACCTGCGCTCGGTGACGCTGGGCGCAGACGGTGCCTTTGCGGGCATGAAGCCCGGCGCCATTTTTGTGGACCACACCACGGCGTCGGCCGAAGTAGCGCGAGAGTTGTATGCCGCAGCCCGCGCGCTGGGCCTGCAGTTTGTGGATGCGCCCGTGTCGGGCGGTCAGGCAGGCGCGCAAAACGGCATGCTCACCGTGATGTGCGGGGGGGATGCCGATGCCTTTGCCGCGGCGCAGCCGGTAGCCATGGCGTTTTCGCGTGCGTTCACGCTGCTGGGTGACAGCGGCTCGGGCCAGCTGGCCAAGATGGTCAACCAGATCTGCATCGCGGGCCTGGTGCAGGGCCTGTCGGAGGCCGTGGCGTTCGGCCAGAACGCGGGGCTGGACATGAAGCAGGTGCTGGACGTGATCGGCAAGGGCGCCGCACAAAGCTGGCAGATGGACAACCGCGGCAAGACCATGGTGGACGGCAAGTTCGACTTCGGCTTTGCCGTGGACTGGATGCGCAAGGACCTGGGCCTGGTGCTGGACGAAGCACGCCGCAACGGCTCGCGCGTGCCGGTGACGGCGCTGGTGGACCAGTTCTATGCCGATGTGCAGAAGATGGGCGGCAACCGCTGGGACACGTCCAGCCTGATCAAGCGCCTGGGCTGAGCACCGCGCGGCTTGCGCCATGAAAAAACCCGGGGTGCGAAGGCAGCCCGGGTTTTTTTGTCTGGCGCAGCGGGGATCAGCCGCCGGCAGGAGCGCGGTCCGTCGTCACAGGGGCCGGCTGGGGCGCGCTGCGGCGCAGCTCTTCTTCCGAGACGATCTCGAACACGCGCACGACCTTGACCACCCCGCTCACCCCGCGCGCGATTTCGGTGGCACGCGTGGCCTCGCGCTGCGACACGCGGCCCATCAGGTACACGGTGCCGCGCTCGGTCACCACCTTGAAGGCATTGGCAGTAATGTCGCGGGCGTCCACCAGGCTGGCGCGCACCTTGCCGGTGATGAATGTGTCGTTGGAACGCTGGCTCAGGGTGCTGGGCGGCGTCACGGCCAGGTCGTTGACGACCGAGCGCACGTTGTCCACCTGCGAGACGATCTGCTCGACCGACTGGCGGTCCTGGGCGTTATTCACTTCGCCGGTCACCAGCGCCTGGCGGTTGTAACTCGTGATGTTGACGTGCACGCGGTCGCCCAGCGTTTCGCGGATGCGGGCCGCGGCGCGCAGCTCGATGCCTTCGTCCTCGATCTGCGTACCCGCCGTGCGGCGGTCCACTGCCATCACGCCGCCCACGACGGCGCCGCCGACGATCAGCGGGGCGCAGGCCGACAGGGTGGCGGCCAGTGCGGCAGCGGCCAGCACGGTGCACACGGTGCGGCGGGCCGAACGGGCGGCCACAGCGCCGCGGGGCAAGGAAGAATATGGGGTCTGGTTCATAGCGGAGTCTCCTGTTCACCAAGTAACTGGGCGTCCACACCGTCGCTCAGACAGTGCAGCACAAGGGCGTGGACTTCACGCACGCGCGCCGCGCGGTCGTGCGGCACGTTGATCAATACATCGGTTTCGCGCAGCAGCGCAGCCAGCTTGCCGCCCGTGCGGCCGGTCAGCGCCACCACCGTCATGTCGCGCTCGTGGGCGGCTTCGGCGGCGGCCAGCAGGTTGGCATCGTTGCCGCTGACCGACAGCAGCAGCAGCACGTCGCCCGCCTGCCCCAGCGCGCGCACCTGCCGCGCAAACTGCTGGGCGGCATCGCTGGCGCCGGCCGATACGGCCGTGAGCATGGTTCCGTCGGACGTGAGCGCCACGGCGGCCAGTTCAGGGCGTTCGCGCTCGAAACCGGCCACGCAGAAGGCGGCAAACTGCTGCGCCTCGGCGGCCGATGCGCCGTTGCCGCAGGCCAGCACCTTGCCCCCGCTGGTCACGCAGGCCAGCACGGCCTGCACGGCGGCAGCGATGGGGTGGCTCAGAACCTGCGCGGCCTGGTACTTCAGGTCGGCACTGTCGATGAAATGCTGTTGGATGCGTTGCTCTAGCATGAGGGCCCGATGATACCCGGCTGGTGTTACATATTTTGTAGCAAACCGTAGAGGCGGGTGGGTCGTCTGGCGGCTCCGGGAGCGTTTATCACCCGCTACTGCGCGTCAAACGCGGCTTGGAGCCACTGCACGGTGTCTTCCACCAGCACCACGTCAAACCGGCACGGTGGCGGCGACGGCAGGCGCAGCAGGTAGTGGCGCGCCGCCAGCACAATGCGCCGCTGCTTGACCGCGCCAATGCTCGCGCCCGCCCCGCCAAACGCGGCAGTGCCCCGGCTGCGCACTTCCACAAACACCAGCGTGCCATCGCGGTCGCGCATCACCAGGTCAATCTCGCCACCGCCGCGGCCGGGCGTCCGATAATTGCGGGCCACGGCACGCAGGCCCTGCTGTTCCAGGTAGGCCAGGGCGCGGTCCTCTGCCATGTTGCCGCGCTCCCGCGTTGTGGGCGCAGTGCCTGTGCTGGATTCGGGCGCGGGCTTACTTCTTCCAAGGAATTTCATTGAGCGCATCTTTCGCTTCAGCCCTTGACGCCGCGCGCGAAGCGGCGGCTGCGCAGCATTATCCGCAGGGTGCCCTGTATGTGGTGGCCACGCCGATTGGCAACCTGGCCGACATCACGCTGCGGGCGCTACATGTGCTGCAGATGGCCGACACCGTGGCCTGCGAGGACACGCGCCACACCCAGGCGCTGCTGCGCGCCTACGGCATCGACAAGGGGTCGGCCCAGTGCCTGGCCGTGCACCAGCACAACGAGGCCGAGGCCGCGCAGAACGTGGTGCTGCGGCTGCAGCAGGGCCAGCGCGTGGCCTACGTGAGCGATGCAGGCACCCCCGGCGTGAGCGACCCCGGTGCGCGCCTGGTGGCCGCTGTGCAGGCCGCAGGCCTGCGTGCCGTGCCCCTGCCCGGCGCCAGCAGCGTGACCACGGCGCTCAGCGTGGCCGGGGCCGTGGCGCACGGCAGCGAGCACGGCGGCTTTGTGTTTGCCGGGTTCCTGCCCACCAAAAGCGCCGAGCGCGCCACCGCCATTGCGCAGCAGCTGGCCCCTGAGCCCCGGTGCGTGGTGCTGCTGGAAGCCCCCCACCGCATCGGCGAACTGGCCCAGGCGCTGGCCGTGCTGGGCGAACGCCCCGTCACGCTGGCCCGCGAGCTGACCAAGCAGTTTGAAGAGGTGACGACCCAGCCCGCGAAGGATCTGAAGGCCTGGCTGGACGGATCACCGCAGCGCTCTCGCGGTGAATTCGTCGTGCTGCTGCACCCGGTGGCCGTGGCCACGGACGACAGCGAGAGCCTGCGTGTGCTGCGCCTGCTGGTGCAGGAACTTCCCCTCAAAACGGCCGTGCGGCTGGCCGCCGAAATCACCGGCGCGCCGCGTAACCAGCTCTACAACACCGCCCTGGCGTGGAAGCGCGAGGACGGGGACCAGGGGGACGACGGGGGGGACGGGAAGATCGATGGCGCTGGCACGGCGTGACGCACCCGCTGAAAGCGCCAAAACCGTGCCCGGATGGTCAATTTTGGGCAAAACAGGCCTGAGGCCCAGGAAGAACAATCCCTGACAGCTATCAATACAATAGCAAAACGGGATTCAAGGACCTGCACCGGAGGGTTTAGCGACCACTGACGGCCAGCCCCGACGCCACCCCGCCAAACAGGTCGCCCTCGACCTGCGGCGTCTCCGGAAACGCCTGCCGCAGCGCGTGGCGCAAGGGCCGCAGGGCCGACGAGCCTCCGGTAAGGTAGATCGCGTCCACCCCGCCCGGTGCGGCCAGGCCGGCCCGTTGCAGGCACTCGCCCGCACAGGCCACCACCTGCTCCAGCGGCTGCGCCAGCGACTGGGCCAGCCCCTGCGGGGTGACGGTGGCCGCCAGCAGCGGTTCGATCCAGTCCAGTGCCATGGGCGCATCGGCATCGGCCAGCGACGCGGCAATCTTGGCCTGCTCCACCGTGTCGGCCAGGCGGTGGCCCAGGCGCTCGTGCAGCACACGCATCAGCCGGGCGTGCAGGCGAGCGTCGGCATAGCTGGTGCGCAGGTCTTGTGCGTCGCGCATGGCGCGTGGCGCGTACAGCCACTGGATCAGGTGCCAGGTCGAGAGGTCAAAGAACACGCGGCTGGGTACCTCGCGCCCGGCGGGGCCGGTGTGGCGAAAGCCCAGCAGGGGCATCAGCAGGTCCAGGCTGAGGCGCCGGTCGAAGTCGGTGCCGCCCACATGCACGCCGGTGGTGGCCAGCACATCGCTGGCGCGGTCGGCGCGCTGCATGCGCTCGGGGCCCAGGCGCACCACCGTGAAGTCCGACGTACCGCCGCCGATGTCCACCACCAGCACCAGCGTCTCGCGGTCGATGCGCTGCTCATGGTCCAGCGCCGCGGCAATTGGCTCGTACTGGAACGACACGTCGGCAAAGCCCGCATCCTCGGCAGCGCGGCGCAATGCGTCTTCGGCCTGCTGGTCACGCCCGGGGTCGCCATCCACAAAATGCACGGGGCGGCCCATCACCACGCGCTCGGGCATCCCGCCCAGTTCGCCCTGGGCCTTTTGCACCAGCATGCGCAGGAACAGGCTGATGATGTCCTGGTAGCTCACCAGCTTGTTGTGCACCGCCGTCTTGTCCTGCAGCAGCGCGCTGCCCAGCAGGCTCTTGAGCGAGCGCATCAGGCGGCCCTCGGTGCCCGCCAGGTAGTGGGCCACGGCGTCGCGGCCGAAGTGGGTGCGATGGTCTTCGCCATTGAAGAACAGCGCGGTGGGCAGCGTACGTGCATCGCCTTCCACCGCAATCATCTGCGACAGCCCGTTGCCCTGCCGCACGGCCATGGCCGAGTTGGAGGTGCCAAAGTCGATTCCGAGGGTGGTGTGGGGCAGGACAGGCACTGGGGACATGGAAAGCCAGGGTGAACATAGGGCAGCGGCCGCCGCGCGTGAACCGCTGCGGGGCCGCAGGCCCTGAGAAAAGGGTGAGCCCGCAGTACGGGGCGGGCGAGGCAGATGCGTGTGCCAACTGACCGCCGGGCCAGGGCCACAGCAGCCGTGCGGGGCGCGAATTCTATACCGCGGCTGCTTTTGCCAAAGCCCCGCAGCGGGGCCGGGCACGCCGATTGCCAGGGTACGGACAACTGGTCCATGCGGTGACCGGGCACCTGAAGCTGACCCAGGAGCCTGCCTTTGCCAAAGACAGCATCAAGCGCGCGGCCCGGGTGGCACGTCAGCCGCCCGACCTGGCCCGGTCGATGCTGTTCGCCGCGCAGCACCCAACGCGGATGCGCTACAGCTAGGCCGGGTCCATGAAGCCGTCCCTACATCCCGTCGGTAACCGGCGCCGCCCGTTGCATTAAGCCCCTCACTCATTCAGTGCGGCGTGTTCGTGGCGGGCATGCCCTCGTACTCCTTGAGCCGGTTGTACAGCGTCTTCAGGCTCACACCCAGTGCCGCGGCCGTGCGCTCCTTGTGGTTCTGAAAATGCCCGAGCGTGGCCAGGATGAGCTTGCGCTCCGTCTCGGCCAGCGAGGTTCCCAGCGGCACACGGATGCCATCGCCACCCCGCTCTTGGGCACCATCCGCGCTCCTGCGTGGATCTGCTGCGGTCGGCATCCACGCGTCGGTCACCTCATCACCTTCTGCCATCACATAGGCGCGCTGCACGGCGTTGCGCAGCTCGCGCACATTGCCCGGCCAGGGGTAGGCCTGCAACGCGCGCAGTGCTGCGGGTGTAAACACGCGGGTGTGGCCTTCACGCCGCGCCACGTCTACCAGAAAGTGCTGCGCCAGCAAGGGTACGTCTTCGAGCCGCTCGCGCAAGGGCGGCAGCTCCACCGGAAACACGTTGAGGCGGTAGAACAGGTCTTCACGCAGCGCGCCGCTGCGTACGGCCTGCCCGGGGTCACGGTTGGTGGCCGCCACAATGCGCACATCGGCCTCCAGCACACGGGTAGAGCCCACCCGCATGTAGCTGCGTGTTTCCAGAATGCGCAGCAGCTTGACCTGCAACTGCTGCGGCATCTCGGTCACCTCATCCAGAAACAGCGTGCCGCCCTCGGCCCGCTCGAAAAAGCCCTGGTGCTGGCGGTCGGCCCCGGTGAAGCTGCCCTTCTCGTGGCCGAAGATTTCGCTCTCGATCAGTTGCGGCGAAATGGCGCCACAGTTGACCGCCAGAAACGGCCCCGCCCTGCGGCGGCTCAGGTCATGCACGGTACGCGCCACCAGCTCTTTGCCGGTGCCGCTCTCCCCCGCAATCAGCACCGTGATGGCCGTGCCCGCCACGCGGGCGATCTGCTGGTACACACCGCTCATGGCCGCTGACTTGCCTACCAGGTGCCCGAACAATCCGGTGCGCTGCCATTCCGTCTGCAGCCCGGTGATCTCGGCCTGCAGGGCCCCGGGGCGGGTAATGCGCGACAGCACGCCGCGCAGCTGGCTTTCCGACACGGGCTTGACGAGGTAGTCCACGGCGCCCAAGCGCAGGGCTTCGATGGAGGTGTCCAGCGTGGCGTGGCCGGTGATCAGCACCACGTCACACGGCGGGGCACCCGACTCGTCACGCAGCAGCGCCAGACCGTTCCCGTCGGGCAGATGCAGGTCCAGCAGGATGAGGTTAGGCGTGTGCAGCGCCATCTGGGCGCGGGCCTCACGCAGGCTGCGGGCCACCGTCACAGAGAAGCCCAGCATCCCGATCCACAGCGCCATCACCTCCCCGGCGTCCCTGTCGTCTTCGATGATCAACACATGGCTCACGGTCACCTCCCATCTGTCGTGTCTGTATGCATGTGAGTTCATTCTTTCATGCACCTTCTAGCGGCGCACGCGTGCAAATAGCATTCGTAACGGCGTCCATCAGCCTGTAGGCACAGGTTGCAGCACCAGAAATCAACACCCGCGCGATGCTGTCGCCAGCGACGGGCCAACCGCCCTGGACAAGGTAACCGGTAAAAGTTACCGCAACTTACGCAGCGGCCGGCAAACCCGTTTTGCGCCTGTGGAAGCTCGCGATACCAGTGCGAACACGCCCCTGTAGGCTGTGAACGCGACCGTGTGCAATGCGCATACCCGGCGACGCGGCATTTTGAAACGCGGTGGTTGCGCGTGAATCAGGGTGTTTACCGAGCGCTTGCGGCACAGAGCTTGCGCAGTACCCACCCATTCCGGAGCTGTTGCCCCGGCATCACTCCAGTCGTACGGCCCACCCATGCTCCAACTCGCCGCCCTGCCCCACCAAGTCCACCAACTGGCCATGTCGCCACGCCAGCAGCAAGCCGTGAAGCTGCTGCAGATGTCATCGCTCGATTTCCGGCAGGTACTGCAGAACGCGGTGGCCAACAACCCGTTCATCGAATGCACCGACATCGACGGCATCCTGAGCGCCAACGACGCTGCAGATGGCGTGGATGACGACACCTCAGCCCTCTATGACGGCATGGACGATGCCAGCTGGCTGGATGCACCCAGACACGCGCCCGCCGCCAACGGCGACGCACTGCAAGACCGCTGCGCTCACAGCCCCACACTGGCCGACCACCTGATGGCCCAGCTGGACCTGCTGCGGCTGTCGGAGCGCGAGCGGGAACTGGCGCGCCTGGTGGCGGCATCGCTGGAAGACGACGGCTACTTTCGCACCAGTATTGATGAACTGGCCATGGCCACACTGCTGGCCGACTGGCCCGAGCAGCCCGACGAGGATGAGTGGCGCATTGCCCTGTGCCGGGTGCAGTCGCTGGAGCCCGCCGGTGTGGGCGCGCGCGACCTGGCCGAGTGCCTGCGCCTGCAGGTGCGCGCCATGGCGCCGGTACCGCAACAGGCGCTGTGCCTGCGCGCGCTCGACCACCTGGGCCGTGTCGCCGCCAGCGATGTGCAGACGCTGTCTGCCCTGCTGAATGTCAGCAGCGCCGATGTGCTGGCCGTGCTGGCCCGCATCCGCCGGCTCGACCCGCATCCGGGCTGGAGCGTGAACTCGCCCCCGGTGCAGTACGTGGTGCCAGATGTGCGCGTGGTCCGCAGGCGCAGCGGCGAGTGGACGGTGCAGAGCAACCACCGCGCGGTACCGCGCTTGCGTGTCAACCACGACTACGTCGACGCTGCACGCCGCGCAGGCATCGACGCAGGCTCGGCGCTCGACGGGCAGATCCGCGAAGCCACCTGGACCGTGCGCAACATCGAGCAGCGCATCTCCACCATCATGTCGGTGGCCCAGGCCATCGTGCGGCACCAGCAAGGCTTCTTCGAGCACGGGCCACTTGCGCTCAAGCCGCTGGCGCTGGCGCAGATTGCCGAGGATGTGGGCGTGCACGAATCCACGGTGTGCCGGGTGACCAACAACAAATTCATGGAAACCCCGCACGGGGTGATGGAGCTCAAGAAATTCTTCTCGCGCGCCATGCGCCTGAGCGGAGGCGGTGAATGTTCTCAGGCCGCCATCCGTGAACTGATCGGTGGCATGGTCGCGGCTGAATCATCAGACGCGCCCTTGACGGACGCTGACCTGACGCGCCATCTCGAACGCCAGGGCGTGAAGGTGGCGCGCCGCACGGTCACCAAGTACCGGCAGGAATTGCGCATCGAGCCTGCCGAGCGCCGCAAAGCGCGCAACAGCATGCCGGTGTGGCGCTTTGGCTGATCGGTCGCCGGGAAAGCACCTCTCTTGTTCATCGCGCTGCCAACAGCGCTGCATGTCAACACGCTCCGACAAGGCGAAAGAGGGGCCCGGCTCAGCAAGCTCTGCCGAACGATTTACCACCTGTGCAATCGGTACCGGAGGAGTCAGCCCTGGATCACGCATACCCCGAGTGGCACCCCGATTGCCACAGGAGTAAGGCACCAGTGGCGATGTTGCTGCCGGGCTTTCAAAGGAGTATTTCAATGGCATCGAATCAGGGAAATCAGGGAAACCAAAGCGGTGGCAACCAGAACAGCGGCGGCAGTTCCAACCGCGGCTTTGCGGCGATGGACCCCGAACGCCAGCGTGAAATTGCCAGCAAGGGGGGCCAGGCAGCCCACCAAAGTGGCAATGCGCACGAGTTCACGTCGGAAGAGGCCCGCCAGGCCGGCGCCAAGAGCCACGGCGGTGGTGGCAACGGTAGTGGCAACGGTGGGAACAGCGGTGGCAGCGGTGGCGGTACACGCGGCGGCTCATCCGAGCAGCATGCCGAAGCCGGCCGCCAGAGTCACAAGAATGACCGCTGATAAGGCGCGGAGCCTTTAAGACCGCCGGTCCCCACAACCAACCGGCAAGCGTGCATCGCTTGCCGGTTTTTTTATGTACTCGACTGTCATCGCCGGACCGTCCCAGTGCCCGCTTGCGAAAGGCAAAGGCTTGTGCACGGCACACCGGTGTGCGCCCGCGCAGCACAGTTGTCTGCCCCCTGCGTTCGCCCGAATCACACGGCGGACATCAACACCGTCCTACGACACGCCCGCGCTGGTGCGCCCAACCTCCGTGTTTCACATTGACCCGCCCGCAGGAGCACTCACCATGACTTTTCACCGCACTCCCATGACCATCGCCACCGTTACGCTGTTTGCAGCGCTGTCGGCCCCCGGCGTCTCGTTGGCCCAGAACACCACGCAGGGCAGCCAGGGCACTTCCGGCACAACCGCCAAGGCGAGCGGCCAGGGTGCCGGAAACTCCGATTCAGCCGCAACGTCCGGCCAGCGGCGTGTAGACGGCGCAGACCGGGACTTCATGGAAAAGGCCGCGCACAGCGGTTTCGCCGAGGTCGAGAGCAGCAAGCTCGCCATAGAGAAAGCCACCAGCCCCGAGATCAAGGCCTTTGCCCAGCAGATGGTGAAGGACCACACCCAGACCAACGAGGAACTGGCTGCGCTGGCCCAGGCCCGTGGCGTGAAGCTGCCCGACGGTCCATCAATGGTGCAAAAGGGCAAGATGAAGCTGCTGTCGACCGCCGACGGCGCAGACTTCGACCGCCGCTATGCCGAGTCCATGGGCATCGAGGCACACCGGGACACGATCGAACTGTTCGAGAAGGCGTCGCGCGACGCGAAGGACGCTGAGATCAAGGCCTTTGCATCGGGCAAGCTGCCGGCGTTGCGCCATCACCTGGAAATGGCGCAACAGTTGCCGCAAGCCAAGAACAAGGACCGCAAGTAACGGATCGTCGGAGCGTTGCCACGGCATGGGATGGCCGTTGGGGCCTTGAACAGATCCTCGCAGATTGGCCTGCCTAGGCGTCCCGGCCCGATGCGCCAACAAAAAAGCGACCTTTTAAGGGGTCGCTTTTTGCGTTTTACCGGCGTCCAAAAGGTCGTCCATAAAAATTTGGTGGCCTGGGGCGGAATCGAACCACCGACACAAGGATTTTCAATCCTCTGCTCTACCGACTGAGCTACCGGGCCTGAGCCTCAAATTATATCCAGAAAAACCGGCGCAAAAACGCGACCCCACAATTTTCTGCAAAGCGAGAAGGTTCGCCGGTCAGCCGCGCTTGCCGCGGCCCAGGTCCACGCCCAGCTGGCGCAGCTTGCGGTACAGGTGGGTGCGCTCCAGCCCCGTCTTCTCGGCCACGCGGGTCATCGAACCGCCCTCGCGCGCCAGATGGAACTCGAAGTAGGCTTTTTCGAATCCGTCCCGTGCCTCGCGCAGAGGACGGTCCAGATCGAACCCCTGATGGGCATGCGGCCCGTTGTCGGCGCCGGCCAGGACGGCCACGACGCTCGACGCGGACGGGATTGCATACGCCGGGTCGGCAGCGACTTGGGCCACCGCCGCGACTTGCACGGCTGCAGTGGGGGCTGCCTGGTGGGCGGCATTGCGGGCCAGGCCCTGCTCCACGGCCTTGAGCAACTTTTGCAGGGTGATGGGCTTTTCGAGAAACGAAAATGCGCCGATGCGGGTGGCTTCTACCGCGGTGTCGATGGTGGCGTGTCCGCTCATCATGATCACGGGCATCGTCAGCGCGCCCGCGGTGGACCATTCCTTGAGCAGCGACACCCCGTCGGTGTCGGGCATCCAGATATCCAGCAGCACCAGGTCGTAGGTGTTGGCGGCACGCGCACTGCGGGCCTGCGTCGCGTTTTCCGCCAGGTCCACACTGTGGCCTTCGTCGTTCAGAATTTCTGACAGCAGGTCACGGATGCCCAGCTCGTCGTCGACCACCAGAATGTTTGCCATGAGTTTTGAAGCGCCTTGAGGTACTGCGGGGCGCTGTTGTTATCACGCCACCGGGGATTCAGGGGCGAATGATAGCGACACTTGCGCGCCCCGCACCACACCGTCTTCCGTGCGGTTGGACAGGTCAATCCGCGCTCCATGCTCATCGGCGATCTTCTTGACCACTGCCAGCCCCAGGCCGGTACCGCGCGCCTTTGTGGTCACGTAGGGCTCGAACGCACGCTGCAGGATGTGCGCGGGAAAGCCACTCCCCGAGTCCGAAACGGTCAGGCGCACACGCCGCGAAGTGCTACCCCAGCGGGTGCTGATCCGTACCGGCATCAGTTCGGTCTTGCCCTCGACGCGCGCCTGTTCGGTGGCGTCTTGCGCGTTTTGCAAAAGGTTGTGCACCACCTGCCGCAGTTGCTGCGCGTCGCCTGCAATCGGGGGGCATTGCGGGTCCAGCTCAGCCACCACCGGCACGGTGGCATTCTCTTCGCCGTAGAGGTTCAGCACGTCAGCAACCAGTGCGTTCAGATCCAGCGACTGCAGTTCGGCAGCAGGCAGGCGCGCGTAATCACGGAACTCGTTGACCAGGCGCTTCATGGCATCGACCTGGTCCACGATGGTCTTCACCGACTTGGTCAGGATGGCCTGTTCCGGTGCGGCCACCTTGCCCGAGAGCTTCATCTCCAAGCGCTCTGCAGACAGCTGGATGGGGGTCAGCGGGTTCTTGATTTCGTGCGCAAGGCGCCTGGCGACCTCGCCCCAGGCCTGTGCGCGCTGGGCCGAAACAATCTCCGAAATGTCGTCAAAAACCAACAGCCGGGCGGCATTCGGGAGCTCGGCGCCCCGCGCGACCAGGCTGGTGGCGTGTTGCTGCGCGCCGCCGCCCGCAGATGGATGCAGTTCAAATGGCTGCTGCCAGTGGTCGAGCCCATGCCGCTCGTGGTCCCCCAGAAAGGCGTCGAAATGCCCCTGCACCGAGGCAGCAAACTCGGCCAGGCCGGGCACGGCAGACAGCGGCTGGCGTTCATAAGCCGCCATGGGCGCCTTCAGGATCCGCGTAGCGCCCGGGTTGGACGACAGGATGAGGCCTTCGGCGTCGAGCACGATGACGCCTGCGGTGAGGTTGTCCAGAATGGTCTGCAGGTTGGCACGCGCGGCATCGACCTGACCCATGCTCTGCTCCACGGCCTGGCGCGCATCGGCCAGCTGCTGCGTCATGAGCGCAAACGACCGCGTCAGCCCGCCCAGTTCGTCGCGGCCCTGCAGCGCCGCCTTGGGGCTGAGGTTGCCCGCAGCCACTTCGCGCACCCCCTCGGCCAGCACCAGCAGCGGTCGCACAAGCTGGTTGCCCAGCAACACGGCCAGCAGCACGGCCCCGAACACGGCCAGGAAAAGGCTCAGCGTGAGCGTGCCAACGTACATGCGGCGCAGTCCTCCACGGGCCAGCGCGCGCTCCTGGTACTCGCGGTTGGCGTCCTGCACTGCGATGGCATTGGCCACGAGCGCGGGTGGCAACGGCAGCGTCGCCTGCAGATAACGCGGCTCTACCAGCAACCCCACACCGGGCGTGCTGACCAGTACCAGCACCTTCACCCGCGCGCTCTGCGCCGCCAGCGGGTCCGAAATGTCGTCCAGCCCTTCGATCTGCGCAGTGGCCCGCTGCTGTCGTACCGTGCGCAGCAACGCGGCGCCCGGCCGCTCCGGGTTCAGGCTGAACCGGCTTTGCCCCGCACTGGCCACGGCCTGGCCCGAGGCATTCCACAGCACCACGTCGGTGGCACCCAGTTGTTCCCGAATGCGCTCCAGCACCAGGCCGGCTCCGGCGTCCGGGACGGGGCCGATCTGCGCACTGGCATTGCGGGCTTTGGACGCCATGTCGGTTGCCAGCGAATCGAGCGATACCCGCGCCAAATTCACCCCGGCCGAAAGGGCCCCCTCCACCTTCACGTCGAACCAGCTCTCGATGGAGCGGGTGACGAACTGGTATGAGACCACGTAAATCAGCACGCCGGGCACCAGCCCGACCAGCGCGAAGATGGCCGCCAGCTTGACCAGCAGACGGCTGCCAAACCGCCCCCGCCGAAGTCGGATGCCCAGACGTACCGCCACCCACAACAGCACGGCCAGCAGCAGCACGGCCACCAGCACATTCACGCCGAACAGCCAGGCGTAGTTGCGCTCGTACAGCGCGCGGTTGTTGGTGGCCAGCGTCAGCAGAAACAGCAGCACCAGGCCGATGGCCGACATGATGGCCGCGCCCACGCCCAGTGCCCACCGCACCGCGCGCGACTGCCGGGCAGCGCTGTGGCTGGAAGCCGGATCGCCTGGCTTGCCCGACCTGCCCGGGCCGCTGGCGGACGACGTCACCGTGCGGGCTCCGGCGTCAGGCGCTGGCTGCGCAAGACCAGCACATTCCAGCCAGACTGGCCAACAGCTCCGATCTGGAAGGGGCGCGGCAGTTGCGACACGTCCAGCCGAAAACGCAGGTTGACGGTGTGCATGGCGTCGGACTCCATTGCAGCTGCATCGGCGATTTTCCAGCGCGCGATCCGCTGTACCGCGGCCATGGCGTCGTCGTAGTCATCAAAGTTTTGCCCCAGCACCACGCCCAGACCCGAGTTGGAAAAGGGCACGGTGGAGGTGTTGAGCCGCCACCGGCGCGTCAGCGGTTGGTAGCTGAGCCGCAGGTACCGCGTGGCTTGGGCAACCTGCTTGTCGGACCAGTACCAGCGGTGGCGCAAGACCTGCGCTTCGGCCACAAAGAACATGGGGATGCCCTTGTAGAGCGCGTCTTCGGCCAGCTCGGGCAAGGCAAACTGGAGACTGGTGCTGAGGAATACGCCGTCACTGGTGCGATCCACGCGCAGTTCGGTGCTCTCGGCAGCGGTCGCGTCGGACGCGGCTGCCCCGCTCGTCTGGACCATCAGTACGAAGAGCGCAGCGCACACCAGCCAGCCGCAAGCCCTCACGAACTCATGGCGACGTTTTCTGCAACAGCGCGTAAAAAAATCCGTCGTGATCACTGGATGGATTGTCCGGGACGTGTGCGCGGCTGTCCCGGATAGCGGGAATTAAATGGCCCGGCGAGGGCAGCAAAACGGCGTCGGTGTTGTGCGCAAGAAACGTTTGCACCTGCTGCTCGCCCTCGGCCCGAAAGACCGAGCAGGTGCAGTACAGCAGACGTCCGCCGACACGCACCAGCGGCCACAGGGCTTCGAGCAGACGCGCCTGGATTGCGGCCAGCTGCGCAATGTCCGACTCGCGGCGCAGCCAGCGCACATCGGGGTGACGACGCACGATACCCGACGCGGTGCACGGCGCATCCAGCAAGATGGCATCGAAGAGTGCCCCACTGCACTGCTGCTGCCACCAGGCATCGGGTCGGGCGGCATCGGCCACCACCACCTGGGCGTGCAGGCCCAGCCGGTCCAGCGTTTCGGTGATGCGGCTTGCGCGGACGGGGTCGATCTCCAGCGCCGTAACCTGAAGCGGCGCGCCCTCACCCGCATGCTCCAGCAGATGGGCTGTCTTGCCACCGGGGGCTGCACAGGCATCGAGCACGCGCAGGGGCTGGGCCATGTCGAGACCGTCGAGCAACAGGCCCGCTGCGCGCTGGGCCGCAGCATCCTGCACCGACACCCAGCCCTGCGCAAAGCCGGGCAGCATCTGCACAGGTACGGGGCGCTCCAGCACCAGCCCGCTATCGCCCACGGCATTTGCTCCTATATCAATAGCATTCAGGGCAATAAGGTATTGCGCTACCGTGCTTTTTTGCTTGTTAACACGCAATGTCATGGGCGCGTGGGCATTGTTGGCCGCCAGAATCTGCTCCCACGCGGATGGGTGGTCCTTGCGCAAGCGGTCGATCCACCAGCGCGGATGGTTCCAGCGGGCCAGCGGCTCGCCGTCTGTGGCCGCCACCAGCGCCTCGCGCTCGCGCAGGAACCGGCGCAGGCAGCCATTGATGAACGAGGCCTGGGCCCGCGTGGCAGGGTCGTGCTTGGCGGCCTCGACCGTCTGGTTGACCAGCGTGAACGGTTCGTAGGGCGACTGCAGCGGGTCCCAGCACAGGGCGAGGGCGGTGCACAGCAACGCATCTGCCGCAGGGGGCGGGGTGCGCGGTGCCATGTGGCGTCGCAGGGTTTCGGCCCGGCCTGCCTGGCGCAGCACCTGGAACAGCAGCGATTGAACGCCCGGGCGCAAGTCGGGCCGCACCGCAGCAAGCGCCGCGGTACCCGACTGTCCGCCGCGTATGGCCTGCAATGCAATCGCTACCTGGGCAAGCTGCTGCCACAGGGCCACAGAGCCGTCAGCGGCAGGCCGAGGCCTTGCTGCAGCCTGAGCACCCCTTTCGGCGGGTACCGGGCCGCTGCTGCGGGGCCGTGCCTGGCGGACGGGCTGCGCAGGCGGCGCGCGGCGCGGGGAAGAAGGATGGGTCATGGTGGTGAATGGATCGGGGCTCGTTTCAGAGCCCGCGTGTGGCCTTGAAGCCGAAAAGCCGGGCGAGCAAGCTCGCCGGAAACTGAGCGACAGCCTCGTTGTACTGCCTGACCGCATCGTTGAAGGTATCGATGGCGTGACCGGCGTGGGCCACGTTTTCGCTCCAGCGTATCTGCAAGGGTACCAAGGTGTGCAGCGCGACTGATGCGGCCGCACCTGTATCGCCTGACGCTTCATCCACGGCAACGCTGCCTTGGGTAGGTGCAGCGCTGGAGTCGCCCGGGGCAGCCACGTTCTGAGTCGCCAGGCCGGCGCTTTCGTTCATGGCAGCCGCCCAGCAAGCATCCAGCACGCTGCGGGCGGCCGCCAGGGCGGCAAGCGCATCCGCATGCAACGGCCGCGCGCGCGCAACCGCCAGTGATGCGCTGAACTGCACCGTGGCGCCCTCCAGGGCAGCCATGCGGTCATCGGCACGAACCGCTGGTATCACGGTGCTGGCAGGGTCCACAGTACGGCTCACGGCTCCGTCAACCGGCCGCGCTGCTGCCACCTCACCAAGCAAGGCCAGCAGGCGCTGCATGTGCGCATCAAAGGCACCGAACGCCTGCACCACGGCGGAGCGCAGGCGCATCAGGCGGTTGTACGCGCCCAGCGCCCAGAAGACGGTGAGCGAGACAGCTATCCAGAAAAGGGGGGAAGACCACATGGGCAGATGGCAGGGTGCAGGGGCGCAGGCAGCTTCGCTTGACGTGAACCAATAACGGCCAAAGATCCATTGTGGCGGGTCGGTCAGGCAAGGTACCTGCACCAGTAAAAACGCTCCCGGCCTGCCACAGGACAGGACGGGAGCGTTTCATTCGGCGACAGCCGCAGGGGGTTTAGTCCGCAGCGGAATCCGTAGCGGTGACGGTGCTGCTGCTTTCCTCATCGGAGGCAGAGCCCTGGGCTTCCATTTCAGCGGCTTCGGCTTCGGCGATGGCACGGCGCTCGGCGTCGTCCATGGCGTCCTTGGCCTTGCGTGCCTGGTGGTAGGCCATGCCGGTACCGGCAGGGATCAGGCGACCCACGATGACGTTTTCCTTCAGGCCACGCAGCTCGTCGCGCTTGCCCATGATGGCAGCCTCGGTCAGCACGCGCGTCGTTTCCTGGAAGGAAGCGGCCGAGATGAACGAGTCGGTCGACAGCGAAGCCTTCGTGATACCCAGCAACAGGTTGCTGTAGGTCGCGGGGATCTTGCCTTCGCCCTGCAGCGCATCGTTGGTGTTGAGAATCTCCGAGCGCTCGACCTGCTCGCCTGCGATGTAGTTGGACTCGCCAACGTTCTCGACCACGACACGGCGCAGCATCTGGCGAACGATCACCTCGATGTGCTTGTCGTTGATCTTCACACCCTGCAAGCGGTACACGTCCTGCACTTCATCAACGATGTAGCGCGACAGCTCTTCGATGCCCAGCAGGCGCAGGATGTCCTGCGGATCGGCCGGGCCGTCGACGATGGATTCGCCCTTGTTCACCACCTGGCCTTCGTGCACCAGGATGTTCTTCTCCTTGGGCACGAGTTCTTCGAACACGTGGCCTTCGGGATCGGTGATCTGCAGGCGGACCTTGCCCTTGGTTTCCTTGCCGAACGACACGGTACCGGTCATCTCGGCCAGCGTGCCCTTGTCCTTCGGCGTACGGGCTTCGAACAGCTCGGCCACGCGAGGCAGACCACCGGTAATGTCGCGGGTCTTCTGACCTTCGACCGGGATACGGGCCAGCACTTCGCCGGGACCCACGTCCTGACCGTCGCGCACCTGGATCAGCGCGCCGACCTGGAAACCGATGGTCACCGAGTGGTCGGTGCCAGGGATCTTCACTTCGTTGCCCTGGGCGTCGATCAGCTTCACCTGTGGGCGAACAACCTTGGCAGCGCCGCGGCGCTTGGGGTCGATCACCACCAGGGTGGACAGACCGGTCACCTCATCGACCTGCTTCGCAACCGTGAGACCTTCTTCGACATTCTCGAACTTGGTCTGGCCGGCGAACTCGGTGATGATGGGGCGCGTCAGCGGATCCCAGTTGGCCAGAATCGTGCCGGCCTTGATCGTCTGATCTGCCTTGACGGTCAGCGTGGCGCCGTACGGCACCTTGTGGCGCTCGCGCTCGCGGCCATGTTCGTCGTGGATGATGATTTCACCCGAACGTGCAATCACCACCAGCTCGCCCTTGGTGTTGCTCACATAGCGCATCGTGGCGTTGAAGCCGATCACGCCGTTGGACTTGGCTTCCACGCTCGATGCGATGGCAGCGCGCGACGCGGCACCACCGATGTGGAACGTACGCATGGTCAGCTGCGTGCCGGGCTCGCCGATGGACTGGGCAGCGATCACACCCACGGCTTCGCCGAGGTTGATCAGGCCGCCACGGCCCAGATCGCGGCCATAGCACTTGGCGCACAGGCCGTAGCGCGTTTCGCAGGTCAGCGCCGTGCGCACCTTGACTTCGTCGACGCCAGCAGCTTCCAGCTCTTCGATGAGGTCTTCTTCCAGCATCACGCCGGCTTCGACCAGCACCGCACGAGTCTCGGGGTGCAGCACATCTTCGGCAGCCGTGCGACCCAGGATACGATCGCGCAGCGATTCGATCACTTCACCGCCTTCAACAATGGCGCGCATCAGCGAGCCATTGGAGGTACCGCAATCTTCCTCGGTCACCACCAGATCCTGCGTCACGTCCACCAGACGGCGGGTGAGGTAGCCGGAGTTGGCGGTCTTCAGCGCCGTATCGGCCAGACCCTTACGGGCACCGTGGGTGGAGATGAAGTACTCCAGCACGTTCAGACCTTCGCGGAAGTTCGCGGTAATAGGCGTCTCGATGATCGAGCCGTCGGGCTTGGCCATCAGGCCCCGCATGCCGGCCACCTGACGGATCTGGGCGGCAGAGCCGCGGGCACCCGAGTCGGCCATCATGTAGATGGAGTTGAAGGACTCCTGGTCCACTTCCTTGCCGTGGCGGTCCATGACCTTCTGCTTGGACAGCTGGGCCATCATCACCTTGGACACTTCGTCGCCGGCCTTGCCCCAGATGTCCACCACCTTGTTGTAGCGCTCGCCAGACGTCACCAGACCGGACACGTACTGCTGTTCGATCTCTTTGACTTCCTTCTCGGAGCGCTCGATGATGCCGGCCTTCTGTGGCGGCACCAGCATGTCGTCGATGGCGATCGAGATACCGGCGCGCGTGGCCAGGCGGAAGCCGTTTTGCAGCAGCTTGTCTGCAAACACCACGGTTTCCTTCAGGCCGCACTTGCGGAAGCTCACGTTGATGAGCTTGGAGATTTCCTTCTTCTTGAGCGCCTTGTTCATGTTGCTGAACGGCAGGCCCTTGGGAAGAATCTCGGACAGCAGCGCGCGGCCCGCAGTGGTTTCCACGAGCGAAGTAGACGGCACGAACTCGCCCGTTTCCTTGTTCTTGGTCCACTCGGTCATGCGCACGGTGATCTTGGCAGCCAGCTCGACCTCGCCCGCATCCAGCGCGCGTTGCACTTCACCGGTGTCGGCAAACACCAGGCCTTCGCCCTTGCCGTTGATACGGTCACGGGTGGCGTAGTACAGACCCAGCACCACGTCCTGCGAAGGAACGATGGAGGGTTCGCCCGATGCCGGGAACAGCACGTTGTTGGAGGCCAGCATCAGCGTGCGGGCTTCCATCTGCGCTTCCACCGACAGCGGTACGTGAACAGCCATCTGGTCACCGTCGAAGTCAGCGTTGAAGGCCGCGCAGACGAGGGGGTGCAGCTGGATGGCCTTGCCTTCGATCAGGATGGGCTCAAAGGCCTGGATACCCAGACGGTGCAGCGTAGGCGCACGGTTGAGCATCACGGGGTGTTCCTTGATGACCTCTTCCAGGATGTCCCACACCACCGGCGTGCCGGATTCGACTTCCTTCTTGGCGGCCTTGATCGTCGTCGCGATGCCCATGGCTTCGAGGCGCGAGAAGATGAATGGCTTGAACAGTTCGAGCGCCATCAGCTTGGGCAAACCGCACTGGTGCAGCTTGAGCGTGGGGCCCACGGTGATCACGGAACGACCGGAGTAGTCCACGCGCTTGCCCAGCAAGTTCTGGCGGAAACGACCGGACTTGCCCTTGATCATGTCGGCCAGCGACTTCAGGGCACGCTTGTTCGCGCCCGTCATGGCCTTGCCGCGGCGGCCGTTGTCCAGCAAGGAGTCGACGGCTTCCTGCAGCATCCGCTTTTCGTTGCGAGCGATGATTTCAGGGGCCTTCAGCTCCAGCAGGCGGCGCAGACGGCTGTTGCGATTGATGACGCGGCGATACAGGTCGTTCAGGTCGGAGGTCGCGAAGCGGCCGCCGTCCAGCGGCACCAGCGGACGCAGGTCCGGTGGCAGCACGGGCAGCACTTCGAGCACCATCCACTCGGGCTTGATGCCGGACTTCTTGAAGGCTTCGAGCACCTTCAGGCGCTTGGCGTTCTTCTTGACCTTGACTTCGGAGCCGGTCAGGTCACCGCGCAAGCGTTCGATCGACAGGTCGATGTCGATGGATTCCAGCAGGTCCTTGATGCCTTCAGCGCCCATCTTGGCGATGAATTCGTCGCCGTATTCCTTGCGCTTGGCGTCGTAGTCGTCCTCGGACATGATGCTGAACTTCTTCAGCGGGGTCATGCCTGGGTCGGTCACCACGTAGGCTTCAAAGTACAGCACGCGTTCGATATCGCGCAGCGTCATGTCCAGCACCAGGCCCAGACGCGATGGCAGCGACTTCAGGAACCAGATGTGGGCGCAGGGCGCGGCCAGATCGATGTGGCCCATGCGCTCGCGGCGCACCTTGGTCTGCGTGACTTCAACGCCGCACTTCTCGCAGATCACACCGCGGTGCTTGAGGCGCTTGTACTTGCCGCACAGGCATTCGTAGTCCTTGATAGGACCAAAAATCTTGGCGCAGAAGAGGCCGTCACGCTCGGGCTTGAACGTGCGGTAGTTGATGGTTTCAGGCTTCTTCACTTCGCCGAAAGACCACGAACGGATCTTCTCGGGCGAAGCCATGCCGATGCGGATGGCATCGAAGTGCTCATCCGGCGTGAATTGCTTGAACAGGTCGAGTAGCGATTTCATAGTGACTCTTTCCTTTTCTGCTTAGGAGCGTTCCAGCTCGATGTCCAGGCCCAGCGAACGGATTTCCTTGACCAGCACGTTGAACGATTCCGGCATGCCGGCTTCGATGGCGTGTTCGCCCTTGACGATGGATTCGTACACCTTGGTACGGCCCACCACGTCGTCGGACTTCACAGTCAGCATTTCCTGCAGCACGTAGGCGGCGCCGTAAGCTTCCAGCGCCCACACTTCCATTTCCCCGAAACGCTGGCCACCGAACTGGGCCTTGCCGCCCAGCGGCTGCTGCGTGACGAGCGAGTACGGACCGGTCGAGCGGGCGTGCATCTTGTCGTCCACCAAGTGGTGCAGCTTCAGGTAGTGCATGTAGCCGATGGTGGTCGGGCGCTCGAAGCGCTCGCCAGTGCGGCCGTCAAACAGGTAAGCCTGCGTACGGGTTGGTGTCAAGCCCTTGCGCTCAGCAATGTCGTCCGGGTAGGCGATCTTGAGCATGTCCTTGATCTCTTCTTCCGAAGCACCATCGAACACGGGGGTGGCATACGGCACGCCGGTGGTGAGGTGGGCCGCCATGGCCATCAGGTCCTCGTCGCTCAGCTGCGACAGGTCTTCCTTGCGGCCGCGCGAGTTGTACACCTCTTCCAGGAACGTGCGCATTTCCGACGCCTTGGCCTGCTCTTGCAGCATGTTGCCAATGCGCTGGCCAATGCCCTTGCCAGCCCAGCCCAGGTGGACTTCCAGCACCTGACCGATGTTCATCCGCGATGGCACGCCCAGCGGGTTCAGAACGATGTCGGCAGGGGTGCCGTCAGCCATGTAGGGCATGTCTTCGACCGGAACGATCTTCGACACCACGCCCTTGTTGCCGTGGCGGCCGGCCATCTTGTCGCCAGGCTGCAGGCGGCGCTTGACGGCCAGGTACACCTTGACCATCTTGAGCACGCCAGCGGGCAGCTCGTCGCCTTGCGTCAGCTTCTTGCGCTTTTCTTCAAAGGCCAGGTCGAAGCTGTGGCGCGTCTGCTCCAGGGCGTTCTTGATGGACTCGAGCTGCGTGGCGACTTCGTCTTCCGCAGGGCGGATGTCGAACCAGTGGAACTTCTCGACCGAAGCCAGGTAGACCTTGTCGATCTTCGTGCCCTTGGCCAGCTTCTGCGGGCCACCGTTGGCAACGCGGCCATTCAGCAGCTTTTCGATACGGTCGAACGCGTCGGCCTCGACGATGCGCAGCTGGTCGTTCAGGTCCAGGCGGAAGCGCTTGAGTTCATCGTCGATGATCTGCTGGGCGCGCTTGTCACGCTGGATCCCTTCGCGGGTGAACACCTGCACGTCGATCACGGTGCCTTGCGAGCCCTGGTCCACACGCAGCGAGGTGTCCTTCACGTCGGAAGCCTTCTCGCCAAAGATGGCGCGCAGCAGCTTCTCTTCAGGCGTGAGGGTGGTCTCGCCCTTGGGCGTGACCTTGCCGACCAGCGTGTCGCCGGGTTGCACTTCAGCGCCCACGTAGATGATGCCGGACTCGTCCAGACGGTTCAGCTGCTGTTCCGACAGGTTCGGAATGTCGCGCGTGATTTCCTCGGCACCCAGCTTGGTGTCACGGGCCATGACCACGAGTTCCTCGATGTGGATCGAGGTGTAGCGGTCTTCGGCGACCACACGCTCAGAGATCAGGATCGAATCTTCGAAGTTGTAGCCGTTCCAGGGCATGAACGCGATGAGCATGTTCTGGCCGATGGCGATTTCGCCAAAGTCCGTCGATGCGCCGTCAGCGATCACATCACCCTTGACCAGCATGTCGCCCTTCTTGACGATGGGGCGCTGGTGGATGTTGGTGTTCTGGTTGGAACGCTGATACTTGATCAGGTTGTAGATGTCCACGCCCACTTCGCCGGCCACGGCTTCGGCGTCATTCACGCGTACCACGATGCGCGTCGCATCGACATAGTCCACGATACCGCCGCGGTTGGCGGTGACCACGGTGCCCGAGTCCACGGCAGCAACGCGCTCGATACCCGTGCCCACCAGTGGCTTCTCGGGGCGCAGCACAGGCACGGCCTGACGCGACATGTTGGCACCCATCAGCGCGCGGTTCGCATCGTCGTGCTCCAGGAACGGAACCAGCGATGCAGCCACCGACACGATCTGCGCGGGCGACACGTCCATGTACTGCACGCGGTCTGCGCCGCACAGGATGGATTCACCCTTTTCACGTGCCGACACCAGTTCGCCCGTCAGGCGACCGTCCTTGTCGAGCACGGCGTTGGCCTGCGCAATGACGTACTTGCCTTCTTCAATGGCCGACAGGTAGTCGATCTCGTTCGTGACCTTGCCATCCACCACGCGGCGGTAGGGAGTCTCGATGAAGCCGTACTCGTTCAAGCGGGCGTACAAAGCCAGCGAGTTGATCAGGCCAATGTTTGGACCTTCAGGCGTTTCGATAGGGCACACGCGACCGTAGTGGGTCACGTGCACGTCACGCACTTCAAAGCCGGCACGTTCGCGCGTCAGACCGCCTGGGCCCAGTGCGGAAACACGGCGCTTGTGCGTGATTTCGGCCAGTGGGTTGGTCTGGTCCATGAACTGCGACAGCTGCGATGCACCGAAGAATTCCTTCAGGGCAGCCGAAATCGGCTTGCTGTTGATCAGGTCGTGGGGCATGAGCGGTTCCTGCTCTGCCTGGCCCAGACGTTCCTTCACGGCCTTTTCGATACGTGCCAGACCCGTGCGGTACTGGTTTTCGGCCAGTTCGCCCACGCAACGCACGCGGCGGTTGCCCAGGTGGTCGATATCGTCGACTTCGCCATTGCCGTTGCGCAGGTCCACCAGGATCTTGACCACGGCCAGGATGTCCTCGTTGGACAGCACCATGGGGCCGGTGGATTCGTCGCGGCCGATCTTGGCGTTGAACTTCATGCGGCCCACGCGCGACAGGTCGTAGGTGTCAGGGTTGTAGAACAGGCGCTGGAACAGGGCCTGCACTGCATCTTCCGTCGGTGGTTCGCCGGGGCGCATCATGCGGTAGATGGCCACGCGCGCTGCGAACTCATCAACAGTTTCGTCGATGCGCAGGGTCTGCGACATGTACGCGCCCTGGTCCAGTTCATTCGTGTAGATGCACTGAACGTCCTGCACGCCGGCGCTGCGCAGCTTCTTGAGCAGCGCTTCCGTCAGCTCGTCGTTGGCCTTGGCGATGATTTCACCCGTGTCGGCATCGACGATGTTGCGGGCCACCACGCGGCCGATCAGGAAGTCTTCAGGGACGCTGATGTGCGTGGTGCCAGACTGCTCCAGATCGCGCGTGTGGCGTGCCGTGACGCGCTTGTCCTTGGCGACGATGACCTTGCCCGACTTGTCGGTGATGTCAAAGCGCGCGACTTCACCGCGCAGGCGCTCGGACACAAATTCCATTTGTGCGCCGCTGTCCATCAGGCGGAAGTTGTCGTTGACGAAGAAGTTCGCCAGGATCGATTCGGGGTTCAGGCCGATGGCCTTGAGCAGGATCGTGACCGGCATCTTGCGACGACGGTCCACGCGGAAATACAGGATGTCCTTGGGGTCGAACTCGAAGTCGAGCCACGAGCCGCGGTAAGGAATGATGCGCGCCGAGAACAGCAGCTTGCCCGAGCTGTGTGTCTTGCCCTTGTCGTGTTCAAAAAACACACCAGGCGAACGGTGGAGCTGCGAGACGATGACGCGCTCGGTGCCGTTGATGATGAACGAGCCCTTGTCGGTCATGAGCGGCACTTCGCCCATGTAGACCTCTTGCTCCTTCACTTCCTTGACCACCTTGGACTGCGAAGTCGACGATTCGCGGTCATAGATGATCAGCTGGACCTTGGCGCGGACGGCGGATGCAAACGTCAGACCACGGGTCTGGCATTCGCGCACATCAAACGCGGGCTTTGCGAGGTTGTACTCGATGAACTTCATCTCCACAAAACCGTTGTGGGAGACGATGGGGAAGGCAGCGTCAAATGCAGCCTGAAGACCTTCTATGGTTCTTTTCTGGGGTGCTTTATCTGCCTGCAGGAAAGCGGTGTATGCGTCCTTCTGCATCTGGAGCAGGTAAGGAACTTCGAGCACGCTATCGCGGGTGCCGAAACTTTTGCGAATTCGCTTGCGTTCGGTGTAGGAATAGGCCATGAGATCTCCGGGCAAAGACATGAGTCCTGGGTCTTCGACGACTGACCCGCAAAGTGAGCTGTCACTGCGGGCTTGGCGGTTGGCCACTACCAACCATGGCGGACGGTGATGCGTTGCACATCACCCGAACCAAGGCATCTTCTGCTGTCGGGGTTGTCAGAAGACACTCGAAAACTGGCTTGGGCTTTCCGCAGACGCAGGGCCTGCGGGAAACCGGCACGACCGGTTTTCGGGTGCTCTCTGAAAGCACCAAAGGCTGGAGGCCCTTTGAAGGAACACTCCAGCCCTTGAGCGAGACCGAATTACTTGAGTTCGGCCTTGGCGCCGGCTTCCACCAGCTTCTTGACAGCTGCTTCGGCGTCGGCCTTGGCAATGGCTTCCTTGACGTTCTTGGGAGCGCCGTCCACCAGGTCCTTGGCTTCCTTGAGGCCCAGGCCAGTGATTTCGCGCACTGCCTTGATGACGGACACCTTGTTGGCGCCAGCTTCGAGCAGGACCACGTTGAATTCCGTCTTTTCTTCTGCAGCTGCAGCAGCGCCGCCGCCGCCAGCGGCAGCAGGAGCAGCCATGGCCGCAGCGCTCACGCCAAACTTCTCTTCAATGGCCTTGACCAGGTCATTGAGTTCCATAACCGTCATGCTGTCCAGAGCGGTCAAAAATGCGTCTTTATCGAATGCCATTTTTATTTCCTAACAATTTTGTTGGTTATCTATCGGGCAATTAAGCCGCGACAGGTTCGGCGGCCGTTTCGGCAGCGCCTTCGCCTTTTTTCGCCGCCAGTGCGCCCAGCACAACGGCCGTACGCGACATGGGGGACATAAGCAAGCCGCAAATCTGGGCCAGCAACACTTCCTTGGAAGGAATGTTGGCCAGTTGCTTAACGCCGTTGACATCCAGGGCCTTGCCACCGAAAGCGCCACCGCGAATCACCAGCTTGTCGTTGGTCTTCGCGAAATCGGCCACCACCTTGGCGGCGGCCACAGCGTCTTCGGAGAAGCCATAGATCAGAGGACCGGTCATCTGGTCCGCCACCACGTCAAACGCGCTGCCAGCCACAGCACGGCGAGCCAGAGTGTTCTTCAGAACACTCAGGGTCACGCCCTTGCTGCGAGCATCAACACGCAGTTTGGTCATGTCGGCGACCGTGATGCCGCGGTACTCCGCGATCACAAGCGTTTGAGCTTTAGCGGCGAGGCTGGTCACTTCACTGATGACCGCTTCTTTCTCACTGCGATTAAGACTCAAGGTCTACTCCTTAAATTGCGCATTCGGGCTTTCACCCTCCTGCACGCTCTTGTTGCAGCGACCAACTGTTTCGGAAAAACTTTCCATCTGCAGCGGGATCGCCATCTGCGTTGGCCCCGAGGGATTAAGTGCGGTAGCACACCAACGGTCTTGGATGGCCTGACAACACCCGAAGATGCTGCCAGCCCACCACATCGGGCTTTCGAAAAAACCCGAAGATTCTTCGCAATTACGCTGCGATGGTCTGGGTATCAACGCGCACGCCGAGACCCATGGTCGAGGACACAGCCACCTTGCGCAGGTACACACCCTTGCTGGTAGCAGGCTTGGCCTTGGTCAGCGCATCGATGAGCGCGGCCAGGTTCCCCTGCAGCTTGTCGTTGTCGAACGAACGACGGCCGATTGTGCTGTGCACGATGCCGGCCTTGTCCACGCGGAATTGCACTTGACCAGCCTTGGCGTTCTTGACGGCCGTGGCCACGTCAGGCGTGACGGTGCCAACCTTGGGGTTGGGCATCAGGCCACGTGGGCCCAGGATCTGGCCCAGCGTACCCACGACGCGCATGGCGTCAGGCGCAGCAATCACGATGTCAAAGGGCATGTCACCAGCCTTGACCATCGCGGCGAGGTCGTCCATGCCGACGATGTCAGCGCCAGCGGCCTTGGCTTCCTCAGCCTTGGCACCCTGTGCGAACACGGCCACACGCGTTGTTTTGCCGGTACCGTTGGGCAGCACCACGGCGCCACGAACCACCTGGTCAGACTTCTTGGCATCGATGCCAAGCTGAACGGCCACGTCGATGGATTCGTCGAACTTGGCCGTAGCGGCCTCCTTCACGATCGCGACTGCTTCGGCGAATGCGTACAGCTTCGTGCTGTCAACCTTGCCTTGCAGGGCCTTTTGCTTTTTGGTCAGCTTTGCCATCTTACAAACCCTCCACCGTCACGCCCATCGAGCGTGCAGAGCCAGCCAGCGTGCGCACAGCGGCGTCTACGTTGGCAGCGTTCATGTCCTTCATCTTGGTCTTGGCGATTTCTTCGAGCTGTTCGCGCGTGATCTTGCCGACCTTGGTCTTCAGAGGGTTCGACGAACCCTTGTCGAGCTTGATAGCCTTCTTGATCAGGGTCGTCGCGGGCGGCGTCTTGATGATGAAGGTGAAGCTCTTGTCTGCAAAAGCCGTGATGACCACGGGCAATGGCAGACCTGGCTCAACGCCTTGAGTCTGCGCATTGAATGCCTTGCAGAACTCCATGATGTTGAGGCCACGCTGACCCAGCGCTGGGCCGATCGGTGGGGATGGGTTGGCCTTACCGGCTGGCACTTGCAGCTTGATAAAACCGACGATTTTTTTCGCCATGTTTACTCCTTGCGGGTGATAACGCCTGCGCTACACACTGCAGCGACGGGCTCCCCGGGGTTAACGACTCACTACTTCATGCACTGCGCCGAGTCGAAAAGCGCAGCACCAAAAAAATTGGCCGCCCGTGGATGCCGGAAAAATCAGGTCTTCTCTACCTGACCGAATTCGAGTTCCACAGGCGTGGAGCGCCCGAAGATCATCACGGACACTCGTACGCGGCTCTTTTCGTAGTTGACCTCTTCCACTGAACCGTTGAAGTCCGTAAACGGGCCTTCCTTCACACGCACCAGCTCGCCGACCATGAATTCGATCTTGTGGCGTGGCTTCTCGGTGCCTTCCTGCATCTGGCTGACGATCTTCTGGACTTCTTCCTCGGAAATCGGAGCCGGACGATTCTTGGCGCCGCCGACAAATCCGGTAACCTTGTTGGTGTGCTTCACCAGATGCCACGTGTCGTCGTCCATGATCATTTCGACGAAGACATAGCCAGGGAAAAGACGGCGCTCAGTGGTCTTGCGCTGTCCGTTCTTCATCTCCACCACTTCTTCGGTAGGCACAAGAATGCGGCCGAATTTGGTATCCATGCCTGAACGGGCGATTCGCTCCTGAATGTTGCGCTCGACAGCTTTTTCCATCCCAGAGTAGGCATGGACGATGTACCAGCGCAGATCAGGATTGACAGCGGCCGAAGTGGCTACAGGAGCCTCGGCTCCATTCATTTCTGCTTCGGTGGTCATGATTTTCTCCAGCCCAAGATCAAGTCGTACAGGACCCACTCAAGCGTCTTGTCGGTGAACCAAAGAAAAAGAGCCATCACGACGACGAACGCAAACACATACGCCGTCATCTGCAGCGTTTCCTTGCGGGTCGGCCAGACAACCTTCTTGACCTCGCGCCAGGCGTCCCTTGCAAAGGCAATGAACTGCCGCCCAGGCTCCGAGATGAGAAATACGCCAGCTGCTGCGACCAATCCGACAAGCAGCGCGGCCCACTGAACCAGTGCACCTTGTTTGCCAAGCAAATAAAAGCCCGCAACCGACGCGATGACCAGAGCCACCACCGCTGCGAGCTTGGCCTTGTCTGCGCCCGTGTTAACAGTTTCGACCTGTGAAGTGGCCATGTTTGAGTATTTCCTGCTTCCGAATCACGGTGCCGTCCAAGACACCGAAGCCCGCCAGAGTGTGGCGGGCTTGGTTTGGGCCACATTCAAGTGGCAGGGGCAGTAGGAATCGAACCTACAACCTTCGGTTTTGGAGACCGACGCTCTGCCAATTGAGCTATACCCCTATTTGAACCTTGCTTTAAGCAATGATCTTGGCAACCACGCCGGCGCCCACGGTACGACCGCCTTCGCGGATGGCGAAGCGCAGGCCTTCTTCCATGGCGATGGGGTTGATCAGCTTGACGGTGATCGACACGTTGTCACCAGGCATGACCATTTCCTTGTCGGCTGGCAGCTCGATGGCACCGGTCACGTCAGTCGTGCGGAAGTAGAACTGGGGACGGTAGTTGTTGAAGAAAGGCGTGTGACGGCCACCTTCGTCCTTGGACAGCACGTACACCTCGGCGGTGAAGTGCGTGTGCGGCTTGATCGAGCCGGGCTTGCACAGCACTTGGCCGCGCTCGACGTCTTCGCGCTTGGTGCCGCGCAGCAGCAGACCGACGTTGTCGCCTGCCTGGCCCTGGTCCAGCAGCTTGCGGAACATTTCCACGCCCGTGCAGGTGGTCTTGGCGGTGTCCTTGATACCGACGATTTCGATTTCTTCGCCGACCTTGATGATGCCGCGCTCGATACGGCCGGTCACCACGGTGCCGCGGCCAGAGATGGAGAACACGTCTTCCACGGGCATCAGGAAAGCACCGTCCACAGCGCGGTCAGGCGTAGGGATGTAGGTGTCCAGGGCTTCGGCCAGCTTCATGATGGCTTCTTCACCCAGCTTGCCCTTGTCGCCTTCCAGGGCGAGCTTGGCAGAGCCACGGATGATCGGGGTGTCGTCGCCTGGGAAGTCGTACTTGTCCAGGAGCTCGCGCACTTCCATTTCGACGAGTTCCAGCAGTTCTTCGTCGTCCACCATGTCGCACTTGTTCAGGAACACGATGATGTAAGGCACGCCCACCTGACGGGCCAGCAGGATGTGCTCGCGGGTCTGGGGCATGGGGCCGTCAGCGGCCGAGCACACCAGGATCGCGCCGTCCATCTGGGCTGCGCCGGTGATCATGTTCTTCACATAATCGGCGTGGCCAGGGCAGTCCACGTGGGCGTAGTGGCGGTTGGCCGTTTCGTATTCCACGTGGGCGGTGTTGATGGTGATGCCGCGTGCCTTTTCTTCAGGCGCTGCGTCGATCTGGTCGTAAGCCTTGGCTTCGCCGCCGAACTTGGCCGACAGCACGGTGGCAATCGCTGCAGTCAGCGTCGTCTTGCCATGGTCCACGTGGCCGATCGTGCCCACGTTGACGTGGGGCTTGGTCCGTTCAAATTTACCTTTTGCCATTTCGATATCTCCAAAGAGCAGTGCCTGTGTCAGGGTTTAACGTCTGCACCCGATTGCTGATTCGTCCCGCACAGGGCAACAGGACGGCACCGGGTCGCAGATTGCAAGAATCTTGCTACTTATTTAATAGCGCCCAGAGCATGAAGAACAAGCGCTGGGTGCATGTTTGGCTTCAAAAGCGATTGGCAAGGCCTGCCGAAGCAGGACTTGCCCTGCACCTTACTTGGCGCGCGAAGCCATGATGGCTTCGGACACGTTGCGAGGCGCTTCGTTGTAGTGCTTGAATTCCATCGAGTACGTGGCACGGCCTTGCGTTGCGGATCGCAGCGAGGTCGAGTAGCCGAACATTTCCGACAGCGGCACTTCAGCGCGGATGGCCTTGCCGCCGCCCGGGATGTCGTCCATGCCCTGCACCATGCCGCGACGGCTGGACAGATCGCCCATCACCGTGCCGGCGTAGTCTTCAGGCGTTTCCACTTCCACAGCCATCATGGGTTCCAGAATCACGGGGCCGGCCTTGCGGCAGCCTTCCTTGAAGCCGAAGATGGCAGCCATCTTGAACGCCAGTTCGTTCGAGTCCACATCGTGGTACGAACCGAAGTGCAGCGTGACCTTGACGTCCACCACGGGGTAACCGGCCAGCACGCCTTGCGTGACGGCTTCGTTGATACCCTTTTCCACGGCCGGGATGAATTCGCGAGGAACCACACCGCCCTTGATCGCGTCGACGAACTCAATGCCCTTGCCGGCTTCGTTGGGTTCGATCTTGAGCACGACGTGACCGTACTGGCCCTTACCACCGGACTGGCGCACGAACTTGCCTTCGGCTTCTTCCACCGTCTTGCGGATGGTTTCGCGGTAGGCCACCTGGGGCTTGCCCACGTTGGCCTCCACGCCGAATTCACGCTTCATGCGGTCCACGATGATTTCCAGGTGCAGCTCGCCCATACCGGCGATCAGCGTCTGGCCCGACTCTTCGTCAGTCTTCACGCGGAAGGATGGATCTTCAGCAGCCAGGCGTTGCAGGGCAATGCCCATCTTTTCCTGGTCGGCCTTGGTCTTGGGTTCCACGGCCTGTGTGATCACGGGCTCAGGGAACACCATGCGCTCCAGAATGATCTGGGAGTCGATGTCGCTCAGCGTTTCGCCGGTCGTCACGTCCTTCAGGCCCACGCAGGCAGCGATGTCGCCAGCGCGGATTTCTTCGACTTCCTGACGCTCATTGGCGTGCATCTGCACGATACGGCCGATACGCTCTTTCTTGCCCTTGATCGGGTTGTAGACGGTATCGCCCTTGGTCAGCACGCCGGAGTACACGCGCACGAAGGTCAGCTGGCCGACGAACGGGTCGGTCATCAGCTTGAATGCCAGTGCCGAGAACTTTTCGCTGTCGTCAGCCTTGCGGGTGACGGGGTTTTCGTCTTCGTCCGTACCGGTCACGTCATCGATGTCGGTAGGCGCTGGCAGGTAGTCGATCACGGCGTCGAGCATGCGCTGAACACCCTTGTTCTTGAACGCGGTGCCGCACAGCATCGGATGGATTTCCGTAGCGATGGTGCGCGTGCGCAGGCCGAACTTGATTTCAGCTTCGGAGAGGTCACCCTCTTCGAGGTACTTGTTCATCAGCTCTTCAGAGGCTTCAGCAGCAGCTTCCACCATCTTCTCGCGCCATTCCTTGGCGGACTCGAGCAGCTCAGCCGGGATTTCTTCGTAGCTGAACTTCATGCCCTGCGAGGCTTCGTCCCAAATGATGGCCTTCATCTTCAGCAGATCGACCACGCCGGTGAACTTGTCTTCGGCACCGATCGGGATCACGACGGGCACAGGGTTGGCCTTCAGGCGCAGCTTCATCTGGTCGTAGACCTTGAAGAAGTTGGCACCGGTACGGTCCATCTTGTTCACAAAGGCCAGACGTGGCACCTTGTACTTGTTGGCCTGGCGCCAGACGGTTTCCGACTGGGGCTGCACGCCACCCACGGCGCAGTACACCATGCAGGCGCCGTCAAGCACGCGCATCGAACGTTCCACTTCGATCGTGAAGTCCACGTGACCGGGGGTGTCGATGATGTTGAAGCGGTGCTCTTCGTAGGAATTGTCCATTCCCTTCCAGAAGCAGGTCGTGGCAGCCGAGGTGATCGTGATGCCGCGCTCTTGTTCCTGCTCCATCCAGTCCATGGTGGCAGCGCCATCGTGCACTTCACCAATCTTGTGGCTCACGCCCGTGTAGAACAGGATACGTTCGGTGGTCGTGGTCTTGCCAGCGTCAATGTGGGCCGAGATACCGATATTGCGGTAGCGCTCGATGGGGGTCTTGCGAGCCATGGTGGATCCTTGGATGGGTCGTTTTGTTTCGGGGGATGGCACCGCACTGTGGCGCAGCCATCCGTCAATTTTGTGACCGCCTCAATCGCCACAAGGCTGCAGGCAAAAATGCCGGCAGCCTTGCGCTTGGCGACGAGCGAGTCGTCGATTTGCTTAGAAGCGGAAGTGGCTGAATGCCTTGTTGGCTTCGGCCATGCGGTGCACTTCGTCACGCTTCTTCATGGCACCGCCGCGGCCTTCGGTGGCCTCGAGCAGCTCGTTGGCCAGACGCTGGGCCATCGACTTTTCACCGCGCTTGCGGGCGGCTTCCTTGATCCAGCGCATCGACAGGGCGAGGCGACGGACTGGGCGCACTTCGACTGGCACCTGGTAGTTGGCGCCGCCCACGCGGCGGGACTTCACTTCCACCATGGGCTTCACGTTGTTGATGGCAACGGTGAAGGCCTCCAGAGGGTCCTTGTCGGGGTGCTTCTTCTCGATCAGTTCCAGGGCGCCATAAATGATGCGCTCTGCAACTGCCTTCTTGCCGCCTTCCATGATCACGTTCATGAATTTGGACAGCTCTACATTGCCGAACTTTGGATCCGGCAGGATTTCACGTTTGGGGACTTCGCGACGACGTGGCATTTTTTACCTCTATCTTTGCTTCAGTTGGCATCTTTTCAGACACCGCGAGAGCCATTCAGGACTCCCACTTACTCGACCCACGCAAGACATTTGCGCTTGGGGTCACTACGCTGGATCACCGCGCCACGCGGGAAACAGCACCGAAAATTCTTGGAACCGAAAAACCAGGGCTTACTTGGCCTTTGGCTTCTTGGCACCGTACTTGGAGCGCGACTGCTTGCGGTCTTTCACGCCTTGCAAGTCGAGCGAACCGCGCACGATGTGGTAACGCACACCGGGCAAGTCCTTGACACGACCGCCGCGAACCAGCACCACGCTGTGTTCCTGCAGGTTGTGGCCTTCACCGCCGATGTAGGAGATCACCTCGAAACCGTTGGTCAGGCGCACCTTGGCGACCTTACGCAGAGCGGAGTTAGGCTTCTTTGGCGTCGTGGTGTACACACGGGTGCACACGCCACGGCGCTGTGGAGAGTTTTCCATCGCGGGGCTCTTGGACTTGGTCTTTTCGACCTCGCGCCCCTGACGGACCAGTTGATTGATGGTTGGCATGAATTACGTCCCTAAACGTGAATTTGCTTTCGTGAAAAGCAGTGCGCTTCGTGAAAAGCGAAAACGTGAATCCCTTCGGAAATTCCGAAAAGCCTTCTAATGTAGCAGCAAGCGCCAAAACGGGCAAGCGCACTGGTCTCACCACCCTCCCCGCTATGCATGGCAAGTACCCGCCATTGCCTGCGACCGTCGAAAGCGCACGGCAAATGCGAGAGCAGCCGTGCAAGGGCCTCCCCGCCGCGCCAGTGTGGTGTTGTGCGCTTGACGGCACATTAAAACTGATGGATTTTTGGTCAGGGCAAGACGCAAACCACAGCGATACCTGTAGGTATCGCGCGGATTTGCAACGTAGCCCGGGCCGAAAAGACGCGGTTTTAAGTGCCGGATAGCGCGCAACACCACACTAGCTGCGTCCCCCTTCCCGAATGGCGCAGCCATTCGAGAGAAGGGGTGAAGGCGCGAAAGCGCCTCAGGGGGTTGCACCCTATTTGATCCACAGGCGGATCGCATCCCAGGCGCGGCCCATGATGCCCGCCTGCGCGACGCCATCGAGCGCCACCAGCGGCACTTCGGCCAGGGCCTGGTCGCCCAGCACCACCTTCAGCGTGCCCACGGGCTGGCCCTTGGTGAACGGCGCCACCAGCGGGTCGGGGCGGGCGATTTCGGTCTTGATCTTGCCTGCGCTGCCGGCGGGCACGGTGACTACGATGGCTTCGGGGCGGCCGATCTTGAGCGTGTTTTCGGTGCCTTTCCACACGGCGGGGGTCGATACGGCCTGGCCCGCGTCGAACAGCTTGACGGCCTCAAACGCGGTGTAGCCCCAGTTCAGGAGCTTCTGGCTTTCGTTGGCGCGCGCGTTTTCGCTGGAAGCACCCAGCACGATGGACAGCAGGCGGCGCTGGCCCACGCCGGGGAAGTCGCGCTTGGACGTGGCCACCAGGCAGTAGCCGGCAGCGGCGGTGTGGCCGGTCTTGAGGCCGTCTACCGTGGGGTCACGGAACAGCAGCGAATTGCGGTTGCTGCCGTTGGATGCCGGGGTGCCGGGGTAGCTGTACTGCTTGGTGGCGTAGTAGTGCATGTACTCCGGAAAGTCCTTCATCAGCCGCGTGGCCAGCACGCTCAGGTCGCGGGCGGTGGTCAGGTGGCCGGGCTCCGTGAGGCCTTCGGGGTTCTTGTAGCTGGTGCCGTTCATGCCCAGGGCCTTGGCCTGGTCGTTCATCAGCTTGACGAAGTTCTCGTACGTACCGCCCACGCCTTCGGCCAGCGCCACGGTAGCGTCGTTGCCCGACTGCACGATCATTCCCTTGATGAGGTCTTCCACCGGCACCTGCATCTTGGGGTCGATGAACATGCGCGAGCCGGGCATCTTCCAGGCGCGCACGCTCACGGGCAGCTTCTGGTCCAGGGCGATCTTCTTGGCGCGCAGTGCGTCGAACACCAGATAGCCGGTCATGAGCTTGGTGAGCGAAGCCTGCTCGACCGGCGCATCGATGTCCTTGGCGGCCAGCACCTGGTTGGCGGTGATGTCGACCAGCATGTAGGTGCGGGCGGCAATCTCGGGCGGCTGGGGGGCCTGGGCATGGACGCCGAAGGCGGCCGGGGCCACGACGGCAAGGACAGCAAGGGATCGCAGCGCAGACAGGATTCGTTTCATGGGCAGATAAGGGCGGAAAGGGCTCGGAAGAAAGAAGGACATGAGGCCGAAGTCGCTGGCGGCAGCGCGTGCCACCGGCGCGCGCTACATGTGCAGCTGACCCGGCAAGGCCGTGGAGACCCGTGCAGCGCGGAGCCCGCGGCGCACGGCCCGTCAGCCGCCGGACTGCAGGTGGCGCACCACCAAGCTTTTCAAAAGCGGCAATTGTCCGTGAAAGAAATGCCCTACAGCCGGTATGACTGTGACGGGCAGTATCTGGGGCCGGGCCCAGTCCATCACCGACGCCAGCGGCACCGTGTCGTCGGCCTCGCCGTGCAGCACCAGCGTGCGCGCATGGGCTTCGGGCGGGATGGGGGCCACGGCGAAGCGGCTGGCCGCGGTGCCTACGAGCACGGCCTGGTCGATGCGGCCCTGCGGCCACAGCTCAGCCAGTGCATGGCTGGTGACGAAGGCGCCGAACGAGAACCCCGCGAGCGCGATGCGCTGGCCCTCAGCCGCAGGCGCCACCTGCTCGACCACGGCCAGCAGGTCGTCACGCTCGCCACGGCCGTCGTCGTGCGTGCCCGCCGTGCCGCCCACGCCGCGGAAGTTAAAGCGCACCGCCGTCCAGCCGCATTGCACAAAGGCACGCGCCAGCGTCTGGACGACCTTGTTGTCCATGGTGCCGCCAAACAGCGGGTGGGGATGGGCAATGACGGCAACGCCGCGCGGTGCGACGCCGTCGGGCGTGGTGGCGGCATCGCGCACGGCCTCGATGGCTCCGGCGGGGCCTTGCAGGGTCAGGCGTTCGGTCTGGGCGTTCACGAATTTGCTATATTATTTATAGCTAACAGTGCAATTACTAACTGGACTGCAAGCCAAAAAGACCAAAAATTATCCCAATGACCGTTGGAGGACGGTGCCAGGCAGCAGGAGCGCCGCGCGACGGCATCCGGCGCGACATTTCATGGGCACTGGCGGAGGCCGATGGTCGCGCTCTCAGCGGCCGAGTTCCGCCGGCGTCACCAGGCGCTCGACGACCTGGCCGTTCTTGAGGTGCGATTCCACGATTTCGTCGATGTCGGCCGCGTCCACGTAGGTGTACCAGGTTCCCTCGGGGTACACGACGGCCACGGGGCCGGCGGCACAGCGGTCCAGGCAGCCGGCCTTGTTCACGCGCACCTTGCCGGCGCCAGCCAGCCCGGCCGCCTTGACCTGGGCCTTGCAGCGGTCAAAACCCGCCTGCGCGTTGTGGTGGGCACAGCTGTCGTCGCCGTTGCTGCGCTCGTTCAGGCAAAAGAAGATGTGGCGCTGGTAGTAGCCGGGGGCAGTCGATTGGTCGGTCATGCCGTCATTCTACGAAGCCGCCCCCAACAACAAAGTTCAGCCCACTTGCAAGCGGGCGATAGAAAAGAAGCCCGGGGCGGCTCAGGCCGCGCTTTCGCGGCGCGAGACCCGCATCAGCACATACAGCAGGGCGGCATACGGCCACAGCCAGCCCAGCCACTGGCCCAGGCCATAAAAGCGGATGAAGCGCCCCTGCTCCCAGATCTGCAGGGTCTGCGCAAAGTAAGCGCTGGTGGGCGCCTGGTTGAGCAGTGACAGGTGCCAGGCCAGCGCCACCAGCAGCACGGCCGCGCATGCCCGGCGCGGCATGGCCAGCATGAGTACCGCCACCGCCACCGCGCCCCACACGCCCACGCGCGCCGGCATCCCCAGCCATTCCCATGCATGCATGGGGCCCCAGCTCAGGGCGGACGACAGCGCCGTGAGTCCCACGCCCACCACCACCACGGCCACAGCAAACAGCGCACGGCGGCCGGTCTGGCGGATCACGCAGTAGCCCAGCAGCACGGGGATCAGCAGGCCCAGCGCCACCGCCAGCAGCTCGCCGCCGGGCGACAGGGGCTCAAACACCGAGTCGCGCATGGGCACCCATTCCAGAAACGGTGTGTCGGCCAGCAGCTCGACCAGCGCGTTCTCCAGCCGCTCGAGCACCTGCCCCAGGCCGAAGGGCACGGCCGCCGGGAACAGCAGCGCCATCGGCCACAGGGCCAGCAGCACCATGGCGCCGCTGGCGTCCGACACGAACCACCGCGCGCGGAAATGACTCCACCGGTCGATGGCGCCCAGGCGCTCCAGCAGCAGCGCCGTCAGGGCGCCGGCCAGCGTACCCGCGGTGTTGAGCGTGAGATCCATGTTGGAGGGCACCCGCCGCGGCAGGTAGATCTGCAGGAATTCCATGCCCAGCGACAGCAGGCCGCCGGCCAGCGCCGCCAGCGCCACGGCACCGCGAGCATGGCCCGAGCGTAGCATGGCCAGCGCCAGCAAGAACCCCAGCGGCACATAGCCAGCGATATTGATGGTGACGTCAAACCCCGTCCAGTACGGCGGCGGCAGGGGCGCCAGCAGGAACACGAGCGGATCGATCCCCTGCGCGCGCCAGCCATCAAACGGAAACAGGCTGGCAAAGACGATGAGCACTGCATACAGCAGTGCCAGGGGCCAGGCAGATGTCTTGTGCATCGGCACCGCCCGGACGAAGACTCAGAACGGCTTGACGACCACCAGCACCACGGCGATCACCAGCAGCAGCACGGGCGCTTCGTTGAACCAGCGAAACCACACATGGCTGCGGCGGCAGGTGCCGTCGGCCAGCTTGCGCAGCAGCACGCTGCACGCATGGTGGTAGCCGATCACGAGCAGCACCACGGCCAGCTTGGCGTGCATCCAGCCGTTGCCCCGGCCGATGCCGTAGCCCATCCACAGCCAGATGCCCAGCACCAGCGCAGGTACCGACAGCAAGGTGGTGAAGCGAAGCAGCTTGCGCGCCATGAGCAGCAACCGGTCACGCTCGGCGGCCGAGCCGGGCGCCACCATCGCCAGATTGACGAAGATGCGCGGCAGATAGAAAAGACCCGCGAACCAGCTGGCCACGAAGACGATGTGAAAGGCTTTGACCCAGAGCATGGGTGCAGTTTAAGGGCCGGGCCCTGCCCCAAGGGCCAGATCCAAAAAAGAAGCCCGGCAAACGTGCCGGGCCCACAAGTGCCTGACCGCACGGCTGCCGGTGCAGGCCCCGCTCAGGGAGGAAAGCGGGGGGCGGAGTCCACCCGGCACCAATCTATCGCGCCGCACTGCGCGCTGCAAGCTGCGCCGCAGCATGGCCGGGCGGACTGCGGCGTCATCTGACGCCAGCGCGCCGGGGGATCAGGCAGAATTTCCCCATGCATCACAGTAGCCCCACTCCTTTTCCACAGCAACGCCCTCGCCGCCTGCGCCGCGACGCGTTCACCCGCAACCTGGTGCGCGAAAACCGCGTGACGGCGCACGACCTGATCTACCCGGTGTTTGTGCACGAGGGCAGCAACGTACGCACCGCGGTCACGTCGATGCCCGGCGTGGACCGCCTGAGCCTGGACCTGCTGCTGCCGGTGGCTGAAGACTGCGTGAAGCTGGGCATCCCGGTGCTGGCGCTGTTCCCAGCCATCGACCCGGCACTCAAGACGCCTGACGGCAAGGAAGCGCTGAACCCCGACGGCCTGATCCCGCGGGTGGTGCGGGCGCTGAAGAAGGAATTCCCCGACCTGGGCGTGATGACCGATGTGGCGCTGGACCCGTACACCAGCCACGGCCAGGACGGGGTGCTCGACGACACCGGCTACATCATCAATGACGACACGGTGGAGATCCTCACCGGCCAGGCGCTCACGCATGCCGAAGCCGGCGTGGACATCGTCGCGCCCAGCGACATGATGGACGGCCGCATCGGCGCCATCCGCGAGGCGCTGGAGGTGCAGGGCCACATCCACACGCGCATCATGGCCTACAGCGCCAAGTACGCCAGCGCCTTCTACGGCCCCTTCCGCGACGCCGTGGGCACGCGCGGCGCCCTGGGCAAGGCCGACAAGAATGTGTACCAGATGGACCCGGCCAACAGCGACGAGGCCCTGCGCGAAGTGGCGCTGGACATTGCCGAAGGCGCCGACATGGTGATGGTCAAGCCCGGCATGCCGTACCTCGACATCGTGCGCCGCGTGAAGGACGAGTTCCGCGTGCCCACGTTTGCCTACCAGGTGAGCGGCGAGTACGCCATGATCAAGGCCGCCGCCGCCAACGGCTGGCTGGACCACGATGCCGTGATGATGGAAAGCCTGCTGGCCTTCAAGCGTGCGGGCGCCGATGGCGTGCTGACCTACTTTGCGCGCGATGCGGCACGCTTGCTACAAACATAATAGCTACCGGTGCATGATTAACGTGCACTACAGGCACTTTTTGCCATAAATCACCTTCCCGGAGCCCACGCCGCGCCCATGCGCATCTTCCACATCCACGGCAGCGGCGTGCACGAGCTGACCGCCCTGCCCCACCAACTGCCCGAACAGGGCTTTGTGTGGATCGCGTGCGCGCGCCCCGCCTTCCAGCTGCGGCTGGCCGAGATCCAGCAGCACCTGCAGCTGCTCACCGGCCTGCAGCTGGTAGACCTGCATGTGTCCGACCTGCTCAACGCGCAGCTGCCATCGCACTACGACTACACCTCGCAGTACGACCTGCTGGTGTTCCGGCGGCTGGGCACGGGCAACGGCGACCGGCCTGCCGATGTCCCGCCACCTGCCAGCCCCACCCAAGGCGTCGCCACCCCGGCACCCGCCCCGGCCCGGCGCGGCGGCCCGCCGGTGCTGCGCCGCATCGACACCAGCCCCGTGGGCTTTGCCGTGTTCGACCGCGTGCTGCTCACCGTGCACCCGCCAGACTGCCTGGTGCGCGATACATACGCCACGCGCCTGCTGGCCGCCGTGCCCAGCACCGGCAACGGCGACGTGCGCGAAGGCCGCCCCAGCCCGGTGGCCGGCAGCCGTCTGCCTGCCAGCCCGGCCGACCTGATGCTGCGCGTGGTCAACCTGATGGTGGACAGCTACCTGGAGCTGCGCCGCGAGCTCACGCGCCAGCTGGACCACTGGCAGACCGAGCTGCTGAAGCCCCGGGCGCGCTACGTGAACTGGTCGTCCCTGCTGGAGGCGCGCCTGTCGCTCCACGCACTGGACGAAACCTGCGAAGACCAGCGCAGCGCCGTGCAGGACTGGATCGACGCGCTGGAAACCTGGGCGCCCCCCGACACCGCCGCCGGCCTGCGCGAGCTGGACCTGCTCAAGGTGCGCAGCCGCGACGTGCTCGAACACATCGAGCGCGTGGTGCACCACGTGCGCCGGCTGGAGCAAAGCACCGAGACCGCCGTGCAGATGCACTTTTCGGTGCAGAGCAACCGCACCAACGACATCATGCGCACCCTGACCGCGCTGACCGCCGTGTTCCTGCCGCTGAACCTGATTGCCGGCATCTTCGGCATGAACTTCGAGTTTCTGCCGCTCATCCACATGCAGGACGGGTTCTGGTGGGCGGTGGGGGCCATGATTGCCATTGCCGTAGGCCTGGTGGCGCTGTTCTGGCGCAAGCGCTACCTGGCGCGCACAGGGGCCTGACGCCGCGCGGATGCACCGCCCGACCTTGGCCTGCTCAGATGCCTTCCCTCTCCCGCCACACACGGGGATCACCGGACACCCCTTCGCCGAAGCCCCCTGACTTGCCACATGCGCCCGGGCTTCATGCCACAGCCGGCGCCCAGGCCGACGCAAGCGTCGCCGTCAACGTGGGGACCGCCGGCTGGAACCTGCCGCGCCAGACGCAAGACGCGTTTGCGGGGCCCGGGACGGGCACGCATCTGCAGCGCTACGCCCTCCGGCTGGGAGCCGTGGAGATCAACTCGTCGTTCTACCGGCCGCACCAGCGCGCCACCTACGCCCGCTGGGCCGGGGGCACACCGGGCACGTTCCGCTTCTCCGTGAAGCTGCCCCGCGCCATCACGCACACCGCGCGGCTGGCGCAGTGCGATGCGCTGCTGGAGGATTTCTGCGACCAGGTGCAGGGCCTGGGCACGCGGCTGGGCTGCCTGCTGGTGCAGCTGCCGCCCAGCCTCGCCTTGGACCCAGGCACAGTCACGGACTTCCTGCGTTCGTTGCGGGGCCTGCACGGCACCGGCAGCGTGGCGCTGGAGCCACGGCACGCCAGCTGGTTCACACCCGAGGCCGATGCGCTGCTGGCCGACTGGCAGGTGGGCCGTGTGCTGGCCGACCCGGTACTGCACCCCGCCGGAAGTGCACCCGGGGGCTGGCCAGGTCTGGTGTACTGCCGGCTGCACGGCACGCCACGCCGTTACTACTCGGCCTACAGCCCGGCGCTCATCGGTGCCCTGGCGGCCCGACTGCAGCAGGCCACGCACGAGGCACAGGCGACTTGGTGCATCTTTGACAACACGGCCAGCGGCGCCGCCACCGGCAACGCGGTGGCGCTGCACGACGCACTGACGATGCTGCGGCGTGGCGGTTCGCCGCAAGCCTGAGCGCCTGCACCGGCGTTCCCGCGCGTGCGCAGCCCCCCGACTTGGGGCAACCGCAGGCACGCGCGCAACAGACACGAACGCCGGTTGACGAATGTCAAGATCGAGCAAGAGGCGATTGTTACAGTTGTAAACGCTTCTCAACAACTCTGCCCGGCGGTTCCGGGTCGGCCCTTTCCATGTCTGTGTCCACCCCCACCGCGCAACCGTCCGGCGCGCGGCAGATGAGTATTGCCAACAAGCTGCGGCTGTTGGCCGCATTGAGCACCTTTGTTCTCGTGGCCCTTGCAAGCTACCTCCTGCACGAGGAATACCAGATCAACCGTCAGGGCCGCCAGGTGGCGGTGCGCCAGACGGTGGAGGTCGCGCACTCCGTGCTGGCATGGGCCCATTCCCTGGAGACCAAGGGCACCCACACCCGCGAGCAGGCGCAGGCCCTCGCACTGCAGGCCCTGCAAAGCTCGCGCTACTCCGGCGAGGAGTATTTCTGGCTGCAGGATGTGGACGCCCGGGTGGTCATGCATCCCTTCCGACCCGACCTGAACGGCAAGGACGGATCCGCCATCAAGGACCCCGACGGGCTGCCCATCTTCATCGCGTTTGCCAAACGCGCCCAGCAGGCCGATGGCGGCGGGCTCATTGAATACCAGTGGCCCAAGCCCGGGCAGGAACAGCCAGTGCCCAAGTTCGCCCATGTCAAGCTGTTCAAGCCCTGGGGCTGGGTCGTGGGCTCTGGCGTCTACGTGGACGACCTGCGCACCGCGTTCCTGCAGAGCCTGGGGCGCACCGCAGCGGTGATTGCACTGGCCCTGCTGGTCAACACGGTGCTCACGGTCAACATCCGCCGCGGCATCGTCAACGGTTTGCGACAGGCGGTGTCGGTGGCTCATGCCATCTCGCAGCGGGACCTGACCGTGCAGATCGGGGACCCCGGCACCGACGAGATTGGCCAGCTGTTGACAGCGATGCGCACCATGGCCGGCGACTTGCGCGAGACCCTGCGCACCGTGCGCGACGCGACCGACCAGCTGGCCCAGGCCAGCGAGCAGATTGCCGTGGGCAACGCAGACCTGAGTGGCCGCACCGAAAGCACGGCCGCCAACCTGGAAGAAACGGCCGCCAGCATGGAGCAACTCACCGGCTCGGTCACGCAGAACACGCAGGCTGCGCGCCGCGGGGCCCAGCAAGCCACCACCGCCAGCGAAGTGGCGGCGCAGGGCGGCGAGGCCGTCTCGCAGGTGGTGGACACCATGAACGGCATCTCGGCCTCGTCGCGGCGCATTGCCGACATCATCGGTGTGATCGATGGCATCGCGTTCCAGACCAACATCCTCGCGCTCAATGCTGCTGTGGAGGCCGCCCGCGCGGGCGAGCAGGGCCGTGGCTTTGCCGTGGTGGCGGGCGAGGTGCGCAGCCTGGCCCAGCGCAGCGCCGAAGCCGCGCGCGAGATCAAGGGCCTGATCAACGCATCCGTCGCACAGATCGAAAGCGGCGCGCAGCAGGTGCATGCCGCCGGTGCCACCATGGACCAGGTCGTGGCCGCCGTGGCCGAGGTACACACGCTGATCCAGGAGATCACCACCGCCACCGGCGAGCAAAGCGACGGCATCGGGCAGGTCAACGTGGCCGTGGCCGAGCTTGACCGCATGACCCAGCAGAACGCGTCGCTGGTGGAGGAGTCAGCCGCCGCGGCCGAAAGCCTGCGCGAGCAGGCGGTGGCGCTGTCCGAAAGCGTCAACCGCTTCCGGCTGGCCTGAAGGCGCCCCCCCCCGCGCCGACTCAGCGCGCGGGCAGCCCGAACAGCCGCGCCGCATTGCCCCAAGCCACCTTTTGGGCCACATCGGCCGGCAGGCCGCCCAGCCAGGTGCGGTAGCCCTGCATCAGGCTTTCGTAGTACTGCCAGCGCTGGTTGACCCAGGTGTCTGATCCGATGACGAAGCGGTCGGGGTATTTGAGCAGCAGCGTGCGCCAGGCGGGGCACAGCTGATCGTTCTCGCACACCAGCCCAGGCCGGTATGACAGCTCGCCCACCAGGCCGGGGTAGCGCGCCATCAGCGCATCCACCCGCTCCACCGGGGCGCCGCCGATGCCGGTGTGCGCCCATATCAGCTGCATGGTGCGACCCTGCGACGGGGTGTGGGCCATCAGCAGGTCGATGGCCACATCGTCCACATGCGCCAACACCACCAGGCTGCGCTGCTCGGCCAGGGCCATCAGCTTCTTTGCCACGGGGCCGTTAGCGTTGGCGCTGTCGTACAGGTGGAATTCGCCGATGCCGCGGTAGGGCCCGGCGGGGGTACCGCGGGCCAGTTCGTCGAGCACCATGGTGTGGATGGTCTCGTCGGCAAACCAGGTGCTGTAGTCGGCCCGGTTGCGGTACAGGCGCACAAAGGGCACCACCGTGATGCCGGCCTCGCGCATCTGCGGCAGGCCCGCCAGCGCCAGCGACCCCGCGTTGGGCCGCGAGTTGGCAAGAATGCCGCGCACCTGCGATGCCTTCATGCGGGCCAGCACGTCCGCCGGCGGGTGCGGGCCGGCCTTGCCGTCCCAGGCCTCGTCGTTGTAATGCAGGTGGGCGTCAAACAGCGGGCCCGTGTAGCCACCCGCCACGGCCGGGGCGCCAGTTGCTATTGAAATAATAGCAGCAAGGGCAATTGGAACAAGCGCTACAGGGCTAAAACGCTTGAAAAACCGGGTTTGGATGGCCATGGCGGTGTCCTTGACTGTTTCAGCGCTGCACAACCGCAGCGATGCGGCCCGTTCCCTCAGCTCACGCCAGGTGGCGGTCGAAGAAGGCCAGGGTGCGGTCGCGGGCGACCATGGCGGCGGCCTCGTCGTAGCTGCCGCGCTGGTCGCAGTTGAAGCCATGGTCGGCGGCGTAGATGTGCACCTCCACGCCGGGCTGGGCGCGGGCAAAGGCCTGCACGCTGTCTACCGGAATCCAGTGGTCACGCTCGCCAAAGTGGGCCAGCACCGGCACCTTGGGCGTGCGGGCCACTTCGTCGGGCGTGGTCACGCCGCCGCCGTAGTAGGGCACAGCGGCCGACAGGCCCTGCAGTTCGCAGGCCGCGCGCCAGGTCAGCAGGCCGCCCCAGCAAAAGCCGACGATGCCGACCTTGCCCCCGCTCTGCGCAGCGGCGTAGTCGATGGCGGCCTGGATGTCGGGCATCACGCCGGGTGCGGGCAGCGCCTCGACAGCGGCCTTGAGGCCCATGCCGGCCTGCATGTCGTCGCCGGTGTAGCCCAGTTCCACCCCCTGCTTGACGCGGTGGAAGGTGGATGGCGCCACGGCCAAGTAGCCGCTGGCGGCATAGCGGTCGGCCACCGAGCGGATGTGCGAGTTCACGCCAAAAATTTCTTGCAGCACCACCACGGCGCCACGGGGGGTGCCCTCGGGCTTGGCAACCCAGGCGGGGGCCACAAAACCGTCACTCGACGTCAGATCCACAAACTGTCCCATGCTGAATGCTCCTTTGCTTTGGTAAATAGGGTGCCCGATTGCGCCGCGATATCGGACACGACGCTGCGCGGCGGGGCGCAGAACCTGTTTCAATGCGCCATTCTTGCAGGAGACCCCAACCCATGGAGAGGATCGCACTCATTACCGGTGCCAGCCGGGGCATTGGCGCCGCCACCGCACGGCTGGCCGCAAAACATGGCTGGGCCGTGGCCGTCAACTATCTCGCCAATGAGGCCGCCGCGCAGGCCGTGGTCGATGCCATCCGTGCAGAAGGCGGCACCGCCATCGCGGTGCAGGGCGACGTGGCGAGCGAGGCCGATATCCTGGCGATGTTCCAGGCGGTAGACGCTAAGCTAGGCCGCATCAGTGCCCTGGTCAACAACGCCGGGGTGGTGGACGTGACCGCCCGGGTGGATGAGATGAGCACCGAGCGCCTGCGCCGCATGTTCGACACCAACGTGATCGGCAGCATCGTCTGCGCCCGCGAGGCCGTGCGCCGCATGAGCACGCGCCATGGCGGCAGCGGTGGCGCCATCGTCAACGTGTCCAGCGCTGCCTCGCGCCTGGGCTCGGCCCACCAATATGTGGACTACGCGGCCGCCAAGGGCGCCATCGACACCTTCACCCTCGGCCTGGCGCGCGAGGTGGCGGCCGAGGGCATCCGCGTGAACGCCGTGCGCCCGGGCCTGATCGAGACCGACATCCACGCCAGCGGCGGCCTGCCCGACCGGGTGCGTGACCTCTCGCACCAGGTGCCCATGCAGCGCGGCGGCACGGCCGACGAGGTGGCCGAAGCCATCGTCTGGCTGATGTCGCCCGCAGCGAGCTACACCACCGCCACCTTGATGGATGTGTCGGGCGGGCGCTGAGGGCACCGCGCCACCCCAGAGCAAGCACGCTGCAGCGCAGCATTTCTGACCGCCAAACGGAGCAAAAAACACCGCATACTCGCGCACAGCCCGGGCTGTGCCACCCTCCTCTATTGTTGGCCTGAGCCCCCGAAGAACCACCCTGCCCACTTGCCCTTGGGAGCGCCCTGATGGACCTCAAACCCCTGATCACTCTGCTGGCCATCGTGAACCCCCTGGCCATCGTGCCGTTCTTCATCCACTACACCCAGGGGTTTTCGTATGCGCAGCGGCGCCGCACCATCCAGGTGGCCAGCTTCAGCGTGTTCTGCGTGATTGCCGCCTGCGCACTGCTGGGCCTGCAGATCCTGGATTTCTTCAACATCTCGCTGGAAAGCTTTCAGGTGGGCGGCGGCATGCTGCTGCTCATCAGCGCGATGAACATGCTCAACGCCCAGCCGGCCGAGGCCAAGCCCAGTACCAATGAATACGAGGAAGGTGCCGAGAAGGCCGCCGCCGGCAGCTCCATTGCCGTGGTGCCGCTCACCATCCCGCTGCTCACTGGCCCGGCCAGCATGTCCACCGTGGTGATCTACGCCGACCGCGCCCAGGGCGTGTGGCAGACGCTGGCACTGGTGGGCTACGGCGTGGTCATTGCGCTGGCCACCGCCGTGTGCTTTGCGCTGGCCGACCCGATCGCACGCGTGCTGGGCAAGACGGGCATCAATGTGATGACGCGGCTGATGGGGCTGATCCTGGCCGCGCTGGCGGTGGAGGTGATGGCCGATGGCCTGGGCAAGCTGTTTCCGATCCTGATCGCAAGGTGACAACCACCTGAGTCGCCTGCGGCGCTGCAGGTGGATTGAGACATGTCTGCAAAAGTCCTACTGCTCGAAGACGACCCCGCCATCGCCCGCACCGTGGCCTATGCGCTAGCGCGCGATGGCCTGGCCGTGACGCACAGCCTGCTGGTGCATGACGCGCGCCAGCAACTGACCTCGCAGCGCTTTGACCTGCTGGTGCTGGACGTGGGCCTGCCCGATGGCAGCGGGCTCGATCTGCTGCGCGAGCTGCGCAACGCCGCGGCCACTGCTGCGCTGCCGGTACTGATGCTGAGCGCACACGGCGAAGAGATCGACCGCGTGCTGGGCCTGGAGCTGGGCGCTGACGACTACCTGGCCAAGCCGTTCAGCCCGCGCGAGCTGGCGGCGCGCGTGAAGGCCCTGCTGCGCAGGGCGGGCCACGGGCAGCACGCGGCCACGGCAGCTGCCGCTGCCGCGCCGGTGCTACATGACGACGAAGCCGGGCAGCGCATCAGCCTGCGTGGCCAGCCCCTGCTGCTCACGCGGCGTGAATACCGCCTGCTGTCGCACCTGCTGCGCGGCGCGGGCCGCATCCATTCGCGCGATGCGCTGCTTGCCGCCGCCTGGGGCGACGACAGCGAGAGCACCGACCGCACGGTGGACACCCATATCAAGACCCTGCGCGCCAAGCTGCGCGAGGCGGATCCGGCACGCGAATACATCAGCACGCACCGCGGCATGGGATATTGCCTGGACATCTGAAGCCCCATTGGCCCCTGGCGCACGTCTTTGAAGCGCTGGCAGCTATTGTTTTTGAAGTAATGCACCATGCGCCTCGGCATTCGCCTGCTGTTCGCCTTCTTCCTCATCAACGGCATCGCCGCATTCTTTGTGCTGCGCGTGTTCATGGCCGAGATCAAGCCCAGCGTGCGCGAGGTGATGGAAGACATGATGGTGGACACCGCCAACATCCTGGCGGAGCTGGCCAGCGACGACCTGGCCGCCGGGCGGCTGCAGGCGGGCGGTGCGGGCCACAGCCTGTTTGCGAAGCAGGTGCAGCGCTACGCCAGCCGGCCGCTGGACGCCAACATCTGGGGCATGTCCAAGCAAACGCTGGACTACCGCATCTACGTGACCGACGCGCAGGGCCGCGTGCTGTTCGATTCGGAAAACCAGGCGGTGGGGGCCGACTATTCGCAGTGGCGCGATGTGGCGCGCACGCTGCGCGGCGAGTACGGCGCGCGCTCCACCCGCGAGGTCGAGAGCGACGACACCAGCAGCGTGATGCATGTGGCCGCCCCCATCTACGTGACCACGCCGCAGGGCCGCCAGATTGCCGGAGCCCTCACGGTGGCCAAGCCCACGCGCACCGTGCAGCGCTTCATCGACCGCGCCGAGCGCAAGGTGTTCATGGGCGGGCTGCTGCTGCTGGCGCTGTCGGCCGCGGTGGGGGTGGCCGTGACGCTGTGGATGGTGTGGAACGTGCGCCGCCTGCGCGACTACGCCCTGAGCGTGCAGGGCCCGGCCATTGGCGACGAGGCCGGGTTGGCGCCCACCGCGCTGGCCGTGCCCCAGGTACCCGGCGAGCTGGGCGACCTGGCGCGCGCCATGGACCGCATGCGCGCCCGGCTGGAAGGGCGCGACTACATCGAGGGCTACGTGCGCGCTTTGACGCACGAGCTCAAGAGCCCCGTGGCTGCGATCCGCGGCGCGGGCGAACTGCTGCAGGACGATTTGCCCCCAGCCGACCGCGCCGGGTTCGCCACGCAGGTGGTGCAGCAGAGCGAGCGCCTGCAGCGCATCATCGACCGTCTGCTGGAGCTGTCTAAGCTGGAGCAGCGGCAGCATGCCGAGGGCAGCGCGCCGGTGGCGCTGCAGACCTGCGCCGAAGTGGCGATAGACCAGACCCGGGGCCGCGCGGCACAGAGGGGCATCACGCTGGAACTGCATGGCAATGGCCGCAACGGTGCTTGGGAGGCCGAGCTGGTGACCATGGCAGTGACCAACCTGCTGGACAACGCTATCGACTTTGCGCCTGCGGGCAGCACGGTGCGGGTGGAGCTGGATGGCGCCACCCTGGCCGTGCAGGACCACGGCCCCGGCGTGCCCGACTACGCGCTGCCGCGTCTGGGTGAGCGGTTCTTCACCACAGCGCGGCCAGGCGGCGAGCGCAGCGGATCAGGCCTGGGCCTGGCCATCGTCCGGCGCGTGATGGCGCTGCACGGCGGGCACATGACGGCAGGCAACACGTCGCCCGGCCTGCGTGTGGTGCTGGAGTTTGGCGCGGGCTAGGAGCCAGCGCCAGTCGATGGCCCGCCAGGTCATTGCGGGCGAGCCACTTCACACCGGCCTCACAAACTTCATAGCGCCCTCACCCCCGGGCCCAACACTCCCCGCACATTCACTTGCGGAGGATTCCTTGAAACACCCCCTGTTCGTCAAACTGGCTGCGCTGGCAGCCGTCGTCGTGCTGCTGCTCATTGGCCTGGGGCTTATCGAAGAAGTCGTGCACGACCGGCAACGCTACCGCAGCCTCACGGCGCAAAGCGTGGCAGACAGCCTGGCCGGGCCGCAGACCCTGATGGGGCCGATGATTCACAGCGCCTGCGTGGAAACCTGGGAGGTCGAGACCGGCAAGGGAGCAGAGCGCCGCATGGTCGAGCAGCGCCGGGAGTTCATGCTGACCGCCATGCCCGAGCAGCTCAAGCTCGCCACGAGTGCTGCCATGGAAGAGCGTGCACGCGGGGTGCACAAGGTGAACGCCTTCAACCTCAAGGCACAGGTCACTGCGCAGTGGGCATCCCTGGCCAGCCTGCAGCCAGCGAGCACCATGAAGGACTCGCGCATGAACTGCGGCGCACCCATCGTGATGATGGCAGTGGGCGATGCCCGTGGCATCCGTACCGCGCAGCTGAGCCTGGGTGAGCAGACCCTGGCCCTGAAACCCGGCACCTTCCACCCTAGCTACAGCCGCGGCCTGCACGCGCCCCTGCCCGAATCCCTGCGCAGCAGCAAGGACGGGCTGACCGCAACGCTGGAACTGGAGCTGGTGGGCACCGAACGCGTTTCCATCGTGCCCCTGGGTGGCAGCACCGAAGTGCTGATGACCAGCGGTTGGCCCCACCCGTCGTTCACCGGGCGGTTTCTCCCGTCGGAGCGGGAGGTCAAGGCCGACGGGTTCTCCGCCCGGTGGCGGCTGTCGTCGCTGGCCACCACGGCACAGGCCGATGTGTCCAGCGGCAAGCCCGTCTGCATGGGCAGCTACAGTGAAGGCACACCTGAACAGGCGCCCGCCCGCGCAGATTGCGCCGACAGCTTTACCGTGGCGTTTGTCGACCCGGTGAACCCGTATTCGCTGAGTGACCGCGCCACCAAGTACGGCCTGCTGTTCATTGCCCTCACGTTCGTGGCCGTGGGGTTGCTCGAACTGATGGGCCAGGGCCGGCATGCGGCACCGCTGCGGGTGCACCCCGTGCAGTACCTGCTGGTGGGCAGCGCGCTGTGCAGCTTTTTCCTGTTGCTGGTGAGCCTGTCGGAACACGTGCCGTTTGGCGTGGCCTACGCCATGGCGGCCGCGGCGTGCGTGCTGTTGCTGGGGTACTACGCCAGCCACGTGCTGGGCGGCCTGGCGCGCGGCATTCCGCTGAGCGCGGGCGTGGCCGTGCTGTATGGGCTGCTGTATGTGCTGCTGCAACTGGAGCAGACGGCGCTGGCGGTGGGTGCCATCGCGCTGTTCCTGGTGCTGGCTGCCGTGATGGTGCTCACGCGCAAGGTCAACTGGTACGGGTTGTCGGCTGGCGTATCGCCCCGATCCGCCACGGGCGACGCCGTGCAAGGTGGTGCGGCATGACGGAACCGACCGCGTATTGCGAGCCCCGGCGTCCGTGGGCTTTATACCTTGCAGGTGGGGCTCCGGTGACGTCGGCCCACCTGTCGGAGTACGAAGCGTTGCGGGTGCAGCGCTACCGGGACCGCCTGCTGCAAGCGCTGCAGGCACGCGACAAGGCGGCCCTGCGCACGGCCAAGCACGCTGTAATGGTGGCAGCGTTCGGCCAGGCAACCGAGGTGGCATACCCGCGGCCGGTCACCCCGCCGCCACCCGTGTCACCCGCGCTGCGCCGTGCCTTGCGCGACCTGGCGTGGCGCATGAGCGGCCTGCTGGTGCACGAGCGTTCAGGCGGTGTGCGGTAAGTCATCGCGATACAAACCCCTTTGTGGATTCATGCTGTGCAGCACGCGAGGCTGGCTCTCGCTGGAGTGCGGGTCGGCCCGCGCTTCAGGCGCCCGCGCACTCGGGCTCCGGCGGCGCGTGTGCTGTGCGGGACGTGTCAGCGCACGACGCGCCGCCACAACCGTGGATCAACGCGTCTGGCAGCGCGCCAGGGGCATGAACGATGCCGGTAGATGGGTCGAACCCCACGCGGCGCAGGTGCAGGGCCAGTGCAGCATCCATGCTCTGCGCGTGCTGCGGGAACCACAGCGCAAGCTCCCCGGCCATCACGCGCAGAACGTTCAGGTCACCCTGCTGCGCCCGTGCGGTCGCCTCGCGCATCACCTGCAGCACGACGCGGTGCTGGGTGGCATGGCAGTTTCCCGAGGCAAACCGGGTGGCCACCATGAACCGGTCTTCCTGCGCGAAATGGTTGTCCGTATGGTCTACCAAAGACTGCCACGCGGCCATCAAATGCGCATCCGGCGCACCGTCCACGGCAGCGAGCAGGTCGACAAACTCGTGGTGGATGTCGTCCATCAGCGGCAGATCAAGAGCGAGCGCATCTGACCATTCGAGTCGGGCCATCGCGGAGTCCTTTGCAAAGTACTGAACAGGGCCCCAAGCGTAGGCAGCACACCCGCAGGGCGCATTGACCCAGGTCAGATGACTGGCGGGCTGGCGTTCCAGCACCGGCAGGTTGCCATCGGATTTGGCGAGGGTGGGGCGCCACTGCCCACGATTGAATGGTCAGCACCCATGAAAAAGCCCCGCGATTGCGGGGCTTGTGGGGTGGACAGAACGAGCAGCCGAAATAGCGTCTGCTTGTGCCTGCCTGCCCCAGCAGCGCCGTGGCGCCACCAGATCATCAGTTCTGGCTATACATGCGCTTGGCGTCGTCCACACACTTGGATTTGGCATCACCCGACATCGCGTCACAGCGCTCGCGTGCGGCCTTGTAGTTCGCTTCGTTCTTTTCGGCGGATGCGTCCTTGCGGGCTTCGGCCACGGCTGCGCCCTGACCGGCGGCGGTATTGGCCGGCTTGGCCTGGGCCGCTGCCACCTTGGCGTTTTCCTTGGCCTTCACGTGAGCGGCCTTGGCGTCCTTCACGCAGACATCCTTGGCGTTGCCCTGCTGGTCATCGCACTTTTCCTTGGCAACGTTGTACTCCGCATCGGCACGGGCCTCTGCCAGCTTGCGGGTGTTGCGCTCGCTGGGCTTGTACTGCGATTCCAGTTCGGCCTTTGCGACATCTTCAGCGCCCTTGGCTTCCTTGGTGCAAATGTCCTTGGCGTTACCGTTCATGCCGTCGCACCTTTCCTTGGCTGCTTTGTACTCGGCCGAGATGCGGTCCTTGGCGGTCTTGTGCTCTGCAGACGTCATGGCGAAAGACGAAGTGGCCATCAGGCCGGCTGCCACGGAAGCAATGAGGGTACGGGTGAGTTTTTTCATGGTTTTCTCCGAAGGGAAATGGGGCTTGAATTGCGTTCCTGCGGTCCGCGGCCAGCGCGGCCGCCGAGGGAGGAACCGCACGGAAACAGTCAGTCGTTGAAACGGAAATCGGGGTGGCGGGACTGCCAGTCATTGAGCTGCTGCTCTGCGGCATCACGGGCGATGCCGTGGCGCTCCTGCAAGCGGCCCAGCAGCTGCTCGCGCTTGCCGTCGATGACATCGAAATCGTCGTCCGTGAGCTTGCCCCACTGTTCGACCATCTTGCCCTTGAACTGCTTCCAGTTGCCCTTGACGGTATCTTCATTCATGGTGTGCATCCTCAAAATCTTCGCCCCCGCCATCCACTCGGGTTGCGTGGAACACGTGCCTGGTGCGATGGAAATGACTGTAGAGATCAAGCGGTGCGCACCACGTAGGCGCAGCCGTGCGCGGCGCGTCAGTGCGCGACTACGGCGCGTGACAGCGAATGCTCCGCCGGGCGTTCCAGGGGATGTGGCGCCACCTGCGACGCGACTGAGCGCAGCCACACAACACCGCATGTAACTTTTGGTACGCGCGCGTTTCGATATGTGAGCGCTAACCGGGCGGTCAGTGCGAATGACGGCGGAGTGCAGTTCCGGCGCGGGTCGCGTCCAGGAAGTGGCGCGCTTGGCCCGGTTTCTGCTATGACAAGAAATCCGCCGGCGGCCGGGATCGGATGGGCAACACCCAGCCACCGAACGGTGCCACAAACTGTCATACGAAGGTTTCTTTTCGTGACGTTTGTGTCGTGCAGCCATTGAAAGTGTGTGTTGAAGTAACGAAGCACCGCATCAAGCGGGCGATCCCACCCCCACGATCATGCAAAAATCAAACGAGGAAGCCTTGGCCACAAAGATGCCCGAGGCGCAAGGAGAGGCAGCCACCACGGTCACGCCCGAAGACGGCTCCAGTGCAACGCCCGCCGGCCTGGCGGCGTTGTTTGCTTCAGTGGCGCTGGCCGCATGTGGCGGTGGAGAAAGCGGGGGCAGTTCCGCCCAGCCGCTGCCGCCGCTACCCAATCCGACCGTCCCACCCGGAGCTGCCCCGGCGCCTTCGCCAACGCCAGGTCCTGCACCTGCCCCCGGGCCTGCGCCGGCTCCTTCGCCCACTCCACCCGCACCGGCTCCGGGCCCTGCGCCAGCGCCGGCGCCCCCGGCTCCGCCCACGCTGGGCACCTACACCTATAAATCGGCCACCACAGACCAGGAAGCCGCCCGCTTCCTGCTGCAGGCGCAGTTTTCGGCGTCCGCCACCGAGATTGCCGCGTTGCGTGGCACGACCTATGCCGATTGGGTGGACAGCCAGTTCAACGCAACCGCAGGCATCAGCGGATGGGATTGGCTCAACCAGCGCGGCTATGCCGCGATCAGCAACGACACGTCCTACTACGACCAGACCTACCCCGCCGACTACATGATCTGGCACCAGCTCATGCAGTCCCCGGACGGGATGCGCAGGCGGGTGGCGCTTGCCTTGTCGGAGATCTGTGTGGTGTCGCTCACCGGCCTGGATTTCAACTGGCGCAGCCACGCCATGGCGCACTACTGGGACCAGCTGTGCACCAACGCCTTCGGCAACTACCGCAAGGTGCTCGAAGACGTCACGCTCAACCCCGCGATGGGCTACTACCTGAACACGCGCGGCAACCAGAAGGAAAACACCGCTACCGGTCGCCAGCCCGACGAGAACTACGCCCGCGAGGTGCTGCAGCTCATGTCCATCGGACTCGTCATGCTCAACCCTGACGGCACCCCGAAGAAAGATGGGACCGGGAAGCCGCTGGACAGCTACACCCAGAGCGATGTCACCAACCTCGCGCGTGTCTTCACCGGGTACGACTACGACCTGTCGCAGAACACGCCGACAACGGTACCGGGCACCACACGCGTCGTACCCAGCACCACCTTCGCCCGGCTGCCGATGGCACTGACGGAATCACGCCACTCCGCGCTGGCGGCGACCTTTCTGGGCACCACGATAGCCGCCAGCACGCCCGGCGCTGCAGCACTCAAAACCGCGCTGGACACCATTTTCAACCACCCCAATGTCGGCCCGTTCATCGGCAAGCAGATGATCCAGCGGCTGGTGACCAGCAACCCGTCACCTGCCTACGTGGCGCGCGTGACGGCGGCCTTTGACAACAACGGCCTCGGCGTGCGGGGCGACATGCGCGCTGTCGTCAAGGCGATTTTGCTGGACGATGAAGCGCGGGCGCCATCAGGCCTGGCCCAACCGGGCTTTGGCAAGCTGCGCGAGCCCATGCTGCGTTTCGTGCAGTGGGGCCGCACTTTCGGCATCACTTCAGCCCGCGGCAGCTGGAAGATTGGCAACACCGGCGACGCCGGCTCGCGCCTGGGCCAGAGCCCGCTGCGCTCGCCCTCGGTGTTCAACTTCTTTCGCCCCGGCTATATCCCGCCATCGACTGCGCTGGCTGCCGCAGGCGCGGTGGCGCCTGAGTTCCAGCTCGTCAACGAAAGCAGTGTGGGCGGGTACCTGAACTTCATGCAGGACGCGATCCGGCGGGGCATCTTCGTCAGTGCACCCGAGCTTCCCAACAGCACCAACTCGGCCAACAACGGTTACGACATCCAGGCCACCTACGCCAACGAGCTGGCGCTGGTGCTGGACGCGGACGCACTGGTGGCGCGCGTCAACCTGCTGATGACCGCGGGCCAGCTGTCGGCGGCCACGGTCAAGCTCATTGCCGACGCGCTCAAGGCCACACCTCTCACGACTGCCAGCACCGACGCCGCCCGGCGCGACCGCGTAGCCGCGGCGGTCTTCCTGGTCATGGCTTCGGCCGAGTACCTGGTCCAGAAGTAGCCAGCCGGCCACCCCGCACAGAACCCAACCGAAGCCACACGCCATGCACCTGCTTCAGCCAGAACTCCACACGCGCCGGGCTTTCCTGCGCCGGTCCAGCCAGCTCGGCCTTGCCGGAACCGCACTGCCCTTTGCGCTCAACCTCGCCGCGATGGGCGAGGCAGCAGCGTTTGATGCCACCGACTACAAGGCCCTGGTCTGCGTCTTCCTGTACGGAGGTAACGACTATGCCAACACGGTCGTCAACTACGACGACGCCAGCTACAACCGCTACAGCACCATCCGCGGTGGTGGCGGCGGGCAGACAGCGGGCGGCATTGCGCTGGCCAAGGCCGACCTCTTGAACACGCTGCTCAAGCCCACCACAGGCAACGAGTTGGCGGGCGGACTGCAGTACGCGTTGCACCCCGCCATGACAGGGATGACCAACCTGTTCAACACTGGGAAGGCGGCGGTGCAACTGAACGTGGGGCCGCTGGTGGTTCCGCTGACGCGCACGCAATACAACAGCAGCAACCGCACGCTGTACCCCCTGCCGCCCAAGCTGTTCTCGCACAACGATCAGCAGTCGGTGTGGCAGTCTTCGTCGCCAGAGGGCTCCACCGTGGGCTGGGGCGGCAACCTGGGCGACCTGGCCCTGTCATCCAACAGCAATTCACTGTTCACCTGCATTTCGGTCACGGGCAACGCGGTGTTCCTGTCGGGCGATTCGGCTCTCTCCTACCAGGTCAGCACCAATGGTGCTGTGGCCATCAATGGCGTGAAAAACAGTGTGTATGGCTCGACCGCCGTCCGCTCGGCGCTGACGACACTGATCCAGCAATCGAGCACGCAGACGCTGGAGAACGAATACAACCGTGTGACGAAACGCGCGGTCCAGTCGGAGACCCAGGTTTCCAGCGCGCTGTCCAGCGCGGTGGTGGCCACGCAGTTTCCTTCTGGCAACCCGCTGGCCGACCAGCTCAAGACCGTGGCGCGCCTCATTGCATCGCGCAGCGCTCTGGGCAGCAAGCGCCAGGTGTTCCTGGTGTCGCTGGGCGGGTTCGACCTGCACGACAACCTCATCAGCCAGCAGCCCGTTCTGATGCAGCGCCTGAGCGATGCCATGACGAAGTTTTATGACGCGACTGTGGAACTGGGCGTGGCCGACAAGGTGACTGCGTTCACTGCGTCAGACTTTGGCCGCACGCTCAGCTCCAACGGCGATGGCTCCGACCACGGCTGGGGCAGCCACCACTTCATGGTGGGCGGCGCCGTCAAGGGTGGTGCGTTCTACGGTACGCCCCCGCCGGTGAGCGTCACCAACACCACGGCGCCGGAAGACCAGTGGCATGTGGGCCAGGGCCGCCTGCTGCCGACCACGTCGGTAGACCAGTACGCCGCCACACTGGCCAAATGGTTTGGCGTGGCCGACAGCGAGCTGGTGGGCATGCTGCCCAACATCACGCACTTTGGCGCCGCGGCCAACCGGCCGGACTACCCGGTGAACCTGGGATTCATGCGCTGACAACCCGCCAGCGCTTCCGGGCGCTACAGCGGCGGTGGCGTCGTGGCGGGCGGCCATGACGTCGCGGGCCGGTTGATCTGGCCCGCGCTCGGCCCGACGCGCCAGTACACGGCGACAGCAATCGCTGCGGCGCCCCCGCACACCACGTCGCGCATGTCTGACAAGACCCGTGCGAATGCGCCTTACCGCGCGCAGCGCATGGCTTCAATAATGCGCACATGACCTCACCCGCTCTTCCCGCGTCCGCCCGTTCCCTCCGCCCCCGCGTGGTCATCATCGGCTGCGGCTTCGGCGGGCTGGAAGCAGCCCGCGCCCTGCGCAAAGCTGCGGTGGATGTGACGCTGGTCGACCGCGCCAACCACCACCTGTTCCAGCCGCTGCTTTACCAGGTCGCCACGGCCGGGCTGTCTGCGCCCGCCATTGCGGCGCCCATACGGCACCTGTTTCGCCACCAGGCCAACGCCACGGTGTTGCTGGGCGACGTGACCGGAATCGACGTGGCCGCGCGCACGGTGCGCCTTCGGGACGGGCTGGCCCTGCCGTACGACCACCTCATCGTGGCTGCAGGGGCCACACACAGCTACTTCGGCCATGACGAGTGGGCCCCCTTTGCGCCCGGGCTCAAAACGCTGGACGATGCGTTCGACATCCGCAGCCGCATCCTGCTGGCCTTCGAAGCGGCCGAGAAGGAGCCCGACCCCACCCGCCGTGCCGAGTGGCTGACCTTTGTGGTGATTGGTGGCGGCCCCACGGGCGTGGAGATGGCGGGCACGCTCGCCGAAATTGCGCGGCACACCCTGCCCGGCGAGTTCCGCCACATCGACCCGGCCACTGCGCGCATCCTTTTGGTGGAGGGAAGCGACCGCGTGATGCAGTCCATGCCGCCCGCGCTCAGCCAGCGCGCGCAGGAACAACTGGAGAAACTGGGCGTGGAGGTACGGGTGAATGCACGCGTGACGGGCATTGATGCGCATGGATTAATGGTCCAACCAGCCCCAACCGGAGGAAACGAAAGCACCGACAGCTATCGCATTCATAGCAAATGCGTGATCTGGGCCGCCGGTGTGGCCGCGTCGCCCCTGGGCCGGCAGCTGGCCGAAGGCACCGGCGCCATGACCGACCGCGCGGGCCGTGTGGTCGTACAGCCCGATCTCAGCCTGCCCGGCCACCCCGAGATCAGCGTGATTGGCGACCTGGCGGCTGCGCACACCCATGCGCCGGGCCAGGCGGCCACCGTGGTGCCCGGGGTCTCTCCTGCCGCCAAGCAGATGGGGCGCATCGCCGCTGCCAACATCCTGCGGCGGCTGCAGGGCAGCGCCACACAGCCGTTTCGCTACCGCGACTACGGCAACCTGGCCACCATCGGCCGCAATGCTGCCGTGGTGGACCTGAGCTCGCCGCTGGGGCCGGTGCGGTTTTCAGGCTACCCGGCGTGGCTGTTCTGGCTGTTTGCGCACGTGTTCTTCCTCATCGGTTTTCGCAACCGGGTGGTGGTACTGCTCGACTGGGCGTGGGCGTACTGGAGCTTTGCGCGCTATGCGCGGGTGGTCACCGGACTGGCTTCCCGGCCGGTAGAAGAAAGACGCACTCCGGCAGACGCCGCGGCCACAGCGCCTGCATCGTCACCAGGGCACTGACTGGCAAGGCCGGCTGCCATCGCCCCGGACACCGCGATGGCAACCCCGGGAAGCCAGCGTCATTTACGCTGCGGCGGAAGGGCCTGCTCCAGCCACCCAGCCACTTCATCGGCCACCTGGGTGGACGCCTGAGCCAGCGCCGCCACGCCGCCCGGTGCATCGGCCGTGCGCGCAGGGGTGCGCACGGTGAACACCTGCTGGCCGCGCAGGGTTTCGCCCTCCGGCAGCAGGTCAACCACGGTGGCGCGCACGCGCACCACACCGGCGCTTTCAGTGGTGCTGTTGAAGATGTGGCTGAACTCCTCCAGCTCCACGCGCAGCACCGGCGGCAGCCGCCCACCCAGCTCGGGGTTCCGCGCCAGGGCAGCGCCGTTGTCGGGCCGCAGGATGGCGCGGCGCTGGCCGAGTTGCTCGCGCAAGCGCTGGTGAAACAGCAGCGCAGGCGGCTGGCTCCAGCGGGCCTGGCTGTAGGGGCGCAGCTGCTGCGCGTCGGCATAGGCCAGGCGGTACAGCACGGCGTTGCTGCCCTCGGTCACGCCGGGGGCCTCGATGTCGTCGAGCGTGAGCGGGGACAGCTGGGGCGTGCGGCGCTCCGCCGCCGACTGCAATGCGGGCCCCGGTCCGAAGTCGTACAGAGCAGGGCGCGACGGCGGTTGCGGCAATGCAGAGCATCCCGCAAGGAAAATCAAGCCAAAAACGGCTGTAGCGCTTGTTTTGATTGCCCTGTTAGCTATATTTTTGATAGTGAGCATGGGGATTCCTCAAGGGGCGACAAAACCGGGCTCGCCCGGGCCAGGCGGGATGCGGCCCGATCCGTAAATGAACAGCTGGGGGTTGTCCTGCACGCCGGTGGCAGTGCGGCCAATCTGGCGGGCCGCGCGGCCGGTGTCGTCGGCAGCACGGTTCAAGCGCGGCAGCGTGGCAGTGCTGAACTGGTCGGCGGCGCGGGCCAGCGCCTGCGTGCCCACGTTGATCTGGTCGATGGCGCCGCCGTCGGCCGTGAGGCGGCGCGTGGTCTCGCCAAAGTCGGTGGCCAGCGTGGTGACGCTGTCGCCGGCCTTGCGCAACGACTGCAGCGTCTGGCGCGCATCGCCTGCCAGCGTGGGCAGCGCGGCCAGGGCCGGGTCGAGCCGCTGGGTCAGCGTGGTGTCGAGCCGCTGTGTGAGCGTGTTGATGCCGGCCGCAGCCTGGTTGATGTTGGAGAGCGCCTCCGACAGCTGCTGCTGGTTGCCGTCGCCCAGCAGGCGGTTGATGCGACGCGTGGCCTCCTCGACCTGACCCAGGATGGCGGGCGCCTGCTCGGCCAGTTTGCCAAAGGGCGATGCCTTGAGCGGCAGTCGCGGCAGGCCGCTGGGGCCCGGCGGCAGCTCGGGGTAGGGCTGCTCGCTGTCGTCCAGCAGGATGTGAGCCAGGCCCGTCACGCCCTGGTAGCCCAGCACGGCAAACGTGGTGCGACTCAAAGGCGCCTGCTCGCTCACGGCAATGCGGATCAGCACGTTGCCGGGTACCTGCGCATCGAACCCGATGCGCGTGACCTTGCCCACGCTCACGCCCTTGTAGCGCACGGCCGCCTGGGGCTGCAAGCCGCCCACGCCGTCTTTGGTGGACAGCTCGTAGAGCTGATAGTTGGCGTTGTCGCGCGTCAGCCAGACGGCCAGACCGGCCAGCATGGCGGCCACCAGCAGCACGAAGACGCCGGCAGCCAATGCGTGGGATTTGTTTTCCATCAGGGGTGTTCCTTGTCTATCGTGGCCGCGCCGCCCGGGCCCGCCGGTGCAGTCGCAGCCTGCACCGGGGCCATCGCGCGGCGGCCGCGCTCGCCCATGAAAAAGTGTTCGATGAACGGGTGCTGAAAATGCGCTACCTCGTGCGGCGGCCCGGTGACGATGACCTTCTTGTCGGCCAGCACGGCCACGCGGGTAGAGAGCGCAAACAGGGTGTCCAGGTCGTGCGTGACCATCACCACGGTAAGGCCCAGCGCAGCGCGCAGCTCGCGCAGCAGCGTGCAAAAGTCGTCCGAGCTGCTGGGGTCGAGCCCGGCGGTGGGCTCATCGAGCAGCAGCAGCGGCGGGTCCATCATGAGCGCGCGGGCCAGGGCCACGCGTTTGACCATGCCGCCCGACAGGTCGGCCGGCATGCGGCTGGCGTGCTCGGGCTTGAGGCCCACCATCTGCAGCTTGACCAGCGCGGCATCGCGCACCAGGTCGGCCGGCAGCGTGCCCTGCTCGCGCAGCGCAAAGGCCACGTTGTCGAGCACATTGAACGCAGAGAACAGCGCGCCGTGCTGGAACAGCATCCCCACCCGGCTGGCCGCGCCCTCGCGGCCCATCTCGCTGGCCGGGCGGCCAAGCACCGTCACCTGGCCGCGCGAAGGCTTGGCCAGACCCAGGATCTGCCGCAGCAGCACCGTCTTGCCCGTGCCGGAGCCCCCCACCAGCGACAGCATTTCCCCGCGCTGCACGCTGAAGTTCAAGTCCTGGTGAACATGAAAGGCCTCGCTGCCCTTGCCAAACGTGGTCCACAGGCCCTGCACATCCACGATGGGTGGCTCGCCCGGAGGGATAGCAATGTGTTGGGGCTTGGCGACGCGCTCAACCATGGCTGCACCCCCGTTGAAACTGGCGCGTTCCCAGGCCAGTGCCACCGTGGAGCTGGCTTTGCCAGGCCACGGGTGGCGTCCCCCCTTGGGGGGATGACGCGAAGCGGCTCAGGGGGGGCTTCCTGGTCATATTCCGATGTTCTTGAACGCCACCGCAAAGAGCGCATCCACGATGATGACCATGGTGATGGACGTCACCACCGACGCCGTGGTGCCCTCGCCCAGGCTTTGCGTGTTGGGCTTGACGCGCAGGCCCCAGTGGCAGCCGATGAGCGCGATGAACGCGCCAAACACCACTGACTTGGCGATGGCCAGGCCGAGGTTGCCGATCTTCACGGCCGCAGGCAGCGCCTGCACAAAATACGCGGGCGAGATGTCCATGGCCACATCGGCCGCCAGCATGCCGCCGGCCAGCGCCGCCAGCGTGGTCCACACGCTGATGAGCGGCATGGCAATAGCCAATGCAATCGTGCGCGGCATCACCAGCCGGAAGCCGTGCGGGATGCCCATCACGCGCATGGCATCCAGCTCCTCGGTCACCCGCATCACCCCTATCTGCGCCGTGATGGCCGAGCCCGAGCGCCCCGCCACCAGGATCGCCGCCAGCATGGGGCCCAGCTCGCGGATGAGCGAGATACCCAGGATGTTGACGATGAACGACTCGGCACCAAACTGCCTCAGCTGCAGACTCATCAGATAGGCCAGCACCACGCCGATGAGAAAGCCCACCAGCGCCGTGATGGGCAGGGCCGTGGCACCCATGCGGTACAGGTGGCCCGACACATCGCGCCACGGCCCGCGCTGCGGCGCGCGCGCCAGGCGGATCAGGTCCAGCGCCAGCTGGCCGACGAGCTGCAGCAGGTGACGGGCGTGGTCCAGCCCGTGCAGCACCAGCACGCCGAGGTGGTCGATTTCGTGCGCAAGCCGCCAGGGCTCGTCCGGCGGCGGCGCCACGGTGAACTGCGCCACGCGCTCCAGGATGTCGCGTTCACGCGGCTGCACCTGCACCTGCGCAGGCCAGGCCTGGCCCCAGTGCTCCCACAGCATTTGCGCACCCACATGGTCCAGCCACGCCAGGCCGCGCAGATCCCAGGCCACATCGGCTGCGGGCGGGGCGGCATCCAGCTGGCTGCGCAGGGCCTGCACGACCTTGCGGTCGCCCATTTCTGCCGCGCCCCAGCGGCCCAGCACCTGCACTGCGCGCCCGGCAGGCTGCGCGCCCGCTTCCACAACGAGGCGGGGCACAAGATCCGGCAAAAGGGTTGCGTTGGTGGGCAAGGCGGGTAAAGAAACAGGCAGCGGCAACAGGGCAGCGTGTAGCAACAGGTGCATGGACCCGCAAGCCTGCGGTGGCAAGCCCCGTGTCCGCTGCCAGCCGAGACGCCGTTGCCGGGTCAGCAGGCCTGCCAGACCTTTCCATCCAGCCCGGCCAGCCCCGTGCACACCGCACAGGCGCCAGCGCCAGGCACACGCCAGAAGTCAGCCGGCATCCTACCGCGTGCGCCGCGCGCGGGGTGCAATTTCATCGCGCACGAATGCGTGACCGGGCCGCAGCACAACACCTGGCGCCCGCCAGTGCGCGCTGGCAGCCCGCATCGGCACAGCGCCGGTCAATCCCAGGCCAGCGACAACGCCGCCAGCGCCGCCGCAATCAGCGGCTCATGCGCCCGCGCGCGCAGCCACACCACGGCCAGCGAGCATTCCAGCTGCACCTGGTCGGCCACCACCAGCCCGCGGGCCTGGGCCTCGCGCATGGCAATGGCATCGCGCACCAGCGATAGCCCCACGCCCGAGCGCACCAGGTCCAGCATGCTGGATTCCTGGTCGACCAGCGCCACGCGCCGCGGCTCCACCCCGGCCGGCGAGCCCGGGCCAAACACGGCGGCCTGCAGCCGGTGGTGCACCGAGGCCGGCGGCGTGCCCAGCCAGGGCAGCGCCGCCAGCGCCCGCCAGTCGCGCCCGAGCACCTGGGGGCCCCAGCCGGCGGGTGCGAGTACGCGGTACGCAAAGCGGGTGAGCGTACGCTGCGCAAAATCCGCCCCGGGGGCGCCGTAGCCCGATGCATCGGCGTTCGCATCGCCCAGGTAGAAGGCCACATCGAGCGCGCCGCGCGCCAGTGGCGCCAGATGGTCGCCACTCATGGCCTGGCGCAGGTCGGTGTCGGCCTGCGGTGCGGCGTCGATGAAGGCACCCAGAAAGGCGCCCAGGCGCGTGAACTCGGGGTCCAGGATGGTGCCAATGCGCAGCGTGCCGCGTACGGCGCCATGCAGGTTCTGGGCGGCCTGCCCAAAGTCTGCCAGCGCAGCCAGCACGCGCTCTGCCTGGGGCAGTAGCACGGCGGCATCGCGCGTGGGGGCCAGCCCGCGCGAGGTGCGCGTGAACAGCACAAGCCCCGTCTGCTGCGCCAGCGCCTTGAGCTGCAGGCTGACCGCTGGCTGCGACAGGTGCAGTTGCTGCGCCGCGCGCGAAACGCTGCCCTCGCGGGCCACGGCCACAAAGGCGCGCAACGCCTGGGGTTCGACGGCAGACATGGTTGATATCAGCTTTTCAAATGATGTAATTTTGCCGAAATCATTGGCCTATGGCAGGTTTGGTGCGCATACTCGCCTGCGGCTGCGCAAGTGGTTACATCAACATTACAAATATCATCCCGGAGACGATGGCATGGCGGAAACGGCGGAGTTTGACTACATCATCATTGGCGGCGGCACGGCCGGTGCGCTGCTGAGCAACCGCCTGAGCGCGGGCCGCTACCGCGTGCTGCTGATCGAAGCCGGCCGCAAGGACGACTACCACTGGATCCACATCCCCGTGGGCTACCTGTACTGCATCGGCAACCCCCGCACCGACTGGCTGTACAACACCGAACCCGACGCAGGCCTGAATGGCCGTACCCTGCGCTACCCGCGCGGCAAGACGCTGGGCGGCTGCAGCAGCATCAACGGCATGATCTACATGCGCGGCCAGGCGCGCGACTACGACCAGTGGGCCGCGCTGACGGGCGACGACAGCTGGCGCTGGGACAACACCCTGGCGTACTTCCGCCGCCACGAGGACCACTGGCGCCTGGACCAGCCCGAAGGCGCCAACGAGAACTTCAAGCGCCTGCATGGCAACAAGGCCACCGGCAGCACCGGCGAGTGGCGGGTGGAAAAGCAGCGCCTGCGCTGGGACGTGCTCGACGCGTTCGCGCAGGCCGCGCAGCAGGCCGGCATCCCGGCCACCGATGACTTCAATGGCGGCAACAACGAAGGTGTGGGGTACTTCGAGGTCAACCAGAAAAGCGGCTTTCGGTGGAACACCGCCAAGGCCTTCCTGCGGCCCACCTGCTACGGTCGAGCCAACTTCGAGATGTGGACCAGCGCCCACGTGACCCGGCTGAACATCGAGACGCAGCCCGACGGCAGCAAGCGCTGCACCGGCGTGCAGGTGTGGGATGGCACGCAAATGATCACCGCCAACGCGGCGCGGGAAATCATCCTGAGCGCAGGCGCCGTGAACTCGCCGCAGATCCTGCAGCTGTCGGGCATCGGCCCGGCGGCCCTGCTGCGCCAGCACGGCATCGAGGTGGTGCACGACCTGCCTGGCGTGGGCGCAAACCTGCAGGACCACCTGCAGATCCGTGCGGTGTTCAAGGTCAACGGTGTGACCACGCTCAACACGCTGGCCAGCTCGCTGTGGGGCAAGGCGCGCATCGGGCTGGAATACCTGGCCAAGCGCACCGGCCCCATGAGCATGGCGCCTTCGCAGCTGGGCGCGTTCACCCGAAGCAGCGCCGACCAGCCGTGGCCCAACATCGAATACCACGTACAGCCCCTGTCGCTTGATGCGTTTGGCGAGCCGCTGCACAACTTTCCGGCGTTTACCGCAAGCGTGTGCAACCTCAACCCCACGAGCCGCGGCACCGTGCAGATCAAGAGCGCCGACTTCAAGACCGCCCCTGCCATTGCGCCCAACTACCTGAGCACGCCCGAAGACCGCCAGGTGGCGGCCGACAGCCTGCGCGTCACGCGCCGCATCGTGGCCCAGCCCGCGCTGGCCAAGTACCAGCCGCAGGAATGGAAGCCCGGCGTGCAGTTTGAAAGCGACGAAGACCTGGCGCGGCTGGCAGGCGACATCGCCACCACCATCTTCCACCCCGTGGGTACCACGAAGATGGGGCGCGACGGCGACCCGATGGCCGTGCTCGACCCGCAACTGCGGGTGCGCGGCATCAACGGCCTGCGCGTGGTGGACGCCGGCGCCATGCCCACCATCACCAGCGGCAACACCAACTCGCCCACGCTGATGCTCGCCGAGCGTGCGGCTGAGTGGATCGTGGCAGCACGGCGCACGACCTGACCGAGAACGCACCGTTACGGTGCAAGACCAAAGCGCCACCCATTTTTCGCAGCCACATGGGGGCGGGAAACCCCCAATGCACTGCTGCGGTGCAGCAAAGTACATTCACGGCACTCGAAAGCGCGCTTCGGTGTGCCAAGCGAGGGGCCGAGGAGACAACCTCTACAAGCAACAAATTCCAAGCACCCAACGAGGTGCAACACCTTTCAGGCGCTGGCGATCCCAGCGCCTTTTTTATTTCCCGTTCGGCCCTTGGCAGCCGTCCCCCGTGCGTCACCGCGATATCAATTCGATAGCAATACCGGTGCGAAAATGCTGCAATGGAATGGATTTTTATTACCCTGGCATCGCTGCTGGCCGGCTTTGTGGATGCCATCGTGGGTGGCGGCGGGCTGGTGATGGTGCCCGCATTGTTTGCTGCGTTCCCGTCCGCCCCGCCCGCTACCCTGCTGGGCACCAACAAGGCGGCCTCGGTATGGGGTACGGCCATGGCCACCTGGCAGTACAGCCGCCGGGTGCAGATCCGCTGGTCGGCCATGCTGCCGGCGGCCGCGGCAGGGTTCGCCGGATCGTTTGCCGGGGCCTGGGCCGTGACGGTGATGTCAGCCGACTTCCTGCGCAAGCTCTTGCCGCTGGTGCTGCTGGGCGTGCTGGCCTACACATTGGCCAAGAAGGAACTGGGCCGCCACCACGCCCCGCGGTACACGGGCAGGGCCGAGCTGGTGGCCGCTTGCCTCATCGGCGTGCTCATCGGCTTTTACGACGGCTTCTTTGGGCCGGGCACAGGCAGCTTCTTTGTGTTCCTGTTTGTGCGCCTGCTGGGATACGACTTCCTCAATGCATCGGCTTCGGCCAAGCTGCTCAATTGCGCCACCAACGTTGCCGCCATTGCGCTATTTGCCGCCAAGGGGCATGTGTGGTGGCACTTTGCCGTGACGCTGGCAGTGGCCAACGTGGTGGGCAGCCTGCTGGGCACCCACCTGGCGCTCAAGCATGGCACCGGATTTGTGCGCGGCATCTTCATCCTGGTCGTCAGCACGCTGATCCTCAAGACCGGGTACGACGCCTTTTTGCGCTGACGCCGCGCCCCCGCCGCTTGGGGAATGCCTCTAAACCTGTTGTGAATTCGCCCACAACCGGGGGGTGCAGCCGGTTCGCGGTACCGCGGGAAAAAACCGCATATTTATAATCGTGACCACTTGATGACGGCAGCCTTCGCGCTTTGCGATGGCGCTGCCTTATTCGCACCAGCTTCCGGCCTGCTCACCAGCAGGCCGGATTTTTTGTACCTGAAATACCCCCGACAGGACCCGCTCCATGAAATTGTTCAAGGCTGTTGCCACCGCCGTCGCCCTCTGCGCCGCCTTTGCCGCCCAGGCCCGCACGCTGGATGAGGTCAGGAAAGACGGCAAGATCCTCATCGCGACCGAAGGCCAGTTCGCCCCGTTCAATTTCTTCAACGGCACCACGCTCACCGGCTTTGAAGTGGAAGTGGCCGAGCTGGTGGCCAAGAAGATGGGCCTGAAGATCCAGTGGAAGACGCTGGGCTTTGACGCCCTGCTGACCGGCCTGCGCCAGGACCGCTGGGACCTGGTGATTGCCTCGCACGGCATCACCGAAGAGCGCGCCAAGGCCGTCACCTTCACCGAGCCGCACTACTGCTCGGGCGGCATGATCATTGCCATGGACCCCGCCATCAAGAGCGCCAAGGACCTGGCCGGCAAGGTGGTGGCCGTGCAGACCGGCACCAGCTACCTCGAGAACGTGCAAAAGGTCTCGGCCATCAAGGAAATGAAGAACTTCCCCACCGACGTGGACGCGCGCAGCGCCCTGAACTCGCGCCGCGTGGATGCCTGGGTGACCGACCGCTTCGTGGCCAAGGCCGTGGCCGAGAAGAACCCCGGCGCTGGCTTCAAGCTGGGCGAGATGCTGTTCGTCGAGCGCATTGCGGCTGCCGTGTCCAAGGGCAACAGCTCGCTGGCCGGCGGCTGGAACAAGGCGCTGGCCGAGGTGATGGCCGACGGCAGCTACGCCGCGCTGTCCAAGAAGTATTTCAACGAAGACGTTCGCTGCAACTGACGCCAGCGCGCGCACACCGCTGCCTGCGCCCAGCCCGCCCGCGCCGTGACGGCTGCGGGCGCCCGCGATTGCGCCGTGCATGGCGTTTGTGCGCCGCCCCGCTTGTGGTGCTGCCTGCCCGTCTGTCTGCAGACCCTGCCTTTTCGATCCTGAACCGGATTCCCTGATGCTCATCGCCCTCTGGCCCCAGCGCTGGACCCGCCAGCAGCGCAGCAATGCCACCCTCATCTCGGCCGTGGTGCTGATGGTGCTGGCGCTTGCGCTGCTCGGCAAGCTGCTGTCCTTCCTGCCCGATCCGATCGGGCCCAACGCGCAGGCTTTCTCTGACGGTGCGCGCATGACGCTGTGGCTCACGCTGGTCAGCGGCACGCTGGGCCTGGCGCTGGGCACGGGCGCAGCCCTGGCGCGCACCGCCCGCTGGGCCGCCGTGCGCTGGGTGGCCAGCTTCTATATCTGGGTGATCCGCGGCACGCCGCTGCTGGTGCAGATCCTGTTTGTGTACTTTGCGCTGCCCGTGCTGGTGCCGGGCCTGAACCTGCCCGACTTTGCCGCCGCCGTGCTGGCGCTGGGCCTGAACGTGGGCGCGTACAACGCCGAAGCCATCCGCGCCGGCCTGCTGGCCGTGCCGCGTGGCCAGACTGAAGCCGCCAAGGCGCTGGGCCTGGGCCGCGTGCATGTGTTCCTGGACGTTGTGTTTCCGCAGGCCTTCAAGATCTCGCTGCCGCCGCTGGTAAGCAACTTTGTCGCGTTGCTCAAGGACTCGTCGCTGGCCTACGCCATCGGCGTGGTCGAGCTGACCAATGTGGGCAACCGCATCCAGTCGGCCACGTTCCAGCCCATAGCCACGCTGTCCACCGTGGCCATCACATACCTGCTGCTGACCACGCTGGTCACGCAGATCAGCAACGCGGTGGAGTACCGCTTTGATGTGGAGGGCCGCAACCAATGAGCGCGCAGCCCACTCCCTTCATCGTGGCCGACGGGGTCTGCAAGTCATTTGGCAGCCACCAGGTGCTGCGCAATGTGTCCACCGTGTTCAACACCGGCGAGGTCACCGTGATCATCGGCGCGTCGGGCTCGGGCAAGAGCACGCTGCTGCGTGCCATCAACCGGCTGGAGCCGCACGACGCGGGCCGTATCACCATCGATGGTGTCGAGGTGACGGACGACCTGCCCACCCTGCAAAAGCAGCGCAGCGAAGTCGGCATGGTGTTCCAGCAGTTCAACCTGTTCGGTCACATGAGCGTGCTCGACAACGTGACGCTGGCGCCGCGCCGCATCCGCCACACCCCGCGCGCGCAGGCCAACGAGCAAGCCATGGCGCTGCTGACCCGCGTGGGAATGCAGGCCCATGCGCACAAGTACCCCTGGCAGCTTTCGGGCGGACAGCAGCAGCGCGTGGCCATTGCCCGGGCACTGGCCATGCAGCCCAAGGTGATGCTGTTTGACGAGCCCACCTCGGCGCTGGACCCGGAGATGGTGCAGGAGGTGCTGGACGTGATGCGCGAACTGGCCCGCGGCGGCATGACCATGATCGTGGTGACCCACGAGATGGGCTTTGCGCGCGAGGTGGCCGACCGCGTGATGTTTTTCGACCAGGGCCGCATTGCCCACGACGCCCCGCCGCAGGAGTTTTTCAGCAACCCCGCCAATGACCGCATCCGCGCCTTCATCGGCCGCATGACCAGCTGATATGAAGCACCCCCTGCGTTCTCGCGGCCCGTTCCGACCCACCCCAGATGCCATGGACACCTGAGATCCAGGTCCACGACTACCCCAGAAAAACCATAACCCCTACCGGAGTGACTCCCATGAAACTGAACCACACGTTCCTCGCCCTGATGGCCGCCGGCCTGTGCAGCCTGCCGCCTGCGGCCTTCGCCCAGTCGGCCAAGGACTTCGAAGACATGCGCAACGAGCTCAAGGCCCTGCGTGCCGAGCTCAACCAGATCAAGGCCCAGCAGGCGCAGGCGCCCGCAGCAGCCCCTGCCGCTTCGGCCTCGGCCTGGAACGACCGCATCGACGCCGTTGAGCTCAAGCAAAAGGACGCCGTGGTGCTGGGCGACATCCCTGGCAGCTTCCGCCTGCCCGGCAGCGAGACCTCCATCCGCATCTACGGCTATGCCGAGGCCAACATGGTCAAGGACGCCAAGGGTACGGCCCCCGGCGACACCTTCACCAACCTGATGGAGCAGCCCCTGGTCAAGACCGGCAGCGGCAAGACCAGCCTGACCGCGCAAACCTCGCGCTTCGGTTTCGAGACCTCCACCCCCACATCGGTCGGCACCTTCAACACCAAGATCGAAGCCGACTTTTATGCCTATTGCGGCAGCGAGTGCAACCGCAACCGCCTGCGCCTGCGCCACGCCTACGGCGAATACGCCGGCTGGCTGATCGGCCAGACCTGGTCGACCTTCATGGACGTGGACAACCTGCCCGAGACGGTGGACTTCAATGGCCCGCCCGGCGCTACCTTCCGCCGCCCCGCGCAGATCCGCTACACCTACAACAACCCCAACCTGGCCAAGTTCCAGTTCGCAGTGGAAGAGCCTGCCGACGGCGCACGCAGCCCCAACCTGGTGGCCCGCGCCGACAAGGCCTACGACTGGGGCAACGTGAACGTGCGTCTGCTGTCGCACGAGCAGCGCGTCAACGGCGTGAGCAAGCGCGGCATGGGCTTTGGCCTGGGCGCTGGCTACAAGATCACCGGCACCACCACGCTGATGGCGCAGTACACGCGCCTGGACGGCGATGGCGACGGTGCCTACCTGGTGGGCACCAACTACCCTGTGCTCGATGGCGGCACCGTGCGCCTGGACAAATCGCAGGGCGTGGTGCTGGGACTGTCCAACATCTTCAGCGAACAGCTGCGCGGCACGGTCTCGCTGGGCATGGTGCGCTCGCGCAACAAGCTGGGCGATGCCTACGTGAACGCCTACGGCGCCGAAGGCAACCACAAGCTGTACCAGTGGCATGCCGGCATGTACTACCTGCCAATCAAGAACGTGGAACTGGGCGGCGAACTCATCGGCGGCCGCCGCACCACGTTTGACGGCCAGCAGGGCGACATGCTGCGCCTGAACCTGCAGGCCCGTTACCTCTTCAACTGACCCTGGCTTGCGCCTAGACAGGCTGGCCGGGAAACCGGCCAGCCTTTTTCTTTTTGTGTGGGACTTTATGAAACCCGAACGCCTGGGCCTGCTGGCCCTGCTGGTGGTGACCGTGGTGTGGGGCACGACGTTCCCGGCGATGAAGCTGCTGTCGGCCCACCTCGATGCATTGCAGATCATCTGGCTGCGCTTTGTGATTGCGCTGGCCGTGCTGGCACCGCTGTGGTGGGGCATGCGCCGGACCGAGCGGCTGTGGGGCTGCGGGCTGGGGCTGCTGCTGTTCCTGGCGTTCTGGCTGCAGATCGAGGGCTTGGCGCGCACCAGCAGCAACCGCAACGCCTTTGTGACGGGTCTGAACGTGCTGGTGGTGCCGCTGATTGCCATGGCGCTGCTGGGCCGGCGCTACGGCTGGCGGCTGTGGGCGGCGTGCACCATGGCGCTGGCGGGCATGGCGCTGATGTTCCACGAGAACGAGCCGTGGAACCTGGGCGATACGCTGACGCTGGCCAGCACGGTGTTCTACGCGCTATACATCCTGGCGCTGGAGGAATGCGCCCGGCGCAACGCCCCTCAGCCGCTGCGCGCCACGCGCATGGCGGCTGCCCAGGCCACGGTGATGGCGCTGGCGGCCACCACGCTCCTGCTGGCGCAAAGCGGCAACATGGACTGGCTGCGCGCTACAGCCGACCTGCCGGCGGATGCCTTGCTGGCCCTGCTCTACCTGGGCCTGCTGGCCAGCGTGGTGGTGGTGAGCCTGCAGGCCTGGGGCCAGCAGCGCGTGGACGCCATGCGCAGCGCCATCGTGTTCGGGCTGGAGCCCGTGTTTGCCGCCCTCACCGCGTGGGCACTGCTGGGCGAACAGTTAGGCTGGGCGGGCCTGGCCGGGGCCACGCTGATTGTGGCCGCGCTGGTGTTCAGCCAGATGGCACCGGCGCAGAGCGGTCGCCTTGCGCGGACCTGAGTGGGATGCGACCAATGGCTGGGCCCGGCTGGCCCGCGTGGCTGGCTGGAGGTCGCGGTAGACGAAACAGGCGATGCGTCCGCCGCGGACTGATCCACCGAATAGCGACGGCAAGAAACAGTCAAAACAGCCTCTAGCGCCTGGTTCATAAGCACTGATTGCTATCAATTTTGAAAATGAACCCGCCGTTGGCTCCTGTGGACCACCGCGAGGGCCTCCAAACCGGCCTCTGGCAGGCTTTTGAAGCCGTAGCGGGCTGTAGCCCAGGTATTTATTACCCTGATTGCTATCTTTTTTAATCAGGGCGCTGCCAGCGGCACATCCACCGCCTTGCGCGGCTTGCCGATGGGAGCAGCCGCCAGACCCTTTTGCACGGCGGCCAGGTCTTCTTCGCTGGGGTAGTCGCCCAGAAGCCAGTAGTCGAACACGCGGCGGGCAATGGGAGCGGCATGGGCAGCACCGAAACCGGCGTTCTCGACGATGGCGGCAATCACGATGGTCGGGTTCTCCGCCGGGGCGAAGGCGGCGTACAGCGAGTGGTCTCGCTGGTGCTCCTCCAGCGACTTGGCGTTGTACTTGACGTTCTGGCCCAGGCTCACGGCCTGCGCAGTACCCGTCTTGCCGCCCGAGGTGTAAGGCGCACCGGCGAACACGCGGGTGCCCGTGCCGCCCTTGTTCACGGCCACCATGGCGTTGCGCACGATCTCGACATTGCGCGGGGCGTAGCCCAGGTTCTCGCCCGGGGGCTGCTCGATCTCGGTCACGGCGCCGGTCACCGCATTCTTGATGGCCTTGGCCAGGTGCGGGCGATAACGCACACCGCCGTTGGCCATGGTGGCCTGTGCCAGCGCCAGCTGGAGCATGGTGAAGTTGTTGTAGCCCTGGCCAATGCCCAGCGACACCGTCTCGCCCGGGTACCAGCGCTTCATGTCGGGGCGCTTGTAGGCGTTGCGCTTCCACTCGGTGCTGGGCAGGGTGCCGCGCAGCTCGCCGTTCAGATCGATCCCCGTGACCTGGCCGAAGCCCAGCGGTTTCATGAAGTCGTGGATGGCGTCCACCCCCATCTCCACGGCCAGCGAATAGAAATACGTGTTGCTCGACTGCTGGATGGCGCGGTGCATGTCCACGCCGCCCAGGCCACCTTCGTGGCTGCGGAAGGTGTGGCCGCCAAAGGTGTAGAAGCCGGGATCGTTCACGATCACGCTGGGTGCGCGCTTGTTCAGCTGCAGGGCGGCCAGCGCCATGAACGGCTTGTAGGTGGAGCCCGGCGGATACGCGCCGCGCAGCGCGCGGTTGAGCAGCGGTTTGTCGATCGACTCGTTGAGCGCCTGCCAGTTCTCCACGTCGATGCCTTCAACGAACAGGTTGGGGTCGAACGTGGGCTTGCTCACCAGCGCCAGGATCTCGCCGTTGCGCGGGTCGATGGCCACCAGCGCGCCGCGGCGCTCGCCGTACATCTCCTCGATCAGCTTTTGCAGCTTGATATCGATCGACAGCATCACGCTGTCGCCCGGTGTGGCGGCGTGGCTGGAGAGCTTGCGCACGGCACGCCCGCCGGCCGAGGTCTCCATCTGCTCGACGCCCGTGGAGCCGTGCAGCGCCGATTCAAAGCTCTGCTCGATGCCCAGCTTGCCGATGTATTCGGTGCCGCGGTAGTTGGCCTCGTCCTCGGTGTCCTGGATACGTGCTTTTTCGGCCTGGTTGATGCGGCCGATGTAGCCGATGGCGTGGGCGCCCACATCGCCCAGCGGATAGTTGCGAAACAGCCGGGCCTTGATGTCCACGCCCGGGAAGCGGTAGCGCTGCGCGGTGAAGCGGGCGACTTCCTGGTCGGTCAGGCGGGTGCGGATGGGCAGCGATTCGAAGTTGCGCGACTCGTCCATCAGGCGCTTGAAGCGGCGGCGGTCGCGCGACTGGATATCCACCACCTTGGACAGCTGGTCGATGGTCTCGTCGAGGTTGCCCGCGCGCGATGGCGTGATCTCCAATGTGTAGGCCGAGTAGTTGGTGGCCAGCACCACGCCATTGCGGTCCAGGATCAACCCGCGGTTGGGCACGATGGGCACTACGGCCGTGCGGTTGCTTTCAGCCTGCGCGGCCAGGTCGTCGTGCCGCACCACCTGGAGGTACACCAGCCGTGCCGCCACCAGACCGAATGCAAACAGCACCACGGCGCCGAGAACGATGATGCGCCAGCGAAAGCGCGATGCACTGGCTTCGCTGCTGCCCAGTTCGGTCATCGTGCTACCCCCCGCGGGCCAGCGCGCGAAACTGCGCTCGCGTGCACGCACCATGCGGTGCAAAGGGAAAGGTTCACGGGGCGGCGCGGCATGGGATTACAGGGGCCGGTTCTGGTCGCTGTCGGGCGGGCGGCGCTGCGGCGCCAGCAACACCCAGCTGGCCATGGGCCACAGCACGGCCTCCAGCAAGGGCGCCAGGAAGATCCACCAGCCCGGAAAAATGCCGCCCGAGACCAGGCGCAGCAGCAGCTCGATGGCATGGGCCAGCGCAAACAGCGGCAGCACCTGCAAGGCCTGCGAGGGCACGCTGTACCACAGCAGGCGGCGGTGGATGGCAATGGCGGCAAACGACAGCACGGTGTAGGCCAGCGCATGCTGGCCCAGCAGCGCCGACTGGGCCACGTCCATGCACAGGCCCAGCACAAACGCCACGCCCATGCCGATGCGCAGCGGCTGGTGCACGCCCCAGAACACCAGCAGCACCATCAGCAGATCGGGCGTCCAGACCACCCGGCCCAGCGGCAGCAGGTTGATGGCCAGCCCCGCCACCAGGCTCAGCCCGATGAACACCGGGTTGACCGGCATCAGCAGCGGTTCGCCGCGAGGCATGATCATCGCGAAGACCCTCCGAAGGCGCGCGGCGAGAGACCGGTCTGTCGCCCGTTGCAGCCGATGCTCCCTCTGCGGCAAAGGCTCCCAGGTGTCATGCAGACCATCATTTGCGGGCTCCGCGTTTGGCGGGTGCAGGGTGCGCGGGCTCGGGCCGCGGCAGCGCGTTTTCGGGCAGGGGCTTGAGTACCACCACATGGCGGGCGCCCTGCACCTGGGCCAGCGGCACGCAGTACACACGGGCAAAGGCCGAATCGGCCCGGCGCTCCACGCGCACCACGCGGGCCACGGGCAGGCCCGGCGGGTACAGGCCATCGACGCCGCTGGTGGTCAGCACGTCGTCGGCACGTACATCGGCATTGGCGGGCATGAAGCGCAGTTCCATGCCGCCGCCGTTACCTGCCACCGGGTCGCCATAGGCCACGCCGCGGGCGCCGGTGCGGATGTTGAGCACAGGAATCGCCTGGTCGCGGTCCACCAGCAAGGTGACTTCGCTGACCAGCGGAAACACGCGCGTGACCTGGCCCAGCACGCCGGCTTCGTCCATCACCGGCGAGCCGGGCTCCACCCCGCCGGTCTGGCCGCGGTCAATCACCACGCGGCGGGTAAAGGGGTCGGCCGTGTCATAGATGACCTCTGCCGCCTGCGCCGGCGTCTGGAGGCGGTCGCGCAAGGCCAGCAGCTGGCGCAGCCGCCCGTTTTCCAGCTCCAGCTGTTCAGCCTGATTGGCGCGCTGGCCCATCTGCGTCATGCGCTGGCGGGCGGCGTCGAGCTCCTGCTGGGCCTGCTGGAGCGACTGGAAATATCCGGACCCGTGGCTCGCCCACTCCACGGGCTTGAGCATGGCCCACTGGATCGGGTACAGCGCGGTTGCCACGGCCAGCCGCAGGGGCCCCGTCAGCTGAAAACGTGCGTCGGCCACCATCAGGAACACCGCGAGCGCGCTGTACACCGCCAAGCGCGACAGGGCCGAAGGGCCTTGCTTGAAAAAGGGTGGCGCGCTGCGCTCCAGAGTACCCAGGGGCATGGTGCGCGGCGGTCAGAAGCGGGGGCGTGGAAATGCTTCCACGGACGCAGGCTCGAAATCCACAGGAGCGGACGGTGTCATGCAGTTCAGAGCGAAAAAAGTGCCTGCAGGATACAGGCAGCGCCGGTTACTCGCTCGTGAAAATGCTGCCGAGACGGTCCATGCGCTCCAGCGCAATGCCGCAACCGCGCACCACGCAGGTCAGCGGGTCTTCGGCCACCAGCACAGGCAGGCCGGTTTCCTCGGCCAGCAGGCGATCGAGGTCGCGCAGCAGGGCGCCACCGCCGGTCAGCATCATGCCGCGGTCGGCAATGTCGGCGCCCAGCTCGGGGGGAGTCTGCTCCAGCGCGTTCTTCACGGCGCTGACGATCTGGTTGAGCGGGTCGGTCAGGGCTTCCAGCACTTCGTTGGAAGAAATGGTGAAGCTGCGCGGCACGCCTTCCGACAGATTGCGGCCCTTGACTTCCATCTCGCGCACTTCGGAGCCCGGAAAGGCCGAACCGATGTTCTTCTTGATGGCTTCTGCGGTGGGCTCACCGATCAGCATGCCGTAGTTGCGGCGGATGTAGCTGATGATGGCTTCGTCGAACTTGTCGCCACCCACGCGGACGCTGCCCTTGTAGACCATGCCGCCCAGCGAGATTACTCCCACTTCAGTGGTGCCGCCGCCAATGTCCACCACCATCGAGCCGGAGGCTTCAGAGACGGGCAGGCCGGCACCGATGCCGGCCGCCATCGGTTCTTCAATCAGGTAGACCGCGGTGGCGCCAGCGGCTTCGGCCGCGTCCTTGATGGCGCGGCGCTCGACCTGGGTGGAGCCGCAGGGCACGCAGATGATGATGCGCGGGCTGGGGGTGAACAGCGTGCGCGGGTGCACCATCTTGATGAACTGCTTGATCATCTGCTCGGTGATCACGAAGTCGGCGATCACCCCGTCCTTCATGGGCCGGATGGCTTCAATGTTGCCGGGCACCTTGCCCAGCATGGCCTTGGCTTCGCGGCCTACGGCCTGGATGACCTTCTTGCCGTGGGGGCCGCCTTCGTGGCGAATGGCAACGACGGATGGCTCGTCGAGCACAATGCCTTTGTCGCGGGCAAAGATGAGGGTGTTGGCTGTGCCAAGGTCAATGGCCAGGTCGGTGGAGAAGTACCGACGGAAAGCTCCGAACATTCAGGAATCCTCTCGGGCACGGCATGCGCGTCGGCCTGCCATCGCCGTGTTTTACGGGGTCAAAACTCGCTTTTTTCGCACAATGACCGGCAGATGGGGGGCTATTGCGGCAAAGCCGGGATAATACCCCATCCCCTGTGAATAACTCCCCGCCACTCGGCCGGGGCCGCAGCTTTACTTCCGGTTTCTCTAGATTTTTCTCCCTATGGCACTGACCCCCCAGGACATTGGCCGCATCGCCAATCTTGCCCGGCTTGAACTAACGTCTTCCGAAAGTGAGCGCATGCTCACGCAGCTCAACGGTTTCTTCGACATCGTGGAAAAAATGCGGGCTGTGGATACCTCGGGCGTTGCGCCCCTGGCGCACCCCGTGGCGGCCATCCAGGACGTGACGTTGCGCCTGCGCGAGGACGTCGCCAGCGAACCCAACCAGCGTGAGGCCAACCAGAAAAGCGCCCCCGCCGTCGAGCGTGGCCTGTTCCTTGTGCCCAAAGTGATCGAGTAAGGCGCGCCAGCATGACGAATTCCACCCAAGCCCTGCACGATCTGGGCGTTTCCGAGCTGGCCGCCGGCCTGCGTTCCAAACAGTTCTCGGCCGTTGAAGCCGCGCAGCATTTCCTGGCCCGCGCCCAGGCGCACCAGAACCTGGGCGCCTACGTGGCCCTGAACGAAGACGCCACCCTGGCCCAGGCCCGCGCTGCGGATGCGCGCATTGCCGCCGGCACGGCGGGCGCGCTGGAAGGCGTGCCCATCGCGCACAAGGACATCTTCGTTACCAAAGCCTTCCCCACCACCGCCGGTTCCAAGATGCTGGCGGGCTACCAGTCGCCCTTTGACGCCACCGTGGTCACCAGGCTGGCCGACGCTGGCGCCGTCACGCTGGGCAAGCTCAACTGCGACGAGTTCGCCATGGGCTCGGCCAACGAGAACTCGGCCGTGGCCCCCGTGGGCTTTGACGCGCCCGCCCCGGTGCGCAACCCCTGGGCCACCGATCGCATCCCGGGCGGCTCGTCCGGCGGCAGCGCCGTGGCCGTGGCCGCGCGCTTGGCTCCGGCGGTCACAGGCACCGACACCGGCGGGTCCATCCGCCAACCCGCATCGTTCTGCGGCATCACCGGCATCAAGCCGACCTACGGACGCGCCAGCCGCTACGGCATGGTCGCCTTTGCCTCCAGCCTCGACCAGGCCGGCCCCATGGCCCGCAGCGCTGAAGACTGCGCCCTGCTGCTGTCGGCCATGTGCGGACCTGATCCCGACCGTGATTCCACCAGCCTCGACGTACCCGCCGAAAACTTCAGCGCCAAGCTCAACGACAGCATCGACGGCCTGCGCATCGGCATCCCTGCTGAGTTCTTTGGCGACGGCCTGGCGCCTGATGTACGCGCTGCCGTGGATGCCGCACTCAAGGAATACGAAAAGCTGGGCGCGAAGCTGGTGCCCATCAGCCTGCCGCGCACCGAGCTGTCCATTCCGGTGTACTACATCATTGCGCCCGCCGAGGCGTCGTCCAACCTCAGCCGCTTTGACGGCGTGAAGTTCGGCCACCGCGCCAAGGACTACACCGACCTGGTGGACATGTACAAGAAGACCCGCGCCGAAGGCTTTGGCGACGAGGTCAAGCGCCGCATCATGATTGGCGCCTACGTGCTGAGCCACGGCTACTACGACGCCTACTACCTGCAGGCGCAAAAGATCCGCCGCATGATCGCCGACGACTTCCAGAACGCCTTCAAGAGCTGCGACGTGATCGCCGGCCCAGTGGCACCCACCGTGGCCTGGAAGCTGGGCGAGCACGGCAACGACCCGCTGGCCGACTACCTGGCCGACATCTTCACGCTGCCCGCCTCGCTGGCCGGCCTGCCCGGCATGAGCGTGCCCGCCGGCTTTGGCGAGGGCGGCATGCCCGTGGGGCTGCAGCTGATCGGCAATTACTTTGAGGAAAGCCGCCTGCTCACCGCCGCCCACCGCCTGCAACAGGCCACCGATTTCCACCTCCGCCAACCCGGGGGTCTGTGACATGACGACGACCAGCAAATTGATCCACGGCTACGAAGTCGTCATCGGCTTCGAGACCCACGCCCAGCTTGCCACGCAGAGCAAGATCTTCAGCCGCGCGCCGATTGCGTTTGGCGCCGAGCCCAACACCCAGGCCTGCGCGGTGGACCTTGCCCTGCCCGGCACACTGCCGGTGATGAACCGCGAGGCGGTGGCCTGCGCTATCCGCCTCGGCCTGGCCCTTGGTTCCCACATTGCGCCCGTGAGCATTTTTGCCCGCAAGAACTACTTCTACCCCGACCTGCCCAAGGGCTACCAGATCAGCCAGTTCGAGATCCCGGTGGTGCAGGGTGGCGAGGTCGAGTTCTTTCTGGGTGATGAAAAGAAAACCGTGCGCCTGGTGCGCGCCCACCTGGAAGAAGACGCCGGCAAGTCGCTGCATGAAGACTTCATCGGCCAAAGCGGCATCGACCTGAACCGCGCAGGCACGCCGCTGCTGGAGATCGTGACCGAGCCCGACATGCGCAGCAGCGAAGAAGCCGTAGCCTACGCCCGCGAGCTGCACAAGATCGTGACCTGGATCGGCATCTGCGACGGCAACATGCAGGAGGGATCTTTCCGCTGCGACGCCAACGTCTCCGTGCGCAAGCCCGGCGGCCCCTTGGGCACGCGCCGCGAGATCAAGAACCTGAACTCGTTCAAGTTCATGCAGCAGGCTATCGACTACGAAATCCGCTGGCAGATCGACCAGATCGAGGATGGCCACGCCATCCAGCAGGCCACCGTGCTGTTCGACCCCGACACGGGCGAAACCCGCGCCATGCGCACCAAGGAAGACGCGGCAGACTACCGCTACTTTCCCGATCCGGACCTGCCGCCGCTACATATTTCAGAGCAGTGGGTGCAGACTGAACGTGCGCTCATGGCCGAATTGCCTCGCAGCATGGCTGCGCGCTTCGTCGCCGACTACGGGCTGCCCGAATACGACGCCACCACGCTCACGCAGAGCAAGGCCATGGCGGCCTACTTTGAGGCAGCAGCCAAGGCGTGCGGCCAGCCCAAGCTGGCGAGCAACTGGATCATGGGCGAGGTATCGCGCCGCCTGAACACCAGCGAAGCGGGGATTGAGGCCGCACCGGTGACGGCCGTGCAGCTGGCCGCGCTGATTGGCCGCATCGCCGACGGCACCATCTCCAACAACGCCGCCAAGCAGGTGTTTGATGCGCTGTGGACCGGCGAGTCGGCCGATGTGGACGCCGTCATCGAGGCCAAGGGCCTCAAGCAGATGAACGACACCGGCGCGCTGGAGAAGATCATCGACGAGGTGATTGCCGCCAATGCCGACAACGTGGCGCAGTTCCGTGCGGGCAAGGACAAGGCCTTCAACGCGCTGGTAGGCCAGATCATGAAGGCCAGCAAGGGCAAGGCCAATCCGCAGCAGGTCAACGATCTGCTGCGTGCCAAGCTGGCGGGCTGACCGCTGCAAGCCCATCCCGAAACGGGTGGCGCAGATCACGGGGAGGGCCGGCTTTTGCCGGCCCTTCTTTTTCGGGGGTTCAGCACGGCACCGACCTGGCTGGTTCGCGCACAGAGTGTGCAGCAGTTGCTGATGCGTGCGCTGGGGTGATCGGCGCCGCGCGCGATTTGCCTTGTTGATGCCTCGTGCCCGCCAGCCCTTCAGCGGACCTTGCCGGCGCCGCCGGCCAGGGTGATCGGCCGGCTCAGCGGGTAGCCGCCGCTGCAGGCACTGCGTCAGTACCCGTCACCGGTGCGCGCTGCGCGTCCCACAGCCTGCGCAGCTGCGCCAGTTCGGCATCAAACCGCTGGTGCACACGGCGCTTTTCCTGGTCTTGCCCGGCTAGGAACTTCTGCTGCTCGGCAATGCTGTCTTCGTTCTCGGCAATCCGGCGGCGCAGCGTCATCGGCGCCTTGTTGGGGTCCTTCTTGTAGAACTCCATCTCGGTGTCGAAGGTCTTGCGCTGCTCGCGCAGCTCGGCGATGCGCTTTTCAGCCGTGGCGGTCACGTCGTCCACCATGGCAATGGCGGCGGCGCGTTCGACATCGTGGGTGGCCTTGTCCGGGTAGCGGGCCGTCAGCACCCGCTCGCGCCGACGTTCCTCGACCTGGCGGGAGCGTTCTTCGGCCTCCTTGCGGCGCTGGGCTTCGACAGCCGCACGTTCCTGTTCGGTGAGCGAAGGGCCGATCTGCCGGCGCACGATGCCCGTGGGACCCAGTTCGCGCTGCTCGCGGTCCAGGCACTCGGGAATGGGCCGGTCGGCAGTGAGCTTGCGACCGTTGCGGTCGATGCAGGTGTAGATGCTGCCGCCCGCGGCCTGGGCGTGGGCAAGCCCGGTGACACACACCACCACCGCTGCCAGTATCCCGCCCCTGACCCAGTCCTGATTGCTCAAACGACCTACCTTTCGTCAACCCCGTACCGCTGGCGGTACGCCAGCACTTTTTCGTGGTGGGAGCGCATCCCCTCTTCCCCATTGTGGGAGAGGTACAGCAATAAGTCTGCCAGGCGCGCAATGGCACACACCTGCATGCCCAGCTGCTGGCGCACGTACTGCACTGCGCTGTGCTCCACGTCCTGGCCATTCTCGGTGGCTTTTTCCTGGCGGTCCAGCGCAATGGCCACCGCATGCGGGGTGGCACCGGCAGCGCGGATGATGGCGATCGACTCGCGCGCGGCGGTGCCGGCCGACATCACGTCGTCGATGATGAGCACCCGGCCCTTGAGCGGCGCACCCACCAGGGTGCCGCCTTCGCCGTGGTCCTTGGCTTCCTTGCGGTTGTAGGCAAACGGCACGTTGCGACCCAGGCGCGCCAGCTCCACCGCCACCGTGGCCGCCAGCGGAATGCCCTTGTAGGCGGGGCCGAAAACCATGTCGAATTCGATGCCGCTGGCCAGCAGGGCTTTTGCATAAAATTCGGCCAGCCGTCCCAGCTTGAGGCCGTCGTCGAACAGGCCCGCGTTGAAGAAATACGGGCTCATGCGGCCCGCCTTGGTCTTGAACTCGCCGAATCGCAGCACGCCCGATTCAACGGCAAAACCCACAAATTCCTGCGCCAGCTGGTTCTGCTCAGTGGCTTGCGCGACACCATCCACCATGGGGACATCCTTGTTCAAATTAACCAGCCTCAATCTCAATGGCATCCGCTCGGCCACCAGCAAAGGCGTGGAAAGCTGGATGGCAGCCACGCGGCCGGATTGTATTTGCGTGCAGGAGATCAAGGCCCAGGCGGCAGACATGGCAGACCGCTTTGAGCGCTTGGCCGGGCTGCAGGGGCACTTTCACTTTGCCGAGAAAAAGGGCTACTCGGGCGTGGGCGTCTACACACGGCATATCCCCTCGGACGTGATCGTGGGCTTCGGCTCGGCCGAGTTCGATGCCGAGGGCCGCTATGTGGAACTGCGCTTTGACACGCCCGCGCGCAAGCTCTCGATCATCAGTGCGTACTTCCCCAGCGGTTCTTCTGGCGAAGAGCGGCAGCAGGCCAAATTCCGCTTTCTGGCAGAGATGCACCCGCACCTGATGCGGCTGAAGGCAGAGCGCGAATTCATCCTGTGCGGCGACATCAACATCGCACACCAGCAGATCGATCTGAAAAACTGGCGCAGCAACCAGAAAAACAGTGGCTTTTTGCCGGAAGAACGGGCCTGGATGACAAAGTTGTTGCACACAACTGATGAAGGCGGAGGCATGATGGATGTTTACCGCCTGTTACAACCCACGGCTACCGACACCGCCTACACCTGGTGGAGCAACCGCGGCCAGGCCTACGCCAACAACGTGGGCTGGCGCCTGGACTACCACCTGGCCACACCGGCGCTGGCGGCCCTGGCGCGCACAGAGTCCATCTACAAGGGCGAGAAGTTCTCAGACCACGCACCCATTACCGTGGAGTACGACCTGAGCTTCTGAGCCGCACTGCCAGCCACGTTCCGAATGCTCTCCGCTTCTGCTTCAGCCCCGACCCTCGTCCCCGCACCAGCTTCAGCGGCCCCGCTCAGCCCGGCGCCCCACACCTTCCGTCCCGCCAGTGCCGATGACCTGTGGCGGCAGCTGTCCACTCCCCACGCAGGAGCCGGCGGCGCGCGCCACCTGGGCGAGGCGCTGGTCCATGCGGGTCTGCTGTCGGTCGATTCGCTCGCACAAGGATTGCAGGCGCAGCAGCATGAACGCAAGACCGGGCGGCACCGCCCTATCGGGCAGGTCCTGGTGGACCGCGGCGCATTGACGCAAGAGCAGCTTCGCGGCGTGATCGCCTCCTGGCTGGGCGAATACGCCATCCACCCCGGCGACATTGCCCCCGAGCCGGCGGCCCTGGCGCTCATTCCGCGCAGCGTGGCCGAACGCGAATCGGTGTTGCCGCTGCTGGCCCGCGACGACGCACTGGTGCTGCTGATGGCCGATCCGTGGGACAAGATGCTGGCCGATGAAATGCGCTTTCTGACCCAGCGGCGCATCGTGCCGGTGCAGGCCGCGCCGGGTACGCTGGCTCCGGCCATCCAGCGTGCATACCGGGGCGGGGCCGATGCCAGGGGCACGGCAGCACCGGGCGCGCGGCCCACCTCGCAAGAGCTGGTGTCCAACCTGGCCAGCGCCCTGCCCGAGGCCAATTCCGAACACGCCGACGTGATCAGCGAATCGGACAACACGCTGGTGCGGCTCATCAACTCGCTGATCGACGAGGCCATCAGCCACCGCGCCTCCGACATCCACATCGAGACCGAGCCCGCGCCGAAGAACGTGCGCGTGCGCCTGCGCATCGATGGCGACCTCACGCCTTACCTGGAACTGCCCGCGCGCTACCGCTTTGCAATGGTGGCGCGCATCAAGATCATGGCGGGCATGGACATTTCCGAGCACCGAAAGCCCCAGGACGGCAAGATCGACTTTGCGCGCTTTGGCGGCCCGCCGGTAGAACTGCGCGTGGTCACGGTGCCCACCTCTCGCGGACTCGAAGACGTGGTGCTGCGGCTGCTGGCGGGCGCCAAGCCCCTGCCGCTCGACGGCATCGGCCTGAGCGCGGCCAACCTGACCACCCTGCGCGCAGTGGTGCAAAAGAGCTACGGCCTGGTGCTGGTGTGCGGCCCCACGGGCTGCGGCAAGACCACCACGCTGCACTCGGTGATCAGCGACATCAACACCGCCGGCCGCAAGATCTGGACAGCCGAAGACCCCATCGAGATCACGCAGGAGGGCCTGCGCCAGGTGCAGGTGAATCCGCGCATCGGCTGGACCTTTGCAGCGGCCATGCGCACCTTTTTGCGCGCCGACCCTGACGTGGTGATGATCGGCGAGATGCGCGATGAGGAAACCGCCCGCATCGCCATCGAGGCCTCGCTCACGGGGCACCTGGTGCTTTCTACCCTGCACACCAACTCGGCGCCCGAGAGCATTGCGCGGCTGCTGGAGATCGGGCTGGACCCGTTCAACTTCTCCGATTCGCTGCTGGCCATCCTGGCGCAGCGGCTGGTGCGGCGGCTGTGCAGCACCTGCCGCACGGCCACTGTGGCCGACGAGGGCACCCTGATGGAGCTGGCCTCGCAGTACCTGGAAAGCGGCGCGCACAACACCGCCGACCTGCAGGCCGCCCAGGTGCAGCGCTGGCGCCAGGCCCATGGCGACGCCGAAGGCCGGGTACGCCTGTGGCGCCACGCGGGCTGCCCGGCCTGCGACGGCCTGGGCTACCGCGGCCGCCTGGGCATCCACGAGCTGATGATGAGCGACGATCCGATCCGCCAGGCTATCCGCCACCGCGCGCCCGCGTCCGAAGTGCGCCACCTGGCACTGAACGCCGGCATGCGCACCCTCCGCCAGGACGGCATCGAGAAGGTGCTGCAAGGCCTGACCGACATGGCCCAGGTGACCGCCGCCACGAATCTGTGACGTGCCTGGGCAGCGCGCTGCGCCAGGCGCCATGCGCGCTGGCAACGCAGCCCGGTGCAGGGGCCTGAAGGGCCGCTGCGCGACCCGGTGCGCCCAGGCGCCAAAATACGCACGCTGTTCCCTCTTTTTATCCCCTGCCCGCCGCATGCTCCGCTACCTCACCGTCCCCGTCACCGCCTTCCAGCAGAACTGCTCCATCGTCTGGTGCGACGCCACGAACCAGGCCGCCATCGTGGACCCGGGCGGCGACCTGGACACCCTGCTGGCCGAGATCGCGCGGCTGAACCTCACGCTCGAACAGATCTGGCTGACCCACGCCCACATCGACCATGCGGGCGGCACCGGCGAGCTGGCACAGCGCCTGTCGCTACCCATCATCGGCCCGCACCCCGGCGACCAGTTCTGGATTGACGGCCTGCCCCAGCAGAGCGCGATGTTCGGGTTTCCGCCCGCGCAGCACTTCACGCCCACGCGCTGGCTGGCCGATGGCGACACGGTGCAGATCGGCCACGAGACGCTGAACGTGCGCCACTGCCCCGGCCACACGCCCGGCCATGTGGTGTTCCATGCGCCGCAGATCGACCGCGCGTTTGTGGGCGACGTGCTGTTTGCCGGCAGCATCGGCCGCACCGACTTCCCGCAGGGCAACCACCAGGACCTGATCGACAGCATCACGCAGCGCCTGTGGCCCATGGGCGACCAGACCGTGTTCATCCCGGGCCACGGCCCCGAGAGCACGTTCGGGCGTGAGCGCCAGAGCAACCCGTACGTGGGCGGGACCTGACGAGGCGCAGCGGCTGCCCTGCGCCGCATGGCGCCGCGGCGGCAGATGCAGCGGCCCACGCCGTTGATCAGCCCATAGCGAGCGCTTTTCAGGTTTTTTGAGCCTTTTTGGCTCCAGGCGGATGTTTCATATGCCTTAGCAGCTATTGAAATAATAGCAACGACAAGGCGGCTGCCAGGAATACCCCGGCCAGGCGCGGGCCCACCCCGAAGTGGCAGCAGCAGATGGAGCAGATCGCCACGCTGCCGCGTGCCAAGCAGCAGGTGGTCATGCAGATGCTCGACGGCCTGCTGGCCGGGAGCGCTGCAGCATGAGCAACCCCTCGGCGCCTCCTTCATCCTCTTCGCTGCTGCCGCTGGAGCTGGTGACCCACCGGGTCAAGGTGCTGCGCGGTCAGCGGGTCATCATGGACGCCGATCTGGCCGCCCTCTATGGAGTAGAGACCAAGCGTTTCAATGAGGCTGTCAAGCGCAATGCCGAGAAGTTTCCAGCGGATTTCATGTTCCAGCTCACCGCCGAGGAGTTCGCGGCTTTGAGGTCGCAATTTGCGACCTCAAACGAGGACGACACGCAAACCGCCCCTGGGCGCGGTGGCAGGCGATACGCGCCACGGGTGTTCACCGAGCATGGCGCGTTGATGGCTGCCACGATTCTCAACAGCCCGCGTGCGGTGGAGGTGTCGATTTACGTGGTAAGGGCTTTTGTGCAGCTTCGCGAGTTGGCCAATACCCACCAGGGCCTGGCCAAGCGGCTGAATGCGCTGGAGGAGAAGACCGAGGCGCTGGCCATGTCACATGACACCTTCAGCCGCAATACGCGCAATCAGCTCAAGCAGATTTTTGAGGCGCTGCGGGAGTTGGCTGCACCAGCTGAGCCACCGCCGCTGCCCAAGCGGCCTATCGGGTTCATCACGCCTGAGGACAAGAAGGACACGCCCAAGGGCAGTGCCAAGGCGAGGGGCAAGAAGGCGTAGCGCGCCACCGTTCAGCGGCTAAAAGAAGAAGCCACCCGAACCCCACAGCTTTAGCGGCTGGCTGGGGGGCGGGTGGCTTTTTGTTGAGCACGGCCCCAGTGAATTTTTAAGGCCTACCGACGCTCTTCAGCCGACCCTGCTCAAAGTTAAACCGGATCTCATCGAACCAAATTACCCCTTCTTCTTTCTTCACGACAATCCCCTCGTTCGGATGACGCGCAGCTTCAGCCTGAAGTTTTTCCAGAACGGCGCTTTCTGACATGCCGCTCCATGCAGCACCCAGCAATGTCTCAAAACGGTGGATTGAAGCATCGCTTGCGTCGGCGCTCTGCTTTACGTAGCTCAGCGTTACTGAGCGGTCAATCCACAAATATGCAAATGCTGTGCAACCCGCTAGAGCAGCAATCAATGCTCCCGTCGTCAGTGTCATTTTCATTCGTATCTCCTAACGCCCAGCACTGAAGGCACCTTTTGCGAACGTCCGGCATTGGTTAGCACCCCAAGGCTTCCAGTTGTATTTGGGACGACTCTGGTTGTTAGCAACGCTCATTGCATATTCATAGACCTTTTTCTCGTCTACATCCGCGTCGCAAGTGAGTTCAGCCCTCGTGTTTTTGCCGGACTTCTTAGCAAGCGCCTTCCTGAGCACTTCCATCGACTGGGGCGTCGGTTGGCCGTCTTTTCCGATGACAAGATTAGGCACACCCATGCGCCGAACATTGCCATCGTCAGCGGGTAACTGTGCGCCTATGACTCCTGGGCTATTCGGGCTGTACCGCCCGTATTCGTAGTACTGCGTCACGCCTGCCGAGTCGTATCCCAAAACGCCTCCGTGTCCACCCAGCCAAGTGCTGGTCATTCCGTCGGCATACTCAATAGGGTAGTCCGGGAACAGCACGACACAAGCAGCCAGGCCCTCCGGATCGACGAATGAGAGTGGATTCCCATCCACATAGGCAAACCGATTCCACCCTCCATCAAGCCCAATCGGGTCTGATTGGATGTACCGCCCCGTCTGCGGGTCATAGTACCGGTTCAGGTTGTAGCTCAGCCTTGTTTCCTCATCCCACTGCTGCCCCGGGTAGCGCAGGTTGAACGTGACTGCCTCGCTGTACACCCGGCTGTTGTCAATGCCGCTGAGGGCATAGCCCTTGGTGCCCAGCGTGGGCTGCACTTCCCCAAACCCGGTGACGAGCCACTGCCAGGCCACCTGGCCCTGGGCGTTGGTCAGGCGCCGGGGCGTGTTCAGGTGGTCGGTGTGGATGGCGTACGCCCGGCCGTTGATGTGCGCTGCGATCGGCATCGGCCCGCCCGGGGTGGGCAGGTAGATGACTTCGGTGCTGTCCATCTCGCCCGTGGGGGCGGCGCTGGTGGTGCTCCTGCGGTTGCCGTACACACCGAGCACGGTGGAGCCGATGTCGTCGTCTACATAGACGGTGTGCTCTGTGGCCGGGGTGGTGGTGGACAGGCGGGCGTCGCGTTTGAACACGCGCTGGCTGGCGCTGGTGTAGGTGTAGTCCACGGCCTGGGCGATCTGGGCGTTGCTGTTGAGGCTGGCCCGGGCAATGCGGCCCTGGGGGCTGTAGTGCAGGTAGGTGTCTCCCATGCGGGTGATGGCCCCACCGGTATCGAGCGTGAACGCTACTGTGCTGACCTGGCCGGTGGTGCTGCCCGGCAGGGTGTCGGTCTGGGTGTAGCCGGTGACGCGGTTGGTGCCTGCGCTGGCCTGCACATCGCGCCGCACGGTGGTGGTGCCACCCCCGGTGGTGATGCTGTAGAAGGCCTGGGTGCGGTTGCCGTTGGCGTCGTAGGCGTAGCCCATGCTGTTGGGGCCGATGATGTCGCTCAGGCTCCAGCCCGAGGGCAGGGCCTGGGCGGGGGTGGCGCTGTGGGCGCTGGCGGTGAGCCGGCCGGTGCGGTCATAGGTATAGGCGCTGGCGATGCCGGTTTGCTGGGCCACCGTGGTGCTGCTGGTGGGCAGCATGTGCTGCTGGGTGATGCGGCTGACGCGGCCTGCGCTGTCTCATGAAACCGTCCTGCCGCCAGCCCCGCATGGCCTTCAGACACGCTCAGGGATAAAAATTGGGTCGAGATGGGCTGTAGCGGTTTCAGCATCGTCCCTGACAGCTATCTTTTTAATAGCAAATGATCAGCCCGGCTTACCCGCAGCAGGCCGCTGTGCCGCTTCGTACAGCCGCTGCACCTTGGGCACGTTCTGCTCCAGCTCCTTGATGCGCGCGGGGCCTGAGGGGTGGGTGGACAGGAACGCCAGCCCGTTTTGCTTGCTGCCGCTGGCCTTGCCCATCTTCTGCCACAGGGTCACCGCGGCCTGCGGGTTGTAGCCACCGCGCGCGGCCAGCTCCAGGCCCACCAGGTCGGCATCGCTCTCGTCCGACCGGCTGAACTGCAGGCTCAGCAGCTGCCCGCCCAGCCCGGCAGCTACGTTGCCCAGGTCACCCAGGCCCAGCAATTGGGAGCCCAGCCGCAGGGCCATGTTGGTGCCCTGCGTCTTGGCAATGCGCTCGCGCGCATGCTCGCGCAGGGCGTGCGCCATCTCGTGGCCCATGATCATGGCGGTCTCGTCGTCGGACAGCTTGAGCTGGTCGAGGATGCCGGTGTAGAAGGCGATCTTGCCACCGGGCATGCAGAACGCGTTGATCTGCTGGCTGCCAATGAGGTTCACCTCCCAGCGCCAGCCTGCGGCACGCTCGTTCCACGGGCCGGTGTGGGGGATCAGCCGCCTGGCGATGGCATGCAGGCGCTGCAGCTGCGGGTGGCTGTCGGGCGCCAGGGCGCGCTGGGCGCGGGCCTGCTCCAGCATCTGCCGGTACTGCTGCGCAGCGGATTTCTCCAGCGTTTCCGCCGGGATCAGCTTGCGCAGGCTGGAGGCCGAGCCCACATCCACCTGCGCCAGCGCCGGGCTCGTGGCCGCCGCGGCACCCGCAGCGCCCGCAGCCAGCAGGAAGCCCCGGCGCGAAGCCCAGGGCGACGAAGGAGCGACACGGGGTGTGGGGCAGAAAAGGCACATACCTGGTTCACCTGAAGGAATAATGGTCGAGGCTGGCGTACCGCCTTGAGCGCAGGGCGCCCTCGGTGTGCAGATGGTGCCGGTCCGCCCGGCTGCAAGGGACGACGCCCCGGCACAGGCTGGCGGCGGCCCACGGCCACCCGCTGAAGTGCCTCCAGCGTCAGCGATGATAGGCAAAACCCCCAGTCTTCCATGTCAGACACATCCACATCCCCCCACGCCGCTGCCGGAGCCCCCGCCCGCACCCCCTGGCTCCAGACCTTGCGGGTCTATCTGGAGCCGGCCAGCCTGCGCATGCTCACCCTGGGTTTTGCAGCCGGGCTGCCGCTGCTGCTGGTGCTGGGCACGCTGAGCTTTCGCCTGCGCGAAGCGGGCATCGACCGCAGCACCATCGGGTACCTGAGCTGGGTGGGGCTGGCCTACGCATTCAAGTGGGTGTGGGCGCCGCTGGTGGACCGCATGCCTATCCCGGTGATGACGCGGGTGATGGGGCGGCGGCGCAGCTGGCTGCTGCTGTCGCAGCTGGTCATCGTGGCGGGGCTGGTGGGCATGGCGCTGGCCGACCCGCGCATGACGCTGGGGCCCATCGTGTGGTGCGCACTGGCGGTGGCGTTTGGCTCGGCCACGCAGGACATCGCGCTCGATGCCTACCGCATCGAGTCGGCCGATGCCAACCACCAGGCCGCGCTGGCAGCCTCGTACCAGACGGGCTACCGGCTGGCGATGATCTGGGCCGGCGCGGGCGTGCTGTGGATTGCCGCACGGGCAGAGGCCGCCCCAGCCGTGGGACAGGCGCTGGCGCAGGGCGCGGCGGCCTACCAGAACGGAGCGTGGAAGGCGGCCTACCTGGCCATGGCCGCGTCGATGGCGGTGGGCATCATCACCGTGCTGTTCTCGCGCGAGCCGGTGCCCGTGGCACTGCCGCCTGCCAAGAATGCGGCCGAGTGGATTCGTGGCGCGGTCATCGACCCGTTTGCCGACTTTTTGCGCCGCTACGGCTGGCACGCGGCGCTCATCCTGGGGCTGATCGCCGTGTACCGCATCAGCGACGTGGTGATGGGCATCATGGCCAACCCGTTTTACGTGGACATGGGTTTCACCAAGGACGAGGTAGCGGCCGTTACCAAGGTGTATGGCGTGGTCATGACGCTGGTGGGCGCCTTTGTGGGTGGCGTGCTGTCGATGCGCTTTGGCGTGATGCGCATCCTGATGCTGGGCGCGGTGCTGAGCGCGGGCAGCAACCTGCTGTTTGCCTGGCTGGCCGGGCACGGGCACGACGTGACCGCGCTGATCGCCGTGGTGTCGGCCGACAACCTGGCCGGCGGCATTGCATCGGCGGCGTTCATTGCCTACCTGTCGGGCCTGACGAACGTGAGCTACTCGGCCACGCAGTACGCGCTGTTCAGCTCGATGATGCTGCTGCTGCCGAAGTTCATCGCCGGGTTCTCGGGGCAGTATGTCGATGCGTTTGGCTATGCGCACTTCTTCACGGCCACGGCGCTGCTGGGTGTGCCGGTGCTGGCGCTCGTGTGGCTAGCTTCCAGGGTCAAAACAGCCGGTAGCGCTTGATTCGATTGGACCTATCGCTATATTTTAGATAGCATTTATCTTACAGCCCGGTGCACCGGTTTACCTGAACTTTACGGGCACGACAACGCGGCGAGATACCGCGGGGCGAGCATCAGGGCCCGGGTGTGAATGCCGCAGCCCCGCTACTACACTGGTTTCCCATGAGCTCGCAACTGTTGATGATCGAAGACGATGCCCGCCTTGCGCAGATGGTGGGCGAGTACCTGGGCCAGTCGGGCCTGGTGGTCACGCACCGTGCCGACGGCAAGAGCGGGCTGGCCGAACTGCAGGGCGAAGGCGCCAGCCCCGTGCCCGACCTGGTCATCCTCGACCTGATGCTGCCGGACATGGACGGGCTGGAAGTGTGCCGCCGCATCCGGTCGCTGCAGGGGCCCGCGGCCCATGTGCCGGTGCTGATGCTCACCGCCAAGGGCGACCCGATGGACCGCATCATCGGCCTGGAGCTGGGCGCCGACGACTACCTGCCCAAGCCCTTTGAACCGCGCGAGCTGCTGGCGCGCATCCGCGCCATCCTGCGCCGCCGCACCGACCACAGCGGGTCGGGCGCGGCATCGGCCCAGCCGCTGCGCTTTGGCTCGCTGGAGATCGACCGCGACGCGCGCACCGTGACGGTGGGCGGGCAGAACGCTGACCTGACGTCCTACCAGTTCGACCTGCTGGTGGCCCTGGCCGAGCGCGCAGGCCGCGTGCTGACACGCGACCAGATCATGGAGGCCGTTCGCGGCCGCGAGCTGGAGGCGTTTGACCGCTCGATCGACGTGCACATGGGCCGCATTCGCGCTGCCATCGAGGCGGATGCGAAGAACCCGCGCCGCATCCTGACGGTGCGGGGGGTGGGGTATGTGTTCGCCAAGCAGCAGGACTGATGGATTCCCCCCTGAGTCGCTGCGCGCCTTCCCCCCAGAGGGGGACGCCGCCAGCGCGGCGGGGCGGCCCTTGCGCGGCGGCCGCTGGCCTGGGGCAGCGCGGGCGCAACCGTCGCGGCCACGCGTGTGCCACTGCGATGAACCCATAGCATGTCATTGACCAACCCGTTCTCGCGCCGTCTGTACCTGCGCATCTGGCTGGCCGTGGTGGGCGGCATGGCGGTACTGACGCTGGCCGTGGGCTGGGCATGGCGGATGGCCGAGGAGCAAAAAGCGCAGACCGCCCAACCGTTTGTGCCGCCCTCGCGCGAGATGGTGCTGCGCGATCCGTCCGGCACCGAGGTGCTGCGCGGGCTGTCCACGCGCCAGCCCAGCCAGCCGGGCGAGGGGGCGGAGTTCCAGATCGAGACCGAGGACGGGCGGGTGTTCAGCATGCAGATGGCGCCACGCGCACCACGCATGGACCGGGGCGACCGCCCCCTTCGACCCGGTGGGCCCGGCGGGCCTGGGAAACAGGGCGATGCTGCATTCTGGACGCGGCCTCCGTTCGGTTTCCTCTGGCTGCTGGGCATCGTCGGGGTTGCGGTGGCCATCGGCGTGTACCCCATCATCCGCCGCCTCACGCTGCGGCTGGAGGCGCTGCAGCGCAGCGTGCAGAAATTTGGCGAGGGCGACTTGTCGGTGCGCGTGCCCGAGGAAGGCCAGGACGAGGTGGCCGACCTGGCCCGGCAGTTCAACGCCGCCGCCGCGCGGGTCGAAACGCTGGTGAAGTCGCACAAGTCGCTGCTGGCCAATGCATCGCACGAGCTGCGCTCGCCGCTCACGCGCATCCGCATGGGGCTGGAACTGATGGGCGGGCAGCAGCCCTCGCCCGCCTTCCGCGAAGAGATCCTGCGCAACATTGCCGAGCTGGACCAGCTGGTGGACGAGATCCTGCTGGCCAGCCGGCTCGACGCCCGCGAGGCCGACGTGGGCACCGTGGAGTTGGTCGACCTGATCGGCCTGGCCGCCGAGGAATGCGCCCGCGTGGATGCAGACCTGGACGCCAGCTCCAGTGCCGACACCGTGGAGGTGCGCGGCGTGGCCAAGCTGCTGCGCCGGGCCATCCGCAACCTGCTGGAAAACGCCCGGCGCTACAGCACGGGCGACATCACGGTGGTGGTACGCCGCAGCCCCGGCCATGCCGAGGTGCGCGTGTACGACCGCGGCCCGGGTGTGCCCGCGGGCCAGCGCGAACGCATCTTTGAGCCGTTTTACCGGCTGCCGGGTGCCAGCGAGCGGTCGGGCGGCGTGGGGCTGGGGCTGTCGCTGGTGCGGTCCATCGCGGGCCGCCACAACGGCACGGTGCACTGCGAAGACCGCGAGGGCGGTGGCGCCTGTTTTGTGCTGCGCCTTCCGGTCAGCGCCGCCAGCGCCATGCCATGAAGGCATAGGCCGCACTGCCCAGCACCAGTACCGACAGCGCCACGCCCAAGGCCTGGTCAAACCCCTGCGCCGCCGAGGGCGCCCGCGCCAGCAGCGCCGCCGCCATGGGCGGGCCGGCAATCTGCCCCAGGCCATACAGCGCGGTCAGCAGCCCGGTAAAGCCCGCCGCAGCGCGCGGCCACTGGTGCCGCGCCTCCTGCAGCGCAAAGAAGGTGATGGCCGTGAAAGGCAGCCCCAGCAGCAGGCTGCCCAGCGCAAAACCGAACCGGTTGGGCAGCGCCAGGCTGAGCCCGATGGCAACCGCCTGCAGCAGGTAGGCCCCAGCCAGCAGCAACCGGCGGTCGCGCGCAGGCGCAATGCGGGTGGCCAGAAACGCCCCCAGCGCCACGCCCGCACCAAACATCGGCCAGAACAGGTCAGGCCACACGGACCCCGGCGGCAAGGCCGCACGCGCGATGACGGGCAGGAACGTGGCGGTGACGATGTAGCCCAGCCCCGCCAGCCCGTAGGCCGCGGCTAGCAGCATGCGCTCGGGTGCGCTGCGTGCTGCGGGCACGGCTGCCGTACCGACCCCGGTGGCACCGGCCGCGGGGGCATCACCACCGCGCAGCACCGGCCACGCCACCGCGGCCAGCAGTGCAGCCAGCGCGGCAAAGGTGGCCCAGCCCGCCGCGGCGCTCCAGCCGGCCGCCACCATGGCGCCTACGGGCAGCCCGGTCACCACAATGCCCAGCCCCGGCCCGCAGAAGATCAGCCCACCCAGCGCAGGCTTGCCCAGCTGCGCGAGGCGCGCCATGCACCAGTTGGCCGTGCCCAGAAATACCAGGCCGCTCGCCACGCCCGCCAGCAGGCGCAGCGCAGGCCATGCGCCGGGCACCGGCAGTGCCAGGAGCCCCGTGAGCACGGCCGTGGCCACCAGCCCGCCCCGGGCCAGCGCCGCATTGCCCGGCACCACGCGGGGCGCCCGCCGGGCCACCCAGGGCAGCGCCATGAACATCAGTGCGCCGACCAGGTAGCCCACGTAGTTGGCTGCGGCCAGCGTGCTGCCGGTGGGGATGTCCACCACGCCGTCGTGCAGCATCATGGGCAGCAGGGGCGTGAAGGCAAAACGGCCGATACCCATCGCCGCCGCCAGCGCAGCCATGCCCGCCAGCGCCACCTGCAGCGCAGATGCGCTGGCGTTGATCGCTGGGGGCTTCAAAGGGGATAGATCCATCGCGGGTAAGGGCACGGTGGCCGGGCAGGCAAGGTTGCCGGTATCATCTTAAACAAAGATCGTATTCTGTACATTCATCCTTTCTGCAGATGAACCCGCACACCCCGCCACTGGACCTCGCCGCGCTGGACATCTTTCGCACCGTGGCGGCCGAGGGCAGCGTCACGCGTGCAGCCGAGCGCCTGCAGCGCGTGCAGTCGAACGTGACCACCCGCGTGCAGCAACTGGAGGCCGATGTGGGCGTACCGCTGTTTCTGCGCGAGGGCAAGCGCATGACCCTGACGCCCGAGGGCCAGACGCTGCTGGGCTATGCCGACCGTTTGCTCGCCCTGGCCCATGAGGCGCGGCAGGCGCTGCGCCCCGGCATGCCCGCCGGCCGGCTGCGCCTGGGCTCGATGGAAAGCACCGCGGCCAGCCGCCTGCCGGCCCCGCTGGCACGGCTGCACCGGCAGCACCCGGGCGTGGCGCTGGAGCTGTCGACCGCGCCGACGCAGGAACTGGTCGAGCGCCTGCGCGCCCATGCGCTCGATGCCGTGCTGGTGGCATGGCCGCCCGGCCTGCCGCCCGACCCGGCCCTGGAAACACTGCCGGTGTTCACCGAAGAGCTTTTGCTGGTGCTGCCGGCTCGCCACCCCTTTGCCACGCATCCGGATGATGTGCAGCCAGGCACCCTGGCAGTGTTTGAGCCCGGCTGCACCTACCGCCGCATGGCGCAGGACTGGTTTGCAGCGCGCAGCCAGCCCATGCAGCCGCTGGAGCTGGGCTCGTACCACGCCATTCTGGCGAACGTGGCGGGCGGCGGCTGCGCGGGCGTGGTGCCGCGCTCGGTCCTCAAGCTTTCGCCGCAGGCGCGTCACCTCGCCGTGCAGCCCCTGGCCACCATCGACACGCTGCTGGCCTGGCGGCAGGGCTATCGGTCTGCCGCACTGGATGCCCTGCGCAACATGCTGTCCCCAGCCGGGTGAACCCGGCCCGCCCTCCGCCGGCTCGCACCTTCACTCACGCCCCCATCTTCAGGAGTCCTTCGCATGCCCGCCCCCAGCCTTCTCGCCGCGCTGTCGCTGCGCCTGCCCATCATCCAGGGCCCCATGACAGGGTCGGACACGCCAGCGCTGGCCGCTGCGGTGTCGGCGAGTGGCGGCCTGGGCATGCTGGGCTGCGGCATGCGGTCGCCCGATGCCATGGCCGAGGCTGCGGCCCAGGTGCGGCAATTGACCGACCGGCCTTTCGGCATGAACCTGTTTGTGCAGGACACCCCCGCACCGGATTCCGCCACAGTGGCTGCCGCGCTGGAGCGCCTGGCGCCGCTGTATGCCGAGTTCGGCATGACCTCTGCAGCACCTGCGCGCTGGTGTGAAGACTTCAACGCGCAACTGGATGCGCTCATCGCCTCCCGCCCGGCCGTGGCAAGCTTCACATTCGGCATCCTCACCGCTGCGCAGGTCGAGCGCCTGCACGCTGCGGGCTGCCATGTGATCGGCACGGCCACCACCGTGGCCGAGGCACTTGCGTGGGCCGATGTAGGCGCCGATGCCGTGTGCGCATCGGGCATGGAAGCCGGGGGCCACCGCGGCACGTTTCTGGCGGCTGGCGGCACGCCGGGCGCGCAGCCATCGCTGGCGGACTTTGCCGCTGCCATGGTGGGCACGCTGCCGCTGGTGGCGCAGTGCGTGGATGCTCTGGCTCCCCGCGGAATTCCGGTGGTGGCGGCTGGCGGCATCATGGACGGCCGCGGCATCGCCGCCGCCCAGGCGCTGGGTGCCGAAGCCGTGCAGATGGGCACGGCTTTCCTGGCATGTGATGAGTCGGGCATCAGCGCTGCGTACCGCGCCGCACTGCAGACCGCCACAGCCACCGATACGCGCACCACGGGCGCCCTCACCGGCCGCCCGGCCCGCGGCATCGTCAACACGCTGATGCAGCGCCTGCACCCCGACGAGGCGCATGTGCCTGCATACCCCGTACAGAACGCGCTGACGGGCGCCTTGCGAAAAGCTTGCGCCCAGGCGGGTCGCGCTGACTACCTGTCGCTGTGGGCGGGGCAAGGCGTTGCCGCCGTGCGGCCCATGCAGGCGGCGGCGCTGATGGCCGTGCTGGAGCGCGAGTGGCACGCGGCGCGGGCGGCAGTGGCCGGGTAAGCCGATTCGTGCCACGGGTTTCGCGTGTCGGGCGCTGCCTACAATCGCGGCACTGCTTTCGCATCCATGCTGCACATCATTGCCAACCCTTTCACCCTGACGGAGTTCCTGCTGGACAGCCTGCCTGTGGACCAGCGTGCCCGCGTACAGATACACCCCAAGCGGATCAAGGGCGTGGCGTATTCCTTGCTGAAAGCGGCAGACGCATGGCTGCCGTTCCGGCTGCCGGGCTTTCGCCCGTTTCCGCAGCCCTACCTGGAGGCGCTGCAAGCCATTCCTGAAGACGCAGCGGTGCTGATATTCGGCATCGAGAACATCAAGGACCTGCGCATCCTCCGCAAGTACCTGCGCACACGCCGCGTGGCGGTGTTCACCTGGAACCCGGTCATCGACTACCAGCAGAACCACCGCGTGCGGCAGGTTCACATCCGGCAGCTCAAGGGGCTGGGCTTTCGTGTTTTCACCTTCGACCCCGAGGATGCGCGCCAGTACGACCTGACGCTTACCCAGCAGGTGTACCGCCAAGTGGATGCGCACCGCCGGGATGCGCCTGCAGACTGGGACATCTATTTTCTGGGCCAGGACAAGAACCGGTTCGACACCCTGCGCGCGCTGGGCGAGCAGTGGCAGGCAGCCGGCCTGCGTACGCGCCTGCAGATGGTGCCCGAGCCCGGCCGAAGCTATCCAGCCACGCCTGCAGTGGAGCTGCTCGCCCGCAGCATCGACTACGAAGCCAACATCGATGCCATCAACCGCTCACGCTGCCTGCTGGAGATCACGCAGGCCAACCAGAACGGCCTGACCGTGCGTTGCCTGGAAGCGCTTTTCTTCGGCAAGAAACTCATCACCAGCAACCCTGCCGTGCGCGGCCTGCCATGGTACGACCCGGGGCGGTTCTTCATCGTTGGGCAGGACGACGCCCGCGGGGTCGGGGCATTTCTGGATGCGCCGCTGCCAGAGCTGCCGCGCGACCTGTTGCTGCCGCATGACTTTGCGCACTGGGTGCGGCAGTTTGAGAGCCTTTCGGCTGCAGGTCGCGCCGCCTGAAACGCCGCCGCCTTTATGCTGTGCTTTCAGACGGCGAACCTGCCAGGCGTGGCGCACTGAGCACCAGCACAAGCCCGAAGCTGTAGGCCAGACCTTCGTTGGCCAGCCAGATGCCGCTATGGGTCAGGTTACCCACAAACGCAACGCCCACAAAGGCCAGGGCAACAGCACGGTCCAGCCGCTCCATGCGCAGGGTCTGCCACAACCCCGCGGCAAACACCGCAGTGAACGCAGCGAGCCCGGCAATGCCGTGCTCGATCATGAAAAACAGGAACTGGTTGTGCGGGTGGAACGAGCCAGCCTTGCACCACTCAGGCGTCGTGGCCACCCTGCAGAATTCGCCGTGATAGGCCCCTGTACCCCAGCCCAGCCAGGGCTTTTGCAGGAACAGCTCCAGGCCATAGTGCAGAAAGTAAAGGCGCGGCCCGATGGAGGTGGTGGTGGCAGGCACCTCGCCCAGCTCCTTGAGCCCCAGCGCTACCCGGGGCCAGATCGTGGGCGACATGAAAACCGCAGCCGCAAGAAACAGGGCCACCAAACCCAGCGCCATCCACCAGCGCCGCATGGGAACCAGGGCCAGTACAAAGGCAACCACCGCAACGGCAGTGGCCACATAGCCCGTGCGTCCGTACGAGAGCTGGGTGTTGCAGACGAAGGCCAGCCCTGCCACTGCAAACCAGGCCCAGCGCTGCCCGGCATTCACGGGCGCACGCATGCCCAGGTACAGGCTGCGCAGCATGAGCAGCGACACCAGCACGCTTTGCGTGATGTAGTCCTTGAACACGGAATGGTCGCCCCCCCAGCCGATGCTGCGGGTGCGCGACCATGGCAGCGTCCACCAGATGCTGAGATAGCTGCTCGCCAGGGTGAAAAGCACGGCGACCATGAACGCCGTCCAGCACTGCTCGCGCGTCTTGCCATCGGACAGCAGCGAGACGGCAATCACCATCAGCAGCAGCTTGTCGTACTTGAGCCAGTGATCGGCTACCACTTTCCATGGCGCGGTGGTGTACAGGGCGCCCAGCAGGATCAGTGCGTAGACGGCCAGCAGGGGGTACGTGATGGCGTTGGCGCGCGCCGTATCCCAGCGCTGGCGCAGCCCTCCGGCCAGAAGCCAGGACAGAAGCAGGCACAGCAGCGCGATATTGGCCCCTGCCAGCGTCCACGGAATGAAGAAATAGGCGGTGACGGCACTGAAGCCAGCCAGAGCGCGCAAGGAAACGTGGGGATACTGCATAGACCATGTCGCCGCACCGGCAACAACATTGACACCAGGCCCGGCACAACGCCTGTGCCCGGACCGCGATAATTGACGCTGTCACATTATCCATTGCGCGGCGGCGCGCCAAACGCCGCCTGCACCGCGTCCATGTCCTTGCCCACCGTCCACACCATGCATTGGGACAACATTCCCGATGTGGTCCTGCTCAAGCAGCGCGAAGTGTTTTCCACCCTGGGCGTGCCGCTGCAGCAGGAGGCGGCCCACCGCATTGCGCACGGCACCTGGATGAACAGCGTGGTCGAACGCATGCAGTCGCAAGACATCGTCATCTTTTGTGACATCGATGCATTTCCCCTCAAGCGCGCGGGCTACGAGATGGCGGTGGCCCATGCCGAGGCTGGGGCGATCTTCGGGCTGTCGCAGTTCTCCAACCACAAGAAGACCACCGAAACCTATGCGGGGCCCATGTTCATGGCGTTTCGCAAGTCGGTGTGGGAACAGCTGGGCCGGCCCGATCTGAAATCGTCGTCGGCCTGGGATGCTGCCGAAGGCATGTCGGTGCTGGCGCGCGAAAATGGCGTGCCACTGGTGCTGCACAAGCCCACGGCCACGCTGATTTCCAAGTTCGCGCTGGGTAACGAGGGCGTCTTCGGTATCGGCACCTTCTACGGCGACAACGACTTCTTTCACCTGTTCGAATCCCGCGAGCCAGCGTACGAGCAACTGCTGGTGGCCGTGGCCGACGATGTGATCGCGCAGCGGCCCCTGCAGTTCGCCCGCTACCTCGACGCCGCGATGGCATTGCAGCAAGGCGGCGGCGTCCCGGCCAAGAAAAAGAAGCGGCGCTGGTGGCGGCGCCTGCTGCGCTGAAGCGGGTGGTGCGCACCATGCCCCTGCCGCTTGTCTTCATCAACCTCGACCGCGACGCCGAGCGGCGCGAGCGGCTGCAGGCGCAACTCGACCAGTTGCCGCTGCCGAGCCAGCGCTTTCCGGCCGTGTGGTGGGCCGATGTACCCGCCGCGCAGGCGCAGCGGTGGTACAGCGATACGCTGAATGCGCGCCAGTACTACAAGCCCCTGCGCAACGGCGAAAAGGGCTGCTACGCCAGCCACATCGGCGCCTGGCAGCAGTTGCTGGCCAGCGACGCACCCGCGTTGGTGGTGCTCGAAGACGATGTGCGCCTGACCCCGCAGTTCACCGCAGTGATCGAGGGCATTGCCGCGCTGCAAGAGCCGTGGGACATGGTCAAGCTGCTGGGCCGCGACCGCGAAAAGACTCGTTCGCAGCGTCCCTTGACGGGCAACACCGTGCTGGTGGGTTACGCCCGCGTGCCCAGCATGACGGCGGGGTACGTGATCAGCCGCGCCGGCGCCGCTCGGCTGCTGGCGCACCGCCAGCCTTTCGGCCGCCCCATTGACGTGGACCTGCGGTTCTGGTGGGAGTGCGGCGATCTGCGCATCCTGGGCGTGTCCCCGGCGGCCATCGCGCTGGATGACACCAGCCTGGTCAGCTCCATCTGGGACGAGCGCGACAAGCTGACGCCCGCGCAGCGCTGGCGCAAGTTCTGCATGAAGTTGGCGCTCACGCTGGGCAACGCCTGGCACCGGCGCAGCCAGCCCAGACTGTAGGTCCGCGGAGCCTGAGCACGCGGTGGCCCGGGCGCCAGGGGCCGTCAGCCCACCCCGGCGTGCACCCGCTCCAGCAGCGCCTGATAGCCAGCATGCATGTGCCCAAGCCCGAACTGCGACTGCGCAGCATGGCGGGCAGCCTGGCCCATTGCGGCTGCGGCACCGGGGTCGCCCAAGAGCCGTGCGATGGCGGCTGCCAGCGCAGCCGCGTCGCCCTCGGGCACCAGCAGCCCGGTTTTCCCGTGTTCGATCACGCCGCGCACGCCCACCACGTCTGACGCCACACAGGCACAGCCCGCCGCCATGCCCTCGACCAGGGCCAGTGGCATGCCTTCGTAATGGGTGGACAGCACAAACAGCGGGTGCTGCATCAGCCGTTGGGGCAGGTCAGCCACCGCACCCAGGAACTGCACCTCGTCGGTCACGCCTTTTTGCTGTGCCAGCGCCTGCATGCGCGCCGCAATGCGCGCCTTGCCGCCGCCGGCCAGATACACCGGCACGTTCAGCCCCTGCGCCTTGAGCAAGGCCGCGGCCTCGATCAACGTGGCATGGTCTTTCTGGCGGGCAAACCGCGCGGCCATGATGATGCCCGGAGCGCGCTCGGCAAACGGCACCAGCGCGGCCTCGGGAAAGCGCTGCAGGTCGATGCCATTGGGAATCGCCACGCAGCGGTCCGCCGGAAAGCCCCGCAGCACCAGCTGCTCTCGCACGCCTTCCGAGACACCGACCGTGGCGGCCGTGCGTTCAGCCAGCCACAGCGCCTGCTTCAGGCGCCAGCGCGTGTAGCGCTCGCGGGAGTTGTGTTCGACATGCACCATGCGCGGCACGCGCGCCAGCAGGCCGGCATAGCGACCCCACAGGTGTTCGCTGTAGCCATGGGCCACCAGAACGTCGGGACGCCATTGCAGGGCCAGGGCCCTCACGGCCCAGATGGTGGCGATGTGTGCCCACCCGGGAACAATGCGTACATCGAGCCCTTGGGCCCGCAACGCGTTTACACGCGCCGGTGTGGTGGTGCGTTTTTTGCGCAGCACCAGCACCACGTCCTGGCCTGCGCTTCGGGCCGCGAGACACAAGTCCACGGCGACCTGGGTCGCGCCCGAAAAGCCCCCGGTGACGAAGTGCATCACGCGCATGGCGTCACCCTGCCTGCGCGATGGCAACGCGGGCGATGCGCAACGCGATCACCGCGCAACCGGGTCAAGCTCAATGCCCGGCGTGCAGGCGCTCGCCCTCTTTGAGGCGGTACACCGTGCCGCAGTAAGGGCACTTGGCCTCGCCGGTGCGGGCGATGTCCAGGTACACCTTGGGGTGGGTGTTCCACAGTTTCATGTCGGCTTTGGGGTTGGGGCAGAAGACCCCGCCCTGCGAATTGAGGTCTTTGGCCAGGACTTCGACAACGGCTTGCGACATGATTTTCAGACCTTGGTGAGCCAGTGGGCGTACTTGGGATTGCGGCCGCCCACGATATCGAAGAACGCAGTCTGGATCTTCTCGGTGATGGGACCGCGCGAGCCGGCACCGATCTCGAGGCGGTCCAGCTCGCGGATGGGCGTCACTTCAGCGGCGGTGCCGGTGAAGAAGGCCTCGTCGGCAATGTAGACCTCGTCACGCGTGATGCGCTTTTGTACGATCTCCAGGCCCAGGTCCTTGGCGATGTGGAACACAGTGTTGCGCGTGATGCCGTTCAGGGCGCCGGCCGACAGGTCGGGCGTGTAGATCACGCCGTTCTTGATGACGAAGATGTTCTCGCCCGCGCCTTCGGACACAAAGCCAGAGCTGTCGAGCAGCAGGGCTTCGTCGTAGCCGTCGTCCAGGGCTTCCATGTTGGCCAGGATGGAGTTGGTGTAGTTGCTTACCGCCTTGGCCTGCGTCATGGTGATGTTGACGTGGTGGCGGGTGTAGCTGCTGGTCTTGACGCGGATGCCGCGCTTCATGCCCTCTTCGCCCAGGTAGGCGCCCCAGGCCCAGGCGGCCACCATCAGGTGGATCTGGTTGCCCTTGGGGGAGACGCCCAGCTTTTGCGAGCCGATCCAGGTCAGCGGGCGCAGGTAACCCGATTCAAGATGGTTCTCGCGCACCACGGCGCGCTGGGCGTCGTTGACTTCCTGTTTGCTGAAGGGAATGTTCATGCGCAGGATCTTGGCGCTGTTGAACAGGCGGTCGGTGTGCTCTTCGAGCCGGAAGATCGCCGTGCCGTCCACCGTCTTGTAGGCGCGCACGCCCTCAAATGCGCCGCAGCCGTAGTGCAGCGTGTGGCTCAGCACATGGATCTTGGCGTCGCGCCAGTCGACCATCTGGCCGTCCATCCAGATCTTGCCGTCACGGTCGGCCATCGAGGGAACTACGGGGCTCATGGGTGTCCTTTGGTTGCTGTGAATCGCAAAGCCAGGATTTTACGGGGCAGCACGGCCGGCTGTTACATCGCTGTCAGAGCCCTCCGGCTCGGGTCGGACCAGCGTCCACTTCACCAGCTTTCCATGCTGGAACTCGCAGGTGACGTGCGAGCGGGTGCCATCCGTCCAGCGGTACACCTCGGGATCGGCCCCGTCTGCGGACAGAGGTTCGCCCAGCGCCTGCGTCATCGCCACCACATGCATCAGGTTGACGCCCTCGGTTAGCCGGGCGTTGAGCATGACGGCGCTGCCCACATAGCCGATGGGCCGCTTGGCGGCCTTCTTCATCACGTTCACCAGCCGCGTGAAGTGCAGCAGGGCCCACATGACCAGGCCACCGCTCACTGCAGCCACTCCCGGCCAGCCATAGGCGACAAAGCCGAAGATGACCAGACCGACGACCCCCACGGGCACGAGAATTTTGCGCAGATTCATCCCGCCATTGTCTTACGGCGGCGCCTGCCCCGCCCTGTGGGGATTGCTTAGGCGTGCCGCCGCGCACCTGTTGCGGACATCACATTCCCCGCACCACGTCCATGGCCTCATCCACGCGCTCCACGGCGTGGATGGTCAGCCCCTCGATGGGCTTCTTGGGGGCATTGGCCTTGGGCACCACGGCCACGGAAAAGCCCAGTTTGGCGGCTTCCTTCAGCCGCTCCTGCCCGCGGGGCGCAGGGCGCACCTCGCCCGCCAGCCCCACCTCGCCAAAGGCCAGAAAGCCCCGGGGCAACGCCTTGCCCCGCAGGCTGGAGGTGATGGCCAGCATCACCGCCAGGTCTGCCGCAGGCTCGCTGATGCGCACGCCGCCTACGGCATTCACGAACACATCCTGGTCCATGCAGGCCACGCCCGCGTGGCGGTGCAGCACGGCCAGCAGCATGGCCAGGCGGTCCTTGTCCAGGCCCACGCTCAGGCGGCGCGGGCTGGGGCCGCCGGTGTCCACCAGCGCCTGGATCTCCACCAGCAGCGGGCGCGTGCCCTCCAGCGTCACCATCACGCAGCTGCCGGGCACGGGCTCGCTGTGCTGGCTCAGAAAGATGGCGCTGGGGTTGCTCACGCCCTTGAGGCCCTTCTCGGTCATGGCAAACACGCCGATCTCGTTGACGGCGCCAAAACGGTTCTTGATGGCGCGCACCAGGCGGAACTGGCTGTGCGTGTCGCCCTCGAAATACAGCACCGTGTCCACCATGTGCTCCAGCACGCGGGGGCCCGCCAGCGCGCCCTCCTTGGTGACATGGCCCACCAGAATGACGGCGATGCCCGTGCCCTTGGCCATGCGCGTGAGGTGCGCCGCGCATTCGCGCACCTGAGCCACCGAGCCCGGCGCGCTGGTGAGCTGGTCGGAGTACGTGGTCTGGATGGAGTCGATGACGACCACCGCCGGCTGCGTGGCCTCCACCGTGGCCAGGATCTTTTCGAGCTGGATTTCGGCCAGCAGCTGCACCTGGCTGCCGTCAATGCCCAGGCGGCGCGAGCGCAGCGCCACCTGCGCGCCGCTTTCCTCACCCGTCACGTACAGCGTGGGCAGCCCGGCGCGCTGCAGCGCATCCATGGCCTGCAGCAGCAGGGTCGATTTGCCAATGCCCGGATCGCCGCCGATGAGCACCACGCCGCCCTCCACAATGCCGCCGCCCAGCACGCGGTCCAGCTCGTCGATGCCGCTGGGGGTGCGCGCCACGTCCTGCGCCTCGATGGCGGCCAGCGGCAGTACAGGCTGCGCATTGGCCAGGCCCGCGTAGCCCTGCGGCGCGCTCAGCCGGTTCTTGCCCGGCGCGGCCTCGGCCACCTGCTCGATCAGCGTGTTCCAGGCGCCGCAGGACGGGCACTTGCCCAGCCAGCGCGGGCTGGTGCCGCCGCACTCGGTGCAGGTGAACGTGGTTTTTTCTTTGGCCATGGCGGTGTGGATGGGAGGACGCAAAAGCAGGGGTAACCGACTATAGCGACCCGCCCCGCACGCATCGGCAACAGCCCGTACGATGGCAGGCTTCGCACCGCCGCAGGAGTTCCGATTGCAGACCCCCACCAACGTTTTCAAGCAGGCCATGGCCCAGCGCCAGGCGCAGATCGGCCTGTGGCTGGGCCTGGCCGATGCCTACAGCGCCGAGATCCTGGCAGGCACCGGCTACGACTGGCTGCTGGTCGATGGCGAACATGCACCCAACGACCTGCGCTCCATCCTGCACCAGCTGCAGGCCATAGCCAGTGCGGCCAGTGCGACCAGTGCATTGCCGCCAGGCGCACAAGCGCCCCACCCTATTGCGCGCGTGCCGGTGGGTGACACCGCGCTCATCAAGCAGTACCTGGACCTGGGCGTGCAGACCCTGCTGGTGCCCATGGTCGATACGCCCGGGCAAGCGCAGCAACTGGTGCGCGCCACGCGCTATGCCCCCGAGGGCGTACGCGGCATGGGCAGCGCGCTGGCCCGTTCGTCGCGCTGGCAGGCCTACCCGCAGTACGTGCACGAGGCCAACCAGCAGATCTGCCTGCTGGTGCAGGCCGAAACGGTGGAGGCCATGGCGAACCTCGATGCGATTGCGGCCACGCCCGGCGTGGACGGCGTATTCATCGGCCCGGCCGACCTGTCGGCATCGATGGGCCACCCCGGCAACGCCGGGCACCCCGACGTGCAGGCGGCCATCCACGATGGCATCCGTCGCATCCTGGCTGCAGGCAAGGCCCCGGGCATCCTCGCGACCACCGAATCGCAGGCGCGGCAGTGGCTGGCGGCGGGCGCTTTGTTCGTGGCGGTGGGGGTGGACACCATGCTGCTGGCCCGTGCTGCGCAGGATCTGCTGGCGCGGTTTCGCCCCCCGGGTGCCTCGCCGGCCGCCTCGCACACGCCCGGCTACTGATGGCATCTCCTGCACATTTCCTGAATTCAAAAAAGGCTCGATGACGATGAAGGCATGTATCTACGGCGCTGGCGCCATTGGCGGCTGGCTGGGCATGGCACTGGCGCAGGCCGGCTGCGAACTGGGCGTGGTAGCACGTGGCGCCACGCTGACGGCGCTGCAGGCCGACGGGCTTCGCCTGCGCCGGGCTGACGGCACGCTGGCACACACGCCTGTGAACGCGCAGGCCCACCCGGCCGACCTGGGCGTACAAGACCTGGTGGTGCTGGCCGTCAAGGCCCCCGGCCTGCCCGATGTGGCGCGCGCCATGGGCCCGCTGATCGGGCCCCACACCATCGTGCTGACGGCCATGAACGGGGTGCCTTGGTGGTTCCTTGACGGATTTGGCGGGCCTGCAAGCGGCCACGCGCTGCAGTCGGTGGATGCCGGCGGCGAGATCGCACGCGCCATTCCCGGCCGCCACGTGCTGGGCAGCGTGGTGCACACCAGCTGCTCGGTGGAAGCCCCGGGGCTGGTGCGCCAGCACTTTGGCAACCGGCTCATCGTGGGTGAGCCCGGCGGCAGCCGCAGCGCACGGCTGCAACAGGTGGCCGATACGCTGCAGCGCGGCGGCATCGATGTGGAAGTGACCTCCACCATCCAGAAGGACATCTGGTTCAAGCTGTGGGGCAACCTCACGGTCAATCCCATCAGCGCGCTGACCGGCGCCACCACCGACCGCATCCTGGACGACGACCTGGTACGCGGCTTTGTGAGCGCCGTGATGCTGGAGGCCAAGGCCATCGGCGAAAAGCTGGGCCTGCCCATCGACCAGCAGCCCGAAGACCGCCACGCCGTCACCCGCAAGCTGGGCGCATTCAAGACATCGATGCTGCAAGACGTGGAGGCTGGCAAGCCGCTGGAGATCGACGCGCTGGTGGGCGCGGTGCGGGAGCTGGGGCAGATCACCGGCACGCCCACGCCGCATACGGACGCGCTGCTGGGCCTGGTACGGCTGATGGGGCGCACGCGGGGCCTGTACACATGATTTTTGAGCAAAACTGGCTTCAAGCCCAGGCTAAATAATCCTCTTTAGCTATTAACAACATAGCGATACGACCATGACAAACCTTTCGCTTCACTACGCGCCTGGCACCTGCGCACTGGCCGTTCGCATCGCGCTGGAAGAGGCTGGCGCCCCGTACGAGCTGGTCCGCGTGGACTTCGCCTCGGCCCAGCAGCGCAGCCCGGCATACCTGGCCCTGAACCCCAAGGGCCGCGTGCCGGTGCTGGTGACGGGCCAAGGGGTGCTGACCGAAACACCCGCATTGCTGGTCTATGTGGCGCAATCCTTTCCTGACGCCCGCCTGGCCCCTGCCGACGCCCACGGCTTTGCGCGCATGCAAGAGTTCCACAGCTACCTCGCGTCCACCGTGCATGTGGCCCACGCACACCGGCCCCGCGCCAGCCGCTGGGCTGACGAGCCCGACGCCATCGCCGCCATGCAGCGCAAGGTGCCGCAGAACATGACCGACTGCTTTGATTTCATCGAACACCACTACTTTGCCCGTGCGGATCAGGGCCCCTGGGTGATGGGCGCGCAGTACACGGTGGCCGATGGCTACCTGTTCACCATCGGCACCTGGCTGGAGGGCGATGGCGTGGACATTGCCCGGTTCCCGAAGGTGTATGCGCACGCGCAGCGGGTGCGGGAGCGGCCGGCAGTGCAGCGCGCGCTGGCCTGAATCGTTGCGGGCTCATTGCCTCAAAGCCGCCTGAATGCGCAGCCTTTGAAACTGGCGCGGCCGAGGCGAGGGCCGCCGCGCAAGGGCCGCCTGGCTGCGTAGGCAGCGCTGCACTTGCGTGCGCTGGCGGCGTCCCCCTTCCCGAATTGCGCAGCAATTCGAGAAAGGGGCTGAGGGCCGTGGCTCCAAGCCTGCCTGCGCAGGCTTGGACGTGCCCGAAGAGCCGCCGCCTCTGGCGGTGGCACCGAGGCGCGAAGCGACTCAGGGGGTTGTCACTCTCAAATACCGCCAGTCGATCCGGTTGTCCGCACGGTGGATCACATCCACCTTCTTCGTCGCAGCCCACGGAATCACCTGGTTGTACAGCGGGATGTGTGTCACCAGCTCATGCTCCTTGATCAGCGCCTGTTCGATCAGGTTGTTGCGCGTGGCGGTGTCGGTTTCCTTCTTCACCCGTTCGATCAGCGCATCCATCTGCGGGTCTGAGAAACGGCCCAGGTTGAAGTTGCCGTCGCCCCCCGCGCCGGGCGAGCGCACCAGCGACTGCAGGCTGTAGAACGCATCAAACGTGGGCACGCCCCAGCCCAGCAGGTAGATGCTGGCCTCGTTGCGCTGGATCATCGGGAAGTAGGTGGCAAACGGCAGCGAGCGCAGCTTGGCCTTCACGCCCACCTTGGCCCATTGCGAAGTGATGGCCTGGCACAGCTGCTCGTCGTTGATGTAGCGGCCTGCACTGCAGGCAAAGTCCACTTCAAAGCCGTTGGGGTAGCCCGCGTCGGCCAGCAGCTTTTGGGAGGCCTTGGCGTCAAACGGGTAGCGCACGTCGGCCTTCTTGGTCCAGCCGTTGACCTGGTTGGCAATCAGCGCGCCGGTGGGCTGGGCCAGCCCGCGCATCACCACGCGCTGGATGGACTGGATGTCGATGGCCTGGTATAGCGCCTTGCGCACGCGCTGGTCCTTGAGCGGGTTCTTGCCCTTCACGTCCGAGCCCGGCAGCTCCTCGCGGAACTGGTCCATGCCCAAAAAGATGGTGCGGTACTCGGGTCCTTCCAGCACCTTCAGGTTGGGCGTCTGCTTGATGCGCGCCAGATCCTGCAGGCTGGGGTCGATCACGAAGTCCACCTCGCCCGACAGCAGCGCGGCCGTGCGCGTGGCGTCGGCCTTGATGGGCGTGTAGACGATCTCGGTCAGGTTGGTGGGGTACTTGCCCTTGCCCCACCAGTTGGGGTTGGGCTCCAGCACCACGCGCTGGTCGGGTGTCCACTGCTTGAGCTGGTAGGGGCCCGTGCCCAGCGCGTTGCGGTGGGCATAGGTTTCGTCCTTGTTCTTGATGTCCTTGGGCTCCACAGACTTGTTCTTCTCCGCCCAGGCCTTGCTCATGATGCGCAGCTCGGTCAGCTGGTTCACCAGCACCGGGTTGGGCAGCTCGGAGTGGATGTCGATGGTGTAGGCATCGATCTTTTCGACACGGTCGATGCCTTGGGTGTACACGGCAAAGTTGGAGCTTTTGGCCTTGGCGCGCTCCAGCGAGAACTTGGCGTCATCGGCCGTGAACTCGCTGCCGTCACTGAACTTCACGCCCTTGCGCAGGGTCAGGCGCAGCTGCGTGGGCTTGACCAGCTTCCACTCGGTGGCCAGCGACGGCTCGGGCTTGAAGGTCTTGCTGTTGTATTCGACCAGCGTGTCGTACACCGCGCCGTGCATGGTGTTGTTCACGCCCACGTTCTGGGTATGGATGTCCCAGGATGAAATGTCTACCGAGCGGGACCAGCGGAAGGTGTTGGCCTGTGCGGCCAGGGGCAGTGCGGCGGCCACGGCCGCCGCAAGCAAGAGGAACTTGAAACGCATGGGGATTACTCCAGATCAATCAGCCCCCACTATGGCGCAATACGCTTGTCCGCGTAACGAACTTGTCTTTCTTAGCTTAGAACCATCACCCCGGCCAGCAGCAGCATGGTGGCTGCGGTGGCTGCATCCAGCACACGCCACGCGGCGGGCGATGCAAACACCGGCGCCAGCCAGCGCGCGCCGAAGCCCAGCGCCATGAACCACGCCGCACTGGCCAGCGCACCGCCCACGGCAAACGCGGCGCGCCCCCAGGCCGGGTAGGGGCTGGCCATGGTGCCCAGCAGCACCACGGTGTCCAGGTACACATGGGGGTTCAGCCACGTCAGTGCCGTCACGGTGAGCAGCGTGGTGCGCAGGCTGGCGCCAGGGCCGCTGGCAGACACCAGCAGGTGCGCCGGACGCAGGGCCCGGGCACCTGCCTGCAGCGCGTAGCCCACCAGAAAGATCGCCCCCGCCCAGCGCATGAACTGCGCCCACTCGGGCCGCGCCGCCAGCACGCCGCCCATGCCCCACACGCCAGCCTGCAGCAGCACGGCATCGGACAGCGCACACACCATCACCACCGGCAGCACATGCTCGCGCCGCAGCCCCTGGCGCAGCACAAAAGCGTTTTGCGCGCCAATCGCCATGATGAGCAGCGCGGTCGATGTGAATCCGTGAACGAGGGCAGTGGTGGTCATGGGCCGCGATTCTGCTGATGGCCCTGCATTCACGCCAGCTATACTTTTTAACGTTCCGTCAAAATCTCTAACTCCATCGGTGTCACCCCATGGCCCTTGATTCAGCCCAGCTCAGCGCGTTTGCCGCGGTGGTGGACGAAGGCAGCTTCGAGCGCGCCGCGGCGGTGCTGCATGTCACCCGCTCGGCGGTGTCGCAGCGCATCAAGCTGCTGGAAGAGCGCGTGGGCCAGGTGCTGGTGCGCCGCGCCACGCCCTGCACACCCACCGAGGCAGGGCAGGCGCTGTACCGCCATGCGCGCGAAGTAGCGCTGAGCGAGGCCGATGCGCTGGATGCCATCGGCGGCGGCCAGCACACCAGCACGCGCCTGGCCGTGGGGGTGAATGCCGATTCGCTGGCCACCTGGCTGCCCCTGGCCATGGCGCGGGCCGCCGAGGGCGAGAACATCACCTTCGACATCCATGTGGAGGACCAGGACCACTCGGCCAACCTGCTGCGCGAGGGCCGCGTGATGGCTGCCGTGACGGCCGACCCGCAGCCCGTGCAGGGCTGCAAGGTGCTGCCGCTGGGCGTGCTGCGTTACCGGGCGCTGGCCAGCCCCGCCTTCATGGAGCGCCACTTTGCCGCCGGCGTGACGGCGGCCACGCTGGCAAAGGCGCCCATGCTGGTCTTCAACCGCAAGGACGCATTGCAGGAGCGCTTTGTGCGCCGCGTGACGCGCCGCGCCATCGCACCGCCCGTGCACTGGCTGCCCGAGGCACATGCGTTTGTCACCACCACGCGCGCAGGCCTGGGCTGGGGCATGATCCCCGACCCCATGGTGGTGGATGCGCGCAAAGCGGGCGAGCTGGTGGAGCTGATTCCGGGCAAACCGGTGGACGTGGCGCTGTACTGGCAGTACTGGCGCCTGAACGTGCGGGCACTGAATCACATGACCGAAGCCGTGCGCGAGGCGGCCGGCAGCGTGCTGCTGAGCACGGCCGTGAAAGGCTGAGAAAGCGGCCCCACGGGTGTTTTTGAGCCAAACAGGGCTGTAGCGCACGTTTCATATGCCCTTAACGCTATCGATTAAATAGCTTATTGATGGGATACCGAAAGAGGCATTTGCCCCGGCGCGCCCACGGCGAAGCGGCAGCCAAGGCTCCGTTCAATCCCCCTCAGCGCCCCTGAATGGCCCGCACTGCCTCGGGCAGCGACTGCACGCCAGGCAGGAAGTGGTCAATGGTGGCGCCCAGCACCACCGCACACAGCAGCGCGCCCAGCAGGGGCTTCCACGTCAGGCGCACGGCGGCCGCGAGCCAGCCCTCGCGCTCCACGCCCACCGCCGCGCGGGCCGCAACCACCGAGAAGGCCACTTCCACCGCCACGGCCAGCAGCACATCCCAGCCAAAGAACAGCATGGCCAGCGAGCCCGCGCCGAATACCAGTGCCGCGCCGATGGGGAAGATGGCGACGATGGGCACCACAACCACCGCACCGTCGTCCGCGCTGCCGATGGCATCCACCGCCCCGCTGGCCATGTCGCCCAGACCGTCCAGCGCGCCACTGCTGCTGCCGGCATCGATCCCGGGTTGCACCTCGGACAGGCGTGGCATCCGCACGGGCACGGTGCCGGAGTTGCCACCACCGCGCGACCACGCCATGTCGGCCACGTCGGCCGCAATCTCGACGGCATCTGAGCCGCCTTCCAGGCCGCCACTGTCCTCATCACGCACCAGGCGCGCGGCCCAGGCGCGCACCACCAGCAGATACGCCACATAGCCCACCGACAGCGTGACCAGATAGCGCAGCGCCAGCGACTCCACCCCCAGCCGCATCTGCACATGCGAGGTCAGCCACATCAGCAGCAGCGTGAAGCTGCCGATCAGCAACCCGTGCCAGCGCAGGCTGTGCCGCTGCTGCAAGGTCTGCACCACATCGTGCGGGTGCAGCTGCGGCATGCGCACGGCGCGCCAGCTGGAAGGCTTGCCGCGGGCGGCGGTAGGTGTGCTGGACGGGCGTTGCTGTGTGGCCATCGTGAAGGTCTTGCAAGGGTCAGGGCCGACCAAGGCCGGGAGGGCATGGGCGGAACGGAGCGTATTTCACACCAGCGCCAGAATCACGGCCACTGCTTTTGTGCGCGGCCGGCCAACCCTGCGCCCCGCCGCCCGGCCAGGGCACACGCCCCGGCCCGCAGCCGTCCGCCTGGCTCAGGCGGTGCCGTCCACAGCCACCGGCACGCGCTGTGCCAGGGCGCACATCAGCTCGTAGCCCACGGTACCGGCGGCCTGGGCCACCTCGTCGATCGGCAAGACCGCGCCCGTGGAAGCCCGGCCCCAGAGCGTGACCTCGGTGCCGAAACCGGCCGGTATGCCAGCAGCAATCACCGGGGCCAGGTCCACCGTCACCATGTCCATGCTCACCCGCCCCACCAGCCGCGTGCGCACGCCGCCCACCAGCACCGGGGTGCCCGTGTCGCAATGGCGCGGGTAGCCGTCGGCATAGCCGCAGGCGGCGATGCCGATGGTCATGGGCTCGGTGGCGGTAAAGCGCGAGCCGTAGCCCACCGTGTCGCCCGGCTGCAGGTGCTGCACGGCCAGCAGGCGCGTGGCCAGCGTCATGGTGGGCTGCACCTGCCAGTGCGCGGGGCTGTTTTCGGGAAAGTCGGGGGCGCTGCCGTACAGGACGATGCCCGCGCGCACCCAGTCGGAGCGCAGGCGGGCATCAGTGTGGTGGCGCAGCGTGGCCGCGCTGTTGGACACGCTGCGCTCGCCCGGCAGGTCCTGGGTGGCGGCGTTGAAGGCCTCGATCTGGTGGCCGATGCCGCGCGGGCTGTCGGCGTCGCTGAAATGCGTCATGACCGAGATCTCGTCGACCTGCGGCAGTGCACCCAGCCGCGCCCAGGCCGCGCGGTAGCGGGCGGGCGTGAACCCCAGGCGGTTCATGCCCGAGTTCATCTTGAGGAATACGCGGTGCGGCACCTGCGTCTTGTGGGCGGCCAGCATGTCGATCTGCTCGTCGCAATGCACGGCATGCCACAGGCCCAGGCGCGAGCACAGCTCCAGGTCGCGCGGTTCGAACACGCCCTCCAGCAGCAGGATGGGGCCGCGCCAGCCCAGGTGGCGCACGCGCTCGGCCTCGGCCAGGTCCAGCAGCGCAAAGCCGTCGGCACCGCGCAGGCCTTCAAACACGCGCTCGATGCCGTGGCCGTAGGCGTTGGCCTTGACCACCGCCCACACCTTGGCGTCGGGTACCGACTGGCGCACCCGCTGCAGGTTGTGGTGCAAGGCGGTGGTGTGGATGGTGGCGGCAATGGGGCGGGGCATGGCGGTGCAGCGTGAAAGGGCCTGATGGACCGGAAGAATCTACCGGGGAATACGCGGAGGATTCTGGCACTGTGCCCGTTTATCCGCGTGATATAACCGTCTGTCACCAGCCAGCGTCCCACTTTTAACAGCGCATCAGCACCGCTGATGCAGCCTCCAGCCATTCGATGAAGCGCGGTTTTTACACCATCATGTCGGCGCAGTTTTTCAGCTCGCTGGCCGACAACGCACTCTTCGTCGCTGCCGTCGAACTCCTGCGCACCGGGGGCGCACCCGAATGGCAACGCGCAGCACTGGTGCCCATGTTCGCGCTCTTTTATGTAGTGCTCGCGCCTTTCGTCGGCGCGTTTGCCGACGCGCTGCCCAAGGGCAAGGTGATGTTTGTCAGCAACGCCATCAAGGTGGTGGGCTGCCTGATGATGCTGTTTGGCTCGCACCCGCTGATTGCCTATGCCGTGGTGGGACTGGGGGCCGCGGCGTACTCGCCCGCCAAGTACGGCATCCTGACCGAGCTGCTGCCGGCATCGCAGCTCGTCAAGGCCAATGGCTGGATCGAAGGGCTCACCATTGCCTCCATCATCCTGGGCGTACTGCTGGGCGGCCAGCTGGTGGGCCACAGCCTGTCGGGCATGCTGCTGCGCGTGGACATCCCGATGATGGATACCGGGGTGGATACGCCTGCCGAAGCGGCCATCGCCGCACTGATCGCCGTGTATGCGATCGCCGCCTGGTTCAACACCCGCATTCCGCACACCGGTGTGGAGATGCGCCCCCTGCGTGCCGACCCCAGCCGCAGCGTGGTGGCCAACGCCCTGAGTCTGCTGCCCGACTTCTGGTCGTGCAACAGCCGCCTGTGGCGCGACAAGCTCGGTCAGATCTCGCTGGCCACCACCACACTGTTCTGGGGCGCGGGCGGCAACCTCAAGTTCATCGTGCTGGCCTGGGCCGCCGTGGCACTGGGCTACAACACCACGCAGGCCTCGGCCCTCACCGGCGTGGTGGCCATCGGCACCGCCGTGGGCGCGGTGGTGGCCTCCATGCGCATGCGGCTGGACATGGCCACCAAGGTCATCCCGCTGGGCATTGCCATGGGGCTGCTACTGATCCTGATGGTGTTCATCAGCAACATCTGGATCGCCATTCCTTTCCTCATCATCCTGGGCGGCCTGGGCGGCTACCTGGTGGTGCCCATGAACGCGCTGCTGCAGCACCGCGGCCATAACCTGATGGGCGCGGGTCGCTCGATTGCCGTGCAGAACTTCAACGAGCAGGCCTGCATCCTGGGCCTGGGCGCGTTCTACAGCCTGTCGCTCAAGTTCGGGCTGTCGGTGTTTGGCGCGATCACGGCGTTTGGCCTGGTGGTGGCGGGCGTGATGTGGATCATTCGCCGCTGGCACCAGCGCAACTGCATCAACCACCGCGACGAAGTGAACCACCTGCTGGACATCGCGCGGCACGATACGCATCATTGAGAAGCCCCCCTGAGCGGCTGCGCCGCTTCCCCCGGAGGGGGACGCACCCGGTGGCCTGGCAAAGCCAGTTCCACGGGTGCACTCGCTTCGGGCGTGCCAGTTTTTGACGCCCCGCCCTTAAGCGCAAAACGCTACACAATGTATAGCTAACAGCGCTTATTCAACAAGCGCTAGAGCCGGTTTTATTCTCAATGCACTCCCCCCTACCCTTCGCCGCGCTGCTGTTCAATGCCTTCGTCTGGGGCCTGGCTTGGTGGCCGTTTCAGCGCATGCACCAAGCGGGGCTGCACCCGCTGTGGGCCACGGCCTGCATGTATGCGGTGGTGCTGCTGGCCCTGCTGGCGTGGCGCCCCGGCATCGTGCGCCAGTTGCGCGACCACCCCGGGCTGTGGCTGCTGGCGGTGGCATCGGGCCTGAACAACGTGGCCTTCAACTGGGCCGTGACCATTGGCGACGTGGTACGTGTGATCCTGCTGTTTTATCTGATGCCCGCGTGGGCCGTGCTGCTGGCCTGGCGCATTCTGGGCGAGCGGCCGACGCCCGCCGCGCTGATGCGCCTGGCACTGGCCTTTGCGGGCGTGGTCCTGGTGCTGCTGCCGCAGGGCACATCCACAGCCCGACTGCTGCAGAACCTGAGTTTGGCCGACGCCCTGGCCCTGCTGGGCGGCTTCATGTTTGCGCTGACCAACGTCACGCTGCGCCGCCTGCATGCCGTGCCCGGGCCGGCCCGCATGGCCACCATGTTTGGCGGCTGCATGCTGATGGCGCTGGCCACGGCAGGCGTCGGGCTGCAGATGGGTGTGGTCGAGCCCTTTCCGGCCATCGACAGCACCTGGGTCATTACCGCGCTGGTACTGGCTGGGTTGCTGATGCTGGGCAACTGGGCGCTGCAGTACGGCGCTGCGCGGCTGGCGGCCGGCACCACCGCGCTGGTGATGCTTTCGGAGGTGGTGTTTGCCAGCGTGTCGTCGGCCCTGCTGGGTGCAGCCACCCTCAACGCGCAAACGCTGCTGGGCGGGGCGCTGATCCTGCTGGCCTCGTTGCTGGCCGCGCTGCAGTTTCGCCGCGGCAGCGCACCGGCCCATTGAACCGCTGGCGCGCAGCCCCACGCCCCAGGGGCTACCATCGCGTGTTGTTCCAACCCAGGAGTCCGCGCATGGCCAGCAGCATCTACGAGTTTGAAGCCCAACAGATGAACGGGCAGACCGTGCCCCTGTCACAGTTCCAGGGCAAGGTCCTGCTCATCGTGAACACTGCCAGCGCCTGCGGCTTCACGCCCCAGTTTGGTGGCCTCGAAGAACTTCACAAGCAGTACGCCGACAAGGGCCTGGTGGTGCTGGGCTTTCCGTGCAACCAGTTCGGCAGCCAGGACCCGGGCAGCAACGACGAGATCGCGAGTTTTTGCCAGCTGAACTACGGCGTGAGCTTTCCGATGATGGCCAAGATCGATGTGAACGGCGCCAACGCATCCCCCCTGTACCAGTGGCTGGCCGCCGAGGCCCCGGGCCTGCTGGGCAGCAAGGCCATCAAATGGAACTTCACCAAGTTCCTCGTCGGCAAGGACGGCCGCGTGATCCGCCGCTACGCGCCGCAGGACGCACCGAAGAAGCTGGCGGGGGATATTGAGGCGGCGCTGGCGGGGTGAGCGGGCGCCGGACGAAGCGCCGGCTCGACATCAAAGCAGCAGGAAGGCGGCCGCTGCCACACAAGTGGGAGCGAGGGCGCCCATGAGAAGGCCGCCAGCGCTGATCGTCTCGTCGGCAAAACCGCGCTTGAGCAACGCGACACCTGCCGGATTGGGCGCGTTTGCGATCACGGTGAGCCCACCGCCCGCCACGGCCCCGGCCACCAGCATGTATTTGGACTCGTCGGACATCCCCACAATGAGCGAGCCCAGATAGGTGAGCGCTGCGTTGTCGGTGATCGCGGTAAGACCCAGCGCACCAAAGAACAGTTGCAGCGGCGCGAGTGAGGACACGATAGGTTGCAGCCACCACTGCTGCATGCCGCCCAGCACCACGAGCCCGGCGAGGAAAAAGCCCACCAGCAGCGCTTCCTTGAGGATGAGGGGGCTCTGATGGCGGCCATAGGCCTGTGTGAAGCCGAGAAACATCAGGAACAGCGCCAGGAATGCCACAGGGTGGTGTGCCAGCAGCACGACCCCCGCCAAAAAACCCAGGTGCACTGCAACGACCGGCCACGGCACAGGCACCACTGGCGTGCTGGCGCCGGATGGCGCCGCGTTCAGGGAATCGCGAAGCACGAAGGTGGCGGCAGTGGCATTGATGCAGACGGCAATTGCAGCCTTCCAACCGAAATTCGCAAGCATGAAGGCGCTGTCCCACTGCCACGTGGCGGCGACCATGAGCACCGGGGGGGCGGCATAGGACGTGAGCGTCCCGCCAATCGACACATTGACGAACAGGACTCCGAGCGCGAAGTACTTTGCCCGCTCGGGCACCATGGGCCGAAAGACCTGCGGCGCAAGCATGAGAGCGGCAATCGTCATTGCTGCCGGCTCTGTGATCAGCGAGCCCAGCAGCGGTACGGCCGCCAGACCCAGCCAGGCCGTGGCCACAGGCGTGCTTGCCGGAAGCATCCGCGCCAGGCGATCCGAGAGGTTCATCACGGTGAGCAGTACAGGCCGGGATGCGGCGATCACCATCACGACAAATACGAACAGCGGCTCGGTGTAGTTGCGCGACTCCGCATAGGCCAGTGCATCCGCGCCACCCGTGCCCAGCGCGAGGCCGATGATCAGCACGATGGCCCAGAAGCCGAAGACAACTTCCACCTCTCCGAGCAGATGGAAGAGGCCGGCGTGCCTGGGATAGCGGTGGGAAAGCCTCTCGAACTGCTTGACCGTGAAGGTATGCACGAGAGCGATGGCGAAGATGGCGGCAGCCATCCACTGGATGTGGGTGTCAGACATGAAGGCGGTCGAAGAAAAGCCGCGAGGCGGCCCGACCTATCGCAACACCTGGCGCACCCGCGTGGCGCGACACCCGGGACCGATTCTACAAGGCGGGCGCGGCTCGAGCCCCCAGCGCTGTTCCGGGAATAGGTTGGTCAGCCGCCTGGCGCACCCGTCCACTCTGCCGGCCGCCCTTCCATTTCCCCCTCCAACTTGCGCAGCAAATCGGCCAGCGTCTTCCCCGGCTCCTGCCGGAACCGCTCTTCCAGCACCGACACCGCCACGATGCGGTCGATGCGAAAGCCGCGGAAGTCGTTGCGCAGCTCGCACCAGGCCGACAGCGTCCAGACCTTGCCCCAGTAAAAGCACCCCAGCGGGCGCAGGCGGCGCAGGCTGGGGCGGCCCTGCACGTCGGCGTAATCGATCTGCACCACATGGCAGCTGTGCACGGCCTCGCGCAGCACTTGCAGCGTGGCCTGGGCGCGGGCGTCCAGGCCGACCGGTGGGGCGTACAGAGCCTGGGCCTCGGCGGCCACGCGGGCGGCGGGGGGGAGTACCGACAGGATCTTGCCCAGGGCGCCCTCCACCTCGCGGGCCAGCCCGGCATCCAGCCACGACTGCGCCAGGCGGGCGGCGGCCACCAGGGCGTTGGCCTCGCCCTGGGTGAACATCAGCGGCGGCAGCTCGAAGCCCGCCCCCAGGCGGTAGCCCACACCGGCCTCGCCCTCAATGGGAACGCCCTGGTGCTGGAGGTCCGCCACGTCGCGGTAGATGGTGCGCGGGGACACCTCCAGCCGCTCCGCCAGGAAGGCCGCCGTGGACAGGCGCCGCCCGCGGATGAGCTGGACGATCTGGAACAGGCGGTCAGCGCGGCGCATGGGGAACGGGAGCGGCGGCGAGGATTGGGGCGGCTGTGCGGTGTGCGGCGCTCGCGCAGGAGGCAGGCAGCCGTACCCACCAGCCAGGTCGCTCCGTCACATCAGCCAGATCAGCCATTTGCTTTGGCATTGGCCTGGCTGGCTGCTGCCAGTGCGTCGTCGATGGCGGCTGCGCGCAGGTACGCCGGGCGCTGCAGCAGCGGCTGCACAAAGGCCTCGAACGCGGGGCGGCGTTCGATGGTGCCGAACTGCATGCCCCAGTTCAGGTGGGCACCCACGTACAGGTCCGCCGCCGTGAACGCGTCGCCGCACAGGAAAGGGCGGGCCTGCGCCACGGCATGCTCCAGTGTGTCCATCACGCTGGCGTAGCTGCCGTATCCCACCATCACCGCACGCTCGGCCGGGGCCAGCAGGTTCAGGGCCTTGGCGGTGGCGGCGGTTTCCAGCGGGCCGGCGCTGAAGAACAGCCAGCGGTAGTAGGCCGCACGCTGCGGCGAACCAGCCGGCGGGGCCAGGCCTTTTTCGGGGAACACATCGGCCAGGTAGGCGCAGATGGCGGCCACCTCGGTGACGACCACGTCGCCGTGCTGCAGGGCGGGCACCTTGCCCATGGGGTTGATGGCCAGGTACGCGGGCGCCTTCATGGTGGTGCCGTACTCCAGCACCACAGTGTCGTAGGGCATGCCGCATTCTTCCAGCATCCAGCGCACGGTGCGGCCGCGCGACTGAGGGTGGGTGTAGAAGGTCAGGGGAGCGGAGGAGTTGGGCATGGGAGGGTTCCTTTGCGGGGCTGCGGCTCAGGCGGCGGCGGTGGTGCCTGCAGTGTCTGTGTCGTCTGCGCTGGCTCCGTTCGCGGGCAGCACGCCGATGTAGATCGCCACCTGGTCCGGGCCTTCGTACTGCTCGAAGTCCGTGCCGAAACGGCGGCGGTGCGCAGGTGCCGCCGCAAAGTGCTGCCACACCCGCACCCAGCCGTCGATGACCATCTGCGGCATTGTGCCTTCGCACCGGAACACCAGGTACGGGCCGCCCTGCACGCTGACCTGCGTGACGCCATCAGCAAATGCGGCACCGGGCGCTACGGCCACACCAGCCGTCACGTCGAACGCGCCGTGCTCGTCGGATTCGTAGCCGCTGTACACCCCGAACACCCGGCCATCGTCACCACGGCCGGGCACGCTGCGCTCCCAGCTCTGGCTGAAAAAGCGGCCCCACAGGTCGCCCAGGCGCGCGGTGGCGGGGTTCATCTCGTCGCTGTTGCGGGTGCGCACGGCCAGTCCGGCGACGTGGAAGGAATCAACCTGCTCCAGGGTGGGCGCTGCAGTCATCAAAACGGGCCTTTCGTTGGAAGAAGGCCGCATGGTGCCGCCAGACTACTGACAACCTTGTGTCAGCAGCGTGTTCTGCCCAGACACGGCGCTGCGGCTTGTACCCGCTGGGCGTACGTGGAAGGCAGGGACGCCGGCCCGCGGCCCTGGAAAGCTGGACGCGCTGGTTTGCTATATTTTTAATAGCTATACAGGCAATCAAATCGTGGACTGGGGGTCGATATCGCCTGAATTTACCTACTGCAGTGCCGCTGCAGGCCCCACAGGCCCCACAGGCCCATGGGCGCAGAGCCCGTGTGCCCGGGCGTCAGGCCGATGGCGTGGCCTGGGCCGTGTCTGCGGATTCAACCGGCTCAGCGGGCTCGGCGGTGGCCGCTGCAGACACATTGGCAGCAGCGACGGCAGCGGCAGCCGCTGCCGCTGCCACGCGGCGTGCGCGCTCCAGCTGCTGGCCCACGGTGCGGGCCACCATGCCGTACATGTCGGCGAAGGCTTCCAGCGTCTGGCCGCTGGCTTCAAAGGCGCGCAGCAAGGCTTCGTCCTTGGCGTTGCGGGCCGACCATTCGGCAAAGGCTTCCTGCAGGATGGCGTTGGCGGCCTCGTCGCGGCTTTGCACCAGCTCGGTGTAGGCGTCGCGCGTGAGGCCCGACGCCTCGAACGCGGCCATCATGCGGTTGCGCAGCTTGGGCAGCAGGTCTTCGGTGGATCGCGCCTTCTTGCGGCGGTACACCTCCAGCAGCGCGTGGTGCACGTGCTCGGGCGCCATGTCTTCCACGGGCTGGCCGGCCAAGTCAAACCGGCGCTCGCCAGCGGCCACGCTTTGCAGATAACGCGTGGAGCGCGTGTGGATGCCCAGCGCAACCTTCAGCGCCTCGCGTTCGAACAAATCGGGGTGGGCCGCCTGAATGTCCTGGAAGATGCCGCGCTTGAGAGGGCGGAACACCGCGCCGAACAGGTGCGGGTACAGGCCTGCCAGTTGCTCCAGCACCGGATGCGGCGCCTTGGCCGCAGCAGGGGCCGCACCGGGTGCCGCGGTACTGCCTGCCGGGCCTGCACGGCCTGATGGATCACGGGGCGCCTGGCGCCTGCCGCCCCGGCGCGAACGGCCAGCGCTGGCAACGGGTGCATCGGACGATGCGGGAGCGGGCGCGGAGACGGGGGAAGGGGTCGAGGAATCGGCTGACATGGTCGTGGCAATCAGGCGGCAGGCGCGCTGCAGCAGGGGGCAGAGAGAACAACCCCGGATCATCCCAGATTTCAGTCGGAGGGCACCCGGCTGCGGGGCCGGTGTCATTTCTGTGTCTGGTTTTTCGTATATGGGGCTTACCATCGGGCGATGCACTCCTCTGTGCCCTCCCCTGTGGACCGCCCGACACACCGCGGCCAGTGGCGCCGTGCCTGTGCGGCGCTGGCCCTGGCAGGGTGCGCAGCCCTGCTGGCAGCCTGCGGGCCCCGCCACGAAGCGCCGCTCACGGTGGGCACCAACACTTGGACTGGCTACGAGCCCCTGTACCTTGCGCGCGACCTGGGCCTGCACAACAGCCTGCCCGTGCGGCTGGTGGAACTGGGCTCCACCACGCAGAGCATGGATGCCCTGCGCACCAGCCGCCTCGCCATGGCCGGGCTCACACTCGACGAAGTGCTCACCCTCGTCCAGGAGGGCGTGCCGCTCAAGGTGGTGTGGGTGGTTGACATCTCCAACGGCGCCGATGCACTGGTGGCGCGCGCAGGCATCTCGGGCCTGGCCGACCTGCGCGGGCGCAAGGTGGGCGTGGAGCAGACCGCCGTGGGCGCCTACATGCTCAATGCAGCGCTCGGCAAGGCCGGGCTGCGTTCCGGCGACATCACCGTGGTGCCCCTGCCGCTGGACGAACACCTGGCCGCATGGCGCGAGGGCCATGTCGATGCACTGGTGACCTTCGACCCGGTGCTGCAGGGGCTGCGCGGCCGCGGGGCACAGGTGCTGTTCGACAGCAGCGACATCCCCGGCGAAATCGTGGACGTGCTGGTGGCCCGCCAGGAGGCGCTGGACTGCTGCGCGCCGCGCATCGCGCAGCTGCTGGACGCACACCAGCGCGCGCTGGGTCACCTGCACACCGCACGGGCCGACGCACTGCAGCGCATGGCCCCGCGCCTGGGCCTGACGGCTGCCGAGATGGACGCTGCACTGAACGGCATCGACCTGCCCGACGCTGCGGCCAACCGCGTACTGCTCAGCGGCCCCCAGGCACCGCTGGCGACCTCGGCCCAGCGCATGGCCCACACCATGTTCGACCAGGGCTTGCTGCAACGGCCCGTGGGCGTGGCCACGCTCATTGACGACCGCTTCGTGCGCGGCAACAAGCCATGACGACAGCCCCGCCCCGCCACGCGCGCCCCGTGCGGGTGTTCAGCCTGCGGCTGTGGCTGCCGCTGTCGCTGGTGCTGGCCAGCGGGGTGATGTTCCTGATCGTGCTGGCGGCCCAGCAGCAGCACTACCAGCGCGAACTGCAGCAGTTTGCCGACACCACGGCGCATGCCGAGCTGCTGGAGACGCGGCGCGCGCTGGAAACCGTGCTGCGGCGCGGCGACGGTAGCGGCACCGACAGCGTGGTGTCGCAGCTGGGCCTGGAGCCTGCCATCGCCCATGCAGCGCTCATCGGGCCCGATGGCAAGGTGATTGCCGCCACCCGGTTTGCCTGGCGCGGGCACAGCGCCACCACCAGCATTCCGGGCTTTACTGACGAAGCCGTACAGCAAGTACGCCAGGCACAGCGCGAGTTTTTGCACCTGGACCTGGCGCAGCTGCGGCTGACCGCGCTGGCGCCCGTCACCATGGGCCTGCAGCCTGGGGAGATGCGCGCCACCCGCCAGGGGCTGCTGTGGATTGACTACGACCTGCGCCCCGTGGCAGCGCAGACCTGGGCGCAGCTCAGGCAGTTGGGCCTGATGCTGGCGGCTGCAGTGGCGCTGGCCGTGCTCGGGCTGCTGTTTCTGGCACGCCGGGGCATCCTGCGGCCGGTGGCAGCACTGCGGGCGGGCATGCAACGCATTGGCGCTGGCGACTTCCAGCACCTGCCCCAGTGGCGCGGCAGCGGCGAGTTCCGTGACCTCGGCATCGCGCTGGAACACATGGCCGGGCAGTTGCAGGCGCGCAGCACTGCGCTGGCCGAGAGCGAGGCACGGTTCCGCCAGCTGTCCGACGCGGCTTTTGAAGCCATCCTCCTGCACGAGAACGGGCACGTGACCGACGCCAACGCGGCCGCAGATCGCCTCTTCGGGACACCTCCGGGTGGTCTGGTGGGCACGCCTATCCTGTCGTGGGTAGCGCCTTCGCTGCTGGACAACACGATGCAGCGGATTGCCCACGGCGCGGAAGGCGTCTGGGAGGTCGACATGATCGACACGCACGGGCAGGTCATCCCCTGCGAATGCAGTGTCCGCAAGCGCCAGCTGGGCCACCGCCATGTGCGCGTGGTCGCCCTGCGCGACATCCGCACCCGCCTGGCGGCCGAGGCCGAAATCCGCCAGCTGGCCCACTTCGACGCCCTGACCGGACTGAGCAATCGCCGCTTCCTGCTGGAGCAGGTGACGCAGGAGCTGGCTACGGCCGACGCCCAGCCGCGGCGCGCCGCGCTGGCCACCATCAACATCAACGCCTTCCAGTCGGTCAACGACTCGATGGGCATGGGCGTAGGCGATACGGTGCTGCGCATCATGTCGCGGCGGCTCAGCGCGCTGCAGCAGCAGGGCCAGACGCTGGCGCGGGTAGACGGAGACACGTTTGCATTGCTGATGCCAGACCTGCAGGGCGACCTGGGCGCTGCATCGGCCGCCGCGGCACGCAGCGTGGAGATGCTGCTGGCCGCCATTGCCGAACCGCTGGAGGTGCAGGGCCAGGTGCTGCACCTCTCGGCCGGTGCGGGCCTGGTGATGATCCCCAACGACAGCAACGATGCACCGGAGCTGCTGCGCGAAGCTGAAACCGCCATGCACCGTGCCAAGGACGCAGGCGACGACCACGTGCACTTTTTTGCCCACGCCCTGCAGGAAGCCGCCAGCGAGCGCCTGGCACTGCGCAGCGACCTGCGCCGCGCGTTGCAGACCAGCCCCTGCCCCCTGGTGCTGCACTACCAGCCGCAGATGGGCAGCAACGGCCGCCTGGCGGGCGTGGAAGCGCTGGTGCGCTGGCAGGACCCGCGCCGCGGGCTGGTGTCACCGGCGCAATTCATCCCCGAGGCCGAAGCCAGCGGTCTCATCGTGCCGCTGGGCAACTGGGTGCTGCAGGAGGCCGCCGCCACGCTGCACCGCTGGCAAAGCGACCCGGCCTGCAGCGCCTGGGCCGGGCCGCTGACGATGGCCGTGAACGTGAGCGCGCGCCAGTTCCGCGAGGCAGACTTCACCCACCGTATCGAGGACCTGATCGCCCGGGTGGGCATCCAGGCTTTTGCACTGGAGCTGGAGCTGACCGAGAGCGTACTGGTCGAAGACCTGGAGGCCACGCTGGAGAAGATGGCCCAGCTGCGCCGCCATGGCGTGCGGTTTGCGCTCGACGACTTCGGCACCGGATATTCCAGCCTGGCCTACCTCAAGCGCCTGCCGATTGACGTGCTCAAGATCGACCGGTCCTTCATCATGGACATCGATGCGCCAGGGCACAGCGGCCAGGGCAAGCGCCCGGCCGTTCTGATCGACGCCATCGTGGCCATGGCGCACCAGCTGGATTTGAAGGTGCTGGCCGAAGGCGTGGAGACCGAGGCGCAGCACACCAGCCTGCTGCAATCAGGCTGCGACCTGTTCCAGGGCTACCGCTTCGCGCGGCCGCTGCCCGAGGCCGAGCTGCGCGCCTGGGCTTCGCAGCTTGAGGCAGCGCGTTAGGCCACACGTTAGGCCGCGCGTTATCTAGCGTCTCAGGCAGCGCGTCAGCCGCGCAGTGCCTCGTCCAGTACCTCTACCCAGTGGCGCACCGGCGTGCCGGTACCGCTTTGCAGGTGGGTGATACAGCCGATGTTGGCCGACAGGATCATGTCGGGCGGCTGCTCGCCAAAGGCCTCGGCCAGCACGCCCAGCTTGCGGTCGCGCAGCTGGTAGGAAAGATCGGGGTTAAGCACCGAATACGTGCCTGCTGAGCCGCAGCACAGATGCGCATCGTTGCGCGCGGTGCGCAGCTTGAAGCCCAGCTGGTTCAGGTGCGTCTCGACCCCGCCGCGCAGCTTTTGCCCGTGCTGCAGGGTGCAGGGCGGGTGATAGGCGTACAGGGTGTCGGGCTGGTTCACACGGCCCTGCAGCTTGGCGGCCAGCTCGGGCAGCATGTCGGGCAACAGCTCCGACAGATCGCGTGTGAGCGCGCTGATGCGCTCGGCCCGGGCGGCGTACTGCGCATCGTCCTTCAGGATGTGGCCGTATTCCTTGACGGTGACGCCGCAGCCGGATGCGTTCATCACGATGGCCTCCACCCCGCCGCGTTCCACCAGCGGCCACCAGGCGTCGATGTTGGCGCGCATCTCGGCCTTCCCGCCTTCGTGGTCGTTCAGGTGGAACTTCACCGCGCCGCAGCACCCCGCCTTGGGCGCAATCACCGACTGCACGCCCACCGCGTCGAACACGCGGGCGGTGGCGGTGTTGATGTTGGGCATCATGGCCGGCTGCACGCACCCGGCCAGCATGAGCACCTTGCGCGCGTGCTGGCGCGTGGGCCAGGCACCCGCATCCTGCGGCGCGGGCACCTTGGCTTTGAGCGCTGCGGGCAGCAGGCCGCGCACCATCTGCCCGGCTTTCATGGCGGGGGCAAACAGGGGCGAAGGCAGGCCCTCCTTCAGCGCCCAGCGCAGCGCCTTTTCACCCATGGGGCGGGGTACTTTTTCATCGACGATCTTGCGGCCGATGTCCACCAGGTGCCCGTACTGCACGCCGCTGGGGCAGGTGGTCTCGCAGTTGCGGCAGGTCAGGCAGCGGTCCAGGTGCATCTGCGTGGAGCGCGTGGGGGTTTCGCCCTCCAGTACCTGCTTGATGAGGTAGATGCGGCCACGCGGACCGTCCAACTCGTCGCCCAGCAGCTGGTACGTGGGGCAGGTGGCGGTACAAAAGCCGCAGTGCACGCATTTGCGCAGGATGGCTTCGGCCTCGCGGCCATCGGCGCGGTCTGCGTATTCAGGAGAGAGTTGGGTTTGCATCGTGCATGCCTGGACGGGGAGGGAGAGGATCAGGAAAAGGCTGAAAGGGGGACAGTGCGCAGGCGTCAGGGGCTGGACGTGGCATCTGAAGGTGCGGCACCCGGTGTCACGCGTCGCAGTGGATGGCGCAGTCGGGCGCGGTCCGCCCACAGCGGCGGCAGCGCCAGCACCAGCAGCACCAGCGCCAGCGGCACCACAAAGACGAAGCCCACATGCTTGAACCCGGCCGCGCCTGCGATGCCGCCCACCAGGAACATCGCCAGCAGGCTGGCAAACAGCCGAAGCCGCACCTGGTTGGCCCGCACCTGCGCATCCGGCGCCGTGCCGGTGCGGTTCCAGTACAGCATCTTGCCCAGCTCGATGCCCAGGTCGGTCACCACGCCCGTCATGTGGGTGGTGCGGATCTGCGAGGCTGACATCTTGGTCACCGTGGCGTTCTGCACGCCCATCATGAAAGACAGCAGCAACACCGTGGCGGGCACCGCAAAGGGCGTGCTCCAGTACAGCGTCACGGCGCCCACCAGGCCAAACACCAGCATGAGCACGGCCACCAGCAGCAGTGGCAGCGCATAGCTGCTGTGCAGCCGTCGCTGGCGCGCCCAGTTGACCATGATGGCCGTGGTGGCCGCGCCGCTGGTAAAAGCCAGCAAGGCGCCCAGGGCGCCCAGCACCAGGGCCATGTTCCCCAGCACCAGGCTGTCGGCCAGCATCGACAGGAATCCGGTCATGTGCGAGGTGTACAGGTGCAGCACCAGGAACCCGCCTGCGTTCACCGCCCCCGCATTGAAGGCCAGCAGCTGGCCCAGCACGCGGTTGCTGGCCACCGTGCGGTGGTGACCGGTGAGGTGGCGCAGGCGGCGCATGGGCGGTGCCTACCAGTGCGGCGACAGCCGCCCGCGGTTGAAGATGCCCGCAGGGTCGAAGCTCTGCTTGATGCGGGCGTGGATTTGCTCCAGTGGCTTTGACTCAAGGTCAAACTGGCCGGTAGCGCTTGATTCATCTGCCTGAGGCGCTACGAATAACATAGCAGAACCGCCAGCAGCACGGGCGGCGGCACGCAGCGCGTCCCCGGCCGAGAGCGGCGCCTGCACCCAGCGCAGTGCGCCGTGCCATTCCACCAGCGGCTGCGCTGCAGCGGGCAAGGCAAGCACCGGGGCGGTGGCGGGTACCGACAGGCGCCACAGGCCGTGGTCGGCCGGGCGCGCAGCAAACCAGGGCAAGGTCTGCTCGCGGCAGGCGGCCCAGTCTGCGGCCACCACGGCGTTGTCCATGCGCTCGCCGCCCATCGACTTGCAAGCGGCCTCCACCGCAGCCATGGCGCCCCGCAGGCGCACGTACAGCGTGCCCACGCCAGCATCCTGCACCCAGCAGCTGGCGTTCAGCGGCAGCGGCTGGCCGCCCCAGGCATGCAGCTTGCGCAGCGCGTCGGCCTGGTTGCACTCGAAGCGCAGCGTGGCTTCGCCGGGGGCTACAGGCAGCACCTTCAGGCTCACTTCGGTGAGCAGGCCCAGCGTGCCCCACGAGCCCGCCATCAGGCGCGAAATGTCGTAGCCTGCCACGTTCTTCATCACCTGGCCGCCAAACACCAGCAGTTCGGCTCGGCCGTTGAGAACCTGGGTACCAAGGATGAAATCGCGCACGGCGCCCACGCTGGCGCGGGCCGGGCCCGACAGCCCGGCAGCCACCATGCCGCCCACCGTGGCGCCATCCGCCCCGGTCCGCTGGAAATGCGGGGGCTCGAACGGAAGGTACTGACCCTGCGCCGCCAGCGCAGCCTCCAGCTCTGCCAACGGAGTACCGGCACGGGCCGTCACCACCAGCTCGCTGGGCTCGTAGCTCACGATGCCGTGGAATGCCCGGGTGTCGAGCACGTCCCCCTGCAACGACCGGCCGTGAAAGTCCTTCGTGCCTCCGCCGCGTATCCGCAAGGGAGTGTGTTCGGCGGCAGCGGCGCGAACGCGGTCGGTGATCTGGGCAAGGGCGAGGTCCATGCGGCCAATCGTAGCGGCTGGTGCCTGCGGCAGGGGCACGGTCTGCCGTGAATTTTTTGAACGAAAGGCGTGCAATTGGGCGCGCGCGGGGCGGGCGGTACACGATTTGGCGGCTTCCCTGCCTACCGGTTTGGCCGCTTGCACGGAGCAGTCCCGGCAGGGCCCGGCACGGCTGCCCGTGCCTCTGTCGCTGGATGCGAGGGCCCTGGTGGCGGCCCTCCAGCCAAAAAAAGAGCCCGCCAGTACGGCGGGCTCATCACCAGAAAGTAACTCGCTTTGTTCTTGTTGCCACGCTGCGGTGCCACCAGACACCGCAGCGCGTCGGGGCAGGCGGTCAGCGGCTGTACGCTGTCTCGCCGTGCGAAGTGATGTCCAGGCCTTCGCGTTCGTCTTCTTCCGTGACGCGCAGACCGATGGTCAGGTCCACGATCTTGTAGGCCACGAAGGAAACCACGCCAGACCACACGATGGTGAGCAGCACGGCCTTGGCCTGCGTCCACACCTGGGCAGCGATGGAGTAGTCGGCAGCAGTGACCATGGATGCGGTGACCCAGTCAGCCACATAGCCGGGGCCACCCAGGGCCGGCGAGTTGAAGACACCGGTCAGCAGGGCACCTACGATGCCACCGATACCGTGCACGCCGAACACGTCGAGCGAGTCGTCGGCACCCAGCATCTTCTTGAGACCGTTGACACCCCACAGGCAGGCAAAGCCGGCCACCAGACCGATCACCAGCGCGCCGCCGATGCCGACGTTGCCAGCAGCAGGCGTCACGGCCACCAGGCCGGCCACTGCACCCGACGCTGCACCCAGCATCGAAGCCTTGCCGCGCATCAGCGCTTCACCCATGCACCATGCCAGCACGGCAGCAGCAGTAGCCACCAGCGTGTTGATGAAGGCCAGAGCTGCGAAACCGTTGGCTTCCAGGGCGGAGCCGGCGTTGAAGCCGAACCAGCCCACCCACAGCAGCGAGGCACCCACCATGGTCAGCGTCAGGCTGTGCGGGGCCATGGCTTCGCGGCCATAACCGATGCGCTTGCCCACCATGTAAGCACCCACCAGGCCGGCGACGGCTGCGTTGATGTGCACCACGGTACCGCCGGCGAAGTCCAGCGCGCCCCACTGCCAGATCTGGCCGGCCTTGCTGGTCATGGCGTCGACCACTTCCTTGGACGTGTAGGCGTCAGGACCCATCCAGAACCACACCATGTGGGCGATGGGCAGGTAGCTGAAGGTGAACCACAGCACCATGAACATCATGACGGCGCTGAACTTGATGCGCTCTGCGAATGCACCGACGATCAGGGCACAGGTGATGCCGGCGAACGTGGCCTGGAAGGCGGCAAAGACCACTTCCGGAATCACGACACCCTTGCTGAACGTGGCCGCGTTGGCAAACGTGCCCGCAGCGTTGTCCCAGATGCCCTTCATGAACAGCCGGTCGAACCCGCCGATGAAGGCACTGCCTTCGGTGAAGGCGAGGCTGTAGCCGTAGATGAACCACAGCACGACGATCATCGAGAACGTGACCATCACCTGCATCAGCACCGACAGCATGTTCTTGCTGCGCACGAGGCCGCCGTAGAACAGCGCCAGGCCGGGCAGGACCATCAGGATCACGAGGATGGTGGAGGTCATCATCCAGGCGGTGTCGCCCTTGTTGGGCACGGGGGCAGGTGCCTCGGCAGCGGCAGCCGGTGCAGCTGCTGCTGCTGCTGCGGCTGGTGCAGCTGCAGCCGCAGGGGCAGGGGCAGCTGCGTCGGCGGCAGGGGCTGCAGCAGCGGGCGCGGTGGCCGACGCTTCAGCCGTGGCAGGCGCCTGGGCCAGCGCGAGGTTGCCCATCGTCAGCAGACCGAGCCCCAGGATGAGGGAAGCAAACAGTTTTTTCATGGCGTTTCTCTTGTGTCTGATGCGGCCGGCCCTTACAGGGCTTCCTTGCCGGTTTCGCCGGTGCGGATGCGCACCACCTGCTCCAGGTGGGTCACAAAAATCTTGCCGTCGCCGATCTTGCCGGTGCGGGCTGCGGTCTCGATGGACTCGATCACGCGGTCCACCAGGTCGTCGGCCACAGCCGCTTCGATCTTGACCTTGGGAAGAAAGTCGACCACGTACTCGGCGCCGCGGTACAGCTCGGTGTGGCCCTTCTGGCGCCCGAAGCCCTTGACCTCGGTCACTGTGATGCCCTGCACGCCGATGTCGGAGAGCGCTTCGCGCACTTCGTCGAGCTTGAAGGGCTTGATGATGGCTGTCACCATTTTCATTTTTGGATCCTCAGGTGAAGGGCGCCGGGGCGCCCGCTGCGATTGCTTACAGGGTTTTGGTGAGCGAGACGATCACGCGCGACTTGTTGGCAGGGCCGAAGAAGTCCTTCTTGGTGGCACCGACCACGGCTGCGCCGAGTGACAGGCCGCTACCGAAGTCATACGCACCGCCCAGGCTGTAGTCCATGTAATTGGGGGCAGCGATGTCGCTGGCAAAACGCGTGAAGCCGACCGAAGCCTTCAGCGTGATGCTGGGAGCCACTTCCTGGGCGAACGCCAGATTCAAGTAGCCCGTGTTGCGGCCGCTCTTGCCAGGGCCGGCGTAGGCGAAGTAGTCCTTGGACAGGGTGTGCGAGTACTTGGCGGTGATGGGACCGAAAGTGGCTGCGCCGTACAGCTCGGTGGTGTTGCCGTTGCTGTTGCCGGGGTAGATGTAGGTGAGCGCGCCCACGTCCAGATCCACGCCGCCAGCCTTGAACTTGTAACCGCCGTACAGGTCGGCTTCCAGCGAGTTGCCCGACAGCCAGTCCACGCTGGAGTTCCAGTTGCCGACATACCAGCCGGTTTCGCCGAAGGCGTAGTCAAAGCCGCCTTGCAGCGCGGGCTTGACTGCCTTGTTCTTGCTGAGGTCCTGGTCCTGGCCGCGGAACTTGTAGTTGGTGGTCAGGCTGACATTGGCGGTGAGCTGTGCGCTGGCGAGCACAGGCAGGGTTGCAATCAGGGCAACGCCCAGAGTCTTGAGGATGGCGTGGGTCATGGGTTTCTCCGGTGGGACAAAGTAGGGACAAACCCTTTCAAGCACAGACCGTGCCACGCCAAGGGGATTGCTGTGCGTTAGGGTTGCGATGCGTTACAGCCGGGGCGCCTTACAGTCAGGCGCAGCTTTGGGGCCTGCTGCACGGTATTGGTGCACAAGCGTGCCCAATCCACAAGAACAAGCGCCTCGCGCACCCAACTGGGGAGAAACCGTTTCATGAGTCTTGCATTGGTGCAGAGCCGCGCCCTTCTGGGGCTGCAGGCGCCTGCTGTCACCGTGGAGGTGCACCTGGCCAACGGCCTGCCCAGCTTCACGCTGGTGGGCCTGGCCGAGGTCGAGGTCAAGGAAGCGCGCGAGCGCGTTCGTTCGGCTCTGCAGAACGCCGGGCTGGAGTTCCCGCACAACAAGCGCATTACCGTGAACCTGGCCCCGGCAGACCTGCCCAAGGACTCGGGCCGGTTCGACCTGCCGATTGCCCTGGGCATTCTGGCGGCCAGCGGGCAGGTGGACGCGGCGCGCCTGGCCGGGTTTGAATTTGCGGGCGAGCTGTCGCTGTCGGGCGAGCTGCGGCCCGTGCGCGGCGCGCTGGCCACCAGCCTGGCGCTGCAGACGCAACAGGTCACGTCGTGCCTGGTGCTGCCGCCGGGCAGTGCCGAAGAAGCTGCGCTGGTGCCCGACGCCCGCGTGGTGCGCGCCACGCACCTGCTGGACGTAGTGCGCGCGTTTTTGCCACCGGGCAGCTCCCAGGGCGGCGACGCGGACGTAGCCAACGACGGGTGGACACCGCTGCGTGCAACCCCGATGGCGGCGCATCACGGCGGCCCCGACATGGCGGACGTCAAAGGCCAGGCGTCGGCCAAGCGCGCACTGGAGATCGCCGCCGCGGGAGGCCACAGCGTGCTGATGGCAGGCCCACCGGGTTCGGGCAAGTCGATGCTGGCCCACCGCTTTGCCGGCCTGCTGCCCGCCATGACGGTGCAGGAGGCGCTGGAAAGCGCGGCCATCGCCAGCCTGGCGGGGCGGTTTGACCCCGCTGCCTGGGGCCAGCGCCCCACGGGCTCGCCGCACCACACCGCCAGCGCCGTGGCCCTGGTGGGCGGTGGCTCGCCGCCCCGGCCGGGCGAGATCTCGCTGGCGCACAACGGCGTGCTGTTTCTCGACGAGCTGCCCGAGTTCCCGCGCGCCGCGCTCGAAGCCCTGCGCGAGCCGCTGGAAACAGGCCACATCACCATCGCGCGGGCGGCCCAGCGGGCTGATTACCCGGCCCGTTTTCAGCTGATCGCTGCCATGAACCCGTGCCCCTGCGGTTTTCTGGGCTCGCCCTTGCGGGCCTGCCGCTGCACGCCCGACCAGGTCAGCCGCTACCAGGCCAAGCTCAGCGGGCCGCTGCTGGACCGCATCGACCTGCATTTCGAGGTGCCCGCGCTGCCCGCCGAGCAGCTGGTCAAGGCCCCGGCGGGCGAAGGCTCGGCCAGTATCCGGGCGCGGGTCGAAACCGCGCGGGCGCATGCCGTGGCCCGCCAGGGCAAGCCCAACCAGGCGCTGCAGGGCCAGGAGATCGATGCGCATGTGCTGCTGGCCGACACGGCTGCCGCCTTCCTGGCCACCGCCGCCGCGCGCCTGGGGTGGTCTGCACGCAGCACCCACCGTGCGCTGAAGGTGGCGCGCACGGTGGCCGATCTGGCCGGCAGCGAAGCGACCGAAGTCAGCCATGTGGCCGAGGCCGTGCAGTACCGCCGGGTGCTGCGCGCGCCGGCATGATGCACGGCCAGGCCCTTGGGGGACGGCGCCACACCTGCCCCGTTACATAGAATCACCGGGCTGTTGGCGTTGCCTTGCAAGGCAATGCAACGCCGACGTTCTGCACTGCCCCACCAGCGGCGAGTGCCCGGACCACCCTCGCCCAGCACCGATCCATTTTTCATCTGCCATGGCCCGCCGCACCCGCACCCTGCCCGACCCCTCGCCCGTTGCTCCGGCCGTACCCGACAGTGGCAGCGAGCCCTCTGTGGAGGCGGTGGACACGCGCTTTTTGCGCACCCTGGTGGGCTACAACACGCGGCGTGCCTCGCTGTCCATCATTGGCGTGTTCATGGAACGCATGGCCGTGTACGACCTGAAGGTGGTGGATTTTTCGGTGTTGTCGCTGGTGGCGCACAACCCCGGCATCACCTCGCGCCAGCTGTGCGCCACGCTCAATGTGCTGCCCCCCAACCTGGTGGGCCTGATCGCCGCGCTGGAGCGGCGTGGCCTGATCGAACGGCGCCCGCACCCCAGCGATGGCCGTGCCATGGGGGTGCACCTGACGCCTGCGGGCGTTGAGCTGACCGGGCAGGCCGAGCAGACCGCCGCGCAGCTGGAGCAGGACGCCACCGCGCGCCTGACCGCCGCCGAACGCAAGACGCTCATCCGGCTGCTACAGAAGGTCTACGACTGATCAGCCCGCGATAGCCGCAGGGGCGGGCTTTGGCTTGTCCAGCCCCAGCAACCGCACCGCATTGCCCTTGAGGATGCCGGGCATCACTTCGGGTTTGAAGCCCGCTTCCTGGAAGTCTTTCATCCAGCGCTCGGGCGTGATCAGCGGGTAGTCGCTGCCGAACAGCACGCGGTCCTTCAGCAGCGTGTTGGCGTACTGCACCAGCTGCTTCGGAAAATACTTGGGGCTCCAGCCCGACAGGTCGATCCACACGTTGGGCTTGTGCGTGGCCACGCTCAATGCCTCGTCCTGCCACGGGAAGCTCGGGTGCGCCATCACGATCTGCATGTCGGGGAAGTCGATGGCCACGTCATCGAGGTGCATGGGGTTGCTGTATTCCAGCCGCAGGCCGCCGCCGCAGCGCATGCCGCTGCCAATGCCGCTGTGTCCGGTGTGAAAGATCGCGGGCATGCCGTACTCGGCAATCACCTCGTAGATGGGCCAGGCCATCTTGTCGTAGGGGTGGTAGGCCTGCACCGTAGGGTGGAACTTGAAGCCCCGCACACCCTCCTCTTCGATCAGGCGGCGCGCCTCGCGGGCGCCCATCTTGCCCTTGTGCGGGTCGATGCTTGCAAAGGCAATCATCATGTCGCTGTTGGCCTTGGCCGCCGCGGCGATCTCCTCGTTGGGAATGCGGCGCCGGCCCATCTTGGACTCTGCGTCCACAGTAAACATCACCAGCCCGATCTTCTGCTCGCGGTAGTACGCCACCGTTTCGGCAATGGTGGGGCGCCTGCCGTTCTTGAAGTACTTGTCGGCCGCGCGGTCGTACTCCTCCCCATAGTTATCAAACGGGTTCCAGCAGCTCACTTCGGCGTGCGTGTGGATGTCGATGGCGAGCAGGTTTTCGTGGTCCATGGTTGTCTCCGGTAGGCGTTGTCGTTGTGCCGTGTACGCCCCGGGATTGCAACAGGGGCGTGACACAGATCAAGGGTAAGTACTGATAAAAAACCGGCTTCCCTTGCTTGAATTGATTATTAACTATAACCACAATCCGTTCAACCAGAAAGCCACCATGACCAACCCAGACATCCATTTCGAGCTGCGCGGCGACCAACAGGAAGTGGCCGTGATCCGCCTCGTGCGCGGTGCCAAGCGCAATGCCCTCAACGACGGCCTGATCCTGGCGCTGCGCGACCTGTTCGAGACCATGCCCGCCAGCGTGCGCGCCGCCGTGATCGACGGCGAAGGCCCGCACTTTTGCGCCGGCCTTGATTTGTCGGAACTCAAGGAGCGCGATGCCGGCCAGGGCCTGCACCACTCGCGCATGTGGCACGCTGCGCTGGAGCGCGTGCAGTACGGCCCGGTGCCCGTGATTGCCGCGCTGCATGGCGCGGTGGTGGGCGGCGGGCTGGAGCTGGCCAGCGCCTGCCATATCCGCGTGGCCGACGAATCCACCTTTTACGCGCTGCCCGAGGGCTCTCGCGGCATCTTCGTGGGCGGCGGCGGCGCGGTGCGCATCCCCAAGCTCATCGGCGCGGCCCGCATGACCGACATGATGCTCACGGGCCGCGTGTACAACGCACAAGACGGCGAGCGGGTGGGCTTTGCCCAGTACCTGGTGCCCGAAGGCCAGGCATTTGACAAGGCACTGGAGCTGGCCGTGCGCGTGGCGCAAAACGCGCCACTGACCAACTACGCCCTCATGCACGCTCTGCCCCGCATTGCCGAGCAGCCGGCAGACCAGGGGTTCTTCACCGAAGCCATGATGGCCGCGATTGCCCAGAGCGCCCCCGAAGCCAAGGCCCGCCTCGCCGACTTCCTGGAAGGCCGCGCCGCCAAGGTCCGCAAGGACTGAGCCCGCCCCCCAGTCACCCCTTGCCCCTGCCGGAACCCCAATGAGCGACCTCTCCACCCCCACCGCCACCGCCCGCTACCGCCCCGTGAACTTCGGCGTCACCCGCGTGAGCCTGCGCGAAGGCGCGCCGGGTGTGCGCTACCTGCAGGCCGATCTGCCGCTGGGCGCCTACGCCCGCCGCGTGACGGACTATCTGGTGCACTGGGCCGAGGCCACGCCCGAGCACAGCTTTCTGGCGCGCCGCGAACAGCTCGGCGGTGGCAAGACCGGTGACTGGCAGCACGTGACGTATGCGCAAGCGCTGGACGCCGCGCGCAGCATTGGCCAGGCGCTGCTCGACCGCGGCCTGAGCGCCGAGCGCCCGGTGGTGGTGCTGAGCGAGAACACCGTCGAGCACGCGCTGCTGGCGCTGGGCTGCATCTACGCCGGTGTGCCCTATTGCCCCGTGTCGCCGGCGTATGCCACCGTGAGCCAGGACTACGACAAGCTGCGCCACGTCATCGACACCCTCACGCCCGGTCTCGTGTTCGCTGCCGATGGCGCACGCTACGGCAAGGCCATTGCAGCCACCGTGGCAGGCGATGTGGAAGTGATCCTGGCCCAAGGCGCCATCGAAGGCCGCGGCACCCACCCGTTTGACAGCCTGCGCAGCACCACCGCCACACCCGCCGTGGATGCCGCCATGCACGCCACTGGCCCCGGCACCATCGTGAAGTTTCTGTTCACCAGCGGCTCCACCAAGATGCCCAAGCCGGTCATCAACACGCAGCGCATGTGGTGTGCCAACCTGCAGCAGATCTCGCTGTCGCTGCCGGTGCTGGCCGAGGCGCCCCCCGTGCTGGTCGACTGGCTGCCCTGGAACCACACCTTTGGCAGCAACCACAACTTCGGCCTCACGCTGCAGCACGGCGGCACGCTGTACATCGACGACGGCAAGCCCACTGCAGCACTCATCGGCGAGACCCTGCGCAACCTGCGCGAGATCGCGCCCACGGTGTACTTCAACGTGCCCACCGGCTTTGAAATGATTGCCGAGGCCATGAAGACCGACGCGCAGCTGCGCAGCAACCTGCTGTCGCGCGTGCGCATGTTCTTCTATTCGGGCGCGGGCCTGGCCCAGCCCGTGTGGGACAGCCTGCACGCCACGCAAGAAGCCGCCATTGGCGAGCGCATCGTGATGTGCACGGGCCTCGGCATGACCGAATCCGCCCCGTCGGCCATGTTCTGCAACAGCCCCGACGTGCGCTCGGGCCACATCGGCGCGCCGGTGCCAGGCATGGTGCTCAAGCTGGTGGAGGTGGACGGCAAGACCGAGGTGCGCTACCGCGGCCCCAACGTCACGCCGGGCTACTGGCGCTCTGACGCCGCCACGCGTGATGCGTTTGATGACGAAGGCTACCTGTGCACCGGCGACGCGGTGAAGTGGATCGACGAGCACAACATCCACCGCGGCCTGGCGTTTGACGGACGCATTGCCGAAGACTTCAAGCTCTCGACCGGCACCTTTGTCAGCGTGGGCCCCATGCGCGCCAAGATCATCGTGGCGGGCGCGCCCTACATCCAGGACGTGGTGCTGACCGGCCTGAACATGAAGGAAGTGGGCGCGCTGCTATTCCCGTCGCCCGCCTGCCGCGCCGTGGCAGAAGGCGCGGGCCTGGGCCCCGACGCACCGCTGGCCGACGTGGTGGCCCACCCGGCCGTGCGCCAGCGCATCGAAGCCGTGCTGGACGGGCTGGCCCGCGAATCCACCGGCAGCGCCAGCCGCGTGGCCCGCGCGTTGCTGATGGCCGAGCCACCTTCCATCGACAAGGGCGAGATCACCGACAAGGGCTCGGTCAACCAGCGCGCCGTGCTCAAGCACCGCGATGCGCTGGTGCAGGCCCTGCACGACGGCACCGCGCCGCACATCCTGAAGCCCGGCGCCTGAAGAGCCTGAGAGCCTGAAAGCCCGTTCAAGCGTTACCCCGATTTCACCGGAGACCACACCATGCAGATTCAAGGACAAGCAGCCCTCGTCACCGGCGGCGCATCGGGCCTGGGCGAAGCCACCGCTCGCGAACTGGCGCGCCTGGGCGCCCGGGTGGGGGTGCTCGACCGCAATGCCGAGCTGGCCGACAAAGTGGCCGCCGACATCAACGCCACCCATGGCAGCGGCCGCGCCGTGGCCTGTGCCTGCGACATCACCGATGCCGCCAGCGTGACCGCCGCCATCGACCAGGCCGCAGCCGCCCACGGCCCCGCGCGCATCCTCATGAACGTGGCGGGCATCGGCAGCGCCAAGCGCGTGGTGCAGCGCGACGGCAGCGCAGCGCCGCTGGACGACTTTGTGCGCGTGATCAACATCAACCTGATCGGCACCTACAACGTGAGCCGCCTGTTTGCCGCCGCGTGCAGCAAGCTGCCCGTGCTGGACAACGGCGAGCGCGGCGTGATGATGTTCACCGCATCGGTGGCGGCCTTTGACGGCCAGGTGGGCCAGCAGGCCTACAGCGCATCCAAGGCCGGGCTGGCCGGCATGACGCTTCCCATGGCGCGCGACTTGGCGCAACATGCCATTCGCGTGTGCACCGTGGCACCCGGGCTGTTCGCCACGCCGCTGATGAAAGAGCTGCCCGAGGCCGTGCAGCAGTCGCTGGCAGCCAGCATTCCGTTTCCGCCGCGCCTGGGCAAGCCCGAGGAATTTGCCGAGCTGGCTTGCCACATCGTGACCAACGGGCACCTGAACGGCGAAGTCATTCGCCTCGACGGTGCCCTGCGCATGGCCCCGCGCTGATTGCGCCCGCATCTTGTTTTTCACCCGTCATCGACACCGCAAAACCATCAGGAGACAACCATGACGACACGCCGCCAATTTGTACAAGCTTTCGGGTCTGCCGCCGCGCTCGGTGCGTTCTACCCGCTGTCTGCCTCGGCCCAGCCGATCGAGCAGGTCAAGGTGCTGTTCGGCTTTCCAGCCGGCAGCTCGGGCGACACCGTAGCCCGCCGCGTGGCCGAAAAATTCGGCGGAACGGCCTATTCCAAGAACGCGGGCGTGGTGGAAAACAAGCCCGGCGCCGGCGGCCGCATTGCGCTGGAAACGCTCAAGGGTGCGCCCGCTGATGGCTCGGTGCTGGCCCTGGCGCAGGTGTCGGCCCTGGCCAACTACCCGCACATCTACAGCAAGATGAATTACAGCGACAAGGACTTTGCGCCCGTGTCGATCGGCGCCATCATGCACCACGGCCTGGCCGTGGGGCCCATGGTGCCAGCCAGCGTGAAGACGGTGAAGGACTTCCTGGCCTGGGCCAAGGCCAACCCCAAGGATGCGAGCTACGGCTCCCCCGGCGCAGGCTCCACGCCCCACTTTCTGGGTGCGCTGCTGGGCATCAACAGCGGCGTGGATCTGCGCCATGTGCCCTACCGCGGCTCCATCCCCGGCGTGACCGATGTGGTGGGTGGCCAGGTGGCCGCCATGGTCACGCCGCACGGTGACTTCATTGCTAACTACAAGGCCGGCAAGCTGCGCATCCTGGCCACGTCGGGCCCCAAGCGCTCGCAGTACGTGCCCGATGTGCCGACGTTTGCCGAGCAGGGATTCCCCGAGCTGACCACCGAAGAATGGTTTGGCTTCTACGCCCCTGCCGCTACGCCCAAGCCGGTGATCGCCGCCGCCAACGCAGCCATCAACGCCGCGCTGAAGGAAAAGTCGGTCATCGACAGCCTGGCCATCGTGGGCCTGATGCCCCACGGCACGACGCCTGAAGAACAGGCGCGCTGGCAGAAAGCCGAGTTCGACGCATGGGGCCCGCTGATCAAGAAGATCGGGTTCACGGCAGAGTCCTAGAGAGCACCCCCCGGGGGCGCTTCGCGCCTTCACCCCCTCTCTCACGCTGGCGCGTGGGAGGGGGGACGCCGCCAGCGCCCGGGAGCGAAGCGCCGCTTACGCCGCTTGACGGCCCTTGCGCGGCAGCCCTCGCCTGGGGCATGCCGCCCACCCCCGATCCGTTCGGGCTGAGCTTGTCGAAGCCTCGCGCAGTGCAACTGCTTCGACCAGCCCAGCGTGCGCGGCTCCATGGGGTCGGTTTCGAACGTCTAAATGGCCATTTTCAAGCCAAATCGGCCCCTAGCGCTTGATTCATAAGCACCAATAGCTATCAAAACAAGAGCAAACCATGCCTGCACGCCAGTCCCTTGCCGATATCCAGTTTCTGCTGACCGAGGTGCTGCGCGCCCCGGCGCAGTGGCAGGCACTGGCCCCGTTTGCCGACACCGACGGTGACCTGGCGGCCCAGGTGCTGGACGAAGCCGCCAAGTTTGTCGACACCGCCGTGGCCCCGCTGCAGCGCGTGGGCGACGAGGTGGGCTGCCGGTTCAGCGCAGGCACCGTCACCACACCACCGGGCTTTCGTGATGCGTACCAGGCCTTCTGGCAAGGCGGCTGGCCCGCCCTCGCCTGCGCACCCGAAGACGGCGGCCAGGGCCTGCCGACGGTGCTGGAATGCGTGCTGTACGAATGGCTGGCCGGTGCCAACCACGGCTGGACCATGGCGCCCGGCCTGCTGCACGGCGCGTACGAATGCATCAGGCACCACGCCAGCGATGCGCTGAAGGCGCAGTACCTTGAGAAGGTGGCCACTGGCGAATGGCTGGCCACCATGTGCCTGACTGAAGCCCACGCGGGCAGCGACCTGGGCCTGGTGCGCACCCGCGGCGTGCCGCAGCCCGACGGCAGCGTGCGCGTGAACGGCAGCAAGATCTTTATCTCGGGCGGCGAGCACGACTTGACCGACAACATCGTGCACCTGGTGCTGGCGCGCCTGCCCGATGCACCTGCGGGGCCCAAGGGGCTCTCGCTGTTCCTGGTGCCCAAAGTTCTTCAGGATGGCGCACGCAACACAGTGGTGTGCGAACGCATTGAAGAAAAGATGGGTCTGCACGGCAGCCCCACCTGCGTGATGCGCTTTGACGACGCCACCGGCTGGCTGGTGGGCGAGTCCCACAAGGGCCTGGCCGCCATGTTCGTGATGATGAATGCCGCCCGCCTGCATGTGGGCTTGCAGGGCATCGGCCTGCTGGAGGCCGCGTGGCAAAAGGCCAGCGCCTACGCGGCCGAACGCCGCCAGATGCGCGCCCCGGGCGCCAAGGACACCAGCCTTATTCAAGACCACCCTGCCATCCGCCGCACCCTGCAAACCCAGCGCGCCTGGATCGACGGCGGGCGCGTGCTGGCCTACCACACGGCCCTGCAGCTCGATGTGGCCAAACACAGCACCGACGCGGGCGAGCGCGCCGCTGCCCAGCGGTGGGGCGCGCTGGTCACGCCCGTGCTCAAGGCTGCCCTCACCGACCAGGGCTTTCACGGCGCCAGTGCTTGCCTGCAGGTGTTTGGCGGCCACGGCTACGTGCGCGAATGGGGCATCGAGCAGATCGTGCGCGACGCACGCGTGGCCATGATCTACGAGGGCACCAACGAGATCCAGGCGATTGACCTGCTGGTGCGCAAGGTGCTGGCAGACGGCGGCCAGGGGCTGGCAGCGCTGCTGGCGGCACTGCCCGGCAAGGCACCCGGCGCCGCCACGAGCGCGCGCAGGCATGCGCTGGTCGAGATCACGCAGACGCTGGCCATTGCCGCGCACTCCGACCCCGAGCTGCCCTACTGGGTGGCCGACGACTACCTGCGCGCCGTGGCGCTGGTGCTGCTGGAATGGGCCTGGTGCCAGATCGGTACCGCCAGCCGCCGCGCCCACGGGCGCGCATCCACCGGCTTAGCAGACCGCTGGACGGCACCCGCACAGGCCTTTACCCAGTGGGTGCTGCCCGAGTTTGACCTGCGCGCCGCCATCCTGCGCCAGCGCATTGCCCAGGCGCTCGAATTCAAGCCCAAAGAGAGCTGTAGCGCTTGATTCATATGCCCATACAGCTACATATTTTGTAGCACACCCATTTTCCACCGATCTCATTCCCACAGCGTGTCGAGGCCATGCTGCGGGCCCCCTTGCGCCTCGAAAACCTACCGGAGACAACACCATGCGCCTGATGAGAAGAAACCTGTTGCGTAAGCCGCAGCCCCTGGCGCTTTCGGTGGCAAGCGCCGCCCTCCTCATCGGCTGCAGCACCACGCCACCGCACCCCGCCCCGCCGCAACTGAGCGCCGCCACCCCGGCCACCTTGCAGAGCTGCGCCACGCTGGCCAGCAGCCTCACGCTGCCCGACACGCGCATCACATCGGCCGAGCAGATCGCCGCCGGCCCGCTCACGCTGCAGGGCGTAGTCACCCAGGCACCCGCGCACTGCCTCGTCAAAGGGAAGATGAAAGAGCGCACCAGCCCGGTGGACGGCGCCGCCTACGCCATCGGCTTTGAAATGCGTCTGCCCGTGGACTGGAACGGCCGCTTCCTGCACCAGGCCAACGGCGGGCTGGACGGCAGCGTGGTGACCGCGCTGGGCTCCGTCAGCGGCGCCGCGCCGGTGGCCCCGGGCCTGGTGCAAGGCTTTGCCGTGCTCAGCTCTGACGCTGGCCACGGCGCCCCCACCCCCTTCTTTGGCGTGGACCCGCAGGCCCGGCTGGACTACGGCTACCAGGCCGTGGGCACGCTCACCCCCATGGCCAAGAACCTCATCAAGAGCGCCTACGGCAAGGCGCCCGACCGCTCGTACATCGCAGGCTGCTCCAACGGCGGGCGCCACGCCATGGTGGCGGCATCGCGCTATGCCGAGCAGTACGACGGCGTACTGGCTGGCAACCCGGGCTTCAGCCTGCCCAAGGCCGCCACCACCCAGCTGTGGAAGGCCCAGCAATACGCCAAGGTCGCCACCAAAGACTCCAACGGCCAGCCCGATCTGAACACCGCCGTCACCCCCGCCGAGTTCAAACTCATCAGCAGCCGCATGGTGGCCAAGTGCGACGCGCTCGACGGCGTGGCCGACGGCCAGGTGAACGACGTGGCAGCCTGCCAGGCCGCCTTCAGCCTGCAAAACGACGTGCCCACCTGCACCGGCACGCGCGATGGCTCGTGCATCACCAGCGAGCAAAAGAGTGTGCTGGCCAGCGTATTTGCCGGCCCCAAGAACAGCAAGGGCGAAGCGCTGTACCAGGGCACCTGGTTTGACCCCGGCATTGCGGGGACCAACTTTGCATCGTGGCACTTCGGCGCGCCCGCCACGCGCGACGCCGGTGCGGTGGCCTTCATCTTCACGTCGCCGCCCAGCACCGTGGCGGCCTTTGGCGCCACCACCGGCTTGCAGTACGCGCTGAACTTCAACATGGAAACCGACTACCAGAAGATCTTTGCCACCACATCGGTCTACACCGAATCGCCCTGGTCGTTCATGACGCCGCCCAACCCCAGCGACCTGAACACGCTGAAGAATCGCGGCGCCAAGATGATCGTCTTCCACGGTGTGGCCGACGGCGTGTTCTCGCCCATCGACACCGCCAGCTGGATGGACAAGCTGCAGGCCAGCAACAGCAACAACGCCGACGCGTTTGCCCGCCTGTTTTTCATCCCCGGCATGAACCACTGCTCCGGCGGCCCCGCCACCGACCAGTTCGACATGCTGGCCCCGCTGGTGGCCTGGGTGGAACAAGGCAAGGCGCCCGACAGCGTGACGGCCAAGGCACGCGGCACGGGCGCCAATGTGGTCAACGCCGAGCTGCCTGCCACCTGGTCTGCCAACCGCACGCGGCCGCTGTGCGTGTACCCGAAGGTGGCGCGCTACAACGGGACGGGGGATGTGGAGAGTGCGAGCAGTTTTAGCTGCAAGTGAGGAGGAATTGAAAGCAGGAAGCCCGGCGGATGCCGGGTTTTTTGTTTCTGCTCTGGATTCACTGCGCACCTCGCGGTCCTGGATAGCGCCGTCCCGTATTTTGGGACCGGCGGTCCTGATACGCGAAGCAACCTGACACCATTGAGCGTCTGGTTTGCAGCGGTTGCCGACGATGGCAAAGGGCGTACGAAGGCGTGCTATCGCGTCGGATAGCGTACGCATCGGCAGATTGCGTTTCGTCGAGATCAAGTCGTGGGCTACTCGGAAACCGATGCCGCAAGGCATCCCCAAAGTAGGCGTGGGGGGCCATTTCCCCGCTCTTTTGCCCTAGACGCGATTACTTCCATAACCGCTCGTGCATAGCTAACGCCCGACTGCGAAGCGGATCCAGGGCCGAGGTTCAGACCGATTGAACTGCGGCCTGCCAGAGCGCCTCTGCCGCTCGGCCGAGTTGCGACTGCGCTCTGTAAAGGCGAATTTCCAACTCCACATTCCACCGCGCATCGGCCGCAGGCACCAGCCTGCCACTTGCAAGGTCATCGGAAATCAAGCTGCGAGGAAGCCACGCAATACCCCGGCCCTCAATCGCCATGCTCCTCAAGACCGAAGCCAGGTGCGCAGTGAAAACGGCCTGTGTTTGCAGCTCATCGAGTTCGCTATCGATGGTCCGGTGAAGAATATTGCCCAGTCCAGATTCTGCGCTGTAAACAAGTAACGGTGCGACCTTCGCACGTTGATCCAATCGATGGAGTGGCTGATCGCTGGGACCCATCAATGAGACGGGAAGCAGCACATCCTTGCCCACGCAAATCGACTCGTAGCCCTGCTGTTGAAGCGTACTGGGTGCCTGCGAGTGTGCGTGGCAAAGCATGAATTGAACCTTGTTTTGGGCCAGCAATGCCTCACAGCGGTGAAACATGTCGGACTCAAGATGCAAATTGCCCGCCATGGTGTGGTCTTCAAAGCGGCGGAGCCAGCCAGGCATGAAGGTCAAAGACAAGGCGTGTGTTGCCGCAAGACGCAAGCTCTTCGAATGGTTCTCCGCGACTACCCGTGCTGAGCCTGGAAGTCGGGCGATGTCGGCAAGGAGCTCTGGTGCAACGCCCAGAAACCATTGACCGGCTTCAGTAAGCAGGACCGGTTGAGTGCTTCGGTCAAACAGCTCAACACCCAGCCACTCTTCAAGTGCACGCACCCGGCGGCCAAACGCCGGCTGCGTCATATGCCTATCTTCGGCTGCACGGGAGAAGTTTCCGACCGAGGCCAAGACCAAAAAATCCTCGAGCCAGGAGATGTTCATAGCCGGTGCTCCGAAAGCATTGAAGAGAAGAAAAACGGCATTGGTCAAGCGTTGCGCGGATGCGGATCATATCCATCCCGACATTCGTTTCGAGACATGGAGCACATCATGAAAATCGTTGAAATCAGAGAGAAGACCATCCCCATCAGTTCCCCCATTCGGAACGCCTACATCGACTTCAGCAAGATGACGCTGAGCCTGGTGGCGGTGATCACCGATGTGATCCGCGATGGCAAACCCGTGGTCGGCTACGGCTTCAATTCCAATGGTCGCTACGGCCAGGGCAAGCTGATGCGTGAGCGTTTTATCCCCCGCATCCTTGAAGCCAACCCTGACTCACTGATCGACGAAAGCGGGAAGAATCTGGATCCTCACAAGATCTGGAACGCCATGTTCACCAATGAAAAGCCCGGTGGCCACGGTGAGCGCTCGGTGGCTATTGGCACCATCGACATGGCGGTGTGGGACGCGGTCGCAAAAATCGAGGACAAGCCGCTATTCCAGTTACTGGCCGACCGCTATGGCAACGGCACGCCCAACCGCAAGATCTTCGTCTATGCCGCTGGCGGCTATTACTACCCAGGCCAGGATCACAACAAGCTCAAGGACGAGATGCGCAGCTACATCGATCGTGGCTACACCGTCGTCAAGAAGAAGATCGGTGGCGCGTCGTTGGACGAGGACCTGCGCCGCATCGACTCCATCCTGAGCGTGCTGCAAGACGGGCAGAAGCTCTGCGTGGACGCCAACGGTCGCTTCGATCTTGACACGGCCATTCAGTATGCCAAGGCACTGTCGCAGTACGACCTGTTCTGGTACGAGGAGCCAGGAGACCCACTCGACTTCGAGCTGCAGTCCACGCTGCGCAACTACTACAAGAACCCCATGGCGACCGGCGAGGACCTGTTCTCCATGCAGGACGCACGCAACCTGATCCGCTACGGTGGCATGCGCCCGGACCGCGACTGGCTGCAGTTCGATTGCGCTCTCAGCTATGGCCTGGTCGAGTACCTGCGAACGCTGGACATGCTCAGGGAACACGGCTGGTCTGCCAGCCGCTGCATTCCGCATGGCGGCCACCAGATGTCGTTGAACATTGCTGCCGGTCTGGGCCTGGGAGGCAACGAGTCCTACCCAGATCTGTTCCAGCCATTCGGTGGCTTCCCCGATGGCGTGAAGGTGATCGATGGCCACGTGACGATGCCCGACCTGCCTGGCATTGGCTTCGAAGGCAAAGCGGACCTGTACGCAGAGATGCAGGCCCTGTCCGCCTAACCCCGCAGAACAAAAATTTCAGGAGACAAAAGCCATGGGTATTTTGAAGAACAAGGTTGCAGCTGCAGCCATCGGCTTGATCGCAGCCACCAGCGCGGCATGGGCCGACTATCCCGAGAAACCAGTCGTACTGGTTGTTCCATTCGCTGCGGGAGGCCCCAGCGACAAAATTGCCCGTGACTTGGCCGAAGCCTTGCGCAAGCCACTGGCCCAGACCGTGATCGTCGACAACACGGCGGGCGCAGGGGGCACCATCGGGGCAGCCCGCGTGGCACGCGCCACTCCTGACGGCTACACCCTTCTGGTGCACCACATCGGCATGTCTACCGCGCCCGCGCTCTACAAAAAGCTACCGTACAAAACGCTGGAAGACTTCGAGTACCTTGGGCTCATCAACGAAGCACCTTCCACGCTGATTGGAAAGCCAGGGCTGGCGGCGAACAATTTCGCTGACCTCCGCAAATGGATCAGTGCCAACGAGGGCAAGGTCAACATTGCGAATGCAGGGGTAGGCTCGGCTTCACACCTGTGCGGCCTGATCCTGCAGGCAACCTTGTCATCAAAGATGACATTTGTTCCCTACAAGGGAACAGCGCCTGCGATGACCGACCTCATGGGCGGGCAGGTGGATCTGATGTGCGAGCAAGCGACCAATGCTGTACCCCAGATTGAAGCGAAGAAGGTCAAGGTGTTTGGGGTGACCAGCAAGCAGCGGATGGCATTACCTTCACTCGCGCAGTCGCCCACATTAGCTGAAGCCGGACTTGCCGGTTTTGAGATGTCGGTCTGGCACGGCGTGTATGCGCCCAAGGGCACTCCATCCGCCGTACTGGCCAGACTGAACGGCGCGATCCGTACGGCACTGAAGGATCCCGAACTCATCAAGCGCCAGGAAGTCTTGGGCGTGCGCGTCGTCACAGACTCCCGCCTTGAGCCCGCAGAGCACAAGAAATACGTAGAAGCCGAAATGACCCGCTGGGGAAAGATCATCAAGGACTCCGGTGAAACAGCGGACTGATGCCGAAGGGAACACTTGCTTGCTACGCAGGGGGTTTCTGCCAGCAAAACCGCGAGCGCGTGTCTGAGCTGACCTCCTGCTCTGGCGCATAACTTTGACGGCACATACCGATCCTCCGGCGCCCGCAGGGGCTACTGGATGGATGAGTGCGTTTCACGATTCCCACTGCCTGGACGCGTTGGTCAGGCATGGAGACCGAAGACGAACCACTTCATCCGAGAAGCGCGACTCGTTCACTCTTTCTGCATGCCAGCCTGACGACGCCGGGCTGACATCTGACTACCTAAGACCATAGCCGACCGCACGATGACAATGACCATGACCGACAGCGCATCCCACGACAAGAGACAGGCCGCACTCGACTACCACGCGTTTCCGACGCCTGGAAAGCTTGCTGTAGTTGCCACCAAGCAGGTGATCAATCAACACGATCTTGCCCTGGCCTATTCGCCAGGCGTAGCTGCCCCCTGCGAAGAAATCGTGAAAGATCCGGTCAACGCGTTCAGGTACACCGCACGTGGCAACCTGGTCGCTGTCATCACCAATGGAACAGCTGTGCTTGGTCTTGGCGACATTGGTGCGCTGGCGTCCAAGCCCGTAATGGAGGGCAAGGCGGTTCTGTTCAAGAACTTCGCTGGCGTCAATGTTTTCGACATTGAGATCGATGAGAAAGATCCGCAGAAGCTGGTTGAAGTCATCGCGGCATTGGAGCCGACGTTCGGTGCAATCAATCTTGAAGACATCAAGGCTCCCGACTGCTTCTACGTTGAGCGTGAACTGCGCAAGCGCATGAAGATTCCGGTGTTTCATGACGACCAGCACGGGACCGCTATAACGGTGGCCGCTGCCTTGCTCAACGCACTGAAGGTCGTGAAAAAAGACATTGAGAAAGTGAAGCTGGTCACCTCCGGAGCTGGCGCGGCAGCACTGGCTTGTCTGAACCTACTTCTGAAGGTAGGACTGCAGCGCAAGAATGTCTTCGTCACAGACTTGGCAGGGGTCGTGTACGAGGGGCGCGCCGAGCTGATGGATGATGACAAGCGCGCCTTCGCACAGAACACTTCGGCCCGTACCCTGGGCGATGTCATCCAGAACGCGGATGTGTTCCTCGGGTTATCTGCTGGTGGTGTTCTCCAATCCGCCATGGTCGCCACCATGGCCCAGAGGCCCGTCATTTTTGCCCTGGCGAACCCGACTCTTGCTGCCGTGCAGACATCGACGCCGATGCCACGCTCCTGACACTCCGCTGTCAGCAGCCCCCTCGCAACATCAGGGCTTCTTTCTTCCCCACACAAGGAGCCCCATGAAAAACGCCATCGCTTGGTTTGAAATTCCCACCACCCAGCTGGACCGCGCCCAGGCCTTTTACGAGGCCGTGCTGGGCCAGCCCATGCGCCGTGAGGCCATGGGCCCGAGCGAAGGGGCCGTGTTTGCGTACGACCCCGCAGCCGATGGCACAGGCGGCGCGCTGATGATGGGGCCGACCGCGCCGCAGGTGTCTGGCAACGGCACGCTGGTGTACCTGGACGCATCGCCCTCGCTCGATGCCGCGCTGGAGCGCGCCGTGGCGCACGGCGGTAGCGTGGCCCTGCCGCGGCAGGCGCTGCCGCCGGGCATGGGGTTCTTTGCGCACATCCATGACCTGGATGGCAACCGGGTGGGTCTGCACGCGGCGGCGTGATGCAGGGGCCGCACGTGATGCCAGCCACAGCACTGGCCCAGGCCACGCTCTGGACCACGGCGCCCGCGCCTGTGCGCGCCCCGCGCAACTGGGTTGCCGTGGCCAGCGCGCAGCATGCGCGGCGGGGCTGCGCACAGCCGGGCGCCGGCTACATGCAGGTGTGCCACGGCAAGGCTGCCCCGCTCAGGCGTGTGCAGGCGGGCGACTGCATGGCCTACTACGCCCCCACGGTGACCATGGGTGGGGCAGACCGGTTGCAGGCGTTTGTCTCCATCGGCGTGGTGCTGCCGGGCGAGCCGTATGCCTTTGACATGGGCGGCGGGTTCGTGCCGTTTCGCAAGGATGTGGCGTATGTGCCTGCGCACGAGGCGCCGATTGCGCCGCTGCTGGACGCGTTCGAGTTTGTGGACGACCGCCAGCGCTGGGGCAGCAAGTTCCGCTTTGGGCTTTTTGCCATCAGCGACCATGACATGGGGCTGATTGCCGGGGCCATGGGTGCGCCGCTGGTGGCGCTGGGGCTGGGCTGAGCGGGCCGGGCGCCGTTCCCCTCTCACACCAAGGCGGATCAAGTGCCGCGCGCGGCTTCGACAGGCTCACCCCGAACGGGTGGTGAAGGTGCAAGCCACGAAACCAGCCCTTATGGTTTCCTGCCTCTAAACGCCCAGATAGTTCCTGCGCACTTCGTCGCTGGCCACCACCTCGGCCATGCTGCCGTGGTGGGCGATCTGGCCTTGCTCGATGAGGTAGGCGCGGTCGGCTACGGCCTGGGCGAAGGGCAGGTTTTGCTCGCACAGCAGCACGCTCACGCCCTGCGCCTTGAGCGCGCGGATGGTGCGGGCCATCTGCTGCACGATAAGCGGCGCCACGCCTTCCGACGGCTCATCCAGCAGCACCAGCAGCGGCTGGCCCATGAGGGTGCGGGCCACGGTCAGCATTTGCTGCTCGCCGCCGCTCATGCGGCCGCCGGGGCGCTGGGGCATTTCGCCCAGGTTGGGGAATAGGGCAAACAGCTTCTCGGGCGTCCACTCAGGGGCGGGCGCGCCATCGGGCCAGCGGCGCGGGGGCTGGCGGCCTACCTGCAGGTTTTCTAGCACGGTCAGGTCGGTGAAGATGCGGCGGTCTTCCGGCACGTAGCCCAGGCCCAGGCGGGCGATGTGGTGCGGCTCGCTGCGGGCAATGCTCTGCCCCAGAAATTGCACGCTACCCTGCCGCGCCACCATGCCCATGATGGCCTTGAGCGTGGTGGACTTGCCTGCGCCGTTGCGCCCCATCAGGGCCACGACCTCGCCCCTGCCGACGTGCAGCGACACGTCAAACAGGATTTGCGCTGCGCCGTACCAGGCGTTGAGCGACTGCACCTGCAGGACGGGCGTGGTGGCCGTGACGGGCGTGACGGGCGTGGTGGATGTGGTGGTGGCGGTGTCGCTCATCACAGGGCCTCCCCGGCTGCCTCGAACCCGGTGCCCAGGTAGGCCTGCTGCACGCGCGCATCGGCCTGGATCTGCTCGGGCGTGCCCTCGGCCAGCAGGCGGCCGCGCACCAGCACCAGCACGCGGTCGGCGTGGCCAAACACCACGTCCATGCTGTGCTCGGTAAACAGCACGCCCATGCGGCGCTCGCGTGCGATCTGGCGCGTGAGCGCCATCAGCGCCTGGCGCTCGGCCGGGGCCATGCCGGCGGTGGGCTCGTCCATCAGCAGCAGGCGCGGCGCATGGGCCAGCGCCAGGGCCAGTTCCACGCGCTTGACGTCGCCGTAGGCCAGCGCGCTGCAGGGGCGCTCTGCCTGCGCGGCCATGCCCACCTGGTCCAGCAGGGCCAGGGCATCGGCGCGGCGGTGCAGGCCCGCGCGGCGCCAGAAGCGGTAGATGCGGCGGTCGGCCGACAGCAGCGCCATCTGCACGTTTTCCAGCACGGTCAGCGATGCAAAGGTTTCGGCAATCTGAAACGTGCGGCCCACGCCGTGGCGCCAGATGGTGCGTGGCGGTAGGCCGGTGATGTCCAACCCGCCCAGCAATACCTGCCCGGCATCGGGCCGGAGCTGGCCGCCCACCATGTTGAAGGTGGTGGACTTGCCAGCGCCGTTGGGGCCGATGAGGGCCAGCATCTCGCCGGCGGCCAGCGCAAAGCCCACATCGTCGACCGCCTGCACGCCGCCAAAGGCACGGCACAGGCCCGCTACACGCAACAGTGGTTGCAGCGCTTCAGCCATGTGCACCCCCCGGCCCTGCGCGCCGTGCGTGCCACCACTGCGCCAGCTGCTGACCAGCCCCTGCCAGCCCCTGCGGGAACAACAGCACCAGCAGCAGCATGGTGCCGCCCAGCACGGCGCGCCAGTAGTCGGTGTTGCGGGCCACGGTGTCGTGCAGCCAGGTGAACACGGCTGCGCCCACCAGCGGGCCCGACAGCGTTTGCACGCCGCCCAGCAGCACCATCACCAGCCCGTCGACCGACTTGCCGACCGACAACGCATCGGGCGAGATGCTGCCCTTGGAAAACACATACAGCGCGCCAGCCAGCCCCGCCATCACCCCGGCCACCACAAAGGCGACCCACTGCAGGCGGCGCACGTCCACCCCCAGCGCATCGGCGCGCAGGGCGGAGTCGCGGGCGGCGCGCAGCGCCAGGCCAAAGGGCGCCAGCAGCATGCGGCGCAGCAGCAGCACGGCGGCTGCCACCACCACCAGCGTGAGGCCGTAGTACGTGATCGGGCTGGCCAGCCACGCAGCAGGCCACACGCCCGTGATGCCGTTGCTGCCGCCCGTGACCGCGTCCCACTGGTAGCACAGCGCCCAGGTGATCTGTGCAAACGCCAGCGTGAGCATGGTGAGGTACACGCCCGACAGGCGCACGCACAGCCAGCCGTACAGCAGCGCGCCCAGGCCCGCGGCCAGCGGGGCCAGCAGCAGCACCAGCTCCATCTGCACACCGGCGCTGCGCACCAGCAGGGCCGCCGCGTACGCGCCCAGCCCAAAGTACGCCGCATGCCCAAAAGAATGCAGCCCGCCGGGGCCCATGATGAAGTGCAGGCTGCTGGCAAACAGGGCGGCCACCAGCACATCGACCAGCAGCACAGGCAGGTACGGGAACGCGCCTGCCACCAGCGGCACCAGGGCCAGCAGCGCCAGCACAGCCCAGCCCAGGCGGCGCACACCGGTGCTGGCGGGGCGCAGCGGTGGCTCGGCATGGGCCAGTGCGCGCACCGCCGCCTGCGGGCGGCCCAGCAGGCCCCAGGGGCGCCATACCAGCACCACTGCCATCACCACAAACTCGACCACCAGCGTCATCTTGGACAGCGAAAGGCTCACGCCCGCCACCTCGACGAGCCCGAGCCAGATGCACAGGGCCTTGAGCTCGGCTATCAACAGCGCCGCGAAAAACGCCCCGGTAATCGACCCCATGCCACCCACCACCACCACGACAAACGCGGCGCCGATGGTGAGCAAATCCATCTCCAGGTGGGCGGGCTCACGCGGCAGCTGCAGGGCGCCCGCCAGCCCGGCCAGCAGCGCGCCCAGCGCAAACACTGAAGTGAACAGCCAGGCCTGGTTGACGCCCAGGGCGCCCACCATTTCGCGGTCTTGCGTAGCGGCGCGCACCAGCGTGCCCCAGCGCGTGCGGTGCAGCAGCAGCCACAGCAGGCCCAGCACCACCGGGCCCACAGCCATCAAGAACAGGTCATACACCGGGAACTGCCGGCCCAAAATGGGCACCGCACCTTCCAGCCCCGGCGCACGCGGGCCAAACAGTTCTTCAGGCCCCCAGGCCCACAGCACCGCATCCTTGATGACCAGCACCAGCGCAAACGTGGCCAGCAGCTGAAACAGCTCGGGCGCGCGGTAGATGCGGCGCAGCAGCGCCACCTCGACCACCGCACCCAGCAGGCCGGTGGCCAGCGGCGCCAGCAGCAGCGCGGGCCAGAAGCCCACTGCAGGCGCCAGCCGCTCGACCAGCGTGTACGCCAGGTAGATGCCCAGCATGAAGAACGAGCCATGCGCAAAATTGACGATGCGCATGACGCCAAAAATGAGCGACAGCCCCGCCGCCACCAGGAAGAGCGACGACGCGGACGCCAGCCCGTTGAGCAGTTGAACGACGAGGCCTGAAAAACTCACAGGCAGGGGTTTTGGTGCGTGCCAGCTTCGGAAGCGGCCTCAGTCGGCAGGCCGCAGCTTGCGCACCTCGTCGGCATTGGGCTGAAAGCGCGCGCCGTCGGCATAGCGGAAGTCGACCATCACGCCCTTGCCGCCGTCGTTGCGCGTCTTGCCCACAAAGGCACCCATGGTGGACTGGTTGTCTTCGGGCCGGTAGCGGATGGGGCCAAAGGGCGACATCAGTTCCAGCCCCTTGAAGGCGGCGATGAGCTTTTCGGTATCGGCCCCGCCCGCCTTGCGCATGCCCGCGGCCAGCGACTGCACGGCCGAATAACCTACCACCGAGCCCAGGCGCGGGTGGTCCTTGAACCTGGCCTGGTAGGCCTTGAGGAACGCCTGGTGCTCGGGCGTGTTGATGCCATACCAGGGGTAGCCCGTCACCGTCCAGCCGCTCGGGGCCTCGTTCTTGAGCGGGTCCAGGTATTCGGGCTCCCCCGTCAGCAGGCTCACCACCTCGCGCCCCTGGAACAGGCCGCGGGTGTTGCCCTCGCGCACAAAGCGCGAAAGGTCGGCCGCAAACAGCACGTTGAAGATGGCATCGGGCTTGGCGTCGCCCAGGGCCTGCACCACGCTGCCTGCATCGACCTTGCCCAGCGGCGGGGCCTGCTCGGCCACAAATTCCACATCGGGCTGGGCCTGCTTGAGCAGCCGCTTGAACGTGGCGGCAGCCGACTGGCCGTATTCGTAGTTGGGGTAGACGATGGCCCAGCGCTTTTTCTTCAGCGCCGCGGCCTCTGGCACGAGCATGGCCACTTGCATGTAAGTGGAGGCGCGCAGGCGGTAGGTGTAGCGGTTACCGTTCTCCCACACGATCTTGTCGGTCAACGGCTCGGCGGCCAGGAAGAACACCTTTTTCTGGCGGGCATAGTCCGTCAGCGCCAGGCCAATGTGCGACAGGAAGCTGCCCATCAGCACATCAACCTTCTCGCGGGCGAGCAGCTCGTCGGCCGCGCGCACGGCGTCGCCGGGGCTGGCGTTGTCGTCGCGGATGATGAGTTCGATCTTGCGGCCGGCGATGCCGCCAGCGGCATTGACCTCGTCCACCGCCAGTTCCATGCCCTTGCGGTAGGGCTCCAGAAAGGCCGGCTGCGCCTTGTAGCTGTTGATTTCACCGATGCGGATGGGCGCCTGCGCCAGCGCAGAACCCGCCATCAGCCCCACGCCCCACAGCGGCAAAAGGGTTCGGAGCAAGGCAGTGCATAAGGGCATGACTTTTCTTTCGTTTGAATCCGGGGGTTGAGGATCGACAATGTACCCTCGCGCGCTTTTGACTAACAATAGCGGGCTTTGCCAGCAGCCACGGGCCATTTTGGGCTCTGGGGGGCGCCAGCCGAGTCCGTTGCCAACGCCCCTCGCCAACGCCGCGCGTTGTGCCGCCGGGGCTGCTGCTTTCCGATTTTCATCCTTTCAAGAAACCATGAGTGCCTTTCTCGAAGAACGCGTTCTGACCGTCCACCACTGGACGGACCGGCTGTTCAGCTTCACCACCACGCGCGACCCCGCACTGCGGTTCTCGAACGGCCACTTCACCATGATCGGGCTGAAGGTCGATGGCAAGAACCTGCTGCGTGCCTACTCCATTGCCAGCCCCAACTGGGAAGAGCACCTGGAGTTCCTGTCCATCAAGGTGCCCGACGGCCCGCTGACCTCGCGCCTGCAGAACATCCAGGTGGGCGACACCATCATCGTCGGCAAGAAGCCCACCGGCACGCTGCTCATCGACTACCTGCTGCCCGGCAAGAACCTGTACCTGATCGGCACCGGTACGGGCCTGGCGCCGTGGTTGTCCATCGTGCGAGACCCTGAAACCTACGAGCGCTTTGAAAAAGTGGTGGTGGTCCACGGCGTGCGCGAGGTGAATGAACTGGCCTACCAGGACCTGTTCGAAAAAGAGCTACCCAACCACGAACTGCTGGGCGAAATCGTGCGCGACAAGCTGATCTACTACCCCACCGTGACGCGCGAGCCCTTCCGCAACCAGGGCCGCATCACGGACCTGATCAACAACGGCACCTTCCCCGCCAACATTGGCCTGCCACCGCTGGACCCGCTGACCGACCGCGTGATGCTGTGCGGCAGCCCCGCCATGCTGGCCGACCTGAAGGTCATGCTGGAAAAGCGCGACTTTGAAGAAGGCAACACCAGCACGCCCGGCGACTTCGTGGTGGAGCGTGCCTTCGTCGAGAAGTGACCGGTTCATTCGCCAAGCAACAAAAAAGGGAGCCTCGGCTCCCTTTTTGCTGTCTGCTTGCTGCGTTCACTGGCGCGTAGACACATAGCCCGGCTGCGCCGCCGTGGCGTAGCCGCCCGGGGCTGGCTGCTGCGGTTGCGGCGCGGCGTAGCCCTCGTCGGCCACGCGGAACCCGTTGCCCTGCAGCACCACGGGCGTGCCCACGGCTGGCGGCTGCGCCCGCTGGAAGCGCCGCACCGAGCCATCTTCCATGCGGATCGCGACTTGGTACGTTGTCTGCGTGCGCGTGCGCTCCTCGATCTTGTGGCCCGCATAGCCGCCGCCCACCGCACCCAGCACCGTGGCCGCCGTGCGGCCCGATCCCTTGCCGATCTGGTTGCCCACCACGGCACCCAGCACCCCACCGGCCACAGCGCCCACGCCGGTGGCGGGTGCTGCCTGCTGTACGGCCTGCACCGACTCGACCCGACCACAGGTGGCGCACAGCGGAGCAGCGCGGTTGTCGACAGTGCGCAAGGGTTGGCCGCCGCCATCGCGCAATGCAGGTGCCGCCTGCTCAGGGGCGCCAGCGGCATACTGCGCCCCGGATGGGGCCGCGTACCCGGCCGGGGCTGCTGCGGCACGATTGTTGATGGGGGCCCTTGCGGAAGGCGCTGGCGCACGGCCCTCGGTGATGATTTCGGAATCTGGCGTGCGCTGTGCGGGCGCCAAGGTGGCCGTCGCAGCCGGGGCTGCGGCGGCCACGGGGGCAGCGGTGTCGACACCTGGCCCACGCGCCTGCCATACCAGTGCAGCGCCCAGCGCCACCACGCTCAGGCCCAGGCCGCCGATGGCCGCCCACATCCATTTCAGGGACGGGCCATAGGCTGATGGGGCAGACGATGCCGACGATGCGGTGGTGGCCAGGCCATCGGCCGCGGGTGCAGAGGCGTGTGGAACGATGAGGGGCATGGCGGTTTCTCCAAATACCGGTCGAGCCGGCTGACTGACAGGTGGGCAGGTTAGCGGCCCTGCGCTGGGTCAGCCCTTTCCAGCCTGTAAAGGACGTAAGCAGCTGTGCCAGCCTCCCCCAGCGCCCACGGTCTCAACCAGGTTGCGCCGCCGCGCCCTCCTTTGCCGCCTGCGCGTCGCGCGCCTGCTGGAAGGCTCGCGCGCAGCTTGCAGAGAACAACAGCACCGCCGACGAGAAGTAGATCCACATCAGCAACACCACCAGCGAGCCCGCCGCACCATAGGCCGACACCACAGCGGCCGTGCTGAGGTACCACGCCAGCAGCTGCTTGCCCACGGTGAACAGCGTGGCCCCCACCACAGCCCCGCCCACCAGGCAGCGCATGGGCGGCTTGGTACCTACACCGATGCGCATCAGCCCCACGAACAGCGCCACCGCAAAGCCGAACGCCACCGCCTCGTTGAGCACCTGGATGGCCGGGGCCAGCGGCGCAAACGACAGGTGCACCCCCGCCCAGCCCGCGAACAGGTTGATGAGCGTGGACATGGCCAGCGACACCATGAGCAGGAACCCCAAGGCCAGCACATAGGCGAGCCCGCGCAGCCTCAGCGAAGCCATGCGCCACCACGCCGCGCCCTCCGCGACCGGGCCGTCGCCGCGCCACAGATGCGACAGGGCCGACTGCAGCTCCACAAACACCCCGGTAGCCCCGGAAAGCAGCACCACAAAACCGACGATGGACGCCAGCCGCCCCTCGGCGGGCTCCTGCGCGCTGACCAGCGCCTGCCGGATCACGTCGGCCACCTGCTGGCCCATCACGGCCTGCACCTGCGCGATCAGGCTGGATTCGAGATACGTGCGGTCCATCCACCAGCCCATCACGCCCACCAACAGCAGCAGCAGGGGCGCCAGGCTGAGCATGCCGTAGAACGACATGGCGGCACTCATGCGCAGACCGTCCGCATCCAGCCACATCTGCGCGGCCCGGCCGAAGGGCACAAACGGCTTCCACACCGGCTCCAGCGCATGGGCGATGTGTTGCAGGGCATTGCGGGGCTGGGGCCGGGGTTCCATGGTGGCAGGGCGTGCGGGTGCAGTCATCGCGCGAGCGTAAGCGCTGCGCCGGCGGCGCGCCATCCCATGTTGACCCCTCGCGGGGTAGGCGGCATCCCACAGCCGCATGGCTGCGCACCGGGGTGCGGCGCGTGGCGAGTGTCCAAAGTGACAGCCCGCCGGGCGCTGCCTCGCTAGCATGCCCAGCACGAATGGCAGACCGGCAGACCCGGCCTGGCGCGCTGCCAACACATCACGATACCCCACAACATCCCCAAGGAGACACCCATGAGCGTGCGACAACTTTTTGACCTGACCGGCCAGGTGGCCCTGGTGACCGGCGGCTCGCGCGGGCTGGGCCTGCAGATGGCCGAGGCCTTGGGCGAGATGGGCGCCAAGCTGGCCATCAGCGCGCGCAAGGCCGACGAGCTGGCCGAGGCCAAAGCGCACCTGGAAGGCATGGGCTACGAAGTGCTCACGGTGGTGAACGACCTGCAGAAAACAGAAGGTATACCCGGCCTGGTGGACCAGGTGATCGAGCGCTTTGGCACCATCGACATCCTGGTGAACAACGCCGGCGCCACCTGGGGCGCCAAGGCCGAGGACTACCCCGATGCCGCCTGGCACAAGGTGATGGACCTGAACGTGAGCGCGCCGTTCTTCCTGTCGCGCGAAGTGGGCAAGCGCTGCATGATCCCGCGCGGCAAGGGCAGCATCATCGTCACGGCCTCGGTGGCGGGCCTCAAGGGCACGCCGCCCGGCATGAACACCATTGCCTACAACACCTCCAAGGCCGCGGCCATCCACTTTGCGCGCACGCTGGCGTCTGAATGGGGCCACTACGGCATCCGCGTCAATGCGATCTGCCCCGGCTTTTTCCCCAGCAAGATGGCCAGCGGCCTGATCGAAAAGCTCGGCCCTGCCATGGTCGAGCGCACACCGCTGCGCCGCATTGGCGGCGAAGAGGACCTCAAGGGCGCGGTGGTGTTTCTGGCGTCCAACGCCTCGCGCCACATCACCGGTGAATCCATCGTGGTGGACGGCGGCGCCAGCCTGATCTGACACCCACCGGCCCTGCACTGCAGCCACTGGCGCGCAGGCGCCGACTCAGGGCCGCAGTCGACCGCGCTGCGCCGCGCCAGCCAGCGCATCCATCCCGCAAGCTATTCCCCCAAAGGACTCCCCATGGACTTCACCTACTCACCCAAGGTCATCGACCTGCAGCAGCGCCTGACGGCGTTCATGGAGGAGCACATCTACCCCGCCGAAGCCGTGTACCACCACGAGGTGGCCGAGAACCGAAAGGCCGGCAACCCGTGGCAGCCCACCCGGGTGATGGAAAAGCTCAAGGCTGCTGCGCGCGCCGAAGGGCTGTGGAACCTGTTCCTGCCCGAGTCCGAACTCGGTGCGGGCCTGACCAACCTCGAATACGCACCGCTGTGCGAGATCATGGGCCGCTCGCACATCGCGCCCGAGACCTTCAACTGCGCCGCGCCCGACACCGGCAACATGGAGACGCTGGCCCGCTACGCCACGCCTGCGCAGCAGCAGCGCTGGCTGCTGCCGCTGCTCGACGGCACCATCCGCTCGGCCTTTGCCATGACCGAGCCCGACGTGGCCTCGTCGGACGCCACCAACATCGAGGCGCGCATCACGCGCGACGGCGACCACTACGTGATCAACGGCCGCAAGTGGTGGACATCGGGCGCGCCCGACCCGCGCTGCCAGATCCTCATCGTGATGGGCAAGACGGACCCCGACCACGTGAATCGCCACCAGCAGCAGTCGATGATCCTCGTGCCCATGGACACGCCCGGCGTGACGATGGAGCGCGCGCTGTCGGTGTTTGGCTACGACCATGCGCCACACGGCCATGGCGAGGTGAGCTTTGAGAACGTGCGCGTGCCGGTCGAGAACATTCTGCTGGGCGAAGGCCGCGGCTTCGAGATTGCCCAGGGCCGCCTGGGCCCCGGGCGCATCCACCACTGCATGCGCCTGATCGGCGTGGCTGAGCGCGCGCTGGAGCTGATGTGCCAGCGCGCCCTGTCGCGCACGGCGTTTGGCCGCAAGGTGGCCGACCAGGGCGTGACGCGCGAGCGCATTGCCAACGCCCGCATCCTCATCGACCAGGCACGCTTTCTGGTGCTGAATGCCGCGCAGATGATGGACACCGTGGGTAACAAGGTCGCCCGCAAGGAGATCGCGATGATCAAAGTGGCCGCGCCCGCGATGGCCTGCCAGGTGATCGACTGGGCGATGCAGGTGCACGGTGGCGGCGGCGTGAGCGACGACTTCCCGCTGGCTGCGGCCTACGCGCAGGCCCGCACGCTGCGGTTTGCCGACGGCCCCGATGAAGTGCACCGCAATGCCATCGCCAAGGACGAGCTGGCACGGCACCTCAAGCGCGGCTGAGTGCCCGCAATTACCCAGCGCACCGCATGTCTGACCGCCACCTCGCCCACTGGCCGCCCGGCCTGCCCCGCCACCTCACACTGCCGCAGACCCATCTGTTCCACAACGCGCAGGTGTCTGCCGCGCGCTACCCCGACAAGCCCTACCTGGTGTTCTACGACACGCAGGTGACCTTCCGGCAGTTCGAGCAGCAGGCCGAGCAGATTGCGGGCTACCTGCAGCAACATTGCGGCGTGAAGGCCGGCGACCGCGTGCTGCTGTACATGCAGAACAGCCCGCAGTGGATTCTGGCGTTCTACGGCATCCTGCGCGCCAACGCGGTGGTGGTGCCGGTGAACCCCATGAACCTGACCGACGAACTGCGCCACTACGTGCACGACAGCGGCGCTACGGTGGCCTTCGTCGCCCAGGACCTGCACGCGCAAGTGCAGCCGCTGGTGGGCGAGGAGGGCGGGCTGCAGCAAGTGGTGGTGGCTGCATACAGCGACTATCTGCAGGTGCCCACCGACCTGCCGGTGCCCACCTTTGTGTCCGCCCCGCGCCAGGCCATCGACGCCCCTGGCGTCACGCTGTGGAGCGACATGCTGGCGCGCCAGTGCACGCCGGGCCCGCTGACAGCCGGGCCGGATGACCTGTGCGTGATGCCCTACACATCGGGCACCACCGGTCACCCCAAGGGCTGCATGCACACCCACCGCAGCGCCATGAGCACGCTGGTGGGCGGGGCGCAGTGGTTCTCGCGCACGCAGGATTCGACCTACCTCGCAGTGCTGCCGCTGTTCCACGTCACGGGCATGTCGGGCAGCATGAACGGGCCGCTGTTCATCGGCGCCACCGTGGTGGTGCTGCCCCGGTGGGACCGCGACGCCACGGCGCAGCTCATGCAGCGCTACCGCATCAGCATCTGGCAGGCCATATCGACCATGGTGGTCGACTTTTTGGCCAACCCGCGGCTGGGTGAATACGACATCTCCAGCCTGCAGGCGGTGCGCGGCGGCGGCGCCGCCATGCCCAAGGCCGTGGCGCAGCGCTTGCGTGACCTGACGGGGCTGGAGTACGTGGAGGGATACGGCATGTCTGAAACCATGGCCGCCACGCACATCAACCCGCCGCACCGGCCCAAGCCGCAATGCCTGGGCATACCGGTGTTTGACGTGGATGCGCGCGTGGTGGACCCCGCCACCTTTGCCGAGCTGCCCCCGGGCGGAACCGGCGAGATCGTGGTGCACGGCCCGCAGGTGATGCAGGGCTACTGGAACAACCCGCAGGCCACGGCCGACAGCTTCATCACCCTCGACGGCAAGCGCTTTCTGCGCACGGGCGACCTGGCGCAGGTGGACGAAGACGGCTACTTCTTCATGGTGGACCGGCTCAAGCGCATGATCAATGCGTCGGGCTACAAGGTGTGGCCGGCCGAGGTCGAGGCCATGATGTACGCGCACCCCGCCATCCTCGAGGTCTGCGTGATCGCCGCGCACGATGACAAGCGCGGCGAGACGGTGAAGGCGGTGGTGGTGCTGCGCGATGGCTACACGGGCCAGGTCACCGAACAGGACGTGATCGACTGGAGCCACCAGCACATGGCCGCGTACAAGAGCCCGCGCATCGTGCAGTTTGTGGGCAGCCTGCCCAAGTCGGCCACGGGCAAGGTGCAGTGGCGTGCACTGCAGGAGCAGGAACGCGCGGCCGCCACAGCCCATGCCCCGGGCGGTGCGGGCTGATGGAGGACCGCACAGGCCCGCACCGCCCTGCCCCATACGCTACTACATTGATAGCAATATTGGCATATAGATCATGGGCTCCAGGCCAAAACCACCCAAAAACACCCCAAAAGGCGCCTGGATGGGCCTGGAGCCGGCCCGCAGCGCTGCACCTTATGCCCCCCGCATGCAGCGGCCATGCACAGCGCGGCTGGTTATGCAAAATGCACCGTAACCGGCGCGCACAGCGCCACCCTCCCGTTCGGGCAGGCTGCCGCCAGGCGGCACTTGCGTCTTTTCTTTCTTCACCGCCCATACAGGCTGCCTCCCCATGCACGAACCCTCCCTCGCCCGCCTGGTTCAGGTTCTGCGCAACGATGTCGACAAGGGCCTGCTGCCCGGAGCGGTAGCGCTGGTACACCACCGCGGCGCCACGGTGCTGCACGAGGCCGTGGGCCTGCAGCGGCCCGCTGCCAGCGGCCAGACCCCGGTGCCCATGGCGCCCGACACGATCTTTCGCATCTACTCCATGACCAAGCCCATCGCATCGCTGGTGGCGATGATGCTGATGGAAGAAGGCCGTCTGCTGCTGGGGAATCCGGTAGCACAGTACCTGCCTGCGTTTGCCGGCCAGCGCGTGTACGACGAAGCCACGGGGCAGACCACGCCGGTGGCGCGCGAGGCCACCGTGCACGACCTGCTGCGCCACACCGCGGGCCTGAGCTATGCGTGGGAGGCGGGCACCATCCCGGATGCCTACCGCACTGCGCGCGTCGGCTCGCGCCGCCACACCAACGCCCAGCTGGCGGCCGCCCTGGGCCCGCTGCCGCTGGTGCACCAGCCCGGCAGCCGCTGGGAATACAGCCGCGCCACCGACGTGCTGGGCGCCGTGCTGGAGGTGGTGGAGGGCGAGCCGCTGGCTGCCATCCTGCAGCGCCGGGTGTTCGGCCCGCTGGGCATGGTTGACACGGGCTTTCATATACCCGCCGACCAGCTGCACCGGCTGGCCGAGCCGTTTGCCAAGGACCCGCTGACGGGCGATGCCGTGGCGCTGATCGATGTGTCGGCGCCGCCCGCGTTTGAATCCGCCGGCGGCGGGCTGGTGTCGACCGCTTCCGACTACGCGCGCTTCTTGCAGCTGATGCTGGGGCGCGGCACCGCCACCGGCCTGCCCGGTACGGACGGCCCGGTGCGCCTGGCCAGCCGCGCCACCATCGACTTCATGACCGCCGACCACCTGGGCAGCATCCCCACCGCCGGCGACATCCTGCCCACGGGCTACGGCTTCGGCCTGGGCGTGGCGGTACGCACCGCCACGGGCCTGACCACGCGCCCCGGCACGGCCGGTCACTACAGCTGGAGCGGAATGGGCGGCACGTACTTCTTTGTGGACCCGGCCGAGGACCTGTTTGCCATGGTGCTGGCGCAGGCGCCAGGCCAGCTGCGCTACCTGTGCGAGCTGTACCCGGCGCTTGTATACGCGGCTCTGTGATCAGGACACTCCCCTGAGCGGCCTTGCCGCTTCCCCCGGCTCTCGTGCTATGCGCGGGCAGGGGGACAACGCCCTCGCTGCGGGACGGCCCTTGCTCGGCGTCCCTGGCTGGGGTGGCGCCAGTTGCAAAGGCTACGCCATACATCAGGCGCCGAAGGAGCCAGGCTTACACTCAGCGTCCAGTTACGGCACGCAGCGTCCTCACGCACCGTTGGCACGCCCATCCCCCAGACCTATTTCTTGAACCTATGCAGATTCGCTGCGCACTGGTCGGCATGCCCGGCTCGGGCAAATCCACCGTCGGCCGGCAACTGGCCCACCGCCTGGGGGTTTCTTTCGTCGATCTGGACCACCGGCTGGAGCAGTACTTGGGGACCAGCATCCGCCACTTCTTTGAAACCGAAGGCGAAGCGCGCTTTCGCGATATCGAAGCGCAATTGCTGGCCGAGCTGACCGAGCAGCCGGGCGGCATGGTGCTTTCCACGGGCGGGGGCGCGGTGCTGCGCCCCGAGAACCGCGCGGTGCTCCACCGCTTTGGCAACGTGCTCTACCTGCGTGCAGCGCCCGAAGAAATCTACAAGCGCGTGCGGCATGACCGCAGCCGCCCGCTGCTGCAGGTGGGCAACCCGCTGGAGAAGCTGCGCGAGCTGTACGCCGTGCGCGACCCCCTGTACCGCGAGACGGCCCACTACGTGATCGAGACCGGCCGCCCCACGGTGAGCACGCTGGTCAACATGATCATGATGCAGCTGGAGATGGCGGCCGCGGGCGGGGGCGATGCCGCGGCAGAGGCCCCGGCAGCAGTGCCGGTGGCTGCGCCCGAAACCGCCCCCACAGGCGCGCCGCTAGAGCCGCGCTGACGCGCCCCGCTACCAGGCGCTGGCTTCGCCCCGCAGGGCCCGCAGCGCGAGCAGAAAGGTGGCGGCATTCCAGCTCTGCCCGGCCATCCCCATCGGCGCCAGCGTGCGGCCATGGAACCACTCGGTAAAGCGCCAGTCATCCATGGCATTGGTGCGGGCCAGTTTGGCAAGCTCTGCCCAGCCCTGCGCTGGCAGCCCCACCCGGGCCAGCGCCATCACCCAGAACCCGCCGACAAACGGCCAGATGCCGCCGTTGTGGTACTGGTGCTCCAGGTTCTGCTGGTGCCGGCCCATGTAGGCGCGCCACTGCGGGTGCTGGTCGGACAGCGGGCGCAGCACCACGCGCAGGGGGTACGGATCGCTGGCGCGCGCCGCCGCAATGGCGTTGGTGATGCCATGCGCCATGGCTTCATCAGCCAGGCCGCACTGGATGGCCAGCAGGTTGCCAAACACATCTCCCTCGTCGCCCACCACCGCCAGGTTCACGAAGCTCAGGTACAGCTCCAGATCGCTGCGTCCGCGGCGCGCGTAGTGCTGCAGCAGGCGCGCGCGGTGGTATTCGTGTAGGTCGTTCTGGAACGGGTTGAACAGGTGGTTGAAGTGGTGGTGCGTGTCCTCGGCATGGCACAGGCCAAAGCGCCGCTTCACGTCAAACCACAGGGCGTTGGTGTACAGCACATAGCCCGAGCGCGGCATGATGTCGGCCCAGTCGCTGGCCTCGTTTTGCTGCAGCAGCCGAAAATGCTGGTGCTCCTGCGCCAGCAGCCAGTTCAAGGCCCGCGCCACGCCGTCGGCCCAGCGGTCGGCCGCCACGGCGCCGTGCCGGCGCACATGGTCCACGCCGATCAGCCACCATAGCGTGGCATCGATGCAGCCCAGGTACCAGAAATCGGCATCGCGCCCCTCGGGGTCCACATATTTCGGGATCTGGCCGTTGGCAGCCTGCTGCGCCGCCAGCGCATCGAGGCTGGCCACCGCGCCCTCTTCCAGCGCCGCCACGCCGCTGCCGCACATGGCCATCACGCAGATCGCGGCATCGCGCCCGAAGATGCGCGTGTAGCGCCGCGCCACCGCCGCGGGCGTGCGGCTGGCGGCCAGGATGCCGTGGGGTGTGAGGTTGCGCTCGAGCAACTGCATCGACGCCTGCGCACAGGCATCGATGAGGTCGCGCGCTTCGCTGTCGGCGCGCGGGGCGGTCATGGGGCGCACGCGCGCCACAGGCGGCTGGTGGTATCAAAGTGGGGCACAGGCCGCAGACTAGCGCCAACTCAGCCCCCGCGGCCCGGCCTGCAAAGGCAGTTACTTGCTGTTGCGTAAGCGGCCACCGCGCCGCCGAAGCCGTTGCCGAGGGCCTTTTTGAATCAAAAGTGCTTGTAGCCCCTTCTGAAATTGGCTTGGTTGCTATGTTTTTTGATATCACCGACCTCGACCCAGCGGCACCCCGGTTCGGTACCGTCGCCAGGCGGTCACGGCTGCAAGGGCCAGCGCGATCAGCCACGGCAGGCCGTCTCCCAGCGGCACGGCGGTGAGCGCGCCGGGACCCACCCCCGGCCCGCCCGCATCGATGACCTGGCCATCCGCAGCCAGGTTGTCATCGCCCAGTGCGCCGTCGGTGATGGAGAACGTGACAACGGAACCCGCAATGCCGGCACCCAGCGTGTACCAGTGCGGCGCGGCGTTGGTGGGTGTAGGGCCGTACTTCCAGTACTGCACGTTGCCGGGCAGCCCGGTGGGATACGTGATGGTGAACTGCAGCGTGCTGCCGGGCGTGCAGCCCGTGGTGGCAAAGTCAAACAGGCCGTGCGGGAACTGCACGCCCTGGGGCGCCGAATTCGCGGGCGGGCTGGCCGCATTGCCCGTGAGCGGAATGAACTGCGCACTGGAGAACACGCACCCTGCGCCACCGCCGGTGAACGACGCCGTGATGTTGCCGCCGCCCGTGGGCGACGGGCCGGTGAAGCTCTTGCTCTGGACCACCGAGAGGGTGTAGGCACGGCTACCGGTGTAGGGCGTGGCGCTGCTGTCGCTGGCCGTAACGGTGAAGTTGTACGTGCCTGTGGCCCCCGCCGTGCCACTGAGCACGCCCGCGCTGGTCAGCGTAAGCCCCGGCGGCAGTGCCCCTGCCGTGACGGCGAAGGTGTGCGGCGCAATGCCGCCTGAGGCCGTCAGCGCCTGGCTGTAGGCGGTATAGGCCTGCGCACTGGGCAGCGTGGCCGGGGCCACGGCGATGGTGGGCGCGGCCACGGTCAGCACCACCGTGCCCCCGCCGCTGAACGGGCCGGTGCCCGTGCTGCTGTCGGTGGCCGACAGATTCAGGTTGACCGAACCGGCCGCAGTGGGCGTGCCCGACACGGTAGCCGTGGTGGTGGTGGTCGCGGTCACCGACAGGCCTGCGGGCAGGTTCAGCACCTGGATGCCCGTGTACGGTGCGGCACCGCCGCCCCAGGTGAAGGTCTGCGAATACGCATTGCCCACCGTGGCACCCAATGGCCCGGCCGGGGTGACCGCGATGGTGGGTGGGCTCACGGTCAGCGTGACCGTGGCGGGCGCCGACGTGCCAGAGCCATTGGTGGCCGTGTAGGTAAAGCTGTCAGGGCCCGCATACCCGGCCGTGGGCGTGTACTGGATGGTGGCACCCGTGGCGCTGGTAGTGCCATGGCTGGGCGATGTCACGACGGCCACCGACGTGGCGGCGCCACCGGTGATGTTCAACGGCACGGTGTTGGACGAAGAGCCGTACGCCACCGTGTGGGCCGAGTTGTTGGCCACCGGTACCGCGTCCGCCACGGCAACCGTGTAGGTGCGCAACGCGGTGAAGGGACCGGTACCGGTGCTGCTGTCGGTGGCGGTCACGGTGAAGTTGAAGGAGCCCGTTGCTGTGGGCGTGCCAGACAGCACACCGGCGCCCGTCAGGGTGAGGCCGCCCGGCAGGGCGCCCGCGGTGATGGCATAGGTGTACGGCGCGGTGCCGCCCGATGCGGCGAGGTTGGTCGTCGCATAGGGCACGGTGCGGGTCCCGCCAGGCAAGGTCGCGGGCGTGATCGACAACGTGGGTGCACCTACAGCCAGGGTATAGGCTTGCGCGCCCGCAAACGGGCCCGGGAACGGGCTGCTGTCACTTGCCGTGACCGTGAAGCCGAAGCTGCCAGCCGCGGTAGGCGTGCCTGAAAGCACGCCAGAGGGCGACAGCGAAAGCCCTGCCGGAACAGCGCCTGCAGTGATGGCGAAACTGTAGGGGCCGGTGCCGCCGCTGGCGGTCAGGGTCTGGCTGTAAGCCACGGCCACCGTGCTGCCCGCCAGAGTGGCGGGGCTGACCGTGACAGGCACATCATCGTTGGCGATGGTGCCCACCCCCTGGTTGTCGGTGATCGTGGCATTGGTCGCGCCGCTGAGGTTGACGAAGAAAGTTTCGTTCGCCTCGGGCACGGTCTCGCCGATCACGGGAACGGTGATGGTGCGTGTGGTCTGTCCCGGCGTGAATGTGAGCGTGCCGGAGGCGCTGGTGTAGTCCGCCGGCTGGGTGGCGGTGCCATCGGCCGTGGCGTAGTTCACCGACACCGTCTGGCCGCTGGCCGCGTTCAGCGTGACCGTGAGGACAGCGCTGGCGGTACCTGCGTTGCCTTCCACCACCGAAACGTCGTCAATGGACAGTCCGGGCAGCGGGTCGTCATTCACGATCGTGCCCACACCCTGACCATCCACCACGACGGCATTTGTGACGCCAGTCACGTTAACGAAGAAGGTCTCGCTGGGTTCGTTGAGCGTGTCGCCATTGACCAGCACGGTAAACATGTAGGTGGTGGAGCCCGCCGGGATGGTCTGGCTGGTGAGGCTGTTGGCAACATAGTCGGTACCTGCCGTGGCGGAACCATTGGCGGTGGCGATGTTGAAGTTGACTCCGCCCGGCCCGGCTGGCGCGCTCAGGCTCACCGTGAACGTGAAGTTGGTGATGCCCGCATTGCCTTCATTCAGGCTCACGTCATTGATGGTGAGGTTGGGCAGGTCGTCGTTGAGGATGGTGCCCGTAGCACTGTTGGGCACACCCACGGTATAGCCTGCGCCCGCCGCCAGCGTGAGCGTCACGGTCTCGTCGGCTTCAATGGTGGCGTCGGCAGTCGGGTTGACGGTGATCGTGCCGGTAGTGTTGCCGGCGGGAATGACAAGCGGTGAAGCGACCGTGGCGTAGTCCGTGCCGTTGGTGGCGGTACCTCCGATCGTGAAATTCACCGAAGTGGCACTGAAGGAAGCCTGATTGAGACTGACCGTGAAAACCAGACTCGGAGCGCCGTCCTCGGCCACGGAGGCGGGAGCGACAGAGATCGTGGCACTGGGCACGTCGTCATTGAGGATGGTGCCGGTGGCACTGGAAGGTGCGCCCACCGTGTAACCCGTCCCTGCTGCCACGGTCAGGATGACGGTTTCATCGGGCTCCACCGTACCGTCCACCGCGGGGTCGATCACGATCGTGGCCGTGGTGGCCCCGGCCGGAATGGTCACAGTCGCCACACCACCCGTGAAATCGGTACCGGAAGTGGCCGTGCCGCTGGTGGTGATGTTGACGACCGTGGGAGAGGACAGGTTCAGGCTTCGGGTGACGGTGTAGGTCAGGTTGGCCGCACCGTCTTCCGACACGCTCGCCGGTGATACGGCCATCGACACCGAGGGCGGCGGACTCACCGTAAGCGTGTAGTTTTCGACCTCGAAATACTGTCCAGGGCCCGTGCTGGAGTCCGTCACGCGGAGGGTGACCGGATAGTTGCCGGTTGCTGCCGAGGTGGTGCCACTGACCACGCCAGCGCTGGAAACGGCAATGCCCGCAGGGAAGGTCCCTGTTTCGAGCTGGTACACGTAGGGCGCCACGCCCCCAGTGGTGGACAGCGTCTGCGAAAAAGCCACGCTCTGGATCGCGGTGCCGCTGGGCGTGGCCAGGGTCAAGGTGGGGTTCGCCACGGTGCCTGTGTACCCCTTGTCCACGAACTGGGCCGTGGGGGTGGTGGCATCGGTCGAGCGCACGCTGAAGCTGTAGGCACCGCGCTCGGTGGGCGTGCCGCTGAGGACGCCGCCGCTGGTCAGGCTCAGGCCGGGCGGCAACACGCCGCTTTGCAGAGCGTAGCTGTACGGCGCCAGCCCGCCCGTGGATGTCAGCGTTTGCGAGAACGCCACACCCGCCGTGAGCGCAGGCAGTACGCCGGGCGACACCGTGATGGGCGACGCCGACGCGTTGATGGTGATGGTGAACTGGATGTCACCGATACCGCTCATGGACCCGTCGCTCAGCTCGAAGACATCGGTCGAGCCAATGCCTGTGCTGCCGTTGTGGCTGTAGTCGAGAAACCAGGCACCACTGACGTCACGCCGCGTGGTGGCGACACCATGGTCTTCCATGTTGGCGGTGCCGGAATTTCCGCCATCGATCCGGCCAATTCCGCCGAAGCCGGGCACCTCACAGTCGCTGATGTTGATCGTGACTGTGCCACCGGCCGTGACCGTAGCCGTCTGGGCCGGACATTCGCCCGAGGTGTGCTGGGCCTGGGCCTGCATGGGCGCGCACACCGCCAGTGCCAGCACGGCTGCGGCGCCCAGGCGCACGACTGCGCCACCGAGACGGCGTCTCAAAAGTCCCAATGTGTGCAGCATGGCAATCGCTCTCCCTTGTGGTCACTGGATGCCTGGCTGCGGACAGTGCCAGCGCCAGATGCTCCGTCCAGGCCGCAAGGGGCTGGTCCAGTCGCAGGCGATTACATGCGAGGTGCCGGCTGAAAGCACCCCGACACAAGTGGGGTACCCACCCGGTGAGAAATTCGCTAGGAATGCAGCGTGCCAATGCAAAAGCCCCCGCATGCGGGGGCTTTCAAAGCGGCAAAGCAGTACCGAAGAATCCGTTGATTGCGCTTGTCAATCAAGCACCATTGGCTACTGGATCACAGGAATCAAAGATTCGGCGCCAGCAACCGCTCCAACACCTTCTCGTCCATCCCCCGGCGCTTGGCCATGTCGTGCAGCTGGTCCTCACCGATCTTGCCCACGTTGAAGTACACGGCATCAGGGTGGCCGATGTAGAAGCCGCTCACGCTGGCCGCGGGCGTCATGGCCAGGCTCTCGGTCAGGCCCATGCCGATGTCCTCGCACTGTAGAACGCGGAACAGGTCTGTCTTTGCGCTGTGGTCGGGGCAGGCGGGGTAGCCGGGCGCGGGGCGGATGCCGCGGTACTTCTCGGCAATCATGTCTTCGTTGCTCAAGGCCTCGCCCCCTGCGTAGCCCCACAGGTCGGTGCGCACGCGGTGGTGCAGCGCTTCGGCAAACGCTTCGGCCAGGCGGTCGGCCAGGCTCTTGAACATGATCGCCGAGTAGTCGTCCAGCGCGTCAATGAAAGCCTTTTCCTTCTTCTCCACACCCAGGCCAGCCGTCACGGCAAACATACCGGCGTAGTCGGCAATGCCGCTGCTCTTGGGTGCAATGAAGTCGGCCAGGCAGCGGCTGGGGCGCGTCACCCCGTCGATCACGTGTTTTTCGGCCTGCTGGCGCATGCCGTACCAGGTCATGGCGACCTCGGTGCGGGTGTCGTCGGTGTAGAACTCGATGTCATCGTCGTTCACGGTGTTGGCGGGCAGCAGCGCCATCACGCCGCTGGCCGTGAGCCACCGGCCTTCGATGATCTTCTTGAGCATGGCCTGGCCGTCGGCGAACACGCGCGTGGCTTCCACGCCCACGATTTCGTCGGTGAGGATGGCGGGGTACGGGCCGGCCAGGTCCCAGGTCTGGAAAAACGGCCCCCAGTCGATGTACTTCGCCAGCTCGGCCAGGTCGAAGTTCTTGAACACGCGTCGGCCCAAGGCACGAGGCGCCGTGGGCTGGTAGGCAGACCAGTCCACCGGCGTCTTGTTGGCGCGGATCTTGGCCAGGGGCCACAGGGGCGTGGCCTTCTTGTTGGCGTGTTGCGTGCGCACCTTGTCGTAGTCGGCATTCATCTCGGCCACATAGGTGTCGGCACCGTCGCCCAGCAGGCTCTGGGCCACGCTCACGCTGCGAGAGGCGTCGGGCACGTAGACCACGGGGCCTTCGTAGTGGGGCGCGATCTTGACCGCCGTGTGCACGCGGCTGGTGGTGGCACCACCGATCAGCAGCGGGATCTTTCGCATGCGGAAGTGGTCGTCCTTCTGCATCTCGCCGGCCACATACTGCATTTCTTCCAGGCTGGGGGTGATGAGGCCACTGAGGCCCACGATGTCCGCTCCCTCGACCTTGGCGCGCGCCAAAATTTCGTGGCAGGGCACCATCACGCCCATGTTCACCACCTCGAAGTTATTGCACTGCAAGACCACGGTGACGATGTTCTTGCCGATGTCGTGCACGTCACCCTTGACGGTGGCGATCACGATCTTGCCCTTGCTGCGCACGTCGCGGCCCGCGGCTTCGTCCTGGCGCTTTTCTTCTTCGATGTACGGAATCAGGTGGGCCACGGCCTGCTTCATCACGCGGGCGCTTTTCACCACCTGGGGCAAAAACATCTTGCCCGCGCCGAACAGGTCGCCCACCACGTTCATGCCGTCCATCAGGGGGCCCTCGATGACGTGCAACGGGCGGCCGCCCTTGGCCAGGATCTCGCGGTAGGCCTCTTCGGTGTCTTCGGTGATGAAGTCGGTGATGCCGTGCACCAGCGCGTGGCTCAGGCGCTCGCCCACGGTCTTGGGGTGCTCGGGCGTGCCGCGCCATTCGAGGCGCTTGCTCTCGTCCTTGGCGCCGCTCTTGGCGGTTTCGGCGATCTCGACCAGGCGCTCGCCGGCATCGGGACGGCGGTTGAGCACCACGTCTTCCACACGCTCGCGCAGCACGGGCTCCAGGTCGTCGTACACGCCCACCATGCCCGCGTTGACGATGCCCATGTCCATGCCGGCTGAAATAGCGTGGAACAGGAACACGGTGTGGATGGCCTCGCGCACCGGGTCGTTGCCGCGGAAGGAAAACGACACGTTGGACACCCCGCCCGACACCTTGGCGCCCGGCAGGTTTTGCTTGATCCAGCGCGTGGCTTCGATGAAGTCAACCGCGTAGTTGTTGTGCTCTTCGATGCCGGTGGCCACGGCAAAGATGTTGGGGTCGAAGATGATGTCTTCGGCCGGGAAGCCCACCTCGTCCACCAGGATGCGGTAGGCGCGCTCGCAGATCTCGATCTTGCGTTCGTAGGTATCGGCCTGGCCCTTTTCGTCAAACGCCATCACCACGGCGGCGGCGCCGTAGCGGCGCAGCAGCTTGGCCTGGTGCTTGAAGGGCTCCACGCCCTCTTTCATGCTGATCGAATTGACGATGCCCTTGCCCTGGATGCAGCGCAGCCCGGCCTCGATCACCTCCCACTTGGAGCTGTCGACCATGATGGGCACGCGGGCGATGTCTGGCTCGGAGGCGATGAGCTGCAGGAAACGCACCATGGCGGCCTTGCTGTCGAGCATGGCCTCGTCCATGTTGATGTCGATGATCTGCGCGCCGTTTTCCACCTGCTGGCGCGCCACGGCCAGGGCCTCTTCGTACTGGCCATTCAGGATCATGCGCGCGAACGCCTTGGACCCGGTGACATTGGTACGCTCACCGATGTTGACGAAAAGCGTGCCCTCGCCAATGGACACCGGCTCCAGGCCGGACAGCTTCATGGGGGGCAAAGAAATAGCAGACATGGGGCTCACCTGTGCGAAAACACGGAAAAACAGGTGAGCGTCGTTGCAAAAGATGGCCTGCGACAGTGCCGACTGCCCAAGCCTGACGACAACCGTCCACCGATGGGGGTGGGACCTGGCCTGCCGCTGCAACGCTCCTTGGGCGAAGCGGCGATTTTAGGCGGAAGCGGCACCCCACCACATGCCAGAGGTCAGCCACGCCTGTGTTTTGCTCTTCTGGCGCGCATGCACATGCTGTGTGGCAGCCCGGCCTGGCACGCAAGCCGCCACCTCACCCCCTACCGATCAGTGCGAAATCATCCAGGGCCGCTTGCTCGGAAACGCCTTTGCTCCATTGGGGGCCGTGACCGTCGCCTTGCGGCTGGCCGACGACGAGCAGCACCCGCAACCCGCCGGGTGCTTGAGGCGCGCGTAATCGCCCGAGCGCTGCGGCTCGTGCCGCGCACGCTCGTTGGTCGCAATGGCGCTGCGCGTGGTGGCGCTCATCAGCGCCAGGCGCGGCGCCGTGGCAAACACGCGTGGAGACGCCGCGCCGCAGTCGGGGCACGCAGCAGGCTCGTTGCGGTCGGCCAGCAGGCGAAAGGCGTCGAAGCCGCCGCACTGGGCACAAGCGTAGTCGTAGGTGGGCATGGCGGCTCCTTGCTCGGCAATGGCGTTATGCGGTCAGACCAGATCAGGCGAGAGCGGCATCGCCACTGAGCCGTCGAGGTGCTTGATCGGCCCTGCCGCGCTGGGGTTGATATCGAAGTCAAAAATCTGCGTGGGCAGCCACAGCGTGGCGCAGGCATTCGGTACATCGACCACGCCGCTGATGTGGCCCTGCACCGGGGCGGTGCCCAGGATGGAGTAAGCCTGCGCGCCGGAGTAGCCGAACTTCTTGAGGTACTCGATGGCGTTCAGGCAGGCCTGGCGGTAGGCCACGTTGACGTCCAGGTAGTACTGCTTGCCGGTCTCGTCCACGCTGATGCCTTCAAAGATCAGGTAGTCGTTGTACGTGGGGGTGATGGGGCTGGGCTTGAAGATCGGGTTCTTGATGCCGTACTTGGCCATGCCGCCCTTGATGAGGGTGACCTTCATGTGCACCCAGCCCGCCATCTCGATGGCACCGCAGAAGGTGATTTCACCGTCGCCCTGACTGAAGTGCAGGTCACCCACGCTCAGGCCCGCGCCCTCCACATACACCGGGAAGAACACCTTGGAGCCGCGCGACAGGTCCTTGATGTCGCAGTTGCCACCATGCTCGCGCGGGGGCACGGTGCGCGCACCCTCCGCGGCTGCCTTGGCCTTGGCCTCACCCGTCAGGCGGCCCATGTGGGCCGTACCGGCAGAGGGCGGATTGGCGAGGCCTGCCGTGGGCGCCGTGTCGATCAGCGCCTGTTCGCGCGCATTCCACTGCTCCAGCATCTTGCGGTCGGGCAGGCAGCCGATCAGCCCGGGGTGGATGAGCCCGGCGTACTTCACGCCCGGTACGTGGCGCGAGCTGGTGAACATGCCGTGAAAATCCCAGATCGACTTTTGCGCCTGCGGGAAGTGTTCGGTCAGAAAGCCGCCGCCGTTCTTCTTGCTGAAGAAGCCGTTGAAGCCCCACTGGCTGTCCTGCTTGGCGCCAATGTCCAGCAGGTCCACCACCAGCAGGTCACCCGGCTCGGCCCCCTTCACGCCCACGGGGCCGCTCAGGTAGTGCACCGTGGTCAGGTCGATGTCGCGCACGTCGTCGGCGCTGTCGTTGTTTTGGATGAAGCCGCCCGTCCAGTCAAACGTCTCCAGCACAAACTCGTCGCCCGGGTTGACCCAGCAGGCCATGGGGATGTCGGGGTGCCAGCGGTTGTGGATGTTCTCGTTCTCGGTGGGCGACTTGCTCAGATCGACCTTGATCAGGGTTTCAGCCATGGCGTGCTCCTTGGAAGGGGTGGGTGGAAAAATGAAAACGCGAGATAAAAGCTCCAGGGCCTGCAAGGCAGGCTGCCTGTAAAACGGTCACGGCCAACGCCAGTGCCCCCGCGCAAGGGCCGCCCCGCCGCGCTGGGGGCGTCCCCCTCCCGCAGCGCGCTGCGATGCGAGAGAGGGGGAAGGCGCCGAAGGCGACTCAGGGGGTGTTTCATGTCACACCGAGAGGTACGCCTTGATGCGCTGCTGGTCGGTGTCCGCGCGGGCGGTTTCGTGCACCAGGCGGCCGCCCTCGATGACGAACAGCCGGTCGGCCACATCCATGGCAAACGACAGCACCTGCTCGCTCACCACGATGGTGATCTTGCGCATCTTGCGGATCTCGTTGAGCGCCTTGGCGATGTCCTTGATGATGGAAGGCTGGATGCCTTCAGTGGGCTCATCGAGCAGCAGCACCTTGGGGTCGGTGACCAGCGCGCGGGCAATGGCCAGCTGCTGCTGCTGCCCGCCTGAGAGGTTGCCGCCCTTGCGCCGGCGCATGTCCCACAGCACGGGGAACAGCGCGTAAATCTCATCCGGAATCTGCCGTGTCTTCGAGTTTTCCAGGCCTGTCTCGATGTTTTCCTCGACCGTGAGCGTCGGGAAGATCATGCGGCCCTGCGGCACGTAGGCGATGCCCTTGGCCACACGGCGAAAGCCCTCGTCTTTCGTCACGTCCTGCCCGGCCACGGTGATCTGGCCGCTCTTGGCGGGCATCACGCCCATCAGGCTTTTGAACAGCGTGGTCTTGCCCATGCCATTGCGGCCCATGATGGCCACGGTTTCGTTGGCCCGGCCTTGGAATGAGATGCCGTGCAGCGCCTCGCTCTGACCGTAGGCGACAAACAGATCTTTGACTTCCAGCATGCGGTGCTCCTGTGGGGGTTCGATGGGGTATGGAAGTCAATGGCCCAGGTACACGTCGATGACCTTGGGGTCGGCCTGCACCTTGTCCATGGGGCCTTCGGCGAGGATCTTTCCCTGGTGCATGACGGTGACCTTGTGGGCGATCCGCTTGACGAATTCCATGTCGTGCTCGATCACGATCACCGCGCGGTTCTTGCAGATGCGCTGCAGCAGCTCGGCCGTCAGCTCTCGTTCGCGGGCGCTCATGCCGGCAATGGGCTCGTCCAGCATCAGCAGCTCGGGCTCCTGCATCAGCAGCATGCCGATCTCCAGCCACTGCTTTTGCCCATGGCTGAGCAGGCCTGCTTCGGTGTCGAGCTTGTCACCCAGGCCGATGTCCTCGGCCACCACCTGCACGCGGGCCTTGACCTCGTTGGTGCACCTGAAGGCCAGCGCCCCCAGCACCGAACGGCCCGCGGGGTACGACACCTCCAGGTTCTGAAAAACCGACAGGTTCTCGTAGATGGACGGTGTCTGGAACTTGCGGCCAATGCCCAGCCGCACGCGCTGGTGCTCGGCCATGCGGGTGAGTTCCTCGTTCTTGAACTTGATGCTGCCGCCGGTGGCGCGCGTCTTTCCGCAGATCAGGTCGAGCAGCGTGGTCTTGCCCGCACCATTGGGGCCGATGATCACGCGCAGCTCGTTCTTGTCGATGTACAGCGTCAGGTTGTCGATGGCCTTGAAGCCGTCAAACGACACCGTGAGGTCTTCCACGGCGAGGGCGAAGTCGGTATTGCTCATGGGTGTTCCCGGGTCATTGCGCGTCAGGCGCCCTGGCGGCTCACGCCGTCGCGCAGGGCAGCGGTTGCGGGCGGTGCGCTGACAGGTGCTGCAGAGGTGGCAGCTGCGGCAGGCGTTACGTCGACCGCTGGCCGAGGCTGCACCGAGGCCTGGCGCAGCGCCTCGCGGCGGCCCTTCCACCAGGGCACGACATGGCTCTCCCAAAGGCCCGCCAGCCCCATGGGAAAGGCCATGGTCACGCCGATGAAGAGGCCCGCCATCAGGAACAGCCAGGCCTCGGGGAAGCTCTCCGAGAAAAACGTCTTGCCCGCATTCACCAGCAGCGTGCCGTACACCGCGCCCACCAGGCTCATGCGCCCGCCCACGGCGGCGTAGATCACCATCTCGATGGAGGGCACGATGCCCACGAAGCTGGGCGACATGAAGCCCACCTGCAGCGAGAACAGCGCCCCGCCAATGCCCGACAGCGCAGCCGCCAGGCAGAAGGTGAAGATCTTGAAATCGGCCACGTCGTAGCCCGAAAACCGCACGCGGTCTTCCTTGTCGCGCATGGCCAGCAGCAGCGTGCCCACCTTGCCCGTCTGGATCCAGCGGCACAGCAGGATGGAGCCGATGAGCAGCGCCACGCACACGTAGTACAGGATGTACTTGGCGCTGTCGGTGCGGGTGTCCCAGCCCCACAGGGTCTTCAGGTCGGTCATTCCGTTGACGCCGCCGGTGTAGCCCTGCTGGCCGATGATGAGCACCGTGAGGATGAGCGCCACCGCCTGCGTGATGATCGCAAAGTACACGCCGCCCACGCGGCGCTTGAACATGGCGTAGCTGATGATCCAGGCCAGCAGCGTGGGCACCACGATGACGGCAGCCAGCGAGAACGGCAGGCTCTTGAACGGCACCCACAGGCTGGGCAGCTCGGTGATCTGGTTCCAGTCCATGAAGTCGGGGATGCCCGGGGTGGACTGGATCTTGGTGCTTTCGGGGTCCGACGCTTCGAGCTTGAGGAACATCGCCATGGCGTAGCCGCCCAGGCCGAAGAACACGCCCTGCCCCAGGCTGAGCACGCCGCCGTAGCCCCACACCATCACCAGCCCGATGGCCACGAAGGCATAGGTGAGGTACTTCCCCACCAGATTCAGGCGAAAGATGTCGAGCGCCAGTGGCAGCACCACCGCCAGCAGCACGGTGAGCAGCACCAGGCTGGCAAGCTGGTAGCGCAGGATCCAGGCTTTGAGGGCGTTCATGCAGAGACTCCGTTGAGCGCGTTGGAAATGGTCGGGTGTGCGGATGTCATCGGCGGACCTTTGATGCAAAGAGTCCTTGTGGACGCACCATCAGGATCAGTACGATCAGCGACAGCGTGATCACCTTGGCCATGGACCCCGCCAGGAAAAACTCGGTGATCGACTGCGTCTGCGCAATGCCGAAGGCCGAGACCACAGTGCCCAGCAGGCTGGCGGCACCGCCGAAGGTGACCACCAGGAAGGCGTCGACGATGTACAGCGAGCCGCTGGTGGGCCCGGTGGAGCCGATGGTGGTGAACGCAGCGCCCGCCACACCCGCAATGCCGCAGCCGATGGCGAAGGTGAGCCGGTCGGTCTTCTTCGTGTCGATGCCGATGGCGTTAGCCATGACGCGGTTGCTGACCGTGGCCCGCACGCGCAGCCCCCAGCGGCTCTTGTGCAGCGCCAGCAGCACGCCGCAGGTGACCACCGCCGTGAGCCCCAGCACGAACATGCCGTTGATGGGGATGTCCAGCCCCTCTGCGGGTGCCCACGAGCCCATCAGCCAGTCGGGCAGCGTGGGGCTGACTTCCTTGGGGCCGATGAAGGTGCGAAACGACTGCTGCAGCGCCAGGCTGATGCCCCAGGTGGCCAGCAGCGTGTCGAGCGGGCGCTTGTACAGGTGGCGGATCAGGCCCCACTCCACCAGCCAGCCCGCGGCAAAGGCAATGCCGAAGGCCGCGACGATGGCCAGCGGAAAGTAGTACGGCAGCATCTGCGGGGCCAAGTCGGCCGCCAACGTGGAGCCCAGGTAGATGGTGTAGGCGCCAATGGTCATGAACTCGCCATGCGCCATGTTGATCACGCCCATCTGCCCGAAGATGATGGCCAACCCCAGGCCCATGAGCAGCAGCACTGCAAACAGGCTCAGGCCCGCAAAGCCCTGCATCAGGCCGATGTTCATCATTTCGGAAAAGGTCATGGGCAGCTCCTGAGTGGTGCGGCGATGGAAGATGGACGGCGGCGCCATGGGGCGTGCCTTTGCGAGGGACACCGAGGAAGGGCCGCCCCGCACCGAGGGTGTCGTCCCCCTCCCGCGCAGCGAGAGATGGGGAAGCGGCGCAAGCCGCTCAGGGGGTGCTTACTGATATCCCTTGGGAAACGGATCCGGCTTGATCAGCTGCGGCGACTCCGACACCACCTTGAACGTGGCGTCCGGCATGCCCACGGCAATGCGCGACTTGCTCCACAGGTGGTGGTTGGCGTCCACCTTGACGTAGCCTTCGGGCGCCGTAGTCAGCTCGATGCCGGGCGATGCGGCCACCACCTTGTCCACGTCAAAGCTCTTGGCTTTTTCCACCGCGGCCTTCCACAGCCAGGGGCCCAGGTAGGCCGCCTGCGTCACGTCGCCAATCACGGCATCCTTGCCGTACTTGGCCTTGAAGGCGGCCACAAACTTCTTGTTGTTCTCGTTGTCGAGCGACTGGAAGTACTTCATCGACGAGTAGAAGCCCGCAAAGTTTTCGCCGCCCACGCCGGTCATCTCGTCCTCGGTCACCGACAGCGTGACCAGCAGCTGCTTGTCGCCCGTGATGCCCGCGGCCTTGAGCGCCTTGTAGAACGCCACGTTGGAGCCGCCCACCACCGCCACAAACAGGCAGTCGGGCTTTTGCACCTTGATCTTGTTCATCAGCGAGCCGAAGTTGGTGCTGCCCAGCGGGTAGTACTCCTCGCCCACGACCTTGCCCTTCTGGAAGTTCTCGATGTGCTTGCGGGCGATCTTCATCGAGGTGCGGGGCCAGATGTAGTCCGAGCCGATGAGGAAGAAGCTCTTGGCCTTCTTCTCGGTCTTGGCCCATTCCAGGCTGTACAGGATCTGCTGCGTGGCTTCCTGGCCGGTGTAGATCACGTTCTTGGACTGCTCCAGACCTTCATAGAACGTGGGGTAGTACAGCAGGCCGTTTTCCTTCTCGAAGATGGGCAAAACGGCTTTGCGCGAGGCGCTGGTCCAGCAGCCGAACACGGCGGCGCAGCGGTCGTTGATGAGCAGCTTCTTGGACTTCTCGGCAAACGTGGGCCAGTCGGACGCGCCGTCTTCCTTGATGACCTTGATCTTGCGGCCCAGGATGCCGCCCATGGCGTTGATCTGGTCGATGGCCAGCTGCTCGGCCTGGATGGAGCCCGTCTCCGAGATCGCCATGGTGCCGGTGGCCGAGTGCAACTGCCCCACGGTGACTTCGGTGTCGGTCACGGCCAGCTTGGTGGTGTTGACCTGCGCGGTGGGCTGGCCGAACGACCAGGTGGGCAGGCCCGCCACCGAGGCAGCGCCCAGCGCCTGCAGCAGGCGGCGGCGGCCGGGTTCGGCGTGGACAGGACCGCCGTGGCGGGGATCGGTGGGGTGGCTCATGGTGACGCTCCTTGCGGGATCGGGGTGAATGAAGGGACAGGGGCCAAGCGCTGTGGTGCGCTGTGGGATGAAGGTTAGGGACAACCCGCACAGCCGCCCATACGTCAATTAACGTAGGCCTGCGTACGCGCTGCGGGGCTACGCTGCACACGCGCCGCAAGGCAGCCCACCGCCCCAAGAACGCTTCTTGCTTGAAGCCCCCCATGGCCCCACCGCAACCCGCCCCCGCACCGAGCGCGACGCAGACCATCTTCCGGTTCCGCCGCGAATACAACGCGTGGGTGGCCGACGAGACGATGGAGGACTACGCGCTGCGCTACACGCCCAAGGCCTTCCGGCGCTGGAGCGAATTCCGCGTGGCGAACACGGCGTTTGGCTCGCTGTCGTTCCTGGCGCTGGAGGCCATCGGCGGCGCCATTGCGCTGAACTACGGGTTCAGCAACGCGATGTGGGCCATCCTCACGGTGGGGCTGGTGATCTTTCTGACCGGTCTGCCCATTGCCTACTACGCAGCGCGCTACGGGCTCGACATGGATCTGCTCACGCGCGGCGCGGGCTTTGGCTACCTGGGCTCCACCATCACGTCGCTGATCTACGCGGTGTTCACCTTCATCTTCTTTGCGCTCGAGGCGGCCATCATGGCGCTGGCCCTGCAAATGGTGGTGGACTGGCCGCTGGAGTGGTGCTACATCGTTTCGTCGCTGGTCATCCTGCCCATGGCCATGCGCGGCATCACCCTGATCTCGCGCCTGCAGAGCTGGACACAGCCGCTGTGGCTGTTCCTGCTGGTGCTGCCCTTTGTCTGGATTGCACTGGCCCAGCCGCAGCTGTACCGCGACTTTGCCGGGCTGTCGGGCCTGCGCTCGGGCAGCAGCCAGTTCGACGCGCTCATGTTTGGTGCAGCAGCGGCGGTGATCTTCTCGCTGGTGGTGCAGATCGGCGAGCAGGTGGACTTTTTGCGCTTTCTGCCCGAGCGCACGGCCGCCAACCGCGTGCGCTGGTGGGGTGCGGTGCTGGTGGCCGGCCCCGGCTGGATCGTGATGGGCATGCTCAAGATGGCGGGCGGCGCCTTTCTGGCGTTTGCAGCGCTGCAGTTCGAGGTGGGCGTGCACCGCGCGGCCGAGCCCACGCAGATGTTTCTGGCCGGGTTTCAGCAGGTCATGCAGGCGCTGGGGCTGCCCGGGCTGGCGGTGGCGGTCACGGTGGTGTTCGTGGTGGTCTCGCAGATCAAGATCAACATCACCAATGCGTATGCGGGCTCGCTGGCGTGGTCCAACGTGTTTGCGCGCATCACGCGCAGCCACCCGGGCCGCGTGGTCTGGCTGGTGTTCAACGTGCTGATTGCCACGCTGCTGATGACGCTGGGCGTGTTTGGCGCACTGGAGAAAGTGCTGGCCGTCTACAGCAACGTGGCCATTGCCTGGGTGGGCGCGCTGGTGGCCGACCTCGTCATCAACAAGCCGCTGGGCTTGTCGCCCAAGGGCATCGAGTTCCGCCGGGCGCACCTGTACGACTTCAACCCCGTAGGCCTGGGCGCCATGCTGCTGGCAGCGCTGGTGGCCTGCTGTGCGTATGCGGGCCTGCTGGGCGAGGTGGCGGCAGCGTTCTCGGCCTTCATCGCGCTGGGGCTGTCGATGGTGCTGGCGCCCCTGCTGGCATGGCTGACCCGGGGGCGCTACTACCTGGCGCGCACGCCCGACACCACCTGGAAGCCCGGCGAGATGGTGCGCTGCGCGGTGTGCGAGAACCAGTTCGAGTCGGAAGACATGGCGGGCTGCCCGGCGTATGCCGCGCCGATCTGCTCGCTGTGCTGCTCGCTGGAGTCGCGCTGCCATGACCGCTGCAAGACCGGCTCGCGTGCGGCCGACCAGCTGCGCAGCGTGGTCATGGCGGTGCTGCCACCGCGCTGGGCGGCAAGGTTCAACTTTCGCTGGGGGCAATACCTGGTGGTGATGCTGTCGCTGTGCGCGGTGATGGCGTTCCTGGTCGCCGTGGTGTACGTGCAGGAATCGCGGCAGGTGCAGGCGCAGCTGCTGCAGATGCCGTTTTTGAAGGTGTTTGCGCTGCTCACCCTGCTGGCTGCAGTGTGCGCCTGGTGGGTGGTGCTGAGCACCGACAGCCGCCGCATGGCGCAGGACGAATCCGAGCGGCAGACGCAGCTGCTGCTGCAGGAGATCGCTGCCCACAAGCGCACCGACGCGGAGCTGCAGGCCGCCAAGGACCAGGCCGAATCGGCCAGCCAGGCCAAGACGCGCTACGTGGCGGGCATGACGCACGAGCTGCGCTCGCCGCTCAACAGCATCCTGGGCTACACGCAGATCCTGCTCAAGAACCCGCAGACCGAAGGCTGGCTGCGCGAGACGCTCTCGACCATGCAGCACAGCGGCCTGCACATGCACGCGCTCATCGACGGTTCGCTGGAGCTGGCCCGCATCGAGGCGGGGCGCCTGCGGCTGGACCTGGCCCCGCTGCCGCTGCCCGACCTGATCGAGAACATCGAGGCCATGCTGCGCCCGCAGGCCCAGGCCAAGGGCCTGCGCTTTGCGGTGGAGACGCTGGGCACCATGCCTGGCTGGATCCGCGCCGATGCCAAGCGGCTGCGGCAGATCCTGATCAACCTGCTGTCCAATGCCGTGCGCTTTACCGATCGCGGCGAGGTGCGGCTGCGCATGGATTTCCGGCAGCATGTCTCGCGCATCGAAGTCATCGACACCGGCATCGGCATCGAGCCGCAGGACCTGGAACGCATCTTCGTGCCGTTCGAGCGCGGCAGCGCGGGGCGCCGCGCCAGCGAGGCAGGCACAGGCCTGGGCCTGACCATCACGCACCTGCTGACCGAGCTGATGGGCGGCCAGCTCACGCTGACAAGCACGCCCGGGCAAGGCAGCACCTTCACCGTGCGGCTGTACCTGCCGGGCATTGCCGCCGACCCGAACTGGACCACCCCCAGCCGGGCTGCGCTGCGCTCGGTGATTGGCTACCTGGCGCCACGCCGCACGCTGCTGGTGGTGGACGACCAGCCCCTGCAGCGCCAGCTGCTGGCCGGGCTGCTGGTGCCGCTGGGCTTTGATGTGCGCGAGGCGGCCAGCGGCCGCGAGTGCCTGGAGATCGTGCGCCAGACACCACCCGACCTGGTGCTGCTCGACATCAGCATGGACGACCTCGATGGCTGGCAGACCGCCGCGCTGCTGCGCGAACTGCGGCCCGCATCCGAGCTGCCCATCGTGTTCGTGTCGGCCAACCTGTTCGAGCACGAGGCGGCACGCCTGGCAGCCCAGCAATGCCAGGGATTTGTGGGCAAGCCGGTGATCGAATCAGAACTGCTGCTGGCGCTGGAACAGGCGCTGCAGCTGGAATGGGTGCGGGACAACACGCCCCTGGCGGCTGCCGCTGCCGCGGGGGCCGCCCCGCCCGACCCGCATGACAGCGTGGCCACCCTGCCCGACGACCTGCGCGAAGACCTGACCCGGCTGGCGCGCTCGGGCCAGGCCGCTGCCTTGCGCGAGCGGCTGCGCAGCGCACGCGCCGAGCTGCCCCGTCACGCTACCAGCCTGGCGCTGCTGCAGGGCTGCGCCGACCGTTTCGACTTTGACGCCCTGGCCGCGCAGCTGCGCGGATCACACGCGGCGGACGCCTGAAGGAGCCTTATGCCCGCCCCCTTCCATGCCACCCCGAATAGCGCCCTGGCGGGGGCGCTGCCGACCCCCCTGCCACCCCAGCCGCCTCAGCCACAGCAACGCGTGATCCTGGTGGTGGACGACGCGCTGGACACCCTGCGCATGCTGTGCGACGCGCTCGCCGCAGAGGGCTACGCCGTGCTGGCCGCGCGCGACGCCGACGAGGCCCTGCAGCGCTTTGACATCACCGTGCCCGACGGCGTGCTTCTCGATGCCGTGATGCCGGGCATGGACGGCTTTGCGCTGTGCCGCCAGCTCAAGGCCACGCCGCCGTGGTCGCACGTGCCTGTGGTGTTCATGACCGGGCTGTCCGACACCGAGCAGATCCTGCAGGGCTTTGCCAGCGGCGGGGTGGACTATGTCGTCAAGCCGCTGCGCATCCCGGAAGTGCTGGCGCGGCTGGCCACGCATGTGCGCAACGCGCAGGCCACGCGGCTGGCCCGCGAGGCGGTAGATGTGGCCGGGCTGGGCGTGGTGGTGCTGGACGGCCAGGGCCGCGTGGCCTGGCGATCACCCCAGGCGCTGCGCTGGCTGGAGGCCGCTTTTGCCGCCGAGCCCGCGCCGCAGGACGCGGCGGCCGCGTGGCTCAACCGCGCTCAAAGTACCGGCGGCCAGACGCTGGCCCTGCCCGACGGCCGCCAGCTGCTGGCCCGCCACCTGGGCGCCAGCGGCCTGGCCGAATCGATGCTGCTGCTGAGCCAGGCCGCCGCCGAGGCCGCCGCGCCGCGCCACCTGCAGCAGGTGGCACTGACGCCCCGCGAAACCGAGGTGCTGTCGTGGATCAGCAAGGGCAAGACCAACCGCGACATCGCCGACATCCTGGGCATGAGCCCGCGCACGGTGAACAAGCACCTGGAGCACATTTTTGAAAAGCTGGGGGTGGAAACACGCACGGCAGCCGCCGCCATCGCCGGACAGCTGCTGCAGGCATGATTTCAGGCGAAATCGGCTCGGAGTCCAGTTTTTAATTGCCTGTGTTGCTATTATTTCAATAGCTAATGCAGTGGACGGCGATCAGCCGCCCTGCGCCGAGGCCGGCAAGCCGAACACCCGGTCGAACCCCCAGTTGAAGACAAACGTGTAGCAAAGGAAGAACACGATCAGCGCCAGGTCCATCACAAAGGCCTGCCACAGGCTCACGTCGAACCACCAGGCAAACAGCGGCACCAGCGTGAACACCAGCCCCCCCTCAAACCCGATGGCGTGAGCGATGCGGCGGCGCACGCTGCGGCCCCGCACCACCTGGCGGGCCTCCCAGCGCTCGAAAGCCCAGTTGAACAGCAGGTTCCACACCACGGCGATGGCCGATGCCGCCACCGCCACCACGCCGGAATGCCCGGCACCCTGCCCCGTGAGCGCTGCCAGCCCCAGTGTGGCGGCGGCGATGGCAATGAGTTCGTACAGGGTGACGTAGATCACGCGGCGCCAGGGGCCCTGCAGGCTCAGAAACAAGGGTTCGGCAAAAGAAGTGGCAGACATGCGGCCGACTTTATGTGCGTGCAGCTGATATATAAAGTCAGCTTGTTTCAGCTTTACTGACAGGACGTGGCCTTGGCTTTTTCATCCGACAGCGTGCAGGTATTTCTGGCGGCGCTCGACCACGGCTCGTTTTCCGGGGCAGCACGGGCGTTGTCGCGCGTGCCCTCGGCCGTGAGCATGACCATTGCGCACCTGGAGGCCGAGCTGGCGGTGCAGCTGTTTGACCGCAGCGGACGCGAGCCACGGCCAACGGCGGCCGCGCGCGCTCTGGAGCCCCAGGCCCGCCTGCTGGCCGGGCAGCTGCGGCAGCTCAATGCCCAGGCGCTGGCGCTCACGCAAGGCCTGGAGGAACGCCTGACCCTGGCCATTGCGCCCGAGCTGCTGGCCGCCCGCTGGACAGCACCGCTGGCCGCGCTGGCGCACGAATACCCGCTGCTGCAAGTGGAGGTGCTGGCCGCACCGCAGGTCGATGCGCTGGCCCTGCTGCACAGCGGCCGCGCGCAGCTGGCGCTGGTGTTCGAGCGGCCCAGCATCGACGGGCGCGAAGGCTTTCAGGAAGTGGGCACCGAAACCCTGGTGGCCGTGATGGCGCCCGACCACCCCGTGCTGGCTGCGGCGCGTGCAGCCGCCCAAGCACGCGGCGAAGCACCCGCCAGCGCCATGCTGCGCGAGGAGCACCTCACCACCACGCGCCAGATCGTGGTGGCCAGCCGCGACCTGGCGCAGACCGACCCGCGCTTTGTGTTTGCCCGCCACCACTGGCGCACCGACAACCACCTGGCCGCCCTGGGCCTGATCGAAGCCGGGCTGGGCTGGGGCTGGCAGCCCCGCGCGCTGGTGCAGCCGCGCATCGAATCAGGCCGGCTGGTGGAGATGCCGTTTGAGAACCTGAGCAACGGTACCGCGCTGTGGGTGGACGTGGTGTGGTCCAAGGAGCGGCCGCTGGGGCTGGGGGCACGGCGTTTTGTGGCGCTGATGAAGGATACGACGGCGGATCGTTCCAACGAGAATGATTGATGGGACCGTGGGCGCAGTTGTCGAGCCGCATTGAACTGAACGTTCAGCCAGTGCGAGACAGGAGCTGCGCAAACAAACCGGCAGCATGGCCCTTGTCATAAAGCCCACAATGAGTAGGGGCGTACCAACCGGTGCCCCTCACAGTGGACCGGGGTGCGACCCAAGCACGCGCGCATGGATTTCCTACATGCCCGGTACACCATGTCCCTGCGCCGGTGGCATGAAGCATCGCATCATGGCTCAACGGATCTCTAAGTCGCCAAGTACCGCCCAACCGCCATTCAGCCCGACGCTGGAGTCCCAACGTCCGGATATGACCGGCAAGTCGTTTGAAAAGACGACGTAGGCATTTCGGGCATTCAGCAACCACCCTGCAGCCTCTGGCATGTCCGATCGCGGCTGGATAATCCGGACGCCCAGTCGATATTGCCCGCGTGAAAAGCTGTTCACATCAAGGCCGGCCGTCAAATCCGCTGCGCTGCCTTCCCGGAGAGTGCGCGGATCGAAAGCAGACTTGAATATCGTCACCACGCTATCATCATTACGCAACAACGCAAATTGCACTTGCCATGGATAGTACATCGGTGCGACACCGATATTTTCCACAGCGAGCGAGACATTCAAACGCTGACTTGTGGAAAGGCTGCGAGCGAATGTGGCTGACTTGATCTGGAAGTTATAACCCATCCTCTTGTGCATTGCCATGTATTCCGCATAGTACTGCTGGCCACTGGTTTTTCGATAGCCTGGAGCCATGGTGCTGTAGTGACCATCGTCCAACATTTTCCGGCCCGTATCTGTTGTGTACATGAGCACGGATTCTTGAGCCTGTTGTGTAGCGTCTCGGGGCGGCGCTTCCCCACCGATGGGACCTTGAAGCCATTTGAGGCCATCTTTTATGGACTTGTCAAACTCAAGACTGTGCCCATTGCCTGGAACAAAATAGTCGTTATGAAATCCGATGTCGGCAGCCTGATTTAAAACATTTTGCCAGGGGTATCGGCCCACTATTTTGGCATTCTTGAAGTTTGATTTATACGCGCTCAATATTTTGGTGCGCGATGCATCGGATATTTCATAATTCTTCGAGCCCACCTTGAACCCGAATGTGTGCCACTCGCCCCAATAACCCAGAAGCCCGAGCTGCACAGCGAACGCTCGCGGATCGTTGTCATACATTCCCGCGAAGGCCTTGATTGCATTTTCTGCCTCCGAAAGGAAAACCGAATTGTTAAAGTCAAATATCCGTTTACCGTCGTCGCTTACCAAGCGCGGCACACCCTTTCCTTGAAGCCAAGAAGGACAAGCGGTTTCTGCGACACCATCCCATTCGCAATAAAGACGCAGCACAACGTGACGACCGCGCGAACCAGGCCGGTTGATTATTCCCTCTACAGCAGCCTTCGAGAACTGCTCGTCTGCAGGTTCAAAATCTTTCCAGGGAACATACTGGAAGCCCACTGAAGACTCGCTGTAGTCATTCCACCATGAGGCATTCCAGCCTTTCATCGGATTGATGTCAGGGCCGCCATTTTTGGGGTAGGTGCTTTCTACGGGGCTCGGCTGCCCGGGAGCCGGAGCCGGAGCCGGAGCCGGAGCCGGAGCCGGAGCCGGAGTCGGAGTCGGAGTCGGAGTCGGAGTCGGAGTCGGAGTCGGAGTCGGAGTCGGAGTCGGAGCCGGAGCCGGAGCCGGAGCCGGAGCCGGAGCCGGAGCCGGAGCCGGAGCCGGAGCCGGAGCCGGAGCCGGAGTCGGAGTAGGCGCTGGGGAAGGCGCTAAAACTGGGGGCTTGTCTGTCCCGTCGCCCCCCCCGCAACCAGCAAGCACGAGGAAGAATGCGAGAGTGCATACAGATCGACCGGGGACAAGGGTTTTATTCATTTAAATTGACCTTAGGGACGCGCTGTAAGCCCGTCCGGCATGGCTCCTGTTAAAAAAATTTCGGTACTGTCAGGCAGAACTTGTGCCAAGCACACCCAACAGTCGGCGGTGTACTTGCCACCCGATCGGGTGGCAAGTACACATTCCGGGCGACCAAGGTTTGAACCGAGCCTCGACAGTGGCGTATCTATCTGGGCCGGGAAGATCGCTCTTGCGAATTTATTAACGCATACGTTAACGAATCCCAAAGTCGAATCTACTGGTGGATACCCTTTGTTTGGCAAAGGCTGCAATGCCGACGTGAGGCCAATTTCGGTGCGTCTCGGGCCGAGTTCTGCACGCATGCTGACCAGCACAGCGCCATGGAGGCGAGGATCCGCACTGTCCATGACGAGCACAAACGATGCTACGGCTACAGACAGATCACGGCCGCGTTGTGCAATGGGATGCGTTTGGTGACGCTGGCTACCAAGGGATGGACAGGCGGTCCGATCCCAACAAGAACGTACGCTGGCATGTGGCCATGCGCCCGGGGTTGCGCCGGGCTCTGGACAAAGACAAGCCTGTGGATCCGCTGATCGACCAACTTGAACGGACCAAGGCCAGCATCCGGGCCAGGGTGGAGCACACGTTCTGAGTGCTCAAGCAGCAATTTGGGTATGTGAAGGTGCGCTACCGTGGGCTCAAGAAAAACACGGCGCAGATCGTCAGGCTGTTTGCGCTGTCAACCTGTGGATGGCAAGGCACAAACTGCTGACCTGTAGGGGACAGGTGCGCCTTCAAGGCGCGGATGCCCCGCGAAACCGGGCAAATGCCCTCGCACAGCGCCTGCTGGGGAGCCTGTGCACGAACCAAGCGGTAAGTGAGCGCTGCGGATCGGGATGGGCCGCAAGGCGCAAAACGCAGCAATAGCCGCAGCTATTGCGAGTATTTGCAACGCTGCAGACCGCCCGAGACCGCAGATGCACACGGCGCGCTGATTCGTGCAGAGGCTCTCTAGGCGTGCCCAATTCTTGAAAGCAGGTGCTGTTTACTTCGGACATCGATATGGCCCAGCCAGAACCGATTCGTGCAGAGGGTCCCTGGGGCAAATACTTTACACGTGCGATGAAGCAGGGTTCTCGAGAGCACTGTGAATTGACAGTTGCGTGCCGCTTTCGATCCGAATGACGGAAACCTGGGGCAGCTTGGATTCGCTGCGAGTCCATGGCGTACGCTGATGCACCCGGCCAGCCACCCATTGCAAGGAACACCATGCCCGACAACCCGCACGCCAATGCCGCACTGTTTGCCGCCTGCGACCAGGCCCTGTCGCCGCGGTGGACGGCATGGCAGCCCACCGGCCGCAAATCGTTTTCGCTCGACGATATCGACCCCGCGGCCAAGCCCTGGTCGCAAGGCAGCAAGTTGCAGGACAAGGTCGCTGTGGAGGCCCTGGCCGAGGATCTGGATGCGCTGCAAAACCTGTTCTACGCCGACCGCCGGCACAAGCTGCTGGTGGTGCTGCAAGGCACCGACACCTCGGGCAAGGACGGCACCATCCGCGGCGTGTTTGGCCGCATGAGCGCGCTGGGCGTGCACGCGGTGGGCTGGAAGGCGCCCACCGAGGCCGAACTGGCGCGCGACTACCTGTGGCGTATTCACCAGCAGGTGCCGCAGGCGGGCGACATCACGGTGTTCAACCGCAGCCACTACGAAGACGTGCTGGTGCCTGTAGCCAATGGCTGGATCACGCCCGAGCAGCAACGCCAGCGGCTGGGGCACATCAACGACTTCGAGCGCATGCTCAGCGAGACCGGCACCGTGGTGCTCAAGTTCCTGCTGCACATCAGCTTTGACGAGCAGCGCCAGCGCCTGCAAGAGCGCCTGGACGACCCGGCCAAGCACTGGAAGTTCAGCATGGGCGACATCGCGGTGCGCAAGCAGTGGGGCGCCTACCGCAAGGCGTATGACGCGCTGCTGAACGCCACGCATACGCCCTGGGCACCGTGGACCATCGTGCCCGCAGATTCCAAGACCCACCGCAACCTGATGATCGCCAGCATCCTGCGCGCCGTGCTGCAAAAGCTGGACCTGCGCTACCCCACCGGCGACCCGGCGCTGGGGCATTTCACGGTGGAGTGAACAAGGCGGTGCGCGGCGGCTGCGCGCATTGCGGATGCGTGCGCAGGGCCGAGGCCGTGACCTAGGGCGCTGCGATTTCAGCGCATTCATAAGCGCCGCTTTTATGGTGCATTGCGGCAATTCCACGCGATGGCAACGTTATGCGTTTGGCGCATAACCCGCAAACAGACCGGCCTTAGACAGCGCCAGAGCGCAGGCATAAGCTTCGCGGCTTGCATTGATCCCACAAGGAAATCACCATGTCTTCATCCACCGGCACCCCGGGCAACGCCCACGCAGGTTCGCCCCATCCGCTGCCCTCGTACCTGCAGGCCGACAACCTCGGCCCCTGGGGCATCTACCTGCAGCAGGTCGATCGCGTCACGCCCTACCTGGGCCACCTGGCCCGCTGGGTCGAAACCCTCAAGCGCCCCAAGCGCGCGCTGATCGTGGACGTGCCGATCGAGCTGGACAACGGCACCATCGCCCACTTTGAAGGCTACCGCGTGCAGCACAACACCAGCCGCGGCCCGGGCAAGGGTGGTGTGCGTTTTCACCAGGACGTGACGCTGTCCGAAGTGATGGCCCTGTCTGCCTGGATGAGCATCAAGAACGCCGCGGTCAACGTGCCCTACGGCGGCGCCAAGGGCGGCATCCGCGTGGACCCGAAGAAGCTGTCGATGGGTGAGCTGGAGCGCCTGACGCGCCGCTACACCAGCGAGATCGGCATCATCATCGGCCCCTCCAAGGACATCCCTGCACCCGACGTGAACACCAACGGCCAGATCATGGCCTGGATGATGGACACGTATTCGATGAACACCGGCTCCACCGCCACCGGCGTGGTCACCGGCAAGCCCGTGGACCTGGGCGGCTCGCTCGGCCGCGTCGAGGCCACCGGCCGCGGCGTGTTCACCGTGGGCGTGGAAGCTGCCAAGCTCACCGGCCTGACGCTGGACGGCGCACGCCTGGCCGTGCAGGGCTTTGGCAACGTGGGCGGCATTGCCGCCAAGCTGTTTGCCGAAGCCGGCGCCAAGGTGGTGGCCGTGCAGGACCACACCGGCACCATCTTCAACGGCAACGGCCTGGATGTGCCCGCCCTGCTGGCGCATGTGAAGGCCCGCGGCGGAGTTGGCGGCTTTGCTGGCGCCGACGTGATGAACCCCGAAGAGTTCTGGGGTGTGGATTGCGAAATCCTGATCCCGGCCGCGCTGGAAGGCCAGATCACCGAGCACAACGCCGGCCAGATCAAGGCCAAGCTGGTGATCGAAGGCGCCAACGGCCCCACCACCCCCGAAGCCGACGACATCCTGCACGACAAGGGCGTGCTGGTGCTGCCCGACGTGATCGCCAACGCCGGTGGCGTGACGGTGAGCTACTTCGAGTGGGTGCAGGATTTCTCCAGCTTCTTCTGGAGCGAAGACGAGATCAACGCACGCCTGGTGCGCATCATGCAAGACGCCTTTGCGGGCGTGTGGGAGGTGGCACAGGAGCACAAGGTGAGCCTGCGGACTGCAACGTTCATCGTGGCCTGCCAGCGCATCCTGCACGCCCGCGAAATGCGCGGCCTGTACCCTTAAGGACATCCTGCACAACTCCCTGCGGTCGGTGATCGCGCGGTCTCGGGCGGTTCGCTGCGTTGCTTTTCTTGCCAATAGCCCGCCTATTGGCTGCGAAAAGACGCCTTGCGGCCCATCCCGATCCGCACTACCACCGCCTCGCGAGGGTTATGCAGGACATCCTTAAGCCCTGCGCCCTGTCCAGTAGAACCTTGGCGACCATCGGCCCTATCGCGCCGGTGGCCCGCCCGCAAAACCGCCCGATGCCGTGACCCGGCACTGGCGGTTTTTTTGTGCGGCAAAACGCCGGGTAGCGCTGGTCAAGCCTGCGGCATCGGGCCCAGCGGCCCCACGGGCTCGGGCGGGGCGATTCCGCGCATCGCGTGGCAAAAAGGCTGCACGCACGCGGCCCGCGCGACATAGGGGCAGCCCAGGGTGTCGCACAGTTCCATGCCGCCGTTGCGCGCCCTTTCCTCTTCACGCGGCACCTGCCCGCTGGCCTGCAGCACGGCCATCTGCGTCCAGGGGTCCAGCCGCGCCTGCAGCATGTCGCGCCCGTACACCACGGCGGGCGGCAGCGGCTGAAAGTCCACCACCAGCAGCGCGCTGGTGCGCCCGCCCTGCGGTTCACCCCCCTGCAACACTAGCGCAAACACGCCCGACTGCAAGGCCTGTGGCGCGCCGGTAAACGGCAGTTGCAGAGCCCCTGAAGGTGTGCCCGCAGGCGCGGCCGGCTGCGATGCCAGCCACGGCACCGGCACGCGCAGCGTTACGGCCACTCCGCGCGGTCCGTCGGGCGTCTGCACCGTGCCCTGGCGCACCAGCCAGGTCTGCAGGGGCGGCATGTCGTCGCCCAGCGCGCCGCTCTCCAGCGATTGGGCCAGGCCCACCGGCCACGTCTGGGCAGCCACCACGCGCTGCGGCGAGGCACCTGCGGTGAGCTGTGCCACCGCCTGGCCTACCAGGCCCATCAAGGCAGCGCCCGGACCGGTAGCGGGCCAGGCCGCAGAGCCGGCTTGCGTGGCGGAACCGAGCAGCACGGCCGAGGCGGATGTGCTGGAAGGCAGCGGGCTTTGCAAGACTGGCGCAGCGCCACCCGGCGCGCCTGCGGGGCCAGAGGCGCGGGCAGCGATGCCACCGGCGCCACTACTGCCAGCACTGCGCTGCGGATCGAACCCGGCCCCCAGCTGCTCGCGCGCCTGCGGCGAAATGTGGCTGGTGTCGCCAGCGGGTGGCACCGGGGCTGCGGGCAGAGGCAGCGCCGCAGGAACGATGGGTGCCCCCTGCCCGGCAGCCGGTGGCTGCGCAGGCGTCGCACCCGGCTTGTCCAGCCCCAGCAGCGCGCTCTGACGCTGCAAAGCCGCCTCAGCCAGAAACCGTGCCACGGGCGGCAGGGCACTGGCGCTGCGGGAAGGATCAATGGGGGCGGCCATGGCTATGCGGTGTGTTGCGCGATTCTGGCGTGAATGCGGCGCCGCGCCCAGCGTGCGTGTACAAGGGCACATGCGATGGCTCGGACCACCGCGTTGTCCAAGCGGGATATTCGCTATGCTTTTTATAGCCACCAGGACAATAGCTGCTGGCGCTACAGCCGGTTTTTGCTCAAAATCCGCTTCTCAGGCGGACCGGCTGGTCGCCTTTACCGCACAGCACCGCCTTCGCAGCCCCGCCGGTCCACTTGCCAGTTGAAGGCGGGCGGCAGTCTGGTGCAGGAGGTCTGTGTGGCGAAGCCGGGCAACTGGCATCGACCGCCCACCGAACCCGTCTAACCCGTACGCACCCACAAGTACAGAAGGTACGCCATGCGCTGCTCCCGATTCCTCTTTGCATTCATCACCTTGCTGACCATGGCAATCACTGCAACTGCGCAGCCCAGGGAGTTTTCCAGTGCCGAGGCAGCGGTGGCTGCACTGTATCCAGGCCAAAAATTTTTGGAGTGGGCATCCACCACGGGTGACTGGAATGGTGATGGCATTCAGGACCGTGCGCTCGTCCTCAACGAAGTCGATGGGCGTTCCGATGGACCGATGGAGATACGGCTTGTAGTTCTGACGGGCACAAAGACTGGCCGCTACCTTCCCCTGTCTGCCTCTTCAAGCTATTGCGCGGCGCAGAAGTTCTACAACGTCGAAGCCAAGGGCACCTCGCTGTTTGTCACTGCCGTGGACAAAGCCGAAGGCGACGTGCTGGCCTCCACCACCTTGCAGTTCCGCTTCAACCAACGCCGTGGCGACTTTGAACTGATCGGCAAGGAAAACGTATGGGAGGTTGAAGGAAAGGAGTACGGCCGCAGCAGCGTCAACTACCCGGCTGGGAAACTGATCACCTACGAGCGCGTCAAGGGCCGCACCAAGTCCAGCAAGGAAAAGCGCTTTGCAGTCCCTTCCCTGGCTGTACTCAACGGGTTCAACTGCAACACCCATGACGACGGCGTGTCGCCTTGAGCAGGGGCTGACCACCCGGAACCGGCAACGCAGGTGCCTCCACGCATGCAACGGCAACCGTTGCAGCGTGCACGCCAGCATCACTCCGTGACCGCATCAGCCTCATCGAACCATCACACTGCCAACGCAGACTCAGGCGTTGCTGCAGGCGGCAGCGACTCCACCACCCGCGCCAGCAATGCCCCGCTGTACCGCGCCGGCAGCGGAATCCACACGCGCACCGGGCTGCCCTGGGCCACCTGCACAGGCTGGCCTTCCACGTTGCGCATCTGTTCCAGCCGCACGGTGATGTTGCCGCTGGGGTGCACCACTTCGATCAGGTCGCCCACGGCAAAGTGGTTCTTGGTTTCGACCTGCACCCAGTCGCCGGCCAGCCCCGCATCGGCAATGCCTTCAGCGCCCAGCACCTCGCCCACGTACTGGCTGCGCTGCGTGGCCGAGTGGCCGTTGATGTAGTTCTGGTAGTCGTTGCTGGGGCGACGCTCCAGCAGGCCGCCGGTGTAGCCGCGGTTCGATAAGCCTTCGAGCTCGATCAGCAGCTCGGGGTTGAAGGGCCGCCCGGCCACGGCGTCGTCAATGGCGCGGCGGTAGACCTGGGCGGTGCGGGCCACGTAATACAGGCTCTTGGTGCGGCCTTCGATCTTGAGCGAGTCCACGCCGATCTGCGCCAGGCGGGCCACATGCTCCACCGCGCGCAGGTCCTTGCTGTTCATGATGTAGGTGCCGTGCTCGTCTTCCATGATGGGCATCATCTGCCCGGGGCGGCCCGCCTCTTCGATCAGGTAGACCTTGTCGGCCTTGGGGTGGCGTTCGCCGTTGCCGGTGGTCGATGCGAAAGATTGTTCGGCCTTTTGCTGCGCGGCCTCGAAGTTGAAGTCGCCTTCCATTTTTTGCGCAATGGCTTCACCCGTGGTGGGGTCGATGTCGGCGTCGTGCGTGGCGTAGTTCCAGCGGCAGGCGTTAGTGCAGGTGCCCTGGTTGGGGTCGCGGTGGTTGAAGTAGCCGCTGAGCAGGCACCGGCCCGAGTACGCGATGCACAGCGCTCCGTGCACAAACACTTCCAGCTCCATGTCGGGGCATTCCTGGCGGATCTTTTCGATTTCATCCAGGCTGAGTTCACGCGACAGGATCACGCGCTCCACGCCCATCTTCTGCCAGAACTTCACAGCCGCCCAGTTGGTAGTGTTGGCCTGCACCGAGAGGTGCACCACCTGCTCGGGCCACTTTTCCTTGACCATCATGATCAGGCCCGCGTCGGCCATGATCAATGCGTCCGGTTTGCAGTCGATCACGGGCTCGATGTCGCGCAGGTAGGTGCGGATCTTGTCGTTGTGCGCAATCAGGTTGCTGGTCACAAAGAACTTTTTGCCGCGTGCGTGGGCCTCGCTGATGCCCTGGCGGATCTGCTCGAGCTTGAACTCGTTGTTGCGCGCGCGCAGGCTGTAGCGCGGCTGGCCTGCGTACACGGCGTCGGCGCCAAAGTCGTAGGCCGCGCGCATCTTGTCGAGCGAGCCGGCGGGCAAAAGCAGTTCGGGGGCTTTGAGCGTGGTCATGGGGTGGCCCAATCTAAAAATCGTCAGGAGTCAGGTTCAGCGGGGGATCAGGGGCAGGCCGCCGAGCATGCCCACGGCCTGTGCAGGCAGTTCTTCGGCATCAAACGCCTTGTCGCCATCCGCATCAGCCATGCCGTTGGGCACCAGGCCCTTGAAGTCGAACTGGCGCGGGTCCATGAAGTGCGAGGGCACCAGGTTGCGCAGCGCCACGGCCATGTTCTCGATGCGGCCGGGGTACAGCTGCTGCCAGTCGCGCAGCATCTGGCCGATCTGCTTGCGCTGCAGGTTCTCCTGGCTGCCGCACAGCGTGCAGGGGATGATGGGGAACTGGCGGTGTTCGGCCCAACGCGTGAGGTCGTCTTCAGCCACGTAGGCCAGCGGGCGGATGATGAGGTGGTCGCCCCGGTCGCTTTGCACCTTGGGTGGCATGCCCTTGAGCTTGCCGCCGAAGAACATGTTGAGGAAGAACGTCTGCAGCATGTCGTCGCGGTGGTGGCCCAGGGCGATCTTGGTGCAGCCCAGCTCATCGGCCACGCGGTACAAAATGCCCCGGCGCAAACGGCTGCACAGGCTGCACATCGTCTTTCCCTCGGGGATGTGCTCCTTGACGACGCTGTAGGTGTCCTGCGTTTCGATGTGGAAGGGCACGCCCACCTGCGTCAAATACTCGGGCAGTACATGGGCCGGAAAGCCGGGCTGCTTCTGGTCGAGGTTGACGGCAATCAGCTCGAACCTGTGGCCGTTGCGCTGCTGCAGCATGCGCAGCACGTCGAGCATGGCGTAGCTGTCTTTGCCGCCTGAGACGCACACCATGACCTTGTCGCCGTCTTCGATCAAACCGAAGTCGGTGATGGCCTGGGCCACCTGGCGCACCAGGCGCTTTTCGAGCTTGAGCGCGGCGTGGGCCGCGGCTTTCGCTTCGACTGCGGCTGCGTCGTCGCCTTCCAGGGCGGATGGGGCGGGCGGGGTAGCGGTATCAAGCATGGGTGGGCGGAGCGGAAGGCAGAAACACGGGGGCGCGTTGACTGGGGGTTGCAAGGGTGCCGCACCGGGCGCTGCCTTGCAATGGGGGGGCCGCATGGCGCCAGTGCGGCATTCACTACGTTTTTTACAGCTTCCAGTGCTTATGGGACAAGCGCCAGCAGCCGATTTGACCCAAATTCAGGCTTCTGCAGCGTAGAACATCTTGCGCGTGGGCACGTTTTCCACCGCCTGGGCAATCGCCCCGATGTGGTCAGGCGTGGTGCCGCAGCAGCCGCCCAGAATGTTCACCAGCCCCTCGGCCGCAAACTCGTGCACCAAGCGGCTGGTGATCTCGGGCGTTTCGTCGAAGCCGGTGTCGCTCATGGGGTTGGGCAGGCCGGCGTTGGGGTAGCAGCTGATGAAGGTGTCCTCGGCCACGCGGTTCAGCTCCTGGATGTAGGGGCGCATCAGCGTGGCGCCCAGAGCGCAGTTCAGGCCGATGGCCAGCGGGCGCGAGTGGCGCACGCTGTGCCAGAAAGCGGTCACGGTCTGGCCGCTCAGGATGCGGCCCGAGGCGTCGGTCACGGTGCCGCTGATGATGAGCGGCAGGCGCTGGCCGCTGTTCTCAAAGAACTCGTCGATGGCAAACAGCGCGGCCTTGGCGTTCAGCGTGTCGAAGATGGTTTCCACCAGCAGCACGTCGGAGCCGCCTTCCACCAGCGCCTCGACCTGCTCGTAGTACGCGGCACGCAGCTGCTCGAAGTCCACATTGCGCGCGCCGGGGTCGTTCACGTCGGGGCTGATGCTGGCCGTCTTGGGGGTGGGGCCCAGGGCGCCGGCCACGAAGCGGGGCTTGTCGGGCGTGCTGTACTTGTCGCAGGCGGCGCGGGCCAGCTGGGCGGACTTGAGATTCATCTCGCGCGCCAGGTCGGCCATCTTGTAGTCCTCCTGCGCGATGGTGGTCGCGCCGAAGGTGTTGGTCTCGATCAGGTCGGCGCCCGCGGCAAGATACCGCTCGTGGATGTCGCGGATCACGTCGGGCCGGGTGATGCTGAGCAACTCGTTGTTGCCCTTCACGTCGCGCGGAAAGTCCTTGAAGCGGTCACCTGCGCCGTCGGGGTCGGTGTAGCCCTCGCCGCGGTACTGCGCCTCGCCCAGCTTGAAGCGCTGGATCATGGTGCCCATGGCGCCGTCAAGGATGACGATGCGCTGGGTGAGGATGTCGGGGAGTTGCTGGGCGCGGGTGTAGATGACGGAATGCATGGTGCGGCTCACTGTGCGGGTGGGTACAAGTGAGCGCAGTTGGTGTCCCCAAGCCTGACCGGCTGCACCGTGTGGCACAACCCGGCTGCAGCGCCCCTTGGGTCGCAAGATTTTAATGCAAAGGCGCCCGGAGCCTGCCGCTGCAGGCGTGGCGCAGCCCACGGGGCGTGGGCCCCTTCATCGCATGAGCCGGCGGTGGGCCGGCCCGGAACCGGCGGGCGCACAATAAGCGCCTTTCGCCAGCGGGCCCGTGCACGGCATTTTTGCCCAAAATGCCTTGTAGCGCTTGATTCATAAGCCCCTGTTGCTATCAAATTCAGAGTATCTTTTGTCTTTGCGCTCTTCCCTTGCCCCTTCGCCCGCCCACGCCGTCCTGCAGGATGTGTTCGGCTATGAGCAGTTTCGCGGCCCGCAGCAGGCCATCGTCGAGCATGTGATTGCCGGCGGCGACGCGCTGGTGCTGATGCCCACGGGCGGCGGCAAGAGCCTGTGCTACCAGGTGCCGGCCATCGTGCGCCAGCAGCAGGGGCGTGGGGTGACCATCGTGGTGTCGCCACTGATTGCGCTGATGCACGACCAGGTGGGCGCGCTGCACGAGGCGGGCGTGAGCGCGGCGTTTCTCAATTCCACCCTGAGCTATGACGAAACGCAGGACGTGGAACTGCGCCTGCAGACCGGCGACATCACCCTGCTGTACGCCGCGCCCGAGCGGCTGAACACGCCGCGCTTTCTGGGGCTGCTGGACAGCCTGTACCAGGGCGGGCACCTGTCGCTGTTTGCGATCGACGAAGCGCATTGCGTGAGCCAGTGGGGCCACGACTTCCGCCCCGAGTACCGGGCGCTGTCGGTGCTGCACGAGCGCTATGCGGGCGTGCCTCGCATTGCGCTCACGGCTACGGCAGATGACCTCACGCGCGCCGACATCATCGAGCGGCTGCAGCTGGAAGACGCGCGCCTGTTCATCAGCAGCTTCGACCGCCCCAACATCCGCTACACGATTGTCGAAAAGAAGGATGCCACTACGCAGCTGCTGCGCTTCATCGAGCGCGAGCATGCGGGCGAGGCGGGTGTGGTGTATTGCCAGTCACGCAAACGCGTGGAGGAGCTGGCCGCCACGCTGAGCGATGCCGGTATCACCGCCTTGCCCTACCACGCTGGACTCGATACCAAAGTGCGCCAGCACAACCAGGACCGCTTCCTGCGCGAGGAAGGCATTGTGATGGTGGCCACCATCGCCTTCGGCATGGGTATCGACAAACCCGACGTGCGCTTTGTGGCGCATGTGGACATGCCCAAGAACATCGAAGGCTATTACCAAGAGACGGGCCGCGCGGGCCGCGACGGCCTGAACGCCGATGCCTGGATGGCCTATGGCCTTCAGGATGTGGTCAACCAGCGCCGCATGATCGACGAGAGCCCGGCGGGCGAGGAGTTCAAGGCCGCGCTGCGCGGCAAGCTCGACGCCCTGCTGGCCCTGGCCGAGGCCACCGACTGCCGCCGCGTGCGGCTGCTGGCGTACTTTGGCGAGGCATCCACCCCGTGCGGCAACTGCGACAACTGCATCAACCCGCCGGCCGTATGGGACGCCACGGACCCTGCGCGCAAGCTGCTGTCCACCATCTACCGCGTGCACCAGGCCAGCGGCATCGGCTTTGGCACAGGGCACATCATGGACATCCTGCGCGGCAAGAAGACCGAGAAGGTCGCGCAGTTCGGGCACGACAAGATTTCCACCTTCGGCATTGGCGCCGACCTGACCGAGCCGCAGTTGCGCGGCGTGCTGCGCCAGCTGATCGCCACCGGCGCGGTGGGCCTGCAAAAGGTGACGCTGGACAGCGGCATGAGTTTTGACACCCTGTGCCTCACCGACGGCTCGCGCGCCGTGCTCAAGGGCGAGGTGCCGGTGCAGCTGCGCGAGTCGGTCTCGTCAGCCCCCGCCAAACGCACCACCAAGGGCAGCGCCCCGCCTGCCGCCGCGGCCAACCTGGGGCCCGATGCGCAGGTGCGCTTCATCAACCTCAAGGCCTGGCGCGCCGAGGTGGCCCGCGAGCACAACCTGCCTGCGTACGTGATCTTTCACGATGCCACACTGGCGGCGATTGCCGAGCGCAACCCGGCGTCGCTGGAGGATCTGCAGGGCATCAGCGGCATGGGGGCGAAGAAGCTGGAGGCGTATGGGGTGGAGGTGCTGCGGGTGGTGTCGAACGGCTAGAGGAATCGGTTGATGATCCTCAAGGTGGCGATATTCTTTTTGTTCTGCGCGGACAACCTGGCTACATTGGATTGCTTGTGAATTTTTCATGCAAAAGGAATCCGATGTTTTTCAAGAAGCTGGCCGCATCCGCACTTTTTCTGTCTGCCATGGCCGCCCACGCGTTCTCACCCCAATCGGGCACCTGGGTAGTCAACTCCGAACTGGATGGCAAACCCGGCCGGGGGCTCGCGATCGATGTGCAAAACGACACTTTCGTGATGCAGATGTACGGCTACGAAAGCAACGGGCAACCCACTTTTTACCTCGCGACGGGAAAAGTGGTGAACGGTCAGGTCAGCGCTGCACTGAACCGCTACACCGGCGGGCGCTATCTCGGAAGCGGCCCTCTCTCCGGCTCTGCCGCAGGAAGCGCGGGAGTCGCATCGTTCAGGTTTACCAGCGGGATCACCGGGTATGTGACCCTGCCGGGAGAACCTGAGAAGGCTATTTCACGCTTCAATTTTGGCTACCCGTTTGCAGCACAGAGTCTCGTTGGCCTCTGGAGCATGCTGTCGCTGGGCTCTGAAGGTCTCTCTGCAGACGCCGTGCAACTGTCGACAAACATTGGACCGACTTCGACAGGCAATGGCCTCGTTGTCAATTCCGACAGTACGTTCGGTTGCGAACACCAGACCAGCGGCAGCCTGGCCGGCTCTGTGCTGTGCGTAAAGATCAACTCACAAGGGCAGTTACTGCGTTCGTACTATTTCGCATACAGCGTGGACGACGGCGAAGGCTATTCCCAGCGCAACGGCGGGACGCAACAAACGATGTCGGTCCGCAGACACACCAGCCCTCAGGGCGTGGGTACCGGCTTGGTGTTCAAGTCCGAAGCGCCAATGTGGGAGCACAACGTGCTGCGCGCGCACATTAGCGAAGTCGCGGCGGCAGGGCGTGCAGCGGACTAGAAGCAGCGGCAGGGATGAGCGCGGCGCCGCGTGTTAACCCTCGTAGCAGGGTTCTCGGTTCAGCCACAATCCCCCGCATGCTCACCCTCCAAGACATCCGCGATGCCGCCACCCGCCTACAAGGCCAGGTGCTGGACACGCCCTGCGTCGAATCCAGGACGCTTTCGCAAATCGTCGGCGCACAGGTCTTCCTCAAGTTCGAGAACCTGCAGTTCACCGCATCTTTCAAGGAGCGCGGGGCGTGCAACCGCCTCACGCTGCTGACCGATGCGGAGCGGGCGCGCGGTGTGGTCGCCATGAGCGCGGGCAACCATGCCCAAGGCGTGGCGTACCACGCGCAGCGCCTGGGCCTGCGGGCGGTGATCGTGATGCCGCGCTTCACGCCCGGCGTGAAGGTGGAGCGCACGCGCGGGTTTGGCGCCGAGGTGGTGCTGCATGGCGACACGCTGGAAGAAGCCCGCGCCCACGCCTATGCGCTGGCAGACGCGCAAGGGCTGACCTTTGTGCACCCCTATGACGACGAGGGCGTGGCCGCCGGCCAGGGGACGCTGGGCCTGGAGATGCTGCAGGCCGTTCCGGACCTGGACGTGCTGGTGATTGCGGTCGGTGGCGGCGGGCTGATCTCGGGCGTGGCCACGGCCGCCAAGGCGATCCGGCCCGGCATCGAGATCATCGGCGTGCAGACGTCGCGCTTCCCGGCCATGGTGAATGCGGTCAAGGGCACGCTCCATCCGCAGGGCACCTCGACGATTGCCGAGGGCATTGCGGTGGGCACCCCCGGCACGATCACGCAGGAAGTCATCAGGCGCCTGGTGGACGACCTGGTGCTGGTGGACGAAGGCGATATTGAGCAGGCCGTGCTGATGCTGCTGGAGATCGAGAAAACGCTGGTGGAGGGCGCAGGTGCTGCCGGGCTGGCCGCGCTACTGCGCTACCCCGAGCGGTTTGCGGGCAAGCGCGTGGGCCTGGTGCTGTGCGGCGGCAACATCGACCCGCTGCTGCTGGCCGCGATCATCGAGCGCGGCATGGTGCGCTCGGGCCGCCTGGCGCGCATCAAGGTGAGCGCACGGGACGTACCCGGGGTACTCGCGCGCATCACCGCCACGGTGGCAGACGCAGGTGCCAACATCGAGGAGGTGCATCACCAGCGCGCCTTCACGATGCTGGCCGCGCAGAACGTCGAGATTGAACTGGTGCTGCAGACGCGGGGCAAGGCGCACGTGGACGAGGTGTTGGAACATTTGCGCGCCGCCGGCATGCAGGCCGACCTGATCTGACCCGGCGGCCGCGTTCAGGCCCTGGTTCGCGCAGGCATTTGCAGGGATCAGGCGCTGACGCAGCTAGAATTGCGCAAGTTTTAAGCAACGGAGCCCCCATGTCTGCACCCCACACCCCGCATACCCCTGAGTCCTCGTCCAACGACCCCGTGGAAAACGTGGTGCCCCTGATGCCGGTGGTGCTGCCGGTGGTGGGTGGGATCATGATCTTCCTGCTGGCGTTCATCGCGGTCTACATGGCCTGAACGGCTGGCAACAGCCCCGGAACAGCCCCGCCCCGCGGGGCTTTTTTTCGTCCCCTGAAGGGACATGCCTGGCGGCAAGTCGGGCCCCTGCATTCACCCAAGGAGCTTTCATGAGACCCGGTCACGCACTTGTCCTGTTTTCCGGTGGGCAGGATTCCACCACCTGCCTGGCATGGGCGCTCACGCATTTTGCGCATGTCGAGACCATCGGTTTCGACTATGGACAGCGCCACCATGTGGAGTTGCAAGCCCGCCTGACGGTGCTGACGGCCCTGCGCGAGCGCTTTCCGGCCTGGAACGCGCGGCTGGGTGAAGACCACATGGTGGACCTGGCCGTGCTCGGCCAGATCAGCGATACGGCGCTCACCAGCGAAACCGAGATCCGGATGACCGAGGCTGGCCTGCCCAACACCTTCGTGCCCGGGCGCAACCTGCTGTTTTTCAACCTGGCCGCCGCCGTGGGCTACCGGCGCGGCCTGCACACCCTGGTGGGCGGCATGTGCGAGACCGATTTTTCGGGCTACCCGGATTGCCGGGACGACACCCTCAAGGCGCTGCAGGTGGCGGTGTCGCTGGGCATGGGCCAGCGGTTCACGTTCGAGACGCCGCTGATGTGGATTGACAAGGCCGAGACCTGGGAGATGGCGCAACAGCTGGGCGGCGACGCACTCACGGAGCTGATCATTGCCGACTCGCACACCTGCTACCACGGTGTGCGCGATCACTTGCACGCCTGGGGCCATGGCTGCGGCACCTGCCCGGCGTGCGAACTGCGCAAAGCCGGGTTTGAACGCTGGCGCAGCGGCCCGTAAGCGCACGCCCAAACCGCAGCGACCGCATAACCCCATGCAACTTTTGCATAGATTTAAGCCCAATCTGACAGACAGTTTGGAGCGCGATTCATAAAATCGTCATCCCAGCCGACCCGCGGATGCGTGGCCAGCCCCGGAAAGCCGGGTCTGCACTGCACGGACCGCCCGCCGACTGAGCACAGGTCAACGGGGTGTGCTGCAGCCAGGCTGATGTCTGCAACCACGCTTCGCTGCCGAAAGCCGTTTTTTCAAAGGCAGCGCTCAGCAAAGCATTCTGCGCAGGCCTCGCCGTGATCCCGCCGCCGGGGCGCTTCCTTTGAAAAAACTGTTTTTCAACTTAAGGAAGCTCCCGATGAACGCACCCACGATGCAGGGCCTGAATCTCAACGCCCCCGCTTACGTCAAAAACGCCCGGCTGCTGGCCTGGGTGGCCGACATGGCCGCACTGTGCAAGCCCGACAGCATCTACTGGTGCGATGGCTCCAAGGAGGAGTACGACCGCCTTTGCCAGCAGCTGGTGGATGCCGGTACGTTCAAGAAGCTGAATCCGGCCAAGCGCCCCGGCAGCTACCTTGCGTGGTCTGATCCTTCGGACGTGGCCCGCGTGGAAGATCGCACCTACATCTGCTCGGCCGCCAAGGAAGACGCCGGCCCGACCAACAACTGGATGGCCCCGGCCGAAATGCGCGCCACGCTGCAGCCCCTGTTTGACGGCTGCATGAAGGGCCGCACCATGTACGTGGTACCGTTCAGCATGGGCCCGCTGGGCAGCCACATTGCCCACATCGGCGTGGAGCTGAGCGACAGCGCCTACGTGGCCGTGAACCAGCGCCTGATGACCCGCATGGGCAAGGCCGTGTACGACGTGCTGGGCGTAGAGGGCGAGTTTGTGCCCTGCATGCACACCGTGGGCGCCCCCCTGGCCGAAGGCGAGAAGGACACCACCAGCTGGCCCTGCAACCCCAAGGTCAAGTACATCGTCCACTACCCCGAGACGCGCGAAATCTGGTCGTATGGCTCGGGTTACGGTGGCAACGCGCTGCTGGGCAAGAAGTGCCTGGCGCTGCGCATTGCCTCCACCATGGGCCGCGACCAGGGCTGGCTGGCCGAACACATGCTCATCCTGGGCGTGACCAACCCCGAAGGCAAGAAGTACCACGTGGCAGCCGCCTTCCCGAGCGCCTGCGGCAAGACCAACTTCTCGATGCTGGTGCCGCCCGAGGCTGGCTTTGCCGGCTGGAAGGTCACCACGATCGGTGACGACATCGCCTGGATCAAGCCCAACGCGGACGGCAAGATGTACGCCATCAACCCCGAAGCCGGCTACTTTGGCGTGGCCCCCGGCACCAACATGCACACCAATCCCAACTGCATGCGCAGCCTGGACAAGGACGTGATCTTCACCAACGTGGCCCTGACGGACGACGGCGACGTGTGGTGGGAAGGCATGGAAAAGGACACCGGCAAGCTGCCCGATCACCTGATCGACTGGCAAGGCAAGGACTGGACGCCCCAGATCGCCAAGGAAACCGGCGCCAAGGCTGCGCACCCCAACTCGCGCTTCACTGTGGCCGCCACCAACAACCCGGCGCTGGATGCCCAGTGGGACGATGCCAGCGGCGTGCCGATCGACGCCTTCATCTTCGGCGGCCGCCGCTCCACCACCGTGCCGCTGGTGACGGAAGCCCGTACCTGGACGGAAGGCGTGTACATGGCAGCCACGATGGGCAGTGAAACCACCGCGGCCGCCTTTGGCGCTCAGGGCGTCGTGCGCCGCGACCCGTTCGCCATGCTGCCGTTCTGCGGCTACAACATGAGCGACTACTTCCAGCACTGGCTGAACATGGAAGGCAAGATCGCCGCCACCGGCAAGTCGGTTCCCAAGGTGTTCTGCGTGAACTGGTTCCGCAAGGACGAGGCAGGCAAGTTCGTGTGGCCCGGCTACGGCGAGAACATGCGCGTGCTCAAGTGGATGATCGACCGCATCGAAGGCCGCGCCGAAGGCGAGCAAACGATGTTCGGCGTGGCACCGAAGTATGCCGAGATCAACTGGACGGGGCTTGATTTCAGCGCCCAGCAGTTCCAGGCGGTGACCAACATCGACAAGGCCGCGTGGAAGGAAGAGTTCAACCTGCACACCGCCCATTTCGAGCAGCTGGCCTACCACCTGCCCACCGCCCTGCTGGACACCAAGGCGCAGCTGGAGCAGCGCCTGGGAGCATGATGTCCCGCGGGCAGGCCGGCTTGGCGCTGTCTTAAGGCGCAGATGAAAAAGCAGCCTCCGGGCTGCTTTTTTTCGACCTGCGCGATCCACGCACATTCACCTGCTTGGCAGGCCGCCCGGCGAGCAGACAAAAAAGCCGTGGGGTCACCACGGCTTTGATCAGGGGCGCGGCCTGCTGGCCACGCGCTCAGTCGTACTTGCGCAGATCGTCCACGCCCGCAAGGCCCATGGCATGGTTCAGCTCCGCCATGATGCGGGGGTCGCGCATGGCCACTTGCCACGTGTGCTGGTCATCGGCAGCGCGGCGGCGGGACTCAGCCCACGACTTGGCTGCACGACGGATCACCACGCCAGCAGTACGGGCAGGCGTGGCAAACAACGCCAGCGCTGCAAACGCCACCAGCCACAGCACCATCCACGCTGCGAGCAGGTGCCCGTCGCCCCAGGTGTCAACGACCTGGTTGGCGACCACAACCAAGGCGGATACCACCGCTGCCAGCAACAGGGTGGCGGCGCCGCGTGCGCCGTCAAATTGGGCTGCTGCGCTCTTGAGCGCGGCAGCGACGTTTTCGGCGCGGACCACGCCGGGGTGTTCGGTGGGATAGTCAACGTGTGCAAAGCTGGTCATTTGGGGTGCCCCTTGTCAATCTGGACTGGCGATATGCCAGCCGATGGACGAATACTAGGGTTTACCCTTTATTGATTCAAGTTTATATTCTGAATTTGATTCATTCACATCGATGATGTATCAGTGGTGGGGGCCTTCGGTTGTTCTTGAGCACACTGATACGCGCCATAGTCGTCCCGGTTGCCCCATCCTGTTTTTTCCCACGCTACTTCCCACAAACGCCAGCCATGGCCCCCCTGAACTTTCGCTCCCTCGACCTCAACCTGCTGCGGGTGTTTGACGAGGTCATGGCCGAACGCAGCCTGACGCGCGCCGCCCACAAGCTGTCGCTGACGCAGCCCGCGGTGAGCAACGCCATGCGCCGCCTGCGCGAAGTGCTGGGTGACGAATTGATGGTGCGCAGCGGCCAGGGCGTGGAGCCCACGCCCCGCGCGCTGGCGCTGTGGCCGCCCGTGCGGGATGCCCTTTCCCAGTTGCAGCAGTCACTGGCGCCCGGCACGTTTGATGCGGCCACTGCCGAATCGACCTTTGTGCTGGCCATGGCCGATGCGACGGCGGCCACGCTGGTGCCTGCGCTGGTCGAGATCATCGAGCGCGAAGCACCGGGCATTTCGCTCCGCGTGCTCCCGCTGACCACACGCGACCCGCGGCGCCTGCTGGACGACGAGTCGGCCGACATGGCGGTTGGCTACTTCCCGGCAGCGCTTGCAGACCTGACAGCACGCGCGCAGTCAGGGGGCGTGGTGGCCTTTGAAAGCCGCCGTCTCTACGACGGCGAATACGTGTGCGTGATGCGGCAGGGGCACCCGCTGGCCAGCCAGCCCCTGACGCTCGATGCCTTTTGCGAGGCGCGCCACATGCTGGTGAGCTTTTCCGGCAGACCGTTCGGGTTCATCGATGAGGCGCTGGCCTCGCTGGGGCGCGAGCGCCGCGTGGTGCTCACGGTCAACCAGTTCTTCACCGCAGGCCGTGTGGTGTCAGGGTCGGACCTGCTGACGGTATTGCCCAGGCACTTCGTGCCGGTCACAGGCATTGCCGATGTGCTGGTACAGCGGACATTGCCCTTTGACGTGCCGCCTGTGCACGTGGACGCCCTGTGGCGCCGGCGTGGCCCCCAGCAAGAGGCCATGACGTGGCTGTTGCAGGCGCTCGCGCGGTCAGCGCGCCGAACCTTTGCCGACGATTGATGCCGCGTACCCCTGGCACTGCGGGGCCTGGCCTGGTTGGGGCATCAACGAGGCCGTAGACTGAAGTCCGCATGAACATCCAGCTCCTGTCAGACCTGCACCTGGAGGTGCATCCCCACTTTGTTCCCGAGCCCGCAGCGGGCGCTGACGTGCTGGTGCTGGCGGGCGACATCGGGTCGTACCAGCCCGGCTCGCTCCTGCAGGACGACGACTTTGGCCTGGCGCGGTTCTCGCCGCTACCGCAATATGCCGGCTGGCCCACACCCGTGCTGCTGGTGCCCGGCAACCACGAGTACGACGGGCAGGATTTTGATGTTGCCCACGTCCGGCTTCGCCGGACATGCGACCGACTGGGCATTGCCTGGCTGGAACGCGAAACGCTTTTGCTGCAGGGCGCGCGGTTTGTGGGCACCACGCTGTGGAGCGACTTCGATGCGTTGGCCGACCACGAGGGCACCACAGACCTCACCCGCCGGCTGGCGCTGCGCCACAAGGCGTTTCGGGCGGCCGACTTCTACCTGCGCAAGACCGGCACAACCCGTCTCGGTGTCCCCTTCATGGCACAAGAGGTGCGCGAACAGGCGCTGATCTGCCAGGCATGGTTGACCGAGACGCTTGCGGCACATCACCCGGCGGGACCTACCGTGGTGGTGACGCATTTCGCGCCCAGCCTGCGCAGCGCCGATCCGCGGTATGGCCTGATACCGGGAACTGCGGGCTTTTGCAACGCGCTGGATGCGCTGCTGCCCGCGACGGACCTGTGGCTGCACGGGCACCTGCACGCCCGCAGCGACTATGCGGCGCAAGGCACGCGGGCCGATGGCACTGCGTGGCGGTGCCGTGTGGTGGCCAACCCGCTGGGCTATGCACGCAAGGGCGAGCAGGATACCTTCGATCCGCAGCGTTGCGTGACCGTATGATCCCGCGCAGGCAAGCTGCTCTTGCAGCTGCCCCGTACAGCGCACGCACAAAAGCCAAAAGCATGACGAGGGTCAAGACAACAGATGTCTGCGCACGGTAGTCTGAACACGCCCTTTCCGGAGAACAAACCATGAAGATCCTGCTTGCTGTCGATGGCAGCTCCTACACCAAGAAGATGCTGGCCTACCTGGCCACCCACGAGGAACTGCTGGGTGCCACCCACGAGTTCACCGTGCTGACCGTGCAGCCGCCTCTGCCCCCCCGGGCCCGTGCGGCGCTGGGCAAGGAAGTCGTCGACAACTACCACGCCGAAGAAGCCGAGAAGGTGCTGGCCCCTGTGTGCAAGTTCCTGGCACGGCACGGTGTGGACGCACGCCGCAGCGTGAAGGTGGGGGCTGTGGGCGAAAGCATCTCCAAGCTCGCAGACTCGGGCAAGTTCGACCTGGTGGTCATGGGCTCGCACGGGCACGGCGCCATTGCCACCCTCGTCATGGGTTCGGTCGCCACCCAGGTGCTGGCCAACTGCAAGGTACCAATCCTGCTGATCCGCTGATTTCAAACTGCTCAGCAACCGCCCTGCCACAGCCGGCAGGGCTTTTTTTTGCCAAATTGAAACCAATTGGTTATTCTGAGACTGATTGGTTTACATCGAAACCGATTGGTTATATATTCGCGCCACGCCCATCCTGGCGTATGCGATTTCCCTACCAACACCCAAGGAATCACCATGAAGAAGACCCTGATTGCATTGGCCCTGACTGCTGGAGCCACCTTCTCCGCCATGGCCCAGGACATCGTCGACACCGCCGTGAAAGCCGGCAATTTCAAAACGCTGGTGGCCGCAGTGCAGGCCGCCGGTCTGGTGGACACGCTCAAGGGTCCCGGCCCGTTCACCGTGTTCGCACCCACCGATGAAGCATTCGCCAAGATCCCCAAGGCCACCCTCGACGGGCTGCTGGCCGACAAGGCTGCACTGACCAAGGTTCTGACGTACCACGTGGTACCAGGCAAGGTCATGGCCAAGGACGTGAAGGCCGGCATGGTCAAGACCGTGCAGGGCCAGGAAATCAAGGTCTCCACCACATCCGGCGTGATGGTGGACCAGTCGAAGGTCATCGCCACTGACGTGGCAGCCAGCAACGGCGTGATCCACGCCATCGACACTGTGCTGATGCCCAAGTAAGCCGCTCACCCCCGCCCATCAACCACCACCTTTGAGAGAGGAACCTCCACCATGAACAGCACCTCCCTGTTGAATCGCCGAACCATCCTGATGGCAGCCGCCGCGGGCGCCAGCGCCACGCTGCTGCAGGCGTGCGGCGGCGGCGACGATGAGCCGCAGCGCAACATCGTCGAGCTGGCCCAGTCCAATCCGGATCTGAGCATTTTGGTGGAGGCCGTGGTGGCTGCCGGGCTGGCACCGACGCTGAGCACCGGAAGTCTGACGGTGTTCGCACCCACCAATGCGGCCTTTGCCGCATTGCTGACCGAGCTGGGCGTCACCAAGGAGGCCCTGCTGGCCAACAAGACGCTGCTGACCGCCGTGCTGACTTACCACGTGCTCGGCACCACCGTGCCCCGCGCCAGCGTGCCGCTGGGCAAGGCCATCACGCCGGTGGGCGGCGGCTTCTTCAAGGTGGAGGCTGCAGGCACCGGCCTGCGCATCACCGACGGCCGCAACCGCACCAGCAACATCACCGCCACTGACATTCAGGCCAGCAACGGCGTGGTGCATCTGGTCGACAAGGTGCTGCTGCCTGCCGACAAGAACATTGTGGCAACCGCGTCCGCCCTGCCCGACTTCAGCATACTGGTCGAGGCCGTCGTAGCCGCCGGCCTGGTGCCCACCCTGCAGGGTACCGGCCCCTTCACGGTGTTCGCGCCTACCAATGCAGCGTTTGCAGCACTGCTGACGGAGCTGGGTGTCACCAAGGAAGCCCTGCTGGCGAACACGGCTTTGCTCACATCCGTCCTCACGTACCACGTCGTGCCGGGCCGGGTTCTCAAGGCCGACGTACCGGTGAACACCGCGATCACCACGGTGCAGGGCCAGACTTTCACCATCAACGCCAGCCTGGCCATCACCGACAGCCGCGGTCGCCAGAGCAGCATCGTGGCCACCGACGTGTTCACGAGCAATGGCGTCATCCACGTGGTGGACAAGGTCCTGTTGCCCCGCTAAGAGAACGCCGCGTTCCACGGACGCGGCCTTTCAAAGCAGAAGCCCGGCAGTGCCGGGCTTTTTTGTGATTCACAGGTGGACGAAAGATCAGGACCTTGCAGCCAAGCCTTCAAAGCACGTGCGCACTACCAGTTCGACGATCTCCTCGTCCGAATACTGCCCGCCTTCCTTGAGGAAGCTCACCACCGGGTCGCAGGCACGGGCGTACAGCGTGTACAGCACCACCAGGGGCGGCAGCGTCGGCGCAATGACGCCCTGCTTCTGGGCTTCCTCGATCCAGCCACCGATCTGGTCGCTGACTGCGACCAGCCCGTTGAGGTAATCCTTGTTGGCCATCAGCACGGCGCGCAGCGTGGAATTGCGGCTGGGCAACAGCGGCATCTCGTTGGTCAGCAGGCGCTCGAGCGACCAGCGCACCAGCGCGTGCAGCTTTTCGAGTGGCGGCATCTCGTCAGGCAGGCTACCCAGGTACGCTTGCACGCGCCCCAGGATCTGCACCATGGCGGCGCTGCACAGCTCTTCCTTGCTGCAAAAGTGCTTGTACAGGCTGGCCTTGGCGATGCCCACGGCATTCGCGACATCGTCCATGGTCATCGCGTCAAAGGCCTTTTCGCCCAGCAGCCGGCACGCCGACTGAAGGATGGCCTCCTCGCGCGCCTGGTGCATCTGTTCCTTGAAGGAAACTTTGGGCTGGAGGGTTTGCATGCCTCTATTTTATACAGGCCGGTAGAAAATTAAATGGTCAAGTTGCGAAATAACCATTTCGTTCACATTTTGCAGACGCCGGGCTGTGCCTTGTCAGGCGGGTTCCAGTGCCGCCTCCGCGGTGGCCGTGAGCGCAGCCGTCAGCGAATCCAGCACCGCTGATTCGAGGTTCCAGCAGTGCCAGTAAAGCTGCACGGGCAGTGAGTGGCCCGGGGCCAGGTTGACCACGCTCCCATCGGCCAGTGCGCTGCGCGCCAGCAGCTCGGGGATCACGCCCACGGCCCAGCCGGCCGACACGGCGCGCATCTGCGCCTCGGACCCCGGCACGAAGATATGGTTGAGCGCCACCCGCTTGAGCCCGAATGCCCGCGCCACAAACTCTGCCGCCATGTCGTCCTTGCGGTTGAAGGACAGGAACGGAACCTCTCGAAAATTGTGCGGTGTGAGGCCGTGCGGCAGGTGCTGAGCGGCATAGTCTGCTTGCGCCACGGCCACGTAGTGCATGGCCCCCAGCGGCACCATCTTGCAGCCGCGCAGTGCCTGCTTGAGGGTGGTCACGCAGCCCAGCACCTGGCCTGAGCGCAGCCACTCCTGCGTGAAGTCCTGGTCGTCCACGATGATCTCCAGCGGCAGCCGCTGGCGCACCAGGTCGTGCAGCGCGCCCATGGCCCAGGTGGCAATGCTGTCGGCGTTGATGGCGATGGCAATGCGCTCGTCTTCGCGGGCACCGCCTGGAGCGCTGGGCGCCAGCTCACGCAGGTCGCGCTCCAGATCAGCGCGCAGAAGTCGCATCTGCTTGGTGTGCTTGAGCAGCAACTGCCCCGCCGACGTCGGCCGCAGCGGGCGGCTGCGCACAATGAGCACCGAGCCCACCTGCGCCTCCAGCGCCCGAAGACGCTGCGACACGGCCGACTGGGTGACATTCAGGCGCTGCGCTGCACGTTCAAAACCGCCCTCTTCCACAATGGCGGCAAGGCATTCGAGGGCGGCGGGATCGTAGGTACTCATGGTGTGTGCCAGTGGGGTGCGCGCGGCAGGTTGAACAGGAAACCAGAAGCGGGCTTTCATTAGCCCCGCTGATGTTTTTGCATCAAGTTTAATTTTGCTTTTAGTGAAAAGCAATGTCGCGCACACTGCAATCATGAAAACGATTGTCCTGGGCGCCGGCATCATCGGCATCAGCACCGCCTGGCATCTGCTGGAGCGCGGCCACGAAGTCACCATTGTGGACCGGCAGGCCGACGCAGCGATGGAGACCAGCTTTGCCAACGCGGCGCAGATCTCGGTGAGCTACTGCGAGCCCTGGGCCAACCGCGAGGCGCCGCTCAAGGCGCTCAAGTGGATGTTCGACAACGAAGCCCCGCTGCTTTTCCGGCCGCAACTGGACTGGCAGCAGTGGCGCTGGGGGCTGCAGTTCCTGGCCCAGTGCAACGATGCTGCGTTCGAGCGCAACGTGCAGCAGATCGTGGCGCTGGGCGCCTACAGCCACGCCGCGCTCAAGGATCTCGTGAGCGCCACCGGCATCGAATACAACCGGCTGGAGCGCGGCATTGCGCACTTCTACACCGACCAGAAGTCGTTTGACGCCGCGGGCCACGCAGTGGAGCTGATGCGCAAGCACGGCGTGCAGCGCCGCCTGGTCAGCCGCGAAGAGCTGCTGGCCATCGAACCCGCGTTCAAGGCGTATGGCGACCGCATCACCGGCGGCACCTACACCAGCACCGACGAAAGCGGCGACGCACGCGTCTTCACCCAGGAGCTGGCGCGGCGCTGCGCGGCACGCGGGGCGCGCTTCCTGTACGGGCACGACGTGCTGCGGCTGAACAAGATTGGTGATGCTATTGATTCTGTAGCTGTCATACCAAATCAAGCGGGCGCTAGAGGCCAAAAAGACTTCATATTGAAGGCGGATGCCTTTGTGGCGGCCTGCGGCTCGTACACGGCACCGCTGCTGCGCACCGTGGGCGTCGATCTGCCGATTTACCCGGGCAAGGGCTACAGCGCCACGTTCCCGCTGCTCCGGCCCGAAGGCGCGCCCATGGTGTCCACCATCGACGACGGCAAGAAGATCGCCATGAGCCGCCTGGGCAACCACCTGCGCGTGGCCGGCACCATCGAGCTGTCGGGGTTCGATCTGAGCCTGGACAGCCCTGTGGCCCGCGCACGCTGCCACATGCTGTCGCGCCGCATCGAGGAGATTCTGCCCGGCGTGTGCGACACCCGCACGCCCGAGGAAGGTGGCGACCCGCAGTACTGGACCGGCCTGCGCCCAGCCACGCCGACCAACATCCCGTTCATCGGCCGCACCCGCGTCGGCAAGCTCTGGGTGAACGCAGGCCACGGCACGCTGGGCTGGACGCACGGGGCGGGCTCGGGCAAGGCGCTGGCAGAACTCATCAGTGGCCGCACACCCGCCATGGAATTCGGGTTTTGCGGCATGCCGGGCAGCCCGCGCGCGCTGGCAACCCGCACCGCCTGACCCGGCAGGCGCTTTTGCGGCAGGTCAGGCCGGGCCCGTGAGCACCATGCTGGCGGGCGTGGCGCGCTGGCAGCCGGCAAGCACCAGGTCCACCGGCCCCAAGCCACCGGCCAGCATGGCAACCAGGCATGCGCCCAGCACCAAGCCTGCAAGCAGCGCGCCCGCCAGCACGGGCCCCCGCACACGCTCCGCGAGATGCCAGTACAGGGCGCAGCCGACATGCGCGCCGATGGCCGCCACCGCCATGAAGTAGTACGGACCGAAGAACCATTGCCACGGCGGCGTGTGCAGGCCTGCCGCCGCAAACTGCAGATTGGTGTCGACCCCCACGCTGCGCCCGTGCAGCACTGCGGCCACGTGTACCAGGAGGAACACGCACAGGTAGGCCCCGGACACGGCCTGGAGCGAGGTCACGGCCCCACGGCGCTGCCTGTGGCCGCGCCACAGCAACATGAGCCCGCTGCCCATCTGGAAGGCGACGCAGCCCAGGAGCAATACCTCCAGCGCCGGCTGGCGGTACACCACGCGCAGCGCCTCCAGTACGGTCTGGTGCGCCGCCGCGCCAGCCAGCCCGGCGAGATGTCCCGCCAGATGCACGACCACGAACAGCGCCACCACCAATGCGGAGGTGCGGTGCATCGCGCGCAACGGGAACCGGGCGCGCGCAAGCCCTCGGGCGGGCACAGGGGGCGGGGCGCTCAGGGCAGCAGGTGAGACTTCTTGCATGGCGAATCCAGGGGGCGGAGGTGGAAACTGGCGGCAGAATAGGCAGCCGCACATTGGCTGGCTACTCGCATTGCGCTCAGGTTTTGCATGTCCAACCCACCGTCCAACCGCCCCGCCGCCCGGCGCGCACCGCGCCAGGAACGCTCCCAGTTCACCGTGGACGCGATCTTTGAAGCCGTTGCGCGCATCCTGGCGACGCAGGGCGAATCCGCACTCACCACCAACCGCATCGCAGAGCTTGCAGGGGTATCGGTCGGCTCGCTCTACCAGTACTTCCCCAGCAAGGACGCCATCCTGCTCGCCATGCTCGACAAGCACTGCGACCAGCTGATGCTGGGGCTTGATGCCATGTTTGCGCAGGCACTGGCCGAGGGCTGGACCGCCGAGCAACAGGCGCGCGCCTATGTCCGCCAGTACCTGCAGGGCTTTGGTGGCGGCCCGCCCGAGGGCCGGGCACTGGCGCGCCTTTCATGGAAGCTCGACTACCGGGCATCGATGCTGGTGTCGGTGCGCGGCGCCAGCGAGCGGCTGGCGCTACACCTGCAGCGCATGGCCCGCGACAACCAGCTCAAGGACCCCACCGCAGCCCAGCTGTTCGTGCTGACCCGCGCCTTCATGGGCGCCGTTCGGGCCGCGTCGCTGGAGCAGTCGCCCCTGCTCGACAGCGGCGAATTCGAAGAAGCACTCGTCGAGCTGTGCCTGGCGTACCTCATTCCCCGCCCGGTTGCGCCGGGCCACCACGCGACACCGTCATGACCGAACCACAGCCACCTGCATCTGCCCACTACCTCTTCCTGACTACGTCCACCCGCGAAAGCGGCCACCTGGGCAACACCGAATGGCTGGCCCGGCAGGCGGCCACCGCTCTGCCTGCAGGCACGTTACAAACCTGGCACCACCTGGCCCGCATGCAGTTGCCACCGTTTGTGGACCTACGCCACACCGTAGGCAGCTACCCTGCGCCCGAGGGCGACCTTAAAACACTGCTGGACGCCACACTCGCGGCCACGCACATCGTGTTCGTGTCGCCGGTGTATTGGTTCAGCATTCCGTCGCCGCTGAAGACCTACCTGGACCACTGGAGTGCCTGGATGCGCGTGCCGGGCCTGGCTTTCAAGGAGCAGATGGCCGCCAAGCCGCTGTACCTCATCACCACCAGCGGCGACCGCGCCAAGGCCCAGCCCATGATCGACTCGGTGGAGCTGTGCGCGAGGTTCCTCGCCATGACGTGGGGCGGCGCCCTGTGGGGCAAGGGCGGGCCGCCCGGGGCGGTGCAGGCGGATGCGGAAGCCGTATCGCAGGCTGGCAGCTTTTTGCTATCAAAATAGCAGCTATCAGTGCTTTCAGGACATGCGCCAGGGCTGCTTTTACCTAAACCTCACTCACCACCGCCACCTCGACGTTGGGCGCCGGGCGTTGGTAAGCCCGCCACAGCGTCGCCACCCTCCAGCAAACGGGTGTTCATCCACTGGCGCAGGTCGCGCCACATGGCGCGCACCTCGGCTTCGGCGGGCATGATCAGGGCGTGCTCCAGCTCGATGGTGACCACGGGCACGCCGCGGTGGAGCCCGCCGTAATGCCCCAGCGAGCCGGGGAACACGCCCAGCTTGTCCATGCGCAGGCGCCCCAGGCGGGCGGGCGGGTCGTGCGGGCCGTCGAAGTCGAGCACACCATAGGGCGCATGGATGCTGACCACCAGCTGCGGCTGAAACTGCGCCATCTGCTGGTGCAGAAACTTTGACTCGGGCTCGGACAACGGCTCGTGGCCGGGCCAGCGGCGCGGGTCTTTGCGCGTGCGCTTTTCCCAGTACACGGGCGCGTCCTGCGCCCAGCCCGGCGTGGGGAAGTTGCGGTTCAGATCCACCCCGCCGGCGTTCACACGGGTGGGCTTGGGGGCCAGCAGCCCGTCAGGGTTGAGCACGGGGATGAAGCGCCAGTGCACGGGCGCCCCTGCCGTCGCAGGGAGCCCCGCAGCACCCTCGGCCGCCGCCATGCCGATCCAGCGCAGCGCCAGCGATGCGGCCGTCAGCTCGTCGCCGTGCATGGCGCCCACCACCAGCACGCGCAGTGGCTCTGCTACGGGGCGGTTGCCGGCAATAGAAGCAGGCGCGGCGCCAGGCTGCAGCACATCGCGCCAGTACAGCGGCGTGCCCTGGCGCGACTGCGCCCCGCTGGCATGCAGCTGCGTGGCCAGGCACTCAGAGCGCGACACGCCCGGCAGGCGCGGCAGCAGCAACGCGCACGCGGCGGCTGCCTCATCCGCTGCGCGCAGGGGCGCTGCCGCCGGGGCTGCGGGCGCAGCGCTGGCGGGAGTCACGGACCGGGTCGCAACCACCGCAGGTACCGCAAGCCGTTGCGCTGCGGTACCCGCCGCAGTCGTTTTGGCAGCCCCTGAGGGGTATGGCGCGCCAGGCTGCAAGCCGTGGACCCCATGGCGAGCCGGGGACGCGGGCCACAGCTGAGCGGGCACCCACAGCACACCTCCCACCACCACGGCTGCGACCAGCCCCAGCAGCGCCCCGCGCAGGGCAGGCGACGCGCCAGGAGCTACCTCGCGCTGCACATCCACCGGCGAGGCTGCTGTGGGTGCCCGGGCCTTGTCCGCCGCCTGTACGGCAGTCAATGCAGCACCCGCCGCGCAGACAGAAAGTCGAGCAGGGCGGCATCGAAAGCCTCGGGCGCCTCCAGCTGGGGCCAGTGGCCTACCTGGGGCAGGCTCACGTGCTCGGCGTCGGGCAATACCTGGGCCAGTGCTTCCAGCGCGGCGGGCGGCGTGCAGCGGTCACTGCCGCCACCCAGCACCAGCACGGGGGCCGCAAGCCGTTGCAGCGCGGGGGCGGCGCGGTCGAAGGTGGCCAGGGCCTCCAGCGCGCGCCGGTAGGCGCCCGGGTACACGCGGGCCAGGGCGTGCACCGCCAGCTGTACCCCCTCGGGGAGCGCCCCGGTACCGATGTAACGGGGCACCAGCGTCTGCGCCAGCTGCTCCATGCTGCCGCCCGCCTCCAGGGCTTCCAGGGCGGCCTGCCGCGGGGCGATCCAGTCTTGCACGGCCTGGGCGTCCAGCGCCGGCCCGCCTGCGCACAGCACCAGCCGCCGCACCTGCTGCGGCCGGCGCACGGCCACCTCCAGCGCCACCATGGCGCCCATGCCGTGGCCCATCAGCACCACGGGGCCGGCCTGCAGGCCGTCGATCAGGGCCGAGCAGCTGGCGGCCAGCGCCTTGAAGGTGTAGGGCTCCACCGGGGCACTGTGCCCGTAGCCCGGCATGTCCCAAGCCACGGCGCGGTAGCCTGCGCCTGCCAGGCTTTCCACCTGCGGAGCGAATGTGAGGTGGTCACCGTCGGCATCGTGCAGCATCAGGACCACGGGCCCGGAGCCCAGGCTGGTGAAATGGGGGATGGAGGGCATGAAGGCTTGGAAGGCTTGGAAGGCTTGGAAGGCTTGGAAGGCTTGGAAGGCTTGGAAGGATTGGAAGGATTGGAAGGCTTGGAAGGCTTGGAAGGCTTGGAAGGCTTGGAAGGCTTGGAAGGCTTGGAAGGCTTGGAAGGCTTGGAAGGCTTGGAAGGCTTGGAAGGCTTGGAAGGCAGGTTAACCCCGCTGCAGCGCATCTGTGTGCGGCGCACCATAATGGTTACACAGTCCAACGCTGCCCAGCAGCCCCGCTTTTGTGAACCCCACCTTGCCGCGCCCCGCCCTCGCCCGCCCCCCCAGCTTCTCCACCCGCGAGTTCCGCGACGCACTGGGCATGTTCGCCACCGGCGTGACGATCGTCACCGCGCGCGATGCACAGGGTGAGTTGATCGGGCTCACCGCCAACTCGTTCAACTCGGTCTCGCTCGACCCGCCGCTGGTGCTGTGGAGCCTGTCCCGCGCAGCGGCCTCGATGCCGGCCTTTGCCAACGGCTCGCACTACGCCATCAACGTACTGGCAGCCGACCAGAAGACGCTGGCCGAGCGCTTTGCGTCCCGGGGCGTGGACCGCTGGGCGGGTGTGGAACACAGCCGCGGCATCAGCGATGCGCCCGTGCTGGCCGGCACTGCGGCCACGTTCGAATGCTTCAACCGCAGCCGCTATGAAGAAGGCGACCACGTGATCTTTGTCGGCGAAGTCGAGCGCTGCAGCCACCGCGGCGGCGTGCCGCCGCTGCTGTACCACGGCGGCAAGTTCTACACCGAGCACCCGCTGTAAGAGCCGGTTCTGACGCCGTGCAGTTGCACATCCGGAGCATCAACGTGGGCACCGCCCGCCGCCTGCGGGTGGGCGAGCGGTCCATCCTGACCGGCATCGGCAAGCAGCCCGTGCAGGGCCCGATCCCCGTCGGGCCGCTGGGCCTGCTGGGCGACGAGCAGGCCGACCTCAGCGTGCACGGTGGCCTTCAAAAGGCGGTGTACGCCTATCCGGCGGCCCACTACGCGTTCTGGCAGGCCCAGCGGCGCGAACACGGGGTGAGCCTTTTCGATGAAGTGCTGCCGCCCGGTTTTGTGGGCGAGAACCTCACGGTCGACGGACCGCAGGAGCATGAAGTCTTTGTGGGCGACGAGTGGCATTTTCCGCACTGCGTGCTGCGCGTGACCGCCCCGCGCGAGCCCTGCTTCAAGTTCAATGCCGTGATGGGCTTTGCGGGCGCAGGCCGCGCCATGGCCCTGGCGGGCAACTGCGGCTACTACCTGTCGGTGGATACGCCCGGAACGCTGGAGGCAGGCGACTGCGCAACGCTCGTGCCCGGCCTGCGCTCGCTGAGCATTGCGCAGGCGCTGGCAGGCAAGTGGGCCAAACACCGGCGCTGAGGGCGGCACACACCCCCAGCCCGCGACGCGTCTGCGCGTTCAGCGCACCGTATCCGGCAGTTCGATCTTGACCTCCAGCACCTCCAGGTTGTCCTGGCGTTCCAGCTGCACCTTGAGGTCTTCAGGATTGATCTTGACGTACTTGGAGATCACCGCCACCAGTTCGCGCTGCAGGGCGGGCAGGTAGTCGGGCTCCGAGGCGTTGCGGCCGTTGCGCTCGTGCGCCAGGATGATCTGCAGGCGCTCCTTGGCGACGCTGGCAGTCTTTTTCTTCTCGCCGAGAAGGAAGGAGAGGAAGGAAGCCATGGCTTATTTGCTCCCGAACAGGCGTTTGAAGAAGCCGGGCTTTTCCGCCTCGATGAAGCGCAGGGGTTTCTCCTGGCCCAGAAAGCGGTCGATCACGTCCTTGTAGGCCTCGGACACATCGGTGTCCTTGGCGTGGATGGCGGGCGTGCCCTGGTTGGACGACTGCAGCACCACTTCGGATTCGGGGATCACGCCGATCAGCTTGATGCGCAGGATGTCCTGGATGTCCTCCAGGCTCAGCATCTGGCCGTCCTGCACGCGGCTGGGGTTGTAGCGGGTGATGAGGAGGTGTTCCTTGATGGGATCGCCGCCTTCAATGGCGCGCTTGGTCTTGCTGCCCAGCATGCCCAGGATGCGGTCGGAGTCGCGCACGCTGGAGACTTCGGGGTTGGTCACCAGCAGGGCCTCGTCGGCAAAGTGCATGGCCATCAGCGCCCCGCTTTCGATACCGGCGGGCGAATCGCACACGATGTATTCAAAGCCCATGTCGGAGAGGTCCTTGAGGACCTTTTCCACGCCGTCCTGCGTCAGCGCATCCTTGTCGCGCGTCTGGCTGGCGGCCAGCACGAAGAGGTTGTCGCACTGCTTGTCCTTGATGAGGGCCTGGTTCAGGTTGGCCTCGCCATGGATCACGTTGATGAGGTCGTACACCACGCGGCGTTCGCAACCCATGATGAGGTCCAGGTTGCGCAGGCCGACGTCAAAGTCGATCACGGCAGTCTTGTGGCCGCGCAGGGCGAGGCCGGTGGCAAAGCTGGCGCTGGTGGTGGTCTTGCCCACGCCACCCTTGCCGGAGGTCACGACGACGATTTTGGCCATGTGTTGCAGTTCTTTTGTGGAGGGTGAAAAAGGATGGGGAAAATCGGTCAGGCCAGGGGCTCGATGATGAGCTTCTCGCCGTCCAGGCGCACCTGGGCGGGCTTGCCGCGCACGGCTTCGGGCAGCTCGGTTTCGGTGGTGCGGTAGATGCCGGCAATCGACACCAGCTGCGGCTCCAGGCAGGTGCTGAAGATACGCGCATCGGCATTGCCCCGCGCACCGGCAATGGCACGGCCGCGCAGCGGGGCATAGACGTGGATGTTGCCGTCGGCAATCACCTCGGCGCCAAAGCTCACCACGGCCATCACCACCAGGTCGGCGCCGCGGGCATACACCTGCTGGCCCGAGCGCAGGGGCTTGTCGACCACCACGGTGCCCGGCCCGGCCATGGGCACTTCGCGCACCACCTCGACCTCGCGCACCACTTCACGGACGACTTCACGCACTTCGGCATGGGCAGCGGCTTCGGCTCGGGGGGCGGGGGCATCGGGCGCCGCGGCCAGGCCTGCGCTGCGCGCGGCTTCCATCTGGGCGGCACTGCCGCCGCGCACGGCCACCGGTAGCGTGCTGTGGCTGCGCAGTGCGGCCACGATGGCGGCAAAGTCGATGGCTTCGGGGGCGTCGCGCACGGCGCTCAGGTCGATGAGGACGGGATCGTTGTCAAAGAATCCCGGTGCATCGGCCACACGCTGGGCCAGATCGCTGACAAACAGCGCGGCGTCGGTGGCCTTGAGCATCACGGCCACCACGGGCAGAGAGGCGCTCTTGAGGTCAAAGCTGGTGCGGGCCTGGGCCGCCGTGGTAAGGGCCATGAACGGTGGTGTGGGTACGCTGGGAACCGGTTTGGGAAGGCGCAAAGTGTACCGTGGGGTGGCGTAAGCACCTGTTGCCCGGCGCGGGGCTGCGGCGCGGCATGGCCCGGCGTGGTCACGATGATGCAGGGCGCAGCAAAAAGCCGGGCACTGGCCCGGCTTTCAGGGGAAGCGTGGCAATGCCGCTCAGTTGCGGTCAGCGCGCATGGGGCGGCCCGAGGTGCTGCTGCGCGTGTCGGTGCTGCCCGAGCCCATGCTGGTGCTACCACCGGAGCTGGTCGACCCCATGGAGCTGGAGGAACCGGCAGCGCCGGTGGAGCCCATGGTGGAGCCGGACGAACCGCTCGTGCCCGAGGTAGCACCCGTGGTGCCGCCCGTGTTGCTGCCGGGTGTGCCCGTGCTGCCCATGGGGGTGCTCTGCGAGCTTTGCTGACCGGCGCCTGTGGCTGCGTTGGGGCTGGTCGTATTGGGCGGGTTGCTCTGTGCGATGGCGGTGCCGACAACCGCGACGGTGGCCAGGCCTGCCAGCAAAGTCTTCAGTGGGTTCGATGCGTTCATTTCGGGACTCCTAGATCTGTGGATGGAACGGATATCGCCGGCAACGTCGCCAGCTGTTTACACCCTATGGGTTCCCGGGCGTGCCACCGTCGGCCCGTGGCTGCAGGGCGTGTGGGACATGGGCGATGCGCAACGTCAACCGCGGCGCTCCGCTACGGGCGGGCCGCCGCAGGCGACCGTTCCGCGGGCGGCGAATCGCTGTCGGGCACCGGGTAGGCACCGAACAGCGGCGCGGCCGGTTGCGTCTCGGGCAGCACATACACCACGGCGCCCGTGCCGTGCACCAGCGGGCTCAGCACGTTCTCGTAGAACGACACCGGCAGGTTGATGCAGCCAAACGAGATGCGGTTGTCGGCAGGCGTGGCCGACGCCAGGCGCTCCAGCCGGCGTTCGGCTTTCACGTTGGGGCGCACCCGGTGCATGGAGACCGCTGCGTCGTAGTCGACCCACACGATGTCTTCGCCGTTGGCATTGCGCCCCGCCTCGGCCACAAAGCGGCCGGCGGGGGTGGTGCGCTCCTCGGGCCGCACTTGCGACAAGGGCTTGTCGCCCACACCCGGCACCGTGTGGTCGCCGATGGCGGAGCCGAGCAGCGCCGGCGCGGCACCCTTGAGCGCCCCGTCTGCGCCAAATGCGAACACCCTGGCGTTCTTCTTGTCGACCACCACCACACCCCGGCGCCCGTTGTCGCCCGAGTGCAGCGCCCACTGGGCAATGTGGCGCGCATCGGCGGACGCTGGCTCGTTCCCGAACCGGGGCTGGGGCCGTTGCGACGCGACCTCCGCAGGGGTAGAAGCTGCGACCATTGAAACGGAACTCGGAAGTACGGCGGCGCGAGCGACGGGCGGTGCCGTGTTCGGTGCGGCCTGGACCGTGACCAGATGACTGGTGGCGCGCGGCCATAAGAAAACCGGGCCCAGCCCCAGTGCAATCAACAACAGGCCTGCGCCCACCAGCCAGCCGTGCCCGTGCAGCGCCGGCCAGCGGATGCGGCGGACATTGCGAGCAGTAGGCGGCAGACCGGGGGACATGGCTTCTCCTTGGGCAATTCGATCGGAGCGCGCCACGTTGCCGCTGATGTCGTGGCACTGCACGCAGTCACGAATGCCCGTGGCGCATCCCCGTCTGCACCTTAGCCGTCGCGGTACGCGTGCCCTGTGCGCCAATGCCGCGGCGCTTGTAGGACGGGCACCGCACCCCGCACGCACGGCCCTGCCAGCAAGGTGCAGTTCCCTGCGCGACGGCGCATCCGCTGTAGCACTTTCATAATCGGCCGATGCCTCTCACCCGCAAAGCCCACCTCGACGCCCTCGCCATCTCTCTCCTGCTGGGTTGCTGCATGTTCTGGGGCTTCCAGCAGGTGCTGGTCAAGGCCACGGTGGCCGAGGTGGCGCCCGTGTTCCAGGCCTTTGTGCGCTTTGCCATCGCCAGCGCGGCGGTGGCCGCCTGGTGCATCTGGCGCGGGGTGCGGCTGTCACCCGCTGCCGAGCCGCCGGGCGCCGCGCGGGCCGGACTGCTGGCAGGCGCGTTGTTTGCGGGCGAATTTGCGTGCATCTACCTGGGCCTGCAGTACACGTCGGCCTCGCGGCTCACCGTGTTCTTGTATGCGTCGCCCTTCTGGGTGGCGCTGCTGCTGCCGCGCTTTGTGCCCGGCGAGCGGCTGCAGGGCTGGCAATGGCTGGGACTGGCTGCGGCGTTCGTCGGTGTGGGGCTGGCGCTGGGCGATGGCCTGATGGGCCCGGCCAACGCCGCGCTGCCCATGGCCTGGCTGGGCGACCTGCTGGGCCTGCTGGCCGGGCTGATGTGGGCCCTGACCACGGTGGTCATCCGCACCACGCCGCTGGGGCGCATTGCCCCGGCCAAGCAGCTGTTCTACCAGGTGGGCGTGAGCACGCTGGTGCTGCCGGTGCTGTCGCTGGCGCTCGGCGAGCCCTGGGTGTGGCAGTTCAGCACCTTTGCCTGGACGTCGCTGCTGCTGCAGGCGCTGGTGGGCGCGTTTGTGAGCTACCTGGCCTGGATGTGGATGCTGGCGCACTATCCGGCCACCAAGATCTCGGTGTTCGTGTTCCTCACGCCCGTGTTTGCGCTGCTGATCGGTGCACTGTGGCTGGGCGAGCCGGTCACCACCGGGCTGGTGGTGGCGCTGGTGCTGGTGGCGGCGGGGATCGTGCTGGTCAATCGCAAACCGGCTGGGGCATGAATTTCAAGCATTTTTGCGCCCAAGCCCTTACCAAATAATGCCGGGTAGCTATATTATTTATAGCACCGGGCGCCTTGAGCGCAGCGCCGTCAGAGCTTGGGAATGCGGATCCGGCTGATCATCAGCGAGCCCGACACCGCAAACAGCAGCACCAGCGGGTGCAGCGTGAAGCCGCCGATGAGCACCTTGCCAAACCACAGCCCTTCGCGCACGGCGCCCATCCAGGCAGCCAGCGCGAGCACGCCCACGAGCACGATGGAGGTGGGAATCGGCGTGCCCTCGAAATACTTCACCTTGCCGTCCTCGCCCGACAGGGTTTCAGCGGTAACGTTGTAGCGCGCCAGGCGCGAAACGCCACAAGCCACAAAGTACGCGAGCACGATGCGGTCGTACAGGCCCTGCATGCCGCAGCCATACGCAATGATGGCCGGGGCCACACCGAACGAGATCACGTCGGCCAGCGAATCGAGTTCGCGGCCCATGGCCGAGCTTTTCTGGCGCCAGCGGGCAATACGGCCGTCCAGCACGTCAAAAATGAGCGCGGCCAGTACCAGCGCGCACGCGTAGTACACATGGCGCACGTCGCCTGTCTCGAGGAACGTCATGGCCGAGAACAGCGCCCCCACGCCGCACACGGCATTGCCCAGCGTGAACCAGTCGGCCAGATGGAACTCGCGGATCATCGAGAAACGTTTGGGCAGCTGAGGAGTGTTCATGAAAGGGGCACGGTGACAAACAACATGGTCCATTATGGGTGTGCAGGGACAGCCCCCTGGCGCTCAGAGCCGGCTGACGGTCCCGCAAGGGGCAACGCGCCCGGTCTGACATCTGCGTGACTGCTTTTGTTCCGGTACACAGACAGACTGTGGCCACATGGCGGGCGCAACGGGGTAGGAAAAGAGCGCATACACCCCGGCGCGGAAAGCCCTTTCCCCGCCTGGCACCACAGGCCCATCGAGACCCCATGACCCTTCCCTTCCTGCCAATGCCCTACGCCCCGTTCGCCCCCGCCTTCCCGGTGCGCAGCCTGCAAGACGTGCAGCGGCTGGAGGCGCGCCCGCTGGCCGAGGCATTGCCGGTGCAAAGCACCTATGAAATCTTCGTCAATTCGGCCCGGGCTTTCGGCGACAAGCCCGCGCTGACCTTCCTGCCCACGGCAGACCCGGCGCAGGAGCCCGTGCGCTGGACCTATGCCCAGCTGCTGGCCGGCATCCACCAGGCGGCCAACCTTCTGCACCACCTGGGCGTGGGCCCGCAAGACGCCGTGGCCGTGCTGCTGCCCGGCTGCCTCGAATACCACCTGGCCCTGTGGGGCGGCGAGGCGGCCGGCATCGTGCAGCCGCTCAACCCCATGCTCACCGACGAGAAGATCGCGGCCATGATGCGGCTCGCACGCGCCAAGGTGCTGATTGCCTACGGCGCCGAGGGCGACCTGGGCTACTGGAGCAAGGCCCTGCGCCTGCGCGCCCTGGTGCCCACGCTGACCACCGTACTGCGCGTCGCCCCCTACGATGAAGCGCCCGGCGCGACTGGCCCGCTGCCCGCTGGCGTGGTGGACCTGGCCGAGCGGCTGCAGCAACCCGCCGACCGGCTGGTGAGCGGCCGCCGCATTGCAGGCACCGACATCGCCGCGTACTTTCACACCGGCGGCACCACCGGCGCGCCCAAGCTGGCGCGCCACAGCCACGGCGCGCAGGTGTTCACCGCCTGGGGCTGCGTGCAGATGCAGGGCATGACACCGCAGGACGTGGGCATCAACGGCTACCCGCTGTTCCATGTGGCGGGTGTATTGCCGGGCGCCCTGGCCGCCTTGTCGGCGGGGGTGGAAACCGTCATCCCCACCACCAGCCTGTTCCGCAACCGCGAGGTGATCGCGAACTACTGGCGGCTGGTGGAGCGCTACCGCTGCACCTATGTATCGGCCGTGCCCACGGTGCTGGCTGCGCTGGCCAACGTGCCGGTGGGCGGGGCCGACATTGCCACGCTGCGATACTGCCGCACGGGCGCGGCCATTCTTGCGCCCGAGCTGGCGGCGCGGTTTGAACGGCTGTTCGGCCTGCATGTGCACGAAAGCCTGGGCATGACCGAGATGGCGGGCATCTCCACCATCACGCCGCCGGGCGTGCACGCGCCCGCGGGCTGTGTGGGCTGGCGGCTGCCGTACACGCAACTGCGCGTGGTGGCGCTGGATGGGCAAGGCAATGCATCCGACCAGGACATGCCGCCCGGCCAGCCGGGCATGGTGCTGTTCAAGTCACCCAACCTGTTCTCGGGCTTTCTGGATGCGGCCGACACCGCGAAGGCGTTCACGCACGATGGCTGGCTGGCCACGGGGGACCTGGGCTTTGTGGACGACCAGGGCCGCCTGCACCTGAGCGGCCGCTCCAAGGACCTCATCATCCGCAGCGGCCATAACATCGATCCCAAGGTGATCGAGGACGCCCTGGGCGGCCACCCTGCCGTGCAGCTGTGCGCCGCCGTGGGTGCGCCCGATGCCTATGCCGGCGAGCTGCCGGTGGTGTACGCCACGCTGGTGCCCGGCGCGCCACCGGTGACCGAGGCTGAACTGCTGGCCTTCACCGCCGAACGCGTGGACGAAGCCGTGGCCCGCCCGCGCTGGGTGCAGGTGATCGACGCCATGCCCGTGACCAACGTGGGCAAGATCTACAAGCCCGAGCTGCGCCAGCGCGCCGCCTGCCGCACGGTGCAGGCGCTGGTGGACGGCGTGTGCGAAGCATCTCCGGACCTCCCCCGCCCCCAGGTGCAGCTCGAGGGGGACAGCGCGGTGCGCGTGGTGGTGGTCGATTCCGGCGCAGCGCCCGGGCAGTGGCAGGAGCGTCTGCGCGAAGTGCTCGCGCCACTGCCCATCACCGTGCGCATCGCCACCCCCACGGGGTGCCCCCAGACCGCATAGGCCATGGCGTGACGGCCCGCCACCCCTGCACCGCATAGCCCGATCGATTTCCAACAACCATGACAGGAGACACACCATGCCCTTTTCCCGCCTGATGAACCGCCGCACCTGGCTGGGCGCCGCTGCGCTGGCGGCTGCCGCCTGCACCGGCACCACCGCCCTGGCGCAAGCCGCCTATCCCAACAAGCCCATCAAGGTGATCGTGCCCTTTGCCGCTGGTGGCGCCACCGATGTGCTGGCGCGCGTGCTGGCCGAGAAAATGGCCGTGGGCCTGGGCCAGCCCATGGTCATCGACAACAAGCCCGGCGCGGCCGGCATCATCGGCACCGACGCCGTGGCCAAGGCCGCCCCGGATGGCTACACCCTGCTGCTGGGGCTGAGCAACTCCATGCTCACCAACCAGTTCCTGTACACCAAGCTGCCCTACAGCCCCGAGCGCGACATCGCGCCGGTCTACCAGATCGCCATTGCGCCCCTGGTGCTGGTAGCGCACCCCAGCGTGCCGGTGAGCAATGGCCCCGAGCTGCTCAAGCACATCGCGGCCAACAAGGGCAAGGTGGCCTATGGCTCTTACGGCACCGGCGCCTACCCACACCTGGCCGGTGCGTACATGAGCCAGTCGCAAAACGCCGACATGAGCCACGTGGCCTACCGCGGCGAGGCGCCCATGGTGCAGGACATGCTGGGTGGACAGATCCAGATCGGCTTTGCCAGCGCGCTGCAGGTCAAGGCGCACATTGACGCCGGCAAGCTAAAGGCCCTGGGCGTGAGCGGCGAGCGCCGCATGGGCACCCTGCCCAACGTGCCCACCCTGGCCGAGCAGGGCCTGAACGATGAGGCCTACCGCGTGGCCGGCTGGCTGGCTTTCGGCGCGCCCGCTGGCACGCCGCCCGCCATCCTGGAACGCATCGCGGCCGAGGTGCGCAAGGCCACCGAGCTGCCGGACGTGGCCCAGCGCATCGCCGCCATGGGGTTTGATGTGCAAAAGAGCTCGCCCGCGCAGTTTGCGGCGGCCATGGTGAAGGAGCGGCCGGTGTGGGAGCGCCTGATCAAGGCCTCCGGCGCCACGCTGGACTGATCGGGCCGGGCCGCCAGGCGGCCCATGCGATACGCCCGTCGGGCCAGGGCGCTGCGCTCAGCCCTGCGCCGCTGCAGCCCGCTGCGTCGCAAACGCCACATACCAGTCCAGGCAGCCCGGATTGGCCATGGCGTCGCGGTTGACGACCTTGTCGATGGGCTGGCCCAGCAGCAGCTTCTTGATGGGCAGCTCCTGCTTCTTGCCGGTCAGGGTGCGCGGCACCTCGGCCACGGCAAAAATGTCGTCGGGCACAAAGCGCGGGCTGAGCGCCGTACGCACCGCGGCGTTGATGCGGCCGCGCATGGCATCGTCCAGCGCCACGCCGGCGCGCAGCACCACAAACAGCGGCATGTAGCTTTCGCGGCCCAGGTATTCCAGGTCCACCACCATGCTGTCGAGCACTTCGGGCAGCGATTCGACCGCGCTGTAGATCTCGCTGGTGCCCATGCGCAGGCCGTGGCGGTTGATGGTGGCATCGCTGCGGCCGTAGATGGTGCAGCCGCCGTTGGCCCCCACCTTGAGCCAGTCGCCATGCCGCCACACCGCACCCATGCTGGCCGGGCCGTCCCCGCCACCGGGCTGGCGGCCGTGGCCCGCCGGGTACATGTCGAAGTAGCTCGACAGGTAGCGGCTTCCATCCTTGTCGCCCCACAGGTACAGCGGCATCGACGGAATCGGCTGCGCGCACACCAGCTCGCCCACCTCGTCGGTCACGGGCAGGCCTTCGGCATTCCACGATTCCACGGCGGCACCCAGCATCCGGCACTGCATCTCGCCCGGCACCTGGGGCAGCTCGCGGTTGCCGCCAATGAAGGCGCCGCAAAAGTCGGTCCCGCCTGAAATGTTGTTCCACCAGATATCAGGCGTACCCAGTGCCTCGAACTGCGCCGTGCCCCACTGCTGCACCTCGGGCGACAGGGGCGAGCCGGTGGTGCCCAGCGCGCGGATGCGGGTGAGGTCGCCGCAGTCGGCCAGCTGCAGGCCCGACTTCATGCAGTTGGCAAAAAACGCCGCGCCTGCGCCAAAGAAGGTGACGCCCGTCTCGGCCGCAAAGCGCCACAGCACGCCCCAGTCGGGGTGGTCCTTGCTGCCGCCGGGGTTGCCGTCATAGATCACGCAGGTGGTGCCCGACAGCAGGCCCGACAGCTGCGCGTTCCACATCACCCAGCCGGTGGAGCTGTACCAGTGGTAGCGCTCGCCAAAGCTGTTGGCCGCGTAGCTGCAGCCGATGTCGTTGTGCAGCACCTTCAGCTGCAGCGCCACCAGCAGCGTGCCGCCATGGCCGTGCACGATGGGCTTCGGTAACCCGGTGGTGCCGCTGGAGTAAACGATCCACAGCGGGTGGTCAAACGGCAGCCACAGGGGCTCGAAATTGGCCGTTTCAGCATCATTTCGGCCTGTAGCGCTGGTCCAATCTGCCCATTCAGCTATTGAATTTGTAGCATCCAGATTGCTGAGCAGCACCGCGTGCTTCACGGTGGGCAGTGCGGCGCGCAGCTCCTGCAGGACGCCGGTGCGGTCGTGGTCGCGGCCGCCATAGGTCACGCCGTCCACGCCGATCAGCACGGTGGGCTCGATTTGCTGGAAGCGGTCGAGCACCGCAGCCGTGCCCATGTCGGGCGCGCAGATGCTCCACACGCCGCCAATCGCCACGGTGGCCAGCAGCGCCACCATGGCTTCGGGCACGTTGGGCAGGTAGGCGGCCACGCGGTCGCCGGGTTGCACGCCCTGCGCCTGCAGGTGCAGCGCCAGCGCCGCCACCTGCCGGCGCAGCTCGGGCCAGGGCATCTCGCGGTGCTGGCCTTTTTCGTTGCGGCTGATGATGGCCGGCAGGCCAGCGGCGTGGGCTGCATCCACATGCCGCAGGGCCTGACGCGCGTAGTTGACCTGCGCGCCCGGGAACCACTGGGCGCCCGGCATGGTGTTCCTGGCCAGCGCTGCCGTGTGCGGCGTGGGCGACTCGATTTCGAAGTAATCCCACATGGTCTGCCAGAAGGCGTCCAGCTCGGTGATGGACCAGCGCCACAGGGCGTCGTAGCTGTCGAACTGCAGGCCGCGCTGGTCGCGCAGCCAGTCCTGGTACAGGCGGATCTGCGGAATGTACGGGGGCTGGGGGGTGTTGTGGTTTGTCTCCATGCGGGTCAGGTTACCAGCGCATGGGCGCCCCTGCCAGCGGGGTCGTCCCGCAATTGACAGGGCCTGCCGGTAGCGCGCCAAGGCTGCGCGCCCTGGCGCATCTTCGCGCGGTCAGCCCGGGGTGGTCTGGTCCACGCTGGTGATGGCGTAGCCCTTGCGCTGCAGCTGCTCGCCCGGCCGCTCGATGCCGTATTCGTCCCAGCGCTCCAGCGCCTCGTCCAGCTCGGTGCCGGCTGCCTCGCCCACCCAGTCGGTGTTGGTCGCTTCCTCGGGAATGGGCTGGCCCTCGGGCACGGCCAGGTGAGAGAACTTGCCGCCGTTTTCGGGGCGGCGGTAGATGTCTACAAGCATGCAGGGGTCCTTTGAATCCGGTGAAGAAAAAGCGGACGTCTCGACACAGATGGGCGTCCACCCGACCTTCCCACTCTAGAGAAGCGTACTGCGCGCCAGCGTAGGAAAAGAGCGCCTAGGGACCACGGGACACACCCCGCCAGCGCATTCCTACAGCCCTGCAAGGCGCTGTCCCACCGGCCGTTGCGCGGCTGCCGCGCGGCCACCCACGGCCCCGCTGTGCGCCAATGAAATGGACGACGCGACCCCCACCGGCAGCGGCCACAAACAAGGCCGCCTGCATCCGGCAGAACAACGCCCGAGGAACCCCAGTGCATGCATCACCCCCACAGAACCCGGCTTTAACGACGCATGCGTTCACCGCGCATGACGCCTATCTTTTCAGGGAGGGCACGCATTCGCGCCTGTACCAGAAGCTCGGTTGCCACCTGTGGGCCGATGGGCCGGGCGCGGACCTGGCCGTGTGGGCACCCAACGCCGCGGCGGTATCGGTGATTGGCGACTGGAACGGCTGGAACCCCGACGCCGACCCGCTGCGCCCGCGCGGCGATGACAGCGGCGTGTGGGAGGGCGCTGTGGCCAGTGTCGCGCACGGCCAGGCCTACAAGTTCCGCATCGTCACGCCGGATGGACAGGTACTGGAAAAGGCCGACCCCTTTGCCCTGTGCGCAGAACTGGCCCCTGCCACCGCCTCACGGGCCTGGGCGCTGGACTACACCTGGGGCGACGATGACTGGATGGCCACGCGCGGCGCGCGCAATGCGCTCGACGCCCCCATGTCCATCTACGAGGTGCACCTGGGCTCATGGCGGCGCGAGGGCGGCGAGTTCATGGGCTACAGGGCGCTGGCCCACGCACTGGCCGACTATGTGACGGACCTGGGCTTCACGCATGTGGAGCTGATGCCCATCACCGAGCACCCGTTCTACGGATCGTGGGGATACCAGACCACCGGCTACTTTGCGCCCACCGCCCGCTATGGCACGCCGCAGGACTTCATGTACTTCGTGGACCACCTGCACCAGCGCGGCATTGGCGTGCTGCTGGACTGGGTGCCCTCGCATTTCCCGGCCGACGCACACGGGCTCGACCGCTTTGACGGCACGCACCTGTACGAGCATGCGGACCCGCGCCAGGGCTACCACCCCGAGTGGAACTCCAGCATCTTCAACTACGGCCGCCACGAGGTGCGCAGCTTTCTGGTGTCGTCGGGCATGTTCTGGCTGGATCAGTACCACCTCGATGGCCTGCGCGTGGATGCGGTGGCCTCGATGCTGTACCTGGACTATGCGCGCAAGCCGGGCGAGTGGATTCCCAACCGCCACGGCGGGCGCGAGAACCTGGAAGCCATCGAGTTCCTGCGGCACCTCAACCGCGCGCTGTACCGCGACCACCCCGACACCGTGAGCATTGCCGAGGAATCGACCGCGTGGCCGATGGTGTCGCGCCCCATCGAGATGAACGGGCTGGGCTTTGGCATGAAGTGGAACATGGGCTGGATGCACGACAGCCTGTCGTACATGAAGGAAGACCCGATCAATCGGCGCTACCACCACCACAAGCTCACGTTTTCGATGGTGTATGCCTTCAACGAAAACTTTGTGTTGCCCCTCTCGCACGACGAGGTCGTGTACGGCAAGGGCTCGCTCATCGAGAAGATGCCGGGCGACGACTGGCAGCAGTTTGCCAACCTGCGCACGCTGTTCGGCCTGATGTGGGCGCACCCCGGCAAGAAGCTGCTGTTCATGGGCTGCGAGTTTGCCCAGCGCCGCGAATGGACGCACGAGGGCCAGCTTGAATGGGACAGCGCCGGCTGGGACCGCCATACGGGCGTGCAGCGGCTGGTGCAGGCCCTGAATGGCGTGTACCGCGCCCATCCAGCCCTGCACGCGGTGGATTTTTCGGCCGAAGGTTTTGAATGGCTGGAGGCCGACGATGCCGCGCAAAGCGTGATCGCCTTCCTGCGCAAGCCCCGGCACGGCAGCGCAGATGCGCCGGTGATGGTGGTCTGCAACATGACGCCGATCCCGCGCGAGAACTACATCGTCGGCGCACCCGAGGCCGGCTACTGGCGCGAAGTCCTCAACTCCGACGCGCGCGAATTCGGCGGTGCAGGCTGGGGCAACCTGGGCGGCGTCGATTCCACACCCGTGCGCTCGCGGCGCTTCAGCCACTCCCTGTGCCTCACGCTGCCTCCGCTGTCTGTCCTCTACCTCTCGCCCACGCGGCCGCACGCCCATGACGATGATGACCACGCCTAGCCCCACCCCCATCCTGCTGCAGCCCGCCGAGGCCGCGGGCCGCACACCGCCGCGCTGGCCGCAGGACGGCCGTGCGCGTGCCGTGGTCGAAGCCGTGCTGCCCGCGGTGGACGGCGGCCGCTTTGCCGCCAAGTGCATTGCAGGCGAATCCTTTGCGGTGACGGCGCACTGCTTTACCGACGGCCACGACGCACTGCGCGTGGTGCTGCAGTGGCGCGCCGAGGGCGATGCAGTGCCCACTGAGCCCGCCGAGTTGCCCATGCAGCTGCTGGGCAACGACGAATGGCAGGCGTCCTTTGTGCCGCCCGTGCCCGGCCGCTACCACTACACGGTGGTGGCCTGGGTGGACGCGTTCGACTCGTGGCGGCGCGAGCTGGTGCGGCGCGTGGACCCCGATGACATCCGCATCGCGGCCCGTGTGGGCGCGCTGGAGATCGCGGCCGCCGCCATGCGGGCCGAGAGCGCCGACCGCGCCGCGCTGGTGGACTGGGCGCAGGCGCTGGAAGACGGGGCGCTGGCGCCCGCACCGGTGGCCCGCAACGAGGTCGGTGACAGCACCATCGACGCGGACGCAGAGCAAGCCGACGCGCTGAAGGCGCTTGCTTTGAACGAGGAATTGGCCGAACTTGCCAACCGCTACCCCGACCGTCGCCACGCAGTACGCTTTCGCACCGAACTGCCCCTGGTGGCCGACCCGGAGCGCGCGCGCTTCAGCAGCTGGTACGAATTGTTCCCGCGTTCGGCCGCGCCCGAGCCGGGCCGCCACGGCACCTTCCGCGATGTGCTGCAGCGCCTGCCTGCCATCGCGGGCATGGGCTTTGACGTGCTGTACTTCCCGCCCATCCACCCCATCGGCCGGGTGCAGCGCAAGGGCCGCAACAACGCGCTGGTGGCGCAGGAGGGCGACGTGGGCAGCCCCTGGGCCATTGGCGCGGCCGAAGGCGGGCACAAGTCCATTCTGCCCGCACTGGGCACCGCGGCCGACTTCCGCGAGCTTGTCACTGCAGCACGCGCACAGGGCCTGGAGGTGGCGCTGGACATTGCCTTCCAGTGCGCGCCCGACCACCCCTACGTGACCGAGCACCCCGACTGGTTCCGCTGGCGGCCCGACGGCACCGTGCAGTACGCCGAGAACCCGCCCAAGAAGTACCAGGACATCTACCCCTTCAACTTCGAGTGCGACGACTGGCAGGGCCTGTGGGCAGAACTCAAGAGCATCTTCACGCACTGGATCGGCGAGGGCGTGCGCATCTTCCGCGTGGACAACCCGCACACCAAGGCGTTTCCGTTCTGGGAATGGGTCATCACCGAGATCAAGCGCGAGCAGCCGGATGTGCTGTTTCTGTCGGAAGCCTTCACGCGGCCCAAGGTGATGCACGGACTGGCCAAGCGGGGCTTTTCGCAGTCATACACGTACTACACCTGGCGCAACACCAAGGAAGAACTCACCGAGTACTTCACCGAGCTGTCGGCAGGGCCGGGCACGGACTACTTCAGGCCCAACGTGTGGCCCAACACGCCTGACATCCTGCACGAACACCTGCAGGGCGGCGAGCCCGCCGTGTTCATGTCGCGCCTGGCGCTGGCAGCCACGCTGGCGGCCAGCTACGGCATCTATGGCCCGGCGTACGAGCTGCTGGAGCACCTGCCGCGCCATGCGGGCAGCGAGGAGTATCTGGACTCTGAAAAGTACCAGCTACGCCACTGGAACCTCGATGCGCCCAGCAGCCTGGCGCCCTTCATCACGCGCATCAACCAGATCCGCAAGGAGAACCCGGCCTTGCAGTCTGACGGCAGCCTGCGCTTCCTGCAGATCGACAACCCGCACCTGATGGCCTACGCCAAGCGCTCGGCCGATGGCCGCAATACCGTGGTCACCGTGGTCAACCTGGATGCGCACAACACGCAGTCGGGCTGGGTGAACCTGGATGCCAGCTGGGTGGCCGATAGCGGGGCCGACGGGGAAGCGGCTGCGCCAGCCGAGCACTGGCAGATGCACGACCTGCTGAGCCAGCAGCGCTTTGTGTGGCAGGGCGACTGGCACTTTGTGCAGCTCGATCCGCACCGCATGCCGGCCCACATCTTCGTGGTGCGCCGGCATCTGCGCCGCGAACACGACTTTGACTATTTCGAGTGAACCCGAGCAAGCACCCATGAGCGCCATTCCCGCACCCACGCACCCGCTGCCCGAAACCCAGCCCGGCATCACGCCCGAGAACCCCGAGATCGACATCAGCGACGACCCGCTGTGGTACCGCGATGCGGTGATCTACCAGCTCAATGTGAAGGCGTTTTTTGACACCAATGGCGACGGCGTGGGCGACTTCAAGGGCGTGACGGCCAAGCTCGACTACGTGAAAGAGCTGGGCGTCAACACCATCTGGCTGATGCCGTTCTACCCCTCGCCGCTGCGCGACGACGGCTACGACATCTCCGAGTACGACAACGTGCACCCGCAATACGGCACGCTCGATGATTTCAAGGAAATGCTCGACGCCGCGCACGAGCGCGGCCTGCGCGTGATCACCGAGCTGGTCATCAACCACACCTCGGCCGACCACCCGTGGTTCCAGGCCGCGCGCCGTGCGCCGCCCGGCTCGCCCGAGCGCAACTTTTATGTGTGGAGCGACACCGACCAGATCTACCAGGGCACGCGCATCATCTTCACCGACACCGAAACGTCGAACTGGAGCTGGGACCCGGTGGCCAAGCAGTACTACTGGCACCGCTTCTTCAGCCACCAGCCCGACCTGAATTTCGACAACCCGGCGGTGATGGAGGCGGTGCTGAAAACCATGCGCTTCTGGCTGGACATGGGCGTGGATGGATTCCGGCTCGACGCCATTCCCTACCTGATCGAGCGCGACGGCACCAGCAACGAGAACCTGCCCGAGACGCACGCCGTCATCAAGCAGCTGCGCGCCGCGATTGATGCCGAATACCAAAACCGCTTTCTGCTGGCCGAGGCCAACATGTGGCCTGAGGATGTGCGCGAGTACTTTGGCGATGGTGACGAGTGCCACATGGCGTATCACTTCCCGCTCATGCCGCGCATGTACATGGCGATTGCGCAGGAAGACCGCCACCCCATCGTCGAGATATTGCAGCAGACGCCCGAGATTCCCGATGGCTGCCAGTGGGCGATCTTCTTGCGCAACCACGACGAGCTGACGCTGGAGATGGTGACCAGCAAGGAGCGCGACTACATGTACACCATGTACGCCGCCGACACGCGCGCGCGCATCAACTTAGGCATACGCCGCCGGCTGGCGCCGCTGATGGAAAACGACCTCGACCGCGTCAAGCTCATGAACGGCATGCTGCTGTCCATGCCGGGCTCGCCCATCATCTACTACGGCGACGAGATCGGCATGGGCGACAACGTGTTTGTGGGCGACCGCAACGGCGTGCGCACCCCCATGCAGTGGAGCCCCGACCGTAACGCCGGCTTTTCGCGCGCAGACCCGCAGCGCCTGTACCTGCAGCCCATCATGGATGCGATGTACGGCTACGAGGCGCTGAACGTGGAGACGCAGGCGCGCGACCAGAGCTCGCTGCTGAACTGGACGCGCCGCATGCTCGCCGTGCGCAAGACCAGCCACGCGTTCGGCCGTGGCAAGCGCATATTTCTGAAGCCCGGCAATCGCAAGATCCTGGCGTACCTCAGCGAATACGAGGACGACGTGATCCTCACGGTGTTCAACCTCTCGCGCGCGGCGCAGCCGGTGGAGCTGGACCTCACCGCCTACAAGGGCCGCGCGCCGGTGGAGATGCTGGGCCGCACCACCTTCCCGCCCATTGGCGAGCTGCCCTACCTGCTCACGCTGCCCTCGTACGGCTTCTACTGGTTTCGCCTGTCTACCGACGCCGAGATTCCGCCCTGGCACCAGGACGGCCTCGATCTGCAGGAGCGCCCGGTGCTGGTGCTTTTTGACGGCTGGACCAGCTTCTTCCGCGACCAGGTCATGCCCTGGCGCATGTCCATGGCCGAGCGCATGCGCACCCAGCTGGAGACCGACACCCTGCCCCGGTTTCTGGAGGTGCAGCGCTGGTACGCGGACAAGGGCACCAGCGTGCAGCGCGCGCGGCTGGACGACCATGCCATCTGGTCGCAAGACGGTAACGAATGGATGCTGCCCCTGCTGTCCATCGACGGACCCGACGAGCCCGCTACGTACTTCGCACCGCTGGCCCTGGCCTGGGAAGATGCCGACGAAGAACGCATGAAGCGCCTGGCCCCTGGCGGACTGGCGCGGGTGCGCCAGCAGGCCAACGTGGGTGTGATGGGCGACGCCTTCCACGACGAGACCTTTTGCCGCGCCGTGGTGCGCGCGATGGGCGACAACCTCGAGCTGGGCACCGCACGCGGGCGCCTGCGCTTTCGGCCCACGGCAGAGTTTGCGGCCATCGCCAGCAATCTGGATGCGCTGCCCGTGAGCCGCCCCAGCGCGCAAAGCAGCAACACGGTGGTGACGTTTGACGACACGCTGTTCCTCAAGGGCTACCGCCGCCTGCGCCCGGGGCTCAACCCCGAACTGGAGATGGGCCGCTTTCTGACCGAGGTGGCGCGCTTTCCGCACTGCGTACCCGTGGCGGGCGCGTTGGAATACACCGCCACCGACGGCACGCAGATGACGCTAGCGCTGGTGCAGGCCTACGTGGCGAACCAGGGCGATGGCTGGGACTACACGCTGGGCTACCTGGAGCGGTTTCTGGAGGACGCCCGGATTGCGCCGCCCGATGAGATACCGGCAGCCGATGTGCACGGCGGCTACCTCGCACTGGCCAGGATGCTGGGCACGCGCACCGCGCAACTGCACCAGGCGCTGTCGCTGCGATCGGGCTACCCGTCTTTCGACCCCGAGCCGCTGACCGCGCAGGACGTGCTGAACTACCGCCAGCGTGCCGCCACGGAAGCCGCCGACACCCTGGCGCAGCTGGAGCAGCGCCTTACCGAGCTGCCCGCCGCCGCACAGGCGGACGCGCAGGCCCTGCTGGCACGGCGCGGCGCCCTGCTGGAGCGCATCCACGCAGTGCCGGGCGGCGCGCCGGGCGGTCTCAAGACGCGCTTTCATGGCGACTACCACCTGGGCCAGGTGCTGGTCACGGGCAACGACTTCATCATCATCGACTTCGAGGGCGAACCGGGCCGCAGCTTCGAGCAGCGGCGCACCAAGGGATCGCCACTGCGCGACGTGGCCGGCATGCTGCGCTCGTTCAACTATGCGCGCTGGGCCGCCCTGAAACACACCACGCAAACCACCGAAGAAGTGCTGCGGCTGGACGCTGACGTGCAGCAGTGGGAGCAGGCCACGCGTGCAGCCTTCCTGGGCGCCTACACCGCGCAGATGGCCGGCACCGAGGCCGAGCGCCGCACGGCCGAGGGGCTGCTGGCGCTGTTCGAGATCGAAAAGGCCGTGTATGAGCTCCGCTACGAGCTGGGCAACCGCGTGGACTGGGTACAGGTGCCGCTGCAAGGGCTGCTGGCGCTGGCAGGCGCCACGGCCGACGGTGCCTGACCCGCGGGCGGCTCCCTCTCTGCAGCTCACTCCTCGTCCCATCCTTCACCCCTCCTCCCCTTATCTACCGAGAGACCTTCATGGACAACTTCGGAATTCACCTGGAGCCAGCGCGCGCCATGCTCTTTCAGGTGGGCGCTTACCTGCCCCGCCTGCTGATCGCCATCGTCATCGTGGCGGGCGGCTGGCTGCTGGCCAAGGCAGCGCGCTTCGCCGTCACGCGCGGGTTGCGGGCCATCAACTTCCGCGTGCTCACCGAGCGCTCGGGGCTGGACGGCTTTTTGCGCCAGGGCGGCATGGCGGGCGACACCACCGACATCTTCGGGCTGCTGGCGTACGGGCTGGTGATCCTGGCAGCGCTGCTGGTGGCCTTCAACGGGCTGGGGCTGAGCTACGTGACCGCACTGCTCAGCCAGGTGATGTGGTTTGTGCCCAACCTGTTTATTGCGCTGCTTATCCTGGCGTTTGGCAGCTACTTTGCGCGGTTTGTGGGCAACACCGTCACGTCGTACGCACGGCGCAGCAAGCTGCAGGACGCCGCCCTGCTGGGCACGCTGGCGCAGTACGCCATCGTGGTGTTTGTGGTGCTGATCGCGCTGGACCAGCTCAAGGTGGGCGGCGACATCGTGCGCCAGAGCTTCCTCATCATTCTGGGCGGCCTGGTGTTTGCGGTGGCGCTGGCCTTTGGGCTGGGCGGCAAAGACTGGGCGGCAGAGCGCATCGAGAGCTGGTGGCCGCGTGTGCGCAAGCCGGGCCCGACGCCCGAAGCGCCGGTGGACCGCGAGCCGTTGCGCTGAGGGCCCCAGGCCCGGGGCTGGTGGCGGCCGGTGGAAGGCTGCTTGCGGCCCGCCAGGGTGCCCCAGCGGCACTTTCCAAGCATTTTTACGCGTAAGTCCAGTAAATATCATCGCCTTCAGCTATCAAAACAGGAGCGTTTGCATACCGTTGCGGCCCGGGGGTGCGCGGGGTCTATGATCCGCAGCCACCACCGCTCCCGGCCACTGCAGGCCGGGTCCCTTTCGAGCCAACCCGCGTTCCCTGCCCGATGCAACTGCTCCTGTCCGCCTGGCCTGCACTGACTTGGGCGCTGCCCGCACTGGTGCTCCTGTCCGCCGTCGTCTTTCTTGCCAAGGGCAACCGCAGCGCCTTCGGTCACCTGCTGGCCTTGCTGGCCTGCTTTGTGATCGCGGCATTGCTGATGGAATTTTTCACCTTCATGGCGGCGCGCATGGCCCGCGCCGGCAGCACCCAGGCCGACCCCGTGCTGGGCAGCGGCACGCGCCAGCTGCTGGCCACCATCGCCAACCCGCGCTCCCTCATGGCACCGCCGCTGTCGCTGCCGTGGGTGGCCGCATGGTCGGTGCCCGTGGCCTACCTGTGGCTGCTGGTGGCGTGGGTGCTGCACCTGCGCGGCAAGCGCGGCGGCAGCAAGAAGGCAGGCAAGGCACCGCGCAAGAAGGCGGCCAGGGGCTGACCTGGCTTCAAGGCAACGCTGAACCAGCATCACGCGCACGGCGCATGCATGGCTCAGCGCGGTCGCGGCGCTGCACATCCTCGTCATAGCGACGGCCGTCCCTGTGGTTTGCGCATTGCAACCCATCCCGGTCCAGGGGCCGCTCCAGCGCGGAGACTTGTTCCGCTTGGCCTCAAGGCGTTTTTGGCTGGTGGCGCTTGATTCATAAGCACTGACAGCTCGCTTTTTGATAGCACTGGCGGTGCCGCGGGTTGACCCACGGCAAAACCCGCAGGGGCGGGCGCCAGCACAATGGCCGTCCGCTCAAAACTCCTGCGGGCTGGCGCAGCGCCCGTGCGTGCCGCCCGCGCTGCTGCCATGACATCCCCTGACAGTGACGTCCTCATCGTGGGCGCCGGCCCGGCCGGACTTTCGCTGGCCATCGCACTTTCACAGGCCGGGTTCACCGCCACCGTGGTCGAGCAACTTCCCGCCGCCACGCTGGCCGACCCGGCCCCCGACGGCCGCGAGATCGCCCTGACCCACCCCAGCCGCGCCACGCTGCAACGGCTGGGCAGCTGGAGCGCGCTGGCCCCGCACGAGGTGAGCGAGATCCACGAGGCCCAGGTGCACGATGGCCCGCTGGGCCAGCACGGCGCGCTGCAACTGAACGCGGGCAACGCCGGTACGCGGACGACGCCCGCCGCGCCCGCGCCCGGCCCGCTGGGTTTCATCGTGCCCAACCACGCCCTGCGCCGCAGCGCCTTCGCCGTGGCGCAGCGCATGCCGGGCGTGCGCATCCTCACCGGCGCGCAGGTCACACGGGTGTCCACCCACGGCCCTCTGGCCGCGCTGGACTACGTGACTGATGGCGAGGCTGGACCGCAGCGCCTGCACGCCCCGCTGCTGGTGGCCGCCGACAGCCGGTTTTCTGCCACGCGCCGCCAGCTGGGTCTGGGCGCGCAGATGACCGACTTTGGCCGCACCGTGATCGTCTGCCGGATGCGCCACACGCAGCCGCACGGCAATGTCGCGCACGAATGCTTTGGCTACGAACGCACGCTGGCCGTGCTGCCGCTGCCCGATGACCCCGAACACGGCCACGCGCTGTGCTCGGTGGTGGTCACCGCCGGTGCGGCCGACGCCGCAGCGCTGATGGCGCTGGACCCCGCAGCCTTTGCCGCCCAGGTGCAAGCGCAGTTTGCCCAGCGCCTGGGCCCCATGGCGCTGGAGGGCGAACGCCACGCCTACCCGCTGGTGGCCGTGTACGCCGACCGGTTTGCAGCCCCCCGCTGCGCCCTGCTGGGCGACGCCGCCGTGGGCATGCACCCGGTCACGGCGCATGGCTACAACCTGGGGCTGGCGGGCGTGGAGCGGCTGGTGGCGGCACTGGTGGCCGCGCGCCGGAAGGGGCAGGACATTGGCGCGGCCGACGTGCTGGCCGGCTATGCCAGCGCCCATCACCGCCACGCCTGGCCCATCTACCAGGGCACCAACGCCATCGTGCGGCTGTACACCGATGCCCGGCCCCTACCGCGCCTGCTGCGCCAGCTGGTGCTGCAGGGCGCCCGCCGCCTGCCACCGCTGCAGGCGGCCATCGTGGGGCAGCTTACGGGCAAGCCGCCTGTGTGGGCGCGTTGGGCAGCGGGGCCAGCGGCGCTTCGCTGAATGGGCTGTGGCTTGATCGTTCGGGGAAGGTTGGCAGCAGTCAACTGTGAGGCGGAGGCGCTTGCGATATTGGAATCTCGGTGCGCGCGACACGGGAAATTGATCTGCGAGGGTTTCGCGTCACTGACCTTTAGACTTTGCTCGGGGCAGGGCCTGGGCGCTTGGCGGACGATAGTGACTACGCTGAAACCATGACCGAGATCGGCTATGAGAAGCCTGCAACGGCCGATGAAAGCGGACGCTCAACGGCAAAGGCAGGCCCGCTTGACTACTGGGTTAGGCCCAGCGAGTTGAGGCCTACTTTGCAGATTCATCGAAGTACGGTTCGCCAGAAAGCCAGTAAAACTCGTACTTCCCCTGAAGCTTGACTAGAAATCCATCAAGATCAGATGCCAGACTGAGTGCCTGAAGTTCATCAATGCCCTTTGAATCCGCGAGTTCGGAAAACATCCCATCGAACTCCACCGGGCACGAAGCAAATTCTTCCCCTGATGCCCAATAGGGAACTCCCACGCGATATGTGACCTCTTTGCGCTCGCCGGTGTCCCTGCGTACAGCGATCAGTTTGCGCTCTGCGATAAATTGAGACATTCGCTTGTTCGAGAGATTGTGCGAAATGGCGTTCAAAACGACTAACGTAGATGAACGGCCCGTTAGATTGCAGCCGCCAGGAATGCCGTCGAGCCCACATAGGCCTCCATGCTACGCAGATCTTTCACAAAAGCATCGATCTGAGCTGGGACAGCCTGCAGGACAACGGACACCGTCTCTCGGCCTCCCTGCTTTGATTCGTCCCAGATCTCCACCGTCACAGCCAAATGCCCGGAACCGTCGATGCACTTGAACCGGAGTGAAGCTCCGCCAAGAAGCAACCCAGGAAGGTCGCCGCCGAACTTGTACTCCCTCGCGTCAGTCAGGTCTCGAGGGAACCCCTCGAGGTGGTCCGCAAACTTCTCTGCCTCGTTCAGAGCAGCGTAGCAGGACGTTCCTCCCGAGAAGCGACCACTATCCGCGCGCAAGCCGAGCTCGAGCATGTGCCCGTCGACCCAAACGATCTCGAGTTTTAACCCTGGCTTGTCCACTGCAATCTAACGTTGAAAGTAACCGGCACCGGAGCGCCAGCGGAGGGTACCCAAACTGCGCAGCGGTTTGGGTGTCCGGTTGACTGACCTGTTGGGCGGGGCGCATGCGGTCATTGTGCGTGCCATTGAATTTGTGAGACCCCGGGAATGCCCTCCACGATGGCACCCACGTTGCTTCTAAGGGTCGAGAAAGCCGGCGCTACGTCGGTACGGCGAAGGCGACCAAGCAGACCTAGCTCCGCCGACAAGAGCAGCTGCCAGTTTGTGGTGCTGCCCTCTTCGTTCGCGCAACCGACCCACAGCCTGAACGGCTTGCGATGGACGACAACGAGGCGAGCAAAGTCTTCTTCGATGACGCCCTCGACCGGCATGCCGCATTCAGGGAGCTGCGCCGCAACGTATTGCGCAAGCGCCTTGCCGTAGATGCCCGGGTTAATGTCTTCGTCCTCGCCTGGTTCAATCGCGAAGTGGCTGCTAGTGAATGAGACTCTCGCTCTCATGGCGCCCAACGTAATTTAGACCGCAAAACCTGCGGGATAAACTGGACCATGCGGGATATTCTGGACACCGATTCCTCCTGAAAGTGGCTTGCAGCATAGGTTTGCGAGGGATGTCCTGTTTAAACATCCAGGTATAAAAGTTCCGCTAAACCCGGCAGGCATCAACTCGGCAAACTATAGCTCTCCAGTGGGCAGACACCGGGATTTCCAACAGCCGCTACAGCAAGTCAATGGCGGCTTCCGGGCGGCGCGTCTGAACGGCGGCTCAGGGCCCAAAGCAGTCGATGACTAGCTTCCAGCTGGCTTGCAGTCCAAACCCGCACGGGCTAAGCGTCCGGTGCCAGCCTGCTGTCGCGCGGTGCTTCACAGGCTCCGCACGAACAGTCTCTTATGGCTGACGGCGACAGCGCAAACGCCCCGGTCACCCGCCCCCGTCCCTCACCCCCAGCGTCACCACCCCATACAGCGGCGCGCCCAGCCAGGGCCGCCATAGCGCATCCAGCGCAATGCCGCTCCACCCGTAGCAGTCGGCCACGCTCTGCTCGCGCAGCACCACCAGCCGCGGATGGGCCTGGGCCAGCTCGGCCACGCGGCCCACGCCCCAGCGGAACTCGGCGCCGGTGGGTGCCATGCTGGCGTGGCGTGATGCGTGGCCCACGGCGGCGCGGGTGAGCACGTCCAGCACCATGCGCGAGCCGGGTGGCGCGTGCTGCGCAAACTCGGCCAGCACGGCCTGCACCTGCGCGGGCTCCAGGTACATGAGCACGCCTTCGCACACCAGCAGCACGGGGTACGCGGTGTCGTGCCGCTCGGGCAGGCGCAGGCGCTGCCACCAGCCGGGCTGCGCCAGGTTGACCACGGCATGGCGCGCACGCGGGCCCAGGGGCGCCAGCAGGCGCTGGCGCAGTGCCATCACCTCGGCCAGGTCGGCGTCGAGCCAATGGTTGTGGCCGGTGTCGAGCCACTGAAAATGCTGTGCCAGCCCGCAGCCCAGGTTGACGCCCAGGCCCTGCCCGTTCGCGCTGAAAAACGCGCGCCCGGCGTCCTTGATGGCGCGGGTGCGCCACAGCACGTTGAGCACGGTGAGCAGGTCGTTCAGGGTGGCAGTCACGTCCGCCCCCAGCTTGTCGAGCAGGCCGCTGGCTACGGCGTCGTGGCAATCCAGCCACGGGAAGTACCGGCCGCCATGTGCCCGCGCAGCCAGCGGGATGAGCAGGGTGCTGGGCACGGCGTGCAGCTGCGCGCGGTCGAGCAGGCACGCGGCAGGTGGCGTGGCCCCGCGCGGGGTGCGGGGGGCCTGGGAGCGGCGGGAACGCGAGGTCGGGTGCTGCACGGTACTCTCCTCGTGTGGCGTACGGGGCCACGGGGGTGGATGCCGGAAGGCCTTGCTACCGGCACCATTGTGAGCGCCCTGTGTGGCTGCGCCTTGACTTGGCCACACCCTCCATGCAGATAAGCGAGCGCGGCGCCACCGATGGCTCGGCACCTGCCGACCCGGCATTTCCGTACGGGCCCGTGCGATACCGGTGCACTACCCTGCCGTACGCGGCGAGGTGCCTTTGCCCCGCCGCAGCCGTGTCAGGACGCCTTGATCATCGCCCACACCAGCCCCACGCCCACCGCCAGCAGGTCGCCGGTGATGGCGCTGTCGTCGTCATCGCTGGTGCTGGTGAAGGCCTTTTTCTGGCGCTCGCGCTCGGCGCGGGTGCGGTCGCGCTCCAGCGCCACCAGGGCGTCGCCGATGTCCACCGGCGCGGCCTGGGCCGCCTGCAGCTTTGCGCGCGCGCCGGCTTCGGCATAGCCCTCCATGGCGCGCGCCACGGCCTGGGGGTCGATCAGCGAGAACGCGGCGCGGCAGTACGGGCAGGCGTGGTCCTTGCGGATGTCCACCGGCGCGCCGCAGCTGGTGCAGTAGATGGCGCCCACGCGCTTGGCCATGTCGTCGATCTCGGGGCGCGTCATGTGGCGCACAAAGCCCTTTTCGGTCATGAACGACGAGAACGTGCTGAACCGCCCGTGCTGGCGGCCGCAGCGGTAGATCATGTAGCGGCCGCTGCGCACCACGTCAAAGCCCTTTTGCAGCGGGGCCACGCAGCGCGGGCAGGCCATGCTGGTTGCCAGGGGCAGGTGCTGGTCTTCGCGGTGCTCGTGCAGCAGCTTGAAAAGGCCGACCACGGCGGCAGGCGCGAGCTTGAGGTTTTCGTGCCGGTCAAACCACATGCCCTGGCAGGCAAAGCAGATGTCCAGCTCCAGCTCGGGCCCGGCATGGCTGGCAAAGCGGTGCACCTCCATGGGCTGGCGGCAGGATGGGCAGGACGGAACGGACGACATCATTGTTAGAACCTGTTCAAGATCTCAGGGGCTCCCTTTACAGGCTCCCTCCCCTGCGGCCGCCATCGTAACGTCACCCCCGGAATAGACCGACGGCATCGCTTCCACTAGCATCGGCGCCTTCAACCAAAAGGAACCAACATGGGATTCATGAACTGGCGGGCCAAGAGTGCCGACGTGCTGCAGCAGGGGGGTGTGATCGGGCCGGACGAGCGTCTGCCGTGGCCGCAGACGGCGGCGATGGGCGTGCAGCACGTCATCGCGATGTTTGGCGCCACGGTGCTGGCGCCCATCCTGATGGGCTTTGACCCCAACGTGGCCATCCTGATGAGCGGCGTGGGCACGCTGATCTTTTTCTTCATGACGGGCGGCAAGGTGCCCAGCTACCTGGGTTCGAGCTTTGCCTTCATCGGGGTGGTGATTGCGGCCAGCGGCTATGCGGGCAGCGGGGCCAACGCCAACATCGGCGTGGCGCTGGGCGGCATCATTGCGTGCGGGTTGCTGTACACGCTGATCGGGGTGCTGGTGCAGGTCATCGGCACGGGCTGGATCGAGCGCTTCATGCCGCCGGTGGTGACCGGATCGGTGGTGGCGGTGATCGGCCTGAACCTGGCGGGCATTCCCATCAAGAACATGGCGGCCAGCAACTTCGACAGCTGGATGCAGGCTGTGACTTTTGTGTGCGTGGGCCTGGTGGCCGTGCTCACGCGCGGCATGGTGCAGCGCCTGCTGATTCTGGTGGGCCTGATTGCCGCCAGCATCATCTACGCGGTGCTGACCAACGGCATGGGCCTGGGCAAGCCGATGGACCTGAGCGCACTGGCCAACGCCGCGTGGTTTGGCATGCCCAACTTTGCAGCGCCCGTGTTCAGCGGCAACGCCATGCTGCTGATTGCCCCCGTGGCCATCATCCTGGTGGCCGAGAACCTGGGCCACATCAAGGCCGTGACGGCCATGACTGGCCAGGACCTGGACCGCTACATGGGCCGCGCATTCATCGGTGACGGCGTGGCCACCATGGTCAGCGGCGGCGTGGGCGGCACGGGCGTGACGACCTATGCCGAAAACATCGGCGTGATGGCGGCCACCAAGATCTATTCCACCGCCGTGTTCCTGCTGGCAGGGCTGTTTGCGCTGGTGCTGGGCTTTTCCCCCAAGTTCGGCGCGCTGATCCAGACGATTCCGCTGCCGGTGATGGGCGGCGTGTCCATCGTGGTGTTCGGCCTGATCGCCGTGGCCGGGGCCAAGATCTGGGTGGACAACAAGGTCGACTTCTCGCAAAACAAGAACCTCATCGTGGCCGCCATCACGCTCATCATTGGCACGGGCGACTTCACGCTGAAGTTCGGCCAGTTCGCGCTGGGCGGCATCGGTACCGCCACGTTTGGCGCCATCCTGCTGTACGCCTTGCTCAATCGCAAAGGCTGAGCAGATTGATAAGGGTTAACCCTTGGTCGTCTCGCAAGAGTCGCTAGGATGCCTCCTTTGACCGGGGCCTCCCGTCCGAATGGCGGGAGGCCCTTTTCCTTTGTTGCGGAGCGTTTTGCATGTCCCTCGCTGACCGGGTGCTCTACCCTGACTTCCTTTCCCGCACCATGTCGGCCGACGAGGCCGCGGCGCTGATCCCCGCAGGCGCCCATGTGGGCATGAGCGGCTTTACCGGCGCGGGTTACCCCAAGGCGGTGCCCGGCGCGCTGGCCCGACGCATTGAGGCGCTCAACGCCCAGGGCCACGGTTTCAAGATCGGCCTGTGGACAGGCGCCAGCACCGCGCCCGAGCTCGATGGCGCCCTCGCGCAGGTCGACGGCATCGAGATGCGCCTGCCCTACCAGTCCGACCCCACAGTGCGCCGCCAGATCAACGCCGGGCACATGCAGTACGTGGACATCCACCTCTCGCACGTGGCGCAGTTTGTGTGGTTTGGCTTTCTGGGCAAGCTCGATGTGGCGGTGGTCGAGGTGGCGGGCGTGCTGCCGGATGGGCGGCTGATCCCGTCTTCATCCATCGGCAACAACAAGACCTGGCTGGACCAGGCCGACAAGGTCATCCTGGAGGTGAACGCCTGGCACAACCCGGGCCTGGAGGGCATGCACGACATCTACTACGGCACCGACGTGCCGCCGCACCGCAAACCCATCCCCATGACGCGACCCGACGAGCGCATTGGCGAGCCCTACCTGCGCTGCGACCCGGCCAAGGTGATTGCCGTGGTGGTCACCAACCAGCCCGACCGCAACAGCGTGTATGCCGCGCCCGACGAGGTGTCGAACCGCATCGCGGGCCACATCATCGAATTCCTGCAGCACGAGGTGAAAAAGGGCCGCCTGCCCGCAGACCTGCTGCCGCTGCAGTCGGGCGTGGGCAACATTGCCAACGCGGTGCTGGCGGGGCTGAACAACGGCCCGTTCAGCAACCTCACGGCCTACACCGAGGTGCTGCAGGACGGCATGCTGGACATGCTGCGCTCGGGCAAGCTGGCCAGCGCATCGGCCACGGCGCTGTCGCTCAGCCCGGCGGCCATGGAAGATTTCAACCGCAACATCGACTTCTACAAGCAGCGCATCGTGCTGCGCCCGCAAGAGATCAGCAACCACCCCGAGCTGATCCGCCGCATGGGCCTGATTGCCATGAACGGCATGATCGAAGCCGACATCTACGGCAACGTGAACAGCACGCACATCATGGGCTCGGCCATCATGAACGGCATTGGCGGTTCGGGCGACTTTGCGCGCAATGCGTACCTGTCGATCTTCATGACGCCGTCACTGGCCAAGAACGGCGCCATCTCCAGCATCGTGCCGATGGTTTCCCATGTGGACCACACCGAGCACGATGTGCAGATCATCGTGACCGAGCACGGCCTGGCCGACCTTCGCGGGCACTCGCCCACGCAGCGCGCGCAGATGATCATCGAGCAGTGCGCGCACCCCGACTTCCGCCCTGCGCTGCAGGACTACGTGGCGCGTGCCAAGAAGACGGCCGTGGGCCAGCACACGCCGCACCTGCTGACCGAGGCGCTGTCGTGGCACCAGCGGTATGTGGAGACGGGGACCATGCGCACGGCCTGATGCCGCCAGCCGCCCCCGCCGCAGGGCACGCCTTGCGCCGGCGCAGGCAGCAGGCGCGCAGGTCCGGTCATATGCTATTTAATTAATAGCAATATAACCAATCAAAACGAGCGCTACAGGCCATTTTTACCCATATTTCGCCCCGGGAGGGGCTGCAAGCCGCCCGCGGCGCATGCGCTGCGCAGCGGGCGCGCGCCCGGGGACCCTCAGCACGGATCAAGCGGCAAGTGGGCGCTGCGGATCGGGATGGGCTGCAAGGCGCACAAAGCAATACGTTCGCCGCAGCAATAGCCCAGCTATTGCGGGTATTTGCTTGCGCGGCAGACCGCCCGAGCCCGCAGATGCGCACGGCGCGCTGATTCGTGCGGAGCGTCCCTAGCCCAGGAAGCGGCCCGAGGTGCCCAGCACCGAAAGGTCGATGTAGCGCGAACCCACATACGGCGCGTTGCCCGCGTAGTCCACCACAAAGCCGCCCAGGTCCAGATTGCGGATACCCGCGAGCGCATTGCGCAGCTTGCTGCGCGTGGGGTCGCTGCCCGCGCGCTCCAGGCCCTCGGCCAGCACGCGCAGGTTGACGTACGCCTCCAGGCTGCCCAGGGTGAAGTCCTGCACACCGCGGGCGCGCAGCGCGGCCTGGTAGTCGCGCACCAGCTGGTTGCGGGCGCGTTGCGGGTCGGGCATCACCATAGTCAGCGCGATGCCGCTGCCGGCTTCGCCCAGCTGCTTGATGCCGTCGCTGGTGAAGGTGGCGCTCACGCCCGCCAGCAGCACGCCGGGCGCGGCCTTGCGCAGCTGCCCCACAAACGCCACCGACACGCTGCCGGCGGTGGCCAGGATCAGCGCCGCGGGGCGGGTTTCAGCGGCCTTGGCCACGGCGGCGGCCACGTTGCTGCCGTCGGTGGCCACGGTGACCATCAGTGCGGGCTTGAGGCCGCGTGCAGCCAGCGCACGGGTGGCGTCTTCGGCCAGCTCGCGGCCGTAGGGGTTGTCCATGGCGACGATGCCCACGCTTTTGAGGCCCATCTCGGCCAGGCGCTGCACCAAGCGTTGCACTTCGTCGGCATAGCCGGCGCGCACGTGGAACACGTTGCGCACGCTCTTGCGCACCGATGCTGCGCCGGTAAGCGGCGCCACGTAAGGCAGGCCGGATTCTTCCACCAGCGGCAGGATGGCCGCGTTGTTGGGCGTGCCCACGCACGACAGCAGGGCAAACGCGCCGCCCTGCGACAGCATGGCGCGCACGTTGTCGGCGGTGCGCTGGGCCACGTAGCCGTCGTCCACCATGTTCAGCTGCAGCTGGCGGCCGTGGATGCCGCCGCGGGCATTGATCTGGGCCATGGCGGCCTCGGCGCCGACCTTCACGTCCTGCCCGAAGCCCGCCAGCGGGCCGCTGAGCGCGCCCGAACAGCCGATGGAGATGGTCTTGCCAGCCAGCCCGCCCTCTTGGGCGAAGGCGTGGCGCAGCACCGCCGGAGCGGCGGCCAGGACGGCGGTGTTGCGGGCAAGGGTGACAAACTGGCGACGGTGCATGGAAACGGGACTCCGGCGAAATACGGACAATGGATGGATGAAACAGGGGGGTTCCCGGACTGCGGCCACGGCTGGATGGTGGCGGCAGGGCGCTGCGGCGTACGGGAAAACCCTGATTATTGATGAACTATGGCGTGCTTCGGTAGAGCCGCGCCCCTACGCGCGCCCCGGAGCGCACCGCCGGCAAGCCGCACCCACAAGGACACCCCGATGCCCACACCGATCTGGAAAAAACAGGCCTCCCTTGCAGCGCTCAACGGCGCCAACCAGCAGACCGCTGCCCAGCACCTGGGCATCGAGATCATTGAGCTGGGCGACGACTTCGTGCGCGGCCGGGTGCCGGTGGACCACCGCACCAAGCAGCCCTTTGGCCTGCTGCACGGCGGCGTGAGCGTGGTGCTGGCCGAGTCGCTGGGCTCCATCGGCGCCTACTACGCCAGCCCGGAAGGCCACCACGCGGTGGGCCTCGATATCAACGCCAACCACCTGCGCTCTGCCACCAGCGGCTGGGTGACGGGCACCGCCCGGCCGGTGCATATCGGCCGCACCACGCATGTGTGGCAGATCGAGATGGTCAACGAGGCGGGCGAGCTGACCTGTGTGTCGCGGCTGACGATGGCGATCCTGGCGCCCAGACAGGGTGTAACCCCCTGAGCGGCTGCGCCGCTTCCCCCTCCTCTCGCATCGCTGGCGCGATGCGGGAAGGGGGACGATGCCAGCGCGGCGGGGCGGCCCTTGCGCGGCATCCCTCGCGTTGGCGCCTCGCCCGTTTTTACCGACAGGCGTCCTGGAGAGCGTGCTTCGCCTTCGCGTCTCGCCGTTCGTGCTGAGCCTCGTCGAAGGCAAGGCAGTACGTAAATACCACCGGGGCCGGCGCCTTGGCCGGCCAAGGCCGAAATTTCAGCCAAATAGCGCTGTAGCGCTTGTTTTGATTGCCTGGACAGCTATCTATTCAGTAGCACCCTGCTTCGCCATCCGCTCGCTCTTCCAGTAGACGTCATCTCCGCCGTCCATGCGGTTGAGCACGCGGGCCAGCACGAACATCAGGTCGGACAGGCGGTTGAGGTACTGGCGCGGGGCGTCGTTGATGGCTTCTTCGTTGCCGAGGGCCACCACCACGCGTTCGGCGCGGCGGGCCACAGTGCGGCAGACGTGGGCTTGCGATGCAGCGCGCGTACCGGCGGGCAGGATGAATTCCTGCAGCTTGGGCAGGGCCGCGTTGTGGTGGGCCAGAGCGTCGTCCAGCGCCAGCACGGCCTCGGCCTTGAGCAGCTCGAAGCCGGGGATCGACAGCTCGCCGCCCAGGTTGAACAGCTGGTGCTGCACTTCCACCAGCAGGCTGCGCACGTCATCGGGCAGGGGCTCGCACAGCAACAGGCCGATGTGCGAATTCAGCTCGTCCACATCGCCCATGGCGTGCACGCGCAGGCTGTTCTTGGAAACGCGCTGGTTGTTGCCCAGGCCGGTGGTGCCGGCGTCGCCCGTGCGCGTGGCGATCTGTGTGAGTCGGTTGCCCATGGTGGTACTGGTGTGGTGGCGCTGCGGGCCTCGCGTGCATGGAGGACGGCGCAGCGCACAGGTTTGGAATGCAGCGCATTTTGCGCCATGGGTTCCATCACACGCTGATCTGGGGGCTTGGGGAAAAGCGGGCGCGCTGTGCGCCCCTGAAAACGGCTTCGCCTGCACGCTCCGGTAGTTCCGGGGCGTGCAGGCGAAGGAGGCACTGCGTGGAGCGCTATGCACCTCAGTGGCATAAGGCCCCAGCGGCAAGCGCCGCAGGCCACGCCATCAGTTGGAATGCATGCGGTTCATGCGGTCAACGTCGGCGGTGGACACACCGGAGGCCGTGGGCTTCATGCCGTTCCAGGCCGTCGAATGGTAGGTGTCCCATTCCGAACGCGACACCATGCCATCGCCGTTGGTGTCCATCAGGCGCGCGTTCACGCGGGTCTCGGCCTTGGCAGCGGCTTTGCCGCCAGAGCGGGTGGGATCGATCTCGGCCACGGGCGCTGTGCGGCCGCCGGGTGCTGCGGCGGCATCCGCAGGCGCTGCGCTGCTGCGTGCCGAGCGGTCGTCCACCTTGTTCTGGGCCCGCGTGGCGGCGGGGCCACCCGATGCGGCAGGCGCGACCTCTGATGGGGGACGCGTGTTCTGCGACACGGGGGCCTGGGCCAGCGCTGCGGTGCAGGCCAGGGCAGCAATGGCGGCGAGAGCGGTGTGCTTGTTGATCATTCAGAACTCCTTGGAAGTAGTTGGCAAAAACGCGTCGGACCCGCCATGGCGGCAGGTACGTACTGCATCGTCTGTCCCCCGGCTGAGCACAGGTGTAGGACGTGCGCGGCCGCATGGGTCAGCGATGCACGGCAATGCACGCTGTGGCCTGCAGGCGCCTACTTCTGGCTACATCCACGCGACCTTCCTACACAAAAGCGGCCTCTGTGGTTACACCGCGAACGCAGATGTTGGTGAGGGAAACAGCGGGCAAGAGTGCTGGTGCGCACGCCATTGCTGCGGTGCAATGAAGTCCTGTTCAACTTTGAAGGAGCTCAGCTTCCATGAAAGCAATGCAACGACGCACCTATGCCTTCGACACGCGCAGCGTGATGCTTTTTGCGGCCCTCTCGCTGGGTGGCGCAGCCGCCCTGCATGCACAGACCACCCCTTCTTCACCCCAGTTCGGCCCCGCGGAAAAAACTGCGCCCCAGGCCGGCACAGGCTTTACCGTAGGCCCCGGCAGCGCCCCTGCAGCGCCCGCAACAGGTACGCAGGCCCAGGCCGGTGCCGCCGTTTCCTTTGACCGCGCCGACACCAATCAGGACGGCAAACTGAGCGTGCAGGAAGCCGCTCGGCTGCCCGCCATCGGCCAGCGCTTCAAGCAGCTCGATACCGACAAGGACGGCTCGCTGTCCCGCACCGAATTCGAGAAAGGCGCGAACTCCTGACCCTGCTTCTGACAGCTGACACCCCGGCCGCCACGCCACTGCCAGCTGCTACCACCGTTTGACGGGCCGCAAGGTCCGTGAGCCCGCCCGCGCTGGAACTCCAGGGCGTGGGCGGGCTCTTTGCATGGTGCTGGCGCAGTACGGGCGCATGGAGGGCCCGCTTCGTGCGATGTCAGTCGTGCAGCGACGACAGGAACTGCTGCAGCTCGGGCGTCTGCGGGTTGCCAAACAGCTGCGCTGGTGTGCCGGTTTCATGCACGCGGCCCTGGTGCATGAAGATCACGCGGTCGCTCACCTTGCGGGCAAACGCCATCTCGTGCGTGACCATCATCAGCGTCATGCCCTCTTGCGCCAGTGACTCCACCACCCGCAGCACTTCGCCCACGAGTTCAGGGTCCAGCGCCGAGGTGATCTCGTCGCACAGCAGCACCTGCGGCTCCATGGCCAGCGCCCGCGCAATCGCCACGCGCTGCTGCTGCCCGCCCGAGAGCTGGTCGGGCATGGCATCAAACTTTTCGGCCAGGCCCACGCGCTCGAGCAGCTTGCGCGCCTGCGCCTGCGCATCCGATGGGCTGCGCGCCTTGACCAGCGTGGGCGCCAGCATCACGTTGCGGCCCACCGAAAGGTGTGGAAACAGGTTGAAGCTCTGAAAAATCATGCCCACCTGCTGGCGCAGGTCGCGCATGGCGGCGGCGCTGTCGTGCAGCAGCTTCTTGCCGTTGACGCTCAAGGCGCCCTCCTGGAACACCTCCAGCCCGTTCACGCAGCGCAGCAGCGTGCTCTTGCCCGAGCCGCTCTTTCCGATGATGGCCACGACCTCGCCGCGCGCGACCTTGAGGTCGATGCCCTTGAGCACCTCGTTGGTGCCGTAGGACTTGCGCAGCGCAGTGATGTCGACGATGGGTGGCTCGCCCACCGCAATGCCGTCGTGGGCGGGTGTAGGTGTGGCGACAGGGGCTTCAGCGGCTGTGGGCATGGAGTTTCCTTTCAAGCGACTGCGCCATGAGGCTTACCGGGAAGCACAGCGCAAAGTAAAGCAGCGCCACGCAGGCGTACACGAGAAATGGCTGGTAGGTGGCGTTGGAGATCATGCTGCCGGCCTTGGTCAGCTCGACAAAGCCAATCACAGAGGCCAGCGCCGTGCCCTTGATGACCTGCACCAGAAAACCCACCGTGGGCGGCACCGCAATGCGCAGCGCCTGGGGCAGCACCACATGGCGCAGCTGCTCGCCAAAGTTGAGCGCCAGACTCTGCGCGGCCTCCCACTGCCCCTTGGGGATGGCCGCCACACAGCCGCGCCAGATTTCGGTGAGGTAGGCGCTGGTGTAGAGCGTGAGCGCAAAGGCCGCTGCCGTCCAAGGCGATGTCTTGATGCCGAACAGCGCAATGCCGAAGTACGCCAGGAACAGCTGCATCAGCAGCGGCGTACCCTGGAACACCTGCACATATGCGCCCACGGCGCGGTCTGCGCCGCGCACCTTGGACAGCCGCAGCACCAGCAGCAGCAGGCCCACCAGGCCGCCGCCGATGAAGGCGATGAGTGAGAGGGACACGGTCCAGCGCGCTGCCATCAGCAGGTTGCGCAAAATATCCCAGAGGGAAAATTCAACCATCTCGATTTACCTCCCCACCAAGAATCGCGCCCCCGCCCACATCAGCAGGCGGCGGGTGAGCATCGACAGCGCCAGATACACCGCCGTGGCCAGGATGAAGGCCTCAAAAGCGCGGAAGGTGTTGCTGGAGATCAGGTTGGCGGCGTAGCTCAGCTCGGGCGTGGAGATCTGCCCGCACACCGCCGAGCCCAGCATCACGATGATGATCTGGCTGACCATGGCCGGCCACACCTTGAGCAACGCGGGCGGCAGCACCACGCGCCGGAAGGTCTGGCCCGGCGTGAGCGCCAGGCTCTGCGCGGCTTCGATCTGGCCGCGCGGCGTGGCCTCGATCCCTGCACGGATGATCTCGGCCGAATACGCGCCCAGGTTGATCACCATGGCCAGCACCGACGCCAGCTCGGGCGTGAGCTTGACGCCCATCGCCGGCAGGCCGAAAAACAGGAAGAACAGCTGCACGATGAACGGCGTGTTGCGCACCAGCTCCACATAGCTGGCCACAGCCCAGCGCAGCGGCGCGGGCCGGTGGCCCAGGTTGCGCGCACGCGCCCACGCACAGGCAGTACCCACCAGCAGGCCCAGCACGGTGCCCACGATGGTGAGACCGATGGTCCACGCCACGCCGCGCACCAGCAGCGGCCAGGCCGCCAGCACGGCAGAAAAGTCCAGTTGAATCAGCATGGTGGGCAAACCCTGCGGCGCTTGTCACGCCGCAGCCCTGTGCAATTGGATGAGAACGGTATTGCGTGCTTACCGCGCGCTTATTGCGGCAGGTCGCCCGCAGGGCGGCCCAGCCACTTGCTCGACAGCTTGTCGATGTCGCCCGACTTGCGTGCCTCGGCAATGATTTCGTTCACCCGCAGGCGCAGCTTGTCCTCGCCCTTGGCCACGCCGATGAAGTTGGGGCTGTCTTTGAGCAGCAGCTTGTATTCGGTCTGCAGGTTGGGGTTCTTCACCATGATGGTGCCGGCGGTGGATGCGCTGGTGGCAATGGCCTGCGTCTGGCCCGACACAAAGGCCGAGATGCTGGCGGCGTGGTCTTCAAAGCGCTTTACATCCACACCGGCGGGGGCCACCTTGGCGAGTTCCTGGTCTTCCATGGCGCCGCGCGTCACGGCCACGGTCTTGCCGGCCAGGTCGCCAAAGCTCTTGATGTTCAGGCTCTTGCTTGCAAACACGGCCTGGAAGAACGGTGCATAGGCCGCGGTGAAGTCGATCACCTTCTCGCGCTCGGGGTTCTTGCCCAGCGTGGAGATCACCAGGTCGGCCTTCTGCGTCTGCAGGTACGGGATGCGGTTGGCGCTGGTCACGGGGATCAGCTCGACCTTCACGCCCATCTTGGTCGCGATGTATTGCGCCATTTCCACATCGAGCCCCTGGGGCTTGAGGTCGGTGCCGACAAAGCCATACGGCGGGTAGTCGGTGGGGATGGCGATCTTGATTTCCTTGGCCTTGAGGATGTTGTCCAGGGCGTTTTGCGCGTGGGCAGCGGGTGCCAGCAGTGCGGCCCCCAGGCCGGCGGCGGCCAGCAGGGCCAGGGTGCGGCGGCGGGCGCCCGTGTGAACAGAGGCGGAAGAACTCAGCGAGGCGGTCATAGCAAGGCTCCTAGGTAGGCAGAACCGTCGTCCGACGGTGAGGGGGTGGAACGGGAGGGTGAACGGGTGCGGCGGCCGGCCTTGGCGGGTGCGGCGGATGCGGGCTGTGCGGTGGCCACCGGTGCAAGCGCATCGCGCAGGCCTGCCAGCGGGTCCGCAGTGGCCTGCAGGCGCAGCGCGGCCTGCACGGTGCCAATGTGCGCGGCCATCAGTGCCTCGGCGCGGGCGATGTCGCCGGCCTCCAGCGCTTCGACAATGCGCACATGGTCTTCGCAGCTTTGCGCCGCGTCGTGCGAGGACTGGTAGAGCATGGCGATCAGCGTGGTGCGCGCCGTGAAGTCGCGCATCGTGTCGGCCAGCAGCGCGTTGCCCAGGCATTCGGCCAGGCACACATGAAAGTCGCCCAGCAGATAGGTGCGCAGCCCCACATCGGTGCCTGCCAGAGCTGCCTTTTCGCGCTGCAGGTGGTGCTTGAGCTGACGCAGCGCGCCCTTGTCCAGCGCCTTGTCCTTGAGCTGGTGCAACAGGCCCAGCTCGATCACGCGGCGGGCCTCGAAGGCCTCGCGGGCCTCGTGTTCCGAAGGCTCCACCACATACCAGCCGCGCCGCGCGCTCACGGTGACGATGCCGCGGGTGGACAGCCGCGTGAGCGCCTCGCGCACGATGGTGCGGCTGCAGTCGAACAGCATCGCCAGCTGCTGCTCGCCCAGGCGGGAGCCCGGCGCAAGCTTCTGCGCCATCACGGCTTCCATGATGCGGTTGCTGATGTCGGTGGCAGTGGTCATTGCCAGCCTACTCGCAGGTTCCGTGCCAACTGGTATACAAGATGGATGCACCACGGTGGCGCACCAGCAGTTGCCGCTGGTGCGCTTGATGGCTGCCGCCCCGCAAAGACAGCAGCGGCGGCGGTGCCTAGAATCAGTTCCCTTGCCGACCCACGGAAAGCCTGCCATGAACGCACCCACCGCCGCCGCCCACCTGATGCCCGAGATCAACCTGCGCAACGTGCCGCAGGCCCTCATCGATGCGCTGCAGTCCCGTTTTGGTGCGCAGTGCTCGCTGGCCCAGGCCGTGCGCGAGCAGCACGGGCGCGACGAGGGCTCCCTGCAGGCACCGCCGCCCAGCGCCGTGGTGTTTGCCGAAAACACCCAGGACGTGGCCGACGCCGTGAAGCTGGCCAGCCAGTACGAGGTGCCGGTGATTCCCTACGGTGCCGGCTCGTCGCTCGAAGGCCACCTGCTGGCAGTGCAGGGCGGCATCAGCATCGACGTGAGCCGCATGAACCAGGTGCTCAGCATCAACGCCGAAGACCTCACGGTGACGGTGCAGCCCGGTATCACGCGCAAACAGCTCAATGAAGCCATCAAGGACACTGGCCTGTTCTTCCCCATCGACCCGGGCGCCGACGCCAGCATTGGCGGCATGAGCGCCACCCGCGCCAGCGGCACCAACGCCGTGCGCTACGGCACCATGCGCGAGAACGTGCTGGCGCTGGAGGTGGTGACGGCCAGCGGCGAAGTCATCCACACCGGCACCCGTGCCAAAAAGAGCAGCGCAGGCTACGACCTCACCCGCCTGATGGTGGGCAGCGAAGGCACGCTGGGCATCATGACGCAGATCACCGTGCGCCTGTACCCCTTGCCCGAGGCCGTGAGCGCTGCCATCTGCTCGTTCCCGAGCATCGAGGCCGCCGTGCGCACCACCATCCAGATCATCCAGCTGGGTGTGCCGATTGCGCGCGTGGAGCTGATCGACCACCACACCGTGCGCATGGTCAACGCCCACAGCAAGCTCACCCTGCGCGAGGAACCCATGCTGCTGATGGAGTTCCACGGCTCACCCAACAGTGTGAAGGAGCAGGCTGAAACCGTGCAAGACATCGCCAGCGAGTTCGGCGGCAACGCCTTTGAATGGGCCAGCACCCCCGAAGAGCGCACCCGCCTGTGGACGGCCCGGCACAACGCCTACTTTGCTGCCGTGCAAAGCCGCCCCGGCTGCCGCGCCATCAGTACCGACACCTGCGTGCCCATCAGCCGCCTTGCCGACTGCCTGCTCGAATCGGTGGACGAGGCCGAGGCCAGCGGCCTCCCCTACTTCCTCGTCGGCCATGTAGGCGACGGCAACTTCCACTTTGGCTACCTGCTCGATCCCAACATCCCGCAAGAACGCATCACCGCTGAAGACCTGAACCACAAGCTGGTGGCCCGCGCGCTGAGCATGGGCGGCACCTGCACTGGCGAGCACGGCGTGGGCCTGCACAAGATGGGCTTCTTGCTGGACGAAACCGGCGCTGGCGCGGTGGACATGATGCGCGCCATCAAGCGCGCGCTGGACCCGAAGAACATCCTGAACCCGGGGAAGATTTTTGCGATGTGAAGAACCCCTGCGTTCATTTGCTATTTATTCAATAGCATCACAGGCAGACGGAAAAAGCGCTACAACCCTGTTTTGTCGGAAGCCGGACACCGCGCGCCTGATGCATGTCGCCCGCTACGGTGACCGCTTCCGGCGCCTGCCGCATCGCCAGATGGGTGGGCTCCGATACGGGCTGACGCCCCCAGGCCGGTCCGGAGCGTGCGCGGCGGGCTGCAGCCGTGCGGCGATGATCCGCGCTAAAGTCGTCCCAAGGAGCAATTCGTGAAGACACCCGACGTCCCGCCAGATGAGGTTTCGCGCCTGGCGGCGTTGCGGTCGCTCAACGTGCTCGACACCATCGCCGAAGAGCGTTTTGACCGCCTCACCCGCATTGCCAAGCGACTGTTTGGCGTGCAGGTCGCGCTGGTGAGCCTGGTGGATGAAAACCGGCAGTGGTTCAAGTCGTGCATCGGAATCGACGTGCGCGAGACACCCCGCGCCATATCGTTTTGCGGTCACGCGATCCTGGGCGAGACGCCATTCGTCATCCCCGATGCGCTGGATGACCCGCGCTTTGCCGACAACCCGCTCGTCACCGGCGAACCACACATCCGTTTCTATGCCGGCTGCCCCCTGCGCGGCCCGGACCGCCGCAAGCTGGGCACCCTGTGCATCATCGACTCGCAGCCGCGGGCGTTTGGCCGTGAAGACATCGGCATGCTGGTGGACCTGGCCTCGCTGGTGGAGCGCGAATTTGCGGCGCTGGAATGGGCCACCGTGGACGAGCTCACGGGGTTGTCCAACCGCCGGGGCTTCATGCTGCTGGCCCAGCACGCTATCCAGATGTGCCTGCGCCAGCAGGTGCCGTCTTCGCTGGCGTTCATTGACCTCGACCACCTCAAGGCCATCAACGACCGCTTTGGCCACGCCGAGGGCGACCGCGCGTTGGTCACTTTTGCCGAGCACCTGCAGCGCGGCTTCCGCCACTCGGATGTGCTGGCCCGGCTGGGCGGCGACGAGTTTGTGGTGCTGCTGACCGACCACAGCCAGGCCACCGCCGAGACCACGATGGCCCGCCTGCAGGGTCTGCTGGATGCAACCAACGCGCAGTCTCCACATGGCTACCCGATCGCTTTCTCATACGGCGTAGTGGAGTTCGATCCGGCACGGCATGGCACCATCGACACGCTGCTCGACGAAGGCGACCAGGTCATGTACGAGAAGAAAAAAGCCAAGCGCTGAACGCCGGTCCGCAGCCGGGCCTTGCCCGCCGCGGCGCGATGTTGCTGAAGGTGAACCGCTTGCGAGAGACCCGCCCGGCCTGGCGGCATCGCGTCCAGACCCGACAGCGCCCACCTTCAAGCGCGGTCTGGATATCGTGCTGCAATGACGTGCCGGCGATGGGCGCGGCACGGCCCCACTGGCCGTCACTGCGGGTTCAGCGCCCTGTTGTTGCGCCCGACACCCAACCCTTCATGTCTTTCAACCATGCGAATTGCCCTTGTTTCCGATATCCATGGCAACCTGGCCGCACTGGAGGCCGTGGCCGCTGACATTCGACGCCGCGGTGCGGACCAGGTGGTGAACCTGGGCGACAACCTCTCGGGCCCGCTGCTTCCGCGTGAAACAGCGCAGTGGCTCATGGCCTCGGACTGGCTCTCGCTGGCGGGCAACCACGAACGCCAGGTGCTGCGGTTGCGCCCAGGCACCGGCGGCGCATCGGACCAATTCGCGCACGCGCAGCTCACGGAGGCGGAATTTGCCTGGATGCGCAGCCTGACCCACACGCTGCGCCTGAACGAAGACGTGCTGCTGTGCCACGGCTCGCCGCGCAGCGACCATGAATACCTGCTCGAAACGCTGGACGGCCACACGGTGCGCGCCGCCACCCCGGCCGAGATCGATGAGCGCCTGTCAGGGCAATACGCCCCACTGATTGCCTGCGGCCACACCCATGTGCCGCGCCAGGTGCGGCTGGGGGCAGGCGCCTTGCTGGTCAACCCCGGCAGCGTGGGCCTGCAGGCGTATGGCGACAACCACCCTGTGGCCCACAAGGTCGAGAACGGCACGCCGGATGCGTGTTACGCGATCGCGGAGCGCACCGCGCAGGGCTGGCAGGTGGCACACCACCGGGTGCATTACGACCACGAGTCCATGGCGGTGCGGGCGCAAGGCCATGGCAGGCCGGAGTGGGCCCATGCACTGCGCACGGGCCTCATGCCGGCGTGAGCAACTGCGCGCGGTCAGCCGTGCACCGCGCGGGAATCGGCGGGCGCCTGCGCCCGGCTATCCATGCCGTAGTCACGCACCACTGCCGCCACCCGCAGCCGGTAGTCGGCAAACACATGGTCGCGCCCGGCCTCCTGGGTGCTGCGGTGTGCTTCCTGCTGGCGCCAGCGGGCCCCAGCCTCCTCGTCGCGCCAGAAGGACAGCGACAGCAGCTTGCCAGGCTCGCTCAGGCTTTCGAAGCGCTCGATGGAAACAAAGCCGTCGATCTGCGCCAGCAGCGGCCTGAGCGCTGCGGCTGCATCCAGGTAGGCACCGCGCTGGTCCGGCGCGGGTGTCACCTCGAAGATCACGGCCATCATGCGGCGGGCTCCTGCGAATGGGCGGGCAGGCCCAGCGTGCCTTCCACGCCCTGGGTGAAGGTACGTTCCTCGCGCAGGATGAAGCGTTTCTCCTGTGCCATCGCAAAGTTGGCGCGGCCTTCGGGGTCGGCGCGCAGGCGGGCGCGGTAGGTCTCGTACGCGGCCAGCGAATCAAAGCCGATCAGGCCCCAGGCCTCGTAGTTGGTGCCCTCGTGTGGCAGGAAGTAGCCCAGCAGGTGGCCACCGCAGCGGGGGATGATCTGGCCCCAGCGGCGTGCGTATTCGGCAAACGCCTCGCGCTGGAAGGGGTCGATGTCATAGCGGATGAAGCAGGTGATCACGGGGTTCCAAAGTCTGGGGTGGGCAAGGGCTTCACGATAGGCCGTTGACGGGCAGAGATGGTTCGCCCAAGATCGAACCATGAAAGACGGCCCCCACATTGCGCGCATTGCCGCGCTCATCGGCGACAGTGCGCGCGCCGAAGTTCTCACCGCGCTCATGGCCGACCGCGCGCTCACGGCCACCGAGTTGGCCGACATCGCGGGTGTGACCAAACAGACCATCAGCTCCCACCTGGCCAAGCTGCTGGACGCCGGTTTGCTGGCCGTGGAAAGCCAGGGCCGGCACCGCTACTTCCGGTTGGGAGACCGGGACGTAGCCCAGCTGCTGGAATCGCTGATGAACGTGGCCTTCCGCGCAGGTGCCGTGCGCCTGCGCAGCAGCCCGCGCGAACCCGCGCTGCGGCGCGCCCGCGTTTGCTACGACCACCTGGCGGGCGAAGTGGGCGTGCAACTGCACGAGGCGCTGCTGCGCCAGGGCTACCTGCACGCGACCGATGACGGCCTGGCCGTGACACGGGCGGGCACCGAGTGGTTTGCCCATCAGGGTATCGACACGGCGGTGATGGCACGCCAGCGGCGCATGCTGTGCCGCCCTTGCCTGGACTGGAGCGAGCGGCGCCACCACCTGGGCGGCGCACTGGGTGCGGCAGTGCTGCAGCGCCTGCTGGAGCGCGGCTGGGCCCGGCGCGAAAAAGATTCGCGTGTGCTGCATTTCTCGGCCGAGGGCGAGCTGGCCCTGCGTGCATGGCTTGCACCCGCCGCTGGCGAGACCGCCAGCAAAGAGCCCCGCACAGCCCTCCCGGCCCGGGGCCACTCCAGCCCATGAAAACCCTGCTCCTTTTCACCGCCACCGCCCTGGCCGAAATCATCGGCTGCTACCTGCCCTGGCTGTGGCTCAAGCAGGGCAAGCCGGTGTGGCTGCTGCTGCCCGCAGCGGCAAGCCTGGCGCTGTTTGCCTGGCTGCTCACGCTGCACGACACCGCTGGCGCAGGCCGCGTGTATGCGGCCTACGGCGGCGTCTACATTGCCGTGGCGCTGGCGTGGCTGTGGGCGGTGGATGGCATACGCCCCACGGCGTGGGACGTGGCGGGCGTGCTGGTGGCACTGGCAGGCATGGCGATCATCATGTTTCAGCCGATGAAATGAATGCCCCCTGAGTCGCCTCCGGCGCCTTCCCCCCCGGGGGACGCACCCGGTGGCCCGGCAAAGCCGGTTCCACGGGTGCGCTGGCCTGGGCTACGCCCGTCTCAAAGGCAGCGGTGCCCAGGGCCTCAGTTCACCTTGATCAGCCGCCAGTCGATGCGGTTGTCAGGGCGCTGCACCAGCTCCACGTTTTTCTTCATGGCCCAGGCCAGCATCTGGTTGTGCAGCGGGATGTGGGCCACGGTGTCGTTGTGCAGCTGCAGGCCTTCGGTGAGCAGGCGGTTGCGCACGGGCAGGTCGGTCTCGGTCTTTACGCGGTCCACGATGTAGTCCATGCGCTCGTTGGTGTAGCGGCCCAGGTTGTAGCTGCCATCGGCCCCCGTGGTCTTGGTGCGCACCAATGACTGCAGGGTGTAGAGCGCGTCGAACGTGGGCACGCCCCAGCTGAGCATGGCAATGCTGGCCTCGTGCCGCTGGGCCATGGGGTAGTAGGTGACGGCGGGCAGAGTGCGCAACCTGGCCTTGACCCCTATGCGCGCCCACATTGACGTGATGGCTTGGCACAGCTCTTCGTCCTGCACGATGGCGTTGTTGCTGCAGGCAAAGTCCACCTCGAAGCCGTCCTTGTAGCCCGCCTGGGCCAGCAGGTCCCTGGCGGCGTTGGCGTCAAAGGGCAGGCGCTTGTCCACCGCTTCGGTCCAGCCGTTGACCAGCGGCGACACGATGGCGCCCGTGGGCTTGGCCATGCCGCGCATGGTCACGCGCTGCAGCGTGGCGCTGTCGATGGCCTGGTACAGCGCCTTGCGCACGCGCAGGTCTTTCAGCGGGTTCTTGCCCTTGATGTTGCTGCCGGGCAGCTCGTCGCGGAACTGGTCAAGCGCCAGGTACACGGTGCGGTTTTCCACCATCTCCATCACCTTCAGATTCGGGTTGGCCTTCAGGCGCCCCAGGTCCTGGATGCTGGTGTCGCGCACCATGTCCACCTCGCCCGAGAGCAGCGCGGCAATGCGCGTGGCTTCGGACTTGATCGGCGCGTAGGTGATCTCGGTCACGTTGCCTTCGGCCTTGCCGGCATTCCACCAGTTGGGGTTGGCGGTGAAGACGATCTTCTGGTCGGGCACCCATTCCTTGAGCACGAAGGGCCCGGTGCCCATGGCGTTGCGGTGCGAATAGGTTTCGTCCTTGGCCTTGATGTCCTTGGGCTCCACCGCGTTGTGTTTTTCAGCCCAGGCCTTGCTCATCACGCGCAGCTCGGTGAGCTGGTTCAGGATGACCGGGTTCGGGTTCTTCAGAAAGATGTCGATGGTCTCGCCGTCGACCTTGGCAATGCGGTCCATGCCCTGCGTGTAGATGGCGTAGGTGGACGTCTTGCTCATCGCCCGCTGCAGCGAATACACCACGTCGTCGGCGGTCATGGCCGAACCATCACTGAACTTCACGCCCTGGCGCAGCTTCAGGCGCAACTGCGTGGGGCTGACCTGCTGCCAAGACGTGGCCAGCAGCGGCTCGACCTTGAGCGTGCGGCTGTTGAACATGACCAGCGACTCGTACACCGCCGCGTGGATGCCATTGCCCAAGGCGCTGTTCTGCGAGTGGATGTCCATGGTCTGGATGTCGCTGGAGCCCGCCCACTTGAAGGGCTTGGCCGATGCGGCAGGCGCCGCAGCAAAGGTGAGCAGCGCCAGGGCGGCGGCAACGGGGGTAAAGCGCGAAAAGGCCATGGCCGTAGATCCTTGTGAATGGAAAACGGCAATATGCCGCAGCGGGCACGCGCCACAAAGCAGCGCAGCCCCGAACGTGGCGCGTTTGCGTCAGTGTCCCTGCCGAGTGGGGCTCATCAGCGGGCGACGCGACAACGCGGCTTTGGCCTGCACACCGCCCGCGTCCCCGTGGCGATCATGGCGGGCGGTTCGTGCGGGTGGATGACGGCGAACACCGGGAGACCTGTACCAGGCCTCCATACAAAACGCTACGTTATTTATAGCAACAAGTGCATATCAATCAAGCGCTACAGGCCACTTTGACCCCAAAACCACCTTGGAAGGCACCCAAGGGATGCCCGGGGGCCAGCGCAGTCTTTGGCGGCCCCCTACGATCCCGCTCACATGCCGTCTGCCACTGACCTGATCGTCCACCGCCCCGAGGGCCTGTACTGCCCGCCCGGCGACTTCTACATCGACCCCTGGCGGCCGGTGGAGCGGGCCGTGATCACGCACGCGCACTCCGACCACGCGCGCATGGGCTCGGCCCACTACCTGGCGCAAGAGGGCAGCGAGGGCACGCTGCGCAACCGGCTGGGGGCGGGCATTGACCTGCAGACGCTCGGCTATGGCCAGGTGATCAATCACCATGGCGTGAAGCTGTCGCTGCACCCGGCCGGCCATGTGCTGGGCTCGGCCCAGGTGCGCATCGAGCACGGCGGGCAGGTGTGGGTGGCGTCGGGCGACTACAAGCTCGAAGACGATGGCACCTGCCCGCCGTTCGAGCCGGTGCGTTGCCACACCTTCATCACCGAATCGACCTTCGGCCTGCCCATTTACCGCTGGCCGTCACAGCCCGCGCTGTTTGCCGACATCAACGCCTGGTGGGCCGCCAACGCAGCCGCGGGCAAGGCCAGCGTGCTGTATGCCTACGCGTTTGGCAAGGCGCAGCGGCTGCTGCACGGGGTGGATGCCAGCATTGGCCCGATCGTGGTGCACGGCGCGGTGGAGCCGCTGAACGCCGTGTACCGCGCCGCCGGTGTGCCCCTGCCGCCTACCCATCGCGTGACCGACCCGGCGCTCACCAAGGCCGACCTGCGCCGCGCGCTGGTGCTGGCCCCGCCCTCGGCCGCAGGCACACCCTGGCTCAAGCGCTTTGGCGAGCACTCTGACGCGTTTGCCAGCGGCTGGATGCTGGTGCGCGGCGCACGGCGGCGCCGGGGCGTGGACCGGGGCTTTGTGATGAGCGACCACGCCGACTGGCCCAGCCTGCAAAAGGCGATTGGCGCCACCGGGGCCGAGCGCGTGATCGTGACGCATGGCAGCACTGACGTGATGGTGCGCTGGCTGTGCGAGCAGGGGCTGGATGCGCAGGTGTTTGCCACCGAATACGGTGCGGATGACAACGAGGACGACACCGCCGCCGCACCCGAGGTCGCCAGCAGCGCGCCGCCCACCGAGACCGCGCCATGAAGCAGTTTGCCGCCCTCTTCCAGGCGCTCGATGCCACCACGGCCCAGTCGGCCAAGCTGGCCGCGCTGGTGGCCTACCTGCGCGTGGCGTCAGCGGGCGATGCGGCGTGGGCCGTGTACTTCCTGGCCGGTGGCAAGCCGCGCCAGATGGTGCCCACCAAGCGCCTCAAGGCCCTGGCGCAAGAGGCCGCCGGCCTGCCCGAGTGGCTGTTCGACGAAAGCTACGAAGCCGTGGGCGACCTGGCCGAAACCATCGCCCTGCTGCTGCCCCCGCCCACGGAGCCGGCCGACCTGCCCCTGGCCGAGTGGATGGCGCTGCTGCTGCCGCTGCGCGCGCTGCCCGCCGACGAGGCCGATGCCCGCCTGCGCGCGCAGTGGAACATGCTGGCGCCCGGGCAGCGCTTTGTGTACTTCAAGCTCATCACCGGCAACTTCCGCGTGGGCGTGTCGCGCCTGCAGGTCACACAGGCCCTGGCTACGGTAAGCGGGGTGGACCCCAAGCGCATCGCGCACCGGCTGATGGGCTACACGCAGATCGGCCGCCAGCCGTTGGCCGCCGACTACGCCGCGCTGGTGGCCCCTGCCGGGGACGATGCAAGCCAGCCGGCCGCCGATGGCGCCGCCGGCCACCCCTACCCCTTCTTTCTGGCGCACCCGTTCAACCAGGCCGTGGCCGACATGCCCGCGCTGCTGGGGCCGGTGGCGGACTGGCAGGTGGAGTGGAAGTGGGACGGCATCCGCGCGCAGATCGTGCGGCGCGCCGGGGCTGCGTGGGTGTGGTCGCGCGGCGAAGAGCTGGTGACCGACCGCTTCCCAGAACTCGCCGACGCCGCGCTACAGGCGCTGCCCGATGGCACGGTGATCGACGGCGAGATCCTGGTGTGGTTGCCCGGCGAAACCGGCCCGCGCCCCTTTGCCGACCTGCAAAAGCGCCTGGGCCGCAAGACGCTGGGCGCGAAGCTGCTGCGCGAACTGCCCGTGGTGCTGGTGGCGTATGACCTGCTGGAACACGCGGGGCAGGATCTGCGCACGCAGCCGCAGCATGCGCGGCGGGCGCTGCTGGAGGCCGTGTTGCAGCCGAACCCTGCAGCCATCGTGGCTGCACCTGCGGGCGCCCTGCGCCTGAGCCCCCTGTTGCAGGGCCCCGACTGGCCCGACCTGGCCCGCCAGCGCGAGGCCGCGCGGGGCATGGGCACTGAGGGCTTCATGCTCAAGAACCGCCACGCCCACTACGGCGTGGGTCGCACCAAGGACGTGGGTGTGTGGTGGAAGTGGAAGATCGACCCCATGAGCGTGGACGCGGTGCTCATCTACGCGCAGCGCGGCCATGGGCGGCGCGCCAGCCTGTACACCGACTACACCTTTGCGGTGTGGAGCGGCCCGCCAGAAGACGCTGAACGCCTGCTGGTGCCCTTTGCCAAGGCGTATTCGGGTCTGACCGATGCCGAGATCGCGCAGGTGGACGCCATCATCCGCAAGACCACACGCGAGAGCTTTGGCCCCGTGCGCAGCGTGGAGGCCACGCAGGTGTTTGAACTGGGCTTTGAAGGCATTGCCAAAAGCCCGCGCCACAAGAGCGGCATTGCGGTGCGGTTTCCGCGCATGTTGCGCTGGCGTCAGGACAAGCCCGTGACCGAGGCCGACACGCTGCAGACACTGGCGATGCTGCTGCCGGAGTCTGCGCAGTGAGCACCACCCCAGCGCGCGCACCCGCTGCGCCGCGCAAGCGCAAGAGCGCTGCTCCCACGAGCAGCGCTGCGCCCTCGCAAGAAGCGCCGGGTAGTCCTGCCGCGCAGTGGCTGCAGGGCCGCGGCTGGCAGCCCTTTCCGTTCCAGCAGCAGGTGTGGCAGGCCATGGCCGAGGGCCGATCGGGCCTGCTACACGCCACCACCGGCGCGGGCAAGACCTATGCGGTGTGGCTGGGCGCGCTGCAGCACCTGGCTGGCCCCGGCGGGGTGCCCGAGGCAAGCCCCAGGGCGCGCCGTGCAGCGGCCCCGCCGCTCACCGTGCTGTGGATCACCCCCATGCGCGCCCTGGCCGCCGACTCACTGCGCGCCCTGCAAGAGCCTCTGCCCGCCCTGGCCCCGCACTGGACCAGCGGCTTGCGCACCGGCGACACCGCCAGCGGCGAGCGCGCGGCACAAGACAGGCGCCTGCCCACCGTGCTGGTGACCACGCCTGAAAGCGTGTCGCTGCTGCTGGCCCGCGCCGATGCGCACGAGCGCCTTTCCAGCGTGCAGCTGGTGGTGGTGGACGAGTGGCACGAGCTGGTGGGCAACAAGCGCGGCGTGCAGGTGCAGCTGGCACTGGCCCGCCTGTCGGGCTGGAACCCGCGCCTGCAAGTGTGGGGCATGTCGGCCACGCTGGGCAACCTGCCCGATGCGCTGGCCACGCTGGTGCCCGCCCTGCCCCCGCGCGCGCCGCGCCGTGCCAGGCCGCTGCTGGTGCAGGGCCGCATCGACAAGGCGCTGCAGGTGCAGGTGCTGCTGCCCGCGCGGGTGGAGCGCTTTGCGTGGGCGGGGCACATGGGCCTGTCGCTGCTGCCGCAGGTGGTGCAGTCCATCGAGGCCAGCGCATCCACCCTGGTCTTCACCAACACCCGCTCGCAATCCGAGCGCTGGTACCAGGCGCTGCTGGAGGCGCGGCCCGACTGGGCGGGCACGCTGGCGCTGCACCACGGCTCGCTCAGCGGCGAGGTGCGCGGCTGGGTCGAGGCGGGGCTCAAGGCCGGCACCCTGAAGGCAGTCGTCTGCACATCGAGCCTGGACCTGGGCGTGGACTTTTTGCCGGTAGAGCAGGTGCTGCAGATCGGCTCGGCCAAGGGCGTGGCGCGGCTGGTGCAGCGCGCGGGCCGCTCGGGCCACGCGCCGGGGCGCACCAGCAGCATCACGCTGGTGCCCACGCACAGCCTGGAACTGGTGGAGGCCGCTGCCGCCCGCCAGGCGCTGGCCGAGGGCCGCATTGAAGACCGGCACACACCCCGCGCACCGCTGGATGTGCTGGTACAGCACCTGGTGACCATCGCCCTGGGCGGCGGCTTTGTGCCTGATGCCTTGCTGGCCGAGGTGCGCCGCGCCCCGGCCTACGCACAGCTGGCCGACAACGACTGGCAGTGGGCGCTGCAGTTTGTGCGCCAGGGCGGCGCATCGCTGGCCAACTACCCAGACTTTCACCGCGTGGTGCCCGATGAAGACGGCGTGTGGCGCATGCCCGACGCGCGGCTGGCGCGGCGCCATCGCAGCAACATCGGCACCATCGTGAGCGACGCCAGCATGCAGGTGCAGTTTGTGAGCGGCGGGCGCCTGGGCTCGGTGGAAGAAAGCTTCATTGCGCGCCTCAAGCCCGGCGACGTGTTCATGTTTGCGGGCCGCCTGCTGGCGCTGGTGCGCACGCAGCAGATGACGGCCTATGTGCGCACCGCCCCCAAGGGCAGCGCCGCGCTGCCGCGCTGGAACGGCGGGCGCATGCCGCTGTCGAACACGCTGGCCGACGCCATGCTGCGCCAGCTGGAGCAGGCCGAGCGCGGCGTGTTTGCATCGCCCGAAATGCGCTGCGCGCAGCCGCTGCTGGCGCTGCAGCATGCGTGGTCGGCCCTGCCCACGCCCGGCCGGCTGGTGGCCGAGGTGCTGCACACGCGCGAGGGCTGGCACCTGTACCTGTACCCGCTGGCCGGGCGGCTGGTGCACCTGGGGCTGGCGGGCCTGCTCGCGTGGCGCGCATCGCAGCAGGTGCCCAACACGTTCTCGATTGCCGTCAACGACTACGGGCTGGAGCTGCTGTCGGCCAAGCCGGTGGACTGGCCCGCGCTGCTGCCGCACCTGATTGGCGCGGCCACGCACAGCAGGCTGGGCGAAGGAGTGGATGGAGGGCTGGAGGCCGAGGTGCTGGCCAGCCTGAACGCCACCGAAATGGCGCGCAGGCGCTTTCGCGAGATTGCGCGCATTGCGGGACTCATCTTCCAAAGCCACCCCGGCGAGCAGCGCAGCAGCCGGCAGCTGCAGGCATCGTCGTCGCTGTACTACGACGTGTTTGCCCAGTACGACCCCGACAACCTGCTGCTGGCCCAGGCGCGCGCCGAGCTGCTGGTGCAGGAGCTGGACATGGAGCGCCTCGCGCAGACGCTGCAGCGCATGAAGGGCCAGCAACTGTCGGTGCATGCACTGGAGCGCCTCACACCGTTTGCCCTGCCGCTGATGGTGGAGCGCTTTCGCGAGCGGCTGAGCACCGAAAGCCTCGGCGACCGGCTGCTGCGCATGGTGCAGGCGCTGGAGGTGGCCGCCGATGCCACCATGGGCACGGCGCTGGCGCAGGGGCCAGCCACGCCCGTCATGCTGGAGCCCGCCGATACACCCGCCCCGCGAAAACCCCGCCGCGCCAGAGGCCAACGCGCTGCGCGATGATGCAGCCCGTGACGACCGCCGCCGCTGCCCTGCCCACCCCTTGCGTTGCCCCCGCAGCGCCCGCCGCAGGCTCCGCCGTGCCCGCCCCTGCAGGCTGGCAACCCATTGCGCTGCCCTGCGGCACCGCACTGTGGCTGCTGCCCCAGCGCGCCGTGTGGTGGCCTGCGCACGGCATCGTGATGGTGGCCGATGTTCACTTTGGCAAGGCCGCCACGTTCCGCCGCGCGGGCCAGCCGGTGCCGCACGGCACCACGGGCGACAACCTGGCGCGGCTCGATGCGCTGCTGCAGGCCACGGGGGCACAGCACCTCGTCTTCCTGGGCGACTTCCTGCATGCCCGCAGTGGCGCGGCCGATGCACTGTGGCAGCAGCTGCAGCCATGGCGCGAGCAGCACGCCGCCGTGCGCATGACGCTGGTGCGCGGCAACCACGATGCCCATGCAGGGGACCCGCCCGCCGCGCTGGGCATTGCCCTGGTCAACGAGCCGTGGGCGCCCGTGCAGGGCGCGCCCGTGCTGGCCTGCCATCACCCGCAAAAGGCCGACGGCGCCACCGTACTGGCCGGCCACCTGCACCCCACCGTGACGCTGCGCGGCATCGCGCGCGACCGGCTGCGACTGCCCTGTTTTGCCTGGAGCCCCAGCCTGCTGGTGCTGCCGGCGTTCGGCGCGTTTACGGGCACATCCAGCGTGCCGCTCGTGCCGGATGCACTGTGTTTTGCGGTGGCGGCCGACCGGGTGCAACTGGTGCCACCGGGCTGAAATTGCACACGCTGCAGGCGGCCCGGAGCTTGTGGCAGCGAGCAACGCACGAAAAATTTGACCCTACCGCGCGGTAAATTTTGTATTGTGAGATTCGATTGCAAAAACGCCGTGTCAAGACAGCCCCAAGCAAGCAGAATCGTGGAGCATTTGCCATGGGAGCCGCTGCACGAATCAGCGCGCCGTGCGCATCTGCGGTCTCGGGCGGTCTGCGGCGTTGCAAATACTCGCCATAGCGATAGCTATGGCTGCGTTTTGCGCCTTGCAGCCCATCCCGATCCGCAGCGCGCACTAAACGCTTGATTCGTGCAGAGGCTCCCCCGCCCCGCCGCGACCCGTTTGGGGCCTTTACAAACTCTGTTCGTGAGACAAGCCATGACGACCCAGCAACCCACCATCATCTACACCCTGACCGACGAGGCACCCCGCCTGGCCACGGCTTCGTTCCTGCCCATCATCCGCACGTTTGCGGCGCCGGCAGGCATCAACGTGACCGAGAGCGACATCTCCGTGGCAGCGCGGGTGCTGGGTGAGTTTCCCGAATTTCTGAGCGAGAGCCAGCGCGCTCCCAACACGCTGGCCGAGCTGGGCAAGAAGACGCTGCAGCCCGACGCCAACATCATCAAGCTGCCCAACATCAGCGCATCGGTGTCGCAGCTCAAGGCAGCGATTGCCGAGCTGCAGGCCAAGGGCTACGCCCTGCCCGACTACCCGGACCAGCCCAAGGACGACAAAGAGAAAGAAATCAAGGCGCGCTACGGCAAGTGCATCGGCTCGGCCGTGAACCCCGTGCTGCGCGAAGGCAACTCCGACCGCCGCGCGCCCAAGGCCGTCAAGGAGTACGCCCGCAAGAACCCGCACAGCATGGCCGAGTGGAGCCAGGCATCGCGCTCGCATGTGTCGCACATGCACGCTGGCGACTTCTACCACGGCGAAAAGTCGATGACGCTGGACAAGGCGCGTGACGTGAAGATGGAGCTGATCACCAAGAGCGGCAAGACCATCATCTTGAAGCCCAAGGTCAGCCTGCTCGATCGCGAAGTGATCGACAGCATGTTCATGAGCAAGAAGGCGCTGCTGGAGTTCTACGAAAAGGAAATCGAGGACGCACGCAAGACGGGCGTGATGTTCTCGCTGCACGTGAAGGCCACGATGATGAAGGTGTCGCACCCCATCGTGTTCGGCCACTGCGTGCGCATCTTCTACAAGGACGCGTTCGAGAAACACGCCAAGACCTTTGAAGAGCTGGGCGTGAACGTCAACAACGGCATGGTGGACCTGTTCACCAAGATCGAGACGCTGCCGCAAAGCCAGCGCGACGAGATCAAGCGCGACCTGCACGCCTGCCACGAGCACCGCCCCGAACTCGCCATGGTCGATTCGGCCAAGGGCATCACCAACTTCCACTCGCCCAACGACATCATCGTGGACGCATCGATGCCCGCCATGATCCGCAACGGGGGCAAGATGTGGGACGCCAACGGCCGCCTGAAGGACGTGAAGGCCGTGATGCCCGAGTCGACCTTTGCCCGCATCTACCAGGAGATCATCAACTTCTGCAAATGGCACGGCGCGTTCGACCCCAAGACCATGGGCACGGTGCCCAACGTGGGCCTGATGGCCCAGCAGGCCGAGGAATACGGCTCGCACGACAAGACGTTCGAGATCGCTGAAGACGGCGTGGCCAACATCACCGACCTGGCCACGGGCGAAGTGCTGCTCTCGCAAAACGTGGAAGCCGGCGACATCTGGCGCATGTGCCAGGTCAAGGACGCCGCGATCCGCGACTGGGTGAAGCTGGCCGTGAACCGCGCCCGCAACTCCGGCATGCCTGTGGTGTTCTGGCTCGACTCGTACCGCCCGCACGAAAAGGAACTCATCACCAAGGTGAAGATGTACCTGCACGAGCACAACACCGTGGGCCTGGATATCCAGATCATGAGCCAGGTACGTGCAATGCGCTACACGCTGGAACGCGTGATCCGCGGCCTGGACACCATCAGCGCCACCGGCAACATCCTGCGCGACTACCTGACCGACCTGTTCCCCATCATGGAGCTGGGCACCTCGGCCAAGATGCTGTCCATCGTGCCGCTGATGGCCGGTGGCGGCATGTACGAAACGGGTGCGGGCGGCTCTGCGCCCAAGCACGTGCAGCAGCTGGTGGAAGAAAACCACCTGCGCTGGGATTCGCTGGGCGAGTTCCTGGCACTGGCCGTGTCGCTGGAAGACCTTGGCATCAAGACGGGCAACGGCAAGGCCAAGGTGCTGGCCAAGACGCTGGACGCCGCCACAGGCAAGCTCTTGGACAAAAACAAGAACCCCAGCCCCAAGACCGGCCAGCTGGACAACCGCGGCAGCCAGTTCTACCTGGCGCTGTACTGGGCGCAGGAGCTGGCCGCGCAGACCGACGATGCCGAACTGGCAGCCAAGTTTGCGCCCCTGGCCAAGCAGCTGGCGGCCGACGAGCAGACCATCGTGGACGAGCTGGCTGCGGTGCAGGGCCAGCCTGCCGACATCGGCGGCTACTACCTGCCCGACGTGGCCAAGCTCGACGCTGTGATGCGCCCCAGCGCCACGCTGAACAAGGCACTGGCCTCCGTCAAGTAAGGCACGCCCTGCACCGCGCTGCGCGGCGGCAGGGGCCGCCCGCAAGGCATTCCAGACAGGCATTTCGGGCTAAATCAGGCGCTAGCGCTTGTTCCAATTGCCTGTAGTGCTATCACTTTTGAAGTGACATGAAAAAGGCCCCGCTTCACGGCGGGGCCTTTTTTTCGTGGGGCGGTACAACGCGGTTCGATGCAGGTCAGGGCCGCTGGCGCTCGTACACCCGGCTGCCCAGCGGTGCGGGCACATAGGCGGGCAAGAACGCACAGCCTTTGCCGTACCGGGCTTCCTGCGCAGCGCAGGCGCTGGCAATGCCCTCGGGCGTGGGCTTGGCGCCCTCGTCCACCCAGCGCAGCAGGGCGTTCATCAGCGTGGGGTAGGTCGGGTCGCTCAGGTAGCTGTGCGTGTTGTGCTGCGTGAAGGTCTGCACCAGGCGCGCAGCGCTGCCGCCGCGCTCCATCGTGGCCTTGAACTGCGCATCCAGCTCGACAAAGGCGGTGGGGTCATCCACGCCCTTGACGGTAAGCACCGGCACCGGGATGCGGCCCGTGGGGTCGGTGTCCGCGGCAAAGCGGGCCACGGCCTGCGGGTCGGCCCGGTAGCGCAGTACGCCGGCGTTGAGCGCAGCATCGTCGGCAGACCCCTTGTAGACCACGCCCATATTGCCAAACGGGCTGGCGCCGCCCGTGCGGTGCTGCACCACATCGCGGAAAAGGAACGTGGCCCAGTTCATGTGGCCCTGGATGGAGCTCGCCGGGATGCGGATCACATCGACGATGGTCTTGACCTTGCGCTGCTGCTCGGGGGTGCGCTCGGCGGCGGGCTTGTTCAGGCCCAGGCATTCGTTCAGGCGCGCGGCCAGGTCGGCCTGCGTCATCGCTGCGTCGGCAGGCAGGCCGATGTGGAGCGGGTACTGCGCCTCGGTCGGGCGCGGATGGTTGTTGCACAGGTACTGGTAGACCACGCGCAGGTCGGTGCGGAAGTCGTACGAGCGCGTGCCCCCGGCCAGTACGCCGCTGGTGAGCAGCACCGCGTCGTACGGGCGCTTGCCATCGGCCGTGCGCTGGAACATCTCGGCCCCCTTGGCGGCCACGCTGGCACCCCACGACTGGCCGTGCAGGATGGTGCGCCGGGGCTGGGCCACATGCTGCACAAAGATCTGGCGCAGGCGCTCGGTGTCTTCAGCGGCAGCGCGCACTTCCACGCCGCCCTGGCGGAAGGTGCTGCCGGCCCAGGCATAACCCGCCCGCACCATGATCTGCCAGCGCTCCAGGTCTTCCACCGACCGCTCGGCCTTGGGCGTGCCCAGCGTCGGGCCGCCGTGGGCGTGCAGCACCAGGTGCTGGTTCCATTGGGTGGGCACGGCGATCAGGTAGTAGGCCCCAGCGGTGTCCTGGCCGGACAGGCAGCGCGCGATGGCCGCGATGTCTTTGGGGCAGGGTGTCGCCACCGGTGCCGCTTCGGTCGCGTGGGCTACCGCTGCAGACCGTGCGGCAGGCGCTGGCGGGGCCGATGCGCAGCCGGCCAGCGTTGCAACCGCCAGGATGGCCAGCAGTGCGCGTGGCGGGGTGATGGCAACGCGCGGCGGCCGCGCTGCTGGCAACGGGAATTCGGGCATGGTCAGTCTCCTGGGGTGCGGATGAAGCGGCGGCGGTGCCGGGCCATGGCGTCACGGGCTTTTCAGTCCGATGTCGGCCGCCGCACGAGTATCGGCCGGAAACGAAAAAAAAGGCGTGGACGGAAACCCGCCCACGCCTTCACGACAGACAGCGCCTTGCGCGCGCCGCTGATGGCGATCAGTTATTGCCCTGGGCAACCCCTTCGCGGCGGGGGTCGGCGCCACCGGCGTACGTGCCCGCGCCGGGGTTGCGCGAAAGCAGGCCGGCCTTGCCGTCGGCACGCAGTCCGTTGTAGACCACGCCGTGCAGGCCGCTGGTGAAGCTGTCGGTCTGCGCCACGGTGTGGCCGCGTGCCTTGAGGCCGTCGCGGATGGTGGCGGTGTCGATCAGCGAGCCCTTTTCGATCGAAGTGGTGGCGTTGGTCTGCGCGCCAAAGTTGGGCAGGTTGATGGCCTGCTGGACGTTCAGGCCCCAGTCGGTCATGCCCAGGATGGACTTGGTCGTGTACTGGATGATGGCGCTGCCGCCGGGCGAGCCGATCACGCCTTCCACGTCACCCGTCGATGCGTTGAAGATGATGGTGGGCGCCATGGAGCTGCGTGGGCGCTTGCCCGCCTGCACGCTGTTGGCAATCGGTAGCCCTGCTGCGTCGGTGGCCGTGAACGAGAAGTCGGTGAGCTGGTTGTTCAGCAGGAAACCGCGCACCATCTGCAGGCTGCCGAAGCCGTTTTCGATGGTCGTCGTCATCGATACCGCATTACCCGCGTTGTCGACGATGGACAGGTGCGTGGTCGATGGCAGGGCCAGCGAGGTGTCCTTGCCCGGCACGGCCGCTACCCCGGGTGGCGTACCCGCCACCGGCACGCCGATGGTCTTTTGCATGCTGATGAGCTTGGCGCGTTCCTTGAGGTAGTCGGCATTGATCAGGCCGGCCTGCGGCACGCTCACGAAGTCAGGGTCGGCCACGTACAGGGCGCGGTCGGCGTAGGCCAGGCGGTAGGCTTCAGACACCACATGCACCGAATCGAGCGTGTTGGGCTTCATGGCCGCCAGGTCAAATTGCTGCAGCATGCCCAGCGTCTGCAGCACGGCAATGCCGCCCGAGCTGGGCGCCGGCATGCCGCACACGCGGTACTGCACGCGGTAGGTGCCGCACACCGGCTCGCGCACCTTGGGGGTGTAGCCGCTCAGGTCATCGAGCGCCAGCTTGCCAGGGTTGGTGGGGTGCGTAGTGACCTTGGCGACGATGTCGCGGGCGATGTCGCCCTTGTAGAAAGCGTCGGCACCCCCTGCGGCAATCGCGCGCAGTGTGGCCGCGAATTCGGGGTTCTTGAGGAGCGTTCCCGCGGCCTTGGCCGTGCCGTCGGTGTTGAGGAAGTAGCTTGCGCCTGGCTCGCCCTGGGCCTTGATGCGCGCGGCCGATCCGGCGATCGAGATGCTCATGCGCGGCGAGATGGCAAAGCCGTCTTCGCTGAGCTTGATGGCGGGCTCGAACAGGTCCTTCCATGGCAGCTTGCCGTGGGCCTTGTGCGCGGCTTCCAGCATGCGCAGCACGCCAGGCGTACCCACCGACAGGCCCCCATCCACCGCCGCCAAAAAGGCGAGGGGCTTGCCGTCAGCTCCGATGAACAGGTTGGGCGTGGCGGCCTTGGGCGCAGTCTCGCGGCCGTCATAGGCCAGGAGCTTGTTGGCGCCCTTGTCGTAATGCAGCATGAAGGCGCCGCCGCCAATGCCCGAGGACTGCGGCTCCACCAAGTTCAGCACCATCTGCACGGCAATGGCCGCATCGGTGGCCGTGCCACCCTTGGCCAGAATGTCGACCCCGGCCTTCACCGCCAGCGGGTTGGCCGCGGCCACCATGTCCTTGTTGGCATACGCAATGGCCTTGGGCGTGTAGCCCGACGGCGGCTCGGGCGGCACGAACTGCTCGGGCGGTTCGGGCGTGGCCACGGGGGTCGCCGGGCCATCGTTGCCGCCGCAGGCCGCCAGCACGGCCAGCGCCGCGATGCTCAGACCCATCAGGTAAGGTTTGCGTTGAAAGACAGAAGCGCTCATGGATGAAGATCCTTGAAGGGGTGGTGAAAAACCGTGCGGGCCGGGTTCAGCAAAGGGGCCTTGCCCGCCACACAAGGATGGGTGCATGCGGGCTTGCAGGTCAATCAAGTATGTGACGAAGTGATGAAAATCGTTTTGCTTTTATTGCCGGTTTCGCGCCCAATAAGAGAAAGCATTTCTTCAAATCGCCGTGAAACAGAATCTGGATCCCATCGACCGCCAGCTGCTCCATTTGCTGCAACAGAACGCCGAGACGCCGCTGGCCGAACTGGCCGATGCGGTGAACCTGTCGAACACGCCGTGCTGGCGGCGCATCCAGTGGCTGCGCGAAAAGGGCTACATCACACGGCATGTGGCCCTGGTAGACCCGAACAAGGTGAATGTGGGGGTGACGGTGTTCGTGGCCGTGAAAACCAACCAGCACCACCAGCAGTGGTTCGAGACCCTGCGCGACGTGGTGATGGGCATCCCCGAAATCGTGGAGTTCTACCGCATGAGCGGCGATGTCGACTACCTGCTGCGGGTCGTGGTGCCCGACATCCGCGCGTACGACGCGGTGTACAAGCGGCTCACGGCAGCGGTGGCGCTGTCGGACGTGAGTTCGAGCTTTGCGATGGAAGAGATCAAGTTCACCACCGCACTGCCGCTGAGCTACGCACAGTAGCCAGCGGCGCAAAAGGCCCGGTGGCGCCCGCCAGCGGCGGCGGGCGCAGGCCCCGCACGGGCAAAGGCGCTGCGGCGCGTTTGCGCCGAGGCAGCCCGGGATCTATCAGTACTTGCCCATGTAGTCGCGCTTGCCCAGCTCCACGCCGTTGTGGCGGGCAATGGCGTACGTCGCGTTCACATGAAAGAAGAACTGAGGCAGCCCGTAGTGCAGCAGGTAGTGCTCGCCCACAAACTGCTTTTCGCGCGGCGTGCCGGGCTGGATCGTGATCTGGCGCGTGGCGGCGTCGGCAAAGGCCTCTGCGGGCAGGCCCTCGATAAAGGCCAGCACGGTGTCGATGCGTTCGGTCAGGTCGGCAAAACCGGGGCGATCGGTATCGGGGAACGAAGGCACTTCCACACCGGCCAGCCGGGCGGCCACGCCCTTGGCAAAGTCGCAGGCGATCAGCACCTGCCGGGCCAGGGGGAACATGTCGGGGAACAGGCGGGCCTGCAGCAGCGCGTCGGGCTCGATCTTGCGGGCGGTGACGTGCGCCTCGGTCTTGGCGAGCACGTCGTTGAGGGAGCCCAGCATCTGGCGGAACACGGGAATGCTGGCGTTGTAGGTGGCAGAGGTCATGGAAGGTGGTTCCTGGAGAAAGAGTGGCGATGCCCACGCGGAGCGCGGGCAGCATCGGCGCTGGGCGATTGCAACACAACGCCGCCAACCGCGCAGGGCGTGGTGTGACCTGCCTTCAGGCCGCCGATGGCACCGGCCGCGATGCCCGTGACGCCACGCCCACGCCCACCAGCGCAGCCGACACCACGCTCAGCGCCAGCGTGAAGGCCGAGCCGTAGAAGATGCCTGCGGTCATGCCCTTGTCGAGCATGGCGCCGAACACCGGGGCGGCCAGGCAAAAGCCCAGGTCCAGGCCCGAATACACGGTGCCGTACACGCGGCCCGTGGCGCCGGGCGGGGCTGCGCGCTTGATGAGCATGTCGCGCGAGGGGCCGGCCAGCCCGGTGCCCAGGCCCGCCAGCGACGCCACCACCAGTGCGGCCACGCCGGGCAGCACGCCTGAGGCCACCACCACCAGCAGCGCGGCCGAGCCCAGCAGGCACACCGAGATGATCTTCTCCAGCCGCTGCACGCGCCCCACCAGGAAGCCGCCCACCAGCATGCCCAAAGCGCCGCACAGCATGTAGCCGGTGACGACCATGGCCGTGAGGCTCAGGGGCAATCCGTACATGGTCTGCAGGGCCGGGCTGGCAAAGCTCTGGATCGCGCTCAGCGCGCAGGTGCTCCAGAAGAAGAACGAAAAGCACAGCCACACCGACGGCAGCTTCAGGAAAGCCATGGGGTGCTCGGGCGTTGCGGTAGCCGCACCACCCTTGGCCTGGTGCGCCCAGGCGCCCTGGCGGTCGTCCAGCGCATCGCGGTTCCAGACCATGACGGCCAGCACCGTGACGGCCAGGGCCGCACCGCACAGGCAGGCCATGCGCCACGAACCCGTGGCCGTGGCGATGCCCGCCATGAACACCGGCGCGGTGGCCCAGCCCAGGTTGCCGCTGATGCCATGCACCGAGAACCCGTGCCCCAGCCGCTGGGGCGACACGCGCTTGTTGAGGATGGTGAAGTCCACCGGGTGGAAGGGCGCATTGCCCAGCCCCGCCAGCGCCGCCGCCAGCAGCAGACCGGTGTAGCCCTGCGCCGTGCCTGCCGCCACGCCTGCCGCGGTAAAGCACGACAGCGCAAAGAACATCACCGGCCGTGCACCCACGCGGTCCACCAGAAAGCCCGACAGGGCCTGGCCCACGCCCGAGATCACGAAGAACACCGACACCAGCAGGCCCAGTTCGGAATACGAAAAGCCGAACTCGCCGATGAGCCACGGAAACAGCGGCGGCAGCAGCATGTGAAAAAAGTGCGAGCTGCCGTGGGCCAGGCCGATGAGGCCAATGGTGCGCGCGTCCTGCCGCAGGGGGACAGCGCCGGCGCTGCTGGGGTGAGAAGCATTCATGCGCCTGATCTTAGGCAGCCACGCCCCGGCAGGTTTACGATAGACAGCCAAACTTTGTCGCAAACATGCCAACCCCCGCACCCCAGCACTTTGCACCCGATGTAATGCCACCCGCACGGCGCGAGCGTGCCTACGTGGGCTCGCTCACGCCCGAGCTGTTTGTGCCCACCGCCGCGCGGCCCGTACGGGCCAAGCTGCGCATGCTGGCCGCCGACACGCAGGTGATGCCGCACAGCCACCCGTGGGCGCAGGTGGCCATATCGACGACGGGCGTCATCCGCCTCACGGTGAGCAACGGCACCTTCATCGTGCCGCCGTCGCGCGCGCTGTGGATACCGCCCGGCGTGGAACACGCGGTGACCATGGTGGAAGACGCCGATCTGCGCACGCTGTACTTCCACCAGCCGCCCGGCCGGTGTGGGCCGCAGGCACTGGGCACGGCAACGGGCCACGAGGACAAGGCCGGCACGGCAACGGGCCACGATGGTAGGGCCAGCACGGCAACGGGCCACGATGGCAAGGCCAGCGCGGCTACCGGCCACGACGGGGCGGGCAGCGACGCCTGGCGCCAGTGCAGGGTGCTGGAGGTGTCGGACCTGCTGCGTGCCCTGGTGCGCGAGATGCCCACCGAGCCCGATGGCGACACCCCGCCCGCCGCGGCCGCACTGCTGCGCGAGCAGCACCTGAGTGCGCTGGTGCGCGACGAGCTGGCCCGCGCCGCCGCCGTGAAGCTGGGCGTGGACCTGCCCCACGACAAGCGCCTGCGCCACCTGTGCGAATCCGTGCTGGCCGACCCCACCCGCCACGACACGCTGGCCGCCTGGGCGCACGACACGGGCGCCAGCCCGCGCACCGTGGCGCGGCTGTTCCGCTCCGAGCTGGGCAGCACCTTCACGCAGTGGCGCCAGCAGGTCATCCTGGCCAAGGCGGTGTCGCTGGCGGCAGGCCGCATGCCCATGGGCCAGATTGCGGCCGAGCTGGGCTACAGCCCGAGTGCCTTCAGCGCCATGGTGCGCAAGTCGGTGGGGCAGCCGCCCGGGCGGTTTCTGGGGCAACAGGAGTCCAACGCATCCGCAAGTGGCCGACCTGCAGAGGCTTCACTCCAAAGGATCCATGTCATCCAGCGTTGAGCAACTTATCGACCTGCGCAAGGAACTGGTCACCAGCAATCCAGTTGCCTTTTAGCTTCTTGCCGACGCCAGCTTCTGCAAGGTCACACTTGTATGCCTTGGAGCGCAGCTGTTCAAGGGTCATGAGGGGGAGCACTGCGCGCCAGTTCTTCAGTCCGACAACCCAAGTCCCCTCCTCCGTGCGACACCGCTTCACAAGGGCATCAAAATCGAGCACATCCCGGTAGTTCCTTGCCCCAGGGGCTAGGGGCGCATCACCATTGCGCAACCGGCGAGTGAGCGCGTCCAGTGATATGAGACTGTTTCTGACAGCGGGCCATTGTTCGGCATAGACATGCGCCTCCAAGGACTTTGGCAGGTCCGAGAACGACAGCCATGCCCAACCTTCCTCGCTGGTTGGCCATTCGAGAGGCTTGCTTACCTGCGGGGCGAGATAGATGACCCTCGCACGCTTGCACTGGCCAAGCGCCTCACGCAGCCCATCTCCGTCAGCGGCCCCAAATCCTTGCGCCAACAAATTTCGAACGTTCTGGTACTTGCCACGCTCCTGGGAGGCAGCTCCGATCGCGTCCAGATCGTCCAATAGGAATGCAGCAGAGCCTTCGCGAGCGATCTTGCTCTGGAGCTCCCGATAGATGGCGGCCTGCTCTGGGCGAAAGGTGGTGTCCGTCGTCTTGAGTTCCACCAACAACAGTTCTTTCGTAGCGAGATTGAGCATCAGCCAATCAATGTTGGTGGACTGGTTGCTACCTGCTTTTTGGATAGGAAATTCAGGGCACAGCATCACGATGTCATCGTCTGGCGAGGTTGCAAGCGCATCTGCCAGAAAGAACCCGATGATCGGGCCGATAGAGCGCTCTACCTGCACCTTGGGAATCATCGTGCCCTGCATTAGATGCTGCATGAGTGCCGTAAAGAACGGGGTACCGCTTGCAGGCTCGGAAGGCTCTTGGGATTGCTTTGACATAGTTTTTTCTCGTTGGGTGTTGTCTGCGGGGGAGATGCCAGACGGTTTTGTGAAAATTTTTTCCAGATCTCCACCATTGCCCGTGTGTCCAGTGCGCAATAGGCCAACAGTTCATCGCAAATCAGGGCCTTGCGCGGCGGTGATGTGGCCGGTGCGATGGCTTCAAGGTACGCCTGTCATCGCGATGCCGCCATCCCGTACATCCGTGAGCGCGTCGTACCCCAAGTGGGTCGCGATGGTGGGCAACACTTTCTTGATGCTCCAGCTCCCTTGCTGGCGCGGGTTGTCGTACCTATGCGCCCCGACACGTGGTGTCGCAACGCGGCGTATGCGGAGAAGAATGTAACTTTTTTCTACTCCTCTCACGTCGTCTGAGGCGGTAAAGATGCAAGCGCCATGGTGCGCAAGTCGGTGGGGCAGCCGCCCGGGCGGTTTCTGGGGCAGCAGCAGCCAGTACCTTCGCACTGACCCGCGCTCTGACATGCGCCCCGCCCGGGCTTGCCCGTACCATGGGCGCCAGCATGACCCCCCTTCGCTCCCTCCTGGCCGGCGCCCTGCTCTGCGCCACCGCCGTGCATGCCAGCGCCGCGCCGCTGGACGTGACGCCCGACACGCTCATCGAGCGCGCCAACCTACTGCGCGATGCGCGCGAGCGGCCGTGGGACCCGGCCACGGGCCGGCTGGGGAACCTGCGGCATGTCCACATCATTGCCAACGGCTGCACCGTGCGCGTGGTCTCTGGCGCTGAAAACCGGCTCTTCCTGGGGCGGGGCCCGGCCTTCAGCGTCACGGAGGACACCCCGATGGCAGACCGCAACGGCAAAAACCGGCCGCCACCACGCGACGTGACGATCGCACCCGGGCCTGCCGTGTCGGCCATTCCGCGCCTGCCGACCGACGCGGACGGCCCCTGCTTCACGCTGCAACTGGCCACGGCGCACGACATGCTCCTGCGTGGCGACCGGCTGACGGTGCTGTTTGATCGCGTGGAGCTTCCGGCGCTGCGCATGTACGTCAACCCCAGCCACAGCGTGAAGCTGTGGTTCCATGACGTACGCATGGGCATGCTGAGCCTGGCCGTCAACGCAGCCGCAAGTGCCGGAGGCACGGGCCAGGTGGAGTGGCTGCAACTGGAAAGCACGCAGCGCACCAGCGCACTGCTGTTTCACGACATGGACGCGCGCCATGCCCGCGTGAGCGCCCTCACCACCGGTGCGCGGTTTTCCGTTCGCATCGGCAAAGACAGCGATGCGGGCTACTACCAGCCCGCCCGCGCACCCGGCCCGATTGCGCTTGAGTACCCCATCTGGATCGACGGCCCGGTGGAGGCGCTGAAAGTGCCTGCGGGCCGCGTGAACCCCATGCCCCTGACCAGCGCACTGCGCGACGAAACCCGGGCGCTGCGGCAGGCGGTGATGGACAGCGCCGGCCCGGCGCCCGTGCTGCCGTCGCCCGACACGGCGGCGCCCCCGCCGTCGATGCGGGCCGTGGGCGGCGAGCCCGTGTCGGCACGCCAGCGCGTGGCCGACGTGCTGCAGCCCCTGCTGCGGCCTGGCATGACGGTAGGCAAGGTGGACCTGTGGAACGGCGGCGGTGCGCTGGAAGGCCGCGCGCCGGACGAGGTGGCTGTGCGCGAATTTGCGCGGGACCTCAAGCAGTCGGGCGAGGTGCGCAGTGCGCAGGTGGCCCGCATCCAGCGCAACGAATCCGGGGTGGCGGAGTACCGCGTGATGGTGAACTTCCTGTGCGCCGCGCCGGGCGAGCGCAGCGTGTGCCTGCCGGCCGCTGGCAGCAGCTACACGCAACAGCAGATCGAGGCCGCGCTGCGGCCCGTGCTGGCGCCTGAAGTGCAGGTAGCGCAGATCGAGCTGACCAGCGATGCCACGCGGGTGCTGGTGAAAGGCCGCGCCAGCGAAGCCGATGCTCGGGCCGCCCTGGAGCGCGTGCGCACGCAGCTCCCCTGGCTGGAGGGCTCCAGCTCCAGCATGGGCAAGGACGAATTCAGTGCGCGGTTTCGCATGGCGTGCACGGTGCCGCCCCGCAGCCAGGGCATCTGCACCACGGAAGGCGGCGGGCGCTGAGCACGGCGTGGCGCCAGCGCCGCCAGTGCCCACACCTGCTCAAGCCTGCCACCCCTGCCCGCAGCGCTCCCAGAGGGCCAGATTTGCATCAAAACAGCCGCAAGCCCATACATTTATTGCCCTTATAGCTATAAATAAAATAGCAACATGGCAGGCATGCGACTGCAGCCCCGGCCAGATGCCGCTAAGGTGGCGTGCTGCACGACACTAGCCGCCGCCATGACGCCCCCAGCCCCCCACCGCACCCTCCACAGCTACCAGCCCCGCCAGGGCCACGGCCTGCCGCACGACCCGTTCAACGCCATCGTGGGCCCCCGCCCCATCGGCTGGATCTCCACGCAAAGCGCAGCGGGCGCCACCAACCTGGCGCCCTACAGCTTCTTCAACGCCTTCAACTACGTGCCGCCCATCGTGGGCTTTGCCAGCATTGGCTACAAGGACACGGTGCGCAACGTGCAGGAAACCGGCGAGTTCGTGTGGAACTTGGCCACGCGCGACCTGGCCGAGGTGATGAACCAGAGCTGCGCCGCTGTGCCGCCCGAGGTGAGCGAGTTCAACCTGACAGGCCTTACGCCGCTGGCCTCCACCCTGGTCGCGCCGCCGCGCGTGGCCGAGAGCCCCGTCACGTTCGAGTGCCGCAGCACGCAGGTGCTGCAGCTGCAAGGCGCCGATGGCGCGGCGGTGGACACCTGGCTGGTGCTGGGCGAGGTGGTGGCGGTGCACATCGACACGGCGCTGCTCAGGGACGGCGTGTACGACACGGCGAATGCGGGCCACATCCTGCGCGGCGGCGGGCCGGCGGATTACTTCACGGTAGGGCCGGAGCAGCTGTTCAGGATGTACCGGCCGCGCTGAGCGCCCGGGCCGCGCTGGCCGCGCCACGCCCTAGGTCAAGCCGCTGCCGGTACGCCAGGCGCCGCCCGGGATTCCAGCAACAGGGACAGAGGCTCGGGGCGATGCAGCAGGTAGCCCTGCGCGTAGTCCACGCCCATCTCCTGGAGCCGCGCCAGCACATCGGGGCGGTCCACAAACTCGGCCACCGTGCGCACGCCCACTACCTGGGCCACGTCCACGAAGCAACGCACAGCCACATCATCGAGCGGGTCCGTCATCAGGTCGCGAATGAACTGCCCATCGATCTTCAGGTAGTCCACGGGCAGGTTCTTGAGGTAGCCAAACGATGAGGCGCCCGCCCCGAAGTCATCCAGCGCCACGCGCACGCCCGCCCCGCGCGCCTGCTGGATGAACGCCACGGCATCCGCCAGGTTGGTCACCGCCGCCGTTTCGGTGATCTCCAGGCACAGCTTGGCGCAAATCACGGGGCCGGCCGCACGCAGCTTCTCGCCCGCCCAGGCATGGAAGGCCCGGTCACCCACCGACTGGCCCGACAGATTGACGCTCAGGGTCTGCAGCGCGCCAATGGAGGGCTGCGCACCCACCCAATGGATCACATGCTCCAGAACCCACCGGTCGATGCGGGAGGCCAGGTGAAAACGCTCAGCCGCCGGCAGGAAGGCGCCTGGCAACACCAGGGCACCATCCTCGCCGCGCATGCGCAAGAGCACCTCGGCATGCAGCCCGGCCAAGCCGGTGCGCTGCGCCACGATGCGCTGGGCAAACAGGACAAAGGCGTCCGTGTCCAGTGCTTGTTCGATGCGCGACGTCCACTGCACTTCAAACTGCCGCGCACTGACCGCCGCATCCGTGTCAAACCACACATGCACGCGGTTGCGGCCACCATCCTTGGCAGCGTAGCAGGCCGTGTCTGCCGCCTGCTGCAATGCGGCGGTGCTGCTCCAGCGGGCGTCCAGGGGCACCATGCCGATGCTGACCCCGATGCGAAAGCGCTTGTCCTCATGCACGAAACGGAACTGGTCCATGCGGTCACAGATCTTCTGCGCCACCCGTTGCGCCTGCTCCGGGTCGCAGTCCTCCAGCAGAATGCCGAACTCATCGCCACCGAGGCGGGCCAGCGTGTCCCGCGAGCGCACGGCATCCGCCAGCAGGCGGCTGACCTGCTTGAGCAGGTGATCACCCACAGAGTGGCCGCAGCTGTCATTGACCAGCTTGAACTGGTCGAGATCCATGAACAGCAGGCCGTGCGTGGAGGCGTCGCGCCGCGCACGGGCCCACAGCGCCTGCAGCCGGCTCTCGAACTCGCTGCGGTTCACCAGGCCGGTCAGGGGGTCGTGGGTCGCGCGGTAGGTCATCTCGCCTGACAGGCGCCGCTGCTCGGTGACGTCGTGGAAGACGAGCACCGCGCCCAGCACTGTGCCCTCGTCGTTGCGAATGGGGGCCGCGGTGTCCTCGATACCGAACTCGCCACCACCGCGCGACACCAGCAAGGCCTGATGGCCCGGGCTCACGGTTTCACGGCGTTCCAGGCAGGCCACTACCGGGCTGTCCATGCGCTGGCGTGTCATCTCGTCGACGATACGGAAAACCTCGTCCAGGGGCCGGCCCAGCGCCTCGCTGGCGGGCCACCCGGTCATGCGCTCAGCCGCGGGGTTCAGCCACATCACGGTTTCCCGGGCATCGGTGGTGATGACCGCATCGCCGATCGACTGGAGGGTCACGCGCAGCAGTTCGTGCTGCCCCTCCAGCTCGCGCGCCATGCGACGGCGCTCGGTCACGTCCTGGAAGGCACCCACCAGCCGCTCCAACTGGAGGCTTGGCCCGCGCTCGACCATGCCCACCGCACGGACGCTGTGGACCTGTCCATCCGGACGGGGCATGTCCAGCTCCAGGTCAAACGCATCACCGGCTTGCAACGCGCAGGCCAGAGCCTGCTCCATGCGCTGGCGCGAGTCGCTCGTGTACAGCGACATCCATTCCTCGCGCCGTGGCTGGTAGCCCGAAGGCTGGCCGTGCACGTGGCAGGCGCCCTCTGACCAGAGCAGCTGGTCGGTACGCGGGTCCAGCTCCCAGCCGCCCACGCCCGCCAGCGCGCCCGTGCGCTGCAAAAAGGCCTGCGAGGTCCGCAGCGCCCCCTCCACTGCCTTGAGCCGGGTGATGTCGCTGATCTGCACGAAAAACCCGTTCACCTGGCTTGCGACCACATCGGGGACGTAATACACCAGCGTATGGGCCTTGCCGCCACCGGGCAGTGACACGGTGCGCTCGAATTCCTGGGGCTCTCCTTTCAGCACTGCGTCAATGTGCACGAGGGATTGCTCCAGGATCTCGGCAGAAAGCACACGCTGCAGGGGCTGGCCCAGCACGGCCTCGGACTCCAGCCCGAGGGCATCCAGGTAATGCCTGTTGGCAAACTGGCACAGGCGCTGGGCATCCCAGTAAGCAACCTGCCCCGGAATGGTGTCGGCAATGTTGCGGATGAAGCGCTGGCTCTGGGCTAAGGCCGTCGCAGAGGCTTCGGCCTGGCCGCGGGCCTGCACCAGGGCGGCCTCGAAATGGTGGCGCTCCTGCGCGACGAAAAGCACCCAGAAACACGCGGGTGCGCCGTCCCACGCACCGGGCTGGGCATTGACCATGACCGGGACACGTCCGCCGCGCGCATCGATGACATGCAGATGGATCTCGCTGACCCGGCCATCACGCAGCAGCGTGGGCCACACGTGGGTCTGCAGAAAAATCCGGCTCGCAGGCGGGAACAAGGCGTTCATGGGCTGGCCCGTATCTTCGCCGTCCTTGCGCCCCACCAGCTCCCGCAGGGGCGCGTTCAACGCGAGCACCGTCCCGAACATGTCCGTGACCAGGACCGGACAGGGCAACTGGTTCATGAATTGCATGGACAGCACCGGATCTTGGGCAACGCCGGGGCAGATGCTGTGCGCCGCAGAGCTGGCTAGCCCTGGACCACCCCGGAGGCCGACGGCCCTGCGAGATACCGCTGCATGGCATCGATCACCAGGGCCGGGTCGCTCATGTGGGCACAGTGACCTGACACATCCAGTATCTCAAGGACGCTGTGGGACAGATGTTCGGCAAGGTACTTGCCGACTGCCAGCGGTGCCAGGGCGTCATCACGATGCTGCAGGATCAGGCTGGGACGGGTCACTCGCGCGAGATCCGCACGGTTGTCGGCAAAAAACGTGGCGCGGGCGAATACCTTGGCCACCAGCGGATCGGTGGAACAGAAACTGTTGGACAGCTCTCCGGTCACCCCTGCGCCGGAAGCACCCGTCACAACCGGAGCCAGGTAGTTGGCCCAGCCCATGTAGTTCTGGTCCATGAGCGCCAGCAGGCCCTCCAGATCTTCGCGCTCGAACCCGCCCAGGTAGTCCGGCGGGTGGTTCAGGAAACACGGCGAAGGCCCCAGCAGCACGAGGCGGTCAAAAAGTTCTGGCCGGGCAATGGAGGCCAGCAGCCCGATGCTGGCGCTGACCGAGTGACCCACGAACGTCACACCACGGGTCAGACCCAGCGCATCGCAGACATCCAGCAGATCCTGGGCATAGCCATCGAGCCGGGAGTACCGCACGGGATCGAAAGCCGAAAGCTCGGATTGCCCGCTGCCCACGTAGTCAAAGAGGACCTGGCGGTGGGTCGCTGCGAAAGCAGGCGTAACCCGGTCCCACATGTTCTGGTTGCACCCGAAGCCGTGTGCATACAGCAGCACCGGGCCATCGCTGCCCTGCACTGTGACGTTGTTCCGCTGAATGATGTTTTCAGACAAGGCAGTCCCCTCCAGCCGTTTTGATCGTTTTCGCCGATGGTATCTGTTTGTGACGCTGGCGGGGAGTTCGTTGGCTGGAGGAGACGGACATTGCGGCCGGCGTCGCGCCATGGTGCCAAAGCCCCGGCGACTCAACGCTCCATTGGCGCGCAGATCCCTGCGTGCGGAGCCCGCGCCCACTGCTCCAGCCACGCCCAGGCCAGCTGCACACCATCCATCGCATCCTGTCCGGGCAGCGCCGGGCGCTGCAGACCATGGTCTGCGCCCTCGATGCGCCGCGCACACCAGGCAGCGGGCGCATGCCCTGCCCCGCGCTGCTGCGATGGCTGTACCTGACTTGCAAACTGCCCATACGCCGCCGCGGGCACGAGCGCGTCGTCGCTGCCCCACACCTGGAGGACCGGCCAGGGGCTATCCAGCAACGGCCGGGCCACAGGCCAGTGCCACAGGTCGCGCCAGTAACCGAGGCTGCGGCCCTGCACCACGGTGCTGTCGGGCAAACTGCCCCCGACCTTCGCGCCCAGGGCCTCCCAGTCGGCAGCTGCGCCCAGGCGCTGCGCCTGCAATGCACCGGCATCCCGCGGGTCGAGCCCGCTGGCCGCGAGCAGCACCAGCCCGGCCAGGCGGGGCACGTGCGGCGCAAGACCCGGCAGCAGCTCAGCCCCTTCCGAGATGCCTACCAGCACCTGGGGCAGCGGCGCGGAGCCCCGCTGCTGCTGCGCCAGCGCATCCGCCTGCAGGGCAGCTCGGGCGTGGGCCAGCCAGGTGGAATGGCGATCTTGCTGCACAAAGCTGCGCGCACAGTCGCCGGGGGCCGTGCGGGCGAAGGGGTCCACCCCGGGCTTGTGCAGCACCAGCACCGGCGCGTGCAGCAGTCCGGCAAAGTATCGCTCGGCCAGCGGACCCATGCCCGCACAACCGGAGCCTGGCACCACGATCACGCGAAAGCGCGCGGGCACCGTGCGTTCAGGCCGGGCAAGCACCGCCAACGTGGCACCGGCTTCGCCCGGCAGGTGCTCCACGCGCCACGCGCCCAACGCCGCGGGCGGTTCGCTGGCCAGGGGCGGCGGGGTCACAGGGCACTGCGCAGTCGTACCGCAACCTGCGACGAACATCAGCGCGCCCAGAAAAAAGGCCAGCACGGGGCTGGCCTTGCGGCAGGGCGCGGCGCTGGCGCCAGCGGGAATGCGGCGCATGGTGCCGCCGCCTGCCGGAGTCATCCTCACTTGAGGATGATGACCTGCTCGGGCTGCTGCGGCTGTGGCACCGGCATGGGCTGGCCGCCCTGCTGGTACACCACGGGCGGGCGCACGCCGCGGGCCAGGTTGGCGTCGGTGTAGCCCAGTTGCATGGCGAGCTGCTGGTACACGTCCTGCGCCAGCGACAGCGAGGTCTCGCGCATCACCTTGGCGCGGTTGGGCGGGGCGACGTCGCCGCGCACCGACAGGATCTTGGTGTCGTTGCCCGCGCCCTGTGCCGAAAACGCGGCCTTGATCTCGTACGTCTTGGTGTTGATGAGCGAGAAGTCGGCCAGCAGCTGCAGGCCGTATTGGCGCGTGGCGCTGCTGGTGCCCTGCAGCGGCGAGAGCGCATCGGTGAAGTCGATGGTGGAGACCACGCCAAACAGCACGTAGTCGGCGCCGTTGAACTCGCCCTTCTTGATGCGGCTGATCACGTCGGCCACCTGGGGCTGCGCCTGGGGCGTGGCCATCTTGCCGCCCTGCACCTGGTTGAGCACCTGCTCGGCCTTGGACGGCTGGGGCTTGCCCGCGTCAAAGCCCTTGCCCTGCACCAGGCGGAAGTAGGTGCCCTGCAGGATGGCGCCCTTGATGTCGTTGGTGTAGCCACCCAGCTCGCGCTGCTCGATGTAGCTGTAGCGCCCGGCCACAAACGTGCCGCTGGCCTGCTCGGACGCCTGCATGGACTGCTGGCCCGAGTACGAGCCGCCGCCGCCATACATGCCATGGCTGTGGCTGCCGCCCTGGCTGCCCTGAGCGCTCATCTGGCTGCTGCGCTGGTAGGTGCCCGCCATGAAGTACTCGGACACGCGCTGGGCGTAGGCCAGGTCGGTCACGGCGATCTTGGGCGCCGCGCCCGACTGCTGGGCGTGCGCCGTAGCGCCCCAGGCCAGCGTGGTGGCCGCGATCACGGCCAGGGCCGTGTGCAATGTGGTTCTGCGTTGCATGTGATGCTCCTTGTGAGCTAACGGGAATTCATGAATCAATCGACCGACGCAGGTACTGCCCATCAACGTCGATACTGGCGCACCCAAAGCGCGGGACGCCGAGCAAGGGCCGCCCCGCAGCGAGGGCGTCGTCCCCCTTCCCGCGCGCAGCGCGAGAGAAAGGGGGAAGCGGCGCAGCCGCTCAGGGGGTTATCTCTTACTCGTTTTTCTAATTTCCTTTTCGTCCTGCCACTCGATCGTGCCTTCCTGCACATCAAACAGCTTGAGCGTGAACTTGTAGTACACGTCCTTGGTCGTGTTGTTCTGCTTGACGATGCTGGTCAGCTCGCCTTCCATGCTGTATTTGGCCGCCGTCATCTGGCCGACCTTGGCGGTGGTGCCCTGCTTGTACAGGCCGCTCTGGTTCTGGCGCTGCAGTTCGTCCACACCGGCCTGCATTTCGTTGATGGAGCGCACAAAGCGCACCTTGCCCGACTTGACCAGCGAGGTCTGGATGGAGTTCATCACGTTGGTGGTGTCGATGTACTCGCTGGTCTTGTTCTTGACGGTGGAGATCGTCACCGTGGGGCGGCCCTGGAAGATGCCGGTTTCGAGCAAACCGCCGGTCATCTTTTCGGCAATCATCTGCAGGTCCGTCGAGCCGAATTCGTTGGTCACCAGCTCCACAGCCTTGGCGTCGCCGTAGTTGACCTGGCGGTCAAAGCGCACGGTGGGCGAAGACAGGTTCTGGCAGGCCGACAGGGCCAGGGTGCTGGCTGCGAAAGCCAGGATGAGCGCAGTGCGCTGGATGGGATGGTGGTTCATGGTGTTGGTTTCCTACGGTCTTATCGAAAGCGCTTCGTGGAGCCTACTGCGCTGAAAACTGGCGCGCTCCCGACGCGGGCCGCTGCGCAAGGGCCGCCAAGCCGGATGTGCGGCGCTTCGCTGGCGTGCGCTGGCTGCGTCCCCCTCCCACGCGCAGCGTGAGAGAGGGGGACGGCGCGAAGCGACTCAGAGGGTGCTTCATCTCAACGGGGCTCGACATTCATCTCAAGGCGCAGGTCGACTGCGGCGCTGGTCGGGGCCACGCTCTTGACGGTCTGCTGGCCCAGGCCGAGCACGCTCATCTGCTTCCACGACTCGCCATCGCCGACCTGGTTGCCCACGTTGTCCAGCCACTTGAAGCGGTAGAACACCGTGCGGTCGGTGCGGCCCATGTTGGCCATGTCGGCCTGCACGGTCAGGATGTCGTTCTTGCGCACGATGCGCATCTCGCGCACGGCAATGCTGTTGGCTTCGCCGCGCAGTGCGATCTTGCCGGCCACGGCCAGCGGCGTGGCGGGGTCGTGCATCTGCGCGTGGGCTGCGCTGGTCGCCAGCGCCAGCGCAAGGGCTGCGCACGCCAGGGCAGGCGCAGCAGCAGCGGCAAGGGCAAATCGGTTCTTCATGCCAGAGGCTCCTTCCATTTCATTCGACATCGGGTCTGCAGCCGCACGTCACTTCTTGACGGCTGGCGCGGGGGCGGGGGCGGCAGAGGTAGGCTTGACAGCCGACTGCGGCACGGTACGCGACCGGTTGGTGCTGGTCGTACGCACCGGCGCGGCAGGCGCCGGGGCCGCAGCGGGCGCAGGTTCGGCCACCGCCACGGCGGGCAGCTGGCCCAGCATGGCCACATCGCCGGTCAGCACGCTGTTTTCGTACATGCGCAGGGGCACCAGGGCGTACTGCCCGTCGATCTTGATGGGCGCGGGCAGCTGGCGGCCGTTGATGGTCACGGTGTGCTCGCCCGGGGGCAGGTAGCCGCGGGCCACGTACACGCGGCCTGGCAGCATGCGCCACATGCGGTCGTCGGCCTGCTCGGTCGCCACAGAGGCGGCCGCGCCGATGATGCCGCCGATCAGGCCGCCACGCTTTTGAAGCTCGTTTTGCAGCACGCCCTTGGCCACGGCGCGGGTAAAGCCGCGCAGCACCATGCCGGGCATTTCGTCCTTGAGGGCGCGGCGCGCCATCACGTTCACGTCCACCACTTTTTCCAGCTTGAGGTCGGTACCGGCGGCGGAAATCGTGGTCAGCAACGGGTCGCGCGAGGGCTCAATCACGGGGTAGGAGATGCTGGCCGTGACCATCCCGCGACCCGTCGGCACCGGGATGGTGAAGGCCTTGGGCTTGCGCGCCGGGGCGTCGCCCGCCTCCACGATGAACAGCACGTCGGTCATGCGCTGGCGGCGCTTCCAGGTGAAGCTGGTGCGGTTGTCCAGGCCGCGCAGGCCTTCTTCGAGCACACCGGTTTCGGGCTTCAGTTCAATCGCCTTGCGGTAGCCGGGCGCAGCCAGGCCGGGCTCGTTGAGCATCTCGTACAAAAAGCCGGCCAGGTAGTGCGACAGCGCGTTCTGGTAGCCGTTCTTGAGGGCCAGCACCTCGGGGTCGTTGAGCGTCTCGACCGGGTAGCCGTTGAGTTCCTTGCCGCCCGATGTGGCGCCCTTGGACTTGGCTTCCTCTTCGGCCGCCAGCGTTTCCTTGGAGCGGAACTCGGCAATGATGGCCTCACGCTCGTGGGTGCGCTTGATGTCGACGCGGGCGTTTTCAAAGTCGCCCACGGCCATGCGGTTGAGCGCCAGGCGCGTGGTCACCCACACCTTCTCGTAATCCTGGCCCTCATAGACCTTCAGGCGCTCGCTGATCAGCGCTGCACCCATGGTGCCCATCAGCTTGGACGGATTGGTCTTGGCGGTCTCTTCCCATTCCTTGACGCGGTTGTCGGCCAGCAGGAAGGCGTTGGTGCTGTCGGGGTAGCGGCGGTCCATGCGCAGCAGCTCGCCGCGTTCCATGTTGTAGAGCAGCGCCGTCTTTTCTTCTTCGGTCTTGGCCGTAGCCTCCAGGCTGGCCAGCGCGGCAGGGATGCCGCCGCTGCGGCCGGCCGTCTGCATGTCGGTGGCCAGCTTGTCGTGGCTCTGCATGGTGGCGCAGCCGGTGAGCGCAGCGCTCAGCGCCAGCACCCACAACAGGCGTGGGCGGAATCGGGAAAGGGGTGGGGTCATGGTTGCTCCTTGCAGGTCGTTTGTGTGTGCACCAGAAAACCGAGGCCTGTCCGCTTTCCGCAACGCCGCAGGCGCCCACGGCCCCGATCACGGGAACGGCGGGCAGCAGATCAGCAAGCGTGGAATGGGAAGACCGGATGAGGTGGATGCTGGCGGCACGTGCGCCCCCTCCTGGCGCTGTTACGTGTGGGCTCGCTATCCCCTCTGGCTGTGAGTTTTTTGGTTCTTGTGTATGCGTTTGTAGCCAGCCACGCAATGTAGCAAAAGCCGGTGATATTCCTGTAACGCTGTGTTCGCGCGCGCCATGCGGCAACCCGCGTCCAGCCAGCCCGAGGGGCCGCGTGGTCCATGCCTGGCGATGCCCGCATTTCAGGCTCCAGGTGCAGCCGCACCGGGCATGCGGTACAGCCACACCACCCGCCCGCTGGCAGGACGCAGCTGGGCACAGGGCAGCACGCCAGGCACCGCAAATTCGAGGCTGACCAGCCAGGTGCCGGGCGCCATCTCGGCCTGCGCCTTGGCGGCGGCGCGCGCCATGCTTTCGGGGCGCTGGAACAGATAGACCAGCTGGTAGCCGCTCCAGTCGGCCGCCCACATGTCGCCCCGGCGCACGCGGGCCCAGGGGCAGCGCAGGGCACACAGCAGGCGCAGCGGCCAGCTCCACTCCAGGCCCTCCAGCTGCGCGGCCGGATAGGCATGCCGCAGCGCCATCAGGCCATCGCCCAGACCGCTACCGGCATCCAGCACGCGCGCACCGGGCGCCAACGGTGCCTGCGCAGCCAGTGCATGCAGCGCGCGGTGCGGCGTGGGAAACAGCGGCGCGTCGCGCCACGCATTGAGCGGATAGACCAGCAGCAACAGCGCCAGCGGTAACAGCCAGGCCCAGGTGGGCAGGCTGGCCGCGCCCAGCAATGCCAGCGACAGCGGAAACCCCGCCGCAATCAGCCCGCGGCGCCACCAGCTGCCACCCAGCACGCTGGCTACCGTGCCGACCAGGCAGGCCAGCAGCAGCGCCGCCACGGGTGGAAAACCCGGGATGCGCTGCAGCGCCACGAACACAAGCCACGCGCACGCCCACGCCGCCAGTGCAGGCAGGGGCCAGGAGATGCGCGTCAGGGCCATTGCGGATCAACCGCCCTGCCCGCGGTGCAGGCACCCCGTTGCGGGGCCGTCCATACCGCAGCACCCGGGGAGCCCGGCGGACACGGAAACGTAGATCACATCAGCCGGGAGATCAGCCTGGAAAAACGAACGCGGCGGGTTCATGGGGTTCCTGTGGAAGATCGCTGCACCGAACAATGAGGCACCGCCCTGCCATGGCGCAACGGACCCGATACCGCTTGGCCGGGCGGGCAGCGAGCCTGCGCATCGCAGTGCGACACCCCGTATTTTGCCCCTTCGAGTTACGGATGGAAACATTTTGTGCATGCGGGACAGGCGCCACATGTCAGCGCGGGCCCCTCGCAGCCGTGCCACCGGGGACCAGGCCACTGCGCCGGCACAAGAATGATCGGCTGCAACGTGCGACAAAACGGGCCCGCACGGCGCCTTGATGCCCCGGGGCACGCTGCGGAGTGCGCGCGCTGGCACCCCACAGCCGCAATCAGCGGCGCAGGCGGTCGATCAGCCCGTTGAGCGCTTCGAGCGAGCCGAACTGGATCGCCAGTTCGCCCATGTCTTCCACGCGGCCGTGGCGCTTGACGCGCTTTTTCACCCGCACTTCGACCTCGGCCATGAGCAGGTCGGATAACTCCTCTTCCACGCGCTTGAGGTCGCGCGACTTTTCCTTCTGGGGCTTTTGCGGCACCAGGCTGAACTCGGCCCCGATCTTCTTGACCAGCGCCTCGGCCTCGCGCACCGACAGCTTTTTGGCCGCGATCTGGTTGCCCGCCGTGATCTGCGCGGCGCGGTCGAGCGAGAGCAGTGCGCGCGCGTGCCCCATGTCGATATCGCCAGCCATCAGCATGGTCTGCACCGGCTCGGCCAGATTCAGCAGGCGCAGCAGGTTGCTGGCCGCGCTGCGCGAGCGCCCCACGGCCTGCGCGGCCAGCTCGTGCGTGAGCCCAAACTCGCGCACCAGGCGCTGCAGGCCCTGGGCTTCTTCCAGCGGGTTCAGGTCTTCGCGCTGGATGTTCTCAATGAGCGCCATGGCCGCAGCGGCCTCGTTGGGCACATCGCGCACCAGCACCGGCACCTCAGCCAGCCCCGCCAGGCGCGATGCACGAAAGCGCCGCTCGCCCGCGATGATTTCGTACTTGCCCGCGTTCTCGCCCTCGGTCAGGCGCCGCACCAGGATGGGTTGCATGATCCCCTGGGCCTTGATGGACTCAGCCAGCTCGTACAGCGCGCCTTCGTCCATGCGGGTGCGCGGCTGGTACACACCCGGCACCAGCTCGCTCAGCGGCAGGCTGCTGGGCAGCCCCGCCTCGGCGGCCTGGGCCTGCTCCACTTTGTCTTCGACCTTGGGGCCGAGCAATGCTTCGAGGCCGCGGCCGAGGCCCTTGGGTTTTTTGGTGACCATGTTCTCGTTCTTCAGTCTTGGAAAAGGGTTTCGAGCAGGGCGTGGCCCGCGGGCCAGTCGCCCAGTCCCGACTCGGCATTGATGTGGCCGCGATCGCCGTAGTCCACAAATCGCGCCCCCCACGCCTGCGACAGCCCTTCAGCGCGGTCGAAGCTGCAATACGGGTCGTTGCGACTGCCCACCAGCACCGCCGGGAACGGCAGCCGCTGGCGCGCAATCGGCGCCCAGCCGTGGATCTGCGCGGCGATATCGGGCCGCTCCACATCGCCCGGCGCCACCAGCAGCGCACCGCGCACCTTGGCGGCGTGGCGGGTGTGCGTGGCCCACCAAGCGGTCAGGATGCAGCCCAGGCTGTGGGCCGCCAGCACCACCGGACCGTCGGCGTCGGCCACGGTTTCTTCCAGGCGGGCCGACCAGTCGCCGCGCAGCGGACGCATCCAGTCGTGCTGCTCCACGCGGTGGTAGCCATGCTGCGCCTCCCACAGGCTTTGCCAGTGGCCGGGGCCGGAGTTCTGCCAGCCGGGCAGCAGCAGGATGCGGGGGGATGCAGCCATGTGCAGACTCAGATTACTATTAAATTGATAGCTATGTAGGCAATCAAATCAAGCACCCGGGGCTGATTTGGCTTGCAAAGTTGCCGCAGGAGCCACGGTGGGCATGGTCTGCACGCGCTCGACCATTTCCTTGGCAAACGCCACAAACGCCTGGCTGCCGCGCGCGGCCGGGTCGAACACCACGCCGGGCAGGCCGTAGCTGGGGGCTTCGGCCAGGCGCACGTTGCGCGGGATCACGGTGTCGAACACCTTGTCGCCAAAGTGGCCCTTGAGCTGGTCGCTCACCTGCTGCTGCAGGGTGATGCGCGGGTCGAACATCACACGCAGCAGGCCGATGATCTGCAGATCAGGGTTGAGGTTGGCGTGCACCTGCTTGATGGTGTTGACCAGATCGGTGAGGCCTTCGAGCGCAAAGTATTCGCACTGCATGGGCACGATGACGCCGTGGGCGCTGCACAGGCCGTTGAGCGTGAGCATGCTCAAGCTGGGCGGGCAGTCGATGAGCACGAAGTCGTAGTCAGCTTCCACCTCGGCCAAGGCGGCCTTCAGGCGCTTTTCGCGGTGGTCCAGTGCCACCAGCTCCACCTCGGCGCCGGCCAGTTCGCGGTTGGCGCCCAGCACCCAGAAGCCGCATTTTTCAGCCAGCACCGCCGCTTCTTTGACCGAGGCGGATTCGAGCAGCACGTCGTACACCGTGAGCTCCAGGCTGCGCTTGTCCACACCCGAACCCATGGTGGCGTTGCCCTGCGGGTCCAGGTCCACCATCAGCACGCGCTGCCCTACCTTGGCCAAGCCTGCGGCCAGGTTGACGGTGGTGGTGGTCTTGCCGACGCCACCCTTCTGGTTGGCGACACAAAAAATCTTGGCCATGTGGTGCTGCAGTCCGTGCGGTGGGGGGGTCGATTATTTGGAGATGGCCAGCTTGATGCCAAAGCCGATCAGGAACACGCCCGCCAGCTTTTCCAGCACGCGGCCGATGCGCGGATTGGCGCGCATGCGCTCGGCCAGGTGGTGCGTGAGCAGCACCACGATGAGGCCGTAGGCAAAAGTGAGCGCGGCAATGGTGGCCGCCATCACGCCGAAGGTGACGAGGCCCTGGTGACGGGCCGGGTCGACAAACAGCGGGAAGAACGCCATGTAGAACACGATGGCCTTGGGGTTGAGCAAGGTAATGAGCCCGGCCTGGCGGAAGTACTGGCGCGGCTGGATGTTGAGGATGGGCTGTGCGCCGGGCTTGGCCGTGACCATCTTGAAGCCGAGCCAGGCCAGGTACACGGCGCCGATCCATTGCACCGCGTTGAAGGCTGCCGGGTAGGTGGCCAGCAAAGCAGCCACACCCGCTACGGCGGCCCACATCAGCACCTGATCGCCAGCGATCACGCCCAGCGTGGCCGCCAGCCCGCCGCGCACGCCGCCCTTGCTGGTGGAGGTGATGAGCGCCAGATTGCCAGGGCCCGGAATGGCCAGGAACAGCACGATGGCGGCTACAAAAGCGCCGTAGTCAGCAATGCCAAACATGGAATCCCCCCGAGCTTTGGACACCCGCGGCGCATTGCGCGCCCGGTTGGTGAGGGGCAGAGTTTAAGCGACGCCCCTGCCCCGGCGTTGCGCGGCAATGCAATGAATCGGCTGCCCTTCGCGGCAACCGCATCCCAAGCCTCGAGGCTACTGTGCTGCGCCGGGCTGCGGGCGCATCCACACAATGCAGCGCTCGGCATCCAGCCCGGGTACGGCCAGCTGTTCCACGTGAAACACGTCCACGTCACCCGGCAAGGCTGCAATTTCGTCATCGGGCCGCTTGCCCTTCATGGCCAGCCACACGCCGTGCGGCACGGCCAGCGCGCTGCGCGACCAGTTCACGAAGTCGGGCAGCGAAGCGAATGCCCGGCAGCTCACCACGTCAAAGGGTGTGGTCAGCGTTTCCACCCGCGCATGAATGCCGTGCAGGTTGCGCAGCCTCAGCACGGCCGCCGCCTGCTGGATGAACGCCGCCTTCTTGCCCACGGTGTCCACGCAGCTCACGTCCACACCAGGGCAACAGATGGCAAACACGACGCCAGGCAGCCCGCCGCCCGAGCCGACGTCGAGCAGGCGCACGGGCGATGCCCCCCCGCCCTGCCCGTTCAGCCCAGTCACATGCCGGCGCAGCGGCGCCACCGCCGCCAGGCTGTCGAGCAGGTGGTGCGTGAGCATTTCCTGCGGGTCGCGCACGGCCGTCAGGTTGTAGACCTTGTTCCACTTCTGCAGCTGGGCCATGAACTCCATCAGCTGGTCCAGCTGCGCGGCGGTCAGATGGAGCCCCAGGGCGACGGCCCCGGCGTCAAGGCGGGCGCGCATGTCGGTGTTGCTTGGCACGCTGGTCATGCTGCCACTTCGCCTTCTGCCTTGGCGGGCACCACTGCAAACTCGCGGAAGCCGCCCTTCTTGAGGTGCACCATCAGCAGCGAAATCGCCGCAGGGGTGATGCCGGTGATGCGTGAGGCGTGGCCCAGGGTTTCCGGACGGTGGCGCGTCAGCACCTGGCGGGCCTCGATGCTCAGGGCTGTTACCTGCATGTAGTCCAGGTCCGCCGGGAGCCGCAGCTTTTCGAAGTGGGCGGCGCGCTCCACCTCGCCCTTTTGGCGGTCGATGTAACCGGCGTACTTGGCGGCAATCTCCACCTGCTCGACCACCGGATCAGCCAGCTCGCCCAGCGTTTCACGTGAAACATCGGCGCTGGCGTACTTGCCGCCGTCCAGCGACACCAGCCCGGCGTAGCTCACATCGGGGCGGCGCAGCAGCTCGAACAGGTTGTACTCATGCTCAATGCTCTTGCCCAGCACGCGTTCGGATTCGGCGGCAGGCAGGTTGCGCGGGTTCACCCAGGTCGCCTTCAGGCGCTCTGTTTCACGTGAAACAGCGTCGCGCTTGCGGCTGAACGCATCCCAGCGCGCGTCGTCCACCAGGCCCATCTTGCGGCCCGCTTCGGTCAGGCGCATGTCGGCGTTGTCCTCGCGCAGTTGCAGGCGGAACTCCGCCCGGCTGGTGAACATGCGGTAGGGCTCGGTCACGCCCTTGGTGATCAGGTCATCCACCAGCACGCCCAGGTAGGCCTCATCGCGGCCCGGCAGCCAGGGTGCGTCGCCACGGCATTGCAGCGCAGCGTTGATGCCCGCGAACAGGCCCTGCGCCGCCGCCTCTTCGTAGCCCGTGGTGCCATTGATTTGCCCGGCAAAGAACAGGCCCTGGATCTGGCGCGTTTCAAAACTGCTCTTAAGCGAGCGGGGGTCAAAGTAGTCGTATTCGATCGCGTAGCCGGGGCGCAGGATGTGCGCGTTTTCCAGCCCGGGCATGCTGCGCACCAGGTCGTACTGGATGTCGAACGGCAGGCTGGTGCTGATGCCGTTGGGGTAGTACTCGTGCGTGGTCAGGCCTTCGGGCTCCAAGAAGATCTGGTGACTGTCCTTGTCGGCAAAGCGGTTGATCTTGTCTTCCACGCTCGGGCAGTAGCGTGGTCCCACGCCCTCGATCTTGCCGGTGAACATGGGGCTGCGGTCAAAGCCGCTGCGGATGATGTCGTGCGTGCGCTCGTTGGTGTGGGTGATCCAGCAGGGCACCTGCTGGGGGTGCATGGCGGCATTGCCCATGAAGCTGAACACCGGCACCGTGCCCTCGTTCACACCGCCGGGCATGCCGTCGCCAGGCTGCTCGGTGCACTTGCTGAAGTCGATGCTGCGCCCGTCGATGCGTGGCGGCGTACCCGTCTTCAGGCGCCCTTGGGGCAGCTTCAGCTCCTTGAGGCGTGCCGAGAGGGATACCGCAGGCGGGTCCCCCGCCCGGCCAGCGGCGTAGTTGTTCAGGCCCACATGAATCTTGCCGTCCAGGAAGGTACCCGCCGTGAGCACCACCGTGCGCGAGCGGAAGCGGATGCCCACCTGCGTCACGGCGCCCACCACGCGGTCGCCTTCTACCATCAGGTCATCGACCGCCTGCTGGAACAGCCACAGGTTGGGCTGGTTCTCCAGCATGCGGCGGATGGCGGCCTTGTACAGAATGCGATCAGCCTGCGCCCGCGTGGCCCGCACCGCAGGGCCCTTGGAGCTGTTGAGAATGCGGAACTGGATGCCGCCCTCATCCGTGGCCAGCGCCATGGCACCGCCCAGCGCATCCACCTCTTTCACCAGATGGCCCTTGCCGATGCCGCCAATACTGGGGTTGCAGCTCATCTGGCCCAGGGTCTCGATGTTGTGGGTAAGCAGCAGGGTTTTGCTGCCCATGCGCGCAGCGGCCAGCGCAGCCTCGGTGCCTGCATGGCCACCGCCAACAACGATCACATCAAATTCCTGGGGGTACAACATGGGGAACACTCCGGGGCCTCGTAAGGCCCGATGGTCAAAACTGCACGCTACGCCGGACACGCCGTCCGCGAGGGCAACCCCGGATTTTCCCACGGCGCGCCCAGACCGTGACACACCCGCCCCCTACCCCCCTCTTGACCGCGCGGTTGCGCCCGCGTGTTTCACGTGAAACACGGTCGCCGCCGCGCAGGAAAATTGAGCGGACCCTGTGATTCAATCGCACCCATGTCTACCACTGCACCCTCCCTACTCGTCTTTGCCGGCAGCACGCGCCAGCAGTCGTTCAACCGCAAGCTGGCCCAAGCCACCGCCGCCATCGCCCGCGAGGCCGGCGCCTCGGTCACGGTGCTTGAACTGGGCGAACTGGACATCCCGCTCTACAACGCCGACCTCGAAGCCCAGGGCACGCCGGCCGATGTGCTGCGGCTCAAGGAAATCCTGTTCCAGCACCCGGCGTGGATCGTCTGCTCGCCCGAGTACAACGGCAGCTACACCGCCCTGCTCAAGAACACCATCGACTGGGCATCGAGCCCCGTCAAGGGCCACGCCGAATGGCAGGACGGCACGCGGAGCTTTCGCGGCAAGGTGGTGGGCATGCTCAGCGCATCGCCCGGCGCGCTGGGCGGCCTGCGCTCGCAAAGCCACCTGGGCCCGCTGCTGACCAACCTGGAATGCTGGCTGGCGCCCAAGGCTTTTGCACTGGGTGGCGCAGGAACGGCGTTTGACGACAGCGGCGCCCTGGTGCAGCCGGCACACCGCGACCGCGTGCGCGCCGTGGTGGACCAGGTGCTGTGGGCCGCGGCCCGCCTGCAGCACGGCGACGCGTGATGTACGGCATCAGAATGGCAATTTCAAGCAAAAGTGGCCTATAGCGCTTGATCTACTTGCCCTGATAGCTACCAATTCAATAGCAAACCTATGGATTGCCGCCCCGGCTGTGGTGCCTGCTGCACAGCGCCCTCCATCAGTTCGCCTATTCCCGGCATGCCCGGTGGCAAGCCGGCGGGCGTGCGGTGCGTGCAGCTGGGTGACGACGCGCGCTGCCTTATTTTTGGGCAACCCGGGCGACCGGCGGTGTGCGCGGGGCTGATGCCGTCGGCAGAGATGTGTGGTGCCAGCAAGGAGAGCGCAATGCTCTTCCTGACGCGGCTGGAAGTGCTGACGCAACCGGCCGGAAGCACCTGCGGCTGACCTCGCAGAACCGGCCGGGTTCAGGCCCGGTGCACGATGTGGCGGAAAGCAGGGTCCGGGTCACGCAGCAGGTCATGCAGAAAAGCCGGGCGCAGGTCCAGCAAGGCCAGCGCCTGTGGCGTGAACCACGCGAACCCCAGCCTGCGGTCTGGTTCCACACCCGCATACGGGCCAGGCGTCGAGACCAGCCCACTGCCCGGCGCAGGCGCGGCCATGAAATACAGGCCCACTTCGTGTTCAGCAGCCTCTTGGTGCACGAAGAAGTTCTCGGCCACACAGACCAGGCGGCCCACGGTGATGTCCACCGCCAGCTCTTCACGAAACTCCCGCACCAGCGCCTGGGCCGCCGATTCGCCCGGTTCAACCTTGCCACCGGGCAGCGCCCAGAAGCTGTCGCCCGCCAGCCTGTGCAGAAGCACGGCGCCGTCCCGCACCAGCACAGCGGCAGCGCGCAGGCGGATGCGTGGTGCAGGTGCAGGTGCAGGTGCAGCGGCGGGATCGGAGGTCATCGCGGCGACTGTAGCGGTACGGCTGGCCTGCAGACGGCGAGCGTCGTCTACGCCGCCGCCACCCATTTCCCTTTCCACCACTGCGCCACGCCCGCGCCCTGCGGCTCCAGCCAGAACAGGTGCATCCACCCATTGCCGATCAGGTGCCGCACCACGGCGTGCTGGTCTATCACGGCGTCGATGGCCTCGCGTGGGGCTTCGATGAAAACGCTCAGGCGGAGCGGCGTGTGGCGCAGCGTCTCGCCGTCGTGCAGCGACTGCAGCGGCAGGCCGATGCGCAGGTCGCCGCCGTTGCCCTCGAACACCCCGAGCCGCCCGCCCACCACGTTGTGCAGCAGCTTGTTGCCGCTGCCGTAGCGCCGGTTGTCCACGGTGGAGGCGTGGTACTGCATGTTGATCCAGTTGGTGACCACCATGGGCGCGGTCATGATCAGCGTGAGCACGCCGTTGTCGGGGTCCAGCCGGTGGTCGTAGTCGTGCAGGAACGAGCGGCCCGACAGGTTCAGGTGCTGGCTGCGCGCGCGCGGCGCGACGATGAAGGCGGCGTTGTTGGCCAGGCCCCATTCAGGCCGCACCTGGGCCCAGTCGTTGGCGCGTTCGCGCAGGGCCTGCTCCAGCGCGGCCGGTTGGCCGGCCAGCGGGGCCAGCCCCAGCGTGGGCGCGCGCTCGGCCCGGGCGCGGTCGCTGGCGGCCTTGAGCGATGTGCGCAGGCGTTGCAAGTGGCCGGTGTGGCTGGCGGGTACCAGATGCGTATCGAACAGCACCACGTCGTCGGTGGTGGTGTTGTGCAGGCCGGGCACAAAGTGCACACCTGCACCCAGGGTGATGCCCAGCGGCGCCAGGTGCTCGCGCACGGCGGGGGTGTTGAGCAAGTCGGCCAGCGCGCGGGCATTGACCTCGCCGGTCTGGCCGCCGCAGGCACCGCAATCCAGGCCGGCGGCGTGGGCGTTGTTGGCGGTCTGGCTGCCGTGGCCGGCCAGCAGCACCAGCGGGGCGAAGTCGCGCACCATGCCCATGGCGGTGAGCACCTTGTGGGCGATGGCGGCGCCCTCCTGCGGCGCGCTCACGGCCTGGGGCATTTGCGGGCGCAGGCTGGCAGCGTCTCCCGCGGCCAGGCCGGTGTCTTCCCACCGGGCGGGCGTGGCGGTGTCGGGCAGGCTCTGGCGCACCAGCTTGCCGGCATACAGCAGCCCCAGCGATTCGACAAAGCTGAAGCCCGACGATGGCGCGGCGCGAAAGCGCTCCCACTGGCCCGATGCCGCCAGGGCATTGCGCCTGCGCTGGGCCAGCACCTGCGAGAGATTGGCGTCGCCGGTGCCTTCGGTCACGCACAGCGCGGGTGAAAGCAGGCCCGGCAGCTGGGGCCGCACCATGGCGCTGCCCACCGGGGCATAGGCAATGGGCAGGCCGAAGAAGCCGGCAAAGCCGCGCGTCTGTACGCCGGGGTCTGAGGCCTCCAGCGCGCGGCGGTAGACCTCGGAGCGCACGTCGATGCAGAACACGGCCTGCACGTCCGGCACGGCCGTTTGCCGCGGCGCAGGCCGGGCCAGGCCCGCCACCAGCGGCTGCTGCCAGGCGATCTCCAGCGCATGCTGCAGTAGCCAGTCGTCGCGCCGGGCCTCCTGCCGCTGGGCGGTGACCACATTGGCCACGCTCCAGCGGTGCGCCCAGCCAGCGGGCACGGTGCCGGGCGGGGCATCGTCGTGCAACAACCAGTCCCAGGTGATGCGGATGGCCAGCAGCTGCTCGATCTGATCGTCGTCCTTGCCCCCCAACCGGGCCTGCCAGCGCTCGTATGCACACCAGGCCGCCCAGCCGCCCACCGACATCAGCAGCGCGCTGAGGTAAGCCAACTGACCTGCCGGGCCGACGCCCAATCCGCCCAGGGCAGCAGCCACCACATCGCGTGGTGCTGCAGGCAGCGCCGCCAGGCGGCGGGACAGCGCTGCGTGGCCGTGGTGCCAGGGCAGGCCGTGGTCTGCCGCCAGCTGGCCGCGCCAGCTTTCGTACAGGCCCGCCGAGTCCTGCATGCCCCAGCTGGCCTGGTGGCCGTCAAAAAAGGCTGCGCAATGCTGGCTGATCTGGTGCGTGACCATGTCAGCCCACGAGACACCGGGCCGCGGCGGCGCCGCCACATCGCGCAGGTCGGTGACCAGCGCAAAGCGCTGCCCATCCCCATCAGGGCTCGGACGGCCGGCCCGTTCAAGCTCGGACACCAGTGCGTCCACATGCGAGGCCAGCGCGATGGGGGGCGTGACGTCGCTCACAGCCCGGCGCAATGCGGCCTCCAAGTGCGGGCGCTGCAGGTGGCCCGCGCGCCACTGGGCGGCAAACCATTCGCGCGGCATCGTCAGGCGCGTGCCGCCCAACGATTCAAGCGCAGCTGCCGCCTGGGGCATGGGCTGGTCCACCCAGCCCCAATAGGGGTTGACGGCGATGAACTGATCCAGCGGCCAGGTGGGTGCCATGCGGGCGCAGGCGGTATCGATGGCTTCGGCCAGCGTAGTCATGTCCGCAACGGGTGCGTCCATCGGGGCAACAAGGGTGCTCGGGTTCATGGCTGGGCTCCGGGGGCAATGGATGAAAGGGTGGCGGCGTCAGGCCGGGCCGGGGATGGGGTCAGGGGCGAAGCCACGGGCGCCACCACCGGCAGCGATGCCATGGCAGCAGGGTGCGCCGTGGGCGACGGGGGCGCCCAGATGGCAAAGGCCAGGCTGTTGAACTTCTCGTCCAGAAACAGCCCGCCGTAAAACCAGGGGTACAGGCGCAGGGCCAGCGCCCCGCGCGGGGCAGCGGCCAGCGCGGCCTGCAGCACAAACAGGGCCACAAATGCCGCCGCCACGCCCATCCACAGCGCAGCGGGCGGCTGCGCTACCGGCGTGCCCAGCCAGCCGCCCAGCAGGGCGTGCAGGCCCAGGTACACCATCACCACCGCCACCGCACCGGCAAACTGCCGCAGCCAGAGCGCGGGGCCCTGCCCTGCGGAGCTGCCCACCAGCGGTACCACGGCGAGTGCCACGATGCCCGCCAGCGCCCACATCGCGGGCGATACCGCCATGCCCGGCACCCAGGCGCCCCACAGCGCCAAGGCTGCGGCCACCACGGCCAGGCCTGCCAGTGCGCCCGCCGCCGAGGCGGCCAGCCCAGCGCCAGCCGGCGGGCCGGCCAGCTGCGCCACCTGCGCGCGGCGTACGGCACCGCCGGCGCCCAGGAAAGCGTGGGCCTTGTACAGCGAGTGCGCCAGCAGGTGCAGCAGGGCCATGTCCCACGCACCCAGGCCGCACTGCATCAGCATGAAACCCATCTGCGCGCAGGTGGACCAGGCCAGCATCACCTTGATGCTGATGCGCGTGGTCATCACCAGCGCGGCCAGCACGGCCGTGGCCGCGCCCACCACCACCAGCAGCACCTGCGCGGCGGGCACATCCGACACCAGCGGTGCAAAGCGCAGCAGCACAAAGCCGCCCAGGTTGACCACGCCCGCATGCAGCAGGGCCGACACCGGCGTGGGCGCCTCCATCACCTGGATCAGCCAGCCATGGAAGGGCAGCTGCGCGCACTTGAGCACCGCCGTGCAGGCCAGCAGCACCACCGCCGCCTGCACGCTGGCGGGCAGTGCGCCCTGCGCCGCAGCGGCCTTGGCCAGCATGGCCTGGATGGATGGGGTGCCGTAGGCCAGCCACAGCAGCACGGTGGCCAGGCCCATGCACAGGTCGGCCAGACGCGCCACGATGAACTTCTTGTGCGCAGCGACCACGGCGGCCGGGCGCTCGTTGAAGAACGTGAGCAGGTGGTGCAGCGTGAGGCTGGTGGCCATCCAGGCCAGCGCCAGCACCAGGATGTGGTCGGTGGCCAGCACCACCTGCACCGCCGCCAGGGTGGCCATCAGCCAGCGCAGGTAGTGCGCCTGCTTGTGCTCGCCCAGCAGGTAGGTGTGCGAATAGCGCACGATCACCCAGCCCACCAGTGCCACCAGCACCATCACCAGCGCTCCCACCCGGTCGGCCCGCACGCCAAAGCCGGCAGCGCCGCCCGCAGGCACCGCGCCCAGCAGCGCGGCGCCCAGGCTGGCCACGGCGGCTGCCATCACGGCCAGGCACACCCCCTCGGCCACGCGCCAGGCCGCACCGGGCCGCACCGCTGTGACCGAGGCCCACACGGCCGCTGCCGCCGCCAGCAGCGCGGGCGCCCACACCAGTGCCGCATGCCAAAGCGGCAGGCCGGCACCGGGTTCAACATTCAGAACATTCATCGCAACACCCTTGCAAAAACAGATTGCCGCGACTTTGCCGGTCGCCAACCATTCTGTAAAATGCATTTTTCAGCACCTATTTGTGCTGTTTAAAAGAACGTTTCGGAGGGCTCGGCAGCATGTCCCGCCTCAACTTTCACCACCTGCACTACTTCTGGGCCGTGGCCCGCGAGGGCAACCTCACCCGCGCCGCCGCCCATCTGCACGTGTCGCAATCGGCCCTGTCGGCGCAGATCCGCCAGCTCGAAGACCAGCTGGGCCAGCCCCTGTTTGCCCGGGTGGGCCGCAGCCTGCAGCTGACCGAGGCCGGGCAGCTGGCGCTGGGGTATGCGGATTCGATCTTTGCCTCGGGCAACGAGCTGATGGCGCTGCTGCGCGAGGGCCGGCGCGAAGAGCGGCAAGTGCTGCGCATCGGCGCAGTGGCCACGCTGTCGCGTAACTTCCAGGAGAACTTTTTGCAGCCGCTGCTGGCGCGCGACGATGTGGAGCTGGCCCTGCACTCGGGCAGCCTGCTGGAGCTGCTGGCACGCCTGCGCGTGCATACGCTGGACCTCATCCTGTCCAACCAGCGGGTGCATGCCAGCACCGACAACCCCTGGCGGTGCCAGCGCATTGCGCGCCAGCCCGTGAGCCTGGTGGGCAAGCCGCGGCCGGGCGGCAAGGCCTTCCGGTTTCCGCAAGACCTGGAGACCACGCCGCTGCTGCTGCCCGGGCGCGACAACGACATCCGCGCCGGGTTCGATCTGATGTGCGAACAGCGCGGCATCCGCTACCGGCTGCGCGCCGAGGTGGACGACATGGCACTGATGCGTCTGCTGGCACGCGACTCCGACAGCATCGCACTGCTGCCCAGCGTGGTGGTGCAGGACGAGCTGCGCAGCGGCCGCCTGGTGGAACACGGTGTGGTGCCCGACCTGTACGAAAACTTCTACGCCATCACCGTGCGCCGCCACTTCGAGCCGCCGCTGATCAAGGGCCTGCTGCAGCGCCCAGAGGCCGCGGTGCTGGGGGGCGTGGTGGGCGGGGCCGCCTGAACGCCCCATAGGGCCACCAGCAGGCAAAAATGAGGCAAACCAGCCTTAGGCCTTTGTCCTATCACCCCCTATAGCTATGCTTTTAATAGCATCAGCAAGATGATCATGTCACGACCTGTGTAGCCTGCCTGACAGCCAGCATCGCCGCGCGGGCCTACATTGGCTGCTTTCACAGCCACCCCGCGGAGACCACCCCATGCTCAACATCCCCTCGCTGCAAGCCAGCGTCAGCCCCGAAGAATGGCAACTGCGCTGCGACCTGGCCGCGTGCTACCGACTGGTGGCGCTGTACGGCTGGAGCGACCTCGTCTTCACCCACATCAGCGCCAAGCTGCCCGAGTCCGTCTCGGGCCCTGACCACCAGTTCCTCATCAACCCCTATGGACTGATGTTCGACGAGATCACCGCATCGAGCTTGGTCAAGGTGGACATGCAGTGCAACAAGCTGCACGAGTCGCCCTTCCCCGTAAACCCGGCCGGCTTCGTGATCCACAGCGCCGTGCACGAGGCCCGGCCCGAAGCCGGCTGCGTGCTGCACACCCACACCCGCGCCGGCGTGGCCGTGAGTGCGCAGCAGGGCGGCGTGCTGCCCATCAGCCAGCAAAGCACCTTCGTGCTGGGCTCGCTGGCCTATCACGCGTACGAAGGCGTGGCGTTTCGCGACGAGGAAAAGCCGCGCCTGCAGGCCGACCTGGGCGAGGCCAACTTCCTCATGCTGCGCAACCACGGGCTGCTCACAGTGGGCAAGACGATTGCGGATGCCTTCCTGTCGATGTACACGTTCGAGAACACCTGCCGCATCCAGATCGACGCGCAGGCAGGCGGCGAACTCACACAGGTTGACCCCCGCATCGTGAGCGGCGTGGCCCAGGCCATGCGTGTGCAGACCGGTGGCCTGGGCGGCGCGTTTGCCTGGCCTGCGCTGCTGCGCAAGGTGCAGCGCGAGGCGCCCGGATTCGACCTGTAAACCCGCAGGGCCGCACCGCCCTCTGCAGGAAACCGCCACAGCGCATAGCATCGCGGCTTCGACTTCTGCCAAGGACCTTTCTCACCATGAAGCTCTACTACTCCCCCGGCGCCTGCTCGCTCTCGCCCCATATTGCCCTGCACGAGGCGGGTCTCGCCTACACCCCCGTGCTGGCCAGCACCAAGAGCCACAAGCTGCAGGACGGCACCGACTTCTACACCATCAACCCGCTGGGCTACGTGCCCGTGCTGGAGCTCGATGACGGCACCCGCCTGCGCGAAGGCCCGGCCATCGTGCAGTACATCGCCGACCAGGTGCCGCTGAAGATGCTGGCACCGCAAAACGGCAGCCTGCAGCGCTACCGCCTGCAGGAATGGCTGTCGTTCATCGGCACCGAGCTGCACAAGGGCTTTTCGCCCCTGTTCAACCCCGCCACGCCGGAAGACTACAAGCCCATGGTGCGCGAGAAACTGCTGCAGCGCCTGGCCTGGATTGATAGCCAGCTGGCCGACAAGCAGTACCTGATGGGCGACCAGTTCACCGTGGCCGATGGCTACCTGTTCACCGTGTCAAACTGGACAGCGCCGACCAAGCTCGACATCTCGGGCCTGGCCAATCTGGCCGCATACCGTGAGCGCGTGGGCGCACGGCCTGCGGTGCAGGCGGCGATGAAGGCTGAAGGGTTGATCAAGTAGGCACACACCCCTGAGGCGCTGCGGGGCGGCCCTTGCTGGGCGTTTCTCGCACAGGCACGGCCAGTGTCAGACGCAGTGCGCAGAGCTGCGCACTGCCCAAGCACGGAAGCCCTACAGCGGCTTCTGCCGCCACGCCACCAGCGCCCCCACCCACAGCGCGCAGGCCGAAAACACCAGCCCCCGCGCCAGCCCGCCAGGCCCATCCGCAATCCAACCGACCACGGTGGGCCCCACGATCTGACCGGCTGCAAACACGATGGTGAAGGCACTGATGCCGCTGGCCCACAGCGCCTGCGGCAGGTTGTGGCGCACCAGCGCGGTGGTGGATGCCACCACCGACAAGAACACCCCGCCAAACAGCAGCCCCGAGGCCAGTACCACAGGCCATGCCGACGTGAGCGCCGGCAGCACCGTGGCCATGCCCAGCAACCCGTTGAGCAAGGCCAGCGCGCCGCCGCCCCGGCTGCGGTCCAGCAGGCCCGCCCAGATGCGCGACGACAGCACCACCGCCAGCCCCAGCAGCGCGTAAAAGCCCGTTACGGCGGCCGGGCTGCTGCCCTGCTCGCGCAGCAGCGCCACCACGAAGGTCATGTAACCGATGTAGCCCACGCCAAACAGGCCGTAGCCCAGCAGCGCTGGTATTAGGGCCCGCCAGCGCACGCGTTCGGCGGCAGGCGCACCGGGCGCAGCGGGCTCTCTTTCAAGAGCACTTGCGGGCGCAGCAGGCGAGGTATTGGCCACGTGTGCGTGCAGGGCCCGGGCCGGCCACAGCAGCACCGCCGTCGCCAGCACGCACGCCGCCGCCAACGCCCACCATGCCCAGGTCCAGGCGTGGGGCTGCGAGGCAGCCGCACCCAGCACGGCCGGCACCAGCAGCGCCGACAGGCTGATGCCCCAGCCCGTACCGCCGTAATAGAGCCCCAGCAGCAGGCCACTGCGGCCCGGGTCCTGCAAGCCCAGACGGGCGGCCAGCAAACCTCCAGTGACGAACACCAGCGCACTGGCCACACCCGCGAGCAGGCGCTGCGCCAGCAATGGCACCGTGTCCACAAAAAACCCGCTCAGGGCCATGAACACCGTGGCCAGCAGCGCCCCCGCAATCAGCACCGTGCCGGGCGCTACACGGCGCAGCAGCATGGGCGTGGCCAGCGCGCCCAGCAGGTAGCCCAGGGCGTTCAGCGTGTTCATGCCGCCGGCCAGCGTGTAGCTCCAGCCCAGATCCTCGCGCATGGGTGGCAGCAGCAGCGCATACGCAAAGCGGGTGATGCCCAGCGACACGGCCGCACCCATCGACAACGCCACCGCCAGCCACAGGAGATTCCAGCGCCGCGCGCCCACTTGTGTTTGCATCGTGCGATTGTGAACTGCGCTCCCCACAATTTCTCCACATTTGGTCGCCACAGTCACTGCACCCATCTTGCAGGAGACCCGCGATGCCCCTCCCACCATTCCTTTCAAGAACGCTTGGCGCACCGGGCCTGGCCTTGTTGTTGACGCTGGCCGGATGCGGGGGTGGCGGTACGCCGGCCGACAGCGCAGCGCTCTCCGATACGGCCAACACCCAGGCAGCGCCTGCAGGCCCGCAAGCTGCACCAGCACCCCCGCCGCCGCCCCGCGCGCTGCCTGCCGCGGGCCCTCAGACCCCACCGCCGCCCGCAGCTCTTACGCCGCCTGTCACTGCCAGCCCCAACCGCATCCAGCTCGGGCGCCTCATCTTCAACGACCCCAACCTGTCCGAACCGCGGGGCACGGCCTGCGTGGCCTGTCACCAGCCCGGCCAGGGGTTTGCCAGCAACCATGGCAGCCGCACCGGCGTCGCACAGGGCAGCACGCCCGCAGCCATAGGGCTGCGCAACGCCATGGCCAACGCTTACGGCAGCTTCGTGCCGCCGTTCGGCTACCAGACGGTCGACGGCGAAACCGAAGCCGTGGGCGGCCACTTCTGGGATGGCCGTGCCAACACGCTTGCGCAGCAGGCACTGGGCCCGTTGCTGAATCCGCTGGAAATGAACAACCCGACCATGGAAGCGGTGGTGCGCAAGATCGCGGCTTCTGGCTATGCCGCACAGTTCCGCCAGGAGTTTGGCGCCAACGTGTTCAACAACATCCCTGCGGCCTTCGTGCAGATCGGCGTGGCCATCGAGGCTTTCGAACGCTCGCCGCAACTGGAGCCGTTTGATTCGCGCTACGACGGCATGGTGCGCGGGCAGCTGCAGTTCACGCCTGCCGAGGCCCGCGGCATGGCCCTGTTCCGCGACCCGGCCAAAGGCAACTGCGCCGCCTGCCACACGATGAACCCCACGTCGGGCAACCCCCGCGACTCGCTATTCACCGACTTCACGTACTACGCTACCGGTATTCCGCGCAACCGCGACATTCCGCGCAATGCCGACCCGGCCTTTTTCGACCTGGGCCTGTGCGGGCCCGAGCGCACGCCGCCCGCACTGCCGGCAGCAGGTCAGCCCAGCCCGACAGCGGACAGCCTGTGCGGCAAGTTCCGCATCCCCACGCTGCGCAATGTGGCCGAACGCACGCGGTTCATGCACAACGGCTTTTTTGGCGACCTGCGCGAAGTGGTGCGCTTTTATGCCACCCGCGACAGCAACCGCGAGCGCTGGTACGGCCCTGCAGGCGTACCCGACGACCTGCCCGCACGCTACCGTGCCAACCTGGAAACCGGCAAGGCACCATTCAACCGCCCCGTGGGCGCTGCCCCTGTGCTGACCGAATCCGAGGTCCTCGATATCGTCGCCTTCCTGCGCACCCTGAGCGACAGCAGCGTGCTGGCCGCAGCGCCTCGCCCCGCCGGCCCTGCCGGCCCAGCTGCCCTGGGCGCACCATGACCTGCGCCCACCTGACGGGCGGCGACGCGCATTGATCAGCCTGCCCGGACGCGCGGCCGCGCCTTACCATCCCACCATGCCCCGGCCCCGCATGCTCCTTGCCCACCAGCTGTCGCTGCTGCTGACCGCGGCGGTGGTGCTGGCGGTGCTGGTGGTGGGTGGCGTCACGCTGTGGAACCTGCGCAGCGGGTTTACCGACTACCTGCGGTTGCGCGACGAAGAGCAGCTCACCCGCCTGATGGAGATCGTGGAGCGCCGGGCCGCGCTCGACCCGAGCATGGAGTGGCTGCGCGGCAATCGAGAGGCATACAGGTCCCTGGTGGACGAGCTGGTGGGCCGCCCCCGGGCAGAACGGCGGCGCCCTCCGCCCGGGCCAGGCGCTTGGCCAGGCGGTGGCGAGCCGCCCCGCGAAGGACCACGGGACCGGCCCCCGCCACCCCCCCCACCACCGCCGCCGCCGGGTGGGCCGACGGGCAACCTGGGTGACCGCATCGTCATCACTGACGCGCAAGGCCGCTGGCTGGCCGGGCGCGAGCAGCCTGCCCACGCTGCCCGCGTCACGCGCGCCGTCAAGGTACGTGGCGAACCTGTTGCTCTCATCGAACTGGTGGCCGAGCCCACCCCCGAAGGCCTGGATGCGCGCTTTCTGCAACGACAGACGCGCGGGCTGCTGATGGTTGCCATGGCCACCGTGCTGGCTTCACTGCTGCTGGCCTGGTGGGCGAGCGGGCGCTGGAGCCGCCCGTTGCGCGCGTTGCAGAGCGCCACCCGCGACATTGCCAGCGGACGGCGCAGCACGCGCCTGGTGCCAAAGGGCGCCCGCGAAATTGCCCAGCTGATGGACGATGTGAACGCCATGGCGGCCGAGCTGTCGCGCCTGGAAACCGCGCGCCGCCTGTGGCTGGCGCAGGTATCGCACGAGCTCAGAACGCCGCTGTCGGTACTGCGAGGCGAGCTGGAATCCATCGAAGACGGCATTCGCCAGCCCACGCCGGCGGTGATGGCTTCGCTGCGCGAAGAAGTGATGCAGCTGCACCGTCTCGTGGACGATCTGCACACCTGGTCCACGGCGGAACTGGGGGGGCTGCCCTGCACATTTGCGCCGCTGGATGCGCATGCACTGCTGCTGCGGGTGGCACGGCGCTTTGCCCCGCTGGCCAAAGCCCAGGGGCTGCAACTGCACATGCCGCAGGCCGACAACGCCGCCCTGCCTGTGCACTGGGACGCAGGGCGCATCGAGCAGCTGGTGTCCAACCTGCTCACCAACAGCCTGCGCTACACCCATGCGCCGGGCGTGGTACAGATCGGCTGGACGGCCCGCCCCAGCGCCGTCGAGATCACGGTGGAAGACACGCCCCCGGGGGTGAGCCGGGAAGACATGGCACAGCTGTTTGAACCCCTGTTTCGCGCCAGCCGCGCACGCCAGCGCAGCACCGGCCCCGGCAACGCCCACAGCAGCGGGCTGGGTCTTTCCATCGTGCGCAGCATTGCCCAGGCCCATGGGGGAGAAGCCCGCGTTGACAGCTCGGCGCTGGGCGGGCTGCGCTTTACCGTCGTGCTGTCAACACGCCCCGGCAGCTCCCGCAAAACCACGCCATGACGCCCACGCCGCCCACCATCCTGCTGGTCGAGGATGACGCCAAGATCGCCGACATGCTCGCGCACTACCTGCGCGCCCAGCCCTTTACCGTGGACTGGTGCACCGACGGGCTGGACGCCGTGCGGCGCGTGCGCGAGGCCCCCCCGGCGCTCGTACTGCTGGACCTGATGATCCCCGGCCTGGACGGGATCGGTGTGTGCCGTGCCATCCGCGAATTTTCGGCCGTGCCGCTCATCATGGTGACGGCGCGGGTGGACGAAACCGACCGGCTGCAAGGGCTGGACCTGGGTGCCGACGACTACATCTGCAAGCCCTTCAGCCCGCGCGAGGTGGTGGCGCGGGTGCGTGCGCTGCTGCGACGGTCTGCCCTGGGTGCGCCCCCGCCCGACACCGGCGCCGCCTCTGCACCCGGGCTCACCGTGCATGAGGGCCCCCAGCAGATCCTGTGGGCCGGCGCACCGCTGCCGCTGACCGGTGTGGAGTTCCGGCTGCTGCGCATGCTGCTGCAAAGCCCGGGCCATGTGTTCGACCGCGCGCGTCTGCTCCACAGCCTGCACGATGACTGGCGTGACGTGAGCGACCGCACCATCGACAGCCACATCAAGAACCTGCGCCGCAAGCTGGAGCAGGCCGGAGTGCACGACATCGCGATCACCGCGGTCTACGGCACCGGATACCGGCTGGATGCGCCCCCCCCACCGCCGGGCCTTGCGCACGGCACGCAACCAGCGGCGCCCGGCAAGCGCGCTTAACACGAAACGTATTCCTCGACTGACGCACGGGCGCTGCACGTTTTGCGCTGCAGCATTAAGCTGCCGGGTTGCTTTTTTTGCACACAGCCCATCAGGACCGCTTACCCATGACTTCCTTGTTCGAACCCACCCACGCGGGTGACCTCCAGCTTGCCAACCGCATCGCCATGGCGCCCCTCACGCGCAACCGCTCGCCCAACGCCGTACCCACCGACCTGGTGGCCACCTACTACACGCAGCGCGCCGGCGCCGGGCTGATCATTTCCGAAGCCACCGCCATCTCGCACCAGGGCCAGGGCTACGCCGATGTGCCCGGCCTGTACGCGCCCGAACAGATCGCCGGCTGGAAGAAGGTCACGTCATCCGTGCACGCTGCGGGCGGCAAGATCGTGGTGCAGCTGTGGCACGTGGGCCGCGTCTCGCACACCGACCTGCAGCCCGGCAACGCCGCACCCGTGGCACCCTCAGCCATTGCGGCCAAAACCAAGACCGTGCTCATCAAGGACGGTGTGCCCACCTTTGTCGAGACCTCGATGCCTCGCGCGCTGGAGCTGGCCGAGATCCCCGGCATCGTGGCCGACTACCGCCGCGCCGCCCGCGCGGCCATCGACGCCGGCTTTGACGGCGTGGAAGTGCACGCCGCCAACGGCTACCTGATCGACCAGTTTCTCAAGACCGGCAGCAACCAGCGCACCGACGCCTACGGCGGCAGCATCGAGAACCGCGCGCGCCTGCTGGTCGAGGTGATGGCCGCCGTCACGGCCGAAATCGGTGGTGGGCGCACGGGCATTCGCCTGTCGCCGGTGACCCCCGCCAACGACGTGGTAGAAGCCGACCCGCAGCCGCTGTTCGAGCACGTGGTGCGCCAGCTCGGCCCCCTGGGCCTGTCGTACGTGCATGTGATCGAAGGCGCCACCGGTGGCCCGCGCGAGGTGGAAGGCCGGCCGTTTGACTACCCCGCACTCAAGGCAGCGTATACGGCCGCAGGCGGCAAGGGCGCGTGGATGGTGAACAACGCGTACGACAAGGCCCTGGCCGAAAAGGCGATAGCCGAAGGCGCCGACGTCGTGGCGTTTGGCCGCCCGTTCATTGCCAACCCCGATCTGGTCGAACGCCTGAAAGCCAACGCCCCGCTCAATGAAGTGCACCGCGCCACGCTGTACGGCGGTGGCGTCGAGGGCTACACGGACTACCCGGCACTGAACGCCTGAGTTCGCACCCGCGGGTCACTGCGTCTCCGGACCGCGCGGCTTGAACGTCGCGCAGCCAAAGCGCAGCACGCGGAGGCAGGTGCCGCCTGGCATTGGGCGACACAGCCGCTCAGAGGGATGTGAGCGCCTTCACCCGAGCCCGATGGGGCTGGGCGCGCGCTGCACGATGCGTGTGAAAAGCCGGTCGTAGGCCGGGTCTCGTGCCTGGCCGGATGCCAGCGGGTTGCTGTTGCCCGCAAAGGCGGCGTCCAGCGCAGCCCAGTCCTGGGCCGTCAGGTGCTGCTGGGCGGCGGGCAGCACCACCGTTTCTTCCAGCCGCATGTGCTCCAGGTAGAAGTCGATGTAGCGCAGCAAGGCCGTGGAAAAGGCCTCGCGGCGCACGTCGCCCATCAGCTCCCAGGCCAGCAGCAGGTGCTGCAGTTCGCGCACGGCAGCCTCGCCGCCGGCATGGTCCCGTTCAAGCCGCTCGATCGCCTGCGCCGCCTCGGGCGAGCGCTCGGCCACCTTGGGGAACAGCCACTCGGACTCCTTGGGGTGGTGCTGGCGCTCGGGCACCTCGTCGATGTAGAACAGCATGGCGCGCATCACATCGAAGAACGCGGCAGGCTCGTCACCCGGGCCGCGGTCGAGCATGAGGCGCAGGGACTGCAGCACCGCCGCCAGGGACGAGTGCTCTTCGCGGATGACCCGCAGACTGGACGGTGACATGGCGGGCTCCCGCAGGGTGTGGCGAAGCCCCGAGCTTGCCACGCAGCCTAGGGCGGCCACTGATGCAGGTCAAGAAAACACGCGGCGCACCGCGCATCACGGCGCCCTGCACACCGCTCAGCTTTTACCGTTCACCTGCCCATAAAAAAAGCCCCGCTGCATGGTGCGCGGGGCTTGCGGGTGAGAGCGTTGCCGGGGCACCCCAGGCATAGCCTCCACACCACTGCTTACGATCTGCGTTGGAAGCGCGTTCAGCGCGACAGCAGCGCCTGGCTGGAGCCCTGGCGGGCAGCGCCCAGCGACGGCCGGGCCGAAGCCACCTGCTGCACGCCGCTATCGTGCCCGCGGCTCAGCGAATCCGACAGGCGGAACTGCTGCACCACTTGCGACAGCAGCGCTGCCTGCTCGCGCAGCGAGGCGGCGGCGGCGGCAGATTCCTCTACCAGCGCGGCGTTCTGCTGCGTCATGCGGTCGATCTCGCCCACCGACTGGTTCACCTGGCCGATGCCGGCCGACTGCTCGGACGCAGCGGCCGAGATCTCGCCAATGATGTCGCCCACGCGCTGCACGCTGGAGACGATCTCGTTCATGGCCGCACCGGCCTCTTCCACATGCTTCACGCCGCCACCCACGGCCGCCACGCTGTTGCTGATCAGGCCCTTGATGTCGCTGGCCGCTGCGGCCGAGCGCTGGGCCAGGCTGCGCACTTCGCTGGCCACCACCGCAAAGCCGCGGCCCTGCTCACCTGCCCGGGCGGCTTCCACGGCGGCGTTGAGCGCGAGGATGTTGGTCTGGAACGCGATGGAATCGATCAGCCCGATGATGTCGCCGATCTTGCGGCTCGAGGCCGAGATCTCGTGCATGCTGGCCACGGCCTGCTGCACCACCGAACCGCCGCGCGTGGCCGTTCCCGATGCCGAAGCGGCCAGCTGGTTGGCCATCTGTGAGGACGATGCCGTCTGCTGCACGGTGGCCGTGAGCTGGGTCAGCGACGACACGGCTTCCTGGGCGTTGCTGGCGGTCTGCTCGGTGCGCTGCGAAAGGTCCTGGTTGCCGCTGGCAATCTCCTGGCTGGCCGTGGCAATGTTGCCGCTGGCATCGCGCACCTGCGCCACCAGCGTGCCCAGGCCCTGCTGCATTTCGCGCAGGGCGCGCTGCAGGTCGGCCACTTCGTCCTTGCCATCGGCAGCAATGTTCTGAGACAAGTCGCCCCCGGCAATCGCCTGCGCCATCCTGCGCGCGTCTTCCAGCGGCCTGCAGATCGAGTTCATGTTCATCAGCGTGGTGGGCACCACCACAATCACCGTGATGACCACGGCCAGCACAAAAAGCCACTTGGTCTGGTTGGAGACGTCCTGCTGCTCCAGCGTTGACTTCTGCACTTCGGACTGCAACACGGCATCGAGTTCCTGCATGAGCTTGTCGGCCTGGTCGAACTCGGCCACCGCCTTTCCGCTCATGCGGTTGGCAATGGTGGCCGTGTCATACCCGCTGGCTTCCAGCTGGCGCGCCACATGCCCGAACAGGTCGCGGTAGCTATCGAGCTTGGTGACAATGTTGCGCACCACGGGGTTGTCCGAGTCCTCATCGCCTGCGAGGAACTTCTCGGCAATCTTCTTGGCCTGCGCCAGGCTGGCTTTCCACTTGTCGTGCGCGGCCTTCACGGCCTCCGGCTTTTCGTAGCCGATGATCATGTCCTTTTCGTGCTGGCGGATGGCACCCATCTCGCCGCGCAGCTCGGCCATGTAGCCCACTTCGGCAAACGAGTGCGCCATGAACTCGTCGCTCATGGCGTGGATGCGGAACATACCCAGCATGCCCGCGCCGCCCAGCAAGCCCAACAGGCCCAGCACCACACCGATCGCTCCCAGCATCCGCATCCGGATGGTGAACTGCCTCATGAAATTCTGCATGACCTGTCTCCTCAACTGTCTGCGGTGCACACCCGCATTTGCACGAAAACGCTACAAAATGTTTGACAGTCTGACAGAGATCGGGGCACGGTCAACTACGTAGTTTCACAGGCGCCAGCGCTTGAGCAACAGTGCGTTGGCCATCACGCTCACCGAGCTGAGCGCCATGGCCGCACCCGCCACCACCGGGCTCAGGTAGCCCAGCGCCGCCAGCGGAATGCCTGCCACGTTGTACGCAAACGCCCAGAACAGGTTCTGGCGGATCTTCATCACCGTGCGCCGCGAGATGTCGAGCGCAGCGGCGACCAGCATCGGGTCGCCGCGCATCAGCGTGATGCCGGCGGCATGCATGGCCACGTCGGTGCCGTTGCCCATGGCCATGCCCACGTCGGCCGCGGCCAGTGCGGGCGCATCGTTCACACCATCGCCCACCATGGCAACTGTGTGATGCGCGGGGTGGCCCACAGAGTTCCCCTGTTGCAGCGCACGCACCGCGGCCGCCTTGTCGCCGGGCAGTACCTCCGCCATCACTTCGCCGGAATCGGGGTCCAGCCCCAGGCGGCGGGCCATCACCTCGGCGGCGCCGCGGTTGTCGCCCGAGATCATCACCGTGCGGATGCCGCGGTCCTTCAGCGCGGCCAGCGCCTCGCGCGCGCCGGGCTTGGGCTCGTCGCCAAAGGCCATGATCGCGCGCAGCACAAGGCCCTGTGCCGTGCGCTCAGCCACGGCAGACACCGTGGCGCCTTCACGCTGCAGGGCGGCGGCACGGTCGGCCAGCGGTCCGTCCTTCAGGTCCGGCACGCCCAGCTCGTCCATCCAGCGCAGGCTGCCCACCAGCCAGCCCTGGCCCTGCACCTCGCCTTCGGTGCCACGGCCGGGCACGGCGCGCACGGCGTCGGGCGGCTGCACCGCCAGCTTCTGCTGCGCTGCCGCAGCCGCCACCGCACGCGCCAGCGGGTGTTCGCTGCCGCTTTGCACCGATGCCACCGCCGCCATCACCACGGCGGCGTCCAGCCCCGGCACGACTTCAAAGGCCGACAGCCGCGGCTGGCCCACGGTGAGCGTGCCGGTCTTGTCAAACGCCACGGTATCGACCTTGTGCGCCAGCTCCAGCGCCTGCGCGTCCTTGATCAGAATGCCGTGCCGCGCCGCCACGCCGGTGCCCGCCATGATGGCTGCGGGCGTGGCCAGCCCCAGCGCGCAGGGGCAGGCAATCACCATCACGGCCACCGCGTGGATCAGCGCGCTCTCCAGCCCCACGCCCATGGCCAGCCAGCCGCCCAGCGTGATGAGCGCAATGCCCAGCACCACGGGCACGAACACGGCTGACACCTGGTCTACCAAGCGCTGTATGGGCGCCTTGGCGGCCTGCGCGTCTTCCACCAGGCGAATGATGTGGGCCAGCACGGTCTCGCTGCCCACAGCCGTCACCTCGATCACCACGCGGCCATCACCGTTGATGGAGCCGCCCGTCACCGGCGCGCCCACGTCGCGCGGCACCGGCAGCGGCTCGCCGGTCAGCATGGATTCATCGACCTGGGTGTGGCCCTCACGCACCACGCCGTCCACCGGAAAGCGTTCGCCCGGGCGCACCACCAGGTGGTCGCCTGCCATCACCTCGGCCACGGGCACGTCCACCTCGCCATCCTTGCCCAGCAGGTGCACCACATCGGGCCGCAGTGCGTGCAGGGCGCGGATGGCGGCGGTGGTCTGCTGCTTGGCCCGGGCCTCCAGCCACTTGCCCAGCAGCACCAGCGTGATCACCACGGCCGACGCCTCAAAGTACAGGTGCGGTGTGTGCCCTGCGTGTGCCGTGAGCCACAGCCACACCGACAGCCCCCAGCCCGCGCTGGTGCCCAGCGCCACCAGCAGATCCATGTTGCCGCTCAGCGCTTTGGCCGCGTGCCAGCCCGCCTTGTAAAAGCGCGCCCCCAGGATGAACTGCACCGGCGTGGCCAGCGCAAACTGCACCCACGCGGGCAGCATCCAGTGCTGGCCGAACAGGTCCCCCAGCATGGGCAGCACCAGCGGGGCCGACAGCAGCAGCCCGATGGCCACCGGCATGAAGCCCGCCCAGGGCGATGCATCGGCGGCAGCCTCTGCCGCTGCGGCCGTCCGGGGCTCGTAGCCCGCGTTGCGCACCGCGCGTCGCAGCAGCGCATCCATGGCGGCGGTGTCGGCCGCGCTGGATGCCGCAAACGCAATGCGCGCCGATTCGGTGGCCAGGTTGACCGATGCCTCCTGCACGCCCGGCACCTTGCGCAGTGCCCGTTCCACGCGGCCCACGCAGCTCGCGCAGGTCATGCCGCCGATGCCGATATCCAGGGCCTGGGCCGGTGCGTTGCCGGGCAGGGAAGAGGGGTTGGTGGGGGTGGAAGAAATGTTCATGGCGGTGATGGTGATCCTTGACGCGATGGCAAGGTCAAGCATTGACATGGGTCAACCCTGATCGCGAGAGTGTCTTGCACCGCGCTTGACTCTGCCACGATGTCAAGCTTCATCATTTGCCCGGACCGCAGCCATCGGCACCTGCAGATGGCCCGCAGCCGCCAATAACCCCCACTGAAAGGACACCACCATGCAGACCACCACATTCCAGGTACAGGGCATGACCTGCGGCCACTGCGAGCGCGCCGTCACCCAGGCCGTGCAGCAGGTCGACCCCGCAGCCACCGTGCGCATCGACCGCGCCAGTGGCAAGGTCGACGTGGACAGCACCGCCCCGCGCGAAGCCCTGGCAGCCGCCATAGCTGAAGAAGGCTACACCGTAGCGGCCTGAGCGCCATGCCTGTGCCCCAATCAGCCACCCTTCCCCACGCAGCCGCAGCGCCCCAAATCCGGGCCACCGGCTGGCCGGTGGCCATCGGCACGGCAGCACAGCGCGCAGGGGTGTCGGCCCGCATGGTGCGGCACTACGAATCGCTGGGCCTGCTGGCCGACGTGGGCCGCACCGACAGCGGCTACCGCCAGTACACCGAGGCCGATGTCCACACCCTGCAGTTCATCCGCCGCAGCCGCGACCTGGGGTTTTCGATGGAAGAGATCGCCGAGCTGCTCACCCTGTGGCGCGACCGCAGCCGCGCCAGCAGCCAGGTCAAGCGCATCGCGCAGCAGCACATCGACGACCTGAGCGAACGCATTGCGCAGATGCAGGCCATGCAGCGGTCCCTCCAGACCCTGGTGGCCTGCTGCAAGGGCAACGACCGGCCGGACTGCCCCATCCTGGATGACCTGGCGGCGCCGGAAGCGTTGGTGCGGACACAGCCAGCGGCGCGCATGGCTGGCCAAACGCTATTGAAAAAATAGCAATCAGGGCAATCAAATCAGGCGCTACACGGCAGGAGGCGCCATTGACTTCGCGTCGGCTGCAGGTCTGCGCAGCACCCCGTTACACAGCGTGGCAATGCACTGCTGCGCCACCTGCTCCGGCGTGTACTTGCCGCCCGGCTGGTACCAGCGGCCAATCCAGCTCAGCGCACCCGCAATCACAAAAGCGGTCATCTTCGGGTCGCAGGGCTCTATGGAGCCCTCAGCCACGCCCTCGGTCACCAGTCGCCTCAGCTCCTGGTCGATGGCAGCCTTGAGCCGGCGCAGTTCCTTGCGGCTATCGGGGGGCAGCTGCTCGTCGCCGACGCGGATCACGCACATGCCGAAGTCCTGCGTGACCACGCAGGCATACACCTGCATGCATGCGATCAGCTGATCGATGGCCTTGCCGCCAGCTGCGCGCGATGCATCAATGCCTTCGAGGATCATCGCCAGGCCCTTGCCTACGCACTGCAGCAGGATCTCATCCTTGCTCTTGACGTAGTAGTAGAGCGTGGGCTTGGTCACCTGCAGCCGCGCCGCAATGTCGTCGAGCGACGTCGCGTGAAACCCCCGCTCGTTGAAAAGCTGGGCGGCAGCCTGCAGCACCGCGTGGCGCTTGGCTTCACGCTGGCGCTCGCGTGTGGACAACGGGGGCAACTCCGCCGCTGGCCGGGCCGGAACGCGCTCTGACGGGGGTGGTGGTGCTGTTCTGGAACGGGGCATGGAAGGCATTTCCCTGAGAATGCACGCAAAAAGCGCGCCGGCAAAAGCCTAGCGAACCCAGAGGTTCGCCCGACCGATCCATCCTTCAGAACGGCGCCGATTCCGGATCGGTATCCACCGGCGCCTGGGCAGGCCCCGTCACCGCACGCCCGACCACGTCCTTGCCCCGGGGCGGGGCAGGCACGGCGGCATCCAGGCCTGCGGGGGCTGCATTCGATGGCACCGCCTGCGCCGCGCTGGCAACCCCGCTTTCACCCTCGCCACCCAGCGCCTCGATCAGGTCTGGGATCAGCTTGCTCAGCTCGCCCGTGGCAATGGCCACGTCGGTGTCAAAGCCGCCGTCGTCGGCCTTGGTGCCTTCAAACACGGTATCGAGGAACGCCACCTTCTTGATCTGCAGGCCTTCGGTCAGCATGAAGCTCACGCGGTCGTCCCAGGTGAGGGCCAGCTTGGTGGGCAGCTTGCCGGCATCAATGTGGGCCTGCACTTCCTCGATGTCGAGCGGGTGGCGGGCATAGCGCACCACGGCCTTTTCCTCGGTGGCGCTTTTCAGTTCGCACTCGCGGTCCACCGTGAAGCCCACGGGCGGCTCCTGCTCCTTGAGCCAGTGCGACATCGCCGCCTGCGGGCTGGTCTGGGTGTTGATGAGGGATACAGACAGGCCGGGCAGCGCTTCGACCAGCAGCGTCACCACTTCATCCGCGCGGCCCTGACTGGAAGTGTCCAGCACCAGCAGGCGCGATGCGGTGTCGATCCACACCCACATCGAACCCTGCTTGGTGAACGCCATGGGCAGCAAATCAAGCTTGGCCTCGTCCTTGAGCTCCTTGCTTTCCTTCTTGCCGGGCTTGCGGCCGGTTTCCTGCTCGATGCGCTCGGCCTTTTCCTTCACGCGCCGGGCCAGCACGCTGCCGGGCAGCACCTTGGACTCGACCATGAAGCGCAGGATCCACTGCCCGCCCACCGATTCGGCCAGCGGCCCGTGCGCATCGCCACGGGGCGGCACCCAGCCCAGCGACTTTTCCTGCGTGGCACCGCATTCCATGAACGGGGCCTTGGCCAGCGCCTCTTCAACCTGCGTCAGTTCGACCTGCCATTGCGGAGCAATGCGGTACACGATCATGTTCTTGAACACGGAAAAACCTCTTGGATCTGGAAAGGGGGGTGGGGTGGAGCGATGGACGCCGGCGTGGCGCCGGCCCGCTGCCCCTGCAACCCGCCATTGTCGGGCTTGCTGCGGGCGCCAAAGGCGCCCGCGCTGGCGGCAAGAAACACCACGCCAGATACACGCCGTCAATTCACTATATTTTTAATAGCTATAGAGGCAATCAAAACGGTGGCTTACAGCACTTTTGGCAGCAAATCGGGCCTGCAGGGCCCTGCGGGCGCCAAAGTTCTTGTCACAACTTTACACAGCGGCATTCATGCGCCACCGCACCGATACATGCGCGGCCGACACTGGTTGCCAATCGCCTCAACGGTCGTTCTGGCGAAACCACCACTGCACAAGGAAACCACCATGGCCCGCTCCCTCACACAACGACTTGCCGCCACCGCCACCCTCACCGCCCTGGCCGCTGCACTGGCACTGCCCGCCCAGGCACAGCCGGCACCCGCTGTAGCTCCATCGGCAACGCCCGGCGCCACTGCCGCACCCGGCCAACCGCACCGCATGGGCCAGCACCGCAGCGACGCCGACGGCAAAGATCGCCAGCAGCAGCGCCAGGCCTACATGGCAGAGCGCATGACCCAAATGAAGACCCAGCTCAAGCTGACTGCCGCCCAGGAACCCGCATGGACATCGTTCACGGCCGCCATGCAGCCCGGTGAACGCAAGGCACGCCTGGACCACGCCGACATGGAAAAGCTGACGACCCCGGAGCGCATTGACCGCATGCGCGCCATGCGTGCCCAGCACGCCGCCGAGGCCGACCGCCGCGGCGAAGCCACCAAGGCCTTCTACGCCGCGCTCACGCCCGAACAGCAGAAGACCTTTGACGCCCAGCCCCACTACGCTCGCCACCACGGCATGCAGGGTAACGGCGGCCGCCACGGTGACGGCGACCGGGCACAGCACGGCGCGCACGGTGCTGGCATGCGCAGCGGAGCCATGGGGCATCCAGCGCCCGCAGCGGCACCCACCCAGAAGTAACGGCTCCCACGGCACGGCGGCCTGGCAGGCCGCTTTCAGTTTCGCGTCTCGAGGTCCGGCACTCCCCAGGGGTGCCGGACTTTTTTGCATGGATGGCCACAGCCGAGAGCAGCCAAGGTCTGGACAGCTCGCACGGTCATCCAGGCGTAATCGACCACCCCTCTGTGGACAACCCTGTGCGCACTTTTGGCACAACTGCATGGTTATCCACAGAAGGCGACCCGTGCGCAAAGTTGTTGTATGCCAGGGTGCGTGCTTTGTGCGCAGCGCCGCACAGGGTTGAAGCCCCTGTAAGTGCGCACCAGCGTTGGAGAAAACAGGCTTGTCCACACAAAACGCCGCCCTCTACTACTACTGCTATTTATTTATAAAGATATAGAAGAACAACCAGTACCCGGACCCCGCAACGCCAGTGCACGCGGATTCGCTCGCCGGATCACGGCGTGGATGAGCAGCTTGCAGAGATGGCAGCCAACGAAGATGTGTCGGATGAAGCTCGATTCGGAGCCGGAAAGGAAGCGTGCCTGCGTCCATCGAGGCTGCCTGTGGGGCGGCCAGGGTCTGGCCAGGGTCTGGTGAGTGAGGAGAGGCGTTCATCGTCAGCGATGCCCCTTCCCTCAAGCGACACCCACGAAAACAGCATGACCTGCGCACAGGCAAACGCCGGACCAGGCAGCCATTGACCGTGACTGCTATGGAATAGATAGCTGTCAGGCATTTAAGTGCCTGGGCTACCGGCCAGTTCTACTCATTTTTTAGGCCTGACGGCTGCAGGTGGGCAACCCTGTGGAGAATTTTTGCGCAACACCATGGTTATCCACAGAACAAGGCAGTGTGGCGCTTTTGTCCCCGCCGGTGCGACAGCAGGAAAAGGGCTGGGTGCACAGGGTTTGGCGCCACGCAAGTGCGCGCCCGCACTGGGAAAAACTGGCTTGTCCACAGCGAGGGGCCGCCTCTACTACTACGACTATGTATTTATAAAGAAAGATAAGGAGAAGACAGGGGACAACATCCACGCCCGGGCCAGCGCCCTGAAGGCGTGACGAAACAGAGGTCTATGGGAAGGGTCCAGCACCCAGGTGCGTTGAGGGCATGGGCCTGGTGACTGCCTGTGGCCGCACCGCCGTTTTTGGATTCAATGCACTCGGTCTTCCCCCGCCGAGGGAAGCGACACCCCGTAAAAACGGGTCAGTGCAGGCTGAAATGACAGAAATGCGCCGCAGGCTGTGGAAAACCTGTTGGTGAACTGTGTGCAAAGTCGACCGCCGATGGCAGCACGGTTTCAACCCTCTGCCATCGCTCGGCAGATGTGCTGGTCTGGCAGGGGCACAAAGTACAGGGCCAGATTCCGCCAGACCCGCACAGCCCCGCAGGCCCTCTGCAGTCAGCTGGTACCACCCTGGGGCCACCCAGGCATGCGCCTTGGCCTCTGCGGGGTTCTGGCAGGCCTTCCCGGGGGTTCAGGCGTGGGGGTCAGGCGCAGCATCCGGTGTGCGGGTGCGCCAAGCCGCAGATCAGGCCTCTGTCCGATCCCCGCACAGGGGCCGTACAAAAGCCTCCAGCACGTCGCCCGCCAGCGGACGGCTGCACAGGTAGCCCTGGTAGTGGATGCACCCGGCTTCGGCCAGCATCTCGCGTTGCTCGGTGGTTTCCACGCCTTCGGCGATCACTTGCAGCCCCAGGCTGCGCGACAGGCCCACGATGGTGAGCACGATGGCCGCATCGTTGGGGTCGGTGAGCAGATCGCGGACAAAGCTCTGGTCGATCTTGAGCTGGTCCAGCGGCATGCGCTTGAGGTAGCTCAGGCTCGAATAGCCCGTGCCAAAGTCATCCAGCGCAAAACCCACGCCAAACGAGCGCAGCGCCGTCATGGTGGCGATGGTGGCCTCCATGTCTTCCACCAGCACGCTCTCGGTCAGCTCCAGCTTGAGGTGACTGGCGCGGGCGCCCGTTACGGCCAGCACGCGTGCCACGTCGTCCACAAAGCTGGCGTGGCGGAACTGGCGCGAGCTCACGTTCACGGCCATCGTCAGGTGCGTGAGTTCCGGGTCGTCCTGCCAGCTGGCCAGCAGCTTGCACGCGGTGTGCAGCACCCAGCGGCCCAGCGGCAGGATGAGGCCAGTGTCTTCGGCCAGCGCGATGAACTCGCCCGGCGCAACCATGCCGCGCTGCGGGTGTGCCCAGCGCACCAGTGCCTCCACCCCCACACAGCGGCCCGACTGGTGCAGCTGCGGCTGGTAGTGCAGCAGGAACTCTTCCTGCGCCAGGGCTGAGCGCAGGTCGGTTTCCATGCCGGCGCGGGCCGTCACCACGGCCTGCATGTCGGGGTCGAAAAAGCGCAGCGTATTGCGGCCGGCGGTCTTGGCCTGGTACATCGCCAGGTCGGCCTGCTTGAGCAGTTCGCCCACGCTGGTCTCATCGCCCGTGAAAGGTGCGACGCCAATGCTGGGCGTGCTGCGGTACTGGTAGCCCTGCAATGCATAGGGCACGGCCAGCAGCGTCAGGATTTTTTCGGCCACGCCGCGGGCGTGCATGGCCAGTTCCTGCGGCCGGGCACTGAGCTCCTCCAGCATCACCACGAATTCATCGCCGCCCAGGCGCGCCACGGTGTCCACCGAGCGCACACAGGTGTTCAGACGCTGCGCCACCTGCTGCAGCAGCAAGTCGCCCTGGTCGTGGCCCAGGGTGTCGTTCAGGGTCTTGAAGTTATCGAGATCGATGAACAGCAGCGCACCGCCCTGGTGGCGCCGCTGCGCCGTGGCCAGGGCCTGGTGCATGCGGTCCATCAGCAGCATGCGGTTGGGCAGGCCGGTCAGTGCGTCGTAGAAGGCCAGGCGCTGGATCTCGCGCTCGCTGGCCTTGCGCTGGCGGATGTCGGTGTTGATGGCCAGGATCGACTGGGGCTGGCCGTCGTCACCGCGCACCAGGGTCCACCGGCCTTCCACCTCAATGGTGCTGCCGTCGCGGTGGCGCTGCACGATCTCCCCCGTCCACTCGCCATGTTCCAGCACGGCCTGGGTGGCATGGCGGAAATGCGTGGGCTCGTCGTACAGCAGCGTTTCGACCGACTGGCCCAGCACCTGCAGCTGCGTCCAGCCATACAGCCGCTCGGCGCTCTTGTTCCAGAAGATGACGCGGTTGTCCAGGTCCCGCACCAAGATGGCGTCCTGGGCCTTGTCCAGCAGCGAGGCCTGGTGGCGGATACGGGCGTCGGCCAGTTGCCGGTCAATCTCGGCCGAGGCCCGAGCCGCAAAGATCTGCAGCGTCGATGTGACGAAGTCGGTATCGGCAATGGCCTGGCGGAACAGCACGAAGACGATACCCACGACCTCGCCATCGGCATTGCACAGCTGCTGTCCGGCATAGCCCTGGGCCCCCACCTGGCGCAGCACGGGCGCCGCGGGGTAAAGCTGCTGCACTCCGTCAGTCACCGCATATTCGCGCTGGCTCAGCAGCAGCAGGCTGGGGGTGCCCGTCAGGTCGTACTCGGCATTGGGCAGCATGTTGCCGTCCAGCACGGCGGCCAGTGTGGTGACCCGGGGGGGCTTGCCCTCCACCTGCGGCAGCAGGCGCACCACGCAGCCACCCTGTGCACCCAGCGCGTCAGCCATGTTACGCACCAGCTGCACGAAGAACTCGGTGCCGGTGCTGGCCGATACGGCCGCTGCCACCTTGAGCACCGACGCCTGCAGCTTTTGCTGTGCCTTGTGCGCGCGCAGGCTCATGATGCCGAAGGCCACGTCGTTGGACAGCTCCTGCAGCAGTTTGGCCTCTTCCCCGCTGATCTGCAGGATCTCGGGGGCATACAGGTACAGCAGGCCAAAGGTGCGGTCACGATCCCGGTCGCGCAGCGGCAGGCAGATCACGCCATGGAAACCGTTTTGCAGCATGCGCTCGGTCCATCCCGCAAAGTCGCCATCGGTGCGGATGTCCTGCACGATCACGGGTGTGCCGGAGCGCACCGCCGTGCCTGCCGGTCCGCGACCGTAAGGGTGGTCCTCGCTCCACGACAGGTGCAGGCTCTCAAGGTAGTGCGGGTTGTACCCTGCATGCGCCACGGGCTGGATGGTCTTGTCCTCGTCATCAAGGGCGAATCCCACCCATCCCATGCGGTAGCCGCCAATGTCCACGGCGATCTGGCAGATCGCATGCAGCAGGGCCGTCTCGGATGTGGCGCGCACCAGCGTTTCGTTGCAGGCGCTCAGCAGGCGCTGCGCGCGGCCCATGCGGGCCAGTTCTGCTTCGGTGCGCAGGCGCTCGGTCACATCGGTGGCCAGCACCTGGCGCGCCGGGCGGCCGTTGAAACTGATGCTGCCCGCGGTGATCTCCACATCCATGAAGCTGCCGTCCTTGCGGATATGGCGGCTGACCACCGGCCGGCTGCGCTGGTCCATGTCCACGGCGTCGATGGCGATCTTGATCGCTGCCCGGCGTTCCTCGGGCCAGAGGTCGGTCATGCACATGGCCAGCAACTCGGCTTCCGAGTAGCCGTAGTGCACCACCATCGACTGGTTCACGGCCTGCAGCTTCAGGGTTTCCTTGTCGTACACCCACATCGGATGTGGATGGTCGTTGAACAGCATGCGGTACTGCTGCTCCGAGACATGGAGCCGGTCGGTGATGTGGCGCAGCTGGACCATGGCCCCCAGCGACTCGGCAAGGATCTCCAGATGCGCCATGTCGCGGCGCGAAAACGCATCGGGCCGGCGTGACGTGACTACCAGCGTGCCGACGATGGCATCGCCCGTGCGCAGCGGCACGCCCATCACCGATTGCACGCCCTGTCGGTGCGCAAGGGCGCGCATGTCCCATCCGCGCGCAGCAGTGTCGTTGCACAGCACCGTGCGGCCTTCGCACAGCTCGGTCCAGAGCAGGCTATCGCTGGCTGGTAAATGTTGACCTACTGGGCGCACGTTGCTCCCTGCAGATGCCTGCACCACAAGCGCGTCACCCTGCAGTACTTCCACCATGGCGCCACAGCCCTGCGTCTGGCGCAGCACGGTATCTGCCACCAGTTGCAGCACCTCGGGCAACGCCATCGTCAGGGACGAAATGCGTTGCTGCACCTGCAACAGCTCGGCATGGTTCTGGGCATCGCGCACGGCATCCAGATCCGCTTCCTTGGCTGCGCTGATGTCGGTCATGCCACCCACCATGCGCACGGCCTTGCCGGCAGCATCGCGGATCACGAACCCGCGGTCCAGCACCCACGCATAGCTGTCGTCGTAGCGGCGAAACCGGTATTCGGCCGACCAGTGGTGGGCTTGCCCGTCGATGGCCGCGTGAATGCTGCCCACCGCGTGTTCGGTGTCGTCGGGGTGCACGCGCAGCGTCCATGACGTGCTGTCGGCAGGCAGCTCGGTGGCGGGCACGCCAAAGAGGCTTTGCATGCCCTCGTTCCACCACATTTCGTCGGTGCGCAGGTTCCAGTCCCAGATGCAATCGGCCGTGGCGCGCGAAACCAGGTGAAAGCGCTCCTCGCTCACGCGGCTCGACTCGCGGGCGAGGTGCTGCGCCGTGATGTCCTGCAGCGCACCCTGGATGCGCACGATCTGGCCCTGGGCGTTGCGCGCAGCCTGCCCGGCGGTTCGCACCCAGAAGCGCTGTCCGTCCGGCATTGCAATCTCGCCTTCCAGGTCAAACGGTACGCCCTCGCTCAGGCATGCGTTCAGTGCGACACGGATTTGGCTGCGGTGCGGCTCGGCGTACAGCAGCAGCACGTCATCCACCGGGCTGGTGCTCTGGCCCAGCCGGTAGGTGCTTGCGATCTCCTGCGACCAGTTGAGCAGCATGTCTGGCAGCTCGATCGTCCAGCCGCCCACGCGAGCGATCTGTCCGGTCACGCGCAGTGCCTCGCTATGGGCCAGCACTTCGCGGTGCATGTCGTTGCGTTCCTGGGCCAGCTGCGCCAGCAGCATGCGTTGGCGTCGCAGCTCCAGTTGCGCCATGGCCTGGTCCCCGAGGATCTTCAGGGCCTCCAGCTGCTCGTCCGACAGGGTGCGCGGCACGGTGTCGAGCACAGCGATCGTGCCCAGTGCCTGGCCGTTGGGCGTGACCAGGGGCGCGCAGGCATAAAAGCGGATGTGGGGCGGCCCCACCACCATTGGATTGCCCGCGCAATCCGGGTGCTTTGTTGTGTCGGGAATGACCAGGGGGCGGGGCGTCCCGGTGATTGCATGCGTGCAGAAAGACAGTGCCCGGTCAGTGTGGTCAAAATCAACACCCACCGCTGCCTTGAACCACTGTCTTTCGCTGTCGAGGAAATTGACCACCGCCATCGGGCAGCCGCACGCGCTGGCTGCCAGGCGGGCGAGCTGGTCAAACCCTTCTTCGCGCGGGGTGTCCAGGATGGCGTACGAGTCCAGCACGCGCAGGCGATCGGCTTCGTCGGGCACCAGAACGGTGGACATGCTTCAGACGGCTGTTGTCAGGTGGGCGACGGGTGCCGTGCCGTGCAGTGGCAGCATCGACAGCAAAGCCGGTGCTGCCTGGGAGGCATGTGCGTGGAGCGGGGGCAGCATCGTCGAAAAGGGGGCGTGCGGTGAAGCTGATGAACGGTCTGAAGCTATGCCGGGCGAGCAGCGACGGAGTTTCAAGACATGACTGTACGGGTCGCAGCCTTGAAACGCCAATGCTGTTTGCGCGCGCATCCATGCGGGCTGTTTATATCCGGATTTGTCGTGGCAAGGGTCCGCTCGGCAAGGCGGTCTGGACAGGTTCCTGCGGTGTGCCTGAGTACCGGTCCGCGCAGGCGTGCGTCAAGGCGCGAATGCTACACCGCCAACGACCGCGCGTTTGTCAACGGCAGTGAGGGTTTGCCCGACGCTGCGTCACGCAGGCAACCCTGGTGCAGCGCTAGCCTTGCTACGCTGGGCACATGCAAATTTCCGAACTGGCCGGTCGCACCGGGGTCTCTGTGCATGCACTTCGCCACTACGAACGCCTGGGGCTCCTGAAGCCGCTTCGGCGTTCCAACGGCTACCGCGACTATCCCGAAACCGCCCAGCGCGAGGTGGTGTTCATTGCCATGTCGCGGCAACTGGGCTTTGCCCTTGCCGACATCGGGCCGCGCCTGTTGCAGTACCGGGCGGGCCGGCTGCCGGTGCAGGAGATGGTCGAGGCGCTGCAGGAACGCGCCCGTGAGTTGCAAACCCAGATCGATCTGCTGCAGGCCCAGAAACAACGCGTGGTGGACCATCAGGCCTGGCTGCGCGAGCGCCTTCAAAAGCCTGCCTCGCGCAGGCCGGGCTCCGGAGAACCCGCTGCCTGGCCTGGCGTACGGTCAACCACCGCGCCGCCTGAAGATTCCCGACACCCCCGGAGACCACGATGAATCCACTGTCCCCCTCCCCGTCCGATGCGGCGGCTTTTGCGCCAGCACCTGCCAGCGACACACACCGTGCCATGCAGGCGCTCAAAGCCGTGGTACTGGCCATGCCCATGGCGCAAACCCTCGGGCTGGAGTTCATCCGCGCCGACCCCGGCGCAGTGGAGATCGCCATCCCCGTGAAAGACAGTTTGTGCCACCGGCACGGCAAGCTGCAGGCCACCGCAGTGTTTGCTGCCGCAGACTTTGCTGCCGTGGCCGCAGCGGGCAGCGTGCTGCCGCCCGGCTGGGTGAATGCCACGGTGGACGCCACGCTCAAATTGGTGGCGCCCGCGCGCGGCGCCAGCTTGCGCGCCCGTGGCAGGGTCGTGCATGCCGCACGGCTGCTCACGGTGTGTGCTGCCGACGTGTTTGCAGTGGACGCCAGCGGTACCGAGACCCTGTGTGCCACGCTGCTGGCCACGGCCCGCAACATCGACATGACCCGCGGCTAGCCTGGCACCCTCGCTTTAGCCGCTTATGGCGCGGCGCGCGCGCACCGCTGCCGCCAGGCCCTCCAGCACGGGCACAGTCTGCGCCATGCTGATGCAGGCATCCGTCACCGAGACGCCATATTCCAGGGGCTGGCCGGGCACGATGTCCTGGCGGCCTTCCTGCAGGTGGCTTTCGATCATCAGGCCCGTGATGCGGGCATCGCCCGCTGCAACTTGCAGGGCCACGTCTTCTGCCACCGTGATCTGGCGCTGGTGCTGCTTGCTGCTGTTGGCATGGCTCACGTCAATCATCACCTGCTCGCGCAGGCCGGCAGCCCGCAGCACCGCGCAGGTGGCGTCCACGTCGGCCTTTTGGTAGTTGGGCTGCTTGCCTCCGCGCAGGATGACGTGGCAGTCATAGTTGCCACGGGTTTCAAAGATGGCGGCCTGGCCCATCTTGGTCATGCCCATGAAGGCGTGCGATGCCTGCGCGGCCTGGATGGCGTCGCTGGCCACTTTCACACCGCCATCGGTGCCGTTCTTGAAACCCACGGGGCAGCTCAGCCCGCTGGCCAGCTGCCGGTGGCTCTGGCTCTCGGTCGTACGCGCGCCAATGGCGCCCCAGCTCACCAGGTCACTGATGAATTGCGGCGACAGCAGGTCCAGGAACTCGGTACCCACGGGCAGGCCCAGCGCCAGCACATCCAGCAGCAGCTGGCGGGCCAGCTCCAGCCCTTCGTTGATGGCAAAGCTGCCGTCCAGGTGCGGGTCGTTGATGTAGCCCTTCCAGCCCACGGTTGTGCGCGGCTTTTCGAAATACACGCGCATTACCACCAGCAGGTCATCCTTGAGCGCATCGGCCTGCATCTTGAGCTGCCGGGCGTATTCCATCGCCTGGCCGTGGTCGTGGATGGAGCACGGCCCCACCACCACGATAAGCCGGTCGTCCCGGCCATGCAGGATGCGCGAGATGGCAGCGCGGCTGGTCTCCACCAGCATCTGCGCGGAGAGCGACGCCGGCAGCCATTCCTGCAGCAGGGCAGGCGTGATCAGCGGCCGCACGGCGCTGATGCGCGTGTCGTCGATGCGCGTGGTGTCGTTGGTGGAAGCGAAGGCGGCGGTTCGGTGTGCGTGGGTCATGGTGGCCCCGATTGTCGCGGAGCCGCTCAGCAGGTGTCCCAGCGAACATCAGCGGCAACACCGCATGCCGATCTGCGATGCGGGCGTGACCCGGACGAAGGACGCAGAGCAAGGGCCGCCCCGCAGCGAGTGCGTCGTCCCCCTGCCCGCGTCGCACGGCGATGCGAGAGCGGGGGGAAGCGGCGCAGCCGCTCAGGGGGAGTCCGAGCAGACCTCAGCGGAAACACTGCGTGCCAATCTGCGATGCGGGCGTGATGCGGACGAAGGACGCAGAGCAAGGGCCGCCCCGCAGCGAGTGCGTCGTCCCCCTGCCCGCGTCGCACGGCGATGCGAGAGCGGGGGGAAGCGGCGCAGCCGCTCAGGGGGGTGTCCGAGCGCCCATCAGCGGCAACATTACGTACCGATCTGCAATGCGGGCGTGACCCGTGCGAGGGACGCAGAGCAAGGACCGCCCCGCAGCGAGTGCGTCGTCCCCCTGCCCGCATCGCACGGCGATGCGAGAGCGGGGGGAAGCGGCGCAGCCGCTCAGGGGGGTGTCCGAATCAAGGCCGCCGGAACGACGCGTTCTGCCGCACCCAGTGGCGCGACTGCAGGTGGTCCATGCGCACCTCGCCGCCGGTGGAGGGGGCATGCACAAAGCGCCCTTCCCCCACGTAGATCCCGGCGTGCGATGCGACGCGGCCGGTGCCGAACACCACCAGGTCGCCTGTGCGCAGGTCGGCAATGTCAATGGGCCGGCCCCAGCCACTGAGCTGTGCCACGGTGCGGGGCGGTGCGGTGCCCACGCGGTGGCGGTACACGTAACCAATGAGGCCGCTGCAGTCAAACCCCGACTCGGGGGTGTTGCCGCCAAAGCGGTAGGGCGTGCCCACCAGGCCCAGGGCGTGGATGGCGATGTCATGCGCCTGTTCGTCGGTCAGGGGCGAGTACACCGGGGCCCGGGCCGGTGCCGTCGATGTGGGGACGGAAGGCGACGGAGTGGTGCTGCAGCCGCCCAGCACCAGCAGGGCAGCAGCACACGTCAGACAGGAGAGGGCGGCACGCATGGGTGCCAAGGGTAGCGGATCAGCAGCGGTGCGTGCCAGTGGGCCCGCTGGCGTTGGGGATATGCCGAAAATAGCCTGTGGTCCAGGTAATCATTTCCCCTAGTGCTATATAAATAATAGCAAAACGGTAGCGGGTCTCGGGCGACCAATCGGTGGGTTCAGGCAGGCCCGGCTGCCTGGTCCTTCTGCAGCAGGGTGTGCAACTGCTCCACCGGCATTGGCCGCGCAAAGTGGTAGCCCTGCAGCATGTCGCAGCCCTGGCGCACCAGATAGTCGGCTTGCTCGGGCGTCTCCACGCCCTCGGCGGTGATCTGCAGGCCCAGGCCGTGTGCCAGTGCCACGATGGCGGTCACGATGGTGCGGCTGTGCTCCTGGCCGGGCAGGTCGCGGATGAAGCTGCGGTCGATCTTGAGCCGGCGCATGGGCAGCTGGCGCAGATAGGCCAGCGACGAGTAGCCGGTGCCGAAGTCGTCAATCGCCAGATGAATGCCCAGCTGGCTGAGTCGGTGCAGCGTCTGGGCACCCGCCTCCATGTTGTCCATGAGCACGGTTTCGGTCAGCTCGATCTCCAGCAGGTGCGCGGGCAGGCCGGTCTCGCGCAGGGTGTCCATGACGCGTTCCAGAAACAGGGGGTCGGCAAGCTGGCGGGCCGACACGTTGACCGACACGCGCATCGCCTTGCCCATGCCCTGCCAGCGGGCCGCATCGGCGCAGGCCGTGCGCATCACCCAGTAGCCCAGCGCGGTGATGAGGCCGCAGTCCTCGGCCACCGTCACGGCTTCCAGGGGCGAGACGGCACCCAGCTCGGAATGCGTCCACCGCAGCAGCGCCTCGGCGCCCACCAGCGATGTGTCGCGCGCCGCATACAGCGGCTGGTAGTGCAGCGCCAGGCCCTCACCGTTCTGCAGTGCTGCGCGCAGTGCATGCTCGATGGTCTGTCGCCGCGCCACGGCCTGGTTCATGGATGCGTCAAACCGCACGCAACGGTTCTTGCCCATTTCCTTGGCGCGGTACATGGCGGTGTCGGCGTGGCTGATGAGGCCGTCCATGTCGGACGCATCACCCGGATACGCGGCAATGCCTGCGCTGCAGGTCACCGTGAACTGGTGCCCCACCTCGGTGAACGGAGCGCGAAACACGCCCACGATGCGCTGGCCGTAGCTCTGCAGCGCCGTATCGTCCAGCTCGGTGCGCAGGATCACTGCGAACTCGTCCCCGCCCAGGCGCGCGATGGCGTCGGTGCTGCGCACCACCGACTGCAGCCGCCGGGCCACCTGGCGCAGCAGGCCGTCGCCGGCCGCGTGGCCAAAGGTGTCGTTCAGCGACTTGAAGTTATCGAGGTCGATGTAGACGAGCGCCAGGCGGGTCGAAAGCGTGCGCGCCCGTTGCACCTCTGTGGACAGCCGCTCGTTGAACGCGTGGCGGTTGCCCAGGCCGGTGACGGCGTCGGTGTGGGCCAGCGCGTGCAGGCGCCGCTCGGCATCGCGCACGGCGGCGCGGCTGCGCAGCACCATCGCAGCGGCCAGACCCATCACCACCATGGCGATGAGCAGCGCCGTGGCAAAGCGGATGGCCAGCCGCGTGTACACAGCCTGTTTCGACTTGCGCACGTACAGCGTACCGGATGCCTCTCCCGCCACCATCACGGTGCGGGCCAGCTCCAGAACCATGAGCCCGTGCCGTTCGGGCAGGCCGTACATGCCGGTGTCTGCCAGCGTGGTGGCCAGCGGCTGGTCGACATCCCGCCGGTACTGAGCCAGCAACGTGCCGGTGGCGTCATAAGCTGCGGCTGCCTGCACCATGGGCGATGCGCGCAGCGCGCCCAGGATCTCGTTCGCTGTGTTGGCATCCCGAAACATCACCGCAGCCGAGATGTTGTCGGCCACGATGGCGGCTTCTACCCGGCTGTCCTCCAGCATGGACTGGCGGGCGGTCCAGTGGTCCACCGCCGTCAGCGCCAGCACCACGGTCATCAACGCCAGGCCTGCGGCCAGGATGCCCGTGAACACCAGCCGTGACGACAGCAGCGGCGTGGCGTTGTCGTCTGCAGCCTGCGCAGCGGTATCGGGCCCGGTGTCGGGCACGGCTTCGGGCTCTGCGGCCGCCAGACCCGCGCGCCGCTTCTCAGGCCGTGTTTCGCGCGTGTTCATCGGGCTGCCTTGGCCAGCCGCAGCAGGCGCGAACTCACTGTCAGGCCGCCGCGCGTGGTGGCGTCGGTGTTGATGGAAAACACCACGCGGCCGTCTTGTGGTGCCAGCGAAATCATCACATCGGCGTTGCCCGGCGGGACCACCGCGCCGTCGGCCACCGTGAGTACGCCGTGCTGCGGTGGCAGCGTGCGCAGGGCGCGCAGCACCGCTTCGGGTGTGCCGGTGTGCAGCACCAGCACCTGGCAGTCGTCCAGCGCCGCGGGCTCTGCCAGCCGGACCTGGATGGGCCGCCCCTTGCGTGCGGGCCGCCCTTGCAGCGCTGTCAGTGCGCGCTTGAGCGGGCTGAACGGAAGGATGCACACCGTCCAGTCAGCCGCTGCGACGTTGTCGTTCTCGGGCCACTCGATGAACTGGATGAAATTGAACACGTAGGCCGCCTTGAGGTCTGCCTCTTCCACCGGTTCGCCCGCATGCGTCGGCATGGCCGCCAGCAGCAGCCACAGCACCGACCACAGCAGGGTTTGCAGGAGGCGTGGCGCAGCGTGCATGGTGGCGGTCCGTGGCCCTCAGCCGGCGCGGCCCGACATGGCAGGGCCGGGGTGCGGCGCCGGCCGGGCCGGTTGCTGAGCGCGGGTGGGGAGTGGATGGCTGCGCATGGGAGGGGCGGTGCTGGCTAGAACGCGTAGGTCAGCTTGGCTCGGAACGTACGGCCGTCCTGGCGCACCGTGCCATCGCGGATGTCAAACGATGCCGGGTCTGCGTACTGGCGGTCGAACACGTTGTACACACCCAGCAGCAGATCGGCGCTGCCCAGCCGCTGCGTGTAGACCAGGTTGGCCACCAGCTGGCCGGGCAGTCGTGCGCCGGTCACGGTGTGGCGCGGCCCCACGCCAATCGCTTCCAGCCCATACCGCCCGGGCTGCCCGGGCTGCCCGGGCATGCGCGTGGGCAGTGCCAGCGTGTCGGACCACTGCAGCTTCAGCAGGTGCCGTGGCGAGTTGGCCAGTGGCATGGCGGCGTCGCCGGCGGCCTGCGCCTTTTGCCAGCCGTAGGCCACGCGAAGGCGTGCGCCGCCTGACCAGCGGCGTTCCATTTCGGCTTCCATCCCCTGTACCCGCACCGCCTGTGCGTTCAGGAAGGTCAGCCGGTCTGGCACCCGTGTATCGGTTGCCAGTGCGAGCAGATCGCTCACGTCAGAGCGGAACACCGTGACCAGCATGCGCATGGCAGAGGTGGGCGAATGCTCCAGCGCCAGCTCAGTGGTGCGAATCTTTTCGGAGCGCAAGGTGTCGGTGCTGGCAATGCCGCCGGGCAGGTCCACACGGTAGTCGCGTTCGTAGGCGTTGGGTGGCCGGTACGCGGTACCGTGCAGCAGCTTGATGGCGGTAGACGGGTTGAGCAGGTACACCAGCCCCAGGCGCGGATTCACGCTGCCCGCGCTGCCCGACTGCTTGCCCCACCGTAGGCCCGTGTGCAGCGTGAGGGTGGGCGCCAGCGCGTATTCATCCTGGAAGTACACGCCCACTGCGTCACCCTGCCGGCTGACATCGAGGTAGCGCACCGGCGTGGGATCCACGTCGTCGTTGACTTGCCGGATGCGGGTGTCGCGCCGGTAGTCAACACCCCACGAAAGCTTGTGTCGCGCCACCGCGGTGCTGACCCACTGCAGTTCCGTGCCCCACCAGCGGCCGTTGCTCTCGTCGCGGTTGACCGTGAGCGGCGGGTAGTCGTACACATAGTCGCCCATAAAGCGGTACTGGCCTGCATGCAGGCGCCCCGTGAACTCCAGCGCGGGAGCGATCTGGCGCGTGTACTCGGCACCCAGCCGCGTGCTGTGGTCGGCAATGCGCGAGCGCGGGTCGTTGAACACTTGCGAGAACGATGCGGTGGGTGTGCCCTTGCTGCGCTCGCCATGGGCCAGTGTCAGCGCCAGGCCCTCGCGCTGCATGCGCGCAAAAAACTGGGTGCCGCGGTCGAAATCGAGCCCATGGGCGACGCCATGGTGGTTAGCGGGTGTGTCAAAGGCGGCCATGTACAGGTCGTCGCCCCGCTTGTTGCTGCGCGTGGCCGACAGCAGCCAGTCGCTGCCAAAGCTGTCCCTGGTGCCCAGCGAGAAGCGTGCCCGGGTGGCGCCGTGGCTGCCGGCCTCTACGCTCGCGTGCGGCCCGGCCAGCTGCCGCCCGTTGCGCGTGATCACGTTGACCACGCCAAAAAATGCGTTGGCGCCGTACACCGCCGAGCCGGGGCCGGGCACAAACTCCACGCGCTCCACCAGGTCCAGGTCAATCGGGAAGTCGGTGCCGATGGTGGCCTGGTCGTACACGCTGTCGTTAAAGCGCGTGCCGTTGACCAGCAGCAGCACCCGGGTGTTGTAGTCGCCCGGCGTGGAAAAGCCGCGCGTGCCCAGGTAGTGGTAGCTGCGGTCGTACGACACATACAGCCCGCGCATGCTGCCCAGCACCTCGGCCAGGGTGCGGTAGCCAAACGTGCGGATGTCCTCGGCCGTGACCACGCTCACCACAGCGGGCGCCTCCAGCGCGGTCTGGGCATAGCGGCTGGCCGTGGTCACTTCCATCTGCATCAGCTGCTCCAGCGGCAGGTAGGCGATGTTTGTCTGGGCCAGTGCGGCAGACGCCGCCAGCGCCGTGCCCACGGCCATGCCCACATGCCGTGCAGTGCGCAACAGGGGGCTGGGTTTTTCGGTCATGTGGCGGGGTGGAGAAACGGGTTGCAACATCACACAACCAATACGGCCATATGGGAAATTTGTTTACAAATTGTATCAATTGGTGGGGTGTCAAAGGGCTTTCACCCATGCTCCGCATGTGTAACGGCGGCAGGGGTTTTGCCAGAGTGGCCGTTGCCCGGGAACGCGCGGGCAGCCGTGGAAGATAGTCGTACGCGGCATGCAAAAAACGCTGCAACCTCCGCACTCCCAGCCCGGCCAGGTCGGCCATCCTGCGCGGTGCGATCAGGCCGCCGGCCTCTTCTGCAAGCGTTGCTTTTTGCGCTTGCGACCACCCGCCGAAGCAGGTCGCGCATGCGGCTTGGGTGCAAGTCCCACGGCCGCGCGGGCCAGCGCATCCGCTTCGGCATTGCGGTGGCGTGGCACCCACGTCCACTGCACGGCTGCAAACTGCCCCAGCGCGCTGCGGGCGTCTTCAAACAGGGGCGCCAGGCGCGCAATCGGTGGCACCGCCGCAGTGCCACTGGCGGGCACGGCCAGTTGCTCCAGCAGCACCCTGCTGTCGCTGAAGAGAGCCACGGCGGGAGCGCCCTGCTGGCGTGCCTCGGCCAGCGCCAGCAGCAGGGCGCGCAGCTCGGCCTCGTTGTTGCAACCGGTGCCCGGGGCTTGCAGCGAAAGGGCGGTACGCGCGCCCTGTGGCGATATCAGCACGGCGCCCAGCCCCATGCGGCCGGGGTTGGGCAGTGCGCTGCCGTCGCAGTGGATGACCCAGGCGCCCGGCTGCGCCACGCCGCTGCTGCCGGGCGAGAGGCCGGTCATCAGCGGTAGAACGCTTCCACCGTGCCCTTGAGCTTGATCATCAGCGGCTGGCCCTTGCGGTCCACTGTCTTGCCGGCGGGCACTTTCACCCAGCCTTCGCTGACGCAGTATTCCTGCACATCGAAACGTTCCTTGCCGTTCAGGCGGATACCGATGTCGTGCTCGAACACCGCAGGGGCGTGGTGGGGGCTGCGCGGGTCCACCGACAGGTGGTCGGGCAGTGCGGGGCGTGTGTCACTGGCAGGGGCGTGGGATTCGGTCATGCGGATGGCGTGGTGATGGAGTAGGTGCAGATGGGGTGGCAGCGGCATCGTCCCCGGTGATGGGGATGGCCTGCAGCCGCATCAGGAAGGCCCGGATTGTCCGGGATTTATGAACATCGGGCCTGGGCGTCCGAGGCCCCGGCGGGGCCTTTGGCGCCTTTAGCGCCCCAGCGGCGCCACCCCGATCAGCCAGGCGTGGGCCCAGAAGGCAAACGCAACCCAGGCGGCCGCGCCCACCACCACCGTGATGCCCGTGGCCGCCCAGGAGCCGGGCGCGTAGACGGTGCCCTGCGCCCGGTCGCGCTGGCGCGCCGCGCGAAAGCTGGCCACCGCCCAGAGCAAAAAGCCGCCAAACAGCAGCACATCAGCCACGGTGCCGTTGGACAGCAGGTGCGCCAGCGCCCACACCTTCACGCCCAGCACCATCGGGTGGTGTAGCCGTGCGCGGATGCCGTTGCGCGGCACGTACGTGGCGGCCAGCAGCACAAAGGCCACCAGCGTGAGCAGCGCGGCCCCATGGCGCATGCCCACCGGTGGCACCCACAGCACCACCGGCTGCTCACGCGCCAGGCCGTAGCCCCACACGATGAGCCCCAGCCCCACCGCCGAGACCAGGGAATACAGCCCCTTCCAAGGCCCTTCGCCCAGCCGCGCCAGCGTCTGGCTACGCCAGCCGTCCGACACGATGCGCACCGAGTGCACGCCCAGAAACAGCACAAGTCCAATCACCAGGAACAGCATGGAATACCAGCCTTTCAGATACCGCAAGAGAGAGGAGCCCGGACGTGGCCCAGTCCGCAAGCACCGGGCAGCGGGTTGCCGCAATTATTCGGCAAAGCGCGGGTTGCGCGCACCGGGCTACTGATGCAGCTAGACAACTGCCGGTGACGCAAGCGTTCCAGCGTTGCACCACGGAAAAAATCTAGCAAAAACTGTCGCTGGCGCTTGATTTGATTGCCTATGTAGCTATCACATCAATAGCGTTTCTGGCTGTCACTCCACCGCATGCTGCGCCAGCAGCGCCCCCACCTTGGGCTTGGCGCAGCGCTGTACCAGCTGCAGCAGCGCGTGGCTGGGCTCACCCACGCCCCAGCGGGTGCGCAGGTCGTGCTGCATGCGCGCCAGCAGGGCGGCGGCCATCTCGGCATCGGCCAGCGCACGGTGGGCCTGGCCGGTGCGCGGCAGGCCATGAAAGTCCACCAGCGTGCCCAGCTTGTGGCTGGGCGCGTGCGGGTACAGGCGGCGCGACAGCAGCACCGTGCAGGCAAAGGGGTGCGGTGCGGGCAGGTCGGCACGTGCCAGCTCGGCCTGCCAGAACTTGCTGTCAAACGCCGCGTTGTGCGCCACCATGGGTGCGTCCCCCACAAACCGCGCGGCGTCGTTCATGACGCTGGCTGCTTCGGGCGCGGCATCCACCATCGCGTTGGTGATGCCCGTCAGCTGCGTGATGAAGGCCGGAATCCACGCCCCGGTTTTCATCAGGCTCTGAAAGCGGTCCACCACCTGCCCGTTCTCCAGCAGCACGATGGCCACCTCGGTAGCGCGCGCGCCCTGGCCGGGCGAGATGCCGGTGGTTTCAAAGTCGATGACGGCGATGGGAGACATGAACGCGATGTGCCCTGCAGGGGGCGGTGCTCGGATGCGCCAAGTATCGCTGCCCGGCCGCCGTGCTCGCCTGGCGGACGCGAGCAGGCCGCGTGCCCCACGCCGGGGCTGCGCGACCGTCAGCGGCGGTGTTCCAGGAAAAATCGCAGCATCTCGGCCGTGGCGCTGACGCCGCCGGGGTCGGTATGGCTCCCCTGCGCACTGCCACCGGCCCAGGCGTGGCCGCCGCCGTGCAGCACCCAGTGTTCGGCCATGGCGGGCCCCGCCGATGACGAAGCAGCCTGGCGGTACACCGTGCGTGTATAGGCTTGCCCGGCGGCCGAGCGGCCCTGCTCCACGCGCTTGTCGACTGGGCCCTGCGCGCTCGCCCCCGCGCCCAGCGTTGCCGCCACCACCTGCTCGCCATTGCGCGCGTGCACCGTGGCATCGGCATCGCCGTGAAAAACGATCAGGGGCACCACCCGCTGACCCGGGGCGGCCACTGGCGTGCCACGTGCGTTGGGCTTGGCGCCGCTTTTCATGGCTGACAGCGCTGCCATCACGTTGTGCGCCGCGCCCGCCTGCAGGCCCGAGTGCACGCCCACCGCAGCAAACACATCGGGGTACTCGCGCCCCAGCAGCGCAGCCATGGCGCCCCCGGCCGACAGGCCCGCCGCATACACGCGCGCCTCGTCCACGGGGTGGCGTGCCATCACGTCACGCACCATGGCCACCAGCAGCCCCGGCTCGCCGCGGCCGCGGTGCTGGTCTTCGGGGCGAAACCAGTTCCAGCAGCCGTTGGGGTTGGCGCTCTGGGGTTGCTCGGGGTACAGCACCAGGGTGTTGGCAGGCGCTGCGGCACTGTTCATGCCGGTGCCCGTGGCGAAGTCCACCGGGTTCTGGGTGCAGCCGTGCAGCATGAGCACCAGCGGCATCGGCGTGCCCGCGCCCGCCCCCGGCGGTACGTACAGGTGGTAGTGATGCACACCCTGCCCCACGCCCGGGTAGCGGAATGCCACGCGCGTGAAGCTGCCCGGTGCCTCAGCATGGGGATGCGCCGCGGCCTTGCCGGCGGTGGGCTGCTTGGCCGCTTCCGCAATGGGTGGTGGCGATGCCGATGCGGCGGGGGTGGGAGTGGGCGCAGCTACGTGCGCCGCTGTTTCTTCGTTGGCAGCGTCCTGGCGCGGCTCCACCAGTACGGCGTCTTCGATGTCGGGAACCACCGCAGGACGCCAGCGCGCGGGTGCGGGCGCAGCGCCCGGGGCTGCCGCATCTGGCGGAGCCTGTGGAGCTGGCGTGGGGTTGCCCAGTGCCTGCTGGATGGCGTGGGTGGCTTCGGCCAGGCGGCCGTTGCGCACCAGCTCGGTGGCTTTCCCCATGAGCTGTTTCATGGTGTCGTTCCATTGCATGGGCTTGTCCTTGGTGCGTGGGCCGGGGCCGTTGGTGTGGGGGGTGCCGGGCTGTTGCAAGCATCTTGCACGCCACGGGAGGGGGACTGGCCAGCCTGTCGATGCTGTCGACCATGCCAGTGTCGGCGCAAAGTCTGCTTGCTGCACGGCAAGAACCTCTGCTCCAAAAAAATGGAGCCCGCAGGCTCCATGCAGCTTACGCGGCGCATGAAGGCGCCCCGGTGTGGATGCGTCAGCCCGCGCCGCGTCCGCCAGCGCCCCCTGCGCCGCCGCCACTGCCAGCACCACCCTTGCGTGACTGTGACTGGTTGCCGCTGCCGACCTGCGATTCGCGATCGTGGCGGCTATGGGGCGTGCGCTGGTCCTGGTGAAGCTGCGTGGTGGGCTGCTTGCCGGCGCTGTTGCGGTCATTGGCCACCTTGCCGGACCCCTGGTCATTGTTCTGGCCGTCGTCCTTGTCCGATGTGTTGTGCTTGTCTGCCATGGTTCGCTCCTTCAGGTTCAAAAGATGGCCGATGCCCCACCGGGGCAGGCCCGCAGGCTGTGCCCTTCCGGCCGATGTCACGAAATCGACAATTCCTTGTGCTCGCCCATGCTGCGGGGCGGCTCGCCGGTCACGGCGGCCTTGGCCATCTTGAACAGCTGCACCATCTTGGTTTCCTTCACGTCCCAGTACTCGGCGTGGCGGATGCGTACGGCCAGCAGGGCCAGGTCGGGGTCGGTCACGCCACCGGGAAACCAGGCTTTGGCCATGGGCGACCACAGCGCTTCCTTCTGGGCAGGGTCTTCCACAAAGCGGGCCTGGCCCGACAGGGAGACATAGCTGTCTTCGCCGGGGTCCGAATACGACACGTTGACCTCGCCGTCGGTCAGCAGCCGTTCGTACAGCTCGCCCGAGCGGGAGATGAAAAAGTACAGTTCGGTGTTCTCTTGCAGACGCTTGTTCTGCGTGGTGAGGGGGTGCGAATGCAGCATGCCCGAGGCCGTGCGGTGCGTCACCATCCCGAAGCGGATGTCCTTGATCAGCTTCCACAGGGTTTCGTGGGCGGGTGTGTCGTGTTGCATGGGGGCCTCCGGCTAGGGTGAACAGTTGAATTCAATCGAAACGGATTGATGCAGTCACTGTAGGCAGCCGCTGCCCCGCGCGGCGTCGGCTGGCCCCGCAGATGGGTGTGGGCGTTTGTCTGACACGGCGGTTTGGCCCCGTGCCGCTGGCGCTGTGGCGCCAGCCCTTCAGAGCGGTGCGCGTTGCTCCAGCGCAAACGGCGGCAGGCCCTTGAGCAGCCGCTGCCCGTAGCTGGTGCGCGTCAGGCGCTTGTCGTAGCAGTACACATGGGCCTGGTCTTCTTCGGTGCGTATGGCGCGGCCCACCCATTGCGCCAGGCGGATGGCGGTGGCGGGCACCACCAGTTCGCTGAACGGGTCGCGCCCCACGGCGCGCAGCCATTCGGCACGCGCCTCGCCCACGGGGTCGTCGGGCGACGCAAAGGGCAGCTTGGTGATGAAGACCGATTCGCACAGGCGCCCCGGCAGATCCAGCCCCTCGCCAAACGACTGCATGCCGAAGATGACCGAGGGCTCGCCGTTCTCCACCCGCTCGCGGTGGCGCTTGAGCAGCTGCGTGCGCGGCAGCGCGTTTTGCACCAGCACCACGCTGCGCATGGCGGTGGGCAGCGCATCCACGGCCTGGCGCATCTGGTCGCGCGAGGTGAACAGCACCAGCGCCCCGTATTCCACGCGCGCAATGTCGTGCAGCAGCGCGTCGACCATCTCGACAGTGAACTGCGCGGCGTTCTTGGGGTCGGCCCGTGTCTCGGCCGCAATCAGCGTGCCCTGCGCGGCGTAGTTGAAGGGGCTGGCTACTTCCAGCGTGGTGGCCGCTTCATCGCCATGCAGGCCCGCCTCGCGCATGAAAAAGTCAAAGTGCCCGCAACTGGTCAGCGTGGCCGACGTGAGCACCGCGCCGCGCACCGCGCTCCACAGGTGGTTGCGCAGCGTGGTGCCGGGCAAGATGGGGCTGGCGTGCGCCTTGACCACGATGAAGTCGCCATCCACCTCCAGCGTGAACCACTTGGCAGCGGGTACCGCACCTTCGGGCGCATCCTGCAGCAGCAGCTGCGCGGTGGCGTGCAGCTCTTCCAGGCGCGGGGCGAGCATGCCGATCTGCGCGTACAGCGTGGACAGTCGCTTGGCCTCCTCGGGCTTGTCGCGCATCTCGGCGCGCAGCGCCTTGCTGATGGCGCGCAGCGCGTCCAGAAAGCCCTCGGCGCTCGCGGCCAGCAGGCCCAGCGGGGCAAGCAGCTGGTCGGGCAACTCACCCCGCGGCACGCGCACGCGCGCCGGGCCCCAGGCGTTGGGCTGGCTTTTGAGCTGCGCGCCATACACATCCATCACGATGCGCGCCAGATCCTGCAGCGTCTGCCGCAGCTGCGCCGCGTGTTTGGGGATGTCTGCAATCTCTTCCACCTCGAGCAGCGCGCCAATGCGCAGGCCTCGACTCGACAGGCGTTCGATCCAGGTGATGCGCGACAAATCCATGCTGCACGCAAACTGGTCGAGCGCGGTGGCGGGCAGGTGGTGGGCTTCGTCCAGCACCAGCAGGCAGTTGTCCAGCTCGGGCAGCACGCGCGCGCCCAGGGACGACAGCAGCAAATCGTGGTTGGCCACGATCACCTGCGCGCCCACCAGCTCCTTGCGCTTGTCGTAGTAGGTGCACTGGCTGAAGGCCGGGCAGTGCTTGCCGGTGCACGACGCGCCCTCGGCCGCCACTGGGCTCCACACCTCGGGCTCGGGGGGCGTATCGAGGCTGTCGCGGTCGCCATCCCACGCGCCTTTGGACAAGGTCTGCGACATGGTCGAATAGAACTGCATGCGCGCCTCGGTCTCGTGCCGGGGGCGCTTGGCGCGGGCGGCGGCTTCCTCGTCGGCAAACAGGTCGTCCTCGCCGTCTTCCTCGGCCTCGCCGGTGCCGGCCAGGCGGTCGAGCTTGAGCTTGCACACATAGCGCCCGCGCCCCTTGGCCAGCGCAAACTTGAAGGGCTGCGGCATGCGCGCAGCCAGCGCGGGCAGGTCCTTGTTGACCAGTTGCTCCTGCAGCGCCACCGTGGCGGTAGAAATCAGCACCCGCGTGCCGCGCGACAGAGCCAGCGCAATGGCCGGTGCGCAGTACGCCAGCGACTTGCCCACGCCCGTGCCCGCCTGGATGACCGCAATGGCGCGCGTGGGCGCGGCCTCGCCGCTGTCTTCATCCACCTTGCCCAGCGTGGCCGTGCTGAACGTGCGCGCCACCTGCTCGGCCATCAGCCGCTGGCCGGGCCGGCCACGAAAACCTTCGGTGGCGTTCACCACCGCATCGAACGAATGCAGGGCCGCTTGGGCCCACTCACTGGAAGACATGGGGGGAGTGTGGCACGGGTGGTGGCCTGACTTTCTGGATGAAAAGTGGCTCTGGCGCTTTAAGGAAAAGCGCTAGCAGCTATTCATTTTGTAGCAAATGAATGGGGAGGTTGCTCGGTGGAGCCGTGGCGGCTATGCTCAAGAATAGCTGATTTTTTATACAGCTTATTCTTGCGCATGAAGGTGGAACGCCTATGAAAATCCTGCCCGCTGAATTCGATGGTCAAGCCATCCGCCGTACGTACGACGAGAGCACCGAGACGTGGTGGTTCTCGGTGGTTGACGTGGTGCAGGTGCTGACGCAACAGGCTGACTATCAAACCGCGCGGAAATACTGGAACCAGCTGCGGCGGCGCCTTTCTGCCGAGGGCAGTCAGTCGGTGACAGCGTGTCACCGACTGAAGTTGCCTGCTGCCGACGGGAAAAACTACCTCACTGACGTTGCCACGGCAGAAATCTTGCTGCGCCTGGTTCAATCCATCCCCAGCCCCAAGGCCGAGCCCATCAAGCTGTGGCTCGCCAAGGTGGGCTACGAGCGCATGCAAGAGATGGCCGACCCCGCCCTGTCGCTCGACCGTGCCCGCCAGACCTGGCAGCAGCATGGCCGCAGCGACAAGTGGATCCAGCAGCGCATGACGGGGCAGGAAACCCGCAACAAGCTCACCGACTACTGGAGTGAGCACGACATCAAGGCGGGCAGCGAGTTCGCCATCCTCACCAACATCATTCACCAGGAATGGTCGGGCCTGAGCGTGGCGCAGCACAAGGAAAAGAAGGGGCTGGCCAGCCACAACCTGCGAGATCACATGAGCGAGGCCGAGCTCATCTTCACCGCCCTGGCCGAGCTATCGACCCGCCAGATTGCCGAGAGTGTGCAGGCCAGGGGCATGGTTGAAAACAAAACCGCCGCCAAGACCGGCGGAAGCATTGCGCGCCAGGCCCGCAACCAGCTGGAGGCACAGACGGGCAAATCGGTGGTGACCGGGGCCAACTACCTGCCCCCGCCGGTGCCTGAGGCGCCCAGATTGACCCGGGTTACCAAGGCCGACAAAGCAGCAAAACCGCCCCAGGTCAACAAGGCACCCAGGAAGACGTAGCGGGTCGCCGACCTTGCCAAACGCCACGGGCTTGCCAAGAGTGGATTGCGAAGCCGCTGCCATCTTGAGCCAGAGCATCCAGCCGCCCCGCCGTTTGGGGATGAAGGATTGAAACAAAGCGTCGGTACCGCATCGGTGTGCGGCCTGGGCCTACAGCGGGCGGCGATCTGCGGAACTAGGGTGGCAGGACACCACCGTCCCCACATCGTTCTTACAAGGCCCGCATGACATCAACCCCACCTGGTCGCCGCATAGAAGAGGAAAACGTCGTCCCCTCTGCCCCCGTGCCCGCCCGTACCGAGCGCCGCACCGACACCACCAGCCGGCCGCAAACGCCGGGCAGCGGGCCCGAAGACCTGTCGGGCCCCGAAGGCCGCCTGCCGCACGAGCGCGATGAGGCCACCGCGATGACGGGCGGCATCCAGTCTGAAGATGGGAAGCAGGCTTTCAAGGACCTGGAGCGGGGCTTGAAGGACACCGACAAGGGCCCGGCGATGGACCGTGCTTATCAGCAGCAAAAGACCTAGAGCGCCGGTGGGTGCGAGCCCACAGTGAGCATCAGATTGCTATAAATTGCATAGCAATGTAGGCAAATGAAACAAGCGCCTCCGACCGATTTGGCCTGATTTTCATGCTGCGGGCGCTGCGGGCCAGCCCTGCGGCAGGCGCCTACCCCCGCTCGCGCAGCGCCCGCTCAATGCGGTCGCGCCGCACCGTGGTCTTGGGCACCTTGAACGGGAACCACGTGCGCACGTCTTCTTCCAGCCCGATGCCGTGCATGTAGTTGTAGATCGCCTTCTTGAGCGCGCCGCCCAGCGCGTCGTGGTCCACGCCCGTGGGGTCGATGAAAGCCACGTCGTTCTTGGCAAAGTCGCCCGGCGGCAGCGGGGCTAAGGTCACACCGTATTCCTCGGGGTTCTTGCCGACGGGTGAGTGCACGGTGCAGGCAAACCGGTGGAAGAACCCGCTCTGGATGCAGCCGTTGGCAAACAGCTGGCGCACGTATTCGAGCGCGTCCACCGTATCTTGCACTGTCTGCGTGGGAAAGCCGTACATCAGGTACGCATGCACCAGGATGCCCGCGTCGGTAAATGCCTTGGTCACGTGCGCCACCTGGTCTACCGACACGCCTTTTTTCATCAGCGTGAGCAGCCGGTCAGATGCGACTTCGAGCCCGCCCGAAATCGCGATGCAGCCGCTGTCGGCCAGCAGCTCGGCCAGCTCGGGCGTGAAGGTTTTTTCAAACCGCACATTGCCCCACCAGCTGATGCCCGCATTGCGTGCGATCAGCTCGGTGGCAAGCGCCTTCAGCGCCTTGGGCGGCGCGGCCTCGTCCACAAAGTGAAAGCCCGTCTGCCCCGTTTCGCGCACGATCTGCTCGATGCGGTCGGCCAGCACCTCGGCGCTGGCGCCTTCGTAGCGGCTGATGTAGTCCAGGCTCACGTCGCAGAAGCTGCACTTCTTCCAGTAGCAGCCGTGCGCCACGGTGAGCTTGTTCCAGCGCCCGTCGCTCCACAGGCGGTGCATGGGGTTGAGCATGTCCAGCAGCGACAGATACCGGTCTAGCGGCAGGCCGTCCCAGGTGGGCGTGCCCACCTCGGCAAAGGCGATGTCGGCTTCCATCATGTTGATGTACTGGACCTGCCCTTCATCGCTGCGCGCAAACGTGCGCACCAGCCGCTGCCGCCCGCGCTCGCCGCGCAGGTGCTCCAGCAGCGCCAGCAGCGGGCGTTCGCCCGCGTCCAGCGTGACGAAATCAAAGTAGTCGAACACGCGCGGGTCGGCCAGCTCGCGCAGCTCGGTGTTCACAAAGCCGCCGCCCAGCAGCAGCGCCACGCCGGGGTAGCGCGCCTTGATGGTCTGCGCAATGCGAAACGCCGCATACACCGAGCCCGGGAACGGCACCGACAGCAGCACCACGTCGGGCCGGTGGCGCTCCATGGCCTCCAGCGTGAGCAGGGCCAGCATGTCGTCCACCAGAGTGGGCGGCGCGGCGAGTGCATTCGCCAGCGGGTCGAACGTGGGCTGGCTGCCCGCCAGCGACTCGGCGTAGCGCACAAACTCAAAGCGCTCGTCCACCGCATCGCGCAGCACATCGGCCAGGTCGTTCAGGTACAGCGTGGCCAGGTGCTTGGCTTTGTCGTGCAGGCCCAGGGCGCCAAACGCCCAGCCCAGCGGGTCGCCGCCTTCGTCGTCCACATACACATCCAGCGTGGCAAAGCGCGGGCCCTCGGGCAGGTAGTTGCGGCCCACGATGCGGTGCGCCAGGGTGCTGTCGCGCCCCTGCAAAAAGGCGATGGCGGGGCCGATGGTGGCGAGGTAGCGGTCCTTCTGTGCCGCAAAGCTTTGCACGGCGGGGCTGCGCTTTTTGGGCAGCAGCGCATCCACCGTGGCAGCCACGGCGCGCAGGCCTTCGGGTGACAGCAGGCGCAGCACGAGCGCCAGCGCCAGGTCCTCCTGCACGGCATCTACCCCGCGCGAACGCAGGAAGCCCGTCAGGTAGGCGGTAGACGGGTAGGGCGTGTTCAGCTGCGTCATCGGCGGGATGACGGAGAGAACGCGCTGGCTGGGAACGGGGGCTAAGGCGGCGGCAGACATGGTGTGGGCGGGGGCAGTGCGGTGCCGCCGCGGGGCCGGGGGCAGGAAAGGCCCTGATTATCCGGGCGAGGCGGTATCCCTTGCCCGCGTGCGCCACGGCGCGATGCCATCGCTGGCAGTGCTGATGTGCCCTGTCAGCGCCTGAGCAGGCCGCCCACCACACGGGCGGCAGCGCGGATCTCGCCATCGTCGTACCCCGCATAGCCAAAAAGCCAGCCCCGGCGCGGCGACTGCATCACGTAGCGCGACAGCGGGGCCAGCATCACGCCCGCCGTGTGGGCGCGGCGGCTCAGGGGCTCGTCGTCGATGCCTTCGGCCACCTCGTGCAGCAGCTGCATGCCGCGGTCGCTCGGCTGCAGCTGCAGCGCGCCGTCGCTGGCATCGGCCAGGGCGTCGATCAGCACGGCCTGCCGGTGCGGGTACAGCTCGCGCATGTGCCGCAGGTGGCGCAGCAGGTGGCCTTCGGCAATGAAGCGGGCCAGCACGGCCTGCGTGTCGCCGGGGGCGTGCCGGTCGGTGATGGCCCGGGCCATCGCGAAGGCATCGACCAGCGCGGGCGGTACCACCACAAACCCCAGGCGCAGGCCGGGGTGCAGCGTCTTGCTGAAGGTGCCTACGTACAGCACGCGCTCGGAGCCCGGCAGGCTGCACAGGGCAGGCACGCGCTGCGCAGCACCGCCGTACTGGAACTCGCCGTCGTAGTCGTCCTCCACCACCCAGGCATCGTGCGCGCGGGCCCATTGCAGCAGCGCCTGCCGCCGCGCCAGCGGCATGCCCACGCCTGTTGGGAACTGGTGCGTGGGCGTGACCACGGCCATGCGCGCAGCGGGCCACAGTGCTGCACCTTCGTCAACGCGCAGGCCCTCGCCATCCAGCGGCACAGGCCGCGCCAGCGCGCCGTGGCCCAGCAGGCTGGCGCGGATGCCGGGGTAGCCCGGGTCTTCCACCAGCACCTCGTCGCCCACGTCCAGCAGCAGCCGCGCAATCAGATCAATGCCTTGCTGCGAGCCCGAGCACACCACCACCTGCGCTGCGTCGCAGCGGATGCCGCGCGAGGCCCACAGCCACTGCGCCACGGCACTGCGCAGGTCGGGGTTGCCGGCAGGGTCCAGGTACTGGGCGCAGTCGCTGCGCTGGCGGGCGCTGGCCTGCCGCGCCAGGCGGTCCCACAGCGCAAACGGAAACGTGGCTACCTCGGGCGCGCCGATGCGAAACGCCCGCGCCGCCACATGCGGCGGGCGCCAGCGGGCCGCCGTGTCGGCAATGAGCTGCCCGCGGCGCGACAGCCCGCGCGGCGGGGCCACCAGCCCCTGCGCCTGGCCCGCCGTGGCCGTGGCGGTGACGGCCTGCGCCACGTAGGTCCCGTCGCCCACGCGGGCCTGCACATACCCCTCGGCCTGCAGGCGCTGCACGGCCCACAGCACGGTGTTGCGCGACACGCCCAGCGCACTGGCGTGCTCGCGCGAGGGCGGCAGCCGCGTGCCCGCGCGCAGGCTGCCCTGCTCGATGGCGCGGCGCAGTTGCTCGTACACCTGCTGGCGCAGCAGCGGGGCTGCCGCGGTGGTGTTTTTGCTGTGAGGATTGGCTCCGGCACGCGGCATCGATTGGCCCTCTCGTTCGCTGAATTCGATCCTAGACTGGAGGGCCATTCTAGGCAGCTTGCCCCCGGCAGGCTGCATTCCTTCACGCATCTACACCGGTATTGCCCATGGCCTCCACCCACACCGCCACCGTTTCCTGGCAACGCGGCAGCGACGATTTTCTGGACAAGCGCTATCACCGCGGCCACCAGTGGCAGTTTGATGGCTGGGCCACGGTGGCCGCGTCGTCGTCGCCGCATGTGGTGCCCGTGCCGTATTCCGACCCCGCCGGGGTCGACCCGGAAGAAGCGTACGTGGCCGCGCTGGCCAGCTGCCACATGCTGTGGTTTCTGGACCTGGCCAGCCGCGCGGGCTGGCGGGTGGACGACTACACCGACGATGCGGTGGGCACCATGGGCCACGACGACCAGGGGCGCCTGGTGGTCACCCACGTACAGCTGCGCCCCGTCACGCGTTTTGACGCCGCCCATGCCCCGACGCAGGCGCAACTGCAAGACCTGCACCACCGCGCCCATGCGGCGTGTTTTCTGGCCAACTCGGTGCGCACGCATATCGACTGCGCACCCGTGCTGGCCATCACCGCCACCGAAAGCCAGGCATGACCATTGCCAACCGCCAGTTCCAGGTAGCCGACCCCGCCGTGCTGCACGCCCTGGTGCGCAGCCAGCCGCTGGCCACGCTGGTCATTGCGCACGAAGGCGCCCTGCACGTCAACCATGTGCCGCTGTACCTCGACCCCACGCGCGGCCCGCACGGCACGCTGGTGGGCCATGTGGGGCGCGGCAACGGCGTGTGGCCGCTGCTGCCGCAGCACGCTGTGGCCGTGTTTCACGGGCCGCAGGCGTATGTATCGCCCTCGTGGTACCCGTCCAAGGCCATCGACGGCAAGCGGGTTCCCACCTGGAACTACGCCACCGTGCACGCCCACGGCAGCCTGCACGCCTTTGACGACGCCACGCGCCTGCGCGCCGTGCTGCACACGCTGAGCGAGCACCACGAGGCACACCGCACGCACCCCTGGCGCGTTGACGACGCCCCGCCCGACTACATCGACAAAATGCTCGGCGCCATCGTGGGCGTGGAGCTGGCCGTGGAGCGCTGGGAGGGCGTGTGGAAGATGAGCCAGAACCGCAGCGACGCGGATCGCGCGGGCGCGGTGCAGGGGCTGCTGGATGAAGGCACGGCGAGGGCTGCAGAGGTGGCGGGGCTGATGCGGGGGTGAGGCGACAACACCCGTTGGATTGCTATGTTTGTGATAGCTGTCCGGCATTGATTTGCAAGCGCTACCGGCCTGTATGACTTGAAAAAGCGCGGTGCAGGGCTGCGGCCACCCTCCGCACCGTTCGGGCTGGGCCTGTCGAAACCGTGCGCAACGCTTTCGCAGGATCAGCCTGAACGGGCGTTCACGCCAATCACCCCTCCAGCATCTCCACCCGCATCGACACCACAGGCCCCGCCACCGCCGGGTGCGCAGCCAGCGCATGCACAGCCAAATCCACGGTGGCCTGCGCAACGGCATCCGTCAGCACCAGCACCTGCGGCCCGGCGCTGGCGGGCAGCGCCTTCTCGCACGCCAGCTCCGCACGGGCCACGGGCAGATTCTGCGCGGCAAGCCACGCCCACACCTCGCTGACCTGCTGCGCGCTGTGCACCGGCACGCGCAGGTAGTGGCGCGTGTGCACGGCAGCGCGGGGCAGCACGGCCAGCTGCTCGTCCACCGCGTGGGCATGGAAGCCCAGGTGCGGCACGCGTTGCGCGGCGTGCGTGCCAGCCAGCCGCGCCACGTCCACCAGGTCGGCAATCACGGCCGATGCCGTTTGCTCCGACCCCGCGCCCGCGCCGTAGAACATCGTCACGCCTGCCGCGTCGCCCTTCACCATTACCGCGTTCATCGAGCCGTGGACCTGCGCCAGCAGGTGCGTGGCTGGCAGCAGGGCGGGCTGCACGCGCAGCTCCACGCCGTCCACGTCACCGTCATGGCGGCGCCGGGCCACGCCCAGCAGCTTGATGCGGTAGCCCAGCTGCTCGGCGCAGGCCACGTCCAGCCCTTGCAGGCGCGTGATGCCTTCGACCTGCGCCTCGGCAAAGCGCACCGGCATGCCAAACGCATTGGCTGCCAGCAGCGTGATCTTGTGCGCGGCGTCGATGCCTTCGATGTCGAAGGTGGGGTCGGCCTCGGCGTAGCCCAGCGCCTGGGCTTGTGCCAGCGCCTCGGCAAAGCCCAGCCCTTCATCGCGCATCTTGCTCAGGATGAAATTGGTGGTGCCGTTGATGATGCCCGCCACCCATTCGATGCGGTTGGCCGTGAGGCCCTCGCGCAGCGCCTTGATGATGGGGATGCTGACCGCCACCGCGCCCTCGTACGCCACGGCCACGCCGTGCTGGCGGGCGGCGGCAAAGATCTCGTTGCCGTGTGTGGCCAGCAGGGCCTTGTTGGCGGTGACCACATGCTTGCCCGCGCGGATGGCGGCCAGCACCCAGTCGCGCGCGGGGCCAGTGCCGCCGGCCACTTCCACCAGCACGTCCACCTCGGGGTGGGTGGCGACCTGCATGGGGTCGTTGGTCAGGGCCACATCGGTGCCCACCACGCCCATGGCGCGCGACAGGCTGCGGGCGCACACCACCACCAGCTTGATGCCACGCCCGGCGCGCGCCGCAATCAGCGCCTGGTTGCGCGCCAGCACACGAAAGGTGCCTGCGCCCACTGTGCCAATGCCGATCATGCCCACGCGCAGCGGGCGCGTGGCGCCCATGGGGGCCGCATCAGCAGCTACGCAAGCGTTGATGGGGGCAGCATCAGCCAAGGGCTGGACGGGATCGCGGTACATGGGCTTCTCCAGACAGTGAACAGTCAGACAAAACGGACGACAGAAAAACAAAAACCCAGCTGCCAGAGCTGGGTTTCATTCGGTCATTCGTCTTGCGGAGAAGAGAGAGCGATCACCAGGTGGCTGCCGGAACGGCCACCTGCGCGTGCTCAGGTGGCCGCGGTGGTAATGGTGGTAATCATTCGTGCACCCATTGCCCGTTTTGCCCGCGAGAACGCAGACAGCATCATGCCCATGCCCTGGGGGGCTGCGGCGTGTGCGAAGGGTGTGGAATTGAACGACATGAGGGGCGCAGTCTACCCGAGCGCCCCGGGTGGCCGTCAAGCGCGGTGGCCGGGGTGTTGCGCGCAGGTACCCTGGCGGAGATGGGTGCGTGGCTTGTCGTAGATGTGTTGCTATGCATGTAATAGCTAAACAGGCATATGAATCAAGCGCTGCAGGGCTAAAACGCTTCAAATCAGCTGTTGCGAGGCACTTTCCAGTGCCTTGCAGGCTGCGCATGCCGCTGTGCTCGCCCCGTCCTTCAACCCTGCCCGGGCCCGATGCCCAGCTCGGCCAGCAACGCCATCGCCCCGGCGGGCGCGCGCTCCTTCGCGCCGTTGATGAAGTACACAAACACATCGCGCGGCCGCTCGCCGCCCGTCCAGCTGCGCACACCCTGCGCCCACGCCGCCAGCGCATCAGCCGGGTAGCCCGTGGGCACTTCGGCCTGCCCGCGCATCAGCCGCAGGTAGGCAAACTCCGCCTCGGCATCGGCAATGGCCGGGAATGTGTCGGAATCGCTGCACACCGGCACGCAGCCGTAGCGGCGCGCCAGCGCGATGAAGGCGGGCGTGGCAAAGCTGGCGTGCCGCACATCCAGCGCATGGCGCAGCGTGCGGCCGTCTACCGTGCGCGGCAGCAGCGCCAGAAAGGCCTCGAAGTCCGTCGCATCGAACGCCTTGGTGGGCATGAACTGCCACACGATGGGGCCAAGCTTGTCGCCCAGCGCGGTGATGCCACTGTCGACAAACCGCCGGATCGAATCGCCTGCCTCGGCCAGCACGCGCCGGTGTGTGGCATAGCGCGGTGCCTTCAGCGAGAACATGAATCCATCGGGCGTTTCACTGTGCCACCTGGCAAACGTAGCGTGCTTGAAGGTGCTGTAGAACGTGCCATTGACTTCAATGGATGTGAGCTGTCGGCTGGCGTAGTGCAGCTCCTGGCTGTGCGGCAGGCCTGGCGGGTAGAAGTGGCTGCGCCAGGGCTCGTACGTCCAGCCGCCAATGCCGATGCGGATGCGTGTTGGCTGAGAGGGATGCGCGGTGGGTTCCACGGTCGTGCTCCTGGTGGGCGGGCTCACGCGGTCATTCTGGCAGCGGCCTTTGGCAGGCACGGCGCTGGTGCGCGGCCCGCGCGGTGATGCGCCTGCCGCGTCAGCCTGCGGGCGAAGTCAAGTCGATGCAGGTGCCGGGCGCACTGGCGCCAGCGCCGCACGGCCCACCTGCTCTCAGCTTGCCAGTGTCGCGCTGAGCGTGATCTCTGGCACGGCCGCGAGCGCTTTTGACAGCGGGCAGTTGGCCTTGGCATCTGCCGCCATTTTCTGGAACGTGTCTTCGTCCATGCCCGGCACCTTGGCCGTCAGCGTGAGCGCAATGCGGTCGATCACAAACCCGTCGCCATCCTGCGCGAGCCGCACGCTAGCGGTGGTGTCCACCATCTCGGTGGCAAAGCCGGCCTTATCGGCCGCAAACGAAAACGCCATGGTGAAGCACGCCGCGTGCGCCGCGCCCAGGATCTCTTCGGGGTTGGTGCCCTTGCGGTCGTCCGCAAAGCGGCTGGCAAAACCATACGGGTACTGTTGCAGCGACCCAGTCTCGGTGCTGATCTGGCCCTGGCCGGCCTTGCCGGCGCCTACCCAGTGAACACTGGCCTTTTTCTCTGACATGCGGGGCTCCTTGATGCGTGTGCTTGCGGGAGTGCAAAGCCACTGTGCATCACACCATGCGCACCGGGCCCTGCGGTGTGGGACAAAACCGTTTTGGGTGACCGGCTGTCCACCAGTGCATAGCCCGCATTGCGCCCCTCTTCAATCCTCGTCGGCCCCGTCTGCACCCGCAGCGCCCGGCTGCCGCACCATGCTGATCGCATGAAACGGGCACCGCATGGCGCACAGCGCGCACCCGGTGCAGCCACCCGCGTCATGCAGCTGCGACCGCTTGGGCCCCCAGCGGCCCTCGCCCAATACCTGCAGCGACAGCACATGCGGCCCGCAGACGGCCACGCACCAGCCGCAGCCGGTGCAGCGGGCGGGATCTATGCGGGGCAGCGCCTTGGCGCGTGGGGCAGACATGGGTGGTGGTGGGTAATGGCTTGCGGCTTGCGCATCGCACACCTGCTGGCTGGGCAGGCATGCATGCCAACGTGCCGCAAGCGTAATGCCGCCCGGTGCTACATGCCAGCCCGGGTGTGTTGCCCGCCCACAGCGTAGCGCCATTGGCCCCATCGCTGCGAAGGTGCCGCTCGCCCGGCAGAATTGCTGCATGCCTGCCACCTTGCCCCAGCCCGAGCCCAACGCGCAAGGCCCCGCCGTTGCATCCGCCAGCGGCACCACGCCAGCGCCGCGCACACCACAGCCGCTGAGCGCAGGCGACATCTCGCGCATCGTGGAAATGGCCTGGGAAGACCGCACACCCTTTGAAGACGTGGAACGCGAATACGGCCTGCCCGAGGCCGAAGTCATCGCCCTCATGCGCCGCACCATGAAGCCATCGTCGTTTCGCATGTGGCGCAAGCGCATGGCCGGGCGGCAGACCAAGCACCGCGGCCTGAACGAGGCGCGCCGGGCTGGCTGAAGGCTGGGATTTGCGAGGCCCGCAACCGCAGCGCGCCGGGTAAGCTACCCCGCTGGTTGCAAGCCCCCTGATCGCGTTAGCGCGTGCCGCCCGCAGCGGCATTGCCCATCTGCCCCTGCAGCACCGCCACCAAGTGGTGCCTGGCCTCTGCCAGCTGGGCCTTGTCGGCATCGTGCACCTTGCGGAAAAACGCCGCGCACTCTGCCGAGCCCGCTGCCTCGGCATCCTTGATGTACTGGTCGTAGGCATTCAGCGCCTGGGCCTTGTTCTGCATCAGCGCAATCCAGTCATAGGCCAGGTTGCTGAGCGGGTGCGAATCGGTGGTGTGTTCGTTCATGAGAACCTCTGTGTGAAGGCGCGCACCGAAGCGCGCGCAATGGAATAAACAAAAAAGGGGCCCGACAGTGCTTGCCGGCCCCTTTGCGCGCAGTCGATCGGTTAACGGCCGTCGCGGTCTGAATCGCCCGGAATCGCGCGCTCGGCCGCGTTGCCCACGCGGTGCCATGCATCGCGGGTGGCGTGCTTGGCGTGCTCCCATTCCATCGAAGAGCTGCCCCGCGCCGTGCTCCAGTCGCGGCTCAGCTCGGGCTCCACCTCGTCAAAAGAACGGTCGGGGTACTTGGTATACGAGTCAGCCCCATAGCGGTAGGCCGGCTGGTACTCGTCATACGTCTTGCCGCCGGTCACGTAAGGGCGCGACGAATAGTTGTCGCGCCAGTAGTTGTCCTCGACCACCGGGTCTACCTTGGCATTGCGGCCCATCACGGCCCCGGCCACTGCGCCCACCACGGCACCCACGGCCGCGCCCACAGGCCCGGTCATGCCGCCCGCCAGCGCCCCTGCGGCCGCGCCGCCTGCTACTCCACCCACTGCGCCACCGGCTACAGCGCCCATGCCAGTCTTGCCCGCGGTGGGGGTTGTGTTGTTGTCGTTGCGATCACTCATGGTGTGTCCCTTTCAAAAGTGCCAGCCATTGCGGCTTGAGGCCGCTGCAGGCTTGGCGTGTTGCAGATGGGATCACCGTACAGGTGGGGCGCGCTGTGGGGATGCGGCGCAGTTCCCGTTTGGGTGCGGGCGAAGGACTACAGGTGTCGGCGGGGGATGACAGAGCGTGTGTACACGATGCGCGGACCATGAAATTCGAAAATGGCGTTTTCGAATTTCATGGTGGAGTTGGCGGTAGGACGCACCGTTGCGCGGCGCCTTGGCGCTCTGGGCAATTAGCTGTGCTCGCTTCTTCTCGCTCGCTGTTGCGAGCGTTTTGCTGCCGTCAGGGCTCGTCCGACAAGCGACGACGCAAGCGGGAAAGCCGCCACGCCAGTGCGTCCTGCTTGGGAATGAAGCGCGGCTCGTTTGGTAGCAGCAGACTCTTGCCGCTGAGTGCGGTCAGGCGGCCATGGTCGGCAATGCGTTCATCCAGCAGCGGGCTGACATGCCAGCGATAGTCCGGACCCGGAGCAATGAGGTGCCGATCCATTGCCCAATGAAAATCTGGCGTCAGTGCGAGCCCGTTGCGCGGATCGTCGTCCCCTGCCTCACTGAACGGGTGGATGTGGGCTGCTTCGACCATGGTTTCACCGGAGTCCAGAACAAAGCGAACGCCACTCGCTGCGCAACGGTAGTCATAGATCTCGGTGACCACGCGGCGGAATGCGGGATTGCGCACATACAGGGGCGGCGGCGCCTCTGCTGCAATCAGGGGTGACGATTGACGCAGCCGCTGCTCATATCGGCTGACCTCGCCTGCGTGCGCGACCACTTGCCGAAGCTCCTGCAGGCCACGGTCAAACCAGTGCGTTGCGAGCGTTGTGGACAACACTTCCAGCGAGCCTGGTTGGTGCAGCAGGCAAAACAAATCATCGTCCAGCTCCGCCCAGGCAAAGTTGTTCGTGATGTCTGCCATGCTCCTCGCCGTGGTCATCGTCCCGGCCACCGTTTCACGGCCCGGCAACGGCTTCAGATGCCAGAAGCTTGGCTGCCCGCCACGCAACTTCCCGCCCAGATGAAAGAAGGGAAAGTATGGGTTTGCGTGGTCAGTCGGCGTGCGCACCGCGTCGAAGAACTGGTGATAGCGTTCCAAGAGCGTAGGGCCGAAAACCACGCGGTTTTCCGTCAGTACCCCGGCGCGGGCCAAGTCGAAAACGGCGAGCAACATGCACAACTTGTGCGGGCTGGCCCGGCCGTCGCGCACGTTGACGTTGAGCCGCTTCAGGGCCTCTTGGTACGACGAAAGACTCATGGCCAATACTTCGCGCGCTCGGGCAATATCCAACGCACGCCGCCACGCGGGTCGGGCATATCGCCCTCGTACCGTGGAATCAGGTGAATGTGTAGATGCGGCACGGTTTGGCCTGCCATCGGCCCATCGTTGACGCCAACGTTATAGGCAGCGGGCGCAAATTCCCTATGCAGATCCCCCTTCGCAGCCGTCAGCAGTTCAAACAACGCGCTCCACTCGGCTGGTTGCAGATCGAACATCGACCCGACGTGCCTGTGCGGAATGACTAATGTGTGCCCCGGTGAAATCGGAAATGCGTCCCGCACGACCTTGCCGCAGTCGTTCGAAAGCAGGATGCGGCCCTCGGACAGCATGCAAAACGGACAGGGGTTCGACGCTTGCATGGCAGTCGTCATCCGAAACTGGCGCGATAGGTGACGGGGTCCAGATAGCAGTGCTGCGAGATTTCCCCCGCTAGGTCGAACAGGCGCGGCTGCTTTCGGAACTCGAACAGTCGGTACAGGTGAAATTGCTCGGACGCCGTCTTTGAAAACGCCAGCTCGTTGCGCGATACAAAGAACGGAGTGTCTTTCCCGAATGATGTTGTCTTCACCTCGATGAAGCGTTCCTTGCCATCGGATTCGAACGACAACACGTCGTAGCCCAATCCGTCCCCTTTGGACTGGGAAACGTGTTCCACCTTGTCGGCCAGGCGGCTTTGGCCCAGCGCATTGAGCCGCCAGTGCTCGAACTGCAGCACGAATTCCTCACCGGCTAGGCCAAGCGACTGGTTTTGCGCTTCGCGCTGGAGGTAGTCCCGTTTGCCGGGATGACCACTCCAGACCAGCAGCTCTTCCTCGACCTTCAATTGCCTTGCGGGGGGATACACCGATGTCTTCGAAAAGTCATCCATCGAGGGCACTGCTGCGGGGCATTGCACGGCAGCTAGCACGGTCTGGTCCAGCAAGGGATGCGATTGCAACTGAGCGGCTACGGCTTGGGCCAACAAAGCCTGGAAGTTCCACCGCGGCTGGTAACCGCGAATATTTGGCCGGCCCAGGTGGATCAGGATGGCGCTGATGTTGCAATGCTTGAACTCGATCGACCCGTCGCTGCGCCCGTTCAGCTTGCGTTGCAGATTGCGCCGATGCGCGGCCTTGCTGTATGTCTGCCCAGCCAGTTCCAGCGTGAGCATCTGCAGATGATCCGCAACGATCAGTTCAACCTCTTCACGGGACCAGTTCGAGGACATGCTGTCGTACTTTGAGCGGAATTCGTTCAGACCGATATCACTGCTACGAAATCACCCGAAGGCTTTGCGCCCCATGCCCGTGCGATAGCGCCACAACTTGACGATCAGAACGCACGGAAGGGCGCCAATTGCTACGACGTCAAACGTCGATGTTGCCCGCCCGCAGCGCGTTGGTCTCAATGAAATCCCGCCGCGGCTCCACCTCATCGCCCATCAGCATCGTGAACACGCGATCTGCCTCGATCGCATCGTCGATCTGCACGCGCAGCAGGCGGCGCACGGTGGGGTCCATCGTCGTTTCCCACAGCTGCTCGGGGTTCATTTCGCCCAGGCCCTTGTAGCGCTGGCGGCTGGTGGTGCGTTCGGCTTCGGTGATGAGCCACTTCATGGCCTGGCGGAAATCGCCCACCTTTTCTTCCTTTTGCTTCTCGCCCTCGCCGCGCAGGGCCTTGGCGCCCTCGGCCAGCAAGCCGCGGAAGGTTTCGGCGGCTTCGGCCAGGGCGGCGTAGTCGGCGCCGTGCACAAAGTCTTGGGTGATGACGCTGCTCTTGACGTTGCCGTGGTGGCGGCGGCTGATGCGCAGCAGGGGTTTGTCGGTGCGCACGTCAAATTCGCCGGCCACTTCGGCGGGGGCGCCGGTGGTGTTCAGCTCGCGCAGCTTGGCCTGCAGGGCCACGGCGCTGGCTTCGGCTTCGGCCACGGTGTCCAGCTTCAGGCTCACGCCGTCGGCAATGGCGCGCAGTGCCTCGGCGTCCATGAAGTTGCCCAGGCGGGCAATCACGCTTTCGGCGATCTGGTGCTTGCGCGCCAGTTCGGCCAGGGTGTCGCCGGTCAGCGTTTGCGGGTTGGCGCCGCCGGTGGTCACGCTGGCGTGGTTCAGCGCAATGCGCAGCAAGAAGCCGTCGAGCGCGGGGGCGTCTTTCAGGTACAGCTCTTCCTTGCCGGCCTTGACCTTGTACAGCGGTGGCTGGGCAATGTAGATGTGGCCGCGCTCGACCAGCTCGGGCATCTGGCGGTAGAAGAAGGTGAGCAGCAGGGTGCGGATGTGGGCGCCGTCCACGTCGGCGTCGGTCATGATGATGATGCGGTGGTAGCGCAGCTTGGCCACATCAAAGTCGTCGCCGCCGGTGGTGCCACCGGCCTTGCCGATGCCCGTGCCCAGGGCGGTGATCAGCGTCAGGATTTCGTTGCTGGTCAGCAGCTTTTCGTAGCGGGCTTTTTCCACGTTCAGGATCTTGCCGCGCAGGGGCAGGATGGCCTGGAACTTGCGGTCGCGGCCCTGCTTGGCAGAGCCGCCGGCGGAGTCACCCTCGACGATGTAGATCTCGCACATCGCCGGGTCTTTTTCCTGGCAGTCGGCCAGCTTGCCGGGCAGGCCCATGCCGTCGAGCACGCCCTTGCGGCGGGTCATTTCGCGGGCCTTGCGGGCGGCTTCGCGGGCGCGGGCGGCTTCCACGATCTTGCCGCAGATGATCTTGGCGTCGGCCGGGCGCTCTTGCAGGTAGTCGGTCAGCAGCTTGCCCACAATGTCTTCCACGGGGGCGCGCACTTCGCTCGACACGAGCTTGTCTTTGGTCTGGCTGCTGAACTTGGGCTCGGGCACCTTCACGCTCAGCACGCAGCACAGGCCTTCGCGCATGTCGTCGCCGGTCACTTCGACCTTGGCCTTCTTGGCCAGCTCGTGTTCTTCGATGTACTTGTTGATGACGCGGGTCATCGCGGCGCGCAGGCCGGTCAGGTGGGTGCCGCCGTCACGCTGGGGGATGTTGTTGGTAAAGCACAGCACCTGTTCGGTGTACGCGCTGTTCCACTGCATGGCCACTTCCACGCCGATGTGCGTGCCGGGGATGCCGCCATACGTCTCGGCCGGGCGCTCGCCTGCGGCGTAGAACGACGTGGGGTGCAGCACCGTCTTGCCCTTGTTGATGAACTCGACAAAGCCGCGCACGCCACCGGCGCCCGAGAAGTCGTCTTCCTTGCCGCTGCGCTCGTCCTTGAGGCGAATGCGCACGCCGTTGTTCAAGAACGAGAGTTCGCGCAGGCGCTTGGCCAGGATCTCGTAGTGGAAGTCGTTGTTTTCTTTAAAGATGTCCGTGTCGGGCAAGAAGTGCACTTCGGTGCCGCGCTTTTCGGTGTCGCCGGTCACCTTCATGGGGCTGACTTCAAAGCCGTCCACGGTGGACAGCAGGCGGTCTTGTACAAAGCCGCGTGCAAACTCGATCTGGTGCACCTTGCCTTCGCGGCGCACCGTCAGGCGCAGCCATTTGCTGAGCGCATTCACGCAGCTCACGCCCACGCCGTGCAGACCGCCCGATACCTTGTAGCTGTTCTGGTTGAACTTGCCGCCGGCGTGCAGTTCGGTCAGGGCAATTTCGGCTGCCGAGCGCTTGGGCTCGTGCTTGTCGTCCATCTTCACGCCGGTGGGGATGCCGCGGCCGTTGTCAGTCACGCTGATGGAGTTGTCGGTGTGGATGGTGACGACGATGTCATCGCAGTGGCCAGCCAGGGCTTCGTCGATGGAGTTGTCCACCACCTCGAACACCAGGTGGTGCAGGCCGGTGCCGTCGCTGGTATCGCCGATGTACATGCCGGGGCGCTTGCGCACGGCCTCCAGGCCTTCCAGGATGGTGATGGCGCCTTCGCCGTAGCTTTCGCTGGCCCCTGCCTGGTTGGTGTCGATCTTGGCAACCGTGGGCTCCACATGGCCGGAGACGCCGGTGTCTTCGGGCTCGGAAGGAATGCTGTTCTCAACGGTCATGGTGGGCCTTGGGATCCGTGGAAACCGGGGTTTCCAATGTTTTCAATGTCAAATCACGCTGTAGCGCTTGATTTATAAGCACTGACAGCTATCAAAAGCGTAGCGTTTGGGCGTGGCCGGCAAGGTGCCGCGCGCCATGCTAGCCGCAGCCCCCGCACCCCGCCGCAGCGGGCCTAGATGCGCATCGGCATCACGACATACTTGAAGCTGTCGTTGTCGGGGATGGTCATCAGCGCAGAGCTGTTGCCGTCCGAAAGCTCCACCTTCACCATGTCCTGGCCCATGTTGGCGAGTGCGTCGATGAGGTAGGTCACGTTGAAGCCGATCTCGATGGTGTCGCCACCGTAGTCGATGTCCAGCTCGTCCACGGCTTCTTCCTGCTCGGCGTTGTTGGACGCCACGCGCAGCGTGCCGGGCTCCAGGTTCAGGCGCACGCCCTTGAACTTGTCGCTGGTCATGATGGCGGTGCGCTGCAGGCTGGCCAGCAGCGGCGCGCGGCCCAGGGTCACGCTGTTCTTGTGGTTCTTAGGGATCACGCGGTTGTAGTCGGGGAACTTGCCCTCGACCAGCTTGGTGACGAACTCCATGCCGCCAAAGGTGAACTTGGCCTGGTTGTTGGCAAACTGCATCTCGATGTGCGGCTGGTTCTCGCCACCCGCGTCGCTCAGCAGGCGCTGCAGTTCGATCACTGTCTTGCGCGGCAGGATGACTTCCTGCTTGGGCACTTCCACATCCAGCGTGGCGCTGGCAAAGGCCAGGCGGTGGCCGTCGGTGGCCACCAGGCTCAGCTGCTTGCCCTCGGCCACAAACAAAATGCCGTTGAGGTAGTAGCGGATGTCCTGCACCGCCATCGCAAAGCTCACCTGGCCCAGCAGGTCCTTCAGCGTCTTTTGCGGCACGGCAAACACGGGGCCGAAGGCGGCAGATTCCTGCACCAGCGGGAAGTCTTCAGCCGGCAGGCTTTGCAGCGTGAAGCGGCTCTTGCCGCCCTTGAGGATCAGCTTGGACTGGCTGGACTCCAGGCTTACCGTCTGGTCGCCGGGCATGGTGCGCAGAATGTCGATGAGCTTGCGCGCGCCCACGGTGGTGGTGAAGTCGCCGGTGTCGCCGCCCAGCTCGGCCGTGGTGCGGATCTGGATTTCGAGGTCGCTGGTCGTCAGCTGCAGGGCATTGCCCGTCTTGCGGATCAGCACGTTGGCCAGGATGGGCAGGGTATGGCGCCGCTCCACGATGCCCGCCACGGACTGCAGTACCGCGAGAACCTTGTCTTGTGTTGCCTTCAGGACGATCATGTCTTCAACCTCTTGTGGTTTTTGGGACGGTGCTTGGACAGCAGCTGCGCAGGTGGTGCCTCCCCCCGCTGCCTAACCCGCCATTTTGCCCGTTTACCGGGTACTTCCCGCTCGGTGTCTTTCCCACGCGCCGTCAACCCTTCAGGGTCTGTTCCAGCACGTGCAACTGCTGGTTCAGCTCGGTCAGCTGCTGGCGCTCGCCCGATATCTTTCGCACTGCATGCAGCACCGTGGTGTGGTCGCGCCCGCCAAACAGCTCGCCGATCTCGGGCAGGCTCTTTTGCGTCAGCTCCTTGGCCAGGTACATCGCAATCTGGCGCGGGCGGGCAATGCTGGCCGGGCGCTTCTTGCTGTACATGTCGGCGACCTTGATCTTGTAATAGTCGGCCACCGTCTTCTGTATGTTTTCCACGCTGATCTGCCGGTTCTGGATCGACAGCAGGTCGCGCAGCGCCTCGCGGGCCAGCTGGATCGAAATCTCTTTCTGGTTGAAGCGCGAGTACGCCAGGATCTTGCGCAGTGCTCCTTCGAGCTCGCGCACGTTGGAGCGCACGTTCTTCGCCACGAAGAAGGCGACTTCCTCGGGCATTTCGGTGCCTTCGACGCGGGCCTTGTTGATCAGGATGGCCACGCGCATTTCCAGCTCGGGCGGCTCGATGGCGACCGTCAGGCCCGAGTCAAAGCGCGACACCAGCCGCTCGTGGATGTTGGCCAGACCCTTCGGATACGTGTCCGAGGTCATCACGATGTGCGACTTTTTGGCCAGCAGGGCTTCAAAGGCGTTGAAAAATTCTTCCTGCGTGCGGTCCTTGTTGGCAAAGAACTGCACATCGTCGATCAGCAGCAGATCCAGCGAGTGGTAACGCTCCTTGAATTCATCAAAGGTGCGGCGCTGGTAGGCCTTAACCACATCCGACACAAACTGCTCGGCGTGGATGTAGAGAACTTTGGCGTCGGGCTTGTCCTGCAGCAGGCGGTTGCCCACAGCGTGCACCAGGTGGGTCTTGCCCAGGCCCACGCCGCCATAGATGAACAGCGGGTTGTACAAATGGCCTGGCATGCCGGCCACGTGCATTGCGGCAGAACGCGCCATGCGGTTGGCCGTGCCTTCCACCAGGGTCTCGAACGTCAGGGCGGCATTCAGCCGGTTGCGGAAGGCGCCGGCAGAGGCATCGTCGCTGCTGCTGGCGGGGGCGTCGGACTGCTGCTGGGTATTGGAAGCCTCCGGAGCGGCAGGGCGCACATAAGTACGCGCAACGGATTCGCGCTGAGCAAGCGCTAACTCCAGCGTAACGGGCTGGCCGTACAGGCCTTCGAGCAGTGCGGCAATGCGGCCCGCATACTGGGCGCGGATCCAGTCGAGCTTGAAGCGGTTGCCCACCAGCAGCGTCACCTTGGAAAAGTCTTCGGCCACCTGGGCGATCAGCGGCTTGATCCAGGTGTTGAACTGCTGCTCGGGGAGGTCTTGCGCCAGTTGCTCTACGCACGCCTGCCACAGGCCCTGGCCTGCGTCGGAGCCAGTCGATGGAAGGGGGCTGCGGGAGTGTTCCTCGGTCATTTCAGGGAGATTCTTGTTGTGGATAGAGGAACTTGGCTGGGCCGCGGATTGTAGCTTGTCAAGGAGTTATCCACATGCTGGCTGCGCAGGTTGCAGGGCCTGGCGGCAGGGTCTTTTGCCCTGCTGCACGTAGCTTGGCAGCGCGCTCATTGAAGCCCGGTAGCACCCGCACCGGGGCAGCATTGCGGAGTGGACCGGACTTGTAAATTGGGCCCTGGATCCGAAAGGCATTGCCAGCCCGTGTCAAGCCTGCGATAATTTTGGGTTTCCCTGAATGTGTTCAGGGTGATTTGACCCGGCGCGCCGATATTTGCGGCCCCTTCAGGTCTGCCGCCGACGCTGCCATGCAGCGTGTGCAAGCAGCCCCGGGGTTCAAGAGCAGCAGTCCGGAACTGAACCTCAAGGAATAGCATCATGAAACGTACTTACCAGCCTTCCAAGACGCGCCGCGCGCGCACCCACGGTTTCCTCGTCCGCATGAAGACACGCGGCGGCCGTGCCGTTATCAACGCACGCCGCGCCAAGGGCCGCAAGCGCCTGGCTGTCTAAGGCCAACCGGTCTACAGCCTGCTCCCCGCCTGCTGCCGGTCTCTACCGACAGATGACAAACGGGGTGCCTGCATGCAACGGCTGAAAACCCGTCCGCAGTTCCAGGCCGCCATGGCGGGAGGCACTGTCTCCCGCACTGCGCACTTTGCGCTGCACCGTCTGGTGCTGGATGCGGGCAGCGGTGCACACCGTTCCCCAGCCAGCGAACCCACAGGGCCCGGCTCCTTGCCTTCACAGCAAGGGCCGCAGGCCCTGTTTGCCGTGCAGGGCGTGTGGCTGGGTGCCATGGTTCCCAAGCGGTGGGCCAAGCGTGCGGTGACGCGCAATGCCATCAAGCGGCAGATCTACACGGTAGGCGCAACATTCGAGGCACGGCTTCCGCAGGCAGCGCACGTGGTGCGCTTGCGTACGGGCTTTGACCGCAAGCAGTTCAAAAGCGCCGTTTCCGACCCGTTGAAAGACGCGGTGCGCGCCGAACTACTGCAGCTGTTTGACCATGCAGCGCGCCGTTCGGCAGGCCCTGCGCCATCGCAGCCTGCTGCGCCCCGCGCCCCAGCGGTAGAGGCACCTGCGCCATGATGATGCAGCGCCTGCTGATGGGCGTGGTCAAGGGCTACCGCCTTTTTCTGAGCCCTTGGCTGGGTTCGGCGTGCAGGTTCGAGCCCACCTGCTCTGTGTATTCGCTGCAGGCGCTTGAAAAGCACGGCGCGGCTGCGGGCAGCTATCTCACGGTGCACCGGCTGGTACGCTGCAATCCCTGGTGCGATGGGGGCCATGATCCGGTCCCGCAACATCTGCCGCGCGGCATGCGCCTGTTCTCGCGGCTCTCCGATTCCGACACCACCACCCAACCATCTTCACCAAAGAAGTCTTCATGAACGACATTCGCCGCACCATCCTGTGGGTGATTTTTGGCTTTTCCATGGTTCTGCTGTGGGACAAGTGGCAGTTGCACAACGGCAACAAGGCCACCTTCTTCCCCACCACACCCGCGGTGACAGCCCCCGCCGCCAATGCGCCTGCGTCTGGCGCCGCAGGTGCAGCCAGCGTGCCGTCGGCATCGTCGGCCAGCGTTCCGGCACCGGCTGCGGTGGCTGCTGCAGCAGGCGCTTCGGCAGTGCCGGGCCAGGCTGCACCCGCTGCCAAGCGCGAGCGCGTGGAAGTGAAGACCGACCTGTACCGCCTCACCTTCGACACCGAAGGCGGCTCGCTGGTGCACGCAGAGCTGCTGCAGCACATCGACATGGCGGACAAGACGCGCAACTTCCTGCTGCTCGACGAAAGCGCACAGCGCGTGTACGTGGCGCAGACCGGCCTGGTGGGCGGCACCTTCCCCACCCACAAGACGGCCATGACGGCCGTGCCCGGCCCGCGCGAACTCAAGGACGGTGAAGACTCCATCAGCATCCGCTTCGAGTCGCCCGAGCAGGGCGGTGTCAAGCTGGCCAAGACCTGGACGATCAAGCGCGGTGCGTACGACATTGCCGTGAAGCACGAGGTGGTCAACACCGGCAGCACGGCCGTGTCGCCGCAGCTGTATCTGCAGCTGGTGCGTGACGGCAACAAGCCGCCAGGCGAGTCGTCGTTCTATTCCACCTTCACGGGCCCTGCCGTCTACACCGACGCCAAGAAGTACCAGAAGGTCGAGTTCAAGGACATCGAAAACGGCAAGGTCGACATCCCCAAGGATTCGCCCAACGGCTATGTGGCCATGGTGCAGCACTACTTTGCCACTGCCTGGCTGCTGGCCGACGGCGTGCAGCGCGAGCTGTTCACCCGCAAGGTCGACACCAACCTGTACTCGGTGGGCATGCTCACGCCGCTGGGCAGCATCGAACCCGGCGCCACCAAGGCCATTGACGCGCGCCTGTTCGCGGGCCCGCAGGTCGAGACCATGATGGAAAAGCTCAGCCCCGGCCTCGAGCTGGTCAAGGACTACGGCTGGCTGACCATCCTGTCCAAGCCTTTGTACTGGCTGCTCGACCAACTGCACAAGATTCTGAACAACTGGGGCTGGGCCATCGTGGCGCTGGTGCTGCTGCTCAAGATCGCGTTCTACTGGCTCAACGCCAAGGCCTACGCCAGCATGGCCAAGATGAAGGCCATCAACCCCAAGATCATGGAGATGCGCGAGCGCCTCAAGGACAAGCCGCAGCAGATGCAGCAGGAGATGATGCGCATCTACCGCGAGGAGAAGGTCAACCCCATGGGCGGCTGCTTCCCCATCATGATCCAGATCCCCGTGTTCATTGCGCTGTACTGGGTGCTGCTGTCCAGCGTCGAGATGCGCAACGCGCCCTGGATCGGCTGGATCAAGGACCTGTCCACGCCTGACCCGTTCTTCATCCTGCCCTTGCTGATGACGGTGAGCTCGCTGGTGCAGACCGCGCTGAACCCCGCGCCACCGGACCCGCTGCAAGCCAAGATGATGTGGTTCATGCCGCTGATCTTCAGCGTGATGTTCTTCTTCTTCCCGGCCGGCCTGGTGCTGTACTGGCTGACGAACAATATCTTGTCGATTGCGCAGCAGTGGATCATCAACACCCGCATGGGTGTTCCCCCGCAGTTCAATCTGCCCAAGTTCAAGTGACCTTCGCCACTGAACACCAAGGCCGCGCAAGCGGCCTTTTTCATTCGCGTCCCCGTTAAAGTCACGCCCATGCTTGCACGCCACCACGACCCTGTTGTTGCCATTGCTACTGCGCCAGGTCGTGGTGCCGTGGGCATCGTTCGCGTGTCGGGCCGCGGGCTGGGTGCGCTGGTGCAGGCGCTCTGCGGCCGCTCCCTGAAGCCCCGCGAGGCCACTTATCTGCCGTTTCGCGATGCGCAGGGGCAGCCTATCGACCAGGGCCTTGCGCTGTACTTCCCCGGCCCGCACAGCTACACCGGCGAAGATGTTCTGGAGCTGCAGGCGCACGGCGGCCCGGTGGTGTTGCAGTTGCTGCTGGCCCGCTGCCTGGAGGCCGGTGCCGCCATCGACGCCGCCACCGGCCAGCCGACCTTGCCCGGCCTGCGTGTGGCCCAGCCGGGCGAGTTCACCGAACGCGCCTTCCTCAACGACAAGATCGACCTGGCGCAGGCCGAGGCCATTGCCGACCTGATCGATGCCAGCACCGAGGCCGCGGCGCGCAGCGCCAGCCGCTCGCTCACCGGCGCGTTCTCGGAAGAAATCCACGGCCTGCGCGATGCGCTCATCCACCTGCGCATGCTGGTGGAGGCCACGCTGGACTTCCCCGAAGAGGAAATCGATTTCCTGCGCAAGGCCGACGCGCACGGCCAGCTGTCCAGGCTGCAGCAAACGCTGGCGCGGGTGATGCAGCGTGCGCGGCAGGGTGCGCTGCTGCGCGAAGGCATCAAGGTGGTGATTGCGGGCCAGCCCAATGCGGGCAAGAGCTCGCTGCTCAATGCGCTGGCGGGGGCCGAGCTGGCCATCGTCACGCCGATTGCCGGCACCACGCGCGACAAGGTGCAGCAGACCATCCAGATCGAAGGCGTGCCGCTGCACATCATCGACACAGCCGGCCTGCGCGACAGCGACGACGAGGTGGAGCGCATTGGCATCGCCCGCGCGTGGGACGAGATCGCAGGGGCTGACGCGGTGCTCTTCCTGCACGACCTGTCCCGACAAAATGCTATTGAATACATAGCAGATGAGGCAAATATTGAAAGGGCTCTGGCCCAAAAAGTACCCAAATCGGTTCCTGTGATCGATGTATGGAACAAGCTTGATTGCGCCGGACCGGCCGGGAAGAACGATCAGGCCACGGAGCCGCGGCCTGCAGTGCGGCTGTCGGCGCGCACGGGAGAGGGGCTCGACGCCCTTCGCCGTCTGTTGCTGCAAGTGGCGGGCTGGCAGTCTGCCCCGGAAGGCCTGTACATCGCCCGCGCGCGACACGTTGAAGCCCTGCATGCCGTGGCGGCGCACCTGGACGAAGCGCAAGCGCAACTGCAGGCCCTTGGGCCAGCGCTGGACCTGCTGGCGGAAGAATTGCGCCTGGCCCAGAACGCGCTGAGCGCGATCACTGGCGAATTCACTTCCGATGATCTCCTGGGCGTGATCTTCTCCAGCTTTTGCATCGGAAAGTAGCCTTGCCCCCCGCCGGCCCGCCGTGCGAACGATGTTGTAAACGGAAGTAAACAGTGCTTGTGCGGTATCTGTAACAAGGGTACTTTCGGCGCACCATGAATCTTCCCTCCCCCGTTGCTTCCAAGGTAGACCTCAGCGGGCTCCTTGATGCCATTGCCCAGGCGAGTGCCGACGACAGCATGACCAACCCGCTGGCGCCCGCACAGTGGGACATCCTGTCCTCGTACCTGCTGCCCGTGGTGCTGCCTGCCGGGCAGGTGCTGTTCAGCCAGGGGGCGAACGACCGCACCCTGTACTTCGTGGAAAGCGGCAGCCTCAGCGTGCACTACCAGGACGAGAAAGAGCGCCTGCGCCTGGCCATCGTCGGTGCCGGTTCGGTGGTCGGAGAAGGCGCATTCTTTTCGCACCGGTCGCGCAGCGCCACCGTGCAGGCCAGCGCGCCCTGCAAGCTGTGGAGCCTGACGGCGATCCGTTTTACCGAACTCACGAACCGCCAGCCTGCCATTGCACTGGGCCTGGCGATGGCTGCGGGCTCAGTGCTGGCAAAGCGCCTGGGCAATCGGCGCCGCCGCGTGGCTGCCACCTGACAGGCGGCTGCCAGGGCCGTACGTGCGGGGCTTGCCCATGAGCCCTGGCAAAACCTGCGGCGTTAAACTCAAACCCGTTTTTCAGGCGCCGTTCCCAAGAAAGCAAGCAAGCCATGTCCCTGTTCAGTTGGTTCAGCCGCAAGCCGGCCCCTGCCAAGCCCCGTTCCGTCGCTGAACCCTCAGGTTTGCTCAACGCCGATGCCACTGTTCCCCTGAACCCGGGTCGTCAGGGCCGGCCGCTGTCGGAACAGCTGCCACCCGAACACGCGGCCAACCGCAAGAACGAGCGCATGGAGCGCCGCGAGTTGCTCTATACGGTGGTGCGCGACGCCATGGTGCGCGCTGGCGTGCTTTCGGCCAGCTACAAGTTCAAGGTGCTGTCGCTGGACCAGCGGGGCCGCCAGTTTCTCGTGATGATGGACCTGGCCCGCGAGTACGGTGGCGAGACAGTGCGCCTGAGCGAGATCGAGGCCCTGATCGCCCAGACTGCGAAAACGCGCTACGACATCCTGGTCACAGCCGTGTACTGGCGCATCAATGATCACGTCGCGGTGGGCCTGCCCCAGAAGGGTGTGAGCCCCCAGGCTGCGGCCTTGCAGAGTGCGGCGCAGTCATTGCGCCGCCCGCCAATGGCCGCCGCTGCGCTGGGTGCGCAGGCGGGTACGCCCCCGGGCGTGCCCGCCATGCCGGTCGCAACCGGCGCGGCCATGCGCCCCGTAACCACCGCCCCCGCTCCGCTGTCTACCCCAGCGCCGTTGTCGCGCCCTGCGATGGCAGCTGCCGCTGTTGCCGTAGCGCCCGCCGCAGCGGCGGTGGCGCCTTCTGCGCCGGCCTCACGCACAGCTTCGACCCGGTTCGAACCGATTGAGGCAGACGAGGTGGCGGCCTTCAAGCGCGCACTGGCTTCCGCTGCAGTCGCTGGTGGCGCGGCGGCCGCCGTGTCTGCGGCCGCCCGCCCCGGTGTGGCGGTGCGATCGGGTCCCATCCTTGCGCCCTCGGCGCCCACAGGTTTCGAAGACACCCAGACGCCGGGAACCGACGGCCCCTCGCCGGACCTCAGTACCACGCAGTACGGCGAGCTGAACTGAGCCGCGCCTGGCCTGGGTGACGGCCGGTTCTTCTTCGCCTTGAGGCCTGGCTCACCGCCGCGCCCGCTCTTTCAGTGCCCCGCGAAGTCGACCAGGGTAAACAGCGGCAGGCCTGAATCGCGCAGCTTCTGGGAGCCACCCAGCTCCGGAAGGTCGACGATGGCGGCACCCTCCGTCACGGTGGCGCCCAGCTTTTCGAGCAGGCGCCGGCCTGCCATCATGGTGCCGCCCGTGGCGATCAGGTCATCGATCAGCAGCACCCGGTCACCTGCCTTGACGGCATCGGTGTGCAGCTCCACCGTGGCGCTGCCGTACTCCAGTTCGTACGTTTCTTCCACCGTTGTGAACGGCAGCTTGCCCTTCTTGCGGATGGGCACAAAACCCACGTTCAGCTCGTAGGCCACCACGGCGCCCAGGATGAATCCGCGCGCATCGAGCCCGGCCACGATGTCTGGTCGCAAGGCCTTGTCCATGTACCGGTGCACAAAGGCATCAATCAGTACCCTGAAGACCTTCGGATCCTGCAGCAGGGGCGTGATGTCGCGAAACTGCACACCGGGCGCAGGCCAGTCGGGCACGGTACGGATGTGCTCGCGAAGGTAGTCGTTGATGCTTTGGGAATGCATGGGCGGCAAAGGGTTGTGAAAGGACCAGGAGGCCGAAGGACCGAAAGTGTAAACACCGCCGGCTGGGTCGTTTGCGGCACGGTGCGGGACCGCAACGCATAATGTTTCATTCCAGTTACGTCTCCCGGTCGGCTTGGTCGACCTGAGTGAGGCCCGCTACAAGCCGTTCATGCCCATCACTATCCTGTTTGTTGAAAGTGATCCGCGCCATGCGCAGGCGGTCAAGGACGCGCTGGCCGATCCCTGGTCGGGCTGGACGGTGGACGTGGCCACAACGCTGGCCGACACCCACTCCTATCTCACCACCCGTCGGCCGGATGTGGTGCTGGCAGCCGAACGGACCATGGGCGGCTCCGCCTTCGATCTTCTGCAGGCCCTGCGCGGCATTCCGTCGATCATCATGGTTGGCATTGGCCACGAAACACGCGCAGCCCAGGCGCTGCGCCACGGTTTCGATGATTTCGTGGTGCAGGATTCGCAGCTGGGCTACCTGCTTGAACTGCCAGCCCAGATCGATGCAGTGCTTGAGCGCCACGCCGGCAAGCGCGTGCGGGAAGAAGCAGAGGCCATGCTTGCCCGCCAGCACCGGCTGCTGCAGGCCATCTCGCAGGCGCAGGCCATGTTCATCGCCAGCGCCGGGCCGCGTGCTGCGTTCGAGGCACTGCTCGGTGAACTCATGTCGCTCACCCAGAGCGGCTTTGGCATGGTCGGGCAGGTCGAACGTGCCGAAGACGGCCATCCGTACCTGCGTGTGCATGCACTCACCGACATCAGCTGGGACGACGCATCGCGTGCGCGCTATGCCCGCCATTCCGAAGAGGGCATGGTGTTTGACAACCTGGGGTCGCTGGTGGGCACCGCCTTGCTGTCAGGGCAACCTGTACTGACCAACGACGCGCCTGGCGACCCGCGCACTGGAGGGATACCGCCCGGCCATCCAGTCATCCGGTCCTATCTGGGCCTGCCCATACATGCCTCAGGCGAACTGGTGGCCATGGTCGGTCTGGCCAACTGCCCGGCTGGCTATTCCGACGCGGACATCCGTTTCCTGCAACCCCTGCTCAGCACCATTGGGCAGATGGAAATGGCCCGCCGCGCCGAGCTGGCCCGTCGCTCGGTGGAGCAGCAGCTCGCGCGCACCAGCGAACTCCTTGCCGAGAAAACGCGTGCACTGGAGGGCACTCTCGCCAGCGTGTCGCAGGGCATCTCCAACGTGGATGCCGAGGGCCGCATCCGTGTGTACAACCGACGTTATCTGGAGGTGCTGGACCTGCCCGAGGAGCTTTTGGCGGCCCAGCCTCGTGTCGAGGAGGTGGTGCGCTTCCAGCAGGAGCGCGGCGACTTCGGACCCGGGTTCGAGCTGATCGAGCCTTCAGCCCGCGCCTACGTGGCCTCGGAGTACCCGCCCAGGGGCAGGGACATCACCATGCCGCCCCAGTACATTCGCAAGAATCCGCATGGTCGGTACATCGAGGTCCGCACGCACCCGCTGCCCGAGGGCGGACGCGTGAGGACCTTCACCGATGTGACGGATTACCTGAGTACCCTGGAGGCGTTGCGCCAGAGCGAGGCGCGCTGGCGCAGTCTCACGCAGCTGTCCTCCGACTGGTATTGGGAGCAGGACGCGCAGTTCCGCTTTGTAAGGATTGATGGCAACGTGGACAAGGTGCCAGGATCGTGGGAGGCCCATCAGGGCCTTACCCGCTGGGAGCTTCCGCGCACCTTTGCCACCGAGTCGCAGTGGGCCGAGCACCGCGCGCAGCTGCAAGCGCACCAGGTGTTCCACGATTTCGAGATGCGGCAGCAGGCAGATGATGGCAGCATGGTCTGGGTGTCGGTGAGCGGCGAACCGATCTTTGATCTCGACGGCCGGTTCACCGGCTACCGGGGTGTGGCCCGCGATGTCACCGATCGCAAGCGCGCCGAGGCCGAGATCGAACGGTTGGCGTTCTACGACGAGCTGACAGGTCTGCCGAACCGCAGGCTGCTTGCGGACAGGCTCGACAGAGCCGTTGCGGTCTGCGCGCGCGACGCAACCCACGGCGCGCTGTTCTTCCTGGATCTGGACGACTTCAAGGGCGTGAACGACACGCTGGGCCATGACTGGGGCGATCAACTGCTGATCCAGGTTGGCGCACGGCTACGCGGCTGCGTGCGCACCATCGACACGGTGGCCCGTCTGGGTGGCGACGAGTTTGTCGTCGTGGTCAGCGGGCTGAGCGGGCAGGCGCCCGCAGCCGCAGCAGAAGCGGAAGCCATCGGCTGCAAGCTGCTGCAGGCGCTGAACCAGCCGTACCGTATCCAGGATTCTGACGTGCACAGCACCCCCAGCATTGGCATTGCGCTGTTCTCCAGTCTGGAACAGCCCGTGACCGAACTGCTCAAGCGCGCGGACCTTGCCATGTACCAGGCCAAGTCGCAAGGGCGCAACACGCTGTCGTTCTTCGACCCCGCCGTGCAGGCCGCGGCGTCCGAGCGTTCTGCCCTTGAGGCCGCCATCCGCCACGGCATCGGCCGTGAGGAGTTCGTTCTGCATTTCCAGCCCGTGGTGAACGAACGCGGCGCGGTGCAGGGGGCCGAGGCGCTGGTGCGCTGGCAGCATCCGCAGCGCGGCATGGTGCCGCCCGGAGAGTTCATTCCCTTGGCTGAACAAACCAGCCTGATCCTGCCCCTGGGCCGGCTGGTGCTGACCATGGCTTGCCGGCAGCTCGCCCGGTGGGCCAGCGCCGGCGTGCAGCCTCCGGCGTCGTGGACCGTGGCGGTCAATGTCAGCGCACGGGAGTTCAGGCAGGCCGACTATGTGGACCAGGTCAAGGCCGTGCTCCAGGCAACTGGCGCCGATCCGCGCCGCCTGAAGCTCGAACTGACCGAAAGCCTGCTGCTGCATGACGTGGAGGAGAGCATCCTGAAAATGCAGGCCTTGCGCGCACTGGGCGTCGGCTTTTCGCTGGATGACTTTGGTACCGGTTATTCATCGCTGAGCTACCTCAAGCGGCTGCCGCTCGACCAGCTCAAGATCGACCAGAGCTTCGTGCGTGACGTGCTTACCGACCCCAATGACGCCACGATCGCGTGCACCATCATCGCCCTGGCACGCAGCCTGGGGCTGGATGTGGTGGCAGAGGGCGTGGAAACGGAGGGGCAGCGCGCTTTCCTCCTGCAAAACGGCTGCCGCAAGTTCCAGGGCTACCTGTTCGGCCGCCCCGGTGCAGCCGACCTGTTGCACGCCGCATAGGGATTTGCCAAAGCGTTGCGTCCGCCGGTGGCCTTTGGTCTCAGTGCAGTTACGGCGGATGCTGCTTTTGTTTGCGCGTGGATCCTTGTCTGGTAAGCGGACCTTGGCGTGGGTATCCCATCACGAGCGTTCCAGGCGCTGGAACAGCCCGCCTGCCAGCCTCGCCACCCGCCCATCCAGTTCCAGCGTCAGCAGTTCCACCTGAAGCGCCGCAGCATCCATACCCGTGCGTGCGACCAGGGCGTCAATGCCCATGGGGTCAAAGCCCAGTGCCGTGAGGAGCGGGCCCTCGGGCAGGCCCGTCTGGCCGGTTTCCGCAGGCGAGGCGCCATCCGGAGCGCTGCTTTGCGCGGCTGTGGACGGAAGCCGAAGCTCTTCCAGAACGTCCTGCGCCGATTCCACCAGCTTGGCCCCTTGGCGGATGAGTGCGTGGCAACCCCGCGACTGCGGGGAATGGATGGAGCCAGGAATGGCAAACACTTCACGTCCCTGTTCGACAGCCGTCCGTGCCGTGATCAGTGACCCTGAGGCGAGAGCGGCCTCAACCACCAGCGTACCCTGCGACAGGCCCGAGATGATCCGGTTGCGTTTGGGGAAGTTGGGCGCCAGCGGTGGCGTACCCAGGGGGTACTCGCTGATCAGAAGGCCTTGCGCCGCTATACGCCGCGCCAGGTCCAGATTTCTGCGGGGATAGACACGGTCGAGGCCTGTGCCCACGACCGCGATGGTAGGGGGCGTGCCTGGCGCCCCCTCGGTTTGGCCCGGCGCCTCCAGCGCGCCCTCATGCGCCGCTGCGTCGATGCCCAGTGCCAGCCCCGAGACAATCACGAGGCCCGCTTCCCTCAGTGCGCGGGCAAACAGACGGGCGTTCTCCGCACCCTGAGCGGTGGGGTTGCGGCTGCCCACCATCGCCAGGCTGGCCGCGGTCGGGAAAGGGTTGTGTGCCAGCCACCGCTTGGCGCCCATCATGTAGAGCACCAGCGGGGGATCTTCGGTATCCAGCAGCGACTGCGGGTATCTCGGGTCGCCCAGTGTGATCACTGCGCGGGCCACCCCATCTGCAGTCCCATCGTGCTGAAGCCACGTCCATGTGGTTTCGACGAGTCCGGCCAACGCCTCGGGCACTTGCCCCAGCGCTTTGGCCTGTGCTGGTGTGGTGACCTGCGCCAGTGCGGCTTCAGATTGAGCGAAGATGGATTGTGGCAGCCCGAAGCGCGCCAGCAGACGCCTTGCGGCAGTGTTGCCCACCCCCGCCGTGAGCGTGAGGCGCAACCATGCAGCAAGCTCCAGGCGATCCATCAGGTGATGTGGACGGCTTTGTCAGCGCGCAGCCAGCGCGGGTGCGCGGGCAGTGCAGCTTACTTGGGGTTGACCAGCCGGTCACCCACGCGCACGCCGTTGCGGATCTCCAGCAGCAGCGCATACGACACACGGTCGAACGTGCGGAACACCATCGCCGTGCCGTTGTCTTCATTGGGCAGCTTGATCGTGACGCCCTTGCCGTCGGTGCTGTCCTTGACCCGACTGTCCCTGGACAGCAGGGACAGAACGTGGCCGGGTTCGACCCCATCCTGCGTGCCCACGCTGATGGCGACCACCTGGTTCTGGGCTGCAAAGGCTACCGCCGAGCTGCCGTAGATCGACACGACACGCGCCTCCACCTCGAACTGCGGCGTACGCGGCGTGTAGGTCGTGAAGGCCCGGGGCGGGGTGGGTAACAGGCGGTCACCGGCCCGGATCTCTTCCTTGGTGGCCGTGAGATCGACCGTGGCCGGTACGTACTCGACCGTGTAACCGCCCCGGCCGTTGGGTACGTCTTCAAATCCTTCGCCGCGAACCAGTTCGGCCCTGCCGAGATACTGCGCTTCGTAGCCGAGGATTTCGCCCGTGGCTGGGTGCTTCAGGGCCACGGCATCACGGAACACGCGGAACTGGCGCTGCTCGCCCAGTTCGGCCTTGAGTTCCGAGCCCTGCTGGCTGCGCACATAGGCCCGGTCCCCGCTTGCCATCAGCACCCGCTCCTCGGTGGTTGCCACGATCCGCGGTGCCTGCTGCAGCAACGCCGCGTCCACGACCAGCGGCTCCACCAGGAACGGTTCGATCAGATGGGGCTTGAGCGTGGGGAGTGCGGTGTCGCCCAGGCTTTCCGTGCGCGTGCGCGGGGAGACACGCACGGTTTCGGGCTCGGTGGAGCCCGGGCGCGTGGTGCTCAGGCGTGCATAGGTGCCGTCCTTGTCCAGGTACAGCGTCTGTCCCGGGAAGATGAGGTGCGGGTTGGGAATGGCCTTGAGGTTCATCCCCCACAGTTCGGGCCAGCGCCAGGGGCGCTTGAGGTACATGCCCGAGATGCCCCACAGGGTGTCGCCGCGCTTGACGGTGTAGGTGTCCGGGGCATTGGGAGCGAGCTCGGACAGCGGGATACCGCGTTCGGACACCTGTTGCGCCGTAGCGCGCTGGTCTCCCGAGACGGGGTAGCCTTGTGCATGGGCCGACAGCGTGCACAGCGTTGCGCCAGCAAGGATGGTGAGTGCGCCCAGAGCGTTCCGCCGCATGCTGGTGAATGCTGTCATGTTGTTCCTCTTCTCATGCATTGTGAAACGCCCCTCGCGCGCGCCGCAGTCCTTGCGGCATGCGAACCACCGGGCACGTTCGTTACAAACCTTCTTAGATTCTCTGCTCAAGCCCTTGATTCGGCAACGATTATTGCCCTGCAGGTCTGCCAGCAAGGCCAAAAGTGGCGAAAATAGCGACAGCTAATCCCGATCTCCATGGCAATCCTTCCCATTCTCTGTTACCCCGACCCGCGCCTTCACAAGGTCGCCCAGCCTGTGAATACCGTGGACGATCGCGTCAAGGCGCTGGTGTCTGACATGCTCGCCACCATGTACGACGCCCACGGCATCGGGCTGGCGGCCACCCAGGTTGACGTTCACGAACGTGTGGTCGTGATCGATGTCTCGGAAGAGCGCGACCAGCCTCTGGTGCTGATCAACCCCGAGATCGTCTGGGCCAGTGAAGAGACCCATGTGAACGAGGAAGGCTGCCTGTCGGTGCCCGGCATCTATGACGGCGTCGAGCGCTTTGACGCAGTGCACGTGCGGGCCCTCGATGCGCAGGGCCAGTCGCGTGTGATCGAGGCGGACGGGCTGCTGGCCGTGTGCATGCAGCACGAGATGGACCACCTCCTGGGCAAGGTGTTTGTGGAGTACCTCTCGCCGCTCAAGCGCAACCGGATCAAGACCAAGATGATCAAGCAGCAGCGCGGAGCGCGCGACTGATGGCCGCTGCTGCTGCGCCTGGCGCGTCGCGCTGCCCAGCAGTCCGGCCGTTTGCGCTTGCGGGTGTGGTTGCTGCCGTGCTTCTTGCGGGTTGCGCGCTGCCGGCACGCGAGGCCCCGGGCGCGCTCAAAAGCGACGTGGTCGCCAGGTTGGGCCCGCCAAATGCCGTGCATGCCCTGCCCTCGGGTGAGCGGCTCCTCTACACCGAGCTGCCGGCAGGTTTTGCAGCCTACAACCTCGACTTTGACGCCGCTGGGCGGCTGGTGCGCAACGAACAGGTGCTCACACAGTCCCGCTTCGAGGCCCTTGCGGCCAGCGGCTGGACAGCCCAGGACGTGCAGCGCACCTTCGGCCCCCCCGTCCTTGTGGAGCGGGTGGCACGCTTTGACGGTGACATCTGGACCTACCGCTTCCGGCAAAACTCTGATTCCCGCCTGGCGCACGTGCACCTGGACCGCCAGGGTGTTGTGCGGCAGGTCATCTTCACCGACGAGCTGCCCAATTTCGACAACGCGCGCGACTGAGGGCGGGTGACGGATGTGCGGCAGCCAGGCAACGCCCAGGGGGACCCGCCCGGTGGGTGGTGACCACAGCCACCGCGACGTGCCCGCGCTGCGGGTCTGCCCCTTGGGTACCCCTTGCCATGGGTTCACTGCCACCAGCCCCGCGGTGGCATCGTTTGCCCGCCGTGCCGCGCACCACAATTTGCCTTCCTGTTGATCCCCCGTACGGACCCCGCCCATGAAAGTGATCTTTGCCGGAACCCCCGAGTTCGCCAGCGCCGCGCTGCAGGGCCTGCTGCAGGCGGGATTCTCGGTCCCCCTGGTGCTCACGCAACCCGACCGCCCCGCGGGCCGGGGCATGAAGCTGCAGGCGTCGCCCGTCAAGCAGTGTGGGCTCTCCCACGGTATTCCCGTCGCGCAGCCGCGCAGCCTGCGCCTGGACGGGAAGTACCCCGACGATGCCGCAGCTGCCCGCGAGGCGCTGGTGGCTGCGCAGGCCGATGTGATGGTGGTCGCCGCCTACGGGCTCATCCTGCCCCAGTGGGTGCTGGACTTGCCGCCCAAGGGGTGCCTCAACATCCACGCCAGCCTGCTGCCCCGCTGGCGCGGCGCGGCGCCCATCCACCGGGCGATCGAGGCGGGCGATGCCGAAACCGGCATCACCATCATGCAGATGGACGCCGGTCTCGACACTGGCGACATGCTGCTCACCGAGCGGCTGCCGATCTCGCCCACAGACACCACGGCCATGCTGCATGACCGCCTGGCGGCCCAGGGCGCGCGCCTGATCGTGCAGGCGTTGCAACTGGCCGCCAGCGGTGGCCTGCGCGCCACGCCGCAGCCGGCCGAGGGCGTCACCTACGCCCACAAGATCGAGAAAGCCGAAAGCACCATCGACTGGTCGCTTGACGCCCCGGCCATCGCGCGGCGTGTGCGCGCCTTTGATCCGTTCCCAGGCGCCAGCACCGGGTGCGCCGGTGAGACCATCAAGGTATGGGCTTGCGAAATTGATAGCACTACAGGCAATGAAGACGTGCGCCCCGGGCAGATTTTGTCTGCAAACGGCCATGGGGTGACGGTGGCGTGCGGCCAAGGTGCCCTGCTCCTGATCACGTTGCAGCGCCCGGGCGGCAAGCGCCTTTCGGCAGCGGATTTCCTGCGCGGCTTTGATCTGCAGCCCGGCATGCAGCTGGGCGCGATGGCGGGGGCGGCGCCGGGCCAGGCCAGCGCATGAGCCAGCGCTCTGGCGCGATGGCCGCAGTGCGGTCCACGGTGCAGCATCCCTCCTTTCGCCAGGCCATGCAGGACATGGCCGGTACGTCCCTGGGCATTGCCGCCTGGGGCCTGGTCACGGGCGTGGCCATGGTCAAGAGCGGCATGCCGGTGGGCATGGCGCTGTTCATGTCGCTGGCGGTCTACGCGGGCAGCGCACAGCTGGCGGTGATCCCGCTGATGGCGGTGGGCGCGCCGCTGTGGGTGATCTGGCTCACGGCAGCGTGCGTCAACCTGCGCTTTGTCATTTTCAGCAGCATGTGGCGCAGCTACTTCGCGCACCTGCCGCTGCGCCAGCGTCTGACGGTGGGCTATTTCAGCGGTGACGTGATCTACGTGGCGTTCATGAAGCGCTTTCCCGAGCCGCGTCCGCAGCCGGAGCAGATCCCCTACTTCTGGGGTGCCGCGTCCACCAACTGGCTGGCATGGCAGGTGCCCTCCATTGCGGGCATCCTTCTGGCCAATGCCGTTCCGCTGTCATGGGGGCTGGGTTTTGCGGGCGTGCTGGCGCTGCTGGGCGTGCTGCTGTCGCTGCTGTTCGACCGTGCCACGTGGCTGGCCACGGGTGTGGCCGCCACGGCGGCCATTGCTGCCTTTGCCCTGCCGCTCAAGCTGAACATTCTGGTGGCCATTGCGGCTGCCGTGGCGGCCGGGCTGCTGATGGAGGCGGTGGACCGCCGCCGCCGGCACCCACGGGTGGTGCTTGTACCGCCCGACAGCACGCTGCCGCCCCAGGAGCGCGCCCATGTCCAAGATGGCGAGGCAGTGCCCCTGCGCGAGGAGCGTCATCCATGAACACCCTGGTGAACATGGACTGGTCCTGGGTCGAGCCCGCCATTGCCATTGCCGGGCTGGCGGTCATCACCGTGGTCTCGCGAGCGTTCTTCATGATCCCGCAGCGCGAACTGCCCCTGCCCGACTGGCTCAAGCGAGGCCTCAAGTACGCGCCCCTGGCGGCGCTCACGGCCGTGATCGCACCCGAAATCCTGATGGCGCACGGCGAGCTCATCGGCACGTTCAGGGATGCGCGGATACCCGCCGTGCTCTGCGCCGCGGCCTACTATTTCTGGCGCCGGGGCATCCTGGGCACCATTGTGGTGGGCATGGCGGTGTATCTGCCGCTGCACATCGGCTGGGGCTGGTAGCCAGGGGACGGGGCCTCGGTCACTGGGGTCCAACGCACCGGCGGCGGTGGCCGCGCGTCAGGTCCAAGGAATTGCGGTCACTAAAATGGCGGCCCCCAAGCCTCCTTTTTCCCTTCTGCCATGAACATCCTCCGCTTCTCCGACCTGTGCGCCCAGGGCAAGGCCCAAGGCCAGCGCGTTTTCATCCGTGCCGACCTCAACGTGCCACAGGACGATGCGGGCCGCATCACTGAAGACACGCGCATTCGCGCCTCGGTGCCCTGTATCCGCATGGCGCTGGACGCGGGCGCGGCCGTCATGGTCACCAGCCACCTGGGCCGCCCTACCGAGGGCGAGTTCAAGGCCGAGGATTCGCTGGCCCCCGTGGCGGCGCGCCTGTCGGAGCTGCTGGGCCGCGACGTGCCCCTCGTCAGCAACTGGGTGGACGGCGTGACGGTGGCCCCCGGCCAGGTCGTGCTGCTGGAAAACTGCCGCCTGAACGTGGGTGAAAAGAAGAACAAGGAAGACCTGGCACGCAAGCTCGCCGCGCTGTGCGACATCTTCGTGAACGACGCGTTCGGCACCGCCCACCGTGCCGAGGGCACCACCTACGGCATCGCGCAATACGCGCCCGTGGCATGCGCCGGCCCCCTGCTCTCGGCCGAGATCGACGCGCTGACCAAGGCGCTGGCCCATCCCCAGCGCCCGCTAGCCGCCATCGTGGCGGGCTCCAAGGTCTCGACCAAGCTCACCATCCTCAAGAGCCTGGCTTCCAAGGTGGACCAGCTCATCGTGGGTGGCGGCATTGCCAACACCTTCATGCTGGCCGCCGGCCTGCCCATCGGCAAGAGCCTGGCCGAGCCCGACCTGCTGGAAGAAGCCCGCGCCGTGATGCAGGCCATGAAGGCCCGCGGCGCCGAGGTGCCGATCCCCACCGACGTGGTCACGGCCAAGACCTTTGCGGCCGACGCCCCTGCCACCGTGAAGGCGGCCACCGACGTGGAGCCCGACGACCTCATCCTGGACATCGGCCCGCAGACCGCGGCGCGGCTGGCAATGCAACTCAAGTCGGCCGGCACCATCGTCTGGAACGGCCCGGTCGGCGTGTTCGAGTTTGCCGCCTTTGAGAACGGCACCCGCGAGATCGCTCACGCCATCGCTGAGTCTCCTGCCTTCAGCATCGCCGGCGGTGGCGACACCCTGGCCGCCATTGCGAAATACGGCATCGACAATCAGGTGGGTTACATCTCCACCGGCGGCGGCGCGTTTCTGGAAGTGCTGGAAGGCAAGACGCTGCCGGCCTTCGAAATCCTGGAAAAGCGATTTGTTACGCTTTGATTAATCTGATTGCAATTGCTTAAATCGCCTGCCTGGCGCTTTGCGCATGGGCAGCAGAAGTTGTGACCAAAAACAACGAAATGTGTGTGCTGGTCGCCACTTGAATCAGGTTTCTCTTGTTTTTGTTGTGTATCCCGCCCAGAATAATTTTTAAAGTCGGCGGGATGCAATGGCATTTCTGCCTCTCTTAGGTCCGTAGGAGGGAACCATGAAGTTTTCAAAAGCAGTCAGCCTGGCGATCCTCGCCGGCGCTGTCGCCACCTTGACTGGCTGCGCATATCGCTCGCCAATTCCCCTTGCGGAAAATTTCCAGCTGACTGTGCAACCCAAGGTCCGCTCGGCAGGGCACTGGGAGATCCTGTCGCAGGACGTGGTTTCGCAGACCCTCGGCACGCTTGAGAAGGCCGGCATTGCACCCGGTACGCAGCTGCATGTGGCCCTGCCGCCCAACCCCAGCGCGTTTGACCTGGCGTTCCGCGACTTCCTGATCACCCGCATGGTCCAGAGCGGCGCGCCGGTGCTGCAGAACCCTGGCCAGGCCCTGGACGTGACGTATCACACCCAGCTGGTCCGCCACAACAGCCCGCGGCCGCATTTTGTGCCCAACCAGCTCACCATGATCGCCGTGGGTCTGATGGCTGCTTACGGGCTGCGCCATGAGCATCTGGACGCACAGCTTCTGGCCACGCTGGGCTTTACCTCGCTGGCCGACTACGGCTTGAGCGTTGGCTCTGGCGGTCCGACAAACACCGAAATGATCCTCACGACCACGGTCACCCGTGGCGGCCAGTACGTAGCGCGCAAGACAGACGTGTACTACCTTGAGAACGCGGATACCCCGCTTTTCATGCGCCCCTCGTACAGGAACGTCAACATGAAGGTAGTTTCCCAATGAAAGTCACCGCATCCCTGACGGCGCTGGCCGCAGCCGCCCTGTTGGCGGGCTGTGCGAACACGGCAGCGCCTGTGCGCACCGAGCCCACCTACCAGGAGGCTGCCAGCAACCCCTTCCTGAACAGCAGCCGCGAAGCCGTGGGCAAGCTGACGGCAGGCTTTGACCTCAACACCCTGGGTGGCGGGCCCGTGCTCGTTGCCACGGTCGTGAACGTGAACGATCTGAGCCGTTCTGCACCGCTGGGCCGTACGCTGTCCGAACAGTACGCGTCGCAGATGGCCAACAGCGGTTTCAACGTCAAGGAAATCAAGCTGCGCGGCGATGTGTTTGTGCGCGAAGGCGCGGGCGAGCTCCTGCTTTCGCGGGAAATCAAGGACATTGCCCGCAGCCACAACGCGTCGCTGGTGATGGTGGGTACCTACTCTGCCGCTGCCAACTTCACCTACGTAAGCCTGAAACTCGTGCGCACCGAGGACAGCCGCATCGTGGCTGGCCACGACTACGCGCTGCCCAACGACCGCGACGTGATGCGCCTGCTGGCAGTGCCACGCTGACGCATCGCACCAGCGGATTGCTGCCGCAATCTCCTCCCAAAGGCCGTCTCGACGGCCTTTTTTCATGCCCGGCGCATCCTCACCGGGCCCGCTGACCGCTCTGGCAGCCAGCGCCAGCCAGCGCCCACCTAAAATCACGCCCCATGACCTTTACCGACATGCTGCGCAGCGCCACGGCGCAGAACCAATCCCTGCTGTGCGTGGGCCTGGACCCGGAGCCGACGCGGTTTCCCGCAGGGATGCAGGGCGACCCGCGCAAGATCTATGACTTCTGCGCGGCTGTGGTCGATGCCACGGCAGACCTCGTGTGTTCCTTCAAGCCGCAGATCGCGTACTTTGCCGCCCATGGCGCCGAAGACCAGCTGGAGCGGCTGATGCAGCACATGCGCTGCAATGCGCCGCATGTGCCGGTGATCCTGGATGCCAAACGCGGCGACATCGGCTCCACCGCCGAGCAGTACGCCAAGGAGGCGTTCGAGCGATATGGTGCCGATGCAGTCACGCTCTCGCCTTTCATGGGCTTTGATTCGATCGAGCCCTACCTGGCCTACCACGGCAAGGGCGCGTTCCTGCTGTGCCGCACGTCCAACCCCGGCGGTGACGACCTGCAAAACCAGCGCTTGGCCAGCATCGAAGGTCAGCCGCTGATGTACGAACACGTGGCCCGCCTGGCGCAAGGCCCCTGGAACAAGAACGGCCAGCTCGGCCTGGTGGTGGGCGCCACGTACCCGCAGGAGATCGAGCGCGTGCGCAGCATTGCGCCCACGCTGCCGCTGCTGATTCCGGGCGTGGGTGCCCAGGGCGGCGATGCAGCGGCCACGGTGCGCGCAGGCCTGCGCAGTGATGGGCCGATCATCGTGAACTCGTCGCGCGCCATCCTGTACGCATCGCGCGGTGACGACTTTGCGGCGGCTGCGCGCGCAGAGGCCCTGCGCACCCGTGCGGTGCTGCAGGCCGCGCAGGCAGCGGCCGGGCACTGACGCCTGGCACGCCCGCCGGAGCCGGCGATGCTGCGGGTGCACCGGTGGGGGCCCGCGGATTTTTATCTGATGGCGCGCACCGCCCCGCGCACTTTGACCCCGGAGCCCCGCGATGCAGCTCAAATGGCTCGAAGACTTCATCGTGCTGGCGCAGGAGCGCAGCTTCACGCGCGCCGCCGAGCTGCGGCATGTCACCCACCCAGCCTTTGGCCGGCGCATCCGCGCGCTGGAGGCCTGGGCAGGTACGCCGCTAGTCGAACGCGGGGGCGGGCCCGTCACCCTCACCCCGGCGGGCCAGAGCTTTCTGGAAACGGCGGGCAATCTGGCGCGCAGCCTGAGCCAGTCGCACGAAGAGCTGCAGAGCCTGGCCGGGCGCCAGGGCCGCACCATCACGCTGGCCACGGGCCGCACGCTCGCGCGCACCGTGGTGGCCGACTGGCTGGTGCGCCTGCAGCCGGTGCTGCAGGGGGCGGAGGTCTGCGTGCGCACGCGGGCGCTGGCCGACACGGTGGCCATGCTGGAGCGCAGCGAGGCAGACTTTTCGCTTGTCTACCACCATCCCACCTTGGCCGTGCGGCTCGATGCCCGGCAGTTCAGCCACGTCACCGTAGCGTCTGACCGGCTGGTGCCCGTGTCGCGCGCCACGGCCCAGGGCACGGCGCAGCACCGCTTTGGCCAGGGCACGGCGCTGGTGCCTTATCTGGCCTACGCGCCGCAGCTGGCGCTGGGGCGGCTGGTGGAAGACCATCTGGCGCAAAACCCCCACGCCCCGCGCCTGCAGCGGGTGGTGGAATGCGACTCGGCCGACGCGCATTACGAATACGTGCAAAAGGGCCTGGGCGTGGCATGGCTGCCATGGTCCATGGTGCATGCCGACTGCAAGGCCGGGCGCCTGGCCCCGGCCGGCGATGCGCGCATGGAAGTGCGTTTTGACGTGCGCCTGTATCGCCCCAAGCGGCGGCTGGGCCCGCTGGCCGAAGTGTTCTGGAAAGCCATGGCGCAGCGGTGAATGTGGCGTTGCCGCGCGGGCGGTGCCACCCTGCGCAGCCTGGGGTCAACCCGTAGCGGCGCAGCCTAAACAGCACGGCTTGGTGCCGTTTCGGCACAACGTGCAGCCCGCGCGCTTTTGACAATCAGGCATGGCTGCTGCGTACCAATGAGCCGATGCACTGCTCGCACTCCCCGTGTGTGCTGTACCGGCCGTGTCTGCGCCTTCACATCCAGGAAACCCCATGTCTACCACCCGCCTGTTGTCCGCCCCCCGCCGCACCGCACTGCTGTGCGGCCTTGCCCTGCTGTCCACCGCCGCGCCCGTGCTTGCCCAGGATGCCGCCTGGCCCTCCAAGCCCATCACCATCGTCGTGGGCTACCCGCCCGGCGGCAGCACCGACCTGACCGGCCGCACCGTGGCCACCGAACTGAGTGCCAAGCTCGGCGTGCCCGTGGTCATCGAGAACATCGGCGGTGCCGGTGGCGCCATCGGCGCGCAGAAGGTGGCCAGCGCCGCGCCCGATGGCTACACCCTGCTGGTGGGCGCCAGCAACGAGATCGCTATCAACAAGCTGGTGACCAAGAAGGTCAAGTACGACATCAAGGACTTCACGGCCATCGGCCTGATTGCCTCGCAGCCGCTGGTGCTGGTGGCCTCGCAGGGCGCGGGCGTGAAGAACCTGGCCGAGTTCACGCAGAAGGTGTCGAAGAACCCCGGCAAGTTCAGCTATGGCAGCTCGGGCGTGGGCACCTCGCTGCACCTGGCGGGCGAGATGGTCAAGGAGCAGGGCAAGCTGTTCATGACGCACATCCCCTACCGCGGCGTGGCGCCGCTGACCAACGACCTGATGGGCAACAACCTGGAGTACGGCGTATTCGTGCTGTCCAGCGGCCTGCCGCATATCAAGAGCGGCAAGGTCATTGCGCTGGGCACCACCGAGGCCAAGCGCTCGGCCACCACGCCCGAGATTCCGGCGCTGGCCGAAACCGCGCAGTACAAGAACGTGGACATCGGCGTGTGGTTTGCGCTCATGGGCCCTGCCAACCTGCCCAAGCCGGTGTTCGACAAGCTCAAGAAGGCGCTCAACGACAGCCTGCAGTCGCCCGAGTTCAGAAAGAAGATGGAATCCAGCGGCTCCACCGTGGCGGCTACCACGGTCAACCTCGACCAGTTCCTGGCCACCGAAGTGGCCAAGTACAAGAAGATTGTGGACTACGCAAAGATCGAAGAATGAGCCAGCACGACAACCATCAAGACAACAACCGCACCGTGCAGCCCCTTGTCTTTGACCTGCCCGCACCCGACATCAGCGCCTGGCGCGCGGGCAATACCGGCACCGAAGGCGTGTGGCATTTCGACTCCGGCGTGCCCGGCCGCCGCGTGATGGTCAGCGCGCTGGTGCATGGCAATGAACTGTGCGGTGCGTGGGCACTGAAGGGCCTGCTCGACGCCGGCGTGCGGCCCCTGCGCGGCTCGCTCACGCTGGCGTTTTGCAACCTCGATGCCTTCGACCGGTTTGACGCGACCCACCACGATGCCTCGCGCTTCACCGACGAAGACCTCAACCGCCAGTGGCTGGACGAGCGCATCGACGCCGCCGATACGCGTGAACGCCGCCGTGCCGCCGCGCTGCGGCCCTGGGTAACGCAGGCCGACTGGCTGCTGGACATCCACTCCATGCACGAGCCGTCGGCACCGCTGCTGCTCACCGGCATGCAGCCGCGCAACCTGCAGCTGGCACGCGCCATGCGCTCGCCCGAGCACATCGTGGTCGACGCGGGCCACAAAGACGGCGTGCGCATGCGCGACTACGGCCGCTTTGGTGCGCTGGCCGATGCGCCGGGCGATGACACGCGCTCGCTGCTCATCGAATGCGGCTTCCATGGTGACCCGGCGAGCCGCGCCGTGGCGCAGGACCAGTGCGTACGCTTCATCGAACAGGCGGGCGTGCTGGACGTCGATGCGCTGGCGCAGCAGCTGCCCGGCTGGCGCCTGCCGGACGCCCCGCGCCAGTGGGCGCTGGAGGTGACGGGGCCGGTGGTGGCCACCAGCAGCGCCTTCCGGTTTGTGGCTCCGTTCACGGGGCTGGAGGTGTTCGAGAAAGCCGGGACCGTGATCGGCGACAACGATGGGGTGCCGGTGGCCACGCCGTACGACGACTGCGTGCTGGTGATGCCCTCGGTGCGCCAGGCACGGGCAGGCGTGACGGTAGTGCGCTTTGCGCGGCGCAAGATGCTGTAGCAGCCCCCGGCTACGGCGATGCACGCTTTCGCCCTGGCACCGCCGCTGCGTGGCTGGCGCCGTATTGCTATTGAATAAATAGCAATGCGGGCAAATAAATCAAGGGCTTGAGGCCGTTTTTGCCTGAAATCGGGGCCCCAGAACCACGCAGGCCAGCGCCACCACAATGAAGCCGATGCCCGCCCATTGCCAGGGCGCCACCGTCTCGCCCAGCACCAGCCATCCCGCCGTGAGCCCCACCACCGGCACAGCCAGGCTGAACGGCGCCACGCGGTTGGCTGGGTGGCGCTGCAGCAGTTGCGTCCACAGCGCATAGCCGACGATGGTGGCGGCCCAGCCCAGGTAGGCCACCGATGCCCACGCGATCCACGGCACGCTGGCCAGCGCCTGCCAGTGCAGCCAGCGGGCAGCATCGGCATCGAACAAGGCCGACAGCGCCACAAACGGCAGCACTGGCACTGCACTGCTCCAGATCACAAACGCCAGCGGGTCGTAGCCCGGGCTGCGCTGCTGCGCCAGCCGCGCCACGATGTTGGACGAGGCCCACATGGCTGCGCCGCACAGCGTGAGGAAAAGACCCGCCAGCGTGGTGGCCGAGCCGGCGCCCATGCCGCTGCCTGCAGCCGGGCCTACGTAGTTCATGACAAAGCACACGAGGCCTGCCGCGGCCAGCGCAAGGCCCCACACCAGTGGACGCCCGGGCCGCTCGCGCAGCAGTGCGAAGCCGAACAGCGCGGTGAAGAACACCTGCGTCTGCAGCAGCACGCTGGCCAGCCCGGCCGTCATGCCCACCTTGAGCGCAAAGAACAGAAAGCCGAACTGCCCGATACCCTGAAACAGCCCGAACATCACCACCCACCGCCAGTGCACGCGCGGCGGGCGCACCAGCAGCACCAGCGGCACGGCCGCAAACAGGTAGCGCGCGGCGCCCAGCTGGAAGGGGCTGAAGCTCTCCAACCCCCACTTCATCGCCACAAAATTCACGCCCCACAGCACCACCACCAGCAGCGCAGCCAGCAGGTCGCGTGGGCGAAAGGGGGTGGCCGATGCTGCCGCGGGCGCCGTCACTGCGCCGCCCGCGCGGCTTCCAGGTGTGCCTGCACGCGCTGCGCCAGCGCGATGTCGCCCGGGGTTTCGGGCACCCACTTGTCCACGGTGCGGGGCAGCTCGTCGGCATCCACCGCGGTGTAGGCCGCCACGCAGTGCACCACGTCGTGCAGCGGGCCGCCCTGCACAGTGCCGCTGCGCACCTCCACCGCCAGGCTCAGCGTGGATTCGTGGGTGTAGGCCAGCTTTGCATGCACTTCCACCAGGTCTCCTGGCCGGATGGGCTGCGTGAAATCGGCACCGCCCAGAAACTGCGTGATGCAAGGCCCGCGCGCCCAGGCGCTGGCGCAGGCAAAACCCGCCTCGTCCACCCAGCGCAGCACCGTGCCGCCGGGTATGCGGGCCGCCGATGGTGATGTGGTGTGGTGCGATGCAAGAAAGCGCAGCGTGATCGATTGCATGGGCGGGCTCCTGGCGGTGTGGGCGCATTATGACCAGCACTGCCGTGGTGCCACCGGCGCGGTTGTCCGGCGGCGTCACGCGGGGCACGGCCGGCGCCAACGGCTGCAGACGCGCCTCGGTCACGGCAGCTCGCCGGCAGTGGCGGCCCGGAACATATGGATGTGTAAAAGCCATGCCTGCTGCGGCCGGAATTGACGCCGGTCAAATCCCTGCTGCACGCAGGCCCTTACATTTCGGGGCTACTTTTGCTTACTTTCCCCCTCACGCCTCGGCGTCCGCGTGCCCCATGTCCTTGCTCCACCGCCTGAACCTGCTCCAGAAGTTCCTCATCCTGGGCGTCCTCGGATTGCTGATGAGCGCCCTGCCCACCGGGCTGTACGTGGCGGATGCGCTGCGGACCATCGAACACGCACGGATGGAGGCTGCGGGCATTGGTCCGGCGCAGGCGATCACCCGGCTGGTGCAGCGGGTGCAGGTGCATCGGGGGTTGTCGGCCGGCATGCTGGGGGGCGATGAATCGCTGGCCGGGCGCCGCCCCGGTGCGCGCGATGCGGTGGAAACGGTGATCGCCGAAACCACCGAAAAGCTCAAGGATGCCCGCATGCCCGCAGCGGAGATGGCAGCCTGGGCGGAGGCGCTGAGCACCTGGCGGGCGCTGGAGCAGGCCGTGGGCGCGCGCAGCGTGGATGCGCCGCAGAGCACGGCACGGCATACCCAGCTCATCGCATCGCTGCTGCGCCTGAGCGAATCGGTCGTGCACACCTATGGGTTGCAGATTGACCCGGATGCGGAGACCAACGCGCTCGTGCAGGCCTCGCTGATCCAGGCGCCCATGCTCGGCGAAAAGCTCGGGGTGCTGCGCGCCCAGGGCGCCGGCGCGCTGGGCCGCGGCGAACTCACGCCCCAGGCCAAGGGGCAGATGCTGGTGCTGCAGCAACGCGTGGCCGAGCTGCAAGGCGACACCTTCCGCGGGCTGGACCGTGCCCTGCAGTCCAACCCCGCGGTGCGCAAGGCACTGGCCGAGCCTTCGCAGGCCGTCCAGGCGAGCATTGCGCAGTCGCTGCAGCTGGCCGAGCGTGAGGTGATCAACGCCACCGAGTTCAAGCTCAGCTCGCGTGACTATTTCGATGCGCTCACCCGTACCATCGACGCACTGAACAACCTCAACGGCAGCGCCCTGGGCGTGCTGGACAGCGCACTGCAGCAGCGCGTGGCCGAAGAACAGCGCAGCTTGGGGCTGATCGCTGCAGGCTTGTTGCTGGTGCTGGTGCTCACTGGCACCATGGCGCTGGTGTTCGTGCGCTCCATCACCGTGCCGCTGTCGCAGGCGGTGGAACTCTCGCGCGCCGTAGCGCAGGGCGACCTGGGCGAGACGCGCGTGCAGCACGGCACCAACGAGGTCGGCCAGTTGCTGCAGGCCCTTTTGCAGATGCGCGGCCAGCTCACGCAGGTGGTGCGCCGGGTGCGCGACGGCTCAGAGGGCGTGGCCACGGCCAGCGTGCAGATTGCACAGGGCAACACCGACCTGTCGGCCCGCACCGAGAGCCAGGCCAGCGCGCTGGAGCAGACCGCGGCGTCGATGGAGCAGCTCAACGCCACCGTGCGCCAGAACGCTGACAGCGCCCTGCAAGCCAGCCAGCTCGCCGCCAGCGCCAGCCAGGTGGCCGTGCAGGGCGGCGAGGTGGTGGCCCAGGTGGTGGACACCATGCATGGCATCAATGCCTCGTCGCAAAAGATCGCCGACATCATCGGCGTGATCGACTCCATCGCCTTCCAGACCAACATCCTGGCGCTGAACGCCGCGGTAGAAGCCGCCCGCGCCGGCGAGCAAGGCCGCGGTTTTGCCGTGGTGGCCACCGAAGTGCGCTCACTGGCCGGGCGCAGCGCCGAGGCTGCCCGCGAGATCAAGACCCTCATCAACGCCAGCGTGGAGCGCGTGGCCGAAGGCAGCGCGCTGGTGGACCGCGCCGGTGCGACGATGAAAGAGGTGGTGGGCTCCATCCGCCGAGTGACGGACATCATGGGCGAGATCAGCGCCGCCAGCCGCGAGCAAAGCCAGGGCGTGGCGCAGGTGGGCGAGGCCGTCACGCAGATGGACCAGGTCACGCAGCAGAACGCGGCCCTGGTCGAGGAAATGGCCGCCGCTGCCGGCAGCCTGCAAAACCAGGCCCAGGAGCTGGTGCAGGTGGTGTCGGTGTTCCGCCTGGGCAGCGAAAGCCAGGTAAGCAGCCGATCTGGAATGCTACAGGTTCAATAGCAATACAGGCATTTAAAACAAGGGCTACAGGCCGATTTGGCCTGAAAATGCCCCCAGAAAGCCTCAGAAGGCCCCAGTGGCCTTGCGTGGCTCAGCCCGCCCCGGGCCGCGTAAGCCCCAGCGCCGCCAGCTCTTCATCGGTGAACACCCGCGAGCGCGTATGGAAAGCCCGGCCCTCGGGCCCCTCCAGCGAAAACGTGCCGCCAGTGCCCTCGATCACATCCAGGATCAGCTGCGTGTGCTTCCACGTCTGGTACTGCGCGCGGCCGATGTAGAACGGGCACCCGCCCACATCGCCCAGGTACACGTCCCCCGCGCCCATCGTGATCTCGCCTTGCAGATAACAGTTGGCCGCGCTGTTGTCGCAGCAGCCGCCACTCTGGTGAAACATGAGCCCGGGCCCGTGTTTCGCTTTCAGGAAAGCCACGAGTTCAAGCGCGGCCGGCGTGGCAATGACTTTGTCGACCATGCATGTCTCCAGCAAACCAAAAAGACGCAAGCGCGGCAAGTTGGAACAACGAGCCGCGCCCTCAGGGACCCTCTGCACTAATCAGCGCGCCGTGTGCATCTGCGGCATCGGGCGGTCTGCTGCGTTGCAAATACTCGCAATAGCTGCGGCTATTGCTGCGTTTTGCGCCTTGCAGCCCATCCCGGTCCGCAGCGCTCACTTACCGCTTGATTCGCGCAGAGGGTCCCTAGCTCATCCAGCGGTTCACAAACCGTTCCTGGCTAGGCGTCTCCGTCGCAGACAGTAGCAACGCTACGGCAAGACGGAGCAACGACGCCAGGGACGTTCTGCGGACCGCCACCCCAAATCAGAAGAAGCCGAGCTTGTTTTCGGAGTACGAAACCAGCAGATTCTTGGTTTGCTGGTAATGGTCCAGCATCATCTTGTGCGTCTCCCGCCCGATGCCCGACTCCTTGTAGCCGCCAAACGCCGCGTGCGCCGGGTATGCGTGGTAGCAGTTAGTCCACACCCGCCCGGCCTTGATGGCACGGCCCATGCGGTAGGCCACATTGCCGTTGCGGCTCCACACGCCGGCGCCCAGGCCGTACAGCGTGTCGTTGGCAATTTCCAGCGCCTCGGCCTCGTCCTTGAAGGTGGTCACGGCCAGCACGGGGCCGAAGATTTCTTCCTGGAAGATGCGCATCTTGTTGTGGCCCTTGAACAGCGTGGGCTGTACGTAGTAGCCGCCTTCCAGGTCGCCGCCCAGGTGGGCCTGGCCGCCACCGGCCAGCACTTCGGCGCCTTCCTGCTTGCCCAGGTCGAGGTAGCTCAGGATCTTGGTGAGCTGCTCTTTGGATGCCTGCGCGCCCATCATGCTGTCGGTATCGAGCGGGTTCTGGTGCTTGATGGCGGCCACGCGCTTGAGCACACGTTCCATGAACCTGTCGTAGATCGATTCCTGGATCAGCGCGCGCGATGGGCAGGTGCAGACCTCGCCCTGGTTGAAGGCAAACAGCACCAGGCCTTCGACGGCCTTGTCGAGGAAGGCATCGTCTTTGTCCATGATGTCGGCAAAGAACACGTTGGGGCTCTTGCCACCCAGTTCCAGCGTGGCGGGGATCAGGTTGTTGGCGGCGGCCTGCGCAATCACGCGGCCGGTGCTGGTGGAGCCGGTAAAGGCAATTTTGGCGATGCGCTTGCTGGTGGCCAGCGGCATGCCTGCCTCGCGGCCATAACCGTTGACGATGTTGAGCACGCCGGGCGGCAGCAGGTCGGCAATCAGCTCGGCCAGGATGAGGATGGAAATGGGCGTGGACTCTGCAGGCTTGAGCACCACGCAGTTGCCCGCGCCAATCGCAGGGGCCAGCTTCCACGCGGCCATCAGGATGGGGAAGTTCCACGGAATGATCTGGCCCACCACGCCCAGTGGCTCCTGGATGTGGTACGCCACTGTGTTCTCGTCGATGTTGGAAAGCGCCCCTTCTTGCGCACGCACGCAGCCCGCAAAGTAGCGGAAGTGGTCCACGGTGAGGGGGATGTCGGCGTTCAGCGTCTCGCGGATCGCCTTGCCGTTGTCCACCGTTTCGGCATAGGCCAGCAGTTCCAGGTTCTGCTCGATGCGGTCAGCAATCTTCAGCAGGATGTTGCCGCGCGTGGCGGCGTCGGTCTTGCCCCAAGCGTCGGCGGCGGCGTGGGCGGCGTCCAGCGCCAGCTCGATGTCTTCCGCAGTGGAGCGGGCGGCCTGGGTGTAGACCTTGCCGTTGACGGGCGAGATCACGTCAAAGTACTGGCCCTTGACCGGCGCCACGAACTGGCCGCCGATGAAGTTGTTGTACTGGGGCTTGTAGGCGATCTTGGCGCCTGCGGTGCCGGGGGCTGCGTAAACGGTCATGTGCTTGTCTCCTGCGGATGGATGCGGGTGTTGTGGTCATCGGTGCGGCCTGCACGGCAAGCCGCCCGATGCACACCACTACTCAAGAGGCGTGCCAGCCGTGCCACGCCATGCAGGGCGTTGAATTCATTGGGTTTTCTGGCTGCAGCACCCGTGCGCGCAGCGCTCTGCGTCCGCCGGCGGACACTGCTGCGGCGCGACACCTGTCACACAATGGAACAGTCGGACAGTGGCGGCGCCTGTATTTGCCCATCGTGCTTGCCGCGCTTCCCCGGGCTTGCCATACTCGTTCGCAACGACAAGCGGGGCACCATGACCCTGCACGGAGACAACGCGTGCGAAGCACTTCATCCCATCCCCCAGGCCTTGCCCCGGGCGGCCCGCTGGCCCTGCGGCAGGCGCGCCAGCACCTGCTGGAGTTCGGCCATTGCCCCAGCGGCCTGCTGGACGAGCGCCTGGCCCGTTCGTGGGCGCGCAGCGTCGCCGCAGGCCTGGCGCCCACCGGCCGCGCCGCCGCCACCGACCATGCCAGCACCGGCACGCTGCGCCAGGCGCTGGCGTACAACCATGCGTTGCTGGCGCATTCGCGCCCCGTCATGGAATACCTGTTCGAGCAGGTGCGCCACAGCCAGAGCGTGGTGGTGCTGGCCGACCGCAGCGGCATGCTGATGCACACCCTGGGCGACCCGCACTTTGTGGGCAAGGCCGAGCGCGTGGCGCTGACCAGCGGCGCGTCGTGGCACGAGGAGCACCGCGGCACCAACGCCATCGGCACCGCGCTGGCCGAAGGCACGGCGGTCGAGGTGCACGCGGGCGAGCACTACCTGGAGCGCAACGGTTTCCTCACCTGCGCCGCCTCGCCCATCCTGTCAGCCACGGGCGAGCTGCTGGGCATCCTGGACATTTCCAGCGACCACCGCAACGGCCACGCGCACACGCTGGGCCTGGTAAGCACCGCTGCCCGCATGATCGAAAACCGTCTGCTGGTAGCCACCTGCAAGCGCCACATCCGCCTGCACCTGCACCGCGAGCCCGAGGGCATCGGCAGCGTGGCCGAAGGCATCGTGGCCGTGTCGGCTGATGGCTGGATCGTGGGCGCCAACCGCACGGGCCTGGCGCTGCTGGGGCTGCATGCAGGCGACGTGGGCGCCACGCCGCTGGAGCGCGTGGCGGATGTACGGCTGGACGATTTGCTCTCCCACCACCGCCGCCGTCCCCAGCAGCCGCAGGCCCTGCGCTCGCGCGGCGGGGCGCTGCTGTTTGCGCAGGTCCAAGTGGATGTGACCGCGTGGCCGGCGGCGCCCGCGCGCACCACCGCGATCGCAGCCACCGCCGTGCCCACTCACAACGACGCCCTGGCCCGGCTGGACACCGGCGACGCCCGCTGGCGCGCCGCGGCTGACAAAGCCCGCCGCGTGGTGGCCAAGCCCATCCCCGTGCTCATCCAGGGCGAATCGGGCGTGGGCAAAGAGGTGTTTGCGCGCGCCCTGCACGCCAGCGGCCCGCGGCGCGATGCGCCGTTTGTGGCCATCAACTGCGCGGCCATCCCCGAGAACCTGATCGAATCCGAACTCTTCGGCCACGTAGCCGGCGCCTTCACCGGTGCGCGCAAGGAGGGCCACCTGGGTCGCCTGCGCGAGGCCCATGGCGGTACGCTGTTCCTCGACGAAATCGGCGATATGCCGCTGCCCCTGCAGACCCGCCTGCTGCGCGTGCTGCAAGAGCGCAGCGTGACGCCCGTGGGCGCCAGCCGCGCCGTACCGGTGGACTTTGCGCTGGTGTGCGCCACGCACTGCCAGCTGGCGCAGGCGGCCGAGCAGGGCCGCTTTCGGACTGATCTGTACTACCGCATCAATGGCCTCACGGTGCAACTGCCCGCCTTGCGCGAGCGCACCGATTTCGCAGCGCTGGTGCTGCGCCTGCTGGCTGACCTGGCCGCGGAGCAGGGATTGCCTGCTGATGTGCAGGTGGCGCCCGACCTGCTTGCGCGCCTGGCGGCCTACCCTTGGCCCGGCAACCTGCGCCAGCTGGCCAGCGTGCTGCGCACGGCCTGCGCGATGCTGGGCGAAGGGGAGGACGTGCTGGACTGGCAGCACCTGCCCGATGACATGGCGCAGGCGCTGGACGGTGCGGGGGCCGAACCTACCGCGGCCCTGCCGACCCAGGCGCGGGGTACAGCTGTGCCAACGCAGAGCCTGCAGCAGCTCTCGCGCAACGCCATCGACCAGGCACTGCAGCACGCCCACGGCAATGTCTCACAAGCCGCCCGGCAGCTGGGCATCAGCCGCCAGACCCTGTACCGCAAGCTGGCCGGGCGCGCCGTTTCCACTGCACCGCAATGAGGTCGCCGTGACGCATGCACTACTGTCCCTGCGCATGCCCTGCCGGTTGCGCTGGTTGGCGGCAGCCGCCGCGCTGCTGGCGCTGTTCCCCTCGCTGGCCATTGCGCAGGTCGATGGATCAGCCCCAGCTCCGCTGCGCAACGCCGCGCCGCCCGCGCACAAGCTGGCCGACATACCCTACGGTGCCGACCGCCGCCAGCGCCTGGACGTCTACCTGCCCGCCGCGCCTGCCGTAGCCGTCCCGCGCAGTCCCGCTGCACCCGTACTGCTGATGGTGCATGGCGGCGCCTGGAGTATGGGCGACAAGGCCCATGGCCGCGTGGTGGAGGAGAAGGTGGCTCGCTGGGTGCCACGCGGCTGGGTGGTGGTGTCAACAAACTATCGGCTGCTGCCCTCGGCCGATGTGCTGCAGCAGGCGCGCGATGTGGCCAGTGCGCTCGCCTTCGTGCAGCGCAGCGCCGCCCAGTGGGGCGCGGACGCTTCGCGCGTGGTGCTGATGGGCCACTCTGCCGGCGCGCACCTGGCAGCGCTGGTCAGCACATCGCCCGTGCACGCGCAGCAGGCGGGCGCCGGGCCATGGCTGGCCACCGTGGCGCTCGACAGTGCCGCGCTGAATGTGCCCGCCATCATGGAAGCGCGTCACCCGGCTTTTTACAACGGCGTGTTTGGCGCCGACCCGGCCTTTTGGCGCGCCGCATCGCCCTACCACGGCCTGCCCGATGCGTCCGATGCACCGGGTGCACCGGGTGTGCCCAATGCGCCGCGCGGGACAGCGCCTGCGCCGGTGCCGTTTCTGCTGGTGTGCTCATCGCTGCGGTCCGATGGCTCCTGCCGCCAGTCCGATGCCATGGCCCGCCGCCTGCAGGCCCATGGCGGGCGTGCCGAGGTGCTGCCCCAGGCGCTCTCGCACGGCGACATCAATGCGCGGCTGGGGCTGGAGGGCGACTACACGCGCGCGGTCGAGGCTTTCCTCGCGTCGCTCGACCCGGTGCTGGCCCGGCATCTGCCGTGAACTGATGGTCTAAAGCTATTGATTTGATAGCTATGGATGCAATCAAATCAAGCGCTAGTGGCCATTTTCACGTTGAACGGGCCTTGAGATAGGGCGCCAGGTACTGCCCCGTATGGCTGGCCGGGTTGGCCGCCAGCTCTTCGGGCGTGCCCACCCCCACCACGGTGCCGCCGCCCGCGCCGCCCTCGGGGCCCATGTCGATGAGCCAGTCGGCGGTTTTGATCACATCGAGGTTGTGCTCGATGATGACGATGGTGTTGCCTGCATCGCGCAGCTGGTGCAGCACCTTGAGCAGCAGGTCGATGTCGGCAAAGTGCAGGCCGGTGGTGGGCTCGTCCAGGATGTAGAGCGTGCGGCCGGTGTCGCGTTTGCTCAGCTCCTGCGCCAGCTTCACCCGCTGCGCCTCGCCGCCCGAGAGCGTGGTGGCGGCCTGGCCGAGGCGGATGTAGGAGAGGCCCACATCCAGCAGCGTCTGCAGCTTGCGCGCGATGGTCGGCACGTCCTTGAAGTAGGCCGCAGCGTCCTCCACCGTCAGCTCCAGGATCTGCGCGATGTTCTTGCCCTTCCATTGCACTTCCAGCGTCTCGCGGTTGTAGCGCTGGCCGTGGCACACATCGCAGGGCACGTACACGTCGGGCAGAAAGTGCATCTCCACCTTCACCACGCCGTCGCCCTGGCAGGCCTCGCAGCGGCCACCGCCGGATGACTGCGACACGTTGAAGGAAAAGCGCCCCGGGCCGTAGCCGCGTTCCTTGGCGGTGTTGGTCTCGGCCATCAGCTCGCGGATGGGCGTGAACAGGCCCGTGTACGTGGCCGGGTTGCTGCGGGGCGTGCGGCCAATGGGGCTCTGGTCTACGTTGATGACCTTGTCGAAATACTCGATGCCCACGATCTCGTCGTGCGCGGCCGGTTCCTCGTGCGCACGGTGCACCTGCCGCGCCACGGCGGCATAGAGCGTGTCGTTGACCAGCGTGCTCTTGCCCGAGCCCGAAACGCCCGTCACGCAGGTGAGCAGCCCCACCGGGAAGTCCACCGTCACGCCCTTCAGGTTGTTACCGGTGGCACCCACCACGCGCAGCGCTTGCACGGCGCCCTGGCGTGCGTGATGCTCTGCCATGCGCTCGGCGCGGCGCTTGCTGGCCTCGGTCTGTGGAAAGCGAGATTTGGCCTTGGCCTCCACCATGGGCGCGGGCTGGTCCAGCACCGGCAGCCACGGCGTGAGGCGCTTTGGCACGGCAATGGTGCGCGCGCCCGACAGGTACTGGCCCGTGAGCGACTGCGCATTGGCCCGCACTTCGTCGTACGTGCCCTGCGCCATCACGCGCCCGCCGTGCACACCCGCGCCGGGGCCCATGTCGATCACATGGTCGGCAGCGCGCATCATGTCCTCGTCGTGCTCCACCACGATCACGCTGTTGCCAATGTCACGCAGGTGTTTGAGGGTGGCGATCAGACGGTCGTTGTCGCGCTGGTGCAGACCGATGCTGGGCTCGTCCAGCACATACATCACACCCGTCAGGCCCGAGCCGATCTGTGACGCGAGGCGGATGCGCTGCGCTTCGCCACCGCTGAGCGTTTCAGCGCTGCGGTCCAGGCTCAGGTAGCTCAGGCCCACGTCGTTCAAAAACTGCAGGCGCGTGGCGATCTCGCGCACCACCTTGTCGGCAATTTCGGCCTTGGCACCCGTCAGCTTCAAATCGTTGAACCAGGCGTGGGCAGTGTTCAGTGTGGCGTGGCTGACCTCAAAGATCGCGCGGGCCTGCTTGCCTTCACCCAGACGCACATGGCGTGCCTCGCGGCGCAGGCGTGTGCCCTGGCATTCGGGGCAGGGCTGCGTGCTGCGAAAGCGCGCCAGGTCCTCGCGCACCACCACCGAATCGGTCTCGCGGTAGCGGCGGGCCATGTTGGGGATGATGCCCTCGAACGGGTGCTTCTTGGTGTGCACCTTGCCCTTGGAGGCACCGCTGTCCATGATGTAGCTGAAGGCTATTTCTTCCTCGCCCGAGCCATGCAGGATGGCGTGCTGCACCGGTGCGGGCAGTGATTCAAACGGCGCCTCGATGTCAAACGCGTAGTGCCGCGCCAGGCTCTCCAGCATCGCAAAGTAGTAGCCATTGCGCCGGTCCCAGCCCTTGATGGCGCCGCTGGCCAGGCTGAGCGTGGGGAAGGCCACCACGCGCGCTGGGTCGAACACCTCGCGCTGGCCAATGCCGTCGCATGCCGGGCACGCGCCCATGGGCGAGTTGAACGAGAACAGGCGCGGCTCCAGCTCGGCCAGCGAATAGCTGCACACCGGGCACGCAAATTTGCTGCTGAACAGGTGCTCCTGCCCCGTGTCCATCTCCAGCGCCAGCACGCGCCCATTGCCCTCGTTGCCGCCCACGCGCAGCGCGGCCTCGATGCTCTCGGCCAGGCGCTGCTGCAGGTCGGCCCGCACCTTGATGCGGTCGATCACGACGTCGATGCTGTGCTTCTCGGTTTTCTTGAGTGCCGGCAGGTTCTCGTGCTCGTAGATCTGCCCATCCACCCGAAACCGGATGTAGCCCAGTGCCTGCATCTGCGCGAACACTTCGGTGAACTCGCCCTTCTTCTCGCGCGCCACCGGCGCCAGGATCATCAGCTTGGTGTCTTCCGGCAGGGCCAGCACGGCATCCACCATCTGGCTCACCGTCTGCGCGGCCAGCGGCAGGTGGTGGTCGGGGCAAAACGGCGTGCCCGCGCGGGCGTACAGCAGGCGCAGGTAGTCGTGGATTTCTGTCACCGTGCCCACGGTCGAGCGCGGGTTGTGGCTGGTGGCCTTTTGCTCAATGCTGATGGCGGGCGACAGTCCTTCGATCAGGTCCACATCGGGCTTGTCTAGCCGTCCCAGAAACTGCCGCGCATAGGCCGACAGGCTCTCCACATAGCGCCGCTGCCCCTCGGCATACAGCGTGTCAAACGCCAGGCTCGACTTGCCTGATCCCGAAAGCCCCGTGATCACCACCAGCTGGTTGCGCGGGATGTCCAGGTCGATGTTCTTGAGGTTGTGCGTGCGCGCGCCGCGGATGCTGATGCGCTGCTCGCGCAAGGCGCGGGCGAGGTAGGTGCCGTCGGGGGAGGGGACAAGGTCGTCTTGGCGGGTCACTGCAGCAGCCGAAAGTAAACTGCGCATCATATGCCGCGGTGTCGAAACACGCTCTTGGCCCTGAGTTGCTGCGGTTTAGCGTGTATCTGACGTCACCAAACGCATTGGTTCATCGCTTGCACCTAGGTGATGTTCACGGTAGCGTAGGGCCATCGGCATGTAGGACGCATCCGCCTGCGGAAGCCTTGTTGTATGCAAATACGGGATTTCGCGTATGTGGTTCGTGAATCCGTTCATCAGTGAGGCTTTTTAAGTGCATTCGCTTTGACTGGGCCGTCCTTCTGTTATCTCGCATCTTATGCAAGCGCTAAATCGCGAAAAACACGCTCTTTATACGGGCGCCCCAGCAATTGACCAGGTTGCGGTGCCAATGAATAGCCGGAGTTTTAAACATGTCACGAATTAATCTTGGTACGAACGTCCTCGCTCAATTACATGTGGCGTGGCGTGTCGTTGTCACCGGGCTTGTGGCGGCGACGATCTCCCTTTCGATAAATGCTGCGCCCGCCGATCAAAACTTCAATGCTCAGAGCGTTGGGTCCAAAGGAAGTAACTCGGTAACCATTGATGGCGTGATTTATAGCAATAACGATATCGTGAACATCCAGATCGTTAACGATGGAGATATTGCCACCGGTGCCGATTTTGCGCTTGGTTTCCGAAGCTCAGGTCCTAATACATCCACTGTCGTAGGCTTTAAAACCTCCGACGGCAGCGAATTTAAGTTAAACAGCTTTGTCGTTTCGACCGGATTGGGCGGGACGACCAACCTGACAATCAAGGGCTATCGCGATACAGTGGAGGTTGTTAGTACCAATTATAATCTCGACGGCATATTTTTTGGAACCTTTATTGCGCCTGCCAATTGGGAATATATTGATGAGGTCAGAATATTGGGGTCTGACTTGGACATTGATATTGATGATATCGATTTTTCGCCTGCAGTCGTGCCCGACACTACGCCGCCAACTGTGTCTTCGGTTTCGTCGAGCACCGCTAATGGCGTCTACAAGGCAGGTGATGTCATCAGCATCCAAGTGAACTTCACAGAGATAGTGAACGTAATCAGTACTCCTCAGTTGACATTGGAGACAGGTGCTACGGATCGGACTATTAACTATGCCAGCGGCTCCGGCAGCACTGCGTTGACATTTAATTACACCGTGCAGGCGGGGGACAGCACCAGCGATCTTGATTACACGGGAACCGGGGCATTGAACACCAACGGGGGCTCTATACGCGATGGAGCGGGCAACAACGCCACCCTCACACTGGCTTTGCCTGGAGCCGCCAATTCGCTTGGGGCCAACAAAAACATCGTGATTGATGGAGTTGCGCCAACCGTGACTTTCGTCAGTGGCAGCACAGCCAACGGCATCTACAGGCTCGGTGACGTCATCAGCATCCAGGTCTATTTCAGTGAGGTAGTCACCGTTACCGGTACGCCGCAACTCACGCTGGAAACCGGCGCGACGGATCGCATCATCAATTACGTCAGCGGCAGCGGTACCAGCACCCTTACGTTCTCCTACACCATTCAGGCGGGCGACAACTCCAGTGATCTGGACTATGCAGGCACCAGTTCTCTTGGGCTCAATGGCGGCACCATCCGTGATGCAGCGGGAAACAACGCTACCCTGACCTTGGCCATACCCGGCGCAGCCAACTCGTTAGGAGCCAACAAGAATCTGGTGATCGACGGAGTAATGCCAACCGTAGTTAGCACCGCACCCTCAGGCGGGGCCGTGTCGACCGACACCAGTGTCGACTTCATCGTCAATTTCAGCGAGTCGGTCAGCAACATTTCTACCGATGACTTCGCGTTGGGGACCACCGGCGGAGCAACAGGAACAATTGCCAGCGTGTCAGCCAGTTCCGGCTCCAGCGTGACGGTGACAGTCAGTGGTATCGCTGGTAGTGGCACCATCAAACTCAACGTGAACGCATCAACCAACATCAGTGATGCTGCCGGAAATAGTGGCCCTGCTGCATTTACCAGCGGCACGGCACACGCTGTTGCGATCCCTACCGCGCCTTCGGCGCCAACAATCGGCACCGCCACGGCCGGTGACGGACAGGCCAGCGTGACCTTCACCGCTCCGGTAAGCAACGGGGGCTCGGCGATCACCACGTACACCGCTACCGCTAACCCTGGAGGTGCGTTCGGCACCTGTGCGGGGCCCGCTGCCTGCACTGCCAGTGTCACAGGCCTGACCAACGGGACGGCCTATACCTTCACCGTCACTGCGACTAACAGTATCGGCACTGGTCCGTCGTCTGGTGTATCCAATTCCGTGACCCCGAAGGGCAGTCAAACAATTAGTTTTGCTAATCCCGGTGCACGGAATTTTGGAACGACGCCCACGCTCACCGCTACAGCAGCCTCCGCCACCGGCACCAACGGTCTGACTGTCAGTTTCACTTCGTCAACCACCGGGGTCTGCACGATCACCAGTGGCGGTGCCCTCACGTTTGTGACGGCGGGCTCGTGCACGATCAACGCGGATCAGGCGGGTGACGCGGCCACCAGCGCAGCGCCAACCGTGGCACAAACGTTCACCGTCAATGCGACAGTGCCCGGCGCTCCCACGATCGGTACGGCAACCGCCGGCAACACCCAGGCAACGGTCACTTTCACACCACCAGCCAGCACCGGCGGTGCGGCCATCCTTGCTGGGGGCTACACCGCGACTGCCAACCCGGGCGGCGCAACGGGCACGGGCTCAGGCTCGCCCATCACCGTGACCGGCCTGACCAATGGTGTGGCTTACACGTTTACCGTCACTGCCGCCAACTCGGCGGGTACTGGGGCAGCCTCGGCCGCATCCAACGCCGTCACGCCGGCAGCGCCCCAGACCATCACGTTCAACAACCCCGGTGCGCAGAGCTTCGGCACCTCGCCCACGCTTACGGCAACTTCCACTTCGGGGCTGACGGTCACGTTCAGCTCATCCACCACCGGTGTATGCACCGTGACCAGCGGCGGGGTCTTGACTTTTAACGCCGCGGGCACCTGCACCATCAATGCTGACCAGCCCGGCAACACCAGTTACCTGCCCGCCACACAGGTCAGTCGCAGCTTCACGGTCAGCCCGGTGGTGCCGGGCGCGCCCACCATCGGCACAGCCATCGCGGGTGACACCCAGGCCTCGGTGGCGTTCACCGCGCCAACCAGCATCGGTGGCTCTGCGATCACGGGCTACGTCGTCACCGTCAGCCCTGCAGACGTGGTGCCCGTGATCGGCGCCAGCTCGCCCATCGTGGTCACCGGTCTGACCAATGGCCAGGCCTACACCTTCACCGTCACCGCCGAAAACGTCGCCGGTACCGGCCCCGCCTCTGCGGCATCAAATTCCATTACCCCGGCGGCTACGCAAACCATCACCTTTGCCAACCCGGGCGCCCAGAATTTCGGCACCACGCCCACTCTTGCGGCGACAGCCGACTCTGGCTTGACGGTTGTTTTCACCTCGTCCACCGCGGGTGTATGCACTATCACCACGGGTGGCGCCCTTGCGTTTGTGACGGCGGGCACCTGCACCATCAACGCTGACCAGCCGGGCAACGCCAGCTACCTGGCCGCCTCGCAAGTCACGCGCTCCTTTACGGTGAACCCGGCGCCCAGTGTGACCGGCACGGTCCCCGGCATGGCCGGTGTCGCCACTGCCACGCTGACGGGCGGCGGTGCGACCTGCACACTGGATCCAGCAAACACGCGTTTCATGGCTGCGGTGTCGCTGCCGGCCGGCCGCACAGCGCCGAATGGCGGTTTCGAGTTCCGGGCGGCGGGCTGCACTGGCAGCGTCACGGTGACCCTGGTCTACCCTGACCCCCTGCCCGCAGGCGTGGCCTTCTGGAAGTTTGGCCCGGCCACGCCGGCCGCGGCGAGCAGCTGGTTCCAGTGGACGGGCGCCAGCCTCAGTGGAGACCGGCGCACTGTGAGCTACACCATTGCCGACAACGGTGTTGGAGACTCCGACCCGGCCATCGGGGTGCTGCGCGACCCGTTTGTGCCAGCGTTGGGCGGCGCTGCTGATGCGGTGGGTATCCCGGTGGATGCACCTTGGGCGCTTGCGTTGATCAGTGCGCTGATCGGATGGCTGGGTTGGCGCCGGAGTGGGCGCGCTGCGCCAGCGCCACAGGGCTGATTCGGCTCCATCAGCGGCACGCAGCAGCAGGGCTTTTCGGTGCTGCGGGGCGGCGGCTGTGTGCCTGCCCCTCAACGAACCCTGCGGACGGCAGGCGGATGATGCGTCTGAAGGTTCCCATTGCATGCAGTGACCGGGCACTGGGTGCATGGGCCATGTAGCTCCCATGCGGCGGTCGCATCCCACGGCATCGCGTGTTCACGGGATGTGCAGGTGTCCGGGGCTCGCATAACGTTCGGGCCATGTTGCAGTCTGCACGTCAAGCCCTTTCCTTTGCACCGCCAGTGGTGGCTGGCAGCGTCGAGTTTGTCGGTCCGCCCGGCGTGCCAGGCGTTCGTGAACTGCAGGAGGGGGTGGCCTTGCGCGCCATCGGGCCGGGCGACGAGGACTGGCTGCATGCCATCTTTAGCGCCACGCGCGATACCGAGCGCCAGTTGCTGGCATCGCCGCACGAGGCTTGGCAGGCCTTCGTGGCGCAGCAGTCTGCATGGCAGCAGGCGCAGTACCAGGCACAGTGCCAGAACCCCGCGTTCGACCTGGTGCTCTTGCACGGACAGGTCGCAGGTCGGCTTTATGTGGACCGGCGCCGCGATGAGATCCGTGTGGTGGATATTGCACTGCTGCCCGCATTTCGTGGCCAGGGTATTGGCAGGCGCTTGCTCGAGGCACTGGTGGCTGAATCGGATGCGAGCGGCCAGCCTCTGGCGCTGCAGGTAGCGCGGCACAACCCCATCCTGGCTTACTACCAGCGCCTGGGCATGCAGGTGCAGGACGACCTGGGGGCGCACCTGTGCCTGAGGCGCCCCTGCAGCACGGCCACCGTGCCGTCTGCCGACGCATTCCTGGATGGCGTGGGTTCGGACTTCAGGCTGGTGCACCCCGAAGCGGGGTACCTCGCCACGCTGCGGCTGGAGCGGGTGCAGTCGTGGCAAGCCGGAGCGCTACAGGGCTGCGCGGTGTATTTCTCGGGGCCAGACATCCAGCGCAGGGCCCCTGATACCTACGGCCTGGAGCATCGGCAACTGGGGCGGTTTTCGATGCATTTGCGGCCTGTGCAGCAAGGCGGCGATGGCGCTTGCCGGTATGAGGCACTGATCACCCGCCTGCATTCACCCACTGACCAAGGAAACTGACATGAGCGATGCATTTCTGGGCGAGATCCGCCTGCTTGCCAGCACCATCGTGCCGAGCGGCTGGGCCGTGTGCGATGGGCGCCAGCTGGCCGTGGCGGACAACACGGCGCTGTTTGACCTGCTCGGCTACGCCTATGGCGGCGACGGCAGCCAGACCTTTGCGCTGCCCGACCTGCGCGGTCGCCTGCCGATCGGCATCGGAAAGGGGTCTGGCCTGAGCCAGCGGAACCTGGGCGACGCGTTGGGCGAAGAGCGCGTGACCCTGGCGGTGCAAGAGATGCCACCGCACACCCACGCCCTGCAAGCGGGAGGCCCGGCAACCAGCAACCTGCCTCGGGCGCTGGTTCCCGCGGCGGTGGAGGGCTTCAACCTGTATGCCAAGGCGGTTGCAAATCCGCAGGTGCTGGCCACCGGGACGGTACAGGCCACGCAAGGCGGCAAGCCGCACAACAACGTGATGCCGTCGCTGGTGCTCAATTTCATCATGTGCCTGGATGGCGCATCCCCAAACTTGCAGTGAAAGGACAAGGCGATGGACCGCTTCATTGGTGAGATCCGTCCGTTTGGCTTCGGACGTGTCCCGCAGGGCTGGGCCGCGTGCGACGGCCGCCTGCTGGCAATCGCACAAAACCCTCTGCTGTTTGAACTGCTGGGGTGGCGCTACGGCGGGGATGGTCTCAGCCAGTTCGCGTTGCCCGACCTGCGCGGGCGCACACCCATCGGCTGCGGAAGCGCGACCAACGGCATGGCCGTGAAGCTGGGGTCGCATGCGGGGGATGAAGCCGTTGCCCTGACCAGCGCGCAAGTCCCCGGGCACAGCCACGCACTGATGGGGGCCACTGCGGCAGCGAGCACGAGCGTACCCGCCGGTGCAGCGCTTGCGCAGCCTGCCAAGGCAGCGTACGCCGCCCCCAATGGCGCCTACATGTCCAGCCAAGCTGTGGCGGTGAGCGGGGCCGGCCTGCCGCACTCCAACATGCAACCCTCGCTCGCCGTCAACTGGTGCATCGCCATTGACGGTCTGCGTCCCCCGCGTTGATTGCTGCAGGAGCTGACCATGGCAGATTCATTCCTCGGAGAGATCCGGGCCTTCGCATTTGATGGCGCCGCCGCCAACTGGGCACCGTGCCGCGGCCAGCTGTTGCCGATCGCGCAGAACAATGCGCTGTTTGCATTGATCGGCACCAGTTTCGGCGGTGACGGAAAAACCAACTTCGCACTGCCGGACCTCCAGGACCGCGCTCCCATGGGGCAGGGTGCCGGCCCCGGGCTGAGCCAGCGACACCTGGGGCAGGCGGTGGGGTCCGGCGCGCATGCACTGCAGCCCCGGGAGATGCCCACCCACAGCCATGCGCTGGTCGCCGCTGGCGCGCCCGCCAATGCGGCAGACCCTGCACAGGCCGTGTTCGCGCAAGGCGGTTCGTTCGGCTCGCGCCCTACGCCTGCCCCTACCTATGCAGCCGTGGAGCCCGATGTGCCCATGGCCGCCGAGGCCCTGGCACCCTTTGCCGGCGGTGGGCAGCTGCATAACAACACCCAGCCCTACCTGGCGCTGAATTTCTGCATCTGCGTCAACGGCTTGGCCCCTTCGGCCGCTTGAGCGTACCGACAACTGTTCTTCCATGCCCCACATGCAATTCCTGACCATGCCGTTTCCCGGAGTGCGCCACTGGATGTGCCTTGCAGGCCAGTGCTTGCGGCGGGGAGTCCTTGCCCTGCTGACCGGATGCATCGCGCTTTCACCGCTTGCGCACGCAGCTGTCGCCCCGGGTGCGCAAGGATTCGGCACTGGCGACCCGGAACTGGGCCTCATCGGCGAGCTCTCCGGCATTGCATTCAATGGGCTGGTCGCTGGGGACGGCCAGGGGTGGGTGTACGGCAAGGCAGACACCTACACCTCCTGCAACAACTGCGCGGGCCGCGGCGGGTTTGCGCTGGCCGAGAACGGCGGGGCCAATACGCCTTCGGTGGCATTCTTCCGTGCGGCGACCCCCGGAGACCGGTTCGGCGTGAGTGGCGTGCGCATCTACAACCCCAGCCCTGCCAACACCGGCATGACCGTGCGCGGATACCGCAATGGGAGCGTGGTGCAGACGGTGTCGCTCACGCTGACCCGCATCTCCCCGATGCTGGTCGCATACGACCTGGGTCTGACCGATGTGGACCAGGTCAGCTTCACTTCCAGCCACGACTGGTTTTTTGCGATTGACGACCTCGGCATTGCGCCGCGGCCCACGGTCACGGGCGTATCTCCTGTTAGCGGCGCGGGTGCGGGCGGCACTGCGGTGGTGATCACCGGCAGCGGCTTTACCGCGGCGGGCTATCCGGGCGGCACGGCGGTACGGTTCGGCACCACCCTTGCCACGGCCACGGTGGACAGCGACACCCAGATCACGGCGACTGCCCCGGCTGGCACCGGCACGGTGGACGTCACGGTCACGACGGCGGGCGGCGTCAGCGCCACGGGCGCTGCCTCGCAGTTCAGCTATGTCGCCTCACTCCTGCCGCAAACCATCAGCTTTGCCAATCCGGGCGCCCGCAACTTCGGCACGGCCCCTACCTTGACCGCTACTGCCACCTCGGGCTTGCCGGTGAGCTTTTCGTCTTCGACGACGGGCGTGTGCACCATCAGTTCGGGCGGGGTGCTGAGCTTCGTGGCAACGGGCAACTGCACGATCAACGCCAACCAGGCGGGTAACGGCAGCTACGACGCAGCGCCTCAGGTTACGCAGACGTTCACCGTCAACCCGGTGGTGCCCGGCGCGCCGACCGCAGTTGTGGCCACCGCGAGCGACACCCAGGCGTCCGTGGCATTCGCGGACCCCGCCAGCAACGGCGGAAGCAGCATCACGGGCTACACCGTCACTTCGAGTCCGGGGGGCATCGTTGGAACGGGCACTGCCTCACCCATCCTGGTATCCGGTCTGACCAATGGCCAGGCGTACACCTTCACCGTCACGGCCACCAATGCAGCGGGTACGGGGCCTGCCTCGGCTGCCTCCAGTCCGGTCGTTCCCCGCAGCGCACAAAGCATCCTGTTCAGCAACCCGGGACCGTTGACGTTTGGTACTACAAACACGTTGACCGCAACGGCCACCTCGGGATTGCCGGTGACGTTCAGCTCTGCCACGCCTGCCGTGTGCGCCATCACAGCGGGTGGAGCGCTCAGCTTTCTGACGGCCGGCACCTGCATCATCAACGCCGACCAGGCGGGCAATGCCAGTTTTCTGCCGGCTGCCCAGGCGGGACGGACCTTCCAGGTCAATCCGCGACTGGGTCTGGCAAACACGGTGCCCGGCATGACAGGGCTTGCCAACGCCACTCTCAGCGGCGGTGGGGCCACCTGCACCCTGGTGGGCGGCGATACGCGGTTCATGACCCCGTCTGGCATGCCAAGCGGCCGAACCGCACCCCATGGCGGCTTCGAGTTCCGTGCGGTGGGGTGTGTCGGCAGCGTCACCATCACCATCGCCTACCCTGAGCCGTTGCCGGCGGGCGTGGCGTTCTGGAAGTTCGGACCTGCCAGCCCGGGTGCCGCCAGCAGCTGGTTTGCATGGAGCGGAGCCACGCTCAGTGGCGACCGGCGCACCGTGAGTTACACCATCACGGACAACGGCGTGGGCGATGGTGACCCGGCGGCGGGGGCAGTGCTCGACCCGTTCGTCCCTGCGTTGGGCGGCGCAGCCGATGCTGTGAGCATTCCCGTGGATGCACCCTGGGCGCTGGCGTTGATGAGTGCAGTGATTGGCTGGCTAGGCTGGCGCCGGGCATCGCGGGCGGCGCCAGCGGCATAGAGCGGAGATGGCACCGTACGGTGCCAATGTCCGCGGCGTACGCCGAATCCGGGGTGGCACGGTCTTGTTCGCTTCAGGGGAGTGCCGGCAGCAGCACCACTGAAAACCGGGGCGCTGTCCTGGCTGAGCGGCGCCGCACCGGCCAATGGGCGAAAATCCCCCCTTTGCTCCACTTGGCCTCAAGCGCACACCGTGCCGGATTCCTCCCCCTCCCTGTCAGATACCGCCGCGCAGCCGCCGTCCCCCAGCACCCGCATGACTGCCCAGGAGCGCCGCTCCAGCGTCAGCCTGGCGCTGATCTTTGCGCTGCGCATGCTGGGCCTGTTCCTGGTGCTGCCCGTGTTCGCGCTGGAGGCCCGCAAGTACCCCGGCGGCGATGACCCGGCCCTGGTGGGGCTGGCCATGGGTATCTACGGGCTCACGCAGGCGGTGTTGCAGCTGCCGCTGGGCATGGCGTCCGACCGGTTTGGGCGCAAGCGCGTGATCGTGCTGGGGTTGCTGGTGTTTGCCGGTGGTAGCCTGCTGGCCGCGCTGGCGGATTCGCTGACCGGGCTGCTGGTGGGGCGTGCCCTGCAAGGTGCCGGGGCGGTGTCTGCGGCTGTGACGGCGCTGCTGGCCGACCAGACCCGCGACGAGGTGCGCACCAAGGCCATGGCCATGGTGGGCGGCAGCATCGGCCTGATGTTTGCGGTGGCCCTGGTGGCCGCGCCGGTGCTCACCGCGGCCTTTGGCCTTTCGGGCCTGTTTGCGCTGACGTGCCTGCTGGCGCTGGCGGGTGTGGCCGTGATGCTGTGGTGGGTGCCGCCCGAATCTGGCGCACTCAAACAGGCGCCGCGCGGCCGGCTGGCCGATGTCTGGTCGCACCCTGATCTGCTGCGGCTGAACCTGGGCGTCTTCGTGCTGCACACCGTGCAGCTGTCGATGTGGGTCGCGGTGCCCGCCATGCTGGTGCAGGCGGGCCTTTCCAAAGACCACCACTGGCAGGTGTACCTGCCGGCCGTCGTGCTGTCGTTTGCCGCCATGGGCGGGCTGTTTGCGCTGGAGCGCGCTGGCCGCCTGCGCGGCGCGCTGCTGGGCGCCATCGGGCTGGTGCTGGCGGTGCAGGCGGGGCTGTGGTGGCTGTCGGCCAGCGGCGCCACCCCCACGCTGTGGCTGCTGGGGCCGTTGCTGTTTTTGTTTTTCTGCGGCTTCAACGCGCTGGAGGCCAGCCAGCCCAGCCTGGTCTCGCGCATGGCGCCGGCCCATGTGCGCGGTGCGGCGCTGGGCAGCTACAACACGCTGCAGTCGCTGGGGCTGTTTGCCGGCGGTGCGCTGGGCGGCGCGCTGGTCAAGTGGGCGGGCGCACCGGGCCTTTTTGCCACCACAGCCGCGCTCACGGCCCTGTGGCTGGTGCTGACCTGGCCCCTGCGGCCCGTGGGGCGGGGCCGCGCCCACTGACAAGGCGCAAGCCCGGAAAGGCGCAAATGCTGACCCACAGCCGGTGGGTGTTGCGGCACAATGCTGCGCTCTGGCGCCCGGAATTCCCTCAAATCCGGCGCTTCCTTCGTTACTTTTCCAAGGCACTCACATGGCATCCGTCAACAAAGTCATCATCGTCGGCAATCTGGGCCGCGACCCCGAAATGCGCACCTTCCCCAGCGGCGACCAGGTGGCCAACGTGACCATTGCCACCACCGACAAGTGGAAGGACAAGCAGTCGGGCGAGATGAAGGAAGCCACCGAGTGGCACCGCGTGGTGTTTAACGGCCGTCTGGCCGAGATCGCAGGCCAGTACCTGCGCAAGGGCTCGCAGGTGTACGTGGAAGGCAGCCTGCGCACCCGCAAGTGGACCGACCAGAGCGGCGTGGAAAAGTACAGCACCGAGATCCGCGCCGACCAGATGCAGATGCTCGGCAGCCGCCAGGGCATGGGCGGCGGCCAGCAAGGCGGCGGTGGTGGTGGTGGCTACGACGACGGCGGCTACGGTGGTGGTGCCGACCAGGGCGGTGGTTACGACCAGGCCCCGCGCCGCGCGGCCGCCCCGGCTGCCCGCCCACCCGCCCCCATGCAGCGCCCCGCCCCGGCCCCCGTGGCACAGGCGCCCCGCGCAGCCTCGGGCTTTGACGACATGGACGACGACATTCCGTTCTGATCGCTGCTTTCAGCGTTCAGCGTTCAGAAAAAACGGCCCGGGGCGCAAGCCACCGGGCCGTTTTTCATGGTGCAGCGGCGTGCAGCCCTGCGCACCCCGTTCATTCCATCGCCGCAATCACCCCGCCGCCCAGGCACACATCGCCGTCGTACAGCACGGCGCTCTGGCCGGGCGTCACGGCCCACTGGGCCTCGGGGAACTGCAGTGCAAAGCCTTCGGGGGTGGGCGCCAGGGTGCAGGCCGCATCCTGCTGGCGGTAGCGCGTCTTGGCGGCATAAGCCCCGGGCGCGGGCGCATGGCCGGCGCACCAGCTGGCGTCCTGCGCCGTCAGGCGGTGCGACTGCAGCCAGGGGTGGTCGTGCCCCTGCACCACCTGCAGTGTGTTGCGGGCCAGGTCCTTGCGGGCCACAAACCACGGCGCATGCTCGCCACCGCCGCGCTGCGCGCCCTTTTCCTTCACGCCGCCAATGCCCAGGCCCTGGCGCTGCCCCAGCGTGTAGAACGACAGCCCCACATGCCGACCCACCTTGCGGCCGCGCTCGTCCTCAATGGCGCCCGGCGCGTGGCTGATGTAGCGGTTCAGAAACTCACGGAAAGGCCGCTCGCCGATGAAGCAGATGCCGGTGGAGTCTTTCTTGCGTGCGTTGGGCAGGCTGATCTCTTCGGCAATGCGGCGCACTTCGGTCTTGTGCAGCTCGCCCACGGGGAACAGCGTCTTGGCCAGCTGCGCCTGGTTCAGGCGGTGCAAAAAGTAGCTCTGGTCCTTGCCCGGGTCCAGCCCCTTGAGCAGCTCGTGCAGGCCCGTGGCGGGGTTGTGGCGCACGCGGGCGTAGTGGCCCGTGGCGATCTTCTCGGCCCCCAGGCGCATGGCATGGTCGAGAAACGCCTTGAACTTGATCTCGGCGTTGCACAGCACATCGGGGTTGGGCGTGCGGCCCGCCTGGTACTCGCGCAGGAACTCGGCAAACACGCGGTCCTTGTAGTCGGCCGCGAAGTTCACATGTTCGATCTCGATGCCGATCACATCGGCCACGGCCGCAGCGTCCACAAAGTCGACATTGGACGAGCAGTATTCGCTGTCGTCGTCGTCTTCCCAGTTCTTCATGAAGATGCCGACCACCTCGTGGCCCTGCTGCTTCAAGAGGTAGGCGGTCACGGCCGAATCCACGCCGCCCGAAAGGCCGACGACCACGCGTTGTCTGGTGCTTGCTGTCATTGGCCTGATTGTATTTTTGTACAGGCCAGGCGGGACGGGTGCGCCGCAAAGGCCCCCGTTGCGCTGCGCCCCGTACCTTCACACTGCAGGCGGCGCACTACGACGACGCTGCAGCCCCAGCCAGGCCAGCGCCGCGCCGGTGACAGCAATCGGCATCAGCGACCCCGCGTTCAGCAGCGTCCAGCCCTGCGTGGTGACCAGCACGCCCGACGAGAACGCGCTGAGTGCCAGCGTGGCATACACGCAGAAGTTGATGGCGGCCTGGGCGCGGTCCTTTTCCTCCGGCCGGTAGGCGGTGATCGCCAGCGTGGTGGAGCCGGTGAACAGGAAGTTCCAGCCCACGCCCAGCAGGAACAGCGCCACGCCGAAGTGGTGCAGCTCCACCCCCATCAGCGCCACGGCCACGCAGGCAAGGTTGAGCACCACGCCTGCCCCCATTACCGGCAGCACGCCCACGCGTTTGATCAGGTGCCCGGTGAAGAAGCCCGGTGCAAACATGCCGATCACGTGCCACTCCAGCACCAGCGCCGACGCATCGAAGTCAAAGCCGCACACCTGCATGGCCAGCGGCGTGGCCGCCATCAGCAGGTTCATCACGCCGTAGCCCAGCGCAGCACCCATGATGGCCACGATGAAGGCCGGCTGGCGCATCAGCTCGCCCAGCGGGCGTCCCCGGGCCACCTCGCCCGCAGCGTTGAGCACGGGCCGTTCGGCCTCGAAACGGATCGCGGCCATGCACACCATGCCCAGCAGCGCCACCCCGATCAGCGCGATGTACGCCCCGGCAAACGGCACCGGGAACAGCGTGCGCGTGGCGCTGGCCAGGTTGGGCCCCGCTATGGCGCCCAGCAGGCCGCCGGCCAGCACCAGCGACACGGCTTTTTCGCGGTAGTCGGGCGCCGACAGCTCGGCCGCTGCAAAGCGGTACAGACCGCCGTTGGCGCTGTAGTAGCCCGCCACCACCGTGGCCGCGCACAGCAGCCAGAAGTTGCCCTGAAACGCGGCCCAGGCGCACAGCGCCGCCGACGCCGCGCCCACGGCCAGGCCGATCTGGAACGACACCTTGCGGCCCCACAGCGACTGCGAGCGCGCCACCAGCGGCGTGGCCAGCGCCCCGCCCACCACGTAGCCCATCACCGGCAGCGTGGCCATCCAGCCAAAGGGCGCCAATTGCAGGCCCACCAGCCCGTTGATGGCGATGAAGACGACGTTGTTGGTGAGGAAAAGGCCTTGGCACAGGGCCAGCAACCAGAGGTTCTTGTTCACGGCAGGAGCGCGGCAGCGAGTAGGGGAAAAGGGGAGGGCGGCACGGCGCAAGCAGCGCGCGGGTGCCGTTGCGAAACTGTGCCGCATCAAAACCCAACTACTTTGCTCTGGCATTGTGCACCGCGGTTGATGCACATCAGCAGGAACACGCGGCGCTGTCACTATCGTCGCGCCCATCGCCTGGGTTCTCCATTCGGAGGCCCGCAACTTCTTGCCCATGATGGACTCCCCGACACGCCCGGAAACCGCGCCCGCCGCCGCCGACATCCCCCAAGCACCTGAACTCGTCTGCCCTGCCGGCAGCCTGCCCGCCCTCAAAGCCGCGGTGGACCACGGCGCCAGCTGCGTATACCTGGGCCTGCGTGACGCCACCAACGCCCGCAACTTTGCCGGTCTGAACTTTGACGAGGCCGCCATTGCCAGCGGCATTGCCTACGCCCACCAGCGCGGCTGCAAGGTGTTCATGGCGCTCAACACCTACCCGCAGGCGGGCAACCCCGGGCCCTGGCGCAGCGCGCTCGACAAGGCGGTTACCCTGGGCGTGGACGCCGTCATCCTGGCCGACCCGGGCCTCATGCAGTACGCCGTGCGGCACCACCCGCAGCTGCGGCTGCACCTGTCGGTGCAGGGCTCGGCCACCAACCACGAGGCCATCAACTTCTACCGCGAGCAGTTCGGCATCGTGCGGGCCGTGCTGCCGCGTGTGCTGTCGCTGGAGCAGGTGCGCCAGGTGATCGACCGCACGCCGGTCGAGATCGAGGTGTTCGGCTTTGGCAGCCTGTGCGTGATGGTGGAGGGGCGCTGCGCCCTGTCGTCGTACGCCACCGGCGAGTCGCCCAACACGCACGGTGTGTGCTCGCCCGCCAAGGCCGTGCGCTGGCAAGAAACGCCGCGCGGGCTGGAGTCGCGCCTGAACGGCATCCTGATCGACCGCTACGGCGCGGGCGAGAACGCCGGCTACCCCACGCTGTGCAAGGGGCGCTTTGACGTGGGTGACGACGAGAACTACTACGCCATCGAGGAGCCCACCAGCCTGAACACGCTGGAGCTGCTGCCCCAGCTGGCCAAGATGGGCGTGCGTGCCATCAAGATCGAAGGCCGCCAGCGCAGCCCTGCTTACGTGGCGCAGGTCACGAAGGTGTGGCGCGAGGCCATCGACCAGTGCCAGGCCAGCCCGCACCGCTTTGCGCCCAAAACGCAGTGGATGGCGCAGCTCGATCAGGTGGCCGAGGGGCAGCAGCACACGCTGGGGGCATACCACCGCCCCTGGAAATGATGTGCCATCCACCTGAGCCGCTGCGCGGCAGGGCAGCCCTTGCGCGGCGTCCGCGGGCCTGGGCCACACCCAGTGCAATGTCCTTGCCCCGCCTTCGGCCCCGTGGCACCGCAACGAAAACCTTCGATCTCTCCCCATGAAACTCTCCCTCGGCCCCCTGCTGTACTACTGGCCCCGCGGCACCGTGTTCGCGTTCTACGAGGCCATGGCGGCCACACCGGTGGATGTGATCTACCTGGGCGAAACCGTGTGCTCGCGCCGCCACGAGCTGCGCCTGGCCGACTGGCTGGCGCTGGCGGCCATGCTGCGCAGCGCGGGCAAGGAGGTGGTGCTCTCCTCCCAGGTGCTGATCGAATCCACCGCTGAAGTGAGCACGCTGCACAAGGTCACAGGCCAGGCCGAATTTGCCGTAGAGGCCAACGACATGGGCGCGGTGCACTGCCTCACGCGCGAGCCCGGTGAACGCCAGGCATTCGTGGCCGGCCCGCACCTGAACCTTTACAACGCCGACGCGCTGCAGTGGATGGCTGGCCTGGGCGCACGCCGCTGGGTGATGCCCCTGGAGATGTCGCGCGATGCGCTGGCCGCGGTGCTGGCGCAGCGGCCAGCGGGCCTGGAGACCGAGGTGTTTGCCTGGGGCCGCATGCCGCTGGCGCACTCGGCCCGGTGCTTCACCGCGCGCCACCGCAACCTGCCCAAGGACGACTGCCAGTTCAGCTGCATCGCACACCCCGACGGCCTGCTGCTGCGCACGCGCGAGAGCGAGGGCTTTCTGGTGCTCAACGGCACGCAGACCCAGTCGGCCCGCATCTACAACCTGGCCAGCGAGATGGCCGACATGCGCGCCCTGGGCGTGGACGTGCTGCGCCTGAGCCCGCAGTCCGAACACATGCCCGACGTGATCGCCGCCTTTGACGACGCGCGCCGCGAGGCGCCCCCGCCACCATCGCCCGCCGCCACGGCAGCGCGGCTGGCGCCGCTGATGCCCGGCGAGCCCTGCAACGGCTACTGGATGGGGCGCCCCGGGCTGGAGCAGGTGGCATCGCGCTAGGCCTGCGCGGCCGCCGCCTGACGCCCGCTGCCATCACCCTACCACCACACCTCGCACGAAAGACCCGATGTACGCCGGAGAACGTTTCAACAGCATCAGCCACCTGGTCGGGGCGCTGCTGGCCACCGCCGGCACCGCCGTGCTCGTCACCCTGGCCGCCCGCATGGGCGACCCCTGGAAGGTCGTGTCCTTCAGCATCTACGGCGCGATGCTGGTGGCGCTGTATGCGGCCTCCACCGCGTACCACAGCGTGCGCCGCCGCGCCATCAAGGCCGTGCTGCAAAAGCTCGACCACTGCAGCATCTACCTGTTGATCGCGGGCAGCTACACCCCGTTTGCACTGGTCTCGCTGCGCGGGCCGTGGGGCTGGTCGCTGATGGGCGTGGTGTGGGGCCTGGCCCTGCTGGGCATTGCGCAAGAGATCTGGTGGGCGCGCGGTGCGCGCGTGCTGTCGCTCGTCATCTACGTGCTGATGGGCTGGCTGGCGCTGGTGGCCGTGGTACCGCTGTGGCAGGCGCTCACGCCCGCCGGCTTTGGCTGGCTGCTGGCGGGCGGTGCCTGCTACACGCTGGGCATCGTCTTCTACGCACTGGACCACCGCGTGCGCCACGGCCATGGGCTGTGGCACCTGTTTGTGCTGGCGGGCAGTGTCTGCCACTTCTTTACCGTGCTTTTCTACGTGGCCTGAACGGCCACGCTCTGTCCCATGGCTGCATCTGAATCACCTGTTTCGTTTCCCCGCGTTGTTCCACCACCGGTGGGTGCCGTGCTCTCGCGCCTGCCGGCCTACCCCGGCTCGCTGCTGCTGGTCACGGCGCTCAACCTGGCGCTGGCACGCCACCTGCCGGCCGATGTGGGCCGCCTGCTGCTGCACAAGCGCATGCGCGTGCAGGTGCGCGACGCGCGCGTGGCCTTTGACTTTGCCTGGAACGGCCAGCGCTTTGCGCCGCACGCGCCGCTGGTACCCCCGGCCGTGGCCGACGTGACGCTGGGCGCCACCGCACACGATTTCTTGCTGCTGGCCCAGCGCCAGCAGGACCCGGACACCCTGTTCTTCAGCCGCCGCCTGTCGATGGAGGGCGACACCGAACTGGGCCTGGTGGTCAAGAACGCGCTCGACGCCATCGAACTGCCCGTGCTCGACCCGCGCCAGTGGAAACAGGCACTGGCCCCGCGCTCGGTGCTGGGCCGCTTGCGCCAGCGCCTGGGCGCCGCCGCGCCATCGCGCTCCCGCTGAGGATGAATTACATGCCCACCGATCCGAACCACCCCATCGTCTACTCCTGCTCGGGCTGCTCCAGTGCCGCGCAGCTGGCCAACCATGTGGCGCTGCAGCTCGACCGCCGCGGCGTGGCCGAGATGTCGTGCATTGCCGGCGTGGGCGGCGATGTGCCGCACCTGATGAAAACCGCGCGCTCGGGCCGCCCCATCATTGCGCTCGATGGCTGCCCGCTGGTGTGCGTCAAAAGCACGCTGGCGCGCCACGGCATCGCGCCCGGGCGGCACTACCAGTTGCAGCAATACGGCGTGAAAAAGCGCGCGCACGAAGACTTCGACCCCGTGCAGGCCGCCCTGGTGCTGGAACAGGTCGAGGCCGACCAGCAGGCGCAGCCGCTGGTGGGCCCTGCCGCCCATCCCGCGGCGGCGGAGGCATCGCATGGCTGACGCACCTGCCCCGCAGCACCCTCGCCGCGTCATCGTCGCCATCTCGGGCGCCAGCGGCGCGGTGTACGGCGCGCGCCTGCTGCAGGTGCTGCAGGGCCAGCCGGGGGTGGAAACGCACCTGGTGGTGTCGGACGCCGGCTGGCGCAACCTGCAGCACGAACTGGATATGGCCCGCCCCGCCGTGGAGGCCCTGGCCCACCGCGTGCACGACGTGGCCAACGTGGGCGCGGCCATTGCCAGCGGCTCGTTCCAGTGCCACGCCATGGTGGTGGCGCCGTGCTCCATGCGCACCCTGGCCGCCATTGCGCACGGTCTGGCCGACAACCTGCTCACCCGCGCCGCCGACGTGGCTCTGAAGGAGCGGCGCCGCCTGGTGCTGATGGTGCGCGAGTCGCCCCTGCACCTCACCCACCTGCGCAACATGGTCGCCGTGACCGAGATGGGCGGCATCATCTGCCCGCCGCTGCCCGCCTTCTACCTGCGCCCGCAGAGCGTGGGCGAAGTGGTCGACTACAGCGTGGCCCGCGTGCTCGACCTCATCGACCTGCCGCACGACCTGGCGCCGCGCTGGGAGGGGCTGGACATGCCTGGCGTGCAGACTGCTATTTGATTGATAGCTGCTAGTGCTTATAGAAAAAGCGCTACAGGCCGATTTGACCCAAAAAGTACCCCGGAGCATGCCCTACACCGACCTGCGCGACTTCATGGCCCAGCTCGAAGCTACGGGCGACCTGCGCCGCGTGGCAGAGCCTGTGTCGCCCCACCTGGAGATGACCGCACTGAGCGACCGCGTGCTGCGCGCGGGCGGCCCGGCGCTGCTGTTCACCCAGCCCACCGGCCACCGCATGCCGGTGCTCACCAACCTCTTTGGTACGACAGACCGTGTGGCCCGAGCCATGGGCGTGGCCGACCTGCGCGGCGTGCGTGCGCTGGGTAAATTGCTGGCCACCCTCAAGGAGCCCGAGGCGCCCAAGGGTTTCAAGGACATGCTGGGCATGGGCCAGCTGCTCAAGACGCTGTGGAACATGGCCCCGCACACCGTGGGCCGCAACGCCCCATGTCAGCAAGAGGTGTGGGAGGGGCCGGATGTAGACCTGGCCCGCCTGCCCGTGCAGCACTGCTGGCCCGGCGACGTGGCCCCGCTCATCACCTGGGGCCTGACCATCACGCGCGGCCCGCGCAAGGCCCGGCAAAACCTGGGCATCTACCGCCAGCAAGTGCTCTCGCGCAACCAGGTCATCGTGCGCTGGCTGGCCCACCGCGGCGGCGCGCTCGACTTTGCCGACCACTGCGCCCAACACCCCGGCCAGCCCTACCCCGTGGCCGTGGCACTGGGCGCCGACCCCGCCACGCTGCTAGGCGCCGTCACGCCCGTGCCCGATTCATTGAGCGAATACCAGTTTGCCGGTCTGCTTCGCGGCGCCCGCACCCAGGTCACGCCCGCGCTGGGCGTGCCGCTGCAAGTGCCCGCCACCGCCGAGATCGTGCTCGAAGGCCACATCCAGCCCGATGCGAATCACCCGAGCGGCTGGCAACACGCGCTGGAAGGGCCGTATGGCGACCACACCGGCTACTACAACGAATGCGCCGAGTTCCCCGTGCTCACCGTGGACCGCATCACCCTGCGGCGCGACCCGATCTACCACAGCACCTACACCGGCAAACCGCCGGACGAGCCCGCCGTACTGGGCCTGGCGATGAACGAGCTGTTCATCCCGCTGCTGCAAAAGCAGTTCCCCGAGATCGTGGACTTCTACCTGCCGCCCGAAGGCTGTAGTTACCGCATGGCCGTGGTCAGCATCAAGAAGGCCTACGCCGGCCATGCGCGGCGCGTGATGATGGGCGTGTGGAGCCACCTGCGCCAGTTCATGTACACAAAATTCATCGTGGTGGTCGACGCTGATGTGGACGTGCGTGATTGGAAAGAAGTGATCTGGGCCATCACCACCCGCATGGACCCGGCCCGGGACACGATGATGGTGGAGCACACCCCCATCGACTACCTGGACTTCGCCTCGCCCGTGAGCGGCCTGGGCAGCAAGATGGGGATGGACGCCACGAACAAGTGGCCGGGCGAGACGCAGCGGGAGTGGGGGCGACCGATGCGGATGGAGGAGGCGGTGGTGAAGCGGGCGGAGGCACTGTTTGTGGGGTTGGGGTTGTGAGGTCTTTGTCACACAAATGTTCGACCGGGCCCGTGGGAAAGGCGTCGCGAGGACCGAGCTTTCTACGCGAGGAGTACGCGAAACGACCGACGCGACGGCTTCCTCATGGACCGCTTGATCCGTCTAGCTTTCTATGGACGTACGACAACAGTGCCAACACATCTAAGGCGTCCTGTTCAGGCATTGGCCAGTTTGTTTTCGGCGAATGTGCGAGAGGATTTCGAACAGCCCCGAAGAGACCGATGAGCAAGTTGGCAACTCCCTTTTGCTCACTCCGTTGGGTCTCACTTTCCAGTGAGTTAAGGCAAATCAGCGGTGCCTTCACAGAGAAGGCCTCGTTCACCAACTCTGCTCCGTCTGAGTTCAAACCAGACAGTTTTCTTATGCGATCAGCCAAGCCCTTTGTGGCCTCAAACACCGCATGGAAGTAATTGTTCTCCAGCAACTCTGCGCGGCAATATGCGAAGACTTCTCTGTGCGTCCCGCGCGCTTCGAGACTGCTTTTCAACCGCCCGGCTCTTGCGCGCGCGCCGGTCAGCGTGGTCTCTCGATTGGTGTGAACTACCTGTCCCCGTTCGTTGACGCCGTAACCAGCAAATGCAAGCGCCACATTCAGGCCATCGCGACGCCACTCGAATACGTCTGGCTTGGAAACGTATCGCGCTGGCTCCATGGCTAGGTTCACGAACAGCACAAGGTAGTTGCCTATACGCTTGTCGTTTTGCGCTGCGGACAGCGCATTGAACAGTCGCTTCCACTTCGTGGCTCCGACATCCAAGTCAGGAATATTGAGAGCGTCGAGCTTGTAGGCGATTTCTGGTCCCGTGAGGCCGTTTGAAGTGTCGCCGAGGACGCGGCATGCCGCTTCGAGGACCGATGACGTGAAGCAAGGCAGATCAGCCATCTGTTGAGCACCCTTATCGTAAGAGCTGACCAGCGCGCGGCTGGTTAGGTGCCGGGTTGGACCCCGAGGGCGACATCACAACAAGTCTGCCATCGATGCTTGGAACGGCTGTGTCACGCGTTTCCATCTCGCTTGGTCCATCTGGCAGGAAGAGCAAGATGCCATTCTTCAGTCCACCAATTAGCAAATAGTGCTCTACCTGCGCAACTGAGTTCGCATAGCTTTGCTTATTCAGTCGACGCTTGAGCTCAATGACCACACTCTCAATACCGCGCGACACCAGCAAGTCCGCTCGGAATGACTTTTCTTCATTCAAGCGGGCCTCGGTCTGCACCGTCAGCTCCGGGGCTGCCGAGGACAGAAACCCATGAAGTGCACCGATCACTTGCGATTCGGTTGCCCGCCCTGAGGACGAAATAGACGGTAGATGAATGGCGCAAAACTGATTGAGAAGTCCTGTGACTCTGACCAATAGGTCGGCATCAATTGTTTTATCGAGGCTGGCTTTTAAGGCCACTTTCTGTGCTTCGGCTTCCGCTTGCGACCTCAAATAGGCAAGTTTTTCCGCAATTTGATCGAGAAGTAGGCATGCGAACGCAGATACAGAGACTATGGCTAGGAAAGCCTCGCTTTCGTCGAAGTCAAGCTTGTAATCGTGGGCCGATGGGTTGTGCCATTCGGTGCGATACGTGGTTAGCTGGCTGAGCACCCGGCTCCGAAAGGTGTTGTTCCGTTCCAAATAGTTTTCGATGTCAAAGGGACGCTTCTTCGCGGGATCCTGACCAGCTAGGACCCGATAAGCCTCTTTGACACTACCTTCGAACGCTTGGTTCGTACGGTAAATGGCATCTGTGAAGGCCGTCTCGTCGTCCAAATCTTGCCCGCGCGATAGATGCCGGAAAGCTGTCTCGATATGCAGCAATACTGCCTTCAAGCCCGCGACATGCTCCCCGTCCTCCAGGACGTCAATCTTCTTCCGTAGTGTGTCAACAAGGTCCATGGCTTTTGGTTTTTAGTGATTTGTCTACGAAACCTGCGGAATGAAAAGGATCATGCGGGACATCTAGGCCATCGATTTCTCGCGTGACGTGGACCTTCGAGTCGCGTCAGCGCAACCAAGTATAGAAATCCCTCAGAACCCGGCAAGCGCCAATAGGGCAGATGTGCGGCACCACCATGCGCTCGGGCAGCTTCAGGGGCATGGTCCCAAACACAAGCAGACTGGATTGTGCTGTCTGCTTCTACAAATATGTGCTCGCGGCCTGTTTCCGAAAGTCGCCAAGGCAGCGAGGGCGCGCACAAAGCTCAGTCCAACTGGCTATGACTCACCCCAACCACCCCTTAGGCACCTTGTCCGCCTTCTTCTCCACCGGGTTCGCCAGCAGCCACTGCGCCGCGTACTGCCGCATGAACTCCTTGGCCTTCTCGGGCCGGGCCGTCAGCCACGCGTCATACGCGCCTTCGTTCAGGATGGCAGGCATGCTCTTTTCGCTGCCGGGCTGGCCGTAGCGGTGCAGCAGCGCGTGGTTGTTGGCGTTCACCGTGAGCAGGCAGTAGCTGATGATGACCTCGCCATCGGCGCCCTGCCAGCGCGCCCACAGACCGGCCACGCCCATGGGTTTGCCGTCCACGCGGGCCACGCGGGTGGGGATGGCTTTGGTGCCGTTGCGCAGGTCGTCTTCGTAGAAGGCCTGCATGGGCACGATGCAGCGCTGGCCGTTCAGCCACGCGTCGCGGAACGCGGTGCCGGTGGAGGCGGTGTCGGACTTGGCATTGACCAGCTTGGGCGCGCGCAGCTTGGCGTCAGACGCGGACTTGACCCAGTGCGGCACCAGGCCCCATTGCGCGGGGACCAGCACGCGGGTGGTGTCTGGCGCGGGCTTTGCAGCGGCCTCGGCGGTGCCCGTGGTGTCTGCGGATTCGGAGGGCGCTTGGGCCACTTCGGGCGGCTGCTCTGGCGCGTGTTTTTGCGGTGCGGCGGCGCCTGCGGGGCGTGCCAGCGCGGCCGCCGTGGCGGCGTGCACGATGAAGAAGCCGGGCTTGCGCGGCCACATGTGGCGCTCGCCCAGGGCGGGTGGGGCATCCACCGCGAAAGATTCGCGGTAGTCATCGGCGTGGGCCAGGGTTTCGTAGTGGGTGCTCATCGGGCGATGGTACCTGCGGTTTGCTGGAGTTTTGGATCAAATCGGCCGCAAGTCCAGGTTTTGATTGCCCTGGTAGCTATTGATTTCATAGTGAAGGACGGGTGACGGTGTCCACCGTTTCGCGAAGGCATGACGTGCATCAAGCGGGTTGTCGCCTGCGTTGTGGACGCGTGGGCCGTGCGTTTTCACAATGGCCGCATGGACTTCGCACCTTCCCCCCTGGCCCGTGAACTGCGCGAGCGCCTGCTAGCCTTCATGGACCGCTACGTGCTGCCCTACAACGCGGCCTGGCACGCGGCGGTGCAGGCGGGCGAGTACCCGCCGCCGTTTTTGCAGGACCTGAAGGACCTGGCGCGCGACGAGGGGCTGTGGAACCTGTTTTTGCCTGCGTTGCGCGAGGACGAGCCGGGCACGCGCCTCTCCAACCTCGACTACGCCCCGCTGGCCGAGGCCATGGGCCGTCTGCCTTGGGCAGCCGAGGTATTCAACTGCCATGCGCCCGACAGCGGCAACATCGAGCTGCTGCACCGCTTTGCCACGCCCGCGCAGCGGGCGCAGTGGCTGGTGCCGCTGCTGGATGGCCGCATGCGCTCGGCCTTTGCGATGAGCGAGCCCGACGTGGCGTCGTCCGACCCCACCAACCTGCAGACCATCGTGCGCCGTGAAGGTGGTGAGGGCGGAAACCTGGTGATCCACGGCCGCAAGTGGTTCATCACCGGCGCGGCACACCCGCACTGCCGGCTGCTGGTGGTGCTGTGCCGCAATGCCGATGCAGAGGATGCCGACAGCCACCAGCGCCACAGCGTGGTGCTGGTGCCCGTGGACGCGCCGGGCGTGCAGATCGTGCGCAACATCAGCGTGGTGCACCACCACGCGCCCGAGGGGCACTGCGAGATCGTGCTGCAAGGTGTACGCGTGCCGGCAAGCCACTTGCTGGGCGACTGGGGCGGCGGCTTTGCGATGGCACAGGCCCGCCTGGGCCCCGGCCGCGTGCACCACTGCATGCGCACCGTCGGCCAGTGCGAGCTGGCCCTGCAACTGGCCACGGAGCGCGCGCTGGAGCGCACGGCGTTTGGCAAGCCGCTGGCCGATCAGGCCAACGTGCAGGAATGGATTGCCGAGTCGCGCATCGAGATCGACCAGGCCCGGCTGCTGGTGCTGCACGCGGCCTGGCTGCTGGACCAGGGCGATGCGGTGGATGCACCTGCCGTGCGTGCCGAGGCAGAAGATGCACGCGCCGTGCGCGCGCAGGTCGCCGCCATCAAGCTGGTGGCCGCGCGCCTGCAGCAGCGCGTGGTGGACCGCGCCATGCAGATCTTTGGCGCCATGGGCCTGTCGCCCGACACGCCGCTGGCCGCGGCATGGACCTGGGGCCGCGCACTGCGCCTGATGGACGGGCCCGACGAGGTGCACCTGCGCACGGTGGCCCGGCATGAGCTGGCGCGGGGCCGTGCGGCGCTGGGTGCATCGGCGGCGTACTTCACCACGCCCGAGCAGCTGCGCGCGCCGCCGCGGCTCAGGGCCTGAGCGCAGCGCCAAGCCGCGGTGATCCAGATCATGCGTCGCCAAGCCTGGCCTGTGCCCGCCTGTGCCGCGCCGGTTTCGCGGCGCTTTGGCACTTGGCAGCCCGGCAGCGCGTGGCGATACTGGCACCTGAAAACACCGGTGTGTTGCGTCAACCCTACGAGGTCATTCCCATGCACAAGATTGCACTTGCCCTGGCCGCTGCGGCCCTGCTGCCTGGCACTGCGAGCCTGTCCCATGCCCAGGTGCAGAAGATGCGCCCCGGCCTGTGGGAGCACAGCGTCACCATGAAAAGCCAGAGCGGCCAGATGGAAGCCGCCATGGCGCAGGCACAGAAGTCGCTGGCCGACATGCCCCCCGCCCAGCGCCGCCAGATGGAAGAGATGCTGGCCCAGCAGGGGGTGAGCCTGGGCGCCAAGGCCACCACCGTGAAGGTGTGCGTCACGCCCGAGCAGGCCGACCTGGACCGCCTGCCTCCCGCGCAGGATGGCTGCACGCACAAGCTGCAACGCACCAGCCCGACCACGCTGTCCACCACCTTCAGCTGCCCGGCCGCGCAGGGTCGCCCGGGCTCCAGCGGCAGCGGCACCATGACGATGAGCAGCCCTACCGCCTACACGGGCCGCTACAAGGTGGAGACGCAGACTGCTGGCAAGCCCGAGCAGCTGGACATGGAGCAGACGGGCCGCTGGCTGGCGTCAGACTGCGGCGCCATCAAGCCTGTGCGCTGACGTCCGGAGCCGGTGTGGCGGGCGGTGCCAGCACCACCCGGTTGCGGCCCAGCGCCTTGGCGGTGTACAGGGCCTGGTCGGCCCGCTCCAGGGTGCGCTCTGCCGTGTCGCCAACCCGGTGCGCCGCCAGCCCGGCCGACAGGGTGACGCGAAACACCCCGCCGGGGTGTGGCATGTCGAGGGCCTCCACCACCTGGCGTACGCGGTCGAGCATGTCGAGGGCTTCGTCCACCGGGGTGTCGCTGAGCATGAGCACGAACTCTTCGCCGCCCCAGCGGGCCAGTACATCGGATTCGCGCACGCTGGCGCGCACGGCCTGCGCAAACAGTTGCAGCGCACGGTCGCCCACAGCGTGGCCGTGGGTGTCGTTCACGCGCTTGAAGTGGTCGATGTCCAGCTGCGCAAGCAGCAGCGTGCGGCCGCTGCGCTGGCTGCGGCGCACTTCCAGGTGCATGAGGTCCGTGAGGTGGCGGCGGTTGAGCAGGCCGGTGAGCATGTCGCGGATGGCCAGCTCGCGGTTTTGCGCCAGCGCTGCCTGCAGCTCGATGTTCTGCCGGCGCAGCCGCCCGCGTATGCGCTGCACCTGCAGGCACATCAGGGTGCCCGCCAGTACCGAGGCCAGCACGATGGTCAGGTGCGCCAGCACGACCGCGGGCCCGGGCGGCGGGTGCTGCATCTGCGCAGCCAGCACCACGGCAACGCTGTACAGCACCATCGAATACGTCATGACGTAGACCATCTGGCGGCGGCTGCGGCCGAAGATGCCGAACATCAGGATGATGACCAGCACCGGAAGCACCAGCGCCCGTGACGGCCCGCCGACCACATAGGCCACGGCGTTGCACGTCAGGGCCCATTTCATCTGCAGCAGGGTGAGGGAGGGGTCGCCCAGGCGGGCGCTCAGCCCCGTGCGCACGGCCACCGTGGCGGCCAGCAGTCCGCCCACCGACAGTGCGCCCCACCAGTGCACGAAGCCTGCCGGAATGCCGTTGGCTTCGGCCAGCACGTACATGAACAGCGTGTAGCACGTCATCATGCCGGTCGCCAGGGCTGCCATGGAGGTCCGCAGGCGCCGCTTCGCATCATGGCCAAGCAGCCAGGCGGACCAGTTTGGCAAACGGTGGAGCGGCACCACGATTCCTTGAAATGTCGACGTGAGCGCGTGCGGCGCAAACCGGCCATTCTTGGGCGATCATGTAACTTTTCGTGTCAGACAACGCCCACACTTGTGCCGGGTCTTCCCGGGGCGCGGACCGGCATGACCACCGCAGCATGAACCCCGCGGTCCGGTGCAGTCAGGTACGGTGTGGTGCCGTGTGGCGCGCAACACTGCGACGCAGCACGGCGCGACGGGTGGGGCGCGGTCAGGCCCGTGCGCTGACGCCAGCCGCACCCTTGCCGGGCGGCGCCATCACCACGCGGTTGCGGCCCAGCGCCTTGGCGGTGTACAGGGCCTGGTCGGCCCGCTCCAGCGTCTGGTCGATGGTGTCGCCGGTGCGGTGCTGGGCCAGTCCGGCAGACACGGTCAGGCGCACCACGCCGCTGGCGTGCGGTATCTCCAGCGCTTCGACCGTCTGGCGTACACGGTCGAGCAAGTCTCGTGCATCCTCGGGCCCTGTTTCGGCCAGCATCAGCACGAACTCTTCGCCGCCCCAGCGGGCCAGCACGTCGGTGTCGCGCACGCTGGCGCGCACGGTGCTGGCAAACGCCTGCAGGGCGCGGTCGCCGGTGGAGTGCCCGTGCGTGTCGTTGACGGGCTTGAAATGGTCGATGTCGAGCTGCGCCAGCATCAGCGACCGGCCGGTGCGCAGGGCGCGGCGCTGCTCCAGCGCCATCAGGTCCTGCATGGCGCGGCGGTTGAGCAGGCCCGTGAGCTCGTCGCGGGTGGCCAGCTCGCGGTTGACGGCCAAGGCTTCGGCCAGTGCCTCGCGCTGGCGCTGCAGCTTGGCGCGGATGCGCTGGATGCGAAGGTTCAGTGCAATGCAGCCACCCAGCACGATGAACACCATCAGCGCGTAGGCGGTGTCGAGGTAGCCCGACGTGCTGGCGCTAAAGCGCGTGCTCACGGCAATGGCGCACGCAAAGGCTGTCAGCGCATACACGCCGATGCCGATGACCTCGGCCATGGTCAGTGCAAACGTGCCAAAGAAAAGAATCATGGCCAGCACGCTCGGCACGATGCCCCGGGCTTCGCCCGCCAGCACGTACGCCACTGCGCCGCTGGTAATGGTCCAGACCATCTGCGGGATGGTGAGCGATGGGTCGCCCAGCCGCGCTGTTCCGCCCGAGCGCACAAACGCGGTCATCACCAGCAGCCCGCCCACCGACATGGCAGCCCACCAGCGCACGGCGGTGACGTTCATGGTCTGCGTGGCTTCGGCCAGCAGCAACATCACGCCGGCACTGCTGGCCATGAGCACCAGCGCCAGCAGCGCCATGCTCACCAGCGTGCGGCGGCGCGGGTCGGTAGAGAGCGCGGCGTCGGTGATGCGCTGCCACGCGCGTGCGACGGGGTGCTTCATGCGCTGGGGCAGCGCAGCCGCTGCAGACCCGGGGCGAGGTTGCACGCCAGTGCAGCTGGGGCGATGGCGGCGGTGCGGGCAGTGCGGCAACCCGGTTCGTCAAGCGCGGCCCTGGTGCGCTGCGCATCGCTGCAGCGCACAGCACGCTGCCCCCGTGCCGAAGGCGCCGGGCAGGGGATCGGGCAGTACCGCGCTGACATGGCAGTGGCTGGTGAAGGTGTGGCGTCAGAGACGCTGATGGAGGGCGGGGTAGCCGGGCGCACTGGTCGCACTGGGCGCATCTCACAGCCCTGCCGCATCGGCAGCCGGCTGAACGGGAAAAGCGCGCGAGTGTTGCCCCTTGGGGACGATACAGAAGTTGGTGTGCTGCGTCTACCCATCCATAGGGGGGAAAGCTGTAACCCCCGGGACTCCGGCGGTCTGCGCCAGGCGCCGCGGGCCGCCCTGTCAGGACAGCACGAGTGCCGCCAGCGCCGCCAGCGGGGCGGTTTCGGCGCGCAGCACGCGCGGCCCCAGGGTGACGGGCGCAAAACCGTGCTCTGTGGCCAGGGCTTCTTCGGCAGGGCTCAGGCCGCCTTCGGGGCCCGACAGGAACAGCACCGCCCGCCCGTCCTGGCCGGCCACGGCCGCGTGCAGCGGCACCGTGCCCGCGCGCAGCGACAGCAGCAGGCGCTGGGGCGGCGTGGTGGTATCCGCAGCATCTGCTGCATCGATGCCTGCACCCGCGCCGTGGTGGCGCACCCAGCCCGCCAGGTCCACCGCCGGGTGCACCAGCGGTACCCGGTTGCGGCCGCATTGCTCGGCAGCCGATACGGCCACGGCCTGCCAGTGGGCGATCTTCTTGTCGGCGCGCTCGCCCTTGAGCTTGAGCACGCTGCGCTCGGCCATCAGGGGCGTGATGCTGGCCACACCCAGCTCGGTGGCCTTTTCCACCAGCCAGTCCATGCGCTCGTTGGCGGTGATGCCGGCCAGCAGGTGCACGGCGCGGGGCGCCTCGCGGTCGATGGCGTGGTGGGCGCCTACGCGCACGCGCACATCGCTACGGCCCATGTGGACCACGGTCGCCTCAAACTCGCCCCCCGGGCTGCCAGGCACCAGGCCGCCATCAAACAGCGTGATGGTGTCCCCCGGCTGCAGGCGCAGCACCTGTACGTGGCGCGCGGCGCTGGCGGGTAGGTCCAGCTCGGAACCTGTGGCCAGGAGTGCGGGGCAGTGAAAACGGGGCATTTGCTATTAATGTGATAGCTGTTGGGCATGATGAATCAAGCACTACAGCCCGGTTTGGCTCAAAAACGCCTTGCAGCGGCTGCTGCAGGGCTTGCGGACCCATTACATGCGGCCGTACGCAAAGCCCGTGACGGGCTCTGTGCCCTCGATCTGGTCGAGCATCTTGAGCAGTGGCCCGAGCTGCCGGTAGCGGTTGGCCGTGGCGCGGATGTAGCCCATGAAGCGCGGCGCGTCGGCCAGGTACTTGGGCTTGCCGTCGCGCAGCGTCAGGCGGGCAAAGATGCCGGCGACCTTGAGGTGGCGCTGCAGGCCCATCCACTCCACCGCGCGGTAGAACTCGCCAAAGTCATCGCCCCAGCCGCTGGCGCTGTTCGCGCCCAGCAGGCCGGCCTTGCGCGCCTTTTCCCAGTAACGCACGGTAATGTCGATGACGAATTCTTCTTCCCAGCTGATGAACGCATCGCGCAGCAGGCTGGCGATGTCGTACGTGATGGGGCCGTACACGGCGTCCTGGAAGTCCAGCACGCCCAGCGCGGTGCTGCGGGCGCCATCCGAGCTGCCGCCGGGCCGCCCCAAGGCGGCGAGCGCCCCTTCGGGGGGCAGCGAACCACGCGCAGCGGGGAGCGTGGGGGCCATGAGATTCCGGGTCATGAAGTCGCGGTGCACGTACACGCTGGGCGCGGCCAGGTTGTGCGCCACGATGGCGCTGAACGCGTTTTGCAGCGTGGCCTGCTGCGTGGCATCCAGCGTCACGCCGCGGTGCTGGGCCAGGTACCAGTCGGGAAACAGCGCCAGCTCACGGCGCAGCAGGGCTTCGTCGTACGCGGGCAGCACGCCGGGCTGCGATGCCTTTTGCCAGGCCAGCAGCACATCGGTGGCCTGCTGGTACCAGGCGTAGGCGTCCTGGGGTCGCTCGGGGTCCAGCAGCTCGATCAGCGTCTGGCTGCCCAGGTCAGACAGCAGCATGAAGCCGCCAGCCTGGTCCCACGCCAGGATCTGCGGCACGTTCAGGCCTGCGCCTGCCATCAGCGCCTGTACCTGCACGAAGGGCGCGCAGTTCTCCTTGTCGGGAGGCGCATCCATGATGATCCGGCTTTCGCCTGTGGCGCTGTCAATGCGCAGGTACCGCCGGAAGCTCGCATCGGCTGACGCAGGCCGCAGGGTGGCGGGCACCAGCTGGTGCGTTTGCGCCAGGGGCGCGAGCCACGCATGGAAGGCCGCCTCGCGGGCCGGGTCGGCCCAGGTGACCAGGGCTTGGGAAGGGGCGGCCGGTGCGTCGCCCGAAGGCAGGCCGGAGGGCAAGGGGGAGGAGGGGTGGCTCATGGATAATCAGATTTTACAAACCCGCCCCCGCGCAGCCGTGCAGGGGTGCCGCCTCTTCTGCCTTTGTTGCCCAATCCGCCCCACGTGCCCCGCCGCCAGCCTCCTACCGCGCAGTCTTCCTCCTTTCGGACCTTGCCCGTCCGGGGAACCACGCGCGCAGGCGCCCGGCCGCCGGTGCCGCGCGCCCTGGCCTGCGCCATGGCCCTGGCGTGGTGCGGCCTGCCGCTGGCCCACGCGCAGGATGCCGGTGCCCCGGCTGCCAGCGGCTGGGACGCCGCGCCTGCGCTGCGCACATCGCCCCTGCTGCAGGAGAAGATCCCGGACGCGGTGCGCTCGCAGCTGCCGGTGTTCGTGCGCGGCGACCGCGTGAGCGGCCAGACCGACCTGAACGCTGTGATCGAAGGCAATGCCGAGCTGCGCCGTGGCGACACCGTGATCCGCGCCGACCGGCTGGACTACAACGTGCCCGACGACCTGGCCCGCGCCCAGGGCAAGGTGCGCATCAACCGCGCGGGCAACGTGTACGAAGGCACGGCGCTGGAGCTGCGCGTGGATGCGTTCGAAGGCTTTTTCAGCGATGCGCGCTACCGGTTTCTGGCCAACGGCGCCCATGGCGAGGCCACGCGGGTCGATTTCATCGACCGCGACCGCGCCGTGGTGCACAGCGCCACCTACACCACCTGCGAGCGCGGCAACGAGGCCAGCTGGCAGCCCGACTGGGTGCTGCGCGCAGGCACGATCCGCCTCGATAACGAGGAACAGGTGGGCACGGCCGAAGACGCGGTGCTGGAGTTCAAGGGTGTGCCGGTGCTCCCCATCCCGTACATCACCTTCCCGCTGTCGGACAAGCGCAAGTCGGGCCTGCTGCCGCCCACCATCGGGCTCGACAGCCGCGATGGCGTGGCCTACATGCAGCCGTATTACTGGAACATCGCACCCAACCGCGATGCCACGCTGCGCGCCGCACTCATGACCAAGCGCGGGGCGAACCTGGGTGGCGAATTCCGCTACCTGGAGCCCACCTACAGCGGCCAGTTCAGCGGCGACGTGATGCCGTCGGACCGCCTGCGCGACCGCACGCGCTGGAGCGTGTCGGCGCAGCACCAGGGCACCATCGCCACCGACATCGGCGGGCTGGGCCTGAACATCAACGTCAACCGCGTGAGCGACGACAACTACTGGCGCGACTTTGGCCGGGCCTCCGAAGCGCTGCGCCAGCGTCTGCTGCCGGGCGACGCCACGCTGTCCTGGGGCGCCAACGACATGTCGGCCACGGTGCGCACGCTCAAGTGGCAGACGCTGCAGGACGTGAACGCGCCCATCGTCCCGCCGTACGACCGGCTGCCGCAACTGCAGTGGCGCTATGCCCCGTCGCAACTGGGCGGCGGACTCGATGCCAGCGTGGAGCTGGACACCACGCGCTTTCAGGCAGCCCGCGCGCTGACCGGCCAGCCCAACGCCCACCGCAGCTACGCCATGGCGCAGGTGAGCCGGCCGTTCCTGTCGCCGGGTGGCTTCATCACGCCGCGCATGCAGGTGCATGCCACGCAGTATCAGTTCGATACGCCGCTGGCCAACGGCGACCGTTCCGCGGCGCGGGCGCTGCCCACGTTTAGCCTGGACAGCGGGCTGGTGTTCGAGCGCGATGCCAGCTACTTTGGCCGGGCCTTCTTGCAGACGCTGGAGCCGCGGGCCTTCTACACGTACACGCCCTACCGCGACCAGAGCCGCCTGCCGGTGTATGACACGGCCGCCAACGACTTCAACTTTGCAACCATCTACACCGAGAACGCCTTTGGCGGTAACGACCGCCTGGCTGACAACAACCTGCTCACGCTGGGTGTCTCGACCCGGCTGCTGGACCCCGCCACCGGCGCTGAGGCCGCGCGCTTTGGCATCGCCCAGCGGCTGCGCTTTTCCGACCAGCTCGTGACGCTGCCCGGCGCTGCGCCGGTGAGCGAGCGCTTGTCCGACCTGCTGCTGGGTGCCGGCATCACCTGGACGCCGCAGTGGGGCTTTGATTCGACCGTGCAATACAACCCCAAGACGGGGCGCTCGATCCGCTCGACCATCGGCGCGCGCTACACGCCGGGCAGCTACCGCACCATCAGCGCGGCCTACCGCCTGCAAAGCGGCACCAGCGAGCAGATCGACATCGGCTGGCAATGGCCGCTGGACGCGCTGTGGGGCGGCGACAAGGGCTCATCCGCCGAAGCCGGGCGTGGCAGCAAGGCCCAGGGCAGTGGCCGCTGGTACACCGTGGGCCGCCTCAACTACAGCCTGCAGGACCGCAAGCTGGTGGATACCATCGTGGGCTTTGAATACGACAGCTGCTGCTGGATCGGCCGCGTGGTGCTCGAGCGCCTGCAAAGCAGCGTGACCACCTCTAACACGCGGCTGCTGTTCCAGATCGAGTTCGTCGGCTTCTCGCGCCTGAGCCTGGGGGCCAGCCCCCTGGAAACGCTCAAGCAGCACGTGCCGCGCTACCAGTACCTGCGCGAGCCGGGCCCAGCGCCCAGCCGGTTCTCGAACTACGAGTGAGCCCGTGTGAAGAAGACCGCTCGCATGCCGCACACTGCACGCCCCACGTCGGCCATTGTTTCGCCCCTGATTCCGCTGCAAACGCCAGACCGTACCCCATGCCACACACCATGATGAAACACCGCGCATTTGCTCTTGCCATCGCTGCAGCCCTGGCCGCCGTTGTCGTCTCGCAGGGCGCTGCGGCGCAGGGGCTTCGTCCGTCGGGTGCCGCACCCGCTGGCGGGGGCTTCGCCCGGCCTGCGCCGGGCCCGTCGGTCAGCGTGCCTGCGGCCAACGCGCCGGTCTCCACCGCTCCGCGGCAGGCCGATTTCATCGTGGCGGTGGTCAATTCCGAGCCCGTCACCAACAACGAAGTGCGCTCGCGTCTGGCCCGTGCCGAAGCGCAGCTGGCCCAGCAGGGCGGCACCATGCCCCCGCGTGATCTGCTGGCGCGCGAGGTGCTGGAGCGGATCATCCTGGAGCGCGCCCAGCTGCAGCTGGCCCGCGAGTCCGGCATCAAGGTGGACGACTTCGCCGTGACGCAGGCCGAAGAGCTGGTGGCCAAGCAAAACAGCATGTCGGTGGACGAGCTGTACCGGCGCCTTGGGCGCGACGGCATGAGCCGCGAGCGTTTCCGCGAAGAGCTGCGCAACCAGCTGCTTCAGCAAAAGCTGCGCGAGCGGGAGGTCGAATCGCGCGTGAAGGTGACCGACCAGGACATCGACCAGTTCCTGCGCGATCAGGAAAAGGGCACCGACGTGGCGGCCATGGAAATCAACCTGGGCCATGTGCTCGTGCTGGTGCCCGAAAACGCCTCGCAGGCGGTGGTGGCAGAGCGCCAGGCCAAGGCACAGCGCGCCGCCGACAAGGCCCGCAGCGGTGAAGACTTTGCCAACGTGGCGCGCGAGTTCTCGGACGCCCCCGAAGGCCAGCGCGCCGGCGGCCTCCTGGGCCTGCGCCCGGCCGATCGCTACCCCGAGCTGTTCGTCACGTCCACCCTCGGCCAGCCCGTGGGCAGCATCGTCGGCCCGGTGCGTTCGCCGGCGGGCTTCCATGTGCTGAAGGTGGTCGAGCGCGTGAGCGCCGGCATGCCCACCACGGTGGTGCAGAACAACGCCCGCCATATCCTGCTGCGCACGGGCCCGCAGCTGTCGGAAACCGCCGCCGCCGCCGCCCGTTTGGCCGACTACCGCCGCCGCGTGCTGGCGGGCCAGGCCGACTTTGCGGCACTGGCGCGCGAGCATTCGCAAGACGGGAGCGCCAAGGAAGGTGGCAACCTGGGCTGGGCCAGCCCCGGCCGCTACGTGCCCGAGTTCGAGCAGGCCCTCAATGCCCTCAAGCCCGGCGAGATCAGCGAGCCCCTGGCCTCGCGTTTTGGCGTGCACCTGATCCAGCTGATGGAGCGGCGCGAGGCCAAGCTCACGCAGCGTGAACAGCGCGAAATGGTGCGCAGCACCGTGCGCGAGAAGAAACTGGACGAGGCCTATGCCACCTGGGCGCAGGAAGTGCGTGGCCGGGCGTACGTCGAGTACCGCGATCCGCCGCAGTGACCAGCACACCGCGCGCAATGAACACGACACGCACCGCCAGGGCCGCCCGTTGAAACACATACCCCGCAAGCGCTTCGGCCAGCATTTCCTGTCGGACCGCGGCATCATCGACGGCATCGTCGACGCTATCGACCCGCGCCCGGGCCAGCCCATGGTGGAGATCGGCCCTGGCCTGGCGGCTCTGACGCAGCCCCTGGTGGAGCGCGTGGGGCGCCTCACGGTCATCGAGCTCGACCGCGACCTCGCCTTGCGCCTGCGCCTGCACGGGCAGCTCGACGTGATCGAGTCCGACGTGCTCAAGGTCGATTTCACCGCGCTGGCACACACCCTGCGCGAAAAGGCCAGCCAGCCCGATCTCAAACTGCGCGTGGTGGGCAACCTGCCCTACAACATCTCCACGCCCATCCTGTTCCACCTGCTGGACCATGTGGCCGTGGTCGAAGACCAGCACTTCATGCTGCAAAAGGAAGTGATCGACCGCATGGTGGCCAGCCCCGCCACCGGCGACTACGGCCGCCTGTCAGTCATGCTGCAGTGGCGCTACGCCATGGAAAACGTGCTGTTCGTGCCCCCCGAAAGCTTTGACCCACCCCCCCGCGTGGACAGCGCCGTGGTGCGCATGGTGCCTCGCGCTGAACCTGCCCAGGTGTCGCTGCCGCTGCTGGAAGAACTGGTGCAGGTCGCCTTCAGCCAGCGCCGCAAACTGCTGCGCCACACCCTGGGCCGCTGGCTGGAAGCGCGCGGCTTTGCCGGCGAATTCAACACCCAGCGCCGCGCCGAAGAAGTGCCCGTGGCCGAATACGTGGCGCTGGCGCAGGCTTGCGGCTGAGCTGGTGGGGAAGTGAGTGTGGGGTGCGCGCTTGAGGGCCTGAGCGCTGAAACCCTACGGACGCAGCGGCCATGCGGGGAGGTGCATCGTGCGGAGCAAATCAGGCTTCATTACAGAGCCAGCAGCCCACCCCGCCAATCAGATGGTTTGCTATTTATTCAATAGCTATCAGGCCAATCAAACCGAGCGCTAGCGCCCGATTTTGCCAAAAAAGCCCGATACTGGCGCGCCCCAAGGCCAGAGACACCGCGCAAGGGCCGCCCCGCCGCGCTGGTGTCGTCCCCCTTCCCGGAGCGCGAAGCGCGCAGAGAGAAGGGGGAAGGCGCAAAGCGCCTCAGGGGGATGCCACCGAATTCAGGCGGCGCTCAGCCAGTAACTGGCATTGAAAGGGCTGCTCATGCGCAGCGCCATCGGCGAGACGTCGACGAGCTTGTCGGTCGGCATCTTCTCGCCGCCTTCTTCTGTACTGATCGCGATACCTAGGGCGCCGCCGCTAGTGCTGCTGGTGCCGGTAGTAGCCTCGTTCGCCCGTTCTGCTTGGCTGGTGGATGCAGAACGGGCTACAGAAAAGAATAGAAACACCGGAACGGTATCTTGCGATCGCCCCAGTAGTCCGCTGCGTCGCGGAAGATGTCGAGCAGCTGCTCGCGTGCTTCCTTGTCGAACTTGCCCGTGGCCGGGATCTGTTCGAGCACCACAATGAAACCGGGCTGCGGGCCCGATTTGTGCAACGGGTCCGTCATGCAGTCATACAGCGCGTCGAAATTCTTGCCGAAGTGCGACGGGAAGGTGAACTGCGCGGCGATCAGGTCCAGCACATCCTGCTTGGACTGTGCGTGGGCCAGATTGGCATACAGGAAGTGATGACCCATGGATGTCGCGGCATCCTGCAGGTCCTGCACGCGGAAGGCGCGAATGGACTGCACGATGTTGGTGCGAACGCCGCGAAGCGGCGTTTCCAGGTCTTTACTACGAAGTGGCGTCTGCATCTCCGCTACTCTTTCTATATTAAGTCCACAAATCGGGGGCATCTTGGACACTTCGCAAGCCAGCATCGGGCGGCCTGCGGGTGGAAAATTCATCAACCGGGTGCGGCGGTCGCTGCCAGAGCGATCCGGGCCTGCTTGCGCCGCGACGGGGTTCATTTAACGATCTCGCGAAAACTGGCGTAGTGGTCGCTGGTGTAGTAGCAAACATCCGGAACCTGGGGTTTGCCACCGCACACGATGCGCCGGGCTCCCCGGTTGCGCGACCCTGGCGTTCTGACGGTGTATTCACGGTAGTAGCCCCGCTGCTTGCCGGGCAACAACCGTTCGCGATTGCCAAAAACCGTGCCATCCTTTTCGTACGGAAAGGGCCCGCCCTCATGGATCAGCGCGTACGTCGCACGCCCTTGGGGCGGCAACTCGGCCAGTGCAATGGGGGAGATGGAACCTTCGCCAGACGGGTTGGGGCGGGCGTACACCGCGCCTTGCGACAGCGCGAATGCAACACCCAGCACACACAAAACCCCTGCCTTGCGCGCCCGGGTGGCCATAGCCTTCAGCATCAACGAACCTTTCACACGACTTATGCAGTTAGGGACAGGCAGGTCGCTTGTTCTCCAAAACGCACTCCATGCACCCTTGTTGGCATAAGTCCAGCGTTCAGAAACCTACGGGTTAACCCGAAATTTCGAGCCGCTAGTGTCGCTCAACGTCCCCCAAAAAGCAAGCGTCTGCACAAAGATTGGGCAGACGCTGAAGGGGAAAGCAGGCACTTAAGTTAGTGCTTGCTATCCTAAAGTGGCTTATCTCGAAACGTTCGCATCCGCCACGGTGAGTGCTGTCATGTTCACGATGCGGCGCACTGTGGCGCTCGGCGTCAGGATGTGCACCGGCTTGGCGGCGCCCAGCAGCACCGGCCCGATGGCAATGCCGCCACCCGCTGCGGTCTTGAGCAGGTTGTATGCAATGTTAGCCGCATCGATGTTGGGGAACACCAGCAGATTGGCATCACCAGTCAGCTCGCTGGCGGGCATGAGGGCGGCGCGCGCCTTGCCGTCCAGGGCGACGTCGCCGTGCATTTCGCCGTCCACTTCCAGCCACGGGGCCTGCTGGCGCAGCAGTTCCAGGGTCTGGCGCATCTTGACGGCGCTGGGGTTGTTGCTGGTACCAAAGTTGGAGTGCGACAGCAGCGCGGCTTTGGGTTTGATGCCAAAGCGCATCATTTCCTCCGCGGCCAGCGCGGTGATCTCGGCCAGCTCCTGCGGGCTGGGGTCGTAGTTGACGTGGGTGTCCACCAGGAACACCTGGCGGCCGGGCAGCATCAGGCCGTTCATGCAGGCATACACCGGCACGTCCTGGGCGGTGCTTTCGGCGCCGCGTGCGTGCTTGCCGATCACCTGGTCGATGTACATCAGGTGGTTGGCCGTGGTGCCCCAAGTGCCGCAGATCAGGCCGTCGACCTCGCCCTTGTGCAGCATCATGGAGCCGATCAGCGTGAGGCGGCGGCGCATTTCGATCTTGGCGACCTGCTGGGTGATGCCCTTGCGCTCGGTCATGCGGTGGTAGGTCTGCCAGAAGTCGCGGTAGCGGTGGTCAAAATCGGTGTTGACCACGTCGTAGTCCACGCCTTCCTTCAGGCGAAGGCCAAACTTTTCGATGCGCTGGGCGATGATGGCCGGGCGGCCGATCAGCGTGGGGCGGGCCACGCGCTCGTCCACCACGATCTGGGCTGCGCGCAGCACGCGTTCTTCTTCGCCCTCGGCATAGGCCACGCGCTTTTTCGCGGCATTGCGGGCGGCGTCGAAGATGGGCTTCATCGTCGTGCCCGACGCGTACACAAATGTCTGCAGACGGTCGCGGTAGGCGTCCATGTCGGCGATGGGGCGCTGGGCCACGCCGCTGTCCATGGCGGCCTGCGCCACGGCCGGCGCGATCTTCATCATCAGGCGCGGGTCGAACGGCTTGGGGATCAGGTATTCGGGGCCGAACGTCAGCTTTTCGCCCACGTAGGCCGCGGCCACCACTTCGCTCTGCTCGGCCTGGGCCAGCTCGGCAATCGCGTGCACGGCCGCAATTTCCATCTCGTCGGTGATGGTGGTCGCGCCGCAGTCGAGCGCGCCGCGGAAGATGTACGGGAAGCACAGGACGTTGTTGACCTGGTTCGGATAGTCCGAGCGGCCCGTGGCCATGATGATGTCGCTGCGCACGCTGTGCGCCACCTCGGGCAGAATCTCGGGGTTGGGATTGGCCAGCGCGAAGATCACAGGGCGCTCGGCCATGGTGGCCACCATCTCGGGCTTGAGCACGTTGCCGGCCGACAGGCCCAGGAACACGTCGGCGCCCACCATCACCTCGGCCAGCTTGCGGGCGTCGGTCTTTTGCATGAACTGGCGCTTGTCGTCGTCCATCAGTTCTTCGCGGCCTTCGTAGACCACACCGGCCAGGTCGGTCACAAACACGTTCTTGCGCTGGATGCCCACCTTGAGCAGCAGGTTCAGGCAGGCCAGCGCCGCTGCGCCCGCGCCGCTGGTCACCAGCTTGACGTCTTCAATCTTCTTGTTGGCAACCTTGAGTGCATTGACGATGGCGGCCGCCACCGTGATGGCCGTGCCGTGCTGGTCGTCGTGGAAGACCGGGATCTTCATGCGCTTGCGCAGCTCGCGCTCCACGTAGAAGCAGTCGGGGGCCTTGATGTCTTCAAGGTTGACCGCGCCGAAGGTCGGCTCCAGCGCGGCGATCACTTCCACCAGCTTTTGCGGGTCCTTCTCGTCGATCTCGATGTCGAACACATCAACGCCCGCGAACTTCTTGAACAGGACGGCCTTGCCTTCCATTACTGGCTTGGAGGCCAGCGCGCCGATGTCGCCCAGGCCCAGCACGGCGGTGCCGTTGGTGATCACTGCCACCAGGTTGCCGCGCGAGGTGTAGCGGAAGGCGTTGGCCGGGTCTTTGACGATTTCCTCGCAAGGGGCCGCCACGCCGGGCGAGTAGGCGAGCGCCAGATCGTGCTGGTTCACCATCTGCTTGGTCGGGGCAATGGACAGCTTGCCGGGCTTTGGAAACTCGTGGTACTCGAGAGCGGCACGGCGCAACTGGGCGCGCTTGTCGGAGTCGTTGTTGTTGTTCTGGGCCGGGGTGTTCTCGGGCATTCAGTGTCTCCAACTCAATGTAGTGCACGACCGTGCGCAACGGCTGCGTGCGGGCTGTCAGCGTTAAGAACGTGTTTGCGATCTTTTCGGGGCCGCGTTGGAATGCAATCGGGATGAGTGGATGCTTCGGATGCGCCGCATGGGCTCGTGCCCATGCAAGCAGCCGAGGCGTCCAATCGCCCGATTTCACTCCAACCCTTCGGGCAAGTGCCTTGCCGGGCGGTCTGCGGCGTTGCAGCTCTTGTGGATAGCCAGGCTATCCACTGCGCACCGCGCCTTGCATCCCATCCCGGCAAGGGACTTGCGCGGCCCTGAAAAGGTCGTAAACACGTTCTGAGGGTCTGCGATTGTAGGGTCGCGGTCGTGAAAACCCTAGTAAGCGAATCTGCTTACACAGGTGGATGTGTGATGACCTTATGCACACCAATCATGGCGATCAAATTCTGACTGGCTGGCGGCAGTGCGGCACCGCCACCAAGGCAAACGCCCCAGGGCCGCAAGGGCCATGGGGCGTGCAATGCCGGGAGTGCCCGGCACGTGATGCGCCGACCCGGCGGCTCAGCGGCTGCTCGGGAAGCTGAACACCGCGCCCTCGCGCACACCGGCGCTCGGCCAGCGCTGCGTGATGGTCTTGCGCTTGGTATAGAAGCGCACGGCGTCCGGCCCGTAGGCGTGCAGGTCGCCGAACAGGCTGCGCTTCCAGCCGCCGAACGAGTGGTACGCCACCGGCACGGGCAGGGGCACATTCACACCCACCATGCCGACCTGGATGTGATCGGTGAAGTAGCGAGCGGCCTCGCCGTCGCGGGTGAAGATGCAGGTGCCATTGCCGTACTCGTGGTCGTTGATGAGCTGCATGGCTTCTTGCAGCGTCTTCACGCGCACCACGCCCAGCACGGGGCCGAAGATTTCTTCCTGGTAGATCTTCATGCCGGGCTGGACGTTGTCAAACAGGCAGGCGCCCAGGAAGTAGCCTTCTTCGTGGCCCGCCACCTTCACGCCGCGCCCATCCACCACCAGGGTGGCGCCTTCGGCCACGCCGCTGTCCACATACGCCTTCACCTTCTCGAAGTGCGGCCTGGTCACCAGCGGGCCCATGTCGTGGCTGTTGTCGGTACCGGGGCCGACCTTCATCTTGGCGATCTCGGTCTTGAGACCTGCAATCACGGCGTCGCCCACTTCGTCGCCCACGGCGACCAGCAGCGGGATGGCCATGCAGCGCTCGCCGCAGGAGCCGTAGGCTGCGCCCATCAAGGCGCTCACGGCGTTGTCCACATCCGCGTCGGGCATCAGCACGGCGTGGTTCTTGGCACCGCCCAGGGCCTGCACGCGCTTGCCGTGCTTGCAGCCTTCGCTGTAGATGTATTCGGCAATGGGCGTGGAGCCCACAAAGCTCACTGCCTTGACGCGCGGGTCGCGCAGCAGCGTATCGACCGCCAGCTTGTCGCCGTTGACCACGTTCAGCACGCCCGGTGGCAGGCCGGCTTCCAGCGCCAGCTGGGCGATGAACAGCGTGCTGCTGGGGTCGCGCTCGGATGGCTTGAGCACAAACGTATTGCCGCAGGCCACGGCCATGGGCCACATCCAGAGCGGCACCATGGCCGGGAAGTTGAAGGGGGTGATGCCCGCCGTGACGCCCAGCGCCTGGAACTCGGACCACGAATCAATCGAAGGCCCGACATTGCGGCTGTGCTCGCCCTTGAGCAGCTCGGGCGCGTAGCTCGCGTATTCCACGTTCTCGATGCCGCGCTGCAACTCGCCATGCGCGTCGGCCAGCACCTTGCCGTGTTCGGCGGTGATCAGGGCGGCGATCTTGTCGGCGTTTTCTTCGAGCAGGACTTTCAGCTTGCTCATCACCCGCGCACGCTTCAAGGGCGGCGTGTTGCGCCAAGCGGGGAAGGCGGCTTCGGCCGAGGCAATGGCCGCCTCGACCGTGGCTTGGCTTGCCAGCGCGACGCTGGTAGTGGACTGGCCCGTGGCGGGGTTGAACACCGGCTGCGTGCGCGCGGTGTCGGCAACGATCTGGCCGTCGATCAGGTGGCCGATGGTGGAAGTGACGTTCTTGTCGTGGTTCATGGTCGTTTTCTGGTCAAAAGTGCCGAATGTCGATGTATTTATTGCCTGTAGTGCTATCAAAATAGTAGTATCAAGCCGTCTCTGCAAGCGCTGGCAATGCGGGCAACACATGCCCCAGCGCCCGGTCGATGAACTCCTGCTTCTCGCCCACCGGGGCAAAGTAGTGCAGCACCTCGCGCGCGGCGTCCAGCCCCTTCAGGCGCGCAACCAGCCACGCCACCAGGTACTGCGACGCGAGGCACCCGCCCGCCGTGGCCACGTTGCCGCGGGCGGCAAAGGCGCGCGGCACCACGTCCACGCCGGACTCCACCACCCAGGGCTTGCTGGTCAGGTCGGTGCAGGCCGGCACACCACCCAGCAGGCCCAGGCGGCCCAGCAGGAAGGTGCCGGAACACTGCGCGGCGAGCAACTGGCGCTCGGGGTTCAGCACGCCAAGCTGCGCCATCAGAGCCGAGCTGTTGGCTACCTCACGCGTCTTCATGCCGCTGCCCACCAGCACCGCATCGGCCTCGCCCAGCTGGCTCAGGTCTTCATGCGCGTCAATGGTCAGGCGGTTCATGGACGTGACGCGCGGCGTGGGGCTGGCGATGCGCACCTTCCAGTCGGTATCGCCCAGCAGGGCGATGCGGTTGAGCATGCCGAAGGCCACGAGCGAATCGAGGTCGTTGAAACCGTCGAACGTGAGGATGGAGATGTGCATGCGAATGCCGTGAGGAGATGTGAGGACGCCCCGAGGTCAGTTGACTTCGTTCAGCGCATCGCCGAGCGCATTCACCAGGCGGTCGATCTCCGCCTGCGTGCTGATGAAGGGGGGTGCCAGCTGGATGGTGTCGCCACCGTAGCGCACGTAAAACCCCTTTTTCCAGCAGTTCATGGCGATCTCGTACGGACGGCGGGCCGGCTCGCCGGGCACCTGCGCAATCGTGAAGCCTGCAGCCAGGCCAAAGTTGCGGATGTCGGCCACGTGCTTGGCGCCCTTGAGGCTGTGCACGGCCTGCTCGAAATACGGTGCCAGCGCCTTCACGCGGCCGATCATGTCTTCCTTTTGCAGGATATCGAGCGCCGCAATACCCGCCGCGCAGGCCACGGGGTGGGCCGAGTAGGTGTAGCCATGCGCAAATTCCAGCATGTACTCGGGGCCGCCCGCGGCCATGAAGGTGTCGTAGATTTCCTTGGTGGCCACCACGCCGCCCAGCGGCTGCACGCCGTTGGTGACCTGCTTGGCAAAGTTCAGGATGTCGGGCGTCACGCCGAAGGCTTCGGACCCGGTCCAGGCGCCGCTGCGGCCAAAGCCGCTGATCACTTCATCGAAAATCAGTAGGATGTTGTTCTGCGTGCAGATCTCGCGCAGGCGCTGCAGGTAGCCCACGGGCGGGATCACCACGCCGGCCGAGCCCGAGAACGGCTCGACGATCACGGCCGCGATGTTGCTGGCATCATGCAGGGCAATCACTTCCAGCAGGCGGTCGGCCAGCTCCTTGCCCGTGGGCGGCATGCCCTTGTAAAACGAGCCTGCGGGCGGTTGCGTGTGGGGCAGGTGGTCGGCCTCGATGCCCTGGCCAAACATCTTGCGGTTGGCCACGATGCCGCCCACCGAGATGCCGCCAAAGTTCACGCCGTGGTAGCCCTTCTCGCGGCCGATCAGGCGCGTCTTGCTGGCCTGGCCCTTATTGCGCCAGTAGGCGCGCGCCATCTTGAGCGACGTATCGGCCGACTCCGACCCGGAGCCGGTGAAGAACACGTAGTCAAGGCCTGCAGGCATCAGTTCTTTGACGCGGTTGGCCAGCTCGAACGACAGGGGGTGGCCAAACTGGAAGGCGGGCGCGTAATCGAGCTTCATCGCCTGCTTGCCGATGGCTTCGGCGATCTCGCGGCGGCCGTGGCCCAGGCCCGCGCACCACAGGCCCGAGAGGCCGTCAAAAATCTTGCGGCCTTCGGAGTCGGTGTAGTAGGCGCCGCTGCCCTCCACGATGATGCGCGGGTTGGCCTTGAACTGGCGGTTGCCGGTGTAAGGCATCCAGTGCGCCTCCAGCCACTCGGCGTCCATGCGGGGGCCTTCGGCGCCGGCGGCGGGTTTTTCGATGTTGACGAAGCTCATGGGGGTTCTCCAATGCAGAGCGGCAGGAAACAGGTGTACGCCCCTACGCACGGGTTGGGCGTGGGGGCATTGTTGCGCCGGGTGTTAATCTCTCAAATACTCCAATATCAATGTTTACTTGACGATTCATGCAAGTAAAAGCCACTCCCGCGCCTTCTGCTGTCACCGCATCGAAGCACCGCGCCGTGCTCGGCCAGCTCAGCGATATGGACCTGCGGCTCTTGCAGGTCTTCAAGGCCGTGGCCGAATGCGGCGGCATGTCGGCCGCCGAACTGGAGCTGAACATCGGCACCAGCACGGTCAGCCGCCACATGAAAGACCTGGAAACCCGCCTGGGCCTCACGCTGTGCCGGCGCGGGCGGGCGGGGTTTGCGCTCACGCCCGAGGGCCAGCGCGTGTACGACGAGACCCTGCGCCTGCTGTCGGCGGTGGACACGTTTCGCAGCAGCATCGACGACATCCACCAGCGCATGGGCGGGCGGCTGGATGTGGCCGTGTTCGACAAAACCGCCAGCAACCCGGCGGCGCACATCGGCGATGCGATTGCGCTCTTTGCAGCGCAGGCGCCCGAGGTCAGCCTGCAGATGCACGTGGCCAGCATCCCCGCCATCGAGCGCGGGCTGATCGACGGCACTTTCCAGGTGGGCATCATCCCGGCGCACCGCAGCTCCCAAAGCCTGGTGTACGCCAACCTGTTCACCGAAACCATGCTGCTGTACTGCGGCGCGCGCCACCCGCTGTTTGGCACGGACCGCGCCCAGCTCACCTGGGACGCCCTGCGCGCCTACCAGTTTGCCGGGCTGGGCTACCACTCGCCCAACATGGAGCTGAGCCACAGCGCCCGCCTGCCGCGCAAGGCCACGGGGTTTGATCAGGAGTCGATTGCCACACTGATCCTGTCGGGCCGGTACCTGGGCTTTTTGCCTGACCACTATGCCGAGGGCTTCGAGCGCCAGGGGCTGATGCAGGCGGTGCAGCCGGCCCAGTTCTTCTACCCCTGCCAGTTTGTGAGCGTACTGCGCAAGTCCCCCCAGCCCACGCGGGCCGCCCAGGCGTTTGCGCAATGCCTGACGCGCGCGCATGGCGGTTGACCAGCGGCCTTGCCGCGGGCGCCGGGCAGGCAGACAATTCGCTTTCTCACCCACCCTTCCTGAAGCGGAGCACACCATGGCCACCAGCATCTCCTCGATCGGCGCGTCCGGCATGCAGGCTGCACAGATGCGGCTGGATGCCTCGGCCAACAACGTGGCCAATGCCAACACGCCCAACTACCGCCGCCAGGTGGTGTCGCAGGAAGCTGCGGCCGACGCTGCGGGGGTGCGTGCCACCGTGCAGCGCGAGCAGGCTGCGGAAGGGGTGGCGCTGGAGAAAGAAGCCGTGGAGCAGATGGCCGCCACTTACGCCTTCAAGGCCAACCTGCAGGTTGTGAAAACCGAATCTCAGATAATGGGCTCGCTGCTGGATATGAAGGCCTGAGGGGCGTGGCCTCAACGGAGGCGATGCAGCCCGGTCACCCGGCGACTTGCCGGGATGGCCGTCATCCTGCAGCGGCATAGGTGTTTTGCCAAGGGCAGCGCGGCGGTTCGACAGGCTCAGCGTGAACGCTTTGGTTCAGACCCTACCCCGTGCTGGCCATTCCCGCCAGGCGGCGCACCAGCCATTTCTGAAACGCCAAGCCTGCTGCGGTGCGGCTGTGCAGGGGGATGCTGTACATGGTGAGTCTCCTGAAGTGATGGGGTGTGGTGCGGGGTGAAGGGGAACAGCGGTGCTGAGTTCAGGCCGGCTGGGCCACGGGCCCATCGGCTGACATGCCAGCGGCTGCTGCTGCCTTGCGCTTGGCGGCCCGGTCCCAGGCCTTTTCATGGAAGAAGAACGCCACCGCCTGCACCGTGGGCTCCAGCAGGCTGAGCGTGAGCGACGCCCAAAGGTTGCCGGTGACGGCGTAGGCCACCATGGCGGCCACGCCGATGTGGATCACGTAGTAGCTGCCCGTCTTCATCAGCATGGTCTTGTTCTGGCGGGCGGCGTGGCGGATGCGGGTCATGGCGGGCTCCTTGCGGTATCGGTGCGGGGCTGCGCGCCGAGGTGGTGGCGCGAGGACTAATTCAATGATAATGATTCGCAATAACAAAGGCCAATTGATCCTCGCTAACGGCCGCATAGCCCGCTGCCGCAGCATGCGCAGTGGGATGCGCGCCACAGGTTCCGCGACCGTTCAGCGGGCCGGGCGCCTCGTCCACGCGGGCCGCCATAAAAAACGCGGCGTGCAAAGCCCCCATTGCTATGATGGTCGCTCGCTTTTTTCCGTCACCTCTCCTTTCACTTCAGCGGAGCACACATGGCCCTCATGGACTTCATCAAGAAACAGTTCATAGACATCATCCAGTGGACGGAGGAGAGCGACGGAACGCTGGCCTGGCGCTTCCCGATGAGCGGGATGGAAATCCAGAACGGCGGCACGCTGGTGGTGCGCGAGTCGCAGATGGCCGTGTTCGTCAACGAAGGCCAGGTGGCCGACGTCTTTGGCCCGGGCACACACAAGCTCACCACGCAGACCCTGCCGGTGCTCACGTACCTCAAGAACTGGGACAAGCTCTTTGAGTCCCCCTTCAAGAGCGACGTGTACTTCTTCAGCACGCGCCAGCAGATCGACCAGAAGTGGGGCACGCCCCAGCCCATCACCATCCGCGACAAGGACTTCGGTGCCGTGCGCCTGCGCGCGTTCGGCAACTACGCCTTCCGCATTGCCGACCCCAAGCTGTTCCACACCGAGATCTCGGGCACGCGCGAGAGCTACCCCGTGGGCGACCTCGAAGGCCAGTTGCGCGGCCTGGTGCTGCAGAACATCAGCAACGCCATTGCCGGCAGCGGCCTGCCGTTCCTCGACCTCGCTGCCAACCAGGTGATGTTTGCCGACGCGCTGGCCAAGGAACTGGCCCCCGCGTTCGCCAAGATCGGCCTGCAACTGGAAGGCATGACGGTACAGAACGTCTCGCTGCCCGAAGAGCTGCAGAAGATCATGGACCAGAAGATCGGCATGGGCATGGTCGGCAACGACATGGCCAAGTTCATGCAGTACCAGACGGCACAGGCGATCCCGAAGTTTGCCGAAGGCGGCGCGGGCGGCGGCAGCGGCATTGCCGGTGACGCCATGGGCCTCGGCGCCGGCGTGGCGCTGGGCCAGGTGCTGGCGCAAAACCTGGCACAAGGCCTGCAGGCCCCCGTGGCGCCCGCTGCGGCGGCAGCAGCGCAGGCGGCCGCCGCGCCCCTGGGCGTCAAGCCCGAAGACGTGATGGCTACGCTGGAAAAGCTGGGCGACCTCAAGGCCAAGGGCATCCTCACGCAGGAAGAGTTCGACGCCAAGAAGTCCGAGCTGCTCAAGAAGCTGATCTGACCTGACACTATAAAAATAATAGCTGCCTGCGCTTGAGGGACGAGCGCCAGAAGCCAAAAAGGCTTCAAAACGCCCTGCGCGCGCACGGTAGCTGCCCCTGATGGCATCCGAACCCACCCAGCGTTACTACCGGGCGCCCTGCCCGGGCTGCGGCGCGCCTGTCGAATTCAAGAGCGCGCAGTCGACCCACGCCGTGTGCGGCTACTGCCAGAGCACGGTGGTGCGCAACGGCGACGTGCTCACGCGGCTGGGAAAGATGGCCGAGCTGTTCGACGACCACAGCCCGCTGCAGCTCATGGCCAGCGGGCGCATCACGCTCGATGGCAAGGACACGCCCTTCACCCTCGTCGGCCGCCTGCAATACAAGAGCGATGCCGGCGTGTGGACCGAATGGGCCGCCTTCCTGGACGACGGCACCATGGCCACGCTGGGCGAGGACAACGGTTCCTACGTCTTCACCCGGCCCATCAACCCCGGCCGCGAGCTGCCCGAGGCCGCGCGCTTCCGCCTGGGCGCCACCACCGCCATCAACGGCAAGCCCTACAGCGTGGCCTCCACCGGCCAGGCATCGCTCATGTCCGCCCAGGGCGAACTGCCCAAGCTGCCGCCGCTGGGCCACCCGTTCGACATGGTCGAGTTGCGCAGCGCCGATGGCGAAGTCCTCAGCATCGAGTACAGCCGCCAGCCGCCGCAGGTAGAGCGCGGCAAATCCGTGCTGCTGGAAGACCTCAAGCTCCAGGGCCTCAAAGACGAATCGGCCAAGGAAGAAAAAGGCCGCCAGTTCAACTGCCCGCACTGCGGCGCGCCCGTGCAGGTGCAGCTGGCCACCACCAAAAGCATCACCTGCGGCTCGTGCGCCAGCGTCATTGACATCAGCAGTGGCGTGGGGGGCGAGCTGCGCTCGGCCGAGCAGGACGAACCCGTGCGCCCCATCATTCCGCTGGGCAGCAAGGGCCAGCTGCAGGGCGTGCACTGGCAGGTGGTGGGGTTTCAGCACCGCATGGGTGTGTCGCCGGGGGACGATGAGCACTTCGGCTGGAGCGAGTACCTGCTCTACAACCAGAAGCGCGGCTTCGCCTTTCTGGTCGATTCGGAAGAAGGCTGGAGCATGGTGCGCCCTACCACGGGTGCTCCGCAGCTGGCGTCCAACGGCCGTACCGCCACGTACATGGGCACCAAGTACGAGCAGAAATACAGCTACACGGCCGAGACCACCTACGTGCTGGGCGAGTTCTACTGGCAGGTACACCGCGGGCAAAAAACCAGCAACCGCGACTTTGCCAGCAGCAAGGGCGTGCTCTCGCTGGAACAAAGCCCTACCGAAGTCACCTGGTCGGCCGGCGACAAGATCGCCAGTGACGCCGTGGTCAAGGCCTTCAATCTGCAGGACAAAAAAGACGTGCTGCAGCGCGACGACCCCGGCCCCTTCGTGGCCGCCAAGGGCATGGGCTGCGGCACCATCGTGCTGATTGCGGTCATCATCCTGATCCTGCTGCTCTTGCTCAGCCGCTGCTCGCGCTGCGACCCGCAGGTTGAAAATTGTTCGTCGTCATCGTCGAGCTACCGCAGCTCTGGCGGCTCGTACGGCGGGTATTCATCCGGCGGCAGCCACAAATGACGTCGACAACCCCCGAACTCACAGGAAAACAGCATGACCAAATTCGAATGGCTCCACCCCCTGTCCATCGGCGGCACCCTGCTGTACGCGCTGATGGGCATCATCATCTTCTGGGTGGCGTTCATCATCATCGACAAGATCACGCCGTATGACCTGTGGCGAGAGATCGTGGAAAAGCAGAACAAGGCGCTGGCCATGGTGGTGGCGGCGATGTGCCTGGGCATCAGCATCATCGTGGCGGCGGCAATACATTGATGGCTGACTCCACTGCTGCAAAGCCCCGCGTTTCTTTCTTTTGTCAGCGCCTTAGGTGGCACTCGGCCATCCACGCCCCGGTATGTGAGCGAGATTCGGTCTCGATCTAAGCTGCCGAATCGGTCTGAGTTCATGCACGAAGCTTCCACATTGCTTGCGCAGTGGCGGTCCATGCCGTCCGAAACAGAATGGCTGGAGTTCAAGCGCGCACGCAGTACCTTCAATCTGAACGATCTCGGCCAGTACGTATCGGCCCTGGCCAACGAAGCAAATCTGGCGCGACGCGACGCGGGCTGGCTTGTATTTGGCGTGAGCGATGCCATTGATCCGCAAACCGGTCTGCGTCCGGTGCTCGGCACAGACTACGCACGCAGCCCAGGCGAAGTGAATGCAATCAAGCAGGCGATTGCTGCCCACACCACACCCAGCGTGGCTTTGGGCGATCCACTGGTTGTGCTGGAGGGCGGCGAGCGTGCTCTCTTATGGCGCATCCCTGCTGCGCCCGCCGGCATGCCCGTCGCCTGGAAGGGGCACTTCTGGGGGCGTGCCGGTGAATCATTGGGTGCGCTGGCCCTTCACAAGCTCGATAGCCTGCGCGCTCAATCAGCGCTGCAAGACTGGTCGGCCAATGTGGTCACAGATGATTGGTCATTGTTAAGCCCCGCCGCTATCGCTCGTGCCCGCCAGCTGTACGCCCGGCGGCATGCCGCTCAGCCCCATTTGATCGAGCGAATGACCAGCCAGTCCGACGTGGATTGGATGCACGGGCTGCGTCTGGCTGTCCATGGGCAACTGACACGTGCCGCACTGGTATTACTGGGCAAGCCAGAAGCCGCCGCTTTGCTGGGTGGCCCCACGCCACGCATCAGTTGGGTGCTTGAAGATCACACCGGAAATATTCAGGCGCACGAACATTACGATCTTCCCCTGCTACTCGCCATCGATACGCTGGTGGCACGCGTGCGCGTTATCCAGATAAACCTGCTGCCGCCGCGCCAGACTGCGCCGTTGAACCTGCCCAACTACGACGATTGGGTCATCCGCGAGGCGTTGCACAACTGCGTTGCTCACCAGGACTACAGCCTAGGTGGTCGCATTCGCGTGACCGAAAGCCCTGATGCGCTGCGGTTCTTCAACCTGGGCGCTTTTCTTCCGGGTTCAGTGGAAAAAGTGCTGGCCGCCCGCCAGCCTGAGCAGCGCTACCGGAATGCCTGCCTGGCCAACGCCATGGTCGAGATGGATCTCATGGAGACGTTGAACCGTGGAGTGCGTGACATGTTCCGCATTCAGCGCGAGCGCTTTTTCCCACTGCCCGATTTCGAATTGGCAGAGCAGCCATCTTCCGTCAGTGTGACCATCTGGGGGCGCACGCTGGATGAGCGCTACGTACAGACGTTGATGACCCACACAGAACTCACACTGGAAGACGCTTTGCTGTTGGACCGGGTGCAAAAGTGTCGTCCCATCGCGACTTCGCAGCAGCGACATCTGCGTTCGCTGCAATTGGTGGAAGGCCGTAGCCCGAAGTTGCGCATCTCGGCACAGGTTGCAGTCGCAACCGGACAGGAGATCGAGTATCTGGAGCAAAAGGGGCTGGACGCAACGCACTACAAGGCACTGGTGCTCGAACTCCTTGCTCTGGGCCCCCAACGCCGGGCCAAGATCAATGCCATGCTGCTCCCTAAACTGCCAGCATCAATCTCTTCGGAATACAGCCGCAAGGTTTACATCAAGAACCTGTTGCAGGACATGGCGCGTGAACAATTGATAGAGAACGTCGGCGGGGCTACGAACGCCGCGCTTTGGCGCCGCAAACCATGATCCTCGGGACCCTGAACGATTGGATAGCATCATTGTTTAATTGTTTTTTTATCCAATCTCTCATCCAATAAGAATTGTTTTTCCCTTAAAAATCAATGACTTATATTGGATAGATTGCAAAAGTTGCCTAAAGCATACCCAACCAGCCCCTCTCAAGCATGACTTATTCAGAGCGTCCTGACTCTGGCGCGGAGGTCGTTGGGGCAAGAAGTGCGTCTTCCGTTCTCGATCTCCCAGCGCCCGGGGCCACCGGTCCCCGCCCCATCGAAATCGCGCTGCTCTTCAGCGTCTTCGTGGTGGCCGCCTGCGGGCTGCTGTACGAGCTGGCGGCGGGCGCGCTGGCGTCGTATGTGCTGGGCGATTCGGTACTGCAGTTCTCCACCATCATCGGCACCTATCTGTTTGCCATGGGCGTGGGCTCATGGCTGTCGCGGTACTTTGAGCGGCAGTTGCCCGCGCACTTCCTCCGTGTGGAGCTGATGGTGGCGCTGGTCGGCGGGCTGCTGCCGGCCACGCTGTTTCTGGCCAACGCGTATGCGCCGGGTGCCTTTAGGCTGCTGCTGTACGGCATGGTGTTTGTGGTGGGCATGCTGGCGGGGCTGGAGATTCCGCTGGTGATGCGCATCCTGAAGCGCAACGTGGCGCTGCGCGATCTGGTCTCGCAGGTGCTCACGTTCGACTACCTGGGCGCGCTGGCGGTGTCGCTGGCGTTTCCGCTGCTGCTGGTGCCGCACCTGGGGCTCATCCGCACGGGGCTGGTGTTCGGCGTGCTCAATGCCGCGGTGGCGCTGTGGGCGGTGTGGCTCTTCCGGCATGAACTGCGGCGGCTGAAGGCGCATGTGGCGGCGTGTGTGATGGTGCTGGGCATCCTGCTCGGAGCGCTGGCCGGGGCCGACCACATCACGACCTTTGCCGAAGACAAGTTTTACCAGGACCGCATCATCTTCAGCACCGCGTCGCCCTACCAGCGGATCGTGGTCACGCACGGACGCGCGGGGCACCGGCTGTACCTGAACGGCAACCTGCAGTTTGCGCAGAGCGACGAGTACCGCTACCACGAGGCCCTGGTGCACCCGGCCATGGCCGCACACGGCGCGCCCAAACGCGTGGCCGTACTGGGCGGCGGCGACGGCATGGCCGTGCGCGAAATCCTGAAGTACCCCTCGGTCGAGTCGGTGACCCTGGTGGAGCTGGACCCGGCCATGACGCGCATCTTCAGCGAGAACCCCACCCTGGCCGCGCTCAACGGCCACGCGCTGCAAAACCCCAGGGTGAAGATCGTCAACACCGATGCGTTTGGCTGGCTGCAGCAGGGCACGCCAGAAGACACCTTTGACGTGATCGTGGTGGACTTTCCGGACCCCACCAACTTTTCCATCGGCAAGCTGTACACCAACAGTTTCTATGCCCTGCTCGACCGCCGTCTGGCGGCCAGCGGCTACGCGGTGGTGCAGACCACATCGCCCCTGGTGGCACGCAAGAGCTACTGGACGGTGCCCGAAACCATCGAATCGGTGGGCCTGCGTACGGCGCCGTACCACGCGCATGTGCCCAGCTTTGGAGAGTGGGGCTTCATCATCGCCAGCCACCGCCCCTGGCGCCTGCCCGATGCGCTGCCCGGCGACCTGCGATTTTTGACGCCCGACACGCTGCCCCTGCTGTTCGACTTCCCGCGTGACATGGCGCGGGTGCCGGCGGATGTGAACCGGCTGTCGAACCAGGCGCTGGTACACACCTACGAACGCGAGTGGGGAAAAAACTAGATGCGACACCCCCCTGAGCCGCTTCGCGTCTTCCCCCCGCTCTTGCAGCGCTGCGCGCAGCGGGCTGGGGGACGCCCCCAGCGCACGCCAGCGAAGCGCCGCCAAGGCGGCTTTGCGGCCCTTGCGCGGGGCCCGCTGGTCTGGGCCGCGCCGGTCGCCAGCGGCGCAGGCGTTGCATACACCCAGATGCACTGACACCATGCAGCGCCGCCAATTCTTGGCCACCGCCGCCGCCTCGGCAGCTACTGCTGTGCTGCTGCCGGGGTGCGACGACGCGCCGCGCGAGCTGCAAGGCGGCTTCACCGGCGTGAACATCGAGCGCGGCCACGCGTTGCGCGACCTGCTCAAAAGCGGCACCATCCCCGCGCCCGCTGTGGTCCGCCGGGCGCAGGTCATCATCGCCGGGGGCGGCGTGGCCGGGCTGGCGGCGGCGCGGTCGCTGCGGCTGGCGGGGGTGGATGACTTTGCGTTGCTGGAGCTGGAAGACACCGCCGGTGGTAACAGCCGGGGCGGGGCGGTGAGCGGCATCACCTGCCCGCTGGGCGCGCACTACCTGCCCGTGCCGGGCGACGACGCCCGCGAGGTGCAGGACCTGCTGGAAGAACTGGGCCTGCGCCAGCGCGTGGCCGGGCGCTGGCAATATGACGAACGCCACCTTTGCCACAGCCCGCAAGAGCGCCTGTTCTTTGATGGCGAGTGGCAGGAGGGCCTGCTCCCTGTGCACGGCGTGGGCGACGCCACACTGGCCCAGTACCGCCGGTTTGCGCAGGCGGTGGACGCCGAAAGCCGCGCAGCGCGCTTTGCCATGCCCGCCCTCAAACTCTGGGGCTCCAAACAGCCGCTGGCGCAATCCCATCAGGCGCTGGACGCTCTCACTTTTGCGCAATGGCTGGCGCAGCAAGGCTTGGACGACGAACACCTGCGCTGGTACCTGGACTACTGCTGCCGCGACGATTACGGCGCCGGCACGGCGCGCGTGTCAGCCTGGGCGGGCATCCACTACTTTGCCAGCCGCCACGGCTTTCATGCCCCCGGCGACGCCGTGGACGAAGCCCGCGAAAGCGTGCTGACCTGGCCCGAGGGCAACGGCTGTATCACGGCGCAGCTGGCGGCACCATTGCGCGCAGGTGGGCACTTGCGCACCGGCACCAGCGTGCTCCGCATCACCGAAGGCCGCCACGGCGTGGAGGTGGATGCGCTCAACCACGCCACGGGCAATGTGGAGCGCTGGCAGGCCCCGCGCTGCATCGTGGCGCTGCCGGTGTGGGTGGCCGCGCGCGTGGTGCAAAGCCCGCCCGTATTCCTGGCCGCCGCCGCGCAGCGCCTGCAGACCGCCCCCTGGCTGGTGGCCAACATGCACATCCGCGCCCCGCTGACCGACCGGCCCGGCGCCGCCCCCGCCTGGGACAACGTCCTGTATGCCGACCCCACCGCAGGCGGCCTGGGCTATGTGGACGCGGGCCACCAGCGGCTGGACGTGCGTGCCACCCTGGCCGGCCCTACGGTGCTCAGCTACTACCAGGCCCTGGGCGACGTGCCCGATGGCCGCCAGCAACTGGCCACCCAGCCGTGGCAGCACTGGGCCGAAGCGGCACTGGCCGCGCTGGCCGTGCCCCACCCCGACCTGCGCGATCGCGTCACCCGCATCGAGATCACCCGTTACGGCCATGCCATGGCCATCCCGGTGCCCGGTACGCAGGCATTTTTGAGTCAAATTGGCCTCAAGCCCAGGCAGAATAATGCCAGAACGCTATCAAATGGAGAGCGAATGGCACCCCTGCCGACGCCCGCCACCGCACGACTGGCATTCGCGCACAGCGACTGGTCGGGCTATTCGGTGTTTGAAGAAGCCTTCACCCGCGGGCATGGGGCGGGGCTGGTGGCCGCTGCGGTGTAGGGCCTGCACGCAAGGGCTGCGCGGCGAAAGAGCCCCTGGCTGCAGCACGCGCGAACCGGCCTCTCAAGCCGTCATCGGGGGGGGGGGCGGGGTGTGGTGCTCCCCCCATTCCATGCCGGGCCAGAGGCCATGGCGCGGGGCCGGGTTCAGCGGGGTGCCGCTGCCTATACTTTTGGAGGACGGCTGCTGCGATACCGTATCGCCCGCTACGCACCTTTTGCCCTGCGAGGTTTCATGAAAAAGATCACTTTTCCCCTCCCCGTCATCGCGGCAGCATGCGCCATGGCCTTTGCCGTGGCGGCAGCTACCCCCGCTCGCGCCCAGCATGCCCACGGGCAGCACGGGCAGCACGGGCAACAAGGACAGCAAGGGCAGTCCGGCTCGCACAGCCACTATGCGGGCATGCAGCAGCGCGCCATCAAGGCGCTGTCTGACCAGCAAGTGGCTGATCTGCGCGAAGGCAAGGGCATGTCGATGGCGCTGCCGGCCGAGCTCAACGGCTACCCCGGCCCCCTGCATACGCTGCAGCTGGCCGACCAGCTGAAGCTCACCCCCGACCAGACATCGCGCACGCAGGCGCTGTTTGCCCAGATGCAGCAGGAGGCCAAGGCCGCCGGCGAATCGGTGATCGCGGCCGAAACCGCGCTCGATAGCCTGTTCAAGGACAAGCGCGTACAGCCCGACACGCTGACCGCCGCCGTGGCACGTGCCGCCCAGGCGCAGGGTGCGCTGCGCGAAACCCATTTGCGCTACCACCTGCGCATGATGGACGTGCTGTCGGCCGCCCAGGTGACGGCCTACAACCGGCTGCGAGGCTACTGAAGGCGAGAGCGCGCGCACGCCGCACCGCTGTAGCGCCCGGGTTGCCCTGCATGGCTGTCATCCACATCGACATCACCCGGCAGGAACTGCGCCTGTACGGCCACGGTGAGGGCCACGCACTGCTGGCCTGCTACCCGGTTTCCACCGCCCTCAACGGCCCCGGCGAAACCCACGGCAGCGGTTGCACCCCGCGCGGCCTGCACCGCGTGCGCGCCAAGGTGGGCACAGGCTGCGAGCCCGGCACGGTGTTCGTGGGTCGCCGCACCACGGGCGAGGTGTATTCCCCCGAGCTGGCTGCAGCACACCCCGGCCGCGACTGGATCCTGACGCGCATCCTGTGGCTCACCGGCTGCGAGCCAGGCTTCAACCGCGGCGGCGTGGTCGATACGCTGCGCCGCTACATCTACATCCACGGCTGCCCGGACGATTGCGCCATGGGCGTGCCTCTCTCGCATGGCTGCGTGCGGATGCGCAATGCGGATGTGGTGGAGTTGTTCGACGCGGTGTGTGTGGGGACCGAGGTGCGGATCAGGCCCGACTGACCAGGGGCCAAACGCGTGGGGCGTGGCAGCTTTGCATCTGCCCGTCGATCAGCCATTCTCACGAGTGCCCCGCAAAAACACAAAAGGCTCCCGAAGGAGCCTTTGCTTTGGCGCGGCATGCCTGCCGTTGCGAGAAAACCCTGCCCATGAACGCGGCCCCTGTGGCCGGCCACCTGGACAACCCCCATGGGCAGGTCCCGCAAACGGTGGGCGATGGTTTCGCCCGTCAAATTACATGCGCGAGCCGAGTTCGCCAGAAGGGATCTGGCCGGTGCGCACGGCTTCGGCAGCCTGGGCGCGCACTGCAGAGCGGTCAGCGTTCGACTGGTACGTCACCACGCGCGAACCTGCTGGCTCCTGGCTGCGGGTCTGGGCCACGGTAGCGGCTTCGGACTGCACTTCAGCGCGTGTGCGGTTGGTTTCGAACTGGGTGGCAAATTGCGATGCGTCGGCTTCATCGGCGTGTGCACCGAAAGCGGTGAAAGCAGCCACAGCAGCGACGGAGAGGATACGAGCGGTCTTGTTCATGATGGATTCCTTAAAAAGTTGCGTCTCAAAAAAGCCGGAAACCGGTGCGCGGGTTGCGCTGTGTCTCCGGGTTCGGTGAGTCGCCTTGCGGGTTCGGCTCATCGATGGGTTGAACTGTACGCCGATGGTGTTCACTAAAAAACTACTTGGTCGCGAATTAACTATTCCGGTATTGGGAACAATTCAAAGGAACTCGGCGGGCGGGCCCGTGCATAAGTGCGAACGGCCTCGCCAGCGAGGCTGGGCAAAGAAATTGAGTCAAATTGCCGTCCAGCGCTTGAAATTATTGGCGATATTGCTATCAATATTGATATGGCGGCCCTTGCCAAAGCGTGGCCCCATGTCATGCAAACGTCACCGGGCGGTCATGCCTGCGCCACAGCAGCGCGGCATTGTGGTGGCTTCTTTGTTCCTGTCTGTAACAACATGGCCGCTTCCGCTTGCTCTCGTCTCCCGCTCTCGCAACTCTGCACTGCCGCCATACTGGCCTGCGCAGCCCCCGTGGCCGCCTGGGCCCAGCAGGCCTACCCAGCCACGCTGGCCGGGCACGCGGTGCTGCCGGCCCAGACCTTTGTGGCCGCACCGGCCGATGCGCCGCGGGACCTGCAGGTGAGCGGCAAATTCACCACCCCGCGCCGTGTGGAGGCCGTAGGCAGCGTGATGGGCCAATCGGGCGGGCGCAACACAGGCGTGTCGCTGCCGTTCCAGGGCCAGCCCATCCAGGGCCATTCGGGCATCAAGCGCATGGCCGATGGCTCGTTCTGGATCCTGACGGACAACGGTGCGGGCTCCAAGGCCAATTCGCCAGACTTCATGCTGCACCTGAACCACTACACGGTCGACTTCAAAACCGGCCAGTTCAACCGCCTGGCCACCGTCTTCCTGCACGACCCCGACAAGAAAGTGCCGTTTCGCATCACCCACGAAGGCACCGACAAGCGCTACCTGACCGGGGCCGACTTTGACCCCGAGAGCTTCCAGTTCGCCGGTGGCGCGCTGTGGATCGGCGAGGAGTTCGGCCCCTACCTGATCAAGGCCGACCTGAGCGGCAAGGTGCTGGGCGTGCTCGAGACGCAGGTGGACGGCAAGGTCGTGCGCTCGCCCGACGCCCCGGGCATGCTGCTGCCCGGCGCGCCCGACGCCAAGCCCACGGCCTTTGAAGTGAAGCGCTCCAAGGGCTACGAGGGCATGGCCGCCAGCAAGGATGGCAGCAAGCTCTACGCCCTGCTGGAAGGCGCGCTGTGGAACGACGCCGCCAAGGCGTATGAGAACGTGGGCGGCAAGCAGGTCCTGCGCGTGCTGGAGTTCGACGTGAAGACCGAGCAGTGGACCGGCCGCCACTGGAAGTACGTGCTGGAGGCCAACCACCATGCCATTGGCGACTTCAACATGATCGACAGCAGAATCTCGGGAGATGGCACAAGCGCCATGGGCCTCATCATCGAGCGCGACAACGGCGAAGGCACGGCCGACAAGGCCTGCCCCGAGGGCCAAAAGCGCACGGATTGCTTCCACGACCTGGCCAGATTCAAGCGCGTCTACAAGGTCGAGCTGAGCGACGCCAACGTGGGCGGCGAAATCCGCAAGGTGGGCTACATCGACCTGATGAACATCCAGGACCCACAGCGCCTGGCGAAGAAGCCGCTGAACAATGGCGTGCTCACCTTCCCCTTCTTCACCATCGAGAACGTCGACGTGGTGGACAGCACGCACATCGTGGTGGGCAACGACAACAACCTGCCCTTCAGCAGCAGCCGCGACCCCAACAAGGCGGACGACAACGAACTGGTGCTGCTGGAGGTGGGCGAGCTGCTGCGCGGGAAGTAGGGTTCACCCCCCTGAGACGCTGCGCGTCTCGGTGCTGGCCGCCAGAGGCGGCAGCTCTTCAGGCCGTCCAAGCCTGCACATGCAGGCTTGGAGCCGCGGCCCTCAGCCCCCGCTCTCGCGCTGCGCGCGGGTAGGGGGACGCAGCAAGAGCACGCAAGCGAAGCGCCACCCGGACTGCATGGCGGCCCTTGCTCGGCTGCCCTGGCCTGGTTCGCGCCAGTTTTGAGCGCTGTAGACGGATGTGATGCCCCGGAAGACCGGTGTGTGGCAGCTCCAACCCTTGGGACACCTTGGAACGCTGCGGGTGGCAAAATTCCCAGCTCCCCTCCCAACGCACCCGGAAGCCGCGCCACCATGTTCACAGGCATCGTCCAAGCCACGGCAGGCATTGCCGCCATCCACGACCGCGCAGGGCTGCGCACGTTCACGCTCGATTTTCCCGAAGGCTTTTGCCAGGACCTGGCCATTGGCGCCAGCGTGGCCACCGATGGCGTGTGCCTCACGGTCACCGAAATCCTTTCGCCCACGCAGGCCAACTTTGACGTGATGCTGCAGAGCCTGAACATCACCACGCTGGGCACGTATGCGCAGGGCGACCGCGTGAACGTGGAGCGCGCGGCCAAGGACGGCGCCGAGATCGGGGGCCATCCGCTGTCGGGGCATGTGGATTTCACCGGCACGCTGATCGAGCGGCGCGAGTTTGACAACAACCTGGTATGGCGCGTGGCCGTGCCCGAGGCGTTTCGGCGCTATGTGTTTGCCAAGGGCTACATCGCCATTCACGGCGCGAGTCTGACGGTGGCCGAGGTGAACCGGGCCGAGGGCTGGTTCGAGATCTGGATGATCCCCGAGACGCGCCGCGCCACGGTGTTTGAAGGCAAGCAGGTGGGCGCGCCGCTGAACATCGAGATCGAGCGCAGCACGCAGGTCATGGTCGATACCGTGCGCGAGGCCGTGCAGGAGAGCCTGGGCCGCCTGCAGCCCGTGCTGGAGGCCATCCTGAAGGAAAAGGGGCTGTCGCTGGAAGACTTTGTGCAGACGCCAGCCAAGTGAGCGGGCAAGCCTGGGTTCCACGCGCACTCACCGCCGCCGACCTGCCCGGCCTGCTGGCCGTGCAGCGCGCCTGCTACGGCGACGGCTTTGTCGAAAGCGCCGAGGTATTTGCCCGCCGCCTGGCCAGCCCGGCCAATTGCTCGCTGGTGCTGGAACACGCGGGCGCCGTGTGCGCGTACCTGGCGGCCTACCGGTCGGTGCAGGGCAAGGTCACCCCGCTGCACGGCGACTTTGAAGCGATGGCGCATACCGACACCCTGTACCTGCACGACATGGCCGTGCTGCCCGCGCTGGGCGGCCAGGGGCTGGCGCGTGCGCTGCTCCAGCCCCTGTGGGCGCAGGCCGCCGCGCAAGGCCTGGCGCACACGGCGCTGGTGTCGGTGCAGGGCTCCGAGGCGTACTGGGCGCGCCACGGCTACGCAGTGCAGCCACTGGCCGATGCCGGGCAGCAGGCACGGCTCGCCAGCTACGGTGAGGGGGCGGTGTACATGGTGCGCAGCCTGGGTGCGGGGCACTGAGGCCGCTGCCGGACCTGAGTGGCAGTAGCAGTCGCACAGGGGCTGGCGATGGAAGACGCGTGTCATCTCCCATCGTCATAATGCCCGCCATGCCCCACCGCTGGAAACCCAATGTCACCGTGGCCGCGCTCATCGAGCGCGATGGCCGTTTTTTGCTGGTGGAAGAAGAGACCACCGACGGCCTCAAGCTCAACAACCCCGCAGGCCACCTGGACCCCGGCGAATCCCCCGTGTCGGCTTGCGCCCGCGAGGTGCTGGAGGAAACCGCGCACGACTTCGTGCCCACGGCGCTGATCGGCGTGTACCTGAACCGCTTCACCAAGACGCGCACGGGCGACGACCTGACCTACATGCGCTTTGCGTTTGCGGGCACGCTGGGCACGCACCACGACTGGCGCAGCCTGGATGCGGGCATCGTGCGCACCCTGTGGCTGACGCCCGACGAGATCCGCGCCTGCCCCGAGCGCCACCGCAGCCCGCTGCTGCTGCAGTGCCTGGAAGACTACCTGGCGGGCCAGCGGTTTCCGGTGTCGCTGATCCATACCGACGCATCGGTGACGGCGCAGGGGCAGTAGCCGACGCGGCCTGCGGTCTCCGGCTCCATGCAGCGCGAGGCGCGCGTTTCACCATTGTTGACAGGGCCGTGCCGCGTGCGTGCGTACCATGCGCCTTTTGGCGCTGCGCTGCGCCCGCGCGCCCTTCGGGGTGCGGTAGCGCGGCCCTGTCCGCTGCATTGCCAGCACGCATTCATGGGCAAATTGCCCCATTCAGGAGATCACCATGGGTTTGCTCGATTCGGTTTTGGGTGCCGTCATCAACAACGCGTCGCAGGGCGCCCACGCCGCGGGTGCGCAAGGTGCGGCGGGTGGCGGGCTGGGGGCGCTGCTGGGCATGGCGGCGCAAAACCCACAACTGGTACAGGCCGTAATGTCGCTGCTGAGCAATGACGGCCCGGTGGGCGGGCTGCCCGGGCTGGTGGCGCGGTTCCAGCAGGCGGGCCTGGGCGATGTGATCGCATCGTGGCTGGGTAACGGCGCCAACCAGGCAATCTCGGGCGAGCAGCTTTCGCAGGTGCTGGGCAGCGGCCCGCTGTCGCAGATCGCATCCCAGCTGGGCATGGGCACGGGTGCCGCCGCTGGTACGCTGGCACAGGTGCTGCCCGGCCTGGTCGACCAGCTCAGCCCCGGCGGCAAGGCGCCGCAGGCGGGCTTTGGGTCTGCCCAGGACCTGATGGGCGTGCTGGGTGGAATGCTACAAAAATAGTAGCAACCGGGGCAATTAAAACCTGGACTACCGCCCGGTTTTGCCTTGAAATGACCCGCCCAGGCCCTGGCGGGCATGTCGCCTGCCCGCCAGCGTGCAGATGACACCACTGAACCCGTCCTCGCGCTTGGCGCAGGCTGGTTCAGTGTCGCCTCAGCGCCCTGCCACCCCCTGCGCACGCAGCGGGCAGTGCGCCACCAGCCACTGGCGCAGCATGTCGAACACGGGCTCGGCCAGTTCGGGGCTTTCGTTGAAAAGCTCGTGGTACAGCGGCTCAAAGCAGTGCGACTGGACGACCGCCTTGGGCGCGGCGGCTGCAAAGGCGCGGCTGCCTGCGGGGTTGACCAGCTTGTCGCTGCCCGCCCACATCAGCAGTGTGGGCACGCTCCAGTGCGCCGCGCGCGCCACCGTGGCCGGGCCGCCTTCGCCAATGAATCGCGCCAGCCGGGCGCTGATGCGGTCATGGCAGCGCGCATCAGCCAGGTAGGCCGCGGGCACGGCGGGGTTGTGCGACAGGTACTGTGCATCCAGCCCGTTGCCCACGCGCAGGTTGGGTGCAATGCGCGGCAGGGTGGCCAGCAGCAGCTTTTGCACGGCCGACAGGCCCGCATCCAGCGCGGGCGATGACAGCACCAGCGCATCCACCGGCCGCAGGTGCAGCGACACGAAGCGCGACGCCACCAGCCCGCCCATGCTGTGCCCCAGCAGCACCACCGGCAGGCCGGCAGGCGTGCGTGCGCGGGTGGCGTCCACCATGTCACCCAGGTCGTCCAGCAGGCGCATGTCCGAAGTGAGCCCGCCGCGCGGCCCGGCCGAGTCGCCGTGGCCGTACTGGTCGTACCCGCGCACGGCAAAGCCCCAGCGGTTCAGAAGGCGCGCGACGGCGTCATACCGGCCCACATGCTCACCCAACCCATGCACCAGCAGCACGGTGCCGCGCTGCGGCTCGCCTGCAGGCAAGGGCCAGTCCTGCACGGCCAGGTTCTCGCCGTCGCTGGCAGTGAAGGAGGTCAGGGTGGAGGGGGCGAGTTCTTCCAGGGTCATGGTGTGCAGGGTGTCAGGGGTGTCGGCAGCGTGCGCGCCAGCATACGCGGCACCGGGCCGGGTGCGAAGAAGAGAATGCGCACGGGTGCGAAGGAGGGTGTCGGGGAGGCGCGTCGGGCACTTGCAGGCCTGCCCGTGCGCAGACTCGTGAAGTGGGCGGCGGCGCGCACGGTGACGCGCGACCTTGGGTCGCAGGCGGCAGGAGCATCGTCGGACAGCACTTGCGACGCCCGCCTGCCCGCGCAGACCCAGGCTTGCGCTTCAGGCTGCCCACGCCCCCGCGGGCTCAGGCGGTCGCTGCAGCCGCGCCCTGCTGCGCCATCGCGGCCATCACATGCGCCACCGAGGCCGTCAGGCGCTTGGCATACGGCACATGCAAAAACTCGTTGGGGCCGTGCGCGTTGCTCTTGGGGCCCAGCACGCCGCAGACCATCATCTGCGCGGTGGGGAAGCCCTCGCTCAGCATGTTCATCAGTGGGATGGTGCCGCCCTGGCCGATGTAGCCGCAGGGCGCGCCAAAGTGGGCCTGCGAGGCTTCGTTCAGGGCCTTTTCAAACCACGGCGTGGTGGCGGGGGCGTTCCAGCCCGTGGCGCCGCCGCCGCCCTGGAAGGTGACCTTGGCCTGGTAGGGCGCGTTGTCTTCCAGCAGCGCCTTGAGCTCCTGCACGGCCTGGCCCGCATCCACCAGCGGGGGCAGGCGCAGGCTCAGCTTGAAGGCCGTGTAGGGGCGCAGTACGTTGCCCGCATCCTGCAGCGCCGGGAAGCCTTCAGCGCCCGTCACGCTCAGCGTGGGTTCCCAGGTGCGCTTGAGCAGTGCCTGCACCGGATCGGTGGTGGTGGGCAACGCAAAGGTGGTCGAGCCACCGCAGTCGTAGTGCGCCCACGGAAAGCGGCGGTACACCTCTTCGCCCAGGATGGCGGCGGTGGCCTGCGCCTGGGCCAGGCGGTCGGCGGGTACCTCGCAGTGGAAGCTGGCGGGCAGCAGGCGGCCGGTGGCGCTGTCTTCCAGGCGGTCGAGTACCTGCCGCATGATGCGGAACGACGAGGGCACCAGGCCCGAGGCGTCGCCCGAGTGGATGCCTTCGGTCAGTATCTCGACCTTGAGCGTGCCGCTGGCCATGCCGCGCAGGCTGGTGGTGAGCCACAGCTGGTCGTAGTTGCCGGCGCCCGAGTCCAGGCACACCACCAGCGCCACATTGCCCATGCGGGGGCGCAGGGCGTCGATGTAGGGCATCAGGTCGCGCGAGCCGCTTTCCTCGCAGGTTTCGATCAGGCCCACGATGCGCGGGTGGGGCACGTTCTGGCGCTTCAATTCCTGCACGGCGGCAATGCTGGCGTAGGCCGCGTAGCCGTCGTCGGCGCCGCCCCGGCCATAGAGCTTGCCGTCTTCGTACTTGGGCGTCCAGGGGCCCAGGTCGTTGCGCCAGCCGCTGAACTCGGGCTGCTTGTCCAGGTGGCCGTACATCAGCACGGTGTCGGTCACGGCCGGCTGCGTGGAGGCGATTTCGAAGAACAGCACCGGGGTGCGGCCGTCCAGGCGCACCACCTCCAGCTTCAGGCCCTCGACCTTCTGTGCCTCGATCCACGCAGCCGCATTGCGCACCACGGTGTCGAGCAGGCCCAGCTCGGCCCAGTTGGGGGCAAACATGGGCGACTTGGCGGGGATGGCCACGTAGTCGGTCAGCTGCTTGACGATGTCACTGTCCCACTGCTGGCTGACCCGTTCGAGTGCCAGGGCGGGTTGCAGGATCTGGGGGGGGACGCGGGCGTTCATGGCACTCTCCTCAAAGACGGTGTTGCGTGGGGCAAACCGCCATTCCAACACAACGCACGGCCGTGCGCCATCGCGGGCGGGACGCTCTTCGGCAGGGTGGGACAACACCATCGCGGGGGCCGCAGTTGTGGCCTTTTCAGCCGGGTTGCCGAGGGCCCTGGGCTGCCGCGGTCGGGCCTGCAGCTGCGCGCGCCAGGCGCGTTCAGCGTTGCCCTACCGCAGCGGCGCAGGCAAGGTCTCGGCGCCGCGCCTGGGCACCGCGGACCCGCCGGGGCTGCGCAGGCTGGTGGCCACTTCCACGCGGTTGCGGCCATTCTCCTTGGCCTGGTAGAGGGCGCGGTCGGCCGCGGCGATCAGCAGGTCCCAGCTGTCGCCCTGCTCCAGCTGCCCGCCGTACACGCCAATGCTCACGGTGACCTCGATATCCACCCCGCCCGGCGGGCTACCGGGCACGTCGGCTGCAGACACATGGCAGCGCGAATCTGCCACCGCGCGGCACAGCGCGCGGGCCAGTTGCTCGGCACCGGCCAGCCCGGTGTCAGGCAGTACCACCATGAACTCTTCGCCGCCATAGCGGCCCACCAGGTCTTGCGCGCGCACGCGTTCGCGCAGCACGTTGACCACGCTGCACAGCACCTGGTCGCCCACGGGGTGGCCGTAGATGTCGTTCACGTGCTTGAAGTGGTCGATGTCCACCATCATCACGGCAATGGATTCGTGCGTGCGCAGCGCGCGGGCCACGTCGCGGTCCAGCGAGGCCACCAGCGAGCGGCGGTTGGCCACGCCCGTGAGCGGGTCGCGCGCGGCCATCACGCGGTTGTTCTCGTCAGCGCGCTCGCGCAGCATGAAGATGAAGCCCAGCGAGCTGACCAGCACTACACTGAACGTGGTCAGGAAGGTCAAGGTCTGCACAGAGCTGCTGTCCAGGATGCTGTTGGCAGCCTCCAGGTCGAGCATGGCGCCCAAGGCGCGGCTGAGCAGCACGGCAGCCTCGGCCGCCAACCCCGCCACCACCAGCCACTGGCCGCGCCCGACGGTGGCGCGCCGGTAGCGCACGATGGCTCCAGCCGCCCACAGCGACTGCAGCCCGAGCACCGTACCCACCAGTGCCACGCGCTCGGTGAAGTCGTCGGCCAGCAGGGCGATCAGGCACACCACCAGCACGGGCGGTAGCAACAAAAGCATCCAGCGCGCCGAGCGCCCCTGGAACTGGAAGATGGCGGCCAGCAGCAGGGCGAGCGACCCCGAGAGCATGCCGTTGGCGCCCACGATCGAGATCACGTCGGGAATCTGCCCGCGCAGCAGCAGAAGGGTGTGCCCCACGGCATTGACCAGCAGCGCCACCGACCAGTGCAGCAACCCGTCATGCCGCCGGCCCCACGCCACCACGGCCATGGCCACCGCCATCATCACGAAGCTGGCAATGACCATGACCAGCATGGTGGGGACGTGGGCGGCAAAGGCCATGGGGGGTGGGTGCGAATGCGGGTGCGCGAGGGCGGTAACCCATTATTTCAGGTTGGCCCGTCAGCGCCATGTGGTCAACGCAAGGTTTGTGGGCGTGTCAGCCCGATCCGGGCTTGCAGGAGATGGCTTGCTGCCGCGCGCAGGATCTGGTCAGCGCTGCCTCAACGCGCAGGCCGCGTCGCCAGCGCGCGGTCGCGCCAGCCCAGGCCCTGCGACGTACCCGCAGCAGGCCGGTACTCACACCCCACCCAGCCGGTGTAGCCCAGCTCATCCAGCGTATCGAAAAGATAGGGGTAGTTCAGCTCCCCCTGGTCAGGCTCGTGCCGGCCGGGCACGCCTGCAATCTGGATATGCGCCACGCGCCCGGTGGGCAGGTAGCGGCGCAGCTTGGTGGCCACGTCGCCCTCGACGATCTGGCAGTGGTACAGGTCCATCTGCACCTTGAGGTTCGGTGCCTGCACGGCATCGAGCAATTCATGCGCGTGGTCCTGCCGGTTCAGGAAATAGCGCGGCATGTCGCGCAGGTTGATGGGCTCGATCAGGATGTCACGCCCCACGCGTGCCGCCTCGGCTGCGGCCCAGCGCAGGTTGTTCACGGCCACGTCCTTGAGCGACTCGCGCTCGACGCCCTGCGGCACGATGCCCGACATCACATGGATGCGCGGGCAGTCCAGCGCCTGGGCATAGCGCAGGGCGGTCTGCACACCCGCGCGGAACGCGTCTTCGTGCCCGTGCAGCGCCGCCGTACCGCGGGCCTGCTGGTCCCACGCGGCAGCCATGCCGGGCAGGTCGGACCCGCCAGGCGGTGCGTTGAACAGCACCAGTTGGAGGCCGTGGGCGCTGAGCCGTGCGGCCAGCTGGGCCGGATCGTACGCATACGGGAACAGGAACTCCACCGCCCTGAATCCGTCGCGCGCGGCAGCGGCAAAGCGGTCGAGGAAGGGCACCTCGGTGTACATCAGGCTCAGGTTGGCGGCGAACTGGGGCATGGCGATTGCGGGTCAGGGAAACGAATCAGGGCATTGCCCGGTTTGGCGACTGCCGGGCGCTGCGGGCCGTCTGGCAGTGCGCAATGCCATCGAGAGCCCGTTCTGCATGATATCGGCCTCTAGCGCTCTTTCCATATGCCAGTGTTGCTATTGTTTTTGATATTTTGACATCCTGGCCCTAGCGATGCGTACCGTGATGCGCACGCGCTGGCACCGCACTTATCTGGCCGCCGCGCCCCGAAACGCCTGCACCGCCGCGCGCCCCACGGCCGGGTCGTCGGTGAAGAATCCGTCAATGCCCGCGCGCAGGTAGGCCGTGATCTCGGCCACGCTGTCGCCGCGCAGGGTGCCGTCCGTCACCGGAGCCTTCTTCAGGCCTGCAGGCAGAAATGCGTTTTCGGGCCGCAGCGTCCAGATGTGTACCGCCAGCCCTTCGGCGCGGGCACGCGCCACCAGCGCCGTGGGTTCGCCGGGGACGCCGTCTTTCACCGGCACGACCAGCGTCTTGAACGGGCCGATGGCGTTGGCATAGGTTGCCACCTGCTTGAGGCCTTCGGGCGTGATGAGGTCGGCGTAGCTGCGCGCATTGGCCGCGCCCTGCGCCACAAAATCGTACGGCCGCCCGGATGCGGCCACCAGCTGCACCAGGCGCACGCTGCTTTTCTGGCGGATGGCCTGCAGGTTGGAAACCTCAAACGACTGCACGAACACCGGTGCGTCCTTGTGGTTCCAGCCGTTTTTCTCCAGCACGGCCAGCAGCGGTGCTTCCAGCGGCAGGCCGATGGACTGGAAGTAGGTCGGGTGCTTGGTCTCGGGGTAGATGCCGATCACCTGGCCGGTCTTGGCACTGGCTGCCTTCGCCAGGTCGATCACTTCCTGCAGCGTAGGCACTTCGAACCGCCCGTTGAAAGCCACGTTGGCCGGGCGCTGCGCGGGAATGCGCTCGCGGGCGCGCAGCGTTTTCAGTTCGGCCAGCGTGAAGTCCTCGGTGAACCAGCCGGTGATGGCCTGGCCGTCGATCATCCTGGTGGTTTTGCGCGCCGCGAACTCCGGGCGGTCGGCCACGTCGGTAGTGGCTTCCTTGATGGAGCCATCAGCGCCGACGATGGCAATGGCGTTTTCGTGCCGCGCCACCAGCACACCATCCTTGGTGATTACCAGGTCGGGCTCGATGATGTCGGCGCCATCGTCAATCGCCTGCTGGTAGGCCGCCAGCGTGTGCTCGGGCCTGAGGGCCGATGCGCCGCGGTGGGCAATGACGGTGGGGGTGGGCGGCCAGGTCTGTGCGGCGGCGCTCAGTGCCCAGGTGGCAATCAGCGCGGCAGCAGTCACGGCGCGCAGGGATGTACGGATCATGAGGATCTCCTTCGAACGGTCTGCACACCTTAGTGGATGTGCTTGACAGTGCCGTGTCGCGAAGGCGGCCCGCGCCAATGCGCTACGCGTGTTCGAAGTGGAACACGGCTGTGCCCGCCCGCGCGTTTGGCAGCCAGCGCACCTCGCGCCCCTCCTGCAGGCCGAAGGAATCCAGGATGCGCAGGTTGTTCTTGGTGGCCAGCACTTCGAAATCCTTGTACGTGCCGACGCGGATGTTGGGCGTGTCGTACCACTGGTAGGGGAGCCGCCGCGTAACGGGCATGCGCCCGCGCAGCACCGACAGCCGGTTGGGCCAGTGCGCGAAGTTGGGAAAGGCGACGATGCCCGTGCGGCCCACGCGGGCGGTCTCGCGCAGCATGGTCTCGGCATTGCGCAGGTGCTGCAGCGTGTCGATCTGCAGCACCACGTCGAACGAGTTGTCGTCGAACATGGCCAGCCCCTCGTCCAGGTTGAGCTGAAGCACCTGTACGCCGCGCTGTACGCAGGCCAGCACGTTGGCATCGGCAATCTCCACGCCGTAGCCCGTGCAGCCGCGCTCGCGCTGCAGGTAGTCCAGCATGGCACCATTGCCGCAGCCCAGGTCGAGCACGCGCGAACCGGTGGGCACCAGGCGCGCCAGCGCCTGCATCGCAGCGGTTTCGGTCATGGCTGCAGCTCCTTGGCAATGCTATTGAAGTAAGAGCGCATGAGGCCCATATAGCGGGCGTCGTCGAGCAAAAAGGCATCGTGGCCGTGGGGGGCGTCGATCTCGGCGTAACTCACGCTGCGGCGGTTGTCGAGCAGGGCCTTGACGATCTCGCGGCTGCGTTTGGGCGAAAAGCGCCAGTCGGTGGTGAAGCTCACCAGCAGGAAGCGCGCGGTGGCGTTGGACAGGGCCCGCGTGAGGTTGCCGCCGTGGTGGCGTGCGGGGTCGAAATAGTCGAGCGCGCGGGTGATGAGCAGGTAGGTATTGGCATCGAAATACTCGCTGAACTTGTCGCCCTGGTAACGCAGGTAGCTTTCGATCTGGAACTCCACGTCCTGCGTGCTGTACAGGTATTCGCGCAAGTCGGAAGATGTCGCCAGAACGGCCGGGTCGGCCACGCCCTGCGCCAGGGCAGCGGCCAGCGCCGGGGCGCGCAGCGTGCGGCCAAACTTCTCGTTCATCACGTCGTCGCTGAGGTACGTGATGTGCCCGATCATCCGTGCGATGCGCAGCCCGCGCTTGGGGATCACGCCGTGGCGGTAGAAATGCCCGCCGTTGAAGTCGGGGTCGGTCACGATGGCGCGGCGGGCCACTTCGTTGAACGCGATGTTCTCGGCCGTGAGGTTGGGCGCACTGGCCACCACTACGGCGTGGCGCATGCGGTCGGGGTACTGCAGCGTCCAGCTGAGGGCCTGCATGCCGCCCAGACTGCCTCCCAGCACGGCGGCCAGCTGGCGTACGCCCAGGCGGTCGAGCAGCCGGGCCTGGGCGTTCACCCAGTCTTCCACCGTGACCACCGGGAAGTCGGCGCCATACACCTCGCCCGTGTCGGGGTGGGTATGCATCGGCCCGGTCGAGCCAAAGCACGAGCCCAGGTTGTTCACGCCGATCACGAAGAAGCGCTCGGTGTCCACCGGCTTGCCGGGGCCGATCATGTTGTCCCACCAGCCTTCGCTCTTGGGCTGGCCCGCGTACACGCCCGCCACGTGGTGCGATGCGTTGAGCGCGTGGCATACCAGTACAGCATTGGAGCGGTCGGCATTGAGCGTGCCGTAGGTCTCGTACGCCAGGTGGTAGTCGCGGATGGACGCACCGCTTTGCAGCGGCAGCACCTCCGGGAAATGCATGGTCTGGGGCGTGGCAATGAACGACATAAGCAACGGTGTTTAGGCCCCCATGCGCCACGGCCTGCTCGGGTTGCGGCCTCTGATTGAGGATGCAATGTTCTGCCTGGGGGCGGCCCGATGGCAAAAAAAACCCGGCGTCGCTAAAAACGAGGCCGGGCTTGGGTGTCGGACGGGTCTTTAGCAGGATTTATATCGCGCCCGCAAGCTGTGGCAAATCGGCGCGTGGGGCAAATATACCAAAAGCGCCCACCGCCGCTGTCTGTGCGCGTTCAGCCTGCCGGTGCAAAGATGGCCAGCAAACCCAGCACCAGGAAGATGACGGCCGATACCACATGCACCGCACGGATCGGCACGCGGCGCGTGATGCGCTCGCCCAGCCACACCACCGGGGCGTTGGCCAGCATCATGCCCAGCGTGGTGCCGGCCACCACCCACAGATAGGCGTTGTACTGCGCGGCCAGCATCACGGTGGCAATCTGCGTCTTGTCGCCCATCTCTGCCAGGAAGAAGGCCACCACGGTGGTGCCGAACACGCCCCAGCGCGGGTTGCCGTCCGCCTCGCCCTCGTCGAGCTTGTCGGGAATCAGCATCCAGATCGCCATGGCGATGAACGAGCCGCCCAGGATCCAGCGCAGCACCTGCGGGCCGATGAATGTGGTCACCCACGCGCCCACAGCACCGGCCAGACCGTGGTTGACCAGCGTGGCCACCAGGATGCCCAGCACGATGGGCCAGGGTTTTCGGAAGCGCGCGGCGAGTACCAGGGCCAGCAGCTGCGTCTTGTCGCCCATCTCGGCAAGCGCGACGATGGCGGTAGAAATGAAAAAGGCTTCCATGGGGTGATGTCCTTGTACGGCCGGACGAATTGAAAACGCATTGACTGCACCCCGACTCCGGCCATGTGGATCGGCATGCAGTCAATGGTCTCGCCCAACCTGAAAGCCGCATGCGCCATAGGCCACGTATGGACCCAAGTGTGTTGACGCATGCCCCGACGCGTTGCGCGCCGGGCGGGCTACTCCCCAAAGACGCGGTGATTTTAACCCGTCGACGGCTATGGGATTCGCGCTGCATCGGGAACACCCTCAGAAATAAAACCCCACACCCCGCACAAAGTGATTGATAATGGCTTCGCTTTTCTGCTTGCAGATGAGCAGTTAGCTTAGCGGTGAATGGTCAGTTTCGCGTCTTTGAAGTCGTCACAGGTTTGTTGATTGCGTCGGGCTCCATCGCGTTTTCATGTTTTTCTAGGAGTCCTTCATGGGCAACAAACTTTACGTGGGCAACCTGCCCTACTCTTTCCGCGACGAAGACCTGCAGCAGACCTTCAGCCAGTACGGCTCGGTTGGCAGCGCCAAGGTCATGATGGAACGTGACACCGGCCGCTCCAAGGGTTTCGGCTTTGTCGAAATGGGCAGCGATGCTGAAGCCCAAGCCGCCATCCAGGGCGTGCATGGTCAAAACTTCGGCGGTCGTGACCTCGTGGTCAACGAAGCTCGCCCCATGGAGCCACGTGCTCCCCGTAGCGGCGGCTTCGGCGGCGGCGGTGGTGGTGGCGGCGGTTACGGCGGTGGTGGCGGCGGCGGTTACGGCGGTGGCCGTAGCGGCGGCGGCGGTGGTGGTGGTTACGGCGGTGGCCGTAGCAGCTACTAAGCCCTGTCCGGCAGCCAGACCTTGCGGTCTGGTAGCGACAAACAAGGAGCCTTCGGGCTCCTTTTTTCATGCCCGCGCGGTATCTCTGCCACAGCGTGTATCAGCGCTTGCTTTTTGCGCAAAAGTGTGGCGCATAATGATCTTGCGGGGTTTCCTCCGCTAAAAAGTTTGCGGTGATCCGTCAGTTTCGCGCTGAGAGCGTCATTGAGATTAGCTGGCTGCGTTTTCGGGACTCCATCGCTTTATCCATGTGTTTTTGAGGAGTCCCTCGATGGGCAACAAACTGTATGTCGGCAATCTGCCGTACTCGGTGCGCGACAGCGATCTGGAGCAGGCTTTTGGCCAGTTTGGCGCAGTGACCAGTGCCAAGGTGATGATGGAGCGCGATACAGGCCGCTCCAAAGGCTTTGGCTTTGTGGAGATGGGTAGCGACGCCGACGCTCAGGCTGCTATCCACGGCATGAACGGTCAGCCTCTGGGCGGCCGCAGCATTGTGGTGAACGAAGCCCGTCCGATGGAACCTCGCCCCCCGCGTAGCGGCGGCTTTGGCGGAGGCTACGGCGGTGGTGGTGGCGGCCGCAGCGGCGGTGGCGGTGGTTACGGAGGCGGCGGTGGCGGCTATGGAGGCGGCGGCGGTCGTGAAGGCGGTGGCGGCGGTTACGGTGGTGGCCGTAGCGATGGTGGCGGCGGCTATGGCGGCGGCGGTGGTGGTGGCCGCGGCGATGGTGGCTTTCGCAGTCCCTACGGTTCCGGTTCGCGCAACGGCGGCGGTGGCGGCCGCAACGGTGGCGGTGGTGGCGGCTATGGCGGTGGCGGCAACAGCTACTGAGCCGTTGTCACATAGCACCCTGCGCTGAACCCATACAGCGCATGTTGAGCACCGTGGGTGACGTCATCCAGCAGACAGAAAGCCCCGATCCGGGGCTTTTTGCATGGTGCGGCGAAATCTCTAAGGAGAAGACGCGAGCTGCAGGGAAGGCGAGGCGGCGCTCGTTCACCACAGCTCGTCGGGATGCCGTGTGCGGGCTTTTCCCAGTCCTTCGCGGCGTGCCGGCACTGTCCGCAAGGCCCTTGCACTCTACTGCGTCTCGTTTTGCCGGCGCTTTCGGGGGCGGCCTGCGAGCAAGCGGTCAAACAATGCGTTGGGCAATACGCGCAGCAGCTTGGCCACCACGCCCATCTGCCAGGGGATGACCCGGTAACTTGATCCCGCAGCAATCGTGTGGAACGCACGGTCGGCAAAGTCGTCGGCCTGCATGAGAAACGGCATGCTGTAGCGGTTCTGGCGGGTCAGCGGCGTATCGATGTACCCAGGCGAGATGGTGACCACGCGCACGCCGTAAGGGCGCATCTCGCCGCGCAGGCTTTCGCAGTAGCTGATGACCGCAGCCTTGCTGGCGCAGTAGGCGCCATGACCCGGAAGCCCGCGGATACCTGCCACGCTGCCGATACCGACGAGCGTTCCGCTCTTTCGCTGCGCCATGGCGTCCACAAAAGGGTGGAACGTGGCGGCCAGGCCGGTGTTGTTGGTGGCAAATGTGCGCGCCATGACATCCAGGTCTTCGCGCACCGATGTGTCCATACCGACGCTGATGCCTGCGTTGGCGATCACGACATCCGGGATGCCCTGCCGAGCGATGCACTCCTGCCCGGCTGCCACGATGCTCTCTGGGTGGGCAACGTCTGCACTATAAATATGATAGCTGTCAGGGCTTATTCCACATGCGCCTGCCCATGATTCGACCTCAGAAACACGTCTGGCAGCCAGAGCGAGCCGGTATCCGGCGCGGTGGTAGCGCAGGGCCAGCGCCTGCCCGATACCGCTGGACGCTCCGGTGATGAACACGAGGGGAAGGGTCATGGTAGCTCCAGGGCGGGGACGCACGGTACGAACTGGCGCGGTGGTGGACGGTCAGGGACGGTGGCGGCGCGCAAGCTACTTGGCCACGCCGGGTTGCAGGATGCCGCGCACACGTCCGCGCAGCTGCATCACCTGGTCGAGGTTGTCATAGTCCATGCCGTCGGCCGTGAACTGGTCGTTGCCGCGGATGAGGATCACAGGCTTGTCCGAGCGCACACGCTCGGTCTTGGTGTACGCGTGCAGGAATTCACTGCGAAACTCCATGCGCGGCTGCCTGGGCGCACCTGGCTTACCGGGCAAAGGCTCGCGCGTGACCACCGCGTTTCCGAACAGTTGCACTTCCGAGGCGTCTGCATTGGTCAGCGCGCGGTCTGCAGTGGCCAGCGTGAGCTGGCCCTCGGGAGACACCGAGCGCATGCGCGCCTTTTCGATCTCCAGCGTATCGGTGTTGGGAAAGTGGCGCGCCACATCGCCTTGTACCTCGCTCTGCAGGCGGCCGTTGGCATCGAACGACTTCACCGAGAACGACTTCATGAAATAGTCGGGCTGGTTGCTGGGGCCGCGCTCCACGGCCGGCAGCTGGGGCATGGGGGCGTTGCGCACCAGCCACCAGGTTCCCAGCGCCAGCAGCCCCATCAGCAAGACGGGCAGATAAAGGGAGAACTGGTCCCATCCCTGGCGGATCATTCGCACGCGGGCATCCCTTCATGTCTTGCCAAACCGGGACGGTGCTCTGGCGCCCGGCAAAAGCTGGGGTGCGTGTGGATCTGCTTCATGCCGTGTAGGGCTCCAAAAGCGCGGCGTAGCGGCCCGTGGCGGTCAGCAGCAGATCGCACAGCTCACGGGCAGCGCCTTCCCCGCCACGGGCCTGTGTCACCAGGTGCGCTGCATGGCGCACTTCGACATGGGCGTTGGCGGGTGCGCACGCAAAAGCGCTGCGCCGCATCACCGGCAGGTCGGGCCAGTCGTCGCCCATCGCGGCTGCCTGGTGCCATGCCAGCCCCAGGCGAGCCAGGATCTGCTCTGCAGCGGGGCGCTTGTCTTCAGTGCCAAACACGGCGTGCTCCACGCCCAGCGTCTTGAGCCGTACACGCAGCGGCGCAGAGTCACGGCCGGTAATCACTGCGGGCGTGATGCCGGCACGTTGCAGCAGCTTGAGCCCGTGGCCGTCCAGGGTGTTGAAGCGCTTGAGGGTCTCTCCGGCCTCACTGAAAAGCAGGCCCCCGTCGGTCAGCACGCCATCCACGTCGAAGAACGCCACCCGCACGTCCTGCGCACGCAGCAGCAGCTGCGGATCACACTGCAGCGCGGGGCGGTGCGCGGGCAGTGCAAAGGAGCGTTCATCGGTTTCAGCCATCAGATCACCTTGGCCCGCATCAGGTCACCAATGTGGACCACCCCGGCCAACTGGCCGCCAGCGTCCACCACAAGCACGCTGGTGATCGCGTGGGCCTCCATCATTTCGGCCGCATCCACCGCCAGGGCATCGGGCGAGATCCGGCGTGGCGACGCGTGCATCACATCGGCTGCCATCGCGTTTCGCAGATCCGCCCCCGCCTCGATGCAACGGCGCAGGTCGCCGTCAGTGAATATCCCAACGAGCTGGCCGTCCGCGTCGACGATCGCCGAGGCGCCCAGGCCCTTGGCACTCATCTCGCGCATCAGTTCGCTGAATGACGCCTCGGGCGCCACGCGCGGGATCTGGTTGCCTGAGCGCATGACATCGCGGACATGGGTGAGCAACCGGCGTCCCAGTGCGCCGCCCGGGTGCGAGCGCGCAAAGTCTTCCGGGCGAAACCCGCGCGCGTCCAGCAAGGCCACCGCCAGCGCATCGCCCAGCGCCAGCTGGGCGGTGGTGCTGGCCGTGGGGGCCAGCTGCAGCGGGCAGGCCTCGCGCTCCACGCCGCTATCGAGCACGATGTCGGCATGCTGCGCAAGCGTGGACTGCGTTCGCCCGGTCATCGCCACCAGCGTGGCGCCCAGGCGCTTGATCACGGGGAGCAGGGTCGTGAGTTCGTCTACCTCGCCGCTGTTGGACAGTGCCAGCACCAGGTCGATCGACTTGATCATGCCCAGGTCGCCGTGGCTGGCTTCGGCCGGATGCACGAACATGGCCGGCGTGCCGGTGGACGCCAGAGTGGCCGCGATCTTGCGGCCGATGTGTCCGCTCTTGCCCATGCCCATCACCACCACACGGCCACGCACGGCCAGCATGGCCTGCACGGCGCGTGCGAACGGCTCTCCCACCCGGGCCTTGAGCCCCAGTACGGCCGCAGCCTCGATGTCCAGGGTTTCGCGGGCCAGGCGCAGGGCCTGTTCGGCATCGAAGGGGGGTAGCGCGGAGTGCGACGGAATCATTCTCCGATTCTATCGACGGGCTGCCGGACCCCTTTGTGCCGCGGCTTTTGCCGTCTGCGTCGCACGCCGCGGCGCTCTGGCCTCAGAAGACCACCGGATGTCGCTCTTGCTCGGATAGGATCGTTACATGTCGTCCCTCGCCTTGACGTTGCTGTACCTGCTGGCCGCCGTGCTGGGCGTGGTGGCTTGCCGCAGCCTGAAGTTGCCGCCCATGCTGGGCTACCTGGCCGCGGGCGTACTGATTGGCCCGCATGCGCTGGCGCTGGCGCAAAACTCCGACGGCGTGCGCCACCTTGGTGAATTTGGCGTGGTGTTCCTGATGTTCGCCATCGGGCTGGAGTTCAGCCTGCCCAAGCTGCGCGCGATGCGGCGGCAGGTTTTTGGCCTTGGCCTCATGCAAGTGGTGCTGACGATGATGGCGGCCACTGGCGGGGCGCTGCTGATGTCGCACTGGCTTGGTGGCGTATGGGAGATGGGCTGGCAGACGGCGGTGGCACTGTCGGGCGTGATGGCCATGAGCAGCACCGCCATCGTCGTCAAGCTGATGGCCGAGCGGGCTGAGCTGGAGAGCGAGCACGGGCGCCGGGTGATGGGCATTTTGCTGTTCCAGGACCTGGCGGTCGTGCCGCTTTTGGTGCTGATTCCGGCGCTGGCCTCGTCGGCCGACCAACTGCTCCCCGCACTGGGCTGGGCGCTGATCAAGGCCACCGTGCTGGTGGGCCTGCTGCTCACGGGCGGGCAACGCGTGATGCGCTGGTGGCTCACTTTGGTGGCGCGGCGAAAGAGCGATGAGCTGTTCATGCTCAACCTGCTGCTCATCACCCTGGGCATGGCGTGGCTGACCGAACTGGCCGGATTGAGCCTGGCGCTGGGCGCATTCATCGCTGGCGTGCTGGTGTCCGAAACCGAGTATCGCCACCAGGTGGGTTCAGACATCCGGCCGTTTCACGACGTGTTGCTGGGGCTGTTCTTCATCACCATCGGGATGATGCTGGACTGGCACATCCTGGTGGACCGTTGGGGCTTGGTCCTGTTGCTGCTGACGCTGCCGCTCCTGGTCAAGCTGGTCTTCATCCTGCTGCTGGCCCGTGCCATGGGCGCCACCACGGGTGTTGCGCTGCGCACGGGGCTGTACTTGGCGCAGGCGGGCGAATTCGGCTTTGTGCTGCTGTCCCTGACCCAGCGCAACGGACTGGTGGAGCCAGCGCTGATGAATCCCATTCTGGCCGCCATGGTGCTGTCGATGCTGGCCACGCCGTTCCTCATCCTGTTCAGCAACCGCATCGTGATGAAGCTGGTGGCCAGCGACTGGCTGCAGCAGTCGCTGCAGATGACGACGATTGCGCGCAAGTCGATCAACACCAGCAAGCACGTCATCATCTGCGGCTATGGCCGCTGCGGCCAGAACCTGGCGCGCATGCTGGAAAAGGAAAGCATTCCCTACATGGCGCTGGACCTCGATCCGGACCGCGTCAGCCAGGCCGCCGCGGCGGGCCATTCGGTGGTGTACGGAGATGCCACGCGTCTGCAGGCGTTGATGGCAGCTGGCCTCGTGCGGGCCAGTGCCGTGGCCATCACGTACATCGATGTGCCGGCGGCGCTGAAGGTGCTGGCCAATGCACGCAGCCATGCGCCCAATGTACCGGTGGTGGTGCGCACACAGGATGATTTGCACCTGGAAACGCTGCAGGCGGCGGGTGCCACCGAAGTCGTACCCGAAGCCATTGAAGGCTCGCTCATGCTCGCCAGCCACGCGCTGGCGCTGGTGGGCGTGCCCATGCGGCGCGTGCTGCGCCTGGTGCAGGACCAGCGTGACGCCCGCTACAACCTTTTGCGCGGCTACTTCCACGGGGCAGACGACGATACGGTGAACGAGCGCGACCAGGAGCGCCTGTCCACCATCAATCTGCCACCCGGCTCCACCGCCATTGCGCAGACACTGGGCCAACTCGCTCTGCCGGCCATGGGTGTGCAGGTCGTCAGCCTGCGGCGCAGCAATGGCCATCCTGGCACCACCCGCGATGAAACCCATCTGGCTGCGGGCGACACGCTGGTGTTGTCGGGGCACCCGGCAGCCCTGGCGCTGGCCGAGGACAAGCTGTTGCGGGGATGAACAGACTGGGCGTGCGGCGGGACACCCGGTACCGGCGCGAAGTCAGTCGCCCAGCAATCGCTCGGGATTGGCGTCCAGTTTGGCCAGTGCCTCACGTGTGGCACGCACGGTAAGCCCTTCTTCATCCTGCGCCACCAGGAGCCCGGCCTGCATGTACGCAGCGAGCCGCCGCAGCTGGATCAGGTAGCTGCTGCCGTCCACGGCGGCAAACAGGTGCAGCTGCTTGCGCTGGCTTTGCCACACGTACTGAACCTGTGCCGAGGCGCCGTTGTGATCCAGGGTGTACCAGGTGCCGGGCTGCAGCTCCTGGGCCCAGGCCACCATGGCTTCGTCCACCGGTGCGCCGTTGTCTGCCACCACATGGATCGACGAAGCGTCGATACCCAGCATCATCTCGATGTTGTCGGTGTTCAGCGGCATCTCGCCGAGCGTCGCATCGCTCATGAAGTCTTCGAGGTTGGCCAGCCGCTTGGCCATGGCATCGATGTGTGCCTGCGGGATCGAGGCGGTCTTGGACAGGAAGGCATCGGCCAGCGTGTCGGTCAACTGCTTGACCTGCGCGTCCTGCGCCGCGTCATTGATGCCCAGCAGTGCCAGGCCCTGGCGCAGGCGCTGCAGCAGGGCGGGCAGGTTCTGGATGACTTGCGCGCGGTCGGTACGGTTGGGCTTGGCACTGGCGGCCCACACCAGATCTGACGCCGAGCGCTTGTAGGCCAGGGTGTCCTCATGCTGGGCGCCGTCGCGCACGGCGGACAGCGCCAGCACCTCGGCCCAGGTCTTGAACAGGAAGTCTCGGATTTCGTCGCGCACCGGCATGTCGCGCAGCATGGTGCGCAGCTCGATGGTGTACTGGATGGCCAGCGTCTCGCGCTGCTCGACCTGCTGTGCCACCGAAACCAGTCGTGAAGTGGACTGCTTTTCAGTGAGGAACTTCGACAGGAATTTCTCGAACTCGTCATAGACGAGCTGGAACACGCGCCGGCCTGTCTCGGGGTATTGCTCGATGACTTGCACCACCCGGCGAATCTCGTTTTCGAGCGCGCTGCCGTTGATGCTGGAGGCATTGAACCCCATGACACAGGCGCCCATGCGGTCAATGAGCTGGCGTGCCGGATGGTTGAGGTTACTGAAAAACTCGGGTTCGGCCAGTGCCACCCGCAGCACGGGGACCTGCAGGCGAGCGAACCACACGCGCACGGCCGGTGGAATGCGGTCCTCGGCCAGGATGCTCTGGAACATGAGGGCCACCACCTCGATGATGGCCTTCTCGCCCGCAGTGGACGCCTTTTTCTTGAGCTCGGTGGACCGCTCGCGCACCGCGCCGGCCAGCTGGACCACGGCCGCAGGGCTGTAGTCTTCCACCAGGTTGCCCACGCCGCTGTAGTAGGTGTCCGCCTGGATGCGCTGCGCCGACAACGCATGGGCCAGCGCTGCCGAGGCGGGCGGTGCATTCACCATGTCGAAACCGGTGGCAGGCTGCGTGAGCAGCCTTCGCAGCTGACCCATCACGCCATTGGCACGCTGGCGCGCACGCGCCAGCGGCGTCATTCCGGTGGCATACCCGGTGGGCATGCCCTGCTGCGGGTATCCTGGGCCGGGTCGTCGTGGGGGGTACGGGGCCGCAAAGGGCTGCGCCGCACCCGGACGACCCAGGTAGCCCGGGGGATAGCGGTTTGCAGCCAGGGCATCACGGGACTGGGCAAGTGCCTGCGATGCCAGACCGCCCGCGCCGGATTCCAGGCCCGTGCGCATGCCGCCTGCCGAGGGCGGTGCGCCGTCGGCTGTGCGCTTCACCCGGGATTTCTGGTCCGTCTGCGGGGTGACGCCCTGCTCCACATAGAACACATTGACGGCCTGGTACTGCTTTTGCAGCAGGTTGGCGAGTTCGCGCTGCAGTGGGTCGATCACGGTCTGCAGGTCGGTGCGCGGCATGCCTGTAGACACCCATTGCTCGACCAGTCGCAGGCAAATCGTTTCAGGGCGCAGGATGTCGTTGGCATCCATGTCCTGGCCTTCCAGCGACTGCGTGCGTTGGCGCACGGTGTCGAACTGCAGGCTGACCTGCTCATTGACCGTCAGCGCCATGCGCGACGCAACGATCCGGTTTTCCACGACGTCGTCACTGAGCAGTTCGAACTGGTTACCGGCAGCGTTGGTGACAAGACCGGTGCCGGAGGAGCTGGTATGCGGTGCGAGCGCGTCGCGCCAGGCTCTGACCGTGCGCTCCACCCAGGCGCCGTGGTGCTGCTGATACAGCATCCAGGCATCCCGGCGGCTCTGCATCTGTCGGGCCGTGCCGGTCTGCGCCATCAGGGTGGCCAGAAACTCCAGGACCGTCTTGTCCAGCGCTGCAAGCCCGGCGCAGGTCCCCTCCACAAACCGCTGGCGCGCCTGGCGGGCCAGACGGCGTTGCGGAACCGGTGGAGGGGGTGAATACATAAACCGATATTAGCGGGTCAGACCGTCGCTCCGGCCTGCGGGTCGTTGGGGTCGTCTTCCTTCCTGGTGGGCTTGACCAGGTCTTCGCGCTTGACGCCCAGCCACATGGCGATGGCGGCCGCCACGAACACCGACGAGTAGATGCCAAAGACGATGCCGATGGTGAGTGCCAGGGCGAAGTAGTGCAGGCTGGGGCCGCCAAAGAAGAACATCGACAGCACCATGGCCTCGGTGGAGGCGTGCGTGATGATCGTGCGGCTCATCGTGCTGGTGATGGCGTGGTCGATGACCTCAGATGTGGACATCTTGCGGTACTTGCGGAAGGCCTCGCGGATCCGGTCGAAGATCACGACGGATTCGTTGACCGAGTAGCCCAACACGGCCAGCACGGCAGCCAGTACGGCCAGCGAGAACTCCCACTGGAAGAACGCGAAGAACCCCAGGATGATCACCACGTCGTGCAGGTTGGCGATGATGGCCGCTATGCCGAACTTCCACTCGAAGCGGAACGCCAGGTAGATCACGATGCCGACCACCACCATGGCCAGTGCCATCAGGCCGCCGTGGACAAGCTCCTCACCCACCTGGGGTCCGACAAATTCAGTGCGCCGCAGGGTGACCTCGGGGTCCGCCGCCTTGAGCGCTGACAGCACCTGCTCGCTTTGCTGCGCAGAGGTCACGCCCTTTTGCACGGGCAGGCGGATCATCACATCGCGCGCAGTGCCGAAGTTCTGAACCTGCACCTCGGGGTAGCCAAGTGCCGAGACGGTTTCCCGCACCTTGGACAGCTCTGCCGGCTGGCTGTAGGCGACTTCCATGACGGTGCCGCCGGTGAACTCCACCGACAGATGCAGGCCGCGCGTGAACAGGAAGAACACCGCCAGGGCGAACGTGATGAAGGAGATCGCGTTGAAGATCAACGCGTGCTTCATGAAGGGGATGTCTTTTTTGATCCGGAAAAATTCCATGATGTCTTGTCCTTTGCTGGAGCTCTCAGCCCGGGCTCGGGTGCGCTGTCGCACCCGGGCCTGTAGCGGAGAACCCCATGGGTCTTCTTCCGTCTTTACTGCGACTTCGCCACGGCGCCAGTGTCCGCATCAGGCTTCCAGACCTGGCCGATGGACACGCTCTTGAGCTTTTTCTGGCGCCCGTACCACAGGTTCACCAGCCCGCGCGAGAAGAACACCGCCGAGAACATGCTGGTCAGGATGCCGATGCAGTGCACCACCGCAAAGCCCCGCACAGGCCCTGAGCCGAAGGCCAGCAGCGCCACGCCTGCAATCAGGGTGGTCACGTTCGAATCCAGAATGGTGGCCCATGCGCGCTCGTAGCCGGTGTTGATGGCCACCTGCGGCGATACCCCCGCGCGCAGCTCCTCGCGGATGCGCTCGTTGATCAGCACGTTGGAGTCGATGGCAACCCCGATGGCCAGCGCCATGGCGGCAATGCCCGGCAGGGTGAGGGTGGCTTGCAGCATCGACAGCACGGCCACCAGCAGCAGCACGTTCACGGCCAGCGCGATGCTGGAGAACACGCCGAACAGCATGTAGTAAAAGCACATGAACACGGCAATGACCACCAGGCCCCACACCACGCTGTTGATGCCGCGCTCGATGTTGTCGGCACCCAGCGTGGGGCCGATGGTGAATTCCTCGATGATTTCCATGGGCGCTGCCAGCGAGCCCGCGCGCAGCAGCAGCGCGGTGTCGTTGGCTTCGGTGGTGGTCATCCGGCCCGAGATCTGAACCCGCCCGCCCGCAATTTCGGTACGGATCACGGGGGCAGTAACGACCTCGCCCTTGCCCTTTTCGAACAGGACGATGGCCATGCGCTTGCCCACGTTCTCGCGGGTGATGTCCTTGAAGATGCGCGCACCCTTGGCGTCCAGTGTCAGGTTGACAGTGGGCTCCTGCGTCTGGCCGTCAAAGCCGGGCTGGGCGTCTGTCAGGTTCTCGCCGGTCAGGATGACCTGCTTTTTTACGATCACCGGCTGGCTGTTGCGGTCCATGTAGCGCTCGGAGCCAAACGGCACCGGGCCGCGGCCGGTTTCGGCGGCGCGGGCTTCGGTGCCCTCGTCCACCAGGCGCACTTCCAGCGTGGCGGTGCGGCCCAGGATGTCCTTGGCTTTGGCGGTGTCCTGCACGCCGGGCAGCTGCACCACGATGCGGTCCAGGCCCTGCTGCTGGATCACCGGCTCGGCCACGCCCAGTTCGTTGATCCGGTTGTGCAGCGTCACCATGTTCTGCTTGAGCGCCTGCTCCTGCACGCGGCGCGTGGCCTCGGGCTTGATGGAGGCGCGCAGGCGGAACTCGGAGCCGTCCGGGCTGCTGGTCATCTGCAGATCGGTGAACTGGTCGGTGATCAGGTTGCGTGCTGCCGTCAGGGTGGCTTCGTCGCGCAACTTGATGTCGATGGTCTGGCCGTCGCGGCTGATGCCGCCGTGGCGGATGCCCTTGTCGCGCAGCGCGGAGCGGATGTCACCTGCATATGATTCGGCCTTCTTGGTCAGCGCAGCCTGCATGTCCACCTGGAGCATGAAGTGCACGCCGCCGCGCAGGTCCAGGCCCAGGTACATGGGGTTGGCGTGCAGCGACTTGAGCCACACCGGCGAGCGCGAAACCAGGTTCAGCGCAACGATGTAGGACGCGTCGTTGGCGTCGGGGATGAGCGCCTTCTGGATGGCGTCCTTGGCCTTGAGCTGGTTGTCGGGCGTGTCGAAGCGGGCGCGCACCGAGTTGCCTTCCAGCGCGACGAAGTCCGGCGTCAGGCCCGCTGCCTTGAGCGCGTCTTCCACGCGCTGCTGCACGCCAGCGTCCACCTTGATGGTGGCCTTGGCAGACGACACCTGGACCGCAGGGGCCTCACCAAAGAAATTGGGCAGGGTGTACAGGGCCCCCACCAGCATCACGATCACGAGGATCGCGTACTTCCAGACCGGATAACGGTTCATCTTTACGCCTTTTCCACGCCCTGCCGGCTACCGCCATGCCAGAGCCATCCCCGCCACGCCGGCTGGGCCGCGCCCGCTGCAATCGGTGCAGCGTCGGCCTGTCCGGCGTACGGGATGTTCATTGATTACTTGACCGAACCCTTGGGCAGGACCTGGACCACGGCGCTGCGCTGCAGTTGCACTTCCACGCCGCTGGAGATTTCGATGTGCAGGAACCCTTCGGACAGGCGCGTGACCTTGCCGACGATGCCGCCAGCGGTGGCCACTTCATCGCCCTTGGCGATGGCTTCGATCATGGCGCGGTGTTCCTTCTGGCGCTTCATCTGGGGGCGGATCATGACGAAGTACAGCACCACGAACATGAGGACCAGGGGCAGCATGCCCGTCAGCGAGGACATGATGTCGCCGCCACCCGTGGCTGCGGCAGGTGCGGTCTGTGCGAAAGCGGAAGAAATGAACACGAGGTGGACTCCACAAATGGATGGTCAAAATACAAAAACCCGCACGGGCCGGACGCACAAGCGCCTTCCGGGGCGGAACAGGACATTGTATGCGGCACTGCGGCCCGCCCCCAAGGGCCAAGTCCCGGGTGGGCGCCGGGTGTTTCCCCGGGGAGGGCCCCATCGGGCCCTTGCAACACGTTTTTGATTAAAAAGTGCCTGTAGCCTCCGTGTCAATTGCCTGTTAAGCTATCAAATAAATAGCAAAATGCCCGCCGGTCAGGGCGGGCATCGGGCCGGGGAGGCTGCGGTGGTCAGGCTGCGGCGCGTTCGGGGTGTGCGGTGGCGCCACTGCGCCAGCGGGCCATCAGCGCATCCCACTTGGGGCGGGCCATCTTCAGGTGGCGCTCCTTCACGTGGCCGTAGCCGCGGATGTCTTCGGGGATGCTGGCAATCTCCACCGCCAGCGCCAAGTTGTCGGCGTTCAGCGTGGCCAGCAGCTCGTCAATACAGGCGCGGTATTCCACGATGAGCGCGCGCTCCATGCGGCGCTCTTCGGTCTTGCCGAACACATCCAGCGCCGTGCCGCGCAGGCCCTTCAGCTTAGCCAGCAGGCCAAAAGCGCTGCGCATCCAGGGGCCAAACGGTTGCTTGACGAGTTCGCCCCGGTCGTTCTTTTTGGCGGTCATGGGCGGCGCCAGGTGGTGCACCAGCTTGTAGTCGCCTTCAAACATGTTGGCGATCTTGTCCGTGAAGGCCTTGTCGGTGTGCAGGCGCGCCACTTCGTACTCGTCCTTGTACGCCATCAGCTTGAACAGGTAGCGCGCCACGGCCTCCGACAGGCGGGTGCTGGTGGTCATGCGGGCCTCGGTGGCCTTTACCTTCTCGACGAAGGCCTGGTACTCCTGCGCGTAGGCGGCGTGCTGGTAGCCGGTCAGAAACTCCACGCGCTTGTGGACCATTTCCGTGAGCGAAGGCTTCTTCACGAACTGGATCACTTGCGCCGCGGCAAAAAGCGCCTGGACGGATGCCAGATCGTGCGCGCAGCGGCGGCCCCATTCGAAGGCGGCCTTGTTGTTGTCCACCTGCACGCCGTTCAATTCCATGGCGCGCATCAGCGATGCCAGCGTGAGCGGCACGCGGCCCTTTTGCCAGGCGTAGCCCAGCATCAGCGGGTTGGTGTAAATGCTGTCGCCCAGCAACTGTGTGGCCACCTGCTCGGCATCAAAGCTGCCCACATTGCCCGCGCCTACCGCGGTGGCGATGGCGCTGTCGCAGTTGGCACCCGGGAACTGCCAGTTGGGGTTGGTCACAAACGCCGCCGTGGGCGTGCCGTGCGTGTTCAGCGCCACAAACGTGCGGCCCGGCTGCATCACGGCCAGCGTGTACTTGTGTGCGGCCACGATGGAATCGCACCCGATCACCAGATCCGCCTTGGCGGTGTCGACCTTGGTGGTGTAGATGGCGTCGGGCCGGTTGGCGATCTGGATGTGGCTCCAGGTGGCGCCGCCCTTTTGTGCCAGGCCACCCGCGTCCTGCGTGATGACGCCCTTGCCATCCAGGTGCGCGGCCATGCCCAGCAGCGAGCCGATGGTGATCACGCCCGTGCCGCCCACGCCACCCACCACGATGCCCCAGGCCGTTTCGGCCACCGGCAGCACCGGCTCAGGCAACGGCGGCAGTGCCGACAGGTCGCCCTTCTTTTCCTTCTTGGGCTTTTTCAGCTTGCCGCCTTCCACCGTCACAAAGCTGGGGCAGAAGCCGTTCACGCACGAGTAGTCCTTGTTGCAGGTGCTCTGGTTGATGCGGCGCTTGCGGCCAAACTCCGTCTCCACAGGTTCCACCGACAGGCAGTTCGATTTGGTGGAGCAATCACCGCAGCCCTCGCACACCAGCTCGTTGATGACCACGGTCTTGTCGGGCGTGGCCAGGGTGCCGCGCTTTCTGCGGCGGCGCTTTTCCGTCGCGCAGGTCTGGTCGTAGATGATGACCGTGCAGCCCTTGATCTCGCGGAACTGGCGCTGTAGCGTGTCGAGCTCGTCGCGGTGGTGCACCGTCACGCCCTCGGCCAGCGGCACGCCGTCGTACTTGTGCGGTTCGTCCGTCACGATGATCAGCTTGACCACGCCCTCGGCCTTCAGGCTGTGCATGATCTGCAGCACCGAGTGCCCCTCGGGCCGCTCGCCTACCTGCTGGCCGCCCGTCATGGCCACGGCGTCGTTGTAGAGCACCTTGTAGGTGATGCTGGTGCCTGCCGCAATGCTCTGGCGGATGGCCAGCAGCCCGCTGTGAAAGTACGTGCCATCGCCCAGGTTGGCAAACACGTGCTGGTCGGTGGTGAAGGGCGCCTGGCCCACCCAGGTCACGCCTTCGCCGCCCATCTGCGTGAAGGTGCTGGTGTTGCGGTCGGGCATCCAGTTGGCCATGTAGTGGCAGCCAATGCCGGCCACGGCGCGCGAGCCTTCGGGCACGCGGGTGCTGGTGTTGTGCGGACAGCCGCTGCAAAACCACGGGGCGCGCTCGCCGGTGTCCACCTTCAGCTCGGTCATGGCGCGTTCGCTGGCCTCGATGACGGCGATGCGCGAATCCATGCGCGCAATGATGTCGCTCGATACGCCGAGCTTTTTCAGGCGCTTGGCGATCGCCTTGGCGATGATGGCGGGCGTGAGGTCGGCCTTGGCGCGCAGCAGCCAGTTCTGGCTGGGGTTGGGCATGCTCCATTCGCCGCCGGTGGCATCGCCTTCGGGCTCGTCGAACTTGCCCAGCACGTTCGGGCGCACGTCGGCGCGCCAGTTGTACAGCTCTTCCTTGAGCTGGTATTCGATGACCTGGCGCTTTTCCTCCACCACGAGGATCTCCTGCAGGCCCTGCGCAAAGTCGCGGGTGATGGTGGCTTCGAGCGGCCACACCACGTTGACCTTGTGCACGCGGATGCCCAGCTGGCGGCAGGTGTCGTCGTCCAGCCCCAGGTCCACCAGGGCCTGGCGCGTGTCGTTGTAGGCCTTGCCGCTGGCGATGATGCCGAAGCGGTCGCTGGGGCCCTGGATCACGTTGTAGTTGAGCTTGTTGGCGCGGATGTACGCCAGGGCGGCGTACCACTTGTAGTCCATCAGGCGCGCTTCCTGCTCCAGCGGTGCGTCGGGCCAGCGGATGTGCAGGCCACCCGGTGGCATCGCGAAGTCCTCCGGCAGGATGATCTTCACGCGGTCGGGGTCGATGTGGATGCTGCCGGACGACTCCACCACCTCCTGGATGGTCTTCATGCCCGACCACACGCCCGAGAAGCGGCTCATGGCAAACGCGTGCAGACCCATGTCCAGAATCTCCTGCACGCTGCTGGGGAAGAACACCGGTGTGCCGCAGGCCTTGAAGATGTGGTCGCTCTGGTGCGCGGCCGTGCTGCTCTTGCTGATGTGGTCGTCCCCCGCAATCGCGATCACGCCGCCGTGTTTGGCCGTGCCTGCCATGTTGGCGTGCTTGAACACGTCCGAGCAGCGGTCCACGCCCGGGCCCTTGCCGTACCAGATGCCGAATACGCCGTCGAACTTCTTGCTCTGCGGATACAGGTCGAGCTGCTGCGTGCCCCACACGGCCGTGGCGCCGAGTTCCTCGTTCACGCCGGGCTGAAAGACGATGTTGTTGGCCGCGAGGTGCTTCTTCGCGGCCCAGAGCGCCTGGTCATAGGTACCCAGCGGGGAGCCCCGGTAGCCGCTGATGAAGCCCGCGGTGTTCAGGCCCGCTGCGGCATCGCGCTGGCGCTGCAGCATGGGCAGGCGCACCAGGGCCTGCACGCCGCTCATGAACGCCCGGCCGCTGTCCAGAGAGTATTTGTCGTCAAGCGATACAGTTTCCAGCGCTTTGCGGATGGATTCGGGCAGAGGGGCATTCATGAGGGATTCCTGTGGGGTGTCGGCTTGCAGGCGAGGCCTTGTGGGCCAGGCTGCAGCGGTAGTAATCGGTGTCCTGGCAGTTTAGGGATTGCCCGGGGATATGTGCTTTCGTTGTTGTGCCGTGTTTACCCTTGTTTCAGAAAGGATCTTTCTTAGAATGGTCGATAAATGAACAATCTTGACAAATTCGACCTCGCCATCCTGCAAGAATTACAAGCCGACGCCCGCCTGACGAATGCCGAGCTGGCCCAGCGGGTGGGCCTGTCGGCCGCACCCTGCTGGCGCCGCGTGCGGGCGCTGGAGGAGGCGGGCTATATCAGGGGCTACCGCGCCGAGATCGACCGCCACAAGATCGGCCTGGGGGTGCTCGCCTTTGTGCGGCTGGACGCCGACCGCAGCACTGGCAACCTCACCCGCGCCATGGAGGAGGCCATTCGCCAGATCCCCGAGGTGGTGGCCTGTCACTACATCAGCGGCACGGGCACGTTCGAGCTGCAGGTGGTGGCGCGCGACCTGGACAGCTTTTCGCAGTTTGCGCGCGATGTGCTGCTGAACCTGCCCAACGTGAAGGACATGCACACCAGCTTCTCGCTGGGCGAGGTCAAGGCCAGCGGGGCGCTGCCGCTGGCGCACCTGGCGCACCTGGCGCGCAGCCGGGGCTAATGCTATTAAATTAATAGCTATGAAGGCAATCAATACAAGCGCTTCAAGCTGATTTGACCAAGAATTGCGCTCCAGCAGGCCCATAGCGCACCCCAGCGGAGCCAAGCCCATGGCACGGTGGTGGTTGCGCCACCGTGCTCCTTTGGCCAGTACGTATCCGTCGCACAATGGCTGGGCATGCCTGTTTTGCCACCTTCTGAAAGCACGCGCAGCACTGCGCCTGCATCGCCCCCCTTTCCAAACTCCGCAGGTGCCGACGCACCCGCAGCGCCGGCACCCACCACCCTGGATCCCACATCCGCCGGGCCTGCCGCCTCGGCTGCAGCCAGCCGGGCGCCACTGACCCACGACGCCGACGACACCGTCGCTCCGCAGCACGGTCAGGCGGCCGCCCTGCAGGACGCAGCGGCTTCGCTCTCGCCTCTGGCGCCGCTCACGGTGCCGGTCTTTCGCATGCTCTGGCTGACCTGGGTGGCGGCCAACACCTGCATGTGGATGAACGACGTGGCCGCTGCCTGGCTGATGACCACGCTCACCACCTCGCCCATCCTGGTGGCGCTGGTGCAGTCCGCTTCCACGCTGCCGGTGTTTTTGCTGGGGCTGCCCAGCGGCGCGCTGGCCGACATCCTGGACCGCCGCCGCTACTTCATCGCCACGCAGTTCTGGGTGGCCGCCGTGGCGCTGGTGCTGTGCGCGGCCATCATGGCCGGCGGGATCACGGCACCGCTGCTGCTGGCCCTCACCTTTGCCAACGGCATCGGGCTTGCGATGCGCTGGCCGGTGTTTGCCGCCATCGTGCCCGAGCTGGTCAGCCGCCCGCAGCTGCCGGCCGCACTGGCGCTCAACGGCGTGGCCATGAATGCCTCGCGCATCATCGGCCCGCTGCTGGCCGGGGCCATCATTGCCAGCGCGGGCAGCGCCTGGGTGTTCGTGCTCAATGCCGTGCTGTCGGTCATCTCTGGCCTGGTCATCATGCGCTGGAAGCGCGCCCACGTGCCCAGCCCGCTGGGGCGCGAGCGCCTGGGCAGTGCCATGCGCGTGGGCGTGCAGTTTGTGCGGCAGTCGCCGCGCATGCGGGCTGTGCTGTGGCGCATCTCCATCTTCTTTTTGCACGCCACGGCCCTCATGGCCTTGCTGCCACTGCTGGCCAAAGGGCTGGAGGGCGGCGGCGCGGGCACGTTCACGCTGCTGCTGGCCAGCATGGGCGCAGGTGCCATTACGGCAGCCATGTTCCTGCCGCGCCTGCGCCAGGCCATGGCGCGCGATGTGCTGGTGATGCGCGGCACCATGCTGCAGGCGGCTGCCACGGCGGTGATGGCCGTGGCGCCCAATGTGTACGTGGCGGTGCCGGCGATGTTTGTGGGCGGCATGGCCTGGATCACCACAGCCAACTCGCTGTCCGTGTCGGCCCAGCTGGCACTGCCCAACTGGGTGCGGGCGCGCGGCATGTCGATCTACCAGATGTCCATCATGGGCGCCACCGCTTTGGGTGCCGCCGTGTGGGGCCAGGTGGCCACGCTGACCGACGTGCACACCAGCCTGGGCCTGGCTGCGGCCACTGGTGTGGTGGCCATGGCGCTGGTGCAGCGCCTGGTGGCCGACCGCAGCATCGAGGAAGACCTGAGCCCTTCGCGCGCCTTCAAGGCCCCGGTGGCCGAGGCGCCGCCGGGCGCAGGGCATCTGGTAGTCACCATCGAATATTTCATTGACCCCGACCACGCCACCGAATTCCGCGCCGTGATGCAGGAAAGCCGCCGCAGCCGCCTGCGCCAGGGCGCTTTGGGCTGGCAGCTGCTGCACGACATCAGCCAGCCCGCGCGCTATGTGGAGCGCATTGAAGACGAGTCGTGGACCGAGCACCTGCGCCGCTTTGACCGCGTCACCGCTTCGGACGTGGCCCTGCGCGATCGCAAGCTGGCGTTCCATGTGGGCAATGCGCCGCCGCGGGTGACGCGATGGGCCGTGGAGTAGACCCGCCCTCGCGGCAATGCAAACGGCAACACCGGATAGATCTCTCGGGCGCGGCGCATCCTGATCACTGGCTCGCCGTGTGGCGAAAGCTCGCCCGGCTTCTTGCTACACCACCGCTGCATCGCCCGGCACGAAGACGCTCACACATGTGCCGCCCTCGGGGCCAGACTGGAGCCGCAGCTTCCCGCCCGCCTGGCGCGCACGCCAGCGCATTCCGGCCAAGCCTGAGCCTGCTGCCGTTTCACCATCGCCAGGCGGCACACGCAGACCGCGCCCGTTGTCACTGATCGCGATGTGCCAGGCACCAGATGCAGCCAAAAAGTGCACGCTTACGCAGATCTGCGTGGCACCCGAGTGCTGCAGCGCGTTGCTCAGCGCCTCCTGGACGATGGCGGCAAGGTGCCCCGCGCAGTGGCGCTGCAGTGGAGGCACATCGTCGACCACCTGCACATCCCACACCATGCAGATGCCGCGCCGCTCCAGCGCTGGCTGGATGCGGTGGCGCAGGCGGGCCAGCCGGTCGGTCACCGACTCGTCATCGGAATCCATCGAGTCGACCACCATGCGCAGGTCGAACAGGCAGCGCTCCAGCGCGGTGCGCACTGGTTCGCCAGGTTGTCCGGCGTCGGCAAGCGTCATCGCGCTGACCAGTTGCGAGCCCACGCGATCATGCAGTTCACGCGCAATGCGTCGCCGTTCGGCTACCACGTCGGCGCTGGGCCGGTGGCTCAGCCGGGGCCGCCAGCGCAGTGCCCTGGCGCGGTGGACCAGCAGCCATGCGCACAGCTGCAGCCCCAGCGCCAGGGCGGCGGCCAGGCACCACGCCTGCGCGCGTGCGCCCAGCGGCAGCAGCGCCTGCAGCGCGCCCAACGCCGTAGCCACCAGCATCAGCTGTGCAGCACACAGCCCCACGCAGGCCGTGGCCTGCCAGGCGGGCACCGTGCGCCACACGCGTCAGCCCCCGGCGCTGCGCTGCCACAGCCCCATCAGAAAAGCCCTCGCAGCGACGCAAAGCGCACGGCCTGGGCACGGGTGCGCACCTGCAGCTTGCGGTAGATGTTGCGCAGGTGCGTGTTCACCGTCATGCCGCTGATGAACAGGCGTGCACCGATCTCGGTGCTGGTGTAGCCGCTGGCCACCATGCGCAGGATTTCCTTCTCGCGGGTGGAGAGCTTGTCGGCCTCGTCGGCCCGGCGCTTGGATTGCGGCGCATTGGCGCGGTCAAACCGCTGCAGCAGACGCCGCGCGATGTGGGGCGTGATGGATGCGCCACCATTGGCCACCTGCAGCACTGTCTGTGCATAGTTGCCAAACCACGAGTTCTTGCCCACAAACCCGGCCGCACCCAGCTCGAACGCCCGCAGCACCTGCTCGTCGTTTTCCATCACCGAGATCACCACTGCCTGTGCGCTGGGCCGCACCGAGCGGAAGAAGTCGAGCACCTCGAAGGCTTCCCCGTCGCCCAGGTTGAGGTCCACCAGCAGCACATCGAACTCGTGCTGGCGGATCGCGCGGCGGCCTTCACGCACGCTGGTCGCCTGCCCCACGAGCAGGGTGCGCGGGTCGGCCATGAGCTCCTGGGCGATCACCCGGCGGATGTGCGCGTCGTCATCGATGAGCAGGACCCGCACGGGGCTCGTCTCCTGCCCCATGAGGAAAGCCGGCCATACCGAGGGCGGGTTTTCATACGTGGAGAACTGGCCCGGAGCACCTGCCGGCTGCAGGGGAGCGCCGTCGCCTGGCTCTGCGTGTCTGTGGATGGTCATCATGCAAACGTTCCTCTTGCGTGCTGCTTTCTCGCACTCATTGTTGGGGACATCCTTGCAGCGACCAAGCAAAGAATGGCCGTGCGATACAGGCGCTGCGGGGCTGGTTGCAAGCCCCACGCCGCTGCACGATGCAACAGATCCGTGGCTGCAGGCGCTGGCTGCACACGCCATTGCATACGTCACAACTCGTTACTACCTGGTTCTTGGCGCGCGCTGTCCGCAGCTTCTGCCTGCAAGGCCAGCATGCGCGCGGGTTGGTGGTCGGCCTAGTGCATTTGTTCTGCGCTGTACGGGGTAGCCATGCCTGCGTATTCGTGACCTGTGGGTCCGCAAAGACACTGCAGCCAGACAACACGGAACGGGGCCTGAAAACCGCTGGCCCTGCCAGCCCTGGCCCCGATCCCTGATGTCCCTTTCCTGCCCTGAAGCGACCCGGTCGCACCGGTGCAGCCAACGTTTCCACTGTCCAACTGTTTTGAAGGAACTATCATGAAAGCCTTTGCATTCATCGCCCTCAGCGCCATCGCTACTGCCGCACTGGCCACCGGTCCTGCGCCTTCGCCCGACATCTCCATCACCGGCACCTCGCTGCAGGCGGCTGCGCTGACTTCCGTAGCGGTGTCCAACAACTCCATGGGTTCCAAGAGCGAAGCCTTCCAGAACCTGGCCACCAACACCGGCAATGTGACGATCAGCGGCACGTCGATGCAAGGCGTGCTCGGCGCGGGCGGCTCGGTGCGCAACAGCGCCACCGGCAGCGATGCCTATGCCAGCCAAAACCTTTCGTCCAACGTGGGCGAGGTGTCGATCACGGGCGATTCGGTCCAGCTGACGATGATCAAGGGCGCCAGCCTGACCAATCTGTCCAGCGGCAGCAACAGCAAGGCCGTGCAGAACATTGCCACCAACAACGCGTGCTTCACCTGCCAGCCCACGCGCACTGGCGGCTGGTCGCACTGACCTGCCCGACGGGTGCCGGAGCGCGCCCGTCGTGTGGCCCAGCCGCCGGCGTGCTGCGCTCCATTTCTTTCCCTGCCATCCCGGAGACTCCCCATGCACACCTATCGCGCCACGCCACGCCTTTTACTGGCTGCAGCCGGCCTGCTTCTGGCGACTGCCGGGCATGCCCAGGCGCCGGGCGAAGACCCGGTAGTGCTCACCCGCAACCCCACGGTGCAGATGCAGCCCATCGGGCCGGCAGCGCAGCCTGGCCAGCTGGACCCCGCCATGGAGATGCCCTCCTGGCTGCGCGCCCGGGTGGCACGCTATGAGGCCAGGGCATTTGCGCAGGATGCCCAGGGCCAGCTCGGTGACACCGACGTGGTGACCACTGCGAGCGCACAGGGCATGCAAAAGACATGTGTGCAGGAAGTGGGCAGCAATACCGTGGCTGCAGGTGCAGCGGGTGCATCAAAGTACGGCCCCGGTGGCACGCCCCAGGTGGTGGTGCTGCGCGGCGACCTGGTGAACATCTGCCGCTAACTCATACATACCAGCGCCCGGCGGGGCTGCGGTCGGCACGCCAGCCCGTTGCCCAGGCAGCCCGAACAAGATCACGAGAGCCCACACCATGCTGCCGTCCACCAACGCTGCCCTGCTGGCGCCACCTTCCGTACACCGAGCGGGCAACAGCCTGCCGCGCTGCCAGGGTGCGCGCACCGCGCTGTGGCCCGCGCTGCTGGGCCTTGCGCTGCTGGCGGGTTGCGCCACGCCCATGGACCCGCGCAAAGATCAGGCCTTGCTGGAACACGCATCCATTGCCGACCGGCCTGCGGTGCGGCCAGCGCGATCCATCTCCAGCTTCTCGGACTCGCTGATGTGCATGGACCACATGCTGCGCGCCGCCCAGCTGCCCACCACGCTGGTCACCAGCAAGCAGATCCCTGACTACTCGGGCCGCGTGGCCGTGGGCAGCAAGGACATGGTGATCACGGCGCTGTCGCAGATGTCCCGCCTGAGCAATGCCTTTCGCTACGTGGACTACGAGGTGGACATCGCCCGGCAGGACACGGTGCAGAACCTGACCACCATCCTGCTCAACAACAACCAGATGCAGCTGCAGCGCCCGGCGCTGTATTTCTCGGGCGCGATCTCGTTTGTGGACCAGAACGTGCTGAGCAACCGCTTCGACACCGGCCTCTCGGGCCCGCGGGTTGACCTGGGCTACAGCCAGAGCCGCAACGCCACGATCATCGGACTGGAAATGCACCTGGGTGACTTCCGCACGCGCACGCTGATCCCCGGGCTGGACTCGGCCAACGAGGTCATCCTGGGCAGCGGCGGGCAGGGCGTGGACCTGGCGGGCCGCATCGGAAGCTATGGCGTGCAGTTCAACGTGGGGCGCGACTACACCCAGGGCTCGGGCAGCGCGGTACGCACGCTGGTAGACCTGGCCACGATCGAGCTGGTGGGCAAGTGGGCACGCGTGCCCTACTGGCAGTGCCTGACGCTGGAGCAGAACCACCCCGACTTTCAGCGCCAGCTGCGCGACTGGTTCAGCGAGGGGTCATCCGCCGTGCGCTGGCAGCTGGTGGCGCGCGCACTGGCCAGCCGCGGCTACCTGGGCGCAGAGGTTGTCGCGACGGCCGAGCCCACCCCCGCCCACAGCACGCAGTTGCGCGCCGCGCTGGCCCGATTTCAGGCCGACAACGGCATGGTGGTGACGGGCGTGGTTGATTTCCCCACCTATGAACGGGCGCTGCGCGACTTTGTCGGCCTGTCGCCCGACGGCGCCCTGGCCCGCATCGGTTGGAACCCTACCGACCCGGCCCCGGGCCCCAGTGCGGCAGTCGCCGAATCGGCGCTGCCCGCTGTAACCACCAGCAGCCTGCTGTACGGCGCGGCCGCTGTTGAGCGCACCATCGACCTGCAGATCGAGAACGTGCTGCTGGACCGCACGGCCTTCGAGGTGGGTGAACAGATCTTTCTGTCGGCCACGGTATCGCGTGCCTCGTACCTGCAGTGCTACCTGTCGGATGCCACTGGCACCGTCATGCGTCTGCTGCCCAACCGTGCCAACACGAGCGGCTGGGTGTCGGCCAACCAGGCCCTGCGCATCCCCGACTGGATGAGCCCGAACCCCGGCTTCGTGATGGACGCAGCCAGTCCTGGCACGGAAGGCGTGGCGTGCTTTGCCACCGATGGCGACGCGTCGGCGCGCCTGCCCGAAGAACTGCGCGGCCCGCCGCTCAAGCCGATTGCCGGTTACCGCACGCTGGAGAAGATCAACGAGGCTTTTGCCGCCTTGTGGGGCGCTACGGGCTATACCGGCAATGCGGTCTACTGGACCGTGGTGCCACGCCGCGCTGCGCCGCCAGCGGCCAAGGCAGCGCCTGTCCCCGCCCCGGCATCCGGGCCGACTTCCAAGGCTCCGCCAGCGCCGCGTTCCTGACCGGCTGCCCCGCATGCGCTGCACCATCACCGGCATGGGCCACTCCATCGCAAAGGCCGCCAGTGCGCCGCCCCGCTTGCGCGTCGCACCGGCGGGTGCGTCGCGGGCCGCGGTGCTGGGCGCGGCCTGTGTACTGGTCTGTGCGCTGGTGCCGTGCGTGGCGGTGGCCTCGGCGCGGGCCTTGCCAGGCCCGGCGGACACGCCGGCCGTCAGCACGGACCAGAGCGGCTGGAGCCCGACCGCGCCACACCCGGCCGGCCCTGACGCCCCTGCCCTGGAGGCCGTCGTGCGCAGCCTTCGCGCTACCGCGCAGGGCGAGAAGCCGGCTGCTGCCGCTCCCCGCGCCCCAGGTCTGCGGCCCCCGGCGGGCTCACGTGCGCCACCCGCTGCGACCGAGGCCGCCAGCCCCGCGCAGGCAGCCTGGCTGCTGGGGTTGCTCGCCCTGCACGGGGTGGGAATGGCCCCCGACGCGCCCCTGGCACAGCAATGGTTTGAACGCGCCCAGGCGCTGGGCCACCCGCTGGCACCCGCGGGGCTGGCGTGGTGCCAGATCAGTGGCTGCGTGACTGCGCCCAATCCAGCCGGGGCCAGTCGCTGGACGTCCGCATTGGCCCGCCATGCGCCCGCATTGGCGAGATACCTGCAATGGCACGCAGCGGTAGCCCTGTCGCCGCTGGAGGCCCAGGACCGTACCGCCTTTGCGACCACACCCCCCGGAGTCCATCTCCAGCCGCCGCCCGCACGGCCGCAACTGCGTGCGCTGCTGGCCGAAGCAGCCAGCGCCGGCAGCGCCCAGGCGGCCAACGAGCTGGGCCTGGAATACCTTGCCGCGGGCCAGCTGAACGAAGCCCTGCAACAGTTTCGCAGCGCAGCACCACAGTCGGGCGCCGCCGCCGCCAACGCACGCCTGCTGGCCAGCCGCCTGCGCGCCGACGAAGCCGCACGCAACCCGCCCGGCCGCCAGACGCCCGGCGACTGGTACGACCAGGCCCGCCGCTACCACCGGGGCGAGAGCGTGCCCGCCAACTACACCGAGGCGGTGCGCCTGTACCAGATCGCCGCCAGTGCAGGCGACCGGCGCGCGCGCCGCATGCTGGAGCTGATCTTCTCGCGCCCGGCACCCACCGGTACGGTGGACCCGGCATGGATGCAGCAGCTGGCTGCGATGGCCGCAGAGGCGGACGGTGCCCCCGGGCGACCGGCCCCGCGCTCGCCACCTGCCCCGCCGGGCTGGCAGACCGACCCCAGCCCGCTGTACCACCTGATACCGCTGCAGTGGCGTGGAGAGGATGCCCGGCCGGCCGCGGTGCGATGAGGCCTCAACCCTGCGATGCCGCATGCGACGTGCGACGTGCGACGGGGCGCGTCAGCGCGCGCGAAGCGCACAAAGCGCAGAAAACGCTATAAAAATAATAGCTACAGGTGCAATCAAATAAAGGACTTCAGGCCGATATTGCCTCAAATCACCTCGGCCAGAGCACCCACAGCCGCAGCCCCTGCTTGAGCCGGCCCGCAATGTCGCCCGCCTCCGGCCCCCAGCCCGTGAAATAGTCGGCCCGTACCGCCCCCAGGATGGCGCTGCCCGTGTCCTGCGCCAGCACCATGCGGCTCAGCTGCACTTGCGGGCCGCTGGAGGCCAGCCACACCGGCGTGCCGTAAGGGATGCTCTGGCGGTCGACCGCAATGGAACGGCCGGGGGTGAGCGGCACGCCCTGCGCGCCTTTGGGGCCAAAGCCCGCGTCCATGCCCGCCAGCGGCTCCTCCTTGAAGAACACGTAGCGCGGGTTGGTCCACATCAGCTCGTTGGTGCGCTGCGGGTTGGCGGCCAGCCAGGCGCGAATGCCGGGCCAGGTTGCGTCGCGGGTGTAGCCCTGGTCGAGCAGCCAGCGACCGATGCTGCCGTAGGGCTGGTCGTTGGTGCCGGCATACGCCACGCGCACCATCGACACCGATCCATCAGGCTCGGTAATGCGCAGGCGGCCCGAGCCCTGGATGTGCAGCACCATCGACTCGACCGGGTCGCGCAGCCAGGCGATGGCCCGGCCCTGCAGCGCCGCCTGGGCTTCTGGCAGGGTCTCGATCTGCTGGCGCGTGTACCAGGGCTTGCGCGCGCCAAAGCTGGCGGGCAGGCGGTAGATGGGCACCGTGTAGCCGTTGCCGGGCTGGCGGGCGCCTTCCATCATGGGCTCGTAATAGGCGGTCAGCAGGCCGTCGGCGTTGCCGTCGTGCCCCTCGACGCGGTAGGGCTGCAGGCGGGCGATGAGCCACGCGCGCTGCTCGTCGGGGGTGGCAATGCTCAGCTGGCGCACCTCGCCGCACAGCGCGGTGAACGGCGGGGCGGGGCGCTCGCAGCTCTTGATCCAGGCGTTCCAGGCCTCGTGCAGCGCGTCCTGCGTGAAGCCGGGCAGCTCTGCCCAGCGCACGGGGATCCAGCGGCTTTTGGGCTGCGCGATGGGCGGCGGCAGCGGGCCGGTGTCCCCGGGCAGCGGAACGGCGGCCGGAGGTGGCAAAGCGCCGACGGGCGGCTGCGTGGATATGGCCCCGGGCGGAGTGGGGCTTGGCGGCATGGGTGTGGAGCACGCGGCCAGCATTCCTACAATCAGCGCCGTCAGAACAAGGCGCAAAGGGGTCGATTTCATGGGGCTGATTTTGCTTGAAGCGCTGCTGGCGCTGGTGCTGCTGATTGCCATCGTCTGGTGGACGATGTTTTCAGGGCGCAAGGGCGGCGAGCTTCCCGTGCCCCCCGCCTCGGGCGACGACGACCGGAAGCCTCCTTCACCGCCTTCGCCGCCCGCAGCGTAGGCCCCCGGCGCGGGCGCCACGTTCTTTTCCTTTGCCTCGCTTTTCTCTTTGACCGCGGCGTCCTTGCGCCTTCACGCGGGACCTTGACGCTGTTGCAGGGCCCTTTCCGTTGTGCTGGGACCTGGCACCCACCTGACCTGTGACCGGTTCGGGCTCCTGTCCTACGGCCATTGGCTGCGTGCACCGATAGCGGACCGCGGCACTGGCAGCCACCATCACGGCTTGCGCTGGGCGGCTTCGGCAGGCGGGCATTCCCTCAGGGGCTGCCGCCTTTGCGGAAAGCAGCAAGCGCATGGCCGGTACGCATCGGGTGCTGGCCGCCTGTTTACATTCAAGGAGATCACATGCGCAAAGACATTCTTTGGGGCGTTGCCGCCACCGTCGTTCTGGCCACCGGTTGCGCCAGCATGGACGACACCCAGCGCCGCACGGCCACGGGTGCCGGGGTGGGCGCACTGGCGGGCGCAGTGATCGGCTCGGCGACGGGCGGCAATGCTGGCACTGGCGCAGTGGTGGGTGCGGGTGTGGGGGCTCTGGGCACCTACATCTGGTCGCAGAACATGGAACGCCAAAAGCGCGAGATGGAGCAGGCCACGCGCGGCACCGGTGTGGTGGTGTCGCAGACGGCGGACAACCAGCTCATGCTCAATATCCCCAGCGACATCTCGTTTGCCGTGGGCCGCTCGGACATCCAGGCAAACTTTGGCCCGGTGCTGGACCAGTTTGCCGCTGGCCTGCGCAACAACCCCAACAGCGATGTGCGCATCGTCGGCCACACCGACAGCACCGGCAATGACAGCGTGAACAACCCGCTGTCGGTGGAGCGCGCGTCCAGCACCCGCAACTACCTCACGGCGCGGGGTGTTGACGGGCGCCGCATTGCCATCGACGGCATGGGCGAGCGCAGCCCGATTGCCACCAACGACACGGCCGAAGGCCGCGCACGCAACCGCCGTGTGGAAATCTTTGTGGGCGAACGGCCGCGCGGGTAACCGGTTCGCCAGAGGCCGGGGCCGCGGTACAGCCGGGCTCACCCCGGCTATTTGCCGGCGCGCAGCAGGTTCGCCAGTTCCACCGCCGACTTCACCTGCATCTTGTCGAACACGCGCGAGCGGTGCACTTCCACTGTGCGCACGCTGATATCGAGCTGATCGGCAATCAGCTTGTTGGGCAATCCGGCCACGACCAGGTCCATCACATCGCGCTCGCGCTCGGTCAGGTCGCCCAGGCGCACCTGCAGGTCGCTGCGTTCGCGCACGCGCGCCAGCCGCTCGGCCGACTGGGCCAGGGCCTGCTCGATGCGGTCCACCAGCACGTTGTCTGAAAAGGGCTTTTCACAAAAGTCGAACGCGCCGCGCTTGACGGTGTCGACCGCGGTAGGCACATCGGCGTGCCCAGTGAGAAAGATCACCGGCATGGTGGCCAGGTCGCCCCGCGCGGCCAGCACATCAAAAAGCGCCAGGCCGCTCATGCCGGGCATGCGCACGTCCAGTAGCAGACAGCAGGGATGGCGCTGGGGTGCGCGCTTTTGGAGCATGGCGTCAAAGGCCTCGGCGCTGTCGAAAGACTCGCTGGGCAGGCGGCGCGAACGCAGCAGCCAGGCCAGCGCCTCGCGCACGCTGGCGTCGTCGTCAACGATGTAAACGGTGGCGTTGGATACGGGTTCCATCAGGGGCTTTGCGCTGGGGAGGAGGCGACGGGAAGGGTGAAGGTGAATACCGTACCACGGGGCTCGTTGGCGGCAAAGCCGAGGAAACCGCCGTGCTGCTCGATCACCGTGCGGCACATGCTCAGGCCCAGCCCCATGCCCTCGCTGCGCGTGGTGTAGAACGGCGTGAACAGCTTGGCGGCCACATCGCTGTCGATGCCGGTGCCGAGGTCGGTCACCGTGAACTTGATCCATCCCGCCCGCTGCACGGTGGCTGTCTTGAGCACGCGGATATCCAGCACGCGCTGGTGGATGTCGGGGTGGTCCATGGCCTGCATGGCGTTGCGCGCCAGGTTCAGAAGCACCTGTTCCACCATCGTGCGGTCGCACAGGACGGGCGGCAGGCCATGCTCGACATGGGTCTGCACGCGCACGCGCAGTTTGCGTGCCTGCAGGCTGACCAGCGGCAGGATGGCGTCAAGCAGTTGCTGTGCGGGCAACGACTCGCGCGCCTGGTCGCGCCGGCGCACGAAGTCGTGCACGCTCTTGATCACCTTGCCCGCGCGTTCGGCCTGGCGGGCGATCTGGGTGAGGGCCATGCGCACGCCCTCTACGTCGTCCGGGCTGGGCGAGCCGGGGGCATCGGGGCTGACCGGTGCCGTCCCGGGGCCAGCTGTGTGTGGCGCTGCGGGCGCAGTGCTGCTGGCAGACCCCAGCAGGTTGATGGAACCGGTGGCGTAGCTGGAGATGGCGGCCAGGGGCTGGTTGAGCTCGTGGCTGAGCAGCGATGCCATCTCGCCTACGGTGGCCAGTCGGGCCGTGGCCTGCAGGCGCTCCTGCGAAGCGCGCGACAGCTCCTCGACGCGGCGCTGTTCGCTGATGTCCAGGAAGGCGCTCATCCAGCCCGTGTGCTGGCCCTGCGCGTTGATGAGCGGCGCCTCGATGATCAGCACCGGAAAACGCGTTCCGTCCTTGCGCATGAAGACCGACTCAAAGCCTTCCCGGGGCGGAACTTCGCCGCCCGACAGCCGCACGGCCTGCCGCTCGCGGTATTCGTCCACCAGCTCGGGGGGCCAGTAGGGGGCCGTCACGCTCTGGCCCAGCAGCTCGGCTGCGCTGAAACCGACCATGGAACAGAACGCGGGGTTGACGTAGGTGATGCGGCCTTCCAGGTCCCGTGCGCGCAGCCCCGTGACCAGCGAGTCCTCCATCGCCTTGCGGAACGCGAGTGCGTCTGCGAGATCGCGCTCGGCACGCAGGCGGCGGCGGTTGTCGCGCACCAGCACTGCCATCACCGTGACCAGCGCAATCGACATCGCGGTGACGAGCGCCGTGAGCACGTTGGGAAACAGGCTGGGCGCCGCGTGCCAGGTGTCCATGCGCAGCACCAGGGTGCTGCCGGGCATGTCCAGCAGGTGCTGCGACGTGAACATGCGCGAGCCCTTGCGTGCAGCGCCCAGCACGGCCAGCCGGGTGCCGTCGGGCTCGATGAACGAGGCCTCCTGGCGGCGCGTGAGGTTGGGTGCCACCAGGTTGAGCAGGATTTCGCGCAGCGAAAACGTGGCCACGACAAAGCCGGTGATCTTGCCGCCGGTGGTCAGCGGCAGGCACAGGTCCATCATTTCCGAGCCCATGCCGTCGCCGTGCGGCTGAAAGTAGCTGCTGGAGTAAGCCGGGCTGCTGAGCCGTCGCGCGTTGGCGCAGGCAATGGCAGCATCAGACTGTCCGCTCTCGCGCAGCCGCCGGTCCCAGGCCAGCGGCCGGTAGGGCGACTGCTGGTGGTCGCGTACGCGCAGGGCTGCGTCGCGCCACTCGATGCGGACCAGCTCGCGGTGGTTGCGCAGCAGGTCGGCCGCCCCGACTTCCCAGGCCAGTTCGCCGGGGTCGTTGGCGTGCAGGGCCTGCAGGTTCTGCAGGGTGCGCGAGAGCGATACGCGGATGTCGGCCACGGCATCGGCCGCGTCGCGCTCCAGCTGGGTCTGCACCTGGCTTTCTTCATACCGGCCCGCGAGCCATACCAGGGTGGCCAGCATCGACACGACCAGGCCCACCAGCGCCGTCCACAGCGACCAGCGCCGCCATGCACCCCGCCAGCGCTGCAGCAGTGTGCGGCGCGGTCGGGGCTGCACCGGGGCCGCCAGCGTTGTGCCCAGGTCAGGGGTGCCGTTTTCGGGCGTGGGTGAATTCATGCGGTATTCAGAGCACGCGGTGCTGGAGGGCCGGCAACTGCGCGCGCACGCTGTCGATCCGTGCGGCATCCACCGTTGCGGTGACGACCCCTGGGCCCTGGTCGAGTGATGCGATGACGGTCCCCCAGGGGTCTACCAGCATGCTGTGCCCCCAGGTGTGGCGGCCGTTCTCGTGGATTCCGCCCTGTGCCGGGGCCAACACGTAGGCCAGGTTCTCCACGGCCCGCGCGCGCAGCAGCAGTTCCCAGTGCGCCCGGCCTGTGGTGTAAGTGAAGGCACTGGGCACCAGCAGCAGGTCAGCGCCGGCGCGGGCGTGGGCCCGGTACAGCTCCGGAAAGCGCAGGTCGTAGCACACGCTCAGCCCCACGCGCCAGCGGCGGCCATCGCGCGCTGGCAGGTCGAAATGCACTGCGGGGGCACCGGCCTCGATCACGCGGCTTTCGTCGTACTGCTCGCGTCCGTTGTCAAAACAAAAGAGGTGGATCTTGTCGTAACGGGCCACCTGCACGCCGCTGGGGTCGAACACGAGGGTGGTGTTGCGTACCTTGCCGGGGGCGGCGGTCTGCATGGGCAGGGTGCCGCCCACGATCCACAGGCCCAGCGAGCGCGCCGACGCGGACAGGAAATCCTGGATGGGGCCGCCAGCGGGTGTTTCCGCCAGCGGCAGCTTGTCGGTGTCGCGGTGACCCATGATGCAGAAATACTCGGGAAGCACCGCCAGTTCTGCGCCTTCGCGCGCCGCCTTTTCCAGCAGCCGGTGGGCGGCCTGCAGGTTGTCATCAAGCCGGGTACCCGACACCATCTGGATGGCAGCCACTTGCATCATGAGGGTTCTCCAGGCTTGGGCGCAGGCGCAGCCGCGGGGGCGGCCTGCCCCGGTGCCGGGGCGATGGCGTCCCGCGCGCGACGGGGCACGCGCACCACGCGCGGGTCCGTCCATGTGCCGTCGATGCGGAACTCCTGCGTGGCGGCTTCGATCAGCGGCCCGCGCAGGAACACCTGTGCCAGGAAGCTGCCCAGGCCGATCACGGGGTTGATGGCCGTGGCTACCAGCGATGCCGTCATGGCATTGATCTCGGGCACCACCACCACGCGCAGATCCTGCGTTTCGGCCTCGATGTTGGCGCTGCCCTCCATCAACACTGCAGCGTTGACGCCTTTCATCTGCAAATTGTTGGTGGTGGCCACGCCCTGCTCGATGCGGACGTCGCCGCGCACAAAGTCGAACGCAAAGCCCTCGCTGAACACATCCCGGAAATCCAGCGCCAGCCGTCGCGGCAGCGACTGCAGGCTGAGTACGCCGAGCAGCTTGGCCAGGCCGGGGTCGGCCTTGAGGAACTGGCCGGACTCGATATTGAGATTGATCTCCCCCGTCATGGACCGGTAGTCGGGGCTGAAGGGCGCGCCCATCCACGCCACCTGGCCTTCCATCCGCCCCTTGCCGCGGCGCACCACATTGGCCATGCCCATGCGGCCCAGCAGGTCGCCCGAGTCACGGATGTCGAGCTTGAAGTTGAGCACCGTGCGGCGCTCGGCTGGCTTCGCGGTCGCCGCGCCGGCCACCACCGCCCAGTTGCCGCTGGCCGTGAGGTTGGCTTCGGGCGACAGGATGTTGAACCGTGTCAGGCGCCACTCGCGCTGCGCGCCCTCGCTGCCGCGGTTCTGGGCCTGTATCTCCACGCGGCCCAGCCGTTTGGCACGCAGTTCGAAATCGTCCACCACGATGTCCAGAGCGGGCAGCATGCCTGGCTGTTCATCCAGCAGGGCTTCGACCTGGTTCGCATCGCTTTGCGGCAAGCTGGCGCGCGACAGGCGCGCGTAAAGCAGCCCGTTGGGGTGGTCTGCAGCACCGGGCTGTCTGAACTCGATAAACCCGTTGAGTTCGCTGGCGTCCAGCGTGGCGCGCCATGTGGTGCCGCTGCGCAGGGCCCCTGCCACCACGTTGTGCAGCGTGCGCCCCTGGAGTGTCAGTTCGCGCGCGCGAAGGGCCAGCGTGGTGGGCAGGTAGTCCTGCGCGCTGCCCGTGCTGCCGGCGCTTGCGGTTGCCGGGCCCTTTGGGACGGCATCGGTGAGGCCACTGGCGACCGTGCCTGGGGCGCCCGCGGTGGCCTGCGTGAGCACGTCTTCCCAGGTGTCGACATCCACTTTGCCCTGCTGGATGTTGGCGGCCACGCCCTGGAGCGGCATGGGTGCAGACTCGCCATCACCCAGCCCGATACCGATCGTGCCGCGCAGCACACGCGCCTGGCCACCCGACAGCTCGCGCACGTAGGTGGCCGAGCCGATGGTGCCCAGGTCCAGCGTGATCTGGTCGCGCAGCGGAGGAAGTCCTGCCGTCCCGGTTGTGGTGGCGCTGGCCAGGCCCGTGAGTGACTCGCGCAGCACCTGGGTTTCAAAGCGCAGCGGCGTGCTGGTGCCAGCCGTCTTGGCCAGCGGGGCGGGCAGTGCCAGCGCCATGCCCTGCAGCGATGTGGTGACCTGGACCTCGGGCACCCCGCGCCGGAACCCCAGGGTCATGGTGTACGGCGCGCTGCCGCTGGCGCGGCGTGCCAGCTGCGCGATCATGCCCAGCTGTGTGGCCTGCTGCAGCCCTTCGGCCGTGGCCGTGCCCTGGGCGCGCAACTGCACGGCAGATTCGGTGGCGGGTGCGTTGGGAGGCAGCGCACGCATGCCGCCTTCCAGCCGCACCGGGCCGCCCAGCGCCTGGGCCTGCATGTTCGTCAGCGAAAACCCGCTTTCGCTGAACTGCACCGTGCCCCGCGCGCGGGAAAGCGGCGGTGTGTCGGGCGTGATGCGGACCTCGTTGCCCGCCAGCACCACGCTGCCCTGCACCTTCGATTTGGCCATGTCGCTGATGGGCAGGCTCAGGCGCAGCTTGAAGTCGGCATTGCCCGTGCCGGTGGCCTGGTCCAGCGCGTTGGAGGTCATGCCGCCCAGCGGCGAGCTGCTCATCAGCGCCAGCAGTTCGGGCAGTGGCCCGCGTGCGTCGGCGTCCACGCCCACCACCGTGTGCGACAGGTCGGGAATGCGCGCCTCCACGCGCGACAGGCGCAGGCCCGGCCGGCCCGCAAAGCTGCCGCTGGCGCCCCGCACCTGCATGGAAGACCGCTCAAAAATCAGCTCGCCGCCGAGCTCGGTCAGGGCCGGCCACGGCAGCGTGCTGGCAGGCTGCAACTGCGGCGGCACATAGGCGTAGGTCACGTCCCTGACACGGGCGGCAATGCGGAACTCGCCCTGCCTGGGGTCGTTGAACGGCAGGTCGTGCAGGTCTCCCTTCACGCGGAACTGCACATTGCTGGCCGTGCCCGCCACCACGGCGTCGCGCACGTAATGGCGGGCATCGGCCGGGATGGACAGGGGCAGGTAACGGTGCACGCGCGTGCCGTCGGCGCGGTTGAGATTGCCCGACAGGTCCAGCACTCCCGGGAACCGTGAGCGGTGCGACACCTTGGCCGCATCGGAGGTGTGCCAGCTGGCGCGGGCCTCGCCCTGTGCGTCGGCGTTGGCAAACTGCACGTCGGCGGCCTGCACCGCGATGCGCTCGCCTTCCATCTGCCAGCGCACGTCTGCGCTCAGCCGGTCCAGTGGCAAAACGGGCTCTTCAAATACGCCGGGCAGCACGAGCGCACCCGATGCAATCGACAGCGCTGCCTTGCCGCCCGCCTGCGTCATGTCGATGTCCACGGTGGCTCCACGCAGGCCGAAGTGGGTGGGGGCCGTGCCCGGGTTCTCGGCTGCAAGGGAAAGACCACGCACCCGGCCGCGCAGCTGGTAGGTCTGCAGGGCATCCAGCGGGCCCCGCCAGGTGGCGCTGACCTCGTCCACCAGCCCGCGCGGCGTGTAGGTGGCCAGCGCGCTGTGGGCAGCGGAACTCAGGGGCAGCCGGGCACCAATCTGGGCCAATGCCGCCAGATCCAGCCGGTCGGCGCGGAAGTCGCCCTGCGCCGGCAGCTTGCCGCTGGCATCGGTATGCACCAGGCGCACGTTGCCGCCCGGCCAGTTCAGGCCGTCGTCCGTCTGGAACTGCAGGCCCTGCGTGAACAGCTCAAATCCGCCTGCCAGCCGGCGCCCGCCCAGCCTGCCCTGCACCGCAGGGAGTGCGAGCGCCTGCAGATCCTTCCCCAGTGTGGCGTTCACATCGGCCAGCGCCAGGTCCGCTGTTCCGCCCATCAGTTCACCCCGCTGGAAGTCGGCCCAGGCGCGCAGGGCGCCGCGCCCCTCGGCCACATTCACCCCGTCGATCTGGGCGTGGCGGTGCAGCTGCGACACATCGACACGCGCAAAGTCGGCAAAGACCTGCCCGTTCCAGTGCTTCCAGTTGCCGTCGCGTGCACGCAGAAGCGGGGCACGGAACATGCCCGCCAGCGTGAACCGGTCGCCCCAGTCAGGCGGGGGGGTTGCATCCAGGCGCATGTGGTGGCGCCAGTTGCCATTGCGCAGCACCAGGTTGACGTCGGTCAGCGCGAGCTCGGGCGCGCTGCGCTGCTCGTCGGTCCAGCGCAGCGTGCCGCCCTTGATGAAGACCTCGCCCTGCGAGAACACCCAGTCGGCAGCCGCATTGCTGTCGCCGCCCGATTGCGCAAATTCCAGGCCTGCCACCTGGATGCGCCCGTCTGCGGTGCGGCGCACGTCGAGCACAGGTTCTTCTATATAGATCTGCTCGGCGTTCCAGTTGACCAGCGAGCGGGGGGACACAGCCACCACCACCCGGGGCAAGCGCAGGGCCACGCGGCCGCCGGCATCGAGCAGCGCCACATCCAGCAGTTCCACCGAAGGCACGAGGCTGTCGGTACGCGCCTCGATAGCGCCGATCTGCACGGGAACCCCCAGAACCTTTGTGGCATGCGCCTGGAGCTGCGGGCGAAATTCGCCGATTCGCGGCACAATCAATCCATGAAGGGCCCCCCACGCGATGGCCAGCAGCAGCCAGAAGGCGAGCAGCAGACCCAATGACCACCGCGCAAGACCTGCCATCATTTTCAGCAGGCGAGAGGGGTGCGAGGTGGGAGCGATCATGGTCAAACTGAATGTGGCAGGAATTATGACCCGCGGCCTCGGCCTGGGTTCAGTGCAAACGAGTGTCCTTGTGTACGCGGCCAGCTTCCGCGCGCCCCATGCAGACGCCGTCCGCTGACCCGCGCTGCGCGCCGCGCATACCCGGCGTTGCGCTGGCGGAGCACTCGCGTTTTTTCCAGCGCCTGCACCGCCGTTACGAAGCCGATCTGCATCTGCTGCCACCGGGCATTCCCGTGTTGGCGTCCATGCAGCAGGCCTGCGATGCGCTGCTGGCCCGCGGCCTTGATACCGGGGCGGCGCTTCGCGTGCTGCGCCAGCTGGTGATGGAGCGGCTCATACAGCTCGACTGCGACAGCGAGCTCCCACTGGCAGACGTGACCCGTGCAGTGACCGAGCTGGCCGAGCTGGCCCTGGACCGCGCCTGCACGCATGCCCGCCGTGAACTGGACGAGCGGCACGGCGTACCCTGCGGCCCGCAAGGCCAGCCGGTCGAGCTGTGGATCATCGGCATGGGCAAGCTCGGTGCGCGCGAACTCAATGTGTCGAGCGACATCGACCTGATCTACGTCTACGAGCATGACGGCGAGACCGCGGGCATGCCCGACGGACGTGGCTGCATCTCCAACCACGAATACTTCGCACGCGCCGTCAAGGCCATCTACAGCCTGGTCGGCGACACGACCGAGCACGGGTTTGTTTTCCGCGTGGACCTGGCCTTGCGGCCCAACGGCAACTCGGGCCCGCCTGCCGTGTCGCTGGCCGGGCTGGAGGAATACCTGCAGGTGCAAGGCCGCGAGTGGGAGCGGTTTGCGTGGCTCAAGAGCCGTGTAGTGGCACCGCGCAGCTGCATTGGCAGCCCGGGCGTGCAGGCCCTGCGCGGCGTGGTGCTGCCGTTTGTGTTTCGCCGGTATCTTGACTACAGCGTGTTCGACGCACTGCGCTCGTTGCACCGGCAGATCCGCGACCACGCGGCCAAGCGCAGCGCGGGCCACCCCGAGCGCGCCAACGATGTGAAGCTTTCGCGCGGCGGCATCCGCGAGATCGAGTTCACCGTGCAGCTGCTGCAGGTGGTGCGCGGCGGACAGTTCCCCGAGCTGCGACGCCGCCCCACGCTCGACGCGCTGCAGCGCGTGGCCCAGGCCGGCCTGATGCCCCAGGAAACCGCCGATGCCATGGCGCGTGCCTACGTTTTCTTGCGGCGTGTGGAGCACCGCATCCAGTACCTGGACGACCAGCAGACCCATGTGCTCCCCACGCGCGACGATGACCTGGCCTGGATCGCCTACACCCTGGGCTACAGCGACTGCTGCGCCTTCCTGCACGAACTGGACGCCCACCGCGAACTGGTGGCGCAGGAATTCGACACCCTGCTGGGCGGCAGCAAGAAGCAGTGCAATGGCGGCGGCTGCGGCGGCCCGCGCGCTTCGGCCCCGCCACCGCCCGAGCTGGAAAGTCTGCTCGAACAGCTGCCCCCGGGCTTCCGCGAGCGTGTGGCCGAGTGGCGCACCCACGCCCGCGTGCAGGGCCTGCGCGACGAGGCGCGCGCGCGGCTGTTCCGGCTGGTGCAGCGCACCGCGCAGTGGCTGACCGAAGGGCGCGTGACCGAAGAAGCCGCGCTGCGCTTTGCCAACTGGCTTGAACCCCTGTTGCGTCGCGAAAGCTACCTGGCCCTGTTGCTGGAGCGCCCCTCCGTGCATGAGCAGCTGCTGCACCTGCTCGGCGCTGCCAAATGGCCTGCCCGATACCTGCTGCAGCACCCCGGTGTCATCGATGAGCTGGTAGGTGACTCGCTGTTGTCCGAACGGTTTGTGGTGGCTGATTTCGAGCGTGAGCTGGCCATGCGGCGGGCCTCGCTGCAGTCCACCGGCGAAGACGACGACGAGACCCTGCTCAACCTGTTGCGCCGTGCCCAGCACGCCGAAACCTTCCGTACGCTGGCTCGGGATGTGGAGCGCCGCATCACCGTCGAGCAGGTGGCCGATGACCTTTCGGCGCTGGCCGACAGCGTGCTGCGCATCACCGCGCAGTGGTGCTGGAGCCGCCTGAAGAACCGCCACCGCGAAACGCCGCAGTTCGCCATCATTGGCTACGGCAAGCTGGGCGGCAAAGAGTTGGGCTACGGTAGCGACCTCGATATCGTGTTTGTGTTTGACGACGAGGACGAGAACGCGCCGGAGGTCTATGCGGGCTTTGTCCGCAAGCTCATTAACTGGCTCACCGTGAAGACGGGCGAGGGCGACCTGTACGAGATCGACACCGCCCTGCGGCCCAACGGCAACTCGGGCCTGCTCGTCACCAGCTTCGAGGCCTACGCCAACTACCAGCAGCGCCGCGGCAGCAACACCGCCTGGACCTGGGAGCACCAGGCCATGACCCGGGCCCGCTTCGTGATGGGTACCGAGCCGTTGCGCCAGCGCTTTGACGCCGTGCGTGAGGCGGTGATCACGTCGGAGCGCGACGCGCAGGCCCTGCGCGAGGAGATCGTGGGGATGCGCGAGCGTGTGCGCAGCGCCCACCCCGCGCCCGAAGGGCGTTTTGATGTGAAACACAGCCCCGGCGGCATGGTGGATGCCGAGTTTGCCGTGCAGTATCTCGTGCTGTCGCAAGCCGCCGCGCACCCCGAGCTGGTGGGCAACGTGGGCAACATCGCCCTGCTGCAGCGCGCCGAGCAGGTCGGACTGCTGCCGCCCGGTGTGGGCATGGCCGCGGCCGATGCCTACCGCGAGCTGCGCCGCGTGCAGCACCGCGCGCGGCTTGACGAGGCCCCCACGCAGGTGGCACCCGCCACCGTGCAGGCCGAGCGCGACGCGGTGATGGCGCTGTGGGTGGCAGTGTTCGGCCCGCGCGGATAGCGCGCCGGAGCTCCCCCCCGGGCCGGGTGCGCCGGGGCTCCCGGCCTCATCTGGTGCTTCTTTTGCTTTGTGCCAGTGGACTCAACAACGTGACAACGTGATGACCCGCCGACTGTCGTGCGCGCACGCCCTTGCGTGTTCGCGTGAGCTCGTGGGCCTGGCGGCCACGACCGCCAAGTATTGACATTTACTGAAACAAAAAAGTTAATCAATCGTTTGATTAACAGTGTTGTAATCCGGGGCCATGTCTCCCCCCGCCTCATCTTCCCGCCGCCGAACGTCATCCACTCCGTTGCCCGTCGAGGCGGCGGCCGCGCGCACGCGGCTGCTCCATGCGGCCTTGCAGCTCTTTGCAGAGCATGGCTTTGCCAAGACCTCCATCCGGCAGATCGCGCAGGCCGCGGCTGTCAACCCGGCATCCATCAGCTATTACTTCGGTGACAAGAACGGGCTGTACCGCGCGGCCTTCACCGAGCCCATGGGCAGCCCCGTGTCGCTGGATGCCTGGCCCAAGGACGGCCCTGCACCCAGCCTGCGCGAGGTCATCACCCTTCTGATCCATAGCTTCATGCAGCCCCTGCATGAAGGGCAGCTGGTGGAGCTGTGCATGCGGCTGCACTTTCGCGAGATGCTGGACCCGACGGGCCTGTGGGAGCAGGAGCTGGAATGCGACATCAAGCCCGCCCACGCGGCACTGGTGGCGTTGCTCTGCAAGGAGTTTGACCTCAGGACCGCAGACGACGATGTACACCGCCTGGCCATGGCCATCACGGCCCTGGCATTGCAGTACTACGTGGGCCGCGATGTGGTGCAGGCGGTGCGCCCGGGGCTGACGGCGAGCCCGCGTGCACTGGCCGCCACCACGTCGCGCCTGGTGGACTTTGCCTGCTTCATGGTGGATGGCGAGCGCGGGCGGCGCCTTGCTGCGCGCACCGAGAGGGGTGCAGCAGATTTGCCCTTCGCATCGACCAACCCCCCTTCGAAACCCGGCGTACGCCCTGCCCGCAAACCCCGGATGTGATTCCCCTATGCCATCAACCCACCGCACCCTTGTCGCGGCAGCGCTCGTGCTCCTGCTCGCCGCCTGCTCCACCACCCCGCCGCCCGCACAGGTGCAGACAGCGGTAGCCACGGGCTGGCAGGCCCCGCTGCCGCACGGCGGGTCTGTGGAGGACCTCGCCCGCTGGTGGGCGCGGGTGGACGATCCGCTGCTGGTCGAGCTGATCGAGTCGGCGCAGGCTGTCAGCCCCGGCATGGCGCAGGCGCGTTCGCGCATTGCCCAGGCCCGGGCTACGCAGGTCGCCAGCAGGGCGGCTTTGGGGCCGTCGCTCGACGGCCAGGCCAGCGCCAGCCGGGGCTTCAACGAGCAGGTGCGCAGCACGGCCACCACCGCGCAGGCCGGGTTGCAGGCCAGCTGGGAGCTGGACCTGTTTGGCGGCAACGCAGCCACCAAGACGGCTGCCGACGAACGGCTGGCGGGCGCCCAGGCGCAGTGGCACGAAGCCCGCGTGAGCGTGGCGGCCGAGGTGGCCTTGCAGGTGAGCAGCCTGCGCAGCTGCCTGCGGCAGCTGGACGTGGCGGTGCGTGATGCGCGGTCGCGCGAAGAGACATCGCGCCTGTCGGGCCTCAGCGAGCGTGCCGGCTTCACCGCCCCCGCCACCGCGGCGCTGGCCCGCGCCAGTGCCGCGGAGGCAGCGGCCCGCCTGTCGCAGCAGCGCACCCAGTGTGATGTGGACACCAAGGCCCTGGTCGCGCTGACCGGCTGGGAAGAGCCGCGCATGCGTACCCGGCTTGCGGCCTTGCCCGCACAGGCTGCGCCCGACGCACTGTTTTCAATCGCTGCCCTGCCCGCGCAGGTGCTGGCCCAGCGGCCCGATGTGTACAGCGCCGAGCGCGATGTGGCCGCCGCCAGCGCCGAGGTGGGCAGCGCCCAGGCCCAGCGGTATCCGCGCCTGGGGCTGTCGGGCTCGGTGGGGGCAGGCTGGGTGCGCACCGGCGGTGTCACCACCGACCTGAGCACCTGGACCATCGGCCCGCTGGCGCTGAGCGTGCCGATCTTTGACGGTGGCCGCCGCGCCGCGCAGGTGGACGCAGCACAGGCGCGCTATGAAGAGGCCGCTGCGCTGTACCGCGCCCGTGTGCGCCAGGCGGTGAGCGAGGTCGAGCAGGCGCTGGCGCGCCTGCAGGGCACGGCCGAGCGCAGTGCCAGCGCGCGCATCGCTGCCGAGGGCTATCGCGCATCGTTCAATGCGACCGAGGCCCGCTGGCGCGGTGGCCTGGCCAGCCTGGTCGAGCTCGAAGACGCCCGCCGCACGGCCCTGGCCGCCGAGAACGCGCTGGTGGCCCTGCAGCACGAACGCATGGCCGCCTGGGTGGCGCTGTACCGCTCCGCAGGCGGCGGCTGGACCGAATGAGTCACCTTTCCTGCTGCTGCGCGCAGCCCCGCCCACGGCGGACCTGAATCTACAAGGACGGATCTCCATGCAAGGCTCCTCGCTCCCTCTCAAGCTCTCTCCCGCCACTTTGGCCGTGATCGCGGCCTGCGTGCTCGCAACGGGCGGCGCCCTGGTGTTCTCGGGCGCATCGCGTGCGGCCGATGAGCCCAAGGCGGCCAATGCGCAGCGCCCGGCCCTCACGGTGAGCACGGCACAACCCCAGCGCACGTCGGTTCCCATCCGCCTGGCGGCCAACGGCAGCATTGCTGCGTGGCAAGAGGCCATCATCGGCGCCGAGAGCAACGGCTTGCGCCTGACCGAAGTGCGCGTGAACGTAGGTGATGTGGTCAAGGCCGGGCAAGTGCTGGCGACGTTTTCGCCCGACACGGTGCAGGCAGAAGTGGCCCAGGTGCGTGCCAGCCTGCTGGAGGCGCAGGCCACCGCCGCTGAAGCTGCGGCCAATGCCGAGCGGGCCCGGTCGCTGCAGACCACTGGCGCGCTGAGCCAGCAGCAGATCCAGCAGTTCACCACGGCAGAGCAGACGGCCCAGGCGCGGGTGGAGGCAGCCCGCGCAGCCCTGAACGCGCAGCAGCTGCGCCTGCGCCACACGCAGGTGCTGGCGCCCGACAGCGGCGTGATCTCGGCCCGCACCGCCACCGTGGGCGCGGTGTTGGGCGCGGGCACCGAGCTGTTCCGCATGGTGCGCAAGGGCCGGCTGGAATGGCGGGCGGAAGTGACCTCGACTGAACTGCGCCGCATCAAGCCCGGCGACAAGGTTACCGTGACCGCCGCCAGTGGTGCCACGGCCGAGGGCACGGTGCGCATGATTGCGCCTACGGTGGACCCGCAGACCCGCAACGGGCTGGTGTATGTCGATCTGCCTGCCACCGCGGGGGCGGGATCCGCGGCCATCCTTGCGGGCATGTTCGCGCGAGGCGAATTCGCCCTGGGCCAGAGCGATGCCCTCACGGTGCCGCAGGAGGCACTGGTGGTGCGCGACGGCTTTGCGTATGTGTTCGTGGTGGGGCCGGACAACCGGGTGCAGATGCGCAAGGTGAACACGGGGCGGCGCGTGGCCGACCGGGTGGAAGTGCTGTCGGGGCTTGACGCTGGGGTGTCCATCGCCGTGCGCGGCGCAGGTTTTCTGAATGATGGTGATCTGGTACGCGTGGCGGCAGCCCCGGCGGCCGTTTTGAGGGCTCCCGCAGGCGATTTGATGCCAAAAGCGCCTGGGGTCCAGGTATCTATTGCCCCTAATGCTATTAAATAAGGAGCATTCCAGATGAATGTCTCTACCTGGTCGATCAAGAACCCGATACCGGCGCTGATGCTGTTTGTGCTGCTGACTTTCGGCGGCCTGCTGTCGTTCAACGCCATGAAGGTGCAGAACTTCCCGGACATCGACCTGCCCACCATCTCGGTCACGGTCGCCCTGCCTGGCGCGTCGCCCGCGCAGCTTGAAAACGATGTCGCCCGCAAGATCGAGAACAGCATAGCCACGCTGCAGGGCCTCAAGCACATCTACACCAAGGTGCAGGACGGCGGTGCCACCATCACCGCCGAGTTCCGCCTGGAGAAGCCCACGCAGGAGGCGCTGGACGACGTACGCTCTGCCGTGGCGCGCGTGCGCGGCGAGCTGCCCGGCGACGTGCGCGACCCCATCGTGACCAAGATGGACCTGGCCGCGCAGCCGGTGCTGGCCTTCACCATCGCCTCGGACCGCATGGACGACGAGGCGCTGTCCTGGTTTGTGGACGACACGGTGGCCAAGAAGCTGCTGACGGTGCGCGGCGTGGGCGCGGTGACGCGCGTAGGCGGCGCCGAGCGGCAGGTGCATGTGGCGCTCGACCCGCTCAAGCTGCAGGCGCTGGGCGCCACCGCGGCCGATGTGTCGCGGCAGCTGCGCCTGGTGCAGACCGAAAGCGCTGGGGGTCGCACCGACCTGGGCGGCAGCGAGCAGCCCGTGCGCACGCTGGCCACGGTGCAATCGGCACAAGAGCTGGCGCAGCTGACGCTGGCGTTGCCTGACGGCCGCCACATCCGCCTGGACCAGGTGGCCGAGGTGTCCGACACCGTGGCCGAGCGCCGGGCGCTGGCCCTGCTCAATGGCAAACCGGTGGTGGGCTTCGAGGTGGCGCGCAGCAAGGGCGCCAGCGAGGTCGAGGTGGGCGCTGCCGTGCAGGCGGCCCTGAAGGAGCTGCGCGAGCAGCACCCCGACCTCACCGTCACCGAGGCCTTCAACTTTGTGCAGCCGGTGCAGGAGGAATACGACGGCTCCATGCACCTGCTGTACGAAGGCGCGCTGCTGGCGGTGGTGGTGGTGTGGCTGTTCCTGCGCGACTGGCGGGCCACGTTTGTGTCGGCCGTGGCGCTGCCGCTGTCCATCATCCCGGCGTTCATCGGCATGCACCTGCTGGGCTTTTCCATCAACGTGATCACGCTGCTGGCCATGTCGCTGGTGGTGGGCATCCTGGTGGACGATGCCATCGTGGAGGTCGAGAACATCGTGCGCCACCTGCGCATGGGCAAGACGCCCTACCAGGCCGCCATGGAGGCGGCCGACGAAATCGGCCTGGCGGTGGTGGCCACCACGTTCACGCTGATCGCGGTGTTCCTGCCCACCGCGTTCATGAGCGGCATTGCGGGCAAGTTCTTCAAGCAGTTTGGCTGGACGGCATCGCTGGCGGTGTTTGCCAGCCTGGTGGTGGCCCGCGTGCTCACGCCCATGATGGCGGCCTACATCCTCAAGCCCATCGTCACGGCTCATGAGCAGGACCCGGGCTGGATGCGCGTGTACCTGCGCTGGGCGGCCTGGTGCGTGCGCCATCGCTGGCTCACGTTTTTGGGCACGGGCGCGTTCTTCATCGGCTCGCTGGCGCTCATCCCGCTGCTGCCTACCGGCTTCATCCCGCCGGACGACAACTCGCAGACGCAGGTGTACCTGGAGTTGCCTCCGGGCGCCACGCTGGCGCAGACCCGCGCCGTGGCCGAGGATGCGCGCGAGCGCATTGCGAAGGTGGAGCACGTGCAGAGCGTCTACACCACGATCGGCGCGGGCTCGGCGGGCTCCGACCCGTTCATGGGTGGCGCCAATGCTGAAACCCGCAAGGCGACGCTCACCATCCTGCTGGCCGAGCGGGGCGACCGGCCGCGCAAGCAGGGCATCGAGAACAACATCCGCGCGGCGCTGGAGACGCTGCCCGGCGTGCGCAGCAAGGTGGGCCTGGGGGGCTCGGGCGAGAAATACGTGCTGGTGCTCACGGGCGATGACCCGCAGGCGCTCACCTCGGCCGCGCTGGCGGTCGAGAAAGACCTGCGCACCATCCCCGGCCTGGGCAGTATTTCGTCCACCGCCAGCCTGGTGCGCTCCGAAATCGCGGTGCGCCCAGACTTCGCCCGCGCCGCCGACCTCGGGGTGACCAGCAGCGCCATTGCCGAAACCCTGCGCATTGCCACCGTGGGCGACTACGACGTGTCGCTGCCCAAGCTCAACCTGGCCTCGCGGCAGGTACCTATCGTGGTCAAGCTGCAGGATGCGGCCCGGCAGGACCTGTCGGTGCTCGAACGCCTGCCGGTGCCGGGCAGCAAAGGCCCGGTGATGCTGGGGCAGGTGGCCACGCTGGAGTTCAGCGGCGGCCCGGCCGTGGTCGACCGGCACGACCGCGCCCGCAACGTCAACTTCGAGATCGAGCTGTCGGGCCAGCCGCTGGGCGAAGTGACCAAGGCCGTGGCCGCGCTGCCCGCCATCCAGAACCTGCCGCCCGGCGTGCGCCAGATCACCATTGGCGACGCCGAGATGATGGGCGAGCTGTTTGCCAGCTTCGGCCTGGCCATGCTGACCGGCGTGCTGTGCATCTACATCGTGCTGGTACTGCTGTTCAAGGATTTTCTGCACCCGGTCACCATCCTGGCCGCGCTGCCGCTGTCGCTGGGCGGCGCGTTCGTAGGGCTGCTGATTGCGCAAAAGAGTTTTTCGATGCCCTCGCTCATCGGGCTGATCATGCTCATGGGCATTGCCACCAAGAACTCCATCCTGCTGGTGGAGTACGCCATCCTGGCGCGGCGTGAACACGGCATGAGCCGCTTTGACGCGCTGATCGACGCCTGCCACAAGCGCGCGCGCCCTATCATCATGACCACGCTGGCCATGGGCGCCGGGATGATGCCGATCGCTTTGGGCATCGGCGCGGCCGACCCGAGCTTTCGCTCGCCCATGGCGGTGGCGGTGATCGGAGGGCTGATCACCTCCACTCTGCTGAGCCTGCTGGTGATTCCGGCGGTGTTCACGGGGGTGGACGATGTCGGGCAGTGGCTGGGCCGCATGCTCCGCCGCGCACGCGGGCTTCCCGCACGGAAGCCCCAGCCGCAGGAAGGCGCTGCCCCATCCCTGCCGCAGTGAGCGTGAGGGTGCCCAGACAGGCCAGGCGCAACGAGCCGTCTGCCCCGGCGGGGGGCGGGCAGGTTGTTGCGGTGAGCCCGGAGTTCCGCCACATGTCTGCCGAGATATAGGGCAATTCCCCCTTAAGCGTGACCATTGCCGGCCCGGTGTTCTCCCATAATCCGAAGTTCCCATGAACCTCGTCAGCCTCAGCATCGAATCCATCCAGTTGGGCAACCCCCTGCCGTTTGCGCTGCGGGGGAACGACGGCGCCCTGCTGGCCAAGAAGGGCTATGTGGTGCGGTCACGGGAAGAGTTGGCCACCATGGTGGGCCGCGGCCGCCAGCTCTGCGTGGACACGGATGAGTCGGGCGAAAGCTACCGCGCTTACCTGGCCCAGCTGCAGCGCATGCTGATTGCCGACACCAACCTGGGCGAGATCGCCGCCATGAAGATGAGCGCGGCCGAAGATCCGGTTTCCCGCACCCGCGGCCGCGTGCTGCCCGACTGGCCGGAACTGCAATTGCGGACGACCCAGTTGCTCCGCGCCCCGTCACCGGTGGATTTCGCGGCACGTTTCCGGCCACTTCTGGAAGAACTGGCCCGCCATTGCGCGACCACGCCAGACGCCACGCTGCTGGCGCTGGTCTACCTTTCGGCCCAGGAATCGCGCATGTACAGCGCCACGCATGCCATGCTGGTTTCGTGCGCGTGCATGCTGGTAGGGCGCGAAATGTTCCGTTGGCCCGATGCGCGGGTGCATGTGCTCGGGGCTGCCGGGCTGACGATGAACATCGGCATGTCGGAACTACAGGACCAGCTCGCCCAGCAGTCAAACCCCCTGACTGCTCAGCAGGTTGCCGCGATAGAAGCCCACTCTGCGCGCTCGGAAGCAATGCTCCGCAGCCTGGGTGTGGCCGACGCGGTGTGGCTGGAGGCGGTGCGCTGCCACCACCACCGCATACCAGGCCCCCTGGCCGGCAAAAGCGAAGGGCAGCAGATGGCCCGCCTGATCCAGCGTGCCGACGTTTTTGGCGCGCGCCTGGCGCCCCGCGCCGCCCGCTTGCCGATGCCGGTGACGGCCGCCATGCAGGCAAGCTACTACGACGAAGCGCAACAGGTGGACGAAGCAGGTGCTTCCCTCGTCAAGACGCTGGGCGTGTACCCCCCGGGTTCTTTCGTGCGCCTGGCCAGCAAGGAAGTCGGCGTAGTGATCCGCCGTGGCGTAACGGCCACCACCCCGCGAGTGGCTGTGCTGACAAACCGCGATGGCATGCCCACCGGCGAGCCCATCCCGCGTGACACGGGCATGCCGCCCTGGAAGGTGACTGGCGTCGTCGCAGCGCGCGACGTGCGCGTGAGCCTGCCGCTCGACCGCCTTCTGACCCTGGCCTGACCCGCGGTAACCCAACGGGGCAGGCCGCCCTGCTTTGATTTATCCCCACTCCTCCCAAGCCGTCGGCCTGGTCACCCAGGTGACGGCAGCGCACGGCCGGCCGTCTGCTACCGGGCTGATGCCCCTGCCGGGCTTCCGTACCGCTTTCGTGGAGGGCAGGGAAGGTTGCCTTGCGCGTTTTATCATTTCGCGTAACATTTCTTCACAACTGCCCGAATCCAAAACGCCCGGTCAAACGTATACCAATCAGTACAAATAAAAACTGCATTGGACAAAAAGTGATGAACCGGTTAAATTGGGGCACCTCCAGCGCGCGACGTCCAGCCATGAACATTCTTTTCAGACTCTTCCAGACAGCCGCCTTGGGCGCGTTGGTGCTCACTGCGCCGGCGGCGCTGGCGTCTGACGGCGCTGCCACCTGCCCAGCCACGCTTCAGCACACCTATCTTCGTCTGCAGGACGAAAAGCCCCAGTCCCTGTGCCAGTACAGCGGCAAAGTCGTCCTGGTCGTCAATACGGCCAGTTTTTGCGGCTTCACGGGCCAGTACAAAGGGCTGGAAGAGCTCTACAGCCGCTACAAGGACAAGGGCCTGGTCGTGCTCGGTTTTCCCTCCAACGACTTCTCTCAGGAAACGGGTAGCAACCAGCAGATTGCCGAGTTCTGCGAGAACACCTTTGGCGTGAAATTTCCGATGTTTGCCAAGAGCAGCGTCAAGGGGCCGGAGGCCTCGCCACTGTTTCGCCAGCTGGCGCAGCTGTCGGGCACGGCGCCGCGCTGGAACTTTCATAAGTACTTGCTGGGGCGTGACGGAAAACTGGTGGATCAGTACTCCAGCCTGACGGCCCCCGACAGCAAGGGCCTCCTGCGCGCCGTCGAGCAGCAGCTTGCGGTGGCCGCACCGCGGTGAGTGACATGTTTGCTTTAACTTTCTTTCAATTGGTGGCGCAATCCGGCCGGAACTTTGTGCGCCGTGCCCCCCTCTATCTACTGCGCGCCGATGCACGGCGCCAGACCAGTTTGACGTTGCGAAGCCTTTCGGGCCCCCGGGTTCCGACTGACCTCCTGGAGCGCTTCTCCTCCCTCCCTCTCTTATTCGTTTCGGGACGCTTCGCAACCTTTTTATTCCCGGCGCAGGCCCGAGGGGGCCGGCCATGAAAGTCGCCATCGTCGGCTCCGGCATCTCCGGTCTTGCTGTGGCGCACCAGCTGCGCAACGACGCGCACATCACCCTTTTCGAAGCGGGCGACTACTTCGGTGGCCACACCCATACGGTGGATGTCACCCTGCGTGACCCGCTGGGCAATATGGTCACGCACGGCGTGGACACCGGTTTTCTGGTGTTCAACGAGCGCACCTATCCCCACCTGATCGCGCTGCTGGCCGAGCTGGGCGTCGAGACCTCCAAGTCCGACATGTCGTTTTCGGTCCAGGTGCCGCAGGGCGCAGGCCGGCGCGCGCTGGAGTGGAGCGGCAGCAACCTCTCGACGGTGTTTGCGCAGCGCTCCAATCTGCTGAGCCCCCGGTTTCTGGGCATGCTGCGCGACCTGCTGCGGTTCAACAAGCTGTGCACCCGCATTGCCGAAGAAAACTCCGAAGCCGCACTGGCGCAGCCGCTGGGGGAATTCCTGCGCGAGCACCGCTTTGGCGCCGCCTTCCGTGACTGGTACTTTTTGCCCATGCTGGGCTGCATCTGGAGCTGCCCGACCGACCAGATGCTGCAGTTCCCCGTGGCCACGATGATCCGGTTTTGCCACAACCACGGCCTGATCCAGGTGAGCAACCGCCCGCAGTGGTGGACGGTGACGGGCGGCGCGCGGAACTACGTCGAACGCATCCTCGCGGGGATTGCGGACAAGCGGCTTTCCACCCCCGTGCGCTCCATCGAACGCGATGCGGCCGGAGTGCGCGTGATCACCGACGGCAAGGTCGAGCATTTCGACCATGTGGTGCTGGCCACCCACTCGGACCAGTCGCTGGCGCTGCTGGCCCAGCCCACGCTGGAAGAGCGTGCGGTGCTGGGGGCCATCCGCTACCAGCCCAACCTGGCGGTGCTGCACACCGACACCTCCGTGCTGCCGCAGCGCCGTGCCGCGTGGGCCGCGTGGAACTACGAGCGCGCGGCAGACCACGCCCAGGAGTCCGCCCGCGTCTGTCTGCACTACCTGATCAACCAGCTGCAGCCGGTGCCGTTTGCACAGCCGGTGGTGGTGTCGCTCAACCCCGTGCGTGACATCGACCCGGCACAGGTCATCGGCAGCTACGAATACGCGCACCCCGTGTTTGATGGCTCAGCCATCCGCGCACAGCGCCAGGTGGGCAACCTCCAGGGTCGCGCGCGGACCTGGTTTTGCGGTGCCTGGACGGGCTACGGCTTCCACGAGGACGGCCTGAAATCGGGTCTGGCCGTGGCCGACGGCCTGCGCGCAGTGCTGCCGGTGGCGTTGCCGGAGGCGGCGTGAGCGTGGTCGCATCGGCGTCTTTAGCCCCGGCACCGCTGCTGGGCTTCGGGCAGGTGCGCCACACGCGGTTGCGCCCGCGCCACCATGCGTTTTCCTACCCCACGTTTTTCCTGATGCTGCCGATGCGCAGCCTGGCCGCACAGCCGGGCCTGCTGGCCGTCAACCGCCGCGGGGCCATCAGCTTCCACGATGCGGACCACGGCGATGGCCGCGGCCCGGAGCAGGGCGGCGCCCTGGCCTGGCTGGATGAGCTGCTGCAGGCCGAAGGCGTGGACGACGCCACCGGCCCTGTCTGGCTCCACTGCTACCCGCGCGTGCTGGGCTACACCTTCAAGCCAGTGAGCTTCTGGTACTGCCACCGGGCCGATGGCAGCCTGCGCGCCATCGTGGTCGAGGTGAACAACACCTTTGGCGAGCGCCATTGCTACCTGCTTGACCAACCGCGCTACGGCGTCGAGATGCAGGCGCGCAAGGTCTTCCATGTTTCCCCGTTCTGCGAGATCAGCGGCGGCTACCGTTTTCGCTTCATGCGCACCGGTGCCGCTGCACCCGCGCAAGGCGCACCCGCCATTGACGACGCGCCTGTGGCCGTCGGCCGCACCGTGGTGCGCATTGACTATGACGACGACAGTGGTCCGCTCCTGCAAACGAGCGTGAGCGGCTCGCTGCACCCTGTGACGGACCGCACCCTGCGCAGGGCGCTGTGGGGCTACCCCGCGATGACGCTGGCGCTGATTGCGCGCATCCACTGGCACGCGCTGCGCCTGTGGCTGAAAAGGGTGCGGTTCCACTCCAAACCCACGGCCCCTGCCTCCATCGTGACCCGCTGACGACATGCCCGAGAAACGCGACATGAACACGACGACCACCACCACCGCACCTTCCCAGTCCGCAGGCGAACTCCCGGCCGACGCGCCTGCAGCTGCCCAGGCAGCGTTTCGGCTGCTGCAGCGCCTGCAGCACGGCAGCCTGTCGGTGCTGTTGCCCGACGGAACCCTGCGGCATTTCGGCCACGGCGGCGGGTTGTCGGCGGCGCTCACGCTCAAGAACTGGAACCTGTTCGCGGCAGCCCTCAAGTCGGGCGATATCGGTTTTGCCGAGAGCTATATCGCCGGCGACTGGACCACGCCCAACCTCACAGACCTGATCAAGCTCTTCATTGCCAACCGCCAGCATGTGGAAGGCGTGATCTACGGCACCTGGGCCGGTCGCCTGCTGTACCGCATCAAGCACCTGCTCAACCGCAACACGCGGTCCAACAGCCAGAAGAACATCCACGCCCACTACGACCTGGGCAATGCGTTCTATTCGCTGTGGCTCGACGACACGATGAACTACTCGTCGGCGTGGTTCGAAGGGGACCTGTCGGGCGACATGCGCAAGGCGCAGCATGCCAAGGTGCGGCGTGCCCTGGCCATGGCTGGCGTGCGCCCCGGCTCGCGCGTGCTCGAGATCGGCTGCGGATGGGGTGCGCTGGCAGAAATGGCGGCGGTCGAGTTTGACGCGTCCGTGACCGGCGTCACGCTGTCCACGGAGCAACTCGATTTCGCGGTGGAGCGCATGCGGCGCGTAAGCGCCGGCAGTGGCCTGCACAGCGACGAGCCTGGCCTGGCGCACACCGGTCATTCGCTGCGGCTGCAGGACTACCGGGACATCTCTGACGGGCCGTACGACGCCATCTGCTCGATCGAAATGATCGAGGCTGTCGGGCGCGAATACTGGCCCACGTATTTTGAAACCATCCACCGCCTGCTCAAGCCGGGCGGCAAGGCCTGCATCCAGAGCATCGTCATCGAAGACAGCCTGTACGGGCGGTACATCCGCTCCACGGACTTCATCCAGCAGTACATCTTCCCGGGTGGCTGTCTGCCGTGCCCCACCGAGTTTCGCCGCGCCGCACAAGCGGCCGGCCTGCGTGTGTCGGATGAGTTTGCCTTTGGGCAGGACTATGCCGAGACGCTGCGCCGCTGGCGCGAGCGCTTCCTGTCGCAGCGCGCGCGCATCATGGAGCTGGGGTTTGACCAGCGCTTCATGCACATTTGGGAGTTCTATCTGGCCTACTGCGAGGCCGGGTTTGCCATGGGCAACATCGATCTTGTGCAGTACACGCTGGTCAAGGACTGACGCTATGAAAAACGTAGCTGTTCGTGCAATAACTATCGCCGCAACGGCCGTTTTTTGCCTTGAATCGGCCGATGTGCGTGCCAACACGCCCGTGCCTGCCCAGGCCCGGCCGGCCGAAGCCGTGACTGTCCCCGCCAGCGCAGGCGCTGCCACCGCAGGCATGCGGCTGGCCGGCCAGGGGGCGCTGCGGTTCCTGGGGTTTGAGGTGTACAGCGCCCGCCTGTGGGTGCGCCCTGGTTTTGACCTGAACGACTACGCCACGCAGCCCCTGGCGCTGGAGCTGACCTACCAGCGCAACTTCACGGCCGAAGCCATTGCGAAGCGGTCCATTGACGAGATGCGCCGCGTGGGCAGCTTCTCGGCGCAGCAGGCGGCGCGGTGGCAGGACGACCTGAAGGCGGCCCTGCCCGACGTGAAACCCGGCGACCGCCTCACGGGCCTGTACCGGCCCGGAACCGGTGCCGTGTTCGAGATGGGCGGGAAAGTGGTGGGCGAGGTGCCCGACGCCGAATTCGCCCGGCTGTTCTTTGGCATCTGGCTGTCGCCACAGACATCGGAGCCCGGCCTGCGGCAGGAGCTGGTGTCGGCGCTGCGGCCCGCAGGGCGCCCATGACCTCCTCTCCTTCGCCCGCCGTGCCGGTCGCCGGCCCGTCCGGTGCCCAGCCTCCGGCGGGCGGTGAACTGTCCAGGCGCGGCCTGCTCGCGTACGGCCTGTTGGGGCTGCCGCTGGCGTTCGTGGCGCTGCCGCTGTACGTGCTGCTGCCCAACCACTACGCCCGGGAGTTCGGCATGCCGCTGGCCACGCTGGGCGCGGTGCTGCTGGCAGCGCGGCTGTTCGATGCCGTGTCCGATCCACTGCTCGGGCGGTTGGCTGATTACCTGTTTGGCAGGTCGGTTCGCAGCGTGCTGGCGGTAGGGGCCGGGTCTGCCGTGGTGCTCGCGCTGGGGCTGGGGGCGCTGTTCTTCCCGGCCGTGCGGGGCGAGGACGCTCTGGTGGCCTGGGCGCTGGTGGCCCTGCTCGTCACCTACACGGCGTACAGCCAGCTGGGCATCGCACACCAGTCGTGGGGCGCGCGCCTGGGCGGCGACGAACTGGCGCGCAGTCGCGTCGTGGCATGGCGTGAAGCCGCCGCGCTGGTGGGCGTGGTCGTGGCTTCGGTACTGCCGACGATTGCTGGTCTGCCGGCCATGGTGGCCGTGTTTGCGCTGGCGCTGGCCCTGGGCTGGTGGGCGTGGTCGTGCGGCCCGCGGCCAGACGCTCCGTTCGCCCGCGCTGCGCTTGCATCGGCTGGCCAGCGCGAAGGCGGGCTTGCCGACCTGTGGCGGCCCTGGACCAGGCCCGGCTTTCGCCGTCTGTTGGCTGTGTTCATGCTCAACGGCATTGCCAGCGCCGTGCCCGCCACACTGGTGCTGTTCTTCATCCAGGACCGGCTGCAGGCACCGCCAGCGCAGGAGCCGATGTTCCTGGCGGCGTACTTTGTATCAGCCGCCGTGTCGATCCCGCTGTGGCTGCGTGCCGTAGCCCGCTGGGGCCTGGCGCGCACCTGGCTGGCGGGCATGTTGCTCGCGATATCCGTCTTTGTGTGGACGGCCACGCTGGGCGCGGGCGATGCCATGGCGTTCCTGCTGGTCTGCGCGCTGTCGGGCGCCGCCCTGGGCACCGACCTGGCGCTGCCGGGCGCGCTGCTGGCGGGGGTGATCGCTGCCGAGGGCGACAGCGGCCGGCACGAGGGCGCGTACTTTGGCTGGTGGAACTTCGCCACCAAGCTCAATCTGGCACTGGCTGCCGGGCTGGCGCTGCCCCTGCTGGGGCTGCTGGGATATGCGCCGGGCACCCGCAGCGAGGAGGGGCTGCAGACCCTGAGCCTGGCGTATGCCGTGTTGCCGTGCGCGCTCAAGCTGTGTGCAGCGGCAGCCCTGTACTTTTTTCTCATCCTGCCGCACGCCATGGACGCGGCACGTTCTCCCCAGCGACCCACCGAGGGCTCCCCCCCATGATGCAAAGACGACGCCTTTTTCTGGCGGCCACCGTGGCCGCACCCGTGGTCCTTTCGGGCTGCGCCAGCCAGACGCTGGAGGGATACGCCAGCGAAAAGCCGGTGCTCGACCTGGCCACCTACTTCAACGGCACCATCGACGCGTGGGGCATCTTCCAGGACCGCAGCGGCCAGATCGTCAAGCGCTTCACCGTAGTGATGGACTGCCAGTGGAAGGGCAACGAGGGCGTGCTGGATGAAGCCTTCACCTACTCGGACGGCACCACCCAGCGCCGCATCTGGCGCCTGACAAAGCACGCTGACGGCCGCTACACCGGCACGGCCGATGACGTCGTCGGCACGGCCAGCGGCCAGACGCGCGGTAACGCCTTCCGCTGGACCTACACGCTGGCGCTGCCGGTGGACGGCAAGGTCTACAACGTGGACCTGGACGACTGGATGTACCTTATTGACGATCGTGTCATGCTCAACCGCGCCACCATGAGCAAATTTGGCGTGCGGCTGGGCGAGATCACGCTGTCGTTCACGAAACGCGCCCCATGAGCCTCAATCCTTCTGTGCGCGACTGGCAGGGACGCCGGGTCTGGCTGGTAGGCGCCTCCAGCGGCATCGGGCGTGCCACCGCGTCGGCGCTGCATGCCCGCGGCGCGCAGGTGATCGTGTCGGCCCGCAGCCGCGAGGCCCTCGATGCCTTCGTGGCTGAGCACCCGGGCAGTCAGGCGCTGCCACTGGACACGGCCGAGCCAGCCGATGTGCAGGCAGTGGCCGCGCAAGTTTTGGCAGGCGGCGCGCCAGACCTTGTCTGCTACTGCGCGGGTTACTACCGCGACATGCGTGCCACCGATTTCAATCTTGCCGAGATGCTGCGGCACGAGCAGGTCAACTACAGCGGCGTGCTGCACGTGCTGGCGGGCGTGCTGCCCGCCATGATTGCCGCTGCGGCCGCCGGCCGGCCCGGCCATGTGAGCCTGATCAGCAGCGTGGCGGGCTTTCGCGGCCTGCCCAAGAGCCTGGCGTACGGGCCCACCAAGGCGGCACTGATCAACCTGGCCGAGGCGCTGTACCTGGACCTGCACGATCTGGGCATGGGGGTGAGCGTGATCAACCCGGGCTTTGTGGCCACGCCCCTCACTGCAGGCAACGACTTCGCGATGCCGGCGCTGATCTCGCCCGAGGCCGCGGCGCAGGCCATCCTCAAGGGCTGGTCGCAAGGACATTTCGACATCCACTTTCCCAAGCGTTTCACGCGGGTGATGAAGATGCTGCGCCTGCTGCCCTACCGTTTGTACTTTCCGGCCATCCACCGGTTTACAGGACTCTGATGCCCAGCCTGCCCGCCACCGCGCCTGCGCCCTCGATTGATGCTGTGCAAGGCACTACGGAAGAGGCCGTGACACGCGTCATTGCGCTGTTCGAGAACCTCTCACCCGCAGACGTGGCCCGGATCGGCCAGTTCTATGCGGGCGATGCGCGCTTCAAGGACCCGTTCAACGATGTACGCGGTGTTCCCGCCATCCAGCAGATCTTTGCCCACATGTTCGTGGCGCTGGAAAGCCCCCGGTTCATCGTCACGGGCCGCGTGGTGCAGGGCCACCAGTGCTTCCTGACGTGGGACTTCGTGTTTGCCTTCAAAAGCTTTCACAAAGGGGTGACGCAGACGGTGCGCGGCGCGTCGCATCTGGTGCTGGATGGGCAAGGCCTGGTCTCGTTGCACCGCGACTACTGGGATGCTGCCGAGGAGCTGTACGAAAAGCTGCCCGTGGTGAGCGCGTTGATGCGCTGGCTGAAAAAGCGCGCCAACAGCTGATCTGCTGGGGCGCCGGCGCGGATCGGGCACTGCGCAGTGCGTACCGGCCAGCGCTTCATGGCACCGCGGCGCGCGGCCGCGGATCCAGGCGTCAGGATGGACGCGTGTCGGCAAAGCTGGGACGCTGCATCAGCTTGTCCATCAGCTTGCCGAGGTTGGGGTGCTCGGCGCGCCAGCCAATTTCAGGAAAGCGAAACTCCAGCCAGCCCAGAGCGCACCCGACGGCAATGTCCGACAGGCTCAGGTGGATCCCGCTGCAGTAGGGCTTGTCGCCCAAGCCCTGGCTCATCGACTTCACACCGTCGTTCACCTTGCGCAGCTGGCGGTCAATCCACGCCTGGCTGCGTTCGCTCTCCTTGCGGTGGACCCAGGTAGCTTCCAGGCGCGCCAGCACGCCGGCATCCATCACGCCATCGGCCAGCGCCTCCCAGGTCTTGACCTCGGCGCGCTCGCGTCCCTGCGCTGGGATGAGCTTGCCCACGGGGGACAGCGTGTCGAGGTACTCCACGATCACGCGGGAATCAAACACCGCCTCGCCGCCTTCCATCACCAGGCAGGGCACTTTGCCCAGCGGGTTGGATGCAGCGATCGTCGTGTCGTCAGCCCAGACGTTTTCCTGTACGAACTGGTAGTCGAGCTTTTTTTCGGCCATCACGATCCGCACCTTGCGGACGTAAGGGCTGGCAGAGGCTCCAATCAGTTTCATGGTGTGTTTTCCAGTGCGCGGGATGTGCAGATCCATTTCCCGATCGATTCTATCGGCACCCGCGGCGCGTCGCCCGATGGCCAGGGCCGTTCGAAGCGGAGGCCTCAGGCCTGTGCCACCTACAATTGCGCGCCATGAGCCTGTCCACCATCACCGCCCTTTCGCCGCTTGACGGCCGTTACGCCAGCAAACTTGCCGCCCTGCGCCCCATCATGAGCGAGCACGGCTACATGCACCGCCGAGTGCAGGTGGAAGTGGCCTGGTTCATCGCCCTCTCGGATGCCGGTTTCGCCGAGTTCAAGCCCCTGACCACCGGAGCGCGCGCCTACCTGCTGGGCCTGATCAAGAACTTCTCTGAAGCCGATGCGGCAGCGATCAAAGAGATCGAAAAAACAACAAACCACGACGTCAAGGCCGTGGAGTACTGGATCAAGAGCAAGTTCGAAGCCCGCCCAGAGCTGGAAAAGGCCTCGGAATTCGTGCACTTTGCCTGCACCAGCGAAGACATCAACAACACCAGCCACGCCCTGCAACTGCGCTCGGGCCGCGACCAGGTCATCCTGCCGGGCCTGGACCGCGTGGTGCTCAAGCTGCGCGAAATGGCGCATGCGTACGCTGACGTGCCCATGCTGAGCCGCACCCACGGCCAGACCGCCAGCCCCACCACCGTGGGCAAGGAAATGGCCAACGTCCTGGTGCGCCTGCAGGCCGCCTGCGACCGCATTGCCAGTGTGAAGATCATGGGCAAGATGAACGGCGCGGTGGGCAACTACAACGCGCACATGTCGGCCTGGCCCGACTTCGACTGGGAAGCCTTCAGCAAGAAGGTCGTCGAGACGCCCGAGCCACTGGGCCTGGGTCTGACGTTCCAGCCGTACTCCATCCAGATCGAGCCGCACGACTACATGGCTGAGTTGTTCGACGCCGTTGCACGCGCCAACACCATCCTCGTCGACCTGTCGCGCGACATCTGGGGCTACGTGAGCCTGGGCTACTTTAAGCAGCGCCTGAAGGCGGGCGAGATTGGCTCTAGCACCATGCCGCACAAGGTCAACCCCATCGACTTTGAAAATGCTGAAGGCAACCTGGGCCTGGCCAATGCATTGCTGCGCCACCTGTCGGAAAAGCTGCCCATCAGCCGCTGGCAGCGTGACCTGACCGACAGCACGGTGCTGCGCAACATGGGCGTGGCCCTGGGTTATGCAGCGTTGGCTTACGCATCGCTGCTCACCGGTCTGAACAAGCTGGAGCTGAACGAAGAAGCCCTCGCAGAGGACCTGGACGCATCGTGGGAAGTGCTGGCCGAGCCCATCCAGACGGTGATGCGCCGCTTTGGCGTGCAGGGCGCCTACGAAAAGCTCAAGGAAGTGACGCGCGGCAAGACCGTGACGGCCGAGGCCCTGCACGGGCTGATCCGCTCCCTGGAGATTCCCCAAGCCGAGAAAGACCGCCTGCTGGCCATGACGCCCGGCAGCTACGTCGGCAAGGCGGCGGAACTGGCGCGCCGGGTCTGATCGCTGCGTGCGTATCGTGGAGCTGAAGTCGGGGCCCTGTCCTGGGCCTGCGGTGGCGACCCACCGGGCCAATAACTTCGATGCCCTGCGGATGACGGCTGCGCTGCTGGTCATCTGGAGCCACCAGTACGCTCTGATGGGCATGCCTGTACCACTGATCTTTGGCAACGAGCCAGGGGCCATTGGGGTCGTGCTGTTCTTCGCGATCAGCGGGTATCTGGTGAGCCAGTCCTGGACGGCAGACCCTAGCGTCCCCCGTTTTGCGCTTCGCCGGGCCTTGCGCATCTGGCCGGCGCTCGCGGTCGTGGTGTTGCTGGCCATTTTTGTGCTGGGCCCGCTGGTGACCCAGCTTCCGTTGAGGGATTACTTTACCCACGCGGCTACTCGGCAGCATCTGCTGAACCTTGTGCTGGATATTCACCCCAGCCTGCCGGGAGTGTTTCCTGCGAGCCCGCACCCGGGTTCAGTGAACGGTCCCTTATGGACGATACCGCTGGAAGTGGGTTGTTATGCGGTACTTGCCCTGTTGGGGGCTCTGGGGTTGATGCGCTGGCACTGGCTGCCACTCGCTGCGCTGTTGGGGCTTGCCGCTGCCCTGCAGTGGCGCTACAGGGCGCCGCCTTTTCCCGAGTGGTCGTTTGCGCTCCAGTACGGGATGGTCTTCACTTTTGGCGCCGTGCTCGCACGCTGGAGCTGGGTGTGGCAGCCTCGCCGCTGGTCTGCCGCCGCATGGCTGCTGGTGACAGGAGCACTGCTGTACCAGTGGGGTCCTTCGCCGTTGAATGGCCAAGGGCCGCTGTTGGTGCTCGCCGGGCTGGCTGTTGTGTGGGGCAGTGCCTGCACTCCGGGCGTTTCGGGGGCGGGGCGGTTCGGTGATTTTTCGTACGGTTTGTACATTTACGGTTTCCCGCTTCAGCAGGCCACCCTGTGGTGGGCCGGGTCCAGCCTGACTTTTGCACCGGCGCTGGCATTGAGCATCGCCGCGGCAATGTTCTTTGCCGTGTTGTCGTGGCATCTGGTCGAGAAGCCCGCCCTTCGTTGGAAACCACGGCGCCCTGCAGCGGGTACTTCGTCCGCGTCACCTGCCGAAGGTGCGTCCTAGCGGTCACGCAGGTCTGTACTCGCGCCATGTGCCTCCTCGTCCCGTCATGCAGGCTGCGGCGGGCCTTTCTTTCAGCAGTTCGAACTCCATGGCCATCAAATCCACCATCTTCAAGGCGAATCTCCAGATCGCCGACATCGACCATGGCTACTACGCGGACCACGCTCTGACGCTGGCCAGGCATCCCAGCGAAACGGACGAACGCATGATGGTGCGGCTGGCTGCACTGGCCATCCAGGCGCATGAACTCAACGACACCTGCAATGGGGACGGCACGCTGGCGTTTGGCGCGGGACTGTCGGACCCGGACGACCCGGATGCATCCCTCACGGATTTCACAGGCCGCAGGCGCGTGTGGATTGAGGTCGGCCAGCCCGAGGACAAACCGCTGACCAAGGCGTGCAGCAAGGCCGACGCCGTGATCGTGTACTGCTTCAACCATGCCGCCGAGATCTGGTGGAAGGGCATCGAAAGCAAGCTGTCGCGCCTCGAAAAGTTGCAGGTGTGGCGCATCCCGTCCGAAGCGTCGCAGGCGCTGGCCCAGTTGGCCGAGCGCAGCATGCAATTGCAGGCCACCGTACAGGAGGGTGCGATCACACTCAGCAGCACGCAGGGCAGCGTGCACGTTGAGCCGGTACGCTGGAAGTAGCACCGAAGCCCTGTTATTTGGTCTTTTTGGGCTGGAGCCCTTGTTTTAATTGGTTTAGGTGCTATATAAATAATAGCGATAGTATCTCTGGCAACGGATTCGGTGGCAAGGCAGTTTGTCGATACGGCGAAGGCACCCGCTCGGCAGCATGCGGTCAGCGCGGCATGAGCGCGCCACATTGCCAGCACTGCTCAAAGCCACCCTCCACCAGTTCACCGCAGGTGCACGCCCAGCGCCGCTGGGGCAGATCTTGAAGATCCTTCAACAGTGCCCGCGCCGGTGCAACATGTTCGTCGTGGTCGAGCCAGATTTCCGGAAGGCATTCTCCCGGCGGCAGATGCCCAGCCGCAGCACCGAGGTATTGACGCTGCACCGAGGCGGCCATGCCTGCCTCGCACAGCAGATCTGCCCAGAGCGTCGCAATGGCGATGTTGGGGGCCTGCATCAGTCGGAGCATGGCAGCACGATAGCCGTTTGCCGGGTTGGCGTACAGGCTTGCACCGCATGCCCGCATAGCAGCCGCATCCGCAGAATACGCCCATCCACCCCCTATACCGGGGCGGTAGTGTCCCCGGGACCTACGCTGGGGCCTTCTGCAGCCCGCTCCGCATAGCGGTTGAATCGCCACGCCGAGTGTTCCAGCGTGATACGCCGCCACACGCTCCGTTTTTCCGCCGGTGTGAAGGCGGGCCAGAACTGCACCTCGTCGAAAGTACGGCCGCATCCCTTGCACAAGTCGTCCCCCTGACTCGTGGAGCAAATGGCGATGCAGGGCGTATCCGGTGTCGTGTCGTACCAGGCCTGCCAGGCGGCAAGGGCTGCAGGGGGCAGCGCGTCCTCATCGGTGGCGTCTTCATGCGCGTAGACCATCCGTGCATACAGCTCACCCAACGCTCGCAGCTCAGGCGCCAGCGTGATGCCGTCAGGAGACGGAGTGCGCGCCCGCCAGTGGTTGATGGCAGCTTCGATGTCGGTGATGTGGATGTGTGCCATGGGTGCCGTGTACAGGGCGCCGGATCATAGCTGCCAGCGTCTGGCCTTGCCGGGGTGGGTGTATGGGAGGCCGCTGCGAGCCGGCGCGGGACAGATGCAACGGCAGGTATACGCAGTATCCACAATGCAACTTGCTTGCGTGGCGGCGCTCCCAGTGTTCCAATCGCCAGCTTCGAAGGGGAGTAGCTCCCAGTCTGCGTTGGGCCATGGCGTTGCCGGATGGCGCTCGGCGTAGTCTGTCGGAACCGTCGTCAGTACGAAGCATCGCTTCCGGCGCTCCGGGTCGTGGCCACCTAAGGTGTCCCGGCTGAGCAAGACCTTTGATGGGCCCTGTCAGGGCTGATCAAGGCCGTCCTTCGCATATCCGAATCCGCTCTGGACGTTCCCTGATCTGCTGACCGTGTCCCTGAACGGGGAGAAGGCTAGCGCTGCGGTGGCGGCAAGCCCCCTTTTGCGTATCAATTCGAGGAATTTATGGACTTTTTATCGTCGCCTGAATTCTGGCTTGCTTTGGGCCAGATCATCATCATTGACATCTTGCTGGGTGGGGATAATGCCGTGGTCATTGCCCTGGCGTGCCGCAAGCTGCCGCCCGCGCAACGTGCGAAGGGCATCATCTGGGGTACCGCTGGCGCCATCGTGCTGCGCGTGATCCTCATCGCTTTCGCAATGACGCTCCTGGCACTGCCCTTCCTGAAATTCGTGGGCGCGTTGCTGCTGGTGTGGATTGGCGTGAAGCTGCTCGCTCCCGATGAGGACGGTCACGGCGATGTCCAGGGCAGCGACAAACTGCTCGCGGCCATCAAGACCATCATCGTGGCTGACCTGGTGATGAGCGTTGACAACGTCATTGCGATTGCGGGCGCGGCTCAAAACGCGGGCGAGCACTCGTTCCTTCTGGTGGTCCTCGGCCTGCTGATCTCCATCCCGATCATCGTCTGGGGCAGCCAGCTGGTGATCAAGCTGATGGAACGCTTCCCGCTGATCATCGTGCTCGGCGGCATGCTGCTGGGCTGGATTGCGGGAGGCATGCTCGTGACGGATCCTGTGTTTGCCAATGCAGACAAGTGGCAATGGATGGTGAAACTTCCGCAGACCGACTGGATCAGGTATGGGGCGAGCATTGCGGGTGCACTGCTCGTGCTGGCGATCGGCAAGGCCGTGCTGGCACGCCGTGAGGCGGCCGGCCCTGCTGGCGCCTGAAGCCTCGAACCGGCCCGCGATTGATTGCGTGCCCTCTGGATGCAACATTTCGCGGACCGGCACTGTCATCGCAAGGAGTCGTTTATGGACAGGTTCATTGTTTACGTCGACGACGCCGCGAGTGCGCAACAGGGCCTGGCTACATTGCTGGCTCGTCAGCCATCCGCTCGCGCCCAATGGCTGCTGGTGGCTTGCGCACCCCGTATGACACACCGCATCAGCAAGTGGGTCAGCCATCGCGCCCGTGAGAACTGGCGCGACAAATGGGCCGACAAGCTGTTCGCCCAGATCCTGCCTACCCTGCCTGCGCACGCAGGCACTGTGACCACCATGCTTGCCAAGGCGCCCTTGGCCGAATTGACAGCGCAGTTGCAGGCTGGGCAATCCGCCCCAGCGCAGGTGATCGACATGCGTCGCCCTCGTGCGGCAAGCGATGAGGCACCGGTAGCCGTGGGCCCACGCTGGTCTGGCCTGCCCGGCACGTTGGGCAGTCTTGTCACCGGGATCGGTGTGCTGTGCATGCTCGGGCTTGAATAGGCTGGAGAACCTCCATACCGCGGGTCTGCGATACAGGCCCACGGTCAAAGCGTTTCTTGGGCCACGAGCTGGCCGAATGCTATTCTTGCGCCATGAGACTGCTTTTCAAATGGCTGCTGAGCGCAGCGTCCCTTCTTTTCGTCGCGTATGTTTACAGCGGCGTGCAGGTGGAGAGCTTCACCTCGGCCTTGATCGCGGCGTTTGTCATCGGCCTCTTCAACGTGGTGCTGCGGCCGGTGCTGGTCGTGCTCACGCTCCCCGTGACCATCGTCACCGTGGGGCTCTTCCTGTTCGTTATCAATGCCCTGATGTTCTGGGCGGCAGCCTCGGTTCTGGAGGGCTTTCAGGTCACCGGGTTCGGCGCCGCGCTGCTGGGCTCGCTGATCTACTCCGTGCTCGGTATCCTGATCGAGTCAGCGCTCGGTGGCCTGTTCTCGAAGAAGTGACTCGACCGCGCGCAGCCGTGTGTCGATGATGGACGCCTCGATGTGGTCTGCCGCGGATGCGCCGCGTCGCGCCATGTCTTGCCCCGCCTTGAATCTGTCCACTGCGGCTGCGTAGTCATACCGAGCCGCGTGCGCCTCGGCCTCGGCTCGTATGCCGCGCAGTGGCTGGCCTGACGCCTGCCAGGCTGATGCCAGCAGTTGCCACGCCGTGGCGTCGCGTGGATGGGTAGTTACCCAAGTCTGCAACGCTCCAGTCACCGCTTGCGCATCGCTGGCCGCGGCACCTCTGAGAAACGCCTGTGCTCGCAGCAGCAGCTCGGGTCGGCTCGATTGCCCGCCCGCGCCTGGGCCGGCAGCGGTAGCAGGGAGCTTGGTGACAGCCGCCGCTGCATCGCCAGCTGCGAGTTCGATCTCGGCTGCCAGCAGCGCAGCAAGGCGATAGGCTGCAGGATCAGATTTCACAACTTCTAGCAACTTGCGGGCCGTGGCACGCGCGTTGTTGCTGTCCCGCAGCGTGCTGCTGCCCAGTGCCGACGCGTAGAGTGCCGCAGCCCGTTTTGCTGCGCTTTGCGCCGAGAATCCGGTGCCCCGGGGCTCAGCGATCCATTGCCGCAACACGTCCACACCTGGGTTCGACAGCACACGCGCCCGCGCCGCCATCATTCCGGGCTCGAAAGCCTGGTGCACGGGGCCGGATGCCTTCGGCGCGGACCCAGGAGGCACGCGCGACTGCATGTCTGCCATGCGCTCCGTCGTCAGTGGATGGCTGCGCAGATAGGGCCAGGAACCGTTGTCGTTGAGCCGGTTGGCCTGCTGGAGTTTGTCGAACATCCCGGTGAACCCTTGCGGCGCAAATCCGGCCGGAGCCATCAGCCCGTAGCCAATCCTGTCGGCCTCGCGTTCCATGTCCCGCGAGAAGTTCAGCTGGTTCTGAATGGCAAGTGCCTGGCCACCTACGACGAGCGCCTGCGTTGCCGCCGGGTTCTTGCTGGCCGCAAGCGCGCCGAGCACCATTGCGCCCAGTAGGAGCGGCGTCTGCTTGCTCTGTTGGGTGAGCAAACGCGATATGTGCCGCTGCGTGACATGGCTGAGCTCATGCGCCAGCACCGACGCCAGTTCATCGCGCGTTTCCACCACGCCAATCAGGCCCAGGTGCAGGCCGAGGTAGCCGCCAGGCAGGGCAAAGGCGTTGACAGTCCTGTCGCGCCCCAGGAGGATCTCCCATGCGAAGCGCTCGTCCAGCTCCGGCGTCAGCTCTCCCCTGACCCGGGCCGCTGCCACCAGGGGCTGCCAGATCGATTGCACATATTCGGCCAGCACCGCGTCATCGATATAGTCAGGGTCGCGATAAAGCTCGCGGATGATGCGGTCGCCCAAGCGGCGCTCGGCGCTGATGGTGAGGTCGCTGCTGTCGCCGAGGGTGGGGAGGGCGGTCTGAGCGCTGGATGGGACATGCAGCATGGCGCCGGTGACCATTAGCAATGTGGCCAGTAAATACTTGCCTTCGCGCACGAGTTCCGTAGTGAGGGGTGAAATCAGCACTGATTGCCTCTTGGTGTCCTGCGCAGTTGGTCCGTCAACCGCGGCCCGCGCCGCCGTATGATGCCCGCATCCGATGATTGTTTCGCCTCGGCTGGTGCCAAGGTGTGTCCAAAGCCCGAACCATGACCTCCACGAACACTGCCCTGACCGGCGCGTCAGCGCTTACCCACTTTGATGCGCAGGGCCAAGCGCACATGGTTGATGTAGGCGCAAAAGCCCCAACTCATCGCATCGCTGTAGCCACCGGGCGCATCCAGATGAGGCCCGAGACGCTTGCTTTGGTCGAGTCTGGGACCGCAAAAAAAGGGGATGTCCTAGGTATTGCCCGCATTGCCGGGGTAATGGCAGCGAAGAAAACCAGCGATTTAATCCCGCTGTGTCATCCGTTGGCATTGACCCGGGTTGCTATCGAATTTGAATCTGCCGGAGCACACGTGCCGGGCGCTACGGGGGTATTTTGCTCGGCTACTGTCGAGACAGTGGGACAAACGGGGGTGGAGATGGAGGCGTTGACCGCCGTCCAAATTGCGCTGTTGACGATTTATGACATGTGCAAGGCAGTGGATCGGGGAATGTCCATACACGACGTGCGTGTCGCAGAAAAGCACGGGGGAAAGTCAGGAAGCTATGTAGTGGGGTAAGCGGAGACAATCGTTGGACTGCTGGCGCAGGCCGACGATTGCCAGCTCAGCGAATCCCTGGTTCCTGACGACTGCACCAAAACGTCTGCCTCACTTGGGCCAAGCCACTTCCGCCATTGGGGGAAATACAGACGCCTGTTCATCCCACTGTCTACGGATAGACTTCACAGTGCGTTCATCCAGTTCATTCATTCGCGTTAGTACGACAATCCAGTATTCCGCTTTTTTAGGTTGGCCGGCAAATGCGTACATTGCTGCCAATTTATAGTTGGCCATCAAGCTGGGAAGCAATTTCATGGTGTTGAGCGCTCGCTCCAGATCTTTCTCGCCGTGAGTGTTGGACGGATCAACCCTGGCGAGCCAGATCATGTCCTGCATTTGGGTCAAAGCTATTACTTCCGGAGCAAGGCGGTCCCCGGCCTTATCGAGCTTTTGATGTTCAAAGCGCAACACAAAAAAGTCGCTCTCTATGCGGACATAGTCGTACACCGTAATTGACAGTCCGAAGCCTGCGACTATCAGAGCTCCAACCGCTGGCACGAGCCGGGTAGTTAACACGGGACGAAATTTCAGTGCTACGTTCAACGACCCCAGCATGAGGCCGAATGGCAGCAGGAAGTATGCGTAGTGAAGCGGAAATTCAAGCATTGCGTGGATGCCTAGCGCTGCCAGGAACAGCAGCATCCACAAGTGTTCCAGCTGGTCGACACGCTTCAGTGCTCGGATCGCCCATAGCCCTAATACCGCGCATGCGGCTAGGCCTAGGGGAAGGCCGAGTTCTACCACCAGATCTACGAAGAGATTGTGAGCGTGCCTTATGGTCCCGCCAGTAATCATTGCATACGGGTCCGCAGGAAACTGAGCGAAACTCGTTTGCATCCAGCCATAGCCGAACCAAGGCTTTTCCAGCAGTGCATCCCATAACTTCGCCCAAAACTCAAGGCGAAGATTGGTGGACGAGTCCACCCGCAACGGCCTTAGTTGGGTTGCCAGACCGAGCCATAGGTTGGCATGAGGGAGGACTACTACAAAAGTTGCAAACAGGCCAGTCCAGCCGCACGCGCCGACCATGACTGAGCGCGATATGCCAAGGCGGTTGCGCATCACGATCATCGTCGCCAGTGAGAAAAGCACCACGATCCAGCTTGTGCGTGACTCTGTCAACGCAAGGCCGACCGCCAACAGTGCTGCCCAACACCACGCGGCCCAGCCTGGAAGGCGTCGCCGTTCATGCAACCAGGCACAGGCAGCAACGCCCAAGCACAGAAGAGTGGCCAGCTGATTGGGTTGGCCAAGATTTCCGTGAACGCGATTTGGGGGCGCGGGAATGAAAAGCCAGAACGCCGATCCTGGATCGATACGTAACCACTGCTGAAACTGGATGAACAGCGATCCAGACGCTCCGATCAGCACAGCAGTGAACAAAAAGTTCGCACATTGACCAGGTTCCAGACGTTCCCACCTCGCGCCCACCAAGAGGGCCAACATCAGTCCAACTAGAAACAGGCTGCCAATAAACGCGACGCCCAGTGTTTCGATGAGGCCTGAAGCGTACTGCAGCCCCACGACGCCAATACAAACCAGTACAAGAAGGGGTAACACATGCCACTCGAGCGATGGCAATTTTCGACTGCGCCACATTACGGCCGCGGCGAGCACCCACAACACACAGGCGGCCCAGGCGTCGGAATAGAAATCCGTCCAAGGTATGTGGTGGTTGGGCAGTAGCCAACAAAGGGCGTAGATGAGGGCGCCCACACCGATTAAACGTGATGCGCTGGATATCGAATGAGAGGTCATGAAGGGCGCCGTCTGCAAATAAAAAGGGGGCCGAAGCCCCCTCCTTTGAGTTCCGCACTCAGTGTGCTGCAACCATCAGCGGCACGAACCGGGAGCGTACTTCGCGGCGGTGCCAATCGACGTACACCTCCACTCGTACACCTGAGTGCCTTGACCGCCAGTAGTGGCTGTTCCCAGGGCGTACACACCACTTGCGCTATCCTTGTAAGGAGTTAACGTAATCGTGTCGGTGGTTGCCATAGTGACCCCCAGATTCGACGCATGAGGAACCACCACAATTGCACCCGTAGCAGCGTTTGCGGTAATCGATGCAACCATCTTGGTTGGATTCGTCGCATCGCAACCAAAAGCGTTAGTGCCACTGAGTGTAGAGGTCAAGTTCATGCTCTGAACCGTTTCGCTGATGGTGGTGCGGCATTGGGAAGCCGCCAGAACCACTTCAGACATGCGTGCCTTGATCGTGTAGTCCTTGTAGGCTGGCAGAGCCACAGCGGCCAGAATACCGATAATCGCAACCACGATCATCAGTTCGATGAGCGTAAAACCTTGCTGAATTGAGCGTTTCATGAAGGAACTCCTTGAGAAAAAGTTAAGTGACTAAGTAATAAAGCAGAACCCGTGCCAACAGCGGCCCCTTGGGTCTATTCACCCGGTTAGCCGCGCCAGCTAAAGCTTGGTGACATTTTTGGGAAGTCGGCGACAATTTTGCGCTTATCTGGTCCTCGACGTGGATACTCGGGCAACCAAGGTGCCGGCTCATCCGAGCGGTCGCTCCCCTTGTCGCCAACAGACCCGGCGGGGCGTCGCCTAGAAGGGAGGTCTACTACGCGCCGCGTCGGCGCGCACCGAAAGCGGGCCGGGTTTGTGAGGAGGGGGCGGATGAGCGCCCTCGCGCCAAACCCAGAACTCAGTTCTGCTCGAACTGCATCTCCGTGCCAGCCAGCTCAAGCCGGTCACCGTTCTTGAGCGGCACAGGCGCCGAGCCAATCGAAGCTCCGTTGAGCAGCGGCATGTGAGGCCCTTCGACATGCGCCAGCACAAAGCCCTGGTGGCGCCGCGTGATGGACGCCACGGCCACACCGGGCTTGCCGATTGTGGTCACTACCTTTTGCAAAGACACTTCCCGGCCAGCCGCCGCACCCGACATGACCCGGATGACCGCCGTCACCGGCGCTGCCGGTGGCGTACCCGCGAGTGGTGCGGGGCGCGAAGGCGTTCCCATCGGGGGAACCATGCCGGGCTTGAAGATCATGGTCTTCTCGAAGTTCTGGCCGTCCGCCTCATGCATGAAGCGGATCTTGTACTTGCCGACCTCGATCGTGTCGCCGTTGCGGAGGTCGTTCCTCTTGACCGCCTTGCCGTTGACGTAAGTGCCATTGGTGCTGCCAAGATCTTCGATCTCGACCTCCTGGCTGGTCATGTGGATGACGGCATGCTCACCACTGACGGCCAGGTTGTCGATGACGATGTCGTTGTAGGGGCGCCGTCCCAGCGTCGTGCGCTCTTTCGTCAACTGCACTTCCTTGATGACGACCCCGTCGATCGAAACGATCATTCTCGGCATGATCCACTCCTGATTTGATGAATTGTTTTATTTCGGGCCATCGATGGCCCCCAGCAATCTGGACATGAGGCCACGCCTCTTGCCTCCGGAAGCGGCCTGCACCAATAGGACGCTCACGTTATCACGACCACCATTCGCATTGGCGGTATCAATCAGCAGTGTCGCTTTTTCCTCCAAAGACAACGGCTCGCATACAAGTTCCTCGAGCGTGTCATCGGAGACCATGTCGGTGAGGCCGTCCGAGCACAGCAGGAAAAGATCATTGGGAGCCACCTGAAACTCGTTGACCTCCATCATCACGTTGGGTTCAACGCCCAGGGCCCGTGTCACCAGATTGCGGTTGGACGACATCGCTGCCTGATGGGGCGTGAGCAGACCGGCATCCACCTGCTCCTGAAGCCAGGAGTGATCGCGGGTGATCTGCTGCATCGCCCCGTCCCGCACGCGGTAGCAGCGCGAATCGCCGATGTGCCCCAGGATGAGCCGGTCTGCCTGGAAGACCCCGACCACAAGGGTGGTGCCCATGCCCGCGTACTGCGGGTTGGACAGCGATGCGCCCAGGATGGCGTGGTTTGCGTTTTCCACGCAGGTTTCCAGGGCGCGACGGACGTCCGTGGACTGCGGGTCCGCGCCAGCCTGCGACATCCATCGTGCCATTTCAGCCCGGATGAAGGTGGTGGCCATGCCGCTGGCCACTTCGCCCGCGTTGTACCCGCCCATGCCGTCCGCCAGGATGGCAATCTGCGCATCCTCATCGACGGCGACGGCATCTTCGTTGTTGCCGCGCACGCGGCCCTTGTCCGTCCGGGCGAAAAATTCGTAGGTCATGGATGTGGTGGCGAGCGTCATCGGGTACCTGAGATGGGCGGGGGCTCCGCGCCCCGGCGAGCGGGTGTCTCCGTCACGGCTTCCTGATAGTCCGCCATCTCATGCCCTGTCACTGCGCGAGCCGAATCATAGACGACAGGTCCGGTGCCACCGATAGCCGTGTGCGCAACCATGTCCGCGCAAGCGGACCGCAGCTCGGTAGCCAGTTGCTGCCCGGTCTGGTAGCGCGCCTCGGGGCGCTTTCGCAGCGCCTTCGCCACCACCTGCGCCACCGATGCGGGCAGATCCGCGCGCAACTGCCGGATGTCCGGTGGCTCCACCGTCGCAATCAGGCGCATCAGCTCATTCATGGAAGCGCCCCGCAGTGGAAGCCGCCCGGAAAGCAGCTGAAACAGCGTGACTCCGAGCGCATACAAGTCGGACCGCCCGTCCACCTTCTTTCCAGCTAGCTGCTCCGGCGACATGAAGCTGGGTGTGCCCAGGACCAGTCCTGTGCGCGTGCGGCTGGAGTCCGTAATGCGTGCAATGCCGAAATCCGTGACCTTGACGGTGTCGGCGGCAGCGTCATACATGATGTTGGCCGGCTTGATGTCGCGGTGCACCACCTGGTGCGCGTGTGCATAGTCCAGTGCTTCGGCTACGCGAGCAGCAATGGACAGCACCACCGGCACTGGCAGCAGCGCGTTTTCGCTGCAGGCGCCCGCAAGGTCAGTCCCTTTCAGGAACTCCATGGCGATGTAGGCCAGCCCGTGCTCTTCGCCAGCATCGAAGATGGTCACGATGTTGGGATGCTGCAGCCGCCCGGCTGTCTCGGCCTCGCGAAAAAAGCGGGTGCGCGCGTCGATGAGCGCCGTACCCTCGAATTCGTCGCCCAGCGCCATGGTCTTGAGTGCTACCACCCGGCCTATCGTGGGATCGCGCCCCAGGTAGACGACGCCCATGGCGCCATTGCCCAGCTCGCGCTCGATTCCGTAGCGGCCCAGCTTGGTGATCGCAAGGGGTGCATCGCCGGCCGGCTGCGGCATGCGCAAGCCACCGTTATCCGGCGGCGTGCTTGCAGACGCGTGCGGAGTTTGCGAAGGATTCTCCTCCCGTTGGAGTTCAGCCCGGATGCGCTTGTAGCGGCTGCGCACGTCGCGGTAATCCCGGTCATGCCGAAGGATCAGGCCGTACACCGCTTTCGCGCGCGCCGAATTCTGCTTGCGCTCGTAGTCCTGGCCCAGGTGATAGAGGTTGTCGAGCAGCGCATCGCTCATCGGCACCTTGCGAAGGCGCTCGAACGCCATGTCCAGCTGCCCCTGCCCTTGTAGCGCAAGACCCATCATCCGGTCGGTCTCGGCCGACCCGGTGGATCTGGCGGGCGGGACGGTGTTTCGTTTTTTCAAGACGCGATGTACCAGCACAGCGGCGGTCCCGGCCAGTAACACGGCCACTCCCGGCAGTAGCGGCACCCAGGTTCCTGCATAGCGGAGCAACCCCCATTCCGCACACGCGATTGCCAGGGCCAGCGCCAGGCCCACGGTCACCGCGGTACTTGCTGACAGCCTTGGCAGTGCGAAAACGGCGACCAACAGGGCGCCGATCGCACTTGCCCATCCTGCCTTCCCAGCCCACGAGGGGTGTTGCACAAGGCTGCCTTGACGCGCCGACCAGATGGTGTGCGCGAGCATTTCCACCGGCGGGACCGGGCGGCCATCCAAGGTCTGCCAGGGTGGCGCCAAGGCCGGGCTGGCTGCGCCGACGAGAACGGTTTTGCCTTTGAACACACCTGCTGGCACTTTGCCCGACAGCACCTGTGAGAACGGATACATCGCAAAGGCGCTGGACGCAGCCGCCGCGCCCGTGAACATGCGCGGCCGCAGGACAAATGCTGAATCGGTCGGAACTGCCAGACTCCCGATCTGCAACCCCGGGGCGCCAGACTTCAGGCTCCGCTGGCCAGCAGGCATCTGTAGCTGCACCGCCAGCAGCGCGAGGGACGGGATCCCGGCACCGTGGTCATTGAGCAGACCGTGGATTCGCCTTACCTTGCCGTCAATGTCGGGCAATGGATGCAGATGGCCTACCCCAGCCGCTGCCTGACCCAGCGCTGCAGCCGGATGCTGGGCTGGGGGCGCCGACAAGGCAGGTGCGCCCGGCCCCGCCAGCGCACTGCGCAGCACGTATGCCGGTGGCGGCGCCGCAGTTGCCGGGCCTGCGTAGGAAGAAGCCAGCAGCACGTTGCCGGCCTGCTGGATCGCGCGTGCCAGGCGCGCGTCGCCATCCAGTGCTGCCTCCGCCTCCCCGACCAGGCGCCCCAGTTCGGTGGTCAAGGGAGAGCCGTCGCCCGACCGTGCGAGAACCTCACCCATCCGCCGGATGTATGCCAGCCCGCGCTCGGCAGGCTGCTCCGGCAGCGCAGGGGTGTAAACAATGGCTCGTGCGCCGGCGGCGCCCAGCCGCTCCACCATGCGGGCATGCACTTCGCGGGGCCACGGCAACGGGCCGAGCTCGGCAACCGTGACTTCATCGATGGCGATGATGGCGATGTCGGAAGCACCGGCCGAAAGAGGGCTCTGGGTGGCTGCGTCGTAGAAGCGGTATTCCAGGCGCTGCACGGCGCCTGTGAGTACAGCCAGCGCCAGTGTTCCTGCGCAGGCTACGCCGGCCCAGAAGCCATCAGTCCGCCACACGTCACGCCGCCGCCTCCAGGATCCTGAACCCACTTTGCTATCGCCCGCTATTGAATAAGTGGAGATATTCAAGCAATAACCACGCCGTTTCGGAAGCTCACTGCGAGTGGTTCCGGGCTGCGCGGCAGGCCGTGGCAGGGCAACCGCGCCTGCAAGGTTGCCCTTCCTGTCAGGTCGGGCGCGGTGTGCTGCAGCGTCGTCGTGTCATTTTTGTCAGGCGTCCGAAGGCGGCCTGGTCACGCCTCGATGCGTTGCTGGCGCGATCGTGCGGCCCAGAACTTGCCGCCGGCCAGCACCAGCGTTGCACCCAGCGCCGCGGCGACATAGTGGAATGCTGGATGCGCCAGGGCATAGTCGTGCAGTGCCACGTCATTGGCAATGGTTTCGCCGCCCACCCAGCCGATCAGCGCGGCCCCCAGCGTCACGATGACCGGGAAGCGCTCCATCAGCTTGATCATCAGCGTGCTGCCAAAAATCACCAGCGGAATGCTGATGGCCAGCCCCAGAATCAGCAGCAGAACGTTGCCGTGCGCGGCGGCTGCAACGGCAATCACGTTGTCCAAGCTCATCACCAGATCGGCAATCAGGATGGTGCGTACCGCAGCCATGAGGCTGCCATACGTTTTCGATTCGCCTTCTTCTTCGTCGCCGCCGCCCAGCAGCTGGAATCCGATCCACAGCAGCAGGCAGCCACCGATGATTTGCAGGAACGACAGCTCAAGCAACTTCGCAGCGACCACGGTCAGCAGGATCCGCAAGACCACAGCCGCGCCGGAGCCCCAGAAGACGGCCTTTTTTTGCTGCTCGGGGGGGAGGGACCGGGCTGCCAGTGCGATGACCACCGCGTTGTCGCCCGAGAGGATGATGTTGATCCAGACGATCTTCATCAGGCCGATCCAGAAATCGGCACTTTGCACAAATTCCATGCTGAACTCCACTGTTATGAATGCAAGAAGCGCCCGAAACCAGGGTTTCGAGCGCTTCTTTTTTTATGGGAGTGGCCAGTCTATCGGGCCGTGCCGCCCGATGCGTCCGTAGTACTGCTTACGGACGGGCGGATCAGCGGATCACTTCAGCTGTGCCTTGAGCAGCTTGCCCAGTTCCGAAGGGTTGCGGGTGATGATGAAGCCCGACTCTTCCATGATCGCCAGCTTGGCATCGGCCGTGTCGGCGCCGCCGGAGATCAGTGCGCCAGCGTGGCCCATGCGCTTGCCGGGAGGAGCGGTCACGCCAGCGATGAAGCCCACGATAGGCTTCTTCATGTTGGCCTTGCACCACTGGGCGGCCTCGGCTTCATCGGGGCCGCCGATTTCACCGATCATGATCACGGCGTCGGTGTCTGGATCGTCGTTGAAAGCCTTCATCACGTCGATGTGCTTGAGACCATTGATGGGGTCGCCACCAATGCCCACAGCGCTCGACTGGCCCAGGCCCACTTCCGTCAGCATGGCCACGGCTTCGTACGTCAGCGTGCCCGAACGGGACACGACGCCGATGCGGCCCTTGCGGTGGATGTGGCCAGGCATGATGCCGATCTTGATTTCGTCAGGCGTGATCAGGCCGGGGCAGTTGGGGCCCAGCAGCAGCGTCTTCTTGCCGCCAGCGGCTTCCTTGGCCTTCATCTTGTTGCGCACCATCAGCATGTCCTTGACCGGAATGCCTTCGGTGATGCAGATCGCCAGGTCCAGGTCGGCTTCGACGGCTTCCCAGATCGCGTCCGCGGCGCCAGCTGGGGGCACGTAGATCACCGACACGGTGGCGCCGGTCTGCTGGGCGGCTTCCTTGACGGAGGCGTAGATCGGAATGTTGAAGATCGACTCGCCGGCCTTCTTGGGGTTCACGCCCGCCACGAAGCAGTTCTTGCCGTTCGCGTATTCCTGGCACTTTTCGGTGTGGAACTGGCCCGTCTTGCCCGTGATGCCCTGGGTGATGACCTTGGTGTCTTTGTTGATGTAGATCGACATGTGTGTTCTCCGGGCTTACTTGACGGCAGCAACGATCTTGGTCGCGGCTTCGGCCATGGTGTCTGCAGCGATGATGGGCAGGCCGGACTCGGCCAGCATCTTCTTGCCCAGCTCTTCGTTCGTACCCTTCATGCGCACGACCAGCGGCACGTTCAGGTTCACGGCCTTGCAGGCAGTGATCACGCCGGTGGCGATGGTGTCGCACTTCATGATGCCGCCGAAGATGTTGACCAGAATGCCTTCGACCTTGGGGTTCTTCAGCATGATCTTGAAGGCTTCGGTGACCTTCTCGGGGGTGGCACCGCCGCCCACGTCCAGGAAGTTGGCAGGCTCGCCGCCAAACAGCTTGATCGTGTCCATGGTGGCCATGGCCAGGCCGGCGCCGTTCACCAGGCAGCCGATGTTGCCATCGAGGCTGATGTAGGCCAGGTCGAACTTGGAGGCTTCCACTTCGGCCGGATCTTCTTCGTCCAGGTCGCGGAAGGCCACGATTTCAGGGTGGCGGAACAGGGCGTTGGCGTCAAAGTTGAACTTCGCGTCCAGGGCCATCAGGTTGCCCTTGGAGTCGCAGTTCAGCGGGTTGATTTCCACCAGCGACGCGTCCGTTTCCATGTAGCACTTGTAGATCTTGGCGAAGATGTCCACGGCCTGGTCGACGGAAGCGCCGGTCAGGCCGATGGCTGCTGCCACCTTGCGGCTTTGCGCTTCGGTGATGCCGGCGATCGGGTCGATCATCTCGGTGATGATCTTCTCGGGCGTGGAGTGGGCCACTTCCTCGATGTCCATGCCGCCTTCGCTCGACGCGATCAGGGCGACCTTCTGCGTGGCGCGGTCGGTGACCAGCGACACATACAGTTCGTTCTTGATGTCGGCGCCGTCTTCGATGTACAGGCGGCGGACCTTCTGGCCTTCGGCGCCGGTCTGGTGCGTGACCAGCTGCATGCCCAGGATGTCGCTGGCGCGTGCCTTCACGTCGTCAATGGACTTGGCCACCTTCACGCCGCCACCCTTGCCACGGCCACCGGCGTGGATCTGGGCCTTCACAACCCACACGGGGCCGCCGAGCTTCTGGGCTGCTTCCACGGCTTCTTGCACCGTGAATGCGGGAATGCCGCGCGGAACGGGCACACCAAAATTGCGCAAGATTTCCTTGCCTTGGTATTCGTGAATCTTCATGAGGTCTCTCTCAGGGAAGGGTGGTTGTTACCCGTTTACCATGAACAATCGTCTGGCCGCGGGCTGGGGACATGGCAACCATCGAATGTATCATGCTGCAATGCACCATCCTTGTGCCTAACTTACAGCGCGGGTGGGCGTGCGCTGTCTGCCAGGGGCTGGCGGTGTACGCACCTTTGACGACCCGGTAGCCCACGCTGGCGCCACTTTTTTCGCAGGAGCACTTCCATGTCCAGAGTTTTCATCGATGGCGAAGCCGGCACCACGGGCCTGCAGATCCGTGAGCGCCTGCAGACCATGCCGCACATCGAGCTGGTCAGCATTGCGCCCGAGTTGCGCAAGGACCCGGCCGCCAAGCGCGACCTGATGGCGGGCGTGGATCTGGTCATCCTGTGCCTGCACGACGATGCGGCGCGCGAGACCGTGGCGATGGTGGACGAGATCGAGCGCACTATGGGCCGCAAGGTCAAGGTGATCGACGCCAGCACCGCCCACCGCACGGCCGATGGCTGGGTGTACGGGTTTCCGGAGCTGGCAGCGTCGCAGACGCAAGCCGTGCGCGAAGCCGGCCGCGTCTCCAACCCCGGCTGCTATGCCACGGGGGCCATTGCCATCCTGCGCCCGCTGGTCGATGCAGGACTGATCCCCGCTGACTATCCGTTGAGCCTGCCTTCGGTGTCGGGCTACTCGGGCGGCGGCCGCACGATGATCGAAGCGTACGAGGCGGGCACCGCAGCGCCTTACGAAGCCTACGCGCTGGGCCTGGCACACAAGCACATTCCCGAGATCCTGCGTTACACCGGGCTCACGCGCCGCCCCGTGTTCATTCCGGCGGTGGGCAACTTCCGCCAGGGCATGCTGGTGCAGTTGCCGCTGCACCTCGACCTGCTGCCCGGCGCGCCCAAGGCCAGCGACCTGCACGACGCGCTGGCCGGCCACTACAGCCGCACCAACACGCCCGAGCAGTGGGTGAGCGTGCTGCCGCCCACGGATGATCTGAAGCTGGCCGCCGACACGCTGACCGACACCAACAAGCTGGAGTTGCGCGTGTTTGCCAACGAGCAATACCGGCAGGCGGTGGTGATTGCGCGCCTGGACAATCTGGGCAAGGGCGCCAGCGGCGCTGCGGTGCAGAACCTGCAGCTGATGCTGGGTCACTGATCGCGCACTGATCGCGCACTGATCGCGCACTGGCTGCGCGCTGACCGCGGCCAGGCTGCAGTTGCTTGCTGCGGTGATTTCGGTTGGGGAAATGCGCTTTTGCAACGAAGGCGCGCAGTGCATTGCCTGCATACGCGGGCTTGTCTGACAGCGTGCATGTGTGCTGCTGCGTAACGTGGGCTTCCACCTTATCCAGCGCGAGGCATGCCATGAACACCACTTCCCGCCCGCAGGGCACGCCGGGGGCGCAGGCCACCGGCACCACCGCCCGGCCGAGCCCATCCCCGTCCACGAGCGGCCGCGAGAACAGCGGGCTCATGTTTTTCTTTATCGGTGCGGCAGCCGTGGCATTGCTGCTCGTGCTGGGCTTCAACATGCTGGGGCCTGAGGGCGCAGCCCGCACCGGCGTGGGGGACGGCCCGGCCCAGTCACCTGCGGGTGCGACCACCGGCGGCCCCGACCCCGGAATCACCAGGCGCGACACCGGCGGGATCTCCGGGCACGCTGCCGGCACCCGCCCCGCGGGGGCTACCACCGGCGGCGCGGCCGGTGCGGGCGGCACGACCACTGCCGTGGTCCCATCTGCTGCAGACACACCGACCGCCCCCGGGCGAGAAGCCGTGGGTGCGCCAGTGGGCGGTGCACCGCAGGCAACGCCCGGCGTCGGCTCGGGCGCTTCGGGCGGGACGAGTACAGGCAACCCGGCTGCCACAGGCGCTCGCCCTGTACCCCCGGGTGTGTCGCCTGACGCACCGGCAGCCTTGCCGGCTGCACCGCCTGCTTCGCGCTGACGCTAATGAGCGAGGTACGTGGACGCGAGTGAGGTGACGTGAGTGAGGCGGGCGCGCGGTGCGCGTGCCGATGCCATCAGCACGCACTGCAAGCCGGTTGTGCATCACGCTTCGCTGGCTCCGTCGTGCGGAACCTCCCCGCGAAGCACCCGGTGGATGACTTCTCCCGAGAAGCCCCGCGTCAGCAAAAACCGGCCTTGCCGCCCGCGTTCTTTGGCATCACCGGGCAAGGCATCAAACCGGCGGGTCCACAGCGCATGGGCGCGTGCAAACTCGCTGTCGTGCAGGCCTGCCACGGCCTGTTGCACCAGGTCGGGCGCCACGCCTTTGGCCTGCAGTTCCTGACGGATACGGGCAGCGCCCAGGCGACTGGCGCGCCGGTGCACGGTGGACTCGACCACCCGCGCTTCGCTGATGAAGTCCTTGGCTTGGAGGTCATCCAGCACAGCATCCAGGTCTTCACCTTCCTGCACATGCCGCGCGAGCTTGCGCCGCAGCTCATCGCGTGAATGCTCGCGCTGGCTGAGCAGCCGCAGGGCGCGGCCTTTGAGTGACAGTGCTGCGAAACCCATGGCGTGAATTGTGCTATATAAATAATAGCTACACAGGCAATTGATTCAAGCGCTACAAGCCTTTTTGGCATTAAAAAGGCTGTTACGAGGCCCTGGGCTGCTTGCGCCATGTTGTGCGCTGGTCTGCGCTCGCTGGCGTATAGCGCAAGGCCCGGTTTCCCGGGCCCTGCTTTCCTGCAACTGCCGTGCTTTGGGCTTAGGCCTCGTCGCCGGCACCAGCTGCCGCCAGCGCTGGCGGCAGCAGCGAGATACCCAGGCTCTCCCGCACCTTGTTCTCGATCTCGCGCGCCAGGTCGGAGTTCTCGCGCAGGAATTCGCGGGCGTTGTCGCGGCCCTGGCCGATCTTTTCGCCGTTGTACGCGTACCAGGCACCGCTCTTTTCCACGATCTTGGCCGTCACGCCCATGTCGATGATCTCGCCCTCGCGGCTGATGCCTTCGCCGAACAGGATGTCGAACTCGGCCGTCTTGAAGGGCGGGCTCACCTTGTTCTTGACCACCTTGACCTTGGTTTCGTTGCCGATGGCTTCGTCGCCCTTCTTGATGGTGCCGGTGCGGCGGATATCGAGGCGCACCGAGGCGTAGAACTTGAGCGCGTTGCCGCCAGTGGTGGTTTCGGGGCTGCCGAACATCACGCCGATCTTCATGCGGATCTGGTTGATGAAGATGACCATGCAGTTGGTCTTCTTGATCGTGGCCGTGAGCTTGCGCAGGGCCTGGCTCATCAGGCGGGCCTGCAGGCCGGGCAGTGCGTCGCCCATTTCGCCTTCAATTTCAGCCTTGGGCGTGAGCGCGGCCACCGAGTCGACCACGATCAGGTCCACGGCGCCCGAGCGCACCAGACTGTCCACGATTTCAAGGGCCTGTTCGCCGGTGTCGGGCTGGCTGATCAGCAGGTCGGACAGCTGCACACCCAGTTTCTGGGCGTACTGCACATCCAGCGCGTGCTCGGCGTCCACAAAGGCGCAGGTGCCGCCCAGCTTTTGCATCTCGGCAATCACCTGCAGGGTCAGCGTGGTCTTGCCCGACGATTCCGGGCCGTAGATTTCAACCACCCGGCCGCGCGGCAGGCCGCCCACGCCCAGCGCGATATCGAGGCCCAGCGAGCCCGTGGAAACGACCTGGATGTCCTCGATCACTTCGCCTTCACCCAGCCGCATGATCGTGCCCTTGCCGAACTGCTTTTCGATCTGGGCCAGCGCAGCCGCCAGGGCCTTGGCCTTTTCGGTGTTGACCGGCAGAGCGGGGTTGGTGCCTTTGACGTCCATGAAAAACTCCTTGAATAGCAACAGGTTGGAAGGCTTCCATGGCTCTGCGGTTAATCACAGGCTGGATGCGTGAACAGTAGTTTATGCGAGCCGTTGAAATTACAGTAGCGCAAATTTAGTCAGTTTGATTGACAATATCCGGATGGCGTTTTCTTCCTTTCACGACGCTGCCACGGCCCAGGATGCCGGCTGGCGCCAGACCCACCTGGGCCGGCTCATGGGCAGCGCGCTGCGCCGCTTTGACGCGCGGGTGCTGCAACTGATGGCCCACAACGTCGAGGTGCCGCTGGCCCTGTCCAACCTGGCCGCGCGCGACCAGGTGTCGGCTGCGCATGTGCACATCACGCGCCACCTGGCCTTGCAGGGCGACCGGCTGACTGACCTGGCCCAGCGCGCCGGGATGACCAAGCAGGCCATGGCCAACCTGGTGGATCAGTGCGAGGCGTGGGGCCTGGTCACGCGCGAGGCCGACCCGCTGGACGCCCGCGCGCGCCGCGTGTGCTTTACCCCGGCTGGGTTGGCGTGGCTCCAGGCGTTCCGAGACGCCGTGGCGCAGGCCGAGGCCGAGTTCCGCGCCGAGGTGGGCGATGACGTGGCCACGGTGGTCAGCATCGGGCTGGAGGCGTATGCCGGTGGCGCGGGCGGGGCCTGATTGAAGGCAGGGGCGGGCGCTGCGCCACTGCGGGTGATCAGCGGGGCGGCGCAGGCAAGGGCGCCGGCTCGGTTGCTGTGCCAGCCGCTTCCAGCAGCCATTGCCGAAAGCACTGCAGCGCATGCAGTTGCGTGCGCCCCTCCGGGTAGCAGAACCAGTAGCCCATGTCGCTGACGTAGCCGCCGCCCATGGCGTGGTCGGCCAGGGGTTCGCGCACCAGGCCGGCGGCGATCTCGTCGTGCACCAGGCAGCGCGGCACCAGTGCCAGGCCCATGCCTGCCATCACCGCGCGGATCATGGTCTGGAACTGGTCGAACTGCGGGCCTGCCAGCGGGTCGACCAGGCCGGGCACGCCGTGCGACTCGCCCCAGCGCAGCCACGCCTCGGGCACTGTCACGTGCCGCATCAGCGCATGCCGCGCCACGTCGCCGGGCGAGGTGATGGCCCAGTCGGCCACGCTGGCGCGCGGGGCGATCAGTGCCACGTCGTTGCCGGTGATGTAGTGCGCGTGGGCGCCGGGCCAGTGGCCGTCGCCAAACAGGATGGAGCAGTCCAGCTCGGGCCGCTCGAAGTCGTAGCTGTGCACATAGGGCACGAAGTGCAAGGTGATCTGCGGGTGCTGCTGCTGGAACAGCGGCAGGCGCGGGATCAGCCACTTGGCGGCAAACGTGGGCAGGCTGGACAGGTGCAGCGCGCCGCCGCCGTCGTTGGTGGTGATGAGCTCCAGCGTCGCAGCCTCCAGCTGCGCCAGCACGGCGCGCACAGCCTTCTCATAGCGCTCGCCGGCGGGGGTCGGCGCCAGGCGCTTGCGGCTGCGCTCGAACAGGACGACGCCCACCCAGTCCTCCAGCTCGCGAACCTGCTTGCTGACGGCACTTTGCGTCAGGTGCAGCGCATCCGCCGCACGCGACACGCTGCCGAACCGCGTGACCGCCGAGAAGGCGCGCAGCAGGTGCAAAGGGGGTGAGAGCCGGCGAAGCGAAGACACGGTACAGGCTGTTGATCATTCCATTCCGGAATGTTATCAGCTCCATCTGTTGCTTGGCGCCCAAGCGGGCCAACCGTAATCTCAGGGCTCCACAAAGGAGACCCTCCCATGCAACGCCGCCACATGCTTTCAGCAATTGCCGCTGTGTCTTTCGCTCCCGGAATGAGTTTTGCGCAAGAAGCCAAGCCCTTGCGCATCATCGTGCCCTTCCCTCCGGGCGGCGCGACCGACATCACCGCCCGCAGCCTGCAGGAGCCGCTGTCGCGCATCCTCAAGCAGCCCGTGGTGCTCGAAAACCGCGGCGGCGCAGGCGGCTCCATCGGCATGGCCGAGGTGGCCCGGGCCCCGGCAGACGGCCTGACCCTGGGCGTGGCCACGCTGTCCACGCACGGCGTCAATCCGGCGGTGTACAACAAACTGCCGTACGACCCCATCAAGGATTTCGTGGGGGTGACCGAAATCGTCAAGGCCCCCGGGGTGCTGGTGGTCAACCCCGCCGTGCTGCCGGTCAAGGACTTTGCCGAGCTGGTCAAGCACCTCAAGGCCAACCCCGGCAAGGTGTCCTACGCCACGCCGGGCAACGGCACCATCGGCCACATGTGGGGCGAGCTGTTCAAGCGCAGCACCGGCACGTCGATGGTGCACATTCCGTACCGCGGCGCAGGCCCGGCCATCAACGATGTGCTGGCGGGGCAGGTGGCGGTGTACTTCGACCAGGTGGCGTCCTCGCTGTCGCACATCAAGTCCGGCAAGCTCAAGGCGCTGGCGGTGTCCTGGCCCGTGCGGCTCGACGTCCTTCCCGATGTGCCAACCTATGCCGCACTGGGCTACAGGCAGGCCAACGAACCCTCGTGGTTCGGTCTGGTGGCTCCGGCGGGGACACCGCGTGCAGAGGTCGACCGCATTCAGCAGGCGGTGGCCCAAGCGCTACGCGAGCCCGCCGTCCGGGATCGCCTTGCAGGTCAGGGGTTGTACCCTTCAGGGACGGCCTCCAGGGACTTCACCGCACAGATTGCCCACGAAATCGACAAAATGAAGGGCGTCGCTGCCTACGCCAAGGTCGTACTCGACTGAACGCACACCGGGCCCAGGGGGCCCGGCGGCCATAGCCGGGAAAGACCGCTGCAGTGATAACCATGGTCTTTGCCCGGTCTGGGCGGCCAGGCCAGCCGCCCCACTTTGCGCACACTCTGCCTATGCATGCCGCCCTGAAACTGATCCATCACCACTTCCAGCAAGCCCAGCCAGGCGCCACCGGTTCGCCCGGGCCCGCCTCCGCCAGCGTGACCGCCGTGCCTGGCACCACCGCCCTGGTGCTCGACTCCCCCCACAGCGGCACGCACTACCCGGCCGACTTCAACGCCGCCTGCGCACTGGCCACGCTGCGGCGCGCCGAAGACACCCACGTCGAAAAGATCTACGCCTTTGCCCCCGCGCTGGGCGTGGCGTGGGTCGAGGCGCACTTTCCGCGCATCTACCTCGATGCCAACCGCGACACGACCGAGCTGGATGTCACCCTGCTAGATGCACCCTGGCCCGACCCGGTTTCCACCGACCCGGCGGTACTCAGCAAGGTACGCCTGGGCAAGGGCCTGATCTGGAAGCTGACCGACGAGGGCGAGCCCATTTACAACCGGCAGCTTTCGGTGGCAGAGGTGCGCCATCGCATCGACCATTGCTGGCGCCCCTACCACGCCGCCGTGCAGCAGGCCATCGAGGCAGCACACGCCCGGCATGGCTACAGCATTCACATCAACTGCCACTCCATGCCCGCGGTGGCCGGGCGCTTTGCCACCGACTTCCCGGGCCTGGAACATGCCGACTTTGTGGTGGGCGACCGCGACGGCACCACCGCCAACCCGGCGCTGTCGGCCCTGGTGTGCGAGCAGCTGCGCGCGTGTGGCTACAGCGTGGCCTACAACCACCCGTACAAGGGCGTCGAGCTGGTGCGCCGCTACAGCAACCCGGCGCAGCACCGCCACAGCATCCAGCTGGAGATCAACCGCAAGCTCTACATGGACGAGCGCACGCTGGCCCAGCTCCCCGAAGGCATGACGCGACTGCAGGCGGACCTCAAGGCCCTCGCGCAGACGCTGCTGGCCACCGACCCGCGCTGAAGCGCTGCGCCCGCGGCACCAGCGGGCACCGGGTTCGCCGCACAGCCCTGCGCGGCGCCCTAAAATCACCGGGCGGAAAGGCCATGCACCATGGCCGCACAACACACCGGAGACAACCGCATGCGCATCCTCATTGCCGAAGACGACCAGGTGCTGGCCGATGGTCTGCTGCGCACCCTGCGCACCTCGGGCGCCGTGGTGGACCACGTGGCCAGCGGCACCGAGGCCGATGCCGCGCTGCTGACCAACAACGAATTCGACCTGCTGATCCTCGACCTGGGCCTGCCGCGCATGCATGGCCTGGAAGTGCTCAAGAAGCTGCGCAGCCGCGGCTCGGCGCTGCCGGTGCTCATCCTGACTGCGGCCGACAGCGTGGAAGAGCGCGTGAAGGGCCTGGACTTCGGCGCCGACGACTATATGGCCAAGCCCTTCAGCCTGCAGGAGCTGGAAGCCCGCGTGCGGGCGCTCACGCGCCGCGGCATGGGCGGCACCAGCAGCGTCATCAAGCACGGCCCGCTGGTGTACGACCAGACCGGCCGCGTGGCCACCATCGACGGCAAGATGATCGAGCTGTCGGCCCGCGAACTGGGCCTGCTGGAGGTGCTGCTGCAGCGCGCCGGCCGCCTGGTGAGCAAGGAGCAGCTGGTGGAGCGCCTGTGCGAGTGGGGCGAAGAGGTGAGCAACAACGCCATCGAGGTGTACATCCACCGCCTGCGCAAGAAGATCGAGGGCGGGCCCATCCGCATCGCCACCGTGCGCGGGCTGGGCTACTGCCTGGAAAAGATCCCGGGCTGACCGGGAATCGTTTGCTATATAAATAATAGCTACAGGTGCAATCAAATAATGCACTTGCGGCACATTTGATCTCAAAACACCTGCGGCGGCCGCCTTGAAGATCTTTCTGCGAGAGCAGCGCTCCCTGTTTGGCGAGATCCTCGACTGGATGCTCACGCCGCTGCTGCTGCTGTGGCCTGTGAGCCTCGCGCTGACCTGGCTGGTGGCGCAGGGCCTGGCCAACAAGCCGTTTGACCGCGCGCTGGAGTACAACGCCCACGCACTGGCGCAGCTGGTGAGCGTGGCCAACGGCAGGGCGCAATTCAACCTGCCCCAGCCCGCCAGCGAGATCCTGCGCGCCGACGATTCCGACATCGTGTACTACCAGGTGGTCGGCCCCGGCGGCGAGTTCCTGTCGGGCGAGCGCGACCTGCCCGAGCCCCCCGGCGACGAAATCCCCCACCCCGGCGAGGTGCGCCTGCGCGATGCCGAGATGCGCGGCATCGAGATCCGCGTGGCCTACGTGTGGGTGCGCATGCCCGCCGAAGAGGCGCCCATGGTGCTGGTGCAGGTGGCCGAAACGCGCGAAAAGCGCAGCGTGCTGGCCACCGAAATCATCAAGGGCGTGATGCTGCCGCAGTTCGTCATCTTGCCGCTGGCCGTGCTGCTGGTGTGGCTGGCGCTGGCCCGCGGCATCCAGCCGCTCAACCAGCTGGAGCAGCGCATCCGCGCCCGCAACCCCGACGACCTCTCGCCGCTGGACGACCGCACCGTGCCGCTGGAGGTGGCGCCGCTGGTGGCGTCCGTCAACGACCTGCTCAAGCGCCTGAATGACTCGCTCGCCACACAAAAGCGCTTTCTGGCCGATGCCGCACACCAGCTCAAGACCCCGCTGGCCGGCCTGCGTATGCAGGCCGACCTGGCCCAGCGCGAAGGCACCAGCACCGAGGAGCTCAAGCGTTCGCTGCAGCAGATCGGGCGCTCCAGCATCCGCGCCACGCACACCGTCAACCAGCTGCTGGCGCTGGCCCGGGCCGAGGGCAGCGGCGTGGGCATTGCGCGCCAGCCCTGCGACCTGGCACGCCTGGTGATCGAGGTGGTGCGCGACTCGGTGCCGCGCGCGCTCGACAAGCACATCGACCTGGGCTACGACGGGGCCGAGCCCGGCTCGCCTGGTGTGCTGCTGGACGGCAACCCCACGCTGCTCAAGGAGCTGGTGCGCAACCTGCTCGACAACGCCATCAACTACACGCCGTCCACCCCCGGCAAGCCGGGCGTGGTCACGGCCCGCGTGTTGGCCGACACCTTTGGTCATGTCTTGCTGCTGCAGGTGGAAGACTCGGGCCCGGGCGTGCCCGAGTCCGAACGCGAGCTGGTGTTCCAGCCGTTTTACCGGGCCCTGGGCAGCGAGGCCGACGGCTCGGGCCTGGGCCTGCCCATCGTGCTCGAGATTGCGCGCAAGCATGGCGCCGAGGTGTTGCTGGAAGACGCCCGGCCCGGCCAGCACCCGCCCGGCGCCCGGTTCAGCGTACGTTTTGAAGCGCGCGACGTACCTGCGCGCAACTGAACTCGCCACATCGGTGTGACGGCTGCTGCTGCCGCACCTGCGTGCAGGCGAACGTATCCGCGACAGGCGCCGGGGGTCACGCACCTGCGGCATGATGCCTTGCCCTAGCCACCTGACCTGCGCCCATGTCCCCACCCGCCCGCCGCTTTGCCAACAGCCACCCCGGCGTGGTCATTGGCAATTTCCCCTGGTACGAAATGGTGTGGCGCTCGCTGCGGGGCGACTTCAAGCCGCTGCAGCCGCCCGCTGGTGGCTATGAGGCCTTTGCCCGTGCCTGGAGCACACCGGTGGACCATGCGCGGCTGGCGCAGCGCCCGCAGTCGCCGGTGGTGACCTGGCTGGGCCACGTGTCCATCCTGCTGCAGGTGGGTGGCCTCAATGTGCTGATGGACCCGACGCTTGCGACCCACGCGGGCCCGCTGGGCCGCTTTGGCGCCCCGCGCCGCGTGCCCGCACCGCTGCAACCCGAGGCGCTGCCCCCTATCGACGTGGTACTGATCTCGCACAACCACTACGACCACCTGTGCTACGCCACGCTGCGCCGCTTGCAGCAGGCCGGGCAGACGCCCCACTTCGTGGTGCCGCAAGGCCTGGGCGGGTGGTTCACCCAGCGCGGCTTTGGCCCCGTGACCGAGCTTCACTGGTGGGAGCATGCCGACCTTGCCCCTGGGCTGCGCGTGCATTTCACGCCCGCACAGCACTGGAGCCGCCGCACGCCGTGGGACACGAACGCATCGCTGTGGGGCGGCTTTCTGATCGAATGGGCAAGGGCGGGCCACGCCGCCGAGGGTGCCACGCCATGGCGATTTCTGTTCCCGGGCGACACGGGTTACAGCGAAGACTTCAAGGCCATCCGTCAGCGGCTCGGGGTTGTGGACTTTCTGGCCCTGCCCATCGGTGCCTACCTGCCGCGCGATTTCATGAAGCCCATGCATGTGAATCCGGCCGATGCCGTGCAGCTGATGCAGGACGTGGGCGCCGCCCAGGCCATGGGCGTGCACTGGGGCACCTTCATGCTCACGCAAGAGGCCTTCGACCATCCGCCGCGCGACCTGGCAGCGGCGCTGGCGCAGCGCGGGCTGCCCGCAGACACCGTCTGGCTGATGCGCCACGGCGAGACGCGGGCCATCGACCCATCCTGTGCACGGGCATCCGTGGGCTGAGAGGCCCGCGCGGCAAGCCTCAGGCGCAGGTGCGCAGCGTCTTGCCGGCCATGGCGGTGCGCAGGGTATCCAGCCGCGCGCGCAACGCGTCGTTCACGCTGGGCAGGCGCAGCGTGAAGCCTGGCGAATCGGGGCGTTCCTGGATGACGCGGGCGGTGCGCACGCCGCGGGTGTTCAGGCTGGCCAGCTCGCGCTCGGCGGCGTCCTTGGTGGAAAAGCGCCCGAGCGAGAGGCCGAACTCCAGCGTGCCACCCGCGCGGTCGTGGTCCACCTTGCGCGCGCGCAGTTCGGCGCGCTTGCGGTCCAGGGTTTCGATGTCTTCAAACCGGCCCATGTAGACCATCCAGCGCCCGGGGATGGGCGTGGGGTCCATCACCCAGCTGCCGGCGGGCAGGCCGGCAGCGGCGGCGGTGCGCAGCGCTTCGGCCTGGCGATCGTCAAACACGCCGGCCTGCAGGCACTCGGCCGTATCTGCTGCGGCCACGGCGGCGGCGTCCGCGGGTGCGGGGGCTGCCGATTGCGATCCGGCTGCAGCGGGCTGCGCCGCGGCAGGTGCGGGCGGCGGAGCAGATGGCTTGCTCGGATTCACGCGCAGGATCTGCAGGGTTTCCGGGCGGATCTGCTGGTTCATGCGCTGGGGCTCGGACTGCTCCTCGGGCGCCAGGCCAAACTGGCCCAGAAAGCCTTGCGTCCATGCGTAGTAGCCCGCATTGGCCAGCAGCAGGGCGGCAACGGCCAGCCTCAGCATGCGGCGGGGCCTTCCGGGCTGGCGGGGAGGGTGGTGGTCGGCGTGGTGGGTGTCGTCATGGGGCGCTCGTCCGGTGGTTCGCACGCATCATCGCGCATATGCTGGCGGCGGCTACACGCGCGGCATGCCCGTGGGCCGCACGCTGATTTCCGAGCTGGTCACCGCCTGCATGCCGCCTGCGGTGTGCACCAGCAGGGCGCCGTCTTCACCCACGCCATGCGCCGTGCCCGTGTGGCCGTCGCTCAGCGTCACGGCGCGGCCTTGCAGCACGTCGCGCGCGGCAAAGCGGGGCTGCATGGGCGCAAAGCCGTAGCCTTCAAACGACTGCAGCATGGCCACCAGCGGCGGCACGATGCGCGCCAGCGCGCCGGGGGCATCGAGGCCCGGTTCAACGTCCTGCAGGCTGCCCGGGGGCATGCTCATGCCCTCGCCGTCACGCGGCAGCACGTTGATGCCAATGCCGATCACCACATAGCGCGCGGCGCTGCCGCTGGGGGAGGCTTCCCGTGTGGTCTGTGGCGCGACAAAGCTGGCGGTCTCCACCAGGATGCCGCCCAGCTTGCGGTCGCCCAGCGGGTCGCCGCCCAGCCACAGGTCGTTGGGCCATTTCAGGCCCACGCGGGCGGGCTGCCCGGCGCCCAGCGGCGGCAGCACGGGCTGCAAGCTCTCGGCCACGCTCACGCCCACGGCCAGCGAGAGGCCGGACCAGTCCTTGGGCGCCATGGGCAGGCCCAGCGACATCATCAGCGACGGCAACCCTGCGTTCGGAGTGCCTTCATCGCCCGCTTCTCCGCTGTGCCATGTGCGCCCCAGACGGCCGCGGCCAGCGGTTTGCGCCTCGGCCACCAGCAATGTGGGCTCGCACTGCCCGGCGCGCGCGCGGCGCATCAGCTCGGTGTTGGTGGAGTCGATGGTGGGCAGGATCTCGACGGTGAAGCCGGGCAGCAGGGGCGAGACCGCCTCCCACAGGGCCTCGGCCGGCCATCGGATGGGGGCGGTGGTCACGCGCGGCGGCCCTTTGCGCCTGCCTTGGGGGCAGTACCGGGCTTGGTCGTGCGCGCCTTGGGCTTGGCCTTGGGCGCGGGGGCTGCCTCCACCGCCGGCAGTGGCGGCATGGGCGGTGCCCAGCCCCGCTTGGGGGCCAGCAGGGTGCCGCGGCAGTTCTGGCTGCCGCACCAGCAGGGGTATTCGGCCTTGAGCTTCTTGGTGTAGCGCTCTTCGATGATCAGGCCGTAGTCGTAGTTCAGCTCTTCGCCGGCCTTGATATTGCGCAGCGCGGTGATGAAAATGCGGCCGTCGCGCTCGTCGGCGTAGCAGTTGGGGTCGCAGCTGTGGTTGATCCAGCGCGACGAGTTGCCGCCGAACTTTGCGTCGATCACGCGATCTGCATCCACATGGAAGTAAAACGTGTGATTGGGTTGCAGGGGGTCATGCGGGTGGCGGTCCTGCGCCTCCTGCCAGGTGATGACCTGGCCGGTGTACTCCACCAGCACTTCGCCCTCGGCAATGTCCTGCACGGCAAACACGCCGTTGCCATGCACGCCCGAGCGCCGGGTCTGGATGCGGCGGCCCAGTCCGGCGGTGGCGGGGGCTGCGGCGTGCGAGGCGGAGCGGGGCATGTGAAAAACTCTGTTAACTTGATAGTGCACACACATGTGCGTGCGCGTACGTGTGCACATGTGTGCCAGCGCGCGTACATGCGCGAGAAACCGAATTGTAGAAGCGCCGGGGCTGGCCCCGTGCGCACCCCGGCACAGCAGCAGACTGAACGAAGACAGGCGAGAGCCCCCACATGACCAAGACCCTGGTAATTGCAGAAAAACCCTCCGTCGCACAGGACATCGTGCGCGCCCTGACCCCCGTGGCGGGCAAGTTTGAAAAGCACGAAGACCACTTCGAGAACGACCGCTATGTAGTCACCAGCGCCGTGGGCCACCTGGTGGAGATCCAGGCGCCCGAGCAGTTTGACGTGAAACGCGGCAAATGGAGCTTTGCGCACCTGCCCGTGATCCCGCCGTACTTTGACCTGAAGCCCGTGGACAAGACCAAGACGCGCCTGAACGCAGTGGTCAAGCAGGCCAAACGCAAGGACGTGACCGACCTCATCAACGCCTGTGACGCGGGCCGCGAGGGTGAGCTGATCTTCCGCCTGATCGAGCAATACGCCGGTGGCGCCAAGCCCCTGGGCAAGCCGGTCAAACGCCTGTGGCTGCAGTCCATGACGCCCCAGGCCATCCGCGACGGCTTTGACGCCCTGCGCACCGAGCAGCAGATGGCGGGCCTGGCCAGCGCGGCGCGCAGCCGCTCCGAGGCCGACTGGCTGGTGGGCATCAACGGCACGCGCGCCATGACGGCGTTCAACTCGCGTGACGGCGGTTTCTTCTTGACCACCGTGGGCCGGGTGCAGACGCCCACGCTGTCGCTGGTGGTGGAGCGCGAGGAAAAGATCCGCAAGTTCATCAGCCGCGACTACTGGGAAATCCACGCCACCTTTGGTGCCCAGGCCGGTGAATACCCCGCCAAGTGGTTCGACCCCAAGTGGAAAAAATCGGAAGACGTGGAAGCCCGCGCCGACCGCGTGTGGTCGGCCGCCGAAGCCCAGTCAATAGCCAACGCCGTGCGTGGCAAGCAGGCCACCGTCACCGAAGAGAGCAAGCCCACCACGCAAGCGTCGCCCCTTCTGTTCGACCTGACCAGCCTGCAGCGCGAGGCCAACGGCAAGTTCGGCTTTTCTGCCAAGACCACGCTGGCCCTGGCGCAAAGTCTGTACGAGCGCCACAAGGCCCTGACCTACCCGCGTACCGATTCGCGCGCGCTGCCGGAAGACTACTTGCCCGTGGCCAAGCAGACCTTCGAGATGCTGGCCGACAGCGGCATGCGGCACCTAGCGCCGCACGCACTCACGGCGCTGAACAACAACTACGTGCGCCCGTCCAAGCGCATCTTTGACAACAGCAAGGTCAGCGATCACTTTGCCATCATCCCCACGCTGCAGGCTCCCAGCGGCCTTTCTGAAGCCGAGCAAAAGCTGTACGACCTAGTCGTGCGCCGCTTCATGGCCGTGTTCTTCCCCAGTGCCGAATACACGGTGACCACGCGCATCAGCACCGTGGCCCCGCACAGCTTCAAAACCGAAGGCAAGGTGCTGGTCAAGCCGGGCTGGCTGGCCATCTACGGCAAGGAAGCGGCCGACGAAGTGGAAGGCGGCAAGGATGGCGACAAGGGCCAGAACCTGGTGCCCGTCAAACCCGGCGAAATGGTCAACACGCTGGCCGTGGACCCCAAGGGCCTCAAGACAAAGCCCCCCGCGCGATATTCGGAAGCCACGCTGCTCGGCGCGATGGAAAGTGCAGGCAAGCAGATCGACGACGACGAGCTGCGCGAAGCCATGCAGGAAAAAGGCCTGGGCACGCCAGCCACGCGCGCGGCCATCATCGAAGGCCTGCTGACCGAAAAGTACATGCTGCGTGAAGGCCGCGAGATCATCCCCACCGCCAAGGCCTTCCAGCTCATGACGCTGCTGCGCGGGCTGGAGGTGGAAGAACTCTGCCGCGCCGACCTGACCGGCGAATGGGAGTTCAAGCTCTCGCAGATGGAAAAGGGCCTGCTCAGCCGCGAAGCCTTCATGCAGCAGATCGCCGCCATGACCGAGCGCATGGTCAAGAAGGCCAAGGAATACGACCGCGACACCATCCCGGGCGACTACGCAACGCTCGAATCACCTTGCCCTAATTGCGGCGGCGTGGTGAAGGAAAACTACCGCCGCTTTGCCTGCGTAGGCAAGGCAGGCGCTGAAGGTTGCGGCTTCAGCTTCGGCAAGTCGCCCGCGGGCCGCACGTTTGAAACGGCCGAAGCCAACGCGCTGTTGGCGACCAAGAAAATCGGCCCGCTGGAAGGCTTCCGCTCCAAGGCCGGCTGGCCCTTCACGTCCGAGATCGTCATCAAGTACGACGACGAGGCGCACAACTACAAGCTCGAATTCGACTTTGGCGACGACAAGAAGGGCGAGGAGTCCGGCGAGATCGTCGAGTTTGAAGACGCATCACTGGGCGCCTGCCCCATCTGCGGATCGGAAGTGCACGAGCACGGCAGCAACTTTGTGTGCAGCAAGGCCGTGCCCACCGCCGCGCAGCCCACGCCGAGTTGCACCTTCAAGAGCGGCAAGATCATCCTGCAGCAGCCGGTGGAGCGCGAGCAGATGACCAAGCTGCTGGAGACCGGCAAGACAGACCTGCTCGACAAGTTCGTGAGCATGCGCACGCGCCGCGCCTTCAAGGCCCACCTGGCGTGGGACAAGGAGGCGGGCAAGGTCAACTTTGAGTTTGCGCCGAGCAAGTTCCCGCCACGCCCCGGTGCTGCTGCAAAAAGCATAGCTGCCAAGGCAGGTAAAACGGCGGCTTCAGTCAAAAAAGCCGCAAAACCGGCCGCTGCGAAGAAGGCACCGGCCAGCAAGACCGCCGCTGCCAAGGCCCCCCGCAAGGCCGCTGCCGGCAAGGCCCCCAGCGCCGCGCTGGCCGCCGTGATCGGCGCCGAACCCGTGGCCCGCCCCGAGGCCGTCAAGAAGATGTGGGAATACATCAAGGCCCACAACCTGCAGGACCCCAAGGACAAGCGCACCATCGTCGCCGACGACAAGCTGCGTGCCGTGTTCGGCAAGGACAGCGCAGGCATGTTCGAGCTGGCGGGCATTCTGGGCAACCACCTGGGAGGTGAAGGATGAAGCAATCGCACCGCGCAGATGTAGCGCCCTGTGCAGCGCCCTCCGCAGTGCGTTCCTGGCGCATCGCGCTGGCGCTGCTGGCCCTGGCGGGCGCGCTGGGCGGCTGCACCAGCACGCCAAGCTCGGCACGCTCCAGCGACCCCGCCAGCCCGCAGCAACGGCAGGGCGCCAGCGGCATCAGCGTGTTTGGCGACATCGATGTGGGCGTGACGCGCGAGCGAAGCCGCTGACCTGCAGCGCGCCGCCACACACCGGATAGCTCGCTCCGTCGCCCCATCCCCATGCGCAGCCGCACCGAACGCACTGTTCTCACTGTCATCGGCCTGGCGCTGGTGGCCGCGGCCGCCGCTGCATGGTGGACGCGCGCGCAGTGGCTGCCCCATGCCGGCCCGTGGGCGGAGCAGGCGTGGAAGAAGGTCACACGCCCCGGCGCCGACACGCTGCCGCCCGGCAAGAAACCAGAGGTCCGCCCCCCGCAGGGCGCTGCATCCGGGGCCACGGCCCCGCAGCCACGCAAGTGCGTCAAAGACGGCCGCACCACCTACACCGACCAGCCCTGCCCCCAGGGCACACAGGAGCTGCCGGTGGACGGCGCTGTGACCTCGCTGCCACCTGCGCAGTAGCCAGGCTGAAAGGGCGGGCGGTGGCGTCTGCACGCGGGTGCGATGTCGTTTTTTTCCTAGCCGGCGAGTGGTGTGCGCGCGTTCAATGCGCGCATTCATCCACCACCGTCAGGCCTTTCGCAACCCCTTCGCGTTCCCTCACATTCCCTGCCTTTCGGGCTGAGCGTGTTGCAACCGCGTGCGGTTCTTCAACCCGCCCAGCGTGCGCCGGGCCAGATGAGTGGGAACACCGCTTGGGGGCGCGTAGCCCCAACCACCGATGCAAAACCACAGTCACCTGCGCACCGCTTTTCTCCTGCTGGCCGCCCTGGGCCTTGCCGTCCCCTGGTACTTCAACGTGGTGTATTTCATGGCGGGCGGCAGCGTGATGCCTGATGTGTTCTGGCGCGACGCCTTTGCCAATGCGCTCACCACCGGCATCACGCTGGACGTGTACCTGGCCGCCGTGGCGTTCTCGGTGTGGGTGGCGGCAGACCGCAGCCTTGGCGCCTGGCGCTGGGCCTACATCGCCGCCTGCTTTGGCATCGGGCTGGCGTTTGTAATGCCGCTGTACCTGGCTCAGCGGCTGCGCGCGGGCGCAGCTGTCGCGGTGGGCAAAGGCGGCTGATCGGCGAGCGTCTGCGCACCGACCTGCAAGGGCCAGTGCGGGGTGAGCGGGCTTGCGGTGCCTTGCACCAGCGCCTGCAGCGGCTGGCCCGCCAGGCGCCGAATATCGCGCCCCAGGTGCGACTGGTCGTAGTAGCCCTGGTCAGCGGCCAACTCCACCACAGGGCGGTCTTGCGCGGCCAGTGCATGGCCCAGCGTGCTGTTCAGCCGCGCAATCACCGCAAACTGCTTGGGCGCCATGCCCCAGTGCGCCACAAAGCGGCGTTCAAACTGCCGCTGGCTCAGGCCCATGTGCGGCGCTGCGCCTGTAGCGTCTGGGCTGGCTGCGTGCAGCAAGGCCAGGGCTTGCTGACGGCGCGCTTCGCACGCTGAAGGCGGCGCGATCATCGTCCGGATGAACTGGCACAGCGCGTCCAGACGCGCGCCGTCATCTGCCGCAGCATGCAGCGTGTGCTCCACTGCCGCCCATGACGGGCCAACCAGATCCGCCAGCGGCTGCAGCGTGTTGACCTGCCCGCGTGCTCCGGCAAAAAGCGCCCCCGCTGCCTCGGGCTGCAGCACCAGCCCTACGGCCCGTACCGGCCCCGCGTGGTCGTACACGGTGGCCACCGTGCTGGCGCTGATCCAGGCCGATGGCGGCACCCGTTGGCCGCGGCACTGCACCTGCCCCGCCAGCCGCACCACCAGCATGCTCGACACCATTGCCGGGAAATGCGACTGCGCCAATTCCGCAGGCGCATCCACCACCACCCCGGCCATCAGCCACGGGCGCAGATCGGGGGGCACGGGCACGAAATGCTGCATGGCCAGATTCTGCACACCGCTGCCCTGCCGCCGCGCCATCACCCCAACCGTGCGTGCGACATGCACGCGACATGCTGGTGCTGCACTGCGCGACTATGCTTGTTGCTCCCGCATCCGTCACCCCATTGAGCCCCACGCACCATGCAGCTAGAGCAAGCCCCCAGCCGATCCCTTCCCCTCGCAGGCGCCACCAATTTCCGCGACCTGGGCGGTTACGTCGGCCACGGCGGGCGCGCGGTGAAGTGGCGGCGCATCTTCCGATCCGATCACCTGGCGGGTCTGACAGCGCAGGACCAGGCGCTGCTGGCCGGGCTGGGCGTCACCCGCGCGGTGGATTTCAGGGGCAAGGCCGAAAGCGCTGCGTATGCCTACGCCCTGCCCGGCGTGGCCTACCACCCGCTGGCCATCGAGCCCACCGTGGTGCAGCGCGCGCTGGAGCTGCAGCGCACGGGCCACCGCATCACCGCGCAGGACGCAGTGGCGCTCATGCAGGAAACCTACCGCGGCTTTGTGCACGACAACGCCCCGCGCTTTGCAGAGCTGTTTGCCCTGCTGCTGGCCAGCGACACCCCCACCGTCTTTCACTGCACCGCCGGCAAAGACCGCACCGGCTTTGCCGCCGCGCTGATCCTGCTCACCCTGGGCGTGCCGCGCGATGTGGTCATGCACGACTACCTGCTGACCAACAGCCTGTACCAGCGCCCCGCCGGCATGGCCAGCCATGCGCCCGAGGAAGTGCTGGCCGTGCTGTGGCGCGTGCAGCAGGAGTTTCTGGACGCCGCCCTGCACGGCGTGGACCACGACTACGGCGGCGTGCAGGCCTATCTGCAGGATGTGCTGGGCGTGGATGCCGCGGCGCAAAAGCATCTGGCAGGCCTGTACCTTCAGCCCGCGGCCGGATGACGGCGGTGGCGGCTGCCGTGCCCCACGCCCCTCAACCTGCGCGCGGAAACGGCCGGCTCAGGTAGCGCGAGCCCTGCTCGCCAAACCGCCAGGGCACATCCACCGCCTTGCTGATGCCGATGCGCGGGCCGGTGATGACCGGCAGCGCTGTTGTGCCGGGCGTGCGCTCCAGCAGCGCAAATGGCGGCAGCCGCAGGTCGCGTCCGTTGAAGCTGGCATCAATCCCCAGTGCCTGCGCCAGCCGCCCCGGCCCCGCGCACAGCAGCCGCTCATCCACCACACCGGCGCGGCGCACGCGCATCACATCGAGCCCGTGCGTGGGCTCGAGCGCGCGCAGCAGCACCCCTGCGCCGTGGCCCGCCTCGCGGCACACCGTGTTCACACACCAGTGCAGGCCGTACGAGCGGTACACATAGGCATGCCCGCCCGGGCCAAACATGGCCGCATTGCGCGGCGTGGGCCCGCCAAAGGTGTGCGATGCGGCATCACCCTGGTCGTAGGCCTCTGTCTCCACAATGCGGCCACCCACGCCGTCGATGAGGAGCGTCACGCCAATCAGCCGGCGGGCCACGAGATCGGCCGGGGCTGTGAAATCGATGGAGGCTGCGACCAGTGCCACCGCGGCCGGCCCTGCTGGCCCTGCTGGCAGGTTGCGGCCCGTGTCAGGTGCATCAGGTGCGTCTGAAACCATAGGGGAGCGATGCTACGGTGGAGTGCCACGCAGCGGTGTCGGCGAAGGGCGCTTTGCAGGCTCCTAGCCCGTAGCCGGCAGCGACCGTGCCCCGGCCGCATCCTGGCGCCGCACCCGCCAGTACAGCCAGCCCACGATCGACAGGTTGAGCAGGTTCCACGCCATGCCGTTGAGAAACGCCGCGTGGTAGCTGCCCGTGATGTCAAAGATCCAGCCCGACATCCAGCCCCCCAGCGCCATCCCGATCAACGTGGCCATGATCACCGCGCCCACGCGGGCCCCGGCCTCCTGCGGCGCGAAATACTCGCGGACGATGATGGCGTAGGCCGGCACGATGCCGCCCTGGAACAGCCCGAACATCGCCGAGATCACATACAGCGGCACCAGCCCGTCAAACGGCAGAAACAGCATCAGCCCCACGCCCTGCAAGGCCGAGCCCAGCAGCAGCGTGCGCACCCCGCCAATGCGGTCGCAGATCACGCCCGACACCAGGCGGCTGACGATGCCGCACGCCAGCATCAGCGACAGCATCTCGGCCCCGCGCGCCGCGCCAAAGCCCAGGTCGGTGCAGTACGCCACGATGTGCACCTTTATAGTAGTACTCAATTTTTAGTACTTCTATCTAAACCACATCAGAAATAGCCATGGGGAAATACAACTTCAAAGTGGTCGAACCGAGATCCGCTGAACTGGAGAAAGCTGGGTTTGGTCGAGTCGCACGTCTCCCCTTCATCCTTGACTCTCGCCCTGGAATCCACAGGGACGGCTCTGAGTACCTTGTTGAACGGGGTCTGGGAACGTGGAACCCGTCGCGCCCAGGAGAAGTGGGAAATCGCCCATCTGAAAAAAGCATTCGGAACTACGCCAGTTGGCTTTGCAACTTCCTTGAGTGGTGCGAAACGCGGGGCGTTAACCCCATGAATGCCAACTATGTGGATCACATCAATGGTGACTACCAAACTGAGTTGGTTGCAGGCCTTTGGGGATCGACGGGACGACCATTGAGTCCCAAGACGGTAAATCGGTATGTCGACGTGGCTACGGACTTCGTTGAATGGATGGCTGCAAAAGGGAAGCGCCCGCCCGTTGTGGTTCCACTTGTCACCCGGTCATTGCGCTCACAGAGGGCAAGTGCAACAGGAGACCCTCGTTTGCGGACTCACCAAGTTCGGAAGGGTAGAGTTAGAGAGGCACCGAGTGAGCTTCGAATGCCAACCGATTTCGAGGTGGATAGTTGGCTGGAGTCGATTTACGTTGAAAAGGGACGTACTTTCGGGCTCATGTGCGAAACGGTACTGATGACTGCGGTTCGGCGACAGGAAGTTGCGTCCTGGCGTGTTGATACGCTTCCCGTCGATCCAGCAGACTGGCTAATCGTGAATCCGACGGCTGACATCAAACATCAAATGGTGGCGGTGAGCCTCCGTTATGGCACGAAAGGTCGCGACTACGGACATGACCATGGCGACAAGATTGGCCCGAAGCGAACGATCAAGATCCCACTTCATTTAGCTGAGAAGCTACATACTTATCGCACTCGCGTGCGCCCTCGACTGCTTCAAAAATGGGTCGCACAAGCTCGTGGTCTTAAAGCTCAGCGCGAAAGGCTGGACAACTCTGTCCATCTTTTCCTGAACCCGGAAGGTGTGCGGCAATCTGTCTCGGGCTTCTACAACGCGTGGAAATCTGGAAAACTTCCCTACAAAGAGTGGTCGCCACACCTAGGCAGGCATTGGTGGTCCTGTTCAACCCTAATGCAAGAAATTGGCGCCGGGCGAAAGCATCAAGAGTTGACGTGCGAGGGGCAAGGCACGCTGACAGCTATTTTGCTAACGGAGTTAATTCAACTGAAGATAGTTCCGCAGCTTGGTCACATCAGCAGTGACACGACCAGGCTGTATGTTCAGTGGGTCAGCGATCAACTCGGCGAAGCCCTGCCAGAACGCTATCAAGCCGCGATGCTTGACGAATCGGAGGATGAGTCGTGACCCTTCGCAAGGTTTCTAAGGATCATCAAACGCCACGACTTGCGGAACTTGCACTCGTTGATTCGCGGGGATACCTCCAACATACGGGAAGCCCACTAAAGTTCTGGACTCAACATGCTACCAAGCCCTTCCTTGTTGATCTTACCGACCTAGAGGTAGGCCAGGAAAGACCTAAGAAGCCTGGTCTAGAAGATCGGTGGCTAGGTAGCTACAGTGGGCGCCCGTCACTGATTCATGAATTGCTGCCTGCGATCCAAGAAAAACTAATGTGGGCAAGCGAGAAGACTTGCAGAGGATGCGTTGCAGATCTGAAGCTCTGGTGGCGCCTGTTTGACGAGATGGAGACAACGACCAATACCCCTGAGTTAGTCTTTGCACCCACGAAGAGCGTCACGGATCTCACGCATCTGCACCAACAATTGGCTGTGCAGCGATTCTCCCCTGGAACATTTTCTGCGTTCAGATCGATTGCGGATATGACGCGCCGTGCCAAAGGTATGAGTCCGCTTGCTTGGAACGGACCTGAATCGCTTAAACCATCGCGAGAGATACCAACGCCGGCGCAGTCGCGCGCCGTTTTCACTTGCATCAAGCGGGAGTGGTTTAAGGCAATCGATCGATGGAATCTAGTAGATGACATGCTCGCGGGAAATCGCGCGCCCGCAAGTGAAGGGCAAGCGAATTTACTGCTCAATGCAGAGTTTGCAGGCCCTTTATTTGCATCGGGAACTATCACCACGGAGGCAATCAAGAAACATTGGGAGCACAAAACGGGGAGATCCGGTCGAACATTGTGGCGGGATGGATTGGCAATCGAAACGATGTTTGCAGCTTTCTTTCCGACAGCCTTTGAAATCAAGATGGGTTTTCACCTCGCACTAATAGGTGGGGGCTGGAATGTCCAAACGCTTCTCGATCTACCGGTGGACGCCGACACATCCATTCCTGAGTGCATGCCCTTTCTTCGTAATCATCCGAGGGATGCAAGCCGTTACATCATTACAGGCTACAAAGCGAGAAGCGTATCCGACCAAATAATGCATGGTGACTGGAAAACAGACCGCTCTCCAGGGAAGGTTATTCGTACACTTGTCGAAAGGACTTGGCCTTTGCGGCAAGAGCTTGTTCGGAGTCTCCGTGTCGCGGAAATAACCCTCAGCGAGCTGATAGCTACGCATGCTGACGTCGCGTCCGTCACAGAAGCTCGTATCGTGGTTCTAGAGCTTCAGCGCAAATCAAGGAGTATTTGGCTTTATAGGGCAAAAGGTTCTATCGAAGCGCTCAATGCCGAGACCTACGATAAGTATGAACGGAACACTCCCATTCTGCGCATTATTGTTGAGCGCGTAAACGAGCACCGCACTCCCAATGAGGCGCCAATCCCCAGGGTGAACGCCAGTGACTTTCGAGATATCTTCGCTGAGTACGTGTATCGCATTTCAGGGGGGTCGGTCCTAGCGGTTCAAAAGGCGCTTGGCCATCGCTCGCCCTTCACGACCGCAAGATATCTTGACAACAAAATTGTCAATGCGGAAAGCGCTCGCACCTTTGTAGCCTACACCGACGAGATGTGGAACATGTGTTTCTCCTCCGGACAACTTGACCACACAGTTCTGCGACAAATCATCGAACGAGAGCAAATCACCCCCGAGCAACATTTGCGTCTTGCAGAGTACCGGAAACTGAAGAAGAGCAGGATAGGGGTCAGTTGCAAGGATCCAACCAGTCCGCCCGCACGCCTAGACCCCCAATTCAAGCCTAACGGACGAACACTGTGCACAGTGCAGCGATGCACTTTGTGCTTAGAAAATGCGGTGATAGCGCCAGAATCGCTGGACGGGCTCGCAATGCGACTGGCCGAACTGAGGGCCCTCCGCACGCAAACGCCGATTGAGCATTTCTACCGAGGTGAGGAGATCTCCTGGCAGACCGAGATGGAGAACACGGAAACAGCTTTACTGGGTTTCCATCCGAGTGCTGTTGAATCTGCGCTCAGCAAGTGGGTGCAGCGGATTGAAGAAGGTGAGCACCGCGTTCCTGAGTTCAACGGTGATTCGATAAAAAATAGTTCTTCGTATGGCTAAACGTGTTGTCCAGGAGGAAGCATTTAAGGCTTTCGAAGCGAAGTCAAGCCACGTGCTTGCGCAGCACGCTGCCGAAAGTATTCAGCACATGAGTCAAGCCGAACTACAACGCTTGAAGTCGCTGCTCGGACACGGCGAAGAGTGGACAACTTGGTCGACTCCGCGGGAATGGTTCCCCAGTGGCTCTAGGTCCTCATGGGAAGTTCGTATAAAAGAACGCTTGGTAGCGAACTTGCCTAGTGAGTTGAGGTCCTTGATGCACTCAACGCTGAACGATTGTGAATCTAAGTCACTTCTGGAAGACCTGTTAGACCGAGCGGTTCTAGCTTGCAATCGATACTTTGTGCTCTGCCGCATCGGTCCTGTCCATTTAGGCAATGGACGCAATAGTTTAGACCCATCTGTGATAGCGCAAAACGCACACCAGAGCATTCCATTTCTTGCTGCGGTTGGTATCAGCAAGGCGATGGCAGGTGTCGGCGAAGGCCGCAAACCGATGCCCGAAGAAGAGAAATTGCGTTTTCTACCCTTGATCTTTGCGTCTGTCTCCAAGGACGATGTGAACGCAATGCCGCTCTCAGCTTCAACAAAGCAGGTTGTGTTCGCAGAGATGAAACGGATGCATGCAGCTTCCACTCGTGGCCTATGGATGGATGCTCCACATAGCGGAGTAGACATAAAGAAATCGACACGAGTATCAGGCAAAGCAGAAGCTACTCAGCCAGAAATCCTACGAGCGCCGCATCTACCGTTACCAGACAACTACTTGTGCGAGATCGGGCAGAGATCGCATTGGATTATTGAGCATCTAGGCCCAAACATCCTACGCGTCCTATCGGATTTTCAGGACCTTTGGCAGGAGGCACATGATCTCAAGTTAGACGTTCGTACTTTGAGCGAACGATGTGCCGCAGCCCTTAAGGCGCAAGTCTGGATAGACGCTCACGGGCAGCCAATTGACCAACTGCCCTTTGAGCTCAACCTGAGCCAGAGAGGGGCACATAGCAAGAAGGTGCCTCCATCAAAGGTCACGCTGCCGCACGAGCAAGAACAATATTGCGTCAATGAAAAGAAGCGAACCGAGATATGGCCGCCTCGGGGCGCCGCCCAACTTTTCGGCTTAGCTAAGGTGCTGCAAGGGGCACACCTTTTTGTTGTGGGTTTATCTACTGGAACTCGTATTGGGGAACTGTTGACCATGGAACGCGGTGCTATCCACCATGCGCCCAATGGCACCGCATTCGCAAATGGCCGCACATTTAAGCTTGTGCGTCGCCATGACGGGCAATTACGCGATTGGCCGCTTCCAAAGTTTGCTGAGAGTGCGATTTTGCAGCAAGCCCAACTCATATCTTTGTTGGAGCGCTTGTCACCCTTGAGCCACATACGCCCATTTGTTGGCCCATCGGAAGTACCAGCAGGAACAAATCTCTGGTCATGCTGGGGAAAGCGAAATCAGCCGGCAACGGCCCAGATATTACAAGCACTTCTAAGAGACTACTCAGCTGCGCTGTGCCTGGACGCCAGACCAGGCGGGCAAGGCCTTCGGCCTCACAGGTTGAGAAAATCGCTGGCTCGACTTGTGGCACTCGCGATCGTCCAAGCGCCAAAAATCTTGCAGGATGTCTTTGGACATGAGCACATTGAGATGACTATTTATTACATCTTGACCGATGTAGCTCTTTCCGAGGAGATTGATGAGATAGTGCGTGAGCTCCGAGTCATCCGCTGTGCCGATGACTTGTCGAGCTTCCTGCTAAGCGACGATGCTGGAACGTCAGAGATTGAGCCGCCGCAAAGCGGCAGCTTGTCGAGAGATGGCTATGGTGGAAAGGCGGCTGCAACGATTCGCCGTGCAGTTGCTGAGCACGGCCAACAGCTACACCAGAGCGCAAAGGACTGGGGAGCTAAAGACATTAGGGACTTGGCGGAGGTGCTGACGCTGGGGGGGACAACATGGAATCTCGTCCGACCGGGAGTATTGTGTACAAAGGCATTGACGCAGTTTGGCCCTTGTAACAAAAAGCGCGGGCATGCAGATCCAGCCAACTGCCAAACCTCGTGCGATTACCGACTTGAGCAGGCCTGGTTGCGAAATGATGTTGATCGCTGCATTTCGCAGGCACTGGAGCACTGGGAGTTCGAGACCAAGAGTGGGAAGGAACTTATTGCCGAGTATTGGGCAGGCCAGGTTCGAATGCATCTGGGTCGTTTTGCGGATCTAGAGCAGAAGTGGCGGGAAGATCCTCGAGTCCAAATCGTATGCGGTTCGGAAAGACTATGCGAAGCATGAAAAAGAAAGCATCTTCGAAGTTTTCGGATGCAGCGAAAGACCAGATTCGAGCTAGCGCTGTTGCGCAAGGCGAGCGGCGTCGCGATGCGGTTGTGGTGAAGGTCACTGAGGCCATGCGAACTATCGAACAGGAAATCAAAGCGAACCAAGGCTTGTATCCTTCGAATGGTGGAGCATTGAATCTCAATGAGCTTGTGCGCCGGTCAGGTATTGGGCCAAAAACGCTCTTCGCAGCCAGCTACAAGGACACGTTTAAAAGTAGGGTCGTGGACCCTTGGCTACTGAACATAAAGGGGGTTGAGGCCGGTTCAAGGCGTGAGGCGAAGAGAGGGGCTGCTCAGCGAGTTTCGGAATGGCGAGAGTTGTACGGTGATTTACTGACGGCCTATCGCATCAGTGAGCTCGACTGGCAAGAGGCACGTCGTTTGCGCGCGGAGGCTGAAGAGAGAGTGCAGCAACTATTGGCCGAGAACGATGAGCTCCGACGGAAGATCAACCAGCTGAAAAAAGGGAATGTGGCTGAGTTTCCCCGGAGAGCCGTAAAGAACGAGTAATCGCGGGCCTGTCATAAACTTTGTGTGTGAGGCATAGCATGTCGACAAGGAGCATGAATGCCACGCAAGACGAAGACGAGCGCAGTAGCGCACAAGGCGGCGCAGCCGCAGTTCTCGGCCGCAGCGCTTGAACAATTGATTCCCGGACCGGTGACGCCGGCCGAGCTTGAGAACATCTTTCAGCAGTTCAAGAAGGCGGTGCTGGAGCGTGCGCTTGGCGCCGAGATGAGCCACCACTTGGGCTATGTGCCCGGCCAGGCCAAACCCGAAGGAACGCCGGCCAATCACCGCAATGGCAAGAGCGCCAAGACCGTTCTCACCGATGCCGGTGCACTGCACATAGACGTGCCCCGTGACCGCGAAGGCAGCTTCGAGCCGCAGATCGTCGGCAAGCACGAACTGTTGATTTCCACGCAAAGCTGACCCACCGGGGGTGCGGACGAAAACTTGGACTACTAGAAGGTAGTTCATGTATTCCTACGAAGACCGAATCCGAGCCGTTGAGCTCTACATCAAGCTCGGCAAACGCACCAGCCCGACCATCCGTCAGCTGGGTTACCCAACCAAGAATGCATTGAAGGGGTGGTACCGCGAGTATCAGCAGCGGCTCGACCTGCCGCTGGGATATGCCCGTCGGCAGCCGAAGTTCTCGCAGGGCCAGAAGGCAGCGGCCATCGAGCACTACCTCACACATGATCGATGCATCGCTGCCACCATGAGGGCGCTGGGCTATCCAGGGCGTGGAACGCTAACCAAGTGGGTCCGCGAGGCATTCCCTGAAGCCAGGATGGCCCTTGTCGGCAGTGTGGGCCAGCGAAGATATCCCGATAGCTTGAAGCACGCGGGAGTGATGGAGCTTTGCACCCGGCAGGAAAGTGCACAGGCTGTTGCCGACAGGCTCGGCGTGTGCCGGCCAACGTTGTACAACTGGAAGAACCAGCTTCTGGGGCGTGAGGCACCCGCATCAATGAAACACACCGATCGATCACCGCAGGCGCAAGAGCGTGAAGAGCTCGAGCGCCAAGTTGAGATACTGCGCCACGAAGTCAGGCAACTGCGCCTTGAGCAGGACCTCTTGAACAAGGCCAATGAACTGTTAAAAAAAGGCCTGGGCGTCGATCTGCAGCTCCTGTCCAACCGGGAGAAGACACTGCTGATTGACGCCCTCAGGGAGCACTATGGCCTGCCAGAGCTCCTTGCACAGTTGAGTCTTGCGCGTAGCTCGTACTTCTACCATCGGGCCCGCGCGGCAATCGGAGACAAGTACGTGAGGGTGCGCCAGTCCATCACCGAGATCTTCGAGTCCAATCACCGCTGCTATGGCTACCGCAGGCTGCAAGCCTCACTGGCCAGAGAGCAAGGCCCGATCTCCGAGAAGGTGATACAGCGGCTGATGAAGCAAGAGAGCCTGGTCGTTGCAAAACCCAAGAGGCGTCGGTATGCGTCTTACCTGGGCGAGATCAGCCCAGCACCAGAGAACATCATCAACCGTGACTTCCAGGCAGCAGCCCCCAACAAGAAATGGCTGACCGACATCACGGAGTTCCAGATCCCTGCAGGCAAGGTCTACCTGTCGCCGATCATCGATTGCTTCGACGGGATGGTGGTGAGCTGGACCATCGGCACGAGTCCGGATGCAGAGCTGGTCAACACCATGCTGGATGCAGCCATCGAGACCGTCACAGAGACAAGCGATCGACCAGTGGTCCACTCAGACCGCGGAGGTCACTACCGCTGGCCTGGCTGGCTATCCAGAATGAGCGAGGCCAAGCTCACCCGCTCGATGTCCCGCAAGGCCTGCTCGCCTGACAACGCAGCGTGCGAGGGCTTCTTCGGTCGGTTGAAGAATGAACTGTTCTATCCTCGGGACTGGAAGAGCGTCACAGTTGAGCAGTTCATTGAAGTGCTCGACGACTACATCCGTTGGTACAACGAGAAGCGGATCAAGATCTCCCTGGGGGCCCTCAGCCCGATCGAATACCGGGTGAGCCTTGGACTTGCGGCATAAAACCAGTCCAAGTTTTTATCCGCACCCCCTCCTGGGGATTAGTGGGTCACTTCTGCGTGGAAATCAACAGCTTGCCTTCAAGCAGACCCTCATCGACAAGCTCACGCACGAGAACGCGCTCTTGAAGCGCATGAAGTTCGCCGCCCAATCAGAGCGCTTCAGCCCTGAGCAGAAGAGCCTGCTCGACGACGAGATCGAAGCGGACCTGGCGGCCGTGGCCAGCGAGATCGACGCGCTGGCGCAGACGCAAGCACCGGCCACCCCCGAGAAGAGACAGGCCAAGCGGATGCCCTTGCCGGCGCACCTGCCACGCCGCGAGATCCGCCACGAACCCACGTCCACCACGTGCGCGTGTGGCTGCCAGATGAAACGCGTGGGCGAGGACGTGGCCGAGAAGCTGGACTATGTGCCCGGCGTCTTCAGTGTCGAGCGCCACATCCGCGGCAAGTGGGCCTGCGCCCGGTGCGAGACCATTCAACAAGCGCCGGTCGAGGCGCACGTCATCGACAAAGGTATCCCCACCACCGGCCTGCTGGCCCAGGTGCTGGTGGGCAAGTACGCCGATCACCTGCCGCTGTACCGGCAGGAGGCGATCTTCGGCCGCGCTGGCCTGGCCATCCCTCGCTCGACCCTGGCGCAGTGGGTGGGCACCTGCGGGGTGCGGCTGCAGCCGCTGGTCGATGCCCTGAAGACCGAGATCCTCAGCCACCGGGTGCTACACGCCGATGAGACGCCGGTGGCCATGCTCAAGCCCGGCGATGGCAAGACGCACCGCGCCTACCTCTGGGCCTATGCGCCGGGGGCCTTCGAGAGCATCAAGGCTGTGGTCTACGACTTCTGCGAATCCCGCTCGGGCGAACACGCCCGGCGCTTCCTGGGCCACGGCACCGACAAGGCCTGGAAGGGCTGCCTGACCTGCGACGACTTCAGCGGCTACAAGGCCTTGATCGCCAGCGGCGTGACCGAGGTGGGCTGTCTGGCCCATGCCCGGCGCAAGTTCTTCGACCTGCACGCGGCCAACCAGAGCCAGATCGCCGAGTTCGCCCTGCAGCAGTTCGCCCGGGTCTATGAGATCGAGCGGGACGTCAAAGAGCTGGACACCGAGCAACGGCAAGCCGTTCGGCAGCAGCAGACCCGGCCGATCCTGGACGCTCTTAAAGAGTGGATGACGCTGCAACGGCGCCAGGTGCCCGACGGATCAGCAACCGCCAAGGCGCTGGACTACAGCCTGCGGCGCTGGGATGCGCTGACCCGATTCGTGGATGACGGACAACTGCCGGTCGACAACAACTGGATCGAGAACCAGATCCGGCCCATTGCCATCGGTCGTAACAACTGGCTGTTTGCCGGCAGCCTGCGTGCGGGCCAGCGAGCGGCCGCCGTCATGAGCCTGATCCAGTCGGCCCGTATGAACGGGCACGACCCGTATGCCTACCTCAAGGACGTGCTCACGCGACTGCCCACGCACAAGGCCAGCCGCATCGTCGAGCTCCTGCCACACCGCTGGAAACCCGCCGACGCCTGATCACCGGCCTCGGTAGGCCTGGGTTTGCCGGACGCTTACGTTGCACCCAGCCATAGGACATAGGCTTTGAAGCCGCGCCCATTTCAGCTGGCGTGCAAACCGCCGAGCAACCATACCTATGCTGCCGCGCTGGCCTCGACAGCAACATCACTCAAACTCTCGCCCCTGAGTGAGCGGACTAGGTTCTCAGCAGCCCGCATTTCAATTTCGAACCGTACGCGTCTCACAGCCGAGCCGATGTGGGGAGTGAGTACTGTTCTGGCGTTGTTGGTCAATCCCGGATGAATTTCGCGAGGTCTGTCTGGAAGTAGCCAATCTTCCATCTCATAGACGTCAGCGGCGTACGCGCCAAGTTGCTCATTCGCCAAGGCATCGACAACCGCCCTTTCGTCGACCACAGACCCCCTACCCACGTTTACAAGGATCTGGCCCTTTTTCGATAGTTGAAGCATCCTGGAGTCAACCAGGTGGCGCGTATCGCTAACAAGAGGCACTGCCAGGAACACATAGTCCGATGTGCTGACAGCCTCATCGAGCGTGACCAGTTCGACCTGATCTAGACGCACACTTGGGTCTACACCAAGCAGCCGCGCGCAGCCAAAGCCCGCGAGTCGCGCCAATATGGCCTGCCCAACTTTTCCGAGACCGATCACGCTGGCCACCGACCCATGAAGCCCGGTTCCGTATAGAGCTGGCCTCCACCCAGAGTAGCCTGCTCTTGTAGCGGCGTCACCCTGAAGCACGTTCCTGCCAGCAGCAATAGCCAATCCGATGGCCAGCTCGGCTGTGGGCTCTGTGAGGAGGTCAGGAACAAAGGTGACGCTCACCCCGGCTTGTGCGCAAGCCCTCAGGTCGAAGTTGTCGTACCCCTTGAGTGCACAGGAGATGGTCTTGAGCCTGGGAGCGTTCAGCAGCGACTCTTTGGTCACACTGTCTGTCATGAAGGCCATCATGGCATCAGCATCCACGAGGTACTCCCTGAGCTGGCTGGGGCTCCAGGGTTCAGGCCCTGGATTCATGATGACCTCACCCTCAGCCTGGAGCTTCCTTAGAACCTCTTCATGAACTGGCTGCGTTACGACGATTTTCCGATGATTCATTTTTCGATTTACTTGAGACGCTTTCGCAGCATCGATCCAATGCTGTCAACCACGAGGACACAGGCAAGAATCGACAGAAGGATGGCTGAGACCTCGTCATACTTGACAAGGCGAAGTGCTGCCATCAGCTCGAAGCCGATGCCACCTGCACCGACAATGCCAAGTACTGCGGAGGCCCTGAAGTGGTACTCCCAGCGATAGATGGTTATGTCTGCCAACTGTGGAAGGACTTGGGGGATAACGGCATGCGAGATGACCTGAAAGCGGCTTGCGCCTACCGCAGCAGCTGCTTCAAGTGGCTTCGGATCCACGTGCTCAATGGCTTCCGCGTAAAACTTTGCGACCATTCCCGTGGAATGCAACGCCAGTGCGAGCACCCCAGGTAGAGCACCAAACCCTACGGCTGCCACGAACAGAATGCCAAGAATGATTTCTGGCACGGACCGGAATGCCGCCAGGATGACTCTGGCCACTCTTCCCACCAAAGGATTGGGGGTGGTGTTTGGAGCCGCCAGGAGCGCCAGCGGAAGTGAAAGCACGATAGTCAGTGCTGTGCCGGCAATCGACATCGCCAAGGTGTCCCTCAGCGGGATGACCCAGTGCTCCCAGCGGTCGAAGTTGGGAGGGACCATCTCAGATGAGAGCTGCTTGACAGCCGGGGCGCCTTCGATGAACCGCTGTGCATCGAAGAACCCCGTGACGTACAGGGCTACAAGGCAAACCAGAAGGACGAACGCTGTATTGCGCAGTCCAATGAACTGCTCCCGCTTGTCGCGACTGATGATGTTCTCGAATGCAGCCGAGGTCATTGCATACGGCCCAAATCAAGCTTCAGGATGGTTGCGGTATCCCTAAGGACGTCATATGCAGCGTCATCAGTGGCGGCAAACGCCTGGACACGAAACGCCTTGAGCACCTCAGCATCCTTCATGTCCAGAAAGGAAGAGCGGATGGCAGCTTTGAGCTCAGGCTTGAGGTCCCCCTGCATGACGATCGGATAGTTTGGAATGGGAGCAGAAAGGTCAAGCTGAACAATCTTCGTGGCATCAATGCTTCCTCGAGCGATGAGGTTGTCCAGAATCGGCTTGGACAGAGCCCCGGCTGGAATCTGACCCGACTGCACCGCACGTGCGACCGCGTCATGTGCCCCAAGGTGAACTGGCCGATAGTCCTTCTCACCATCAAGCTTGTACTTCTTGAGCAGGTGTGCACGTGGTGCAAGGTGGCTTGATGTGGACGCCTGGTCGCCAAATCCGAAGGGCTTGCGGCGCACGTCTTCAAGCGTTTTCACCGGCCCTCCGGCCATTGCGATGAGGACCGACTGGTATGTGGGCGACCCACGTTCAACGCCCACCGCAAAGGGCTCAATCCCGGACGCCTTAGATTTGGCCAAAACGTACGAAAACGGTCCAAAGTACGCTACCTCAATCCGACCGAACCGCATTGCCTCGATCATCGAGGAGTAATCGGTAGTCACCACAATCTCAACATCCTTCTTGAGCTGCTGTTCAAGATAGCGCTTAAGAGGCTGCGCGTTCTGGATGATGCTGGCAGCGTTCTCATCTGGAAGAAGGGCGACACGAAGCTTTGATGGATCCTTTCCCTGCGCATGAGCCCACAGAGGAAGGAGTGCAGCAAAAGAAGCTGCGCTGACAACAAGAGAGAAGTTACGGCGATTCAGCATGGCAAGAGCTCCTTGGTTTGACTGGATTGAAGAGTTCGGGGGCTATCAGTGGACGCACTCGTGTTGGAAGCGTTGGACTGCTTTGCATAGAGGTTCCGCGCAACATCGGGACTCAGCTGCTCTGCCCTACCCTCGAATACAACAGCTCCCTGGCGGAGCCCAATGATTCGGTCTGCAAACGAGCGCGCGAGCTCCACCTGGTGAAGACTCACGATTGCGGTGAGGTGGTCCTTTTTGCAGATCTCATGCAACAAGGTGAGCACGCTATGTGCGGTTGCCGGGTCCAGGCTGGCAACAGGCTCATCGGCCAGCAGGATTCGTGGCTTCTGTATTAGCGCCCTAGCTATGCCTACGCGCTGCTGCTGCCCCCCAGACAAGGCATCAGCCCGGGAGAGCGCCTTTTCGAGCAGCCCGACACGCTCAATCACTGTGAGCGCCTCCAGCTTGTCCTTCTTGCTCCACGGCCATAGCGAAGCGAATGCACCCCTGTCACCGAGCTTTCCCATCAGAACATTCCTGAGGACCGACTGACGTCCAATCAGATGATGCTGCTGGAAAACCATCCCACAGCGCTTGCGGTGCTCTCTCAGCGTCTTTGCGTTGACTACCCCACCTGCCAGGCCAGGTATCGATACCTCGCCTTTTGTGGGCAGCACCAGTCCATTGATGCTTCGTAACAAGGTGGACTTCCCTGCGCCCGAGGCGCCCAGAAGCACCAAAAACTCTCCCTGCTTCACATCCAGACTCGTCGGGTGCAAGGCCACGGTCGAGTCACCGTAGCGGACGGAAACTCCCTTGAGACTCAGAACGTCTCGGTCCTTCTCCAACTTCATGTTGTTACCTTTGCAAGTTTCTGCCTGCGAGCAGCGCGAGAGCGCTTATGACGCACATTTGCCGCAGAAAGAAGTTCGATACGGCTAGGCATGCGTGCAGTTTGTTCGTGGAACGTGTCATCAATATGAAACTTGCACCCCGAAAAATAGGGGTATCTATAGATAACACCTATGTCTGGACTCACGCTACTTGCGGCTTTGAAAGCCTTTGATGCGACGGCAAGGGCCGGAAGCATGACTGCTGCTGCGAAGCTGCTTGATCTACAGCAGCCCACCATCTCAGCGCATATTCAGCGCCTGGAGAATGAGTACGGCGTGGAGCTTTTTCTTCGTCAAGGCCGCCGGCTTGAGCTGACTACCTTTGGCAGGACTCTGCTGGACTACACGCGGCGGGCATTCAGCGGCGAGGAAGATGCGCACGCCCTTTTGGCAGCAGCCAAAAACCGATTCGTCGGGCGTCTTGTGATTCACGCGATCGGCCCGTACAACGTAGTCCCTGTTCTGAAGGCCTTCGGGAGCCGCCATCCCCAGGTCGAGGTCTCTGTCCGTGTAGGCGACTCCCGCTCAATCACGGAAAAGCTCCTCGACTACCAGGGTGATGTCGGCGTGGTCCTCAATCACGCCGAGCACCCCGAACTCCATTGCATGCCATACAGGTCACAGCGCCTGGTGGTCTTTGCGAACCGAGAGCACGCCCTAGCCCGGTGCGGTGAGATAGTGCTCAAGGACCTTCAGAGCCAGCGCTTCGTCATACGTGAGGAAGGTTCAACGACAAGAAGAGTCTACGAGAGCGAGCTAATTGCCCGCAATATCAACATCCAGGTTGCGCTGGAGATGGGAAGCCGGGAGGCTGTCCGCGAGGCAGTCGCACAAGGAATAGGACTAGGCGTCGTTGCCGAGACAGCCTATGTTCCAGATCCGCGTCTTGTGAAGCTGAAGATTCTGGATACAGCAATGGCCACCCACGTCGACTTCATCTGTCGTCGCGAACGACAGAACGCTCCGCTGATAGCAACGATTTTCGACTTGGCAAAAGAGGTGAGAAGAGGCCTGGCCTAAAGATTCACGAACTTGGCGACAGGGCCCGAGTGGATCATTCATGCCAAGCCTATCGTTAGGGAAGGTCTGCACAACGCTCGTTGCGACGAGTGCAGATGCGCGAGTTTTCAGATGGCGGCAACTGCGGCGTGATTCGGGTCATTCGAGGGCCGATTCGCACCCCGTTGTCGACCCTTTCGGCCGCTGCGGACGCACTCCCTGCAGGTCTTCTTCGAGCGCGTCTTCCAGCAGACTGCGCTGATCGGCGTTCAATGCCTCAGTCTTGGCGGCGAACTTCAGCCGCTTGAGGATGGCCATCTCGTAGCTGAGCTTGTCCAGCAGCGTCTGCTTGTGTTTGAGCTCGCTCATGAGGTGCTGCAGCATCTGGCGCATTTGCGCCTCGTCCATGCTCTGCAGATCCACCGGTTCGTTCATGGCCGTCATCATCCCCGATGGGTGGGCAGCCGCCTACTGGCATATCCACGAATTGAACGCCATAGCACGGGCGACCAACATCACAGCACCGTGATCACAGCGTCTTCTCCCAGGCGCTGCCAGGACAAGCCGGTGACCAGTGCCTGCAGTTGCTCGGCGCTCAGCGTCAGTTGGGGACCCAGGCGCTCATCGCCCCAGACAAACTTGCCTTGGTTCAGGCGCCTTGCGGCCAGCCAGACGCCAAAACCATCGTGCACCAGTACCTTCAGGCGGTTGGCCCGTGCGTTGGCAAAGAGATAAGCGTGGTGCGGGCGGGCCGCGCCAAAGACTTGCACCACTCTGGCCAGGGCCGTCTCGGGGCCGGTGCGCATGTCCAGCGGTTGCGTGGACATCCAGACCGCATCGACCCGGATCACCGCAACACCTCGCGCAAGAGCGCCCCGCACTGGCCCATTGGGCACTGCAGACTGACCACCAGTTCGCCGCGTTGCAGGCGCACCTGGACTGGCGCAGATGGCGGCGGTAAAGGCGGGGATGGCGCAAACGCAGCCAGCGCTTGCTCATCATGGGTGCTGGCGGCCATTGCCGTGAGCGGCAGCGAGATGAAGCCGGGCTCAGCATCCGTACCGACGCCCGGTTGCGCGCGCACAGGGCCCGCCTCCCGAATCCATCGGTGCACCATGTTCGCGTGCAGTCCGTGCGACAAGGCCACACCACCGACACTGGCTCCGGGCTGCGCGCACGCTGCCACCAACTGTGCCTTGAACGCTTTGCTGTATTCACGCCGGCGCGGCCGGCCTTCGCTTGAAAACTGTTCCATCGTCTCCACGATCCTCCAATCGTGGACACGATGCCCGCTTCTCACGGCGCTTTCAATATGGGGTCACCGGACGGATACGATGTACGCGCGCGGCATGACGGTGCGCGAGATTCAGGGCTTCCTCGCTGCGTAATCCAGTTCTTTCGACCAGGTAGTCCAGTACCGCCCACAGTATGACCACTGGTCCTGACCACTGGTCGCGTCTCTCTCTGAGTGAATTTTCAGTAACTTATTGTGGATAACTATTCGCGGCCCAGCGATTGTGAATAACTTGCCTCCAGCATTGAAAACCTATGCTGCTCAGACAGCCCACTCCGTCCTGCGGGCCGACAAGGGAGCTTGAGAAATGTTTGCGCTGAAAAACTTCAGCCTGGACAGAAGCCTACAGCCAGAACCCACGCTTATTCACATTAGCAAACAGCGCTGAGAGTGCTCCGAGATCCTTCGTGTCAAGCAGCATTTCAGTAGTGCCATTGAGAGAGGTCGGCAACTGGGTGCCGTGGATTTCTCTCGACTGCTTGAGAACCTGGTCGAGCAAACTGCTTCGGGGAAGGAGTATGTAACGCACCTCGCAGTCCAAGCCATCGGCGAGCTTGGCCAGCGTTTTCAAAGAGATACTTTGATTTGCTTCTGCCTGCTCCAGCTTGCGCACGCCTTGGGCCGTCATTCCGGTCCGTGTACCAAGGGCCGTTGAACTCATGCCTAGGGCGAGGCGGATGGTCTTCACCCAGCCGCACCTCGGTGTGACATCGCGATGCAGCTTCGCGAATTCGCAAAACTGCCGATCAAGTTCTGCCAAGCGGGTGAAATCCAGACGGCTTTTCAATTTTCACGGATTCCTGGAAAGCAACTGATTGGTTGCCAAAGTTGTGCTGCGGGGCAACCGGATGCATTCCATTCGCCAGTGGCAACGCTACGAGCGAAATAACGCCTTGGAGCTCGGTTATCTTCGCGCTCCCCGGTTCCGAATGGGACCAAATAGTCTCACATTTCTTGAACAACCGACATGCTGCGTGTGGAAAAAACTACTCTTGGAACATTTGGAGAGCCTGAACTGGCAGGCCTCATCAACTCGCGAGGGTGGAAATCAGTCTTGCCTGATGCTTTAGATGATCAGCATCTGCTACTCGTCTCAGAGCAACTGAGGGATTTGCTTGCAGGCAAGGGCTGGGACGATAACCAGGGGCCTGGCAGCGCTGCCCTACCGATCACTTTGTTGCTGCTGTCGGAGGCGGGTGCCGAGCGGCTGAGTAAGGGCTTTGCTGTCGCGATGAGTACATTGCATGAGGCGATGACTCTTCTAAGCATCACTATTGATAGAGAGATCGTGAGCCGGATTTTGCATCGTAAGGATGGCCCCACTGGCGCTGAACTGATGGAAAGCCTGCGTGTCCTTACTCACAACGACGTCGAACACGGCCGGTCACCTCGCCCGGCCTAACCCAAGGTCAAAGCTTGGAGGTCGGCCTTCACGGTCTCAATGATTTCGTCGAACGATGCCAGCTCCAAACCTTGGCAATACGCTGTCGCGATCAGCGTCATAGGATGGATCTGCAAACTCTCAGCCAATCCCTCTATGGTTCGGATGCTCGGCACTTGGTGGCCTTGTTCAACGCGGCTGATGTGCCGTCGGCTCGTCGCAAAAAGCATGTCTTCCTGAGTCACGCCCCGTGCAGCGCGCAACACTTGAAGCGCGCGACCAAAGTCAGCTTTGGGTCGGAGTTGTTTTCGGGAAGACATACTCCCGATTTCCGCCCAATGAGACCAATAAGACCACGACCAACTAGTCTCATTGCAAATCCCGTCGTAAGAAAATTCTCCGCGTCAGGAGTCTTCCCTTGGATGTCGCCCAATGCCTATCGTGTTTCTGGATTTCGACGGTGTTCTACATCCGGAGCATTGCCATGAGTTAAAACACTTTAGCTGCTTACCCGTGTTTGAGAGCGTTCTCAGCCAGGTTCCCGACTGCAAGCTGGTGATCGCGAGTACTTGGAGGCTGCAAATTCCAGTAGAGCGTCTTCGAGAAAAACTGGGGCCCAATGTGGCTGCCAAGCTCGTGGGAGTTACCCCCCAATACTGCTATCTTCGCGACGTTCCGCCTACGCTAGTTGGTTACGAGCGGGAAGCCGAATGCCATGCGTGGCGACGCGCCAATCAGGTTCTCAATGAGCCGTGGCTTGCGATTGATGACCGTTCCTGGCTTTACAGGCCGTTTTGCAAATCGCTTTTCCTGACCAACAGCCGCACAGGTTTATGCACTACAAGCGCGGAACGGCTTGTCGCACGGCTTCTGAAGCTTCTTTGAAAACGTGCACCCTCAGAAACTGACTGAGCTGCGGTACGGTCTAGACGAAGCAAGCCCCCGGTGCGACCTCTGCGAAAGCATGCCCCTGGGGGCGACGTTGTTGATCATATGCAGGTCGAATATGAATGACTGCGAAGGAAACGAGTGAAGCGCTGTCGCCAGGGAGCGTTGGCCAGGTAGGTTGCCATTCAAGTTGAAGCCTGCGCCCTCAAGACAGTTGACCGAGCGCAGGGACCTGTATCCATCTGTGATCGTGACGGTAAGATGGGACGAGTGATTTCTATGCGTCCAACCCGCTCTTTTGAGCCGGGTTGTGCGGCCAAATTCTCTCAGCCTCCATGCTCGACGACATCAAAAAAACCCTTTGGGCCACCGCCGACAAGCTGCGCGCCAACATGGACGCCGCCGAATACAAGCACCTGGTGCTCGGCCTCATCTTCGTCAAATACATCTCCGACACCTTCGCCGCCCGCCGTGCCGAGCTGACGGCCCGCCTCACCAACCCCGACGACGAATACTTCTACGGCGACGCCGACCCCGCCGACATTGAAGCCGAGCTGGAAGACCGCGACTACTACAAGGAGGCCAACGTCTTCTGGGTGCCCGAAGGCGCGCGGTGGGAAGCCCTGCGCAATGCCGCCAAGCAGCCCGACATTGGCAAGCGCATAGACGACGCCCTCACGCTGATCGAGGCCGAGAACCCCAAGCTCAAAGGCATCCTCGACAAACGCTACGCCCGTGCGCAATTGCCCGACGGCAAGCTGGGCGAGCTGGTCGATTTGGTCTCCACCATCGGCTTCGGCGAAGACGCAGCCATTGCCCGCGACGTGCTGGGCCAGGTGTACGAATACTTTCTGGGCATGTTCGCCAGTGCCGAGGGCAAGCGCGGCGGGCAGTTCTACACGCCCGCCAGCATCGTCAAAACCCTGGTCGCCATCCTGGCCCCGCACGAAGGCAAGGTCTACGACCCGTGCTGCGGCTCGGGCGGCATGTTTGTGCAGAGTGAGAAATTCATCGAAGCCCACGGCGGCAAGCTGGGTGACGTGAGCATCTACGGCCAAGAGGCCAACCCCACCACCTGGCGCCTGGCCGCCATGAACCTGGCCATTCGCGGCATCGACTACAACCTGGGCCGCGAGCCAGCCGACACCTTCACCCGCAACCAGCACCCCGACTTGCGGGCCGATTACATCCTGGCCAACCCGCCCTTCAATATCAGTGACTGGTGGCACGGCAGCCTGGAAGGCGACCCGCGCTGGGAGTTTGGCGACCCACCCCACGGCAACGCCAACTACGCCTGGTTGCAGCACATGCTGCACCACTTGAAGCCCACGGGCCGTGCAGGCATTGTGCTGGCCAACGGTAGCATGAGTTCCAGCCAGAACAACGAAGGCGTGATCCGCGCCGCCATGGTCGATGCTGACGTGGTCGAAGTCATGGTAGCCCTGCCCGGCCAGCTGTTCTTCAACACCCAAATCCCCGCCTGCCTGTGGTTCCTGGCCAAGAAAAAGGCGCGCAAGGGCGAGGTGCTGTTCATCGACGCCCGCAAGCAGGGTCGCATGATCAGCCGCGTGCAAGCCGAGCTGACAGACGACACCATTGCCCATATCGAAGCCGTGGTGGCCGCCTGGCGCGGCGAGCCGGGCGCAGGCAGCTATGAAGACGTGAAAGGCTTTTGCCGCAGCGTGCCCCTGGCCGAAATCGCCCAGCACGGCCATGTGCTCACCCCCGGTCGCTACGTGGGTGCAGAAGACGTGGAAGACGACGACGAAGCCTTTGCCGACAAGATGCAAAAGCTCACCGAAAAGCTGGGCGAGCAAATGGCCAAGGGCGCAGAGCTGGATGCGGTGATTCGGGCGAAGCTGGGGGGGCTGGGGTATGAGTTCTGAGTGGGCCTCTCTAACGATTGGTGACTTGGTGCGGGAAGGAGAGGCTACCGTTCAAACAGGCCCATTCGGCTCACAACTGCATAGTCACGACTACGTGGCCTCTGGGACCCCAGTGATCCCGACTGAAGCCATTGGAAGAGGACGGATTCTTGATATCGACGTGCCTCGCGTAGACGCAGCGAAGGCGTCCGAGCTTTCCCGACATCGGCTTCGTGTTGGCGATATCTTGTTTGCACGACGCGGAGCGCAAGCTACAGGCCTATCTGCAATTGTCGATGAAAGATTTGAGGGTGCACTCTGTGGAACAGGCGCTTTACTACTCCGCCTCCAAAGTCCCCGAATTGACCCGCAATATCTAGCGATGTTCTTGTCTAGTGAGACTGCTTATTCATGGCTGAGGACGCACGCGGTGGGGGCTGTGATGCCCAATCTGAACACAGCCATCATTCAAGCACTCCCCGTCTCATTGCCTGGAATTCATGAGCAGCAACGCATTGCAGGGTTTATAGGTGCGCTCGACGACCGCATCACTCTCCTGCGAGAAACCAACGCCACCCTCGAAGCCATCGCCCATGCCCTGTTCAAATCCTGGTTCGTTGATTTCGACCCCGTGCGCGCCAAGATGGAAGACCGCACGCCCGAAGGCATGGACGAGGCCACCGCAGCGCTGTTTCCCGATGGGTTTGAAACGTCGGAGTTGGGGGAGGTGCCGAGGGGGTGGCGAGAGTCGACCCTTGGCGAACTGATCGAGTTGACCAAAGGATGCTCTTACAAGGGTGACGGTCTGTCAGAGGCTGAGGGCGCATACATGTTCAACCTCGGGTGCTTCAACGCCCATCGAGTGTTTGCCTCAGAAAAAGTCAAGCGATACACGGGTGAGTACAAGCCGCGCCACTCTGTGCAAGCGGGCGACCTAATCATCGCGAATACCGACATGACGCAAGCCCGCGACATTCTTGGCCGTCCCGCATTTGTGCCTATAGGATTCGACCCAGGCTTCATCTCCCACCACGTCTACAAAGTCACCGTGCGTCCTGAGTGGCAAGAAAAAGCGCGAGCTATCCGCAGTCTTTTGTTCTTCGCTTTACAGGAAAGTGCTTTTCGGGAGCGTGCGATTGGATTTGCAACTGGTACTACCGTATTGGCGTTGCCTGCGACGGCAGTTCTTGGCAGTCCAGCACTTATTCCAACCGCCGATCTGCTCGACGTGTTCGATGGTGCTGTGCAACCCATCTTCGAGGCTATTTCAATCAATGAGCAGAGAGTCACCACACTGGCCGAAACGAGAGACACCCTGCTCCCCCGCCTGATCTCCGGCCAACTGCGCCTGCCCAAAGCCCAGGCCGCTACCGAGGCCGCGTTGGGCGCTGCGCTGCAGGCATGACGGACCTTTTCGCGGGCACTGGGTCACCATCGTGGGATATGTCGCGCACCCGCGAACTGGTGTGCGCACGGTGGGGTGAGAACGAGTTAGAGGCTTTGCGCCCCGTGCTCCGTGCAGTCACCACCCGGCTTATCCATGCGCGCATTCATTTTCAGGACTATCAGCGATTGGTGAATGAACACCTGCGCCAGCCTTTGGAGTCAGGCACGCCCTGGTGGGTGCTGATGTGGGTGGATGAAGTGAAGGGAATGGGCGCCAGCAACTACTTTTTTGTAGCTGCTGAGGGCTATGTGTATGCCAGCGTGCAGGCGCAGCATGCGATTGCAGACAACTTGGCGCATGTCCTGTACTACAGCCTGGGGTGGAACGTGGACCAACGAATCCCCCTGGGCAGGGTGTCGCTGGGCACGGTATGCGCCCAATTGGCGCGAGAGACGACAACGGCGCCAGAGCTTGCCCCAATCCAGCAGGCCTTGGAGGCGTTGAGCACAGCCCCCGCATACCAAGCGCTCGCGGATGTGACGAACCACATCAAGCACCATGGCGGCCTGCCCGTCAGGGTGGGATGGGGCGACTCTGAACAAACGCCGTTTGAGGTGCTGTTGAGCGCTTTCTCGCGCAAGCAACAAACACAACCGCCACGGGAGATTGCCGCATTTATGGAGGAAACCTACGAAACCATGAGCCGTGTGGTGGTGACTACGGGATTGGCCTTGAATGAATGGCTACGCCACTCTACACACGCTAGTGCATGAGGCGAGTGCGAACAAAAGAATCATCGAGGGAATTGCACAATGACCGAAGACCAACTCGAACAAGAAACCCTGGCCTGGCTGCAAGACGTGGGCTACACCCACCGCTACGGCCCCGACATCGCCTTCGATGGTTCTTCGCCCGAGCGTGCCGACTACCGCGAGGTTGTCTTGCCTTTCCGGCTGCGCGAAGCCATCAACCGCCTGAACCCTGGCATTCCGGTTGCAGCTCGTGAAGATGCTATCAAGCAAGTCACTGACTTGGGCATCCCATCCCTGCTGTCGGCCAACCGTGCGTTTCACAAGCTGTTGGTCGGTGGTGTCCCCGTCCAGTATCAAAAGGATGGCGAGACACGCGGCGACTTCGTTCGCCTGATCGACTGGGCACACCCCGAGAAGAACGAATGGTGGGCCGTCAACCAGTTCACCATCAAAGGTCCCCACAAAACCCGCCGCCCCGACATCATCCTGTTCCTCAACGGCTTGCCGCTGGTGCTGCTGGAAATCAAGAACCCCGCCGACGAGAACGCCAACATCTGGAAGGCCTTCGACCAGATCGAGACGTACAAAGAGCAGATACCGGACGTGTTCCAGTACAACGAGGTGCTGGTGATCTCGGACGGCACCGACGCGCTGATGGGTTCGCTGTCTGCCAACGCCGAGCGCTTTATGGCTTGGCGCACGATTGATGGAGTAAACCTCGACCCACTGGGGCAGTTTCAAGAACTGCAAACCCTGGTGCGTGGTGTGCTGACCCCACAGTACCTGCTGGACTACATCCGTTACTTTGTCCTGTTCGAGGACGACGGTCAGCTCGTCAAGAAGATTGCAGGCTACCACCAGTTCCACGCCGTGCGCGCCGCCATCGAAGAAGTGGTGACCGCATCCCGACCTGGTGCCTCCCGCAAGGGCGGTGTGGTGTGGCACACCCAAGGCAGCGGCAAGAGCATCACCATGACCTGCTTTGCCGCCCGTGTGATGCAAGAAGCCGCGATGGAGAACCCCACCATCGTGGTTATCACCGACCGCAACGACTTGGATGGGCAACTGTTTGGGGTGTTCAGCCTGGCCCAAGACTTGTTGCGGGAGCAGCCCACCCAGGCACTGACCCGTCCAGACCTGCGCGCCAAGTTGGGCAACCGCCCCTCGGGCGGCATCATCTTCGCCACGATCCAGAAGTTCATGCCGGGTGAGGATGAAGACACCTTCCCGGTGCTGTCCGAGCGCAGCAACATCGTTGTGATCGCGGACGAGGCCCACCGCACCCAATACGGCTTCAAGGCCACCCTCAAAGGTAAGCCCGGCGAGGAGAAATACCAGGCGGGCTACGCCCAGCATCTGCGTGATGCCTTGCCGAATGCCACCTTCGTGGGCTTCACTGGCACCCCGGTCAGCAGCACCGACCATGACACCCGTGCTGTGTTTGGCGAGTACATCCACGTCTACGACATGCAGCAGGCCAAGGAAGATGGCGCCACGGTGGCCATCTACTACGAGTCTCGCCTGGCCAAGCTGCGGCTGAAAGACGAAGACCTGCCCAGCATTGACGACGAAGTGGATGAGCTGGCCGAGGACGAAGAAGAAAGCCAGCAGGCCAAGCTCAAAAGCCGCTGGGCCGCCCTGGAAAAGATTGTCGGTGCCGAACCCCGTGTCGCCAGCGTGGCCGCTGACCTGGTCGCGCACTTTGAAGAGCGAAGCACCGCCCAATCGGGCAAAGCCATGGTCGTGGCCATGAGCCGTGACATCTGCGTGCACCTGTACAACGAGATCATCAAGCTGCGCCCTGACTGGCACGACCCAGACCCCGAGAAAGGCGCCATCAAGATCGTGATGACCGGATCGGCCAGCGACAAAGCCCTGCTGCGCCCCCACATCTACGACGGCAAGGTCAAAAAACGCCTGGAAAAGCGCTTCAAAGACCCCCCCGACCCGCTGCGCCTGGTGATCGTGCGCGACATGTGGCTCACCGGCTTCGATGCCCCCTGCGTTCACACCCTGTACGTGGACAAGCCCATGAAGGGCCATAACCTCATGCAGGCGATTGCCCGCGTGAACCGGGTCTTCAAGGGCAAGCAAGGCGGCCTGGTGGTGGACTACATCGGCATTGGCAACGAACTCAAAGCCGCCATGAAGGAGTACACCGCCAGCAAAGGCCGGGGCACTCCCACCGTAGATGCCCGCGAGGCGTATAGCGTCCTCATGGAAAAGCTCGATGTCCTGCAATCCATGCTGCATGGCTGCGATTACAGCGACTTCCTCACCGGGGGCCACCAAACCCTGGCAAGGGCCGCCAACCACATCCTGGGCCTGCGGGAAGAAGGCGGCAAGGACGGCAAACGCCGCTTTGCAGACACTACCCTGGCACTGACCCAAGCCTTCTCGCTGTGCTGCACGCTGGACGAAGCCAAGGCAGTGCGGGAAGAAGTCGCCTTCATGCAGGCCGTCAAAGTCATCTTGACCAAACGGGACATTACCGCCAAGAAGCGCACCGACGAACAGCGCGACGAAGCCATCCGGCAAATCATCAGCAACGCTGTGGTGTCTGACCAAGTAGTGGACATCTTTGACGCTGTGGGCCTGGACAAACCCAACATCGGTCTGCTGGACGATGAATTCCTGGCGCAGGTGAAGAACCTACCCGAGAAGAACCTGGCGGTGGAACTGCTCGAACGTCTGCTCGAAGGCGAAATCAAGAGCCGCTTCGGCACCAACGTGGTGCAGGAAAAGAAGTTCTCCGACCTGCTGGGCAACGTGATCAAGCGCTACCAGAACCGCTCGATTGAAACCGCCCAGGTTATGGAAGAACTGGTCGAGATGGCCAAGAAGTTCCGCGAGGCCGCCAGCAGGGGCGAGCAACTGGGCCTGACCGAAGACGAAGTGCGCTTTTACGACGCCCTGGCCACCAACGAATCAGCCGTTCGAGAACTCACCGACGAAACCCTCAAGAAGATCGCCCATGAACTGACCGAGAACCTGCGCCAGAACTTGTCCGTGGACTGGTCCGAGCGCGAGAGCGTGCGGGCCAAGCTGCGACTGATGGTCAAGCGGGTCTTGCGCAAGTACAAGTACCCGCCAGACTTGCAGGAAGAGGCGGTGGACTTGGTGCTGCGGCAAGCCCAGGTGTTTGGAGACAACTGGGGCAGCACCTAGCCGGACTCCGGGGCGAACCGACGCGCCAATATTGATGAGCACTTCGCTCAGGGATTCTTGGTACCGAAGGCTTTCACGGCATCAAGCAAGCCCTTTGCGAGCGTGCGGATGCCGCTCAAGTTGTAGCTGCCACCGATCTGTTCATAGGCATAGCGGGCTTGAATGAAGTAGTTCGAGCACTCGGCAAGTAGCGGTGCCAGCTGTTCTCCTGACGCCTCCAGAAACTCAGACTCAATAGCAGCCTGAGTAGGCAGTTCAAGAGACGCAAACACAGCTGCGCCGACAAAGCGCGCCTGATTGCCGGGTTGAGGCATGAGCATAAATTGGCGGACCTGTTGCAGGTACCTCCCCCACCTCCAACATGTCCTCCCAGCGCGTGGTGTAGGCCGGTGACCTGCGCTCCTGTCGCATAGTCCAACTGGCAGTCTGTCCCTGGGCCTGCACTCCGGCGCTGGCGAGCTTCACCGTTCCACGTCCATAGCGCTGGTTGAGTTCATCGAGCACCCCCATCAGCCGCTCCCGAGAGCCTGCGTGGCTCTCCAGCGGTTCTAGCTCAAGCTCTCCTTGTTTGAGGCGTGCGCTGTGCAAGTCCAGCAGCATGACGCCGGCCTTGATGAATGCATAGCCCGGTCGGTAGATTCGGCGCAGGCCAGTCATGGCGGCACTGGCACCCATTTCAGTGCCCCCGGTGCTCCCAGTTCCACCACCCGCTTGGTTTTCCAAGGGCCGCGCCGGTGAATGGGGCCGACCGTTCATGAGTGTCCCCTTGAGTTCGTGATCGAAGAGCGGGCGCTCAAGGCGCCTCGTCGTACCAGGCATCTCGCAGAGGGCCGACCTTGATCTCGGCGAGATCCGGCCATCGCTCGAGCCAGCTCTCGAAGGCGGCGCGATCAGCGTCCGTGACGCTCCCGCGACGCGCGGCCACGAAGCCGCAATTGACCCCTCCGCCTAGACTCAGCGCTCTGGGCGCGACGAGGTCCTCGAGCAACTGATCGATGAACCGATCCTGCACATCAATCGACGGTGCCACGCGCCAAGTCAACTCGTAGTCGAATCCCAGCACTTGGAACTCGCCGATGTGCAGCTTCTTGCGAAGGCGCCGGGAGCGAGATCGTTTAGGTGGTGGCAGCACAAGTAGGTCAGTCATGGGTATTTCATGTGGGGGGGTATGCCGTACGTTGTGGCGGGATGTCGCACGACAGGTATAGCCCGGGCTCAATCAACCGAAAAGAAATCGGACACTTCTCCTTGGCGATTTCAGAAGCCATCGGGTTGGTCGGATTGCAAGGCGCCATCACCAACCGCCCACTGCAGCTCATCCACCACCCTGCGCATGATCCACACACACTGCGCATCGGTGCACCATCGCTTGGCCAGCAAGCCTTTCAGCGCAGCCTTGACCGTCGTCTCTTGATTGCCTTCGTAGGTCGCCAGCTTCCTCTGGCAGTACGGGACCATCTGCGACACCAGGTCGTCACACATCTGGAAGACCGTCAGAACTTCGCCCGGCGACATGCCCGGTGCATAGAACCTGCCACCTTCCTCGACCAGGTTCATCTTGGGCTGGGCGCCAGAAACAGCTGCCACGGTTGCTGTCACAGGGAAGTCGTCTGGCACCCCTGGATAGTTGGTTCGGTTCATCGTCATATCGGCTCCATATTGACTGATCCCAATGCCCACGTCGAGCTGCTGCAGGGCATGCTCCCTTCAGGGGACTGTTGGCCCTTTGGGGCGGCGCCAGCCGATTGGTTTGTGCCCCCTGGCCAACGGAGCAAAGCCGTTGCGCCGCACTCGCCCAGAGAACAGCCGCCCCTTCCACACTGGCCCCGGCTTCTTGCTGATGACGAACCCTTTTGACTTGCCTCGGGCGGCGACACTCTTGATGATGGAGAAGTACACCCGGGTTCCGACCTTCCAGTCCATCTCCTTCGGCAAAGCGAATCGGTAGTGGCGATCTATGACGGTCGTTCCAGTGGGTTCACTGCGGCGTTTTACGGCTCTTTGATTCAGAGGCATATCTGTCCTTTGGTGGTTTTCCAGTCTGGTTCGTCAGTGCAGAAACCAGATGCACTTGACCACTGAGCCCACGGCAAGGTGACCACGCGTTTCACCTCTACCTGACCGACCAGACCAGCACACGATACCAGTCGTGGTTGCCAAAGCGTCGCAATGACACCTTCACTCTGCCAAACTTCAGGTCTACTGCGAGGCCACTTTGCATAGACGAAGTGCGCTACGCCTCGAAACTGAGTTCGAGGCAGGCGCATGCTTCTCTCCGGTTTTACCCGAGTCGATTTAAGGTCTTAATCAGGCTGGGAGCTGTCGGTTACGAATCGTCGACCTCATCGCGATACAAGCGAGGGTTGGAGGCCCATCAGCGGGCATTCACCGGGGTCAGCGATCGACCCATTGCTGACACTCTTTGGCAGAAGTCATCACCGCAGAGCGGTCGTTGAACAGCGGGTACGTGTTTGCTTCTTGCCCTGTGCTCGGAACTATTCTGATTGCAAGCGCGAAGCGCCATATGCTTACTCGAGTTCAACCTGAGGTCCGTAGCTAACTGCGTCAATGAGTTTCATCGCCTTTCGGGCCGCAGACTGGGCGGGCACTAGGTCATCATCGCGATGAATCCTAACTAACATCTCTCGGTCCTCGGGATCAGACGCCGACTCAGCCAGAAGACGCGTCCAATATCGCTTTGCCTCTTGATTGGGTAAGCCCATGACCGTTTCAAACGCTTGTCCCGCAACCAATTCGCCTTCGGAAACTCGGCGAAGGACGGCCTCGGCTTCAGGTCCAGCGTCTCGTGCCGTTCCACGATTACGCTCAATGGCTGGAGCAATAGCCTGCCGACGGGTACTAGCTTCGGCGTAGGCCGAACGCACAGTAGCCACGATCGGATTATTTAACGCAAGCACTTGCCCACGACGCAGCGCGTCAATCGCCTCAAGCGTAGGAGCCTGCTGCTGCCGAAGATGCCCCCCGCCACCGATAGCGAACGCTCGGCCCAACTGGGCGACAAGCTGCCCCAGGTCATCCACCATTGAGACCAGGAACCAGAATGGACGATTGATCCTAGGTGACGATAGCGCCGTCACGATGAACGGCCACGCCTCATGCGCCGTCAGTCGCTCGCGATTTAACTCTTGAATGAGTTGGTTGGGTCCAAAGACCCACAAGTCGAGCAGGAAGCTCTCGGGCGGCACGTCTAGATGTCCATCGTTCAGACGTCCATTCGCCGTGCCGACGTAAGCGTCGAATTGTCCGAGCACATCACCAAACGCCCGACGTAGGTGGTGGGGCGCTATTGGAAGCGCGTTCGCATCATTGGGCCGCACGGCGACCGGCAAACCCTGGCCACCAGCATTTAGCCGATGGAATCGGACTGGCGCTGCACGTTCCAGCGTCTGAAGTAAGAGGTTGATGTCATCGTTCGTTGGCGCCACAGCAGATCGGTCGAATGCGTCCAACCACTCGGGAGCTGTCGCCGGAACCTCAGGAAGTACAAGAAACAGGGACCGCAGGGCGGCGCTCCGCTCCCCCAGCGTTTCAGCTTCGATGAAGCGCCGAGCCAAGTCATCGACAATGACCTCTGTATCAAGTGTGCTTTCTGGCGAGCGAGGACGTTGTTCAAGATACGGTCGGACGCGGCTCGAACGCGCTAACAGGTCGTAAAAGACAAGCACCTTCTGCGCCTGCACCATGGCGACGGCACGCGATGGACCTTGACCTGCGTGAAGGCCCGCCGCACGTTCGCCAATAATGAGCGTGAATCCTTCTGTGGCTCTGTGGAGTTCCTGGCGGTGAGCAGCAGCGTCTAGAAGACCATAGGTCAGGAACGAAGCCCGCGGCGGAGGGGCTACCAACAGAGATCGAACGTCTTGAAGCACTTCACGCGCAGACTTGAATTGAGTCCGACTCGCCATCAACGCATCTTCGCCCAGCACCTGCACCAATATGGCGGACAGCGCTTGTTCAACCGCAACACCGATAAGCCCCGCCGACGCAGCGAATTGTGCAGCCCCAACGCGAAGCTCTTGACGTGCAGGCAATCCCAATCCGACAAATGCCAGATGCAATGCTTCCTGGCTGGCTTCAATGAGTCGGACACTGCTGGTTCGGAGATATTGCGGCATCAGAGAACTCGTATTTCTATGTTGAGTGATAGCCTAACTGAAGCAGTCACTCGCGAACTTCCCCTTGTGGTCGGGTGCGGGTGCCGCGTCGGCCACCTGCATCGACCAAAAGCGGGCGTTCAGGAGGGCACCTCCTGAGCGGCAGGTGTAGGACAAGCAATTCGGAAAGTCGTCGGGCTCGACCGGCCACAAACAGTCGTTCAGTATCGCGACGCAATACAGACACTCGGGCGACCGGAATAACCCCAGCTACTCGCCAGCCGGCTGCCGGACAGCTATCGGTCTCACGTCCCGACCGCAATATCCCTGAACCGCGAGATTTCGCCGAAGGCCAAAACGTAGGGGTTCTGCGTTGCAACGGGATAGCGGCTCACAACGAAGTGCTTGATTGCGGTAAGGCCCAACTCCCGCAAGAGCGTTTGCTCGCGCGCGCGCTCCTTCGCGAGGGCCTTCCTGTAGGCCAGGTCAAGAGAGCGGTTGTAGCGAACGAACCTCCGTACGTCGGTCTCGATCCGATTCAAGTCAACGAGGTTGTTCTTGCACTGAACGTTGTAGATCACGCCGTCGAGCGTCGCAACGACGTCGAACTCCGCGCGCTCCACTCTCTTGATCTCCGTAACGTCGAATCCTTGGGTCCGCAGAGCTGCTTTGACCGACTTCTCGAAGATGAATCCAGAGCGGATTTGATATCGACGAACGCGGTTCAGACAGACACTCTTCCAGTGGTTCGCGAATCGATTGAGCAGGGTAATCGAAGTGACTAGGTCGCCGCCGACACGCGTGAACGGCGCGTAAGTGCTGGTGTTGTCGACGTAGTCGGCGCCTTGAACGACAAGCGCCCCTATAAGGGCGTCGGGTAGCTTCTGCTCGGAACACAACTCGTCGAAGCGCTTAACTGTCAGCCGAACGAAATACTCGTCCACAACGAGAGAGAGCAAGCTGCGGATGAACGCGGCCAACTGACCAAATGACGTTTTGTGGAGGTTGAACTCCGCATACGCCGCGGCCATGAGCGCGAGATTGTTCTCCAGCTCGGCCTTGGAAAAAATCAGTCGGCGGTTTACTGAAACACGCTTCACCACGCTGAGGTCGACATCGGCCATTTCGGTGATGGCTGTTCGCTCGGGCTCCAGAAACAACGCGTCCAGTCCGTTGAAGCTGTGACTTGCCAAGATTCCCACCGCGTCGACATCTAAGGCGAAGTCCGGGTACACCAGGGCCAGCATCAGGTTGTGATGCATTGACGTTGTCCCCAGGCCGGCGGTCTCAATGAGGTAGAGGAACTGGTTGAGGCCGTCCAGTTCGTGCAGCCGCTGAGTTCCTCGGCAGACACCAGGAATCGTGTGAAGGAAAGCCAGTAGATGCCGACGGCGGGACTGTAGGTAGCCGATGGCCGTACCGACGGTTGCCAATTCCCGAGCTGCAGGCAGCTGATGCATTGCAAACGACAGGGCGATGGCTTGCAGTTGAATAAGCGTCTGCATGAGCCTCTTCGCCACCAATCGGGAGAAGCGTGACTCCAGTCCTGCTTTGATGGATGGCAGTGCCCTGAGGGCTCCGGCCATGTCCAGGAGAGCCAGTCCACCAATCTCGTCGAGGAGCGGCTCGCCACGCAGTTCTCCCGGTAGGTTGATCAGCTCTTCGATGCCACGGAAGGTCGAGAACCAGACCGCGAATGTGCTTCTTGGCTCGAAGGGCGCCAGGGACGATTCGATGCCGGCACGAGAGTGGGCCAGCGCCCGCATGGCCTCGGTCTGCGCAGCCGCTCCCGTCAATCGTTGTCCTGCCATCCGTCGGATCCCTGGGTAAGGCGCTGAATCGTTGCCCCGCGCTGTCTTGGTGTTGAAGTCGCCCAATATAGAGTAGAGCCGCCCGGGAAGTTGGCTTTCGAGCGCATCGGTCCGGCGTTGGTTGAGGTACGGCTGGGCGGCGAGCCCCAAAATGACATGTACGCTCGCTCTGCCGTTAGCCGTGGGCAGGATAGGTGTTGCATCCCAGATGGGGTGATCAGCTACTGCTGGCAAATGCCCCCCGCGAGGACCGAAACCAAGACTTCTTTCCCATATGCCCCACACCCCGACGCTCGATCCAGCCCAGGAGATCCGCATTGCGGCGGTACACCGGGGCTTCCTCTATCAGCATCTCTATGCTGCCGCGTGCCTTCTGACTTCAGAACAGACCGGCGCTACGTCCGTGGTTGTCGAGCGGGACGAAGATATCGAGCTCGTCACACCAGCGGGGCGCTGCTACATCCAGGTCAAGACGCGTAGCCAGCCGATCATGCCGGCCGACATCAACTCGACGATGGAACGATTCGATAGCCTGCGGCAAGAGCACCAGCAGGGCCGTCGGCAGGGGCGCGCAACGTGCGTGGTGGTGGTCAACCGAGCCTTAGGGCCGACATTGGCTGAACAGGTCGAGACAGGAAAGCTGGCGGGCGACGTAGAGATCCTGTGGCCAGGCCGCGTGTGTTCTGGTGACCTCGGGCAACTTCCACCGGCTTGGGCGAATATCGATGAGGCAGTCGCATGGTGCGTCGACCGAGCCACCGCAGTCCCACTTGCGATGCTGGCGCCCGACTCCCTCGTTTGGAAACTGGCCGGCCGCGTCCAGGCTGCGGCCGCCGGGGAAGCGCCCCATGCGGATCACACCTTCTTGGTCGCGGATTTCCCGTCACTGCTGGACCAGATCCTGATCCAACTGCAGGACTTCCCGGCACCGCCCGAGCAGTACCGCCCGCAGGAGAACGAACCTCAAATCGACTCGAGCTCCCGAGTCCGGATCGTTTCCGGCTTCTCGGGCGCCGGGAAGACTGCGTGGGCTTCACAGGCGGCCGCCTTGAGCAGGCACATCTGCGCGTACTTCGATTGCGCCGAGACGCCGGGGGAGGCCCTCGCCCTCTCGCTGGTGCGTGAGCTGGCCGCCAAGTTGGCCGGCGCCGGACCAGATGCGGTGCGCAAGATCTTGCTGCCGGGCGCCACTGGCGTCGAGTCACTTCGCCAGTTGGACATCTATCTCGAGCGCTTGAGGCTCTCGCCGACCGTTGTATTGGACAACGTGCATTGTGTTTCGGCTGATAGCCTCAAGCGCATGATCGATGCCACGTCGGCGCTGAAGTTCGTGCTCCTGGCGCAGCCGCTTGGGACGTTGCCCGAGATCGAAGCCCTTCTGGGATTGACGCGAGAGCCGCTGAAGGGGTGGGGTGTTGACGATGTTGCGGCGGCGGTTGTCGGTTGGGGGTGTCGAGGGGATGCGGTCACCATGGGGCGCCTGAAGATACTGACGGCTGGCATGCCTCTGTTCGTCAGGAGTGCCGTCACGATTGCTCGCGAAGAGTACTCAGGGCGCATCGACCAGATGTGCGACGCCGTCGAAGCGTTAACGAACCTGACCCAGACCGCACAAGAGGTCATCTTGGCGAAGGTGTTCTACGCATTTCACCCCGCCGCACAACAGACGATTGCGGTGCTGAGCCTGTCCGATATTGGCCTGCTACCAGCCGAGATCAACAAGCTGCTGGACGCGGCCCTTGAGATGAACGAGCAAGCGGTTGCTGGAGTGATCCGGTCACTGCGACCCGCTGGGGTGGTGGAGATCTATGGCAACAAGGAGATCCGACTGCATGACGCCATCCGTGTTGTCGGGAGCCAGCACCTGTCGGGCATGCCCGCAGAGGTCGCATCACGGGCTCGTGTTGCCCTCAAGGATCTGATGGTCATGGCGTTCAATCGTGATCGCAACACGGCGCGCTTCTCGCTCTACACGCGGCTGCTGCTGGCCACTGGGGACGTCAAGACGCTGGTGGACCTTATCGGCGAAGAGATGTTCCACGAAATGGGCGTGGCAGTAGAGGTCTGGCACGGTCTGGAGACGCTGGTCGCCAAAAACGAATCAGATCCGGAGCAGCGGTACTGGGCTCTCGATGGTCTGGTCTTCTCGGACATGAAGCTCGGGCACATGGATCGTCTGGCGCCTAGGTTGGAGGCGATGGAGCAATTAATCGATAGCGGCGCGCTCGGTGAGGAGGAAGTTCTGTCCTTCCTGATGAAGCGCATGCTCCATTTCTCGAATCAAGGTGACGAGGAGGGGGTTTGGCGCGCGATTCGCGAGCTGGACAGCCGATTGCCGGACAAGCCTGTCCACCGACGGGTTTTCCTCTACAACGCGGCAGCGGCGCTCTTTCGCCTTGAGCGCTACGAAAGCGCGATGGGCGTGGTCGATCAGGTGATCGACGAGACGTTCGCGGTTCTCGGCATTCGGCTCGAGCAGGTTGTCGGCGCGAAGCAAGCCGCGCTCTGGGCGCTCATCAACAAGCCGGGACTTGATCACGCGGACATCAAGCGACTCGCGGATGCGCTCGAACTCAAAGCCATGGTGGCCGGCAAGTTGCACGTGCTCGCGCCATTCGCGCGAATCCATGCCATGAAGTTCTACGGTATCGCCGGCGCCATCGACTCGCTGATACGTGTCGGGCAAGACCTCGCTGACGAGTTCGTCGCACGACATGATTTCGTCGGCGCGCGGGAGATTCTTGAGCAACACGTGATGCCAGTGGTCGTGGACAACCAACTGCTGAATCGACACTTGGATGTCCGTGCGCAGTACGCCGTCGTTCTGGCTTACTGCGGCTTGCACGCAGAGGCTGAGAGCGAGATGGAGCGGCTGCAGGTGTACGCGGCCGGCCTAACGCCCCAGGCCCGGATGACCCTCGCGAGCCAACGCCAACTGATCGCGCGGATCAAAGCCAATCCGCTGCAGCAGTGGCGCCCCGGAGTGCGTCCTCTGGCCATCAGACAAGACACGCCGATTTCCGCTGGAGTAAAGATCGGGCGCAATTCGCCCTGTCCCTGTGGTTCAGGCAAGAAGTTCAAGAAGTGCGGCTGTGGTCTGGCCGGATAACTGTGGCGCGCGCACGAGTGCCATCGTCAATCGCCTGACTACAACACTCCCGGTGGCGGATCACCGCTGGTTTCGCCTTCTTCAGTCCGGCCAATATCGACAGCAGGCCGTTCATGACACGGCCTCTACCGACACATACTGACAGACTGACAGTGTGCGCGCCGGGAGAACCGCCGAACAAAGTTGCACCCCACGATGGACCGCTTCCCGCGGGCGCGGAACGCCTGCTATGGGTCGATCGCTGGCGCTATCGAATGACCGCTGTGCGGCTTCCAACGCCGGCCATGTTGCAGTGCGACCTTTCAGGGTTGACCGGCAGCTCCCGCTGCATTGCCGCCGTACCTGTAAATCGAGTCTGCAAGAGCCGCAGCGCGCATCAGACCACGATCACATTGCTTCGCGCAGCGAAGCCCTGAGGATTTTGCCCACCGGCGACTTGGGCAGTTGATCGCGGAAGACGATCTGTCGCGGCACCTTGTAGGCCGTGAGCTGGGTGCGGCAGTGGCGCTCCACGTCCTCGACCGTGAGCGTGGGGTTGCGCGGCACGACGAAGGCGCGTACGGCCTCGCCGGTGGCGGCATCCTGCACACCGATGACGGCGGCCTCGGCGATGCCGGGGTGGGCGGCCAGCACGTCCTCCACCTCGTTGGGGTAGACGTTGAAGCCCGAGACCAAAATCATGTCCTTCTTGCGGTCCACGATACGGATGTAGCCACCCTCTTCCAGCTGCGCGATATCGCCCGTGTGCAGCCAGCCGTCCTTGATCGCACTGGCGCTGTCGGCCTGCGCATGCAGGTAGCCGGCCACGACCTGCGGGCCCCGCACCAGCAGCTCGCCGCGCTCGCCCTGGGGCAGGTCGCGCCCCTGATCATCCACCACGCGCACGCGGCAACCAGGCATGGGCACACCCACGGTGCCCAGGCGCGGCGTGGCCGAGGGCGGGTTGCACGAGACGATGCAGGACGTCTCTGTCATGCCATAGCCTTCGATGATGGGGCAGACCAGCGCCTGCCAGGCCTGCGCGGTCGATGTACGCAAGGCCGTGCCACCCGAAAACGCGTAGCGCAGCTTCGGTGGGCTGGCCTGGAACCAGGGCTCGGCCATCAGGCCAGCGAACAGCGTGTCCACCCCGGCGGTCCACTGCACGTCGAACTGCTCGAAGGTCTTTTGCAGGTTGGACATGGGGCGCGGGTTGGGCACCAGCAGGTTGCGCGCCCCCACCTGGAAGAACACCAGGAAGTTCACCATGAAAGCGAACACGTGGTACATGGGCAGCCCGGTGAGCATGGTCTCGCCGCGCTGGGGGCCGTCGTAGGCATCCAGAAAATCGCGCGTGATGCGCAGGGTGGCCAGGATGTTGCCGTGCGTGATCACCGCGCCCTTGCTGCGCCCGGTGGTTCCGCCCGTGTACTGATACACCGCCACGGGGTGGCTGCGGTGGTCGACAGGTGCCAGCGCCTTGCCCTGCGCCAGCGCATCGACCATGCGCGGCAGCGGCACCGCGGCGGGGTCGGCAGGCCCCGCCATCTTGGCGCGGATGGCTGAGGCCACGGGTTCCTCAAAAAAGTCCCACAGGCTGGCCGTCAACACCGGCAATCCCAACTCTTCTGCAACAGGCCGCGCCACCGGCAGGAACATGTCGCACACCAACAGCAGCCGCGCGCCGCTGTCTTCGAGCTGCAGGCGCAGCTCGCGCCCGGTGTACAGCGGGTTCACGTTGGTCACGATGACCCCGGCCTTCCACGCACCGAACACCGCGATGGGATAGTGCAGGCTGTTGGGCAACTGCAGCGCGAGCACATCGCCCACCTGCAGGCCCTGCTCGCGCACCAGCCAGACGGCGAAGGCGTCCGACAGGGCATCGATCTCGCGAAAGCTGCGCACCACGTTCGCGCCCGTGGGCAGTACGAATGTGAATGCGGGCTGGTCCCCGTGGTCCGCCGCGGCCTGCGTGGCCAGCTGCGCAGCATTGGCGGGCAGCGCCGCCAAGTCGAGCTGGTAGTTGCGCAGGGCTGGCGGGTAGGAACTCTCCCAAGGCGCGAAAGTTGGCGGGGCGGTGGTGGCGGTCATGGGCTTTGTCTCCTGTCTTTTCTTTTACGAACGCTTCAAGCCTTTGCCTTGAAGGCCGGAAGCTTGTCGCCCAGCCGCGCCCCCATCTCGGCACCCAGGGCCTGCAGGCCGCTCAAAGGGCGCACCATGACTTCGAACTCTGTTATCTGGCCTTGCTCGTTGAAGCGCACCAGGTCGATCCCCTTGAGCTGCTTGTCGCCCACGCGGGCGCTGAACTCCAGCACGATGTTCAGGCCGTCGTCGGTGGCCAGCTGGCGGTGGTAGGTGAAGTCCTCGAACACCTGGATCACCGTGGACAGGGCCAGCATCAGCGCCGGGGCCGAGGTGTAAGCCGTGTTCGCCATGGGCGAGCGGAACACCGCGTCGGGATGCACGATGGAGAGCAGGTTCGACAGGTCGCGGCTGGCCACCATGTGGTGCCAGGTGTCGAGCGAGCGGGCGACGGCGGGGTGGATGTTCTTCGGTGCTTCGGTCATGGTGTGTCTCCTGGGGATAAATCGAAAATCAGTCAGATGGATGCGGCGAGCGTCGTGCCCTGCAGGATGGCGCGCTTGGCGTCGAGTTCGGCCGCCACGTCGGCACCGCCGATGAGGTGGGAGCTCTGGCCCGCGGCCACCAGCGCGTCGTACAGCGCGCGCAGCGGCTCCTGGCCGGCGCAGACTACGATGTGGTCGACGTCGAGCACCTGGGGTGCGCCGCCATCGATGGTGATGTGCAGGCCCGCATCGTCCACGCGCTCATAGGCCACGCCCGAGCTCATGCCCACGTTGCGCGCCTTGAGCGAGGTGCGGTGGATCCAGCCCGTGGTCTTGCCCAGCTGATCGCCGACCTTGCTGCTCTTGCGCTGCAGCAGGTGCACCTGGCGCGCGGGGGCTTCCACCTGTGCAGGGCGCAGACCGCCGGCCTGGGCATAGGCGGGGTCGATGCCCCACTCCTCATTGAACTTGGCAGGTGCCAGCGCGCCGCTCTCGCCTTCGTGCGTGAGGTACTCGCCCACGTCGAAGCCGATGCCGCCCGCGCCGATGATGGCCACGCGCCGGCCCACCGGCTTCTTGTCGCGCAGAACGTCCAGGTAGCTCAGCACCTTGGGGTGGTCGATGCCTTCGATGTCCGGGGTGCGCGGCTTTATGCCTGTGGCCACCACCACCTCGTCATATCCCTGGCCCGCCAGGTCGGCCGCTTCTACTCGGGTGTTCAGGCGCACCTCCACACCGTGCAGCTCCAGCTGGCGGCGGTAGTAGCGCAGGGTTTCGTAGAACTCCTCCTTGCCCGGCACCTGCTTGGCGATGTTGAGCTGGCCGCCGATCTCGCTGCCCGCATCGAACAGCACCACTGCATGGCCGCGTTGGGCGGCCGTGACAGCAAAGCTCAGGCCGGCCGGACCGGCGCCGACCACGGCGATGCGCTTCTTGGCGGCGGTGGGGGCGATGACCAGTTCCGTCTCGTGGCATGCGCGGGGGTTGACCAGGCAACTGGTGATCTTGCCGCCGAAGGTGTGGTCCAGGCAGGCCTGGTTGCAGGCGATGCAGGTGTTGATCTCGTCGGCCCGGCCCTGGCGCGCCTTGCGCACGAAGTCGGCATCGGCCAGCAGGGGCCGCGCCATGGAGACCATGTCGGCAAAGCCCTCGGCCAGAAGGCGCTCGGCCACCTCGGGCGTGTTGATGCGGTTGGAGGTGATGAGCGGTATGCCCACCTGCCCCATCACCTGCTTTGTCACCCACGCATAGGCCGCGCGCGGCACCTTGGTGGCGATGGTGGGGATACGTGCCTCGTGCCAGCCGATGCCGGTGTTCAGGATGGTGGCGCCCGACGCCTCGATGGCCTGGGCCAACTCGATCACCTCGGCCAGCGTGGAGCCGCCCTCCACCAGGTCGAGCATGGACAGGCGGTAGATGATGATGAAGTTCGGCCCCACGCGCTCGCGCGTGCGCCGCACGATCTCCACCGGAAAGCGCATGCGGTGGGCGTAGCTGCCGCCCCAGGCGTCATCGCGGTGGTTGCTGCGCGCAGCGATGAACTCGTTGATCAGGTAGCCCTCGGAGCCCATGACCTCCACCCCGTCGTAGCCCGCGTGCTGGGCCAGCGCGGCGCAGCGCGCGAAGTCTTCGATGGTCTGCTCCACCTCATCAGCGGTGAGCGCATGCGGCACGTGGGGGTTGATGGGTGCGCGCAGCGCGCTCGGGGCCACCAGGTCGCGGTGGTAGGCATAGCGACCGAAGTGCAGGATCTGCATCGCGATCTTGCCGCCCTCAGCATGCACGGCCTGGGTCACCTTGCGGTGCTGCGCGGCCTCGTGCTCGTTGACCAGCATGGCCCCGCCCTGCATGGGCCGACCGCGCTCGTTGGGTGCAATGCCGCCCGTGACGATGAGCCCGACCTCGCCGCGCGCGCGCTCGGCATAGAAAGCTGCCATGCGCTCGAAGCCGTTGGCCACCTCCTCCAGCCCCACGTGCATGGAGCCCATGAGCACGCGGTTCTTCAGCGTGGTGAAGCCCAGGTCCAGCGGGGCATGCAGGTGTGGATAGGGGCTATTGCTGTCAGCCGGAGATTTCAGCGGGGCCGGGGCGGGTTTCAGGATGGCGTTCATCGCAGGTCTCTTTCTTTTTTATGCAACCAGTTGCACAAATATAGCCAGTATCCCGCATTTATGCAACTGGTTGCATAAACAATGAAGAACCCTCCCGATTCAGGCAAGATGGCGGCCTTTGCAGTTTCCTCCCGGCGCACCCTTTCGATGTCCCTGCCCCACGCCCTTCTCACTGCCCTTGTCGAGCACCCCTGCTCGGGCTCGGAGCTCGCCGAGCGCTTTGACAAGTCCATCGGCTACTTCTGGCACGCCACGCACCAGCAGATCTACCGCGAGTTGGCACGGCTGGAGGAAGCAGGATGGATCGAGGCTTTGCCCGCGGAGACGGGCCGCGGCCGAAAGCGCCAGTTCCGCCTGCTGCCTTCAGGTCGCAAGGAACTCCGGCGCTGGATCGCCGAGCAGCAGGACCCCACGCCCCTGCGCGACGAGCTCATGGTGCGCCTGCGCGCCGAGGCTGCGGTTGGCCCCACGGGGCTTGAGAAGGAAATCGCCCGACTGCAGGCGATGCACCAGGCCAAGCTTGACATCTACCAGCGCATTGAACGGCGCGACTTCATCGGCAAGGAGCCTAGTCGCGAACGTCGTTTGCAACACTTGGTGCTAAAGGCTGGGATTCTTCATGAGGAACTCTCGCTGGCGATTGCGAAAGAGGCTCTGGAGATTCTGGAACAGCAGTAGGCAGCTTAGGCAGTCCGAGACCAACGATCCTAGGAAGTGCCATGTCAAGTTGCTGTACGGCATCGAACATTGCCCAAGCTTCGATGTTGCTCAGGCCGGATTGGCTCGTCTTAGTCAGCTAGAAAGTTTCGTTCGAATGCAAACAGAAGTTGACGACATCCAACCCTGAACCTTCAGGCGTGGCGGCTTTAGGCTGGGTGCTGCCGTTCGTACTTGACGGCTGAACGACAGCAAAAGGCTGCGTGCGGTCGTCCAAGTTTTCTTGGTCAATGTCGACTTCCGCCGCAACCTGACCTTTATCGCAATCATCAGGGATCAACCGCTGAGACCCCAGCTAGCGCTGGGCAGCAAGATGCCTATGCCGACAATAAAAGAGTGGCTCGGGGGTCTTATACGCACCTGGTCCAGACGCGACCATATAGTCGCCCGGAATGCGACAAGTAAGCAGATTCACCCTTGATTGGGACGAATACCATGCGCAAGAAAACCGATAAAAATATCGGCCACTTCGTCGCTTCCAAGGCTGCCATCGATATGCATCCATTGGGTAATCGAGCTAACAGCGCCCATGAACCAGAACACCGCCAATTTCACGTTGCACGGGGCAATGGAACCATCCTGAACACCCCCCTCGAGCACTTTGCGCAGCTCTTGATCAAACTTTCGCCGACGCAAAGTGATTTTTTTCTGATCCGCCACAGTCATACCGGAGAAATCCTGGAGGATCGCCGGTGCGCCCATTTCATCCGTTAGCAACGAGATGTAGTTCTTAATGAAGACCGAGATCCGACCGAAACCAGTATTTTCCGAAGCGATCGCGTCTTGCAAGACGCGATCTCCCAAATGCATGGCAAGCTCGTGGCATTCGTAGACAAGTTCCTGCTTGTTCTTGAAGTAGTAGTAAAGGGCAGGCTTGGTGACGTTGAGCGTTTTTGCAATCTCGTCCAAGGAGACATTCTTGTACCCATGGCGGCCAAATGCGCGCGAAGCTTCCGCAATGACAGCTTGCTTTTTGAGCTGGTACTGCTCATCCGCGCCGCTGACCGCATTGTTCCATTTCGCGCCCTTGCCCGATCTCTTTGCAGGATCGCGTGGGCGTGACTTGGGTTTTGCCTCAATTTGCGTACTCATTGATGTTGTATTCCTTGCGGGCATTCGTATCGCTAACTGAGGCAAATGGTTTCGAACTGCTTTCGCCGGTAGGGCTGCGGAGAAAGGCCGTGCTCATCAGCCAGCCAGGATGCTGCGCGCAATGATCAACTTTTGAATGTGACTAGTGCCTTCGTAGATCTTTGTAACGCGCACATCGCGATAATAGCGCTCGACCGGGAAGTCGTTGACATACCCGTAGCCACCATGCACTTGCAGCGCCGCAGAGCAAACCTTTTCAGCCATTTCACTGGCATAGAGTTTAGCAACGGAGGCCTCCTTACTGGTTGGCAGGCCCGCATCCGTAAGACGAGCTGCATACAGCATGTACTGATGCGCCACCTCAACCTGCATGGCCATTTCCGCCAAATCAAAGCTAATGGCCTGCAGTTCGGTGAGTGGCTTGCCATAGGCCTCGCGCTCTTTGGCGTAGCGGATGGCCGCCTCCAACGCTGCACGGGCAATGCCGATGGCCAGGGCGGCGATTGCGATGCGCCCATCGGACAACAGCGATAGTGCTTTGCCATACCCGCGCCCTTCCTCGCCGATCATGTTCTGAACTGGAACACGCATGTTGTCCAGCTGAATCTGAGCCGTGTGGGCCGTGTGCTGGCCCAGCTTCCTTTCGATACGCAAGCATTGGTAGCCTGGATCTTCAGGGTCCGCGATGAACAGGCTGAAGCGGTGACGGGCACCTGGTTCCGCAGTTGCTGCCACGACGAGCGCAAAGCCCGCTTCACTGCCGTTGGAAATCCATTGTTTGCTGCCATTGATCACATAAACGTCGCCGTCCCGCTTAGCCGTGGTCCGGATGGCTGCGGTATCCGAGCCTGCATGGGGCTCTGACAATAAAAAGGCACCAATGCGCTTGCCACTGGCCAGATCCGGCAGATGGCGGGCCATCTGTTGTTCGGTTCCAAAACTACGTAACACGTGCGCAGCTGAGTTGTGGACGTGCATCATGGTGGCGAAGCCACCATCGGCCGCTGCGAATTCTTCAATAGCCAGGCAATACTCCACAAATGAAAGCCCGGAACCGCCGTGTGCTGGCGGGGCGAGCATGCCCATGAAGCCTACGTCGGCAACTGCCTTGATTTCGTCGTGTGGCCAAGCCCCCGTGCGATCACGTTCGGCGGCCGTGCTACCCACCACTTCAGTCGCGACACGCCGGGCAGACTCCCGAATAATGACTTCTTGTTCGCTCAGCAATGCATTGGAAACGATGCTCATAAACCCATCCTTGAAAACTTGGAAAACGGCTGACCCAATGCGGTCAACCCAGCCAGCGCTTGCGGCGGCGGTAATGTTTCATGTCGCGGAAACTCTTGCGCTCCCCATCGACCGTCAGGCCGAGGTAAAACTCCCGTACGTCCTCGTTGGTCTTTAGGCTGCTGGATGGTCCTTCCAGAACGATCCGCCCACTCTCCATCACATAGCCATAGTCGGCCAAGTCGAGGGCAACGCGCGTGTTTTGCTCAACGATTAGCAGCGTCAGGCCGCTCGTTTTGAGGTCATTTAACAAACCATAGACCTCATCGACCATCAACGGGGCCAGGCCGAGTGAGGGCTCGTCAATCATTACCAGTTTGGGCCTGGCCATCAGGGCTCGGCCAATCACTAGCAATTGCTGCTCCCCGCCGGACAAATAACCCGCCGTGCGACTGCGCAAGGCTGCCAGGCGCTTGATGCGGTCGTACACCTCGTCCAGCATTTCCTTGGCCTCGCTGGCGCTGCCCATGTGGCCGCCCACTACCAGGTTCTGCTCCACCGTCATGTGACGCAAAACCTTGCGCCCTTCCATGACGTGCACCAACCCTTTGCGAACGACATCGACTGGGTTCGCACCTGTGATGTCCGCATCATCAAATTTGATACTCCCCGCCGTCACACGACCATCCTCTGTCCTAACCAGGTTGGAGATGGCCTTGAGCGTGGTGCTCTTGCCAGCGCCATTGGCGCCCAGCAAGGTCACGCACTGTCCAGCGGGGACTTTGGCGGTAATGCCTTTGACAGCAAGAATGACGTCGCTGTAGAGGACTTCAACGTTGTTCAGTTCAAGCACGGGTAGCTCCAGATGATGTGGCCTGGGTCTCGGTGGCCCGAGACCCAGGCCGATTTGCAATTACCACTTGTTCAACACAGGAACCGGAACGTTCTGCTCGAGAAGTTTGTACTTTCCCTTTTCGACGGTGCCGATGTTGACGGCTGTGCCCGAGGTCGGGAACGGCGCATCATTGTTGAACTTGATATTGGGCAACAAGCCAAAGCTGCGCTCGGTAGGCATGGGGGTGGACAGCAGTGCAGCGCGAACCTCTTCGCCCGTCACACCGCCAGCACCTTTGACCTTGACAACATTTTCAACGGCACGAACCGTCAACATCGCTTGGCTCATGCCCATAATGCAGGCGGAGTTGTAGGCGGCTTGCAACTTGTATTGGCTGCGCAGTTTCTCGAAGAAGTCCCGTGCCGGTGTTGCGCCTTCGGCGGCCATGGCCATGCCATAGACCTCAAAGTTTCCATCCATTTGGCTCAGGTCACCCAGCGCTTTCCCCGACGAAAGCAACCCGTTATGAGCGCTAACCACTATCGGAATATTGGTTTTTCCAAGGCTTTGCAGGGCGCGCCGTGTCGCCACTACCGATGCTGTATTGTTGAACACCTGCAGTACCGTGGCCCCCTTGCGGACCAGGCGGCTGACCTGCTGGGTAAGGTCGGTCGGCTGTGCTTCGGTATAAATCGTTTCAACGACTTCAATGATCTTCGGATTGTCCTTAGCGAACTTCTCGACACCTTTGTGGATGTCCACGTAGGCCGGCGATACTTCCGATGAAATCACCCCCACCTTGAGAGGAACAGGCGAACCCGACTTCTTCTGCATCCACACATAAAACGCAGCCGCTTCGTGCGGGTAAGTGGCACGGGCATTGAACACCCAGTTATCACCCTTCCAAGCGAATCCATATCCTGCTGTCGACTGGACAAGAGGCACCTTGTCACTAGGCAAGCGCTGCTGCAGTGCATTGGTATCTGCACCGCCCACACCCAGAACAGCCACCGGGTTGAGCTCGGACTTGATGCCTGGCCAGAGGCTGGCCACTTGGGCGACGTCATAGCGGGTGTCGAAATCCTTGATTCGCAATGCCACGCCCTGCGCCTTACCGACCTCTTCGCTCCACCAGTCGAGTACCGCACGGCGGCATCCCGTCATATCTTTCATGATGTCTGCGAAAGGTCCGGTGAAGTCAGCCAGGCCAGCCACGTTGTAAGTAGTCTGAGCTTGTGCCATGCCGCCAAGGCACAAGGTTGACGCCAGCAAAGCGCCGCGTTGCCCCAGCTTGACCATTGCCGACAACTTTGCTCGATTCGTTTTCATAAAAATGTCTCCTTTTGTAGTAGCGCTTTGCATTGGATCAGCCCTTCCCAGCGCCTAAGGTGGCTGCAGAAAACAGGATTGCGGTCAATATGGGTAGGGCCACATGCGATAAGACCGCTTGACGATGTTCCACCGGTGCATCAGACCGCGTGGCTCAAAGATCAGAAAGGCCGCGATGACTCCACCCAGGAAAATATTCATCACTGCGAAAACAACGTCTCCGCTCAGGAAGGAAAAGTTCTCGACCAGTGAAGGGCCCACGATGGTGATCGTCTCCTGGGCAGTACGGATAACAAAAACGCCGATCAGCGCGCCCGTCACCGACCCCATGCCACCCACAATGATCATCGCGATGAACCATATCGAGTGGATCAGGGTGAACTGGTCAATCGCCACGAACCTGACGTAGTAAGCCCAGAGCCCTCCACCGATGCCCGCGTAAAACGCACCCAGCAAGAAGGCAAGTACCTTGGTGCGCACGACATTGATGCCCATCATTCCTGAGGCCACGTCGTCATCACGCACTGCCGCAAAAATTCGACCATGGCGGCTGCGTGCGACGCCGTAGGCGCCCGCAATCATGATGAAGGCCACTACCAGACACAGGTAGTAAATGCGGGTATCGGTGTTGAAAACGAACCCAAGGAACTGTGCTGGTTCCAGAGTGATGCCGTTAGATCCCCCCAGCCATTTGGCAGGCAGGTTGAGCACAAAAAAGTGGAACAAGATCTGCGCAGCAATCGTGGTCAAGGCAAGGTAAAAACCCTTTATGCGCATTGCGGTTAATCCAAACACCAGCCCAAAAAGCGCCGCGCACAGCCCGCCGATGGGCAAAGCCAGCCAGAAAGGCAGGTGGCCTTTCGTCGCTAGGAGCGCTGTTGCATACGCACCAACCCCCATGAACGCAGCTTGGCCCAAATTGATCTGACCCGCTAGACCAGTATTGATCTGCAGCCCCATGACCACCACTGCAGTAATCAGCATAGAGGTCATGATCGCCACCCAGCGGACCTCGCTGATCAGGGGCAGCGCAAACAGCGCGATAACAAACAGGCCCAATGCCACCGCCTGGCTGCGCGTGCGAATTAGTGCTTGGTCTTTGGCGAAAGAAGTCGCGAATACACCTGCGGGATCCATGCTCATACCCTCTCAATGGTTTTCCACCCGAACATGCCGGTGGGACGAATTAACAACACCACCAGCATGATGATGAAAGGAAAGACGGAGCCCAGCGCTCCCCCCACCAGGGGATCGAGATAGGCCGAAGCCAAACCCTGAATCACACCCACCAAAACACCGGCGATCAGCAACCCTGCGAGGGACTCCAACCCAGCCAGCAAGGCCACCGGCAAAGCAGCCAGGCCGATGTCGGAGCTCATCATGTTGATGGAGCGGCCACTCAAATGCACTATCGCCCCCAGTGTGGAAAGCACGGATCCCAGCACCCACGCAAAGGCAATGGAACGCTGCACCGAGATGCCCATGGACATGGCCACCTGGTGGTCTTCCGCCACGGCCGTCATGGTCAAACCAGCCCTTGTCCGGTTGAAAAACCAGGAGAGACCAACGCCGATGAAGATGGTCATAATTCCACCGTAGAGCATCGAACGGGAGACGATGAGATCGCCAACGATGATCGGATCCAGAGGAAAGATGATCGGAAAAGCACGCACCTGTGGGCCAAAAAGCACCAACACAACGCCTCGGATCAGAATCAAGAGACCGATCGTCACCATGACCATCGAGAAGACAGACTCTCCAACCAGACGGGCAAAAAATATCCGCTCAATCATGAAACCAAAAATTGCAGCACTAACGAATGCCACGGGCAATCCGACCCACAGCGGTAGACCCATCTGAATAATCGTCCACCACACCATGTAGCCGCCAAAGACCACCAACTCACCTTGTGCAAAGTTGAACACCTTTGACGCGCGATAGATCACGACGAACCCCATGGCGATCAACGCATACAGAAGCCCTGACAGCGCACCGTTTATCAGGTAATTAATAAAATCGATCATTTCCGTCCTCTGCTTCGGGCTGCGCCCAGGTGGTCTGACCCTGCGGCGTCCGTGTCATGGATGGACACCAGAGCCTCGAAATTGCCGCGCCGACCGTCCTGGTAGGTCACAGGAATATCGATACGCACGGCGTGCGAGCCGTCATATAAACCGTTGATCAGCGTGGCGTATCGCACCTCCAGGAATTCGCGCCGCAGCTTTCTCGAACGTGTTAGCTCGCCCTCGTCCGGATCAAGCTCTTTCGGAAAATTGGCGAATCGCTTGACTCGCGCATGCGCCGGCAAAAACTGGTTCACGCGGGCAATTTCCTGGCCGATCAACTCGGCGATCTCTGGCCGCTGTGACAGATCGGTGAAGGTTGAGAATCCGATCCGCTTGTCTTCTGCCCACCGCGACAGAACAGACATGTCGATATTGATGAGAGCGGCCACGAAGTCCCTTGTCTCGTCTCCCACCGTCATGATGTCCTTGATGAAGGGACTGAACCGAAGGCGTGTCTCGACGAACTGCGGCGGGAAGGTTTCGCCGCTGCGCAAGCGCTTCAAGTCCGACAACCGCTCCAGGAACACGAGCTCGCCTAGCTCCGTTTTCGTTACGGCATCGCCCGTGTAGAACCAGCCATCTTTCACCTTAGACTCTACGGAGCTCTCTCTGCGGTAGTAGCCCAGAAACGGGCTTCCGCCACGGATCTGCAGTTCGCCGTCCGCACTCAAGCGCCATTCCAATGGTGGGCCCGCCTCTGGATGCGCCTTCATCCAGTGTCCTACGGTCTCCAGATCAAATCGGTCACCCTGGTGGCATGTCAGCAACCCGGTTTCGGTGGAGCCATAGATGTTGCGCAGCGGTATACCCATGGCATGGAACATGCGAAACACATCTGGTGCCATGGTGGCACCACCGCAGCTGGCACAGCGCAGCCGGGTCAGGCCGAGCAGATCTCGCAACGGGCGCAGAACCAGTGCATTGGCGATAGGAAACAGCAACCGGTCCAGCAGGCCAACGGGTTTTCCATCCAAGCGCCCCACATTGACGGTGTGACCGATCTTCATGCCCCACTCGTAGACACCTCGTCGAATGGGTCCTGCGTCGAGCATGTGCGCCTGCACAGAGGACGCCATGCTTTCCCACTGGCGCGGAGCAAATGTCATACCTTCCACTGCCAATTCCCGAATGTTGGACAACACCTGCTCCGGGCCCTCAGGGAAGTTCACTACCATGGGCAATCCCAATCCCATGGTGATGCCATATATTTGTTCAGTGGCCCAGGATGGCGCGATGTAACTCAGGTATTCCATACCCGGCCTCACATCCATGGAATCGATCAAGCGCTGCGCGTTGTCGATTAAGAAGCGATGCGTGAGGATGACGCCCTTAGGCTGCCCCGTCGTGCCGGAAGTGTAAGAAAGAACCGCTATGTCATCGGGGGCTCCCGCATCCACTAGCGCGTCGTACATCTTTCCGTTACGTTGATGGATTTCACGCCCTTGCCGCTGCATGCCATCGAAGGTATGCAGGATGGGGTCGTTATACGACCACATCCCCGTTTCGTCCCAATACACAATGTGGCGCATCTTCAAAGTCTTGTTCCGGACATCCAGGCCCTTGTCAACCTGTTCTTGGTCCTGCGCGAACAAGATGACTGCTTCGCTGTCGTCCAGAAGATAAGCCACCTCCTCCGAAGTGAGGTCCGGGTACATGGATACAACTTTGCATCCCAGTGCATGCGCGGCATACTCGGCCCAGTAATGCTGTGGCTCATTCTCACCAATGATGGCAATGGTCTCGCCCGCTTTGACGCCCGCTTGGTGCATGCCCAGCGCAATCTCTCGAACGTTGCGCTGCACATCCGCAAAGCTGTACTCCCGCCAAATTCCGCGCTGCTTATGGCGCTGGGAAAGACGGCTGGGATTGGCATGCGCATGCTTGCGCAGCAACTGGGGAAGAGTCGCGATTTCGAGTTTCATTGGACGCCCTCTCCAAGGTAGGCTTTAAGCACAGCGGGATTAGCCTGGATTTCCTTGGGCGTTCCATCGGCGATCTTGCGTCCAAAGTCCAGCACAGCGATGCGGTCAGCTAGGTCCATCACCACACCCATGTCGTGCTCCACCAAAACAATAGGAATGCGCTTTGCCTCGCGCACATCCAGAATGAAACGTGCCAGGTCTTCCTTCTCTTCCGTATTCATACCGGCCATAGGCTCATCCATCAGCAGAATCTTCGGGTCTTGGGCCAGTGCGCGCCCCAAGTCCACGCGCTTGCGAAGCCCATAACCGAGGCTGCCCACCGGCACATGCCGGATGGATTCAATTTCAAGAAACTCAATGATTTCTTCCACTACCTCCCGATGCAAAACTTCTTCGCGCTTTGCCGGGCCGAAATGGAAAAACGACTGCACGAGATTGGCCCGCATGTGCATGTGGCGCCCCACCATCAGGTTCTCGATAACGGTCATGCCCGAAAAAATGTGCGTACCTTGAAAAGTGCGCGCCAGGCCCTGTGCCGCCACGTCGTGAACCGCCATGTCGCGCACGTTGCGCCCGGCCAGGGATATCTCGCCTTTCTTGGGGCGGTAGAACCCGCTCAGGCAGTTCATCAGAGAAGACTTTCCCGCTCCGTTCGGCCCGATGATTGCCAGCAGCTCGTCCTTGCGCACATCAATCGAAACATCATTCAGCGCCACAACTCCACCGAACTGCAGCAGCAGATTCTGGGCTGTCAGCACCACGCCTTCCCGCTGGCTTTGAATGGCTGCATTCATTGGCACCTCCACTCTGAATTCTTGGCTTTGTCCATCGAATTTCCTTCATAAGACCTTTGCAGGGTCTACGCATCCATTTGCGGGAATGCTCGCAGCGATCAATGGACCACGACTAACAACGGACACCCGCATCCAGGCTGATCGTGGTGGCATTCAAATAGGCGTTTTCCACAACGTGCCGAACCAGTCCACCGAACTCTTGTGCCTGCCCCATGCGATGAGGAAAGAGGATGACGTTGTCAATAATGTTTTGCGACACCTTCGTTGGCATGCCTGCAGACATGGCGGTCTCAAACAGACCAGGCGCCACGGCCACCACTCGGATTCCGTGTTGCGCAAGATCCCGCGCCACCGGAAGCGTCATTCCAATGACCGCCGCTTTGCTGGCGCTATATGCGGCCTGGCCCACTTGACCCTGCCACGCAGCACCAGATGACGTGTTCACGATGACCCCCCGTTCACCGTCGACATTGGGCTCGTTCTGCGACATGGCCAACGACGCATAGCGCACCACGTTGAAGGTCCCGGTCAGGTTGATGGCGATCACCCGGTTCCAAAGATCCATCGGGAATAACTCGCCCTTTGAAAGCGTCTTGCAGGGACCCAGAATTCCCGCGCAATTTACCGCCACATGCAGCGCACCAAATTCCGCCACTGCCGCGTCTACGCCAGCCTTCACACTGGCCTCGTCCGAAACATCAACCTTCTGGATTCGCACGCGCTCGCCCATCGGCAGCACCTCGCTCGCAAGGCGCTCTTCGTCCAGATCAACCGCCATGACGCTCGCTCCGGCCGCAAGCAATGCCTTGCAAGTGGCGAGCCCCAGGCCTGAAGCAGCTCCTGTGACGAAGGCAATGGTATTTTTGACATCCATACTATTTCTCTTGTCTCTTATTGAGTGCAGCGCTCAGCGCGCCAAGATGGTGATACAGGCAACAGCTTCTTCAATGCCCTCAAGACCGCCACCGTTTTCTGCCAGCGCAATCCTTGCGTCAGTCACCTGCCGCAGTCCGGCTTCCCCGCGAAGCTGAGTTACCAACTCATGGACTTGGGCAATACCGGTGGCCCCAACAGGGTGCCCCTTAGACTCCAGGCCGCCGGACGGATTAACGGGAATGCGGCCACCAATCCGGGTATCACCCCGCTCGGCAATCACACCGCCCATGCCGAACTCACAGAAACCGAGGTTTTCTGTCTGAATGATTTCACCCATGGCCGTGGCATCGTGCACCTCGGCCACCGAGATATCTGCTGGGCCAACACCCGCCAGCTCATACGCCTTGCGCGAAGCCAAAGCCGTGCAGTGGTTGGTGTAGTCGTCCTCGCTCCGGTCAGAACCGCTTTGCACCACGGCCGCCAACACCTTGATGGCACGTTTTTCATCGATGTTGAGGCGTTTGAGCGCCGAGCGTGTGCACAGGACGGCCGCTGCTGCGCCGTCAGACACAGGAGAGCACATGGGCAGGGTCAAGGGATAGGTGATCGGCGGCGCAGCAAGCACTTCCTCGATGCTGTAGGCCATCTGGTACTGCGACAGCGGGTTGTGCATGGAATGCGCATGGTTCTTGGACGACACGGCAGCCAACTGGCGCTGCGTCGTCCCGAAGGTGCGCATGTGCGATCGTGCAAACGCGGCATACACGTCCATGAAAACGCTGTACGGCCTGGGTGAGGTACTCCCCTCAGGCACAGCCACGTCGCGTCCCATCTTCATCAGCTCCGCACGGATCTCTTCTGCACGCGAGAGATCCCAGGCACTGTCAAACACCGAGAACATCTTGAGCTTGTCGGTTGAGAACATCTTCTCTGCACCAACGGCCAAAGCGACATCGCCAGCACCCGACTTGAGGTGATTGCAGGCTAGAACGAACGCCGACGAGCCGCTTGCACAAGCGTTTTCGACGTTCACCACCGGAATGCGCCCGATGCCCATTGCCCGTAGCGCAATTTGCCCACGAATCATGTGCTGGCCATCCATATGCCCTTGGGAAGTGTTGCCAAAAAAGGCGGCTTCCAGGTCTTCCTCTTGCAAACCCGCATCCGCCAAAGCAGCTGCAGTGGCCTCACGCGTGAGCGCCTTAATGTCCTTGTCCAGATGCCGACCAAAGGGCGTCATACCGACACCGACCACATAGATATCTTCCATCTTTCTTCTCCTTGGCAGGTTTCATGCAATCCATGCAACCAAAAAATTACTCTATATAAAGTTGTTTTACTTTAAAGTAAAATTAAAAAAAATTTGCTAGGGAAATCCCTTGGCAATCACATTCGCTGCTCAGCGCAGCGGCAGGAATCGCATGCCCCGCATGGTCTCAATATCGCCCTGCGCAGTCACGCCGTACAGGCCACGGGCCACGTTGTGGGGATGAGAGGCGGCTTCGGCCATGTTGAGCACCGGCGCGAAGCAACTGTCAGTGCCCTCCATCAGTGCATTCCAGTGCACACTGGGTTGCGAAGCAAAGCGCTGCGCGATCCGCGCCTTGAGAGACGGCCACGAAGACTTGTCCATCTGCTGCGCGGGATCCACATCCGTCAGCTCCAACTGCTTCAACAGCAAGGCATAGAACGGGGGCTCGATCGCACCGACCGTGATGTATCGGCCGTCGCTGCACAAGTAACGGTCGTAGAAGGGCGAGTCATGGAAGACACTGGGTTCACTGCCGTCCACGCCACCGCCTTGGCGAATCAGCTGCACAAGCGGCGACAGCATGGCCAACACATCCACGATGGCGCCGTCGACTACGCAACCCTGCCCAGTATTCCGGGCGCCAAGCAACGCCGACACCATTCCAAACCCGAGCCCAAGCGCACCGGCAGCATCCCCGACCACCGTAGGCGGAAGCATGGGGGGGTGTCCCGGCTGCTCGGTGAGCGACATCAGCCCCGTAAGAGCGACATAGTTCATGTCGTGCCCGGCTGCCTGGGCCAGCGGCCCATCCTGCCCCCAGCCTGTCATGCGTCCATACACAAGCCGCGGGTTGCGTTCACCGCATACATCGGGGCCCAGACCCAAGCGCTCCATCACACCCGGGCGGTTGCCTTCAATCACTCCGTCGCTTTGCGCGACCAACTCCAGCGCCTGCGCCTTGTCCTCCGCCCGCTTGAGATTTAACGTGACGCGCCGTTTACCACGAGACAAGAGCGCCCCGTCTTTCGGCGTTAGCTCGTCAGGCAGTGAGCCCGCACCGGGCCGCCCAACCACGGTCACGTCCGCACCCATTTGCATCAGCATGAACCCCGCCAAGGGCCCTGGGCCAATTCCCTCGAACTCAACGATCTTGATTCCAAGAAGCGGAGGCATTGGCGATCGCGTCTGAGTTTTCATCAAAAAATTCCACAAATTTAATTTTTTACTCTAAATTAAAATAATTGACTTGATAGTAATGGAAAACCCCATACCCACGAAAACCGAGGCAAAAGCAGAATCGACCCATGAACACACAAGTCACCAATGAAAGACAGATGTCGACGCCGGTTGTTATTTCAGAGGTCCGAAAAGGCAGCATGTGGATCCGCCTGAACCGGCCTGAGGCAATGAACTCACTGACCCCAGAGGTACTTCGAGGGATAGACCAGGCACTCAACGAAGCACAGAACCGGGCGGACGTGAGGTCCGTCGTCTTGACGGGCACTGGCCGGGCCTTCTGCGCAGGCGCCGACCTAAAGTACGTCAAGACACAAACGGGCGAAACTGGCACCATCGGCTTTCTGGACAGCGTTCTGGTCACCATGAACCGCATCGATCGCTTTCCAAAACCCGTGATCGCAGCCCTGAACGGCATCACCCTGGCGGGCGGACTAGAACTGGTGCTCTGCTGTGACCTCGTGCTGGCGGCACGCAGTGCCAAGATTGGCGACGCGCACGCCAACTACGGTCTACTCCCAGGCGGTGGAGGCTCGGTGCGCCTGCCACGAGTTATTGGCCCCACGCGCGCCAAGTACCTTCTATTCACGGGTGACTTCGTGGACGCAGCAGAACTGGTGGAGGCGGGCCTCGTCAACCAGGTGGTGGACGACGACCAACTCGAAAGCGCGACGCAGGCTGTGGCTGACAAGATCGCCAGCAAGAGCCCTCTGGGCCTGCGCCGCATGAAAGCGCTGATCGACGATGGCTTGCAACAGCCCCTGGACACTGCCTTACGGCTGGAGTTGCTGGCATCCGAAGTGCATGCACATAGCGCCGATCTCCACGAAGGCCTGGCCGCCTTCAACGAGAAGCGCGCCCCGCGCTTCACGGGCCACTGAGCCGGCAACGCCATGCGTACGTCCCCGACCACCAACCGATTCGAAGCGCTGCGCGCTTCGCAGCAATTCGCCTACGACCGCGCCCCCTCCATCCGCGCGGTCTATGAGCTTGCGACAATGACACCGCAAGATCTCCAAGGCCCGGCCGACCTCGCGCGACTCGCCGTCACAAGCAAGGATGCACTGCTTGAGAAGCAGCGCCAGTCACCGCCATTCGGTGGGTTTCTGGCGGCCGACGACGCATCCATCCGTCGGGTCTTTGTCTCACCGGGCCCCGTCTACGAACCCCAGTTGTTCGACGACGACACTGGCCACGGTTTTTCGCATGCATTCCGTCAGGCAGGCATCGGCCCGGGTGACCGCGTTCTCAACACATGGTCCTACCATCTTGTGCCAGCCGGCCTTTTGCTGGATGCGGGCATTGCCGCTACCGGAGCAACGCTCATCCCCTGCGGACCCGGCGGCGCCGAACAACAGGCGCAGCTCATCATGGAACTGGGCATCACCTGCATTTGCGCCTCCACATCCTTCTTCGTGACCTTGGTCGAAACGCTTGAGCGCATGGGCTACGACCTGCCTTCTCAATGGAAGGTCCGCTCCGCAATGCTGGGGGGCGAACTGGGTGACTGGATGGGCAAGCGCCGCAGGCTGGAGGAGAAGTACGCCATCCGCACGTTCTCAGCCTACGCCACCGGCGACTTCGGGCTGATTGCCTACGAGGAACCAGGACAAGTGGGCTACACGGTTCAGCCTGACCGGCTTGTCCAGATCTGCGACCCCCGCACCGGCGCTCCCCTTCCCCTGGGCGAACCAGGTCAAATAGTGGTCACCACGCTGGACAGCGGCTGGCCCCTGGTCCGCTTTGGCACAGGCGATGTGGCGCAAGCGCTGACCCATTCACCGGATGGTCTCGTCGAACGCATCAGCATGTTGCAAGGCCGAGTGGGCCAAGGTGTCAAAGTGCGCGAAATTTTCATCTATCCACGCAACGTGGAAGAACTGCTCATCCGGCTCCCTGCTATCGAACGTGCCCAGGTCATCGTTGGAAAACAACAGCATCGGGAAACCGCGACCTTGCGCGCAGTACTGACGCCAGGGGCCTCTCAGGACGCCACACAAAGTGACTTGATGGAAGTATTCAGGCAACTGACCCGCCTGAAGCTCGACTCAGTCGAGTGGCTAGTCCAGGAAGATATGCCCACTGACGCCCCCTTGTTGGTTGACAACAAGCATTGAAATCCTAAAAAGCGTTTGGTCTGATGCACCAGGTGGCTACACCGTCGCTCACCCCATGAAACGATAGTAATGATTGATCCCGCAGCCAATGCACTGACCTACCCATTCGAGCCACCAACACCACGCCACTGGGTCGAGGTCGCCCCTGGTGTGCGCTGGATCCGGCTGTCCATGCCATTCCGGCTCGACCACATCAATGTATGGGCCATAGACACCCATGATGGCTGGGTACTGGTAGATACCGGCCTGAACACCCCCGACACCGTTGCCGACTGGCTGGCCCTCATGGCGCAGGGGCCGCTGGCACGGCCGCTCCAAGGCGTGTACGCCACACACATGCACCCCGACCACATCGGCCTAGCTGGTTGGTTCACGCGTCGCGTTGGTGTGCCGCTGCACATGAGCCGCCTGGAATACCTGACCTGCCGCGTGATGCATGCCGACACTAACCGCGAGGCCCCGCCCGACGGCGTGCTCTTCAATAGGCGCGCCGGCTGGTCGGAGGCAGCCATTGAAAGCTACCGCAGCCGATTCGGCAGCTTTGGCAAACATATCCACGCTCTGCCCGAGAGCTACCGACGCTTGCAGGACGGCGATCACGTCCAGTTGGGTAAGCATGACTGGCGGATCATCACCACCGGCGGCCACTCACCAGAACATGCTTCTCTGTACTGCCCCGATTTGAAGCTACTGATCGCCGGCGATCAGGTACTGCCGAAGATTTCGTCGAATGTGTCGGTGTTCGCCAGCGAGCCACAGGCCAATCCGCTGAAGGAGTGGTATGGGGCGCTCGACAAGCTGATGAGGGATGTTCCCAACGATGTGTTGGTCCTCCCCTCTCACAACGAGCCCTTTTATGGACTGCATGAACGCCTTGAATCGCTCAGGTTGGGTCAAAATAGTGCTCTGGAGCGGCTGCGTCAGTCACTGTCTACCGGACCTCAACGGATCGTCGATGCGTTCGCTGCCCTCTTTAAGCGCGCCATCGGAGAGCAGGATCCGCAGCAACTGAGCCTGGCAACAGGTGAGGCCGTTGCTTGCATGAACTTTCTCATTGCACAGGGCACCGTAGAGTTCATGATGGACGAAAACGGGGTCGCGTGGCACTCAAAAAAGCTTGAAGGCGCTGTCGCCGAGGTCAAACGTTCTCCACGTGCCAACTTTGACTGACCCCGTCTCGATGGGGCGATAGCTATGGCGTCTGCTCTGAAGTCACCCTGCAATCCGCATGAATGCTGAGGCTTCTTGTGTATGCTCATCTCACGCTCACTGGGCGTACATCATGCTTAGCATGCATCGGCGTTCATCGCAGTCGCCAGGAGGCTGCTCGTAAACGGCCGCTATGAACCGCCCCGGGATTTAGGAACTCGTTTGGAGTCCGTTCAATGACTGCTTCGTGGCGAGTAGCGTGAGTCCGGCCACCGGTTGCCACCGTCCGCAACCGCTGCAGAGCCGACTCGAGCGCGGGAGCTCCCTCACGCTTAGGCCCGTGCCACAGGCACATCCTCCCACCGCGTCGTGTACTGCGGCGTGCGCCTCTCCTGCTTCATCCCCCAGCCCTTGCCCTTGTTGGTGCCGCCCGTGGCACCTGAGTGCACGGTGCCTTTGCCATAGCGCTGGTTGAGCGCATCCAGCGCCGCCATCAGCTGGGTTCGGTCCCGGTGGTCTTCATCCTCCAGATCCAGCTCGCCCTGCAGCACATTGCCCGGCACCAGGTCCAGCAGCATCACCCCGGCCTTGGCCATCTTGTAGCCAGGCTCGTACATGCGGCGCATGCCAGCAACAGCCGCCCACACCAGCTTGCCGGTGTCCGCCGTAGGCCGGCGCAGGGGCACCACCACAGACTTGTTAAAGCGCGGGCCTGGGCGGAAGGGGGATGTGTGGCTGAACACCAGCAGCTGGCTGGCCAAGCTGCCCTGCTTGCGCAGCTTCTCCGCCGCGCGGCTGGCGAACTCGCTCACGGCCTCCACCAGCGGCGGCAGCTCGGTCACCGCCTGGCCGAATGACCGGGTGCAGGCGATTTCCCTCTTGGGCTCGGGCGCATCATCCAGCTCTATGCACTGCATGCCCTGCAACTCCCGCACGGTGCGCTCCAGCACCACGCCCCAGCGCCTGCGCACCATAGCCGGGTCCAGCCGAGCCAGGTCCAGCACCGTCTGCACCCCGCACTGATGCAGCTGCGCGCCGATCTTGCGGCCCACGCCCCAGACTTCTTCCACCAGCGTGCTGGCCAACACATCGTCCAAGTCCTGGGCGGGAAGGGCGGTCAGGTTGCACACCTGGGCCAGCTCTGCGGGATAGCTCCCCGGTTTGCGCTCGGCCGTCTTGGCGATGTGGTTGGCCAGCTTTGCCAGCGTCTTGGTGTGACCGATTCCGATCCCGCAAGGTATGCCAGCCCATTGGTGGATGCGCGCACGGATGGCGTGGCTGCGGGTGGTCAGGTCGCCGCGCATGCCCTGCAGGCCGATGAACGACTCATCGATGCTGTAGATCTCCTGTGAGGGGCCCAGACCCGCCGCGAGGCTCATCATCCGATTGCTCATGTCGCCGTACAGCGTGAAGTTGGCACTCAAGGCCACCAGGCCGTGGGTCTCTTCCATATGCCGTATCTGGAACCACGGCGCCCCCATCTTGATTCCCAGGGCTTTGGCCTCATTGCTGCGGGCGATGGCGCAGCCGTCGTTGTTGCTCAGCACCACCACCGGGCGGCCGTTCAGGCTGGGGCGGAACACCCGCTCGCAGCTCACGTAAAAATTGTTGCCATCCACCAGCGCATACATGCTGGCCTCCGTCCATCAGATCAGGTGAGAAACAGCTTCACGCAACCACTCACCACGCCCCACACCTCAATGGTCTGGCTGTCGCGGGGGATGATGTCGGGATAGGTTGGGTTGGCCGCGCGCAGCTTGATCCGGCCGGCACGCTGGTGCAGATACTTCACGGTGCATTCGCCGTCCACAATGGCCACGACGATGCTGTTGTGCTTGGGCTTGATCGCCCGGTCCACTGCGATGATGCTGCCGTCCTCAATGCCCGCGTCCCTCATCGAGTCGCCACGCACGCGCCAGAAGTAGGTGGCCTGGGGATGCTTCACCAGCAGCTGCATGATGTCCAGCCGCTCCACCACGAAATCGTCAGCTGGCGATGGAAACCCCGCGCGCACGCTCACCCCGCACAAGGGCAAGGCCAGCGACTGCGCCGCCGTGTCGTACGGCACGGGTAGGGGTCTCCTCGTTTTCAGTGCAATAAGTGACGGTACGAAAAGCTAGCACTGGCGCGGAGGTGGTGTTGGTAGATCGTTGATTTCATTGACTTTCCTGTTCACTTTCAAATCTGCGATTCGTGGCGTCAAACCGTGGTCGGTTTCATCCATTGGTGCCAGTTATCGATGCATTTGGCCGCGAAGGCAGGATTTGGTCAGCATAGCGGTCAACCGGGAAGCGAAACACACCCCGCAAGTTGATGCTCTCCAGCCTGGTGGGCGCAATCTTCCCGATCAGTTCCGGTGGAATGACCTGGCGGCGGTTCGACCAGCGATCCAGGACCGCCTGCATCTGTGAGGTATTCCACGCCATCACGATGTTGGCCATCAGGCTCAACGCATCGGCCACAGCCTGCATTTCATCGACACGTTTGGCCTGCGCCGGGCTGATCCGGCCGGTATAAATGGCGCGCTTGAGGGCGTTAACAGCCTCGCCCCGATTGAGCACCCGGCGCAACTCGTTCCTGAAAGCGTCCTTGACAAAGTAGTCAGCCAAAAACGCCGTACGCAGCAACCGCCCCAATTGCACGCCAGCCTCATAGATTGGATCGCCCTGGGCGGCAGAACCGAACCGCGCAAGAGCTGCCACCGCACTGGCATGTCCGCTCATGACCGAGGCTGCCAGGTGCACCAGACTATCCCAATGCTTTTCGATCAAAGCGACGTCGACATTGGCTTCGCACACCGCAGCGATTTCTGCGGGCACTTTGGTGCCGCGTGGCACAAAGAGGTGGCGCTGTTTGAGTTCCTTCAACCGCGGGCAAAGATCAAAACCAAGCAAACGGGCATGTGACATGGCAAAGTCGGTGTAGCCATGGGTATCCACAGCAAGCTGGCTGGTCTCCAGCTTTTCTTGGCGGATGACACCTTCAATGGCCACGCCCGCCTGGCGCTCATTGAGCACAAAGGGCTGCGCATGGAAGATGCCCCACCGGTCTTTTACATGGGAGTAGATTCCAATGGAAGGTGTGTTGCGCCGAGGATCAAGCCGGGCTTGCCACACCCGTTTGGTGGTCTCCATGGTCATCATGTCAGAAGATGCCAAATCGGACCGCCCCCAGGTGGCGGCAATCGGGTGTCGCTGCATGAATTCCAGCACAGCCTGGCAGGCCTGGCTCAGACGCCGTTCGTCCCGCGCCCAGCGCATGGCCTGGCGAATGCTGGTGGCAGACAATTGCGGAATCATGCGCGCGCATTCGACCGCAGTCAGACTGGTGCCGTGGGCCATGATGCCGGCATAGACCATCAGCAGCTCGTCGGTAGAGCGCGGCTCACGTCCGAGCATGATCCAGCTAAAGCGCACCTGGGCGTCAACGGCCAGAATCACTTCCGGCAATTGAACCTCACCGATGCGGTGATCCAAAGCCGCGCGCAGCTTGGTCACTTCTGGGTCTTCGTCCTCTGCGGGCAATGGCGACAAATGGAGTTCATCATCCACGCGCAGTACGCCACTGCGGGCTGCAGCGGCCACCGCATCGACACCGGCAGTTACTCTGGCCAGCAAAGGCTTCAAGAAAGTGGCAGCCTTGCTGGGTAACGATAGACGGGCATAGTGTTTCTTGGACTCTGCCTGCCAACGCTCGTCCGTGAAGAACAAGCGCGCACGACCCCGAAAGCTCAGGCTGTGCTCAATCCAGACCGAGCCATTGCGCACCGCGCGGCGCAGGGCAAACAGGGTGGCCACCTCCAACGCCTGAAACGCCCGTTCCCGGTCTGGGCTGGAGATCGAAACCTGCCAGATCATTCCCAGACTTGGTGCCACCACTTCAACTGGCAGCTTTCTGGATCCTTTGAGATATAAAGCTTGCAGCTTGGCAAGGTACTCGATGGCAGGATGCTCGCCGGTGGCCTGCCAGGGCAGCTTTGCAATGGCGACGAGCAACGACCGCACGGGGCGAATTCCATCAATCAATCCCTCGCGGACCAGGGAGGCCCTGCTCGGTGGTTTGCGTTTCTGGGTTTCGGTGATCAAGGCTTCAAGACGGGCACGCAACTCAGCATCTGGCACCGCACCTTGCGCGCTCAAGGCAACAAGTTCGCCGAGCAGCGTTTTGTACATTGCGGCCCAATTGACGGTAGCGGGGACATCGGCGGCAGCCTGACGCCACAGATCGGCGATCCGGCGCTGCACCATAAGGATCAACTGGTCTGTGGTGGTGAACAGGCAATACCGAAGAAAGCATGCGACCTCCACGGTGCGCGCTGGCTCTTTGATCTTGGCTCCGGCTGAGGGCGGCCTGGAGACAAGTCGGCGCGCGTAGCGGCGCAAGATGAGATCGGGGATGTCTGCCAGGTGCTTATGAACGTCCAGCGTGTAAAGCAGGTCGATGCGCTCCAGTACCTCGCTGATTTGGCGGGTTGAGTGTTTCGCCGGTGCAGCCCATAGCCAACTCTGCTGGGTTTGTCCATCTGGGCGCAGCTCTGAAACTGAGGCTCGCCAGCGATCAAGTGTTGCTGGATCAACGCTGGCGGCGATGGCGGTGCCTGTTTCAACTTCAAGCTGGGCAAGTGCCGCCGCAATCAGTGTCCGAATTGCCCGCTCGTGCACGATCACCAGCTTGTTCTTGTACAGCCATTGACGCGCCCGCACGAGTACTGGAATTACCCGAAAGGCACCGAGCAAACGCCCACTCATGCGCAGGAAACCAATATGGAGCGCCAGACCAAGCTTGTGGGAATCACCTCGGCGTGCATTGATTGCGTCGCGCTCGGCACCATCGAAGGTGAAAAATGCCTTCATCTCGAAGTCGCTGATATCGCGGGGGAGCCCACGCATCCCCAAAAACGTTGTGTGCCAACCCTGCATCGTGAACCTCAAAAGTGGGAGGCCACCATACCCGTTTACAAAGCGAACAGGAAAGTCAATGAAATCAACGGTCTACCCAGACCACCCCCGCGCCAGTGCTAGCTTTGCGTACCGTCACTTATTGCACTGAAAACGAGGAGACCCCAACCAGCGCGTGCCCACGTTGAATTGGCTGTGTTCGGGATGGCGGATCTCGTTCCACAGGGCGCGGCAGCGCTCACTCAGCCAGGCATTGAGTTCGACAAAGGAACTGAAGCGATGTCGGGCCGCCTCGATCCAGATGCGCCGACGGCTGTACTGCACGTTCTTCTCCACGCGCCCCTTCTCCCAGCCCGCCGCGACGTTGCAGAAGTCAGGGTCGTACAGGTAGTGCGCGCACATCACCGAGAAGCGCGCGTTGACAGTGCGGCCCTTGCCCTTGTGGACCTTGTCGACGGCGGTAAGCCCCGCTGCTTCAGGCCGCCCCACGAAGACGCAGACAAGTCGACTTAAAGGCAGCTTCAGACTGATGGCAGAAGTTTTAGGCCGCCGCGCTACTCGTTTGTACCAAAGCTGAAAGCATGCATCCGCGACATTGATAGGTCAGGCGACCGTGCCGGCACTTGCAAACCTCGACGGCGGCGATGTATTTGGCCCCATAAACTGACTGCTGAAAGTCGGCAATCAGGATGACGACAGGGGTACCGCATAGATCCTCAAGTGGCGAGCGGCGGCTGCCGTACGCACATGGCGCAAAGCGCCTTTGTGCGCAGCATCTAGGTTTCTCTGAACGTCGATGACATCAAGCCGGCAGGTTTCGTCTTGACGATGGCGGCGTTTAATCAAGCATTGGATCCGCCTGGATCCGCCGTCATTTGGCTCGTCGACGACCTAAATGCGCGTTTGGTGCTCGATCCGACGAACTGAAGATTACCCGCCAAGGCCAAGAAGCTTGCACTCGCCAAAGCTCTGCAGTTCAGGATTTCTTTCGGAAAATGACGACGTGCTGCCACGGCAGCCTCGCGTCTGTACGCACCCACTGCAACGGCAGGATTTCCGCTTCCCGGCGGATCTGCCTTTCCGTCATCTTGTGCAGCTGCTTGATCTGTACTGCGGGATCTTCCGCCTTGTACTCCACGAAAACGACCCGCCCGCCGGGCGCGAGCGACTGCACCACACTCCTGAGCATCTCATACGGAGCAGACAGCTCGTGATACACGTCGACCATGATCGCCAGGTCGACGGACCCCGGCGCCAGACGGGCATCGTTTTCAGTACCCAATGAAGGCGTGATATTGCGCATGCCTTCGGCTTCCGCAGCCTGGCGCAAAAGCGCGACCATCTCGGGTTGCACATCGACCGCCAGGACTCTGCCGGAAGGGGCGACCAGGCGCGCCATGCGACGGGACAGGTAGCCGGTACCAGCGCCGATGTCGGCAACCACCATGCCTGGCTTCAACTCCAGCGCATCCAGGAGAAGGTCGGTACGTTCTTCCTTCTCCCGTTCCTGGCGTTCGAGCCATGGCGCTCCTTGCCACCCCATGACCTGTGCGATCTCGCGACCCAGGTAGCGTTTGCCGATGCCGTCGGCGCTGGGCACTCCAGCGACGTACGCTAGCTCTTGCGCTTGCGCCGGAAAGCTGCCGGCACCAAGCAGCGATCCCAAAACCCCAGCTAAAACTGCAACGTTCCGAAAGAGTGTCATGTCAATCCAGTCAATCTCAGACAGGCATTTCGAAGTGGCCTGAATCTGCAGGTCAAGCCCTGCCGTCGCATTTGTCGCTGCAATGAAATGGGAACAACAGGGAGACTTATTTGACCCAGGTAGCAATCAACCAGTTTCAAATTTCGAAGACCCGCAGTTGGCCGTTTGGAGTCATGGCCCTCACAGATCTGGAACACAAAAGCACGTTAGCACCGCTTTCGCAAGGTAAAGCGCTTCGATTCTGCTCGGAGAGTGCCATTAGGCCAGCAGCAGGTTTCGCCCGCGGCTCACGTGTAAAGCCCGTGTAATCATGCCGCGAATACTTCACATAAAAGGGGAACCTGCGAGAACAGTTCAGTAGCCTCAATCAACCGCAAACTCGCATGGATGCTGGATTTTTCCAACTTTTTGAGATTCTTTAGAAATCGAGGTAGCGAAGACTCTTAATTCGTAGGTCGAGTTGTTGGCGCCGACTGGAGAGTGAGCCAACGGGGGTGCGGCACCGACAGCTATTTCCTCGGGTCGAAGCCTTTCGTGCAGCGTGCGCAGCGCTCGCGGCGCACGCTGGGCGTGCCCGTCCGGCAGGTGCACTACGATTTCTTAGGGCCCGCTTCGGCCCTTGATTGAGGCTTGAATCGCCTGCAGAGTCGGCAGGATCGACTTCACGGCACTGGACCAAGGGCCGCCTCTGCATCCGCGCCTACGCGCCTAGCCAGAATCTCTCGCTGCGATCGAGAAAGTCATGCAGGTGCACGATCACCGAATCGTCGTCGAGCAGGACGACGGCGTACTGTGGTGGCTCGAAGCTTCCCGGGATGTCTTCGGATTCCCGGAGATGCAGCGCCACTTGATGGTTAGTGCCGCGTAATGTCGAGAACGGGATGCCGCGCCATGTGCCCGAGATGGGCCGATGAATGTGGCCGAAGAACAGGTGCTTGACGCGATGCTCGTGGCCCTTCAGAGCCGCGAGCAACCATTCGTTGTCGACCAATCCGATTCGATCCCCGACCGGGATGCCAAGGTGGAATGCCGGATGATGCATGAACAGGAGCACCGGTGAATCATCCTCCGCCAAGCGCTGGGAAAGCCAGTTTGCCCGTTGCTCGCAGAAGACGCCGCAATGCGTTCCCGGTTCGTTGGTATCCAGAAACAGACCCCTGAACCTCCCGATGGCCTGCTCGTACTGGACGAACCCATTGCTGTCCACCGGCACCTGTGGGAAGCGCTCGCGGAAGTTGGTCCGGCTGTCGTGGTTGCCGAGAATCAGATGAACCGGCATTGGCAACCGCGCGCATTGCTCCGACAGCTGGCGGTAGGCGTCAGGGTGGCCGACATGTGCGAGGTCGCCCGTGATCACGCAGAACGCCGCGTCCGCGTGTTCGGCGATCACGCTGTCAATGCAGCGCTCGAACCGTTTGCCGGGGTCATGCCCGTAAAGGGCACGACCCTGCTCGACAAGATGAATGTCCGTGATGTGGATGAACTTGTGCATGGTCGTGCCTTGCACTCAGCGCGGCAGCAATGCCTGGACGGCCTTGCTCATCTCGCTAAGGGCAACGGCGGGTTGCACCTCTTGCGAAACCACGGTCTGGAGGTGATCCTTGATTACGTCGGTAATCTTGAAGCCGTTGTCACCCGGAAACGCGTACGAGCCGGTGAGTACCGGCATCTGCGCGATGGCGGTCAGATGATTGGGGTTTGCCTTGTAGAAGGGCGCAAGCAGGTTCGGGTCGGTCGCTGGCAACGTGTTGGCCGGGAAGTAGCCGGTTGCCTTGACCATGGTCGTCGCGCCCAGCGGGCCGGTGGCGAACTTGATGTATTCCCAAGCAGCGGCCTGCTTGGCAGGATCCTTGGAAAACATCATCGCTGCATTGCCGCCGGCCGGCAGTCGGCCGTCCTTGGCAACGGGCATGCGGGCGGTACGAATCTCGAACTTGCCTCCCACCTGCTTCGTGATGCTGCCCAGGCGCGCAGTGGTTGTCGCCAGTACCGCGAGCTTGCCGCTCACGAAGTCCTGCCAGGCGGCCGAATAGGAGATGTTGCGCATCTCACCCTGCTTGACGAGCTGCTCGAGGGTCAGCATGGCGGCCTTGCCTGCGGGGCCGTCGAAGGCCACCTTCTTCTCGTCGGCGGTCAACATGGTGCGCGCCGTTGCTGAAGACCAGCGCCTGACACATCCAGTTGCCCGTGATGTCCCACTCGACGTGAAGGCTCTCGGTGCCGGGCGTTGCCGCCTTCGACTTTTTGGCCGCGTTCATGATGGCATCCCAGTTCATGGGAAAGCGATCGGGCTCCACGCCCGCCTTGCGCATCAGGTCGGCGTTGTAGTAGATGACGGGTGTAGACAGCGCGAAGCCGATGCCGACCTGCTGACCCTTGACT
>NZ_JBPVJQ010000002.1:0-132204 GCF_051942715.1 Acidovorax sp. BL-A-41-H1 | reverse complement strand
GCGATAGCAGATGCTTTACTTATAGAAAGTATTGCTTTACTATTTCCTCCACACGCCACCCCGGCGCCCTGGAGGAACGATGCAGACCACCACCCCGGCCACAGAACAGGCCGAAGCCACCAAAGCCATTACGGCACTGCGCAAGCGCCTGAGCCGCTGGGAACTGGAGCACCTGCGCGCCCATTGCGCAGAACTGGCCGACAAGCTTGAGAGTGCACAGCATCGCATTGAAGCCCTGGAAGAGGAGGCGAATCAAGCCTGGCGCTGGAGCGAACACTGGCGCGACCAGTCGCAAGAGCTGGCGAACGAACTGCACGAGGCAGGCAAGACCGTTGGCCTGACGATTGACGGCGAGCTGGTGGTGATGGATGCCGCCGCGCAAGGCGGTGCCGCATGAAAGTCACCCAGCACCCCAACAGCAGCTACGTGCTGACCGCCGAGACAGAGGCCGACCGCGACCTGCTGGACTGCATCCACATTGAGGGCACGCAGGCCATTGCCCGCATTGCCACACACCGCACGCCGCAAGGCCCCGGCTACATCACCACCGGCATGACGCTGGCGGTGGACCGCAAGCACCCCCAGGCGCTAGAAGCCAAGACGGCCCGCCAGCTTCTCAGCAGCTTCCGCGATCTGTGCCGCCTGGGCCTTGCTGAGGCGGCAGAGCACCGGCATGTTGGCGCCGATACCGCCAATCCACAGCCGCAGGAACAACTCGCCGCCAGTCTCGTACAGCTCCAGCTCATGTTGCAGACCCTCGGTGAAGTGGTCTTGCAGCATCGTGCCGTGCTCCAGGAAGTGCAAAGCGCCCATGGTGCCTCCAATGGTGAAAAGGCCATTCTGACGCAGCAAGGCGGTGCCGCATGACCCCCACCCTGCGCCCCATCCGCCTCTACGCCGTGCGCGTAGGCAAGGCCCAGCACCACGTGTGGGCCACCAGCGAATGCCACGCCATTGCCGAAGCCCACGGCATGGGCCTGCCCGCCACCAGCGCACGGAGGCTTGCATGACTGGCCCGCAGATGCGCAAGCCCGCCCCGCTGCCCACCCTGCGCAGCCAGGACGCCGACGCCGCATGGGTCGCGGGCTGGTGGCAAGGCAAGGTCACTGGCTATTTTTTGGGCCTGGCCACCGCCGTGCTGCTGGGGTGGCTGCGATGAGCAACCCCACCCACACCACCGCGCAGCCCGCCGAGCGCCGCACCCGCCAGCGCCCCGCCCTGCCCGCGTGCAAAGCCAACCACTGCCACCAGGGCCGCCGCGCGTGCCCCTGCCCGCAGGCCTGCGAGCTACCCGCCCCCGCCACCACCGCCGACCCACTGGGCGACGAACCCGCCAGCGCCATGGAGCTGCTGGGCGTAGCCCTGGGCGTGGTGGCCGTGGCGCTGATCGTCGTATTTGCAATCAAAGCCTGCGCCACCGCCTGATGGGCTTTGGCTTTTAGCTATCAATTTCATACCACCACCAACCGGGAATCACCCCATGACCAACACCACCGCCAACAGCAGCACCAGCGCCGCCACCGACGTGGCCGAGTTCATCACCGACCTCGACGGCGGCCAGTTTGAGCGCATGTTTTCCATCGCCCTGAGCCAGGTGGCCGCAGGCACCTGCGACAACGACGGCAAGGGCGAGGTGAACGTGAAGTTCACTTTCTCCAAAGTGCCGGGCGCATCGCAGGTCATCTGCACGCACCAGCTCAAGTTCAGCCGCCCCACGCAGGGCGGCCGCGCCAGCGAGGAAACCTCCCGCAAAACCGCCCTGCACGTGGGCAAGTTTGGCCGCCTCACCCTGGCGCCCGAGAACCAGATGGCCATGTTTGGCCGCGACGGCGCGCCCGCCACCCCGCCCAGCGGCCCCAGCGCCTGACCAGGCACCCCGCTGGCCCCACCAATCCCCCATCCATCCACCCACCAAGGAATCCCAACGCCATGACCACCGAACCCACCACCGCCGCCCCCGAAGCGAAAGCAGAACTGCCACTCGAAAGCGGCATCAGCATCGGCACCACCATCAGCGTGCCCGACCAGTTCATCGAAGCCATGCGCGAAGGCCTCACCGCCACGGCCGTGCACAACGCCGTGAAAGAAGCCGTGCTCACCACATGGGGCGCCACCGCACTGCACGAAGACGTGAAGGTGCACGACCTGGAGCACTTCTTGCCCTGCCGCCGCCGCGCTCGCGGCACCATGTCCACCGCCTACGTGACACCCTTCGCCCAGTACGCCACGGCCTACGCAGACCCCGGCGCGGCCGTGTTTGTGGATGCCGAGCACATGGCAGCCACTGCGGTGCTGGACCTGGGCACCAAAGAAACCCCCGGCCACACCGACCACCGCGCCAAGCTGCAGCCCACCAAAACGGCCGCATACCAAGCCCTGCTGGTCATCAATGGCCGCGCCCAAGGCCAGCAGCAACTGGCCGAATTTGTGGAGGACTGGAACATCACCGCGCAAATGAAGTTCTTCAACAGCGAGGGCGAAATCCAGACCGGCAAGGCCCTGGCAGCCATTCGCCGCATCACCGTGGAGAACCTGCGCAAGGTGGACAGCGAAGAGCAGCAGCTCAGCGCCAACCGCACCGCGTTTGAAAGTGTCAAGGCCACCAGCCAAGAGCCCATCCCCACGCTCATCTACTACACCTGCAAGCCCTACGCCGACCTGGCCGCGCGCACCTTCGTCCTGCGCCTGTCCATCCTCACCAGCGACAAAGCCCCATCGCTGGTGCCGCGGATCCAGAACCTGGAAGAGCACGTGGAAGCGATGGGCAACGAACTGGCCACGCTGGTGCAAGACGCCATCAAGGGCGCCATGCCCGTGCTTTTGGGCAGCTACAGCAAGGGCGGATAAGCCCCCGCAGCAATCAAAACAGCAGCACCCGGAGCCCACCATGCACCACACCGGCACCCTCTTCATGAGCAAGCAGCGCCCCACCGTGGATCAAGACAGCGCGGGCGCGTTCCGCCTGGAGCTGGTGCTGGTGGACAACCTGGGCCGCAACCCGCAGACCGGCAAAGACATCAAGGAGGCCTACCGCGTGCAGTGGACAGGCCCCGAGGCCCAGGCCTTCTGGGCAGCCCACCGCGCCGACCTCACCGCAGGCGCCCCGCTGGACGTGGCCCTGGAACGCCTGCGCGCCCACCCCGGGCCACAGGCCTTCCCACCCATGCCCGAGCTGCGCGGCCGCGTGCTGCGCCTGCGGTTGTTGCCGCGCCGGGCCAACACCCCCACCACCACCGAGGCGGCTACCGCCTGACCACCCCAAGGACCCACCATGGCCAACCCCATCAAAACTCTCAAAGTTGCCACTACATCCCAGGCAGCAGCACCAGCCCCCCAGGCCGCCCCGCAGCCCTACCCCGTCACCCTGCTGTCTGACGCCGCCCGCACCATCCTGCAGCGCGGCGTGGAGCGCGACACCGGCGGCGCCGATCAGCCCCAAGAACGCAGCATGGCCGCCACCGTGGCCGCATTCAACGCCATCGAGGGCACCAACCTCAACGAGCGCCAGGGCTGGGCATTCATGCAGACCCTGAAGCTGGTGCGCGCCGCCAACACCGCCCGCAACGGCCGCTTCAACCCCGACGACTACCAGGACGGCGCCGCCTACGCCGCGCTGGGCGCCGAGGCTGCAAGCAAGGCAGACCGCGCAGCCTGAGCCAGACACACAACGCCATGAGCAGCGCCCCCGCCCGCCGCGCCCTTGCCGAAGCCGTGCAGGCACTGGTCAAGACCAACGCACCCACCACCGACCACTACGAAGCCGTCTGCAAGGCTTTGGGGGCAGTTGCAGCCGATGACATGGGCGTACCGGTGCAGGTGGTCTTGAAAGCCGACTTCAGCAAAGTGAACTGACACCATGACCACCGCCCCCTGGATCGTCACCCAAGACGGCACCGACCAGCCCATTTCCGGCACCCACCTGCTGGTGCACGGCAAGGTGCCGCGCATCGAGGTCATTGCCCACAGCCTCGCGCAGATCAACCGCTACACCGGCCACGCCGCGCGCCCCTACAGCGTGGCAGAGCACAGCCTGCTGGTGGCCGACATCCTGGCCGCGCAGGGCTACGACCACCACGCCCAGCGCCTGGGCCTCATGCACGACGCGCACGAATGCCTCAGCGGCGACGCCGCCAGCCCTGTCAAATGGGCACTGGGCGCTGCGTGGCTGGAGTTTGAGAACCCCCTGGCCGCCCTGGTGCGCACCCAGTACCACCTCAAGACCGCGCACGCCGCCTACAAGGGCGCCGTCAAGCACGCCGACCTGGCCGCCCTGGCCACCGAGCGCCGCGACCTCATGCCCTACGACCCCCAGCGCAACAAGCGCTGGCCCGTCATCGACACCCCCGGCGCCGAGGTGCGGCCGCTGGACAACGTAGACCTCAACAGCACCGTGCGCGCCGCCATGAGCTGGCGGCACCACCGCGATGCGTTTTTGGAGCGGTACCGGGTGCTGACGGCGCAGTGCGGGGTGCTCAGCGAGGTGCCCGCATGAGCAAAGAGCGCCCCATCCTTTTCAGCGGGCCCATGGTCCGCGCGCTGCTGGATGGCAGCAAGACGCAGACACGGCGGGAGTGCAAGCCGCAGCCGATTGCCGATCGGAGATTTGTCGGCGGCCACTACATCCCAGCGACAAAACGCAACCCTGGGCAGGAGCTTTCAGTATGGGCGCCGTATGTGCACATTGCCTGCCCCTACGGTCAGCCCGGCGACAGCCTCTGGGTTCGCGAAACCTTCTACGCCTGGGGCCACTGGACCAAGCGGCTCAACAAGAAGAAGGGCCGCGAGGAATGGCATTTCGCTGATGAAACGGTGGGCACCAGTAAGGCCTACCGATACGAGGTCGATGAAAAGCTGCCCCGCCGCAAGCGCGAATTGCACGAGGTGGGCTGGTGGAAACGCCCGGCGATCTTCATGCCCCGAGCGGCCAGTCGCATCACCTTGCAAATCACCAGAGTGCGCGTGGAGGGCCTGCAAAACATCAGCGATGCTGATTGCGTTGCCGAGGGCTGCGGTGCACTGCGTTCTGCCATCGGTTGCCCGATGACCAGCCCCCCAGACGAGACGGTCCCGCGCGCCATGTTTCGCGCCCTGTGGAAATCCATCAACGGCCCCGAATCATGGGCTGCCGACCCCTGGGTGTGGGCCATCAACTTCTGCAGGCTGACATGACCCACCCCACCCCCGAACCCGGCAGCTACGAGGCCCGCCACCAGACCCCCATGCAAAAGCGCGCCGCCACCCTGGCCGCCGCTGCAGCCCGCCGCAAGGCCGAAGCCGCCCGCATCGACCAGGCCAGCCGCGACCGCAGCGACATGCTGCGCAGCGGCTCCTACCCCTGCCCCGAGCTGGGCCGCAACCCCGGCCTGACCGATGACCGTTTTGCAGCCTTCGCCCTGCCCAGCCGCGTGGGCAACCGGCTGCACTACCCCGATGGACGCATTCAAGAGGTACCCCAGCCATGAACCGCGAACAAAAACGCGCCGCCCAGTTCAAGCACGGCCAGCGCTACACCCCACACGGCACCCGCGCCACCGAAAACGACCTGGCGCACAACCGCATTGCCCACGCCCTGGTGCGCGCCCGCATCATGGACGAAGTGCGCCAGATGCACACCCGCGCAGGCATCCACGCCTACACGGGCGACGACGCCGCCCAGGTGGCCGACGCCATGGGCCGCTTGGTCTTCACCGTGGCGCATGCCACAGGCATGCACGGCCTGGGCGAAACACCCGAGGCCCGCATCCTGCTCGGCACCGCCAACGCCCTGGGCGACGTGGCCGCCACCCCCGCCGCACTGAAGCAACAGCGCGGCGCCATCACCAGCGGCCTGGCCGCCATCGAGCGCCTGCTGCCCCTGCTGTCCGAATCCAGCCTGGCAGCTGGTGCGCTGGAGCTGGAATACCAGCTGCGGCGCGGCGACGTGGGCACGGCCAGCGTGGAGCGCGCGCTGCGGCCTAAGCTGGCGATGAGCGCCCATGTGGAGGCGTGCGGGGCATGAGCGCAACCGACACCACCATCACCCGGCCCGCGCTGCGGTACCACGGGGGCAAGTTCAGGCTGGCGCCATGGGTGATGCAGTTCTTCCCGCCACACCATCGCTACGTTGAGCCCTTCGGGGGCGCCGCTGGCGTGCTGCTGCGCAAAGAACGCAGCTACGCCGAGGTTTACAACGACTTGGACGACGACATTGCCAACTTCTTCCGCGTGGTGCGTGACCCAGAGCAACGCGCCCGCCTGACAGAAGGCTGCGAGCTGACGCCCTACGCCCGGGCCGAATGGGAGCTGGCTTACCAACCCACCACCGACCCAGTGGAGCGCGCCCGCCGCACCGCCGTGCGGGCAGCCATGGGTTTCGGGTCGGCTGAGGCAACCAAGGGTGTTGGCGGCTTTCGGATAGACACCACTCGCGCTTACGCCACCGCCATGCACAACTGGGCAGACTACCCCAGCCACATCGCGGCCCTGGGCCAGCGCATGACAGGCGTATTGGTGGAAAACCGCCCCGCCATCGACGTGATGCGCCAGCACGACGGCCCCGACACGTTGCATTTTGTGGACCCACCCTATCTCCACGAAACCCGCCAGATCCGAAAGTCCAGCCGCTACTACCGGCACGAAATGACAGCAGAGCAACACAGCGAATTGCTGGCTTGCCTGCGCGATCTGCGCGGCTTCGTGGTGCTTTCCGGCTACCCCAGCGAACTGTACGACGATGCCCTGCAGGGCTGGACTCGCCACACCACCGAGGCCCGCATTGCCGCCCATCGCGGCACTGGTATGCGCACCGAAGTGGTCTGGCTCAACCCAGCCTGCGCCGATTCGCTGGCATTCACGCGCGGCGGCCTGTTTGCGGAGGCCTGCGAAGCATGAAACGCGACGCCTTCACCCTCCCCCTCGCCTTCCCCGGCGAGCTGATCATCGACAACTTCGCAGGCGGTGGCGGCACCAGCACCGGGCTGGAGGCCGCCTTTGGCCGCCCCGTGGACATCGCCATCAACCACGACCCCGAGGCGCTGGCCATGCACGCCATCAACCACCCGCACACGCAGCACCTGTGTGAAAGCGTGTGGGACGTGGACCCCATCGCCGTCACCGGCAACCAGCCCGTGGGCCTGGTGTGGCTGTCGCCCGACTGCAAGCACTTCAGCAAGGCCAAGGGCGGCACGCCCGTGGCAAAACATATCCGGGGCCTGGCCTGGGTGGGCATGCGCTGGGTTGCCAAGTGCAAACCCCGCGTGCTCATGCTGGAGAACGTTGAAGAGTTTCAGACCTGGGGCCCCCTGCTGGTGGGCGCCGACGGCACCGCCCGGCCCGACCCCGCCCGCAAGGGCAAGACCTTCGAGAGCTTTGTGCGCCAGCTGCGCGCCCACGGCTACGTGGTGGACTGGCGCGAGCTGCGCGCCTGCGACAACGGCGCCCCCACCATCCGCAAGCGCCTGTTCCTCATTGCCCGCCGCGACGGCCTGCCCATCGTCTGGCCCGAGCAGACCCACGCCGCCCCCACCGATCGCCGCGTGCTGGCAGGCAAGCTGCTGCCCCACCGCACGGCCGCCGAGTGCATCGACTTCACCCTGCCCGCCGCCAGCATCTTCGACCGCAAGAAGCCCCTTGCCACCAACACCCAGCGCCGGGTGGCGAAGGGGCTGTGGCGGCATGTGCTGGCCACGGCCAACCCGTTCATCGTCAACCCGCAGGAGATCGCGCACAATGCCAACCACCATGACCGAGCAGCAGCGAATCGACACCCTGAATGCGGACCTGGCAGCCTTCACCAAGGGCCTGCAGGCGGCGCAGCCCACCTGGCAGGAGCTGGCTCACAACCTGCAAAGGGCAAGTCAAATGATGCAACCAATGTTGCCATCCATTGCCAGCATTGCGAAGGGCCTGAATCAAGCAGCCACCCAGATGGAAGAAGCGGCCGAGCGCATGGCACAAACCACGGGATTCAGTCGGCAGTATTGGATGGATGCACTCCAGGAGCTACAGCGAGCCGAGGAGATGAGCAAGTCCCAGCCGGTAACCCTCTCAGAGCTACAGAACTTGCAAAAGCAAGCCGCGAAACTCAGCAAACCCTAACCCCCTTCCTCACCGAGCACGCCAACGCCAGCAACCAGCGCACCATGGCGGCCGACGAGCCGCTGCGCACCCAGTGCGCCCAGGTCAAGGGCGGGCACTTCTCGCTGGTGGCGCCCACCATCACCCCGCTGCGCGGCACCACCGAAGCCCACCTGGGCGCACACGATGTGCTGGCCCCGCTTTCCACCGTGGCAGCCAGCGGCACGCACCACGCGCTGGTGGCGGGCCACATCACCAAGTTCAACACCGGCGCCGTGGGCACCGGCCTGGACGAACCCCTGGCCACCATCACCGCAGGCGGCACACCCAAGCGCCCCAGCACCGGTATTACTCAGGGGCTGGTGGGCGCACACATGGTCACCATCGGCTATGGCGAGCGCCCCGGCCAGGACGCCCGCACCCAGGGCATGCACGGCCCGCTGGGCACGGCCGTGGCCGGTGGCGTGAAGCAAGGCTTGGTGGCCGCCCACCTGGTGGACATGGGCCACGGCGAAGGCGCCTGCGGCACCAAGCGATTCAGCCACGGCGTGCGCGACGTGCGCATCCCCCTGGGCACCTGCACCGCCAGCAACCCGCCCAGCGCCCTGGTAACCGCCTGCCTGGAGCAAGCCAACGGCGGCTTCTACGACGGCGACGGCCGCCCGGTGCACGCGCCCGCCAGCACCATCACATCCAGCGGCGCACAGCAGCGCCTCATCACCGCCTACGCCGTCAAGTACTACAGCAGCGGCGGCCAGTGGCAGGGCCTGGGCGAGCCCATGCACACCCTGCCCACCAAGGGCCGCATGGGCCTGGTGCAAGCCGTGCAGGTCAGCGCCGACAGCCTGGCGCCAGAACACCAGGCCCGCGCCCGCCAGTGCGCCGAGCTGCTGCACCAGCACCTGCCCGAGCACTTCCCCACCCCCGCCGACATGGTGCTGATGTGGCACGCGGGCAGCTGGTGGGCGCTGGTGGACATCACCCTGCGCATGCTCAAGCCCAAGGAGCTTTTCAAGGCCCAGGGCTTCCCCGAGGGCTACGTGATCCACGAAATCCCCAACCCCGCCTTGCTGTTCAAAGACGGCAAGCAGGCCGCCCACCCCCTGCAGGTGCCACGCATCCCCCTGTCAGCCACCGCCCAGGTGCGCATGTGCGGCAACAGCGTCAGCCCACCCCAGGCCGAGGCGCTGGTGCGGGCGAATTTTGGGCATGAGGCGGAGATTTATGGGGTGGCGGCATGAGCGGCCAGCAAAGCCTTGCCGACGCAGCGGTCGAGACACTGGCCGCCGTGCGAGCGATGGACAACGGCATCGGCCTGGACAACCCCGAGCGACACGTCATCCGCGACCTCAAGCGCAACGCAGAGGCACTGGTTGCCGACGCCCTGCGCCGCGCCCGCGAGCTGGCCTATGCGGCGGACGCTATCAGGGCACTTCACATACCGAGAGAGGGCTGACCACCATGAACGCCACACCCCAAAGACAAGCAATCACGCCAGCAATCGGCGGGTTCTACAACTGGATCGGCCAGCCCGAGCGCCTGGTGTACATGGGCGCAAAGCGCTACCCAGGCGACCCGCGTGCATGGCATCAGTTCGCAAAAGTGGAGGCGCCTGGCATGTGCTGGTGCGAGGTTTTGGCGCCGGACCTTGCCAGCTTTGAAGAAACGAAAGGCGCATCGTGACCAACCCCACCAACATGCACCGCAAGGACTTCAAACCCTGCGCCATCTGCCACAAGGGCGTGATGCACACCGGCCTGCCGCTGTTCTGGCGAGTTCACATCGAGCGCATCGGCGTGGACATGCAGGCCGCCCAACGCCAGCACGGGATGGAGCAGTTCTTTGGCGGCACCTCGCCCGGCGCGGTCGCGCTGGCCGACATATTCAGCGACGGCGCCCCAATCGGCAAGCCGATAAACGAAGGGACCACGGTGCTGGTGTGCGAGACCTGCGCCATGGCCGACATGCCTGTGGCCGTGCTGGCGGAAAGGGGCGCGTGATCATGGAGAACACCGCCAAACCCATCATCGACGCCAACGACCTGGAGGCCATGGCAAAGCAGCGGCCGCAGGACAAGTTTCTCAAGGGCTCAGGCGTCCTCAAGCTGATCCAGGCGATACGGGACCTGGAACGCGCCAACCGACAGCTGCAGGCACAACAGCCCACCAACATCGATAACCTGCGCAAGGCGCTGCAGTTCTACGCGGATGGGCACCACTTTGCCATGCACGATGAAACCGCATGGGACACGGTGAGCGGCGAGCCCGTCAACTTCTACGAAGACGAGGCGGGCACTGCCACCGTGGAAGATGGCTCCATTGCCAAGCTGGCACTGGAAGGACACCCGATCAAGTTTGACGACGAGGCACAGCAGACAGGCCCAACCCCAGACGGCGAACCAAGCAACGTCGAGCTGCGCGGCTTGTGGCACGGCGCTGGTGGCGCATTCCACGGCCCCAACATTGAAACCGGCACCATGCCAGAGGAAAAGCTGCTTCCCTTCCTGCGCGACCTGGTGCGTGCACGACATCCAGCGCCATCACCACTCGCAGCCGACCACCAGGGCATGCGCGTGGACTACAGCGGGCTGCTGAGTCAATGCCAGCGCGCGATGCGCCGAACGGAGCCAGGCCTTGCCGAAATGCTGCGCCAGCTCCAAGGACACATGCAGGAGCTGGGCCAGCGCTGGTACGGTGGCGACACCGCCGTGGTGGATGAAATCCTGCAGCTGTATTGCGTCGAGCACGAGGCCCGACAGGCGCTGAAAGGCGGTGCGTGATGGGCTATTCAGTAGGTTACGACACCACCCACCAGCGCGACGTGGGCTATGGCGTTCCCGCCATCTGCGAGCACCCCGACTGCAACGAAGAAATCGACCGGGGCATGGGCCACGCCTGCGGCGGCGGCCTCCCGGAAGACGGCTGCGGGCGCTACCTGTGCACCAAGCATGGTGGCGGCTGCTGCGAGTGCGACGCCTGCGCCGACGAGCAAGAGCCCTACCCACTCAAGCCCGACCACCCCGACTGGATCAAGCACAAGCTGACCGACGAGAGCTGGGCGGAATGGCGCGAGCAGCACCCCGAGTGGGTGGCAGCCCATGGAGGCAGCCAGCCATGACAGACACCAACAAAGCCCACAGCCGCATCAGCCCGCAGGGCCAAGCCATGGGCAAAAACGCCACCCGGCTGGCCGCCCTGGGCCTGCAGCGCCTGCGAGCCCAGGGCCTGGCCAACGTGCAGGCACCAATGCTGCGATCCGAAATGTGCAAAACCTGCGCCTGCCAGCCCAACACCGTGCCCAACGGTTGCCTGCAAACGCAGATGGACTTTCTCAAAGCAGCGACAGAGGGCCGTCCATTCCTCTGCCATGCACCCAAAGACGGCCGCATGTGCGCAGGCTGGGTACGAGCGCGCGCCGAGCTGGTGGCCAACCCCTTGCCGCCCGAGGCCCTGAAGCTGATCGAAAAATGGGACTACTCGCCGCCGGATGAGGAGCAAGCAGCATGACCGACACCCCCACCGCATTCCCACCAGAAAAGCTGCTCACCCCCGGCACGCCCATGGTGCTGGACTTGCCCGGCGTAGCCGCCACGCTGTGCGTATCAGCCACCACCGTGCAGCTGATGGTGCGCGAAGGCAAGTTTCCGGAGCCGCGCCAGCTGTCTGGCAAGCGCGTGGGCTGGCTGGCCATCGAGGTAGCCACCTGGGCGGCATCGCGCCCCAGGTCCACCCAACTGCCGCCGCCCAACACTGGGGCTGCCAAACCCAAGGCTAAGCGGGCGTCAGCGCAGGCTGCGTGACGATGGACTCCAGCCGCGCATCGAGCGCAGCCAGCCAGTGGGCCCGCTCTTTGTCGTAGCGGTACAGGTTGTAATCCCCCGCCACCCCGGGCACCACGTGCCCCAGGATGGCCTCGCCCACCTCATGCGGGCAGCCCATGGCCGCCAACATGGTGCGGCCGGTACGGCGCAGGTCATGGGGTGACCAGTGGGTGACGGTCAGGCGATCGCGCACGTGGTCGGGCCGGGACTTGCTGTAGGGCTGCCGGTAGTGCACCTTGCTCTGCATGTACGCCTGGGTTTGCGGCCCCACCACACCCCGGCGCGACACACTGGGGAATAGCCAGTCACCACCCCCCGCCATCAGCCGCCGCACGATGGCCGCCGCACGGCCGAACAGCGGAACGCGCAGATCCACCGCGTCATCGATGTGCCGGTTTTTGGTCAGCTCCTTGGGCATGGTCCACCACAGCACGCCGCCCTCTTCCCTCACAAACTCGCGCCGCATCTGCACAATTTCGGCGCCGCGCGTGCACGTCCACAGCTGCAGCGTCAGAAAGTCCTCCACCTGCTGGCTGAACAGGTGCATGTTGCCGGTCATCAGGTCGCGCACCTCGGCATCCTGCAGCACACGCTTGCCGGTGCCTTTGTGCACACCGTCGCGCCTGGCACCCTTGCTGCGCAGCTTGCGGGCCAGCACCTGGGCCCACCAGTTGGGCAGGTCTTCGGGAATGCGCCCCGCATCCATGGCGTGCACCCAGGCGGCGGCCAGCTCTGTTTTGACCGAGTTGGCCAGCACAGGCCGGTCGGCCAGGCTGGTGATGAGGTCAAAAGCGAAACGCCGGGTAACGTCGGCAACAGGCAGGGCCTGGTGCTGCAGCGTAGCTTTTTCCAGCCGCTGGCGCACAGCCCGGGCGCCCTTGGCCTCGCGCCGCACCTCCAGGTATCCAGTGGCGTAGTCGCGCACCAGGTCACCCAGGGTGTAAGCGGCAGGCGCCGCCTGCACAGCAGTGGCCCGCTTTTTGCGGCTGGCCTTGGGGTCACCCCCAGCATCGCGCAGGGCACGCATTTCATTCCAACGCGCGGCGGCATCCACAGGGGGCATCTCGGGCCAGTAGCCCAAGCGCACCTGTTTCATTTGACCAGTGCCCGGGTGTTTGTAACGATAGGTCCAAGTTTTGCGACTGGCAGTGGCCACAAGCCGCAGGCCTTTGCAACCATCAACGACAATATAAGAACCGGGCTGCAACGCCTTTGCGGCCCTCGCGTCAAACTGCATTCGCCACCCCTTCAAAGTCAGGGCGGCGCAGGTTCCAAAAACCTACGCCAAACCTACGCCAAGGCGGCAAGTGTAGCCACATTCAACCGCACGCAGACACCAAAACCAACAACATGCAGCGCGGCAAGATGAGCGGAAAAATGCAATCAAATCAAGGCACTGCAATGAAATTGCCTTGAGTATCAATGAGTTATGAAAGTTGAACAAACGATGAATATCGTTATCCTCGACGATTACCAGGATGCAGTGCGCAAACTGCATTGCGCCTCCCGGCTCGACGCGTACACCGCCAAGGTTTACACCAACACCGTCAAGGGGCTGGGGCAGCTCTCCGTGCGGCTCAAGGATGCCGACATCATCGTGCTGGTGCGGGAACGCACCCAGATCACACGCCAGCTCGTCGAGAAGCTGCCTCGCCTCAAGCTCATTGCACAAACGGGCAAGGTCGGCAGCCACATTGACGTGGCCGCCTGCACCGAACGCGGTATTGCCGTGGCCGAAGGCGTGGGCTCTCCGGTGGCCCCCGCAGAACTGACCTGGGCACTGGTAATGGCTTCCATGCGCAGGCTGCCCCAGTACATCTCCAACCTCAAGCATGGTGCCTGGCAACAGTCCGGCTTGAAGACCGCGTCCATGCCTGCCAATTTTGGACTGGGCAATGTGCTGCGCGGCAAAACACTTGGCATCTGGGGCTATGGGCGCATCGGGCAGCTGGTTGCGGGCTACGGCCGGGCGTTTGGAATGAATGTGCGCATCTGGGGCCGCGAGGGCTCGCGTGCGCAGGCGTTGACGGACGGCTACCAGGCGGCCACGACGCGCGAGGAGTTTTTCTCGCAGTGCGATGTGATCTCGCTGCACCTGCGCCTCAACGATGAGACCCGGGGCATCATTTCGCTCGAAGACCTGTCGTGCATGAAGCCTACCTCCCTGCTGGTCAACACGTCGCGCGCAGAACTCATTGAACCCGATGCACTGATCGCCGCCCTGAACCGGGGGCGCCCTGGCATGGCCGCAGTCGATGTGTTCGAGAGCGAACCCATCCTGCAAGGCCACGCCTTGCTGCGACTGGAAAACTGCATCTGCACGCCACACATCGGGTATGTCGAACAGGACAGCTACGAGCTGTACTTTGGCGCGGCTTTTGACAACGTGGTGAATTTCATCAAGGGCACACCGACCAACATCGTGAACCCTGGTTCATTGCAGGTGCGGCGTTAAGACGCACGCCCGCTACAACCCAACCCGAGGAGGGTTCACACCCCCAAAATAAAAAGGCTTCCCGAAGGAAGCCTTTTTGTTTTTGCAAGGCACCGGAGCGCCTTGTAATAAACGACTCTCTATTACAGAGGGGTCTTCTTGCCGTCCTTGTAGACGTACAGCGTGATCGCAGGGTTCTTCATTTCGCCGTTGGGCTCGAAGGCGATCGTGGAAGTCACGCCCTTGAAGTTGGCCTTGGCCAGCTCAGGCGTGTAGACCTTGGGGTCCACGGAGTTGGCGCGCTTCATGGCGTCCACGATCAGGAACGTAGCGTCGTAGGTGTAGGGGCTATACACCTGGAACTGGTTGGGGTACTTGGCGTCGTACTTGGCCTTCCAGGCCGTGCCGCCAGGCATCTTGGCCAGCGAAGAACCACCTTCGGCGCAGATCACGTTGCCCAGGGTCTTGGCACCAGCGGCCAGCTTGGCGATTTCAGAAGTGCAGATGCCGTCACCACCGAAGTACTTGACGTTGCCCATGCCCAGCTGTTCCATCTGACGCAGCATCGGGCCGCCTTGGGGGTCCATGCCGCCGTAGAAGATCGCGTCGGGGTTCTTGGCCTTGATGGCGGTCAGGATCGCCATGAAGTCGGTGGCCTTGTCGGTCGTGAACTGCTCGTCCACCACCTTCATGCCCTTGGCAGTGGCCGTCTTCTTGAACACGTCTGCCACGCCCTGGCCGTAAGCGGTACGGTCGTCGATGATGGCAACGGTCTTGAGCTTCAGCGTATCTACAGCGTAGAACGCCAGGCCAGCGCCCAGGGCGTTGTCATTGGCGATGATGCGGAAGGTGGTCTTGTAGCCGGGCTTGGTCAGGTTGGGGTTGGTGGCAGCGCCGGTGACGTGGGGAATGCCGCAGTCGTTGTAGACCTTGGAAGCGGGGATAGTGGTACCGGAGTTGAGGTGGCCCACCACGCCAGCAACCTTGGCGTCGCACAGCTTCTGTGCAGCAGCGGTGCCCTGCTTTGGATCTGCAGCGTCGTCTTCAGCGACCAGTTCAAACTTGATCTTCTTGCCACCGATGGTGACACCTTGAGCGTTCAACTCTTCAATGGCCATGCGGGCGCCATTTTCGTTGTCCTTGCCGTAGTGGGCTTGGGCGCCGGAAACCGGAGCCACGTGGCCGATCTTGACCACCTGCTCTTGTGCAGAGGCCACACCAGCTGCAGCTGCGATAGCAGCAACCACGGTCAGTTTCAACTTCAATTGCATATCAATCTCCAGTAAAGATAAACGCTGAGAATCTTCTTGTGTCTCAACGCAGGCGAACATATCGCAATTTACGGGCCAGATCATTAGGGAACACGATTAAATGCGAGGGAAACCACAGGGGAATACCCTGTCATCCCTTGCTGGCTGTGGGCGCACCGCTCGCAAGCTCCTCGGCCACGGCCTCGTACACCGCATGCCGGACCACGGATTCGATCTCCTCCCGCAGCCTGGGCAGCACCGATCTTGTCTGTTCTTGCACCACCGTGGCGATCGCTTCGCGCAGACGTTGATCCAGCACAACGTCCACCCGCTGCATGACACGGTGCACCATGTATTCCTCCATGCCCTCGGGCATGGGCCGCGCCAGCGCGGGTGCGGCCGCTGCACGCGCCATTGGCATAGCCCCTGGCAAAGGCGCTGCGGCGCTGGGCATGCGCTGCTGGGGTGCAGGTGTTTGTGCCCTCGCGGTACTCGGACTGGCACCGACCGCCCCACCCGCTGACGCAGCAGCCAGTGGGCGCGCAGACCGGGGCGCTGCGGGCAATGCAGTACCAGCGGGTTGCCGCATGTCCAAAGGCGCGGTGGAGTGCGGCGGTGGCATGACCGTGGTGCGCGCACGGGGTTCCACGGGCATGGCAGCCGGTGGTGTCCCCGGCACCTGCACCACTTCGGTGAGTGTGGGCACAAAACGGGGAGGCGCTTTGGGTGGGGTGGCCATCAGCCGCCTTTCAGCACCAGATCATGGCGCGTGATGGCATAGCCCCGCGACGCATAGTGGCGCCAGCGTGCGCGCGCCTCGGCGCGGTCGGCTTCGTCATGGGCACTCACTACCTCTACCAGCCGGTCAAACCGCCCGAAGCCTTCGGGGACTTCCATGTTGAGATTCAGCAGCACCTCATGGTGCGCCGACGACCGCGCATCGACCGCCAGCAACACCGGGGACGCCAGCACCAGATCTTCGTCCGCATCGCTGCGGCAGTGGGCCACAAAATCCTGGGGAGCCATGGCCCAGAGCATGCGGTCCAGGGTCTCCAGCGACTCGGCTGGTGCCGTGATGACCAGGCGCGCCCCACTGCGCTGCACCTTGCGCGCAAAGCGGCACGCGTAGGCCAGCTTGTCAGGCGCGTTGAAGTGGAAAGCGACCTCTGTCATGCTGCGCCCGCTCGATCAGGCGGCCTTGGCCCGGGGTGCGCGCTTGGTCGCAGGCTTGGCGGCGGCACGCGGTGCGGACGCCGCCTTGCCCACCTTTGCGTGGGCCTGGGCCAGCAGATAGTGCACCAGCAAACCCACAGGGCGCCCTGTGGAACCTTTGGCCGCACCACCGCGCCAGGCCGTGCCGGCAATGTCCAGGTGCGCCCAGGGCATGTCGCCCACAAACTTCTGCAGGAACTTGGCGGCTGTGATGGAGCCACCCGCACGACCGGCGACGTTGCCCATGTCGGCAAAGTTGCTCTTGAGGCCCTCGGCATAGTCGTCGTCCAGCGGCATGCGCCAGCAGGGGTCTTGCGCGGATTCGCCCGCCTCCTGCAATGCAGCGGCCAATCCATCGTTGTTGGCAAAGAGACCGCTGCGCACGCCACCCAGCGCAATCACGCAGGCGCCGGTCAGGGTGGCAATGTCTACCACGGCGGCTGGCTTGAAGCGGGCCGCATAGCTCAGCGCATCACACAGCACCAGGCGGCCTTCGGCGTCGGTGTTCAAAATCTCGATGGTCTGGCCGCTCATGCTGGTGACCACATCACCAGGCTTCACGGCGCGGCCATCGGGCATGTTCTCGCAGGCCGGGATCAGACCCACCACATTGATGGCAGGTTGCAGTTCGCCCAAGGCGCGGAACGTGCCCAGCACGCTGGCGGCGCCACACATGTCGAACTTCATTTCGTCCATTTCGGGCGCGGGCTTGATCGAGATGCCCCCGGTGTCAAAGGTGATGCCCTTGCCCACCAGCACCACGGGCGCCTTGTCCTTGGCGGCGCCGTTGTAGCGCAGCTCGATGAAACGCAACGGCTCTTCAGAGCCACGGGCGACGGCCAGGAAGGCTCCCATGCCCAGGCGGCTGACCTCGGCCGGGCCGTGGACCTTGCACTGGATCCGCGGCAGCTTGGCCAGCGTCTTGGCGGCATCAGCCAGCAGGCTGGGCGTGGCATGGTTGGCGGGGCGGTTGCCCCATTCGCGCGCAAACTCCACACCCGCCACCAGCGCCACACCCCGGTCAAAACCTTCCCGCGCCTCGGTGGGGCTGGCAACACCAATCACACAGCGGCCCAGGCTGCGGGCCTCTGCCTTCGATTTGGTGGTGGTGTAGACATAGCTGGCCTCGGCGACAGCCTGCACGGCAGCGCCCACGGCATCCGCAGAGGCGGCGCCCGCCCAGCACAGCACCACCCGCTTGGTGTGGGGGGCCTTGATCGCACCGCCCGCTGCCAGCACGGCCTGGCGCAGCGCGCGGGCAGAGCCATCGCCGCAGCCCACCAGCACCACGCGGCGCGCGGCCACGGCGGGCACCTGGTACAGCTGCAGTTGTTTGCCCGCCTTCAGCGCCAGATCTCCGTGCTTGAGCGCCAGCGCCGCCAGGGCAGACAGGGCGTCAGCCCCCGGCTTGAAACCCTCAGGAATCAGCACCACCAGCAGGTCGCATTTCTCCGAGGCAGCCGCCGTCAAATCCAGGGTCTTGAGATCAAAGTTCATAATCGGTGTTTTCCTTTTGAGCGGGCCATGCGCTTTGATGCGCACGCAAAAATGCATAGCACGCGCTGAGCCAATGTTATTCGATTCATCCATTCGCAAAGAGCTGGCACGCAGCTTCGGCGCGACGCTTGTGGTGCTGGTGACCGTGGTCATGACCATGATGCTCATCCGCACCCTGGGCCAGGCCTCCAAAGGCAGCGTGAGCCCCTCCGATGTGATGCTGGTCATGGGCTTCACCGTGCTGGGCCAGTTGCCCACCATCCTGAGCCTGAGCCTGTTCATTGCCGTGGTCGGCACCCTCTCGCGCATGTACCGCGACAGCGAAATGGTGATCTGGTTCGCCAGTGGCCGGGGCCTGCTGAGCCTGGTCAAGCCCCTGCTGCGGTTTGCCTGGCCCGTGATGGTGGTGATTGCCGTGCTGTCGCTACTGGTCTGGCCCTGGGCCAACTCGCAGATTCAGGAGCTCAAGACCCGCTACGAGCAGCGCAGCGACATCGACCGCATTGCACCCGGTGAATTCCAGGAGTCCTCCAACGGCAGCCGGGTGTTCTTCATTGACAAGGACAGCCCCGACACACAGGCCGCCAACAACGTGTTCATCGCGGCCAACGACGGCACGCGCGAGTCCGTCACCTCAGCCCGCAGCGCGCGGCTGGAGACCCAGGCGGGCGAGCGCATGGTGCTGCTCAGCGACGGCCAGCGGCTGGAGACCTCGCGCAGCAAGCCCGGCGTCAAGATCAGCGACTTCTCCGAATACGGCACCCGCCTCGGCGCCGCCTCGCCGGGCTCCGCCGAAGAGCTGGCCGTGAAGACCCGCACCACCCTCAGCCTGCTCATGCAGCCCCTGCCTGCCTACCGGGCCGAGCTGGGCTGGCGCCTGGGGCTGGCGCTGGCGGCCCTCAACTTTGTGCTGCTGGGCCTGGCCGTGGCCAGTGCCAACCCGCGCGCCGCGCGCAGCACCAGCCTGGTGTTTGCGCTGTTCGGGTTCATCGTCTACTACAACCTCATGACCCTGGGCCAAAGCTGGGTAGGTGCCGGCCGGTTGGGCCTGGCAAGCTTCATGGTGCTGCTGCACGGCGGCATGCTGGCCGTGTCATTGCTGGTGCTGGCGATACGACACAACCAGTGGAGCGTGCGCCGCCTGCTGCCGCCCCGCCCATCAAGGGCCACCCAGCCACAGGGAGGGCAGCCCGCATGAAGACCATCCGCCGCCTGATCCACCGCGAGGCCCTGTCCGCCGTCACCTTCGTCACGGTCGGTTTCTTGGCATTGTTCTTCTTCTTCGACCTGGTGGACGAGCTGCGCTGGGTGGGCCGGGCTGGCGCCGAGGGCTACCAGCTATCGCACGCCCTGTTGTTCGTGGTGCTCAGCATTCCCAGCCACCTCTATGAGCTGCTGCCCATCACCGTGCTCATCGGCACCATCTTTGTGATGGCGCGCCTGGCCCAAAGCTCCGAATTCACCATCATGCGCACCAGTGGCATGGGCCCCTGGCGCGCACTGCGCACCCTGGTCACCCTGGGCGGCGTGTTTGTGGTGCTGACTTTTGCCGTGGGCGACTACCTGGCCCCGCTCACCGACCGCACGGCCCAGCTCATCAAGGTGCGCTACCTCGGCAAACTGACCACAGGCGCCACCGGTGCCTGGCTCAAGGAGCGGCAGGACAACCACTCCTTTGCCGTCAACGTGCGCGCCCTCACGCCCAACGGCGGCATGCTGGATGTGCGCATCTTCGAGTTCGACGACAAAGGGCGCCTCGCCTCGCAGACGCGGGCTGCCTCGGGCCAGTTCGGCTCGGACGGCGCCTGGGCACTCACCAACGTGCAGCGCAGCCGCTTTGAACACCGCAACGCCACCGACGACAAGGGCGAGGCGCGCGTGGAACACCTCGACACCCCCAGCCTGCAATGGCCCACGCGCATCAGTGCCGACATGGTCGCCGCCTCCCTGCTCAAACCCGACCGCATGGCCACGCTGGACCTGTTCCAGTTCATCCGGCACCTGAATGCCAATGGCCAGTCGGCGCAAAAGTACGAGATCGAGTTCTGGCGCAAGGTGTTCTACCCCCTCTCCTGCCTGGTGATGGTGGTACTGGCCCTGCCCTTTGCCTACCTGCATTTCCGCTCGGGCGGCATTGCGGGCTATGTGTTTGGCGGGGTCATGGCGGGCATCAGCTTCTTCCTGCTGAACAACGTGTTTGGCTACGCAGGCAATCTGCAGAACTGGTCGCCCATGCTCACGGCCGCCGCGCCGGGGCTGATCTATTCCGTGCTCTCCCTGGCCGCCTTCGGCTGGCTGGTGCTGCGGCGCTGACTGCGGCAGCACGCCATTTCATGACCCATGCAAAAAGCCATCGTTCTGTTCTCGCACGGCTCCCGCGACCCGCTCTGGCGCGCGCCCATTGAGGCCGTGGCCGCGCGCATCGCAGCGCAGCACCCCTCACGCCCCGTGGCCTGCGCCTACCTGGAGCTGTGTGCCCCCAGCCTGGCAGAGGCCACCCAGCGGCTCGTCACCCAGGGCGCTACCCACATCACCGTGGTGCCCATGTTCCTGGGCACCGGCAAACATGCGCGCGAAGACCTGCCCGTTCTGTTGCAAGAACTGCATGCTGCCCATCCCGGCGTGCAGCTCCACGTCCAGGCCGCCATTGGCGAGGACCCGCGCATGACCGCCCTGATGGCCGACATCGCCTGTGAGGTCCCGCTGGACTGAAAATTCTGCAGCTGCGCCCGGTAGCGCTTAGACGATTGCAGCATAATGATGCAAATCTTTAGGCGATATCAGATATGAACCTGCACCAATTCCGCTTCGTTCAAGAGGCGGCGCGCCGCAACCTCAACCTGACCGAAGCCGCCAAGGCCCTGCACACCTCGCAGCCGGGCGTGTCCAAGGCCATCATCGAGCTGGAAGAAGAACTGGGCGTGGACATCTTTGCCCGCCACGGCAAACGCCTCAAGCGCATCACCGAGCCCGGCCAGCATGTGCTCAAGAGCATCGAAGTCATCATGCGCGAGGTGGGCAATTTGAAGCGCATTGGCGAGCAGTTCAGTGCGCAAGACAGCGGCACCCTCAGCATCGCCACCACCCACACCCAGGCGCGCTATGTGCTGCCGGTTCCCGTGGCACGGCTGCGCGAGGCCTACCCCAAGGTCAACGTGAGTCTGCACCAGGCCACGCCCCACGAAGTGGCGCGCATGATCATCGACGAGGTGGCCGAGATCGGCATGGCCACCGAATCCCTGGCCGACTACCCCGAACTCGTCACCCTGCCCTGCTACGAATGGCAGCACGTGCTGGTCGTGCCCAACGACCACCCGCTGGCACAAAAGGAGCGCATTGGCCTGGACGACCTGGCCCACGAGGCACTGATCACCTACCACCCCTCCTTCACCGGCCGGGGCAAGATTGACCACGCCTTTGCTGCGCGCAAGCTCACGCCCCGCATCGTGCTCGAAGCCATTGACTCCGACGTGATCAAGACCTATGTGCGCCTGGGCCTGGGCATCGGCATCGTGGCCGAAATGGCCATGCGCGACGACCCGGTGGGTGACCTCGCCGTGCGCCCCGTGGGCCACCTGTTCGGCCAGAGCGTGGCTCGGGTCGCCTTCAAGCGCGGCGCCTACCTGCGCAACTTTGTCTACAAGTTTGCCGAGCTGCTCAGCGACCGCCTGAGCCGCGAGCTGATTGCCCGTGCGATGACGGGGCATGTCAACGACTACGAGCTCTGACCTGCGCTCCCCACCAGAAGCCCCCCGACCTCTTCCAGAATCTCCCCGTTTTCCACGCTGCTGCGCCATGACTTCCACCACCGCCCGCACACCCGCCTTCCCCAGCAAGCTGCCCAATGTCGGCACCACCATCTTCACCGTGATGTCGGCGCTGGCCGCAGAACACAAGGCCGTCAACCTGGGCCAGGGCTTCCCCGACTTTGAATGCGCGCCCGAGCTGGTGAACGCCGTCACCGCCGCCATGCAAGCCGGCCACAACCAGTATCCCCCCATGACCGGCGTGCCCGCCCTGCGCGAAGCCGTGGCCCGCAAGATCGAGGCGCTGCACGGCCGCGCCTACAACCCCAACACCGAAATCACCATCACCGCAGGCGCCACGCAGGCCATCATCACCGCGATCCTGGCCATCGTGCACGAGGGCGACGAGGTGATCGTGCTCGACCCCTGCTACGACAGCTATGTGCCCAACATCGAGCTGGCCGGCGGCAAGGCCGTGCGCGTGCCGCTCACGCCCGGCACCTTCCGGCCCGACTTCGCCAAGATCAGCGCGGCCATCACGCCGCGCACCCGCGCCATCATCATCAACAGCCCGCACAACCCCAGCGCCACCATCTGGACGGCTGAGGAGATGCGCCAACTCGAAGACCTGCTCGCCCCCACTGACATCCTGCTCATCAGCGACGAGGTGTACGAGCACATGGTGTTCGATGGCGCCGAGCATGAAAGCGCCGCGCGCTTTCCGGGCCTGGCCGCCCGCGCCTTCATCGTGTCGAGCTTTGGCAAGACCTTCCACGTCACCGGCTGGAAGGTCGGCACCGTGGCGGCCCCCGCAGCACTGACGGCCGAGTTCCGCAAGGTGCACCAGTTCAACGTGTTCACGGTCAACACCCCCGTGCAGCACGGGCTGGCCGCCTACCTGCAAGATCCCACGCCCTACCTGCAGTTGCCCGCGTTCTACCAGGCCAAACGCGACCTGTTCCGCGAAGGGCTGGCAGGCTCACGCTTCAAGCTGCTGCCCAGCACCGGCAGCTACTTCCAGTGTGTGGACATCTCGGCCATCAGCGATTTGAACGAGGCCGATTTCTGCCAATGGCTCACCCGCGAGGTGGGCGTGGCGGCGATTCCGTTGTCGGCGTTTTATGGCGACGGATTTGACCAGCGTGTGGTGCGGTTCTGCTTTGCCAAGAAGGACGAAACGCTACGCGCTGCGCTGGAACGGCTGCGCAAGCTCTGAGGCCATTGCCATGGCTGCACTGACCGGGTCTCTCCGGCCCATCGTCGCGCCCACGCCCGCCAACCAGCTGCTGCCGTTTGAGAAAGCGTTGCTCCACGCTGCCGCTTCCGCGCTGCAACCGGCTGAGGCGGTGTTGCTGGCGAAGCAGGTGGACTGCATCAACCACATTCGCCGCCGATCGGACTGGAAGCGCATCGAATTCCAGAGCAAGCGCTGGTTTCTGGTCCGCTGGCCGGCACAACTTCTCTTCGACCGCACAGAGGCGTTCCGCCTCGCCACCATTGCCTGCCAGTTTGGGGCGAAAGACGCACTGGTGGATGTATGGGCAGAGGGCGGCCATGTGTCTGCGCTGGAATCCGCAGTGGGTCTTAGCGGGCTCTCCATTGCGGGGCCGCTGAACATCCTTGGGGTGCATCCCGCCATCTGATGGGCGCCATGCCGCAAGATGACGCATGAATTTATAGAGAAAATCGGCCTCTGCGCGCGTCCAGCGCGCCAAAGACGCTATAAATAAAATAGCAAATTGATCCGCCGCGGTTCCCACTGCAGCGCAACCCCTGGATGCAGCTGGAGGGCTTCGCTGGCAACGCCGCCCTCACCGCGTCTGCCGCGCCAACCACACTCCCGCAGCCGCCAGCACCATCCCCACCAGCGCCCAACCGGTCAGCGTTTCGCCAAACATGGCCCAGGCAATCAGTGCCGTGGTGGGTGGGGTCAGGTAAAACAGGCTGGCCACATTCACCGCGCCGCCCCGGCGGATGAGCAGGTTCAGCAGGCTCACGGCCCCGAGCGACAACACCAGCACCAGCCAGCCCAGCGCAAACACGAACTCACCGCTCCATGTGATCGCCATGGATTCGGTGGCATTGGCCAGCACCGCCATGGCAATGGCGCACGGCAGGTACTGGATCACCGAGCCCGTGCGCAGGTCGAACGAGGGGCAGAACCGCTTTTGGTACAGCGTTCCCGCCGTGATGCCCAGCAGCGCCACCAGTGCGGGCAGCAGCATGCCCACCAAAGCACCCGCAGGCACGGTCGCCACCTTGCCCGCCACCACCAACGCCACGCCGCTGAACCCCAACCCCAGCCCAACCCACTGCGCAGGCCGCACCTTCTCGCCCAGCAAGGCGCCCGCCACCAGTGCAGTCAACAGCGGCTGCAAGCCCACCACCAGTGCCGTGATGCCCGACGGCAGCCCGTGGCCAATGGCCATGAACACCCCGCCCAGGTACACGCCATGCACCAGCAGGCCCGACACCGCGATGTGCCCCCACGCCCTGCCCGCCGGGGGCCAGGGCGCACGCACCAGCGCCACCACGGCCAGCATGAGCACGGTGACGATGGCAAAGCGCAGCCCCAGGAAGGTCAACGGCTCGATGTACGGCAGGCCCAGCTTGGCACCGATGAAGCCGGTGCTCCAGAGCGCGACAAACAGCAAGGGGACGAGTGAATCCAGCGGATTCGAGGCGGGGGACGGGTGGGGCGGTGCCTGGGTCATGGAGTGTGAAGATGAAGCGTCTGCCTGCGGCGGTCACGCCAGACTTGGGGGGATGTCAAGGCAGCGGGAGTACGGCAGAGGGCCAGCCAATCATCGCACCGTCTGCCCAGCCACTGGGGCCCCGCCCGCGTGCCCTGGTCGTAGACCCATTCACCACCCTGGCATACAGAACTGACCTACCTGCAGCGATGAACCGGCCCGAAGCCCAAGGCAGGCCAGCACCCGCACAGCCTGCGCAGCAAAAAAAGGCGCAGGCGCGGCGCCTGTTGGTGCGTGCAGCGCAGACACAAACCAGAAATACAAGAAAAAATGCCGTCTTCCGCGCATCCACCATGCGTTATAAGCTATTCATTTGATAGCAAAATAATGCACTTCTTCCCCCAGCAGAAAGAGCGGGTGTGAGCAGCCCCACCATCTGCCCACACCCTCCCTTTGCAAACCGGCCGACTTCGGGGGCTGACGCACCAACAGAAAACACGCGCTAGCCCACAGCCACCGCCACACCCAAGGCGGGCTGGTGATCCAGGCCGCCCACCGCCCGGCTGGTGCTGAAGCGCTGCTCCACCTGCCTGAGGAAATGCGTGAGCAGCAAGCGGTACAGGCCATCGCCCAGGGCGGCGTCCTCCACTCCCACATCCAGGCTTGGGTTGTCGTTGATCTCGATCACGTACACCCCGGACGCCGTGGCCTTGAGGTCCACGCCATAAAAACCCTGGCCTACCAGGCGGGCCGAACTGACGGCCGCCGCCAGCACCTGCGGGGGCACCTGGTCGAGCGATATGGCCTGCACCCGGCCTTCGGTGTACTTGCCGTTGGCCGTGTGCTGCAGGATCTGCCAGTGGCCGTCGCACATGAAATACTTCGCCGCGAAGATGGCCTGGCCTGCCAGCACACCGATGCGCCAGTCGAAATCGGTGTACATGAACTCCTGCACAAGGATGATTTCCGACTCCTTGAGCATGTCCCGGGCGATGGCATGCAGTTGTTCAGCGTTCTCCGCCTTTTTCACACTGCGGCTGAACGCGCCGTCCGGCACTTTCACCACCACCGGGTAGGCCAGCCGCTGCTGCATGTCGGCCAGTGTGCGGCGGCTGACCATGTGCGTGAGCGGGGTGGCAATGGCATGCTCGCGCAGCAGTTCTGCCAGAAAGGCCTTGTTGGTGCAGCGCAGGATGGACGCGGGGTCGTCGATGACCGGCATGCCCTCCGCCATGGCCTTCCTTGCAAACTGGAAGGTGTGGTGCGTCACGGCCGTGGTCTCGCGGATGAAGAGTGCATCGAACTGGGTCAGCCGCGCCAGGTCCTTTTTCTCGATCAGCTCCACGGCAATGCCCATCTCCTGCCCCACATCGACCAGCTTGCGCAGGGTCTTGAGGTTGGACGGCGGCAGACGATCGTGCGGGTCGTGCAGCACCGCCAGGTCCATGCGCGGCTGGGGCATCGCGATCAGGGGGCGCCAGCTGCGCCGTGTGTACTGCAGCAAGGCCTGCACAAAGACCTCGTCGCGCGCAGCATCCACATCGCGCAGGTCCAGCGCCTGTATGCCGCCGATCTGCCAGTGGGCCGACTGCTCCTGCCGTTCCAGCGTGACCTCCATCAACGGGCACCGGAACAGCTCGAAGCTTTTGCGCGCCAAGGCCGCCAGTGCCGGGTCTTCCATGATCCCAAAGAAGACGTGCAGCGTCAGCGTGTTCACCGAGCGCGGTATTTCCTTCAGCGGTCCGATGAGCCGGTTCAGCTGCACCAGCGCCGAGGGCTCGATGCGTTTGCGCTGCAGGCTCAGGATGGTGTCCACGCTGGGCGTTACGCGGTCGCCGCGCGCCTCGGCCAGCAGCGAGCAGTAGTAACCCATGCTGAGGTAGCCGTAGCTCCTGCACAGGTTGGTGACCTTGCGCACGCGCCCACGGTGCAGCGGCTGCTCTGCAACGAATTGCTCTGCCGTGATGACCTTGATGTCGGGCTGGCTCCATCGAAAGTCGGCCAGCTTTTCCACCACGATGACATGTTCTGAGGACAATTTATTTCTTTCCTGAAAGGATGACGGCCGCAGTGCGCCCACGGCGCCCATACCTTGCGACTTTCTTGAATTCGCCCCAGCTGACGGACACACCGCCATCCGGATCGCCGGAACGCGCCATGGGGTCCAGCAGGCGAAACACCGCGCCATCAAAGCCTGTGATGACCACCCAGTGCGGCGTCTTTTGCCGGTGCAGGCGCCACAGACTGATGAGCACAATGGGCAGGCGCCCTGCCCGCAGCTGCTCGATCACGCTGTCGGGCGACACGGGCCGCGCATGGATGGGCACCTGGCGCGCCTCCAGCGCCGCCCTGAAGTCGTTCTCCACCAACTGGATCACGTCCTTCTTGCGGGGGTCGCGCACGCTGTCCATGAACAGCGAGGCACCTGCAGTCGCATACACCGACACCTCAAAGCCGTGGGCCAGCGCGGCATGGGCCAACCCAAACGGCCCACACCCGCCGTGGCCTGCGGCCATGAACACCGTGGTGGCCTCGCGCCACAGGCGGATCTCGGCCGCCTGATTCACCGGCATGGCCGGGTCCATGGCGGACATCGCCATCAGCAGGGCGCAGGGGCCGCAGGTGAAATCGAGCGTCTGCGCATAGTGGCGCACCTGGTGCGCCGCACCGGCCTGGGCCAGTGCGCCATCAAACAGATCCTTCTGAAAGCACAGGGCCTGTTCGCCATCCGCGTAGTAGGCGGCTTTGCAGCCGGTGTGCACAAAGCCGTGGCGCGCGAACAGACGGTGCGCGGCCACATTGCCAGCCCTGCTCTCCAGCCGCAGCACCGCGCAGCCTGCATCCCGTGCACCGTGGATCGCCGCCGCCAGCAGCCCGCTGGCCACGCCCGCGCGCTGCATGGCCGGGGCCACCGCAATGGAGTACAGGCGTGCCACAGACGATCCTTCGCGGCGCAATACCACGCAGGCCCCGCCCAATGCCTGCCCCGACCGGACCACCAGCACCTGGGCCGAGGGGCTCAACAACAGGCGCCCCCAGCTTCTGCGCGAAATCCTGTCGCTGGAGAACGCGGCGTTTTCCAGCTGCTCCAGTGCGGGCAGATCTGCAGGGCCTGCCAATGCGACACCCCTCGTAGCCGTTGGTGGTTGCCGCTTCACGGGCGGTCCCCACGGGGCCGCCGCGCCTTGCGGTCAGACAGCTTCAATGCCACCCAACCCACCCCGATCGGAACCACGAGCACCAGAACGGCCAGCAACAACGCGATCCCATCAGCCATGGCGCAGCAGCTCCAGGCCCACGCCACGCAGGGCTCTGCGCACAGAGCCAGCCTCAATGGCTTGACACCTTTGCGCGCGGCAATGGCTCAGTGGCATGAAAGCGCCCCCGCGCAAGCAACGCTGGCCACACAACCCATTTCGAGCTGGGGCAGGCCAGAGGCCAGGCAACGCTTGGCACTCTCCAGGTCGCGCCGGTGGATGTACAAAGTGCCTTTGGCAGTGTGGCGGGGCACGTCGAACGCCAGGCGGTAGCCGCGCAGCTGCCGCCCGAGCACGGCCTGCAGCGTGGCACGCAGGCTTTGCCCACTGGAATACGGCGTGATGAACGGAACCAGCACCAACGCGGTGGGATCGCCATCGCTCTCGCTCAGAGGCAACAGGGATACCCGGTGCAAGCCCATATTGGGGCAACTCTTCATCAGCATGTTTTCACCACTTTGCGCCCCTGGCAGGGGCGCTTGTGGCCGGTGTTGAACATGCTTTCAGTCTAGGAAATCTGGCGTAAATCGTTCGTAAAAACTGCGGAGGCAAACATCAAATCGCCGTCAATGCAGCGGGGCACTTCACGCGCCTGCACAGGTGCGTGGGGCTGCTGCCTGCCCTACACCGCCAGCCGGTATCCCACCCCCGACTCGGTGAGCAGGTGGCGGGGCTGCGCGGGGTCGGCTTCCAGCTTTTGCCGCAGGTGCCCCATGTAGATGCGCAGGTAGTGGCTCTGGTCCGAGCGCATGGGCCCCCACACCTCACGCAGCAGCTGCTTTTGGGTGATGACCCGCCCTGCGTTGGCCACCAGCACCATGAGCATGCGGTACTCGGTGGGCGTCAGGTGCACCTCCGCACCCGCCTTGCGCACCAGGCGCGCGCTGCGGTCCACCTCGACATCGCCGAAATGGAACAGGGGTTCCGCCGCCTCCTGCACCAGCCCGTTGCCGGTGGCGGCGCGGGGCCTGCGCAGGTTGGCCCGCACCCGCGCCAGCAGCTCGCCGGTGCCGAAGGGTTTGGTGAGGTAGTCGTCTGCACCGGCATCGAGTGCGGCAATCTTGTCGGTCTCGTCGGTGCGGGCAGACAACACGATGATGGGCACGGCGGACCAGCCCCGGACATCGCGGATCAGCTCCACCCCATCGCCATCGGGCAGCCCCAGGTCCAGCACCAGCAGGTCGGGGTGGCGGGTGCCCGCCGCAGACAGGCCCTCGCGCAGCGTGCCCGCCTCGTGCACCTGCCAGCCTTCGGCCTCCAGCGCGCTGCGCACAAAGCGCCGGATCTGTGGCTCGTCCTCGATCACCAAAACGGTACGTATCTGCATGGTTGTCTTCAGGGGGCAGAAACGCCCCGCTCCATCTCACTCAAACCGGGGTCGGGCGGCGGCTCGCGCCGCGCCAGGGTCACCGTGAATTCTGCCCCGCCCCCTTCCACGCTGGCGGCAGAAATGGCACCGCCATGGGCTTGCACAACGGCCTTGCAGATCGCCAGCCCCAGGCCCACGCCCGGGGTGGCGGATTCCGCCTGGCCCCGGGTGAATTTTTCAAACAGGGTGTGCTCTTTGCCACGCACCGAGGCAGGCAGGCCCGGGCCATGGTCCCGCACCTTCAGCACCAGCATGGTGTCGGTGGTGGATGCTTTCACCACCACCGGCGCCGCGCCATATTTGGCCGCATTCTCCAGAAGGTTGACCAGCACGCGCTCGATGAGCACAGGGTCAAACTCCACCAGCGGCAGGTCGGCGGGCAGCTCGGTGCGCACGGGCATGTCGCCCAGCGCTGGCCTGGCGGCCCGAATGGCCGAGCCGACCACCTCTTCCACCGATTGCCAGTCCCGCCGCAAGTGGACGCTCTGCCCCGACACATCGCTCTCCAGCCGCGCCATGTCCAGCAGGTTGCTGACCAGCGCATTGAGCTGGTGCGCCTGGTGCACGATGGCCTTGGCCATGGTGCCCGCCTCTTGCGGCGGCGCGGCCTGCAGCGATTCAGCGAGTGTGATCAGCGCCGTGAGGGGGGTGCGCACATCGTGCGACACCGCGCCCAGCAGGGCATTGCGCAGCCGCTCCGACTCCATGTCCACAACGGCCTGCTGCGCGATGTTCACGTAGTGCACACGCTCCAGGGCAATCGCGATCTGCCGCGCCAGGGTGTCCAGCTGCTGCGCCTGCTCCGGGATCAGCAGCCAGCGGGGCTGGGCGGGCTCCAGCGCCAGCACGCCCCGCACGCGCATGGGGGCCTTCAACGGCACGTAGCGCCAGGCCTGCGCGGCCAGGGTGCTGGTCGCCAGCCCGGCGCTCTGGCCCTGGCGCAAGGTCCAGTCCGCCACGCTTTTGTCAAAGCCCGGCGGCAAATCGTCGGGGTACTGAAGGCGGTCTGACGCGTCCAGCGCCACCACCACGGCGCGGCCCCCAAAGTGCCCCTGCACGGCGGCTGCACCGATCTCAATGACCTGGCTGGCCTCCAGCGCCGCCGACAGCTCGCGGGTCAGTTCAAAGAGCGACTGGGCGCGCCGCTCCCGGCTGATCGACACCCCGGCCGCAAACCGCAACCCGGCCGTGAGCTGCCCCACCAGCAGCCCCACGCCCAGCATCACGGCAAAGGTGACGATGTATTGCACGTCGCTCACCGCAAACGACAGGCGCGGCGAGACGAAGAAAAAATCGAATGCCAGCACGTTCAGCAACGCCGCCATGGCCGCAGGCACCCGGCCAAAGCGCATGGCCACCGCAACCACCCCCACCAGGTAGAGCATCACGATGTTGGTCAGCTCCAGCAAGCCATGCAGCGGGGTTGCCAGCACCGTGACGGCAATGCTGGCGCCCAGTGCCCACAAAAAACCTTGCCAGCGATAGCGCCCTGCGCCAGGCTCGCCCACATCCCCGTCATCCTCCAGACCCACATGGCGGTCCCACAGCGCCTGGGGCAGGCGCCGTGAGCTGCCCGCATGCGCGGCCTCGACGATGTCGAGCGAAGGTGCGCGTTCGGCCAACTCGCGCGCAACGCCCTTGGCAGCCAGCAGCTTGCGCCACCCGGCCCGCACGGCGGGGCGCCCCAGCACCAGCGTGGCGCAGTTCAGATGCAGCGCCTGGGCCGCAAGGGCTGGCGCCACGCGGTCACCCGTGAGCACGGCCGTCTCTGCACCCAGCTCCTGCGCCAGTTGCAGCACGGCCAGAATCTTGTCGCGCTGGGCGGCCTCCAGGCGCTGCAGCCGGGGCGTCTCCACATAGGCGGCGTGCCACTTCACATTGAGCTGCCCTGCGAGGCGGGCGGCTGTGCGCACCGTCTGCGCCGCATCTTCATGGGGCCCGACACAGGCCAGGATGCTGCCCGAGGTGTTCCAGGCACTGGCCACGCGGCTGCCGGAAGCACCCGACTGCTCCACCCGCCAGCCCAGCACATCGTCCTCCACATGCTCAGCCGTGCGCCGCAGGGCAATCTCGCGCAGGGCGATCAGGTTGCCCTTGCGGAAGAAACTCTGCGCCGCACGCTCTGCCTGCTGGGGCACATAGACCTTGCCCGAACCCAGACGGGCGATCAGCTCATCGGGCGTGGCATCGACCAGCACCACCTCGTCAGCGTTGTCCAGAACGGTGTCGGGCACCGTTTCGTGCACGCGCACACCGGTGATGGCGCCTACCGTGCCGTTGAGGCTTTCCAGATGCTGGACGTTGAGCGCGGTCCACACATCGATACCAGCAGCCAGCAACTCCTGCACGTCCTGCCAGCGCTTGGCGTGACGGGAGCCCTGCACGTTGGAGTGCGCGAGTTCATCCACCAGCAAGATGGCGGGCTTGCGGGCCAGGGCTGCGTCGAGGTCAAACTCGGAAAGCGTCCGGCCCCGGTACTCCACCTGCTTCATGGGCAGCGACTCCAGTCCCTCCAGCAGCGCAGCGGTTTCCGCGCGACCATGGGTTTCCACCACGCCGATGAGGATGTCGCGCCCGGCGCGCCGCTCGCGCTGCGCGGCGCTGAGCATGGCCCAGGTCTTGCCGACCCCGGCATTGGCACCAAAGTAGATGCGCAGCTTGCCCCGTTGGGTCTGCTCTTCCTGGGCACGCAACTGCGCAATCAAGGCGTCGGGGTCTGGGCGCTGGATGTCAGTCATGCATCAACGAGTATCGGTGCCAAATAAATGCCCCGTGCATGTCAGCGCAGGCCATCCAGTGCCAGGTTCAACGCCAGCACGTTCACCCGGGGCTCACCCAGCAGCCCCCACAGCGGCTGCTCCGCGTGCTTGCCAATCACGGCATTCACGCTGGCCACCGGCAGGCTGCGGGCCCGCGCCACGCGCCCTGCCTGGTACTGCGCCGCAGCCAGGCTGATGTGCGGGTCCAGGCCACTGGCCGAGGCCGTGACCAGGTCCACCGGCACGGGGGCCGTGTTGCCGGGGTCCGCCGCGCGCAGGGCTTCCACGCGCGCCTTCACGGCGTCCTGCAGCGCCGGATTGAGCGGCCCCTGGTTGGAACCGCTGGACGCCGCCGCGTTGTACGGCATGGGCGCCGTGGCCGATGGGCGGCCCCAGAAATGCCCGGGGTCTGAAAAGTTCTGACCAATCAGCGACGAACCGACGGTCTGGCCGTTGCGCTGCACCAGGCTGCCCGCTGCCTGCTGGGGGAACACCGCCTGGGCGGCGCCCGTCACCACCAGCGGATAGAGCAGCCCGGTCAGCACGCTCAACAAGGCAAACAGCACCAGCGCGGGGCGAAGAATGTTTTTCATCAGAATCTCCTCAGATCAGCCCGACGGCCACAAGTATCCAGTCAATCAGCTTGATGCCAACAAATGGCACCAGCAGCCCACCCAGCCCATAGATGGCCAGGTTGCGCCGCAGCAGCGCCGCCGCACCCACCGGGCGGTAGCGCACGCCGCGCAAGGCCAGGGGAATCAGGAACACGATCACCAGCGCATTGAAGATCACGGCCGACAGGATGGCGGATGACGGGCTGGCCAGCTGCATGACGTTGAGCGCGGACAGCTGCGGGTAGGTGGACACGAAGATGGCCGGTACGATGGCGAAATACTTCGCCACATCGTTCGCGATGGAGAAGGTGGTGAGCGAGCCGCGCGTCATCAACAGCGCCTTGCCCGTCTCCACCACCTCCAGCAACTTGGTGGGGTTGGAATCCAGGTCCACCATGTTGCCCGCCTCCTTGGCGGCCTGCGTGCCACTGCCCATGGCCACGGCCACGTCGGCTTGGGCCAGTGCGGGGGCGTCGTTGGTGCCGTCGCCGGTCATGGCCACCAGGCGGCCTTCGGCCTGGTATTTGCGGATCAGCTCCAGCTTGTCTTCGGGTGTGGCTTCGGCCAGGAAGTCGTCCACACCCGCCTCGGCCGCGATAGCCGCTGCCGTGAGCTTGTTGTCGCCGGTGATCATCACGGTCTTGATGCCCATGCGGCGCAGCTCGATGAAGCGCTCCTTGATGCCCGCCTTGACGATGTCCTTGAGTTCGACGATGCCCAGCACATGGTTGCCATCGGCCACCGCCAGGGGTGTGCTGCCCCGCAGGGCCACCTGGTCGGCCGCGCTCATCACATCCTGCGGCATCTTGCCGCCCAGGGCTTCCACATGTTTGGCCAGTGCCATCACCGCCCCCTTGCGCAGCATGGTGCCCGCAGATTCCGGCTGCCCCTCGCCCGCAGGCAGGTCCACGCCGCTCATGCGGGTCTGCGCCGTAAAGGGCACCAGCTTGACGCTCTGCGGGTTCTGGCCTTCCACGCCCTCGCGGCGGGCCAGCTCCACGATGCTGCGGCCTTCCGGCGTTTCGTCCGCCAGCGACGCCAGCAGCGCGGCGCGTGCAAGCCGAGCCCTGGACACACCCGGCGCTGGCAGAAACGCGCTGGCCTGGCGGTTGCCGTGGGTGATAGTGCCGGTCTTGTCCAGCAGCAGCACGTCCACATCGCCTGCGGCCTCCACAGCCCGGCCCGAGGTGGCGATCACATTGGCCTGCATCATGCGGCTCATGCCCGCCACCCCCACGGCGGACAGCAGACCGCCAATGGTGGTGGGAATCAAGCACACCAGCAGGGCCACCAGCGCGGTCAGCGAGACCACCGTGCCCGCACCCGAGGCCTGCACGCTGAAGATCGAAAACGGCAGCAGGGTCACGGTAACGACCAGGAACACGATGGTCAACGCCACCAGCAAAATGGTCAGCGCGATCTCGTTGGGCGTTTTCTGGCGCTTGGCGGCTTCCACCATGCCGATCATCCGGTCGAGGAACGACTCGCCGGGGTTCACCGCCACGCGCACCACCAGCCAGTCGGACAACACCCGGGTGCCCCCGGTGACGGCAGAAAAATCGCCGCCGGATTCGCGCACCACGGGGGCCGATTCGCCGGTGATGGCGCTCTCATCCACCGAGGCCACACCCTCGATCACCTCGCCATCCAGCGGGATCACATCACCCGCCTCCACCAGCACCACGTCGCCGCGGCGCAGGTTGGTGGCCAGCTCGGGCAAGAATGCTGCGCCGTGCACCGGCTCCTTGAGCTTCTTGGCCCAGGTCTCCTTGCGCAGCCCGCGCAACGACGCGGCCTGCGCCTTGCTGCGGCCTTCTGCCAGCGCTTCGGCAAAATTGGCAAACAGCACGGTGAACCACAGCCAGACCGTGATGGCCAGCACAAACGCCGGGCGCATGCTCGCATCCTCAGGCGCATTGAGTGCATGCAGCCACAGCAGCGTGGTGAAGATGCTGCCGATGTACACGATGAACATCACCGGGTTGCGCCACTGCACAAAAGGGCTCAGCTTGGCCAGTGCGCCCCAGAGCGCGGTCTTGATCAACGCTGCATCCAGCAGCGAAACGGAAGAAGATTTTTTCTTGGTCATTGCCATACCTCACTGAACCCGGAGCATCAGGTGCTCCACCATCGGACCCAGGGCCAGGGAGGGCACATAGTTGAGAAGACCCACCAGAAGCACGGTGCCGATCAGCAGCGTGACAAACAGCGGCCCGTGTGTGGGCATGGTGCCCGCCGTGACAGGCAAGCGCTTCTTGGCTGCCAGTGAACCCGCAATGGCCAGCACCGGCACGATCACGCCAAAACGGCCCAGCCACATCGCCAGCCCCAGCAACACGTTGTAGAACGGCGTGTTGGCCGACAGGCCCGCAAAGGCGCTGCCGTTGTTGTTGGCGGCAGAGGTCAGTGCATACAGAATTTCCGAGAACCCGTGCGCGCCCGGGTTGGCGATGCCCGCCCTGCCCGCATCCGTGGCCACGGCAATCGCCGTGCCCACCAGCACCAGAATGGGCGTGACCAGGATGGCCGCCGAGGTGAGCTTCATCTCACGCACCTCGATCTTCTTGCCCAGGTACTCCGGTGTGCGGCCAATCATGAGGCCCGCCATGAAGACGGCGAGGATGGCAAACACCAGCATGCCGTAGAGGCCCGTGCCCACGCCACCAAACACCACCTCACCCAGCTGCATCAGCACCAGCGGCACCATGCCGCCCAAAGGCGTATAGGAGTCGTGCATGGAGTTCACAGCACCACAAGAGGCGGCAGTGGTCACGGCAGCGAACAGTGCCGACGCATTGATGCCGAACCGCACCTCCTTGCCTTCCATGTTGCCGCCTGCTTGCAAGGCGCTGGCGGTTTGCTCCACGCCCAGGCCCACCCATTGCGGATTGCCGACTTTCTCGGCGGAAACCACGGCAATCACGGCCACCACAAACATCACCGTCATGGCCGCCAGGATCGCAAAGCCCTGGCGCTGGTCACCCACCACACGGCCAAACGCAAAACACAGTGCAGCGGGAATCAGAAAAATCGCCAGCATCTGCACGAAGTTGGTCAGGGCCGTCGGGTTCTCATAGGGATGGGCGGAGTTGGCATTGAAAAAACCACCGCCGTTGGTGCCCAGCATCTTGATGGCTTCCTGCGATGCCACCGGGCCCATGGCCAGGGTCTGGGTGTTGCTCGTCTTGGCTTCCATCACCGGCGCGCCATCACTGCCCAACACCGGCTGGCCCGATGCGTCGAGCTTGGGCACTTCATAGGCCGTTTTCTCCAGCGTCGCCACATCCTTGTAGGCGTCAAAGTTCTGGATCACCCCTTGCCCGACCAGCACCATGGAAATCACCAACGCAATGGGCACCAGCACCCATGCCGTGATGCGCGTGACATCGGCCCAGAAGTTGCCGACAAAGCCCTGGCCGTCGGTGCTGCGCGCCGCAAAGCCGCGCGCCAGTGCAAACGCAACAGCGATGCCGGTGGCCGCCGAGAAGAAGTTCTGCACCGACAGGCCCAGCATCTGCGTGAGGTAGCTCATGGTGGACTCGCCCCCATAGCCCTGCCAGTTGGTGTTGGAGACAAAGCTGATGGCGGTGTTGAACGAAGAATCGCCCGACACGGCGGCCATGCCCTGCGGATTGAGCGGCAGCAGGTGCTGCAAACGCTGCAGGCCATACACCGCAAAAGCGCCGATGGCATTGAAAGCCAGCAGCGCCAGCGCATAGCTGCGCCAGTGCATCATCTGGTCCGGCGCGACCCCGGCCAGCTTGTACAACGGTTTTTCGGCGGCATGCATCCACCTTGGCAGGCGGCCTTCACAGACTGCGGCCAGCCATTTGCCAAGCGGCCACGCCAGCACGCCCAGCACGATCAAAAAGAGCCCCAACAGGCTCCATGCAGAGGTATCCATCTCAGAACTCCTCCGCGCAGATCAGCGCAAACACCAGGTAGGCCAGCAAGACCAGGGCCACGATGGCGCCAAAACCGTAAAGCATTTCCATGCCGATCATGAACGCGCCCCTTTGGCTGGGCCATATTTGCCCAGCAAAACCACGGCCTCAGCCATGACCACCCACAACGCCGCCAGTGCGGCCACCCATATCACGTCCATCGACAACTCCTGCATCAGAACAGGTGTTTGATTCTGAGAAGGTGGGCGTAAAAAGTGTGCACAGACTGTGGGGGGCGCCGTAAAAACGGCGTAAAAACGCGGGCCCGGCGAGGGCGACGTAGGGGGGATGCGCTACACAAGCCACCATGCCCGGCGGCTGCAGACTTGCGCAACTTTGACGCGAAGGGGCGCAATTTTTGCGAACTTTATACGCGGGCTTTTCTACGCTTGCGCTCTTGTTCTTTTTTCAAACATTGCTGCCATGAACGGTTCTTCTTTCAAAGTATTCGCCACCGCCCTGCTGGCCGCACTGCCCCTGCTGGCCAGTGCCCAGCTCACCGGCAACGTCAGCCTGACCACCAACTACAAGTTCCGTGGCCAGGACCAGGACGCCACCAAAGCCAAGGCTGTCAAGCCCGCCCTGCAAGGCGGCTTTGACTACGCCTTCGGCGAGTCCGGCTGGTACGTGGGCAACTGGAACTCCAGCGTGGACTGGCAGACCAACAACTCGCTCGAATCCGACCTGTACGGTGGCTACAAGTTCAAGGCCGCAGGCGCTGACTTCGATGTGGGCGCCCTGACCTACATCTACCCCAGCAACAGCAATGGCAACACCACCGAGCTGTATGGCGCGGCCACCCTGGGCCCCTTCACTGCCAAGTACTCGCACACCATCTCCAAGGACTACTTCGGTTTTGCCGGTGCCAAGTCCGGCTCGGGCCTGAAGGGCCGCAACACGGGCTACCTGAACTTCGCGTTTGCCCAGGAAGTGGCGCCCAGCGTCACGGTGAAGGCCTCGGTGGGCTTCACGCGTTTTGCCAGCGACATCAAGGACCTGGGTGTGCCCAACTACATGGATTACAGCCTGGGCGGCGCGTATGACTTCGGCGGTGGCCTGTCCCTGGGCGCGGCCGTGGTCGGCGCCAACAAGAAGGCCTTCTTCGGCCACGTGAACAAGTCGCGCGTGATCGTCACGCTGACCAAAACCCTGTAGCCCCTTCGCCAAGGGTCAGCAACGGGCTTTTACAGCGCACACCGCAGCGCCCGCTCCCCCGCCACGCGCAGCCGCTCTTTCAGTGCGGCAGGTGCCAGCACCTCGAACTCCACATCAAGGGCCATCAGCCAGTACACCAGCGAATCGTTGGCTGCGCATTCCAGCTGGCAGCGCCGCCCCTGGTCCAGGGTGCTTACCACCCCGGCAGACGGCGGTATGCGGCGCGACATGACGGCGTAGGGCGCGTGCAGCACCACGCGCGCCTGCTCGGCATGGTGCGGCGCAGAGATGGAGCGCGACACGTAGCCCTTCAGATCACCCCCGTCGGGCGAGGCCCGGGGCGCGAAATGTGCGCCCACCTGCGGGTCGCCCACGATGCGGTCGATGCGGAAGGTGCGCCAGTCGTTGCGCACTCTGTCCCACGCCACCAGGTACCAGCGCTGGCCGGTGTGCACCACGCCCTGTGGCTCGACCGAGCGCTGCGCACTGCGGCCCTGGCTGTCCTGGTACTGGAATTCGGTGCGCAACTGGTCACGGCAGGCCAACGCAAGTGTGGCCAGCACCGAAGCCTCTACCACCGGCCCCGTGTGTGTGAGCGGCAGGATGGCGGCGCGCAGCGCGTCCACACGTTTGCGCAGTCGCGCGGGCATGGCCTGCTCCAGCTTGACGAGCGCGCGCAGTGCGGGCTCTTCAATGCCTCCCACCGCCCCCGCAGTGGCCGTGCGCAGCGCAATCGATACCGCCAGGGCTTCCTCGTCATCCAACAGCAGCGGCGGCAGGGCCTGCCCGGCGCGAAACGCATAGCCCCCCGCCACGCCACTGCTGGCCTGCACCGGGTAGCCCAGTTGGCGCAGGCGGTCGATGTCGCGCCGCAGTGTGCGGGGGTGCACTTCCAGGCGCTCGGCCAGCTCCGGGCCCATCCAGTGGGCACGCGTCTGCAACAGCGAAAGCAGGCGCAACAGGCGGGTCGATGAACTGAGCATGTGGGCACTGTACTTTTTATTGAGGACCGAAATTGTCCGCAATGGTTTTTACAGTGGCAACACCTTTTCTTTCTTCAACCAACATCGAGGAGTTCTCCATGTCCATCGTCCTTTACTGGCACCCCATGTCCAGCGCCACCCCCATCGCCTGCGCCCTCGCCGAACTGGGCGTGCCACATGAGCGCGTGAAGATCGACATCCGCACCGGCGAGCAGCGCCGCCCCGAGTACCTGGCCCTGAACCCCAACGGCAAGGTGCCCACGATGACCGTGGACGGTGCCCCCATGTTCGAGGCCCTGGCCATCCACCTGTGGCTGGGCCACCGCTTTGGCGTGGAGCGTGGGCTGTGGCCCGCTGCGGGCACGCCCGAGGCGCTGCAAGCGCTGTCGTGGTGCGCCTGGGCGTATGTGACCTATGGTGCGGTGCTGGTGCGCCTGCAGGTGGCCACGCAGGGGGACGAAACCCTGCGCAGCCCGGTGCACGCTGACGCCGCGATGCGCGGGTTGAATGAGCTGCTAACGGTGCTGGATGCGCGGCTCGCGCAGCAACCCTGGATGCTGGGCGCCAACTATTCGCTGGTGGACCTGGTCGTGGGCTCGGTGCTGGGCTACAGCGTGTACCTGGGCGCACCGGTGAAGGCGCACCGCCATGTCCAGGCCTGGCTGGAACGCGTGCAGGCGCGCCCGGCCATGCAGATCGAGGCCTGATTGCGGATCGAAGGCTGACGCTGGCGGCAGCCGCCAGGCCCGCCGAAGTAACTACAGCAGCACGATGTCGTACTGTTCCTGCCCCATCGCGCTTTCGGCCTGCAGCGAGATGGGCTTCTTGATGAAGTCGGAGAGCCCCGCCAGATGCTGGCTTTCTTCGTCCAGAAACAGCTCCACCACCCGGGCCGAGGCCACCACGCGAAACTCGCGCGGGTTGAACTGGCGGGCTTCGCGCAGGATCTCGCGCAGGATGTCGTAGCACACGCTGCGCGCGGTTTTCACGCTGCCCTTGCCCTGACAGACCTCGCAGGGTTCGCACAGCATGTGAGCCAGGGACTCGCGGGTGCGCTTGCGTGTCATCTCGACCAGGCCCAGTTGCGAGAAGGTGCCGGACGACATGGTCTTGACCCGGTCGCGCGCAAGCTGCTTCTTGAACTCCGACAGCACCGCCTGCTGGTGGTCTTCGCGCACCATGTCGATGAAGTCCACGATGATGATGCCGCCCAGGTTGCGCAGGCGCAGCTGGCGGGCAATGGCCTGCGCGGCCTCCAGGTTGGTCTTGAAGATGGTGTCGTCAAAATTGCGCGCCCCCACGTAGCCGCCGGTGTTCACGTCGATGGTGGTGAGCGCCTCGGTCTGGTCCACGATGAGATAGCCGCCCGATTTCAGCTCCACCCGGCGGCCCAGCGCCTTGGCCACTTCCTCGTCGATGGAGTACAGGTCAAAAATGGGCCGCTCGCCCTTGTAGTGCTGCAGCTTGCCTGCGGCTGCGGGCATGAACTCCTGCCCAAAGGCACGCAGGCGCTGGAACTGCTCCATCGAATCGAGCCGAATGGTCTGCGTGTGGTCGCCCACCAGATCACGCAGCACACGCTGCAGCAAATCAAGATCCTGGTGCAGCAGCGACATGGCGGGCAGCTTGAGCGATGCCTCCTTGATGCGCGCCCAGGTCTTGCGCAAGTAGGCGATGTCTTCGGCCAGTTCCTCGTCAGTGGAATCTTCGCCATTGGTGCGCAGGATGAAACCGCCGCCCCCGCCCGTGGATTTGTCGCCCACCAGCGCCTGCAGGCGCGCGCGCAGGGCATCGCGCTCGGCAGGAGGGATCTTCTGCGACACGCCCACATGGTCGTCCTGCGGCAAGAACACCAGCAGGCGGCCTGCAATGCTGATCTGTGTGGACAGGCGCGCGCCCTTGGTGCCGATAGGGTCCTTGATGACCTGCACCATGAGCGCCTGGCCTTCGAACACCTGCTTTTCGATGGGCACCTGGGGTTCGGTCTTGCGGGCGAACGCGGGCGGCTCGCCATCGGGCTGGCGTTGCCACACGTCGGCCACATGCAAGAAGGCCGCGCGCTCCAGCCCAATGTCGATGAAGGCCGACTGCATGCCCGGCAGCACGCGCGAGACCTTGCCCAGGTAGACGTTGCCCACCAGGCCCCGCTCCAGCGTGCGCTCGATGTGCAGCTCCTGCACGGCGCCGTGCTCCACCACGGCCACGCGCGTCTCCTGCGGCGACCAATTGATCAGGATGTCTTGTTGCATGACTGGGTAAGCCTGTTGTTTTGCTTATAGAGGGAAGCCCGCCGCGCGCAACAGTTGCGCTGTCTCGTACATGGGCAGGCCCATGATGCCCGAATAGCTGCCCGCCAGGTGTTCCACATACGCCGCAGCCCGGCCCTGGATGCCATAGGCACCGGCCTTGCCCAGCGGCTCGCCCGTAGCCACATAGGCTTCGATCTGCGCGGGTGTCATGGCGGCGAAGGTCACGCGCGACACTGACAGCGCAGCCAGCCGCTTGCCGCCCACCTGCAGCGCCACGGCGGTGAGCACGCGGTGCTCGTGCCCCGCCAGCTCGGCCAGCATGCGCGCGGCATGCTCTGCATCGTCGGGTTTGCCGTAGATGGTGCGGCCCAGGGCCACGGTGGTGTCGGAGCAGAGGATGGGGGCGTCTGGCAGGCCACGGCGGGCGCGCCGGGCCACGGCGGCATCCAGCTTGAGGCCGGTGACGCGTTCCACGTAGGCCGTGGGCGCCTCGCCGGACAACACCACTTCGATGGCCTCGGTGTCCTCGGCTTCGTCGCCGTCCACATTGGGCAGCAGCAGTTCGTGGCGCACGCCCAGCTGTTCGAGCAACTGGCGTCGGCGGGGGCTTTGGGAGGCGAGGTAGATAAAGTCAGGCATGAACAGATTTTGAATAAAAATCGGCCTCAGCGCCTGACCATCAAGCGCTAGCAGCTATCAAAACAATAGTAAATTGAGTCAGCAGCACGGGTAACCGCTTTATTCCCGGTGGTAGGGGTGCCCGGCGTTCACCGACCAGGCCCGGTACAGCTGCTCGATGAGCAGCACGCGCACCATGGCATGCGGCAGGGTCAGGTCGGACAGGCGAATGCGTTCATGCGCGGCCTGGCGAAAAGCCGGGTCCAGCCCGTCGGGGCCGCCGATGACCAGCGCCACATCATCGCCCCCCAGCTGCCAGCCCTTGAGGCGTTCGGCCAGGGCCTTGGTGGTGAGGTTGGTGCCGCGCTCGTCCAGCGCCACCACGCGCGTGCCGCGCGGGATCGCGGCTTCGATGCGCTCACGCTCGGCGGCATAGAGCGTCTCCAGCGTCTTGGAACCGCGTGGCTCGGTCTTGACGGCCTTGAGCTCGACCTTGAGTTCGGGCGGAAAACGTTTGGCGTAGTCGTCGTAGGCCGTTTGTGCCCAGTCGGGCACCCGCTGCCCGACCGCCACGATAAGCAGCTTCATGGATCAACCTGGATGCGTGGGGGTGGTTTCCGCAGCGCACCCAGCCGGGCGCCCTGCGGCCGCAGATCAACCCTTGCGGGCCGGGGCCTTCTTGGCGGCGGGCTTGCTGGCAGCTGCCTTGGGTGCCGAAGCAGAAGCTGGCTTGGCTGCGGCGCGTGCGGGGGCCTTGGCTGCAGGTGACGACTTCTTGGCCACAGGCTTCTTGGCGCCGCCGGGCTTGACCACCACCGTCTTGACAGGCGTCTTGGCGGCGGCGGGCTTCTTGGCGGCCACTGCACCGGTGGTCTTGGCTGCTGTCTTGGCAGGTGTCGCCTTGGCCGCCGTTTTTGCGGCGGGCTTGGGTGCTGCCTTGACGGGCGTCTTGGCGGCTGTCTTCGCAGCGGTCTTGGCGACGGCCTTCACCGTGGCCTTGCCCGAGCGGGCGGCTACCGCAGGGGCCGCTGCCTTCTTGGCAGGGGCTTTGGCGCCCGACTTGGCGGCCTTCTGGGCCGACTTCTTCTCGGCCAGCTCGGTAGCGGCGCTCGACTGGGGCTTGGCAGCGCCCAGCTTCAGGCGCACGGGGGTGTCGCCCCACAGCTCTTCCAGGCGGTAGTACTGGCGGATGGCGGGCTGCATGATGTGCGCCACGGCCGAGCCGCAGTCCACGATGATCCACTCGCCGTTGTCCTCGCCCTCAATGCGGGGTTTGGAGAACCCGGCTTCCTTGACCGCATCACGCACGCTGGCGGCCAGGGCCTTGGTCTGGCGGTTGGAGGTGCCCGATGCCACGATCACCCGTTCAAACAGCGGCGAGAGATGCTCGGTGTTGAAAACCTGGATGTCTTGCGCCTTGACGTCTTCCAGGCCATCCACGATGGCGCGCTGGAGTTTGGTGACGTCTTTTTTGGCGGCGGTTTCCGATTTGGTGGAGGTGGTCATCAGGCGGTGATTAGAGAGGGAATGGATCAATATAGCGCGCAACACGGCGTGCAACCAATAGGGCTGCGCCTCGGGTGCTGCGTGTTGTTGCGCCGGTGTTGCAACCTGGCGCAGCGTTGGTTTGGGGTGTTTTAGGGCTCCTGCGCCTGTGTAAAAAGCGCGGCCAGCTATTGAAATTATAGCTTTTGCGCTTTTTACCCCGTCAGCACGCCGCCGCAGCAGCGCTGGCCAGCCAATCCCGGCGCACCAGAAAGCGCTGCAGCAACTCGGCTTCGGCCGAATCGGCGGCGTCAGAGCGCTGGTACGACCAGGCCACCAGCGGCGGCATGGACAGCAGGATGGACTCGGTGCGCCCGCCCGACTGCAGGCCAAAGTGCGTGCCCCGGTCCCACACCAGGTTGAACTCGACATAGCGGCCCCGGCGGTAGAGCTGGAAGTTGCGCTCGCGCTCGCCAAAGGGCGTGTTCTGGCGTTTTGCCACGATGGGCAGGTAGGCCCCCAGAAAGGCATCGCCCACCGACTGCGTCATCGCCAGGCTTTGTTCAAAGCCCAGCTCCGAGAAGTCGTCATAAAACACGCCGCCCACGCCGCGTTGCTCGTTGCGGTGCTTGAGGAAGAAATACTCATCGCACCACTGCTTGAAGCGTGGGTACTTGTCCTCACCAAAGGCGTTGAGCGCATCGCGGCAGGTGCGGTGAAAGTGCACCGCATCCTCTTCAAACCCGTAGTACGGCGTGAGGTCCATGCCGCCGCCAAACCAGCAGGTGGGCTCCTGGCCGGGGTGCCCGGCAGCGATCATGCGCACGTTCATGTGCACCGTGGGCACATACGGGTTGCGCGGATGGAACACCAGCGACACGCCCATGGCTTCGAACGGCGCTCCCGCCAGTTCGGGCCGGTGCTGCGTGGCCGAGGGCGGCAGCTGCGGGCCACGCACGTGGCTGAAGCCGCAGCCCGCGCGTTCAAACACCCGGCCACCCTCCATGATCTTGGTGATGCCATCGCCCTGCAGCGGCTCGCCGGGCGGCTTGCTCCAGGCGTCGGCCAGAAAACGTGCTCCGCCCTCGCCTTCGACAGCTTCGAGGGCACCGGTGATGCGGGACTGCAGGCCCTGCAGGTAGCCGCGCACGCGCGCCACCGTCTCGGCGGCATTCATGCTTTGCGCGTAAGCCATCAGCTTTTCAGGGCACGGAAGCCGATGTCACGGCGGTACTGCGCGCCATCAAACTGGATGCCACGTGCCACGTCATAGGCACGCTGCTGCGCCTGCTTGACGCTGTCGGCCAGCACGGTGACGCACAGCACCCGGCCGCCCGTCACGCTGACCACGCCGTCTTTCAGTTGCGTGCCTGCGTGGAACACCACGGCATCGTCCGCATCGGCGGGCAGACCGGTGATGGCGTCGCCCTTGCGCGGGTTCTCGGGGTATCCGTGGGCGGCCATGACCACGCCCAGCGCGGTGCGTCGGTCCCATTGCAGTTCCATTTGGTCGAGCTTGCCGTCAGCGGCAGCGGCCATCACGTCACTGAAGTCGCTTTTCAGGCGCATCAGGATGGGCTGCGTCTCGGGGTCGCCCATGCGGCAGTTGAATTCAAGCGTCTTGGGCTGGCCCTTGGCGTCGATCATCAGGCCCGCATACAGAAAGCCGGTGTAGGGAATGCCGTCCTTTTCCATGCCCCGGATGGTGGGCAGGATGATTTCGCGCATGGCGCGGGCATGCACATCGGCCGTGACCACGGGGGCAGGCGAATAAGCGCCCATGCCGCCGGTGTTGGGGCCTTCGTCGCCGTCCTTCAGGCGCTTGTGGTCCTGGCTGGTGGCCAGGGCCAGCACGTTCTTGCCGTCGCACAGCACGATGAAGCTGGCTTCCTCGCCTTCGAGGAATTCCTCGATCACCACGCGCGCGCCGCCTTCGTTGTGTGTCACGCCGTATTTGTTGTCCACCAGCATGAAATCCACAGCGTCATGCGCCTCCTGCAGCGTCATGGCCACGACCACGCCCTTGCCGGCCGCCAAGCCGTCGGCCTTGATGACGATTGGCGCACCCAGCCGGTCCACAAATGCGTGCGCCGCCGCCGGGTCGGTGAAGGTGTCGTAGTCGGCCGTGGGGATGCCGTGGCGGCGCATGAAGGCCTTGCTGAACGCCTTGGAGCTTTCGAGCTGGGCAGCCGCCTTGGTGGGGCCGAAGATGCGCAGGCCGTTGGCACGGAACTCATCGACCACACCGGCCGCCAAGGGGGCCTCGGGGCCCACCACCGTCAACGCGATCTTCTCGGCCTGGGCCCAGGTGCGCAGCTCGCGCACATCGGAGATCGCCACGTTTTCGAGCTTGGGGTTCAAGGCCGTACCACCGTTGCCGGGTGCCACAAACACCTTGGTCACCTTGGGGGACTCGCTCAGTTTCCACGCCATCGCGTGTTCACGGCCGCCGCCACCAATCACAAGTACTTTCATAGGAACCTTTGGTGAACCCGGCCCAGAGCGCTGCGCTGCTGGGTGGGGTTCGGGGAAATATCAGTCGGAAAACAAGTCAGGGCAAGAAAAAAGCGGCGACCTGCAGGTGCAAAGTCACAGCGCCGCGTTGTGATAGACCTCTTGGGTGTCGTCCAGGTCTTCCAGCACATCCAGCAGCTTTTGCATCTTGGCGGCGTCTTCGCCAGTCAGTTCGATGGTGTTTTCGGGCCGCATGGTCACACCCGCCACCTCGGCCGTCAGGCCTGCGGCCTCCAGCGCGTTTTTCACGGCTTCAAAGTCGGCAGGGGCGGTCAGCACCTCCACCGCGCCGTCTTCGTCGGTCACTACGTCTTCGGCACCCGCCTCCAAGGCCACTTCCATCACCTTGTCTTCGCTGGTGCCAGGGGCAAAAATCAGCTGGCCGCAGTGCTTGAACTGGAACACCACCGAGCCTTCCGTGCCCATGTTGCCGCCGTGTTTGCTGAACGCATGGCGCACTTCGGCCACGGTGCGCACGCGGTTGTCGGTCATGGTGTCGATCATGATGGCCGCGCCACCAATGCCATAGCCTTCGTAGCGGATTTCTTCGTAGGTCAGGCCCTCGGCGTTGCCCGTGGCCTTGTCGATGTTGTATTTGATGCGGTCGGCGGGCATGTTGGCCGCCTTGGCCTTGTCCACCGCCAGGCGCAGGCGGGGGTTGGCAGACAGATCGCCGCCACCGGCACGGGCGGCCACAGTGATTTCACGAATGATGCGGGTCCAGATCTTGCCGCGTTTTTCATCCTGCCGCCCTTTGCGGTGCTGGATATTCGCCCATTTGCTGTGTCCTGCCACGAGAGATCCTTTTGTATTGATTTAATCTACTGAGCGCGATTTTACTTTTTGCCGAACCTGTACCCCCGAGGAAACCCCAAATGGCCGAACCCCTGCTGATTGCCAAGCACGACACCATTGAATGCCACCTGCTTCCCGGCCTGGCCAACCGCCACGGGCTCATCACCGGTGCCACCGGCACGGGCAAAACCGTGACGCTGCAGACCCTGGCCGAGAACTTCTCGCGCATTGGCGTGCCGGTGTTCATGGCGGACGTGAAGGGCGACCTCACAGGCGCCAGCCAGCCGGGCAAGATTGGCGACAAGTTGGCGGGCGTGCTCAAGGAACGCGGCCTGGGTCTGCCAGAACCTTTGGCCTGCCCCACCACGTTGTGGGACGTGTTTGGCGAGCAAGGCCATCCGGTGCGCGCCACGGTGTCGGACATGGGCCCGCTGCTGCTGGGCCGCATGCTCAACCTGAACGAGACGCAGCTGGGCGTGCTGAACCTGGTGTTCAAGATCGCCGATGACAACGGACTGCTGCTGCTGGACCTGAAGGACCTGCGCGCCATGCTCACCTTCGTGGGCGACAACGCCAAGGAATTCACCACCGAATATGGCAACGTGAGCGCCGCCAGCGTGGGCGCCATCCAGCGCGGGCTGCTGCAAATCGAGCAACAGGGCGGCAGCGAGTTCTTCGGCGAGCCCATGCTCAACATCCAGGACTTCATGCAGACGGTGGACGGCCACGGCGTGGTGAACATCCTGGCGGCCGACAAGCTCATGAATTCGCCACGCCTGTACGCCACCTTCCTCTTGTGGATGCTGTCGGAGCTGTTCGAGCAACTGCCCGAAATCGGCGACCCCGAGCAACCCAAGCTGGTCTTCTTCTTCGACGAGGCCCACCTGCTGTTCAACGAGGCGCCCAAGGTGCTCATCGAGCGCATTGAGCTGGTGGTGCGATTGGTGCGCTCCAAGGGCGTGGGCGTGTACTTTGTCACCCAGAACCCTCTCGACATCCCCGACAGCGTGCTGGCCCAACTGGGCAACCGCGTGCAGCACGCGCTGCGCGCCTTCACCCCGCGCGACCAGAAAGCCGTGAAGGCGACGGCCACCACCATGCGGCAAAAACCGGGCCTGGACATCGAAACCGCCATCACCGAGCTGGCCGTGGGCGAGGCGCTGGTGAGCTTTCTGGACGCCAAGGGCCGCCCGAGCGTGACCGAGCGCGTGTTCGTGCTGCCCCCGGGCAGCCAGCTGGGGCCCATCACCCCGCAGCAACGCCAGGCGCTGATGGCCAATTCGCTGGTGACCGGTGTGTACGAAACCACGGTGGACCGCGAATCCGCCTACGAAAAGCTCAAGGGCCGCGCCGAAAACGCCCCGCCCGCACCCGCAAGCACGCCTGCCAGCCGCAAAGCGGGTGGTGCCAGCCCCGTGGGCACAGCCCCGGGCGGGGCCCAGCCGCAGGAGAGCAGCTTCCTCAACGACCTGCTGTTTGGCACCACCGGCCCGCGCGGCGGGCGCAAGGACGGCCTGGTGCAGACCATGGCCAAGTCGGCCGTGCGCACCGTGGGCACCAACGTGGGCAAGGAGATCCTGCGCGGCGTGCTGGGCGGCATCTTCGGCGGCGGCAGCAAGCGCCGCTGAACGGAGAAGGGGTGGCGCGGCGGCGCGGTCGGGCAGCTGCCGCCCCGCGCCCCGCTGCCACCGAGAGCCCTCCGAAGGTGTGGTGGCCTTGTGACAGGCTGGCGACAATGCCACGCGTTTGTCACGATTTGGTCACATTGCGGCCGTGCAATGGCCGAAACACACAACAACAAGGAGGGACACGATGCAACGCGTAGAACACGCCCTGGTGCGCTGGGGCAATAAGGTGGTCCAGGCAGCCATCGTCCTGTGGGTGCTGGCTTTCATCGGGGTGTTTGCCGGGGTGTGGAAGCTCCGGTGGATCTGGCTGCTGTATGTGTTTGTCACGGTGCTGCTCACCGTGGTGCTGATCCGCTGGACCACCGCCGTGCGCGAGCGCTACATCCGCGAAGCCCCCCTGCCCCGCTTTCTGCAGCGCAAGCTGCGCGAGGTCTACCCCCACCTGAGCCCCCGCGACTGTGATCTGGTCGAACGCGGCCTGCGCCAGTTCTTCATGGCCTGCCTGCGCAGCAACAAGGACTTTGTGGCCATGCCATCCAAGGCCGTGGATGCTTTGTGGCACGAGTTCATCCTGCACACGCAGGCCTACAAGCTGTGGTGCCACAACGCCCTGGGCTTCTTCTTGCACCACACCCCGGCCGAGGCTCTGGGCAAGAAAGCCCGCCACAACGACGGCCTGCGCCGCTGCTGGTACTGGGCCTGCAAGGAAGAATCCATCGACCCCAAGGCCCCCAGCCGCCTGCCCCTGCTGTTTGCGCTGGATGCCAAGTTCGCCATTGCCGGGGGCTTCACCTACGTGCCCGACTGCTCCGATATCGCCCGCAAGAGCGACGCGGGCGGCAGCGGCGGCGACAGCTACTGCGGCACCAGCTTCTCGGATGGCAGCTACAGCGGCAGCGCAGGCGACTTTGGCGGCGCGGAAAGCTCGGACGGAGGTGGCGGGGACGGAGGGGGAGATGGCGGTGGTGGCTGCGGCGGCGGGGGCGGCGACTGACCTCCACCATTTTGCTCCTCTATTTATAGCGAGAAACCCAACACAGACAGGCAGAGACAGCCACATTCATCGAAAGTCACCCAGGCGACGACCCGCCTGCGACCAGCGGGTCTACAGTGACGGACCATGAACACCACCCTCACCTGCTTCTCCCTCAGCATCACCAACCATGTGGCCCACCTGGTGCTGAACCGCCCCGAGGCCATGAACACTATGCACCCCACCTTCTGGCGCGAGCTGGACGAGGTGCTGGCTGCGTTAAACAAGAGCGGCGAGGCGCGCGCGCTGGTCGTCAGCAGCACCGGCAAACACTTCAGCGCGGGCATGGCGCTCGAAACCTTTGGCGGCGCCATCACCATGGACGACCAGAGCCCCGAGGGCCGCGCCGCCATCTTTGACCTGCTCACCGACATGCAGGCCACCTTTACCCGCATCGAGAGCTTGCGCATCCCCGTCATCATGGCTATCCAGGGCGGCTGCATCGGCGGCGCGGTGGACATGGTGACAACGGCCTGCGTGCGCTATGCCACGGCCGACGCGTTCTTCTGCATCCAGGAGATCAACATCGGCATGGTGGCAGACGTGGGCACGCTGCAGCGCCTGCCCAAGCTCATCCCGCTGGGTGTGGTGAAAGAACTGGCCTACACCGGCCGCCGCCTGAGCGCGCAAAGGGCCCAGGGCCACGGCCTTGTCAACGAAGTCTTCGACACGCCAGAGGCCATGGTGGCCGCCGCGCTGCAGTGCGCGCAAGAGATTGCCAGCAAACCCCCTGTCGCCATCTGGGGCACCAAGCAGGCCGTGAACTACGCGCGCGACCACAGCGTGGAAGACAGCCTGCGCCAGATGGGCTGGCTGCAAGGCGCCATCTGGAGCAACCGACATGTGATGGAGTCCGTCACGGCGATGAAGCAAAAGCGGGCGGGTGAGTTCCCGGCGCTTACGCCGCTGATCCGCTTCAGCGAACAGGGTTGAGGGACGGAGCTGGCGGACGAGGCTGGCGGACGGCTCCGCCCCCCAGCCGCAGATCGCTGGACCGCCCGGCCGCCTGCGACGCAGGCCTCAAGGGCCGGAGCCGGGCCAGGCTCTGAGGGCAAACACCTCGTGCACTACCAAATTCATAGCTACCCGCGCTTACCCATCGCGCGCTGGCAGCTATTTTTGCGCCAACTCTGGACCCAAAGGGCTATCATGTGGAAACCCGGGGCGGCCCACGCCCCGCTGCAAGGACGCCACCATGACCGTGCCCAGCATGCCCCCCTCTGTGAGCCTGCCCACCCATGACGACGTGGCCGCCGCCGCCCGGCGGCTGGCAGGCGTGGCGCACCACACACCGGTGATGCGGTGCAACACCATCGACGAGCGGCTGGGCGCCAAGCTGTTCTTCAAGTGCGAGAACCTGCAGCGCACGGGTGCCTTCAAGTTCCGGGGCGCCTACAACGCGCTGGCCCAGTTCAGCGACGCGCAGCGCGAACATGGCGTGCTCACCTTCTCGGCCGGCAACCATGCGCAGGCCATTGCCCTGTCGGCCCGGTTGCTCGATATGCCTGCCCTGGTGGTAATGCCCGAGGACGCCGCCGCCTCCAAGATGGCCGCCACGCGCGAATACGGCGCCCAGGTGGTCACCTACAACCGCTACACCGAAGACCGAGAGGCCATCAGCCGCCAGCTGGCGCGCGAGCGTGGCATGACGCTGATCCCGCCGTTCGACCACCCCCATGTGATTGCGGGCCAAGGCACGGCCGCCCTGGAACTGCTGCAGGAGGTGCCCGACCTGGACTACCTGTTTGTCAGCCTGGGCGGCGGCGGCCTGCTCTCGGGCAGCCTGCTGGCCGCGCAGGCGCTGGCGCCCCGGTGCAAGGTGATCGGCGTCGAGCCCGAGACGGCCAACGACGCCCAGCAATCGCTGCGCGCGGGCCACATCGTGCGCATTCCCAACCCGCACACCATCGCCGACGGCGCGCAGGCACCGAGCCTGGGCGAACTCACCTACCCCATCATCCGCGAGCATGTCGAAGACATCGTCACCGTGAGCGACCAGCAGCTCATCGAAGCCTTGCGCTTTTTTGCAGCGCGCATGAAAGTGGTCGTTGAACCCACGGGCGCTCTGGCGTTTGCTGGCGCGCAGGCCTTTTCGGGCGAAGACGATGGCGCCAAGCTGCTGCACGGCGAGCGCGTGGGCGTGATCGTGAGCGGGGGGAACGTCGATCTGCCGCGCTACTCGCGGTTTCTGGCAGACTGATGCCCATTTCAAAAAAGCAATTTCCTACTTCCTGCCATGAGCAACGTCACCGTCATCACTCACCCCCTCGTCCAGCACAAGCTCACGCTGATGCGCAAAAAGGACGCGAGCACCAACAGCTTCCGCCGCCTGCTGGGCGAACTCTCCACGCTGATGGCCTACGAAGTCACGCGCGACATGCCGCTGCAGGACATCGAGATCGAAACCCCGCTGGAAACCATGACCGGCAAGGTCATCGACGGCAAGAAGCTGGTGCTGGTCTCCATCCTGCGCGCGGGCAACGGCTTTCTGGACGGCATGCTCAACGTGGTGCCCGGCGCCCGCGTGGGCCACATCGGCCTGTACCGCGACCCGGCCACGCTGCAGCCGGTGGAGTACTACTTCAAGATGCCGTCCGAGATGGACGAGCGCGACATCATCGTGGTGGACCCGATGCTGGCCACCGGCAACTCGGCCGCGGCCTGTGTGGACCGCCTGAAAAAGCTCAACCCCCGCTCCATCAAGTTCGTCTGCCTGCTGGCCGCCCCCGAAGGCGTGGCCACGCTGCAGAAGGCCCACCCCGATGTGCCCATCTTCACCGCCGCCATCGACCGCGAGCTGAACGACCACGGCTACATCCTGCCGGGCCTGGGTGATGCGGGCGACCGCATTTTTGGCACCAAATAAGAGCACAGCGCGCCGGGGCGTGCACCAGCCACCGCAGGGCCATGGAGCCCGGCAGTGGCTTTTTTCATGGTGGCTTGTCCGCGTCCGCAAATTTTTACCACCTGGTGGCTTTCCTCTGGCAGACTTGCCAGCGGTTTGCCGCAGTCCGGGGGGCCTACTGGCGCGCTCCTTGCTTGACAAAGGCACCTCCAACCCTTTGTTCGTTTGTCTGAAGGAACCCCACCATGACCACTCGCCGCCTTTTCACCGGACGCCTGTTCTGCACCTCCCTGGCCCTCTCGGCTGCCATGGCGATGGCGCCCTCACTGGCCACAGCGCAGTCCAAGCTCAAGGTCGCGGCGATCTACACGGTACCCTTCGAGCAGCAATGGGTCAGCCGCATCCACAAGGCGCTCAAGGCCGCCGAAGCGCGCGGCGAGATCGAATACAAAGCAAGCGAGAACGTCAGCAACGCCGACTACGAACGCGTGATGCGCGAGTACGCCACGGGCGGTAACCAGCTCATCGTGGGCGAGGCCTTTGCGGTGGAAGCCGCCGCCCGCAAGGTGGCCAAGGACTTCCCCAAAACGTCCTTCCTGCTGGGCTCCTCCGGCAAGCCGCAGGCGCCCAACTTCAGCGTGTTCGACAACTACATCCAGGAGCCCGCGTACCTGAGCGGCATGATCGCTGGAGGCATGACCAAGACCAACAAGATCGGCATGGTGGGCGGCTTCCCCATCCCCGAGGTGAATCGCCTGATGCATGCCTTCATGGCGGGAGCCAAAGAGACCAATCCCAAGGTCGAGTTCACCATCACCTTCATCAACAGCTGGTTTGACCCACCCAAGGCCAAGGAGGCCACCTTCGCGATGATCGACAAGGGCGCCGACGTGCTCTATGCCGAGCGCTTTGGCGTGAGTGATGCGGCCAAGGAAAAGGGCAAGCTCGCCATCGGCAACGTGATCAACACCCAGGACAAGTACCCCGACACGGTGGTGGCATCGGCCATCTGGCACATGGAACCCAGCATCGACCGCGCGCTCAAGCTGGTCAAAGAGGGCAAGTTCACAGCCGAGGACTACGGCCCGTATTCGATGATGAAGCACAAGGGCTCTGAACTCGCGCCCCTGGGCACGTTCGAGAAGAAGGTGCCCGCAGACATCGTCGCCAAGGTCAAGGCGAAAGAGGCCGACATCCTGGCCGGCAAGTTCACCGTGAAGGTGGACGACAGCCAGCCCAAGTCCACGGCCAAGTAAGCGGAGTGGATGACAAACCTCTTCTGGCGTTGTTGCTGCGTCTTGTCGTACTTGCAGTACTGCCTGCGACACAGCGCTCAGGGATCCTCTGCACAAATCATCGCGCCGTTTGCATCTGCGGTCTCGGGCGGTCTGCATCGTTGCAAATACTCGCAATAGCTACGGCTATTGCTGCGTTTTTGCGCCTTGCAGCCCGCTCCGATCCGCAGCGCACACTTGCCGCTCGATTCGTGCAAAGGATCCCAGACCAGAACCGATGCTCTGAGCTTTGTCAGCCACTCCAAATCACCCATGCGAGACAAAGCGGGTAAACACCTGGGCCACCACTCATCGCGGTGGCCCTTTTCGTTGTCGTTATCCGTCCGTCTCTGTCCCTACCTGGTATCTCCATGACCACCTCCTCATCCACCCTGTTGCGCTACGCCATCACCTCTCATTCCACCCGGCTGCTGGGAGCACTGGCATTGGCGGGTGCGCTGGCCGGTTGCGCATCCAGCCCCACCAGCAAGACGGCGGTCCGGCTGGACGACACACCCCGCATCGCCGTCATCTCCGCCTTTGCGCCGGAGCTGACGGTGCTGCTGCCTCAAGTGCAACAGCCCGCCAAACACCGCATCAACGGCGTTGAATTCACCACTGGCACGCTCGAAGGCAAGCCGGTGGTGGTGTTCCTCTCCGGCATCAGCATGACCAACGCGGCCATGAACACGCAGCTGGTGCTGGACCGCTTCAATGTGAGCCATGTGGTCTTCAGCGGCATTGCCGGTGGCGTCAACCCGAGCCTGCACATTGGCGACGTGACGGTGCCTGCACAGTGGGGCCAGTACATGGAATGGCTGATGGCGCGCGAAGACCAGCCCGGCCAATACAGCGCCCCCGCCTGGATGAAAAGCGAGCTGACGATGCCCGCCTTCGGCATGATGCACCCACGCCCGGTGGAGGTTCGGACGGCCGCCAACCCCCAGATCATCAAGAAGTTCTGGTTTGAGGCCGACCCGAAGATGCTGGCCACTGCCCGCAGCCTGCAGAACGTGGGCCTGGAGCACTGCCTGGCCGCCACCTGTCTCAAGCAGCGCCCGCAGCTGGTGGTGGGCGGCAATGGCGTGTCGGGCCAGGCGTTTGTAGACAACAAGGCCTTCCGCGAATACGCCTTCAAGACCTTCGAGGCCAACGTGCTCGACATGGAAACCGCCGCTACCGCCATGGTGGCCCACAGCAACGGCGTTCCCTACATCGCGTTCCGCTCGCTGAGCGACCTGGCCGGTGGCGGCGAAGGCGAGAACGAGATGGGCACGTTCATGGGCCTGGCGGCCGCCAATTCGGCCAAGGTGCTGCGGGCGTTTCTGTCGGCCTGGAAATGAGCGCAATGAACCCACAACGGCCTTCGCGATGCGCCGGTAGCCCCTCCCCCCTCGCGGGGGAGGGGTTGGGGAGAGGGGGCGCGTGGAAGCACGCGCTCTGCCTGGCTTTAGCGCGGAGCCCCCTCTCCCCAGCCCTCTCCCGCGAAGGGAGAGGGAGTGACAGCCCACCGCAGCCAGCGCGCAGCACTGCGGAGGCCTGACATGGAACCCGTCCTGCGCCTGTCGGGCATCACCAAACGCTTCGGCAAGCTCGTCGCCAACGACAGCATCAGCCTGACCCTCGCACGCGGCGAGGTGCTGGCCCTGCTGGGCGAAAACGGTGCGGGCAAGTCTACGCTGATGTCCATCCTGTTCGGGCACTACGTGGCCGACGAAGGCAGCATCGAGGTCTTCGGCCAGCCCCTGCCGCCCGGCCAGCCGCGCGCGGCGCTGGCGGCGGGCATTGGCATGGTGCACCAGCACTTCACGCTGGCCGACAACCTCACGGTGCTGGACAACGTGCTGCTGGGCACCGAGCCGCTGTGGCAGCCCTTCTCGCGCCGCAGCGAGGCGCGCGCCAAGCTGCTGGCCGTGTCGCAGCAGTTTGGCCTGCCCGTCAGCCCCGATGCGCGCGTCGGAAACCTTTCAGTGGGCGAGCGCCAGCGGGTCGAAATTTTGAAAGCGCTCTACCGGGGCGCGCGCATCCTCATCCTGGACGAACCCACCGCCGTGCTCACCCCACAGGAGAGCGAGGCGCTGTTCGATACCCTGGCGCAGATGGTGACGCAGGGCCTGTCCATCATCTTCATCAGCCACAAGCTGGGCGAAGTGCTGCGCGTTTCACACCGCGTGGCCGTGCTGCGCCAGGGCAAGCTGGTAGCCGAGGCGCCTGCGCAGGGCACCACGCAAGGGCAGCTGGCGCAATGGATGGTGGGCCATGCCATTGAAGCGGCCAAGCGCCGCCCCGCTAAGAACATGGGCGAGCCCATCTGCACCCTGACCCACGTCAGCACCGCCCCCACAGGGCGCGACCGGCTGAACGATGTGTCCCTCACCCTGCGCGCGGGCGAGATCGTGGCGATTGCAGGCGTCAGCGGCAACGGCCAGGTGGCGCTGGCCGATGTGTTGTGTGGCGTGCGCGCAGCCTCCTCGGGCGCGGTCACCCTGCGCGGCGCCCCTCTGCAAGCCCGGCCCGCATGGCTGGTCAGCCAAGGCGTGGCCCGCATCCCCGAAGACCGCCACGCCGTGGGCGTGGTGGGTGACCTGCCCGTGTGGGAGAACGCCGTATCCGAACGCCTGCGCGGCCCCTGGTTTGCACACCCATGGTTTCGCGCCTTCTGGGTCAAACGCCGCGCGGCGCGCCAGCATGCAAAGCAGGTGGTCGAGACCTTTGACGTACGCGGCGGCGGACCGGATGCGCCTGCGCGGTCGCTGTCGGGCGGCAACATGCAAAAGCTCATCCTGGGCCGGGCGCTGATGCCGCCACAGAATGGCGCGGACAACACCGCGCCCGCCCCCCAACTCATCGTGGCCCACCAGCCCACCTGGGGGCTGGACATTGGCGCGGTGATGTTTGTGCAGCAGCAACTCATCACAGCCCGTGACAACGGCGCCGCCGTGCTGCTGATCTCCGACGACCTCGACGAAGTGCTGGCGTTGGGCGACCGCGTGGCGGTGATGCATGACGGGCGCCTGAGCGAGGCCCGGCCCGCAGAAGGCTGGACGCGCGAAGCCATCGGCCTCGCGATGGCAGGCGCTGCACATTGAGCGACAACAACAAGAACAACCCACATGAGACTCGAAAAACGCAACCACACCTCCCCCGCCGCCTACGTGCTGGCACCGGTGGGTGCTGTGGTGTTCACATTGATCGTCAGCGCCCTGCTGGTGCTGTGGGCAGGCGCGCCGGTGGGGCAGACCTACGCGCTGCTGCTCCAAGGCGCGTTCGGCTCGGTGTTTGCACTGACCGAAACCCTCACCCGCGCCACGCCGCTGATCATGACCGGGCTGGCAGCGGCCGTGGCCTTCCGCGCGCGGCTGTTCAACATTGGCGCCGAGGGGCAGCTTTATGCAGGCGCGCTGGCCGCTGTGGCGGTGGGCGGCATGCATGGCGGCACGGGGCTGGAGTGGTCGCCCTATGTGCTCTTTCCACTGGTGATGCTGGCGGCCGCGCTCGCGGGCGCCGCGCTGCTGCTGGGCCCTGCGCTGATGAAAGCAAGGCTGGGCGTGGACGAGGTGGTCACCACGCTGCTGCTCAACTTCATCATGCTGCTGCTCGTCTCGGCGCTGCTGGATGGGCCGATGAAAGACCCGCTCTCGATGGGCTGGCCGCAGAGCGTGGCACTGCAAGGCGACCTGGAACTCTCCAAGCTGGTGCCGCAGACGCGGCTGCACACGGGGCTGCTCTGGGCGGTGTCGCTGGCCGTGATGCTGTGGGCGCTGCTGGCGCGCACGGTGCCGGGCTTTGACATCCGCGCTGCCGGGGCCAATGCGCGGGCGGCGGCGTTTGCAGGTGTGCCCATTACCCGCACTGTCGTGCTCGTGGCCTTGCTGTCGGGTGGGCTGGCCGGGCTGGCGGGTGCCATCGAGGTGGCGGGCCGCACCAGCTATGTGACGCTCGACATGTCACCCGGCTACGGCTACAGCGGCATCGTGATCGCCATGCTGGCCGGGCTGCACCCGCTGGGCGTGATCGCGGCGGGCACCTTTGTGGCGGGCGTGCTGGTAGGGGCCGACAGCATGAGCCGGGCGGTGGGCGTGCCCACCTACATTGCAGATGTGATCGTGGCGACCTCGCTGATCGCAGTGCTGGTGGCGGGCTTGCTGACGCAGTACCGCGTGCGCTGGAAGTGAGGGCAGCATGAACCCCCATTCACACCAGAATTTCAATAAAAATGGGCCTTTACCGCGCGTCCATCATGCCTTTTTAGCTATCAAAAACAAAGCAAACCATGCCGGAGCAGCCGCATGACCGAACTGCTCGACATCCTCGCCAACCCCGCGTTCTGGATCGCCACACTGCGCGTGGCCACCCCGCTCATCCTGGGCACGCTGGGGGTTTTGCTGTGCGAGCGCGCCGGGGTGCTCAACCTGGGGATTGAAGGGATCATGGTGGCCGGGGCTTTCGCCGGCTGGCTCACGGTGTACGCAGGCCATGGACTGTGGACCGGGGTGCTGGTGGCAGCGCTCACGGGCGCTGTCTTCGGGCTATTGCACGCATGGCTCACGGTGGGGCTAGCGCTGTCGCAGCATGTGTCGGGGCTGGGCATCACGCTGCTGGCCACGGCGCTCAGCTACTACGGCTACCGCGTGAGCTTCCCCAAGGTGAACACGCCGCCCACGATCGAACCGTTTGCACCCATGGAGTGGCTGGGCATTCCGATCCTGTCGGCACAGACGCCGCTCACGCTGCTGGCCCTGCTGCTGGTGCCGCTCTTGGCCTGGGTGCTGCTGCGCACACCGCTCGGCCTGGCAGTGCGCATGGTGGGCGAGAACCCGCAAGCGGCCGAAGGCCAGGGCATCTCGGTGGCGGCAACCCGCACCGGCGCCATCGTGGCGGGGTCGGCGCTGATGGGCGTGGCGGGGTCGTTCCTCACGCTGTCGGCGTTCAACGCGTTTTTCTTCAACATGATCAACGGGCGCGGCTGGATCTGCGTGGCGCTGGTGGTGTTTGCGTCGTGGCGGCCCGGCAAGGCGCTGCTGGGTGCGCTGCTGTTTGCCTTTTTTGACGCGCTGCAGCTGCGCCTGCAGCAGGCGGGCGATGCGTGGCTGCCGTACCAGGTGTATCTGATGCTGCCCTACCTGCTGTCCATCCTGGCGCTGGTGCTGGTGGCACGCAAGGCGGCGTATCCGCAGGCGCTGATGAAGCCGTATCGCAAGGGGGAGCGATGAGAAGATGCGAATGCGCCCACCACGCCCGATTCATTCACCCCCTCGGGTCGGACCACACCGCAAACTCGTTGCCGCTGGGCTCGGTGAAGTGAAAGCGTCGCCCACCCGGAAAGTCGAAAACCGGCTTGACCACATGGCCACCCGCCTGTACCACTTTGGCCAATGTAGCTTCGAGGTCTGCGCTGTAGAACACCAGCAAGGCGCCGCCAGTGGCCGGGGTGGAGCACAGACTGGCCTGAAAGAAGCCGCCGTCCAGCCCCTGGCCCGAGAAGGCTGTGTATTCGGGGCCATAGTCCACAAAGGCCCATGCAAAGGCCTTTTCAAAGAACGACTTGGTGGCAGGCAAATCGCGCGCGGCAAATTCGACGTAGTTCAGCTTTTCATGTGCGTTCATGGATGACCCTTTCCCTTTCTGATTGAGACCCCGCAGTGTGCCTGTACGTCCAGACGAATATCTACACTCCCCACCATGCTCGACCTGCTCATCACCCACGCCACCCTGGCCGACGGCCGCCGGAACATGTCCATCGCCGTGCAGGGCGGCCGCATCACCGAAGTGACCGAAGGTCTGCAAGCCCCCGCGCATGAAACGGTGGATGCCGGCGGCCTGCTGGTCAGCCCCCCGTTTGTGGACGCGCACTTCCACATGGATTCGACCCTGAGCTACGGCCAGCCGCGCGTGAACGAGAGCGGCACCCTGCTCGAAGGCATTGCGCTGTGGGGCGAACTCAAGCCCACTCTGACCCACGACACCATCGTGCAGCGCGCGCTGCAGTACTGCGACATGGCCGTGGCGCGCGGGCTGCTGGCCATCCGCAGCCATGTGGACACCAGCCACCCCAGCTTGCTGCCGGTGGAGGCGCTGCTGGATGTGAAGCAGCGCGTGGCGCCGTACCTGGATTTGCAACTGGTGGCTTTCCCGCAAGACGGCGTGCTCCGCGCCCCCGGCGGGCTCGACAACCTGAAACGCGCGCTCGATATGGGTGTGGACGTGGTGGGCGGCATTCCGCACTTCGAGCGCACCATGGCCCAGGGGGCTGAGAGCGTGAAGATCCTCTGCGAACTGGCCGCTGAGCGCGGCAAGCGCGTGGACATGCACTGCGACGAGAGCGATGACCCGCACTCGCGCCACGTCGAGACCCTGGCGTACGAAACCCAGCGCCTGGGCCTGCACGGCCGCGTGACGGGCTCGCACCTCACCTCCATGCACAGCATGGACAACTACTACGTCAGCAAGCTCATCCCTTTGATGGCCGAGGCCGACCTGGGCGTGGTGGCCAACCCGCTCATCAACATCACGCTGCAGGGCCGCCACGACACCTACCCCAAGCGCCGGGGCATGACCCGTGTGCCCGAGCTGATGGCCGCGGGCCTGACGGTGGCGTTTGGCCACGACTGCGTGCTGGACCCCTGGTACAGCGGCGGCAGCGGCGACATGCTGGAGGCCGCGCACATGGGCCTGCATGTGGGCCAGATGACCAGCCAGGCAGGCATGCGGCAATGTTTTGATGCTGTGACGGTGAACCCCGCGCGCCTGCTGGGGCTGGAGGGTTACGGCATTGCGCCCGGCTGCCACGCCGACTTCGTGTTGCTGCACGCGAGCAACCCGGTGGAGGCCATCCGCCTGCGCGCTGCGCGGCTGGGGGTGTGGCGGCGCGGCCAGCGGGTAGCGAGCAGCCCAGCGCCGGTGGCACAGTTGCGCCTGCCGGGGCGGCCAAGCAGTACAAATTTCATTTCAACGGGCAGCTCTTGAGGTCTGTCACAGTTCGCATGCCTCGACGGCCGTTCGCCACGACCTTGGGTGATCCAGCGTGCCAGACGACTACCATCGGGACACTTCAGTGGGCAATGATCATCCCGTGCAGCCCCCCCCAGCGCCTGAACCCATTGGTCGCTTTCGCCATGCACAAACAACTCCTCCTCTGCGTTGCGGCGCTGACATTCAGCGCCACTGCGAGGGCGGAAGCAAGCCTTGCAGACCTGATTTTCATGATGCCCAAGCTCGTCTTGATGGGCATCTACAACGAGTTGGCCAGGCCCTGGCTGCTGGCGGGCCTGTGGGGTGCCGCCGCATTGTTCTGGCTGGTGCGCGCAATCACCGGCCGAGATGCCGTCGGCGGACTGCTGGATAACTTCACCTACCCACGCAAGCCCTGGATCAAAACCAGTAGCTACGGAGCCATGGCTTTGCTGGCAATGGCCACGCTGCTTTATGTGCTGGTGGGCTATGCCCTGTGGGGAGCCCCCCAACGCTATGGGGGGCCCAACTTTCCGCAGCATTCAGCACAGCCATCGAAGGGGCCTGTCGTCAAGCACACCCTGCCCTACCCCCATGGCAAATCACCAGACAACCGGCGAGGCGAATGGCCCAAATCCAGTGGCCGCTTGCTCGGCCAACCTTACCTGGCCGCTGGTGGGGACACCCTGATCACGCTAAACAATCCCGGCGATGAAGGACTATGGGCGCGCCTGTGCGCAGCGGATGCCAACCCCTGTTCCCCGCTGAGGCAGGTCTACTTGTCCCCCCGCGGAGGCTACACACTGGACCGCGTGGACGAAGGCAAATACCGCGTGGTATTTACCCAGACCAGTGGCAAGAACCTGTCAGGAAGCACCCGCGCGTTCTCAGTCACCGGAGACCGAAGGGGCAGCTTCAATCTGCCCCTGAAAGAATTCGACACCAAGCCATGACACTCTCGCCCGGTGTGAGACACAGGAAGCACTGGTGCGCTCATGCCATGCGCGCAATCGTCTTGCGAAACCGCGCCAGCGCCAGGCTGAACAGCACCGCCCCAATGCCCAGCAGCCACACCAGCGACGGCCACACCACCGCCCAGCCTGCGCCCCGGTAGAGGATGGCCTGGGCCAGCTCGGTGAAGTGCGTGGTGGGCGCCAGCGCCATGCCGTACTGCACCCACAGGGGCATGCTCTCGTGCGGGGTCACGCCGCCAGACAGCATTTGCAGCGGCATCATGATGAGCACCATGAGCAGCCCGAACTGCGGCATGCTGCGCGCCACCGTGGCCATGAAGATGCCCATGGACGTGGTGGCAAACAGGTGCAGCGTGGCGCCCAGCAGAAACAGCGGCACCGAGCCCTCGATGGGCACACCAATCGCCCAGCGGATCACCGCCGTGAGCGACACCCAGGTAGCAACCAGCACCACCAGCGCCATGGCCCAGACCTTGGCCAGCATGATCTCGCCGGGGGTGACAGGCATCACCAGCAGATGCTCCACGGTGCCATGCTCGCGCTCGCGGATCAGCGCGGCGCCGGTGAGGATGATGGAGAGCATGGTCACGATGTTGATCAGCTCCATGAGCGAGCCGAACCATGCGGGGTTGAGCGCCGGGTTGAAGCGCGCGCGCACCACCAGCTCCACCGGCTGGGTGGGCGCGCTGCGGTGGCCCTGCACAAACTCGGCGGCCTCCTGCTGCACGATCTGCGCCACTGCGCCGTTGGCGGCAAACGCCTGGCCGTTGCGTGTGGCGTCCACATTCAGCTGCACCGAGGGGGACCTGCCCGCCAGCACGTCGCGCTGGAAGTGGGCGGGAAGGTGCAGCACCAGCGTGAAACGGCCTGCATCCAGGCCGGGGTCTACCTCGTGCATGCCGATCATGGCCGGGCGTGTGAATTGGGGCGGGTAGAAGGCGCTGGCAATGCGTTGCGACAGGGCCGAGCCATCCTCGTCCACGATGGCGATGGGCACGTGGTACAGCGTCTCAGGCTGCGCCTTGCCAGCGGAATAAACCGCCAGCGTGGTGGTGTAGACGATGAGGAACAGCATGGCCGGGTCGCGCCACAGGCTCCACAGCTCCTTGATGCCCAACCGAAAGATGTTCGACCACTGAATCATGTCCATCCCCCTGTGGCGCTGCGCGCCTTCCCCCTTCTCTCGCGCTGTGCGCGGGAAGGGGGACGCTGCCAGCGCGGCGGGGCGGCCCTTGCGCGGCAGCCACTGGCCTGTGCCGCGCCGGTTTCTGCGGACGGAGGCTCGAAGACAGCCATTGCAAGGTTGTGCGTCACTCAACTCTCCTGCTTTCTGAGGAGCGCAATCGCCGCGCCGACAATGACCGGCACCGCCACCAGCATGGGCCAGAACTCGGCCTGCAGGTCCTGCAGCGTGAGGGCCTTGTTGAACACGCCCCGGCTGATGGTGAACATGTGGCTGGCCGGGTAAACCTCGCCCACCCAGCGCGCAAAGCCTGTCATGGCCGACACGGGGTTGATCAGGCCCGCAAACTGCACGGCCGGGATGAGCGTGCCCACCATGGCAAAGAACATGGCCGCGATCTGGCTGCGCGTGACGGTGGACGCCAGCAGCCCCATGCCCGTGGAGCAAAAGCTGAAGATGAGCGCCGCCAGCGCCAGCGTGCCAAAGCTGCCCGTCATGGGCACGCCAAACACCGTGACGGCCGCCAGGCACATCAGCCCGAAGTTGAACAGCGCCAGCAGCACATAGGGCAGCTGCTTGCCCAGCATGAACTCGGTGCGCGTGGTGGGCGTGACGTACAGGTTGATGATGGAGCCCAGCTCCTTCTCGCGCACCACGGCCAGGGCGGTGAGCATGGCGGGCAGCATGAGCAGCAGCAGCGGGATGACTGCGGGCACCATGGCGGGCAGGCTGCGCACGTCGGGGTTGTAGCGGTAGCGGGTTTCTACCTCCACCAGGCTGTGTAGGGCCATGCCTGTGCGGCTCTGGATGGCCTGGGCGAGCCAGTCCTGGTGCATGCCCAGCGCGTAGCCCATGGCCGTCTCGGCCCGCTGGGGCATGGCGCCGTCCACCCAGGCGCCGATCTGCACAGCCTGGGCACGCTCCAGGTCGCGCGCAAAGCCAGGCGGGATTTCGAGTGCCAGCGAGATTTCACCCGAGCGCATGCGCTGGTCCAGCTCGGCATGGCTGGCAATGGGCGGCCGCTCCGCAAAATAGCGCGAACCCGCCAGGTTCAGGGTGTAGGCACGGCTGGCTGCCGACTGGTCGCGGTCCAGCACCGCAAAGCGCAGCTTTTCCACATCCATGCTGATGCCGTAGCCCATCACAAACATCAGGATCAAAGAGCCCAGCAGCGCCAGCGCGCCCCGCACCGGGTCCCGCCGCAGCTCCAGCGCCTCGCGCCACTGGGTGCTGTGGATGCGTGCCAGGCTCTGGCGCAGGCGCTGCGCCCAGGTCGGGCGGGCCGGGGCTCTGCCCACCGAGGCCGACGGGGCCGGTTCGACATTCGGCAGGCCAGATGCGCCTCCGCCCGCATCCACCAGGTAGCCGATGAAGGCTTCTTCCAGCGTGGTGGCGCTGCGCTGGGCCACGATGTCGGCTGGTGCCGCACTGGCCAGCACCCGGCCTGCGTGCATGAGCGAGATGCGGTCGCAGCGCTCGGCCTCGTTCATGAAGTGGGTGGAAATGAAGATGGTGACCTTGTCCCGCCGCGCCAGCTCCACCATCAGCCGCCAGAAATGGTCGCGCGCGATCGGGTCCACGCCCGAGGTGGGTTCGTCCAGGATCAGCAGCTCAGGCTCGTGCACCATGGCCACGGCCAGCGACAGGCGCTGGCGCATGCCCAGCGGCAGCTGCAGGGGCAGCGTGCCGCGCGCACCCTGCAGGCCAAAGCGCTCCAGCATGGTCCACACGCGCTGGGGTACCTCGGCCTCGGGCACATGGAACAGCCGAGCGTGCAGCACCAGGTTCTGCTCCACCGACAGCTCGCTGTACAGCGAAAACGCCTGCGACATGTAGCCCACGCGGCGGCGCGTGGCCATGTCCTTGGGGTCCACCGGCTGACCAAACAGCCAGGCCTGCCCATCGGTGGCGGGCAGCAGGCCGGTGAGCATCTTCATGGTGGTGGACTTGCCGCATCCATTGCTGCCCAGGAAGCCAAAAATCTCGCCGCGCTGGATGCGAAAGCTCACATGGTCCACCGCCACAAAGTCGCCAAACTGCATGGTCAGGCCCCGGGCTTCGATGGCGATCTCGGCGGCTGACTCCGTCTGCAAGGGCGTGATCACCACGGGCTGGTGCCCGCGCCGTTTGGTCTCGGGCAGCAGGGCCACAAAGGCGGCCTCCAGACTCGCATGGCCGGTGCGCTGCATCAGCTCGGCGGGCGTGCCCGTGGCCAGAATGCGGCCTTCGTCCATGGCCACCAGCCAGTCAAAGCGCTGCGCCTCCTCCATGTAGGCGGTGGCCACCAGCACGCTCATGCCCGGGCGGCCTGCGCGGATGCGCGCGATCAGGTCCCAGAACTGGGCGCGGGCCAGCGGGTCCACGCCCGTGGTGGGCTCGTCCAGGATGAGCAGGTCGGGGTCGTGGATGAGTGCGCAGCACAGGGCCAGCTTCTGCTTCATGCCGCCCGAGAGCTTGCCCGCTGGCCGCGCCAGAAACGGGTGCAGCCCGGTGCTGCGGGTCAGGTCGTCGATGCGGCGGCGGCGCTCGGTGGCGTCGTGGCCAAACAGGCGGCCGAAGAACTGCAGGTTTTCTTCCACCGACAGCGTGGGGTACAGGTTCTTGCCCAGGCCCTGCGGCATGTAGGCAATGCGCGGGCAAACTGCGTTGCGGTGGTGGCCGTCGGCCATGTCGCCGCCCAGCACCCGCACCTGCCCCCGCTGCACCGCCCGTGCTCCGGCCACCAGCGCCAGCAGGCTGGACTTGCCCACCCCGTCCGGCCCGATCAGGCCCACCATGCACGCAGCGGGCAGCTGCAGGTCGATGCCCTCCAGCGCCACCGTGCGGCGGTAGCGCTGGCTGACGCCTGCGAGGGTGACTACGGGGGCGGTCACTGTGCCGCCTGGGGGGCTGCTGTTTGCATGCTTTCTTTGACCGCCAGTTGCTGCGGCCAGGGTGCGCTCGGGTCGAGGCGCAGCCAGGCCACGCCAGGCAGGCCGGTCTTGACCTGTTCCCGGTGGCGCACCAGCAGATCCTTGGGAATGTGCGCCCGCACGCGGAACATGAGCTTTTGCCGCTCACTGGCGGTCTCCACCGTCTTGGGGGTGAACTGCGCCGTGCTGGCCACAAACGAGACGCTTGCGGGAATCACAAAGCCGGGTGCGGCGTCGAGCACGATGCGCACTTCGCTACCCAGCGCCACGCGGCCCGCCACGGTCTCGGGCAGGAAGAAGGTCATGTACACATCGGTCAGATCGGCCAGCTGCAGCACGCGCGCACCCGCACCCACCACCTCACCCGGCTGCACCACGCGGAACTGCACGCGCCCTGCCCTCGGGGCCTTGAGTTCGCTGTCGGCCAGCTCCACGTCGATGCGCGCCAGGGTGGCCTGCAGCGCACGCACATTAGCCTCGGCGCTGGTCACCTGCATGCGCGCGGCGCCAATGCCCGCCTGCGCAGCCTTGGCCTGCGAGCGCGCAGCCGTCAATGCCGCCTGCAGGCTGTGCACCTTGGCACGGTCGTCGTCCAGCAGCTGGCTGGAAAAGAAGCCCTCGCGCGCCAGCTTCTCAGAGCGCGGCAGGCGCCGCTGGGCGGTGTCCAGGTCGCTCTCACGCTGGGCCACCACAGCCAGGGCGGCATGGTGGTCGCTCTCGCGCTGTGCCACCTGCACCCGTGCGCTGTCGATGGCCAGCTGCGCCTGCTGCAGCCGCGCCACGGCTTCGTCGCGCTGGGCCTGCAGGCTGTCGATCTGCATGCGGGCCACGGGCTGGCCCGCCGAGACGAACGCGCCCTCGTCCACCAGCACCTCCTGCACCCGCCCCGCGAGCTTGGTGGCCACAGCCACCTCGGTGGCCTCGATGCGGCCATTGCCGCTGACAAAACCAGGCCCGGGGCCCTGGGGCTGCCAAGGCGCCCAGCGCAGCAGCACAGCGCTCCCCGCCAGCACCACGGCCAGCGCCGCAACTATCGTCCATCGCTTGGTCATGGGTCATCCTTGCAGGGTGCTGGCGCAAACCCGCGCTGCGCGCGGTGCCAGACCCGTCAAAGGATGGTAGCCCTGGCCCCGGGCTGCCCCAAGCACTCCCAAGCGGTCTCTTGACCTGCATCAATCCCTGCACAAAGGCCCCCACAGGCGGCCTCCAGGGCCTCGGGCACCCACCAGTCTGCAGGCGCCTGGGCTGCGGGCCTGCAATGGGTGATCTGCTGAAAATTGCAAGGAAAATCGGCCTTTCCGCCTGCCTGGCATGCCTTGATAGCTATCAAAAATATAGCTAACCCACCACATCAAACGCCGACAGGTGGTTGGCCAGGTGCATGGCATGCGCCTGCTCGTACTGCGCCTTGGTAAGAGCGCCATAGGCAAAGTGGGGCTGCAAGGGGCCGGTGTGGGCGGCAAAGTCCTGCGCCGCCTTGCGCAGGCGGGCCAGGGCGGACTCACCCTCGGCCGTTGCGTCCAGCGCAGGGGCGCCGGGAATGGGTTCGGCCAGGTTGTGGCTCATGCGCCCGCGCTGGGCAAACAGCGTGAAGGCCGCGGCGCCCAGCGTGTTCTGGAACAGGGCCGACTTTGGAGCTGGAAAACCCTGCAGCGAATACTCGATGCTCTGCGCGCAGTGCACCAGCGTCTGCGACCAGTTCCAGGCCGTGGCGGGGGCCAGCGGGCCCACGGCGGCGCTGGCCAAACGTTCCACCTCGCGCATGGCATCGGCCACGGTCGCAAAAACCAGCTGCCGGTCGTTGGCAGGCCGGTACAGCAAGTAGCCGCCCCCCGCCACCACCCCCACGGTGGCCAGGCCTGCGCCATAACGCAGGAAAGCCCTGCGGGGCGATGCCATCGGGCCGGTGGGAACGCTGCTACTGCGGGAGGGAGTGGCTGCCATGGCGTGTGCGTGTCAATGACGTGGGGTGACCTCAGGGCCTGCAATTTTGCGGCAGGCCCATGCCGGGCACCTACAGCACACGCCCCCCTGAAGGTCGGGCAGCCGACATTGGGCTGCTGGGCGACGCACAAGCGTTCTGTGCGCAGGCCGCCCAAGCCCCCCGGCGATCCCGCAGCAGCTCCACTCAGGCCGCCGTCGCCACCACTGCAGGCGCCGCAGCGGCCGCGGCAGGGCCCGACATCTCTACCCGGTTGCGGCCGCGTTGCTTGGCCAGGTACATGGCCTCATCCGCTCGTTGCAGCGCGGCGCCCGCCGAGTCGCCTGGGCCGCACAGGGCAATGCCGATGCTCACCGTGAGAGGGATCGAGCGCGCACCTGCGGCGGCAGGGTGGGATTCGACCAGCAGCCGCAGGCGTTCGGCCACGGCGCGTGCGCCCTCTGCCCCGGCGTTGGGCAAGAAGATGGCGAACTCTTCGCCGCCCAGCCGGCCCATCACGTCCTCCTTGCGCAGGCAGCGCAGGCCCAGGGCCACAAAGTGGCGCAGCACATCGTCGCCCGCACGGTGGCCCCAGGTGTCGTTGATGGTCTTGAAGTGGTCCAGATCCAGCACCAGCACGGGCACCGGGGTATGGGTGCGCTGGGCACCGCTCACGGCCTTGTCGAGCAAGGTGAAGAAGGCGCGGCGGTTGAAGACACTGGTGAGCGGGTCCACCTCGGCCAGGTGCCGCAGCTCGCTGGTGATGAATTCGTTGGCCAGGATCAGCGCGCCAAACCCCAGCAGCACGGCGGCCACGATGGCCTCCAGCACCACAAACTGCGACACCAGCGCCATGGGCCCCGCCCCCGGCAGCACCCCGGGCCCCGCACTGCCCAGCGTGAACAAGGCAGGCCGCAGCAGCAGGAACAGGCCATGCAGGCCCAGTACGCCCGCCAGCAGGTAGCGGGCGGGCACCCGATGCATGCCCCCTGCCGCCAGGGTGCGCGCCGTGAGCAGGTAGCACACACCCGCCCCCAGCCCCGCCAGCACAAAACGCATGCCCAGGTGTGGGTACACCACCGTGAACACCACCGACAAGGCCACCAGCGCGCCGATGCCCACCACCGCATAGAGGTGCGAAAACGGCCGCCGCCCCATGTAAGTGCGCCCGGCCAGCAGGCACAGATAGGCCCCCAGCGCCACAAACCCCTGTGAGATGACCACCCCCACCACCTCGGGCAGCCAGCTGCGCACCAGCAGGCTCACGGTAAAAATCGAGCTGCACAGAAAGGACAACATCCACAGGCGCAGGCCCGGGATGTTCTTGTTGAAATGCCACACGGCGTAGAGCACGGCGGTGACAAGCGCGGTCAAAAGCGCCGCAAGGATGGTGAGTGTGGGGCTGTGCACGGGGGGATGGGCAGGCGGGTGCCCCAAATGTTAACCGCGCCGCCGCCGCGCCCTGCCTCGGGCCGGTGCGCGAGGCAGGATTGCTTGACCTGGGTTAAGAACAGAGGAGCAAGCCCCTCTCAGCCCGCCATCGCCCTGAGGGGCTGGTTACCCCACCACATTGCACTCGCGGCGCAACAGCGCCAGAGCATCGTGCAGCTGGTAGTCCATGTCGCTGAGCAAGGTTTTCTCGGCGTCCTGCACAAAGCTGTTCCACAGCGCCAGGTAGTCCTGCTGGTGCACGCCGGGCGCATGGGCACGGATGAAGTCGGCGGCCAGCGCAGGCTGCAGGCCGGACTTGCGCGCCTTGCGCACCAGGCTGGCGGCGGTTTTCTCCGTCAGCAAGGTCTTCTTGGGCACACCGGCTGCCAGGCACAGGAACAGCGTGAGCAGCGAATGTTCGTCGTCGTTGCCGTCGGTGGTCTTGGTCCAGGTTTTGCTGGCGGCTTGTGGGGGTTCGGCGTCGTCTTCCAGCGCGTCCAGGCTGTGGTGCAGGGCCTCCACCTCGGCCAGCGGGTCGTCCAGCAGGAAGTAGCGCGCACGAAATGCGGCCATGGGCCGCAGCAGGGTGCGCAGCGGCGTGGTGGACTGCAGCAGCTTGGGCAAGTCGGCCAGCACGGCGCTGCAGTGCGCCGCCACGGCATCGTGCAGCGGCTGGGGCAGCCCGGGCGGCAGGCGCAGTGCCGTGGGCACGGGCAGCTTCTTCTTGCGCAGGCCTGTCACCAGCTTTTCAAATGCCGGTGCACTGGGCCACTCGCCCGCCGCCATGGCCTGCGGGGCCAGGGCCTGCATCAGCAGGCCCGTGCGGACCACGGCCTCGGCGTCGGCACCGGCGGATTCCAGCTCGTCGGTGTCCAGGTCGTACTGCGCGGCCAGCCACTCGGCGGCGGCGATGGCCTGGGCAATCTGGCTGCGCCGGGCCAGCTCGGCGCGGTAGTCGGCATGGCTGCGCAGCGACCAGGCGGCCAGCAGCGGCGTTTCGGCATCGGCATAGCCGGCCATGCCGAAGTTGCTGCTCTCGGGCATGGCGATCAGCCGCTTGAGCATGTCCGAGCCGCCCTTGGAGCGCGACAGAAAGGAGTTGTCGCGCAGCGAGACCGCCGCCTTGGCCAGGTCACCGTCCGTGGTCTCCAGCAGGTACAGGCTGATGAGGTTGACCATGCGGTCGCGCGCTTTTTCCAGCTCGGGCCGCAAGAACTCGCTGCCAAAGTAGCGCGCAATCTGCACCATGCCCTTGGGCGCATCGGTATTGATGGCCGCCAGCCGGTCCGCATCGAGGATGCCGTGCTGCACGCCGTACACCAGCGCCTTTTCAAAGAAAGGGCGCGCGTCGTGCAGTTGCAGGGCGTTGGCGCCCGTTGGCGAATCAGAAGCAGTCGTAGGGGGCAAGGTCATGCAGGTACTCCATCGCGTTGCTCACGCTCTTTGCAACTGTCGCGGCCCAAGCCAGGACCGCCGAGCAAGGGCCGCCCCGCAGCGAGGGCGGTGTCCCCCTTCCCGAATCACGCAGTGATTCGAGAGAAGGGGGAAGGCGCGCAGCGCCACAGGGGGATGTTCTCTAGATCGCGGACTCTTCGTCGGAAGCGCGGGCCGCGGGCGTGGCCTTGCCCCGGTCGGTCTCACTGGTCTCGAACTTGCCGTCGTCTTCCTCGGCAGGGGTGTCATCGCCCTCCTCCAGGCCCAGGTCAAAGGCACGCGCCTTGGCGCGCAGCACCAGCAGCATTTCGATGAACAGGTCGCGGCACTCGTAGCGCAGCAGCCAGGCCATCTGCATCCAGTCGCGGTCGGCCACCTCGTCCTGGTCCACGCGCGGCTGCACGTAGCCGGATGCCAGCAGCTCGTCGTCGCTCAGCGTCACGCCGTAGTCTTCGGTCGCGTCAAAGGTACCGGTGCGGGCAAAGGCCTCCACGCGGCTCCACTTCTCGGCAAAGTAGTTGGCCAGGGCCTCGGCGCCGCCTTCCAGGTCGCCAATGGCGGTGAGGAACTCCACCGGATCGGCATCGTCGCGGAAGACCACGGCGTTGACCATGTTCCGCAGGTGGGTGTGGGTGAGGTCCTTGTACTGCTTTTCCAGCACCATGGCGCGCGCAAACTGCTCGGGCGTGACCAGCATGTTGACCACGGACGCCTTGGAGTCGTCGTACTCGCGCATCACGGCCAGGATGTCCTTGGGCGCGAGCTGGTCCAGCACCACCATCAGGGCGTTGTCGCCTTCGGCATCTGCCAGCTCGGCCAGGGCCGATTCGGCGCCCACGATGTCACCCGCCGCAATGAGGCTGGTGGTCTTGGTGATCAGGGCCAGGTGTTGGTTGCTGCTACTGCTCATGGTCGTCATTCCTTGCGGTCAAAGCCCACATCGGCCAGCCAGTTGGCGCTGGACTCCTCGCGCGTACGGCTGTTTTGCGGGTCCACCGCATCGTCGGCACTCAGGGCGCTGTAGTCGTCGTCGTGCTCGGCGGCGTCTTCACCATCGTCCTCGGCATCGCTGTCGCCATGCACAGCGGCGGCAGGCGCCATGCGTGCATGCTGCTGCAGGTATTCCAGCCCCGCCGCCACCGCCAGAAAACGCGCGCCCTGGGGCTCACGCAGCACGGTCTGCGCCAGGCTCTGCGCCCAGGGCTCCAGCGCCACGGCGTGGGTCAGGCTGTGCCAGTCGGGCAAGGCATCCACGGGCAGGCCCAACAGTTGCTCGACGGCTGCAGGCTGGGTGAAGCGGAAACCCCGGTGAAACACCACGGCCACCATCTCGGGGGCCAGCTCCATCATCTGCACCAGAAAGGCGATTTCGTTGCGCTTCTCTGCCAGGCGCTTGCGCAGCACATCGTTGCCTTCGGAGTCGGAGACCAGGTCGTCCAGCTCAGCCTGGTAGGCGGAGCGCAGGTCATGAAAGTAGGGAGAAAGTTTCACAGAAGCGATCAGGAAGAAGAAAGAATGCGCGCCGAGTAGGCTTGCCAGATCTCTTGCGCGGTCTGCAGCGGGTCGTCCAGCAGGTTGCGGCGGCGGTTGTCGTCGTAGGCCTGGCGCGCCTCGTCGTCGGACAGCACCTCGTACGCCTTTTGCACCTGGGCAAAACGCTGGGCAGCGTCGGGCGCGTCGTTGCGGTCGGGGTGGTAGAAGGCGGCCTTCTGGCGATAGGCCTTCTTGATGTCGGCCAGCGACGCATTGGCCGCCAGCCCGAGGGCGGCGTAGTGGTCTGCAGTCATTGAATGGTGGGTGGTGTGAGAGCCGGTGGCGACGGTGGTAGCGATGGCGCAGGCCGAAGGGGCCTGCCATCGCGTATCAACCGTGCATCAGCCGCCCAGGCTCACAAACACGTTCTGCACGTCGTCGTTGCCATCGATGGCTGCCAGGAAGCTTTCGACCTCTTCGAGCTGCTCGGCCGTGAGGTTGGCGGGGTTGACGGGGTTCTTGGGCTTGTAGCCCAGCTTGGCGGTGAGCACCGTGAAGCCGTGGGCAGGCAGTGCGCGGCTCACCAGGTCCAGGTCGGTGGGTTCGGTCCAGAAGACTGTGGTGCCTTCTTCGTCGCCCGCTTCAAAATCCTGCGCACCGGCCTCGATGGCGGCCAGCTCGGGGTCGGCATCGGCGTTGGCCCGCTCGGCCTCGATGATGCCCACATGGTTGAAGTCCCACGCCACCGAGCCCGAGGTGCCCAACTGGCCCTTGCGGAACAGCACGCGCATCTCGGGCGCCGTGCGGTTGACGTTGTCGGTCAGGCATTCGACCATCACGGCCACCTGGTGCGGGGCAAAACCTTCATAGATCACGCGCTCGTAATTGACGGCGTCGGCCCCGGTGCCCGAACCCTTCTTGATGGCGCGCTCCAGCGTGTCCTTGGGCATCGAGGCCTTGCGGGCCTGCTCGACCACCAGGCGCAGGCGCGAGTTGCTGGCCGGGTCGGCACCGCCGCGCGCGGCCACGGTGATTTCCTTGACCAGCTTGCCAAACAGCTTGCCCTTGGCATCGGCCACCAGTGCCTTGCCTTTTGCTTTCCACTGCGCGCCCATGGAGTTACCTTTTTGTGTGGGAATTGAGAGGGGTGTTTGCCGCAGGTTGCCCTGCGCGGCAAAACCCTATAGTTTACCCGCCGCCCTGCAACTGCCCCGTGCGGACAACCCTGGCGCTGTCGTGGCGACGCAAAACCGGTTGCATCCCACCCATCCCCCGCCGACCAGCGTGTAACCTCGGCACCACTCCGGCTCTCACCCGCCCCGGCGCCTACATTCATCCCATGCTCAACACCCTGTGGCTCGGTTTTTTCATCACGGCGGCGGTGGCCGCGCTGGCCCAATGGCTGGTGGGCGGCAATGCCGACATCTTCTCGGCCATGGTGCAGGCGCTGTTCCAGATGGCCAAGCTCTCGGTCGAGGTGATGGTGCTGCTGTTTGGCACGCTCACGCTGTGGCTGGGGTTCTTGCGCATCGCCGAAAAGGCGGGCCTGGTGGACGCCCTGGCGCGCTGGCTGGCGCCGCTGTTTGCCAGGCTCATGCCCGGCGTGCCGCGCGGCCACCCGTCGCTGGGGCTGATCACGCTGAACTTTGCCGCCAACGCCCTGGGGCTGGACAACGCGGCCACGCCCATGGGCCTGAAGGCCATGAAGTCGCTGCAGGAGCTGAACCCGCAGCCCGACACGGCCACCAATGCGCAGATCCTGTTTCTGGTGCTCAACGCATCCTCGCTCACGCTGCTGCCGGTCACCATCTTCATGTACCGCATGCAGCAGGGCGCGCCCGACCCGACGCTGGTCTTCCTCCCCATCCTGCTCGCCACCTCCGCATCCACCCTGGTGGGGCTGCTGAGCGTGGCCGCGGTCCAGCGTCTGCCACTGTGGAGCCCCGTGGTGCTGGCCTACCTGCTGCCCGTGGCGCTGGTGCTGGGCGGGTTCATGGCGCTGCTGACCACGCTCAGCGCCGCCGCCCTGGCCTCGCTGTCGTCGCTGCTGGGCAACCTCACGCTGTTTGCGCTGGTGGTGCTGTTTGTGGCCTTGGGCGCGTGGCGCAAGGTGCCGGTGTACGAGGCGTTCATCGAGGGCGCCCGCGAAGGCTTTGACGTGGCCAAGGGCCTGCTGCCCTACCTCGTGGCCATGCTGTGCGCTGTGGGCGTGTTCCGCGCCTCGGGCGCGCTGGGCTATGTGCTGGACAGCATCCGCTGGTGCGTGACCACGCTGGGCGCCGACGCACGGTTTGTGGATGCGCTGCCCACCGCCCTGGTCAAGCCGTTTTCGGGCAGCGCCGCGCGCGCCATGCTCATCGAAACTATGCAGACCCAGGGCGTGGACAGCTTTGCCGCCCTGGCCGCTGCCACCATCCAGGGCAGCACCGAAACCACCTTCTATGTGCTGGCCGTGTACTTCGGCGCCGTGGGCATTCGGCGCGCCCGGCATGCGGTGGGCTGCGCGCTGCTGGCCGAGCTGGCGGGCGTGGTGGCCGCCATTGCCGTGTGCTACCAGTTTTTCGGGTAAGAAAAAAAATGGATCAAATCAGGCCCTGCCCCCCATTTAATCAGCCCATGCAGCTATCATCCTTATAGCAATCGATGGGCCTTTCCTGATTTTTCCTCTCGTGCGGCGACTTCCACCACTTCTGCAAGCAACGATTGGTGGTTTCCACCATGCGGGTGGCAGAGGGGCCGCCTATGCTGTCCCCCGCAGGGCGGGCGGCGGCGCCCCGGCGGCATTGCGGGGATGCCTCTCCAAGACCCCGTGACCTCCCTGACAAGCGCCTTCCACCACGCTCCATGACCCTGCCCCACCACCCCGCAGCACCCCACGAAGCCGAAGGGCGCCAACACGCCGAGGCCTTGCTCCAGCTGTGCAAACGCCTGGAGCGCGCCTGGACCTTGCCCGACGTGCTGGAAGCCGTCAAACCCATGGGCGAAAGCGTTTTCGACTATCGCCATGTCTGGCTGGCGCTTTTCGACGAAGCCACGGGGATGCTGGATTTCCTCACCCACACCACCAGCGGCGAAGAAAGCGCCCTGAGCCGCCAGCTGCAGACCATGAAAATCCCCGTGAAGGGGGATGCACTGCTCGAAGAAATCATGCAGGCCACCCACGTTGTGGTGGTGGAAGACGCGCGCACCGACCCGCGCACCAACAAGGCCGTGGTGGCGGCACTGCACAACCGCACCATCGTCAACGTGCCGCTGGTCATGGCCGACCAGCGCCTGGGCGCACTGGGCATGGGCACCTATGGCGACGAAGAAGGCGTGCGGCCGCCCAAGCCCTGGCAGGTCGCGCTGATGCAGGCCACCGCCGGGCATCTGGCCGTGGCGCTGGACCGGGTGCGCTTCATGACCGCGCGGCGCGAGGCCGAAGAAGCGCTGGTGCACCAGAAAGAGCGCCTGCAGGTGACCCTGCAATCGATCAGTGATGCCGTGGTCACCACCGATGCTGCGGGGCTGGTGCAATACCTCAACCCCGCTGCCCAGGCGCTGACCGGCTGGCCGCTGGCCGCCGCCTGCGGGCGCAGGCACCAGGATGTGCTGGGCCTGGGCACCGAGCCCGGCACCGACACAGCCCCCGACCTGGTGGGCCGCGCACTGGAGCAAGGCATTACCCAGTTCCATGCGAAGCTGCGATGCACGCCACAGGCGGGCGCACCGTTGCTGATCGATCTGTCGGCCTCCCCCCTGCTGCGCCCCGGTGGCGATGCCGACGGTGTGGTGCTGGTGTTTCGTGACGTGACCGAGGCCAGCCGGCTGAGCCGCGAAATGGAGTTCCAGGCCCTGCACGACACGCTCACCAGCCTGGGCAACCGCCGTGCGTTCGAGCACCTGCTGGCCCAGGCCTTTGCCGCCACGCGCGATGCCACGGCCCGCCACTGCGTGTGTTACCTCGACCTCGACAATTTCAAGGTGATCAACGACACCTGCGGCCATGCCGCAGGCGACGAGCTGCTGCGGCAGGTGGCGCGCCTGTTTCTGGCCCACCTGCAGCCCCAGGACCTGCTGTGCCGCCTGGGCGGCGACGAGTTCGGCATCCTGCTGTGGCAGCAGGATCTGCAACAGGCCTTGCAGGTGGCAGAGCGCATGCAGCAGGAACTGGCCGCGTTCCGCTTTGTGTGGCGCGACCATGTGTTCAGCGTGAGCGTCAGCATCGGGGCGGTGATGCTCGACGCCACCACCGAAAGTGTGGGCGCCTTGCTGCAGGCCGCCGACAGCGCCTGCTACGTGGCCAAGGACGGCGGCCGCAACCGCATCCATGTCTATGCCGAGAACGACCCGGCACTGGCGCAACGCTATGGCGTGATGGAATGGGTCAGCCGCATCGAAGACGCCCTGCAGCACGACCGGTTCGAGCTGTTCGGCCAGCCCATCATCGGCCTGGGCGCGGCCCCTGACAGCCAGCGCCGTGGCCTGCGTTGCGAAATCCTGCTGCGCATGCGCACGGCCGATGGCCGCCTGGTTTCGCCCGGAGAATTCATGCCCGCCGTGGAGCGCTACCAGCTGGCCGCCCGCGTGGACCGCTGGGTCATCAAAAAGGCCTTGGCATGGATGGCCGAACACCAGGAGGGGGTGGAGCTGTGCAGCATCAACCTCTCGGGCCAGTCGGTGGGCGACGCCGCCTTCCTGGGCCAGGTGCTGCAGGCCATGGACCAGACCCCGGTGCGCTGCGACCGCCTGTGTTTCGAGATCACCGAAACCGCCGCCATGGGCGACCTGGCAGCGGCCAACCGCTTCTTCCAGGCCCTGCGCGCGCGGGGCTGCCAGTTCGCGCTCGACGACTTTGGCAGTGGACTGTCTTCCTACGCCTACCTGCGCGAGCTGGCGGTGGACACGCTCAAGATCGACGGCCAGTTTGTGAAGAACATGGCCGACGACCCCGTGAGCTTTGCCATGGTGAAGTCCATCCACGAGATCGGTTGCCTGATGGGCAAGAAAACCGTGGCGGAGTTTGCCGAAAGCCAGGCCATCGTGGACCTGCTGACCGGCCTGGGTGTGCACTTTGCCCAGGGATACGCCCTGGGCCGCCCCGCCCCCATCGACGAATTGCTGCTGGAAACCGTGGCGCACTGAGCGCCTGCCATCGGCCACCGGCGTCCCGGGCGCTGATAACGGTATGCGTTCAAAAATACAAACCGTCCACGCTGAGCCTGTCGAAGCGCCGCGCGAGGCGCAGGCAGGCTCAGCCCGAACGGTTCTTGTTGACAGAAAATTTCAAGCCAAAACAGGCCCTTGCGCTCGACCATCATGCCCCGATAGCTATTAAATACATAGCAATCAACTCAACCCAGCGCTGTATCCAGCAGCATCATCACCACAAACCCCACCATCAGCCCGCCGGTGGCCCAGGCCTCGTGGCCCTTGCGGTGCGACTCGGGGATGATCTCGTGGCTGATCACAAACAGCATGGCCCCGGCCGCAAACCCCAGCCCCCAGGGCAACAGGCTGGCCGATGCGCTGACGACAGCCGCCCCCAGCACGGCGCCCAGGGGCTCGACCAGGCCCGAGGCCATGCCCAGCCCCACCGCCAGCGCGCGCCGGTAGCCCGCCGCCAGCAGCGCCATGGCCACCACCAGGCCCTCGGGCACATCCTGGATGGCGATGCCGGTGGCCAGCGCGTTGGCCCGCAGCGGGTCGCCGCCCGCATGCGCCACGCCAATGGCCAGCCCCTCGGGCAGGTTGTGCAGCGCAATCGCAAACACAAACAGCCAGGTGCGCTGCAGCGTGCGCGACGCCGGGGCGCCCTCCACGCCCTTGATGAAATGCTCGTGCGGCAGCAGGCGCTCCATCCACAGCAGCACCAGCGCCCCCAGCAGGATGGCCCCGCCCACCGTGGCGCCCGCCCCCCAGGCGCCCGCCCCTGCCCCGCGCGCCGCATGGAGGCCCGGGATGATCAGCGAGAACGCGCAGGCCGCCAGCATCACGCCCGCGCCAAAGCCAAACAGCGTGTCTTGCGCGCGCTCGGACAGGCGCTGCGACAACAGCACCGGCAGCGTGCCCAAAGCGGTGGCCAGTGCGGCCACCAGCCCGCCCCACCACGCCGCCTCCACCGTGGGCTGGCTGGCAATCCACTGCCACGCCTGGGCAGCGGCGGCCACGATGCCCAGCAACACAATGCCCAGGCCCAGCCACTGCCGCCAGCGCAAAGCCACGGCGCGCCCTGCAGGCGGGGTCACACCTTCAGCGGTGAGCGCAGGGGATTCCAAGGCGGTGTCGGGCGAACTGGGCGGCATCTGCATGGCGGCGGCTCCGGTGTGGGCAACAGGTGGGTCTAGGAACAGGAATCGCTGTGCAAGGCAGTCACGCCTGCGCGAGTGCAAAGCGGCGGGCCACCTCGGTCCAGTCGATCACGTTGTAGAACGCCGCGATGTACTCAGGGCGGCGGTTCTGGTACTGCAGGTAATAGGCGTGCTCCCACACATCCAGCCCCAGGATGGGCGTGTTGCCCGACATCGCCCCTGCCATCAGCGGGCTGTCCTGGTTGCCCGTGCTCTCCACCACCAGCTGGCCCGCCGCGCCCACACACAACCAGGCCCAGCCGCTGCCAAACCGCGTAAGCGCCGCCTTGGTGAATGCATCCTTGAACGCGGCAAAACCGCCCAGGTCGGTGTCGATGGCGCGTGCCAGCGCGCCCTCGGGCTGCCCGCCGCCCTGGGGCGACATCACGCGCCAGAACAGGCTGTGGTTGGCGTGCCCGCCGCCGTTGTTGCGCACGGCGCCCTGCAGGTTTTCGGGCAGCAGCACCAGCCGCGCCACCAGCTCATCAATGGGCAGATCGGCATGGGGCGTGCCCTCCAGCGCGGCGTTCAGGTTGTTGATGTAGGTCTGATGGTGCTTGGAATGGTGGATCTCCATCGTGCGCGCGTCGATGTGCGGCTCCAGCGCGTCATAGGCATAGGGCAAGGCAGGCAGCGTGTAAGGCATGGTTTTTTCGGTCGGGTTGAGAGAAGGAAGAACGGAAGAAACACATCCGGCGCGGGCAAAGTTGGCTGGTGTGCGAAGAAGGGGCCACAACGGCGTGGTGGTCGCGTTGCTGTCAGGACGACCGCCCAGCAGGCCCGCCCCCGGCAAGCGCCTGGGCAATGGCGGGATGGGGGCCATGGCTGCGCACATGGGCTAACAAGGCCGCATACGTTTCGCGCCCATGCCGCCACGCCGCCTGGCGCAGCGCGGCGCCACACCGGCCATCCGCCACAAGGCTCTGCAGCAGCCCATGGGCCCGGCCCAGCAAGCGCGCCGCCGCATCGGGCTCGGCCGCCTGCACCTGCAAATCGGCCACATTCAGGTGCGACACCACCAGGGCCGCAATGCAGTCATCCTCCCGCCCCGCCGGGGGCGTTTGCTGCACCAGACGCAACGCCAGCGCCAGCGCCTGCTGCTCAAACGCCAGCGCCATGGCCATCTGGCCCATCTGCCCGGCGGCGCGGGCACGCTGCATGGCGCGCTCCCACTGGGGCAAGGTGGCCGGGACTGGCGGCAAGCCTGTAGAGGTGGCGGCGCAGTCAGGGGTGTGGGGGTGGGAGGGGGTGCCCATCAGGTCCATCGCAAAACTCCTGGAGGAGCCTTTTGCGGTGGACGGGGTGTGGCGTACTCAGGCCACTAGATGATAACGATTTGCATTTGCAATGTCCAACTGGGTTGGGAAAAGCGTGCCTCTGCGTGGTGGATTGACGTGCGCACTCGGGGAATGGGAGGCCCACGTTGGCTCATGGCCCAGCTTGCTCGTTACCTGAAAGTTGCTTAATGGAGGGCTCAGGCCTTACCCGCTCGCAAGCTATAGTTTGCGTAATCAAACATCGCCGGGTTTTGCAGATTTAGACCAGAATATTTGAACAGCACTGCAACTGCAAACCCAAGCGTCAAGCCACTTTCAGGAAGATCCAATGCCCAGAATATCCCTCACGGCCTAGTTTATCCTGCAGGTTTTGCGGTCTAAGTTACGTTGGGCGTCATTAGCAGCAACTGTCGACTTGAAGGAATATGGGACTCAAATCGGACGTTGATGAAGTCACTAGTTATTGGGGTCGCGCACCATGGAGAGTGCGCATCGTGCTCGTTCTAGTACTCTTTCTTTCATCTACTTCACTGGCGTCCCTTTCCGAGTCAGTCATCAAGTGGAAGGGATTCCTGCTTGATGCTCTTACGTTCTATAGAGCGCATGTCCTGCGCCCTCTCACGGAAGTGGCCCAAAGCCTAGTCGGCCATCCTCTGTCAACAACCTTTTTAGACAACGCGGTTCTCTACGGCCTCTTTTTTGCGGCCCTGACCCGAGCGCTACTTCTTCGAAACTCTTCTAAACTAAAGAAGGCAGGGGATGTAGTCTTTATGGGTGCGATCTACGTCGCCATGCTCTGGAATCTTTCTGGCCTGCGTGACAACCCAGGAGAAACCACGATTTGGGCGCTGTACCCATTGTTCCTATTCAGCGCCTACTCAATCACAAAGGGAGCAGAGCGTCTTCTGGCCATGGTCTATATGCTTACGCCAGTCCTTGTTGTGGGAGTGCTAGCCGCTGTTTCTTTGGGCCTCTCGAAATGAAGCCCCGCCCTTCCATCAAGAGGACGCTCCCCGGCAAGCCGGGACTCGCCTCTCATGTCAAATGTCAGTCTTATTGGCGGACTCTATGAGCCAGGCTACAGACAGCTCGCAATTCACAACCAAACTGCTCCGCCCAACCACTTCAGGTGACGAGCATTCTTGGGCGTTTCTGGTTTTGCCAAAGTCCGTAAGTGAAAAACTACCCCGACGTGGGCGAACGAGCGTGGAAGGGACCATCAACGGCCATTCTTTTCAGGCAACGCTTGAGCCGGACGGTCAACTGAGCCACTGGTTGAAGGTTGACAACGCATTGCGCGAAGCCTCTGGTGCAGAAATCGGCGACATGGTTACGTTAAAGCTCGCTCCAGTGGAAAACGAGCCAGAACCAACGCTGCCCCCGGATTTTCATCAAGCTCTTTCTGCCTCCCCGAAAGCCAAGGCGGTTTGGGATGCCACGACAACCATTGCCCGTGTTGATTGGATTCACTGGATTGAATCCGCGAAGCAGGCGAGAACCCGCAAAAGTCGAGTGGAAACTGCCTGCGACAAGCTGGCGGCGGGCGAAAAACGCGTCTGCTGCTTTGATCAATCAGGCTTCTACAGCAAAAGCCTTAGCGCGCCCAAGGCGGCAGAGTGAGAACGTTGGGCTCGTTATGGTCAACCCGAGCATCCAATCATTTCTGAACGCCGCCCCTCAATCCCCCAGCCCCTCCTGCATCCCCCCACCCGGCGCAGCCACCAGCTCCCACTCGGCCAGCTGCTCATTGGTCGCAATCAACCGCCCCACCAGCAGTTTGATAAAGGCCTTGTCAAAGCGCGACTGCAAATCCTCCGACGCCTCGCGCAGTGCGGGGTTGCGCACCTTGAGGACCAGCACCTCGGTTTCGGCCACGGCGGTGGCGGTGCGCATTTTGTTGTCGGGGCGCAGGTAGGTCATCTCGCCCAGGGTGACGCCGGGGCCCAGGGTGCTGAGGTTCCAGCCCTGGCGGCTGATGGCGATCTGGCCTTCGATGAGGATGCAGAACGAGTCGCCCGGCGTGTTCTCGCGCATGAGCACGGTGCCCTGCTCCAGGCGGCGCCAGCTGCCCAGGCGCATCAGCTCCCACAGGGCCACGTCGTGAAAGTCTGCAAAAAACGGCAGTGCGCGCAGGCGGGCAAAACGTTCGGCCTCGGTGTCTTGCGAGCGCTGGCGGGGCAGGCCCCGGTGGGCGGCGAGCAGGGCCTGGGCAAAGTCGGGCCAGGTGGCAAAGCGGTCTGCGGGGTCTTTGGCCAGGGCGCGCAGCAGCACCTCGTCTACGTGCGGCGGCAGTGCGGCGCGCAGCAGGCTGGGGGGCGTGGGGGCTTCGTGGCTGATCTTGTAGAGGGTGGCGAAGTCAGTGTCGCCGTCAAACGGGCGGCGGCCGGTGAGCAGCTCGTACACCACCACGGCCAGCGAGAACATGTCGCTGTGGTGGGTGAGGTCGTGTTCGCGCACCTGTTCGGGCGACATGTACGAGGGCGAGCCGACCAGGCCCGACAGCTGGGTGGCGTCGCTGCGCAATGACAGGGCAGCGCCAAAGTCGGTCAGCTTCACATCCCCATCGCGCGCCAGCATGAGGTTGGCGGGCTTGATGTCGCGGTGCACCAGGCCTTCGCGGCAAGCGTAGTCCAGCGCGTTGCAGCATTTGAAGGCGATGTCGAGCACCTGGGGCATGGGCAGCAGCGCATCGGGCGTGGCAAAGTCCGACAGGGGCTGGCCGTCCACGTATTCGAGCACCAGGTACGGGGGCAGCGCCTCTTCGTCGGCATCGAGCAGGCGCACGATGTTGGGGTGGCGCAGGCGGCCCGACAAGGCGGCCTCGTTGCGCAGCAGCTTGCGGTAGCGCTCGGCCTGCTCGGGCACCTTGAGCAGGTGGGCGTGGGTTTGCTTGATGGCGACCTTGCGGCCCCGGAAGCCGTCGAGCCCCAGGTAAACAATGCCACTGGCCCCCCGCCCCAGTTCGCGCTCGATGCGGTACTTGCCGATGTTGGCGGGCGGTGCGGAGGTGGCTGTGGCCATGGCGGGGCTCCCGGTGAGGGTGGGCAGTGAAGGCGGCGGGTCGTCAGGCTCCGGCAAGCGCCTGCTCAAAATCGGCCAGCAGGTCTTCCGCCTCTTCCAGGCCCACCGACAGGCGGATCATGCTGTCGGCAATGCCCATGGTGGCGCGCACGGCGGGGCCGGCCTCCCAGAAGATGGTGTGGGCCACCGGGATGATGAGCGTGCGCGTATCGGCCAGGCCCGTGGCCTTGATGGGCAGCTGCAGGCGGTTGCACACGGGCAGGCATTGGTCGGGGTTGCGCAGCTCGAAGGACAGCAGCCACGAGCCCGCCTTGAGGTGCTTTTTTGCAAAGGCGTGCTGGGGGTGCGATGGCAACATGGGGTAGTGCACGCGCGCGATGGCCGGGTGGGCCTCCAGCCACTGCGCCAGCGCCAGGGCCGTGGCGCTGGTGCGGTCCATGCGCAGGGCCAGGGTTTCGGCGCCCAGGGCCAGTTGGTGGGCGGCGTGGGACGACAGCGTGCCACCCATGTCGCGCAGGCCCTTTTTGCGCAGCTGCTGCAGGCCCCAGCCCTTGGCGTCGCCCTTGCGGTAGGCAGCAAAGATGTTGGGGTAGCGCGACCAGTCGTACAGGCCCGTGTCGGTGATGGCGCCGCCCAGCGCGTCGCCCAGGCCGCCAATGCTTTTGGTGAGCGAGTTGACCACGAGGCCCGCGCCCACCGTAGAGGCGCGGAACAGGTAGGGCGAGGCCACGGTGTTGTCCACCACGTACAGCACGCCACGCTGCTGGCACAGCGCGCCAATGCCTTCCAGGTCGGGGATCTGGGTGCCGGGGTTGGCAATGGTTTCGACAAACACCATGCGGGTGTTGGGGCGCAGGGCGGCGGCCACGTTGGCAGCGTCAGTCACATCCACCGTGGTCACTTCCACGCCCAGGTCAGCCAGGGTGCCCAGCACGCTGTTGGTGTTGCCAAACACAAACTGGCTGGCCACCAGGTGGTCGCCCGCCTTGAGCAGCGTGAGGAACACGGCGCAGATGCCCGCCATGCCGGTGGAGAACACGATGGTGCCGTGCCCGCGCTCCATCTTGGTGACCTTGGCCTCCAGCGCCGCCGTGGTGGGCGTGCCCTGGCGCGCGTAGTTGAAGCCGCCCTTGGCGGTGCCCTGGAAGACGGCGATCAAGTCTTCGACCTTGTCGTAGCCGTACTGCACCGAGGTGTGGATGGGCTGGTGGATGGCGCCCTGCTCGGCGCCGCCCAGGCGGTCGGCGTGCACGATCTGGGTGGTGAAGCTTTGGTTCTGCGGTGTCGTCATAAAAATCAACGCTATATCTGCTGGTCTACGTGCAAGGCGGGGCGATAAATACCGGCGCGCCCGTAACGCCAGCGCTCCCGTGGAACTGGCTCTGCCAGGCCACCGGGTGCGTCCCCCTCCGGGGGAAGGCGCTCAGCGCCTCAGGGGGCTACCGTTCAGGAGCAATGTGTTCGGCGTAATCGTACAAGGCCCCCAGGATGTCCTGCGTGCGGTCGTCGTCTGCGGTCTCTGAGAGGGTATCGATTTCGGTGAACAGCTGCTCCACCGTGCGCGCCCCTCCCTGCCCGTCGAACAGGCAGGCGGCGCGGTGCGCCTCCCAGCGCTGCTGCTCTTCGGGGGTAAGGGTTTGCGGAAAGTTGCGCGCCCGGTAGCGCCAGACCAGTTCGGTCAGGCGCGGATCGTCAAAGCCCGTGCGGGCGGTGGCCAGCTTGGCGCCCGACATGCTGCGCAGGTCGTTCAAATAGCGCCGGTCGTTGTTGCCCACAAAGCCGCCATACAGGTCCTGGTCCACATCGGGCGCGGGCTCTTGCGGCCGGGCGAACACGGCGGGCCAGATGCCGCTCATGTCGGGCAGGCTGCGCGCCACCTCGGCGTGCTGCGCGGCCTGGGCCAGGTCGATGCCCCAGCGCTGCGCCAGCGCAGGCGTGAGGGTGTTCACATTGCCCACCACCATGGGCGACTTGTTGAGGTGGATGGTCTTGATGGGCAGGCGCGTGACGCCTTCGGGCAGGTCGGCCGTGCGGGTGAACATGCGCAGGCGGATGTCGTCCACGTTCAGCGCGGCCAGCTCGCGCGGGTCGTGGGCCAGGTCCCAGGCGATCAGCTCGTTCTTGTTGGTGGGGTGGCTGGCCAGCGGCCACATCACGCCCAGGCAGCCGCGCTCCACCGGGAACATGCCCGACACATGCAGAAACGGCCGCGCCGTGATGGCCGTGGCAGGCAGGCGCAGCTCGGCGGCCACGCGGTCCTTCTTGTGCAGGCTCAGCGCAAAGTCAAACAGCTTGGTGTTGTGCTGACGGATGAGGCGCGCGAGGGCAATGGTGGCGCGCACGTCCGACAGCGCATCGTGCGCGGCTTCGTGCAGCAGGCCGTTGGCTTTGGAGAGGTGTTCGAGCTTGAAGCTGGGCGTGCCATCTTCCTTCTTGGGCCACTGGATACCGTCGGGCCGCAGCGCGTAGGTCATGCGCACCACGTCCAGCAAATCCCACCGGCCACACTGGTTCTGCCATTCGCGCGCATAGGGGTCGATGAGGTTGCGCCAGAACATGAAGCGCGTGATCTCGTCATCAAACCGGATGGTGTTGTAGCCCACGCCGATGGTGCCGGGCTGGGCGAACTCGGCCTCGATGCGGTTGGCAAACTCGCGCTCGGGCAGGCCTTTCTCCAGGCAGAGCTGGGGGGTGATGCCGGTGATGAGGCAGGACTGTGGGTCGGGCAGGTAGTCGTTGGCCGGCTGGCAGTAGATCATCAGCGGCTCGCCGATCTCGTTGAGGTCGGCATCGGTGCGGATGGCGGCGAACTGCGCGGGGCGGTCGCGGCGCGTGTTGGCCCCGAAGGTTTCGTAGTCGTGCCAGAGGAAGGTGTGGGCAGCCATGGTCGGTGGGCAAACAGGGGGCGAGGCGGGATGCAGGCGGGGTGGAGGCGCAACTGTAACCGGATTTACAGGCTTTTTAGGCCCTCACCGCCTGTCCATCATGCCTTTATAGCTATATAAATGATAGCAATACATACCCGACGGCTGCAGGGCAGCCCACCGCATGCTCACAGGCATTCACGCCGTGATACACCTGCGCCCGGGCAATGGCATGGCTGCACGGGACAATGGCGCATGCATTGCCCTCACCCTGAATTCACCACCACCGCCGCCCCGCCCCACCGCCCACCTTCTCCTTCTGTACGGCTCGCACCACTCGCGGTCTGGTTCACGGCCGGGCTTGTGGGCCTGGCGCTGGCGGGCTGCGCAGCGGTTCCGGCTCCAACCCCCGGGCCATCCAAGCCCGCCAGCCCCAGCACCCCATCGGCACCTGCAGCCACAGGCACCACAGGCGCTGCATCCACCGTGGCAGCCGAGGCCTACGACCATGCCGCCGGTTTTGCCGCCTGGCGCACCGCCTTTGCAGCGCAGGCCCTGGCGGCGGGCATTGCGCCGCACACGGTGCGCGATGTGCTGGGCCAGGCGCAGTGGCAGCCGCGTGTGGTGGAGCTGGACCGGGCCCAGCCCGAGTTCTCGCGCACACCCTGGGCCTACCTCGACAGCGCGGTATCGGCCCAGCGCGTGGCCCAGGGCCAGGCCAAGTGGGCCGAGCACCGCCCCACGCTGGAGGCCGCCGCCGCGCGCTACGGCGTGCCCGCGAGCGTGGTCACCGCCATCTGGGGCATGGAGAGCAACTACGGCAGCAACTTTGGCAGCTTCCGCACCGTGGACGCGCTGGCCACCCTGGCCTACGAAGGCCGCCGCCGCGCCTGGGCCCAGGCCGAACTGCTGGCCGCGCTGCGCATCATCGACCTCGGCGACATTGCCTCCGAAGCCATGCTGGGGTCCTGGGCCGGGGCCATGGGGCACACGCAGTTCTTGCCGTCGGTGTTTCTGGCCCATGCGGTGGATGCGGACGGCGACGGGCGCCGGGACATCTGGGGCAGCATCCCCGATGTGGCGGCATCGACGGCCCGCTTTTTGGCCGATGCGGGCTGGCAATCGCAAGAGCCCTGGGGCGCCGAAGTGCGCCTGCCCCCGGGCTTTGACCATGCGCGCGCCGAGTTGACGGTGCGCCAGAGCGCGGCCCAGTGGGCGGCAGAGGGCTTGCAAACCATGGATGGCCGCCCGCTGCCCACCCTGGCATCGGCTGCCGTGCTGGAGCCTGCGGGCGCACGCGGCCCGGCGTTTCTGGTGGGGCAGAACTTCCGCACCATCCTGCGCTACAACAACTCCACCAGCTACGCACTGGCCGTGGCCCTGCTGGCCCAGCGCCTGGACGGCGGCCCCGGTGTGGTGGCCGACTGGCCGCGCAACCTGCAGCCCCTGTCGCGCGAGCAAACACGCCAGCTGCAATCGGCACTGAATGCGCGTGGCTTTGCCACCGGCACCCCCGACGGCGTGCTGGGCCCCGCCACCCGCGCCGGGCTGCGCCAGTACCAGCAAAGCCAGGGCCTGGTGGCCGATGGTTATCCGACGCTGGAGCTGTTGCAGGGCCTGGTGGGCGGCGCGCCTGCCAAGTAAGAACAGGTTTCAGGAGCAGCTGCAGCCGCCTGCCCCTCTCCGGCTTGATCTACCAGGCAAGCTGGCGCCAGGGCAGCGGGCACGGCAGCAATCAGGAGCCCAGGCCGTATTTGCGGATCTTGTCGTGCAAGGTGGTCTTGGCCACCCGCAGGGCCTCGGCCGTGCGGGCCAGGCTGCCGCCCTGCTGGCGCAGGGCTTCCGCGATCAGGGTGCGCTCAAACGTCTCTACCGCAGCCGCCAGGGCCTGGGGTTGCGCTGCGTCACCGGCGTCGCCCGCAGCCCCCGCAAAGGGCGCGGCGCCTGCGGCAATGCCCAGCACCACGCGCTCGGCCACGTTGCGCAGCTCGCGCACATTGCCGGGCCAGTGGTAGCCCAGCAGCTGGTGCAACTGGCCTGCGGGCAGTTCGGGCACGGGGCGCTGGTGGCGGGCGGCGGCGGCCATCACAAAATGCTCCAGCAGCAGCGGCACGTCTTCACGCCGATCGCGCAGCGGGGGCAGCTCGACCGTGGCGACGCTCAGGCGGTAATACAGGTCTTCGCGGAACTTGCCCTGGCGGCACAGCTCCAGCAAATCCACCTTGGTGGCGGCCACCACGCGACAGTCGATGGGGATGAGCGTGTTCGAGCCCAGGCGCTCCAGCACGCGCTCCTGCAGCACGCGCAGCAGCTTGATCTGCATGGCCAGGGGCATGCTCTCGATTTCATCGAGAAACAGCGTGCCGCCGCTGGCGTGTTCGATCTTGCCGATGCGGCGCTTGCCCGCGCCGGTGAAGGCGCCGGCCTCGTTGCCAAACATTTCGCTGTCGAACAGGGTGTCCGGCAGGCCGCCGCAATTGATGGCCACAAAGTGGCCTTTGCTGCGCGGGCTGGCCTCGTGCAGGCAGCGGGCGGCCAGCTCTTTGCCGGTGCCGGTTTCGCCGTGGATGAGCACATCCACCGTGCTGGCCGCCAGGCCCGCCAGCACCTCGCGCAGGCGCTGCATGTTGGGCGCGCGGCCCATCACCAGGCGCTCGATCACATCGCGCTGCGCCAGCTGGTTGCGCAGCTGGCGCACCTCCAGCACCAGGCGGCGCTTGTCGAGTGCGCGGCGCACGGCGCGCACCAGTTGCTCGGGGGCAAAAGGTTTCTGGATGAAGTCGTGCGCCCCATCCTTCATGGCCTGCACGGCCATGGAGATGTCGCCATGGCCGGTGATGAGCACCACGGGCAGCTCCGGGTCCACGGCCATGAGCTCTTGCAGGAAGGCCATGCCATCCATCTGGGGCAGGCGGATGTCGCTGACCACCACGCCGGGGTAGTCGCGCCCCAGGCGCAGGCGGGCCAGCTCGGCACTGGGGGCGCTTTCGGTGGCGATGCCTTCAAGCTGCAGGGCCTGCTCGCAGCCCAGCACGATGTCGGGGTCGTCTTCGACGATGAGGACCTTGAGGTCGGGGGTCATGGGCGGTCGGGGGAAAATTCCGGGGCTGATTCCGAATCTGGGCGGGGGGCTGCGGGCAAGGCCAAGTGGAACACAGCGCCACCGTCGGGGTGGTTGGCGCCGGTGAGGGTGCCGCCCGATTCGCGCACGATGCCGGCCGACAAGGCCAGCCCCAGGCCCAGCCCGTCGCCGGAGCTCTTGGTGGTGAAAAACGGCTCAAACAGGTGCGCCAGGGCTTCGTCGGTAAGGCCTGGGCCCAGGTCACGCACCTGCAGGTGTACCTGCTCACCCTCTGCTGTGGCCAGCTGCTCGCAGCGGATCTCGACCCGCAGGGCAGTGCTTCCCGCCATCGCATCCAGCGCGTTGTTGATGAGGTTGACCAGCACCTGCTCCAGGCGGTTGCCATCGCACCAGGCCACAGGCTCGGGCTCCGCCAGGTCCAGCAGCACCTGGGCGCCAGTCTGCTGGATGCGCGGCTCCAGCACCGCCAGCGCGTTGGCGAGCGCGGCGCGCAGTGGCACGGGCTGAGGCTCGCCAGTCGATTTGCGGGCAAAGGCCCGCAGCTCGCCGGTGATGCGGCCCATGCGGTCGGCCAGCTGGGCGATGCGCTCCAGGTTGACGCGCACCGTGGGCAAGTCGCCCCGTTCCAGAAACCGCACGCTGTTGCCCGACAGGGTGCGCAGCGCGGTGAGCGGCTGGTTCAGCTCATGCGCCACGCCGGTGGAGAGCTGGCCAATCACCGCCAGCTTGCCCGCCTGCACCAACTCGTTCTGTGCGGCGCGCAGCGTGCCTTCGGCGCGGATGCGTTCTTGCACTTCAGACTGCAGGCGCTCGTTGGTGCTGGACAGATCGGCCGTGCGCTGCTGCACCTTGCGCTCCAGTTCATCGTGCGCGGCCTGCAGTGCCTCACGGGCGGCCAGGCGGTCGCGCAAACGGTCGCGCTCATGGCGGCGGCGCTGGTTGAGCATGAAGCCCAGCAGCGCCACAAAGGCCGCACCGATGGTGGCAATCAGGGCATCGCTCTGCGCTGCCTCATCGGCGCGGGCCAGGTGCGAGAACACGGTCAGTGTCCAAGGTGTGCCCGGTAGCGCGCGTGACTGGGTCAGAAACCGTCCCGTCACGGGGTAGACGGAGGCCATCTCGGTGCCCTCGCGCGCCACGCGAACCACCCGCGCGCCCTGGTCCAGGTCGCTCAGCACCTTCATGCCCAGGGGCGTGAGGGCCTTTCGGTTGTATTGCAGGGTCTGGTCAAAGGCTTTGCGCGTGGCGTCGTCCAGGGGGCGCAGCGCCGTGAACTTCCAGTCGGGCACGGAGCCCAGGATCACCACGCCGTTCTCGTCGGTCACGATCACCGGCGCCTCGACCGTGGACCAGGACTGCTCCAGCTGCTCCAGGCTGACCTTGGTGACAGCCACACCCACGGTGCGGTTGCCGTCGAGCAGGGCCGACGCCAGGTAATACCCCGGCTCCCCGCGCGTGGTGCCGATGCCAAAGAACCGCCCGCTGCCCGTGCTCAGGGCATCCCGGAAATAGGGCCGAAAGCGCAGGTCCTCCCCCATGAAGCTGTCGGGTCGGCGCCAGTTGCTGGTGGCCACCACCTGCCCCTGCAGGTCGATCACATAGATGGAGAGCGTGTCCGCGCGCTCGTTGAGCTGCTCCAGATAGGCATTGACGCTGTCTGCCCCACGGCCCGGCGCGGAGGCCGACAGCAGGGTCTGCACCTCCTGCTCCAGCTCCAGCGTGCCCGGAAGAAAGGCGTATTTGCTGATCTCGCGCTGCAGGCTGGCCGTGTACAGCTCCAGCCGGTGCAGGCCCGTGGCCTGGATCTGCGCCTGCCCCAGGCGCTGGGCCAGCAGGTAGGCCAACCCGCCGCTCAGCCCCACTCCGGCCAGCAACAGCAGGACCGTGAACAGGCGCAAGGATCGGGGCAAAGGCATGGGGGGTGGGATGTTAGCAGCGAGCCCCCCTGCGCCCCGCCCGCTCATCCCAGGGGCGGCGGCAGGCCACCTCCGGGCGGCGTGAGAAGGATCAGGCCACGCGGGGCTGCACCTCGTCGTCGCCCGCTGCGGGCAGCATCTCTTCGCGCTCTGCCAGTGCCTCTGGCACGGGGTCGATGGCGTTCTCCCACTTGGCCACGACGGCTGTCGCAATGGCGTTGCCCAGCACGTTGGTCAGCGTGCGCCCCATGTCCAGGAAATGGTCAATGCCCAGGATCAGCAGCACACCCGCCTCAGGCAGGTGGAACATGGGAAGCACGGCCGCCACCACCACCAGCGAGGCGCGGGGCACGCCCGCAATCCCCTTGCTCGACACCATGAGCACCAGCAGCATGGTGATCTGGGCAGACAACGGCATGTCGATCCCGTAGGCCTGGGCAATGAAGATGGCGGCAAACGTGGTGTAGATCATGGAGCCGTCCAGGTTGAACGAGTACCCCAGCGGCAGCACGAACCCTGTTACCTTGGGCTTGATACCGAATTTTTCGAGCTGTTCCATGAGCTTGGGGTACACCGATTCACTGCTCGCCGTTGAAAAGCCGACCAGCATGGGGGTGCGGATCAGCTTGAGCAGGCGAAACACGTCGCGCCCCAGCACCAGGTAGCCCGCACACACCAGCACCAGCCACAGGGCCGCCAGGGCCAGGTAGAAACTGAGCATGAATTTGCCAAACACCCCCAGCATGCCCAGGCCCTGGGTGGTGATGGCGCCAGCCACCGCGCCAAACACGCCCACGGGGGCAAAACGCATCACATAGTCGGTGACCTTGAGCATCACATGGACCACCTCGTCGAGCGTGGCCACCAGCGAGCGCGCGGCCTGGTTGTGCAGATGCCCCAGCGCCAGGCCAAAGAACAGCGAGAACACCAGGATCTGCAGGATGGCGTTGTTGGCCATCGACTCCACGATGCTCTTGGGGAACACCTGGGTGATGAAGTCCCGCAGGTTCAGCGCTCCGGTCTTGAGCTGCGTGGAGGTGCCCGCATCGGGCAACGGGATGGACAAGGCGCTGCCAGGCTGCGTGAGGTTGGCAATCACCAGCCCCAGAGCCAGCGAGATCAGGGAAGCCCCCAGAAACCAGACCACCGCGCGCGTGCCGATGCGGCCCACCGTGCGCGAATCGCCCATGCTGGCCATGCCTGCGGCCAGCGTGGCGAACACCAGGGGCGCAATGATCATCTTGATCATGCGCAGGAAGATGTCGGTGAGCAGGCCAAAGTAGCCCGCGATCTCTTTGGCAGCCTCGGGCGTGGGCGCCCATGCGTGGCAGGCGTAGCCGACCAGAACCCCCAGAACCATGGCCAGGATGACCATCGTGGTCAAGCGATTGAGTTTCATGCGATGTGTGTGAATGGATGAAGCGAACATGGAGCGGCCGAACAGCCCAACCCGGCTACGGCCGCACCTCCGGCGGAATCGGCACGGCTGCGCAACGCAGCGAGCACACCTGCGCTCACCCGGGTGGGCGCGATGTCGACCGCAGACGGGAACCGGGCGCATGGGCGCGCCCGCAGTGAATGGCTTGTGGCAAGGCTTGTCTCCCCCAGAGTGGCTGACCGCGTCGGGCGCGGCCTGGCACCGTCATTGCACGCAATGTGCCAGGCGCCGACCCTGCGCCAAGTCCTTGATTTACCTGCAAAAAGCTGAACGCACGGCAGCCTTAAGGTTCGGTTTTCCGAGCACTCCAACCACCGTGCATTCGGAATTCCGAACAAGCCAGGGCGATGATCAACCTACACAAACCGCACGGGCTCCGCCGCAGGTTGCGGCCAGGGACGTGCTGGCCCCCTTTCTGCCCAGAACCTGCCTGCGTTTTCCCAGCCTCCCGCCCCCCCCCTTACAGCACACCAGCAAAAAGAAAAGCCGGCCCCGAGGGGCCGGCTTTGACGCTGAGGTGGAGACAGCGGGTCGGGACTCGCCAGCAATCAGTCTGCCGTGGCCTCTTCCGGCTCAGCAGGCTCGGACTTGGCAGACCGCTCCTTCTTGGGCAGCGGCTGGATGTCGAGCAACACCTCGGGCGTTTCCACCCCCTTGTCGTCGGTCTTCATCTCGATGTCCACCGTCAGGCGCCCACCTTCGGTCAGGCGACCAAACAGCAACTCGTCGGCCAGCGCACGGCGGATGGTGTCCTGGATCAGGCGCTGCATCGGGCGTGCGCCCATGAGCGGATCGAAGCCCTTCTTGGCCAGGTGCTTGCGTAGCTGGTCGGTAAAGGTGACTTCCACCTTTTTCTCGGCCAGTTGCGTCTCCAGCTGCAGCAGGAACTTGTCCACCACGCGCAGGATGATCTGCTCATCAAGCGCCTTGAAGTTGACGATGGCATCCAGCCGGTTGCGGAACTCGGGCGTGAACAAGCGCTTGATGTCGCCCATTTCGTCGCCCGCCTGGCGCGGGTTGGTGAAACCGATGGTCGCTTTGTTCATGGTCTCGGCGCCAGCATTCGTGGTCATGATGATGAGCACGTTGCGGAAGTCGGCCTTGCGGCCGTTGTTGTCCGTCAGCGTGCCATGGTCCATGACCTGCAGCAGCACATTGAAGATGTCAGGGTGCGCCTTCTCGATCTCGTCGAGCAGCAGCACCGCGTGCGGCTTCTTCGTGATGGCTTCCGTCAGCAGACCACCTTGGTCGAAACCGACATAGCCCGGAGGCGCGCCGATCAGGCGGCTCACGGCATGGCGCTCCATGTACTCGGACATGTCGAAGCGGATCAGCTCGATGCCCATGATGTAGGCCAGCTGCTTGGCCGCTTCGGTCTTGCCAACGCCGGTGGGGCCGCTGAACAGGAACGAACCAATCGGCTTGTCGCCCTTGCCCAGGCCCGAGCGTGCCATCTTCACAGATGAAGCGAGCACTTCGAGTGCCTTGTCCTGGCCGAACACCACGCTCTTGAGGTCACGCTCCAGTGTCTGCAGCTTGCTGCGGTCGTCGTTGCTGACATTGGCGGGCGGGATGCGCGCGATCTTGGCCACGATCTCCTCGATCTCGGCCTTGCCAATGGTCTTCTTGCGCTTGCTGGGCACCAGGATGCGCTGCGCAGCACCGGCTTCATCGATCACGTCGATGGCCTTGTCGGGCAGGTGGCGGTCGTTGATGTACTTGGCGCTCAACTCGGCTGCTGCCTGCAGTGCCGCAGCGGCGTACTTCACGCTGTGGTGCTCCTCGAAGCGGCTCTTGAGGCCCTTGAGGATGTCGATCGTCTCGGCCACGCTGGGCTCGACCACGTCCACCTTCTGGAAGCGGCGGGACAGCGCGGCATCCTTTTCGAAAATGCCACGGTATTCCGTGAAGGTGGTCGCACCGATGCACTTGAGCTGGCCGCTGGAAAGCGCTGGCTTCAAGAGGTTGGATGCATCCAGCGTGCCGCCCGAGGCAGCACCCGCGCCGATCAGGGTGTGAATTTCGTCGATGAACAGGATCGCGTTGGGCTTGTCCTTGAGCGACTTGAGCACGCCCTTGAGGCGCTGCTCGAAATCCCCCCGGTACTTGGTGCCCGCCAGCAGCGCACCCATGTCGAGCGAATACACCGTGGCCTCGGCCAGGATCTCGGGCACGTCGTTCTGGGTGATGCGCCAGGCCAGGCCCTCGGCAATCGCAGTCTTGCCCACACCGGCTTCACCCACCAGCAGCGGGTTGTTCTTGCGGCGGCGGCACAGGATCTGGATCGTGCGCTCGACTTCGTAGTTGCGGCCGATCAGCGGGTCGATCTTGCCGTCCTTGGCCGCCTGGTTCAGGTTCTGGGTGAACTGCTCCAGCGGCGAGGCCTTTTCGTTGCGTTCGCCACCGCCACCTTCTTCGCCCTCGGCCTGGTTCTCGGCCTTGGCAGGTTCCGGCGGCTCGCCTTTCTTGATGCCGTGGGCAATGAAATTGACCACATCCAGGCGCGTCACGCCCTGCTGGTGCAGGTAGTACACGGCGTGCGAATCTTTCTCGCCGAAGATGGCCACGAGCACATTGGCACCCGTCACCTCTTTCTTGCCATTGCCCGTGGACTGCACGTGCATGATGGCGCGCTGGATCACCCGCTGGAAGCCCAGCGTGGGTTGTGTATCCACCTCGTCGGTACCGGCGACCTGGGGGGTGTTGTCTTTGATGAAGTTCGACAGCGATGAACGCAGATCATCGATATTGGCCGAACATGCGCGCAGCACCTCCGCTGCGCTGGGGTTATCGAGCAATGCAAGCAACAGATGCTCCACGGTGATGAATTCGTGGCGCTGCTGGCGGGCCTCAACAAAGGCCATGTGCAAGCTGACTTCCAGTTCCTGGGCAATCATGTGAACTCCTTTGTGCTTGCGTGGAAGGGATAACTGTATTTCGGGATCAAAGACCTGTTATTCAACAGGCTCACTGACACATTGCAGTGGGTGGCCCGCCTTGAGGGCGGCGTCAAGCACTTGCTCCACCTTGGTGGCAGCGACATCGCGGGAGTACACGCCGCAAACGCCTTTTCCGTCGAGGTGGATCTTCAACATGATCTGGGTCGCTGTTTCGCGGTCCTTGCTGAAGAACTCCTGCAGCACCACGATGACGAATTCCATGGGGGTGTAGTCGTCATTGAGCATGACCACCTGATACATCTGGGGCGGCTGGGTCTTTTGCGTGCGCCTTTCGAGCACGACCGAACCGCCATCATCCCGCGCTGGCCGTGTAACCGGTGGCGCGGTGGGGGGTGAAGGTGGTTTTGTTGCCATGAAAATCATTCTAGCGACCCGCGCGGGGGGCTGCCGCTGAAGAAGTTGGGAGTTGACCCGGTATTTTTCAAGCCATGGCTCCACAAAGGGAGCCACACCCTGGGACCGCGCCGCCCGCTTACCCCCTGCCCTATTCGTACACCACCGTGGCCGCCCCTGGGCCCGCCTGCGCGGTCCATGCCGCCAGGGCCGCATCCGACGGGAAAAACCGCGCGTTTTCCCCCAGTTGCAGCTCTGCCACCGCCGCTGCGTCCTCGGCCTTGCAGCGCACACCCATGCGCACCCGCAGGCCATGCACCGCGACCTCGCCCTCGGCACTCTCCTCCCGCCGCGCGGGAAACTCCTGCACCAGGCGGGGCACATCGGGCAGCTTGTCTCCCACCACCACATGCAGGTACTTGCCAAACCGGCAGCGTGCACCAGCCAAATCCCACACCTGCTGCACCTTCACGCGCAGGCCTCCGCTGAAATGGTCCAGCTGCAGGCGCCCCATCATCACCACGAACTCGTCTTCCTTGAGCTGGTTGCGGTAGGTGTTGAGCAAGGCCTCATCGGCCGATGCCTCGATGACAGCGGATTTGTCATCCAGCTTGAACAGGGCCAGCTTGCCCCGCTGCCCGTTGATGACGCGGAAGTCGCTGATGATCCCGGCCAGCACCTGGGGCTCGCGGCTGTCGAGCAATTCGTCGATCTGTGTGCGCACAAAGCGGCGCACCTCGGTAGCCACTTCGTCGAACAGGTGGCCGGACAGGTAAAAGCCCACTGCGGTTTTTTCCAGCGTGAGCCGTTCCTTGATACCCCAGGGCAAGGCCTCCACCAGGTCAGGCTCCTGCGTGCTGGAGCCATGGGCGTCATCACCTATCATGTCGAACAACCCACCCTGGTTCACATTGGCCAGCGAGGCTGCCGCGAAATCGAAGGCCCGGTCGATGGACGCCACCAGCGCCGCGCGGTTCATGTTGATCGAATCGAACGCACCCGCCTTGATAAGGGCCTCCACCGTGCGCTTGTTCATGCGCGACTTGTCTACGCGCAGGCAGAAGTCGAACAGGCTCTTGAACGGCCCGGTGGTGGACCCGTTCGGCCCCTCGCCCCGGCCTTCGCGTGCGGCCACCATGGCTTCGATCGCCTGCTGGCCCGTGCCCTTCACGGCACCCAGGCCGTAGCGGATGATCTTGTCCGTGACCGGCTCGAACCGATACTTGCCCCGGTTCACGTCCGGCGGTTCGAAGGTCATGCCGAAATGCTTGACCGCGTCCTCGTACAACACCTTGAGCTTATCGGTGTCGTCCATTTCCACGGTCATGTTGGCGCAGAAGAACTCGGCCGTGAAGTGCACCTTGAGCCAGCCCGTGTGGTAGGCCAGAAGCGAGTAAGCGGCGGCGTGCGACTTGTTGAAGCCGTAGCCCGCGAACTTCTCCATCAGGTCGAACACCTCGTCGGCCTTTTCCTGCCCGATGCCTTTTTCGGCCGCCCCCTTGCGGAAGATCTCGCGATGCTCGGCCATCTCCTCGGCCTTTTTCTTGCCCATGGCCCGGCGCAGCATGTCGGCGCCGCCCAGGCTATAGCCGCCCAGCACCTGGGCGGTCTGCATCACCTGCTCCTGGTACACCATGATCCCGTAGGTTTCGGCCAGCACGGGCTCGACCAGGGGGTGCGGGTACTCCACCGGCTCCTTGCCGTGCTTGCGGTTCACGAACGTGGGGATCAGGTCCATGGGGCCCGGGCGGTAGAGCGCATTCAGGGCAATCAGGTCCTCCAGGCGGCTGGGCTTGGCCTCCTTGAGCATGCCCTGCATGCCCCGGCTTTCAAACTGGAATACGGCCTCGGTCAGCCCGTCCTGAAAAAGCTTGTAGGTCTTGCCATCATCGAGCGGCACGGTCTCGAAGGTGAAGTTCTCCTGGCCCTTGTGGCGCTTGATGATGAACTCGCGCGCAATCTCCAGGATGGTGAGCGTGGCCAGGCCCAAAAAGTCGAACTTCACGAGGCCGATGGCCTCCACGTCGTCCTTGTCGTACTGGCTCACAGCCGATTCGCTACCCGGCTGCTGGTAGAGCGGGCAAAAATCGGTGAGCTTGCCCGGCGCAATCAGCACGCCCCCCGCGTGCATGCCGATGTTGCGCGTCATGCCTTCGAGCTTCTGCGCCATCTCGATGACGGTCTTGACGTCTTCTTCCTTGCGCACGCGCTCGTAGAGCATGGGCTCCAACTCCAGCGCGTAGTTGTTCTTGTCGCCCTCCTTCTTCACTTCGGGCGGGTACTGCAAGGTGTACGACATGCCCGGTTTGCCCGGCACAAGCTTGGAGATGCCGTCGCAGAAGGTGTAGCTCATGTCCATCACCCGGCCCACGTCACGGATGGCCGCCTTGGCGGCCATGGTGCCGAAGGTGGCGATCTGGCTCACTGCGTTCTTGCCGTACTTCTCCTTCACATAGTCGATCACACGGTCGCGGTTGCCCTGGCAGAAGTCGATGTCGAAGTCAGGCATCGAGACCCGCTCGGGGTTCAGGAAGCGTTCGAACAGCAGGTTGTACTCAAGCGGATCCAGGTCGGTGATCTTGAGCGCATAGGCCACGAGTGAGCCCGCGCCCGACCCCCGTCCGGGCCCCACGGGGCAGCCGTTTTCCTTGGCCCACTGGATGAAGTCGCCCACGATCAGGAAGTAACCGGGGAACCCCATCTTGAGGATGGTGCCGATCTCGAACTCCAGCCGCTCCACATAGCGCGGGCGCTGCTGTTCGCGGTCGGACTCTTTGGGGAAAAGCAGCTTGAGCCGCGCCTCCAGCCCCTCAAAAGAGGCGTAGCGAAAGTACTCGTCGATCGGCATGCCATTGGGTGTGGGGAAATCCGGCAGTTGCGGCTTGCCCAGCACCAGCGTCAAGTTGCAACGCTGGGCGATTTCCACCGTGTTCGCAATGGCCGAAGGCACATCGGCAAACAGCGCCTCCATCTCGGCCGATGACTTGAAATACTGGTCGCGGGTGAATTTGCGCACCCGGCGCGGGTTGGCAAGGATTTCGCCCTCGGCAATGCAGATGCGGGCCTCATGGGCCTCGTAATCATCCGCCGTGGCAAATTGCACCGGGTGTGTGGCCACCACCGGCAGGTTCAGGCGCGCCGCCAATTGGGCCGCTGCGGCCACATGGGCTTCATCGTCGGCGCGGCCCGCGCGTTGCAACTCCATGTAAAAGCGGTGCGGAAAAATCCCCGCGAGTCGCAGCGCGATGTCAGCCGCGCCAGACTCATCCCCCTTCAGCAAGGCCTGCCCCACCGGACCCGCCTGCGCGCCCGCGAGGGCAATCAGGCCTTCCGACAGCTCCTCCAGCCACGCCCAGGTGCACAGCGCCAGGTTCTTGACAACGTTGCGCGTCCAGGCGCGGGCCAGCAGCTCTGACAGGTTGAGGTAGCCCTGACGGCTTTGCGCCAGCACGATCATTCGCGATGGCGCCGCCCCCGCTTCGCCTTCCAGAAAAATTTCTGCACCCAGAATAGGCTTGACGCCCTTGCCCCGGGCTTCCTTGTAGAACTTGATCGCGCCAAAAAGGTTGTTGAGATCGGTGATGGCCAATGCAGGCTGGCCATCCTTGGCGGCCGCCTTGGCCACCTCATCGATTCGGTTGGTCCCGTCCACGACGGAGAATTCGGTGTGCAGGCGCAGGTGAACAAACATGGAGCCATTGTAGAAAGCCCTGCACCTGCCCACCTGAAAGCAGAGCTTACGGCGCCGCAGGGCGGCAACGGCCCCCAGTACAATGCCTTTTCTGTTCAAGATGCCTGTGGACCCTTGGGCCGGAAGCGCAACTCACGCCCCGGACGAACCCAGCCCCATGTGCACCTGTTCCCTCATTTGCTGAAAGCTGCTTGCGATGCTGCGTGCCCCATTGCCCCTCGTTTCCGCCCTGCTGCTTGCCGGTCTGCTGGCGGGCTGCTCCAGCACCCCAGAAGACAAAACGGCCGGCTGGAGCCCCAACCGTATCCATTCGGAAGCCAAGGACGAAATGAGCAGCGGCGCCTACGACAAGGCGGTTCCGCTGCTCGAAAAGCTCGAAGGCCGTGCAGCCGGCACACCGCTGGCGCAACAGGCCCAGATCGACAAGGCCTACGCCCACTACAAGGCCGGTGAAAAGGCCCAGGCCATCGCCACGCTGGACCGCTTCATGAAGCTGCACCCAGCCAGCCCCGCGCTGGACTACGCGCTCTACCTCAAGGGCCTGGTGAATTTCAACGACAACCTGGGGTTGTTCTCCTTCATCTCGCGCCAGGATCTGTCCGAGCGGGACCAGAAGGCCGCCAAGGACTCGTTCGAAGCCTTCAGCGAACTGTCCACCCGCTTCCCAGACTCGCGTTACACGCAGGACGCGCGCCAGCGCATGACCTACATCGTCAACTCGCTTGCGCAGTACGAAGTGCATGTGGCCCGCTATTACTTCCAGCGTGGCGCCTATGTGGCGGCCATCAACCGCGCCCAGGTGGCCGTGGCTGATTACCAGGGCGTGCCTGCGCTGGAGGAAGCGCTGTACATCCTGATCCAGTCGTATGACGCCCTGGGCATGACCCAGTTGCGTGATGACGCGCGCCGCGTGATGGACAAGTCCTATCCCCAAAGCCCCTATATGAGTGGCGGCTTCAAGGGCAAGTCGGATCCGTGGTGGAAGGTCTGGTGAGCAGCGCCTGCAAGGCCTCTTCAAAAGCCTCTTCCGACTCCAGCCGCCGCATTGGCGGCAATGCGGCCAGCAGGCGTTTGCCGTAACCCATGGTGACAAGGCGGGTGTCCCCCACCACCAGAATCCCCCGGTCTGACTCTCTCCGGATCAAGCGTCCCGCCCCTTGCTTGAGCGCCACGGCCGCCTCAGGCAGTGCATAGGCCTTGAAAGCCTTTCCTCCCGCCTTTTCGATCCGCTGCGTGCGCGCCTCGACCAAGGGGTCGCCAGGTGGCGGAAACGGCAGCTTGTCGATGACCACAAGCTGCAGCGTGTCACCGGGCACATCGAACCCCTCCCAGAAGGTGGCGGACGCGACCAGCACACAGCCCGGCTGACCATGGTCAGCTCCTTCCCGAAAACGCTCCATCAGCCGCCGCTTGGGCCACTCGCCCTGTACCAGCACCTCCAGCGCTCCTGATGATGCAAACCGCTTCTGAAGCGCGTCACCCACTGCGCGCAACGCCTTCAACGTAGTGGTCAGCACCAAGGTGCGCCCCCCCAGCCGCTCGGCAGCCAGGCCCACCCATTGCGCCAGCGCTGGGCTGTGGGCCGGGTCGGCGGGTGAAGGCAAGTGGCGCGGCACATACAGTGCGGCCTGCGCCGGGTAGTCGAACGGACTGGCCACTCGCAGAATTTGGGCCTCCTGCAGCCCCGCCCGTTCAGTGAACCAGCTCAGGCGCTCGTCGTCGCCCAGGGTCGCCGAGGTGAAGATCCAAGCCCGGCCCGGCCCTGCGGAACTGTCATCCGGCCAGCCATCGCCGCCCGCGCCCTCAGAAGCCTCGGCAGGCGCTCCCAGCAAGCGCGTGCGCATGGCATCGGCAATGTCCAGCGGCGATTCGACCAGCCGCAATTGGGTGCCCACATCCACCCAGCGCACCACCTCGGGATCGCTGGGACCTGAAAAGCGGGCCAGGCGCGCCAGCAGCTCCGAGCCGCGCTCATACAGGCGCACAAAGTCTGGGGCGATCTCGCTGACCGTATCGAGCGCCTCCTGGGCCTGCGCGCAGGCCAGCGCCACGCCGCGCAAGGCGCCGTGCCAATGCTCGGCCGGGAATCCCTCCGGGGCATCATCCGCCCATCGCAGCTTGGTGGCACCCGTGGCCGTGCGAGCGACCAGGCGCAGGTCCTGCGCCGACAGCTCCACCCGGCGGGACAACCCCACCCAGTCCGCCAGGCCCCGGGCATGCTGCAGGCCTGCGGCCAGCAGGTCCCTGCTGAAATCCGTCACCTGCCCTGTGGACAACTGGGTGCCGAGGAACTGCACGCCCGTCTCATTGATCTGGTGCGCCTCATCAAACACCACCACGCGTACCGTGGGCAACAGCTCGGCCATGCCGGACTCGCGCACTGCAACATCGGCAAAAAACAGGTGGTGGTTGATGACCACGATGTCGGCCGCCAGCGCCTCGCGCCGCGCCCGGTGCACATGGCAGGGGCGGAACTGGGGGCATTGCGAACCCAGGCAGTTCTCGCGGGTGGATGTAACCAGCGGAATCACGGGCGAGCGGTCATCCAGCCCCGTCAGTTCCGCCAGGTCGCCCGACTGGGTGTGGTGTGACCAGTCTTCGACCTTGGCCAGCACACGCGCCACGCCCCGGTCCTGGGCCTGCGCGTCCTGGCGCGCAAGCTCCATGCGGTACAGGCACAGGTAGCTGGAGCGGCCTTTAAGCAGCGCCATGCGCACCGGCATGCCCAGCGTTTCGACAAGCCAGGGCAGGTCCCGCGCAAAAAGCTGGTCCTGCAGCGCCTTGGTGGCGGTGGACAGCAGCACCCGCTCGCCGCTGAGCAGGGCGGGCACCAGATAAGAAAAAGTCTTGCCCACCCCGGTACCCGCCTCCACCACCAGGGCGCCCCCTGCTTCGATGGTCCGTGCGACGGCGCAGGCCATCTGGGTTTGCCCTTCGCGGGGCTGGAAGTGTGCGTCCGCCCGCTCCAGAACACCACCGGCGGCAAACACCTCCGCCACCATGTCAACCAGCGCCATCAGGCAGGCTCTTGCGGCAGAAGCTCACGTTCCAGCCGGTCCATCGCATCACGCAGGACCAAGCGGCGCTTCTTCAGCCGCCGCAGCGCCAGTTCGTCGGGCGCCGCATCGGGGGCGCAGCGATCGATCAAGGCATCCAGATCGGCATGTTCCATGCGCAATTCGATCAGTTGTCGGTGGGGAGAGTGGAGGCTGGGTTTCAAGGCAGGAGCGCCACAAGCATGGCGAAAATGCCACAGGCGGGCGGATAATACGCGCTTAGCCCGTTTTCACGACGAGCGTTTGTGCACGCGCCCCCACAATCACCAGCATGACCAAAGCGTTTCGCCTCATCGCGTCCACCGGCATCCACAAGGGCGACCGGGAATACCAGCAAGACCAGGTCGCCCTGATCTCCCACGCCCGACACAATGGCTGCGTGCTGGGCGTGATCGCCGATGGCATGGGCGGTCGCAGTGGCGGCCGCAAGGCATCGGACCAGGTCATGATGACCGCACGGCAGCTGTTCGAGCGCTACTCGCCCGACACCGACGACGCGGTGTCCATGCTCAAGAACATGGTCGAAGAGGCCCACATCGTCATTCGCCTGACGGCCATTTCGGCAGAACAGGAACCCCACAGCACGATTGCGGCCTTCCTCATCAACCCCCGAGGGGACTGCCACTGGGTGCATGCAGGCGACTCGCGCATCTACCATTTCCAGGGCCCCCGCATGGTGTTCCGCACCAGCGACCACTCCTATGTCCAGGCGCTGGTGGACCGGGGCGAGCTGACCGAGGCCGAGGCCAACAACCACCCCCACTCAAACATCCTGGTGGGCTGCCTGGGCACCGAGAGCGACCCGCCCATCACCACCCACATCATTCCGCAACTGCAACCGGGTGATGTACTGCTCGCCTGCAGCGACGGTGTCTGGCACTACTTCTCGCCCACCGAACTGGCCTCGGTGGTGGATTCGCTGTCGCCCCGCGAAGCCACCGAGTTCCTGATTGAAAAGGCGCGCTCCCGGGCCCGGGGCGGCGGTGACAACCTGTCGCTGGTCATCGTGAAGATCGAAGCGCTGGTCGAAGAAAAGAAGATCGCACGCCTCGTTCCGATCGACGCAGGCCGCGCCTGACCCACAGCCCACGGCGCCTGTATCAGGCTATCTGGAAGCCAGGCTGCTATGACGGCGACCCACCAGCGGAGCAGCTTGCCCCCATAAATCAATGGGCCAGCGGGCCGACGATGCCCCTGCTGTGCTTTTCAGGCAATCAGCGCACTGGACTGGATACTGCGCGCGCCGGTGTTGGCAACGGCGCAGCAGGCGGGTGCCCCTTTGCGGCCGCATCAGCCTGGGACTTTTCGACCCGGGCGCGGCGCTCCTCCGCCGCTTTCAGGGTTTCTGCATGGCGAATGCGCGCCTGGGCGGCGCGGTCGGCCTGGACAGCCGCACGGGCAGCCTGCTCGCTGTCATGCTGCTGGACCCGGCTGCGCTGCAAAAGTGCGCGCTGCTCGGCATCGTGGTCCCGCTGCGCCTTGGTGCTCGCGGGGTCTGCCGGGGTTTTGCGCACCGTGGCATCCGTGCCCTGCCCTCTGGACGCCGGAGGCGGCACGGCCTTCTGCTTTTCCTCAATGGAGCGCAGGCGCTCAGCCGCCTTTTCCCTGCGCTCGGCGTCGTTCAACTCCACCTCCTGGGCACGGAGCCGATCGCCGGCTTCACGCGCCTTGGTGCGGACACTGCGCAGGCAGTCCTCCACCGCAAACTGCTTGTAGCAGGCTGCTTCCTCCTTCTGGCGCACGGCAGCCATCGCCTCGCGCTCGTGGCGGATGCGTTCGTGCTCGGCCTTGCGATGCGCAGCCGCAGCGGCCTGAGCGCTGTCCTGTGTTCCATCGGCGGCCTGGGCCCACACGGGAGCCACTGGCAGCACCAGCACAGTGGCAAGCACCGTTGCAGCAAAAAATGCACGCTGCATCATGTCAGCCCCGTATCCACCATGCGACGCTCCAGGTCCAGGAACTCCTTGGACTGCATCTCGTTGAGACGCGACACAGTGCGCGGGAACTCGTGTGCCAGCGGCCCATCGGTGTAAAGCTGCTCGGGCGGCACAGCCGCCGACAGAATGAGCTTGACACGCCGGTCATACAGCACGTCCACCAGCCAGGTAAAGCGCCGCGCGGGCGACGCCATGCTCACCGGCATGTAGGGCACGTCGGAAAGCAGCACGGTGTGGAACTGCGTGGCAATCTCCAGGTAGTCGTTCTGCGAACGCGGGCCGCCGCACAGCGCCTTGAAGTCGAACCACACCACGCCACCGGCCTTGCGCCGTGCGCGGATCTCGCGCTGCTCGATGTGCAGCACCGGATCTTCGTCATGCACTTCGGCCAGCTGGTCGAAGGCCTGGCTCATCTCGGCGTCGGCCTCGGGGCCCAGAGGCGTGTGGTAGAGCTTCACATGCTCCAGCGTGCGGCGTCGGTAGTCGGTGCCGTTGTCCACGTTGACCACTTCCAGCTTCTCGTTGAGCAACGCAATCGCGGGCAGGATGCGGTCGCGGTGCAGGCCGCCGGGGTAAAGATCGTCCGGTTTGAAATTGGACGTGGTGACAAAACCCACGCCGTTGTCGAACAGCGCCACCAGCAAGCGGTGCAGGATCATGGCATCGGTGATGTCCGCCACGTGGAACTCGTCGAAGCAAATGAGCTTGTAGCGCTTGGCAATGCGCTCGCCCAGCACATCCAGCGGGTTCTGCGTGCCCTGCAGCGCCACCAGCTCGCGGTGCACCTCGCGCATGAACTCATGGAAGTGCAGGCGCACCTTGCGCTTGAGTGGCACGGCGTCAAAAAAGCACTCCATCAGGAAGCTCTTGCCCCGCCCCACCCCGCCGTACATGTACACGCCACGCGGAATCTCGGGCCGGTTGATCAGCTTCTTGAGCGCGTTGGAACGCCGCGCCTTGTAGGCGGCCCATTCATCGGCACAGCGCTGCAGCGCATCCACGGCCCGCAGCTGGGCGGGGTCGCTTTGGTAGCCTTTGGCGGCCAGCTCGGCCAGGTAAGCCTGTTTGACTGTCACGGGATGCGCACCCTTCTGATACTATGAATTTGATAGCTACCAGCGCATGAATAGCAGGCGCTGGAGCCCTTTTTTATTCAAATATCAGAAGTTGAGAGTGCGCTTGTCCACGGCCAGGGCCGCTTCCTTGGTGGCTTCGCTCAAGGAGGGGTGTGCGTGGCAGATGCGTGCGATGTCTTCGCTGCTGGCCTTGAACTCCATGGCGACCACAGCTTCGGAGATCAGCTCGCTGGCCTGCGGGCCCACGATGTGCACGCCCAGGATCTCATCGGTTTCGGCATCGGCCAGCATCTTGACCATGCCGGTGGTGTCGCCCAGTGCGCGTGCGCGGCCGTTGGCCAGGAAGGGGAAACTGCCCGCCTTGTACTTGACGCCATCGGCCTTGAGCTGCTGCTCCGTGCGCCCCACCCATGCGATCTCGGGGCTGGTGTAGATGACCCAGGGAATGGTGTTGAAGTTGACGTGACCGTGCTGGCCGGCGATGCGCTCGGCCACGGCAACGCCTTCTTCCTCGGCCTTGTGTGCCAGCATCGGGCCACGCACCACGTCGCCCACCGCCCAGACGCCGGGCAGGTTGGTCTTGCAGTCGCCGTCCACCACGATAGCGCCGCGCTCGTCCAGTTGCAGGCCCACAGCTTCGGTGTTCAGACCGATGGTGTTGGGCACGCGGCCGATGGAGACGATGAGCTTGTCCACTTCCAGCGACTGGGCTTCGCCCTTGGCGTTGGTGTAGGCAATGCTCACACCCTTTTTGCTGGTCTTGATCTCGCCGACCTTCACGCCCAGCTCGATCTTCAGGCCCTGCTTGTCGAAGGCCTTCTTGGCTTCCTTGGCGATCTGCTCGTCCACCGCGCCCAGGAACGTGGGCAGGCCTTCGAGGATGGTGACTTCAGCACCCAGGCGGCGCCACACCGAGCCCATTTCCAGGCCGATCACGCCCGAGCCGATGAGGCCCAGCTTCTTGGGCACGGCGCCGACGCGCAGCGCGCCGTCGTTGGACAGCACCAGTTCTTCGTCAAACGGCGTGCCGGGCAGCGCACGGGCGTTGGAGCCGGTGGCGATGATGATCTGTTTGCCAACGATGGTCTCTTCAGCGGCACCCGCCACCTTGATCTCGTAGCCCCCTTCGGCAGCCTTCACGAACGAGCCGCGGCCGTGGAAGAAGCTGACCTTGTTCTTCTTGAACAGGTACAGGATGCCGTCGTTGTTCTGCTTCACGACGGTGTCCTTGCGGGCAATCATCTTGGCCACGTCCATCTTGACGCCAGTGGCCGTGATGCCGTGCTCGGCAAAGTGCTTGTTGGCATGCTCGAAATGCTCGGACGACTGCAGCAGCGCCTTGGAGGGGATGCAACCGACGTTGGTGCAGGTGCCACCGGGTGCGGGGCCGCCCTTGTCGTTCTTCCACTCGTCGATACAGGCGACGTTGAAGCCCAGTTGGGCGGCACGGATGGCAGCAATGTAGCCACCAGGGCCGCCACCGATGACGATCACATCAAATTGTTTGCTCATGGGAAATCTCGTTCAGTCAGTTGGAGAAAGACCCACCGGCGGGCAGGACCAGAGGCCGGGCCACGCGGGTGGGTCGATGCAGTCAGGGGATCAGATGTCGAACAGCAGGCGCGATGGGTCTTCCAGCGCGTCCTTCATTGCCACCAGGCCCAGCACGGCTTCGCGGCCGTCGATGATGCGGTGGTCATAGGACATGGCCAGGTAGTTCATCGGGCGGATCACGATCTGGCCGTTTTCCACGACAGCGCGGTCCTTGGTGGCGTGCACGCCCAGGATGGCCGACTGGGGCGGGTTGATGATGGGGGTGGACAGCATTGAGCCGAACGTGCCGCCATTGGAGATGGAGAACGTGCCGCCGGTCATTTCTTCAATGCCCAGCTTGCCTTCAGCGGCCTTCTTGCCGAACTCGGCGATCTTCTTCTCGATGTCAGCGAAGCTCATCTGGTCTGCATTGCGCAGGATGGGCACCACCAGGCCACGGGGCGAGCCCACGGCGATACCGATGTCGAAATAGCCGTGGTAGACGATGTCGTTGCCGTCCACCGATGCGTTGAGCACAGGGTACTTCTTCAGGGCGTGCACAGCGGCCTTCACGAAGAAGGACATGAAGCCCAGCTTGGTGCCGTGTTCCTTGGTAAAGCTGTCCTGGAACTTCTTGCGCAGGTCCATCACCGGCGCCATGTTCACTTCGTTGAACGTGGTCAGGATGGCGTTGGTGGCTTGCGACTGCAGCAGACGCTCTGCCACGCGGGCGCGCAGGCGGCTCATGGGCACTCGCTGCTCGGGACGACCGCTCAGGTCTTCCTTGCCAGCGGGCGCTGCCACCTGGGGCAGTGCCTTGGAGGGCACACCAGTGGGGATCACGCTGGGAGCTGCGACGGCAGCCTTGGCACCACCGGCCACGGCGGCCAGCACGTCACCCTTGGTCACACGGCCGTCCTTGCCCGAACCGGCCACGGCCGAGACAGACAGGTTGTTGTCGGCCAGCAGCTTAGCAGCGGCGGGCATGGCCACATCCCCCTTGGAGCCACCAGCGGCGGCAGGCGCTGCAGCAGGTGCGGCGGCAGCGGGGGCTGGTGCGGCAGCGGCAGGAGCTGCTGCAGCGGCACCCGCTTTGCCTTCCGTGTCGATCTTGGCGATGAGCTGATCAGCCACCACAGTGGCACCGTCGCCCTGGATGATTTCAGACAGCACGCCAGCGGAGGGTGCGGGCACTTCGAGCACGACCTTGTCGGTTTCGATCTCGATCAGGATCTCGTCCACGGCCACGGCTTCACCGGGCTTCTTCTTCCAGTTGAGCATGGTGGCTTCTGCCACGGATTCGGACAGCTGGGGGACTTTGACTTCTACGATAGCCATTTTGAATTCTTTCGGTAGGGGTTCTGTTCTGTGTTCGTTCGGGTAGCTGGCCTTACTTGGTCAGGACAAAACCCTTGAGCTTGGCGAATGCTGCGTCCACCAGCGCCTTTTGCTGCTCCTGGTGCAGGTGGGCATAACCCACGGCAGGCGAAGCAGACGCGGCGCGGCCTGCGTAGCCCAGCTTCTGGCCATCGAGCATGTTCTCGTGGATGTTGTGCTGGATGAAGAACCAGGCACCCTGGTTCTGCGGCTCGTCCTGGCACCACACCACATCCGTCGCGTTGGGGTACTTCTTGAGTTCGGCCCCAAATGCCTTGTGGGGGAACGGGTAGAGCTGCTCCACACGGATGATGGCCACGTCTTCGTCTTCGCGTTCGGTGCGCTTCTTCACGAGGTCGTAGTACACCTTGCCCGAGCACGCGATCACGCGCTTGACCTTGGCGGCCTTCTTCACGATGGCTTCGTTCTGCTCGGGAATCACCGTCTGGAAGCTGCCCTTGGTGAACTCGGACAGCGGCGAGGTGGCGTCCTTGTTACGCAGCAGCGACTTGGGCGTCATGATGATCAGCGGCTTGCGCAGGTCGCGCACCATCTGACGGCGCAGCACATGGAAGATCTGGCTGGCCGTGGTGGGCTGCACGATCTGCATGTTGGTGTCGGCCGCCAGCTGCATGAAGCGCTCCAGGCGGGCCGAGCTGTGCTCAGGGCCCTGACCTTCATAGCCGTGCGGCAGCATCAGCGTAATGCCGTTCACCCGGCCCCACTTCACTTCACCAGAGGCGATGAACTGGTCAATCACCACCTGGGCACCGTTGGCGAAGTCGCCGAACTGTGCTTCCCAGATCACCAGGGTGTTGGGGTCGTTCGATGCATAGCCGTACTCGAAGCCCAGCACCGCCTCTTCAGACAGGATGGAGTCGATCACGACAAACGGGGCCTGGTTGTCGGCCACGTTCTGCAGCGGCACATAGGTGCCAGCATCCCACTTTTCGCGGGCCTGGTCATGGATCACGGCATGGCGGTGGGTGAACGTGCCGCGTCCGCAGTCTTCGCCCGACAGGCGCACCGGGTAGCCGCTGGCCACCAGGGACGCGAAGGCCATGTGCTCGCCCATGCCCCAGTCCACATTGATTTCGCCACGGCCCATGGCAGCGCGGTCATCGTAGACCTTCTTCACCAGTTGGTGCGGTGTGACGCTGGCAGGAATGGTGGTGAGCTTTTCGGACAGGCGCTTCCATTCCGTCAGTGGAATCGCGGTATCGCCCGCATCGGTCCACTTCTTGCCCAGGAAGGGCGACCAGTCCACCGCGTACTTGCTCTTGAAATTGGTCAACACCGGATCGACGGTGTGCTTGCCCGCATCCATGGCAGAGCGGTACGCCTTGACCATGTCGTCGCCCAGCGTCGCACCCAGGCCCTGAGTGGCCAGCTTGTCGGCGTACAGCTTGCGGGTGCCGGGGTGGGCCGCAATCTTCTTGTACATGAGTGGCTGGGTCAGCGAGGGCGTGTCCTGCTCGTTGTGGCCCAGCTTGCGGAAGCAGGTGATGTCCACCACCACGTCCTGGCGGAACTCCATGCGGAATTCCAGCGCCAGCTGGGTGGCCAGCACCACCGCCTCCGGATCGTCACCGTTGACGTGCAGCACGGGGGACTCGACCATCTTCACGATGTCGGTGCAGAACGCGCTGGAGCGCATGTCGCGCGGGTCGGAGGTGGTGAAGCCGATCTGGTTGTTGATGATGATGTGCACCGTGCCGCCTGTGGTGTAACCACGGGTCTGCGCCAGCGCCAGGGTTTCCTGGTTGACGCCCTGTCCGCCAAATGCGGCATCGCCGTGCACCAGCACGGGCAACACCTGGCTGCCCCGGGGGTCATCACGGCGGTCCATGCGGGCGCGCACCGAACCTTCCACCACGGGGTTGACGATTTCCAGGTGCGAGGGGTTGAACGCCAGCGACAGATGGACCGGGCCGCCGGGGGTGGATACGTCCGAGGAGAAACCCTGGTGGTACTTCACGTCGCCCGCTGGCAGGTCTTCCGGAGCGGTGTGGTCAAACTCGGCAAACAAGTCGGCGGGCATCTTGCCCAGCGTATTGACCAGCACATTCAGGCGGCCACGGTGGGCCATGCCAATGACGATTTCCTGGATGCCCTTGGAGCCCGCCTGCTGGATCAGCTCGTCCATGGCAGCAATGAAGCTCTCGCCCCCTTCGAGGGAGAAACGCTTCTGGCCAACGTACTTGGTGTGCAGAAAACGCTCCAGGCCTTCAGCAGCCGTCAGGCGGTCGAGAATCTGCTTTTTCTTTTCCGCGCCGAAGCTGGGCTTGCTGCGGATGGTTTCGAGTTTTTCCTGCCACCAGCGCTTCTGGTTCTGGTCGGTGGCGTACATGTACTCGGCGCCGATGGAGCCGCAGTACGTTTCGCGCAAGGCATTGATCAGCTCGCGCAGCGGCATGGATTCCTTGCCGAAGAACGTGTTGCTGGTGTTGAACACGACTTCCTGGTCGGAATCGCTGAAGCCGTAAAAAGAGGGTTCGAGTTCGGGAATCGCGGGGCGCTCGGTGCGCTTGAGTGGGTCCAGATCGGCCCAGCGTGCGCCCACATTGCGGTAAGCGGCGATCAGTTGCTGAACAGCGGTGCGCTTGCGACCCAATTCGGAGTCCGCGCCGGTGGCGACGACCACCTTGGTACCGCCCTGCTTTGCACGCTCGGCAAAGGCATTGATCACCGGCAGATGGGGAACGTCCTTGGCATTGCTGCCATCCACTGCGGGCACATTTTGCAGTGCATCAAAGTACTCGCGCCAGTTGTCTGGCACGCTACCTGGGTTGGCAAGGTAGTTTTCGTACATCTCTTCGACATAGGGCGCATTGCCGCCGAAGAGGTAAGTGTTGCCTTGGTAGGCTTGATAGACGGATGTCGTATCGCTCATATTCCGCTGACCTCCGCTCTCCTTGGGAAAGCATTAGCTGGTTGAGAAACCTTCCGCGACACGGCTGAACCGATTGGCGGATGCGACTGTGGCTGGGGAAGGGCCTTGGTACGGGCGGTATTGTGCCACCGAACGGGCGATCGCCCAAAGGAAGGGTCATGCGCGCACCCACAACAGGCCGCCGAAAAATTGACGTCAGCGGGCCTCGCGTACATTCCGGGTATCTCATTGCCTCCAAGCGACATGACACCCAATCACCTCCAAGACAAAGCCTTCCTGCTGCTGCTGATCGCCGTGACCATCGCCTTCGGAGCCATCCTCTGGCAGTTTCACGGCGCTGTTTTTTGGGGCGTGATTCTGGCCATCCTGTTTGCCCCGCTGCATCGCAAGCTACTCAAGCGCATGCCCAAGCGCCCCACCCTGGCAGCCCTGTGCACGCTGGGGCTTTGCCTGGTCATCGTCATCCTGCCCATGACCGCCATCACCGTGTCGCTGGTTCAGGAGGCCAGCGTCATTTACGAACGGGTGCGCTCAGGCCAGCTCAATTTCGGGCTCTATCTGCAGCAGGTGATCGCAGCCCTGCCAGCGTGGGCCGCCAATCTTCTGGAGCGACTGAATCTCACCAGCATCGGTGAGTTGCAGCAAAAACTCTCCTCCGTTGCCGTACAAGCCAGCCAGTTCGTCGCAACACAAGCGCTGAGCATTGGTCAGAACACGCTGGAGTTCCTCGTCGGCTTCGGCATCATGCTGTACCTCCTGTTTTTCCTGCTGCGCGATGGCGCCAGCCTGGCCCGCCGGATTGGCCATGCGACCCCACTGGACGATGCCCATAAACGGCAGCTGGTCAGCAAGTTCACCACCGTCATCCGAGCCACCGTCAAAGGCAACATCGTGGTGGCGGCCTCTCAGGGGGCCCTGGGCGGCCTGATCTTCTGGGTGCTGGGCATCCAGGGCCCGGTTCTGTGGGGGGTACTGATGGCCTTCCTGTCACTGCTGCCTGCTGTGGGTGCAGGCCTGATCTGGGTACCGGTGGCCATCTACTTCCTCGCCACCGGAGCCGTGTGGCAGGGCGCCGTGCTGACTGCATTCGGAATCGGCGTGATTGGCCTCGTGGACAACGTCTTGCGCCCTATTCTTGTCGGCAAGGACACCAAGATGCCGGACTACATCGTGCTCATCTCCACACTCGGAGGCATGGGACTTCTCGGCCTGACAGGCTTCGTCATTGGTCCCGTGATCGCTGCGCTGTTCATGGCCAGTTGGGACCTTTTTGCACCGAACCACACGGACTCTTCGGCCAATCCGTGACGCGCAACACGCCCCTCATATGTGGCGCGCGTGCACAACGGACACCGAAAAAACAAAGACCTTCGCGAGGAGTCCTTTGAAATTGCACATCAGACGCTCCATCCCGGTGTACCGGTAGCCCACTTCCAGCGCAGCCACCCCAGTGGAGCTGAGCCCATGAACGGGTCCGCCCTGAAAGACGCCACCCGCGCCATCCACGCGCACAGCGCCAGAACTCAAGAGAAAAAAGGCTCCAGCGCGCATCCATCAAGCACTTACAGCTATCAATTGCAGAGCATCACGTGCCCGCCCGCTCCAGCATCGCATGCAGCAGCACGTTGCAGCCCGCCTCGATGTGCTCAGGTTTCGCATCCTCGATCTCGTTGTGGCTGATGCCGTCCTTGCAGGGGATGAAGATCATGCCGCTGGGAGCGAGCTTGGCCATGTAGACAGCGTCGTGCCCGGCACCCGAGACGGCGGGCATGTGGCTGTAGCCCAGCTTGGCAGCGGCGCGGCCCACGGCCTCCACGCACTCGGGCTGGAAGAGCTGCGCGGGGTAGCTGGATACCATTTCGATGTGCACCTGCACACCATGCTCCTGGGCCACCTGGTCGGCGAAGGCCTTGACCTCGGCGGCCATGGCGTCCACCAGCGCATCGGTGCTGTTGCGCAGGTCGATGCTGAACTTGACCCGGCCCGGAATCACGTTGCGGCTGTTGGGGAACACCTGCACCATGCCCACAGTGCCCCGGCCGTGCGGCGGATGGCGGTGGGCGGCGGCCACCACGTCTTGCATGATGCGCGTGGCGGCCAGCATCGCGTCTTTGCGCAGGGCCATGGGCGTGGGGCCGGCGTGGGCTTCCATGCCGGTGACGGTGCAGTCAAACCAGCGGATGCCCAGCACGCCGCTGACCACACCAATGGTCTTGTCGTTGTCTTCCAGCACCGGGCCTTGTTCGATGTGGGTTTCAAAGTACGCGCCGATGGGGTGGTCGCCCGGCTCCTGGTCGCCGATGTAGCCGATGCGCTCGAGTTCGCCTTTCACCGTCTTGCCCTCGGTGTCGGTGGCAGCGTAGGCGTGCTCCAGCGTGAAGGCTTTGGCGAACACGCCGGAGCCCATCATGACGGGCACGAAGCGGCTGCCTTCTTCGTTGGTCCAGAACGCGACTTCGATGGGGGCTTCGGTTTCGATGCCGTGGTCGTTGAGCGTGCGCACCACCTCAATGCCCGCCAGCACACCATAGTTGCCGTCGAACTTGCCGCCCGTGGGCTGGGTGTCGATGTGGCTGCCGGTCATGATGGGCGGCAGGCTGTTGTTGCGGCCGGGGCGGCGCATGAAGCCGTTGCCGATCTTGTCGATGGTCACCGTCATGCCCGCTTCGCGTGCCCAGCGAGTCACCAAGTCACGGCCTTGTTTGTCCAGGTCGGTGAGGGTGAGGCGGCATACGCCCCCCTTGGGTGTGGCGCCGATCTGCGCCAGCTCCATGAGCGAATCCCACAGGCGCTGGCCGTTGATGCGCAGGTTTTCGATGTCGGGTTTGGCTTTCTTGTCCATAGAAGCTCCAGAGATATAGCTCAGTCAGGGGTAAGCGAGCACGTCGCCCAGCGGGTAGACAGGCTGGCGCAGGTTCTCAAAAGGGAATAGCCGGTAGTCCGAACTGGTGACGCCGGGGCTGTCGCACTCGACCAGCCCCGCAGAGAGCGGAACGAACACCGGCCGGCAGTACATACGCGACTTGAGCAGTAGGTAGCGGTAGGCCGTGGGATCCAGGCCCACGCAGGAGAAAACGCCCAGATCCCACGGCTCGTGCGGCTGCTCCACCACCACGATCTGTGTGCCTCCGGCATCCAGCCAGACGGCGCGTCCCATGGAGCAGCGCTGGCCGGTGTAGATGGGACCGGTCACGGTGTAGCTACCGTCGCTGATGGCACGCACAGTGCCCTGCACCATCACGGGCTCTTTGACAATGCCCAGCCGGGCCAGTGGTACCTTGTTGCCCAGGCGTACCGACACCTGCGCGCCCACACCGGCTGCCAAGAGCTGTGCAACGGCCTCTGGATCAGACAGCGGCCCCGTGGCGATACCGGTCAGGCCATGCTGCCAGGCGGCCTGCAGCACGTCCATGGTGTCGCAGGTTCCTCCGGACATACAGTTGTCACTATGGTCCAGCAACAGCACGGGCTTGTCCGCCCCTTCGGCCATGCGCTGCGCCCGCGCGAAGGCGTCGGCCAAAGGCTCGCTGGCATACACGTAGCCCTCGCGCTCCGCCCAGATCTGGGCAGCCACGCGGTCCAGCGCAGTGGTGCACAGCGCCTCCCCCTCAGCAGTGCATTCGGCCGTGGCCACCACGCTCACGCACGGCGCGGCGATGTCGGCCAAGGAGAAGCCCGCAAAGATGGTCATGGCCGGCACGCCCTCCCCTTCGGCCTGCCGCGCCGATGACACGGCAGCGGCCATGGCACCGCCCAGGGTGGTGCTGCGCAGCGTGTGGCTGAGCAGCGGCAACTGTCGCCAGCGCACGGCATAGCGCGTGCCTTGCTGCAGCATTTGCAGCACCAGGCGCGCCGCGTGCTCGCCCGTCTCGTACATGTCCACATGCGGGTAGGTCTTGAACCCCACCATCACATCGGCGTGGTCGATCATCTTTTGCGTGATGTTGCCGTGCAGGTCCAGGGCCACGCCCAGCGGCACGCCGGGCGCCGCCGCTCGCACGCGGGCCAGCAGGTCACCCTCGCCGTCTGGCATGTTCTCGGCGACCATCGCGCCATGAAGGTCGAGCAGGATGGCGTCGCAGCCCGCCGCGGCGGCAACGATGCGATCCGTCAACTGGTTGTAGGCGTCAGCATCCACCGGCCCACTGGGGTTGGCCGTGGCGGAGACGGGCGTCACGCACTGCGCCCCCACCCGCTTTGCTGCATCAATGAAAGCTGCCATCGCCGTTCGCATGCCGGCATTGGCCTGGAAGGCTGCGGTGTCGTAATCGGGTGCAAACGCCTGCAAGGACGTGGGCACCGGAGAAAAGGTATTGGTCTCGTGGTTCAGACGAGCGATCAGAAACTTCATGAAGTGCCCTTTGGAATGCAGTGTGGGATGGGCCAGAGCTCAGGCCAGTCCCACGCCGAGGTAGCGGTCCTTGACCTCTTCGTCCGCCAGGAAGCTTGCGTTGTCAGCGGTGTAGACGATGCGCCCCTGCTCCAGGATGCAATGCCGGTCCGCCAGCTGGGTGCAGACCTCCAGGTTCTGCTCGACCAGCAAAATCGCCACGCCCGCAGCCTTGATGGTCTTGAGCTGGGCCACGATTTCTTCCACGATCACGGGAGCCAGCCCCTCCACGGGCTCGTCCAACATGAGCAGCTTGGGGTCGTTCATCAGCGCGCGGCCGATGGCCAGCATCTGCTGCTCGCCGCCCGACAGCTGCCCGCCGCCGTTGCGCCTGCGCTCCTTGAGCCGGGGGAAGATGCGATACACATCGTCCAGTTGCCAGGGGGAGCGCTTGCGCAGGCCCAGCATCAGGTTCTCTTCCACGGTCAGCAGCTTGAAGATGCCCCGGTGCTCTGGCACCAGACACACCCCCTGCCGGGCGATCACATGCGAAGCCTGACCCTGCAGCGGTTTGCTGGCAAATGCCACACGGCCCTGCGTGGGAGCGACCACCCCGGCAATGCTCTTGAGTGTGGTGGTCTTGCCTGCGCCGTTGCGCCCCAGCAGGGTGACCAGTTCGCCGTTACCCACCGTGAAACACACACCCTGAAGCACATGGCTTTTGCCGTAGTGGGCATGCAGGTTGTCAACTTCGAGAATCATGCCTTGCCCCCTGTGATCATGTTGCCCAAGTACGCAGTCCTCACCCTTTCGTCGCTGCGTACGTCGTGTGGCATGCCTTCGGCCAGCACGCGCCCCATCTGCATCACCGTCACGGTGTCCGAGATATCCATCACGATGTTCATGTTGTGCTCGATCAAGACCACCGTGTGTTCGTCGCGCAGGCTCTTGATCAATCGCTTCATGTCATCCAGGTCATCGATGCCCATGCCAGAAGTGGGCTCATCCAGGAAGATGGCCTTGGGCCGTGCAGCCAAGGCCATGCCAACTTCCAATCGACGCTGCTGACCGTGCGAAAGATTGCCAGCGGGAGTGTCTGCGAGGTTCTCCAGTCCCACCTTGGAAAGAACAGCCTCAACCACCTGCGATTGAGCACGCGCCCCGACCGGCTCATGCCACGGATTTAGGGCGCGTGCAGGCTGTACGCCTTGTGCACCAAGGCGCAGGTTCTCACGCACCGGCAAGCTCAAAAAAAGGCTGGTCACCTGAAATGAACGCGCAATGCCTCGCTGCACCCGCCGATGGTCTGGCTCATGCGTGACATCCTGTCCATCAAAAAGAATCCGGCCCCCACTGACTGTCTTGGTGCCGGTAAGCATGTGGAACAACGTGGTCTTGCCAGCACCGTTAGGGCCAATCACCGAATGCACGGTATTCGCACGCACCTGGAGACTTACACCGCCCAGTGCTGCAAACTTGCCATAGTGCTTTTCGACATCAATGGCTTCCAACAAGATCGGGGTCTTTGGGCTCATGCCTGTTCTCCTTTCGCAGCTACCGCAGTTGCCGATGGCGTCACCACCGTGTCAGCCGACTGCTTGCGATGACCTTGCAGCCGATTCCAGACCGTTTCACCCAAGCCCCACAGCCCACGCTGCATCCAGAGGCTCACGGCCATCAATGCAATGCCCAGTAGCAAGAGCCAACGCGGCCATAATTGAGACAGCCAGTCGGCCAGCAGCAGGTAGAACGCAGACCCCAGCAGCGAAGCAAACAGGTTGCCCGTCCCGCCAATAACGGTCATCACCAGGATCATTTCACTGGTGTGGTACTCCGCGTTGGACAGCGGAGCCAGGCCGGTCATCATGGCGTGCAGTGCCCCCGCGAGACCGGTGACAGCACCCGAGATCACAAACGCCTGCAGCTTGAGCAGCCTGAGGTTGTAGCCAATGGCAGCCGCACGCTCTTCGTTGTCTCGCACTGCCAGCAAGGTTCGCCCGAATGTCGAGCGTGACACCTTGAGCAGCAGCCAGAACACCACCAGAAAAATCAGCGAAACAAAACCATAGAACTGCCAAGGCGACGCCAACGTCCACAGGTCAAAGCCCAGGATGGACAAATTGGGACGAGGGATATCCATCAACCCGTTGTCCCCCCCCGTCAAGCCGGTAGCCGTATAGGCAATGAAATAGAACATCTGCGCAAAGGCCAAGGTCAGCATCACAAAGTAGGTGCCACGCTGGCGAATGGCCACCCAGCCCACCACGGCCGCCCCGAGCGCTCCCATGACTGTGGCGAGCAGCAGCGCAAGCGGCATGGGAACAGGCCAGCGGGTCAGCATCAAGGCAACGGTGTAGCTGCCCAAACCAAAGAAGATGCCCTGCCCGAACGAGAGCAAGCCAGTGAAACCGAGCAACAGATTGCAGCCCATGGCCGCCAGCGCAAAGATGAGCACCTCGCTGGCCAACGAACCCGACTGCATCAGCAAGGGCATGGCAGCCACCACCACCGCAGCAAAAATGAAATGTGTGTACTTTTTCATGGGGTTCACTCCTTGCGGCCCAGCAGGCCGTGGGGACGCAACAGCAGCACCGCCGCCATGGCCACGTAGATCATCAAGCGCGCCCCTTCTGGCCACAGGGTGCTCATGACGCTTTGCACGATCCCGATCATCAAACCGCCCAGCAGCGCACCACTGAAGCTGCCCATGCCACCCACCACCACAACAACAAAGGCCACGGCCAGGGCTTCGACGCCCATGAAAGGCTCGGCCCCGCGGATCGGCGACGCCAGCACACCGGCCAGTGCAGCCGTGGCCGCGCCCAGGCCAAACACCAGGCTGAAGATACGCAGCACATTGATACCCAGCAGCGAAACCATTTCAGTCGATTCACTGCCCGCCCGCACCGCACTGCCCAGCCGCGTGCCTTCCAGCACCCACCACAGCAATACGGCCAGCACGGCCGTGAAACCAATCACAAACAGGCGGTACTTGGGGTAGATGAAACTGCCCCACATCACCACCCCTTGCAGCGCGTCGGGCACCGCCACGCTGTCGCCCAGCGGGCCCCATTGCAGGATCACCAGTTCCTGCACCGCAAGCGCCAGGCCCACGGTCACCAGGATGTGAAACTCGTGGTCCGTGGCATACACGTGGCGCAGGATGAGCTTCTCGGTGGCCCAGCCAATGGCGCCCACCACCAGCGGCACCACCACCAGGGCCAGCCAGAAGCTCATGCCCCAACGGGTCATCTGGTAGCAGAAATACGCCCCGATCAGGTAGAACGCGCCATGCGCGAAGTTCACGAATCGCAGCAAGCCAAAAACAATGGACAGGCCCACCGCCAACAGGAAGTACAGCATGCCAATGCCGATCCCGTTGATGACCTGCAGAAGGTAGATATTCATAAAGTGCTCGGTCGAACGACCGCCAGCCGCACCCTGTCGGTGCCGCTGGGGTCTTCAAAACAATGGGCATCCACAGCGCTCGCACCGGGCTGTGCCCAGCCCGAAGGACGCCGTAAGGGTCAGGCGCGTTTGCAGCCCGTCTGGTCGATGGGCAGGAACGACTTGCCCGAACTGAGCACATCCACGTAGTCGTCCTTGTTTTTCATCTTGGACTTGGCCTTGCCCTTGAGCAGGTAGTAGTTCTTGAGCACCTGGTGGTCCGCCTTGCGCACTTCTTCTTCGCCGGTCAGCCCTTGGTACTTGTGGCCTTCCAGCGCGGCGATCACGGCCTTCTGCTCCACCGATCCGGCCTTGACGATGCCATCGATCAGCAGCTTGGTGCAGATGTAGGATCCCGCCAGGCTGTAGTTGGGGTTCATCTTGAGCTTGTCATTCGTGCGCTTGACGAGGTCGCGGTTGAGTTCGGACTCCACCGTGTGCCAGTATTGGGCGCCGAAGTAGATGCCATCGCACAGGTCAGCGCCCAGCGACTCGAACTGCTCCAACCCCGAAGCCCAGGCCACCAGGATCGTCATGTTCTTGTGCATGCCAAAGCTCACGGCCTGGCGCAGGGTGTCGGCGCACTGCGCACCAAAGTTCAACAGCAGCAGCACATCGGGTTTGGCGGCCAGCGCGTTGGTGATGTAGCCACTGAACTCTTTTTCGGTCAGCGAGTGGTAGCTGTTGCCAACGTGTTCGATGCCCTTTTCCTTGAAGATGTTCTTGGCCGCCGACAGCAGGCCGTCGCCAAACACGTACTGCGGCGTGATGGTGTACCAGCGCTTGGCCTTGGGCATGGAATCGATCAGCGGACGTACTGTCTGCTCGATGGCGCCGAACGTAGGTACGGACCAGCGGAAGGTCGCGGCATTGCAGTCCGATCCTGTGATTTCATCGGCACCTGCCGTGGTCACGAACAGGCCGCCGGCCTTCTCGGCTTCTTTGCCCATGGCCAAAGCCTCGCCCGACAAGATACCACCCGCGAAGAAGCGGGCGCCCTGCTGCTGCGCAGCCTCCTGCACTTTGCGCACGGCGGTGGCAGGCTTGCCCTCGGTGTCCAGCAGCGTATAAGCCAGCGGGCGGTTGAGCGCCTTGCCATATTGCTCGATGGCCAGTCGCATGCCCATGTCGGCGAACTTCCCGTTGGCGGCAAAAGGACCGGACATAGGCACCGGACAGCCAAACTGAATGGCGCCTGAGGCCTGCGCAAAAGCATGGCGGGTCAAGCTCATGGACGCAGAAAGTGCACTCAGTGCCGAGACTTGCAGGAGATGACGACGTTGCATGGAGGGCTCCGATGTATAGAAGTGGGAGATCAAGAGATGCCACCTACATGGTGTGTTGGAAACCCCCTTCCTGGTCTTTCCAAATCTTTCATTTGGATTCATGCAAGCCAAGGGTTAACCCGCCACGCCCATCCTGCGGGCGCAGCTGCGCTGGGAGCACACCTCGCCCGGGTGGCACCCCGATGAACAGGGAGCGGGAGGATCAGTGCAGCCGCTGGGCGTCCTGTGCCAACTGCGCCGTGGCGGTGAAGGCGTAGCCAATCTGGTGCAGTGTCTTGACAGGCAAGGGCTCGGCAAACGCCTCGGCCGCCTTCTTACGCAGCCGTGTCAGCAGCAAGTTGAGCCGCTCGGCGCCGTTCTGGGCGCGTGCACCAAACAAATGCGTGCTCAGGTCACGCTTGGACACGGGCTGACAATCAGCGCGCATGAGCTGCTGCAGGAACATGAACTCGTGGGTGGTTAACTGCAGACACTTGCCCTGCGGTGAAGACAGCACCCAGTCCTTCATCGCAAGCACCCAGCATGCAGGCTGTGCCGCAGATACGGCCACCGCGCCCAGCGATCCAGGGGAGTCTGCAGCGGCCCGAGGGGCCAGACGACTCGCCGTAGCATCGATATTGGCGGCCAACTCCAACAGGTTGACCGGCTTGACTAGGTAACGGTCTGCCCCCGCGCGCATGCCCGCAAGCCTGTCATCGAGAGAATCCCGGGCGCTAAGGATGATCACACCGACCTCGGGTCGGGACTTGAGAAGCGATGCCACGCTGAGCCCATCCTCGCCAGGCAGGCCCAAGTCCAAGAGGACAACATCAACAGGCTGAACAGTGAAACCCTTGTAAAAAGCTTCGGCACTGCACGCCCCCCAAACGCTGTAGCCCGAATCGAGCAAAAACTCTTCGATGCTGTGCAGTTGGTCGGAGTCATCCTCCACGATGGCGATGCTGGGCTTAGATTGGGTCATGTTGCAAATACCTCCGGCGCCCGACCGGAATGCAACATTCAGGCCACCGGTGTCACTGTCAACGGAATGTCGATTACGAAACGCATGCCCTTGGGCCGGAGTACCTGTAGTTGGACCGCTCCACCGTGCAAATCAACGATGCGTTTTACCAAAGCCAGTCCCAATCCGGCACCGGGTTTGCCCTCTGCCGTGCGTCCACGGCGGTACTTCTCAAACACCAGTTTCTGTTCTTCTGGCGGAATGCCGGGCCCCTCGTCCTCAATGACAAAACGGCACTGAGCCCCCTCCTGGTGCACGCCAAAGGACACCGTGGTACCTACTTCGGAATACTTGAATGCATTCGACAGCACATTCATGAGCATCACGCGCAGCAGCACTGGATCGCCATTCAATGAAGGCAACCCAGGCTCCACCGCAAGATGCAGCGAATGCTCGACGGACAGTTGCCCGCCGTTTTCAGCTACCCACAAGCACAACTCCCCTGCATCGACGGGTGATGGCTCTACTGCAAAGTTGTGGCTATCGATGCGGTCCTGGGTCAGGCAGTTGTCAAAGAAGTAGCTCAATCGCGCCGAGCCCCGCAGGATGCGCCGGGCCAGCGCCTGCTGTGCTGGTACGTCTTTGGATCGCAAAGACAACAACTGCCCAGCCGCATTGATCACGGCCAAGGGAGACCGAACCTCATGCGACAACATCGCAATGAAGTGGCGCTGATCGGTCAGCGTCTGCTCAATGGAGGCCACAGCGTTTTCCAACTCCTGCGTGCGCTGCGCCACCATCTGCTCCAGATCCTCAGCGTGCTCCTTCAGGTGCCCTGCCATGTAGCCCATGGAATCAGCCAGGGACCGTAACTCGCGGATCGGGCTTGATTTCGGTGCTTGGGCATTCCAGTCGGCCTGGGTCAACCTGACCGCCCAATCACTGAGTACCTGCAAGGGCCTCACCAACCGGCTGGCCACAAACACCGAAAACATCACCGAAGCCAACAGGACTGCTACCGTGGTGTAAATCGTGTTGCGCAACACCCCGCGCAAAGGCGTATTGAAGCGACTCTCAGGCAGGATGATCGCCATGGTTAGCACGGGACCGCGATCCAGGGCGTGCGTCCACCAACGCGCCAGGTGGCGCACGCCGTCAACCTCCATGAACCGGTTGCCTTCTCGTTGTCCGCTGTGCAGGATGTGCCCCCCTAACGCACGCATCACTGGGTCACGGCTTTGGTCGATGCGCACCCGCTGCCCTTCGACCAAAGCAGACACACCCGCAGACGGATCGTGCGAGGACATTGCCAGCAGTTCACCCGACGCCTCGGCCAGAAAGGCCCTGCCCCCCGACTCTGAGGCCAGCGCGGCCAGAAAGTCGTTGAGCTGGGACAGCGCCACATCGGCGGTGACCACCCCGATCAGCTGACCATCGCGCGAGCGGACGGGTGCGGAAATCCCCATACCAATGGCGGCATACGCACCTTGCGCATCGTTGATCATGTAACGATAGGGTGCGTACCACGCGACCCCATCATTGGCTATCGCAGACTGGTACCACGGACGGCTGCGTGCATCAAAGCTCACCTCACTACGAGAAATCAGCGTCGGCTGGCGACTTATGGCGTCGATGCGCAGAACCTCCATCGCCCGGCCGTCGCTGATCCGTGCGCGCAGCATGCGCAATGCACGGTCCTCTCCAAGTGGGGGGCGGCTACCGGCGTAGTACTGGCCATCGGGCATGCCCATGGATATGAAAGTCAGTTGGGGCTGCTGGTCGATCTGCAGCATGAACTGGCGCATCAGCACGTCGGGTTGCTGAACCATCAGGTATCCCGCGCGCACCTGCTCGACATTGAAAGCCACTACGCGCTGCGGCACGTCAAAGAAGGAGACTACCTTTTCGCGAACCCTGCCTGAGACCTCGTCAGCCAACTGCAGCGCGAACTCTTCCATGGCACCAGTAGCAGAGCGATAAAACAAACTGCTGCTGGCAAGTACTATGGGCAGCAAGACCGCCAGTAGCGCAAGTGTCAGAAAAGTGCGCAGGGCAAGACGGCGGACAAACATTGGGCGATCGAGGGTGTGTAAGCGCTGCGACCTCAGAGACATCTGTTCGCGCAGTTGGACGCATTGCGTCAAATTCAATCACATGTACACAATCTGGCGCATTAGACCTTTGTTTGTTGCCCATATGCGACCAAATCCTACGGTTCGACTAACAGTTGTCAATCTGCCGCCAGATCAGCACCTGCGGGCAATCTGGGAAGCCGGCTGACCAGTGCCCGCATCAGTGCGGTCCCGAGTCCTTGGTTCAAGTCAGCGGGGTTTGCGAGCGATTGGTCAATGCCTCGCACACCGGGATCAGTCTCTCCTTCCCACCAACCATCTTCACTACCGATTGCGATGTAGGACTACGCGTAGCCGAGCGGTTCTGCGCCGATCATCACGATGTATGGGGTGACTACTTCAACGGCGAGCACACTAGAGCGGTAGTGTTGCAGGACTTCCTCAAGACTCGGAAATATATCCTCTCCGCCCCACCATTCGACACCATGTGGCCGGTTGAGCCACTCGTGAAGCATCTCCAAAATCGGCCTCGTTCATCAGGCGGAGCGTAACTTCAGCAACCACGCCTTGCTGTGCAAGGATGTTCTTCTATGTCGCATTCATTGTTGGCGAGAGTAGAAGAAAACATCGGCCATTCGTGGCATACCCACCTTTTCGTAGAAGGCAACCGCGTCTGGCATGGAGGCCAGCACCAGCGTCACGCAGGGGCCGAGTTCGGCATGAACCGCTTGTAGGAGCTGCCGCCCCACGCCCTTGCCCTGCGCACTTCGTGATATCGCCAGTTCGGCCAAGTAGGCCACCCAGGCCCCGTCGCTCAGGCAGCGTGCCACACCCAACAAGTTCCCGTCGCGCGCACGGGCAGATACGACGAGACTCGCACCGGCCAGCATCTGCCGCAATCGCGGTCCGTCGTCGATCGGCCGCGTCGCCCCCAGCCCCGACTCAAGCAATATGCGCCGGAACGCCTCCAGGGGCAAATCTGGTTCGCGCGCGCAGACGACGGCAGTCATTGCGCCTCCAGTTCGAAAGGCGGCACCAAACGGCCATCGATGTCAGTGAAGCCATAAACCCGTACCAGGTCGCCCACGCGAAGCACTTGGCCGCTTCGCTCCAGCACCCGGGGATCGCCGGCCAGGGCCACAACCGCACGCCCGAGGTAGCGGGGCGATTCTGTGGGGGTGAGCGCCGGTCGCTCGCGCCAATGGGCCTCGTCGGTCTGGTGACCGGCCAGGACGAACTCGGTGCGCATCCAGCCCGGGGACACTGCCACCGAGGCCACCCCATGTGGCCTCAGCTCCTGCGCTATGCCAAAGGCCAACCGCGTCATCGCGGCCTTGGCGAGGTCGTAGAACAGATTGCCCTGCATGTAGCGGTCGCGGTCCCAGAACGTCGTGGTGACGATCAGTCCCCGGCCCTGACGCACGAGCATCGGTGCGGCCAGCCTGCTGGAGAGGAGGTGATTGCGAACGCCACGATCAAACATCGCATCCCAGTGCACCATCGGGCGTTCCCAGAAGGGCGCCTGAAACACGCCATCGAAGGACTCGTGTCCGCCCCAGGCGTTGTTGACGAGGAGATCCAGGCGACCCTGTTCGCGATGCACACGTTCGAAGAGTGCCTCGACCTGCACCTCATCCGTGTGATCGCAGGCGACCGCAATGCCCCGGCCGCCCGCACGTGTCACCTCTTCGGCTGTCTCGTCGATGCTGCCCGGCACCCGCTCCAGGTTCGACAGCAATGAGATCTGTTCGTAACCCGGTGCCGCTTGCTCGCGCCGGCTGCGTCCGGTCACGTACACGGTGGCGCCGGCCGCGCCCAGTTCTGTCGCGCAGCCGCGACCAGCGCCACGGCTGGCGCCCGTCACAACGGCAATGCAATTGGTGAGGCTGTTCATGTGCATGGTGGAGGTGGATTCTGGTGAACCGCGACTTTAGGTAGTGTTGCGGTTCGATGTATTGGAAGAATCCGAAACGGCGCGTTGCAGAAGCTGCTTCGGCGTCAGGCCGCACAGGGCGCGGAACTCGTTGATCAGGTGTGACTGGTCGTAGTACCCAGCGCGCAGGGCAACCTCGGACCATTGATGCGTCTCGGCCTTCCGCAACAAGCGCAGCGTTCCGTGAAGGCGTTGCAGGCGGCGCCAGACACTGGGCGCTAAACCGATGTGCGAGGCGAACAGCTGCTGTACGCGCCGTTCGCTGAGATTCAACTCTGCGGCCAGTTCCCGCACAGAGACATCGCCCACCTTGGGGCCAAGGCGTCTCGCTGCGTCCTCCAACAAGTGGCGCGAGGAGTCTGGGGGGCGCTGGATTGCCTGTAGCGTCTGCAGGACGTACTGAACGCGCGTGGCGTCGTCGGTTGCGGCCAGCAGTTGCTCGGGTACGTCACGATGCGCCTTGGTGACGATGTCGTCCCATTGCACGGTGAGACCCGCCAATTCGTTGGCCGGAACGCCGAACAGACCCAGTGTTGCCCCGGGGTTCAGCGTGATCGAGAGCCCGTGCATATGGCCACTCATCGTTAACAAGACCGGGTTGGCCCGTGCCCCAGCAACGTGGATGGATGCCGCCCCGTCGTGCAGCACGATGAGCAGACGGGAGGCCCCGTCGGGCAGCACTCGCTCAACGACCTCTCGATCAGGGGCGAACCGCTCCTCGTAGGCCATGACATGGGCCACCACTGATTGCAGGGCGGCCGGCACGGAAAACTCAGTCAACGTGCTCGCAGGGACGGTGGTCCCAGGCGCGCACACCGGGTCTTCTGGCAGTCGGATGAATAGACGTTCAGACATCTGCAGCTCGGTCACCACACAAAGTATGGCGGACTAGGCGGCTGCCGGATTCGTTGACTTCGGGCTAAGCCGCCTGAACACCTGCTGGCGGCCGGTTGCGGCAGTCTAGCCGCAGCATCGATACACGCAAGACGTCGAAATTGAACACCAGGATCCGAACGTCTGGGAAGTGGCGCAGTTCGCAGGATCAAGACGCTAGCTCAGCCGATTGCGACCAGCCTGAAGCGCTCTCTGCGCGGGTAGGTCGAAAACACCAACCCGTTTAAGCCGGGATGGCCAGAGCGGCATTGGCTGCCGCGACCGAATGACCATACGGTCAATCACAATGCATACACTGCAAGACCAAGTTGCAACGCTAAAAATGCTGGCAATGATCTGGCAACGGCAGCAAAAACAAAAAACCCCGCTACATTTCTTGTAGCGAGGTTTTTATATTTCACGGTATCTTGGTGGTAGGACGTACTGGATTCGAACCAGTGACCAACGGATTAAAAGGGGCCTAAAAACCCTTATTTTTCAACAACTTAGCTCGCCTTCGCTTGCCGAACACCGCGATCGCGCACCAACATTGTCACGCTACTGGCGACGATCCAGGTCAGCAATCGACCACGGGTAACCAGCCAGCAAGGATAGATGATAAAAACATACTCTCAACGCTAGATTTCAGTGGATGGCGCAGGTGGCCTAGTAGGGGAGAATTTAGGTCGTACCTGCTGCATCTGGCCCGTGTGTCGGCTGATTACCTTTGGGAAGTAACTCGGAGAATCGAACTGCAGCCAGAAGCAGGCGAGGGATCATCGCTCGCAACTCCGTGTTGTATCGCTCCCACGTCGGCTTCGATGTGTGCACTGGGTGCCAAGGGCCTCGCGCCAGCATGTCAACCGTGGTGATTCCATAGTCCGGCTCTGGAATAACTGAGAACGGTATGGCCGTGGCGAATATAGCCATCGACAGAGTGAAGTGAGAGGAGACAGACGGCGTCCCTAAAACAAGGCCGTCCTTTGGCTCAATCCAATCCTCTCGCGCATCGACGAATGCTTGCAGAAAAGTCGGATGCGTTGATAGAGACATTTTTTGTTTCATCTCTCCAACGATCTCATTGTCTGCGCCAAGCCAGCTAATTGCGCGCGCGTCAAAGTACTCTTTTAGCCATTTTTCATTCTTCTCCTTCGAGATGTACTTGTGCCAGAACTTGTTCGCCGCCTCCGCTGTCGTGGCCGTTTGGAATTCAGCTCGAAACGCGGGGTCCACCAAAACGCGCTGCCAGACAAGGGAAGTCTCGTATAGGAGGCGAAGCTGCATTCGCGCATTTCCATCAAGACCAGCGGCGCAAAGCACACGAACAGCAGAAAGATTCCGGATCTGCTTTACCGCGAGTCGGTGGAAGAGCATTGCAGCCTGCCCAGATGGAGGAACGCCGCTCAGAAAGTAGTAAGTGCAATAGCGGAGTAGACCAAGGTACTCGTCTACAAAGACATATAGCGCCCCCAACTCCGTTTCTAATGGAGACGTGCCTAGTTCCTCCGCAACAGACTCCGACAGAAGCTCTGGCAATGGCTCAAAGCCAGCATGCTTCCAATGTAGACGAATATTATTGCGAGCGTGCTGCGCTGAGAGCAATGTGACCATATCGTTCGTGCATGTTTGTTTCTGGAACTTAGGGAAGTGTTGCCCCCCTCAATCCTAAGGACCAACTCTGACTCCGTAAAACGTCAGATGACGGCTTTACGGGGCTGCTATGAAGTACATACCGAGATCAGATTGAGAAATTTCCAGCGATCATTCCGATGATGCAGCTTGTTGTTGACATCACCTCTGCCGCTCGGCTCATCCAAGCTATGGCCCCCGACTGGCTTTGGCTCCTCAAATACATCGAATCAGAGGATGGCTACGTACGCTTTCCCCCCGCAGTCTCCCAGTGGATCAAAAACCTCAACATAGGCAACTATCCGGGACTATACGAAGATGAACGCGCAATCGGCGCCGTCTTACTTAAGGCCTTTTTGTCAATCGAGCAGATCGAAGAGCTCAACGCCGAGTTGGAGCTCTGTTCCTCCGATGAACGCGGGCAGTTATTGCTTGAGTACATCAGCAACCTTGGTGACGGAATAGACGCCATCGAGCTACCCAAGACGCCGGCCGCACAAAAGCGTGCCGATGCACAGTTCTTGGCAATGTCCGACGAAGAACGACAACATGCCGTCGAATTTACGCAGCGCTTTGTCATGGGCATGCTCGCAGGCTTCTATCAGTCGCTGTCCATCATGGTGCATGGAGAAAAGCTCACCGCCCTGGTGGCACAAGCCAAGGCGGGGAACGACAAGGCGTTTGCGAAGGCCGTCCAGATCGACAAGCGCATCCTGCACGCCCTGCCCTATTTCAATGATCGTTTTGCAGCGGCAAATTCGGAAGGCCAACGCGAATTTGTCGAACTTGTCACAGCACACATGTCTAGGCCTCCCTACAAGGGAAAGATTCGGCATAAAGCTTTGTATTTAGCCTTTTCCCTGTTGGATCAGGTTGGCGTGCTAGACAGAATGAAACACAGTGAACTGTTGGATCTCTGCACCCAGGCTGGACTCGATTCCCATGCCAACCGCATCGATGATGTGAAGAACATGTCCAAGCGACTGGCGGAATATCGCGCCTTCCAACGTCGAGGATTCGACTTGTCCACCCCCTGAAAACCTTTTTCACGGCGTCGCCTGAGAGGCTCGTCGTGTATTCAATCCATAACCGTTCCAGGAAGCCAAAGTGGCATGCCTGGCGCGGTTAAAGGATTGAATCCATGTCGAAGCGAAACTCTGGTGGCGAGGCCACGAAGCACCCACAAACCCAAAACCAGGCCGCGTCGGATTCGATGGGGGCGCGCGGAGCGCGCACCGGCGAATCCGATGCGGAAGGTATTGCAGGTGCGGCGCCTAGTAACACAGCACCTGATAACAGCAAATTCCACTACCAACCCTTGCGATGGGGCGTGGATAGTTTGTATCTCTCTTACCCCGGCGTTCTCTCGCCGGATCGCGTTTCTCAACTGCGCCACCTCAAATCCATAGCCCAAGGACCAGACCATGAAGCGGCGAAAGCCCAATTGCAGTTGGGCTCCCATGTCTTCGAGGTCAAAGACAAAAGCTCAGGCTTGTTCGCTTTCACCCTGGTAGACGGCTCGTACATGATCCGCCTGGGCGCTGGCAAGTCCAAGCAGTTGCCCATGGCCTACGTCCAGGTCTCCAGCCAACTCTTGAGCCACAAGGGGCCGATGGAGATTGAATCGGAGTTGCGGGACCTCCTGCGTCAACTCGGGGAAGTTCACGCTCCGAAGGTCAGCCGGGTCGATCTGTTTCTCGATTTCGCGTGCGATCTAAGCATGGAAGGATGGAGCCGGGAAGCCTGGGTCACTCGGGCTTGTGCAGTCAATCAGTACGCGGAAGACAAGACGTTCACCGGCTGGACCATCGGGGCCGGTGGCGCTCTCATGGCCCGGCTGTATCACAAGCTCCTAGAGTGCAAGAAAAGCGGGAAGGAATACCTGCTCGACCTCTGGGCGCGAGCCGGATGGGATCAAGAGATGCCCGTCTGGCGCTTGGAATTCCAGTTCAAGCGTGAAGTCTTGGTGCAACTGGACTTGGACACCCTGGGCTCTGTGATGGAAAACCGTGCAGGCCTGTGGAGCTATGCCACCACGGATTGGCTGCGTCTGTGCCTCCCCACAGAAGCGGACAACACCCGCAGCCGCTGGCCGATCCACCCCCTGTGGATGGCTGTGTCGTCGGTAGACTGGGGCGCGCAAGGCGGCCCGTTGCTACGCAGCTACCAGGCGCTGCGGGCCCCTTCCCTCGCATGGCTCGGTGCTCGCACTCTCTCCGCCTATGCCTCCATCGGGGCGATCACAGGGATCACAGACTTCGATGCCGCGGCCCTTGAGGCTAAGAAGCACGCATACGACGTCCTAGGCAAGCAGAACGGCGGCGGCCTGAGTGGGGTTGGTGATGAGCAGTTCTTTCGCGAGAAAGTCGAGGCCCTCACACGCCTCTACAACACGCGCATGAATCCAGCGTTGCCGCCTGCGCCTGAGCCCTACCAGCGCAACGAATACGAACGCCAGTCACGAGGCTGACCATGGAAGAAACCGGCCTGCCCTTGCCTGCGGCCCGCTGCCTATCCAAAGAACAAGCCGCAGCCTATCTCGGTATTGGCGTCACGCTCCTGGCGCAAATGGACGTGCCTAGTTTGCATTTTGGACGGCGTTGTGTGTACGACAGGGTTGACCTCGATGCCTGGCTCGAAGACCATAAGGGCGAGCGAAGGCGGGCCGGAAAGGAGAAACAGATATGGCCCGTAATGAAGGTGTCTACAAGCGGCCAGACTCCGGCCACTGGTGGATCAATGCAACGCTCCCCAACGGCAAGCGCATACGCCAAAGCTCTGGGACTGCCGACCGAGCCGACGCGGAAGCGTACTTAGCCAAACTCAAGCTGGATGCGTACAGGGAAACCCACTTTGGGATCAAACCGGAACGCACCTGGCAAGAGGCTGTGATTCGGTACCTTGAACTCAAAAGGACGCTGAAGAGTTTTTCGGATGTGCAACGGATTTGCCGCCAACTCGACCGCTACCTGGGCGATGCTTCACTCAGACAGATCAATGGTGATCTGATCTGGAGCATCGTGCAGGGCGAGCTCAAGAAGGGCAACAAACCCGCCACGGTGAACCGCTATCTCGCCACGGTCCGCAGCCTTCTTCGAATGGCCCGCGACGAATGGCAGTGGATCGACACCATGCCGAAAATCCGTCTGCTGCCTGGCGAGGTCGAGCGGGATCGGTGGTTGACGCGGGAGGAAGCGGATCGGTTGATTCGTGCATGCCCGCCTCATCTGGCGGCCCTGGTGCGGTTTGCCCTGGCTACGGGGTGCCGAGCGTCCGAGATTAAAGGCCTAGAGTGGAATCGTGTGGATCTGAGCCGGGGCACTGCTTGGCTCAATCACACGAAGAACGGCACGCCACGGGGAGTGCCCTTGAATGAAGATGCGATAGAAGTCTTGGAAGAACTGCTGGGCCAACACCCGCGCTTTTGCTTCACCTACCAGGGCAAGGCGATTACGTGGGAGTTGACGAACTCAGCGTGGCATGCGGCGCTGGCGGCTGCTGACATTCAGGATTTCCGGTTCCATGACCTGCGGCACACGTGGGCCTCATGGCATCGGCAAGCGGGAACGTCTTGCGATGAGCTCAAGGACTTGGGCGGCTGGAAATCTCGGGTGATGGTGGACCGTTATGCGAAGTACGCCACGGAACATCTGGCGGTTGCAGCCAGTCGGATTCAGCGTATGCGGGATGAGAACGTGGTGAACCTTGTCACGTTTTCGTCACGGCCCAAAGAGAAAAGGGCCTAGCCTCTTCGGCTAAGCCCTTGATATCTCTGGTAGGACGTACAAGATTCGAACTTGTGACCAACGGATTAAAAGTCCGCTGCTCTACCAACTGAGCTAACGTCCCGACCGATTGCATCAATCCAAAACTATCAGACTGCTGCAAAGCCTTGAATTATAGCGTCTTTTTTGCGCCCAACCTGGAAGCTGTCGCAAGTTTGTCAAGCACCCACCCAGCAGCGCACTGCCCAAAGGTGGCCGTGACCGCGACCACCGAGCCATAGCCATGGCAGTTCAAAGTGCCGTCGCCCTGGATGTTGCAGGACGCATCGGGAGGAGCCACAGCTTCACGGCTGAACACGCAGGTCACACCGATCTTCTTGCCCTCGCGCGGTGCGCGGTGGTGCTTGCGCATCTGGTAGCGCAACTGCGCCAACAGAGGGTCATGGGTCGTGTAGGCCAGGTCATCCACATCGACCTTGTGGGCCTGGCGCTTGCCACCGGCAGCGCCGACAGCAATGTGCAGAACACCTGCAGATTGCGCCCATGCTGCGATAGCCACCTTGGCCCGCACCTGGTCACAGGCATCGATGACCGCATCAACTGGGGTCGTCAACAACCCAGGCCAGTTGCCAGGCTCCACAAACTCCTCAATGCAATGAATGGTGCACGCCGGATGGATCTGGGCAATACGGTCCCGCATCGCCAGCACCTTGGCCTGGCCCACCGTATCTGTCAGCGCATGAATCTGGCGGTTGATATTGGACTCGGCGACATGGTCCAGATCGACCAGGGTGATCTGGGCCACGCCGCTGCGCGCCAGCGCCTCTGCGGCCCAGGACCCCACCCCGCCAATGCCGATGACGGCAACATGAGCGCGGCGGATTCTCGCCACGCCTTCCACGCCATACAACCGCGCCAACCCACCAAACCGGCGCTCCAGTGAAGCCTCAGACTCTTGCGGCAAAGGCAACCCCGGCGAAACGATCTCGCCCGGCATTACTTCAAGCGGGACAGACGCTCTTTGGCAGCGACAGCCGCCTCAGATTGTGGGTAGGCGCGAACCAGATCTTCCAGCGTCTTGCGTGCGGTGCGCGTGTCCTTGAGTTCGATCTGGCAGTTGGCAATCGACAAAGCGGCCTCCGGAGCCCGGGCATGGCCGGGCGCGTCCGCCAGCATTTGCTTGAAGTTACCGATGGCCTCCTTGTACTCCCGCGTGGCGTACTGGGCATTGCCAAGCCAGAAGCGCGCTGATGGCACAAAACCGCTGCGCGGATACTGGCGCACAAATCCCGCGAATGCCGTGCTGGCCTCGGGGAATTTGCCGGATCGGAAGACCGCAAGTGCGGCCTCGAAATCCCGTTTTTCTGCAGGATCCGCCTGAAACTCCTTGCCATCCACCGCCACCTTGACGGGCTCGAACTGGCGAAGCCGCTCATCCACCCCTTGAGCGATGTCCTTCTGGCGCCGCTGAAGGTCGCCCACATCGCGCAGCAGTTGCTCGTTTTGGCCATTGAGCTTGGCCTGCTCAGCCCGCAGGGTCTCTATTTGTGTCTGCAGATCCAGAAGGCTGCGGCGCAGCTGGGCATTTTCTTCACCCAGCTTGCGCAGTTCCTCGGCAGAGCGCTGGCTGGACATTTGCAGACCATCAACACGATGGCCCATTCCCAGGATGGCCCGG
>NZ_JBPVJQ010000001.1:0-110246 GCF_051942715.1 Acidovorax sp. BL-A-41-H1 | reverse complement strand
AGTGTGTGCTCTTCAACGGCAACGAGTGCCTGGAGAGACCGCTGCTGAACCTGCATCCAATCCGTTCCGCCAGCATCGCTTCTAGCTTCTATTGTCCGCCAGGTAATGAGGCAGTCTGCAGGCCTGGAGATGTTTTTGCGCGTTGAGGGAGCCATGGCCCCAAAGCCCCGCACCGCATGAACGGTAGTGCCCAACCGACGGGCGGTATTCGGTCTTTTGACAGATGTTGCGGCTATCGGATGGCATCCACCGCCTGTCCCTTTTCCGCTGTCTGGATGCGCACACAGCCAAGCCCCGGCGATAGGCTTGCCCCCCAACTCGATGGGCAGCGGCAGCCACGAATCGGGTTCAAAAACCAACACCCAACACACCGAGGGACACCCATGATGACAAGGACACCTGACTGCAACTCTCCACGGTTTTTTCAACCCAGGCCGTGGGCCGTTGCCTTGGGGCTGTGCCTGGGCGGAGCCACAGGCCAGGCACTGGCGCAGACCAACCACACTCCACCGGCAGGCTACAAGCTGTGCGCCACTGAGGGGCAGAAATGCAGCTTCAGCGGCACCGCCAACGTGGTTTACGGCGCCGGCACGACCTGGACCCGTCCCCGCAGTTTCACCAACGGGGTCGGTTGCAGCAACGCCACCTTTGGCGACCCCGTGTGGGGCGTGCAGAAGGCTTGTTATGCCAGTGCGCCATCACCTGCTCCAGCTCCGGCGCCCGATCCCGTGCTGACCGCACCTCCACCCGGCTACACCTTGTGCGCTGTTGAAGGCCAGCAATGCAGCTTCACCGGCACGGCCAAGGTGGTCTATGGGGCAGGCACCACCTGGACTGCCGCGCGCGCTTTCACCAACAACGTGATGTGCAACAACGCCACTTTTGGCGACCCCTTGCGGCAGGTGAAAAAGGCGTGCTACGCCAGCAGCCCCGTACCAACGCCCGCCCCTCCCCCACCGCCGCCCGCCCCCCCGGCACCGCCTGCTCCCCCGGCACCTGCGCCAGCACCGGCTCCGGGCGGCTCCGTGACGTACTACTTCTCGGACTGCCAGGCGGGTGCGGCCATCGGTTGTGTGCCTGGGAGCAATTCCAACCCGGGCACCCAGACGGCCCCCAAGCAGAACCTCACGGGCATCAATGTCAACGCCCTGCCTGCGGGCGCAGCACTGCTTTTTGCGCGCGGCGGTGCCTGGGTGGTAGGCGTCACCACGTTCGAGAACACGAACGTTCGCGCAGACGCCCCCCTCACGCTCGATGCGTACGGCGCAGGGCCCGCCCCCTTGCTCACCACCAACAACAATGCCATTGCGCCCTTTGAGCTGGGAGGGCGTTACGCCAACACCACGAACGATGGTGGCTACGTGTTCCGCAACCTGCGCATCCACGGGTCCAACAACTCGGCCTGGGGCTTTTGGCTCAGCGGCAATGTCCGCGACATCGTGATCGAGAACGTGGAGATATCCGGCTTCCAGATCGCCATTCACTCGCAGGCGCGCGCACCGCATGGCGTGAACAACGTGCTGATCCGCAACAACCACATCCATCACAACGGGAGCATGGGCATCTTGGGCCAGTTCCGCAACAGCGTGATCGAAGGCAACCTGATCGAAGCAAACAACTTCAGCGGCAGCGGCTTCAACCACGGCACCTACCTGTCGGGCAGCAACGGACTGAGCGGCACCAACATCACCCTGCGCAACAACCGCTACATCCGCAACTCGGTGGTCAACGGCGTCTGCCAGGGGGGCAACATGACCTTCCACGGCCAGATGGACGGCGTGCTGATTGAGGGCAACCGGATCGAACAGGATGCTGCGACAGAGGGCTGCTGGGAGATGTCGATCACGCAGGGATATGACACAGCCGAGTGGTTCCGCAACTTCGTGGTGCGCAACAACAAGCTCATCAATGCCGGCAACACAGCCATGGCGGTGCAGTCCGCACCCGGCATCGTGATTGAGGGCAATGTCATCATCAACACGCAGACGACCTTCCAGACAGCCATCAATGTGGGCCACACCGAATTCCAGAATGGCGATGTACCCGATGGAAACGCTGTGGTGCGCAACAACATTGCGTGTTTCCCCTCACCCCACGCGGGCAGCACGGTGGTGCGCGTGATTGCACCGAACAGTGTGGTCACGAACAACACCATGGTGACCGGGGCAGCCGCAACGACCGGGGTGTGCGCCCGCTAGAAAAATTTCCTCCGCCTCATTTCGGCCGACCGGGGCCTCGCAGCACGCTGCGAGGCCCTTTTTTGTTTGCACACACCATTTGGGAAGGCAACAAACCGCCCGCCGCTGCAGGCCCCATCAAAGCGGCCCGCACCCTGAACGCCACTGCGCCTGCAAATACGCACTGAGCGCGTGAGCTGCGCGACAAAAAGGGGCCGCATTGTGCACCGTGTTGGAGCACCCTAAATCAGGGATTGCCTGTACAGGATGGAAGACCTGCACAGTGCACGCAAAACAGCATGCCGGTGTACATGGACGAGGCATGGCGCGACTTCCAGAATTCGCCCATTCCTTCATTTCGTGTTCAACCCACCCACCGCCATGCAGCAAGACCGCCACTTCACCAACGCCGCCCTCCTCACCCGCCGCCACGCCGCCGTGGCCCGGGGCGTGGGACAGGCCCACGACCTCTTCATCCAGAAGGCCCGCAACGCCGAGCTGTGGGATGTGGAGGGCCGCCGCTTCATCGACTTTGCCGGTGGCATCGCCGTGCTCAACACCGGCCACCTGCATGCCGGCGTGATTGCCGCCGTGAAGGCGCAGCTCGACCTGTACACCCACACCTGCTTTCAGGTGGTGGCGTACGAGCCCTACGTGGAAGTGTGCGAACGCCTGAACACGCTGGCCCCCGGCGCGTTTGCCAAGAAGAGCCTACTGCTCACTACCGGCGCCGAGGCGGTGGAGAACGCCATCAAGATCGCCCGCGCCTACACCAAGCGCCCCGGCGTGATCGCCTTCACCGGCGGCTACCACGGGCGCACCAACCTCACGCTGGGCCTCACCGGCAAGGTTGCGCCTTACAAGATCGGATTCGGCCCCTTCCCAGGCGAGACCTACCACGCCCTGTTCCCCAACGCGCTGCACGGCGTGAGCGTGGAGCAGGCGCTGCATTCGGTGGAGCTGATCTTCAAGAACGACATCGAGCCTGAGCGCGTGGCGGCCTTCATCGTCGAGCCCGTGCAGGGCGAAGGCGGCTTCTACGTCGCCCCGCCCGAATTCATCAGCGGCCTGAAGGCGCTGGCCGACCGCTACGGCATCCTGCTGATTGCCGACGAAGTGCAGACCGGCGCAGGCCGCACCGGCACCTGGTTTGCCAGCGAGCAGTGGCCCGTGGCGCCCGACCTGATCACCACCGCCAAGTCGCTGGCGGGCGGCTTCCCGCTGGCGGGCGTGGTGGGCCGCGCCGATGTGATGGATGCCCCCGCCCCCGGCGGCCTGGGCGGCACCTACGCAGGCAGCCCCGTGGCCTGCGCTGCCGCGCTGGCCGTGATCGAGGCGTTTGCGCAAGAGAAATTGCTGGCCCGCAGCCAGGACATGGGCGCGCTGCTGGTGCGCGGCCTGAAAGACATCGCAGCCAAGGTGCCCGCCATTGGCGATGTGCGCGGCCTGGGCGCCATGGTGGCGATTGAGTTGTTCGAGAACGGCGACCTGAGCCGTCCCGATGCCGCCCTGACCAAGCAGGTGGTGGCCGAGGCCGCGCGGCGTGGGCTGATCCTGCTGTCGTGCGGCACCCATGGCAACGTGATCCGCATCCTGGTGCCGCTGACCGCGTCGGACGAGTTGCTGCACGAAGGTCTGGCCATCTTGGCCGACAGCCTGGAGGCCGTGGCTGCGGCCACGAACTGACATGCGCCCGGCCCTCCACTCCACTTACCAGGCACCGCCCGCCATGAACCAGCCTGCCGAACCCCTGGTGCGCTTTACCGGCGTGCAAAAGACCTACGACGGCGAACAGCTGGTGGTGCGCGCGCTGGACCTGGACATCCAGCGCGGCGAGTTCTTGAGTCTGCTGGGCCCGTCGGGCTCGGGCAAAACCACCACGCTGATGATGCTGGCCGGGTTCGAGTCACCCACCGCAGGCGACATCCTGCTGGACGGCAAGCAGATCACGCGCACGCCACCGCACAAGCGCAACTTTGGCATGGTGTTCCAGAACTACGCGCTGTTCCCCCACTTCACCGTGGGCGAGAACGTGGCCTACCCGCTGACGGTGCGCAAGGTGCCCAAGGCCGAACAGGCCGAACGCGTGAAGAAAGCGCTGGACATGGTGCGCCTGGGCGGCATGGCCGACCGCTTGCCCGCTCGCCTGTCGGGCGGCCAGCAGCAGCGGGTGGCCCTGGCGCGCGCGCTGGTGTTCAACCCGCAGCTGGTGCTGATGGACGAGCCCCTGGGCGCGCTGGACAAGCAGCTGCGCGAGCACATGCAGATCGAGCTGAAAGAGCTGCACCGCCAGCTGGGCGTGACCTTTGTGTACGTGACGCACGACCAGGGCGAGGCCCTGACCATGAGCGACCGCGTGGCCGTGTTCAACGAAGGCGTGATCCAGCAGCTGGCCGATGTGGAGAGCCTGTACGAAACCCCCAGCAACCGCTTTGTGGCGGGTTTTGTGGGCGACAGCACCATGCTCTCGGGCACGCTGCAGGGCGCGGGGGCCGACGCCGCCATCCAGATGCCCGGCGGTTTTCTGCTGCCCGGCATCAACGTGAACCAGGCCCCTGTGGGCGCGCGGGTACAGGCCTGCGTGCGGCCCGAGCGCATCGTGCTGCACCCGCAGTCCGAATACCCCCGGCCCAACGCCATCCCGGCCACTGTGGCACGCACCATTTACTACGGCGACCACCTGCGCCTGGTCTGCGAGCTGGGCCACGGCCAGGAGCCGGCCACGGTCAAGCGGGCCTTGTCGCCCCTGGGCACCAGCCACGCGCAGCCGGGCGATCGGGTGCTGCTGGAGTTCCCGCCCGCTGCCACGCGCATCTACGCCGTGTGAGGGTGTTGCACAACCCCGCTGCCCCCTCACCGCCCTCTCTTTTCCCTCTCAATTCCCTGTCCCCGTCCCTCCACTACCCAAGGAAATCTGCACCATGAAAAAGAGCCTCATCGCCTGCGCATCCCTGGCTGCCTGCCTGGCCCTGCCCAGCTTTGCGCAACAGCAACTCACCGTCGTGAACTTCGGCGGCGCCAATGCCAACGCGCAGAAAAAGGCGTTCTATGAGCCCTACGAAAAGCAGGGCACCAAGATCGTGGCCGTGGAATACAACGGCGAGCAGGCCAAGGTCAAAGCCATGGTCGAAACCAAGAAGGTCACCTGGGACGTGGTGGAGGTCGAATCGCCCGACGCCGCGCGCGGCTGCGACGAGGGTCTGTATGAAAAGCTCGACTACAGCAAGATCGTTCCCAAGGCCGACCTGCTGCCCGCCGCGGTGAACGAATGCGCCGTGGGTATCTTTGTGTGGTCCACCGTCATGGCCTACAACGGCGACAAGCTCAAGACCCCGCCCACCAGCTGGGCCGACTTCTGGGACACCAAGAAGATCCCCGGCAAGCGCGGCATGCGCAAAGGCGCGCGCTACAACCTCGAATTTGCGCTGCTGGCCGATGGTGTGAAGCCCGCCGATGTGTACAAGGTGCTGGCCACCAAGGACGGTGCTGACCGTGCGTTCAAGAAGCTGACGGAACTCAAGCCCAACATCCAGTGGTGGGAGGCCGGTGCCCAGGCGCCCCAGTTCCTGGTGGCGGGTGATGTGGCACTGACCACGGTGTTCAACGGCCGCATCGACGCCGCCAACCGCGAAGGCCGCAACCTCAAGATCTACTGGCCCGGCGGCATCTACGACCTGGACTACTGGGCCATCCCCAAGGGCACGCCCAACAAGGACGCGGCAGTGAAGTTCATCGCCTTCACCATGCAGACGCCCCAACAGGCGGCCTACGCGCAGAACATCGCCTACGGCCCGGCCAACAGCAAGGCGCTGGCGTCGCTGGACAAGAAGGTGCTGGACGACCTGCCCACCTCGGCCACCAATGCCAAGGAAGCGTTGCAGTTCAGCGTGGGCTTCTGGGCCGACCAGGGGGAGGCGCTGGAGAAGCGCTTTGCCGCCTGGGCCACGCAATAAGCCTCCTGTGTTGCGCCTTTGAAGATGCCCTTGTGAAACGCTGAGAGCAGGACACCCGCATGCAAGCCACCCTGGCCCATCCCCACGCCATTGCCCCCGAAGGCAGCCCCCCCGGCGCGCTGCGCCAGGCCCTGGCGCGCGCCGAGTCGCGCCGCAAATGGCGCGCCTTTGCGCTGACCTTGCCCCTGCTGGTGTTCCTGCTGCTCACGCTACTGGTGCCCATTGCCGCGCTGCTGCAGCGCGCGGTGGAAAACCCCGAAGTCGCCAACGCCCTGCCCGCCACCATGCGCGCGCTGGACGGCTGGGACCGCAAGGACGCCCCCGGCGCGCCCGCTTACTCCGCGCTGGTGCAAGACCTGGCCCGCCTGCCCGACAGCTCCGACGCCGGGGCGCTGGCGCGGCGGCTCAACACCGAAGTGCCCGGTGCGCGCTCGCTCATCATGGGCGCGTACCGCGCACTGCCCATGGAGGGCACGCCCGACGCCATCCGCGCACAGCTGCTGGACAAGGACCCGCGCTGGGCCGAGGCCCCGCTGTGGCAGGCCATTGCCAAGAACGGCGCCCGCTGGACGCCCGACTACCTGCTTGCCTCGGTGGACCTGCAGCGCGACGCACTGGGCCACATCGAACGCATGCCCGAGGAGCAGCGCGCGTTTGGTGGCATCCTGCTGCGCACCTTCCATATCAGTCTGGTGGTCACGCTGGTGTGCCTGCTGCTGGGCTACCCGCTGGCCTGGTGGCTGGCCACCCTGCCCGCCCGCCCGGCCAACGTGCTGATGATTCTGGTGCTGGTGCCGTTCTGGACCTCCATCCTCGTGCGCGTGGCCGCATGGATCGTGCTGCTGCAGTCCGAAGGGCTGGTCAACCGGGGGCTGATGGGGCTGGGCCTGATTGAGCAGCCTCTGGCGTTGCTGTTCAACCGCACGGGCGTGGTGATTGCCATGGTGCACATCCTGCTGCCCTTCATGATTCTGCCGCTGTACAGCGTGATGAAAAGCGTGCCGCCCACCTACCTGCGCGCGGCGGTGTCGCTGGGCAGCTCGCCGGTGGCCGCGTTCTTCCGGGTGTATGTGCCGCAAACCTACCCCGGCATCGGCGCGGGCGCGCTGCTGGTCTTCATCCTGGCCATCGGCTACTACGTCACCCCCGCGCTGCTGGGCGGGGCGGATGACCAGATGCTCAGCTACTACATCGCCCGCTACACCAATGTGGAAGTGAACTGGGGCATGGCCTGCGCCCTGGGCGCCCTGCTGCTGGCGGCCACGCTGGTGCTGTATGGCGTGTACCGGCGCTTTGGCAAGGCCGAGTTGAGCCTGGGCTGACCCCAGGTGGACCCATCTTCTGACGCAGAAAGCCGCTGACCATGTTTCGCCTTCCCTCATTCCCCTTGTATGCCACGCTGGCCGACAAGCTCGGCTGGTGGGCCGTGCGCGCGCTGTGCGTGGCCGTGCTCGTCTTCTTGCTGGCGCCCATTCTGGTGATGGTGCCGCTGTCGTTTTCCGAGAGTTCGTTCCTCGCCTACCCCATCCACGGCTGGTCGCTCAAGTGGTATCAGAACCTGTTCGGATCACCCGAGTGGGCGCGCGCCACGCGCAACAGCTTCATCGTGGCGCCTGCGGCCACGCTGATTGCCACTGTGCTGGGCACCCTCGCGGCCGTCGGGTTGTCGCGGGCGGACTTCCGTTTCAAGGGGCTGCTCATGGGCATCCTGATCGCGCCCATGGTGGTGCCCATCATCGTGGTGGGCGTGGCCACCTACCTGTACTTTGCGCCGCTCGGGCTGGCCGACAGCTACCTGGGTCTCATCGTCGTGCATGCCGCGCTGGGCGCCCCGTTTGTGCTGACCACCGTGCTGGCCACGCTGGCAGGCTTCAACCACAACCTGGTGCGCGCCTCGCTGAGCCTGGGCGAGACACCGCTCAACACCTTCTTCCGCATCACGCTGCCGGTGATTGCGCCGGGGGTGATATCGGGCGCGCTGTTTGCGTTTGCGACCTCGTTCGACGAGGTCGTGGTCACGCTGTTCCTGGCGGGCGCCGACCAGTCCACCCTGCCGCGCCAGATGTTCAACGGCATCCGCGAAAACATCTCGCCCACCATCGCCGCCGTAGCCACGCTGCTGATCCTGTTCACCACCAGCCTGCTGCTGGCGCTGGAGTGGCTGCGCGGCCGCCGCGCATGACCGTCATGCTGCCGGTGACTGCCACCTTGGCGACCAACGCAATACGTCCGGGCGTGCTAGCCTTTGGCTAGACCTCGGCCCTGAGGGCAAACGCGTCAAGCTTTTTAGCGCCTGGCTTTCCTTTCGTCTTTCCTTCGTCACGCCCCTCTTTCTGGAAGCACTCCCATGGACATGAAGACCTCCCCCCTCGCCCTGCTGAACGACCCCACACTGCTCAAGACCGACGGCCTCATCAACGGCCAGTGGGTGGCAGGCAGCAGCCGCTTTGATGTGAACGACCCGGCCACGGGCCTGAAGCTGGCCGACGTGGCCAACCTGGGCCCAGCGGACGCAGAGGCCGCCATTGCCGCCGCCAATGCCGCCTGGGGCCCCTGGAAGACCAAGACCGCCAAGGAGCGCAGCATCATCCTGCGCAAGTGGTACGACCTGCTGATGGCCAACCAGGACGATCTGGGCCGCATCATGACCGCCGAGCAGGGCAAGCCCCTGCCCGAAGCCAAGGGTGAAGTGGCCTACGGCGCGAGTTTTGTGGAGTGGTTTGCCGAAGAGGCCAAACGCATCAACGGCGAGACCCTGCCCCAGTTCGACAACAACCGGCGTCTGCTGGTGCTCAAGCAACCCATCGGCGTGTGCGCGGCCATCACGCCGTGGAACTTCCCACTGGCCATGATCACGCGCAAGGTCGCGCCCGCGCTGGCTGCAGGCTGTCCGGTGGTCATCAAGCCTGCCGAGCTGACGCCGCTCACCGCCCTGGCTGCAGCCGAGCTGGCGATCCGCGCAGGCATCCCGGCCGGTGTGTTCAACATCCTGCCCGCCGACAGCGACAACTCCATCGCCATCGGCAAGGTGCTGTGCGCGAGCGACGTGGTGCGCCACATCAGCTTCACGGGCAGCACCGAAGTGGGCCGCATCCTGATGGCGCAGTCGGCCCCCACGGTCAAGAAGATGTCGCTGGAGCTGGGCGGCAACGCGCCCTTCCTGGTGTTTGACGATGCCGACATCGACAGCGCTGTGGAAGGCGCCTTTGCCAGCAAGTACCGCAACGCGGGCCAGACCTGCGTGTGCACCAACCGCTTTTACGTGCAGGAAGGCGTGTACGACGAGTTCGTGGCCAAGTTTGCGGCCAAGGTCAAGACAGCCAAGGTGGGCAACGGCTTTGAGGCCGGGGTGAACCAGGGCCCGCTGATTGAGGAAGCCGCTCTGGCCAAGGTGCAGCGCCATGTGGATGACGCGCTGGCCAAGGGCGGCCAGGTGGTCGCGGGCGGCCAACGCCTCACCGCCCTGGGCTCGGGCCAGTTTTTTGAACCCACGGTGGTCGCCAACGCCACGGCCGACATGCTGTGCGCCCGCGAGGAAACCTTCGGCCCCTTCGCCCCGGTCTTCAAGTTCAAGACAGAGCAAGAAGCCATTGACGCCGCCAACAACACCGAATTCGGCCTAGCCAGCTACTTCTACAGCCGCGATGTGGGCCGCATCTTCCGCGTGACCGAGGCGCTGGAATACGGCATGGTCGGTGCCAACGTCGGCATCCTGGCCACGGAGCATGTGCCGTTTGGTGGCGTCAAGCAGTCCGGCCTGGGCCGCGAAGGATCGCACTACGGCATGGACGACTATGTGGAGATCAAGTACCTGTGCCTCGGGGACATCCAGAGCGGTAAATAGCCCTGCCCTGTTCACCGTGCCTCATGGTCAAATGCTACTATTTTTATAGCTAATTAGGTAGACGGGGTAGGCGGAGAAGGCTAAAAAAATCAAGATTGGGGTCACCTGAAACCGCTGCGCACCTACACGCAGCGGTAGGCCACTTCAAACCGGCTGACCTGCACAGCCAGCTCCGCCTGCAGGCCATACCGCGCACAGTGTTTGTCGGCCGCCTGCTGGGCACCATCCGGGCCCAGCGTGGAGTTTTCCCAGTTGATGGACACCACCTTGTCATTGCCCACAACGATGAACGGCGCGGGCGGTGAATAGGCGCAGCCGCACAGGCCTGCGGCCATCACCACCAGCCAGCGCCGGGCCATCGGGGTCATCGTGTACGTGCGGGTGCTTGTGCAGGTATCCATGCGGGCCGCAGTGTATCGGACGGCCCTTCACGGCTCTCCTCAGCGCCCGGCGGGCCACAGCCGCTTGAGCCGCAGCCCCGCCCACACGGCCACAAACACGGCCACCCCAAAAACCCAGCCCGACAGGGCCCCCGCCATGCCACCCGACAGCAGCGTGCCGATGGTGCAGCCCAGCCCCGTCATCGCGCCCCAGCCCAGCAGCACGCCACCCGCCAGGCCCCGCATGGCATCGCGCCAGGTGGGCCAGCGCGGCGCAAATTGGCGGCTGGCCAGGGCCGCAACAAACGCCCCCGCCACTAGGCCGGCCAGCAGCAAGGCATTGGGTGTGAACCAGGTGGACTGCGGCGCGGTGGCGCAGCCTGCAAAACCATCCAGCCCCTCCAGCCGATCGGGAATCCAGCCCTGCCCCTGCGCCCACTGGCGCGCCGCACTGCCCAGCGTGGCTGTCACGCCCAGCGGCCGCATGCGCACAATCGCAAACGCACCGATCAGCCCCACCGCCAGGCCCCCGACCCAGTAAGGCCAACGCCCGGCCCACAAGCTGCGCCACACAGCGCCCAGGCTGGGCACCGCGCCCCTTGCCGCCGATTCAGCCGCCGCCTCGCGTGCAAAGCCGCGCCACAACCAGGCCGCCACCAGCGCGAGCCCGCCCAATTGCACCAGCAGCGCCCCGCCATACCCCAGGTGCGCGGGCAGCCAGACCACGGGGGCATCGGCCACGCTCAGGCTGTACAAGGGGTTCCAGGTGATGAAGCCCAGGATGAAACCCAGCGCCGAGCCAATGAGCGCAAACGGCGACACTGGCGAGCCCTCGGCCAGCCGGTACCAGTGCGCGCTGATGCACGAACCCGACACCACCATGCCCGCGCCAAACGACAGCCCCGCCGCCACCAACACCCAGCTCACCGGGCCGATGTGCATGTCGGGCGGCAGCTTGCCCGGCTGGGGCACGGGCAACCAGCTGCCCAGCACCACGGTATAGCCCACCACACCCACAGCCAGCGCCAGCACGATGGCCAGCAGCCCGCGCGGGTTGCCATCTTCAAACCAGTCGCGCGCGTGGCAGTAAAAACAAAACCGCGTGCGCTGCAGCACCAGCCCCAGCACCCCGCCCGTGGCCAGCGCAAACGCCAGCGTGCGCCCGCCGGGCAGCGCCTGCACTGCGTGGTCTGCCACCCCCAGCGCCACCAACAGCGCCAGGGCGCCCGCGTGAGAAAAATTGATCTTGAACGCCATGAACCTCCCAGGCATAAAAAAAGCCCGCATGAAGCGGGCTGTAAAAAGAGACCCCCTACCAAAATCAGAAACTCTCTTTGTTTTGCATTGCACCTTCTTCCCAAAAGGTTCTGTCGGCAAACCCCATCACTTGGCGGCCCAGATGGTGCCCGCCGGGTTGGTGATGGGCACGCCCACCGCGTTGCCATATTCGGTCCACGAGCCGTCGTAGTTCTTCACGCTGTAGCCCAGGATCTTGGACAGCGCAAACCAGGTATGGCTGGAGCGCTCGCCAATGCGGCAGTAGGTGATGATGGGTTTGCTGCCGTCCACGCCTGCGCTGGCATAGAGCTTTTTCAGATCCTCGGCCGACTTGAAGGTGCCGTCCTCCTTCACCGCCTGGCCCCAGGGCACATTGGCCGCACCGGGGATATGGCCTGCACGGATGCTCAGCTCGGGCACACCCGCAGGCGCAAAAATCTTGCCCGTGTATTCGTCGGCCGAGCGGATGTCCACCAGCTTCGCATTGCTCTTGCCTTCGGCAGCCGCCAGGGCGTCGGACAGACGGGCGCGCAGGTCGGTGTTCACCTTGGTCACCTTGTAGCTGGTGGCTGCAAATTCGGGCACGCGGTTGTTCAGCGGCTGGTTCTCGGCCTCCCACTTCTTGCGGCCGCCGTCGAGCAGCTTCACGTTCTTGACGCCATAGATGTCAAACACCCACGCGCCCCAGGCGGCAAACCAGTTGTTGGTGTCGCCGTACAGCACCACCGTGGTGTCCTGCTTTACCCCGGCTTTTGAGAGCAAGGCCTCGAACGCCTCCTTGCCCACGATGTCGCGCCGCACCCGGTCGTTCAGATCCTGGTGCCACGAAAAGTTGACGGCGCCCGGTACATGGCCTCGCTCGTACAGGCCCGGGTTCACGCTCACCTCGACGATGCGCACCTGCGGGTTGTCCAGGTTTTGCGCCAGCCATTCGGTGGTGACCAGGGGGCCTGCGGGGATGGGGGTGGCGGCCAGCAAAGAACCGCTGAACAGCACCACGCCCCCCGCCATGCAGGCGCGCAGCCATTGGCGCCATGGGACTTGCGTTGAAGAACGGTGTGGTGTGGTCATCGGATTCCTTTCGGTGTCTGTGGAGTGCCTGCACCGCAGGGCAGGTGAAAGGAATTTAGAGCCCAAAGACCCTGCGCCCAACCAACAAGATCGGCTATGCATATGCGGTTTGCGCACTTGCACGAACCGCTTTCAAGCTGGAAGCCGGATGCTGCCTATAATCCGAGGCTTCGCGGGTGTAGTTCAATGGTAGGTATTCATCCCTAAATGAAAACACCACCACTCCGCAAAAAGCTACACCAAAAGCTACACCACTTCAGGCGATCAACTCCACCTGCTGCGCCGGATCCTTCGCCCGGTGCACGAACAGCTCCAGCGGGGGCACCTTGATCAGCGCCTCGGCCTGCTCGATGGTGCCGTGCAACCAGGCATCCCAGTCGCCCTTCTCCAGCGGCACCACAGTGCGCTTGTCCTGCATATCGGGCGGGCGCTTGGGGTCGGGCCGGTGCATCAGGTTCAGCACCGGCACGTCGTCGCAGTTCTGGGTCACCATCGTGTAGCTGGGCAGCACCTCACCCGTGGCCGGGTCGGTCCATTCACTCCACAGGCCTGCCAGGCCCCAGGGCTCACCATCAGCTCGCTCAAACTGCCAAGGGATGTGCTTGCCAGTGCCCCAGTAGGGCTCCACGTACAGCTGCGCCGGGATGATGCAGCGTTGCCCCTTGCGCCAGGGGCCGCCGTAGGTCCATGACTTGGCCATGCCTTCGCGCCGGGCGTTGACGGTGGCCAGGCGCTTGCCATCCTTGCCGGTGGGGATGTGCGTTTTGGAGTGCGGCGGGATCATGCCCCACTGCCCCACCACCAGCTCGCGCCCTGCTTCGCCCTTGGCCCGCAAGAACGGCCCACGGTACAGCGGGCTCATCTTGTCGCGCCATTCCTCTTCGGGCACGTCGCCGAAGTGCAGCACCAGCTGCTCGCGGCCCGGGACTTCGTAGTAGGTGCACATGGCAACATCCTGGCAGTTGGATTTATACTGTGATTATGCACAGTGTTTTTGATTCCCCGCTCCCGGTGCCGCTGGACACAGCGGCCCAGGCGCTCGCGCTGCCAGTATGCGGCGTGAGCGTGCGCGCGGGGTTTCCGTCGCCCGCCGATGACTTCGTAGTGGAGCGGCTGGACATCATGCAGTTGCTGGTGAAGCACCCCCAGGCCACCTACTTCTGGCGCGTGCGGGGCGACTCGATGCGGGATGCGGGCATTGATGACGGCAGCATCATCGCGGTGGACCGAGCGATCAAGCCCAAGCACAACAGCATCGTGGTGGCCATTGTGGACGGCGAATGCACCGTGAAGTATCTGCACCAGCGCGCCGGCCGCATCAAGCTGCGCGCGGCCAACCCCACGTACCCCGACATCATCCCCCGCGACAGCCAGACCATTGAGGTGTGGGGCGTGGTGAGTGGGTGCGTGAAGCTGTTTCCCAACTGAGCAGATGGGAGGCCAGCATGTACGCGCTGGTGGACGGGAACAACTTCTACGTGAGCTGTGAGCGGGTTTTCCGCCCCAGCCTGAACGGCCGCCCGGTGGTGGTGCTGAGCAACAACGACGGCTGCGCCATTGCCCGCAGCAACGAGGCCAAGGCCCTGGGCATCAAGATGGGGGCGCCATGGTTCCAGATCCGGCACATGGAGGAAACCCACGGCCTGGTGGCGCTGAGTGCCAACTTCACCCTGTACGGCGACATGAGCGACCGCATGATGAGCCTGGCGGCGGGCCTGGGCCCCACGCAGGAGGTCTACAGCATCGACGAGTCGTTTATCGGCCTGCAGGGCGTGCGCGGCGACCTGACCAAGCGCAGCCAGGCCATACGCGACCGCATCAACCAGTGGGTGGGCATCCCCTGCGGCATCGGCATCGGGCACACCAAGACGCTGGCGAAGCTGGCCAACTACATCGCCAAGACGGCCGAGCGCAAACCCGGCAGCTACCCCGCCGAGCTGGCCCAGGTGTGCAACCTGACCGCCCTGCCCGCCCAGGACCTGGACGACGTGCTGCAAGCCACGCTGGTGGAAGAAGTGTGGGGCGTGGGCCGCAAGATCGCGGCTCAGTTGCATGAGGGCGGCGTGCACACCGTGCTGGACCTGGCCCGACTAGACCCGGCCACCGTGCGCAGGCGCTGGAGTGTGGTGCTGGAGCGCACCGTGCGCGAGCTGCAGGGCATGCAGTGCATCGACCTGGATGACGCACCAGCCCCCAAGAAAGAAATCGCCTGCACGCGGTCATTCGGCCACGCGGTGACCGAGCTGCCGCCACTGGTGGAGGCCGTGAGCGAGTTCGCCAGCCGAGCGGCCGAGAAGCTGCGCAAGCAAGGCAGCCTGGCCAGCCAGCTGCTTGTGTTCTGCCACACCTCCCCCTTCCGCCCCGGGCCCCGCTTCAACCGCAGCATCGTGGTGCCACTGCGCCGCCCCACGGCCGACACCGGCAAGCTGGTATGGGCCGCCGCTGCAGGCATGCGGCGCATCTACGAGCCCGGCTACAAGATGGCGAAGGCCGGGGTGATGCTGCTGGACCTGGTGCCGGGCAGCGTGCTGCAGGGCGAGCTGGATCTGGAGGAAGAAGACCACCGGGACCGCACCAGGCTGATGGTGGCGCTGGACACCCTCAACCAGCGCTACGGCAAAGGCACCGTGCATTCAGGCGCCACGGGTGGCACCAACAAGGGTAAGGACTGGGGGATGAAGCAGGAGAGGCGCACGCCACAGTACACGACGCGGTGGGAGGATGTGCCGGTGGCGCGGGCGTAATACCCATTTTATAGAAATGGGATTTAGTGCTGCTGTATGCACATTCAGTACTAAAATGCGCGAACGCAGAAAAGCCCCACCTATGGCGGAGCTTTTTTGCGCAAGTCCGACATCAACCAGGCTCAACCAGAAGATGTCGTTTTTCAACAGACCTCAATTTTACAGCACTTGCTCAAAAATGAGCAATAAAAATTTTGAGGCATTGCGGAGCAACAACATGGCAATCTGCCAAATTGCGTACATCACCAAAAACCCGCGCATGGATCCGTTCCATCCGATTCTTGAAGTTGGAGGGCCAGCCCATAACGGCTATGGGGCCATCTGGCGATGTTCGCTACAGACAGCGGTCGAGGCGGCCCTCCATCGAGGCGCCCAGTTTTTTACGGTTTTTAACGGTCGCAATACTCCTGTCGAAGTGGCGAGAGGACCGAGCGGCGCATTGCATCTGCGCACCGTGCCGGATTCTTTGCAGAGCAACAATCTGCTTAGCCTACCGGACTTCCCCCCCACCACCCTTCTCGGCAGCACGATCTTCACAGAGCCTGCAGGCCTCGTACCCACCAGCCCCCAAGGTGGTCTTCTCGGGTAACTCGCAGGTTTAATCAATGCGTGGCAGCAGCCCGTCATCCCTTCGGGGGATAGCCTGATGCTGCACTCGCTCCTGCAGCTCCCTGGCCAGCTCGCGCTGGTCGCGGAGCTGCTTTTCCTTCTGGGCCTTGATCGCCTTGCGACCAGCACCAGGGGCGCGGCGCGCCCTTGACGGCATGGCGCTACACGCCAGTGGCGGGCGGCTTTTGTGGCTGGGCTTGGGCGGCGCCGCCCGCAGCCGCAGCGCCAGCAGGCACCACACCAGGCGCCACGGTGGTGGCCGAGCACTGGCCTGTGACGCCGTGCGGGATGTAGCAGGCGGCGCCCACTTTGAAGCTGCTGCAGCCGGACATAGCCACCAGGGCGGCGGCGATGCTGAGGGCGAGAACGGTCTTTTTCATGGTGCTTGCCTTTCGGTTTCGGGTGGTAAGGGGATTGCATTGGCCCATGCGCCCTGCCCGCCCAGGCGGACGGCAAGCCACATCAGGTACTTGTCGAGGTTGTTGACCTCGTTTTTCATGGCGGCGTAGAACACTGCGTCGGCCCAGGCGCGGGGGTACTGGCGCTCATACAGAAAGTCGTGCAGCACGGCCGATCGGCGGGCCTTGCCTTCGAAGGCCAGGAAGATCAGCGGCAACTCTGGGATGCTGGCCAGGTCGGTGATCATTCCCTTGGGCACCGTGATCACCACAGAGTCATCAGCCGAGTCCGTTTCAACCAGCACGACGAAGTCTTCGTGCAGCTCCCACTCGTCGCCATTCCCGTGCGGCTTGAGCAGGGGCTGGTTGAGGAAGGTGACGCGCATGGTCAGTTGTCCTGCGCGGCGTGCCGCAGATTGCCCGCCACGCGGATCGTCCACCCGCGCCCGAAGTTGTCGAAGGTCTTCAGCTTGGCGTAGAACTCCAACCGCTCTGCATTGAACAGCAGCACCAGGTCGGCGGGCTCTTGACGAGCCACTGCGGCCAGGGTGACCGGGCCAATCACTCCATCGTCAGCCACACCAGCCGCCCGCTGCATCCACCGCACCGCATTGCCAATGCCGTGATTCACGGCTGCATCCAGCGCCTGGAAAACAAAGGGCACCGGCAATTTGTCGCCCTGCACGCGCTGCCAGAAGTCGCGCTGGTAGATGGCGATGGCGTCCTGGCGTGTCAGACCCTTGATGTTCAGGTGCGGGTAGCTGCGCTTGCTGATGCCCCACTTGGTTTCACCGCCTGGGTCGTTGGGGTCGTTGACATAGCCGCCTTCGTGCGAGAGCACGCGGTCTACAAGGTCGAGGAACAGAGACATGCGCTACCCCTTCACGAATGGCCCAGGCGCCCCGCCCTGCCAGAAATGGGATGTGACCCACTGCACCTGCACGATGGCCAGCGCCAGCACCACGCCAAACCAGGGCAGCGGCCAGCCCATCAACGGCCAGGCCATGCCCATGGCCGCCACGGTGCCCAAGAGCCAGAACGACAGGCGGATGGCGGTACGTGTGCGCCTGGTGGTTTTCTGCATGCGGCAGAACACGGTGACGAACAGCAGCAGGCATGCCGCCTCGTGTGCGATCAGCAAAGCATTCATGGCTTGGGACCTCCAGCACGGGAGACGACAGCCTGCAGCGCAGCGCCCGCCGCTTCAAACACAGGGCGCCAGCCGTTGCCCAGGGCACCGATGGCGAAGGCCACAGGGGCAAGAGCCTCATTGGCGGGGATCTGCCACTGTTTTTGCAGCCACAGCGACAGCGCCGACGTGAGCACCACAGCCGTGAGCGTGCAACGCAGCAGCAGCCAGGCGCCAGCGCTTCGGGTCATGGTGTCGGCCGCGCTCAGCGGCCACAGCGCGCCAGCCAGGGCCGCGAACACGATCAGGGCATAGGGCCCAGCCATGGGCCCCAGCAGCGCGATGGAAACTGCGGCCAGGCTGATGCCGGATGTTGACGTTGGTTCAGGCATGAATCCCCTCTGTATTGGTTGTTGGTATGGCTCTGCTGTTGCCGCCAGCTCACCGCCCGCGCGGCGTGTAGCGCGGCTGGTTGGGCGGGTGGTACTCGGTGGGGTAGTTCTTGCGCTCGAACTCCTTGGTGTAGGCGTTCTTGCAGTGGCCCGGGCCCTGCCAGAAAAACAGCACATCGATGAGCGGCATGAACAGCCTGCCCAGCACCTTGCCGTCGCGGTGCGCGCGGTAGGCGCGGGCGCTGAGGGTTTCGTCGGCGTAGCTCACGGTGCCGTCAATGGGCGGGATCAGCGCGTTGACCAGCTGGTCGGCCGCGATGAAGACCTGCTCAAAATACGCTCGCGTCAACTGCAAAACCTGCTTCATGGGCTTCGTCCTCAAAAGATGGCGGCCAGCCGCCGGTAAAGTCGTAGCTGCCGGGCTCGGGGCTGGCCTCCATGGCCATGCGGTGCACCTCGGCGGCGGTGAAGATGGCGGTGTCGCTGGCGGCCGTGGCCTGCACGATGGCCACCGCAAGCGCCGGGGTCATGGCCACGAACACCGGCTGGGGCGTGTAGGCCAGGGTCTTCCACTGCAGACCAGCCGGGATGCCCTGCCCCAGCAGCACCAGGCCGAGCTGCTGGGTGCGGCTTTTCTGGTCGCTGTGGAACCAGTGGCCGCCCGCCTTCACGCCCATGGCCGCGCGCCGGTCGCGCTCAACTTTGATCTGGCCCCAGCGGGCACCCGCACGCGCTGCAATGTCTTCGGCGGTCAGCGGCACAACATCCCACGTTGTGCGCCACTCACCTTCTGATGGAGTCGGCTGACCTGCGACCACCTTGAACCCAGCCCCTGCAGCTGGCGCCTCTGTCTCGACAAGCCGGGCATAACCCAGATCAGCGAGGTCCGCACCATCCGGGATGGACACATGCGGGAACAGCGTGCGGACTTCGGCTACCGTGACGGTGGCGCTGGTTGCAATTTCTACATATCGGCCCATGGTCAACCCCCAGGGAATGGCGCCGTAGGTGGCGTGAAGGCGGCGGTGTAGCGGGCGACGCCTTTGGTGATGCGGACTTCTTCCTGGTAGCCCGTGTAGTAGTAAGGGACAGAGCGGCAGTCACGACCCAGGAACAGGTACGACCCCGCCCCAGATCCCTGCGTATTGCTGGACGTAGCCGAGGCCACCAGCACTCCATCGACAAACAGGTAGAAATTGCTGCCGCTGCGCACATAGGCGACGTGATACCAGGTCGAAGTGCTGGAGAAAGAAGCGGAAGAAGCGCAGTTGCCAAACACAGCGCTGGCTGTCTCAGAGGTGTTGCAGTACGCCTGAATGCTGTTGTTGCCATTGAATCGAATCAGCAACAGAGGGGCGTAAGCCGTGCTTTGGTCTTGAGGGCCATACGTGATCAACACCTGCTCGGAATTGACGACACCCCGCCGGACAAAACGCTCAACAGTGAAATCACCCGAACCAAACTCGAATCCACTGTGGCTGGGATACCGCAGGTAGCTGCCAGAACCGTCAAAGTACAGCGACGAACCGCCCCACTTGCTCTGGGCGGTGCTGATCTGGGCACTGCCAAACACCGTCGCCGTTTTGGGCGTTGGGCTACTGTCGATGATGGTCGTTGACCCGTTCGCGCCATCGCCGTGCAGCAGCAGCGAGACATTGGAGTAGTAGGGGTCGCCGTCAAACACCTTTGGCACCAGAACCCCTGCGCGTGTTGCAATAAACATCGGTCAGGCCCTGTTGAAGTTCTGACCGCCAAGAAAGCCGAGCCAGTAGGTGCCGTCGCACACGAACGACACCACATCGGTGCGCCCGGCCGTGGCCGTGATAACCGGCGCCGTGCCGCCCGGCCAACGCACACTGGATGGCCAGGTGACGGTGCGCGAACCCGTACCGTCTTGCTTGAGCAGCAGCGTGAACTGGCCGCCACTGGTCGCCGCCAGGAAGGTGAAGGCGCAGTTGCCGGTCAGCGTGAGGTCGAAAATGGTGCCTTTGGCACCGTCTACCGTGTAGGCCGTGCCGGTGTTCGCCGTCACCACCGTCTCACGGATAGCCGTGAAAACCTGCTCGCTCAGGTGCTTCATGCCGCCACCGTTACACGGTACTGGCCCGAGCTAGGTGCCGTACCAAAAGTGAGCTGCACGGTGTTCACACCATTCGCCACCCAGTCCACCAGCACGCCTGCGTTGGTAGATACCTCCTTGACGCTGACAAGGACATCCTGCGTATTGAGGTTGTGAGTGACGGTGATGGTGGTCGCGCTACCGTCGCCAATGGTGGCGCTGGCTTTGCGGGCCACCACTGCAGGGTCCACCGCGATAACCCCACCGCTGATGCTGATGCCATCGCCTGCGGTGTAGCTGGTGCCACCACCCACCTGAGCCCAGGCGAGTGCCGTAGTGCCCAGCGTGATGGGCGCATCGGTGGTCATCTTGAACTGGGCATTGCCATTGGCCGTGCCCTCAGACACAAACACCGTAGCACCCAGAACTTCTGCAGCCACATCGAAATCGGTGGCGCGGCTCCAGCTGCCCGATGCAGCCACATAGATACCGTTGGCAGAGCCGCTGGATTGTTCCTTGACCAGCACACGGTCACCAGCCACAACACTCACACCATCGATGGTCTGAGCACCCGACAGGGTGATGTTGGCCGTGGTGGCAGCACGTACGGGGTCTTTCCATTTGAAGCCCTGGGCCTGGGCGTCGAGCTGCGCCTTGGTTACCGCATCTTGCGGGCTGACCGCGTCGGCCAGGTTGGAGAGTTTGAAGCCGTTGGCGTCGAGGGTATTGGTGATTTTCATGGTGGTGATACCTCAGTTGCAGTAAGCGAAGCCAGCAAACGGCACGCCGTGGGACACCTGCACGATGTCGTCGTCCAGGTACAAAACATCCGCCACCACCACATTGCCCAGGTGGTCGGTGACGGTGACAGAGGGACGGCGGCCGAGGTTGTGGGCCACCGTCCATACCGACAAGGGAGTGGCTTGGGGGTGAACATAGCCAGCACCCCCTCCCGGCCCTTCAGGCCCACGCGGGCCCACATAGGCCGCCGCAAACTCGGCAACAGCCACGGGCCGGGGCGCAAAGGCAAGCACAAAGGTGGGATGCGTCATGGCGTTGGCACCTCACGGGTAACGTCCTTGACCACGATGAGCTGCGCGCTGGTGGTGCTGATGACATAGCCATCGCCCGCGCGCTTGAACCGCGCGTCGATCAGCACGGGGCCGATGGGCCAGGCGGTGGTGTCCAGGCAGGTCAGGCGCAGGGCGCGGGTGGTGACCGGGTCCACCCACTCGCAGGTGAGGTTGGCCACCAGGGTGCCGTCCAGCGTGCGCACCTGGCTGGCAGGCGTGAAATCGGCAAAGTAGCCATCGGCAAACTGGGATGGGATGACGATCAGCTCGTCAAAGCTGGCGCCGCGCTTGTGGGGCTGGGGGGTGGTGGAGCAAGTCATGCCAAAAGTCCTGTTTCACTCGCCCACGCGGTGGGCACTGAAGCTGATCTGCGCCACCTGCACGGCGCCAAAGAACGCCTGTGCGGTGAGCGTTTCAACCGGCAAATCTCCGAAGCCGGGGTTGATGGCCTGCACCAGCAGCGTGCTGCCCGCCACGGTGACGACGTGGCCCGACGCAGACACCAGCGGGTCTTCTTCGCTGGGCGAGTCCCATTCGGGCAGCCAGGTACATGCAGGCGCCAGAGCCATGAACTGCATGCCCGGGAGCAATTCAGCCCGGCCCACGTCAATGCTCATTTCCACGCAGACAAAGGTGTCGCTCGGAACAGGCAGCGCCCGCCCTTCGCCATCCAGCAAGGCCGGGACGCCCTCCCACATCGATGACACCAGCCCCCGGTAGTCGGCCTCCCCGATTTCGTCGAGCACGCCTTGAATCTCGGTGCGCCCATCGGGCAGCACGTTCACCGCATAGGCATGCGGGGGCGCAAAGCTCAACACCTGCGAGATCCACCCGGTGCAGTAGCCCTCGGGCGGGTCGGGCACCACGGGCGGCGCCACGCTGGCCGCAACCACCGCACCCACTTTTTGCAGACGCACCCCCACCTCGACGGATGCACCGGGCACCGTCTGCACCGCGGCGGATGGGAAGAATCGGCGGCGCTGCGTCATACAACCACCACCGCTTCGGAGGGCTCGTAGCCCGTGGCCTCGATCAGCAGCACATGGCGCCCGCGCACAGCAGGGAACGACACACGCCCTGCCCCATCGGCAATGCGGCTGGCACCACCGTCGAGCGTGATGCGCGCACCAGCCAACGGGCGGCCCTGCTCATCCAGCGCCGTGAAGATGATCTGGCCGTTGGCCACCTCAACCGTGATGCCGGGCTGGATGACCGGGTCGAACGCGGTGGACAGGCGCGTGGTTTCGATGGCGGGCGCCTCACCCACGGGCGCCTCAATGGCGCACGACAGCGTGGCCGCGCCCAGGTCCAGGTCGGCAGACACCAGGCGGTGACGGCCCTGCAGCGGGCTTTGGGGGTGGGCCATGTCCACCCAGGCACCCGTGGGAGTATCGGCAAACGACTGCTGCCAGGTGACGCGCCAGCGCGGGCGGGCCAGCCAGGACAACATGCGCTGGCCCAGGGCTTCGGCATGCCGGGGGCTGCGCAGCCAGGGGGCGGCCCATTCCTGCTCCAGCTCGCCAAAGTCCTTGACCATGTCAGGCGCGCGCAGCTGGATGGCGCGGCGGTAGCGCTGGGCGGCGTGGTCAAAGTCGTACAGCACGCGCAGCACGGTGCACACGCCCTGGGCGCTGGTGGCCGCCTGCAGGCTGGTGGCGGTGAGTTTGTTCACCGGCATGGCAGGCGCAGCGGCATCGGCCAGCGGGGGCCAGGTGGTGGCAATGCCGGGCATGGCGGCTGCCCAGGCACTGCCAGCGCTTTGCATGAGGGCATCCACCGCCGTGCGGATGCTGATGCTGTTGTCGGCCAGCACCCCGCCCAGCACGATGTGCGCCGTTTCGGTGCGGTAGTCGTCCAGGTCGGGCCACTGCACGGGGGCACGGGCCAGGTTGGCCAGCAGGTCAAACAGCACTTCGGCAGGCGTTTGCAGCAGCTGGCCGGTGGTGGGGTGCATGCGGCCGCGCACGGTGGCCGCCAGCCGCTCGCCCTCGGCCAGGGGCTGGGCCAGCTCCAGGAAGGCCACGGCGCGGCCGGTGCTGTCCACCCCGTTGCGCCAGGCCCAGTCCTGCACGGGCACGTCGTCGCGGGTGACTGCATCGACACCGGCCACGGGGTGGTCCGCCAGCAGGTACACGCGCTGGTCGTCGCTGTACTGGATGGGGGCCAGGGTGACGACACCATAGGCCCAGGGAAGCACGCGCACATCGCGCCAGCCACCCCACACGGCGCTGGTGCGCAGGGGCAGGTTGTCAGAAAGGGGGCGATCCAGCCCGGCCTCCAGGCTCAGGCGCAGCTCGTCGCCCAGCTGCAAAGCAGTCACCACGCCCTCGAACAGGGTCTTGCCGGTGCTGGCGTCGGCCACGGTAGCGCGGCGGCGCACGGGCGGGCTCTGGCCCCACAGGGTGGTGAGGTAGCCGTCCTGGTTGCTCAGCTCTGCATCCATGCTGCTGCCGGGCGCCGGGGCAATGCCAGGGATGGACAGGGGTCGCTGCAGGGCGCTCACGGCGCGCAGACGCGGCACCAGCAGGCCGGTGGCTGGCTGCGCACTGCCAGGCGCAGCCAGGGTGTAGGCCGGTGCGGCGTCTGTGGCGGCGATGGTGATGTGGGGCTGCATCATGCCGGGCCGTCAGGTGTAGAGAGGGTCCAGCGTGAGGCTGGCCGACAGCATGCGCTTGGTGCTGGCGTTGGGCTGGTATTCGTGCACGTCGGTCACTTCCAGGGCGTCAGAGCCCGCCATCACCAAGGCGGCGTCTTGGGGGTGCTGGTAGTGGGGCAGGAAGATCAGCGGCTCGTCGTGCTGCTGGGCCCAGTCCACCACGGCCAGCAGGGCCGCCAGTTCGTCCTGTGCGAGGTAGCCGCCCAGCGCGCCGCCTGTGTCCCACCCAACGGCCCAGCCATCACCCGCGCCCGAGTAAAGGGCGGCGCTATTGACGCCCTGCCCGCGCTGCACCGCCCAGCGGCGGGTGCGCTGGCACGATGTGGCGCTGTACCCCATGGACAGCGGCACACCCGCCCAGAGCCAGCCGATGCTGCCGCCCGTGGCGCTGGCCACGTTCACACGCAGGTAGCGCGCGGCGGTGTCATCGTCAAAACTGTGCAGAGCAATGGGGCCCGACACATCCAGCGCCACAGCGGCGGACCAGGTGGCGCCGTCGTCGCTGAGCTGCACGGTGGCGGTAGCACCAGCGGGCAGGTTGTAGCGGGCCATGGCCAGCATGGCCAGGGGCTGGCTGGCGCCAAAGTCCACCGTAGTGCTGGCGCTGGCGCCAGCCCATGCCCACGCGGGCGCGGTGGCCGCCTGCACATGGCTGGCCGCGTTGGGCTGGTACACCGCGAAGGTGTATGCATCGCCCGCCACAAAGCTGGGGGCGGCGCCGGGGGCAAAGGTGGCCTGCAGGCCATCGGCCAGCACAGCAAGGCCGGTGGCGGGGATGTCTGCGGCAGCAGCCCAGGCGCCGCCGTCCTTGCGCCAGCGGTACTGGCCCGCCTCGACCGCAAAGCTGAACTTGTCGCCCAGCGCGTAAGGGATGCCACCCAGCGCCAGCTGCAAGCTGACACCCGCCTGTGTGTAAGTGGGCGCGGCGCTGCCGTCGGTGGGCACCATGTAGTCGGGCAGCGCACCGGCCGCGCTGGCGGCCACGCGCCAGGTTTGCTCGTCGGTGCCGTCCACACCGCCCGTGAGCCAGGCCGGGCCAGCGCCCACGGTTTGCAAAACAGCAGAGTCGCCCACGCTGTAGGGGCGCGCGCTGTCTACCTGAAGGATGCGGATGGTGATTTCATCGCCCAGCGCCAGGCGCTCAGGGCAGGCCACCACCAGGCCAAAGCCGAATTCCTTGGTGGAGTAAGGCACGCCAGTCTCGGTGTTGCGCCGGGCGCTGACGTAGCCTTGGTTGGTGAATGCGGGCAGGTAGTAGCCTTCGGTGTCCACCCACCAGTTGGCACCACCATGGTCAACCCAGCAGCCGCCCGCGACACTGCTACTGGGGTCAGATTTTGGGACGATGCCCGCCAGGGTGCGCACATGGTCCATGCGTGCGGTGTAGCGGCGCATGAACTGGGTGCGGCGCTCGTCGGTGAGCGTCTGGGCGTCTTCACCCGTGAACTTCTGCAGGTTGACCTGGTCGCTGGCGGTTTCGGTCCACAGCTCGTAGTCGAAAGCCCAGGCCACGCTGCCCAGGGTGACAGAGATGGTGAAGGGGGTATCGTCATCCGCCCAGGTGGCGGCGTAGGGGTCGGTCCAGCCCTCAGCGTCTGCAAGGATGGCGGGGCCAAAGGGCACAGCCACCGTATCGCGGCGCACAGCCTTCACCTGGTACTTGCGGCCCACCTGGGTATTGTTGTAGACCACGTTGACAGCGCCGCCCTGGTATTCGACCAGCGTTGCGCCCGCGTTGGGGTACAGGCCCAGCATCCAGGCCAGCTCGGCCTGCATCTCTGTGAGGGCAGTGTCCCATTCAGCGGCTGCAGGCGCTTCGGCGTAGATCTCTGCCAGGGCGGTACCGAAGGTGTCCACCGCAGAATCGACCAGATCCATGTCATCTTTGGCAAACCCCAGGTTGTCGGGGTTTGCGCTGGTGTTGCCAGCCATGAAATCGGATCGCCACCCGAAAAGCGTTTGCAGCCGAGTCTGATACTCGGCATCGAGAGCCATATCGTCTCCTCCATCAATGCCCAAACACTTGAGCGAAACCACGGGGGTGGCCACGTCGCTGCACTTGCAGTCAGCAGGCGGGCGCTTGGAATACCGGAACGTGACAGTGACCGGACGTGCATTGACGCCAAAGCGGAACGGGCGCACGCACACGCTGGGCAGGCCCGCCCCCTCGGCACGGCCTGCGGGGTTGTATTTGAAGGACCACCCACCGCCCGAACCCGCCAGAGGCTTGATCTCGGGCACCGTGAACAGCGCGGCCGCGCTGACGTAGGGGGCCCCGGTGGTGGCCGTGGCCAGCTCGCCAGACACATCGCCCACCACGCTCCAGCGCTCCTGCCCGATCACATCGGCGTTGATGCAGCGCACGGTGACGGCCTGGGTAGGTGCATCGCCCGGGATGACCACGTCCTGCAGCTTGGCTGCGCCAGCCAGCGACAGCAGCCAGGCACTGGTGCGCAAGGGCACATCAATGGCAGCTTGCCCGCCAATGGCGCGATCAGCCGCCACCACACCCGCCACCTCCACCAGGGCCGACGCATCCAGCGCCAACAACAGGTCATGAAAACTGACCACGGGCGGCTGCATGGCCACGGTGTCGCCATAGGTTTCGGTGGTGGTGCCGTTGGTGACGGTGATGACATACCCGCCGGTGACGGAAAACACCTTGGTGCCCGCCGATACGCTGCGCTGCAGCTCGGGCGACACGCCAAAGCGCCACTCGCCATCCTTGAACACGCGGTAAGGGCGGTACACCTGGGGGTCGAAACCGAACTGGATGCGGGGGCCTGTGGCATCCAGCTCGCCAGCTGCAGACAGCGGCAGGCCGCCAAAGTCCCACTGCGGGCCCGACTGGGTGGTGCTGCCGGTGCTCCAGTCGCTGAGCAGCGCCCAGGCCGTTGCCGTGCGCACCAGCTGGGGCTGCACCGTGATGCGAATGCTGTTACCCACGTCGCCAGCCGCCTTGGCGCGGATGCGCACCTCGCGCACATCCAGCCCCGCATTGGCAGTGGGCACGCCCAGGTCGGCCAGCGTGAGGGTGAAGGTTTGCTGAGCGGCGCCCGCGTCCACCCCCACCACGGCCAGCTGGCCGTTGCCCACCCCCACAAACTGCGGCACGCTGGCGCGGGGAATGCCGCCCGCCGCCACCACCTCTACCTGCACCTGCGCGGCCTCGTGGCCGGTGTATGCCCCGCTGAGAAGCACCCGCCCGCCCCCCGCCCGCACGGCGCTGGTGCGCTCGATGGCGGTGCTGGCGGCAACACTGGATGCAGCCAGCGCCGCAGCGGTGCGCACCAGGTTGTTGCGGCCAGAAAGAAAGCGTTGTACGGATGGCATAGGTGTTGGTGGTGGTCAGCGAGCCAGCGCGGCCATGCGCTTGAGTTCGGGCTCCAACATGCGGGCCAGCTTGGCGGGGTCGGTGACGCCGTGGACGTTGATGACGATGGAGTTGGACTGGCCAGCAGGCGCAGCGCCCACGCTGGTGCCCGTGGCGCGCGCAGGGGCGCCAGCCGTTGCAGGCGCACCAGCCCCATTGCCTGCTGCCTGAGGCGTGCTGCGGCGCGCCTTTTCGTAGTCCAGAATCTGCTGGGCCTCCATCTGGCCCTGGTCGGTGTTCTGGAAGTAGTCAGCCATCTTGCCGAGGGCTTCGGACAACGTGCCGTAGCGGCCCGCCCAGCGTTTTTGCACGTCGTTGGCGGCATAGGGCACATTGCCGTTGGCGTCTACAAACTGCTCAGAGAGCTTGCGGGCGATCTGCTCGTCCAGGCCGGACTGGGTGAGGTAGTCGATGATGGCGGCGCGGGTCCAAATGCCTTGGGTTTCGGCCTTGCCGAGGGCGTCGCTGGTGAAGCCGTCTTTGTTGCGGAATCCAGAGCCCACCCTTTGAACACCATCACCAAGGCGTTCCAGCGCACCCGCCTGGGCAAGTAGTGATCCGGTGGCCATCTCGGTGTTTTTCTTCAGATCACCCTGCGCAACCGATAGATCACGCAGTTTGTTTGCCATGGTGTCGGCGATCTGGCCTTCGAGGCGTTTGACCTCGGCGGCCCTCATGGCCGCTTCAATCTCCAGCTTTTTGGCGCCAACATACTCCCCGCTGGCGATAAGTTCTGCACGCTTAGCTTCTGCCGTCGCCAGAGCTGCATCAGCCTCAGCGCGCTTCGCCTGGGCGCTCAAGCGCAGCAGCTCGATTTCCAGACGGCGCATCTCTGTCTGGGCTGCCATGGCTGCGCGCTCATCACCCCGAGCACGCGCCACCTCATAGATAGCGCGCTGCTGCTCAATGGCGAGTTGCACGGTGGCCGCCTGCACGTCCAGATCGGCGCGTTGCACATTGGCCTTAGCCTCTATCGCTCGCAGTTGGTCTTGCAAGGCATCGCGATACACCAAAGCAGCCCTGCCAAGCGCCAGCTCTGCCTGTGTGACCGCTTCAGAGGTTGCCTTGTTTGCCAGCTTGGCCTGGCGCACGCGATCCAGCTCCGCTCTTGCGGCTTCATACGCGGCACGCAACTCACCCACACGCGCCGAGTTGTCACGGCTGGCCTCTGCCTCAGCCCTGGCCTGCTCGGCAGCCAGGCGCGATGCCTGCGCCTGAGCCGTGGCCTTGTCAGCATCCTGCTGGCGCAGGTTTATTTGCTTTTGCAGCTCTTCCAGCTGCTTCGACCGTTCCGCGCTGAGCGTTTTGTTGCCGGCGGCTTCTTGCTGCAAAGCGTCGAGCTGGGCACGCATGGTGGCCAGCTCGGTCTGGCGCAACAGGGCAAGCTTCTGCAGTTCTTGTGCGTTGGCGGCGGCCGCCTTCACTTGGGCGTCGCGCTTTTCCTGTTCGGTACCAAAGGCTGCAGCCAGGGCCAGCGCAGCCCTGCCCTCGGCATCGCGGGCAATAACGCTTTTTTCCTGGGCGTCGATGTTGTCGCGGATGCTCTTGAGAACCTGGTTGTAGCCGCTGCTGAGCTTGACCCACAGATCGGCAGCTGCCGCAGCCTTCTGCCCAGCCTTCTCGGCGGAGTCGCCAGCTTGCTGGGTGGCCAGGGCGGTTTTGGTGGCTTCGTTACCCAGCGTAGCGATGTAGCCACGCAGAACTTCGTTGTTCTTTGCCGCCTTCAGCAAACGGTCGCGGCTTTCGGTCTCAATATCGGCAAAGGCTTTCTTGACACCCGAGAAGTCCAGAGTGGTGATAGCGGCAACCATCACGCCGATAGATTTACCGGTTACCACCAGCGTGTCGCCCAGCAGCGTGATTGCCGTCTGTGCGATCTCTGCCCCTGTTTTCAGCGCCGTAAGGCCACCGGATTCACCGATGGTTGAAGCCATGGCGGTGAATGCGTTCTGAACATTCGTCAGTTCCTGCGAGAGCGTTTGCGCACCAGTGGTTGTGCCGTACAGCTCATTCAACCCCTTGGTTAACGCCGGAAACAGATCTTGCGCCGTGATCTGCCCAGCGCTCACCAGGTCGGTCAGCTCCTTCGTGGTGATACCCAAGCCCTTGGCAGCGGCATTGAGCGCCCCAGGCAAAGCCTCTCCGAGCTGGCCACGCAGCTCCTCCATTTGCACCGTGCCTTTGCCAGCCATCTGGCCCAAGGCGCCCAGCGCATTGACGGTTTCGGCACTGCTCTTGCCCGCCTTCGCCATCGCAATGGTGACGGCCTCGAACACCTGCTGGGTGGCAACACCCTCCACCGCCGTACCTTTGGTTGCAGCGCTGAGGCCCAAGAAGGCACGCCCGGCCTCCACGACATCGACACCCGCCGCATCCGCCATGCGCCGAACGAAATCCAGGCCTTCAGCCGCCTTTTCGGCACTGCCCTCCACGGCGGTCAGGCCAGCCTGCAAGGTCTCCATCTCTGCCGCAGAGCGGGCAAGAGTGCCAATCGCAAACACAGCAGCCAAGCGCCCCGCGAGGCTGTTGGCCATGTCACCAAAGGCCGAAAGCCTGTCGCGCAGACTGCCAATCGCCTGGGACGCGTTGTCCTTGGCGTTGATCAGAATCTCGATGGGCTTGAATGCCATGGCGGGTGGTGTGTTGCGGGCGGTTTAGGCAATGCAGCGGCTTCAACTGCCGCCATTTGCAGGGCGGCACTTGGAGGCGCACGGCGCGCTGGGCGCCGTGGTGGGGGGTGTCGGCTACGCGGCTACTGGGCGGCCGTCGCAGTAGATGGCCTCACCGTTGGCGGGCTTGAGAACTTCCAGACCAAAGTTGAGCTGCACGAAGTCGGTGCCCTCAGCGATGATGGGCAGGTCGCCGTCGGGCGTGAGGGTGACGCGCGGCATGTAGTAGTCGCGGTCGCCGCCGGTGGCGTTGTCCGACACGATGCGCAGGGCGCCACGGATTTCGGAGGTAGAGCCGGTGGTGACACGCTCGAAGCTGGCAGCCACGGGGGTGTAGCCAAACTTCACATTGCCCGCCACGATGGCGCCGCCTTCGACAATCTGCACGCGGCCAGTTTCCAGATCCACGTTGTAGTCGTCGCCCGCGTCGTAGGTGGTGGTGCCCGCTTCGTTTTTGACCGTCACGGCCGTGACGTTGCGCACACCCAGTGGGTTAGCTGCAACAGCACCCAGCTGGTAGAAGCGGCCAGGCTGCACAGCGCGCAGCTCATCCACCACAGCCACAGCAGTTTGAGTGCGGGCAGTGCGCGAGCCAGACAGCCACAGCGCGTAGTTGGCAGCCGACATGTGGTCGCACACCAGGGAGCCAGTGCGGTCGATCTGCACAACCACCGAAGCGTCTTTTTCGCGCAAGCCGGTCATGGACGAGAAGTGTTCGGCCTTTTCTGTGGCAATGGTGACGGTGACGCTCGGGCAATTGCCAAACGCGATTTCACCCGTGAGGTTGCCATTGGCGTCCTCGGGGTCAAAGTACGCACGGCCGCGCGGGATGGTGTACTTCTGCTCTTCGTGAATCAGGGCCATTTCGTTCTCCAGAATGGTGTTGGATGCGTTTGTTACTTGGTGCCGCCCATGTAGCGGGCGGCGGTTGCGAAAGTGATCTGGTAGCCCACCAAACCCTCATCGGCCAGCATGGGCTCGGTGATGCCGTCCAGCGTGAATGGCTCCCATCCGCGACCACCCTGCTCACCAACACGCCAGCCAAACAGCGAACAGATGACGGCGGACAGCGCCTGGTCAATCAGCTCTGGGGCCGTATCGCCTCGACGAACCACCAGGATGACCTGCCAACGCGGCGCCAACATCACAGCCCCCGCCTTGGCATCTGCCACAGCAGCCCCCACACAGCGAACATCAGCCGATGGGATCGACCGCCGGTCAGCGTCTTCGGTGTTGGTGCGCACGTCCCAGCCTTCCAGCTCAGGGAGCTGGGTCAAGCGCAGCTTGATGAGAGGCGCAAGAGCAAGCATGGGTCAGTCCTTGGGGTACACCGACAGCTGAATCCAGCCGCCCGCATCGGGCTGCACCGGGCCAGTGATCTTGTGCACCACGCCGTCGATGGTCAGCTCGCTGCCCTCACGCACGCCCGGCGTGTTGACCACGCAGTAGCCCACCGTGAGCGCCGCCACATCGACCGCCTGGCCGTACGGGTCGGACGCAGTGCGGTCGAAGAGCACGCCGAAGGGGGCGCCGCCCTGGTACACCGCCGTGGCGTTGGCCAGGCGGCGCTGCACCGCGTCGCAGACGCGGGCTTCGAGGGCGGCGAAGGGGGCGAGGGACATGGCCGGGCGCGATCAGGCGTTGATGCTGATTTCGACCGTGGTGGCCCCAGAACCCGCAGCCTTGGCCGCGTAGCCCGCCAGGGTGTTGCCGCTGGCTGTGGTGGTGAGGCGCTTGTTGGTGTTGTCCCAGTACAGCAGTGCGCCCTGGGCGGGTGCGTCTGTACTGAGCTTGGCCACGGTGAACACGCCACGCATCCGCGCGGCACCCGTTGCGCCGTTAGCAATGTTGGTGAGCACGACGCCCACGCGGGCGCCAATAAGCACCATTGCGCCGCTGGCCAGGGCTGAGCCAGTGGTGTTGGTGTAGTCCAGCACGTCGCCGGACACGATGTAGTTGCCTGCCATGATGGTTTCCTTCGGTCAGGGTTTGAGGGTCGGGCCTGTGGGGCTTTGCTGCTGAGGCGGCTGCGATCAGGCGCCTGCGTTGGTGACGGCGCCGCGAAAATCGACTCCGCCCACCGCGTAGTCAAGGCGCGCCTTCCAGCGGGCGCCATCGGTGGTGAAGGCTTCTTCCATCTCGATGAAGGGCGCATCCACCCCATCGAGGAAGGCAACTTCCATCACCGGGGCCTGCACGGGGTCGGCAAAGAAGTACCAGCGGGTACCGCTGAGGCGTGGCGAGCCCACGATGTCGCGCACCATGGCGGCGGCGATGTTGGCGCGCTGCAGCTTGTTGGCGGCGTCGGGGTCGAAGGTGGAGTTGTTAACCACCTTGGCCTGGCCCACGATGCCATCGGGGCCCAGCCACACGTCGGGCGAGATCTCCAGGAAGTCGTTGCCGCCAACGTCCTTCTGGGCGCGCATCAGCACTCGGGCCGCTTCAAACGAAGTGACGGTGGGCGCTGCAGCGGTGCCCGCAATGTTGCCGTGGTCGGCATGGAACAGGGTCTTGCCGTCGTTGAGCACCGGGCCCAGACCGCTGTTGGACAGCAGGGCGGCGTACACATCGGCTTCGATGGTGCGCTTTGCGGCACGGCCCAGGCTGGCGGCCAGGCCCGTGAAGGCGCCCATGTCGTCATCAATGATCATCTCGCGGCTGATGTTGATGATGTTGCCCTTGGTACCGGCCTGAATGGTGGCCTTTTCACCATCGGGGATGGTCTTGCTGCGGTACTCGCCCAGCTCGTTTTTGCTCTCCAGATTGGAGAGGCTGCCCACGCGGTAGCGGTTGTGCACGCGGAAGTCGCTCACAGAGCCACGGGCGCAGAAGCGCGTCCAGGTGTCGGCCTGCAGGGCATAGGCACCCAGCAGGGTTTTGTGGAGGACGTTCTCCAGCAGGATGGGGAAGTCGCTGCGCGAGGTGGTGAAGGCAGCAGCCACCATGGCGCGCTGGTCCATGCCTTCGGTGCGAACACCGGCACGGATCAGGCAGGCTTCGGCAATGGCCAGCAGCTTGCGACCGCGCAGGGGGTTGGCACCCTCGGCACGCACGGGGCCGCTCTTGTCCACCGAGATGTTGCCGCGCGCCAGAACAGCCTGCACGCCTGCAGCGACGAACTTGTCGCGCTCGTCTTCGATGGTGCGCACGTCGGCACCCGCAGCGGGCTGCATGGTCTTGCCCACGTGGGCCAGCAAGCGCAGGCCTGCAGCCTCGGGGGTGGTGGCGTGGTCGTCCTCGCACTGCTGCAGGATGGCCTGCACACCCTCGACATGCAGGTGCGGGCCAAAGGCGGCGCGAATGCCTTCGCGGCGGGCCTTGTCGGCGGCCAGGATGGCGGCGGCATCGGGCACCGTGGCAGCAGCCACAACTGGAGCAGCAGGCGCGGCGGCGCTTCCGCCACCGGCCGCAGCGGCGCCAGCAGCGCCCAGGGCGGCCAGCAGCACGTGGGAACGGAATTTCGTCATGGGATCCTCATCAGCGGAAGGTGCAGCAGCTGCTGCGGAAGTGCCCGCCGCTTGCAGGGATGCAGGCAGCGAACGGAAACGGGACAGGGGCAGATCGCGCGCAGCGCTAGCGGCCACGGGCATGGGGTCGGTCACTGCGTCGATGAACTTGGCATCGAGCGCTTCGGCGGCGGTGTAGTAGTGGTCCTTGCCATCGGTGAGCAGGGCCAGCATGGCGGGCTGGTCGCCCGTGCGGGCGGCGTAGCTGGTGGACATGGCGGCGGCCCAGGTATCGAGCTGGTCGGCCACTTCGCGCAGCTCTGCTGCATTGCCTGCGGCGTACGTCCACGGCGCGTGGATCATCAACATGGCGTTGTCGGCCATGTGCACCTTGTCGCCCGCCATGGCGATCAGGCTGGCGATGCTGAAAGCCATGCCATCCACCTCGGTGGTGATGGTGGCCTTGTGGCGGCGCATGGCGTTGAAGATGGCAAGGCCATCGGGCACGCTGCCGCCGATGCTGTTGATGCGAACGGTGATGGCTTCAGCGTCGAGGGCGTTCAGGTCTTTGACGAACTGGGCTGCGCTGACGGTTTCTTCCCACCAGCTTTCACCGATGTCGCCGTAGATATAGATTTCTGCGGCCGCAGTGACACCCATGGCAGCCGCTGCAAGCGCTGTGCGGCGGCGGATTGCGTACCAGGTGGGTGTGGTGTGGGTCATGGAAACTGCCTTCTTTCAGTCGGTTGGCGCGCAAGGTGCGCACGTCTCGGATAGGGGCAGTTTCTAGAATCGGCTGTCTCATTTACAGGGGGAAAATGAGACAATTTTTAGGGCCCTAGTTTTGGCCGGAATCGTTATCTGGCGCGGGTTTGCGGCCGGTTGAATCTTCGGGCGCTTCGGCCGAGCTGTCTCCCTCTACGCCTTTCATGTACCGCGCATCACTGGTAAAGCGCAGCCCGGCGGCGTCGTTGCCCGCGCGCCATTCCGAAATCTGCTGGCGCACGTCGCGCGGGTTGCCACCTGCGGCGCGGATGGCCTGCTGCTCGCTGGCAAAGCCAGCCTGGGTGCGCTTCTCCCACGCGAGCACTTCCTTGAGCGGGTCGATCCAGGGCATGGACTGGCCCAGGTACAGGGCATCTGCTGCGCGGTCTTCGGGCACATCCCATGGACGCTTGACCACGCCCGAGAGGTGGGCCACCTGCACGAAGCGCTCGTAATCGGGCTGCTTCCACATGCACACGAATTCGTCGGCCAGCACGGCGTAGTGCATCCACTGCTCGACCAGCTCTTGCCGCTGTGCGCTGTAGGTGCCGTCATAGTTGCGGCTGACGCTGGAGTAACCGGCGCCGATGCCAGCTGCAAAGGCCTTGAGCTGGCCAGCGCGCCAGCCGACCAGGTTGGGGTTGGGCCGGTCTGACTTAACCATGCCGATTTCTTCACCCACCAGCAGGTCGTCGAAGACCATGCCAGGCGACATGCGAATGTCACGGGGGATGATGTTGCCCCGTTCGTCGCGGCGGCTCTCAGGGATGCTGCTGGGGTCAAACCCGTCGGGGTGGGTGCGCTTGACGTAGGCCGTCATGGACGCGGCGATTTTGGCGGCGATGCGCTCGGATTCTTCGTAGTCCTTGAGGTCTTCGATGCGGGTGAGCACGCTGGCAAATTCGGACACGCCGCGCCACTGGTGCAGGCGGTCGAGCGTGGCGATGTGCATCATGCGATCGGCAGGGATGGCCTTGATGTCCTGCGGCGAAAGCCAGTTCGCGCCCATGTTGTCGCGCGGGTCGAGCTTGTAAACGTGGTACGCGATGGCCTGCCCCCAGGCGTTGGCCTGGATGCCTTGCTTGATGCGGTTGCCGGGGTCGTTGTAGTCCAGGGGCACGAAGTCGGGCTCGAACAGCTCGATGGAATACGGCACGGCGGTGGAGTGCTTGAGGCCGGGCACCTCGCCATAAATCTGTTGGCCGAAGCCCTCACCATCACGAAACCAGGTGTACGCAATGAGGCGCTGGGCCATGCTGTCGCTGTAGCGGCGGGTTACCTCGGGCCGCTTGCAATGGCGCTTGTAGGCATCGGCCAGCGCCTCGGCATAGGCGGTGTGGATGGTGCCGTCTGCCCGGCGTGGCTGGGGATCCACTCCAATGCCTGTGGCACCGATGGTGCTGTTGACCAGCACGCGCAGCGAACCCCGGAAGATGTCGTGGTTGCGCTCCAGATCACGGGCGATGGCGCGCAGCGTGGCCGCATCGCGCTGCACGATGTCGTTGGGGGCGCGGTTGCTGCGGCGCTTGCTGCGAAACGGGCTGGGCGTGGTGGCCTCATACCGGTTGAGGACCTTGCGGGCATGGGCGCGGCGCAGCCGCTCGGATGGGTCGGTGAGGTACACCCAGAAGTCGAAGGCGTTCATGGTGGAGGCTCCAGGGCGCAGTCAGTTGCAGTCGTTGAAGCTGGCCACGGAGTAGCCGCCTAAGCCGCCACGGCGGCCAGCGGGCTGCGCCTCGGCGCGGGCCTTGGCTTCCCACTCCTGGCGGCCTTTGCGGATGGAGTCCAGGTCTTCCATGGCGACGCGGCGGCCCTGGAAGCTGACATCCTTGCCCAAGAGAATGGCGGTTTCGGCGGCCAGATAGGCCGCATACATGTCGGTGGCTGTGCTCATGGCGGGCCAGCCTACGCGCCCGCCTGTCTCATTTACAGGGGGAAAAGGAGACTATTTGAAGGGCAGCGCCGCACCGCCCTGCCCCAGCCTGGGCGCCGCCGCACTACTGACCCCGATGCTGGCAGCACCAGGCTTGTCCCCCTGCCCCTTGGGCCGCGCCCCACCCACGATGCGGTAGAGGTGCGCGCGGCTGATGCCGTGCCGATTCATCACCTCACGGGCATTGACGCCGTTGAAGTCGCGCAGGATGGCCGCGTTGCGCTCGCTCTTGTCGGGCGCCGGGATCCACAGCTCTTGCCCGCCATGCCGTTCGCGCAGCCCGCGCACGATCTCCTGCGCGTGGATGGTGGCCAGCGTTTCGTTAAGGCCAATGCGCTCGCGGATGATCTCCACAAAGTCGTGTTCGAGCTGGATGGCTGCGTCTTCGGTCTGGGCGGTGGTGTGGTGGGTCATGGTGGGCATGGCGTGCAGGTGTGTCATAGGCGGGCACTCCACTCATCGGAGGCGTGAACGGGGCGGTGTTGCGCTGGTGGGCGCTGCGGTGCAGGGCTGGATACGGTCTTTGATTCGCTATGTTTTTTATAGCTATCAGCGCTTTCTTTGTCTTGTGATTTCGGGGATTTCACCTCTAATTGAGCTGGCTGGCTGAACAGGTCAGGATTCGTCGGCGCGTACTTTTGCTCACGCCGCTCCCAGCTCGGCTCACGATAGGTCTGAATCCCCAGGTGGCAGGCCATGGCGTATGCATAGACAAAGCAATCCCCACCCTCTTCACGGTGACCTGGGGGTGTAATCCACCGCATGCTGGGCTTGCCTTGCACGGTGACGGGCATAAGGCGTGCAGCGGTCATCTGCTCAAACTCATCGGTACCGACCAGGGCCTTTGGGACGTGCACGTAGCCCGGGCCAGCCTGCGTGAGTCGCATGCGCCCATAGATCAGGTGCTTGGCCGTGTCCGTGCCAATGGGCCAGAGCTTGACGCCGTTGGTGATGGTGCGGCCGCGCCAACTGATGTCGATGCCGCTGGGCTTGCCGATGACGGGTTTCCCGTACTGGCTGGCACCCTTGAGCGCCAGCACCTTGGCATGGGCATGGGCACGGCAGTAGCTGTACACGGCGTGGGTATTGTGGCCACCGGTGTCGATGCCCGTGGCCTCGATCAGCATCTGGGTGCCACTCACGGAATGGATGATGGGCGTGCTGCGGATCTCTGTGAGGCGCGTCCAGGGACTGCCCTCGGTGCCCTCGTCCAGGTTGGGGTCACCGTAGATGATGTGGCGGGCCACGAGCCAACTTTCCTCACCCCTGCCCCAGGCCCACACGCGGGCCTCCAGACGGTCGGGCTGGGTGTCCACTCCCATCGTTAGCATCAGGCCACCGCGCGGCACGGCGCCAAAGTCGTAGTCTTCTGCACGGGCAGCCAGTGCGCGGCTGTCGGCGCCGGTACCGACTTCTTCCCATGTCTCGGCCAGGGATGAGTTGAGGAACTTCTTGAGCGGCGCGCTGTTGCCTGAGAGCTTTTCCTTTTGGGCGGTGTTCCATTCTTCGACCAGGCTGGCCCAGCTGCGCCAGCCTAGGGGGCTGTACAGCTTGTTGAGCCAGAATCCGGCGCGCTTGCCCTGACCTGCCCCGGGCGCCTGGGGCACCCAGATGCCGTTGGCCAGCATGCCGTCTTTGGCGCGCTCTTCGATGGCGCCGCCGCAGTGGCGGCAGATGTACACGGCTGTCTCTGGCCTGGGCTCGCCGCTCGGTGTCTTGAGCCACTTGATGCCCCAGTCGGTCTTTGCACCCCACAGCAGGATTTGCGTTTCGCTGCAGTGCGGGCATGGAACGAAATACTGGCGCCGGTCGCTGGCCAGGTATTCCGCTTCGATGATGCTTGTACCTTTAATGTTGCAGGTGCTGGCGATGATGAGTTTGCGCCGCGCAAAGTTGCTCATGCGCTCTTCGAGCAGACCCAGCGGGGGACCTTCGTTGTCCACGTCGGCGGGCCACTTATCCACCTCGTCAGCAACGGCAAAGCCCAGCGGCTTGGAGGCGAGACTGGCGGCGCTGTTGGCACCTGCAAAGAACACGGTGAAGCCGCCTTGTATGCTGCGGCTGCGCCAGCTGGTGGACTCGTCTCGGCTTTTGCGCACCGCCACCTTACCGTGCATGGCAGGGGTCTGCATGATGGTGGGCAGGAAGCGCTGGCTGCTGTGGTCCTGGGCGTCCTGCAGCGTGGGCTGCACCATCATCATGTCCTGCGGATCAGTGTGGATCCGCTGCATGACGGAGTTGTAGAGCACTTCGGACTTGCCGAGCTGGGTTGCAAACCACAGGACCACGCGCTCATACGGCATGTGGCTGCTGGCGCACTGCATGGGCTCCACCAAGTAGGGGGTGCGTTCGTTGCGCCACGGGCCGCGCTCGGGGCCCTTGGCAATGTGCCGATACTGGGCGGCCCAAGCAGCCGTGTCGATGCGAGGCGGCGGCGCCAGGAACTGGGCGCGCACACGCGCCATCACCTCTGCAAACAGCAGATCGGCGTCAGGCACGTCACGGGCGGTCAATCGAAGGCCCCTTCTGCGTTCTTCGCCTGCTCTGCTGTGCCGGCCAGATTGGCCAGGGCCTGGTGCAGCTCGGCGTCCAGCATGGTTTGGATGGCGGCTGTATCGGTCTCGGCCGCCAATAGGGGGGCGATGCGTGCCGGGATCTGCAGGAGAGCGTCACGGGTCGTGGCGTAGTCGGTGGCCAGCTGGCGCTCCACCACAGCCACGTTGATCATCTCGCGCCGCATCTTGGCCTCGTTCATCTCGGCCATGTTGGCTTCGGATATTTTTTCGCGGGTGCGAGCGGCCTTGAAGTCTTCGTCTTCGCCATCTTCATCATCACTGAGCGGGGGGAAGGTGCGCGTGTCTGGCCTGCTGCGGGGTGGTGCCACTGGCACAGCCGATGGGACGGGCACGGCCTCGCGGGTTTCCTTGCGGGCCGCCACGCTCAGGTTCTCATCACGCCAGGCGCGGGCAGCTTCAACGCTGTGCACCGGCATGCCCTGCCCCTTGAGCTTGCTGACCGCCTGCTTTGACAAACCGAGTGCCTTCGCCAGCTCGCTCTGCCTCATTTTTTGTCCACCTCCAAAAGTCCACCGTCCACCGTCCACCCTTTCCAAAACCCCTGCACTAGCGCGACAGCGGGGTGCGAATTACCCGCACGGCAAGGAGCTGGGAAGGACCCGTGAATAAGACAGCGGCCGTTCATTGCGCCGCCCTTCCCCGATGGCTGGGCCAGTCGAACGGGACCACGGCCGCGCCGTCTTCGCGCAGGCGATCCATCACACGTTCGCCCAAGGTGGCCGCCACTTCGTCCTGCGTCTTGTTCGACAGGAACAGCGTTGGCTTGCGACGCTCGTACCGTTCATTGAGCACATCGAACAGCACCTGGCGCTCATAGTCCGACCCGAATTGCACACCCACCTCATCGAGGATGAGGAGATCGGGATAGGTCAGCACGGCCACCGCCTGGGATTCCGTCATGGCACTGCCGCGCGCCCACGTGTCCTTGATGGACCGGACTGCGCGCTGCACGGGCATGAACAGCACAGACGCCCCGTGCCTGCGCATGGCATGCATGCCGATGGCCACAGCCAAGTGCGTCTTGCCCGTGCCCACATTGCCCACGAAGATGGCGCCCCGGCCCGATGCGCGCACCCGCTCAAAGTCGCGGGCGTAGCCCTTGGCAAACTCCAGGGCCTGCACCTGCATGGGGGTGTTGGCCACATACCCGTCAAAGCTGCAGCGCATGAAGCGCTCGGGAATACCGGCACGGCCCAAGCGCTGCGACCACTCAGCATCCGCCAGATCCTTCTGGCGCCTGGCCTCCTGCGCATCCCTGCGCTCTTCAGCCGCACGGGCGCACATGGGGCAGCCAGTCCAGACGCTACCCAGATGGCACAAGGCCACATACGCCCCATGCTCATCACACACATCCTCACGATCCAGCGGCGGCCTGTGGATCACCGGCATCCCCTTGGCAAAGGCATTGGCAAGGTTCATCACACAGCCCTCACCGTTGTACCGTAGTCTTTCTCGGTAAACCGCTCACCAGCCTGGGCACTGGCCACCAGCGCCGCCGCAGCACTCATCGAATCAAGCACCCTATCCACGTAGGCAGGCAGATACGCAATCCCCTCGGTGGCTTCATCCCGCGCCTTGGCAACGGCTGCGCGCATCTGGCCCAGCGTCACGCCAGCCGATACCCACGCCTTAGCCTTGGGCCAGAACTTCTTGCGGTCCTGCAGGTCAGTGTGGTCCACCTCCACGCCGAACTCCGTGCCGAACAGCATGGCCCACTCGCCCTCCGACTTCGGCACTGTGTTGCCTGCCGGTTGCACGGCCGATGGAACGGGCGTTGCACCGTCGTCGGCTTTTGGAGACGAAGTCTCTTTTATATGGTTCTGGTTCTGGTTCTGGTTGGTGGTTCGCCCGTTCAACGGGCGTTCAACGGGCGTTGAACCAGTGCCAGCAGCACCACCGCCACCCGTTGGAGCATCGCCAGACGGATGTGCAACGCCCGCTGCCGGTGGCCTGCCACGCTTCCGTTTGGCCGCAGACGCCCGCCCCGCTTGGCTTTGCTGCTCTCTTTTTGAATGAAACTCAGCAATCTCCCGGTCGCAGCGGTCGTTGTGCCAGCCGTCATCGCGCAGCACAAAGAACTCATCCAGCACCACCTGCAACGCCCCGCGCTGGTCGTCGGTGTGCGCCAGCACGCGCCGCGCAATCTTCGTTACGTCGGCGTTCAACGGGCGTTCGGTGTCGTAATACAAATCCAACAGCTCCCGGTACAACGCCCGTTCAACGAACGTTAAATGCCGGGTGGCATTGTTGAAATCACCGATGTGGTGGGGGTAGTGGTTCATGCCAGCGTGATCCTCAAATGCCCGCCGCCTCGCGGATGCGAAAGCGCAGGCGCCTATCCATGTAAGCCTGCACATCCACCTGGCTGGCAATGCGGTCCATGCTCAGGCGCGGCGTGTAGCTGCCCGCCCGCACAAACATCGCCACAGGCCGCACATCCACGCCGTGCGTGCCCATGGCCGCCCAGATGCCCGGGGCCAGGTGCTGGCCGCGCAGGCGGCCGTATGAAACGAAGTAGCGCCGCCCGGCCGTCTTGGCCGTGCCACGGTGGATGGCGCGCTTGCGCTTGTCCTTCATGTTCGCGCTGTAGCCCTGCTCGGGCGACGCCTGGAAGTAGCTGATCAGCTGCACCATGAACGCCCCGCGCAGATTGCCCCGGCCGTCATCACTGCCAGGGAACGGCGTGGCAGGGATAGCGATCTGCCAACCCGGCGGCAAAATACCCGCCCTGCGCAAAGCCACCTCGCTACGCTTGTCACGGCGCGGCCCACCAAACTCCTGCGCCTGCAGGATCTTCTGCGGGTCAACGCCTGGGCTATCGCGCCGGTTCTCGGGGGCAATGCGCGCGCTCAGCTTGTCAGGCGTGGCCTGCTGCACAAAGCTGCTTTTCAGGATGTACGGCGTGGGGCGGTCAAACACCTTACGCATCTCGGCCTGCATGGCACGCCGCACCTGAAAAGCCGTATCGTTCACCGCCTTGGCATACGCCACGCGCGCCTCGGGCCCGCCCAGCTTCGCCAGCACATCCTTCACAGCGCCCAGGTTCTGCATCTTGATGCTGATCTGCATGGCTCAGCGCTCCCAGCTCATGGGCTCGGCACGCACACGGTGCCACACTGTCCACTCTTCCGCACTCAGCGGGCAGCCATCGCACTCAGCAGGCACCGGCACCGGCACCGGGGCCACCAGAGCAACCGGCGCAGCAGGCGAACCGCGTTCCAGGCCACGATCAAACTCAGCCGCCTGCGCGTGCTGCGGGGCACGCAGCAAAGACTGCACCGTGCCCGCCTCCCAACATGCGGCGCGGGGCAGCAACGGGGCGGGCGCGCTATGCATCACCGCCCTCCCCCTGGGGCGCTGTGGCACGCGAGGCGATGAACGCACCAACGGCATTCACACAACCCAGCACCTCGGCCTCAAAATGCCGCACGCTGCGCAGCCCGTTGACCGACACCGTACCGCCACCCTTCGAGGCCGCATGCGCCGCCTGGGCAAAGTCGGCCAGCGCCACCTGCAGCCGCACCAGCCCGGCCTCCAGGCTATCCACCTCCACAGGGTTCACCTGCAGGCACACATAGCCCTCAGCCGCCGCCAAAAACTGCGTGGGCGACACATCACCCAGCACGTGCTGCACCAGCTGCAGATCACGCACCGAAAACACATGCTTCTCGCGCCCGCTGATCTTCTTCTGCAACGTGCTCTCACTCCAACCCAGGCGCCGGGCCACATAGCCCACCCGCCCTTTCAGCATGTTTGCCACCGCCACCAGCACATCCGGCGCGGGTTGAGTGGCTGGCGGCGGCCCATCTTCGCCATAGGCAAGCGCATCAGGAATTGAGACAGTTATCCCCATGACAAATCACCCCCTCACAACCAAGCCAGCCGCCCCAGGCGGCAACACACCAGCCCCAGACCTGGCCGCCCGCGTGGCGGCGCTGGAACTGTTTGCGCAGCAGCTGGTGTTGGTACTCGACGCCGAAGGCGTGATGAACGCCGACGCACTCACCCGCTGGATGAGCCTGGCCCGCGCCCGCATGCTCGAAACCGGCAGCGTGCCGGCCGCGCACGTGCATGCACTGGCGCAGCTGCAACGGCTGGTGATGGCATGAGGGGCCGCGCCGTGCGAGGCATTGGGCGGGCATCCGCAAACGAAAGACAATGCGATTTCCACGCCACACCTACTTTCGAGAGGGATGCCCATGACTGGACTGCTCGACAACCATCAGGTCGATATTTCCTGCGCCAAGTGCGGCCACAAGTTCAAGGAGACGCTTGGACGGCTCAAGAACAATCCGATGCTCAAGTGCACCCGCTGCGGCACCAACATCCAGATCGATTCGGGTGGACCACAGGGTCTCGCCACTGGACTCAAAAAGATGGACAACGCCCTCGCGGACCTGCAGAGGAGCGTCAAGAAGCTGGGCAAGTAGCGCCTGCGCTGCGCTGGCATCAACGGAGAGCGTCGTGCTGACGCTCGTCTCAGACATGAGCCACCCCCGCCTCAACCAAACAGGGCTGCAATGCTTCGGATTTGATAGCACCACCCGCACACACAGCGGGCGGCGGGGCTTCATTTGGATGGGAATCGGCCAGCTCATCCGCCGTCTTACGCTGAGCAGCTTTGCGCAAGTAGTCCCAATCCAAACCAGGGAACAGCCGCTCGCACCTCAGAACCCCACCACTCTCCCGGTCGAGGTGAATGCACAGCTCCACGCCAAGCTGCTGCCTTGTGGAAACCGCCTTGCGCAGATAGCCAACACTGGTGTGACAGCGCTCGGCAAAGGCTTCGCGCTCAGGTGGCGACAGGCCCCGCAGGTACTCAAGAATCTCTTGCATCGGCTCATATTACTACACGGTAATGTTAAATCCAATACTTTTCAGTGTTTTACTTTGCGGTAATGGATGGAAACAATGAACCCTTCCATGCTGCCGAACGACGATCCCGCCATTGCCAACCGCCGCGCCCGCCTGCGCGAGTGGATAGATACCCACTTCGGCGGGTCACTGACGCTGTTCATTGCGTCAACGAACAATGGCGAAAAGCAGATCAACCAGGGAGAGCTTTCCGCCCTGCTACGCAATAAGACTTTTGGCGAACGCCGGGCCAGATCACTCGAAGTGATGGCGCACATGCCACCCCGCTACCTCGAAGAGCCTGCAAAGAACAAACAGACGGCCCCTACACAGGCCCACCTAGCACGCGACACCCCAAAGGCAAACCCTTTTGCCGACCCTGAAAAAGCCGCGCCCAAACCACCAGTGGGCTGGCCGTTTTCAAAGGTCTCTCTGGCGCGCATCGTTGAGCTGAAAAAACAACTCGGGGCCCGGGCAGGCGTTACAGCGATGCAGGACATTGACGAGACGCTGGATCTGGTGGTGAGCAAATGGGAGCGGCGAGTTGCCGCAGCGCCGGCAAAAAGTGCGGCATAGCACTGCAAAGGTGTATCTCTTCCCGCTCGCGCGCAGACACAACCCAGCCGCCGACCCCACCGGGTCGGCGTAGGCAAAACCCAAAAAACCGGGAAGTCTTAGGCGCCCACCGCCGCCCCTGTCGCACTCACTTTGGTTGACTTTGGCAAAGGCTTGTCCAAAGCGTCGAGCATGGCTTGCTCGCCAGGGTGAATTGTCTTTTGCGTGGCAACGATTTCGCGGCAGGCTTGCGCCGCGCGCTGCGCATCGGCAGGCCGCTCGCGCCTCAACTGGTTGTAGATTCGGACAAAGCTGGTGATGGATGGCAGGTCCACAAAATCGAGCAATTCGCGCACCACGTCAGGCGTCAGGCGGTCATCACCCGTCAACTCTGCGCAGTGCCTGGCAATCACCCGCACTTCAGGGGCCCGCATAGCTCCATCCGCTTTTGCCGCGTAGAGCAGCACCCTCAACAAATCCCGATGCTTCGCGTAAAGCGCATCCAGCACCGGCTCTGGCGATGCCTCCCACTCGGCATTTAACACAGCCTGCAAATTCGAGATCACCTCACCAGTGTCTTCATCAACCACTCGCACCATGCGATCAAACCGAAACGTGCGACGCGCATTGCGCAGGTGACAATGGCCAATCACTAAACCATCAGATCCTGATGGCTCAAAAGCCCGCACATCCACAACACGCTCCGACAGCGCCCCTTCGCCATCGCGGTACACGATGCGCACCGTCTTTTCAATGCTGCGCTGGGCCACTACGTCGTAGAAACTGCCTTCCCAAGCCTCATCAACCTCAGGCGCATGCGCACCAGGCAACACTTGTTGCCCGGGCGGTGTGGCCGATGGCCTGGCCGCCCGCGCCACCGGTGAATTCAGCGGCACCAATGCTTCAGAGCCACACGCACCACACACCTTGTGCTTGCTGCTGTGACGCCAAAGCGAGTAAACCAATCCCGGGACTAAAAAGCAGACCCAAAGGACAACCTCGATCAACAGCGAACCACGTGTTTTGGTCTTCCCGCGCCCCTCGGTGCCGCATGCAGTGCAGTACACAACGGGACCCGAGGAACCACCAGAGCCCTTGATAGCCATGATCAGGCCAATAACGAGAGCCGCAATTAAAAAGGCCACCAGCCCCGAGAAATCACCCGAAGTCTCCGAAGCTGGCACCGGCTGCGATGGCTGCTGCACAGCCGCAGGAGCCTTCACCCCCACTGGACTCTGAACTTTCGGCAACGCCTCAGCCATAGGCACGGGCGTACCGTCCAGTTTTTCAGCAGCCACCGCATCACGCGGACAGCTGCCCAACTGCTGAGTGATCTTGACGCCATTCGGCATCGTGCACCTGAGCTGCGCCTGCACAGCGCCTGGAGCAACGCCAAACAACCCAACCAAAACAGCAAAACTGATCGCCCATCGCACAGTTGAAAGCCGCATGCCACCCCCTTTTGGTGCAGGCTAGCACAGAGCAGCAACATTCACTTACTGAAAAATTGCCACACACAGGCGAGCAATTTTTGCATCACATTACTTTTAAGTATTGACAAAGTATTACCGCACAGTAATATTACCTCCACACGCCACCCCGGCGCCCTGGAGGAACGATGCAGACCACCACCCACACCTACCGCCCAGCAATCTCTCCGGTCGAAGCGCAGCACAGCTACCAGCGTCGCTACGGCTCTAATGCAACAACCTGCTTCGGCCTGGAGGCCACAACAGACAGCGAATACCGGCCAGCGATCACCGTATTCCGCGACAGCAGCGAGGACGTGGCTGAACTGAAGCTGGACCTCGGCTTGTTTTCCAGCGTTCACGCCAAAGTCCGCCTCACGCCCGCAGAGTTGCGCGAGGTGGCCGCCCGCCTGCTGGATGCCGCGCACGACATCGAAACCCTGCCCGCTGCAGTGTTGACACAGGCGGCCGCATGAAGGTCACTCAGCCCCCCAACGGCAACTTCAGCTACGTGCTGACCGCCGAGACAGATGCCGACCGCGACCTGCTGGACGCCATCCACATGCACGGCGAGCAATCCATTGCCCGCGTCGCAACGCACCGCACGCCGCAGGGCCCCGGCTACATCACCACCGGCATGACGCTGGCTGTAGACCGCAAGCACCCCCAGGCGCTAGAAGCCAAGACGGCCCGCCAGCTGCTCAGCACCTTCCGCGATCTGTGCCGCCTGGGCCTTGCTGAGGCGGCAGAGCACCGGCATGTTGGCGCCGATACCGCCAATCCACAGGCGCAGGAACAACTCGCCGCCAGTCTCGTACAGCTCCAGCTCATGTTGCAGACCCTCGGTGAAGTGATCTTGCAGCATCGTGCCGTGCTCCAGGAAGTGCAAAGCGCCCATGGTGCCTCCAGTGGTGAAGAGGCCATTCTGACGCCACAAGGCGGTGCCGCATGACCACCAATCTCCGCCCCTACCTGGTCCGCTGCGCCGGCCTGGAGTTCATCACCATGGCCACCAGTGCAGGCATGGCGTGCATCGACGCCATGGAACTGCACGGCGTGCACGCGGCCACGGCTGCCCCCATCACCACAGGGATGCTGGCATGAAGCACCCCGCACACCAACACCTGGGCAAGCCCGCCCCGCTGCCCACCGTGCGCAGCCAGGACGCCGACGCCGCATGGGTCGCGGGCTGGTGGCAAGGCAAGGTCACTGGCTATTTTTTGGGCCTGGCCACCGCCGTGTTGCTGGGGTGGCTTCGATGAGCAACCCCACCCACACCACCGCGCAGCCCGCCGAGCGCCGGACCCGCCAGCGCCCCGCCCTGCCCGCGTGCAAAGCCAGCCACTGCCACCAGGGCCGCCGCGCGTGCCCCTGCCCGCAAGCCTGCGAGCTGCCCGCCCCCGCCACCGACCCGCTGGGCGATGAGCCCGCCAGCGCCATGGAGCTGCTGGCCCTGGCCCTGGGCGTTGTGGCCGTGGTGCTGATCGTCGTGTTTGCAATCAAAGCCTGCGCCACCGCCTGATGGGCTTGGATTTTTAGCTATCAATTTCATACCACCACCAACCGGGAATCACCCCATGACCAACACCACCGCCAACAGCAGCACCAGCGCCGCCACCGACGTGGCCGAGTTCATCACCGACCTCGACGGCGGGCAGTTCGACCGCATGTTGTCCATCGCCCTGAGCCAGGTGGCCGCAGGCACCTGCGACAACGACGGCAAGGGCGAAGTGAACGTGAAGTTCACCTTCACCAAAGTGCCCGGCGCCTCGCAGGTCATCTGCACGCACCAGCTCAAGTTCAGCCGCCCCACCCTGGGTGGCCGCGCCAGCGAAGAAACCACCCGCAAAACCGCCCTGCACGTCGGCAAGTTTGGCCGCCTCACCCTGGCGCCCGAAAACCAGATGGCCATGTTTGGCCGCGACGGCACGCCCGCCACCCCACCCAGCGGCCCCAGCGCGTAAGCCCTGCGGCCACATCACCCCGCCACCGCCCCTTCCATCCACCCACAAAGGAATCACGTCGCCATGACCACCGACAACCCAACCCAACACACCGCAGCCACTGCAGAGCTGCAAGCCACTCCAAGCGTCATCACCACCACCATCAACGTGCCAGACCAGTTTGTGCAGGCGCTCAAAGAAGGCCAATCCATCATGGCCGCCGAAATGGCGCTGGGCGGCGCACTCGTCGGCGATGGCGGGGCAGTCGTCGCCCTGCCCAAAGACTTCGATATTCACGACCTCGAAGCCCAGAAGCCCAACCGCCGCCGTGCGCGCGGCGCCATGTCAACAGCCTACGTGACACCGTTTGCGCAGTACGCCATCGCCTACCGCCAACCCGGCGCGGCCGTGTTTGTTGACGCATCCACCATGCAGGCCCGCGCCGTGCTCGACCTGGGCACGCTCGAAAGCCCAGGCCACGCCGACAACACGGCCGAACTCAAGCCCATCAAAACCGCTGCGTTCGACGCCCTGCTGCAGCTCAACGGCCGCGCACGCGGCCAGCAAGAGCTGGCCGAGTTCATCGAAGACTGGGGCATCGTGGCCCGGCTGCAGTTTTTCCGCGAAGCCGAGGAAGTGACCCTGCCCAAGGCCCTGGCCGCCATCCGCAGCATCACCATCGAAAGCGCGCGCAAGCAAGACAGCGAGGTGCAGCAGCTCAGCGCCAGCCGCACCGCTTTTGAAAGCGTGCAGGCCACCAGCGCCAACCCCATCCCCACCCTCATCTACTACACCACCAAGCCCTACGCCGACCTGGAAGAGCGCACCTTCGTGCTGCGCCTGTCCATCTTGACCGGCGAGAAGGCTCCCATGCTGGTGCTGCGCATCCAGAACCTGGAGGCTCACACCGAGGCCATGGGCAACGAACTGGCCGAGCTGGTGCGCACCGCCATCAAGGGCGAAATGCCCGTGCTGCTGGGCAGCTACCGCAAGGCAGAGTAAGCACCTGCAGCTATCAAAACAGCAGCACCCGGAGCCCACCATGCACCACACCGGCACCCTCTTCATGAGCAAGCAGCGCCCCACCGTGGACCAAGACAGCGCGGGCGCGTTCCGCCTGGAGCTGGTGCTGGTGGACAACCTGGGCCGCAACCCGCAGACCGGCAAAGACATCAAGGAGGCCTACCGCGTGCAGTGGACAGGCCCCGAGGCCCAGACCTTCTGGACAGCCCACCGCGCCGACCTCACCGCAGGCGCTCCGCTGGATGTGTCGCTGGAACGGCTGCGCGCCCACCCCGGGCCGCAGGCCTTCCCACCCATGCCCGAACTGCGCGGCCGCGTGCTGCGCCTGCGGTTGTTGCCGCGCCGGGCAGGTGCCAGCACCGCAAGCACCGAGGCAGCCACAGCGTGAGCCAGCTCGTCACCGCATCCAACAACCCCGCCATTCCCATGATCGTCAGCAAAGCCACCATCGAAAAGCAGGCCACCGAAGCGGCAGGCAAGGGCCAGAGCATCAACGACGCCTGCCCCTACCCCTTCGGCACCGAGGCCGCCGACCACTTCAAGGCGGTGTATCTGCTGGCGCTGCCCAAGCAACCCACCCAACAAGGCGCCGCAGCATGACCACCGCCCCCTGGATCGTCACCCAAGACGGCACCGACCAGCCCATATCCGGCATCCACCTGCTGGTGCACGGCAAGGTGCCGCGCATCGAGGTCATTGCCCACAGCCTCGCGCAGATCAACCGCTACACCGGCCACGCCGCGCGGCCCTACAGCGTGGCCGAGCACAGCCTGCTGGTGGCCGACATCCTGGCCGCGCAGGGCTTCGACCACCACGCGCAGCGCCTGGGCCTCATGCACGACGCGCACGAATGCCTCAGCGGCGACGCCGCCAGCCCTGTCAAATGGGCACTGGGCGCTGCGTGGCTGGAGTTTGAGAACCCCCTGGCCGCCCTGGTGCGCACCCAGTACCACCTCAAGACCGCGCACGCCGCCTACAAGGGCGCCGTCAAGCACGCCGACCTGGCCGCCCTGGCCACCGAGCGCCGCGACCTCATGCCCTACGACCCCCAGCGCAACAAGCTCTGGCCCGTCATCGACACCCCCGGCGCCGAAGTGCGGCCGCTGGACAACGTAGACCTCAACAGCACCGTGCGCGCCTCCATGAGCTGGCGGCACCACCGCGATGCGTTTTTGGAGCGGTACCGGGTGCTGGCGGCGCAGTGCGGAGCACTCAGCAAGGTGCCCGCATGAGCAAAGAGCGCCCCATCCTTTTCAGCGGGCCCATGGTCCGCGCGCTGCTGGATGGCAGCAAGACGCAGACACGGCGGGAGTGCAAGCCGCAGCCGATTGCCGATCGGAGATTTGTCGGCGGCCACTACATCCCAGCGACAAAACGCAACCCTGGGCAGGAGCTTTCAGTATGGGCGCCGTATGTGCACATTGCCTGCCCCTACGGTCAGCCCGGCGACAGCCTCTGGGTGCGCGAAACCTTCTACGCCTGGGGCCACTGGACCAAGCGGCTCAACAAGAAGAAGGGCCGCGAGGAATGGCATTTCGCTGATGAAACGGTGGGCACCAGTAAGGCCTACCGATACGAGGTCGATGAAAAGCTGCCCCGCCGCAAGCGCGAATTGCACGAGGTGGGCTGGTGGAAACGCCCGGCGATCTTCATGCCCCGGGCGGCCAGTCGCATCACCTTGCAAATCACCAGAGTGCGCGTGGAGGGCCTGCAAAACATCAGCGATGCTGATTGCGTTGCCGAGGGCTGCGGTGCACTGCGTTCTGCCATCGGTTGCCCGATGACCAGCCCCCCAGACGAGACGGTCCCGCGCGCCATGTTTCGCGCCCTGTGGAAATCCATCAACGGCCCCGAATCATGGGCTGCCGACCCCTGGGTGTGGGCCATCAACTTCTGCAGGCTGACATGACCCACCCCACCCCCGAACCCGGCAGCTACGAGGCCCGCCACAAGACCCCCATGCAAAAGCGCGCCGCCACCCTGGCCGCCGCTGCAGCCCGCCGCAAGGCCAAAGCCGCCCGCATCGACCAGGCCAGCCGTGACCGCAGCGCCATGCTGCACGGCGACCACTACCCCTGCCCCGAGCTGGGCCGCAACCCCGGCCTGACCGATGACCGCTTTGCAGCCTTCGCCCTGCCCAGCCGCGTGGGCAACCGCCTGCACTACCCCGACGGACGCATTCAAGAGGTAACCCAGCCATGAACCGCGAACAAAAACGCGCCGCCCAGTTCAAGCACGGCCAGCGCTACACCCCCCACGGTACCCGCGCAACCGAGAACGACCTGGCGCACAACCGCATTGCCCACGCCCTGGTGCGCGCCCGCATCATGGACGAAGTGCGCCAGATGCGCACCCGCGCAGGCATCCACGCCTACACGGGCGACGACGCCGCCCAGGTGGCCGACGCCATGGGCCGCCTGGTCTTCACCGTGGCGCACGCCACAGGCATGCACAGCCTGGGCGAAACACCCGAGGCGCGCATCCTGCTGGGCACCGCCAACGCCCTGGGCGACGTGGCCGCCACCCCCGCCGCACTGAAGCAACAGCGCGGCGCCATCACCAGCGGCCTGGCCGCCATCGAGCGCCTGCTGCCCCTACTGTCCGAATCCAGCCTGGCCGCTGGTGCGCTGGAGCTGGAGTACCTGCTGCGGCGCGGCGACGTGGGCACGGCCAGTGTGGAGAGAGCGCTGCGGCCTGAGCCGGCCACCGCCTAACCCCCAATCACCCCCGAATCACCCACCACCAAGGCACCCACCATGCACATCAACACCCTCAACATCAACCTGCTGCACACGGGGGAGCCCGTGCTCCCCTCACAAATCGGCATCGACTTGGTGCGGCAGACCCTCGAAGCGCTGCAGCTCCTTGCGAAAGGCGGCAACACCATGCGAACCGCCGTGGCCGCCCCATCGGCACCAGCACCCGCTGACACCGCCGCACTCACCCCACCCGCACCCGGCCAGCCATGGGCCGGCCAGGGCGGCATCTACATCTGCACCCTGCCCGCCCAGTTTGGCCTGCCAGCGCGCCACCTGTTGGTGGGCACCAACGAGGCCGAAGACCTGAAGTGGGGCCCTTACGACAAAGAAGCCACAGGCGCCACCAGCCAGACAGACGGCCGCGCCAACACCGCCGCCCTGGTGGCCGTCAGCGACGAGCACCCCGCAGCCGAGTGGGCCGCCAAGTACACCGAAGACGGCCACACCGACTACTACCTGCCCAGCCGCATCGAGCTGCTGATGTGCTACCTGCACGCGCCACAGGTGTTCAAGACCTCGGGCTGGTACTGGAGCAGCTCGCAGTACTCGAGCAACCGCGCCTGGTGCCAGGACTTCGAGTACGGCAACAGCGACGCCACCCTCAAGGGCAGCGAGTTCCGCGCCCGTCCTGTCCGCAGCATTCAACTCTAGCCCTCCAGCCCTTCGCCACTTTCACCCACCCACCACCGGCGCGCAGCGCCGGTCCGACGCAATTTTTTGAAAGGCAGCACCCCATGCGCACCATCACTCTCCCCCTGTTCGGCGCCCTCCTTGCCACCCACGGCGGCCACTTTGGCGCCATCCTGCGCGGCGCAGCCGCTGACGGCAGCCAGGACTACGCCCTGATCGTGTCCGAGGCATCGGCCGACATTGAAGACACCACCTGGTCGGAGGACTACACCACCATCGCGGGCGCTGATAGCAAGACTGACGGCCAGGCCAACACCGACGCCATGGCCGCCGCAGGCCTGCAGTTGGCCCTGCGCATCAAGGCCCTGGACCTGGGTGGCCATACCGACTGGTACCTGCCCGCCGCCGCCGAGCTGCGCGCCCTGTCGGCCACCGTGCCCGAACTGTTCCAGCAGAAGGACTGGTACTGGAGCAGCACGCAGTACTCGAGCACCAGCGCCTGGTGCCAGGTCTTCGAGTACGGCGACAGCAGCGCCTACGGCAAGGACTGCGAGTTCCGCGCCCGTCCTGTCCGCAGAGTTCAACTCCAGCACTTGAGCACTTAAACCGTTCCGCCCACCCACCGGCGCGAAGCGCCGGTCGCGCGTGATTTTTCTTGGCCCACCAGACCCCGCTTTGCACCATGGCCCTCGCCACCGACCTTGAAATCCACAAGCACGGCACCGCCCTGCTCGACCTGTGCACCGACGTGCAGGCCCGCATACCCCGCGCCTTCCGCGCGTCCATGGGTTACCGCATTGCGGACGAGTGCGTGGAGATTCTGGTGCTTATCGGCCGTGCCAACGCTGCCCGCCTGCCGCAAGACCGCGCCACCCACCTGGAGCAGCTGCTGGAGCGCCTGCAGGTCGCGCAGATCCTGCTGCGCACTGCGCACGCCAAGCGGCTGATCGCCACCACCTTGTGGGCCAACAGCATTGAGCTGACCGACGCCATCGGCAAGATGGCCAACGGCTGGCTCAAGTCCGCCCGGGCCCGCCTCACCGGCAGCCCGGTGGGCGATGGCATCGCGCCCCAAGCCACCGCCACCCCGTCAGCAGAGCCACAGGGCTACACGCCCGGCCTGTTCGACACCGCAACCAGCGCCGCAGCGCCTGCAGCATGACAGCCAAGGCCGCCATGCCCGTGCGCTTTATGAATCTGGTCGAGCCGCTGGGCGCCAGCAGCACCAGCACCCCAGCGGTGCTGACTGCCAGCCCCACCGCCAGGCGCACCACGGATACCACCGCGCGGCACACCAGCGCGGCCCGGTCCGGCGCAGTTACCCCGCTGATCGAAGCCCCTGCGCGCCTTCGGCAGGGCGACGTAGATAGCTCGACGCTTCGCAGTACTCGAGCAACAACGCCTGGTGCCAGGACTTCGAGTACGGCAACAGCAACGCCAACAACAAGGACAACGAGTTCCGCGCCCGTCCTGTCCGCAGATTCATGCCCCACAAAGGGACACCAAGATGTGTCAGTTAGGAACGAACCACTGACCGTTCTCTGCCCTTTCATAGACGATCGCTGTCGCTGCGTGCGCACGCAGCGACAGGATTCCATTCACCGCATCTGCACGGTTGTGATAGCCCTCCCCACCGATGGCGATGGACTTGCCGTTTGCAGCCACGAAACGCCAATACCACTGCTGGTTTTCGGGCGACTTGAAAAGCTCGAACTTCATGCAACAACTCCTATGAAACCATCATTGAGTCAGCTGCACAGGGAAAGCGCAACAAAAGAAGCGCCACAGCCCACCCTCAACACCCTCCTGCAGGCCTACATCGACTGCCGCCAGCACAAGCGCAACACCGCCAGCGCCCGCGAGTTTGAGCAGCACCTGGAGCGCAACCTGTGCGACCTGCACGCCGAGCTGCTGGACGGCAGCTACAGGCCCGGGCGCAGCATCTGCTTTGCCATCACCCGCCCCAAGCCGCGCGAGGTGTGGGCCGCGCAGTTCCGCGACCGCATCGTGCACCACCTGCTCTACAACCACATCGGCCCGCGTTTCGAGGCCGCGTTTGTGGCCGACTCCTGCGCCTGCATCCCGGGCCGGGGCACGTTGTACGGCGCCCAGCGGCTGGAGGCCCAGGTGCGCAGTTGCACCCACAACTGGGCCCGCCCCGCCTTCTATCTGAAGTGCGACTGCGCCAACTTCTTCGTCAGCATCCACAAACCCATCCTGCTGCAGCGCCTGGCCGCCCGCATCCATGAGCCCTGGTGGCTGGCCCTGGCCACCACCATCCTCATGCACGACCCGCGCAGCGACGTAGAGGTGCGCGGCAAGGCCAGCACCCTGCGCCGCGTGCCCGCGCACAAGAGCCTATTCAACGCGCCAGCCGACACCGGCCTGCCCATTGGCAACCTGAGCAGCCAGTTCTTTGCCAACGTGCTGCTGGACGGCCTGGACCAACACGCCAAGCACCAGCTGCGCGCGCCGTACTACGTGCGCTATGTGGATGACTTTGTGCTGCTGCACCCCGATGCACAGTGGCTCAGCGCCGCGCTGCGCGACATCACCGCCTGGCTACCGGCCCACCTGGGCGTGCAGCTCAACCCCAGCAAGACCATCCTGCAGCCGGTAGACCGGGGCATTGACTTTGTAGGCCAGGTCATCAAGCCCTGGCGCCGCACCACCCGCCGCCGCACCTTGGCCAGCGCCCTGCAGCGCATCGAGCACCTGCCAGCCGCCGAGGTTTTCAGCGCAGGCAACAGCTACCTGGGTCTGGTGCGCCAGGCCAGCCACAGCCACAAGGAGCGCGCGGCGGTGTGCCGAGCGCTGCTGAAGCGTGGGCACGCGGTGGAGGGGATGAATTTGAGCAAGGCATTCAGGAGGAATGAGGCATGACCAGCGCCACAGTGACCATCAAGCCCCTGTATCTCGACCGCGAGGCTGCTGCCGCCTTCCTGTCGCTGTCGTCCACCCAGCTGGAAAAGATGGCATCCAAGGGCCTTGCGCCCAAGCCCCGCAAGCTGTCTGCAGGCCGCAGCGCATGGCTTGTGGAAGAGCTGGAAGACTGGGGCCGCTCGCTACCCGTGTCAGACCTCAAGCCCGCGCGCAACTCCGGCTATGGCCGCGCCGGGGCACCAGACGACGCGAGCGAATCCAAGTGATCGCACAGCCGCCGCAGCCACACCAGCCGCTCCTGGTCGTAGGTGTGCACGTTGTAGGTGGCCTCTATCTCTGCGGGCATGTGGCCCACGATGGCTTCGGCAATCTCCGCCGGGCACCCCAGGGCGGCCAGCATGGTGCGGCCGGTGCGCCGCAGGTTGTGCGGCGTCCAGTCGGTCACGGGCAGCTGCTGCGCCGGGTTATCCCGGCGTTTTGCCTTGGGGCTGTAGGGCTGCAGGTCGTACACATAGGTGCTGAAAGCGTGCTGGGTGTACGGCTTTCCCCTGGTGTCTTCAAACAGGTAGCCGGACTGCCCCACACTGGCCAGCCGCCTCTCCACCACCTGGCGCGCGCGACCCCATAGCGGCACGCGCAGATCCACAGCATCGGCGTGCCGGGCGTTTTTGGTTTGCGCCTTGGGGATGGTCCACCACAGCACCGCATCATCACCATCACCTTCCACCGCCAGGTGCTCGGGCCGCAGACCAAATATCTCGCTGCCGCGCGTGCAGGTCCACAGGTACATGACCACCGCATCCTGGCCCACCTGATGCATGTTGCCCAGCCAGGCCAGCAGCGCGCGCACCTCGTCATCCCGTAGCGCCCGCCGCCTCTGGCCCACGTGCTGGCCCGCCATCACCTTGCCCTTGCTTTTCAGGCGCCCCTTCATCACCTGGCGCCACCAGTTGGGCGTGTTGCCGTCCAGGCGCCCAGCGTCCAGCGCGTATTCCCAGGCAGAGCCCAGCATGGACCGCAGCTTTGCTGTGGCCATGGGCGTGGACTTGCGGGCCTCCAGCACATCAAAGCACTGCGCACGGGTCACCAGGTTGGCATCCATACCAGCCAGCTCGGGCTCTTGCTCGATCATCCGGTCCAGCGCCTTGCGCGCCGCCTCGGCGCCAGCGGCCTTGCGGCTGACCAGCAGATGCCCCTTCACATAGTCCGCTACCAGCTTTGCAACGGTGTAGGTTTTTTGGGTTGTCGGTGTAGCTTTTGCAGCCGCACGTAGCGCCTTGCGCTGGGCAACCGGGTCAATGCCCTCCGACTTCTGCCCCCTCAGCTCCATCCACCTGGCCATGGCATCGTGCAGCGACAACGCAGGCCATGGCCCAATGGCCACCTGGCGCAGCTTGCCGTCTGGCGTCTTGTAGCGGTAAGTCCAGGTCTTGAGGTTTTTGGTGGCCAGCAGCCGCAAGCCAGGGCAACCAGGCACTGCCATCGCATCGCCCGCCTGCAGCGCTTTCGCAGCCCTCGCATCAAAAACCATATACTCCCCACCTGTTGAGTGCGCCCCGTGCAGAGCAGTGTAGGTTTCGGACCACCAGAAACTACACTTAAACTACACCGGGAGTATATGCAGCGGGGTGTGAATGGGGGCAGATGTAGGGAGCATCAAAAGCCTCACCATCAGAAAACCAGCTGTAAAATCAAGCACTTAAAGCAATTTACCGTTTCAAATCAACGGGTTGCGAAATGCGGGTGTAGTTCAATGGTAGAACGGCAGCTTCCCAAGCTTCATACGAGGGTTCGATTCCCTTCACCCGCTCCAAATACAAAACCCGCCAGGCTCCACAGCTTGGCGGGTTTTTTCATGGGTGGACGCATTCAGCCCCGAATGGATGTCGCATCCTGCCCCAGGTTGAACCGCGCAATCGCCTCCACCATCTGCTGCGCCTGCGTGCGCAGGCTGCTGGCGGCAGCGGCCATTTCTTCCACCAGGGCGGCGTTCTGCTGCGTGGTCTGATCCAGCTGTGTGACGGCTTCACCGACCTGGCCCACACCGGCGGTCTGTTCGTTGCTTGCGGCGCTGATTTCAGAAACCATGTCGGCCACGCGCTGGATCGAGCGGACCACCTCCTGCATGGTGGTGCCTGCCTGGTCGGCCAGCACCGACCCCTGCTGCACCATCGCGCTGCTCGCACCAATCAACTCCTTGATGGCCTTGGCCTCGGCGGCGGTGCGCTGGGCCAAGTTGCGTACTTCTGCCGCCACCACCGCAAAGCCACGGCCTTGTTCACCCGCACGGGCGGCCTCCACGGCAGCGTTCAGCGCGAGGATATTGGTCTGGAATGCAATGCCGTCGATCACGCCGATGATGTCGGCAATCTTCTGGCTGCTGCTGTTGATGTCCTGCATGGTGCTGACCACCTTGGACACCACCTCCCCGCCCTGCTGCGCCACGCGGCTGGCGCCCACTGCGAGCTGATTGGCCTGGCTGGCGCTGTCGGCGTTGTGGCGGATGGTGGCGCCCAGCTGTTCCATGCTCGCGGCCGTCTGCTCCAGCGCACTGGCCTGGCTCTCGGTGCGGCCCGAGAGGTCCTGGTTGCCCTGGGCGATTTCCGTGCTGGCGGCCGAGACGCTGTCGGCACTGGTGCGCACGGTGCCCAGGCTTTCCACCAAGCGGGCTCGAAAGCCTTCCATCGCCTGGGCCAGCGTGCCAATTTCGTCGCGGGACCGCACCGACACCGCATGCGTGAGATCGCCCTGCGCCAGGTAGGCCAGCGCGGCGCTCAGCTGCTGCACAGGCGCGCCCACCAGGCGGCGGGTGGCCATCACCAGCACCATCGTCAGCAGGGCGAGGGCCACCACCACCCCCAGCCATAGCCAGGCCAGCACATTACGGGCCTCGCTCATCATTTCCGTCAGGGGCGCCTCGGCTACGATGGCCCAGTTCCAAGGCTTGTAGTGTTCCACCGCCAGGTAGCGCGTGGCACGGTCACCCTCGCTGCTGCGGCGGGGGGACCATTCCGACTCCAGATCCCCCGCCTGCCCCGCCTGCCCCACCGCCGCCAGCGCCGCCATCCAGGCCTTGGCCTGCTCGTCCTTCTCGTCCACCTTGAGGGCCTTGCCCGCGCCCGGCAGGCCAAAAATGCTGCCCCGCGCGGGACCCGCCGAGAGGTTGACCGCATAGACCGCCCCCGTGGCAAACAGCTTTTGCCCCGCCATCACGGTGTCGAGCTTGCCCAGAATGGCGCCCATATCGGAGCCGATGAACAGAATGCCGATGGTGCGGTTGCCCTCGCGAATGGGCTCGTACACGGTCATGTATTCCCGGCCAAACAGGCTGGCGCGGCCAATGTAGGTCTTGCCCTCGTTCATCAGGGCATAGGCCGGGTGCTTGCGGTCCAGCAGGGTCTTGTAGGCGCGCTCACCATCCTGCTTTTTGAGCGATGTGGTCACGCGGATGAAGTCATCCCCCGTGCGCGCAAAAATGGTCGCCACCGCGCCCATGCTGTCCTTGGAAAAGCGGTCCACCACTTCGAAATCGCCATTGACGGGCGCCCCCTGGAACGACAACACGGCCTCGGGCTTGCCGTCGGCCCCGGGCGCCTCGGCCACCGAGAACTGGCCGGGGAAATTCGCCTTGAACAGGGAAAAGTCTCGCTTGGCCTGCTCTTGCGCGGTTTCGTCAAAGGTCTGCACCAACGTGCGCACCTGGGCGGCGTACTGCGTAGCATCGTCCCGCGAGAGGCGGCCAAAGTCTTTCCAGAGCAGGCCGCTGACGATGCCCATGGTGGCCAGCAAGACCACCAGCAGGCTGAACAAGGCGGTTGCCGACAGTTTGAAGGCCACTGAATGGCGGGTGTTTGACGAAATCATCTGGTGCTTTTCTGTAATTTATGCAAAGGCGTGCATATACGACAGACAAAGTACCTGATCTGCGGACGAACGCCAAACAGCGCAGCCACCAATGGCCCGTTCACACCAAGGGAAAACCCTTGCATTCAACAGCGAGGACCTGCAGGCACAGCTACGCCCCGCCAGCCCCTGGGTGCATTAATCGAACCCCTATCCGCCCACGGGCAGGTGCAGCGACTGCCGGCTCTCAAACACCCGCTGCGCCCCGGTAACCGGGTCCACAAACGCCAGCGACCGCGCCAGCAATTGCAGGGGCTTCGAGTAGTCGCCCTCGGGCGGGTCGTTCACCACCGGGTAGAACGGGTCATTGCGCAGCGGCAGCCCCAGCGCCGCCATGTGCACGCGCAACTGGTGCCGCTTGCCGGTGATGGGCGACAAACGGTAGCGCGCCCAGCTGCCTGCCGCCTCCAGCACCTGCATGTGGGTATGGCTGTTGGGCTCACCGGGCACCTCCTGCATGCGAAAGAACTGCGGGCTTTCCTCCAGACGGCTGACATGCTCCCGGGGGAAGAACACATCCGCACGCCAGGGCGCGATCGCGTCGTAGTGCTTGGTGATCTGCCGGTCGCGGAACAAGGCTTGGTAGGCACCGCGCGTGCGCTTCTGCACCGACAACATCACCAGCCCGGCCGTGTCGCGGTCGATGCGGTGCAGCGGTGACAACTCGGGCACACCAAGCTGGCGCTTGAGCCGCACCAGCAGCGTGTTGTGCAGATACCGGCCCGAGGGCGTCACGGGCATGAAGTGCGGCTTGTCGGCCACCACCAGGTGCTCGTCCTGGTACAGCACCACCTCGCTGAAAGGCAACACGGGCTCTGCGGGCAGGCTGCGGTAGTAATACAGGCGCAGCCCGCCCTCAAACGACCGCTCGGGCACCACCGGCTGGCCGCGCTCGTCCACCACGTCGCCCGCCAGCATGCGCTGGCGCCATTCATCGCGGGCCACCACCGGCAGCCGCTGGGCCAGAAAGTCCAGCATGCTGCCCTGCCCGTGTGTGGGCAGAACCACGCAGCTGGGGCTGACGCCGTCGCGCACGGGCAGGACATGGGGGTGGTGGGGGTTGTGCATGGGGCGGGGATTTTAGGGTGCGCTGGCTACATCGATACGTAGAGGGCTCCTCATTCGCCACCGGGGCACTGCCTCAATGAAAATCCCGGCTGCCCTGCAGCACCTGCGCCATGCGGCCGAGCAGCGGGGTCAGGTCCTTGAAGCGCTGGGCCACGAGGTGGCGCACCACGGCGGGGGCCTGGCCTGAGGCGGTGGCATGCGCGTGGCCCCCCTCGGGCACGCTGCACTGCCACAGGCCTTCCACGGCCAACAGCTGGGATCTGAGCAGCGCGTTGCGCCAGCGGTCCACCATGTCGGGCCAGACGATGACGTTGACGGGGCCGGTTTCGTCTTCGAGGGTGACGAACATCGTGCCCTTGGCGGTGCCGGGGCGCTGGCGCACGGTGACGATGCCGCAGGCGCGCACCTTGCGGCCATGGGGAATGGCCATGAGTTGCAGCGCGGTCTGCAGGCGCCAGCGGGCCAGGCGCGGGCGCAGCAGGGCCAGGGGGTGGCGGCGCAGGGTGAGGCCGGTGGCGGCGTAGTCGAACAGGATTTCTTCGCCCTCGGGGGCGGCTGGCAGCGCCAGCGGTGCTTCGAGCACGGGCACGTCGCGCAGCAGGGCCGGGGCGCTGTGCTGGGCGGCGGCGTCCCACATCTGCTGGCGCCGGTGGCCTGAGAGGCTGGCCAGTGCGTCGGCGGCGGCCAGGGCCTGCACATCCTGCTGGCTCAGCTGGGCGCGCAGGGCCAGGTCTTCGGTGGTGCTGAAGGGCGATGTGGCGCGAGCCAGCACCAGGCGGTCTGCCGCCCCTTTGCCCAGGCTGGCGACCAGGCACAGGCCCAGGCGCACAGCGGGCTGCGGCTGCTGTGGCCGGGGCAGCCCCTTGGCAGGCAGCAGGTGTTCGGCGGGGCATTCCAGCGTGCAGTCGTGGTCGCTGTGGCTCACGTCGATGGGCAGCACGCGCACGCCGTGGCGGCGCGCGTCCTGCACCAGTTGCGAGGCGGTGTAGAACCCCATGGGCAGCGAGTTGAGCAGCGCGGCCAGAAAACACGCGGGCTCGTGGCACTTGAGCCAGCTGCTGGCGTAGGCCAGCAGGGCAAAGCTGTGGGCGTGGCTTTCGGGAAAGCCGTATTCGCCAAAGCCCAGCATCTGCTGGAAGATGGCCTGGGCAAATTCAGGGCGGTAGCCCTTTGCCAGCATGCCGTCCAGCAGGGGTTTTTCGAAGCGGTGCACGCCGCCCTTGCGCTTCCAGGCGGCCATGGACCGGCGCAGGTCGTCGGCCATGCCGGGGGTGAATCCGGCGGCGATCATGGCGATCTGCATGACCTGCTCCTGGAAGATGGGCACGCCCAGCGTGCGCTGGAGGGCTTCTTCCAGTTCGGGCTTTTCCAACTCCAGCGGCAGGCCCTGCCGCCTGCGCTCGCGTGCCTTGAGGTACGGGTGCACCATGCCGCCCTGGATGGGCCCGGGCCGCACGATGGCAACCTCGACCACCAGGTCGTAGAACTCGCGCGGGCGCAGGCGCGGCAGCATGCTCATCTGGGCGCGGCTTTCGATCTGGAACACGCCCACGGTATCGGCGGCGCAGATCATGTCGTAGGTGGCGGGGTCTTCGCGCGGGATGTCCTTGAGGCCCCAGTGCTCGCCGCGCAGCACGGCACGTAGTTGCAGGCAGCGGCGCAGCGCGCTGAGCATGCCCAGGGCCAGCACATCGACCTTGAGCAGGCCCATGTCGTCAAGGTCGTCCTTGTCCCACTGGATGACGGAGCGGTCTTTCATGCTGGCGGGCTCGACCGGCACCAGCCGCGTGAGCTTGCCCTGGGTGAGCACGAAGCCGCCCACATGCTGGCTGAGGTGGCGCGGAAAGCCCTGGAGGTCGGCCGCCAGCTCCAGCCACAGCGTGGCGGTGTGCCGGTGCAGCGCGGCGCCGACGGCCTGCGCCAGCTCTTGCAGGCGGTCGGCAGCGAAGGTCTCGTCAAACCAGTGGTGGTCCTTGGCAAACGCATCGACCAGCGCGGGCGCCACGCCCAGGGCCTTGCCCACGTCGCGCAGGGCGCTGCGCGTGCGGTAGCTGGTGACGACGGCGGCAATGGCGGCGCGGTCGCGGCCGTATTTGTCGTAGATGTACTGGATGACCTCCTCGCGCCGGTCGTGCTCGAAGTCCACGTCGATGTCGGGCGGCTCCTTGCGCTCCTTGCTGATGAAGCGTTCGAACAGCAGGTGGGAGTTCTCGGGCGGCACGGCCGTGATGCCCAGCATGTAGCAGACCACCGAGTTGGCGGCGGAGCCGCGCCCCTGGCACAGGATCTTCTGGCTGCGGGCGTAGCGCACGATGTCGTGCACGGTGAGGAAGTACATCTCGTACTGGCAGTGCGCGATCAGATCCAGCTCTTTGCGGATCTGGTCCAGCACCCGCTGGGGAGCGCCCTGCGGGTACTCGCCCTCCACGCCGGTCTGCACCAGCCAGGCCAGCGCCTGGGCGGGGGTCATGCCTTGGGGCACGGTCTCCAGCGGGTACTGGTAGCGGATCTCGTCCAGCCGGAAGGTACAGCGCCCGGCCACCGTGAGCGTGGCCGCCAGCAGGTCGGGCGGATAGATGCCTGCCAGCCGCACGCGCTGGCGCAGGTGGCGCTCGGCGTTGGGCTGCAGCGCAAACCCGCACTCGGCCACGCTGCAGCCCAGGCGCACGGCGGTGATCACATCCTGCAGCGGCTTGCGCGAGCGGGCGTGCATGTGCACGTCGCCCGCCGCCACCAGCGGCAGGCCCAGCTGTGCGCCCACACGCTGCAGCGTGGCCAACCACAGGCCGTCGTCGGGGGCGAGGTGCAACTCGACTGCCAGCCAGATGTGTCCGTCAAAATCAGAGTCAAAACAGGCCTTTGCGCTCGACAGATATGCCTCAATAGCTATCAAATCAGTAGCATCAAAGCGTTTACGGCAAGGCGCCAGCAGCAGCTCGCACCCCTGCAGCAGGTGCCAGGGGCTGGCCGGGCCCACGTGGTACTGGCCCTTGGGCGCCGCACTGCGCGCGGCCGAGATGAACTCGCACAGGTTGCCCCAGCCCTCGGCGTCCCGCGCCAGGGCCACCAGCCGCAGGTCGCCCCACAGGAACTCGCTGCCCACGATGAGGTGCAGTCCCGTGGACTGGGCGGCCTTCCAGGCGCGCACCACGCCGGCCACCGAACATTCATCGGTCAGCGCCAGGGCCTGGTAGCCCAGCTTGGCGGCGCGTTCGACCAGCTCGTGCGGGTGCGATGCCCCGCGCTGAAAGCTGAAGTTGGACAGGCAGTGCAGCTCGGCATAGCCCGGCAAGAATGCAGTCATCTCCGTTCTTTCTCTATGGCGCTGCGCGCCACCCACCGGGCTTGAAACCGTGCCCCAGGCGGAGGCCGCCACACAAGGGCCACCCCGCCGCGCTGGCGGCATCCTCCTGCCCGCAGCACACAGCGCTGCGAGAGCGGGGGAAGCCGTACAAGGGGTGCTTCAAAACACACCATGCAGAAACCAGCGGGGAGGCCGCGCCAGCCCCTGCGCGCCATCGGGCGGTGGCGCCAGCCGCTCGCGGAACACCCACACCAGGCCCGCCACCGCGTTGTGCGCCACAAAGTAGTCGCGCAAGGCCAGGCCGGTGTGTGTGGGGTCGTCTGCCCCGCCATCGCCCGCAGCCCACCAGCCCGCCTCGAAGCGGTGGGGCCCGGCCAGCAGGCGCAGCAGGCCGTGGTGGCAGGGGCGGTTGCCCTGCACGGCCAGCCGCTGGGGCGGGTTCAGCAGCCAGGGGGGCAGCAGCAAGGCGTCGGGGCTGGCATCCAGCGCGGCCTCGGCCCCGCCGCCTGCGCTGGTGGCGGCAGAGCGCCGGGTGGATGGGCGGCCCAGCACCTCGGCTGCGGGGCGCCACTGCTGCATAAGCTCGGGGCGGTGGTCGGCCATCAGCACGGGGGCCTGCACCTGTTCGGGCCCCAGGCGGGCCGACAGGCGCTCCAGCAGCTGGTGCAAGGCTTCGCCTGGGGACGCAGGGTTGTCGGCACCGCCAGGGCAACCGCCACCATGATCGCCGGGCGGCAGCAGGCTGGCACTGCGGTGCGGCAGCGGGGCCGACTCCAGCAGGCGCAGCGTGATCTGGTTGGCCGGTGCGGCCAGGGTGGTGCGCGCCAGGTTCTCAGCCAGCAGACGCCGCAGGTGCGCCATGTCCTGCGTGGCCTGGGCGGTACGCACCTGCAAGGCCTGCGTGGGGACAATCACCACCCCGTCGATGCGCCGCAGGTCATGGCGCCAGGCCAGCTCCAACGCCAGCGCCCCCTGCTGGCGCGCCTGCAGCCAGCCCTGCAAGGCCGTGAGGCAGCGGTGGGCGCTCCACAGCAGGGCATCGGCCGAGGTGGCCAGCGCAGGCAATTCGGCGGCCAGCGCAAACTGCTCGGGCAGCTCCAGCCAGGCATGGGCTTCGGGGGCTTCGCCCAGGGCCTGGTCCAGCACCCGCAGCACCCCGGCCCCCAGGCGCCGGGCCAGCCCGGCACGCGGCAGCGCCCGCAAGGCGCCCCAGGTGCGGCAGCCCATGCGTTCCAGGCTGGCCACATGCGGGCGCAAGGCGGTCAGGGTGTGCAAAGGCAGGGTGTGCACCGCTGGCTCTTGTTGCCCCCGTGGTGCATGCCCGGCCAGCGCCATGCGCAGCCAGGCTTGCGCCACCAGCGCGGTGGGGCCGCTGCCCCAGGGGGGCTGCATGCCCGGGGGTTGCGGCAGAGCGCCCTGCCCCCCAGCGGCTTCGGCCCAGGCCTGCAACACCAAGACCCGCAAGGCATCGCGCCCGCCCCAGAGGCGCTCAGTGGTCGAAACCTCCAGCAGCACGGTGTCACCATCCGCCAGCGCCACACGCGGGGTAAAGCGCAAGGCCCACCAACCTGCGGCAGGCGCAGCCATCGTGCCAGCCGCAGCCGCCGCCCCGGTACTAGCCGGGCTGGTGGCGGGCTCATCCCGCCATGGCAGCGGCAATGCGATCCAGTGCATGCCCCCTCCCCTGCAGCGCCACCACTGCGGGCTCCGCGCGCATGGGCGCCGCCTGCCCCCCCGGGGCCGCTGCGTTGTAGCGCGCCACCATGGCGCGGGCCACCACCTGCGCGGCGTGGCGGCGCTCGGCCTGCGCCTCCAGGGCCAGCGCCAGCCGGGGATGGCAGCCCGGCAGATCCAGCGCCTGCACCAGGGGCGGCCCCCGGCGCTTGAGAATCTGCACCTGCATACCGGGCGCGGCAGGCGCGGATGTATCGGCAGACAGCCACCGCCCCTGCACCTGAAGCCGCAGCAGGGCTGGCGATGCCTGTGGCGCGGCGCTGATCGGGCGAAACACCCACAGCAGTTGCTGTTGCTGCGCCGCCGCCAGCTGCAATCTGCGCAAGGCTGCAGCGGGTGCCTGCGGCAGCCAGGCCATGACGGCCAGCACATCGCCGCACCGCAGCGCCTGCTCGGCCGCCCAGAATGCCGCACGGGCGCTGTCGGCCCGCACCACACACAGCCGCTCGGGCGGCAGCCCCTGCGCTTTCAGTGCCGGGCCAAAGGGCTCGCAAGGGGGCGCCACCGCCACCACGGCCCCTGCGCGGCGGGCCGTGGCCTGCGCCAGCGCGGGCAATACCAGTTGCCATTCATGCAGGCCCGCCAGAGGCTGCAGCACCTCGCACAACGCCCCCACCGGCCAGCCCCCGCCGGGCAGTTGGGCGTCCAGCAGCGCATGCCCCGTGGGCTGGGCTGCCTGCGGGCCCGCACCCAGGGCATCGGCATGCCAGACACCGGGCACGGCAGAGGGCAGATCGGGCGCAATCCGCAAGGACAGGCTGGGCGCGGGCATGGCGGGGGCAAGGCTTCAAAGAACAGGAATACTGTAAATATAACCAGTATTTTGAAGCGTGGAGAGCCAGGCGGGGAAGGCCACAGGATCGAAAGGGCTCGGGCCTGCGGGTGCTGACGGGCAAGGCCAAGGAGACCTGAGGGCTGCCTGCCACGGTCAAGCCAACCGGTTGACTCCGTGGCGACGGGGAAACGATTCAGCCTGCGCGGCAGGGGATCACCCGGGTGCCCTCTGCACGCGCCTTGGGGCGTATCAGAGCCGCCGAAGCGCCCAATCGCACCAGTCGGCCACGGCCGCATCCATGGGCGTGGTGCGGTCCGACAGCTGAGGCCAGCGGCGGTGGCTGGCGTTCAGAATGCTTTGCAGCTGCCACAGCGCCTCCCGCCCCACCAGGGCCACTTCGGCCATGCCGATGGCATCGCCCTGCAACTGCGCCAGCAATTCGCCCTGGTGCCGGGGGTGGGAACCCGCTTCGATCAAGGCTTTCTGCAAGGCCAGCAAGCGGGAGTCGGTGAATGCAAAGGCGCTGTCTGCAGGGACCTTGGCAGCCCCTGGGGGCAAGGCGGCCTTGAGCTGGTCCCAATAAGTGAAGGCTTCTGCGAGCAGGTCAATCTGGCGCGGAGCATCATTGCCCAGCGGCATCAGGGCCGATTCGCGCGCCACCTCTTCCTGCAGCAGCGGCAGGATGTGGGCCACGAGCGCGGAAGGGAATTTGCGGTGGTTGAGCCGCAGTACCAGCGACAGCCGCTGCGCGGGCATGTCTTCGTATTTTTCGTAGAACGCTGTCACCACCTCGGCCAGCAACAGGATGCGCCCCATGGGCGTGATGTCGGCACCGGCCAGGCCACGCGGGTAGCCGCTGCCATCCATGCGCTCGTGGTGCTCCAGCACCGCCACCTCGGCGGCACGGGCGTACACCTTGGTGTCGCGGATCATCAGCATGGCTGTGATGGGGTGCGCCACCAGGTGCTTGCGCTGCACACCCACCACCTTGTGGTCGGGGTCGCTCCAGGCCGGGTCCATGTGCAGCACGCCCAGGTCGTGCAACAAGGCCGCAGCCGCCAGGGTGCCGCAGTCGCGCTCTGCCAGACCGCTCTTGATGCCCAGGAACATGGCCACGGTCATCATCTGCAGGCTGTGCTCGAACAACTCGGGGCGCTGGTCGCGCATGACCGTGAGCTTGCAGGCCATGGGCGCTGGCAGAGGCAAGGAGCGCAGCGGCGCCAGCAGGCGGGCCGCCGAGGGGCCCAGCGCCTCGGCCAGCATGTTGGGCAAGGCCTCCTCTGCAATGAGCGCCTGCCCGGCTGCCAGCAGGGCGGGCACGTCCACAGGGTTTTCTATGGACAGGTGGCGGTCGATGGGCTCGCGCAACTTGTGCTGAACCAAGCGGTCATACAGGCGACTGTCGATGCGGGCGCCCTTCTCCACCAGCTTGATGCCGTTGTCGGTGTAGATGGCAGCGTCCGCGACCACCGTGCGGCGGTCGGCCATGTCGGTCAGCGCGCGCAGGTAATGGGGGCTGTCGGCGGTGTCAATGTCCGCCGAATCGAGGGGGTCTGTCATGCGAGGAACAACAAATCGTTACCTCGGACTATATGACGTTCTCTTGCAGGGCACTCAAACAAAACGCTCTTCGGCACGGCACTGTCTTGATGCATATCAAGCGCTGCCCACGGCCTGCCAAGGGCGGTATTACACGGCCTGGGCTCGCACGATCACCTGCTGCGACAGCGCTTTTCGCGCAGGAAAACCGCCGATCCTACCGTTCCAAATTGGCATCAGGGTTTCCATGGGATATGGGTGGCCAAAGCCCGCTTTTTGCCCTCTCCGGACAGTCAGGCTTGGGTAAACCCTAAAAAGTTCCGCCATGATTGTTTCCAATACTGGAACAGTTAGTTCGCGACTCGGTGGTTTTTCTGTGACCTTTACCCGCGTACAGTTCATCCCATCGATGAGCCGAACCCGCAAGGCGACTCACCGAACCCGGTTCAGGAATGGTTTTTTGACCCGGCTTTTTTGAGACGCTTTTTTAACTTCAAGGACTTATCCATCATGAACAACACCGCACGTTTCCTCTCCATCGCCGCTGTCGCTGCTTTCGCCTCGTTTGGCGCCCACGCTGACGAAGCCGATGCTTCGCAGTTCGCCACCCAATTCGAAACCAACCGCACCCGCGCCGAAGTACAAGCGGAAGCCGCTACCGTGGCCCAGACCCGCTCGATCGAGCCCGCTGGTTCGCGTGTGGTGACCTACAAGAGCACCGCCGACCGCGCTGCTGTGCGTGCCCAGGCTGCTGACGCTGTGCGCACCGGCCAGATCGCCTACGGCGAGCGTGGTTGATCGGTCAGCGCCTGATTCGCTGAATCCACCGCTCTTGCTGTTTCGTATTGCCCAGTACATCCCTGTTTTTTGAATTTCACCGGAGTTTCACCATGAACAAGACCGCTCGCATCATCTCCATCGCCGCTGTGGCTGCTTTCTCTGCCTTTAGCGCCCACGCTGACGAAGCCGACAGCTCGCAATTTGCCCTGAAGTTCGACACGAACCGCACCCGCGCTGAAGTGGCTGCCGAAGCCACTACCGTGGCACAGACCCGCAGCCAGGAGCCTGCTGGTTCGCGCGTGGTGACCTACAAGTCCACGGCTGACCGCGCTGCTGTGCGTGCCCAGGCTGCTGAAGCCCTGCGCACCGGCCAGATCCCTTCGGGCGAATTCAGCGCCATGTAAGCCACCGGCTGCCTGCCAGGATGTCGCAGGACATGGCTGGCAGCACCACAAAGACAACGGGCTCCTTCGGGAGCCCGTTGTCTTTGTATGTGACAGATGTACGGCAGGAGCACAGCCCACAGCCCAGGGGGTGCTAAGTTGTCGTCTGCACGTGCAGCCGACTTGATTTACAGCGGTGCAAGGCGTTGTAGTACTCCAGGCGCCGGCCATTGGCGCCATAGGCGATGGACTCGATGCGCAGCAGCGGCTCAGGGGTTTCCAGCTGCAGCAGGCCGCAAGTCTCGGCATCGGGCAGCACGGCGTCGATCCAGCGCTCGGCGCGCACCAGGCGCACGCCATACTGGCGGCGCAGCACGTCGTAGAGCGAGCGGTCGTCCAGGCGCATGCGGTGCAGGCCGGGCGCCAGGTCGGCGGGAACCACGGTCTCCACCAGCAGGCGCAGTTCGCCGTCCACGCTGCGCAGCCGCTTCAGGGCCACGACCTGGGTGTCGTCGGTGAGACCCAGCGCGCTGATCTCCTGCGGCGTGGGGTCGCGCAGTTGCTGCGACAGGATCTGCGTGCGCACCGAGCGGCCCTTGCGTTCCATTTCGTCGGAAAAGCCGAGCACGGTGGAGACGAAATCCTCGTCGCGCTCACGCGCCGCGACAAAGGCGCCACGGCCCTTGATCTTGTAGATCAGGTTGTTGCGCACCAGGTCGGCCAGGGCCTCGCGCACCACGATGCGCGAGATGCCGAACTGCTCGCCCAGTTCGGCCTCGGAGGGCAGCTTGGCACCGATGGCCAGATCACCCTGCAGGATCTGCAGGCGCAGGGCATCGCGGAACTGCGCCCACAGGGGCGATTCGGAATTGCGGTCGAGCAGCGGCTGGAGTTCGTTCGGAGAATTCACGTCATGTCGGGCTCAGGGCCGGATGGGGGGTCGATAGTGCATGAAAAGCCGGCACGGCATCGGAATCGGGGGCTGCGGGGGCCAGGCGCACGCCATGGCGCTCGCGCAGTGCAGTGCTGCAATTGTGCAACTCCTGCCGCTCGCGCCCTGCATCCCAGCCCAAAGCCTCTGCGGCAATGCCGGCCATCTCGGCCAGCGCGGCATCGGTGACCAGGCCGCGAATGGCCAGCAGCGTGCGGCGGATCACGAGGTCGTCGAGGTGGATCACACCGGTTTCGGTGCACAGCCAGGCCACCTCGACCGCCGAGTAGTCAGGTGCATGCAGCAGCGGCACGTCGCCCGCCACCTTGAAATGCGAGGCCATGCACAGGGCCTCGGAGCCATAGCGGCGCAGCAGTGCCTGGGCGCGCTCGCGTGCCAGGCCCGCATCCCGGGCAATGCGCTCGATGAAACGCTCGGTCGCCTGAGCGTCCTGCGGCATGCCCGAGCCCCCGCCAATCGGCAATTGCCGCGTGGAGGCCGTGCGCTCCCGCCCCAACAGATGCAGCACCTCGTTGGTGGCCTCTTCGGCCAGCGCACGGAAGGTGGTCCACTTGCCGCCCACCAGGCCCACGACCGGAATGTCGCGCGAAGGAGACGGCGGGTCGATCACCACCGAATGGTCGCGCGAGATCTGCCCGGGCTTGTCCGCATCCGAGCGCGCCAGGGGCCGCACACCCACATAGGTGTAGACCACATCCTTGCGCCCGAAGGACAGGTTGGGGAAGACCTCGCCCAGCACCTCCAGCAGGTAGTCCACCTCGGCCGGCTCGGTGGCGATCTGGTCGGGGTCGTCCACCGGGATGTCGGTGGAACCCACGAGCACGCGGTCCAGGAAGGGGTAGACGATGCACACGCGGCCATCCAGCGCCTCGAAATACGCCATCCGCCCCTGCAGGGCATCGCGCAGCGCCGGGTGGTCGAGCACCAGGTGCGAGCCCTTGGTGCCCATCACGCGCGGCACGGCGCCACCAAGCAGTACCGTGCTGCGGTCCAGCCAGGCGCCGCTGGCATTGACCACCGCATCGGCCGTCACCTGCACCACCTCGCCCGTGGTCTCGTCGCGCAGCGTGAGGGTCTTGCCCGCGCAGCCCATCACCCGGCAGTGGTTGGCCGCAGCAGAGCGGGGCTGGTCGCGGCAGGCATCGCGCACCAGCTCCAGCACCAGCCATTCGGGGTGGCTGATCCAGGCGTCGAAGAACGTTGCGGTCCAGCGCACGGCGGCGCGGAACAGCTGGCGGTCGGCCGGCTGCACGCGGCTGATGCGGTGGTTGGGCATCACGCGCTGGCGCCGGCCCAGCAGGTCGTACAGGCGCAGGCCCGTGGCCACGGCCAGCAGGCCACGCGTGCGCTGGGGCGGCGTGCGCCCCAGGAACTTGAGCGCACTGCTCATCAGCCCGCCGAAGAAGCTCGACAGCGGCACCACGGTCTTGAGCGGCTGCACCAGGTGCGGCGCATTGCGCAAAAGCAGGTTGCGCTCGCGCGTGGCCTCGGCCACCAGCGAGAAGCTGCCGCTCTCCAGGTAGCGCAGGCCGCCGTGGATCATGCGCGAGGGCGCGCTGCTGGCACCCGCGCTGAAGTCGCCCTTGTCGACGATGAGGCAGTCCACCCCCTGCAGCGACAGGTCGCGGAACACGCCCACGCCGTTGATGCCCGCGCCCACGATCACCGTGGAGAAGTGGCGGCCGGCCACGGCGGCCGGGCGCACGAAGGGCAATGCCGACGTGGTGCTCATGGCAATGCCTCCACCTGCTGCACAGGAACAGGCGCCGGGATCGGCGTGGCGGGTGCGGGCGCGCGCTCTGGCGCATGGCCGGCCAAGTGGCCGAAGACAGGGGACATGGTGGTGATCAGCTCGTTGAAATCGGCGTTGAAATCCGCATGGGCCCGGGCCTGGCCGGCATCGGGCTCGACCGTGTCGCACGGTGCGCACAAGGGGGCCGCGTCGATGCCCTGCGACATCGCGGCGTAGATTGCCGCCCCCCGTGCACCGGTCTCGTCGTCGGCGCAGCGCTCCACCGGGTGCCCCAGCAGACCGGCCAGCAAGCGCACCAGGCGCGTATCGCTGGCGCCGCCGCCCAGCACGGTGGACGCCGAAACCGGCAGCCCCCCGGCAGCCAGCCGGGCGGTGTGGCGCGCATGCAGCGCCGCCACTGCATCGACCACGGCCCGCGCCATGTCACCGCGCGTGTGGTGGCTCTTGAGGCCCACGAAGCCCGCGGTGACGCCGCCGCCGCCGTTCACGAAGGGCAAGAAGCGCAGGCCCCCGGCCCCCAGCGGTACCGACATCGCCAGATCGACCACTGCGCGCGCATCGGGCAGGCCCAGCACACCGGCCAGCCAGGCGATGTTGGCCATCGACGAAGGGCTGTTTTCCATGTACAGGCGCCGGTCGTGCGGGCCGAAATTGACGGTGGAGGCCACGTCCGGCCCGGGCGACAGCACCGGGCCGATGACGGCGTTCACGCACCAGGTTCCCAGCACGGAGACCGCACGGCCCCGCTCCTCGGCCCGCACCGCCGTCATCGCGGCCAGGAGGTCGATGGCGCCCATGGCCACCGGAATACCGGCCGGCAGGCCGTAGACGGACGCTGCTGCCGACTGCACCGTGCCGATGACCTCGCCACTGCGCACCAGCGGCCCGAAGGCCTGGGGCGCCAGGCCGGCAATGCCCGACGCGGCAAAGGCCAGCGGCGACCAGGTTCCCGTGGCCACCGACAGCAGGCCTGCGGTGCTGGCATCGCTGGCATCGGTGGCGATCTCGCCGCTGAGCAGAAAGCCCACGTAGTCCTTGGCAAACATCAGCCGCTGCAGGGCGCCGCTGCGCACCGCATCGCGACCCAGCAGTTCGGCGGCAATCACGGTCGGCTGGCCCGGCCAGGGCTGGCAACCCACCTCGGCCAGGAGCTCAGGCCCGCGGCTGGCGGCAAGCGACTGGGCCCGCGCCGCGGCGCGCTGGTCGGTCGAGGCCACGGCACGGCCGCCGGCCAGTTCATGGCGTGCATCCAGCGCGTACAGGCCGGCGCCATGCCCGGTGCAGCCGATGGCGCGGACATCGTCCACCCGGCTGCCCAGCTGGTGCGCCACATCGCGCAGCACGCTGGACAGGGCCGAGCGGATCATGGGCGCCCCCACTTCGCAGCCACCGCCGGGCAGGCGGTCGTGCTGCAGGGGCATGCGGGACAGGGCCACGGCGCGGCCGCTCGCGGCCTCCAGGGCCAGGGCTTTGAGGCTGCTCGACCCGAGGTCGATGCCGATCAGTAGTTGGGTCTTCATGTCATAACAGCTTCCGTCGAACCAGCGGGCTTATCCAGTAGTGTTTCCCCTAACTATCTGGCAATTCGATCCACGCTTACATTCTACCTGTCATAACAACTGTCGTGACACCAAGCACCCCATCCCAGCCCTGGAGAAAGCAGCACCATGCGCTGCCCCGTTCAACAAGAGGAGACAAAAAATGAGGCGTAATTTCCTGAAGTCCGCAGCAGCCGCCGGCATCGGCCTGGCCGGTACCAGCGCATTCGCGCAGCAGCCCGCAGCAGCCCCCGCCGCGGCGGGAGGGCTGCGTGGCAACCCCAGCGACGTCTACGTGATGAACGTGATGGTCTCGGGTGTGGAGTACTGGTTCCCGGTCTACGAAATGATGAAGCAGCTCGGACGCACCCTGGGCGTGCGCACCCGCTACACCGGCACGCCCGAATACGACGTGAACAAGCAGCTGGCCTCGTTCGAGCAGGAGCTGGCACGCAAGCCCGCCGGCATCCTGCTGCACCCCATGAACCCCGATCCGTTCATCGAGCCCATCAACCGCGCCGCGGCCATGGGGATCCCGGTGGTCACCTTCGCGGCCGACTCGCCCAACTCCAAGCGCACCTCCTTCATCACCTCGGACAACGAGCGCGAAGGCGCGCAGGCGGCCGACGCCATCGCCGCGTCGATGAATGGCAAGGGCGAGTTCGCCGTGCTGGAGAACCCCGGCCAGGACAACCACGACCGTCGCATCGCCGCCTTCATCAACCGCATGAAGACCAAGCACCCCGGCATGAAACTGGTGGGCCGCGCCGCCAGCAACCAGGACCCCAACAAGGCCTACCAGGCCGTGCAGAGCCTGGCGCAGGCCAACCCCAACCTGGGCGCCCTGTTCATGCCCGAGGCCAATTCGGCCCTGGGTGCCGCCCAGGCCAAGGTCGAGAGCAAGAAGAACATCAAGGTGATGTGCTGCGACGTGAACGCCAAGATCCTGGACATGATCAAGTCCGGCGACGTGTTCGGCGCCATCAACCCCAACCAGGGCATGCAGGGCTACATGGGCATGATGATGCTGTTCCTGGCCAAGAACCCCGGCCTCATCGACCCGATGAACGATGCCAAGCGCAACGGCACCAACCCCATGGCCGTGCCCTTCCTGGACAACGGTCTGGCCGTGGTCAGCAAGGCCAACGCCGACGACTTCTACTGGGACAAGTACCTCGCGCGCCGCGGCACCAAGGGCATCAGCGAGTGAGCACCACCACCATGGATGCCCCCCTGCTCGCGCTGCGCGGCATCTGCAAGCGCTTCGGCGCTTCGCATGCGCTCTCGGGCGTGGACTTCTCGCTGCAGGCGGGCGAGATCCACGCCCTGTGCGGCGAGAACGGCGCGGGCAAGTCCACGCTGATGAACATCATCGATGGCATCCACCAGCCGGACGCGGGCGAGATAGCGCTCGACGGCCGCGTGGTCACCATCGATGGGCCGGCCCAGGCCATGCGCCTGGGCATCGGCCTGGTGCACCAGGAAATCGCCCTGTGCGCCGACGCCACCGTGGCCGAGAACATCTTCATGCCCGAGATCAATGCAGGTCGGCAGGCATGGATGGACTACGCCAGCCTCAACGAGCGCGCAACCCGGGTGCTGCAGCGGCTGGGCCAGGACATCGACCCTGCGGCCTGCGTGGGCGACCTGCCCATCTCCAGCCAGCAGTTGATCGAAATCGCCAAGGCGCTCACGCTCGACTGCAAGGTGCTGATTCTCGATGAGCCGACCGCCGCGCTCACCGACAACGAGTCGGCCGCCCTCTTTCGCGTGCTGCACGACCTCAAGGACCAGGGCATCGGCATCATCTACATCAGCCACCGCATGGCCGAGATCTTTGCCCACTGCACGCGCGTGACCGTGCTGCGCGACGGGCGCAACGTGCATTCGGGCCCGCTGGCCGAACTCGACGCCGACGGCCTGGTGCGCCGCATGGTCGGGCGCGACCTGGGCAACTACTACCCGCCCAAGCAGCAGGAGGCCGATGCCACAGCCCCCGTGCTGGAGGTGCAAGACCTGGCCGATGGCGAGCGCGTGCACGGCGTCTCGTTCACCGTACAGCGCGGCGAGGTGCTGGGCATCGCCGGGCTCATGGGCGCCGGGCGCAGCGAGATGGCGCAGACCCTGTGCGGCCTGCGCCCCACCACCGGCGGCAGCGTGCGCCTGAACGGCAAGCCGCTGGCGATTCGCAAGTACAGCGACGCGCTGCGCGCCGGCATCGCCTACCTCAGCGAAGACCGCAAGGCCGCGGGCGTCTACCTGGACCTGCCGATCGCGCAGAACATCGCCTCGATGGCGCTGGCACGCGTGAGCTCGCGCTTCGGTCTGCTGCAACGCGCCAGCGAACACCGGCTGGCGCAGGAGTTGGGCACGCGCCTGAAGCTCAAGTCCGATGGCGTGCAGATCGAGGTGGCGAGTCTTTCGGGCGGCAACCAGCAGAAGGTGGCGATTGCCAAGCTGCTGGCCACCAACCCGGCCGTGCTGCTGATGGACGAGCCCACGCGCGGCGTGGACGTGGGGGCCAAGTCGGAGATCCACCACATCCTGCGCGACCTGGCCTGCCAGGGCGTGGGCGTGGTGGTCATCTCCTCGGAGCTGCCCGAGATCATCGGGCTGTGCGACCGGGCCCTGGTCATCCGCGACGGCCGCGTCGCGGGCGAGGTGCAAGGCAAGGACATGACGGAAGAGGCCCTGCTGCGGCTGGCCTCGGGATTGGAATGACAACACGAGGAAATGGCATGAATCACCCCGCACAACTGGATGCCGGCAGCGTGGCCGGCCTGCAGCCCCTGCGCGAGACCCAGCAACCGGGAGGGCCCGGAAAGCCGGGCGGAACCAAGCTCACGAGCATGCGCGAGATGGGCCTCCTGGTCATCATCCTGGCGCTGTGCGTGGGCATGAGCTTCGCCTCGCCCTACTTCCTGACCTGGGACAACATCCGCGCCATGCTGCTCTCGTTCTCCATCGAGGGCATCGTGGTGGTGGGCATGACCATTTTGCTCATCGTGGGTGGCATCGACCTGTCGGTGGGCTCCGTCGTCTGCTTTGCCATGGTGGTCACGGGCAAGCTGTTCCTGATGGGCATGGACCCGTGGACGGCCGGCCTCATTGCGATCGCGGCCAGTGCCCTCATCGGCGCCATGATCGGCGGCTGCGTGGTGCGCATCGGGCTGAACCACTTCATCGCCTCGCTGGCCTTCATGGTCATCGTGCGCGGCCTGTGCCTGGCGCTCACCCAGGGCACGCCGCAGTCGCTGTTTTCGCTGCCGGCCTCGTTCAAGTTCATCGGCCAGGGCAACCTGTTCGGCATTCCGGCGGTGATCCTGATCTTTCTGTTCATCGTGGTGGTCAGCGACTTCGTGCTGCGCCGCGCCAGCCTGCTGCGCCGCGTGTTCTACACCGGCAGCAACGAGAAGGCGGCGCTGTACTCGGGCATCCGCGTGGGCCACGTGAAGTTCTGGGTCACGGTGCTGTGCGCGGCCTCGGCGGGCCTGGCCGGCGTGATCTACACCGCACGCTTCGGCGCCGCCACGCCGACCTTCGGGGTGGGCATGGAGCTCAACGTGATCGCGGCTGCCGTGATCGGCGGCGCCAGCCTCAAGGGCGGCTCGGGCACGGTGCTGGGCGCCGTGCTGGGCCTGGCCCTGCTCTCGGTGGTGACCAGCTCGCTGATCCTGCTGGATGTCTCGCCCTACTGGCAGGACGTGATCAAGGGCCTGATCCTGCTGGCCGCCGTGACCATCGACCACCTCATGAACACCCGAAAGACCAAGCGATGAATGCCGTGATGATGAACGCAGCGATGAAGACCACCACCCTGGGCCCCTCGGGCATCCAGTGCTCGGCCATTGGCCTGGGCACCTGGGCCATGGGCGGCTGGATGTGGGGCGGACAGGACAGCGCTGCCGCCACGCAAGCCATACACGCCTCGCTCGACGCAGGGGTAACGCTGATCGACACCGCGCCGGCCTACGGCCTGGGGGCCTCCGAACGCCTCGTGGGCGCCGCGCTCAAGGGCCGCCGCCACGAAGCCGTGATCGCCACCAAGTGCGGCCTGGTCTGGCACACGCAGCAGGGCACGCACTTCTTCGACGAAGACGGCCACCCGGTCTACCGCCACCTGGGCCGCGCGTCGATCTTCCACGAGGCCGAGGAGAGCTTGAAACGCCTGCAAACCGACTACATCGACCTGTACATCACCCACTGGCAGGACAGCACCACGCCCGTGGAAGAGACCATGGACGCCCTGCTCGACCTCAAGAAGCAAGGCAAGATCCGCGCGATCGGCGTGAGCAATGTGGACGCCCCGACGCTGGCCGAGTACCTGCGCCATGGACCCGTGGATGCCGCGCAGGAGCGCTACAGCCTGATCGACCGAGAGATCGAGCAGACCCTGCTGCCCCTGTGCGGCCGCAACAACGTGGCCATCCTGGGCTATTCCTCGCTGGCGCTGGGCCTGCTGGCCGGCCCCATCGACCCGGCACGCCAGTTCACGGGCGACGACCAGCGCGCCACCAACCCACGCTTCAGTGCGGCCAACCGCACACGGCTCCAGGCCTTCTTCGATGAGCTGGAGCCCCTGCGCCGGCAGTTCGGCTGCTCCTTCGGGCAGTTGATGATCGCCTGGACGCTGGCCAGCGGCAGCGTCTCGGTGGCGCTGTGCGGTGCGCGCACGCGGGCGCAGGCCACCGAGAACGCAACCGCCGGTGCCCTGGATCTGCCCGAGGAGGCCGTGCAGCGCATCGACGATGCCGCCAGCGCCCACCTGAAGGCGCTGGCCTGACCCCTCTGCATATTCCCCAACACCCCAACCCAAGGATTTTTTCGTATGTCGAAAGACAAGACCGCGCGCCTGAACCGTTTGCTGACCCATGGGCGCTGCCTGGACATCGCTCTGGACCACGGCGTGTGCAACGAACCGAGCTTCCTCAATGGCCTGGAGGACATGCCCGGCGTGATGGACAAGCTCGTCGCCGCCGCGCCCGATGCCATCCAGCTCAACTACGGCCAGGCCGACCTGCTGCAGGAGCGCCCGGGCCGCAACAAGCCCGCGCTGGTGATGCGCCTGGACATGGGCAACCCCTACAACGCCACGGCCCACCGCGTGATGTGGGCCGTGCTGCAGAACGAGCACGACCCGGTGCTGCCCGCCGTGCAGCGCGACGCGGCCTGCGTGGTGGTCAACCTGTTCATGCTGCCCAATGAGCCCGACCTGTTCCGCCAATGCGTGCAGAACATCGCGCGCGTGCGCGCCGACTGCGACCGCTACGGCATGCCGCTGATGATCGAGCCGCTGGTGATGCGCCCGCACAGCGACCAGGGCGGCTACATGGTCGATGGCGACGCCGAGAAGATCGTCACCCTGGTGCGCCTGGCGCGCGAGATGGGCGCCGACATCGTGAAGGCCGACCCCACCACCAACCCCGCCGACTTCCACCGCGTGGTGCAGGCCGCGCGCTGCCCTGTGCTGGTGCGCGGCGGCGGCCGCGAGGACCTGCAGCAGGTGTTCGCCCGCTCGCGCGTGCTGCTGGACCAGGGCGCCGTGGGCATGGTCTATGGCCGCAACGTGTACCAGCATGCCAAGCCCTCGGCGGTGGTCGATGCTCTGATGGCCATGATCCACCGCGGTGCGAGCGCTGCGACTGCCTGGGACATCTACAGCACGGGGACGCACGCGTCCTGAGGCCACAAGCGCATTGCGCGCAGAAGACTGCGCACCGACGAGAGCAGAACAAGAAGAGAGGGCCCCAGGAGAAAGCCCGGCGGCCGGTGGCGAGGGAGCCACCGGCCTGGCGCACCTGTGCGCGCCTGCGGCGGGCGATCACGAGGATCGAGGAAGAAGGTTCAGACAGAACCGCTCAAACAGGAGACGACGATGAAAATCCGGTATTACCTGATGGCACTGCTGCTGCCGTTCGCCACCTTGCTCACGCATGCGGCGATCACGGGGGTCAGCCCCATGACCACCCTCACCACCATGGCGGCAGCGGTCACGCGGGCCGGCGAGGTTCCTCTCCCACTGCAAGGGCCAGGCCTGGGCAATCTCACCTACACCTCGGCCGAGCTGTTCAAGCCGGTCTCCATGATCACCCGGGCCTCGGGCGACGTGCCGGCCACCTACCCCGGCCGCAAGGACTACGGGCTGAACGTGGGCATCATGCTCAACGGCTATTTCCTGACCTCCTTCGCGCCCGACAGCGGCCTGGGCCCGGGGGGCTTTCTGCTCTACGACGTGTCCAACCCGCGCGCCATCGTGCTCGTCAAGAAGATCTACGAGCCCGAAGGGCGCACCAAGGAGTTCCGCGAGGCACACGCCTTCGGCACGGCCAAGATCGGTGGCCGCCAGTACGTGGTGGTGCCCAGCATCAAGGGCATCGAGTTCTGGGACTTCACCGACATCAACAACATCCAGCAGGTCAAGAAGCTCTCCCTGCCCACGGTGAACGGCGGCGACTACACCAACGTGGCCTGGCAGCTGTGGTGGCAGGCCCCCTATGTGTACGTGGCATCGGCCAACGACGGCGTCTACATCGTGGACGCCAGCGACCCGGCCAATGCCGTCATCGCCAACCGCGGCGCGGGCAAGCCCAACCCGGTGCCCACGGGCGAGCTCGGCGGCTTTCGCGTCGGACCCATCTTCACCATGGGCAACCACATGGTGCTGACCTCGATGGACAACACCGATGGTTTTGCCAGCCTGGACATCTCCGACCCGCTCAACCCCAAGGTGCTGGACACCGTGGGCTCCAACCCCAACTACTACGCCACCTGCTTCGATGGCCGCAACCTGCATGCCTCGGCCCGCGGTGGCGGCGCCAGGATGTACAGCTACGACCTGCTGGACCGCACGCGGTTCATGGCGGAGGACAACCGCCTGGTCATTGACGAGCAGCTGTACTGCGGCACGCAGGACCACTACGTCTTCCAGGGCGCGCAGTTCAAGGTGCACAAGGTGGACGTGAGCAACCCACTCAACCATGTCGAGGTGGGCCAGGGCAGCCTGTTTGCCACCAACGACCCCGAATACTCGCACGCCGATCACGGCCAGGTCGCGCCCATGGGCAACCTGCTGTTCATCGGCAACGACCACGGTTCGGGCAGCGGCTTCATCGTTCACCAGACAGCACCCGACACCACGCCGCCCGCCGTCAAGCAGACCTCGCCCGCCCACGGTGCGAAACAGCAGGCACTGACCTCGCGCATCGGTGTGGGCCTGACGGACAGCATCCGGCCCGAGAGCGTGAATTCCGCCACCTTCATCGTGCGCCCGGTCAACGGCAACACCTTGCAGGGCACCTACAGTGTGCAGTTGGGCATCATCAACTTCCATCCTGCCCAGCCACTCTCAGCGGGCACCAGCTACGAGATCCTGCTGCCCGCTGGAGGCGTGAAGGACTACGCAGGCAATGGCATCGCCACCCAATACCGTGCGGTGTTCCACACCGGCAACGCCACCGATATCAGCCTGATGAACCACTGGCCACTGACCCGCAGTCTGGTCGATGAAATCGGCGCCAACAACGGCACGACCTCGGCCGCCGACCGCTTCGAAAGCATCGGACTGAACTTCGCGCAGCGCAACGCCGGTGTCGTTCTCAAGAACGACAGCGTGGCCACAGCCCTGGGGGGCACGGCGTCTGTAGCCTTCTACATGAAAACCACACAGAACGGATCGCCCAACCCCTGGACGGCTCCTGGCATCTTCGGGCGCGACCAGGCAGGGGGTGCAGACGATGTGTTCTGGGGCTGGATCGACAACAACGGCCGTCTGAATCTGTCGGTAGGAAACGTGGCGACCAACAACCCCGGCACACGCTCCGGGGCGCCGGTCAACGATGGCAACTGGCACCACGTGGTGATGACGCGCGACGCGGCCTCAGGCGTGCAGACGATGTACATCGACGGCGTGAAGACCACGTCCACCGGCCTCACCGGCACCAAGGGCTTGAACAACAAGTTTGCGCTGCTGGGCCAGCTCCAAGGCACCAGCGACTTCTTCCGGGGCACCCTGGCCGACCTGCGTGTGTATGGCCGTGTGCTCAGCGATGCCGATGTCACGCAACTGCAGTCACAGGCTCTCATCGGCGATGCCGGGGTGAGCAACGGGACACAGTTCGTGAACGGGCAACTCACCTTCGACCCAAGCCGGCTGGGCGGGGGCAGCGGCGCCACCTACCGCTGGAACTTCGGCAACGGCACACAGACGGATTTCCTGAGCCAACCCCGAGTCACCTACAGCTACAACCGCCCGGGCCATTACACCGTCACGCTGACGGTGCGCGACGCGGGTGGCCAGGAGACCTATTACACGTTCACCGTGACGGTGGTGTTCCCGACAACTGCCGTGGCACCCACACACTCCAGCAACATCGTGGGAGATGCCAACACCGTCTACAGCGTTAACCCGGACAGCGGCACGGTGGCCGCCATCGATGCCCAGGCACTTACCAAGCGCTGGGAGCAGCGGGTGGGCGACGAGCCCAAGACCCTGGCCCGCGCGCCCGACGGGCGCATCTGGGTGACAGTGCAGGGCGAAGACAAGCTGGTGGCGTTGAATCCGTCCGATGGCACCGTCGCCGCCACCGTGGCACTGCCCTACGGCAGCGGCCCGTACGGCGTGGCCTTCACCCCCAACGGAACCACCGGCCTGCTGACGCTGGAGAGCAAGTCCACGCTGATGGCATTCGACCCCACCACTGGCAACACCACCGGCACGCTGGTTCTCGACGGCGACGTGCGCGGGATTGCGGTGGCGGCAGACTCGCAGACGGCCTACGTCACCCGCTTCAAATCGAAGATGACGGGCGGCCAGCTGCACAAGGTGGGACTCAATGGACTGCAACTGCTGTCCACGATTGCCCTGCCGGTGGACACCACCACCGTGGACACCGAGAACAGCGCGCGTGGAGTGGCCAACTACCTGAGCCAGGTGGTGATCTCGCCCGATGGATCGCGTGCGGTGCTGCCCGGCAAGAAGGACAACGTCGTGCGTGGCCGGTTCCGCGACGGTAAGGATCTGCTGCACGATCAGACGGTGCGCTCCATCCTCTCGCAGGTGGATCTGGCGCAGGCCACGCACCTGCTGCCCGAGCAGATCGACTTCGACGACCGGGCCCCGGCACGCGCCGCCCTCTTCTCCCCTGCGGGCGACTATTTGTTCGTGGCGCAGATGGAGGGCAACAACATCGCCATCGTCGATGCCTACACCCGCGCCGTGCGTGGCGAGATCAATGCCAGCAGCGCGCCGCATGGCCTGTACCTGGACGCCACGCGCAAGCGCCTGTTCGTGAACAACTTCCTCGCACGCTCGGTCACCGTGCACGACGTGGCCGACGTGCTGGCCTCGCGCAGCGCTGCAGCGGTGTTCCTGCAGAACATCACCACCGTAGCGCAGGAGCCCCTGGCGGCAGCCGCGCTGCGCGGCAAACTGGTGTTCTACAACGCGGCGGACCGGCGCATGAGCAAGGACAACTATATGTCCTGTGCCAGCTGCCATGCCGACGGCGGCGACGACGGTATGGTCTGGGACTTCACCCAGCGGGGCGAGGGCCTGCGCCGCACCATCAGCCTGCAAGGCAGGCGCGGCACCGGCCATGGCAAGCTGCACTGGAGCGCCAACTTTGACGAGGTGCAGGACTTCGAGAACGACATGCGCAGCGCTTTCGGTGGCACTGGCTTCCTGAGCGATGCCGACTTTGCCGCCACGGCCGATCCGCTAGGCGCCCCCAAGGCCGGACGCAACGCGCAGCTCGACGATCTCGCAGCCTACCTGGCCTCGCTCAACAAGTACCTGCGCAGCCCGGCGCGTGCGGCCGATGGCAGCCTGACAGTGGAGGCCGCACGCGGTCAGACCCTGTTCGCCAGCGCCAACTGCGCCAGCTGCCATGCGGGCGGCACCTTCCAGGATGGCCTCCGGCACGATGTGGGCAGCATCCAGCCCTCGTCGGGCAAGGGCGGCAACCAGCCGCTGGCTGGCATCGGTTTCGACACACCCACCCTGCTGGGTAGCTGGGCGGCCAAGTCCTACCTGCACAACGGACAGAAGGCCAGCGTGCTGGATCTGATCACCGATGGCCACGGTAACGCCGCAGGTTTGCCAGCCGCGGACCGGCAGGCGCTGGCGGCTTATGTGCGCTCGCTAGACACCGCTGCCGACTACACCACGCGCCTGCGCTCCAACCACAGCAATCTGTGCGTCAACATCCGAGGGGCATCGGCCAATGTCGGCGCAGTGGCCATCCAATGGCCCTGCGGCACGGCCAGCAATGAAACCTTCACCGTGCGCAGCGTGGCAGGCGGCTATGTACAACTGGTCGCACGCCACAGCAACCTCTGCCTGGCACAGGACAGCATGGCGGCAAGTGGCGCCGGTGTGGTGCAGCTGGCCTGCACGGTGGGCAACACGGCGCAGTGGACGTTGTCCGGATCGACGCTGCGCAACCGCGCATCGGGCGCCTGTCTTGATGTGCCCAACAACTCGACTGCGCAGGACATCCCCCTGCTCACTTGGACCTGCAACGCGGGCAACAACCAGAATTGGCTCCAGTTGCCCTGACCGTTACCCCCAGACTCTGGGGACTCCACGAGCAAAAAAAGCCGGGGCCCTCAGGCCCCGGCCTCATGCGATGGGCTGTCGCCAGACCATTCACGGAAAAGTGCAGCCTTTGTTACTGCAGGATGGTCACACCGGTCTTGGCTTGCAACGCCTCAAACGTTACTCCTGGTGCCAACTCCACCAGCTTGAGACCTTGTGGCGTCACATCCAGCACGGCAAGGTCGGTGATGATGCGGTCCACCACACCCACGCCCGTGAGCGGCAACGTGCAGGCGGGCAGGATCTTCAGGTCTTCAGTGCCGTCCTTCTTCTTGGCGACATGCTCCATGAGCACGATCACGCGCTTGACGCCGGCCACCAGGTCCATCGCACCGCCCATGCCCTTGACCATCTTGCCGGGAATCATCCAGTTGGCCAGGTCGCCCTTTTCGCTGACCTGCATGGCGCCCAGGATGGACAGGTTGATCTTGCCGCCACGGATCATGGCAAACGACTGGTCGCTGCCGAAGATGGACGAGCCCTTGATGGTGGTCACCGTCTGCTTGCCCGCGTTGATCAGGTCTGGGTCCACCTTGTCTTCGGTCGGGAAGGGGCCGATGCCCAGCATGCCGTTCTCGGACTGCAGCCACACTTCCTTGTCACCGGTGAAATTGGCCACCAGCGTGGGAATGCCGATGCCCAGGTTCACATAGAAACCGTCTTCGAGTTCTTGTGCCGCACGGGCGGCCATCTGGTCTTGGGTCCACGGCATGGTCAGGCTCCTGCTTTCTCGGTGATCGTGCGCTTTTCGATGCGCTTTTCGGGGTTGGCATTGAGCACGATGCGGTGCACATAGATGCCGGGCAGATGGATGTCGTCGGGGGCCAGCTCGCCCACTTCCACGATCTTTTCCACCTCGACGATGCAGACCTTGCCTGCAGTGGCGGCGGCGGGGTTGAAGTTGCGCGCCGTCAGGTTGAAGCGCAGGTTGCCCGACTTGTCGGCCACGTCCGCCTTGACCAGCGAGACTTCAGGCACCAGGGAACGCTCCATCACGTAGGTTTCGCCGTCAAATTCGCGCAGCTCCTTGCCCTCGGCCACGATGGTGCCCACGCCGGTCTTGGTGAAGAAGGCCGGGATTCCCGCGCCGCCAGCGCGCAGCTTTTCGGCCAGCGTGCCCTGGGGGGTGAATTCCAGCTCCAGCTCGCCCGCCAGGTACTGGCGCTCAAACTCCTTGTTCTCGCCCACATAGGACGAGATCATCTTCTTGATCTGGCGGGTTTCCAGCAGCTTGCCCAGGCCGAAGCCGTCCACGCCCGCGTTGTTGGAGATCACGGTGAGGCTCTTCGCACCCGAATCGCGCAACGCGTCGATCAGGGCCTCGGGAATGCCACACAGCCCGAAACCGCCCACGGCCATGAGCTGGCCGTCTGCAACCACGCCCTTCAGGGCCTCGGCTGCGGAGGGGAATATCTTGTTCACCACGATCTCCTTATGAATTGGGATGCGCTACGATACTACGTATCTAAATAAGTAGTTTCTCGTAAAGACTTGCACTATGGACGTTGACTACCGACTGGCTTTCGACATGGCCCCCGTGGGGCTGGTGCTGTCACGCAACCGCACCATGGTCGACTGCAACCGCCATGTCTGCGAGATGTTCGGCGCCTCGCGCGAGGTGCTCATCGGCCAGTCGTTCCAGATACTGTACCCAAGCGCCGACGAGTATGAACGCCTGGGCGCGCACATGGAGCCTATCCTGAACGCCAAAGGCCACTATGCGGACAACCGCATCATGAAGCGCGCCAACGGCGAGGTGTTCTGGTGCCATGTGTCGGGCCGCGCGCTCAACCGCGAAAATCCGCACGCTTCTGGCATCTGGAGCTTTGAAGACCTGAGTTCGCAGCGCACCGTGAAGGCCGAACTCACAGGCCGCGAGCGCGAGGTGGCCGCACGCCTGCTGGAAGGCCTGACCTCCAAGGAGATCGGCCGGGCGCTGGAGATCAGCCACCGCACCGTGGAGATCTACCGCGCGCGCCTCATGCGCAAGTACAACGCATCCACCGCCGCCGACCTGGTGCACAAGCTGCTGGCGGGTGGATAGGCTCCCACGGTGGCACTGGCTGGGTACAGCCAGTTCTATGGGCGACAGGCAGCAGTCCAAACCAAAGACCGCATCGTCAGCCCCTCTTGGGCCCGTCGATCACCTCGGCCGCCGTGCGGAAGGCCTCCACGGCTGCAGGCAGGCCGCAGTAGATGCTGGCGTGCAGCAGCACTTCCTGAATCTCTGCCGACGTGGCTCCGTTGTTGAGCGCGCCGCGCACATGGCCCTTGAGTTCGTGCTGCTTGCCCAGCGCCGTGAGAAAAGCCACGGTGATCAGGCTGCGCGTCTTCATGTCCAGCCCCGGCCGCTGCCACACATCGCCCCAGGCATTGCGGGTGATGAACTCCTGGATCGGCTGGGTGAATTCGGTGGCATTGCCAAAGGCATTGGCCACAAAGTCCTCGCCCATGACCTGCTTGCGCGTGGCCAGGCCTTTGTCGAAGTCCTTGGTGGAGGGGGTGGGTGGTTGCGTCATGCGGCTCTCTGGTTCGGTTCTTTGGGGGCCACCATCGTAGCGGCCCCGTCCACGCACAAAGAAAAACGGCCCCTGCAATTTCCATCAGGATCTGCAGGAGGCATCGGCACAACGCTCAGGCCTTGGCGGCCGCCAGGTCAAACCGGTCCAGGTTCATCACCTTGGTCCAGGCGCGGACGAAGTCCTGCACAAACACCGCCTGCGCATCGCTGCTGGCATAGACCTCGGCCAGCGCGCGCAGCACGGAGTTGGAGCCAAACACCAGATCGGCCACCGTGCCGGTCCATTTTTTGGCACCTGTGCTGCGATCCACACCTTCCAGCACGCCCGCCGAGGTGGCGGACTTCTGCCACTGGGTGCGCATGTCGAGCAGGTTCACGAAGAAATCGTTGCTCAAGGTGCCGGTGCGCTGCGTAAAGACACCATGGGCCGTCTGCCCTACATTGGCACCCAGCACGCGCAGGCCACCCACCAGCACCGTCATTTCCGGCGCGGTCAAGGTGAGCTGGTTGGCGCGGTCCACCAGCAACTCGGCCACAGCGCCTTCCAGGCCGGGGCGCACGTAGTTGCGGAAACCATCGGCCACAGGCTCCATGACCTCGAACGACGGCACATCGGTCTGGTCCTGCGAGGCATCGGTGCGGCCGGGGGTGAAAGGCACGGTCACGCTCTGCCCGGCATGCTTCGCTGCGGCCTCGACGGCGGCGCCACCGGCCAGCACGATAAGGTCGGCCAGCGATATCTTCTTGCTGCCGGTCTGCGCGGCATTGAAGTCGCGCTGGATGGCTTCGAGCTGGCCTAGCACCTTGGCCAGTTGCGCAGGCTGGTTCACAGCCCAGTCCTTCTGCGGCGCCAGACGGATGCGTGCGCCATTGGCACCGCCGCGCTTGTCGCCGCCCCGGAAGGTGGAGGCCGAGGCCCACGCCGTGGACACCAACTCCGAAATGGACAGGCCCGATGCCAGCAACTTGGCCTTGAGCGCAGCAATGTCCTGTGCATCGACCAGTGCGTGGTCCACGGCCGGGACCGGGTCTTGCCACACCAGCACCTCGGCAGGCACTTCGGCGCCCAGGTAACGCGCACGCGGCCCCATGTCACGGTGCGTGAGCTTGAACCAGGCGCGCGCAAACGCATCGGCAAACTGCTCGGGGTGCGCCAGAAAGCGGCGCGAAATCTTTTCGTAGGCCGGGTCAAAGCGCAGCGACAGGTCGGTGGTGAGCATGGTGGGCACCAGTTTTTTCGACGGATCGTGCGCGTGCGGGATCGTCGCCGCAGCTCCCTTGGCCGTCCACTGGTGGGCGCCCGCCGGGCTCTTGGTCAGCTCCCATTCGTAGCCAAACAGGTTTTCGAAGAAGTTGTTGCTCCACTGCGTGGGCGTGGTGGTCCAGGTGACTTCCAGGCCACTGGTGATGGTGTCGCCACCCTTGCCAGAGCCATGGCTGCTTTTCCAGCCCAGGCCCTGTTCCTCAATGCCCGCGCCTTCGGGCTCCTTGCCCACCAGGGCCGCATCGCCCGCACCGTGGGTCTTGCCAAAGGTGTGGCCGCCAGCAATCAATGCCACGGTCTCTTCGTCGTCCATGGCCATGCGTGCAAAGGTGTCGCGGATGTCACGGGCGGCGGCGACGGGATCGGGGTTGCCATTGGGGCCTTCGGGGTTCACATAGATCAGGCCCATCTGCACGGCGGCCAGCGGGTTGGCCAGATCGCGCTCGCCGCTGTAGCGCTTGTCGCCAGCCAGCCAGGTGCTTTCAGCACCCCAATACACGTTTTCATCGGGCTCCCACACATCGGGGCGGCCACCAGCAAAGCCAAAGGTCTTGAAGCCCATGGATTCCAGCGCCACGTTGCCCGCCAGAATCATCAGGTCGGCCCACGAAATCTTGCGGCCGTATTTCTGCTTGACGGGCCAGAGCAGGCGGCGCGCCTTGTCCAGATTGGCGTTGTCGGGCCAGCTGTTGAGCGGTGCAAAACGCTGCTGCCCTGCCCCGGCGCCACCACGCCCGTCTGCCAGGCGATAGGTGCCCGCACTGTGCCAGGCCATGCGCACAAACAGCGGACCGTAGTGGCCAAAGTCTGCGGGCCACCAGTCCTGCGAGTCGGTCATCAGGGCGCGCAGGTCGGCCTTGAGCGCTGCAAGATCGAGGCTCTTGAATTCCTCGGCGTAATTGAAGCCGTCTCCCATCGGGTCGGTCAGCGGCGAGTTCTGGTTCAGGGGGCGGAGATTGAGCTGGTTGGGCCACCAGTCGGCATTGCGGGGGCCCGTGGGCACGGCCTTGGTGTGGTCAAAGGGGCACTTGGCTTCGGTGGTCATGGGGCATCTCCTGTAAGAACGTGAATGAACGCATCAACAGGGCAGATGGTAGGAAGCAATCGATGACAGGTAAATTGAATCGATTGAATCCCATTAATAGCCAATTTCAATAGAACATTGAAACACCATTGATTTCCCTGAACCCCAGGTTGGCTGAAGCTGTGTTGCCAGCTTCAACGCAAGCGCGCCAGCGGCAGTCCGGGTGCACCCATGTCAGCCCGCAAGATGCGCCCATGGGTGGAGTCCGTGACATACACCGTGGTGCGCCCTGCCCCGCCAAAGGCGAGATTGGTGGTGGAACTACCCGGCGCGCCGCGCAGCACCTGCACTGGCTCCGCCCGGTGGTTCAGCACCCACACATAACCCAGGCCGGGGTTGGCCACCAGCAGGCGGCCTTCGGCATCCACGGCCAGGCCGTCGGGGCCGCTCGGACCGTAAGAGGTAAAGAACTGGCTGACCTTGGCCACGCTGCCATCGGGCAGCAGGGGCACACGCCACACGCAGTTGCCACGCGTCACGGCCAGGTAGAGCACTCGCCCGTCGGGCGACAAGGCCACGCCGTTAGGGCTGGGAACGTTGTGCAGCAGCAAGTCCAGTTGGCCGTTGGGGCGCAGACGGTACAGGCGACCACTCGGATCGTGCAGGCCGCTCTGCCCTTGGTCGGTGAAATACAGGTTGCCTTCCGCGTCGAAGATCAGGTCGTTCACGCCCTTGAAGCGCTCGCTGTTGCGGCGCTGAAGGTACGGGGTGACAGCACCCGTGGCCACGTCCAGCTGCATCAGGCCGTTCTTGTAATCGGTGATGAGCAGCGCGCCAGGCTTCAAGAACTTCAGGCCGTTGGGCTCACCGTCGTACTCGGCCACGAGCGTCCATTCGCCTTGGGGGTTGATGCGGAAAACGCGACCCCAGGGGATGTCGCTGACGTACAGGTTGCCAGCCTCATCGAACACCGGGCCTTCGAGGAACGAATCGGTGATGGTGCCGCCCCGGTTGGCATCGGCCCAATCGCTGCGCTCGCGGCGGCGAAAGTGCTCGGGCATGGTGGTGAAGACGTCGAGGTCCCGGACCTCAGGGGCTTGCAGCAAAAACATGGCGAGGGCTTTCAGGTTCGTTCAGTCAGGGTCGCTCAGGCAGCGGGAGCGGCATCGAAACCATACAGCCGCGCCGGGTTGTCGACCAAGATGCGGTCCATGGCCGCGTTGCTGCCAGCCCAGGCCTGGAGCAGGTCCACCAGATCGGCGTCGTTCACGGTGCCAGGCGTCTCGGTGGTGTGCGGCCAGTCACTGCCCCACACCAGTCGCTCGGGCGCAGCCTGCACCAGGGCCTGGCCCAGCGGCAGCGTGTCGGCGTAGCTGGGGCCATGCACGGTCGATCGCATGTAGGCGCCCGAGAGCTTGACCCAGGTGTTGCCCCCATCCAGCAGGCCGCGCACCACGCCATAGGCCTGTGCAACGGGGCCTTGGGCCGGATCAATGCGGCCCAGGTGGTCGATGACCACAGGCATAGGCAAGGTGCGCAACTGGGGTGCGAGTTGGATAAGTTGCTCAGGGTGCACAAAAATCTGGATATGCCAGCCCGCGCAGGCCGGGTGCTCGGCCACCTTGCGCGCCAGGGTGGCCAGCATGGCGGGTGTGGTGGTGCCCCACGATTGCGGCGAGACAAAGTTGACCCGCAGCCCGCGCACGCGGCGTACGGCCAGATGGGCCAGTTCATCCGCGCTCACATCCTCACCCACCACGGCCACGCCGCGCGCAGCGTCGCCCAGCTGGTCCAGCGCATCCAGCGTGCAGGCGTTGTCGGTGCCGTAGGTGGATGGCGTGACCACCACCGTGCGCGTGGTGCCCAGGCGCACCTGCAGCTGCCGATACGCGGCCACAGGCGCCACCGGCGGCGTGCGCGGCCAGTGGCTTGATGGCGCAAAGCGCGGGTCAAAGATGTGCATGTGGCTGTCGCACGCGCCGGGCGGCAACTGGCGCTGCGGGCGGTTCAGGCCCACCGAGTGGGGCACCGGATTCATTGCTTCTCAATACCCACTTTGACCGCCACCGACTCCCACAGCTGGGCATCTGCCTTCAGTTTGTCCGCAAAGGCGGTTCCACTGAGCACGCTGGGCACAGCACCGAGGTCAGTGGCAAAGGTCTGAAGATCGGCACTGGCCATGGCTTTGGTGATTTCCTGGCGCAGCTTGTCCAGCACCGCCTCTGGCGTGCCCTTGGGAGCCCACAGGCCGGTGAAATTGACCACTTTGTAGCCCGGCGCACCCGCTTGGGCAAACGTGGGCACATCGGGCACGGCCTTGAGCCGCTGCTCGCCGCTCACTGCCAGCAGGCGCACCTTGCCGCCACGCACCTGCCCCATCACGCCTGGGGTCGATGCAATCTGGAAGTCGATGGTCCCGCCCAGCAACGCCAAGGTCGCTTCCCCAGCGCCTTTGAAGGGCACGTGGGTGGCCTTGAGGCCGCTGGCACCTTGCAATGCTTCTGTGGCGAAGTGGGGCATGGTGCCCGCTCCACCGGTGCCGTAGTTGAGCTTGCCCGGGTTGGCTTGGGAATATGCCACCAGGTCGCCCAGCGTTTTGAACGGGGAGTTGGCGGCCACCACCACGGTGGTGGGGGCGAAGTTGAAACCGGCCACAGGCACCAGGTCGTTGGCGTAGTCCCAAGGCAGCTTCTTGAACACCTGGGGCAGGATGGAGTACGTGGTGTCATTGGCCAAAAGCGTGTAGCCATCGCCCGGCGAACGCGCCACCTGGTTGGCACCGATGGTGCCCGTGCCACCCGCCTTGTTTTCGACAAAGAAGCTCTGGCCGGTTTGCTCTGTGAGCTTTTGGGCAATGCGCCGGGTCACCTGATCGACCGCACCGCCGGGTGGGTATGGCACCACGATCTTGACGGCTTTGTCCGGGTAGCCGGTTTGTGCCATGGCATGGGCCACGGCGAAGGTCAGCGCAAGGGCTGCGCCCAGTGAGGTGTGAATGCGTTGCATGAGAGTCTCCTTGTATGTAGCTCAATCTGCTTTGAGGTCGAGCGCTTTGGCCATCTGGCCATAGGTGGTCACTTCGCGGGCCACGCGGCTGGCAAAGGCATTGCCGCAGACCGACTCAGCGTCCAGCCCCAGGCCGCGCAGCTTGTCGATGGCCGATGCGCTCTTGGCAAAGTCGGCCGCCGTGCGCTCTAGCGCCTGGGCAATGGGCTCGGGCAGGCCTGCGGGGGCCAGCGCGCCGTACCACACGTCGGCAGCGTAATTGCCACCGCCTGCCTCGGAAAACGTCGGCACGTCGGGCACCAGGGCTGAGCGCTTAGGTGCGCCCACGGCCAGCGCACGCAGCTTGCCGCTTTGGATCTGCGGCAGCACCGAGCCCAAGGTGGCGAACGAACTGTCAAGCTGGCCGCCCATGAGGTCCGTCACCACGGGTGCAGCGCCCTTGTAGGGCACATGGTTGAGCTGCAGGCCCTGGGCGCGGGCAAAGATCTCGGTGGCGAAATGGCCTGAGCTGCCCGCCCCGGCCGTGCCTGCGGTCACGCGGCCGGGCTCGGCGCGGGCCTTGGCCTGGTAGTCAGCCAGGGTCTTCACCGGCAGGCTGGGAGCCACCACCAGCACCGTGGGGCTGCTGGCCACCGTGCACAGCGGGCGGAAAGACTTCACCGCGTCAAACTTGATACGGCCCTGGTACAGCCCCGGAATCATGGCGTGGTTGGTGGCGCCGAACAGCAGCGTGTAACCGTCGGCCGGTGCACTGGCCACGGCCTGCGCGGCAATGATGGTGCCCGCGCCCGGCTTGTTGTCGATGATGAACGGCTGGCCCAGCGCGCGGCTGGCGTGGTCGGCAAATGCGCGCGCCACCACATCGGTGGGGCCGCCTGCGGCAAAGCCCACCACCAGCTTCACGGGCTTGGTCGGGTAGGTCGCTGCGCCCGTTTGCGCATGGGCGGCGCCAGATGCTACCAAAACAATAGCTACCAGCGCTTGACTGATAGGCGCCAAAGGCATTTTTTGCTCCAACATGGCGAAGTCTCCTTCAATCCATGCGGATGCCAGCAGTGCGAATCACCTCGGCCCACTTGATGGCTTCGGCCTTCAAGAAGGCGCTGAACTCCTGCGCGCTGGAGCCCACGCCCTGCACGCCCAGTTCGGCAAAGCGCTTCTTCATCTCGGGGCTGGCCACGATGGCACGGGTTTCGGCCTCCAGCCGCTCCAGCACAGGGCGCGGTGTGCCTGCGGGGGCGAACAAGCCGTTCCACTCGCTGACCTGGAAGCCGGGCACGCCAGACTCGGCCACGGTGGGCACAGATTCCCATCCCTCGGCGCGGCGGGGCGACGAGATGGCCAGCGCCCGCAGCTTGCCGCTTTTGACGAATGGGCCGCTGGCCGTGGTGGCGCTGAACATCACGTCCACCTGCCCACCGATCAGATCAGTGAGCGCTGGTGCCCCGCCCCGGTACGGGATATGGGTGATGGCCACTTTTTGTCCCTGCTTGAACAGCTCGCCCGCCAGATGCTGCGCGCCGCCGTTGCCCGCCGATGCGTAGGTCAAGTGGCCTGGCCGCGCCCTGGCGGCCTTGGCCACATCGGCCACCGACTGGAAGGGCGAGTTGGCGGGCACCACCATGAGCAGTGGCACCTGCAGCACCAGCGAGATGGGTGCAAAGTCTTTGGTCGCATCAAACGGCAGCTTGGGGAACAAGCTGGGGTTGACGGTGAAAGCCGTGGCATCGAGCAGCAGCGTGTAGCCATCGGCCGGGGCCTTGGCCACAGCCGTGGCACCAATCGTGCCGCTGCCGCCAGGGCGGTTGTCCACCACCACCTGCTGGCCCAGGCGCTGGCCGAGCTGCGTGGCCAGCAGGCGGGCGGTGTTGTCGGCATTGCCACCGGCCGGGTACGGCACTACGAGCTTGAGCGGCTTGTCCGGCCAGGCTCCTTGGGCCTGCGCAGGCGTTGCGCCTAGCGTGCCTGCAGCGCCGGTTACTACCAAAACCATAGCTGCCAGCGCTTTATTTACGAGCGCTATCGGCCTATTTTTCTTGAAGTTTTGTTGCATGTTTCTTGTCTCCAGGGGGCCGGTGCCGCACAACGCTTCAGCGTGCGCGGCACCGGCACCTTCGTTGTTGTGGATGGAAATCTGCGATCAGGCAGCCACGGCGCTGCGGGCCAGCACGGCCAGCAGATTCTTCGCGGCGCCCACGCCCATGTTCACGTAGGCATCGCTCGTCACACCGCCGATGTGGGGGCTGAGGACGAAGTTCTTCTCGCCCTGGAATGGGTGGCCTGCCGTCATGGGCTCCACCGCAAAGCTGTCGAGCCCCGCAGCCATGACCTGGCCCGAGCGCACGGCCGCCAGCAACGCAGCCTCGTCGATCAGACCGCCACGTGCGGTATTCACCACGATCACGCCGCGCTTGCATTGCGCCAGCGTGGTGACGTTGAGCATGCCCCGGTTATCGTCGGTCAGCGGGCAGTGCAGCGAAATCGCATCCGATTCGCGCCAGATCGTTTCCAGATCCACCGCCTGCACGTACGCGGGCAGGTTCTTGGCAAACGGATCGAAGCCGATCACACGCATGCCCAGGGCGTCGGCCATCTTGGCAAAGCGCAGGCCAATCGCGCCCAGGCCCACCAGGCCCACGGTGCGGCCACCCAGTTCCAGGCTCTTGTGCGTGGCTTTGTCCCAATGGCCAGCGTGCATGCGCGCATCGAGTTGCACCACCGATTTGGCGCAGGCCATCAGCAGAGCCAGCGCCTGCTCGGCCACGGCGGCGGCGTTGGCGCCCACGGCGGCCACCACTTCAATGCCACGGGCTTTGGCGGCGACCTTGTCGATGGTGTCGGTGCCGCTGCCATGCTTGGAGATGACCTTGAGCGCGGGGGCTGCGTCCATCACCGCAGCGCCGACCTTGCCGTAGCGCACGATCATGGCTACGGGGTTGTGCGTGCGGCACAAGGCCACCAGGTCTTCTTCCGTGGGCGCCTTGCCTGCGTAGACGATTGCGTAGCCCGTGAGCAGGTCGAGGGCTTGTTGCGCCAAGTCGGCGCCAGTCACGATGATGGTAGGTTGGCTCACAGGGTTTCTCCTTCTTTCAGCACGCCCGCGGCGCGCAGGGCGGCGGGCAGCCACTTCGCGGCGGTGTCGCCCCGGGCAATGGCTTCGATGCGGGCGGCTTCGTCGGCCACCTTCTTGTCTGCCAGGGCCATCATGGCGGGGGCTTTTTCGCGCTCGATGACGACCACGCCATCGGCGTCGCCCACCACCAGGTCACCGGGGTTCACGGTGGCGCCACCGGCGCTGATGGGGTGGTTGATGCGGCCGGGTACAAATTTGGTGGGGCCTGCGGGGTTGAAGCCCGCGCTGAATACGGGGAAGTCCAGCTCCAGAATTTCGAGCTTGTCGCGGATGGACGCATCCACGATCACGCCGGCCAGGCCGCGCTTCTTGCACGCGCTGAGCATCAGCGTGCCCATCAGCGCGGCGGTCTGGTCGCCCTTGCCGTCGATCACCAGCACATCGCCCGGCTGGGCGAGCGCGATGGCGGCGTGGATCATGAGGTTGTCGCCGGGGCGCACTTCCACGGTGAAGGCGGGGCCCGCCACCTTCATGCTCTGGTGCACAGGCGCCACGCGGCCATGCATGGTGCCGCGGCGGCCTGCCACGTCGGACAGGATGGCGGCCTGGAAGGTGGAGGCTTTGGCCACGACGTCGGCGCCCACACGCTCGATGGTGCGGATGATTTCAGGGAGTTGGTTCATGGTTGTTCCATCAGGTAGAAAAGTAAAAGGGGTGGAGGGGGCTGGCAGGCGCGCCCATCAGTCGGCCTGGATGTTTCCGTCTTTGATCACCTTGGCCCACTTGGCGGAGTCGGCCTTTTGCAGGTCGCCCAGTTGCTGGGGCGTGCCCCCCACCAGCGTCACGCCCAGCTTGTCGGCCAGGGCCACCACGGCAGGGTCTTTCAGGGCCTTGTTGATTTCCTGGTTCAGGCGCTGCACCACGGCCGTGGGCGTCCTGGCGGGCGCGAAAACGGCCTGCCACTGCTCCACCACAAAGTCCTTCATGCCCACCTCGCCCATCGTGGGCACGGATGGCAGGGACTTGAGGCGCTGGGCCGACGTGACGGCCAGCGCACGCAGCTTGCCCGCCTGTACATGGGGCAGCGCGGCGGCGGCCGGTGCAAACATGAACTGCACCTGCTCGGCCAGCGTGTCCTGCAGCGCCGGTGTGTCGCCCTTGTAGGGCACATGGATGAAGCGCGCGCCGGTCTGTTGCTGCAGCAACTCGCCCTGCATTTGCAGGATGGTGCCGTTGCCGCCCGAGGCAAACGCCAGCTTGCCCGGCTGCGCCTTGGCTGCTGCCAGCAGGTCGGCCACGGTCTTGAACGGCTGGTTGGCCCCCACCACCAGGATGTGCGGGATGGTGCCCACGGTGACCACGGGCTCGAACGCCGCAATGTGGTCGTAAGGCAGTTTGGGCATGAGGTGCGGCGCAATCGCCTGCGGGCCGATGGAGGTGCCCAGCAGCGTCAGGCCGTCTGGCTGCGCCTTGGCCACAAAGGCTGCGCCAATGGTGCCGGTGGCGCCCGCCTTGTTGTCCACGACCACGTTGGTGGCCAATGCCGGGCCCAGGCGCTGCGCGATGTTGCGGCCCAGCACGTCGGTGCTGCCGCCCGCAGGGTACGGCACCACCCAGGTAATGAGTTTGCCGCCGGGCCAGTCGGCCTGCGCCCATGCAGGGGCGGCCAGCATGGCGCCCCCCAGGGCCAGCAGGCTGCGACGGGAGATGTGATGGAGGGGGCGTGAAGTGGGGGTCATGGCAATGCCTTCCAAACAATCAAACAAGGGGTTTCACAGCGGTCGGCCGAAGCCGTAGAGCGCCTGCGGGTTATTCACCAGCACCTGGCGCAGCAGCGCGGGGCCGCCGCAGGCTGCGGTCCAGTCCACCAGCCGGTCCACCTGGCGGGCGTCATCGGGCAGGGGCTGTACGCCAGCCGTTGCCGTGGCGTGCGGCCAGTCGCTGCCCCACAGCACACGCCCGGGCGCACAGTGCAGGTAGCTGGCGGCAAGCGCGTCCAGCAGCGGGTCTTCCACCGAATGCATGCTGCTCACGATGTAGCCGCCGGACAGCTTCACCCACGCCTGCCCGCTGTGCAGCAGCTCCAGCAGCACCGCATGTGCGGCATGGTGCGCTGCCTGCTCGGGGGGAATGCGCCCAAAGTGGTCAAACACCAGCGGCACGGGCAACTGCCGCAGCACGGCGCCCAGCCCTGCCAGCAGATCCGGCGGCATCAGCAGCTGCAAATGCCAGCCCCAGGGCGCAATGCGCCGGGCCAGCGGCACGATGGAATCCACCGAGCCGGACACACCCAGCGACAGGTTCAGCCGCACGCCGCGCACGCCGGCGGCGTGCAGCTGCTGCAACTCGGCATCGCTTTCTTGGCCGTCGATCACCGCCACGCCACGTGCCTCCACGCCCATGGCTGCGAATGCGGCCAGCCCTGCAAGCAGGCAGCGGTTGTCGGTGCCATAGGTCGAGGGCGTGACCAGCACCACCCGCGTGGTGCCGATGCGCCGCTGCAGCGCGCGGTAGTCCTGCGCTGACGCATCGGGCGGCAGCAGCCTGGCACCGGGTGCGGCAGGAAAGCGCTGGTCGTACACATGCACATGGCAGTCGCAAGACCCGGCGGGCAGTGCCGTGCGCGGCACGGTGGCGCCCGCCGAGAACGGTACGGGCGTGACAAGGCAATCGCGGGACATGGCGATGGCTGTGTGAGCGTGGGTGGGGCTGCGGCGCGGGCGACGCTGTCAGTCCAGGCTGGCGCCCGAATCCTTCACGATCTTGGCCCAGCGCGGCACTTCGGCTTTGAGCAGCTGGCTGAACTGCTCGGCCGTGCCGCCCAACACCTCACCGCCTTCAGAACGCAGCTTGTCAGCCACATCGGGCTGCTGCAGGGCCGCGTTGATGGCCTTGTTGAGCTGCGCCACGATGGGGGCTGGTGTACCGGCGGGTGCCAGGATGCCGAACCAGGTCACAGCCTCGAAGCCCTTGTAGCCGGACTCGGCCAGCGTGGGCACATCGGGCAGCTGGGGCGAGCGCTTGGCCGAGGTGATGGCAATGACCTTGAGCTTGCCGTTGCGCACCTGGCCCAGCAGCGTGGGCACGGACGACATGTACAGGTCGATCTGCCCGCCCACCAGGTCCGTCATGGCCTGGGCGGCGCCCTTGTAGGGGATGTGGCGCAGCTTGATGCCTGCCGCGTCTTCCGCCAGTTCGCCCGCCAGGTGGGCCACGGTGCCGTTGCCCGAGTAGCCCAGCGTGAGCGCATCGGGCTTGCCCTTGGCGGCGGCCACCACATCGGCATACGACTTGAACGGCGAATTGGCGGGCGCAGCCATCACGATGGGCGAGGACGACACGAGGGCCACAGGCACCAGATCCTTGATCGGGTCGTAGGGCAGCTTGGGGTAGAGCGTGGGGTTGATGGCCAGGTTGCTCGTCTGGCCCATGACCAGCGTGTAGCCATCGGCAGGCGACTTGGCGGCGGCGTCCACCCCCAGGTTGCCGCCTGCGCCGGGGCGGTTGTCCACGATCACGTTCCACTTGTTCTGGTCGGTGAGCTTTTGCGCCACGGTGCGCGCAATCATGTCGGTGCCGCCGCCGGGCGGGAACGGCACGATGAGGCGGATGGGCTTGCCCGGAAAGGCCTGCGCCAGAGCGGCCCCGGTGGGCACTGCAGCGGCGGCCAGGCCCAGAATGGCAGCGCACAAGGAGCGCGAAAGTGAAGTGAAGGCGGTCATGGATTTGTCTCCGTTGTGGTGGTTCGTCACGCCGGTCTGCAGGGCCTTTGTTGTGATCCGTGTTCTGGTCCAGCGCCGTGGGTGCGACTGTACGCAGACGTTTCAACCCATACAATGCAGTTGCATACAATGAAACGAATTGCGCCATGAGCAACCGTCCCACCAAGCCCTCCCAGCCCCCCGCCCCCACCCTCGCACTTACGCCCGCGCCCCGCCCCATGGCTCCGGCCGATGCAGAACCTGGCGGTGGTGTCATCGCCGTCACGCGCGCCCTGCAGGTGCTGGAGGCGTTTGCACTGGGTGAATCGAGCCTGTCTCTGGCCGAGCTGAGCCGCCGCTGCAGCCTGCACAAGACCACCGTGCTGCGCCTGGCACGCACGCTGGCGCAGTCGGGCTTCATGGTGCAGCGCGAAGACGGCGACTGGCGCCTGGGGCCCGCTGCTGGCTGGCTGGGCGCGCGCTACCAGGCCGGTTTTGATGTACAGAACGTGCTGGAGCCCGCGCTGCGTGAGCTGACCCTTGCCACGGGCGAAAGCGCTGCCTTTTACGTGCGTGAAGGCAATGTGCGGACCTGCCTGGTGCGCGTGGAAGGCCCGCAGGCTCTGCGCCACCACGCCCGCATAGGCGAAGGCCTGCCACTCGACAAAGGCTCGCCAGGGCGCGTGATCCTGGCGTTTTCGGGCGAGCCGGGCAAGGCCTACGAAGAGATCCGCAGGAAGGGCTACCACTGGTCGATTGGCGAGCGCGAACAGGGTGTGGCCACCGTGTCCGCGCCAGTCTTCGGCATGCACTGGCGGCTGATGGGCTCGGTATGCATCTCGGGCCCGGCATCGCGCCTGCCCGCGGAAAAACTAGAAGCGCTGGCGCAAACCGTGATGGCTGCTGCCACGCAGCTGTCGTATGCACTGGCGGGCAACTCGGCCGCACCCGCACAAAGCCCCGTACGAGCCACCCAGTGGCATCCCTGATACTTGCCCCGCAACCCGAACCACAAAAAACCATAGGAGACCGCCGTGAGCCGCTACCCCTTCCCCGACCTGAACACCCTGCCCGAAGACATCCGCGCACGCATCGTGGAAGTGCAGGAGAAGGCGGGTTTCATCCCCAACGTGTTCCTGGCATTTGCGCGCCGCCCGGCCGAGTGGCGCGCGTTCTTCGCGTACCACGATGCACTCATGCTGAAAGAAGAAGGCAGCCTGACCAAGGGCGAGCGCGAGATGATCGTCACCACCACCAGCGCGGCCAACCAGTGCCTGTATTGCGTGGTGGCGCACGGCGCGATCCTGCGCATCTATGAAAAGAAACCCCTCATTGCCGACCAGGTGGCCGTGAACTACCGCAAGGCCGACATCAGCCCACGCGAACGCGCCATGCTCGACTTTGCGATGAAGGTCTGCCAGCGCTCGCACGAGATCGAGGACGCCGACTTCGCTGCGCTGCACGCCCACGGCTTTGACGACGAGGACATCTGGGACATCGCGGCCATCACCGCGTTCTTTGGGCTGAGCAACCGCATGGCCAGCTTTGCGGGCATGTTGCCCAACCCCGAGTTCTATCTGATGGGACGGGTGCCGAAACAAAAAACCTGACACCCGGCCTGACGACCGCTCCTGCGCCTCACCCGCAAGCAATGGAGCCCTTGCAAGGAGAGCCCATCAATGCTGAACGAGCTGGAGTACCAGACTTTTTTCCAGGGATACAGCCTGACAGACGCCGCTGTCAGGTCGCGTGACACGTTCAGTTTTCTGCTCAGGGAAAACCAGCCAGACGAGGGGTGTTCACAAGACTCAGACACCGGCAAACAAATTCGTCTGATCAACTTCTTTGTCAATGCCGAGCCCACACGCCGCATCGGTTGCGGTCAGTACCTGGGATTTCTACGCTCCAAGCTGGCCGTTGCCCATCACCCTGTCGAACAGGCTGTGTTGATTGACAGCACGGGCGAAGTGGCCGTTCTGGGTGGTGGCAAAAATGACATGGAGCAGCAAATTGAGTATGGCCCCGATGGGCCTCGTCGTGGCTCCATCACGTGCGCCTCGACACTGTTTGGCCATGTGTATGTGGCGGGGCCATGGCGCACCATCGCCCGCCGAGTCGGCGTAGATCAATGGGAATCACTGTGCGCCAATTCCATCCTTCCCAAACCCGGCACGGGGAAAAGCCTCGAATTTGGCACGGACTGGGGCCTCCATTCCGTGGACGGGTTTGCATCCAACGATCTGTATGCCGCTGGCGGCTACGGAGACCTATGGCGATACAACGGGCATCGCTGGCTGCAGTGCGCGTTGCCGTCCAGAATGCTGCTGCACAACGTGTGTTGCGCAGGTGACGGCCATGTTTATGTTGGCGCCCAGGGCGGCTCGGTGCTGCGAGGCCGGGAAGACCGTTGGGAAATCATCCACGAGGGCCGTATGACGCTGCCGTTCAAGGACATGGTCTGGTACGGCGGCAGGGTCTGGTGCACCTCGGACTATGGCCTTTGGCAGATCGCCGGGGGCGAACTGGTAGAGGCGGACGTGCCGCACGCGGTGCATTCCTGCGCAGGCAATCTGTCAGTGGGTGACGGCGTGATGCTCCTGGCGGGCATCTACGGCGCCACGGTCTTCGATGGCCAGCGGTGGACGCCGGTCATAGACAGGCTCGCTTTCACCAAGCAGGGCTGACAAGGCCTACGCGTCAGCCGCAACCAGCGCCCGCATCCAGTCCGGTAGCGGTGCCGCCTTCTGCTGCGGGAAGTCCACCCAGATGGTGGTGGCCCCGCCTGCCGCGCAGATCACGCCCGGCTGGTCGGCGCGTTCCATCGTGCCCCAGGTCTCGAACGTGGTGCGGCCCGGGTCGCTCACATAGAGCTTGAGCAGCACATCGGCCGGGTATTCGAGCTGCTTGTAGAAGTTGCAGAACGCATTGACGATGACCGGCCCCTGCCCGCGCGGGTCGGGGTTGCAGCCCACCGACACCATCCAGTCGATGCGCGCGGTTTCCAGGTACCTGAAGTACACCGTGTTGTTGACGTGACCCATTGCGTCCATGTCGCCCCAGCGCACGGGGAAGTGCGTCTCAAAGACCAGCTTTTTGACCTCGGGGATTTCGATCTTCATACAGCGAAGCCATCGTCCGCCGCAATCACCGCGCCGTTGATGAAATGGCTCTGGTCGCTGGCCAGCATGATCAGCAGCGCGTCCAGGTCCTGCGGGCTGCCCACGCGCTTGCGCGGCAGCATGGCGATGAGTTTCTGGCCTTGCTCGGTATCCCAGTGATGGTGGTTGATTTCGGTGTCGATGTAGCCAGGGCAGATGGCGTTGGTGTTGATGCCGAACTTGCCCCACTCCATGGCCATCGCCCGGGTCATCTGCACCACGGCAGCCTTGCTCATGCAGTAGGCGCCGATCTGCGGCAGCACCTTGAGGCCTGCCATCGAGGCGATGTTGATGATGCGCCCACCGGTGAAGCTGCCCGGCGCCGCACCGCGCGAGCGGGCCAGCATGCGCTTGCCGACCTCTTGCGCCACAAAGAAAGCGCCCTTCACATTGGTGTCGAAGATGAAGTCGTAGTCCTCGGGCGTCACATCCTGCAGGCGTTGCGTGGTACTCACGCCCGAGTTGTTGATCAGGATGTCGATGGAGCCCATCTCGGTCTCGGCATGGGCCACGGCGGATTTGATGGAGGCATGGTCGGTCACGTCCAGCTCGATCACATGGGCGTCGCCGCCCTCGCCTTCGATGCGGGCGCGCAGTTCCTTGAGCTTTTCTACCCGGCGGCTGGCCAGCACCACCCCGGCTCCGGCACGCGCCAGGGTGCGCGCAAACTGCGCGCCCAGGCCACTCGATGCGCCGGTGATGAAAGCGACGCGGCCCGACAAGTCGATGCTGTATGCCATTTAGAGTCTCCCCACTGATCAAAAAAGAACGGTCGTTCGATTGTCCATATTCCGTGAATACAATCAGTCGCCAGACAGACAGGGTCTGGCCCATGCTCTGCCGACAATAGTCCATTATCAAACGCCCGACGAGAAGCCCATGACAAACGAAGAAATCCTCGCCCAATATGGCCCCCGCGAATCCATGGAATACGACTTGGTGGTCGTTGGCGGCGGCCCTGGCGGCTTGGCCACAGCCATCCGCCTGAAGCAATTGGCGGCCGAAAAAGGCCAGGATGTCTCGGTCGTGGTGCTCGAAAAAGGCTCCGAGCCCGGCGCGCACATTCTGTCGGGCGCCATCATGGACCCCAAGGCCCTCACCGAGCTGATCCCCGACTGGAAAAAGCGCGGCGCCCCGCTCAACCAGCCCGTCACCGACGACGCCTACATCTTCCTGTCTGAAAAATCGGGCTTTCGCGTGCCCAACATGTTCCTGCCGCCGTTTGCGCAGAACCATGGCAACTACATCATCAGCCTGGGCAACCTGACCAAGTGGCTGGGCGAACAGGCCGAAGCCCTGGGCGTGGAGATCTTCCCCGGTTTCACCGCTGCCGAAGTGCTCTACAACGACAACGGCTCCGTCAAGGGCGTGGCCACCGGCAACATGGGGATCGGCAAGGACGGCGAGCCCACCGAGAACTTCCAGCTGGGCATGGAGCTGCTGGGCAAGTACACCGTGTTCGCCGAAGGTGCACGCGGCCACCTGGGCAAGCAGCTGATCGCCAAGTTCCACCTCGACAAGGACCGCGACCCCCAAAGCTTCGGCATCGGCGTGAAGGAACTGTGGGAAATCGACCCCAAGAAGCACCAGCCTGGCTTTGTGATGCACACCGCGGGCTGGCCCATGGAGAACGACACGTACGGCGGCGCCTTCCTGTACCACCTGGAGGGCAACAAGGTGGCCCTGGGCTTCGTCACCGGCCTGGGTTACGCCAACCCCTACCTGAGCCCGTTCGAGGAATTCCAGCGCTGGAAGACGCACCCCAACGTCCGCTACTACTTCGAGAACGAGAAGGGCGAGATCACGGCCAAGCGCCTGTCCTACGGCGCACGTGCCATCAACGCCAGCGGCATCAATGCCCTGCCCAAGACGGTGTTCCCGGGCGGCGCACTGGTGGGCTGCAATGCCGGTTACCTGAACGTGGGCCGTATCAAGGGCAGCCACGCCGCCATCAAGACCGGCATGCTGGCCGCCGAAGCCGCCTACGACGCCGTGGTGGCAGGCCGCCAGCACGACGAACTGACCGCCTACCCCGAAGCCTTTGAAAAGAGCTGGCTCTACACCGAGCTGAACAAGGACCGCAACTTCAAGAACTGGTTCAAGTACGGCCTGACCACGGCCACACTGATGAACGGTTTGGAGCAGTTCGTGCTGCGCGGCCACATCCCCTGGACGCTGCACCGCGACAAGCCAGACCACGCCTACCTGAAGCCCGCTGCCGAGTGCAAGCCCATCGTCTACCCCAAGCCCGATGGCAAGCTCACGTTTGACCGCCTCTCCAGCGTGTTCATCAGCAACACCAACCACGAAGAAAACCAGCCCGCCCACCTCACGCTCAAGGACGCGAGCGTGCCGGTCAACATCAACCTGAGCAAGTACGCAGGCCCCGAGGCCCGCTACTGCCCTGCCGGGGTGTACGAGTTTGTGGCCGACGAAGCCAAGGGCGGCAACGCCCAACGCCTGCAGATCAACGCGCAGAACTGCGTGCACTGCAAGACCTGCGACATCAAGGACCCCACGCAGAACATCGTGTGGGTCACCCCTGAAGGCGGCGGTGGCCCGAACTACGCAGGCATGTAATCAAAATTGATAGCAAACAATGCTTGAGGGGCCCGCGCAGGGCCCCTTTTTTATCGATTTTTACACTGCCCGGGCGAGCTGAAACTGCCCCATGGCCCCGGCCAGCCGGTTGGCCTGGTCCTTGAGGCTTTGTGCCGCCGCCGCGCCCTCTTCCACCAGCGCGGCGTTCTGCTGGGTCATGTGGTCGAGCTGGTCCACCGCCTGGCTCACCTGGCCGATCTGTGTGCTCTGCTCGCTGCTGGCCTCGTTGATCTCGGACATCAGCGTGGTCACGCGCTCCACGCTGTGCACGATGTCACCCATGGTGGATCCCGCAGTCACCACCAGTTTGGCGCCATCGCTCACCTTGGCCACGCTGTCAGAGATGAGCGCCTTGATCTCGCGCGCCGCATTGGCGCTGCGCCCGGCCAGGCCGCGCACCTCGCTGGCCACCACGGCAAAGCCACGCCCCTGCTCGCCCGCGCGCGCGGCCTCCACGGCAGCGTTGAGCGCCAGGATGTTGGTCTGGAACGCAATGCCGTCGATGATGCCCACGATGTCGGCAATCTTCTTGCTGCTGGCGTTGATCTCTTCCATGGTCTTGACCACCTGGTGGACCACTTCGCCCCCCTTGCTGGCCACCTCGGTGGCATTGAGCGCTAACGCGTTGGCTTGGCGCGTGCTGTCGGCATTGGCGGCCACCATCTGCGCCAGCTGGGCAATGCTGGCCGCCGTCTGCTGCAGGTTGCTGGCGGCGTGTTCGGTGCGCATGCTCAGGTCGGTGTTACCCGCCGCCACTTCGGAGCTGGCCACATGGATGGATTCGCCCGAGTCGCGCACTTCGGTCACCACGTAGTGCAGCGACTCGACCATGCTGTTGAGCGCCATGAGCAACTGGCCGATCTCGTCGGTGCGCTGCGTGTCCATGCGCACCGTGAGATCGCCCCGCGCCACCACGGCAGCGGCGTCGGACGCCTGGCGCAGCGGCAACACGATGGAGCGGCGCAGCAGCCAGCCAAACAGCGCCGACAGCCCCACCACCACCAGCACGGCAATCGCGCTGATCCACTGCGCGCGTGAGGCGTCGCTGATCATGCTGTCGCCCGCCCGCAAAGACGCCTGCTCCGACGCCGCGAGCAACTGGTCGATGGCCGTGAGGTACTGGGCCAGGGCGGCAGCATGCTCCTGCAGCTCCTTCTGGCTGATGATCTTGGCTTCGAGCGCGTTCTGCACCAGCGCATCGCGCAGCACCGCATAGCGCTGCCGCTGCGCCTGGGCCTGGGCCCACAGGGGTTTGGTGCTTTCGGCGGTCGATGCCTGGGCCAAGGCCGCCTCGATGCGCTTGCGCTGGGCATCTTCGGCAGCCAGCTGCGTGCGCATTTCGGCCACCAGCGGGAACACATCCGACGACAGCGTGGCGCGCAGCGCAATCTGGCCGATGGCCACCGACTGCGTTTTCCAGTCGCGCACCGAGCGTTCGATGGGCAGCTGCTCCGCCGTCAGCAGAGCGGCCTGGCGGCCCGTGCCCTCACCCGTCAACCAGGTAGTGGCCCCCAGCAGCGCCACGGCCAGACCCAGGATGCCAAAGCTGGCGGCGAGCTTCTGGCCCACGCTCAGGCTGCGGCTGCGCCGCCGGGTCGCTGTGGGCGCCTGTGCCGCGTCGGCCCGTGGTACCGGATGGGCCGCATCCACACGGGTTCCAGACAGGGAGGTGCCTTGAGACACACCAGATGTAGCGGGCAAGTAGTTCATGCGTGTTCTCCTGGTTCATCCATGCCCCGCACCCGGCGGAACCGGGGCGAGGCCGAGGGCAGCGCTGGCGGCAAGTGCGGCAAGTGCAGCCAGCGCCCCACCCTCACCGCTGCGGTCAGTGCGCGACGCACTCTCCAAATCCGCCACCGCCGGGCGTGGAGATCTCGAACACATCGCCCGGCTCCATCAATGCAGCGCCGATGTGGCCCAGCTCCTCGACCTGGCCATTGGCGCGCAGCACCCGGTTGGCGCCCGCGCGCCCAGGCTGGCCGCCCGCCATGCCGAAAGCGGGGTTCAGGCGCCCGTTGGAGAGAATGCTGGCCGTCATCGCCTCCAGGAACCGCACCCGGCGCACGCCGCCGTCGCCGCCCGCCCAGCGGCCTGCACCGCCCGAGCCGCGCTGGATCTCGTAGCTGTCGAGCACCACCGGGAAGCGGAACTCCAGCACCTCGGGGTCGGTCAGGCGCGAGTTGGTCATGTGGGTCTGGACCACGCTGGTGCCGTCAAAGCCACGCACCGCCCGGCCCGATGCATCGAGCACCGCGCCCGCACCACTGCCACCGGCAATGGTTTCGTAGTACTGGTACTGCGCATTGCCGAAGGTGAAGTTGTTCATGGTGGGCTGGCTGCCCGCCATCACCCCCAGGGCGCCAAACAGCGCGTTGGTGATGCAGGTGGACGTCTCCACGTTGCCTGCCACCACCGAAGCGGGCGGGTTGGGGTTGAGCATGGAGCCCTGCGGGATGATCACCTGCAGCGGCTTGAGGCAACCGGCGTTGAGCGGGATGTCGTCGTCCACCAGCGTGCGGAACACATACAGCACGGCCGCCATGCACACGGCACGCGGGGCATTGAAGTTGTTCATCTGCTGCGGGCTGGTGCCCGCAAAGTCGATCACCGCGCTGCGCTCGGCCACGTTGACCTTGACCGACACGCTGATCTGCGCGCCGTTGTCCAGCGGCAGGGTGAACTGCCCGTCTTTCAGCTGCGTGATCACGCGGCGCACCGATTCTTCGGCGTTGTCCTGCACGTGGCACATGTAGGCCTGCACGACATCCAGGCCAAACTGGTCCACCATCTTCGACAGCTCTTGCACGCCCTTTTCGTTCGCTGCGATCTGCGCACGCAGGTCAGCCAGGTTCTGCTCGGGGTTGCGGCTGGGGTATGGCGTGGTGCCGCCACCCGTTGCCAGCAGGTTGCGCACGGAATCTTCCAGGAAGATGCCACGGTCCACCAGCTTCACGTTGTTGATCTGCACGCCCTCCTCGTCAATGCGTGTGGAGAACGGTGGCATGGAGCCCGGCGTGGTGCCACCGATGTCGGCATGGTGGCCCCGGCTGCCCACATAAAAGGTGGGCTCGGCGCCTTCGGCCACGTACACCGGGGTGATCACCGTCACATCGGGCAGGTGCGTACCACCGTGGTACGGGTCGTTGAGCATGTACACATCGCCCGGGTGCATCTTGCCCGCGTTCTCGCGGATCACGGTCTTGATGCTCTCGCCCATTGATCCCAGGTGAACGGGCATGTGGGGTGCGTTGGCGATCAGGTTGCCTGCGGCATCGAACAGCGCACAGCTGAAGTCCAGGCGCTCCTTGATGTTGACCGAGTAGGCGGTGTTCTGCAGCTGCAGCCCCATCTGCTCGGCGATGTTCATGAACAGGTTGTTGAACACTTCAAGCAGCACCGGGTCCACCGTGGTGCCTGCGGCGTACTGCACCTTGCGCGCCGTGACGCGGTCCAGCACCAGGTGGTCCAGGTCGGTCAGACGCGCAGACCAGCCGGGCTCCACCACCGTGGTGGTGTTCTTCTCGGCAATGATGGCGGGGCCCGGGATCACATCGCCGGGGTGCAGGTCTTCGCGCACCACCAGCGCGGCGGTGTGCCATTCGCCGCCCGAGTACATGCGCACGCTCTCGCGTTGCGGGTGCTTGCGGTGCGGGTGCACAGGCAGGCGCGGCTCGGCGGGGGCATCGCCTGCAATCATGGCTTCGACCGACACGGCCTCCACCACCAGGCCCTTGCCCGCCATCAGGAAGGCAAAGCGCTGGCGGTAGGCCTTTTCAAAGGCGGCCTGAATGCTGGCCAAGTCGCCAAACGGCACCACCAAGGCCGAGTCGGTGCCTTCGTAGCGCACATGCACGTTGTGGCGCACCTGCACCGGGTTGGCGCTGACCTGCTGGCGCTCCAGTTCGGCCTGGGCAGCAGCGCCCAGGGCCTCCAGCCGCTCGGCAATAAGGGGTAGCGAGGCAGCGGCCAGTGGCATCTCCACGGCTTGTTCGCGGATCACGGTCTGGTCGGCCAGGCCCATGCCGTAGGCGCTGAGCACACCCGCCAGCGGGTGCACAAACACGCGCGACATGCCCAAGGCGTCGGCCACCAGGCAGGCGTGCTGGCCGCCTGCGCCGCCAAAACACTGCAGGGTGTAGCGTGTCACGTCGTAGCCGCGCGCCACGCTGATCTTCTTGATCGCGTTGGCCATCTGCTGCACGGCGATCTGGATGAAGCCTTCGGCCACTTCTTCGGGCTGGCGCTGGGTCTGGGTGGCAATCTCCTGGAAGCGGGCACGCACCGCATCGGCGTCCAACGTTTCGTTGGCTGCCGGGCCAAACACACTGGGAAAGTAGCGCGGCTGCACCTTGCCCACCATTACGTTCGCATCGGTCACGGCCAGCGGGCCGCCCCGGCGGTAGCTCACCGGGCCGGGGTTGGCACCTGCGCTCTCGGGGCCTACGCGGAAGCGCGATCCGTCATACGCCAGCACCGATCCGCCTCCCGCCGCCACCGTGTGGATGCTCATCATGGGCGCGCGCATGCGCACACCGGCCACATGGGTCTCGAACTCGCGCTCGAAAGCACCTGCGTAGTGGCTCACGTCGGTGCTGGTGCCGCCCATGTCAAAGCCGATGACCTTTTCATGCCCGGCCAGGCCCGCCGTGCGCGCCATGCCCACAATGCCGCCCGCCGGGCCGGACAGGATCGCGTCCTTGCCCTGGAAGGTGCCCGCATCGGTGAGCCCGCCGGACGACTGCATGAAGAACAGCTTGACACCCGGCATCTCGCTGGCCACCTGCTCTACATAGCGGCGCAGGATGGGCGAGAGGTAGGCATCCACCACCGTGGTGTCGCCCCGGCTCACGAACTTCATCATCGGGCTGGTTTCGTGCGAGGTGCTGATCTGCGTGAAGCCCACTTCTTTGGCAATGCGCTTGGCCGCCTGCTCGTGCTGGGTGTAGCGGTAACCGTGCATGAACACAATGGCTACGCTGCGCAGGCCACGCCCATAGGCCGCCAGCAGGTCACCGCGCAAGGTGGCCTCATCCAGGTTCTGCAGCACGCCACCATGGGCGCCCATGCGCTCGCGGGCTTCGATGACCTCGGTGTACAGCAGCTCGGGCAGCTGAATGTGGCGGTCAAACAGGCGCGGGCGGTTCTGGTAGGCGATGCGCAGCGCATCGCGAAAACCGCGTGTGGTGACCAGCAGCGTGGGCTCGCCCTTGCGCTCCAAGAGCGCGTTGGTGGCCACGGTAGTGCCCATCTTTACGCATTCCACCAGCGCCGGGGTGACGGGCTCGCCGGGCTGCAGGCCCAGCAGGTGGCGGATGCCCGCCACGGCCGCGTCTTTGTACTGCTCGGGGTTTTCGGACAGCAGCTTGTGGGTGGTGAGCGAGCCATCGGGCCGCTTGGCCACGATGTCGGTGAAAGTGCCGCCCCGGTCGATCCAGAACTGCCAGCGGTTGCCGGCCGGTGCGGTGGTCATGGTGGTGGGTGCTTGCATGGTGATAGGACTCACTGGTTAACGGATGAACTGACGGACTAACGGACTAGCGTTGGAAGTAGTAGGGAATGAAAATCTTGTTGGCCTCGTTGCCCACCGACTGCACCCATTCGCGGGAGAAGCGTTCGCCCAGGCGCTTGAGTTCGGTGTCTAGCTCGGCGGATGCACGTTCGACCTTGATGCCCTTGCGCTGCAGCTCGCCCACCGACTCTTCGGCCACGGCGGCACTCAGGGCCCAGCCACGTGTTTCGGCCTGTGCCGCCGCCTGGGTCACGGCCTGGCGCGCAGCGGGTGGCAGCGCATCAAAAGCCTGCTGGTTCACAAACACGATGTTCTTGGGCAACCAGGCATTGATGCCGTAGTACTGCTTGATCTGCCCCCAGACCTGGTTCTCCACCCCGGTCAGGGCCGAGGTGATCATGGAGTCGAGCTTGCCCGCCGACAGCGCCTTGTTGACTTCGACCATGGGCACGTCCACCGGTGTGGCGCCCAGCAGCTCGGCAATGCGCACGGTGGCCGGGTTGTAGGTGCGCATGCGCGTGCCCTTGAAGTCGGCCGACGAGCGCACCGGCCCAATGGAGAACAGCCCCTGGGGCGGCCAGGGCACGGCATACAAGGCCTTGAGGCCCTTGGCTGCAAAGTGCCCGTCGATCAGCGGGCGCTGCAGGTCCCACAGGCGGCGCGCATCGGCGTAGCTGCGCACCAGAAATGGCACGGTGTCAGCCCCGGCAATGGGCATACCCTGCACCAGGCTGGTCATGATGGTTTCGCCCGCCTGGGCCTTGCCGTCCTGCACGGCTTGGGGAATCTCGCCCAGCTTGAACAGCGTGTTGTTGGCATGGACCTCGATGCGCAACGCCCCGCCCGAGGCGCGCTCCACGTCTTGCGCAAACTGCACCACATTGCGGGTGTGGAAGGACTCTGCGCGGTAGCCCGTGGCCAGTTTCCACTGGGTCTGGGCGTGCGCCATCGGGGCCACGGCAAGCGCGGCCAGCAACACAACGGTTTTCATGGGGACTCCTGTGCAGGCTGGGAAGCAGTGCGGTGGATCAGCCCTGCATCTGGCGCGGCAGCCAGAGCACCACGTCGGGCACGAAGTAAGTCATGATGACCGCGACGATCATCAGGGCAAACAAGGGCAGCGCGGTGCGGGCGATCCAGGTGACTTCACGGCGCGTCATGCCCTGCAGAACGAACAGGTTGAAGCCCACGGGCGGCGTGATCTGCGCCATCTCGACCACCAGCACGATGAAGATGCCGAACCACACCAGGTCAAAGCCCGCAGCCTCCACGGTGGGCAGCAGCACGGCAATGGTCAGCACCACCATGGAGATGCCATCCAGGAAGCAGCCCAGCAGGATGAAGAACACGATGAGCAGCAGCATCAACGCAAACGGCGAGAGGTGCAGCGCGCCGATGAACTCGGCCAGGTGACGAGGCAGGCCG